>OZ245762.1:3822500-4035963 GCA_965227525.1 Fulvivirga sp. | reverse complement strand
GCTTTGGAATAACGCTGATAATTATGAGAATAAGGTATATACATTACCTAAACACTTAGACGAAAAGGTGGCAATGTTACACCTGTCAAAAATTGGTGTTGAACTTGATGAGCTATCAGAGGATCAAGCTAAATACATTGGTGTTGAAGTTGAAGGGCCATTTAAGCCTGACTACTACAGATACTAATAAGTACAAATCATAAAATTAAAGCCAGACTGAATTTCAGTCTGGCTTTTTTATTGACCGATTATCTTTTAAATAATGGCTTTAAAACAGTCTTTTCGAATAGTAAGAGGGATATAAATGATAGCACTGAGAGTAATATGATATTAATTTGCTTTAAATCAATACCACTTGGAATTTCTACTTTAAAATCTCTGAGACTTACTGGCTCTAAATTTAGGTTAAGTACCAGGTCAGGGATATAGATAGATCCTGAAATAACTACAATAAGTGCGGCAATAAATAGAATCAAACCTGATTTTCTAAATCGAGATCTTTTATAATTTAAGCTAGTTATTACACCATCGACAAAGCCAGTAGAAGGAGTCATAAGAGGCTTTTCTTTGAGCATTTGATGCACTTCCAAAAGCTCCGAATATCTACTGTTGAGCTCTTGATCTTCCTTGATTAATCTATTGATTTCCTGGTTTTCAGATGAGGTAAGATTCCCGTCTATAAACTCTAATAATTTTTCGTCAGATATATTTTTCATAACTAAAGAGTTAATGCTTCTTCTTTTAATATTTCGCGAATGGCCTTTGCTAAACGCTTTCGTGCTCTGTGCAACCTAACTTTAATTGTTGCTGCACTCATATCCAAAACCTTGGCAACATCTTCAAGGCTCATTTCTTCAAAATAGAACAAAGTAATAGCTGTTTTATCTAATTCATTAAGCTGAAGCATAGCTTGCTTAATGTATTTTTTCTTGTCTTGAAACTCTAAGGAGTTACTATCATTAGATGCCACATGTTTGCCTGCGTCTAAATCGGTATACCTGTGTTTTTTACGTCTTTGCTGAGAAATGGCTGTGTTAAAAACAATGCGGTATAGCCAGGTTGAAAACTTAGCCTCCTGATTAAACTTCTGTAAATTTTTTAAGGCTTTAACAAAAGCATCATGAGCCACTTCCTCTGCTTCCTCTGCATTATTTAATACATTAAATGCAATAGTATAGGCATAATCTTTATGCCGAACTATCAGTTCATTGCGGCAACTACTATCACCATTTAAAATTTTGATGATGAGAT
Source organism: Fulvivirga sp. (assembly GCA_965227525.1). Lineage (GTDB taxonomy): Bacteria > Bacteroidota > Bacteroidia > Cytophagales > Cyclobacteriaceae > Fulvivirga. The sequence continues at coordinate 4,034,712 of OZ245762.1, read as the reverse complement.
TATAATCGGGATCCTTTTGAGTCACATCGCTTGGACGCTTATTTCCTTACATAAGTTACACCTTTTTAAATAAAAAAAATTTTAGTCTGAGCCTGTAACCATTGCATAATGTTGCGCGTCAAAGCCGCAAACAATGTTTAATTAAACTCAAAATAATGGATGTTTCAGTAATAGCAGTATTTATTCCGATCATAGCTATACTAGGTGTAATTGTGATCGTAGTCTATTTAAGAAAGTATGAAAATGAAGAGCGCATGTCTATGATAGATAAAGGCATAAGCCCGGGAGATTTTAAAAGAGAGCCGAGTAATTCAAGTTGGCCATTGCGTTTTTCTCTTTTGTTAGTTGGTGCTGGGCTTGGTTTGCTGATGGGTTATTTTCTGGATGCAAGTACTCGGATGGAGGAAGTCGCTTACTTTTCTATGATCTTTATTTTTGGTGGAGTAGGACTTGGCTGTTCTTATTTAATTGAAGAAAGCAAAAGAAAGAAACAAAGCTAGACCACATATTTAACTAATAGCAAACTTAGCAGTACGAGTACTGCTATTGCTATTATGTTGAGCCAAATGCCTGCTCGTAGCATGTCCTTAATTTTGATATGTCCACTGGAAAAGACTATAGCGTTGGGAGGAGTGGAAATAGGCATCATAAAAGCGCAGCTAGAAGCTATAGTAGCCGGGATTACGAGTAGCATTGGGTCTATATTTAAACCCTGAGCAATACCAATAATTACCGGAATGAATATTGTAACAAGCGCTACATTACTCATTAACTCTGTGAGAAAAAGTACGATAGCCGTTGTCAATAAAACAATGAGTGCAATATCTAAGTCACCCTGACCTTGGACAAATTCCCCCATAAGTCCAATAATACCGACATGCTCCATCGCTCGTGCCAAGCACATGCCACCGCCAAATAATAATAGTATTCCCCACGGCAACCGGGTAGTATCCTTCCAATTCAACACAAATTTAGACTTCTTTATATTTATAGGAGCTACAAACATCAATAGGCCTCCAGTCATGGCTGTTACTGTATCGTTAAGCAGGGGACTGCCAATTATTGAATTAATTTGCTGTTTGAAAATCCAGCAAAATGCGGTAAACCCGAATATGGCAAGAACGATTTTTTCATTTTTAGAGATCTTACCAAGTTTAATCAGCTCATTTTTTATCAGGATTTCGGAGCCTTCAATTTGTTTGAGGTTATTTTTATAAAGCACCTGAGTGATCATTAAATAAGTCGCAGTAAGCAGGCATATACCCACAGGCACCCCAATGCCTAACCAATTGCTAAAAGACATTTCATAAGATAATATTTCAGATAAATAGCCTGCCATTACTACATTTGGTGGAGTGCCAATGAGTGTCATCGAGCCTCCAATATTTGCGGCATAGGCAATGGACAGCATTAAACCCAAGGCAAAATACTTCTCCTTTTTAGTTAATTTTTCACTGTCCTTTTTAAGGATTAATGAAACTACTGATGTGGCTATGGGTAGCATCATCACGGCAGTGGCAGTATTGCTGATCCACATGCTAAGCAGTGCGGTAGCGATCATAAAACCTAAAATAATACCGTTACCACTATTGCCGGTTACTTTGAGCAGGTTTAATGCTATTCTCTGATGCAGGTTATGTTTTTCTAATGCAAGCGCTATCATGAACCCACCCATAAAAAGAAAAATGATGGAGCTGGCATAAGGTGCGGTGGCCTGAGAGACATCAAAGACATTTAATAATGGCAGTACTACAATGGGCAGAAGTGCCGTTGCTGGTATTGGAATCGCATCAGTAGCCCACCAGGTGATCATCCAAACGGCCAAAGCCAATACCTGATACAACTCGGACTGTGAGGTGTTTAATGATATTAAAAGAAATATCAGAAAAAATACAGGCCCGAGAATAAGACCGGCTATTTTCGTGATATTTTTTTGTTTACTCAAAAATTGAAGTTTAAGATGGTAGCGCCAGGAAGAATCTGATAAGTGCAGCGTAACCTATCACCAGAAAGATAATATGCAATACTTTGTTTTTATTGAAATAGGCCGCTGTTGCTGCCAACGCTACTCCAAAGCCCCGTATAAAATTTTGAACTTGTACGTTACCAATGTCCTCGTACACAAAAGAGCTTGAAATAGTAAATAAGAAATATATTGCAAAAAGACCAAAAAGCCATTTTGTATTTGCATAGAAGAAATCCTTCATATTGGTATGCACATTGTCTTTTTTGAAATCAGGGAAAAGTAGCACACTTACAATATAGAAGATGAAAATTGGAACTAGGCTGTAGAAGAAGTAGAAGAGGTTGTCTACTATATATTCTGTTCTTGGCCAGATGCCCCACCAGTTTTGAATGAACATGGTAAAAGCAAAAATTGTCCAAAGGGTATGCTGCCAATAGGCTTTAATACGGGCTCTGTTTCTAATCAACGCTCCCCATCCCTGGAAATACTCAGCTCCTACATAACCAAAAATGATCGCACTAAATACTGTAAGATATTCAGTGTGAGTAAACCCATCTATAATCTTCGGCATCTCATTCATAATCTACAATGATACAAAATAATTGAGACGAAATGGCACCACTGATCAAGTTGATTAAGCGGTTATTTGATTATCTGTTGTTACTGATTGATGAGTTCGCGAGCACTTTCAAAGGCCACATCCGAAGGTTTTTCTCCTCCGATCATCTTAGCTATCTCTTCAATGCGACTGTCTTCATTAAGCTGTCGGATTTTGCTGATTGATTTATCAGTTGTATTGTCTTTGTACACAAAGTAATGACTGTCTCCTTTAGCCGCAATTTGAGGCAGGTGACTAATGGATATCACCTGGTGATTTTGAGCCATCGTTTTCATCATGTCTCCAAGCTTCAGTGCTACCTCACCTGAAACGCCTGTGTCTATTTCATCGAAAATGATGGTTGGTAAGGATATTTTATCGGCAAGGACAAACTTGACACAAAACATAAGCCTTGAATACTCACCACCAGATGCCACCTTACTAAGTTCTTGTGGAGCAATGCCTTTATTTGCACTGAATAGGATGTTAATATTATCTATGCCTGTAGAGGTCAGTTCTGTTATATCATTTTCAATTTTAATTTCAGCATCAGGAATACCGACTTTTTGCAGTAATTGGCTTAATTCTTTTTCAATATTTTTTAATGAGCTGGTTCTGATATTACTCAATGTTTTGGCCTGAGTTAAAGCGTGCTTTTTTAGTTCAGCTACTTCGTTCGTTGCCTTTTCTATTTCATCATCAATGTTTACAAACTTTTGAGCTTTAGCATCCAGGTTATTTCTTATTTCAATCAACTCACCTATGGTACTTACGCCATGCTTTTGTTGTAAGGAAAAGATCATACTTAATCGATCCTGTAGTCTTTGTGATTCTTCCGGATCAAAATCTACCGCCTGCTCTGCCTGCTCTGCTTCATTGAGTATGTCAGCAAGCTCAATCAAGACGCTTTCAATACGGTCGTACATTTGAACGTATTTATCAGAATATGTACTTATTTGTTTTAAAAGACCTTTTATCTCCTGGACTGAAGTAGTTGAGGCAAACTCGCTATTAGATCCAATATTTACCACCTCATTGAGCTTTAACTTGATTTCTTCAGCATGTTCAGCAAGTTTTACATGCTCCTCCAAAGACTCTTGCTCCTCTGGTTGCAGGTCTGCTTTTATAAGCTCATCCAGTAAAAAATTGTTGTAATCTGCTTCCTGGCTTATTTGAGTAGACTCTTTTTTAAGTGTATCTAAGTATGCTTGTTTTTCTTTAAAAGCCTTGAAGGTTTTTGCGTATGATTTACGAGTTGCTGTGGCGTCAGCAAAGGCATCGATAAATGCTAGTTGAAAAGTCGTCTTTCCGAGGTTTAAAGTCTCATGTTGGGAGTGTACATCCATCAGGCTCAGCCCGATTGATTTTAAAATATCTAAAGTAACTGGTGTATCGTTGATAAATGCTCTGGATTTTCCGGTAGGACTAATTTCTCTACGTATGATCGAGGTAGTCTCATAGTCTAACTCAGCTTCTTCAAATGATTTCTTCAGGTTGTAATTAGAAAGGTTAAAATGGCCTTCAATGATACACTTGGCATCTTCATTTAATAAAACTTTGGTGTCGGCTCGTTTTCCCATGAGTAAGCCAACAGCCCCCAGCATAATAGATTTACCTGCTCCCGTTTCTCCTGTAATAATATTGAGGTGAGGAGAGGGTGAAAGCTCCAAATGTTCGATTAATGCATAATTCTTAATCAGTAAATGGCTTAGCATCTATCCTTAGTAATCTAAAATGATCTCAGCAATGTCTCTAATATCGATAGTAGTTTTGGTATTTCTCATATTTTGTACTGTGATTAAGGTCTTCTCAATACCTAAAATAGTTACAAATAAGACCCGCCTACTATTCAGTACAATATTAACTTTTTTACCGGAAAGATCAGAGATGTTTTGACTAATGAGTTTGGTCGTATTGAAACGCTTCTGTCTCTTGGCCACGGCTAATTATTCTTTATGATTGCCTCGTAGTCATTTCTTTTGGAGGGGTCAATTTCTGCCAGAATGTCGAATGCCTGTCTTCTTACCTGAATATTACCTTCTGAGAATATATTTATAAGTTCGTCCGATTTTGCATCTAAAAATGCAATTACGAATATCGAGTTGGGATAGGTTTTTCGTACTTTTCTTATTTTTTCCAGCACAGACAAAATGGTTTTACGGCTTTCATCCGGTGACTGCTCAAAAGTGTCGAGACCAAGTCTATGGTATTCATACAGGCCAACTCTGATGTCCTGCATTTGTGAGTTCGTAAGATTTTCAATAAGCCAATATCTGTTTCGCGTACTTCCCAAAGTGTTCCATCCGGGTCTGTTTGCGGCTTGTGCGTTAGTCGCAATATTTAAGGCTTGTCTATAGAACTCACCACCGCCTAATTGACTAAATGAGTCGTAGTCCATGGCGATGATTACATAGGCATAAAATGCTAGTAGTGATGTAAGGTTGCTTGTATAGATGTTTTCATTAAAGTTTAATGGCTGAGATTCTACATATTCAAATTGCCAATCGCGATCAGCAAAATTAAGTAGTATAGATTCGTAATTGGAGTTGTAAACCGGACGAGCCGATTGGATCTGTACTGTGGCCTGGTAATTACCTATACTGGTCGGGTTTTGTAATGTAATGAGCAGGTTGCATTTGATTTTCTCATTGGTTTCGAAGATGTCACTGGTCCACTTGGTATTGTTAAGAAAATTGGAAAAAGCCGTTTCCATATCCTTGAAAATACGCCTGTCAGTAGTCTGCACCTGATCAGCATTGATAGTAACTCTACAGTTAAGTTCTTGTGCAGTAGTTGGGTAGACCAGTAAAATAAGAACAATACAAACTAAGCTACGCTTCATAATTTTTCCTTAATGGTATCGACAATGTCTTGAGCAACTTCTTTCTTTGACTTTAACTCAAACTTGCGAATTTTATTTTGTTTATCAATGATAGATATTTTGTTGGTATCATGACCAAAGCCTGCGCCTTTATCATTGAGAGAGTTAAGGACAATAAAATCAAAATTCTTTGACTTTATCTTTTTCTGTGCGTTTGTTTCTTCATTTTCCGTTTCCAGGGCAAATCCAACCATAATTTGGTTTTGCTGCTTAAGCTTACCAAGCTCGGCAGCGATATCCTTTGTTTTTGTAAGGCTGATTTTAAGCTTGGCATCCGCTTTCTTTATTTTTTGGTCTGCCACGGTATCTGGCCTGTAGTCTGCCACTGCCGCTGCTAATACAGCAATATCTACTTTAGCAAAAACGTTTACACTGGCTGTATACATTTCTTCAGCTGAAGTGACTGAAGTGACTTTTATATTAGGGTGAGAAACGTTGAGGTTTGTGGGTCCGCTTATTAATTGTACATCAGCTCCTTCATTGGCCAACGATTCTGCTATAGCATATCCCATTTTGCCACTAGAGTGATTACCAATAAATCTTACGGGATCAATAGACTCATAAGTAGGCCCAGCAGTAATAAGTACTTTTTTACCCGTCAGGGCTTTTTTTTTACTTTTTTTGGAGAGAAAGTTTATGATTGATTCTGGTTCGGCCATTCTACCGGCTCCTACCAATCCGCTGGCTAATTCTCCATATTCTGCATCGATGATGGTATTGCCATATTGCTTGAGTTTATCGATATTCTCTTCAGTTGAGGGGTGTTTGTACATATCGAGATCCATAGCGGGCGCCACGTACACCGGACATTTGGCCGAAAGATAAGTAGCCAATAGTAGGTTGTCACATTGTCCAGTAGCCATCTTAGCAATAGTATTGGCACTGGCAGGTGCAATCAGCATAAAGTCGGCCCAAAGGCCAAGCTCAACGTGGTTGTTCCACTCACCAGCTTCATTTTTAATGAAGTTGGAGTAGACAGGATTTTTGGAAAGTGTAGAAAGTGTAAGAGGGGTAATAAAGTCAGAAGCAGAGGTAGTCATAATAACTTTTACCTCTGCTTCGGCTTTTTTCAATAATCTTACGAGAGAAGCAGCCTTGTAAGCAGCAATGCTTCCGCAAACTCCTAAAACAATTTTTTTATTCTGGAGCATTGCTGAATTATAATTCCAGCTTGTTACTTTCGTCTTCTACTTCCTTGTAACGGTACATCACTTTGCCTTCCTCAAACTCTTCGATTGCGATGTTTGTCGACTTAGGAAGACGCTCGTAAAACTTAGAGATTTCGATTTGCTCTCTGTTTTCAAAGATTTCTTCAAGATTGTCAACAGTAGATGCAAATTCTGCAAGCTTTGCGTTTAATTCCTCTTTTACGTTAACGGCAATTTGTCTTGACCTTTTAGAAATGATAGTAACAGTTTCGTAGATGTTACCCGTATCTTCAGTCAATTTGTCTGTGTCTCTTGTGATAATAGACGCCTGAGTAGCCATAATTTATTCAATTTTAGTTATTTCTTTGCTAAGTTATTTACCCTTTCAAGGCTGTTTCCATATTGCTTTTCAGCCTGCTTTATAAATTCACTGTTAGGGTATTTATCAATGAATTCTATATAGTAATCATTTGCTAATCTGAATCGTTCCAATTGCTTGGTACGAATACTTTTTTCTGCATAGTTGTATTGCGCTGCGAACTTAAGATACAAAATCTCTTCGTTGTATTCCGAATCTGGAAAATCATTGCTAAATGTTTCGAATGCAACAACCGCGGCTGAGTATAGCTCTCTTTTAAAATACTGTTTTGCATTTTCATAACCCTTCTGCTCTAATTTCTCTTGAAGTTCATCAATTACTAAAGTGGCATCGTCTCTAAATTCGCTTCTTGGATACCTATTGATGAAAGTTTGCATGGCTGCAATAGCTTCATAACTACTGGTCTGGTCAAGGTTGTAACTTGGTGAGTTTGCATAAAGTGAATAAGCGTACATATACTGGGCCTCCTGAGCTAGCTCACTTCTGGCATATGTCTCATAAAAAACCTTAAACTGATGTGAGGCCAGCAAATAAAACTCCTGATAGTATTGGCAGTAGCCCAGATAAAACTCTACCTTTTCACCTTCGGGCATACCTCTTACTATAGGCTTAATTTGCTCGAAAAGTTGAGTAGCTCTGTAGTAGTCCTCATTTTCGTAATACTTAATGGCGGCTTCGTATTTTACACGCCAGTCATTACTTTTCTCGATCTTTCTAAACTTGCTACATGCAAGCGTTGAAAAAACAAGAAATAGGTATAAAAAATATCTAAAATAAGCCCGTTTTAACATAAGGGTGCAAATATAGCTCAATTGGGTAAATAAACAATAAAAATAAACAGCCAAGACTAAGGCTATTATACGCAACAGAAGTAATTAGGATTTATTTTGGAGTAGGTGATTTTTATTTTCTTACAATCAGCTTTCTGGTCATTACTCCATCATTGTCGATATACAATGTATAGAAGTAAACTCCTGGGTTATATTCATTGGTTTTGATGGTCACTTTGTTTTCCAAATAGGGCAGTTGATATTCTCCGACTACACTGCCAAGCACATTGTGGAGTATAACTTTGGCCTCAACATCTCTATTAAGTATGTTGTAGTCAATAATTGCATATTCTGAAACAGGGTTTGGATAGACATCATTGATTCTCAAGTCATCTGAGTTGTAAATAAGACTTTTTTCTTTCTTCTCTTCAATGTTATAGGTGAGTTGGTACTCTATCGCTTCAGTGGGGTTATTACGATCGTAAATAATATATTTGACCTTACTTACCCCGGCTACAAGTCCTGTTTCCAAAACGCTTTCAAACTTTAATGAAGTTTCACCTGCAGGAATAGTGTATTGCTCTGGGAGTTGATCAGCACTATCTTCAAAACACTCACCGTCAAAACAGAAAAAGCTTTTCTGACTGGAGCCAATTACATTATCGATACGTCTGATAACCAGTTGTAACGGTTCGTTGGTAAGGTTTTTAACTTTTAATGGGGTGGATACTTTTTCACCAAGTCGGGCGTTAAAACTCTTGTTATTGTCCTCCACCTCGAACCGTTGAGCATTGGCATTTGCCAAGAACATCACGGCTAATATGGTGGTGAGCAAGAGCTTCATTTGTTATGGTTTCTTTAGTTAGGATACTTCTCCTCAATATTTGGAATTTAAGATACGAAAAATATCCTAATTATTTATACGTAAGAATATAATTTTGGTAACCTTTTTTGTAATTATTTTTAAGCTAGCCTTTTATTAGTTTGGGTGGCGCTTTAGGCTTGATTACCTTTTCTTCTTTTTTGAGTTTTTCCTGGTTTTGAAATTCGAGTGTATTTTCCAGCATTTTCTTCTTTACTGGTTGCTCTTCACTTCGCCAAACAAAGCCCTGGAGGGTTTTTTGGGGCTCAGATAACTCATGTGGAGGAATAAAAGCGGCATCCGGATTTACATAGAAAGAGGCATTATCCGCTGTGTTTTTCTTGAAATTGATTACCATATTGCTACAAAGAATTTTATTCATGCCCACCACATAGGTGTCGCCTTCGTCTAAAGCAAAGAATATACTTTCCCCGTTGCCATTTACATCTACATTTTTTAGTTCGCCTTTATTGAAGTGTGCAACCATTTTACGCCCCTTGATCTGGTTAAAATTCTTTATGCTATCCTGAGAAATAACAAATGAGTTGATATTCATATTGAGCTTATCAATGGTGTTATTAGCAATTTCTACATTTATTGAGTCAGCGGTAAGTTGATTCCCCCCTGTCCATAATACGGGATCGTTGTAAAAATAGATGGTAGAGTCAGCAGTGAAGTAAGCCAAAGAGTCAGCTATACCCTGCAGGTCTGATTTAAAAATCTTAACATTTTTATAAGCCAGGAGGCGCTTTTTTTGAGGATCTTGATTTTCGATAGCAACAAGGGTGTCGGCAGTAAGGTACATGGTGTCATTCTCAAAAATCTTTTTCATCAAAGCCCGGCCATATACTTTAGAAACACCTGTCCGTTTGTTATAAAAACTATGATCACCAGTAATGATCACGTCTTGCTCCTTTGAAATCATTTCGACATTTCCAGTTGCTGTATAATATTTTCGAAGGTCATCAAGACGGAGTTTGTCTCCGGTAAGGATATACGCTTCCGTTTCCACTTCTCCTTTGGCCAGGTCAGATTTTTGAGCAACAGTGTTATATGAGCCCTCATAATAAGTAGCTACATCTCCATCCTGATTAGTGAGTTGGGTCTCATCTCTAAAGAATACTACTTTGGTCTCTGTGTTGTATTGCAGCGTGTCTGATTCTAATGTATAGTCCTTGTTTTTTCCGACTACATTTTTCTTAAATGAGGCCATATTTGTGTTTACCTGATAATACCCTTTGCGGCTTGTTAATACGTTGGTACTGTCTACTAACTTGCCACCGTTAAAGTATTTGGCTTCTTGCTTTGTACGGTTGTAGTCTAAAAAATCCGTATAAAGCGTCATTTGATCCAGCTTCGTAAATACTACGTTTTCTCGAAGTTTGGCCAGCTTACTGTCTCCATCATAAATTAATTTCCCCGCAGTAATGGTTACTGAGTCTCCCTCAATAATTCTCACGTGACCAAAGGCTTCCACATAATTTCTTTTTCTGTAAAAGTGTGCTGAGTCGCTGTAAATAGTTGTTTCTTTTTGCTCAAATACAACATCGCCAATTACCCTGTCGTAACGCTCTCCGTCAGGTTTAACACTACCATACATTACTTCGGCCTCTTTTAGCTTAACCTTCTTTTGAGCCAAAGAAAGACTGCCTGTTGTAAGTACTAAGGCAACTATTAGTAGTATTTTTATTTGTAAATTCATCATGTTTGTGCAGGTGCAAAATTAAATTAAAAAACTCAGGCGCGGCCGATGTTAAACGAATTTTTGACATACATAAAGACTAACGGACTCTTCAAACCGACCGATGCTATTTTATTGGCCGTAAGTGGTGGTGTTGATTCTGTGGTCATGGCCCATTTATTTTCTAAAGCCAAATTAAAATTCGGCATAGCCCATTGTAATTTCCAGCTTCGTGGCGTTGAAGCGGAAAAAGATGCTGCGTTTGTTGAACGATTGGCTAAAGATTTGAGTGTACCGTTTTTCACTAAATCATTTGAAACCAAGAAATATGCCAAAGAAAATGGCCTTTCAACTCAATTGGCCGCGAGGAGTTTGAGGTACGAGTGGTTTGAAAAAGTATTGCTTGAATACGACTACAAATACCTGGCTACGGCACACCACCTAAATGATACGCTGGAAACTGTTTTATACAATTTGGTGAAAGGCACAGGGATTTCAGGGCTAACAGGTATCCCAGTCGTAAATGATAAAATAATCAGACCACTTTCTTTTGCATCTCGTGAAATGGTAGAGGTGTATGCCAAAGATAAAAATCTGCGGTGGAGAGAGGATGCCACAAATAATGAAAATGACTACAGCCGTAATTTGATACGCAATACGGTTGTACCAGAATTAAGGAAAATAAACCCATCGTTAGAAGAGACTTTCAAAACCACTTTGGAGCGGTTGCAATCTATCGGTCGTGTGATTGACAAAAATGTAGAACAGTTGTTGTCTAATAGCTCACGAAAAAAAGGTATTGATATTTATTTGCAAAAGGAAGCCTTACAAAACGTTGAAGTCGCGGTTTTAACCGAACTACTAAAAAAATATGGGTTCAATTTTGCGCAAGCGGTTGACATCAAAGAAACGCTTGGTGAGATAGGTAAGGTTTTCCAAACAGACAAGTACATTTTGAACATTGATAGGTCTGAAGTTATAATTAGTAAAATTGAAAACCGCAAGAGTGAAAAGCACACGATAATTTCTGATCAACGTCACTATGAAAGTCCGCACTTTGAACTGCAACTAGAAACACGATCTGGTAATAAACCAGATCTTGATATGGATGCCTGTTTAGATTATGACAAATTGACTTTTCCTCTAATTGTACGCAAATGGGAACAAGGCGACAGTTTTAAACCACTTGGTATGCAAGGTGAAAAAAAGCTGAGCGATTTTATGATTGATAATAAAATTCCTTTAAACTTGAAAGATCGGGTGCATGTAATGGTTTCTGGTAAAGATATTGTTTGGGTGATCGGTCACAGGATCGATGACCGATACAAGATCACCAACAAGACAAAAAGCACTTTTAACATACGATTGCAGCAAAAATGATTAACCCGTTTAAAAAAACTTATACCCACCGAGAGCAGAGCTTATTTGTATTCCTAACGAAGATTCCCTTGTTCTCAGAGTTAAATTATAAGGAACTCTCTTTGTTTTTACCCCACATGCACGAGCGCAAATTTGAGCAAAATGAAGTAGTTTTTTTTAGAAATGACCCAAGTCATGCACTTTATTTATTGAAAAAAGGAGAGGTTTCTCTAAACCTTGACCTGGACGATGATTTTGAAACACTCACTACTGTAGAGCCAGGTGTTGCGTTGGGCGAAAGTTGTTTATTGAATGATACAAACAGACTTTTAAATGCATTTGTTACTTCTGAAACGGCAGAGTTTTATGTGATTCCACAAGATAATATTTTTAATATTTTTGATGGCCATATGCAAGTTAAAGCCAAGATGCTGGAGTCTTTGGCTAAAATTTATAACGACTATAATTCCAATCTATTTAAAGCCTACAAATCCTCTATGGGATTTTTCAACTTAAGCCAACTTTATAAAAGGTAACAGAATTGATACATGAAAATGGTCCGTTGATTTAGTGATGTCAGGCCTATTCTTTAAATTTGCACTCCATTAATTCTATTCTTAATCTAACTAATAAAAAATATGAAAATTACTGTTGTAGGAGCAGGAGCTGTAGGAGCCAGCTGTGCTGAGTACATAGCCATTAAAGACTTCGCTTCTGAAGTTGTATTGATCGACATCAAAGAAGGATTTGCTGAAGGTAAAGCCATGGACTTGATGCAAACGGCATCGCTTAACAGCTTTGATACTAAAATTACGGGTACAACGAATGATTATTCAAAAACAGCTGATAGCGACATAGCTGTAATTACTTCGGGCATTCCAAGAAAGCCAGGCATGACCCGTGAGGAGCTGATTTCTACTAATGCTGGTATAGTAAAGCAGGTTTCTGAAAACCTCATCAAGCACTCACCAAATGTGATCATTATTGTGGTATCTAACCCAATGGATACGATGACATATCTAGCCCACAAAGCAACAGGTTTACCAAAAAATAGAATTATTGGTATGGGAGGAGCTTTAGACTCTGCAAGATTTAAGTACAGATTAGCTGAAGCTTTGGATTGCCCTGCTTCTGACGTTGACGGTATGGTAATCGGGGGGCATAGCGATACAGGTATGATTCCTTTGACCAGACTGGCTACAAGAAATAGTGTGCCTGCATCTAAGTTTTTAAGTGAAGATAAACTTAATAATGTAATGGAAGAGACTAAGGTTGGTGGAGCTACGCTTACCAAACTATTGGGTACTTCCGCATGGTATGCACCTGGCGCTGCAGTATCAGCTATGGTTCAGGCTATTGCTTGTGACACTAAGAAAATGTTTCCTTGCTCATGCTTGTTGGAAGGAGAGTATGGTTTAAGTGATATCTCAATTGGTGTACCAGCCATCATCGGCAGAAACGGTATCGAAAAGATCGTTGAGATTGATCTTGATGATGCTGAAATGAACAAATTGAAAGAAAGTGCAGAAGCAGTTAAGAAAACAAACGGACTACTTTAACAGTCTGATTTAATGCATATAAGCCCGAGATCAGGTTATGATCTCGGGCTTTTTTTGTGCTTTTGATTAGATAAAATGCCTCTTTAAGCACTTTAAGGGGGTTTGTGAAATAATTACATACAATTACTATAAATATAGTTGCATTATTATAACTATAGTTATAGTATTGTGGTATGAAAGATCTTACTAAAGCTGAAGAGCTGCTGATGAAACACCTTTGGGAACTCTCAACTGGCTACTTAAAAGATATTGTCGACCAATATGATGAGCCTAAACCTGCCTATACGACCATCAGTACGGTAGTAAATGTATTGGTAAAGAAGGGATTTATTGGTTTTGAAATGCACGGCAATTCACGGCATTATTACCCACTCATTTCTAAGGAAGATTATACCAGAGAATCTATGAAAGGTCTGATGTCGAGTTTTTTTAACAGCTCTGCAAGACAGTTTGCTTCATTTTTTGCGAGCCAAAAAGATTTATCTGTGGATGAGCTCAAGGAAATAAGGAAAATGATTGACGAACAAATTGAAAAGAAAAGATAATGAGTGCGCTTCTTATTTACCTTGCTAAAGTAATAGCGATCCAGGGGATACTTTTCCTTATCTATCGATTGGTATTTCATAAAAGTGGCAGATTTGATGTAAATCGCGGATTTATAATTTCTGCGCTAATTTTTAGTTTGATCATACCTCTTGTTGATGCTTCTTCGATGCTACCAGACAGGATAGAAGAGGAGCATGGAAAGGCGCGAGTTTGGCTCGAAGCTGTAGATTTTGAGTTTACAGCATCTGATTTGACACCTGTGAAAAAGATAGAATCAAATAAGTCAGTATGGTTCTATGCACCCTGGCTGTTGTTAGGCATCAGCTCATTGCTATTTATAAGGTCAATTGTGGGTTACTTTCAGTTGTCTAAAATGCTTAGCCAGTCGGTGTTAATCAGGAAAGGTTGGTATAATTTATATAGAAGTAAGTTGGCTAGCCCATTCAGTTTTTTTAAGAATATTTTGATACCTGACAGACTTTTTGATGATGCTTCTGCTTTTGATCAAGTGCTTACGCATGAAGTTATACATGTCAAAAAACGACATTCTATTGATCGTGCAATCCTGGAGTTGATGATCTGTGTGTTTTGGTTCAACCCGATGATTTATCTTTTTAGAAGGGCACTAATTGAGACACACGAATTCCAAGCAGATGAAGGTGTCATACTACAATTCAAAGATTCGCTCAGCTATCAGGAAGTATTATATCAGCAATTAACAACCTCATCTCCGGCCGGGATGGTAAACCACTTTAATTATTCTACCATTAAAAATCGAATTAAAATGATAAACAAGATGAAAAAGAAGCCGCTTTGGCTCTACTCTTTTACGATGCCCGCTGTTTTAGCCTTGGTGTTGACATTTAGTAATAACTCAGCACCTGAAAAATTAACAAACGAAGTAGTTTCACCTATTTCGGACGTGTTTTCACCCACGGACCAATACCGTCCTTCTATTTTTCCACTTCAAAATGCTGTTTCTGTAAAGATGACTTCAGGGTTTGGCAATCGTATGCACCCGGTTTTAAAGAAGGAGATTATGCATAATGGGATGGATTTAAAAACTAAAGAGGGTAACCCTGTGCTTGCAACAGCAAACGGAATTGTCTCTTTTGCCGGTGAAGATGGCGATTATGGTATTAAAATTACGATTGATCACAATGGCCTCTATGAGACAGTTTATGCGCACCTTGCTGAGCTCAGTGTCAAAAGTGGTGATAAGGTCAAGCGAGGTGATAAGATTGCACTTTCAGGCAGCACCGGCCGATCCTCCAGTCCACACCTTCATTATGAAGTAATTGAAACTGAAAATGGGCATGTAGATCCGCTGGAATTTATTGATGACTATCAGTTTGATTCAGATCAAAAAATATCAAATGATGCACCGGGAGCTTCTGCTAATAAAACGTACAAAGTGGTTATCGACCCTGGTCACGGTGGAGCAGACAACGGAGTAGGCTCTTCTCATTTGTTTGAAAAGGAAATCGTATTGAAAATAGCCAATAAAGTGGCTGCAAATTTCTCTGGGTCTCAAATCGAAGTTATTCTTACAAGGAAAGACGATCGGTTGGTAACGCTTAAAGACAGAATGTCGCTATCTGAGGGAGCTGACTTGTTTGTTTCATTACACGTGGAGGAGCACGCAGATAAAAATCAGAATTTCATGATGCCCTCTTATCTAGAGAATGGAAAGTACGAGAAGAAATCACAACGTTTTGCGAAGCTCCTGGCATACGAGTTTGGTCAAAAGAACAAGGAAGTAAACGTAGCTTACACAAATGGCTACTATGTTTTGAAAAATGCCAAATGCCCCGCAGTATTGTTTCATGTAGGGATGGTTTCTAATCTTAGTGCAGACCGATATCTAAACTCGGAAGAAGGTCAGGTTGAGATCGCTAAAGAACTGTCTGATGCTATAGAGTTGGCCGTATTATAAAGTACAATGATGAGGCTGTTTTTCACTTATGAGACAGCCTCATCATTATTATTTTGTCTAAGACTCCATATTCAATTTGTACCAGTTTATATTTCTGGTGTAATACATTGCAATACCTAAAATGGCCGTAAGTCCAATACTACCAAGTAGCAAGGCATAATCTGCCAGTTGTAATGTGGTGAATAGGAAACAATATACTCCAATAATTATAACTATAAGGAGTAGGGAAATTCTCTTTGAGTTAAAAACACTTATGGCATACAAACCTATCATAGTCACTACCGAGGCGGTAGATATGAAATAGGCAATATTAAAGTTTAGGTGCTCTGAAATGGAAATAAGCAATATGTAAAACAGGCACAGTGCCAGACCTACAAATGCATATTGAAAAGGGTGAATTCTTCGCTTCTTTATCACCTCAACAAGAAATATGGTAAGAAATGTAAGCGCAACTGTCATGGCGCCATATTTTATTGACCTTATAGATTTTTGATAGTCGTCTACTGGCATAATTAGATCTACACCAAAAGCCGATGTTTCTATTTCTGATAAATTGTGATTTCCTATCCAGGATTGAGGAAAATTTCTGTTAAGCTCTAGTACTTTCCAGTTTGCTGTAAAGCCGCTTTCATCTACTTGCCTTGATCTAGGAAGGAAACTCCCGTTAAAACTGGGGGAGTCCCAGGCCGAAGAAATCTTGACTTCTGTCGTGCTACCTATGGGTGTAAATGAAAGTTGTTGACTTCCTTGTAATCCCAGGTTAAATTGAAAAGGTATGGGTTTGTTGGCCGAGTCTTTAAGGTCAGGTAATTGTGCCGTAATACCAGATTTCATCAGGTCTGGAATTTTTGAACCGGGTTGTACTTTCAAGTTAGAAGTGTCAAATTTAATACTCACCTGATCTTTGATCCCTCGCATATCAGAGATTCCTATTGTTAAAAAGGCCCGGTCATATTTGATTTCTTTCACGTTGTCCTTGTCAAAAGTTTCATCAATTATAAAACTTCCGGAAATGGCCATGTCTGCATCGTAAACAATCACTTCATAAATTCCCCTATTCAATGATTTTGGGATTACCTTGCCATTTATACTGAGTGCGTGAGGCAGTATTTTCCAAAGCCTGGTTACTTCAGTTGGTTTATCATCTTTAAGGTATTCGTAGATCACTGGTATGCTGAGTATTGGTCCATTGATCAGTTGCTCGTTGGCCCATTTGGCGCTTACTTCATCTGTGGCTAGCCTATTTGACGCTTGCCTTTCTTCTATGATTGATTCGATCATAGCTGTGGGAATAAGCAACAACAACATGAGTATGGTAATAGTAATTAATTTGAGTGTTACCGAATTCTTAATCCAGCTGTTTACTCTTTCTAAAGGTTCATTTTTATTTTCCATATTAATTTAGTTTAAAAGTACTTTGAAATACAAAGTAAATGGTTAAATTTTTTTATATAAGTTTCTCTATTGCTTTCAAATGCTTTTTAAAGGCCTGAGTACCAGTTTTTGTGGTCATGTATTTGGTGTTTGGTTTCCTGTCTAAAAATTCTTTTTTGAACTCAATATATTTTTGTTTCTCTAAATATTTTAAATGACTCGCAAGATTGCCATCAGTAACTCCTAATAAGTCTTTTAGTGAGTTGAAATCAAGGTACTCATTTACAACAAGTGCCGACATGATTCCGAGCCTTACCTTGTTTTCAAATGCTTTATCTAAGTCTTTTAATATATCCTTCACGATTTATATCTAAGCTCCATAAAAATACCATAGATAATATGTAATAGGCCAAAACCAAGGGCCCAAAACAATAATCCATAGCCGATAAAAAATGTTGCTGTCAGTCCAAGTACAACTTCAATAACACCTAAGCTTCTAATTTCTGACAAGGTGTATTTGCTGGCATTGATAAGCGCAAGGCCATAAAATAAAAGTGTTAATGGAGCAATAAGGCCAATAAAGCCTTTTGAAAGAAGTATGAGACATAATAAACCACCCGCCACTAGAGGAATTAATAAATTGATAACTAGCCGTTTGGATTGATGGTCCCAGAGTTTTTGATTATTCTTTATTGCCTTTTTGCGTGTAAAAAATAAAACAGAAAGGAATGCCAGTAGTAAAGTTGCTAAAGCTATCAACAATAAGTGAACAAGGGTCTCTGATGTAATGATGGTTTGTCTATAGGCGAGATAGTTTTGTCCGGCATAGACTATTTTGTAGGCTACATAAACTCCAGCCAATGCAATAATACCCGCAAAAACTCCAGCCCAACCGCTAAGTGAAATGAATCGTGAGGAGCGATTCATGATGTCTTTTATGTCCTTTATATCCTCTAAATATTTTTCTTTCATAAAAAGTACTTTGAATAACAAAGTAAATAAACGAATGAATCAGAAACAAGTTACGAACTGACTAAATAAAACTTTGTGAGTATTAAAATTTATTGCTCAAAGATTTGAATGCGATTCCCATCGGGGTCTTTAACAATTACCATTCGTTTTCCGGTATGCGGGTCGGGTACTACCCGGCCATGAAAGTTTGCCGATTGCTGTTCTAGATGCTCAATCCACCAGTCAAAATGAGTAGTAGAAAAACCAAATTTGAAGAAGCCGATCAGCGGCTGGTTTATTGAGTCAGTGGGATTCAGTGCACCATTTATTTCAAGAAGCTCCATGTTTGCTTCTGCTGTTTGAAGGGTTGCCTGTTGAAAGCCTCGCTCTTTGTTTACTGTTCTATTCATCAACTCAAAACCTAACTTATTTTTATACCAGGCAATGGATGAGTCCATGTCGCTTACAATGATCGCAATAAATGTAGGTGATAAGGCATTTGATTTTTGTTTTAGACTTTGAGCCAAAGCCACATTGGTAATTAGAAGTAGAGATATAAAGGTTGTTAATTTTAGAGTCTTCATCATTATTCATTAACTCCCGATATTTCCATAGGCAAGGATTACATTTTTGTTAGGTCCGCCATCCTGATGCACTTTGATGTGACCATCAAATGACTCCAGATCATTGAAGCCAAATGGAGTTTCGTCATTGAGTTTGTCAAATAATGTAATGCTTTCACCTGTTTCCCCGTATACTGGATTCAGCAGAACAGCCACCTCGGCATCAGGCGTGTCAAAGCTGCCATAGTGTAAATGTACCGGGTGATTAATGTCTCCTTCAGTCCCGCTGAGCGTTATGGTAGCTTCAAGCTCACCAGAAATTCTTTCTCTGAAAGTAACAGTTCCTGAAATTGGAAATTGTGAACCCTCCTGCAAAGTGTAAATAACTTTATTTATTGTATAGAGTTCCGATTCTTCGTTATCTGTACAGCTTAAGAGGCCGATGAGCAGAAGGACTAAAATTCTTTTCATATATTACCATACTATATTCAGTTAGTTAAAGTTGCTTAATTTAAATCAATTGTTTGCAGATGTCTGGTTATTCTAAAACTCCATTAGCCAAAAAGCTGGGAATAAAGGCAGGCTTTACAATACTCTTGGTTAATCAACCCGACTACTACCTCACATTATTTGATGAATTTCCAGAAGTGTGTGAAGCATCTTCAGAAGACCGCGAAGTAGACTTCATTCATTATTTTACAAAAAGTGCCTCTGAGCTTGATAATGCAATCAAAGCTCTTAAATCTCAATTGGCTAAAACTGGAATCCTATGGGTATCCTGGCCTAAAAAGGCAGCCAAAATAAATACCGATTTGGATGGAAATATTGTAAGAAAGTTGGGGCTTGATAGCGGCCTTGTGGATGTAAAAGTATGTGCTGTGGATGATATCTGGTCGGGATTAAAATTTATGTATCGAATAAAAGATAGATGTTAAGTTGAAAAATTATGAATTGGTTTAAAGAACTAAAAAAGAGTATAAAAGGAACTGCAGTAATTGCTGTACTTAGTTTATTTAGCTTAATAGTTATTTTTTATTTGCTCTATATACACTTTGTTTTAGGAGAGCAATTAGACTTCATAATTCCAGAATTCTATCATGTATTTACTATCACTTTTGCAATAGTTGCTGCTATTGTGGCCTTATCAAATTATCTGCTTAGAAGAGAGGATATTAATTCCAAAAATAGTTTGGATTTGTATAATTACTATGAGAACAGATTGGCATCAATAAAAAAAACAGAAGCTTGTCTGTTTGAAGGATATGAAGTTATATACAATGATTTTGAGGCCGATTTTCATCATAACTTAGATACACAAATAAAAAATTCAGTTCAATTTGGAGATGGTGATGAAAGTGACTTTAAACAACTGAAAAAATACTTTAAGAAATCTGAATTTAGATCAAAAGGAGATTATGAAGCAGTAATCAAAATATTCGAGAAGTCACCAACCCTACAAAAATTTTTTGAAAGTTTACATGTTTCAGCACTTCACGATTACCACCAATTAGGTGATATACCTGATAAAATAGATTTACTAAGAAAGTTATTTGTAGATTACAATGAAGGTGCCATAAAATTTCACTATGCTGAATTATTGGTTGATAAAATTTTAGATTTAAACCTCATCTCTTTCTTAAGATTTACTCAAAACTACTATTTAATAATTCCCTATTTTGGGCTGAAAGGCGAAGTTTGGATTGGGTTAGATTTATTTAGATTTCAGCAATATTCAGATGTTTATATTAAAATAAAGAATTCTTTTAAAGACCTTCAGAAAAAAAGGCTTCCATATTTCATTGATGATTATCAAGAATTCGACAAAGAATTCAAGAATTATTTAATTTCACGAAATCCACACGATGCTATCTTTAGTAATTTAGAACTAAGAATATGGTGACCAGAATTTGCCCTTATATGTGAAGCCATATTCAATTTGAATTTATTAAACTTTTTGGCAAAAATAAGATTTCTGGCACTGTGTATCACATAGTGATGAATCGCAGTAAGGTGTAGATTTGGAAGTGTGTGTGTATTGAGTTGTTTGATGTGTTGGGTTTTGATGGTTCGTTATATTTTGAAAGGCTATTTTGATTTACTATAATTCAACATGATTTTTTCAAAGTTACCAATGTCATACTCATCTATTATTGACCTATAAGTACCAAGAACTTTATAAAAATTATCTTCATCAGGGAGTAATTCTTCAAGTACCTTATTCAAATTTTTGGTACTTTGTTTATTAGAATTATTGATAAAAGTTAATTGGTAGTTAAATAAATCATTGTCCTTTGTATTGTCCTTTCTTTTTAAGAAATCAATATATCCAATAAAGAATTTATTTAAGCAAATGTGAATTAGTTCTTTTTTGTCTAGTTCATTCAAATTTTTGTCATCTCTTATTTTTTCTATCGTGTGCAAACTGTCCCTTAAAACAATCTTTAGTAATTGAATAAACCTGATTATTTCTCCATTTAGAGTAATTTTAGCCATTCTAGTTAGTCCTTCCTCATATTTTAAATACATTAACCAGTCACTGATTATGTAAAGAAAATTTACGCTCGTTAATTCAGTTTTCCACAGTGGTTTTCCTACAAAATTTATTTTAGACTTAACTTCCACGCTATCTATGAAATATTTGAAATAAAAATCCCTTCTTCTTTCGCTTTTTCCAGTCTTATAGTTTGTATACGCTATCCATGCACCAATTATTGCAACACCAAACGGCAGTAATCCAATGAGAATTCTAACATGAAATGTATCCCAACCTTGAACTGTACCAACTGCATATAATGAAAATATGATGGTTACAACCTGAAGGGTAATTAATAATATATCCTTTATGGATAGCTTATTTATTTTATCAATTGCGCTCATATAGATATAGCTTATTTGGAGAGGTTTTATTGATTACAATAAACATTTATAATCTGGATTTATGATAATTAAATAATCTATTTTTAATGTTTTATTTATCTTCGATCTTACAAAACACTCTCCATTGTATGAATTCCATTCCTCGGTAGTGAGGTTGACTAAAAAGTTAAGGTAAATGAAGTGCCTGATTTATCTGAGTGCACTTCAATATTCCCATTGTGCAGTCTCATGATCTCACGTGACAACGCGAGCCCGATACCAGAGCCCTCCGATTTGGTAGTAAAAAATGGAATAAATATTTTGTCAATTTTATCTTTGTCTATCCCAGGTCCATTATCACTTATTGTAACATTCACCTTATCATTTCGATTGATCGAAACTCGAATCTTGGGCTCGTTTATGCCTTCAACGGCTTCAATCGCATTTTTTATTAGGTTGATGAAAACTTGTTCTAATAATGCTGCATCAGCAATACAGTTAAGAGTGTGTTTTGGAGCTGACACTTTAAAATCAATATCTTTTAAAGATTCGGCAAGTAGTGTTTGGATACGCTCTAGAACGGCAATGAGATCTACCTCGCCAAATGTTGGTGGAGGTATACGCGTGAGCTTGCGATAGGCTTCGGTAAAAGATTGAAGTCCGGTACTTCGGCTTTTAATTGCTTGGAGCCCTTGTACAACCTTTTGCATAGTTTCTTTTTCCGGAGTTTCTTTTTTGAGTTCAGATGAAGTAAGTGTAGTTAGTGTATCTGTCAGCGAGCTAATAGGTGTTACGGAATTCATTATTTCATGGGTTAAGACCCTTATCAGCTTTTGCCAGGCATCGAGTTCGTTGCTATCCAGTTCATTTTTAATATTTTGAACGGAAATAAGCTTATAGGTGCCATCGTGTATCTTGAATGTCGAGGCATGAATAGCCAACTGCATTAAATTATTGCCGATGCTTATTTTAAGTAGCTTTTGATCCCCTGGTTCAATGCTCCGAAGTGTTTCCACAAGATCTTCATTGACTGTATTGAGGCTTTTTAAGTACAAGATGGTTGGTTTTCCGCTTAGCTTTTTAAAAGCTTCATTCATCAACTGGATTTTCTCATTTTCATCAAAACTGATAATGCCAACCTTTACATGTTCGACCAAAGTTTCGAGGTATATATGCTGTGCCTGTTTATCAGAGCTTAGTTTTTTAAATCGATCGGTAATCATATTGAAGGCACGATACAATTCACCAAATGATCTGCCTTTATTGGTAGCTGAAAATGTAGTTGTAAAATCATTTTGCATCAATGCCATAAGGAAAGAGGAGAATGCCCGATTGGTACGATCGATATACCAAAAGAGCTCAACAAGTGCAATAATGAGAAAAATGAAAAGATAGATGCTGCGGAGGTAATGCGCATCTGAAATGACGAAGTAGAGCATCAGACCAACCAATAAGGTAATGATCGATAACCGCACTATCACATTTACTCTAAAGCTCTTAAACATCAAATTCCATATTTATCCATTCTCCTGTACATGGCACCTCGTGAGAGGCCAAGCTCTTTTGCAGCATGGCTGATATTGCCTTTATGCTTATTGATGGCCTTTTTTATTGCCCAGGCCTCAATATTCTCAAGATTATATTCTTCAAATTGATTGGCATTGTCTTTCCCCGATTGTCTGAGAAAGCTAAAATCTTCCGCTAAAATGGTGTCACTTTCTACCATAATTACTGCGCGCTCTACGGCATGCTCCAGTTCTCTGATATTGCCGGGCCAGTTATAATTTTTAAGTGCCATCTGTGCAGAGCTATCAAATTGCGTTTTTGGCTTGTGGTATTTGTGTGTATATCTTTTTAGAAAATACTCAGCCAACTGCTGAACATCACCGTTTCTATCTCTGAGTGGAGGTAAGACTAACTCCACTGTATTTATTCTATAAAGTAAATCTTCCCTAAACTCACCATTTTTTACCATTTTATGGATGTCTCCATTGGTAGCACACAAGACTCTGACATCAACTTCAACGGCTTGGTTTGAGCCAATCCTGGTTACTTTTTTATTCTGTAGCACAGTTAGCAGCTTACTTTGTAAAGCCGGTGATAGGTTAGCGATTTCATCAAGAAATAAAGTGCCACCAGATGCCGCTTCAAAGCGCCCAATTCTTTCTTCTTTTGCATCAGTAAACGCGCCTTTAATATGACCAAAAAGCTCGCTTTCAAACAGTTTTTCAGGAATAGAGCCTAAATCGACACTTATAAATACTTCATTAGATCGATAGGAGTTTTCATGTATTGTGCGGGCAGCTACTTCCTTTCCTGTGCCATTATCACCCAAAATCAATACCTCTGCATCGGTTTTTGCAACTTTAGCAATCATCGATTTCACTTCATTCATGGCCTCAGAGTCACCTATCATCTCAAATTTTGACGATAAGTCAGCTTTGATAATCTGCTCCCGACTCTTTAACTTCCTTACTTTTTCTTCTTCCTGTGTAAGGCGATGTGCAGCTTGAACTGTAGCCAATAGTTTCTCATTTTGCCATGGTTTTACAATGAAATCTGTTCCGCCTTCCTTCATGGCCTCTACAGCTATGTCTAGTTCTCCATATGCTGTCATAAGTAGCACATTGGTTTGTGGACTGACTTCTTTGATTTGCCTTAGCCAATGTAAGCCCTCTTCACCTGAGGTTTCGCCCTGTTTGAAGTTCATATCTAACAGTACAATGTCAAAGGAGCGCTCTTTAAACGCTTCATGTATTTGCGTAGGCGTATTGATTTTTACGACTTCTGTGAAGTGTTGCTCAAGCAGAAGCTGAGCAGACAACAGCACGAGGTCATCATCATCAACGATTAATATTTTAGCAGAAGTTTTGGGCATAATTATTCAAATCTACCTTCATTCCTTAAAAATACCATATCAACTGTCCAAATATGGGCACTTAAGTGTTTTATGAGTGGGCACTTTGTGTTAGTTCGGTCTAATAATACCCTTAATTTTAAGAAATAAACCTTATTTGAGCTTTGGCATAAACCTTGGCAACAAGTATTTGGGTCAACTCAAAAACAACAACAATGCTCAAAAACTACATCTTAATTGCTATCAGGAGTATCCTTAGAAACAAGGCAATTTCCTTCATCAACATATTTGGTCTTGCTGTGAGTATGTCGGTGTGCCTGCTGCTAATACTTATTGTTGCAGACCAGTATGCTTATGATGAATTCCATAAAAAAGAAGCCCGGATAAACCGTGTCATCACTGAGCGCATACAGGAAAAGCAATATGAATGGAATACCGCCACTGCACCGTTCCTCCTTTCTGAAGTTTTGGAAGAATACTCTGTCGTTGAAGAGGTGGTAACCCTGAACAATAAGTTTTCGGGAGTTGCTGGCTGGGAGCAGAAAGAAATTCCATTTAGAGGAATGTACTCCAGCGAAGACTTTTTTAACATTTTCAGCTTTCCACTGGCTCATGGAGACCCTGCGACTGCGTTGAGTAGCCCCAACGCCATTGTACTTACCAGCGAGCTGGCTTCTAAATTGTTTGGTGAGAAAGAACCTCTCAATGAAGTTGTAGAAGTAGAAAACCTTGGTGTGTTCGTAGTTAAAGGAGTGCTATCGGATTTTCCTGGTAAATCACATCTTCAGTTTGATGCACTGGCTACAACTGCCTTTTATCGATCAGTTAGTGAAGCAGATACTACAAATGACAATTACTATAAATCGTGGCACAATGTGTACGATAGTTATACTTATTTCACTACAAAGGCAAATGCCAAAGTAAGTGATATTGCACAGCATATTAATAGCTCCGCTGCTAAGCATTATGAAGAGAAAAGCAATTTTGATTACATCTTTCACATTCAGGCATTAGATGATATTACTCCCGGTCCATTGCTCAGTAATATGACCGGTTTTAGTCTTCCGCTTATTGCAGTGTATATTATGTTGGCTGTTGCTGCGGTTGTTTTGCTGGCTGCCGCACTTAACTATGCCAATCTTACTACAGCAAGAGCCATCAATCGTGCAAAAGAGATTGGTGTGCGCAAGGTAGTTGGCGCCAGAAAGAGTCACATCTTTGGTCAATTTATGATTGAGTCAGTGATCATAGCCATTATTGCATTCATATTTGCAGACTTGATCGTGCAGTTTGTGGTGCCTAGAATGAATAGCTATTTTGCTTCCCTTGGGGCGCCTTTTCAATTTGAGCCTACACCTAATTTGTACTTATGGTTTTTTGGTTTTGTGCTTGTAGTTGGGTTAGTAGCAGGTACCGTTCCATCACTATTTTTTGCTTCAACTAATCCGCTCATGGCTCTTAAAAAGAGTGTAAAACTCGAGCATTTAGGAAATAGAATGGGCTTTGCCCGATTAAATATTCGTAAGGCGTTATTAGTCATACAATTTGCCTTTTCAATCTTCTTCGTGGTAACAGTATTGGCATTTTACCAGCAGCTTAATTATGTCCTTGACACAGACCATGGATTTAACACTGAACAGCTAGTAACCATCGATCTTCAGGGTGTACCATACGAATCACTTGATGCGCAGCTTACAAATCTCTCTACGGTGAGCGCGGTTGGTGGCACCTCTCACATGCCAGCTTTAGGCACTAACAATACCCTGTCTGTAACAAAGAATGGTGAGGAAGCAGGTTTTATTAGTACAATGGTTGTGGCTGGCGATTACCTGGATGTAATGGGATTCAATGTGTTGGCAGGTAATACATTTCCAAAGCATATGCCTAGAAATGAGCAATACATCATAGTAAATGAAGCTGCTGTAAATAAATTTGATTTCGAAACAAATGCAGATGCCGTAGGGCAGTCACTGGTTTTAGATGAAGTAAACTATCAAATTATCGGTGTGGTGAAAGATTTTCACTACGAAAGACTTGATGAAGAGATTGGTCCTTTTGCTTTTCGATACAACCCTATGAATGCGAGGCAATTTGTAGTGAAAACTAATAATGCCAACACAGGTACACTTATACCGGAACTTGAGGCAAAGTGGAAAGCAGTAACCAATCGCCCCTTTAATTATTCTTTCTATGAAGATGATTTAAAGCTAAGCTACTCTCACTTTGAAGCCCTCATGATCTCGTCTGGCTATGTAACGATTATTATTGTTTCTATATCTTGCCTGGGGTTTTTAGGTATGGTCATATACCATATTCAAAACCGCACCAAAGAAATAGGCATTCGAAAAGCACTGGGAGCAAAAGCTATTGACATTTTGGTGGTGGTCGGTAAGCAATTTCTCGTGTTGATTCTTATCGCATTTATCATAGGCGCACCGCTGGCCTATTTTGTAAATACAATGTGGCTTGAAAGCAATACTTATCGATTTGATTTTGGCTGGTTAACAATCGTCAGCGGATTTCTACTCCTCTTTGCGGTATTGTTGCTGACGGTGGGCTCACAGCTCTATAAAGCAATGAAAGTAAACCCAGTAGACTCTTTAAGAAACGAATAAAGAATAATGACATGATTAAGAATTATCTAAAAATAGCCTTAAGAAACTTAAAGAAAAGCAAACTTTTTTCTGTGTTAAATATCATTGGTCTATCGATTGGTATTTCGGCCAGTCTTATGATCACGCTTTATGCAAGGTATGAGCTGAGCTACGATAGCTTTCACGAAGATGGCGAGCAGATCTACAGGGTAAGGTATGATAACTTGAGAGAAGGTGAGCACATTTTTAAATCGGCTACAACCTTTCCTGCTGTTGGGCCAACTATGAAGGCCGACTTTAGCCAGGTTGAAGAGCAGGCACGTCTATTTCTCTACTATGGCGGGTCAACAGTGACTGTAGGTGATGATCTGTACAATGAAGGGTTTATTTTTCAAGCTGATCAGAGCTTCATAGATATGTTTGACTACCCATGGGTGGAAGGCAATCAAACAGAAGCATTGGTAAATACAAACACAGCAGTCATAAGTGAGGCAATAGCGAAAAAGTACTTTAGTAATGCCGAGACAGCGATTGGCCAGCGAATTAAAATCGGAGTGAGTGAAGAGTACGAAGTAGCTGGTGTGATGGAGTCACCTGAAAACTCTCATATAAAGTTTGATATATTGCTTTCTTACCCTACCGGGAAAACGGTATTTAATGAAGCCTTTGAAGATTCTTGGGGGTGGTATGATTTCTATACTTATGTCAGACTAAAAGAGGGTTCTAACCCTAAGGATTTGGAATCCGGTTTTGAAGAGTTTGTGGTTAAGTATAAAGGTGAGGAAGCTCGAGGTAGAACGGTTTTGAGTTTGCAGCCAATGACTGATATTTATCTTTATTCTAGCCTTATACAGGAGGCTCGGGTAAATGGAAGCGGTAAAACAGTAAATATACTTTTAACCATTGCGATAGCTATTTTAATCATTGCATGGATTAATTATATAAATCTCGCTACTGCCAAGGCATTGCAAAGAGCTAAAGAAGTAGGCGTGAGAAAGGTGGTTGGTGCACATAAAAGACAGCTGGTTGCCCAATTTTTATTTGAGTCATGGACATTAAATATACTTTCAGCGCTATTCGCATTATTAATCATTGATTTGGCTTTGCCCGTTTTCAATGAAGTCGCAGGTAAGTCATTGTCTATCAACTATCTCACTGATTTACAGTTTTGGCTTTATTTCGGTTCAATCTTATTGCTAGGTGGTATATTGTCTGGCTTGTATCCGGCTTTTGTTCTTAGTAATTACAAGCCTGCAATTGTGCTTAAAGGAAAATTCCAACATTCATTTAAAGGAGTTTGGTTAAGAAAAGCATTAGTCATTTTTCAGTTTGGAGCTTCAG
Source organism: Fulvivirga sp. (assembly GCA_965227525.1). Classification (GTDB taxonomy): domain Bacteria; phylum Bacteroidota; class Bacteroidia; order Cytophagales; family Cyclobacteriaceae; genus Fulvivirga. The sequence continues at coordinate 4,006,491 of OZ245762.1, read as the reverse complement.
CTATGCTCATACTGGGTACGGTTGTCGTGTATACACAAATCAATTTCATGCGTAATCAGGATCTCGGTATTGACATAAATCAAACACTGGTAGTATCAGGTCCACAGATTGTTGAAAACGACACAGTATATAGAGAAAGTTGGTCAGCGTTTAAAAATGAGGTCAAACGACTGAGTGCAGTTAAGGAAATTACTACCTCGTCTGAAGTACCAGGTAATCTCATTTACTGGACTAACGGGGCTCGTAAGCCTGAGGATGATCCAAACGCAACAGCGATCATGTACAAGTTGGCAGTGGATGAAAACTACATACCAACTTATAGTCATGAGCTTATAGCCGGAAGAAATTTTTCAAATGAAATTAATGAAGAAGAAAATGTCATTTTGAGCAATAAAGCAGTTGAAGTATTTTCATTAGGCACACCCGAGGAATCTATTGGAAGAGATATAAAAATAGGGGGAGATACGCTGAAAGTTGTCGGTGTTGTTGCTGATTATCATCAACAGGGTCTTAAAAATGAACGTTATCAAGTGGCCTTTTTACACCGCCCTTTTACAAGGCGATATTATTCTCTTAAAGTCGATACTGAAAATATAGAAGCTACGATAGAAGATGTGAGGTCACTATTTGCATCTATGTATCCCGGTAATACATTCGATTATTTTTTCCTTGATCAACACTACGATGAACAGTACAGGTCAGAAGTGCAATTTGGGAAGGTGTTTACCATATTTTCTATATTGGCAATTTTTGTAGCATGTCTTGGGCTGTTCGGGTTGTCACTCTTTACCGCTTACCAGCGCACCAAAGAAATCGGCATTCGTAAAATCATGGGAGCGTCAACCTGGGGTATATTCAAGCAGCTATCAAAGCAGTTTATTTTACTTGTCATAGTATCAAATGCCATTGCCTGGCCAATAGCCTGGTACTTTATGAATAGCTGGCTAAGCAGCTTCACGTTTCATATCGATATGGGACCCTGGATGTACTTATTATCAGGCATAATAACGCTGATAATTGCACTTGTCACTATCAGTTATCAGTCACTGAGCGCTGCAGTACAAAATCCTGTAAAATCATTAAGATCAGAATAAATCAAACTCAAACAACAACAAAAATGCTTAAGAATTACATAAAAATTGCGATCAGAAACATCTTTAGAAACAAGGTGTATTCCTTCATCAACATTCTGGGGCTTACGCTGGGGATCACCTGCTGTAGCTTATTGTTTCTATTTGTTATAGACGAACTTTCATTTGATGACATGCATACGAAGAAAGATCAGATCTATCGTGTTGTAGAGATTGATAAAAATGGAGAGGATATCAGGTATTTTGGGCAAACCACACCACCAGTAGGACCAACACTGGTTGAAGAATATCCTGAAGTAATTAATTATACACGAATTTTCAAGTTTGGCGGGCACATCAATTTTGAAATAGGAGATACTAAATATGCAGAGCGCGATTACTACTTCGCTGATTCTCGCATATTCGAAGTTTTCGACTTTAAACTGATCAGTGGGGACCCTGCACATGTGTTATCAGAACCTGGGTCAATGGTGATTGATACAGATTGGGCCAAACGGCTGTACGGTGATGAAAACCCCTTGGGTAAGGAGATTTTGCTTGACGGTGAGCATAGCTTTATTGTGCGTGGTGTAATGGAGCCGCTCCCACAAAACTCCCACATTCAATTTAAAATTTTGACGTCACCACCAACCGCAGAAGATTGGTTTAAAGAATACATGGACGACTGGAGTACCTACGGAGCATACACCTATGTGCTATTAGAGGAAAATGCTGATTATGAACAGCTTGCTAGTAAGCTTCCAAACTTTATTGCTAGCCACTTCAACACTGATGATAACAGGAATTTTTACCTGCAAAGCTTAAACGACTTACACTTTAACTCCAAAGAAGTGGAGTTTGGTACCGATCAGACCAAAGGGGAAATTGCTTATATCTACATATTTGTTGCTGTTGGTATATTTATGTTGCTCATCGCTTGTATCAACTATATGAATCTGGCTACGGCCAAATCACTGCACAGGGGGAAGGAGATTGGTATGCGTAAAGTTTCGGGTGCTCAGAAGCACCAACTTGTTTTACAATTTTTGAGCGAGTCCATACTCATGGCGCTTATTTCTTTAGCATTATCTGTTGGCTTAGTCGATTTGCTCTTACCTTATTTTAATCAACTTACCGACAAGCAGTTTGTCTTCAATGTAGAGACATTTGGTGGGATATTTAGCTTATTATTTGCGATTACTCTTGTGGTGGGGCTGCTGTCGGGTATCTACCCTGCCTTTTTGATGTCGCGACTCAGGCCGGCCAATATTTTGAAAGGCTCTATGAGTACGGGTCGTGGTAGTGTTACTTTAAGAAAAGTGCTGGTTATAACACAATTTACTTTATCCATCATCATGATCATAGCTACCATTGTGGCTTCCAACCAGCTCGACTATGTACAAAATCGCTCTTTAGGTTTTAATAAAAGTCAGCTCATGGTAGTCGATATCAATAGTGGTGCTGTACGCTCAAGGGCAGAAACTATGGTCAATGAATTTAGCAAGTCTCCCTTTATTGAGAAAGTAAGTGTTTCTTCTCGTGTACCGGGCGAGTGGAAAAATCTGGCACAGGTATATACTAAAAAGACGGGAAGTGCAGACTCGCTGCGAAGCAATTTTATAGGTTTCGACCACCGGATGATCGATGTCTATGAAATGGAAATGCTCAAAGGAGAAAATTTCTCAGGCAGTACAGTGTCAGACTCCCTGCATGTATTAGTCAATGAAGCTTTGGTAGAGTCGCTTGATATTGATGACCCCATAGGCGCTCAGATAACCATGGGAGGGGGCCAGTTTATTATAGCGGGTGTGGTCAAAGACTTCAATTTTGAGTCTTTGCATAATGAAATAGCTCCTTTGGTTATAGGTTACCAGTACAATCCTTTTCAGCAGATAGATTACTTCTCTTTGAAATTTGATCCTGAACATACAGATGAAGCTATAGTCCATGCTTCATCCGTTCATGATCAGTTTGATCAAAACACGCCTATCGAGTATCACTTTTTGGATGAGCAATGGTCATTATTTTACAAAAATGACCGCAGAGCTGGCAATGTGTTTGCCAGTGGAGCAGGTATTACAATATTCATTGCATGCCTTGGTCTGTTTGGTCTGGCCTCTTTCATCATCCAGAAACGTACTAAGGAAATAGGTGTTAGAAAGGTGCTTGGTGCCTCAATGGGTGATCTTTTTATATTGCTTTCAAAAACATTTGTATACCAGGTGGGCATTGCATTTTTGATAGCCACACCGCTGGCTTGGTTTTTTATGAACGATTGGTTGAGCAATTTCGCCTACCAGTTTGAAATGGGAGCCGAGGAATTTGCGATAGCCGGTATTTCAGCTTTGGTCATTGCGCTGGCATCGGTAAGCTATCGTGTAATTAAGGCTGCTGGTATTAACCCTGCTAATACTTTGAAGGATGAATAAACTGATCATTATTTTCATTTTTCTGGCTAATCTTGCATACGCTCAAGAGGGCAAAATACCTGGTCAGAAGGAGATAATTGCAGTATTGACTGGTGAGCAGGCTTTACCTAACGGAGAGTTTATCTATAGTAGGAGTCTTTCTGATCAGCGTGCCAAAACGAGGGACTATTTATCTGGCATAATTGGAGAGTTGTCTGTAGAGCCACAACTGCATCATTATAAAATGCCAAATTTAAATCCGGTCATTGATATGCTGTTTAGTCCCTTTGTTGGAGCAAACGTATATGCCATTTTACCTGCGACCGTAGAGACTAATGAGTATGTGATTATTGGTGCTCATTTAGATTCAGAACTTGACTGCCCTGGTGCCATTGATAATGGTTCGGGTATAGCCCTGGCATATACAGCTTTTGCAGAAGTGGCTAAACTGCACTATAGAGATAAACATGTAATACTTGTTTATTTTGATCAGGAGGAGGAAGAGCTTGTGGGTAGCAGGGCATTTGCTAAATGGATTAAAAAACAAGGGTTTGATGTGCACTCCATGCATTCATTTGACACCATTGGCTGGGATGCTGACGGGGATCTTGCTGTAGAGGTGGGTTTTCCTTCTCCTGAGTTGGAGAGGATTTATAAAAGTGCCGGTGAGCTTCTCAACATACCAGTAATTCCTACAAGAGTTGTTGCAAGTGATGACCAGCCTTTTCGAGACCTAGGCTATGATGCAGTAGGTCTTACTGATGAATATGTAAATGGTGATTATGCTCCATTTAAGGATACTCCACAAGATACTTATGAAACAGTCAACTTTGAGTTTATAGCATCGAGCACATCGTTAGTGTATGAAGTATTGAAAGAAATATTAAAGAAATGATGAATAGGGATTTTATAGCCAGAAATAGGTTGCTTATCGCGCTACTGATGCTATCAGTATTGTTCTTTATCGTAAAGGGAGTAAGATATGCTATAATTGAGAGTTATGTGCCGATTATATTCATTGCCAGCTTTATACTGTTATTCATAATTGCTTTTAAGAATGGCTATAAGTCACTTAGAAGGATGCTGCGAGTTTGGGGTGTTTTTCTATTGATATGGGCGGGTGCTGTTGTTTTTGTGGAAGTTGCATTCACGCTTACACCTTCAATGACCGAGGCACACATCAGAGAACAGTTTAACTTGCTCCAGAACTTGTATGTTGCACTATTCCTGTTTACAGGTATTTATCTATTAAAGCAAGCAAAGCATATAAGTATTACAAATTAGGTTGTCTTGATGCAACCTTGCCTCAGAGATGCTGTCTTTCATAAAAAAACTTAGAATAATGAGACAACTAAAACTTACAACCATCTTAGTATTTGCCCTCTTGGCAACAACGGCAATTGCTCAAAAGAAAATTTCGAAAGAATTTTCAGGTATTGAAGATGTTAAGCTAACAACCGCTTCTGGCGATTGTATTGTAAAAAAGTCTAACGATGCAAAAGTTAAACTTACTCTTGAGTACACCTATGATGATGACGATTACGAGCCAATCATCGAACAAGAAGGTAGTACCTTAATGCTGAAAGAAGATTTTAAAAGCAGATCGGTGAGCGGCAAAGTCACCTGGACATTAAGTGTGCCAGATAACATTGATTTTAAATTGAATAGTGGCTCCGGAGACTTATCCATTGCAGATGTTAACATTGAAATTAACATGAACACTGGGTCAGGCGATTTAGAGCTTGCTTCCGTTAGTGGTGAGGTAGATGCCAATACCGGTTCCGGAGACATAAAACTGAGCAACTTTGACGGTGCATTTAAAGGAAATACCGGCTCTGGCGATGTAAAAGTAAATGGAGGTAAAGGCGAGGTAAAAGTCAACTGCGGTTCTGGAGAAATTAGCATGTCTGATGTTTCTGGGCTTATTGCAGCAAATGTGGGTAGTGGCGATATAGATGTAAGTAATATTACAGTTACAGAAAAAAGCTATTTCAACTCTGGTTCTGGTGATGTGCGACTTGAGTTAGCGGCTTCACCTACTGCCAACCTTTCAGTAAATAGCGGCTCCGGAGATGCCATAGTGGACTTTAATGGCAATGATTTAGTGGGAACTGTGGTAATGAAGGCTGACAAGAAAAAAGGTGATATTGATGCACCTATTAAGTTCGATAAGGAAGAAGAAATAAAAGAAGGAAATCAGACTTATGTTAAGAAAACGGCTAAGCTCTCAAGCGCTGATATCGAAATAAAAATTGGCACAGGCTCTGGCACTGCTGGTTTGAAAAAGTAAAAACCCTATCAAATCCATCGGGCGGCTCAAAGCCCGTCCGGTGGGTTTGGTCAAATACTATTCTTTATCACCTCCCCAATCTCGCCTTAGGGCGAGATTGGGGAGGTAGTATGAGCTACGTCAGCGAGTTATGCGTATTGATTAGCTTCAAATTTGCTTAACTAACCCGTCAATAACTTTCTCAATGTGATCAGGTGACCAAAAATCACAATAGGAACAATCAGGCCCGGGAGCCAGATATAAGGGACATGCAATACACCAACATTCGGCTGATCAAAAGATAGCAGTTGAAATGTAGTAGGTAACGAAAGTATACCCGTAACAACCACCTGCAGTACTAGTAATAGGCAGATAACATTCCAGAAGACGAGAAAAGACCTGCCTAGTTTCTGTTTTTGAAAGCCAAAATAAGCAACAAGGGGGGCAGTTAGGCCAGACAATACATCAAAGTTACGGCCCTCAAAGGTCATGCTTTCTGGTAAAGCATGATGAAGAAATAGTCCCAATAATACAAACTCAACTGGCACCCTTATGCTATGCAGGTAAGTATATATTTTGAGATCAAACCGATCAATGATACTTTGACCCTTCCTAGTTAAGAAAGCAAATAGCATCAGTAAAACTGTTGGCCCTAAAATGGTAGCAATTTTAGGTGCCGGGATCGGGTAGTCTGCATAAAATCCTGTAATGGCCAAAATTCCATGCGTGAGGGCTATAGCCAATAGTACGATTACTAGTTTTTTGTTCTTACCTGATGCCAGGTAAAACATATAAACGGTAACTAATGTAGTAGCAACAAACCCTAAAGAAATATATGTTGGTAAGTTTTCCATAATTGTATATACAAGTGATTAATTTAGCTCTTGTTAGTAGAGGCAACTGCCGCTATAAGATTGTCGATTTGTTGAATGTTATATTGTCCTAATAGTGCTTCCATTTGTTTATGAGTAGCTTCCCATATAGGTGACACCTCTTCTAATAGGTCAAATCCACTTTGAGAAATGCTTAATTGACTATATCGAGTGTCTTCACCTCTTTTGATGGTCACCCACCCATTTTTCTGTAATTTCTTCAAATCACGACTCACTGTTGACTGATCAAGCACAAGCCTGTCAGCAATAATTTTTTGGTTTACACCTTTATTTTTTCCAATTATGAATAGAATTGAAAGCATGCTACCTCGTAATCCAAATGATTTAATTCTCTCCTGATATATACTATTGAGCATACGGTGAAGCCTCCGTACCTTAGAGTTTATGCATTCTCTGGGGTTAATTTTAGCAAAATTGGATCCGGCTACCGGCATAATATCTAGTAGGTGATGTTTTATATACTTGTACGTACAAGTATTAAAATGGTTTTGGTGTTTTTTATTTAGCTCTGAAGGTTGTTAATAAATTGTTAAATGCTAAAATACCTACCTATTATTTTTTGTGTATAGGTTCATTAACAAGGGTTACCCGAGCGTGCTCTGTTGCTGCTTTTTATACCGCAAATGAAGATTTGGATACTGCAATTAGCTGGTATAAGCATTTGATTGAAGTACATCCTCAAGTTGGCAAAACTGTATAAAAACCTAGGAAACGAAGAGATGTACACACGCTACAGTGAAAAATTGGAAAAGTTAACTCAGACCAACTGATCAATATTTCAGAATCCTCGAAGTAGAAAATTTATTCTACTTTGATTATCTTAATCCTTATGTATTGCTTAGTAAATGGTAATCTCGCGGAGGTCAAGAATGCTACAATTGGTATCAACGATCTTGCTTTGATGCGGGGCTATGGTATTTTTGATTTCTTCAGGCTTTCTGGTGGTGTCCCCTTATTTATTGATGATCACTTGGATAGATTTTACCACGCTTCTGAGAAGACCAGGCTTAAGATTCCCTATGAAAAAAAAGAACTAAAAGATCAGCTTAACAGCTTATTTGCGAAAAATCAAATGCCTGTATCAGGGGTGCGACTGATTTTAACCGGGGGATATACGTCCAATGGTTATGATCCTGGCCAGCCCAATCTGTTGGTTACACAGGAACCAATCACTTTTCCTCCAATATATAAATATGAAAATGGTGTAAAGCTAATTACGTATGAGTATTTGAGAGATCTGCCAGATGTGAAAACTATAAATTATATGACAGGCATCTTTCTTCAAGAAAGAGTACAAAAAGAAGGTGCCTATGATGTAGTCTATTACTATAATAACGAAGTATTAGAGCTAACCAGGAGTAATATATTTATAGTCAATGAAGCTGGTGTTGTGATTACACCAAAAGAAAATATATTGCACGGTATCACAAGAAAAAACCTGATTAGAGCAGCTAGTCCTAGTATTGAAATTGTAGAGAAGTCCTTCACTCTGGAGGAGCTTTATAATGCTAAAGAAGCTTTTTTAACTGGTACGACTAAAAAAGTTTTACCCATTACTCAAATGGATGACCGTACTATTGGAAATGGCAAACCCGGAGATATCACTAAACAAATGATTGAGCTGTTTAGTAAGTGTGAAGAGGAATATATTGCATCCTTTTCACATAGGAAGCCCTAATTCTTGGTGAGTCTCTGTGCCTTCTCTGTGTACTCTGTGGGTTAATTAAGACAAATCCAAAGTCTCAACTAATCCATAAATGTTGTCGGGCTGGTCTCTGTAAAGGCGATTTTTCCTTTGGTAAGCAACTTAAATGTTGCCATTGCTTCCTCAAACTCTAGTCGTTCATCTAGATTTCCTTCTGCTTTGTTAACACTAGTAAAAATGTACTCAGATGATAAATTTTCATTGAGATACTTAGCTTTCTTTTCAGCATCAGACATAGAACAAGCCATCCAACTTAATCTGGTTGAATCAACGAGACTTGATTTCTCAGTAAGGTCTGTCGACCAATATACTGATGTTAAGCTATCAGGAAGTAGTGAATGATGAAACTGCCACACTATATAATTTTGAAAATCGAGGTTATCATTTTGATAAATCATGTATTGTATTGCCCTCTCAGGATCTAACCTGCCTGACCGAACAGCTTCATAGAGTATGGATTCCAGATCAATCATTGTTTTATCATAGCTTCTGCGCTGAGCCGCATGGTGTAAAACCAAATGATGATCTTGTCCCCTTAAACTTTGCCTGTAACCTAACTCCTTGTGTGAGGGGAACTCACTGGATTTGATTTTTTCTAGGATCCATTGGAGGTTGGTAATTAGATTCTCATAAATCAGAGAATCATGGGTATCATATTTAGGCCGATGCATTTGATCTCGATTTAAAATTTTTTCGGCCTCTTTTTTTAATTCAGTGTTGAATGAAACCTCTCTGTCCTCGAGTAGATTTTGCCATTCTTGATTTGAGATTTTAGAATTAACAAATGCTGACTTTAGATGATCAAATTCATCAAGATTGTTTACAAGTTGCTGAAGGTATTGAAGTAAAGTCTCTTTATTATGCAGTTGGCCCTCTACCAAAGCTGCATTAAATAAATCCTTTCCAAATGGCTTATCAATATGGCTAAAAGCTTCTTGGTATAATTGGCTTGATATTGACAGACTATCAGACCAAATGGCAAGTTCAGCCCTATTTACAAGATCGTGATACTTTTGAATATCTACCTCATTTACTGTACATCCTGTAATCAAGAATAGGGTTGATACTAAATATAGCCTCAAAAGACAATCCGTTATGTTTTGTACTTTATTTTTAATTACTTCTGTGACTTCCAGTGGTAATCAAAATGACCCAAGGTCTGCGGAGTCACAGACCTTTATTGCTTACCCCTTCAACTTTATTCCCAACTCATCTAGCTGTTCATTGCTCACTAGTGCAGGAGAGTCAATCATCACATCACGGCCCGCATTGTTTTTAGGGAAGGCAATATAATCTCTGATAGAATCAGATCCACCAAAGAGCGAACAAAGCCTATCAAAACCAAAAGCAATTCCACCATGAGGAGGCGCACCATATTCAAAAGCATCCATTAAGAATCCGAACTGTGCCTTGGCTTCTTCATCTGAGAATCCCAGCACCTCGAACATCTGGCGTTGCATTTCACGATCGTGAATCCTGATTGATCCACCACCAACTTCCACACCATTGATCACCATGTCGTAAGCATTAGCTCTTACTTCACCTGGGGCATCTTTCAGTTTAGATAAATCTTCAGCCACTGGTGAGGTAAACGGATGGTGCATTGCATGATAGCGCTCTGTTTCTTCATCCCATTCGAGTAGCGGGAAGTCAAGTACCCAAAGCACCTTATATGTATTTTTATCTCTAAGACCCAGTTCACTACCCATGTGTAAACGCAGTTCATTCATTGCTTTGCGAGTGTGATTGGTATCACCACTCAATACTAGCAGTAAGTCACCAAGCTTTGCATCACAGGCTTTAGCCCATTCAGCTAAATCTTCCTGTGAGTAGAATTTGTCGACTGATGATTTGAAAGAGCCGTCTTCGTTACACTTTACATAAACTAAACCTTTGGCACCAACTTGTGGTTTTCTGACAAAATCTGTCAATGCATCCAGTTGCTTTCTTGAATACTCAGCACAACCTTCAGCTTTAATACCTACAACTAGTTCAGCGCTGTCAAATACGTTGAAGCCTTTGCCTTGGGCCACATCATTTAATTCGACAAACTGCATTCCAAATCTCGTATCTGGCTTATCAGAACCATACAGGCGCATCGCATCTGCATAGTCCATTCTGTCGATTTGGTCTATGTCTATGCCTTTTACCGTTTTAAATAGGTGTTTTACCAAGCCTTCAAAAGTCGAAAGTATGTCTTCTCGTTCAACGAAAGACATTTCGCAGTCTATTTGTGTAAACTCTGGTTGTCTGTCAGCTCTTAAATCTTCATCTCTAAAGCATTTTACCAACTGGAAATATTTATCAAAACCAGAAACCATCAAAAGCTGTTTGAATGTCTGTGGTGATTGAGGAAGAGCGTAAAACTGACCTTCATTCATTCTAGAGGGCACAATAAAGTCACGCGCACCTTCAGGAGTCGATTTGATCAACACAGGTGTTTCCACTTCAATGAATTCTGCCTGATCTAAAAAAGATCTGGTAGCCTGCATCATTTTATGACGCAACTGTAACTTTTCTCTTACCGTATTTCTCCTCAAATCAAGGTAGCGGTATTTCATTCTTAGGTCTTCGCCACCATCAGTATCATCTTCAATGGTAAATGGGGGAACTTTTGAAGCATTAAGCACTTCAAGTTGAGCAACTTTGATTTCTATCTCTCCGGTAGGTATTTTGTCATTTTTACTATGACGTTCCACCACCTTTCCGGTTGCTTTTATCACAAACTCACGACCTAGCTTGGCGGCTTTTTCAAGAAGTCCTTCGTCAGATACGCCTTCTTCAAAGATCAGCTGAGTAATTCCATATTTGTCTCTTAAGTCGACCCACAATACACTACCTTTATTTCTTACACGTTGTACCCATCCGGTAAGGGTTACTTCTTTCGATGCGTCAGCTAGTCTTAATTCTCCGCAAGTATGTGTTCTTAGCATGCTAAAATTTTTAATTTTGGAGGCGCAAAGTTAATGGTATTAAATTTGGTTAGAAACCAGATGAGATAAAATTCATTTATTCCTATGTCAAAAATATTGATTGTATTAAGCATCACTTCATTCTTAGGCCTAAATCAAGACAAGCTGGTCAAAACAAAAGTTGGTGAACATGTGACCGTTTCACTACCTGAAGAGTTTTTTCCGATGTCTGTGAGCGATATGTCTCAACGTTACCCATCTGTGAGGCAGCCTATTGGTGCATTTACAAACACGCAAAGGCTAGTCGACTTTAGTGTAAAGCAATCGGCCACCCAATGGAGGGAGTCTGATATTGAAATGGCCAAAGGCTTTTTCAAGGCTAGTTTACTTAACCTTTACGATCGCACAGAGATTCTAAAAGAAGGCATTGAGACAATTAACGGAAAGGATTACATCGTTTTTGAAATGGAAACTCGCATCAATGGTGATAAGTATACGCTTGATCAGAAAGATCCTGTAAGAAAATATATTTACGTACAATACTTACTTATCAATGGTAAAACGATTGTATTTGCTTTTAATGCGCCCATTCAAATGAAACAAGAATGGCAGAGCAAAGTGCTTGAAATGATGCAATCGGTTAAAGTAAAAAACAGCATATAATGGGGCTTACGATTCACAGTGATGAGCATTACATGAAGGAAGCACTCAAACTGGCCCAACAGGCGGGAGAAGAGGGTGAAATACCTATAGGAGCTGTTGTAGTTGTGAATAAACAGATCATAGCCAGGGCTTATAACCAAACAGAAAGACTCAGTGATCCCACTGCCCATGCCGAAATGCTTGCACTGACCTCTGCTACCAATTATCTCGGAACAAAATATCTTAACGACTGTTCAATTTATGTGACACTGGAGCCCTGCGGAATGTGTGCAGGGGCCTTGTACTGGTCTCAATTAGGAAAGCTCGTTTATGCAGCCAGAGACGAGGGCAGAGGTTTTAATAGTATCAATCCTAAGATGGTTCACCCTAAAACAGAGATAGTTCAAGGACCATTTGCAGCAGAAGCAGGTCAGTTAGTTACTGATTTTTTCAAAAAGCTCAGAAAAGGATAGATAAACCTGATGACATCATAAACATTAGTTAATAAAATGGGCTTTTTGTTCATCAAGTGTCTATGTATATTTGAATAAATAGATGTTAAACATATAAAACCAATAAAATTATGGCTTTCGAATTACCAGATTTACCCTACGCGCATGATGCGTTGGAACCACATATCGATGCGAGAACAATGGAAATACACCATGGCAAACACCATGCTGGATATACAAGTAAACTAAACGGTGCTGTAGAAGGTACCGAAATGGAAGGCAAGTCAATTGAAGATTTACTGACCAACCATACAGATAACAATGCAGTAAGAAATAATGGAGGTGGTTATTACAATCACGACTTATTTTGGAAGGTAATGTCGCCTAATGGTGGAGGAAACCCTTCTGGTGATTTGTCAGATGCTATCAATGCAGCTTACGGATCTTTTGATAAGTTTAAAGAAGAGTTTTCTAATGCTGCGGCAACAAGATTTGGTTCTGGTTGGGCATGGTTATGCGTGCATAAAGGAGGTAAAGTAGAAGTTTGCTCTTCTCCTAACCAGGATAATCCGTTGATGCCAAATGTTGGCTGCGGAGGCACCCCAATTTTAGGTCTTGATGTATGGGAGCATGCATATTACCTGAACTACCAAAACAGACGTCCTGATTACATTTCTGCATTCTTTAATGTAATTAATTGGGATGAAGTAGCTAAGAGATACGCTGCAAATAAATAAAATATTAAAATCAACACTTGATAAAAGGCGCTCATTTGAGCGCCTTTTTTGATTTTAAGCGGAGACACAAGTATCGAAATTGCTTCGTAGTTACAAACTACGAAGAGTTGTTTTGTGTCTTCACAAACTACCAACTATTATTGAAAAGGTCTGTGGGACACAAACCTTGGGTATTATATTAACCGTGGTTTGTGCCCTCAAAAACCACCTAAAGAAAAAAGCTGCCCCGGTGAGGGCAGCTTTTATTAACCTAAACTATGAAAACATCTACTACTTTTAGTAAGATGATATTTTTAATGAAAGCTAGCTTTCATATAATGGAGTAATAAACTTTAGGGATTTTGACCTGATGAATGCACGCATTGTGTTGTTGTTTATTTTGAGTTTCCCAAGTCCTGACAAAGTCTAAAGAGACTTGTCAGAACAGGGAAGTTTTTTGACCTTGCCTATTACTTTCCAATTGGCGTGCCATAATCTTAAATAACTGATAATCAGATATATAATAATATATGCGATAATGATGTGTACTATAACCGAACACCTCATGGACGCAGATGTACGTCTTAAGATGAATTGGGGCACTTAACCTCTCATTCAGCTTTGCTTATGACACATATTGTTATATTTTTGTGCAAATTTTAATTAAGCATATCCATGAGCGTATTAGTAAATAAAGATTCAAAAGTTATTGTACAAGGATTCACTGGTTCTGAGGGTACATTTCACGCAGAGCAGATGATCGACTATGGTACCAACGTAGTGGGTGGTGTGACCCCTGGAAAAGGTGGACAAATTCACTTAGGCAAACCAGTATTTAATACTGTGGCAGACGCAGTACAAAAGGCGGGTGCAAATGTTTCTATCATTTTTGTTCCACCGGCTTTTGCAGCTGATGCTATCATGGAAGCAGCTGATGCTGGTATCAAGGTAATTATTGCTATTACTGAAGGCATCCCTGTAAAAGATATGGTTACAGCTAAGAATTACATTGAAGACAAAGATGTAGTATTGATAGGGCCAAACTGTCCTGGTGTAATTACCCCTAGTGAGGCTAAGGTGGGTATCATGCCCGGTTTTGTTTTCAAAGAAGGCAAAATTGGTATTGTTTCTAAATCAGGAACACTTACCTATGAAGCTGCTGATCAGGTGGTGAAAGCTGGTTATGGAATTTCTACAGCCATTGGTATTGGTGGTGATCCAATTATCGGAACATCTACAAAAGAGGCCGTAGAAATGTTGATGAATGATAAGGAAACTGAAGCAATCGTAATGATTGGTGAGATCGGTGGTAATTACGAGGCTGAGGCTGCAAGATGGATTAAGTCTAAAGGCAACCCTAAACCGGTAGTTGGCTTTATCGCTGGGCAAACAGCTCCTAAGGGTAAAAGAATGGGTCACGCAGGTGCTATAATTGGTGGGGCAGAAGATACTGCTGAGGCTAAAATGAAAATCATGAAAGAGTGTGGTCTTAATGTAGTTGCCTCTCCAGCTGATATAGGAGCAACGTTAAAAGAAGCATTGAGCTAAGAACTATAATCAATATATATTTAAAAGGCATCCGCAGGCTAGCGGATGCCTTTTTTATTGTGCGAATGTTGTATCGTAATTTTAACTAAAACACATTTAATTTTTTATAGTGGATAATTTGTAATATATAATATAATATAATTGTAAATTATTAGTACATAGTATTTAATTAACCTGTAAAAAACAACAAGATGAAAAAGTCATTAATCTTCGGGATGTTACTCATCACGGTAACTATTTCCGGGTATTCACAAGACATGGTGGCGGAGTTTGAACACGAAATCCCGTTGGCTGGTAAAGAACGATTTGTATATACTTCAATGGAGTATATACCTGCGACTCAAAACCTAAAAATTTTAGGTAAGACGCTCAAAATAGGGATGGTTTATGTTTCTAAAGAAGGAAAGAAAACAAGCTTCGCAAGTGGTACGGATTATATACCATTTGTTTATGTGGCCACTCTTGCACCAGATACTGAGGCGACAGTAGTTGAAGAGGCCATACACCTAAATTCATTGCCTGGCATTGACATGGATGGCAAGCAATACGAAGTGCAAACACCACCTCCAGGGTTCGAAAAGATTTCAAACAGTGAAACAGCTAAGCCCCTCGAAGAACTAAAACAGAAATATCCAGGGGCTTTTCATAAAGATCCGGATATGAATGAGCTTACTATGCATCAGTTAGAGGTCGCATCGGGCTGGAAGGAGTTTTATATTGGTCATAGGATACAAAAATATACTTATGATGAAATGGAAGATAAACTTTCAAAAGAGGATTCTGATTTTAAAAAATACACTTTTGATTTTGGAAAAGATTATAAGATAATTCTTGAAGGAGATATTGTAGATAACAAAAGACAACTTGCAATTGCTGCTACAATGCGTGGCGTGAAAAAGGATAAACTGGCAGGATACAAGAATAAGCGCATATATGTAACTAAAGGTGAAGAAATTACCAATCAGTTTGATTTAGAATTTGAGTATCCTAAATCGTTAATCTTTTCCCAAGGATTAGGCCGATCAGCTCAAGATACAACTCAAACTTTCGATCAAGGAGGTATTTTGATTTATGGAAGAGCATTTGGGGTGGGTAAAAAGAATAATGATCCGGATTTTACCAGAAACTATGTGGCGATGTTAGACGCTCAGGGCAATTTACTCAGCCAAAGCGAATTTCATTTTGGGGATGAAAAGTTTTCATTAGAGCCTTACTATGCTTTCAAAAAGGGTGAATATACCATGGTTTTTGGAAAAACTATAAGTAAGGATAATCCTGGGTATGCAGTATTAAAATTTAACGAAGGTGGTCTTGTAAGCACAGAGAGTTATAATACAGATCAAATTAAGGAGATGGTTGATGGGCCTTATGACGAGGGCATTACCACAAAATATGGTCGTGGATTTAGACCAATAGATCATTATGAGCTATCAAATGGTGAAACACTGGTATATGGAGAGGCTTTTGATACCCGAACGGAAAGTGTGTCTACTGAAATGGCTAATGGTCAGATGATGACTGAGCAAAAGACGGTATATGAATACAAAAGCCAGGTGTTTCTACGCTTTGATGCTGAAGGAAAAGTCACAGGATTGAACGTGTTGCCAAAAGAAGAGAGATTTCAAAATAAGTTGAATGTTTTGAAAAGAATAAACGAGGTGAATGATAAGTTATATTTAATAGGGAATGAGTTTGATGACCAAAGCAGAGAGTATGCGACAATTTACAAAATAGATTATGCTTCTGGTGATGTGCTGAAAACATCATTGAAAGACTATGATATTTATGAGTTCAATGGCAAAGTAGTTAAAGAATTCATTGAAGATGAAAATACTATAGTTTTCTTAGGTAAAATGAGTGATACTGAAGTATACACTATGAAAGCTGCCGTGTTTCAGCTGGACTAGTTAAGCTTTGAACTTATTAAAGGCTGAGCCAGTAGGTTCAGCCTTTTTTATTTAAAGCTACTTTTTAATATATCGTTTAATCTGTCATAAGAGATAAAAACCTCTGTAGGACCATCAGCATATGGGGCAATTTCATAAGCATTAAAATAAAACTTCACACCTTGGTCTAAAAGGCCAAAATTAGAGTTGTAGAAAGTTTCTGTATCCAGGTTATGACTTGTCGATGCTCCAATTTCTTGTTTTATGAGCTCATTTAAAGTAGACTCAAATCCGGAGCTAAAGACATCTTCCAGTTTCAATAGCTTGATTTGCGCGGTATCAATATTAGAATAATAGACTTCATATGTGCCGTGTGCCCCACCTGTATATAATTCCACTATTGTCTCCATCACGAGTAAATTGCTATCAGTCCGAATAATTTCGCTATTAAGCGAGCTTTGCCACCCAAAGGCTTTTTCAAATCGCTCTTTAATATTTTTATAGTCGGCAATAAAGCTTTCAGCATGCGTGTCTAAATCATTGCTTACAGAGTCTTTTAGATAAATAGTGAGCAATTCTTTTTTTACCAGTCTATTGAGCAAACTTGCATTAGCTGTCCCAGCAAAAACAGGAAAAGCAAAATTGACCTGTGTGCAATAAATAGAAGTGTCTGTATCGCAAGTGCCATATCTTTTCTTAATAGTATCTATTTGAAAAGTAAGGTTTGATGCCTCAATAATGTCGGTCTGATTTGTACTTTCTTTTGTGCTAGTATTGCATGCTAAGAGCAAGCACAGCGCACTCGTGATCAGCAAATTTTTCATGTCGGCAAGGTCAGGATTTTTATTAAAATAAAAAAGTAAGCCAAAAGTGGCTTACTTGATATATACTTAGTTTACAGGAATTAATTTTTTAGGTTGAAACGAGGTATTTATTTAACTCTCGATGATTTGAAAATATTTTGATATTTTCTATACCGCCAGATTGCGGATCGTCATTTTGATAAGCTACCTCAACAAAGAAATTCTTAATCATAAAAAGATATACGGTGCGTTCACCATTATATCTGCTTCCTAGTGAAACACCATAGTCATGGATATGCTTTTCTTTTTTGTGTAGCGCAAGGTTTTTAAAGATCAATCTATACAACATATAACAACGATTTCCATAATCAATACATCCAATTTACAAAAGGTAATCGAGCGGAGTTGTCGGGGTTATGCAAACGTTTGCATCAACAGCAGGTGTGGTTGCTAAATATTAAAAAGAATGCCTCATTTTATCAATAAGTAAGTCAAAACTTACATGCGATTTTTGTTTGATTTAGCCTAAAAATGTCCCTAAACAAGTTTAACCAATTATAGGGAGACTTTTATGCAATAAAAATTGCATGTGTATAAGAAGTTACGAATTAGTTGTTCTCAGAAGTTATAATAATTCATTCGCCAGATTGGCTAACTCCGATCGCTCTCCTTTCTCCAGTGTAATATGAGCATACAATTCGTGGTTCTTTACACGATCAATTAAATATGAAAGTCCATTACTTTGTGAGTCAAGATAAGGGGTGTCTATCTGATGAATATCTCCGGTGAAGATAATTTTGGTATTCTCACCTGCACGAGTAATGATCGTTTTTACCTCGTGTGGAGTTAGGTTTTGAGCCTCATCAACAATAAAGCATATATTAGATAAACTTCTGCCTCTGATGTATGCCAGCGGGGTGATGACCAATTTTTCCTGGTTAACCATCTCTGTGAGCTTAGAATACTCTTTATCGGTTTCGCTGTATTGGTTTTGAATAAATTTCAAATTATCCCAAAGTGGCTCCATGTAGGGGTTAAGCTTCGACTTAATATCTCCCGGTAGGTAACCTATGTCTTTATTGCTCAATGGTACAATTGGTCGCGCTAAGTAAATCTGCTTAAAACTTCTTTTCTGTTCCAGAGCAGCTGCTAAAGCAATTAAGGTTTTACCTGTACCGGCCACGCCTTGCATGGTTACCAGTTTTACTTCCGGGTTCATGATCGCATGGATGGCGAAAGTTTGCTCTGCATTGCGTGGTTTTATACCATACACTGGTCTTTTTTCTACATGCTCAACTTTTTCAGAAATAGGGTTATAATATGCCAGTATTGATTTTTTGCCACTTTTTAAGATATAATAGTTGTTCTTGGTAGGCGCCTTTTTACCCAATACTTCAGAAGGCTCGCATGACCCGTTTTCATATAGATCATTGATTTTATCGGGTGATACCTTATCAGATACCATCTTACCTGTGTATAAGGTATTGAGGTTTTTAACTTTTCCTGTATTATAATCTTCGGCTGGTAGACCTAGCGATTTTGCTTTTAGCCGTAGGTTGATGTCTTTGGTAACCAGTATCACTTTTTTACCCTTCATCTCCTGCTGGAGTTGCAATGCAGAGTTTAATATTCTGTGGTCTGCTTTGTCTTCATCAAAAACTTCATTGGCATTTACACGACTTTTGGCGCCCATGAGCACCTTGAAGTTGCCTTTGTCCTTCCTCCCATTTAGTGGGTTCCAGTCATGTAGCATTCGGCCATCGGCCAGTTTATCTAATAAACGTGTGAACTCACGGGCTTCGAAGTTTTTTGTATCATTTCCCTTTTTAAATTGATCCAGCTCCTCGAGCACTGTTATGGGTATACCTACATCGTGCTCCTCAAAATTCATGATGGAGTTGTGCTCGTAAATAATAACTGAAGTATCTAAAACAAAAATCTTCTTCTCTTTTCTCTGCGCTTTAGCCATGCTCGGTAGGATTAAAAAAATAGAACTGTAGTGACTAAAGATAAATAACTGTAGAGAAAGGGGAAAGAAGAATCATTAAGTTTTTATTAAATAAGTTAAGTTCGATTTTAGCATAAATAGAAACCCAATATATTCCCTTCCGGAGGGAGTTAGGGGAAGGTTTTTCAAACCAAAGGTTTCTATTAATGTGTATCTATAAAGATACTTTTATCTTGAAATATATGTTTAAATGGTATTCCCTCCTCTTAATCTACTCTTAGAGGTGAACAAGTGGTCATTTCAAGCCAAAGGAATGTCTGGCAAAATTAATTTTTTAGCACATAGAGGTCTTCCTTGTCGCTGGGTTTTATGTCTAGAACGTTAGCCAAAACCATTAAAATCAGTCCCCTGGAGGCCATATGGGTGCTCAACTTGTTACTGGACTTAAATTCGTTGAGTGTGATGGATTTATTTCTATCTAAATAATCCATGAGCCATTTTTCTTTATCGCCAAAATTGAATGTAATGCTCTTCTTTTTTCTTCTGCGTTCAATTATTTCCGTGAGCTGTTTACTGGCTTTTATACTTTTATCTTCAGACCTAACAAAGACCTGTTTTTTGCCATCATAAAATACGTGATGTGGTTTTTTGTCGCTTGAAGGTATATGATATACGACAAGAGATAAACTCTCAGTGAGCACAATGGTTTGAATATCTTTGGGCAATGCAGGCTTACAAAATTTTTCAAGTGCTTGATTCAGCGCAAATATTTCGTCTTCTGGATACTTTACCCCTGCAATATCTCCGTTGTCACTTACACCTATAAATAGCCATCCTCCATCAGAGTTAGCAAAAGCGACCAATTCTTTAATTACCTTTTCAGGATATTTAATCTTACGCTTAAACTCAACTTGTTGTGATTCTCCTTGCCTGATTAATCGTTTTGCTTCATTGAGTTCCATTAAAGACAAATTTACAACTCCATATTGAAGTCCTCATCATCATCCGCACCTGGCATGGTAAACATGCTACTGAGCAAATCTTTAAATTGTAAACCTTTTGTTAGTGGATGCTTACTCAACATACTGTATTCAGCCAGGCCATGTAAAGCAAATTCCATAAAGAATAGTCGGGAATCTTTGTTGGCTTTTTTAACATACTTATCGATAAGTGCACCTAAACCCGGTACGCTCTCCAAAGATTTTTGATAGTCTTTGCCATTCGCATCATGTAGGAGGTCTAACATATTGCTATCTCCAAACCACTCCGTGATTTTGTTATAAGGGTTGTCTGCTTCTTTATTTTTTCGAAGCTTCTCAGGGTCTGGGAAAAAGTCAATAAAAAGTGTTCTTATGGCTTTGCCTACTAAGTTGTGAGCGACAATGCCAGGGCCTTCTTGTTCACCTTCATAGACTAGCTCTACTTTACCAGTAATTGATGGTATGAGTCCGTAAAAGTCGGATATTCTGATGCCGGTTTTCTCATTGTTTATTAAAGAGCGTCTTTCAGCAGCGCTCATTAAATTTTCATAGGCTGATATCGTAAGCCTTGCCGAAACACCACTTTTCGCATCTACATACTCACTATCACGTGCTTCAAAAGCAATCTGTTCAATGAGGTCTTTAGCCAATTCATTAACTGTAATACCTTCTTGAGGCGGTTTGATGTTGGCTTCTTGTTGGGTGATTTTTCTGGACGTAGCTATGTCTTTAGGATAATGTGTTATTATTTGACTATCAATCCTATCTTTTAAAGGCGTTACGATGCTTCCTCTGTTAGTATAGTCTTCAGGGTTAGCCGTGAATACAAATTGTATTTCCAGAGGAAGACGCACTTTAAATCCTCTTATTTGGATGTCACCTTCCTGTAAAATATTAAAAAGCGCCACTTGAATTCTGGCTTGCAGGTCTGGTAACTCATTAATCACAAAGATTCCCCTGTGTGAGCGAGGGATCAAGCCAAAGTGGATTACTCGTTCATCGCTGTAAGGCAATTTCAATGTAGCCGCTTTGATAGGATCGACATCTCCAATGAGGTCGGCAATCGATACGTCTGGTGTAGCCAATTTCTCTGAGTACCGCTCATCCCGATGCATCCATGCGATAGGTGTATCATCGCCCTTTTCTTTGATCATGTCAAATGCATATCGCGATATGGGCTTCATTGGATCATCATTAAGTTCCGATCCAGCTACCACAGGTACATATTCGTCAAGTAGCAATATCATCAATCTCGCCAATCGAGTTTTAGCCTGACCTCTCAGACCAAGCAGGTTGATGTCATGCATAGAGAGAATGGCTCGCTCCAAATCAGGGATTACCGTTTCTTCATATCCCCAAATGCCTTGAAAAACATTTTCCTTGTTTTTAATTTTCTCGATCAGGTTTTCTCTAAGCTCTTGCTTTACAGATTTTGGCTTATAGCCGGATTTTTTAAGTTCGCCTAGTGTCTTTATTTTGGTGTGGTCCATTAATATTTTTTTCTTCTGTTTCGTCTATAATCTTCAAAAATGATGTGCCCTAAACCTTGAAGGCTACTGTAGTAAGCATTTCCATTATTCACCTCGGTAAACTCTTTTACAAACTCCTTTAAATAAGGATCTGAGGCTATCATAAATGTGGTTACTGGTATACTCAGCTTTCTACATTGTTTAGCCAGGTTGAGCGTTTTGCTTAAAATCTGAGGGTCGAGCCCAAAACTGTTTTTATAATATTTGATTCCTTTTTTCATACAGGTGGGCTTGCCATCTGTAATCATAAAAATTTGCTTATTAGGATTTTTTCTTCGTCTCAACATGTCCATAGCCAGCTCCAAACCGGCTATCGTGTTGGTGTGATAAGGGCCGACTTGTAAGTATGGTAAGTCTTTAATCTCAATCTGCCATGCATCATTTCCAAAAACAAGGATGTCTAGTGTGTCTTTGGGGTATTTTTTGGTAACAAGTTCGGCCAGGGCCATAGCCACTTTTTTAGCCGGTGTAATGCGGTCTTCACCATATAAGATCATCGAGTGCGAGATGTCAATCATTAATACGGTAGAAGTCTGAGTTTTAAACTCATTTTCTCGTACCTCAAGATCGCTCTCAGTCATCATAAAGCTATCAAGACCATGATTGATTTGCGCATTTTTCAATGAGTCCGTCATTGAGATTTGCTCCAAAGTATCACCAAATTGATAATCTCGAGTATCAGTACTTGACTCATCACCAAGACCTCCAAAATTGGTTTTATGATCGCCTTTTCTTGATTTTTTTAGCTTTCCAAAGATTTCTTCCAGCGCACTGCTTCTTATTTGTTGTTCACTTTTAGCTGTAAGCTCAAACTGCCCCTCTGGTGTTTCCTCTGAGATATAGCCTTTATCTTTTAGATCTTCAATAAAATCTCCAATACCATACTCTGAGCTTGAAATTTGGTATTGTTCATCAAGGTTTGTTAGCCAATTAAGCGCTTCAGATACGTCACCCGATGTGATAACCACAAGCTGCATGAATATATCCATGAGCTTATCGAAATCTGATTTATTTTCATCTTTTTCGGGAATGTATTCTGTAAAGCGATGACCAATCATAAATGAATGTCTTTAGTATATGTGGTTAACCAATATTTAGACTCCAATGTTCGTGGAAGATAAGTATAATTTAAGAAGAAGACTTTAATCTTTTGTGAAAGCTGCTGAACAAAAAAACGCCTCAGAAATATTCTGAGGCGTTTAGATATGCGTTAGACTTTATTTAGGGCATTGTTCTAAATATATAGTCCCATAGGGGTGAAGAGACACCAAACGCCCTTTCCGAATTTTTATAATGGTGTATACCGTGGTGCACCCATAATTTTTTAAATATATTTTTTGGCGGTTGATAAGCATGCACAATGTAGTGTACAAATAAGTAGCCTGCATAACCCATTAAAAACCCAGGTAAAAACCCGAATGTGAAGTCTCCCATTACCAGCCTAAATAAGAATAATAAAATGGTCGCAATAGTGATGCTCATAATAGGAGGCATGGCCAACCTGTCTTTGTCTTTTGGATAATCGTGATGCACTCCATGGAAGGCGTACTGAAGTTTTTTTCTCAGCGTGGTATACGTGCCCATATGGAATATGTAGCGATGTGCAAGATATTCCACCAAAGTAAATGTGAGAAGGCCTGTAAAAAACAAACCTACCGTAGTACCGACACTCAGTGCTGTATTTGCCACGGACCAGTAGAGCAGACCTGAAGAATATAAGGTGAACAGCACTAAAGGTATTGAAATATGAGTCCTTGAAAGACGCTCGATAATAGGATTATCAAACAGCGTTTTCGTACCCTTATTACTTATTTTTGACTCTTTGGTGAATCCTTTCCCCATTTCACTTAATTTTTACTCAAAAATAATTTATGATATTCGTTTTTTATAAAATAACGTGAAATTTATTCAATTAGATAGGTTGAGTTTGTGTTTTTGTTGATAAAACACGATCATAAACCTGCTCATATAAAGGCATAACATTACTGATATCGAACTCTTTAGCACGCTTGAGCGCATTAGATTTAAAAGTCGATAAATTCTTTTTATCAAGAATTTTTAATGCGTTTTTGGTCATATCTTCAACATCACCCACCTCGCTCATAAAGCCTGTTTGTCCATGTACATTGAGTTCTGGTAGCCCACCCGTGTTGGTAGAGATAACAGGTACTTCACAAGCCATAGCCTCGAGAGCTGCAAGACCGAAACTCTCTTTTTCTGATGGCATAATAAAAAGATCGGCCACGGACAATACCTCTTCTACAGCCTCAAGTTTGCCTAAAAATCTGATGTCCTCGCAAGTGCCCAGTTCTCTGCATAATTGCTCGATGTGTGAGCGCTCCGGGCCGTCACCTACCAATAAAAGTTTGGCAGGAATTTCTTTTCTAACATTATGAAAAACCCTCACCACATCATCCACTCTTTTTACCTTTCGAAAGTTTGAAGTGTGTACCATTAAAAATTCGTCATTAGGGCAAATGGCTTTTCTGAAATGCTCTTTCTTTTGCTTTTTAAAACGCTCCAGATCTATGAAGTTAGGGATTACATCAATATCTTTTATGATATTAAAATGCTCGTAGGTGTCTTTTCTTAAGTCTGCAGATACAGCGGTAATTCCATCCGATGCATTGATACTAAAAGTTACCACAGGCGCATAAGAGGCATCTTTACCTACCAATGTAATATCGGTACCGTGCAGGGTAGTGATAACCGGGATGTCTATATTTTCTGTTTTAAGAATTTGCTTGGCCATGTACGCTGCAGAAGCGTGTGGAATAGCATAGTGCACATGAAGCAAGTCTAATTTTTCGTGTTTAACCACATCCACCATTTTACTGGCCAAAGCCAACTCGTATGGAGGGTATTCAAAAAGCGGATAAGTTCTAATGTCTACTTCGTGATAAAATAAATTTTCATTAAAAAAATCAAGTCTTGTAGGTTGAGAGTATGTAATAAAATGAACGTTATGCCCAGCTTTTGCCAGTGCTTTACCCAGTTCTGTTGCTACCACACCACTACCGCCAAAAGTTGGGTAGCACACTATTCCAATATTTATTTTCGATGTTTTGTCCATTAATTCAAGTTTTCAGCATGTTGCTGGTAGTTCCATATCGATTCGTATATAACATCCTGAATCCTTGTACGGATATTATTTTTAATAAGTTTAGCATTATTTGCATCCGGGTGTATTCTGTTGGAGAGAAATACAAAAATCAGGTCAAATTCCGGATCTGCCCATACTGCTGTACCTGTAAAGCCGGTATGCCCAAAAGTTTTTGTAGAAGCATATTCCGAAGTTGGGCCATACCATTCACCTCGAAGTGGCTTATCCCAGCCCAATCCTCTACGGTTGCTTGCATATTGCTGACCTGTAAATTTTTCTAAAGTCTCTTGCTTAAAGTACCGTTGCTCTCCGTATATCCCTCCATTTAAGTGCATATGCATCATTTTCGCCAAGTCATTGGCATTACTAAACAATCCGGCATGTCCGGCTACTCCGCCTAGCAGAGCAGCACCCTGGTCATGTACCATTCCATAAACAAGGGTTTTACGGAAATAGTTGTCATCTTCTGTAGGTGCAATTCTTGATAATGGAAATTTACATAATGGCAGATAACTAAGTGTAGACAAACCCATAGGGTCATAAAAGTTCTGTTGTAGAAAGTCTTCCATAGGCTGGTTGAGCAGTTGTTCTGCTAACCTTTGAATGATATAGTAACCCATGTCACTATATTTATAATCGTAGGGCTCCCGATCTTGCTTTTCTCTTACTTTCGAGTTTTTCACCCATTGCCAAACAGAATCCTGAAGCATTTTGGTAGCAAACAAACCATTTGAGACTTGTATGGGATTTTCCTGACTGAGTTCTTCCAGATAGAAATCTTCTCTATAAGAAGAGTCTTGCAAAGTTTGTTTCCAAAAAGGTAGATAGGGCCATAATCCCGCCTGATGGGTGAGAATATCACGAAAAGTCATAAACTCCTTGTTAGTACCTGTCAGCTCGGGCATGAAAGAGGCTATTTTCATGTCTAAGTCAACGAGGCCTCTTTCTTCTAAAAACATAAACGCCTGCATGGAGGCAAACACTTTTGTGATTGATGCAATATCATAAATGGTTTGGTAGGTTACTTTTTTGAGGCTATCGTAGGTGTAATACCCAAAAGACTTATCGTAAATCACCTGCCCATGCCTGGCAACAAGCACCTGACAGCCTGGGGTTGCCTGATCACTAATTGCCTCGTTTACGATTTCATCGATATAACTCAATCGCTTACTATCCATATTTACGGCCTCAGGGATGGCATAGCTCAGTCGCTTGAGAGGTTGACGCACAATACCTGCTCCTTCTTTCAAACTATTAGAAGCTGAAACGGGGAGTTTTCCAAATGTGCCAATACCTCCAAAAATTGCTTCCGCAGCGGCTGTTTGTGTCAGAGAATCATTTTGGTAAGTACATATTACATTAGAAAACTGCTCAAACTGCTCTAGCTCATAGGGAGAACCAAAATAACTGATAGTGACTTGTGTCTTTTGGTTAATGGCATTTAATTGCTCAAGCTCTTCCGGAGTTAACTTTCTTGTCGTACCGACAAGGACATGATCATAATTGACCAGATTCGTTGGGTTGAGGCTTTCAACATGACTGATGAAGGTGTATTTGTCTAAATATCTGTCAAAAACACTTGTTTCTCCAAAACTCAATGCAGCAAAATTTTTGTTGTCAAGTATTTCTATAGGTAAACTTTCATTTTTGACTAAAGTGACTGCTTCCTTATATAGCCTTTGTTTGGTGGCTACATACTGTGGCTTGTTAAGTTTGAGCGTTAGATTGTCTTTCTCCAATGGCTTAAATCTATTCAAACTGGCCTCATACTTTGCTTGCAAGATTTTTCTAACGCTTACTTCAAGCTGTATTTTTAGTTCCCGAGATTTTTTAATCGCCTTTTTCAAGGCCTTAATGGCACCAGGCACATCTTGAGAAAATAACAGAATGTCATTGCCGGCCTGAAAAGCCTGCACTTCTACGTGGTCATAATCATTGGCAACAGCTTTCATATTTAAGGCATCAGAAAACACAAGGCCATCAAAGCCCATATCTTCTTTCAGAAGTTTGGTAATTGTCTTATTCGATAGGGAAGAGGGTGCATTTGCATCTAATGCGTCAACCTGTAGATGTCCAGACATTACGCCTTTTACACCATTGTCAATAAGTTGCTGAAAAGGGTACAACTCAATTTGCTCAAGTCGATCTTTCCTATGGTTGATAGCCGGGAGCGTTTTGTGAGAATCTTTGTCAGTATCACCATGCCCGGGAAAATGTTTGGCCACAGCCATAACACCATGGTCTTGCAATCCCTTCATGTACATTATGGCCTTTTGACTTACCCTCTCTTTGTTTTCTCCAAATGAACGAATACCGATGACCGGGTTTTTAGGGTTGCTATTTACATCCACAACAGGCGCGAAATTGATGTGAGCTCCAACCATTTTGAGTTGATGAGCTATTTCGGTTCCCATTTTATAAATGAGACTGTCCTTTGCTATCGCGCCTAATGTCATTTGTTTAGGGTAGCTGATGGTGCTATCCAGTCGCATACCTAAACCCCATTCTGCATCCATACCGATCAGAAGAGGGACTTCTGAGCTTGATTGATACCGATTGATAAGCGTTGCCTGGCTGTGGGGGTGCCCTTGCATAAAGATTAAGCCACCCACGCCCTGTTTTTTAATAAGTTGATCGATCACCTGATAGTGCTGCTCGTTACCTCCTGAGTATGCAGCCACCATAAATAATTGACCAATCTTTTCTTCCAGATTCAGTGTTTTAAAAACACTGTCAACCCACATTGTTTTTTGGTCGGTATTTTGTGCAACACCTTGAGAGACAATTAAAAAATATAGCAAGCAGGCGCTAAAAACTTTTTTGATCATGCAGCCGTTTGTTTATGGATACAACGAATAAAAAACTAATTTTGTGATTTGCTAAGATATAAATTTAAGTGATCCTAGTGTCTTAAACATACATCGGGATTATGACAAATAGACAAATTAATAAACACTCATGAAGTTTCCTTCTCTACTAAAAACACCTAGACACCAACGGTTTCATATTGAGCCCAGGTATTACGACCCGGTGAAAGAGGAGATTGAGCAACGCACAGCGCTCATAAAAAAGGAAATGGAAAACAGAAAGGAAAGCGGTGAAAAAGATGACTCTTCATCAAGAATTAGAGGTGCGTTTGTGCGTAAAAGGGCTAAGGCTAAAGGTGTAAACCTTATGCAGGGAGCCATTTTATTGCTTCTGGTGGGTGGCCTGACAGGATATTGGTATTTTGGAAATATAGCTTTGTATGTGTTTTTAATGGTATCTTCTCTATTATTGTATTTGAAAGTAAAAGGGAAAATATAAACACGCCAAATACTGCATGCCTGACATCATTCGTCTACTTCCAGACTCTTTAGCCAACCAAATTGCTGCAGGTGAAGTGGTGCAACGGCCTGCTTCTGCCATCAAAGAATTGCTGGAAAATGCCATAGACGCAGAAGCCTCAGAAATAAAAGTGATCATTAAAGATGCAGGAAAAACTTTGATGCAAATCATTGATAATGGCAAAGGTATGTCAGAAACTGATGCCCGCATGAGTTTGGAAAGACATGCGACTTCCAAAATTCTTTCTTCTGATGATTTGTTTAAGATAAAAACGTTAGGTTTCAGAGGTGAGGCATTGGCTTCCATAGCTGCCGTAGCTCAGGTAGAAATTAAAACCAGACTTCATGATGATGAGTTGGGAACATTGATCAATGTTGAGGCCTCAGAGGTAAAAGCACAGGAGCCTACGGCCAGCGAACCGGGCACTTCTATTTGTGTAAAAAACCTCTTTTATAATGTACCGGCCAGGAGAAATTTTCTAAAGTCGAATGGTGTGGAGATGAAGCATATTGTTGAAGAGTTTCAGCGTGTGGCACTCGCCAATCCTCAGGTAAGTATGGAGTTGTTTCAAAATGATCTTGAAACCTATAATTTACCTGAAGGTAAACTGAGCCAGCGCATTGTCTCGCTTTTTGGAAAGAATTACAGAGAGCAACTGGCCGCTTGCCAGGAGGAAACTGAAGAACTTAAAGTACATGGCTACATTGGCAAGCCTACATTTGCTAAGAAAACCCGAGGTGAGCAATTCTTTTTTGTCAACAACCGATTTATAAAGAGCAACTATCTCAACCATGCGGTAATGAATGCCTTTGAAGGGCTTATACCAGATGGTAGCTTTCCATTTTATGTACTTTTTATTGAAATGGATCCTCAGCATGTGGACATCAATGTACACCCGACTAAAACTGAAATTAAGTTTGATAATGAGCGTGTAGTGTACGCGGTAGTACGCTCTGCTGTGAGACAGGCACTGGCCAAGCACAACTTCACACCCACACTCGATTTTGATGCGGATATTAACCTTGGTCAAAAACTCACATTAAATAGAGAAACGATTAAAGACAAAAATTACGCTCAATTTAAAACGACTACAACAGAGCAGGAGCGATCAAATTTGGAGAACTGGTCTAAGCTTTTTGAAGAAAATGCGGGAAGAGCTGATATAAGTCAGCCGAGCGATGGACCGTCTGATGAACCGATGACACTCACTTTTGGGAGTGATATGAATGCACCGTTGCAAGACGAGGCATTGCAGGAAAAGAGTTTAATTTTTCAGCTACATAACCGATATGTTGTGACACAGGTAAAATCGGGTATGATGTTGGTCGATCAGCAGGCTGCTCATGAGCGGGTGCTTTTTGAGAAATTTTACCATAACCTGGAAGAAAGGAAGGGAGCATCGCAGCAAACTTTGTTTCCTCAGACAGTTTCTTTAAACCCAAGTGATTTTTCTCTCGTAATGGATATGGAAGAAGAGATTCAGGCACTGGGTTTTTTGGTAGAACCATTCGGGAAAACCGATGTTTTGGTAAAAGGTATTCCGGCCGATCTAGGAGGAGGGGGTGAGAAGGAAATATTTGAAGGGTTGATAGAGCAGTTTAAAAAGAATAAATCAGAGCTTTCTATTCCGAAAAGAGAGAATCTTGCTCGATCATTGGCCAAAAGGACGGCCATGAAACCGGGGAAACGATTAAATGAGGAGGAAATGTCAGGATTAATAGATCAGCTTTTTGCATGTAGCAATCCAAACTACGCACCAAACGGTCAGCGTACGTTTTTTATTTTAGAACTATCACAAATAGAAAATTACTTTAATTAAGTCATATGTTTAGACTCACACCGGTAGTTAAAAACCTTTTGATCATCAATGTGGTGGTGTTTTTACTTCAGACCTTGATGGGAGGAGTGAATTTTACGGGAATCTTATCATTATGGAAAGTTGGGTCGGATAACTTCGCCCCATACCAGTTTTTTACATACATGTTTGCACATGGTGGATTTGGACATATTCTTTTCAATATGCTTGGCCTTGTATTTTTGGGCCCGTTGCTTGAGCAGTTTTGGGGACCTAAACGATTTGTGACTTTCTATTTGGTAACTGGAATTGGGGCTGGCTTGCTCTACAGCGGGATTGAATATGTGAGAATGAACAATCTTGAAAGAGATGTTGAGGAGTACATAATTAGCCCGGATCCTGAGAGTTTTAATCAGCTTATGGTAGAGCATGTAAACTCCTTGTCACCAGGTTTGTATGAGTTCATTGACCAATATTCAAGAAATCCTGATAATGATAGACTGAAGAGTGATAGCAAAGAGTATGCAAAGCAACTTTATGACCAGAAATTCAACTATGGCTCTATGCTGGGCGCATCAGGAGCTGTTTATGGTATTCTCATGGCATTTGGCATGCTCTTTCCTAATACAGAATTGATGCTGCTGTTTCCACCTATACCGATCAAAGCCAAGTGGCTGGTGCTTATATTAGGAGGTATTGCGTTATATTCAGGGTTATCTAGAAATCCGGGTGATAATGTAGCACATTTTGCTCACCTCGGGGGAATGATATTTGCTTTCATCATGATAAAGTATTGGCAAAGTCAACGAAATAAGTTTTATTAGATAAAATGTACAGCGGAGGATTTAAGGACGATTTTAAAAACGCTTTTAATAAGCCAAACAGTGCTCACACGCAGCTGATTATTATCAATGTTGTGGTATTTCTGTTTTTGGCGGTGCTGAGGGTATTTGCATCTTTATTTGGGTTTGAAGGAGTTTTTAGTGTGGTATACGACCAGTTTACAATACCACCCATGTTTTCTGATTTCCTAATGAAACCATGGACAATTATCACCTATGCCTTCGCACATAGTCTTGGTGATATTTTCCATATTCTTTTCAATATGCTGATCTTCTATTGGTTTGCGAAGCTTATCATAGAGTACTTAGGTAGCGACAAAGTCATTAGTCTATATGTTTTAGGTGCATTGGCTGGAGGAATCGCCTACCTGCTCGTTTATAATTTTGTGCCATTTTATATGGAACGCTCAGGTTTTCCTGGAATGGTGGGCGCTTCAGCGGCAGTGTATGCGGTTACTGTAGCTGCGGCTACTCTTATGCCTAATTACACCTTTTTCCTATTGTTTCTTGGGCCTGTAAAGATTAAATATATTGCAGGTTTTTATATTGTACTTTCATTTTTAGGGTCTGTGGGCTCTAATGCAGGAGGTAACATCGCACATTTGGGTGGCGCACTTATAGGATACTTGTTCATCAGACAGTTGCAAAAAGGTACAGATATTGGAGCATGGGTAATCAGCACCATGAATTTCTTCAAAAGCTTTTTTGTAAGGCAACCTAATATTAAAGTGAGCTACAAGAAGACCAGCACTTCTAAAAAGCAAGCGAAGTCCTCCGGAAGTGCTAAATCAACCACATCATCTACTTCTCAAGACGAGATAGATGAGATTTTGGACAAAATATCTGAAAAGGGCTATGAAAGCTTGTCAAAAGAAGAAAAGCAGAAGCTTTTCAATGCAAGCAAGAGGTAACACTTAAGTTTGCCTTAAACAATTCCGATCAAAATTTCTTAGATTGACAATATGATCCTTCTATTTGTATACCTGGCGGTAGCTATTCTTATTTCATTTCTCTGCTCCATTCTGGAGGCTGTGCTATTATCGATTACACCTTCTTTTGTAGAGTCTATCAAGCAAAGTAAACGTAAGAAATTAGGCTTGTCATTAGAAGAACTCAAGAACAATGTAGATAGGCCGCTAGCTGCCATTCTTTCTTTTAATACCATTGCTCACACTGTTGGCGCAGCCGGTGTTGGTGCACAGGCCGCAAAAGTGTTTGGTAACGAGTACCTGGGCATTGTTTCAGCAGTGCTCACATTGTTGATACTTATATTTTCAGAAATTATACCTAAGACAATTGGTGCCAATTATTGGCGATCGCTTATTGGTTTCACGGCAAGCACACTGCGAATTTTGATATGGCTTATGTATCCTTTGGTGATTTTGTCAAAGGGTATCACCAAGTTGCTTTCAAAAGATGATGCCACAGCTACTTCAGTAAGTAGAGCAGAAGTGTCAGCCATGGCTGATATTGGTGAGAAAGAGGGCGTTTTTGCCAGAACAGAATCAAAAATGATAAAAAATCTGGTAACCCTTCGAAACATTACGGTAGAAGATGTGATGACACCTCGAACTGTAATTGTGATGATGCAGGAGGATAAGCAGCTGCAGGAACTCTTTAATCATGAGACTTTTGACAAGTTTTCAAGGATTCCGGTTTATCAGAAGAACAGAGATGATATTTCAGGTTATGTACATAAAATTGATGTATTGAGTCGGTTGGCGGCCGATGAGCATGAGCTTAAGCTCAAAGACATCAAAAGAGAGGTGATGATGGTCGGCCATGAAATGAAACTGCCGTTAGTTTTGGATGAATTAGTAGAAAGTAAAGAACACTTTGCCTTGGTAACTGATAGATATGGTGGAGTAGCCGGGTTAGTGACTATGGAAGACATCATGGAAACGCTTCTTGGGCGTGAAATTATGGATGAGTTTGATGGTATTGAAGATATGCAGGAGTACGCACGTAAAAGATGGAGAAGTCGTGCCAAAAGACTAGGGCTTATTATTGAAGATGAAGACGTTCAGACTGAAAATATCAAAGATGACGTAGTCAAGTACGGTATTACAGGAGGTACGGCACCGGAAGACGAGGAGACAGAAAAGTGATGTATGCGATGGCATCACTAATTACTTCTCAATTTGACGGTTAACTTTTCCAAAGTTTTGAACTTTGGAAAAGCTTCTGATATTATGTTTTCCACCCCCACCTCGCCTAAGGCGAGGTGTTCCCCTCCTTCAAAAGGAGGGGATAAGCAACCGTACTGGTTGATTGGGGAGGTGTCATATCGGTTCTTGTGTGGATAAGGGACTATTCCGGCAATATGATCCTTCTTACTCCTTAAACAACCATAGCAAACAAGCGGCTAATTGTTCTGACCAGAACTGCTCGTTGTGTTCACCGCCTTTTACACTAACTATTTTGAGCTGCGCTTTACTATTATAACCAATGTTTGCGCTTATCTCACTAAAGGCCTCTAGTGCTTCTGCTCCCTCTTTATCCCCCATGAGATTATAAATCCTGTGCTTTGGAGTTAGTTTGTGCTCCTCTGTAAAACCTTTGACTTCTTCTGAAAACCAATAGGAAGGGGAGAAAATCCCGGCCTTTGAAAATACATCAGGATATTTGAATATCATATAATGCGAAATCAAACCGCCCAGGCTACTGCCCATCACAGCGGTATGGTCAGCTTGCGTACGATAAGTTAAGTCGATCATTGGCTTCAATTCACTGACAACAAAGTCTGCGTATGTAGCCCCTTGTCCACCCCCATACTTTTCGTGCGTCCAGGCGGTGTATTCTGCTATGCGATGCTGGCCACCATTATCGATACCCACCACGATCAATTCAAGGCCATCTGATTGATAAAGGCTATTTAAAGTTTCATCTACGTGCCATTCACCAACAAAAGATGTGGAGTCAGCGAAGAGGTTTTGGCCGTCATGCATGTAAATGACTGGATACGACTCAGTCGATTTTTTATAATTTGGTGGTAGGTAAACACGTATGGTGCGCTCACGGTCGAGCGACTTCATGGCGACATTATCTAAATAAATTACCGTTCCTTTTTGCGAGAAAGTAAAAAATGATGTTAGAGTAAGTATGGTAGTAATTAAGGACTTCAATTTGGTTTAATTTTTATTTGCCAATTGACCGCAAGCTGCATCGATGTCTTTACCCCGGCTGTGCCTGACGTTTACTACGATGTCATTTTGTTCCAGCATTACCTTGTACATGGCCACAGCTTCATCTGAAGCCTGCTGAAATTCACCATCATCAATCGGGTTATACTCGATGATGTTGACCTTAGAAGGTATAATTTTGCAAAATTTAACAAGCGCTTTGACATCTTCTTCTGTGTCATTAATGCCTTTCCACACTACATATTCATAAGTCACTTTACGTTTCGTCTTGTCATACCAGTAGCGCAGTGAGTCACCCAACTCATCCAATGGGCTTTTGTCATTGATCGGCATTACGCGTGAGCGCACTTTGTCAATTCCTGAATGCAACGAAACAGCCAGGTTGAACTTGACTTCATCGTCAGCGAGCTTCTTAATCATTTTAGGGATTCCTACTGTTGAAAGTGTAATCCGCTTAGGAGACATACCTAAGCCTTTGGGATTGGTTATTTTATCAATGGCTTCAAGCACATTGTTGTAGTTCAACAAAGGCTCACCCATGCCCATGAAAACTATATTAGTAAGCGGTCGGTCAAAGTATAGCTCACTTTGTTCCTTGATCGCCACTACCTGATCATAAATTTCATCAGGGTTGAGGTTGCGCATGCGCTTAAGGCGTGCTGTCGCACAAAAATTACAATCAAGACTACAACCTACTTGTGATGATACACAGGCTGTTATACGCTTGGTTGCAGGTATCAAAACAGACTCTACTACTTTATCGTCATAGAGTTTAATGGCATTTTTAATGGTGCCATCATCGCTGCGTTGCATTTGATCTACAGCAATCTGATTGATTACAAAATCTTGTTTAAGCCTCTCTCTGGTCTCTAAGGAGATGTTCGTCATCTCATCAAAGTCTTTTACAGCCTTTTTCCAAAGCCACTCATATACCTGTTTGGCACGAAAAGCCTTCTCACCGATACTTAAAAAATAGTCGGTGACTTGCTCACGGCTTAGCCTGCGTATGTCTTTCTTCTGCTCCTCTGCGATCATAAATGCAAAGATACAATTTAGTTTTGGAGTGATAAGTGATTAGTCTTAAGTAGTAAGTTTCTGTTCAAATGACTTACTATTTACTGCTTAAAACTTTTTTCAACACTTCTGGCATCAAAGCAAGCTTCCGTGATTCATAATCAAGACAAACGATGCCCGTTTTTACTCTTGCAACTTCATTGCCATTCTGTGCATTTGTGATTTCATAATATAGGTCAAAACCGTATCGATTAAAATCGTCTACCGCAATCTTAATGGCGAGCTTATCATTATAAAAGGCCTCTGATTTGTAAATAACGGCTGCATCAGCTACAACTATACCTATGGAGTCTTCGATGGAAACCTCATTTTTAAATCCCAGGTACTGAATATATTGTAGCCGTGCCTCATGTGCTATGGCCAATATTGTGTCATTTCCTACATGGTTGCCATAGTTGAGATCACTCACTGTGACAGTATAGCTGGTAGAAAATTGAAATGATTCAGGGAGCTTTAATTTTACTCTTGGCATTATTCAGGTCTTCGTCTAATTTTTGTACTTCTATTGATCCAACAATCAACCGTAAAAGTAGCGCCTTCTTCATAATTCCTCTCAAATATTTCTCCTATTGATGGAAACTGAGTCCTGGCAATGGTCATGGACTCCTGATCTCCTGCTTTTTGATACATATCATAGGCCACCCAAAATACAGCTCTATCTTTTACCTGATTTTCGTTCTGCTTACACTTTTCAAAACTGTTAAAATAAAGATCACCGATTAACTTATAAGCTTTGTCAAGGCCGGGTTTAAGCTCAAGTGCCTTTTCAGCAATGTCTCGGGATTTTACATAATCACCTTTCATCATATGAAGTCTGGCTATGTCTGTTGTTACTTTCGCCTTCTTTTCAATATCGTCAGTGGCAGCAATGGCTTTATCATAGTACTCCAATGCCAGGTCGTAATTCTCTTTCTCCACCTCTTTGCTTGCCACTAGTCTGATCAGGCCATAATCCGGGTTTTCTTCGATCAGAATTTTAGCCGCTTCCGCGAAAAAATCTTTCTGAGTACAACTTTGAGAAAGCGACAGCATAATAATCATTTTGGCCGCTTTAGGATTGCTCTGGAGTTGTGGAGCCAATTCTTTTTCTATAAAATCACAGTTAAAACGCTCGCCAAGAATTTTTACTAAAAGGTTGGTAGTTACACCTCTTACTTTGTCAAGTCCCTCACTTGTACCATTTAGATCAACTGCTTCCATGATATGATAGTATCTTTTTAGTACCTCTTCATCCGACATGGGGTGCAGGCTATCATACCTGCTTACAACATCCATATATGAAGCGAGATTAGAAACACTTACATCGGCTCCATTAAGTAAATAGGCTCTGTCAAACACTTCTAGTAGCATTTCATATTTATCCACATCCTCTTTATAAAATTTGTATGCTGAGGTTGCCTTACGGTCAATAATCTTATTTTCACTGTTGAAGTACTTCATACGCATGTCATACAATTGCATAACGGTATCCTGATATTGCTTTTCTTTATTACCCGAGGCACCTGTTTCCAGCTTGTTGTAAAGGTTAATACCATGAATATACATCGATTCATGAAGCTCAGGTGTATGGGCAATCAACCATTGTAGCGGTTTGCGTGCCTCATTATAGTTATCCAGCTTCATATTATCAGCAAGCAGGGCATAGTTCGACTGGGCCGTGGTCGCGAGCTGCTCATCCTCAGGTAGGTTTAATTGTGCAAATGTATAGTAGCCAACCAGACAAAATATGATCGTTGTTATGTACTTAAAATTCATAATTCGTTGGTTTATTCCGGACAATATGTCTTAAATGGGTTTAATATATTCTATAAATATGCCAAAAATTCCGCTTTTATGGATTGGTTTTCATTTTGTTGGATGTTGGATCAAGGAGGAATTGAAAAAATGAATTTTGAAAAATACACTATAAAATCTCAAGAAGTGCTGCAAAAGGCTGCTGAAGTTGCTTCTGAAGCACAGCAACAGGCCATTGAGCCTGGGCACCTTTTGAAAGCAGTGCTTCAAACAGACGAAAATGTTATATCGTTTATTGTTAAGAAATTAAACATCAATCGTGGCGTTTTAGACACTAAACTTGATGAAATTTTACACACTTACCCCAAAGTAAGTGGTCAAAAGCCCTATTTATCTAATGACTCGGCCAATGCATTGCAAAAGGCAGAAAAGGAGCTAAAAGCCTTTGGTGATGAATTTATTGCTGTCGAGCATATCATATTAGGTCTTTATGAAGGTAAAGATAAAGTAGCCTCATTGATGAAAGATGCCGGTTTTGAAAGGAAAGCACTGATCACGGCCATCAAAGAGTTGAGAGGTGGTGATACAGTGAAAGATCCCAATGCCGAGTCTAAGTATCGTTCTTTGGAGCGTTACTCTATCAATCTCATTGAGCAGGCCAAAGCAGGAAAAATTGACCCGGTAATTGGTCGTGATGATGAGATTAGGCGCGTGTTACAAATACTTTCCAGACGAACCAAAAACAATCCTATTTTACTTGGTGAGCCAGGTGTTGGTAAGACAGCCATTATTGAAGGTATGGCACAGCGTATTGTTGATGGAGATGTGCCTGAAAACTTAAAAGATAAAATCCTCATATCACTGGATATGGGGTTATTGGTAGCTGGGGCTAAATACAAAGGTGAGTTTGAAGAGCGACTAAAAGCTGTAATTAAAGAAGTGACTGATTCTGATGGCCAGATTATTCTTTTCATAGATGAGATTCACACACTGATTGGTGCTGGTGGAGGCGAAGGTGCCATGGATGCAGCTAATTTGCTTAAACCGGCTTTAGCTCGTGGAGAGTTGCATGCGATCGGGGCAACTACGCTTAAGGAATATCAGAAACATGTAGAAAAAGATAAAGCCCTGGAAAGGCGCTTTCAGGGTGTGATGATCAATGAGCCCTCACAGCAGGATGCCATTTCTATCTTAAGAGGAATTAAAGATAAATACGAACTGCACCATGGTGTACGCATCAAAGATGATGCAGTAATTTCAGCCGTTGAGCTTTCGCAACGCTATATTTCTGACCGCTTTTTACCCGACAAAGCTATTGACCTAATGGACGAGGCTGCTTCTAAACTGCGACTGGAGATGGATTCATTGCCAGAAGAGTTGGATGAGCTAAACAGAAAAATCATGCAATTGGAGATTGAGCGTGAGGCTATTAGAAGGGAAAAAGATAAAGACAAGGAGCGATCATTAACTAAAGAAATTGCTGAGCTATCTGAAAAGCGCAATGACCTAAAGGCACGTTGGGAGAATGAAAAAGCCCTGGTGCAAGGCATAAGAAATGCCAAAGAAAAAATCGATAAACTCAAGTTTGAAGCCGAGCAGGCAGAGAAATCAGGAGATTTCGGAAAAGTTGCCGAATTACGCTACGGTAAGATTACTGAAGCAGAAAAAGAGCTCGAAGATTATCAGGATAAAATAAATACATCTCACAACGAAAATTCTTTAATGAAGGAAGAGGTTGACAGTGAGGATATTGCTGAGGTTGTGGCTAAGTGGACCGGAATACCTGTGTCTAAAATGTTGCAAAGTGAACGTGAAAAGTTGTTATCTTTGGAGCAGGAACTGAGTGAAAGAGTAGCGGGGCAAGAGGAGGCCATAAGGGCCCTCTCAGATGCAGTAAGAAGAAGCAGGGCAGGGTTACAAGACCCAAAAAGACCCATCGGCTCGTTTATTTTTTTAGGTACCACTGGGGTTGGTAAAACGGAGCTGTCTAAAGCATTAGCAGAATATTTATTTAGTGACGAAAATGCCATGGTACGGATAGATATGTCCGAATACCAGGAGAGGCATGCTGTGAGCAGGCTCGTGGGAGCACCTCCGGGCTATGTTGGTTATGATGAAGGTGGGCAACTTACAGAAGCTGTGCGGAGAAAGCCATATTCTGTATTGCTACTCGATGAGATTGAGAAAGCGCACCCAGATGTTTTTAACATCTTATTGCAAGTACTTGATGAAGGCAGACTGACGGATAACAAAGGTCGTGTGGCTAATTTTAAAAACACGATTATTATCATGACAACCAACCTGGGCTCTCACATTATTCAGGAGAATTTTGAAGCGCTCACTGAAGAAAATGTGGAGCAGGTAATTGATGATACTAAAGGTCAGGTCTTTGAATTGCTGAAAAAATCAATGAGGCCGGAGTTTCTGAACAGGATTGATGAAACAATCATGTTCAGACCACTGTCAAAAGCTGATATCAGAAAGATTGTAGATATACAATTTAGACAGATTCAGCATAGGTTGGCAGAGTCTGGTGTTAAGATTGAAATCTCAGATGCAGCGTTGGATTATATTGCCAAAAGAGGCTTTGATCCACAATTTGGTGCACGACCGTTGAAGCGTGTATTGCAACGAGAGATTTTAAATGAGTTGTCTAAAGAAATTTTAGCAAATAAAATCAATAAAGATGCCCTTGTGGCCGTTGATATAGATGACAGCGGAAATATAGAATTTATAAACCTCGATGAGGTAAAGATTTAGGTTTTGGTTGTGAAGTTGGATATCCCGGTGGTTCGGGATTGGGTTTAGGTTGAAAGTCCCCGGCAGCGATGTCGGGGCTTTTTTTGTAAAACTTACAATGATTCTATTTTAAGTTGCATTACACCGGCAATTGATTTTGCTCTTTGTTTTGCTTCATCGGCCTTTGGTCCTGTATATAAATTCGAAACAGTTTCTTCCCATAAAATTAACCATCGGTCGAAATGTTTTTCCCTGATAGGTGATTTTCTGTGTAGTTCGAAATGCTTTTCCATTGGGTTGGCTTTATACCCACCGGTGCCAAACAAAACCATTTCCCAGAAATCACAAATTGTTGGAATATGATGAGCTAAACTCAATGCTACAACTTCAGAAAAGAAATATCCGATCTGTTGATCGACCAAAGCTTTTGAATAAAATTCGTCAACCAATTTTTCGATATCTCTTCTATTTTTGATGTCGTTCATGGCCGAAAAGTTAAAGAATAAATTCATTAGGATAAGTAATATGACTAATGTAATATTATCTTGTTTTATGATAGGAAAAATATTTTTTTTAGTAGCGCTCATTTAGTATACTAGATGATCAATGAACAATAAACGGATTTTAGTCAGAATCAGGAAGTTATGGGCTGTGGTAAGCTCCAATGGCAAGCTACTACTGGTGGTTTTTCTGGTGAGTGCCTCCATGCTGATTATGAATTATTACACTATCCGTGTACAATCAGGTATTAGGGCGTACGTAAATGGTGAGTCTTATTACTCAAAAGGGCACAAAGATGCAGCCAGGCATTTGGTTTTGTACATCGAAACACACAACCCTCAACATTGGGAAAATTACAAAGAGAATATTGCAATTACCATTGGTGATGGGGTAGCCAGAAGAAGTTTGTTGGTAGACGAAATAGACCGTGCAAAACAAGGGTTGTTGGCAGGTAAAAATCACCCTGATGATTTGGATGATATTGTGTGGTTGTTTGTCAACTTTAAGGATGTTTCCTTTATGAAAGAGCCCATTGCACTGTGGACGGAAACTGACTCAATTGTTAATATCCAGGATAGCCTCGCTCATCAGATACATAATCAGATAGTTTTAGGTGGTATGACACCTATGAATAAACCTTATCTAATTTCTCATGTATATGATCATAGTGAAGCAATTACAATCAAGGGTAAGCAATTTTTAGATAGCCTGGGCCAAACAGCAAGAAAAGTCAGTACACTCATGCTGTTTATAAATACAATTTTTACATTAATGATTATTGGCGGAGCTGGAGCATTTGCCATGCTCATAATCAACCGGTTGATAAAAAGTGAGGACAAGCTAATGCAAAAGAATAATGCATTGGAAAATATAAATGCCGAGCTGGATAGGTTCGTTTACAGCGCCTCGCATGACCTGAGGGCACCGATTAATTCACTGAAAGGCCTTATTAAAATAGCCAAGGGAGAGTCTGATCATAATAATGTGCATAGGTATTTCGGTATGATGGATCAAAGCCTGGAAAAACAAGACAACTTCATTAAAAAAATCATTTCATTTTCGCGAAACAAACGGCTTGAGCTAACTGTCGAAGAAGTTGATCTCGATGAGTTAACCACGGAAGTCTTTGAGCAATTGCAATTTATGAGTGGGGCTAGTAGCGTTAAGCTTGTGAAAAATTTATCTAACAAAAATATACTTGCTGACCCATTTAGATTAGAAGTGATATTAACAAATCTTTTCTCAAACGCCATTAAATTTATTGATCCCCGGAAGTCTGAACAGGTTATAGAAGTGACAACCAGAGAGAGTAAAGGCATTTTAGAATTGGTAGTAAAAGACAACGGGTTGGGCATTTCGAAAGAACATAAAGAGAAGGTTTTTGATATGTTTTATATGACCACATATAGCAAGGAGGGCTCTGGCGTAGGTTTATACATCGTTAAAGAAACAATAAATAAGATGGGTGGGTCAATTAGTGTTGAATCTGAAATAGATAAGGGCGCAACTTTTTATATTCACCTTCCGATAAGGCGAGCTGCTTCAGCAGTTGGATGATTTTTCAATCACTGATATACCCTTCTTCAACATTAAAGAAGGATTTGAGTTTCTTTACAGATTTTTTATTTGTGATCATGATTAAATAATCACCTTCAGTGATTTTTATAGAATCTTCAGGATTTTTGAGTAACGTCCTTTTACCATCTTCTACTTTTACGATACCTATGAGTACAACATTAAACTCCTTTTTCATATCGAAAAATACCTTCTCGTAAAACTGATCTTTGTATGGGTTGTTATCCAGCACCATAAACTCTTTAATGTCGTAGTGCTCATCTGTTTGTGGGTAGGCAATAATCTCTTCGCTATAGACTGCAACATCTGGCTCAAAAATGTAACTGGCTAGTAATTTTGAGGCAATCTCATGTTTAGAAATGGTATAACGCACCCCAGCACTTTGAAAGGTACTTTTTAGGTTAGCATTGTCCAAAGTCACCACAAAGTTCAGATCATCGAAGTACTTCTTCATATTAAGAATATAAACGAGCTTTTCGGTATCGTCATTAAGGTTGACAAAAACGATAGAACTATCTCTGATATTTAATCTGTTGAGAAACTCATAATTGTTATAATCAGAAAATAAAGTGAATACCTCTTTGGTAGGATAATACTCATGTATGATATCGATATTGTCCTTTTCCTTGGTAACTATGGCCACCTTTCTGCCAGCGGCTATAAGCTGATCGGCAACGGCTTTTCCAAATTCTGACCAGCCGATCATTACTACGTGATTGCTAAAACTTGTTCCGTTCATACCGAGTCGTTTATTTTCTTTTATAGTGTTCATAATACTGCTTATCTGGCCAATCAAAACTCCATAAAATCCCAGGCTAAATATGAGAAAAATTGAGCCATAAAGCTTACCAGCATGTGTTACAGGAGTAAGGTCGCCATAGCCTACAGTTGTGAGTGTCACAATTGAGTACCACAAGGCATCGTCAAATGTAATAATGGTAGCATTAGGATCATTGCTTTCTACAGTAATGAGCACGCTCAACATCAGCACATAAATGGCAATGAAAGCAAAGGCAATGAGTAAGAATTTTAGATAATCAGGCTTCTTCAATGGGTTTAAGATTGGACCATGAGCCAATATACTAAAAATAATTTTCGAAATGTATTCTTGACCCTCTGCCTACACAAACGGTTTTGAAGAATTAGTAAATCAATCTTTGAGCGTTAACAGTACTATATTCTCCACATGATGCGTGTGTGGAAACATGTCAACCGGTTGAACCGCGACCACCTTATATTTCTCATCTAATATGGCCAGGTCTCTTGCCTGGGTAGCTGGGTTACAGCTTACATATACAATCTTTTTCGGGGCCGCATTTAATATTACTGTACAAACATCTGCATGCATCCCCGCTCTCGGGGGGTCAGTAATAATTACATCTGGCCTGCCATGGGTGTCGACAAACTCATCATTTAATAAATCTTTCATGTCACCGGCAAAAAATGAGGTGTTGGTAATTCCATTAATCTCAGCATTCACTTTTGCATCTTCTATTGCCGCTTCGACATATTCTATTCCAATGACTTTGGCAGCACTTTCCGCCAGGTAATTAGCGATAGTACCTGTGCCTGTATATAAATCATATACCAGCTCATGACCCTCTAATTGGGCGAGCTCCCAGGTTTTGTGATAAAGGTTTGTAGCCTGTGCACTATTGGTTTGGTAAAATGATTTTGGCCCTACTCTAAATTGAATTTTACGATCTGCAGCATTCGGCAATGGCATTTCTTCAACGATGTACTCATTACCATAAGCGGTGACTACCTCCAGGTCGTTAAAAGTCTCATTTTTCTTTGTATTGACAACGTAGTTAAGAGAAGTAATCTTTGGAAAACGCTCATGTAGGAAATCCATCAAGAGTTTAATGGTTACGGGGTTGTTTTCGGCCACCTGTAAAATTACCATTACCTCACCTGTGGAGGCCGTTCTTATGATTAAATTTCTTAAGAAGCCTTCCTGCGATATCAGGTCAAAAAAACTTATGTTATGCTCCTTAGCAAATGCCTTTAATTCCAACCTTATATCATTTGAGGGGTCTGGCTGCAAATAGCATTTATCTATATCAAGTATTTTGTCAAACCGTTTAGGAATATGAAAGCCCAGCGCATCGCGGTCAAGCTCTTCACCACTTTGTATCTCTTCCAGTGTAAGCCAACGTTTGTTAGAAAAAGTGTATTCGAGTTTGTTGCGATAAAATTCTGTGTTTTCTGAAGGAAGAATATCAGATATTTCTGGCAACTCGACTTTACCTATACGCACAAGGTTATCTACAACTTGTTGCTGCTTAAATTGTAACTGCGCAGCGTAGTCGATATGTTGCCATTTGCAGCCACCGCAAGTGCCAAAATGGCTGCAAAATGGCTCTTGCCTAACTTCAGACTTTGCT
Source organism: Fulvivirga sp. (assembly GCA_965227525.1). GTDB lineage: Bacteria > Bacteroidota > Bacteroidia > Cytophagales > Cyclobacteriaceae > Fulvivirga. The sequence goes on along the minus strand of OZ245762.1, from coordinate 3,962,510 downwards.
TTTATTTCTACAGGTACAGCTTCAAGAAATGACTTTTTCTTTCTAATTACTTTTATGTCTGCTGTATCGCCAGGTGCAACTCCTGTCACAAAGATAACTTGGCCATCATATCTGGCGATACATTTGCCTTCTGCCGCAACACTTTCGATTTTTATATCTCTTAAAACTTTATTTTTTAACTTCATCTCAATAAATTGTATGCTAAATTTTGTCTACCTAATGCCATAGTCAATGTTTAATTCATGGTTTAAATGAATTAAGTAGGCAAACATTATGTTTTTAGAACCCAATCAGTCAGGCTTACCTTTAGAAATTGATAACCTAAACCCCTTTTATGAGGAGATTTTTACTTCTGATCATCATCTCTTTGGCCTGCAAAGTTAGTGTTTTTGGCTCGCATATCGTGGGCGGTGAGTTTGAATTATTGCATTTGCAAAACTTTCAATACCGGCTCAATATGATCCTTTATTTTGATGAAATAAATGGCACTGCGGGAGCAAAGGACGCGTCAGTCAATGTGTTTATTTGGCGTAAGTCTGATAACCAACTGATGAATACCATCACATTGAGTCAAATAGAAGACTTATTTGTGCCTTACAGTAATACCGATTGTGATGACGGGCAGCTCATCACATCAAGAATTTTATATAGTGCAGAAATTTCACTGCCAGAGAGTGATTATAGTGATCCGGAAGGGTACTATGTAAGCTGGGAGAGGTGTTGTAGAAACTATACAATTTCTAACATACGCAGTGACGTACCCGGTACGGGGATATCTGCCGGTCAGACTTTTTACCTCGAGTTTCCTCCCGTTACTGTAGATGGAGAGCCCTTTGTAAACTCTACGCCAAAGCTATTTCCGCCATTGAGAGATTACGGCTGTGTAGATAAGTTTTACTTTGTTGATTTTGGAGGCATAGACGATGATGGAGATTCGTTGGTTTATTCTATGGTTACTCCTTTTAGCACTTTTAATACTGATGTGGCGATTCCACCAAGTCCAAGTCCTGGACCTTATCCTGAGGTGGTGTGGCAAAGTGGCTATAGCCTTGATAATATTATGGATGGTGACCCCGATATGGCTATTTCCACCAGAGGTTTATTGACAGTGACACCAAAAACAACAGGCTTATTTGTGTTTGCCGTAAAGTGTGAAGAGTATAGAGATGGAGTGAAAATAGGTGAGATGCGTAGAGACTTTCAAATGCTGGTAGTGAGTAATTGTGCCAATGAAAATCCTACAATTCGTGCTAGAGAACAAGGAGAAAGCACTTTTTACAACGAAGGAGAGGTACTGAATTTTGATTTTGCAGATGAGGATAAATGTGTGGAAATATTAGTGAATGATCGACCTGTGAGCGGTGAAACAGAGGAAAACGTAACAGTGCGAGCCATACCAATAAATTTTGATGCCGAATTGGAAGGTATAGAAATTGACTTTTCTCAAAATGTGGCTATAGGTAGCGAACTAGACACTGCTCGATTTACCGTATGCTTTCCAGATTGCCCTTTTACAAGAAGTGGACTTTATCAAATCGGGATTATCGGCTATGATGATGCCTGCCCTCAGCCAGCGCTCGATACAGTGGTAGTCTCTTTAAATGTGCCACCACCACCCAATGAGACTTCATACTATGCCAATACAAAAGGAGGAAGCAGGTTTAATACAATCACGCATACTGTAGTAGAGCAGGCAAATGGCAGCTTGTCAGTACCTATTCATGCCTTTGATGATGATAATGATTCCGTCTCTTTAATCATAGAGCCAGTGGGTTTTGACCTGGCAACTGTGGGAATGGCCTTTACCCAGCCCGAGCATAATAGTGGAGAGGTAAGTACTACATTTAGTTGGAATTTTGATTGTAATGCTGAAGATCTTGACCTGTCGGCCGGCCGGGATGTGAGCAGTGGGGGTGTAATTAAAAAAGCATTTGACATTTTACTTACAGCCGAAGATCATGATATGTGCGAGTGGGAAGACCCAGAAGCCCTCCTGATGACGCTCATTATTGAGTTTCCTGATCAAACTAAACCCAGAGTGTATAGACAAGGTCAGCCTGGTGTAACCGAACTTGTAATTACACAAGCTATTAACAGCACGCTTAATATACCTATAAAAGCCGATGATGCAGATGGTGATCAAATTTCATTAAGTGGTCAGGGTGTGGACTTCTTTTTTGAGTCGTTTGATGCCACTTTTGAAAATACCCAGGGTCCTGGGGTGCCGGGTATATCTTCAAATTTTTCTGTACCACTTCCCTGTGATTTTGATTTAAATCAACGAGATTCGTTAAACCTGCGGTTTGTGGTAGAAGACCTGGATGCATGTCAGCTCACTAATGCTGATACACTTTCGGTTGAGGTTAAGCTCGTGCCGCCTACTAATAATGCTCCGTTGCTTACACTTGCTAATCTTAACCAGCTAAGTATCAGCAATGATACCATCTCACTCACGCTAGGTGAGTCAATAGATGCCTTGATTCAAGGGTTTGATAACGATAATGATTCCGTTAGCCTGATATTGGCAGAAGTGACCAATAATGCCTCTGGTTACGAGTTTGAAGCTAATGGTGGCAAAGGCAATGTCAGTCAACCATTTACATGGACGCCAGAGTGTAATGTGTTTTCAGATGAATCTTATGAAGAGACTTTCAAGTTTACTTTCACTTTATCGGATAACAATTGCTATACTTTAAAAGGCGATTCTTTGAGTTTTTATGTCAATGTAAAAGATATTGACTCTGGCGATGAAGAGTTTATTGTACCCAATTTCTTTAGTCCGGGTAATGCTGATAATCTCAATGAATTTTTTGGCCCTTACAGACGAGCGACTCCAGATGAGTCAAACGCAGGAGAGTTAGTTAATTTATTGCCTAATGATAATTGTGCAGGGCAGTATTTGGGAGTGATCATCTATAACCGCTGGGGACGTACAGTATATGAGAGTGCGTCAAGAGATTTTAAGTGGTCAGGCAAAGATGAACCTGCCGGGGTGTACTACTATCATGTGAGATTTTCTAACCGCGACTATAAAGGCTGGGTACAAATGATGAAATGACGCTAAAAAGTAACAGGCTTTAATTTACTTTTTTTAATGTATCCGTGTTGCCCTTTCCAACTTACCTGATTCCACACGTCTTGTTCACCTTTGACTTCTACCCGATGGCCTTTGTCAACGATTGCAATCACTTCTGCTCCGGCAGAGGGGCCTGCCATAATGTAGGTATTGCTACTACTCACGAGTGATTTGCTGTAACTTTTACCGTAGTTTAATGTGTAAAAAAGCAAGGCCAAAACAACTATCAAAGATCCAGCTACAAATATCGGTCTCGCGTTATTCTTGAATTTTTGGTAAAACATTAAAGCCATTAATAGTACAGCTAATGATAATAACACAAGCACCAGGTGGTAAAAATATTTGTAGAAAATAGTTTGCACAAACTCCCAGTCGCTGAACTCAAAACCTTCGAGGCCTTTTTTCTCAGCTAATTCTTCCATTTTACCTAATACTCTTTTATCTGCTGTTTGTAAGTAGTATAGATTAAGAAAATATAAAGCATCGGTAGTATTGCCAAGACCCTCTTTGATAAATGCCATTCGTAATAGCATACCCGGAGAAGACTGTCTTTCCTGAGTTAGTATATGTTCGTATAGCTTAAAAGATTCAGTATATTTTCTGGCCTCGAATAATGAGTCGGCCTGCTGATGTGCTTCTTGTATTTGCGATTGCCCTGAAGCATTTAAGCAGACTGTAAGCATCATAAAGCAAAAAAATAAAACTTTTTTCAGGAGGTTTATCATGGTTGGCAAATATAACGTCAGGTACCTAAAATACATTATATAAGGCTGTTATTTTAATATTTTATCTAAGTGCTTACGGGGGTGGTTAAAGATAGTTGAGTATTTTTTCAGAAAAAGATTAACTATGTTTTGCATTTTATAACTCGTACATTACCTTTGCATCTCCATTGAAAAAACGAAGCCAAAAACGCTGCTTTTTTCGATGGTTTTTTATCGAAAATGATTCCGTAGCTCAGTTGGTAGAGCATCTCCCTTTTAAGGAGAGGGTCCTGAGTTCGAGCCTCAGCGGGATCACATAAAGAGCCTGGACATATCGTCTGGGCTTTTTTATTTTTAATCAGTATTTAACCAATAAAATAACCAGCTGAGGTGAGAAGCCGGTCCCGATTATGCATCGGGGAGCCTCAGCGGGATCACATAAAGAGCCTGGACATATCGTCTGGGCTTTTTTATTTTTAATCAGTATTTAACCAATAAAAAAAACCAGCTGAGGTGAGAAGCCTGTCCCGATTATGCATCGGGGAGGCTCGGTACAACCCGAACTTTAGGTTTATACTTATGATATAAGTGGTACTTTTTCGAAGTCCTTAGACTGGTTGTTACCATAAGCAAAATCCTTGATTTCAGAAACGTCTAATCTGTTTACAAGCCGCTCAGAATAATGTACTTTTTTTAGGATTAGATTTTTGTCAACCAAAAATTCTGCAGGCATGGTTTTGATCGACTCACCTGCCGCCATGGGATGCATGGGTACGCCTTCTTTCTTTGCTTTGAGAGCTGTCTGCACAAATGTAGTGATGTGACTTACTGCCGACTTATATCCAGAACCTTCAATTCCATAGGCTTTATACCATTCTTTCTCAGGATCAGCAATAAGAGGTATGGGAGACACTTCTTTATGAAAAGTGCTTCTTAATAATATATGCTTGGGAGACTCAAAAAAGAAAATCATTTCAAGGCCCTGTTCCTTAAGCTCCTGGTGTATTTTAGTAAGTGTATGTACCCTAAGGTTACAAAATGGACAACCAGCATGTCTAAAAAAGCCTATAAGAAGTTTTTTGTCTCTATAGTCATTAAGATTAATGTGCCTTTCAAATATATCTTCAACTTCGAATATTGGAGCTTGTAATTCTTTTTCTAACATATTTAATTAAATTATCACTTATATAATTTACGTAGTTTATAACCCAATTGGATTTGAAAATTAACCGCAAACCATGCCTTATTGTTATTACAATGGTGATTTTTCTATCATCTCAGTGTCATGTAATAGCTCAAACTGCAACCGAAATATTAAGACAATCTATTCAATATCACGATCCGCATGGAGCATGGCAGCAGTTTAAAGGAGTGTTAAACATTACAATGGAAACTCCGGGCGGAAGTGATAGAAACAGTAGAGTTACAATTAACAGGAATAATGGCCACTTTGAAATGAAGGTAAAGAAAGATGGTATGGTTGTAGACCGATCCTTAAAGAATGAAAAATGTGATATACTGTTGAATGGAAGTGCAGTATTTACCGATGAAGACAGAGCAAAGTATGGACTGACTTGCGAAAGAACAAAGATGTATCGTAACTATTACTCCTACTTATATGGTATGCCAATGAAAATAAAAGATGATGGTGCACATTTAGACACTGATGCCGAACAGGTCACCTTTATGGGGAAAAGCTTCTGGAAGCTAAAGGTAACATATGAGGCTTCTGTAGGGAGTGACACCTGGTATTTTTACTTCAATACCGAGACCTATGCATTGGAAGCTTATCAATTTTTCCATGATGAACAGGCAAATGATGGAGAATACATACTACTGGACGATGAAATAATTTATAAGGGTATAAGGATACCAAAAGTAAGAAATTGGTATATGAATGCAGACGATAAATACCTGGGTGTGGATATATTAAATTCAGTTAATTCACCTTGACCAACTTAGTGCGCTGGCAACCGAAGTGAGTAATTCATCTGCAGATGAAGGCTTTTTAATGAATAAGTCGGCTTTTAGGTTGAATGCCCTCTTTACAATTTCATCTCCTTCATCACCTGATAAAACAATAATTGGTATGTGTTCAGAGATTTTGAGTGATTTTAGTTTAGTGATCAAATCAAAACCATGCATCTCGGGCATATTGAGATCAGTTATAATCAGGTCGGGGTTTTCTTTGGCGACCATACTCATCCCTGCATAAGCGTCAGATGCAGTCACTACCTCATAGCCCTCCATAAGTAACAGATCCCGAAGCTCCTCAAGTAACTTTAAGGTATCATCAATGACCAAAATTTTCTTCCTATCCATTACTGCAATTTAGAATTATATCTGGTTATTTTGGTAATAAAACTGGGTATTCTACCAACCGATTTTAGCAATAAATAGAAAAACGTAATTTTTCTGTAACTGTTTTTAAAAATCAACGTAATTTGTAAGTGATTACTCACTATGACTGAAAAACAGGAAAAAATATTAACAGCAGCAGCCCAGCTTTTTGGCAGAGAGGGCTACCATGCTACATCTACCAATAAGGTGGCAAAAACAGCCGGGGTCTCTGAGGGATTGATTTTTAGGCATTATGGCAATAAAGAAGGCTTGCTAAGGGCAGTAATAGATGATGGTAAAGAAAGGTTTAAACTGATGTTTGCCGATATAGTGTTGGAAAATTCTCCTAAAGAGGTTATTAGAAAATGTCTTTTGCTACCATTTGAGTTGAAGGAGAGCGAATATGAGTTCTGGAGATTGCAATTTAAATTAAAGTGGGAGGTTGTACAATATGATAATTCCAAAATGGAGCTATTGCAAAATGCATTAACAAATGCATTTTCAAAATTGTCGTATCTCCAACCTGAGATGGAGTCTGAGTTGTTGCTGCAAATCCTTAATGGTTTGACAAGTGCCATTCTAAAAGGCAACATTTCTGATAAAGCCGCAATGCAAACATTCTTGCTAAGTAAATATGGAGTTTAAAAAGACAGATCGTAAAAGAGAAAGCTCATGACCGCTCTCATTGTAATATTAAAATTTCTAAAGATGATATTGATTTCTATCATAAGTATTGTAGCACTGGTTGTGCTAGGCGCCTTTATTTTTATCAAAGTGAGCCCTGAATTTGGTGGTAAGCCAAACCAAGAACAAATTAAGCGTTATAGTGCATCACCTAATTTTAATGGAGGTAAATTCTCAAATGCGATTCCTACTAATATGGATATGAGCTTTTCAGAAACAGTGAGTGTGATGTATGAATTCCTCAAAGGTGCTCCGGGCCGATCTCCTGCTCAGCCATTACCACTTCAGAAAATTGACTCATTAGACATAGTGCAAAAGCCAGATACACTTACAAGACTGACCTGGTTTGGTCATTCTGCATTCTTGTTAGAAATAGAAGGGAAAAATATATTAATAGATCCCATGTTTGGTCAAGTACCGGCTCCACATCCTATGTTAGGATCAAAAAGATTTAATGATGAACTACCAATAGCTATTGAAAAGTTGCCACACATCGATGCCGTAGTCTTTTCTCATGATCACTACGATCATTTAGATTATGGCTCTGTACAAAAACTAAAAAGTAAAGTGGATAAATTTTATGTGCCACTAGGTGTCGATGCACACCTTGAGTCATGGGGTATAGCGTCTGAAAAAATAACAGCCGTAGATTGGTGGCAGTCAATTGAACATGATGGGCTTACTTTGATTAGTACACCAGCAAGACATTTTTCTGGTAGAGGAGTTACCGACAGGTTTAATACACTTTGGTGTAGTTGGGTTATAAAGAGTAGCGATAAGAGTATATATTTTAGTGGTGACAGTGGTTATGGCAGTCATTTTAGAGAAATAGGCGAAAAATACGGACCTTTCGATTTTGCGATGATGGAGTGTGGGCAATACAATGAAAAGTGGCATGACATACATATGATGCCAGAAGAAACTGCTCAGGCGGCTGTAGATATCAATGCAAAAGTTATGATGCCTATCCATTGGGCAGCTTTTCGTTTAGCCATGCATAGCTGGACAGACCCTGTTGAGCGTGTAACCAAGAAAGCGGCTGAACTTGGCATGCCTATAACTACCCCTATCATTGGCAAACCATTGGTTATTGAAGGTAATAATTATCCTACCGAAGTCTGGTGGTAGTGCAAGAGTAACTTAAAGTAAAACATATGCTGTGAGGGTTTGTTTCTACAATGTATAAATGATTATATTAACTATAAACCAACTAAAACATCCATATGAAATACTTTAAGTTTATTACAGTAATGGCTTTTTTGGCCATGTTTAGCTGTACGAGCCAACAAGAAAAAGGTGGCGATAATGACCAAGCCGCAGATGAAGCACAACCCGAATATGTAGGGGAGGAAATTTCCTATGCCACTGATAGCACTACAATGAATGGCTACATAGCATATGATAAAAATGCCACGGGTAAAAGTCCGGGCATTTTGGTTGTACATGAGTGGTGGGGTCATAACGATTACGCTAGAAAAAGAGCCGACATGCTTGCTGAGCTTGGTTATGTGGCGCTAGCAGTAGACATGTATGGTGATGGCAAGCAGGCTGGGCACCCGGAAGATGCTCAAAAGTTTGCCATGAGCGTGATGGGCAATTTTGAAACTGCTAAAGAGCGTTTTTCAAAAGCTATGGAAACCTTAAAAAATAATCCTAATGTCGATAGTGAAAAGATCGGAGCTATTGGATACTGCTTTGGTGGAAGTGTAGTGCTGTCAATGGCCAATGCGGGATATGATCTCGATGGTGTTGTAGCATTTCACGGGGGGTTACAGCTTCCTGTAATGCCTGAAAAAGGAGATGTAAAGGCGAAAGTTTTGATTTGTAATGGTGCAGAAGACCCTTTTGTAGCACCAGAACATGTGGCTGCCTACACTGCTGCAATGGATAGTGCTCAGGCTGACTACCAGTATATTGCTTATGAAAACGCTAAGCATAGCTTTACTAGCAAAATTGCGGACTCTGTAGGTAAACAGTTTGAATTGCCTTTGGCTTATAATCAAAAAGCAGATGAAGCCTCATGGGAGGAAATGAAAAGCCTTTTTAACGAAGTTTTTAAAGACTAATAAAAGTTAATCAGTAATTTTAAAACCTCCAGAAGTCATAGCACTTCAGGAGGTTTTTTCGTTTTAACTGTCTAATTATTTTAAATGATAGAAAAATTTAAATTCAAGCAATCACTTCAAGTGCGTTGGATGGACCTTGATCCGCTGGCTCATGTAAACAACTCTATATATATTCAATATTTTGAGTTGGGCCGTGGTAAATATATGTCTACCGCTAGCCCAACATGGGATTGGCACAAGAATATGTTTTTAATTGCCAATATCACATGTGACTATAAACGAGAACTAAAACTCACAGACTCCAATCCAGAAATTTTGGTAAGAACATCGCGATTTGGAGGGAAAAGTTTTGATCTGGAATACCTTATTGTTTCAAATAAAAAAGGGGAACAAATTGTGCATGCCCAAGGTAAGAGCACACAAGTGATGTTTGATTTAAAAGAAAGAAAGAGTATTGAGATTCCAGATTGGTTGAAAGAAGAAATTCAAAGCTTCGAAGGTTAATCTTTTAAAACCAAATATTTTTTGAGGATACCAGACTGATACAGATTTATGGGGTCTTTAGAATTTGAAAGTGAGTCCCATAGTTTTTTTGGTACATTCTGAAAAATCACTGTTTTATCTTCGTCTTCTTTGGCAATTAAATAGCCATTATCACCCTCACAAGAAAGATAATCTAACTGTCTCGGTGATCGGTACCTGGAGATTTGTAACTCTTCTTTAAGTCTAAATTCAGCCTTACTGAGTATCTGCAACGCACTGTCAAGGGTGACTTCATCTAAATCCACAATGTTGTGGCAGTCAGTTTTGGTAGGCTCCATTTTGAAATTATGCTTGTCTTGGGCCAACACAAGTCCGATTGTGCCAATCAATAGAAGACTTAATAAAACAGCTGACTTCATTGAGTTAATTTACATAAAGAGGCTTACTTTGCAAACCCAATTAAAATTGCGTTTTTATGAAATCTACAGGAATATTAGTCATTTGTCTTTGTCTAGGCATTTTTTCTAGTTGTCAAACTCAAGATTGTAAAGAAACTACAACCTCAAAAGAAAAGCTTTCTCAACAACTTGAAGGTGCAGTTTTATGGTATCAGCAAGCTGCGGAAATGCGCTTGTCTTATTATCAGTCTTATGCATACGCCAAGTTGATACTAGATAAAAACCTTGAGTCACTCAATGCTGATCAAAAGCCAGCAGTTGTACTAGATATTGATGAGACCGTGCTCGATAATAGTCCGTATGAAGGGTATCTGATAGAAAATGGCGACACTTATGGTTCTGAGACCTGGAAGGAATGGACTACGAAAGCTCAGGCTGAGGTACTTCCCGGAGCGAAAGATTTTATCTCCTACGCTCAGGATAAAGGGGTTGAAGTATTTTACATTTCTAACAGAACCGTGTCTGAACTTTCAGCCACTATCGAAAATTTAAGGTTAAAAAGTTTACCCAATGCTGACTCAGCGCATGTATTGCTAAAAGAAGAAACTTCTGATAAAACGGCCAGGAGGAACAAGGTCAGAGAATCACATCAAATCATAGTATTTGTTGGAGACAACCTTACGGACTATCATGAGCTTTATGCTGACAGAGATGATGCCATGGGCAAAGACCTGGTAGATCAGAACCTTGAAGAATTACTTAGCAATTTTGTTATGTTGCCTAACCCTATGTATGGTGAGTGGGAAGCTGCTATTTACAAAAATGATTTTAGGCAGGCAGACAGCACCAAATTAAAGCTAAGAAGGCAATCATTAAAGTCTTACTAATTTACCGCGGGCTCCTGATACATTATCGATTCCAATTGCCTGACTGCTGACTTAAGGTGGTTCAATAACGTTCTGTTTTTATTATTCCTTGGGTTTTCAAAATCGAAATGAGAAATAATATTTAACAAATCAGATAGAGGTATTCCACCTCTATTCTTTTCTTGTTTATAAAACTGCTCAGGCACTTCAAAAAAGGTGACCAATTTAATGGGTGAGTTATTGTATGTAAGTTCTATCACGTTTATGAGCACGTAGATATTTCTTCCAAGTTTTGACTTCAATTGCCAAACCCTCGGCATATTCCCGTCATCTTCATTTTCATTCAATGCATTCTCAAAATCTCGCTGATCAGTATGAAAGACTAAATCTAAAAATGGAATGCTGAGCATCTCATCTAAAGAGTATTCGAACTTCTGGACGAATGCCTGATTTACAGATGTAATATGCAATGTATCCTCATGCAGTACCCACATAGGGTTTGAGGAATTCATTAAGCTTTTTAACGCTTCGTTGGTAATATTTCCCGCCATGCCAATCTATAGTTAATAGTTAAAAAAATATGTGCGGGGTTGGTTTCGTGTAATAGCGAAAGTACAGAAATGAATACTGCTAGTGGTAATTAATAAATGCAGTATTGGTACAGATGTAAGGAATATTGTTGAAAAGAATGATTATTAGATTCCAAGGTTCTTTTTTATCTGTATAGCAAGATTATAATCTTCATTACTAAAGAATATGAATGTAACATTCAACTCAGAGTCTAGTTTGATCAACTGCTTATGTACGGTGAATAATGCTATGGTTGTGGCCTGTTGAAAAGGGAAGCCATATACTCCGGTACTTATTGCAGGAAAGGCAATGGATTGCAGGTTGTTATCTTTGGCCAGCATTAAGCTGTTTATATAGCATTTTTGTAAAAGAGTTGCTTCATCCTGCAAACCATCTCTCCAGACCGGACCGACTGTCGAGATCACAAATTTGCTTGGCAGGTTAAACCCAGGGCTTAACTTTGCCTCGCCTGTCTTACATCCTCCCAGGTTTCTATTATATTCGATCAGTTGTGATCCTGCAGCTCGATGAATGGCGCCATCCACACCACCTCCCCCAAGTAATTACTCATTTGCTGCATTTACAATTGCATCAACTTTGAGTTGTGTAATATCTCCTTGCTGAATTGTAATTGGCATGGGAGCAAGTTTAGAACCAGCTGCCTCCAAGATTTCTAAAAGGCCACGGAATGCTAATCAGGATTAGTATTAAGCCAATGAGATAAAACCAGCCAATCTTAGCAAACTTTTTACTATCATCGGTTAACCTTTTAGCCTTGCTGTAACCAATCGTAATTAATACAACGGCAATCAACATCAACGATATGTGCTCCACTAAATAAAATCGCAGGACTGAGTCTTTCATGGCTGCCCCATCAAAAACCACTTTAGGGCTTACGAAATATAATATTAGGCCAATTACAAATTGTAAGTGTGTAAAAATAAGTGCGATCAATGCTGATTTTTTATCACCGGAAGAAAACGCTGATTTACCTTTTTTTGAAAACGCATTTACAATGGCAAAAAGTAGGGCAATTAAAACCAACCATCTAAGGCCTGAGTGTGCATGTCTAAGTATATCGTACATGAGTGTAAAGTAGTTTTGTATAATAACAATGCTAAGTTAACCTCGTTTTTGAAAAGTGCAATTTTTCCAATTAGAGAAAAGATCACGTCACTAGTTTGACGAAACTTTAATAATTGCGTCATCGCGAGGAACGAAGCGATCTGTGTTTATAATTAGGTTTGATTCATAATTATTTGTCTTAACCTATTTTAGCAATAAGAGACGATTTAATTCTCCTTACTTACACTCATACTTTCAGCCATTTTCATAGCTTCATAGGCATTTATCAAACCTCCGGTGATAGAAAGCTCATTAAATTCAACCTCTATGCCAGAGTCACCAGGTCTTATCACAGTAAGGTTATCAAATTTTCTAGAAGAGTTTCTCAAAATATCTCTTACCTGAAAGGCCGAAAGATCTGGATAATATGACATAACCAATGCTGCGACACCCGCAGTTGATGGTGCCGCCATACTGGTACCGTCAAATGCCTTGTAAGTATTGTCTGGTGTGGTAGAAAAAATCTCAACACCTGGAGCAAATACATCAACCGTTGTCTTACCATAATTTGAAAAGCTACCGACAAAATTCTCATCATCACCCCATGAAGAGGCACCTATCTCCAGCCAGTTAGAAGCTTCTTTGCCTCCATCTAAGTTTCTTGATGGGAAGTTGTTACGCTTATCAATATTTTTAGAGCTATTGCCTGCGGCATGTATCAATAGTACTCCTTTGCTTTCAGCGTATTTGACGGCTTTATCTACCGCCTCTTTTTGTGGTGAGTATGACTTACCAAAGCTCATATTAATAATATCAGCTCCATTATCAACAGCGTATAAAATAGCATTAGCCACATCTTTATCTCTTTCGTCACCGTCAGGCACGGCTCGTATTACCATAATTTCAACATTATCTGCAATGCCCTGAATACCCAGGTCATTATTTCTGTTAGCCGCTATAATACCTGCTACATGTGTACCGTGGCTTGGATCATGACCTTTCACATCAGTATTTCCATAACCTTTTTCATATGGGTTGCTATAATCATCACCTATTACACTTCTTGGGTCAAATTCCAGGTTGTAGGCATAATTTACTTGATTTCCGAAGTACTCAACAGCCTCACCCAATTCTTCAGCTATAGCTTCGAAATCGGCATCTTCACCTGCATTTTGAAAAACGAGGCCTACAATATTTCTAGCAACATTTAATACCGAATCCTCAGTTTGTAAACCTCTCAGATTATCCATGGTAAGGGTATCTACACCGAAATAGGCTTTCAGTAGCGTATTAAATCTCACAAGGTTATTCTTTAGGGAAGAATAGAATTCATATTGCTGGTGTGCTTTATTGTAAGTCTTTTCAAATTCTTCTTTTACCTCCAACCAATAAGCATACTCCTCTTTATTTTTTCTTTTTACATCATCTTCTTCAACACCATCGTATTTAGCCTTCAGGTCTATATAGATTCTGGTCAGTTCGTAGGTGTCTTGCTCTACATTCCCGTTTTCTCCACCTATAAAATTCCACCCATAACGGTCATCGATGTATCCGTTTTTATCATCGTCTTTCCCATTGCCTTCAATCTCATCCTCGTTGATCCAGATTTTTCCTTGCAGATCTTCATGATCGATGTCAACACCAGAGTCAATAACTGCTACCGTTACTTTTTTAGAAGGCTTCCCTTTAACCAGTTCGTATGCCTTATCTACACTTAGTCCTTGTACTTTATCACTTGCAGGATCTAACACAAACCAGTTTTGTGGCGGTAGCATGCTGCTATCCTGAGCTGTAAGGCTTTGAGCGTTTATGTAAGCCGTGGCTACGAAAAGCAGCATTATCATTATTAATCCTCTCACACGATTCATCATAGTAGTCATATTAAGTTAGTCTGCGAATATAAACGTTAACGCAGAAAAAAGGCGCTTATTTTTTTACAAATGGTATGATTTCTTACATGTGAATACTGCACCATTCTTGCGTAAGGCAACTAATTGTAGTGGCGCAACGTTGCACTTATACACCAAAATAATGGATAGCTATGCTAATTTCGTACTATATTTACCTGGTGTCTGTGGCTTTGTTTTTTGTAGTTTTTCATCTGGCGATTTATTTACTACATAGTGATCACTTCCTCAAAAGAACCAAACGGTTCAAAAATTAATCAATTTGCATTTTAAAAAATTCCGATTCACCTCTGCATGGCTTAATTTTAAGTAAACAAGTTGTGAGAAGTCATGTTAGTAGAAGCGGTGAAAGAAAAAGAACAATACCTATCAGTTCGTAAGCAGACGGTAACTATCTGCAGTCGTCTATCTAAAGAGGACCATGTTGTGCAACCCGTTGAGGAGGTGAGTCCTCCAAAATGGCACCTGGGCCATACTACCTGGTTTTTCGAAACATTTATTCTCTCCAACCATCTCCCGGGTTATAAATGTTATCATTCTCAGTTTAGCTTCTTATTTAATAGCTACTATGAAAGTGTCGGTGAGCGTGTGATACGTACAAACCGAGGCAATATCACTAGGCCCGGTGTAGATGAAGTACTAGAATATAGAAAGCATGTAGATCGGGCCATGTGTCATTTGTTGGAAACAGAAGGAGCTGAGAAGTTTGGCGATTTACTTGAGCTCGGCATTCAACATGAGCAACAGCATCAGGAGTTGCTTATGTACGATATAAAATACATTCTTGGCCATAACCCGACTTTTCCTGCCTATGTCAACAATAATTTACCAAAGGGGCAAATAGCAGAGCCAAATTTCCTACCTATAGAGGAAGGAACTTATTCGATTGGCCACGAAGGAAAGGGATTTTCTTTTGATAATGAGCATGGCAGGCATAAGGTTTATTTACACGCAGCCGAAATCATGAACAGGCTCGTTACCAACAGAGAGTTCCTTGAGTTTATAGAAGCAGATGGATATGAAAATTTTAAAAATTGGCTTTCTGAAGGTTGGGAGTGGGTAAATACGAATGAAATAAAAGCTCCGGCATATTGGCATAAGGTTGAGGGCCAATGGATGTACTATTCATTAAATGGTGGCTTAAAAGCTGTCGATTTAGATGCTCCAGTCACGCACATTAGCTATTTTGAGGCCGATGCCTATGCAAAATGGAAAGGTATGCGTTTGCCAACTGAGTTTGAATGGGAAGTGGCAGCACAAAAAAATGGTATACTCACGACAGATAGCAACTTTATTGAGGAAGAAAATTACCAACCTGTTGCACAGGTAAATAATAACAATCAGTTTTATGGAGATGTTTGGGAGTGGACAGGGAGTGCCTATTTACCTTACCCATACTATGAAGCTCCAGAAGGTGCAGTGGGTGAGTATAATGGTAAGTTTATGGTAAATCAGATGGTATTGAAGGGAGGATCTTGCGCTACTCAACGATCACATATTAGACAGACATATAGAAATTTTTTTCACCCTCATCTACGCTGGATGTTTTCTGGCTTGAGGTTGGCTCGAAATATTTAAACCAGCTTAATGAAAGATCAATTTGCCCAGGATGTAATTGAGGGCCTTACTGCGACACCAAAGAAGTTACCTTCCAAATATTTTTATGACGAAAAAGGGGATAGGCTGTTTCAGCAAATCATGAATTTGGATGAGTACTATCTCACCAAATCAGAATTCGAAGTATTAGATACATATAAGAGCCAGCTACTTTCTTTATTTAGTGATCAAACAGATAAGTTTAATTTGGTGGAGTTCGGTGCTGGGGATGGTTATAAAACCAAAGTTCTACTCAAACATTTCTTACAGGAAAAGGCCAACTTTAAGTACGTGCCTATCGATATTTCAGGAAATGTTTTGAAAATTTTGGAGGCATCCCTAAAAGAAGAAATGCCGACTCTGGAGGTGAATTATATTGAAGATCATTATTTTAAAGCTCTTAAAAAGCTGGAAAAAAATGGTACGCGTAACGTGGTACTTTTTCTTGGGTCTAACATTGGTAATTTTACAGGAGATCAGGCGTATGAGTTTTTAAATGGCCTGTATGAAGGGTTACACGAAGGTGACTTATTATTGATTGGCTTCGATCTTAAAAAGGATCCGTCTGTAATTTTAAAGGCTTATGACGATAGTGAGGGCATAACAAGAGCATTTAATTTTAATCTACTCGATCGAATAAATAAAGAGTTGGATGCTGATTTTGACCTTACCAAATTCAAGCATTTCCCTTCATACAATCCTCAAAGTGGCACTACTGAAAGTTTTCTCATCAGTAAGGAGCGGCAATCGGTGCAAATCGGTGAGCATAAGATTGATTTTTTACCATGGGAGTCCATTCATATGGAAATTTCTCAAAAATATAGCATGCCTGATGTGTCAAGTATGGCGCTTAGGTCAGGGTTCACCATTGCTCAAAACTTCTACGATGAGAAAAGCTATTTTGTGAACTCGGTTTGGCGAAAATAGCTCCTGTGAGATAAAAAACTACCGTTCCTCAAATTTCTGAATTTCACTTTATTATAATTATTAAATTGGGTAGATCAATCAAAACCTACTCAAATGAAGAATGTAATCGCACTGTTGCTGGCGTTGTTATGTGCTGGAACTATTACCCTTGCCCAAAAAGCAGATGACTATTTCAAACCTTTAAAATATAGAAACATTGGTCCGTTTCGAGGTGGACGATCGGTAAGTGCCATGGGTGTAGTCGGTGATCCGCTCACGTACTACATGGGTATAACTGGCGGTGGACTCTGGAAGACTTCAGATGCAGGCCAACGCTGGGAAAATATTTCTGATGGATTTTTTGAAACAGGCTCAGTGGGAGCTGTTACCGTTTCTGAATCACATCCATATATTGTGTACTGTGGTATGGGAGAGCATGCACCACGAGGTGTTATGACATCATACGGAGATGGAGTGTATAAATCTACAGATGCTGGTAAAACCTGGAAGAAAATGGGTTTAACTGCCACTCAGCACATATCTCGAATAGTTGTTCACCCAACAAACCCAGACATTGTGTTTGTGGCCGCTCAAGGAGCACTTTATGGCCCAAATAAAGAAAGAGGCATCTACAAATCTATTGATGGAGGCAAAAATTGGAAACAGGTTCTATTTGTAAATGAGCTAACGGGTTGCAGTGAGTTGTCTATGGATATGAACTATCCTGATATTATGTATGCCACGATGTGGGAGCATCAACGAAAGCCATGGAAAGTAATAAGCGGAGGGGAAGGAAGCGGTGTCTATAAAAGCACTGATGGAGGCGATACCTGGTCTAAAATTGAAAAAGGATTACCTGAGCCAAAAGGAAAAATGGCCATATCAGTGAGCAGGGCTAACTCTGATAAAGTTTACCTGCTCATGGAAAGTGATACAGAAAAGGATTTAAGTGGACTATTTGTCTCGAACAACAGAGGGGAAAATTGGAGTAGGGTAAGCGGTGACAATAGGTTGACACAACGCGCCTGGTATTATATTGAAGTGTTTGCTGACCCTAATGATGAGCATACAGTTTATGTACTAAGTGCTCCTGCACTGCGGTCAATAGATGGAGGCAAAACATGGGAGACCTTGTCTGGTACACATGGCGACTATCACGACTTGTGGATAAACCCGTCTAACTCAGATAATATGGTAATTGCCAATGATGGAGGAGCGGCCATTTCTTTTAATAAGGGTGAAACATGGTCGACCCAGTCAAATATGCCTACTGCACAGTTTTACCGAATCAACACGGACAACCTCTTTCCATACAACATTTATGGTGGTCAGCAAGACAACTCTTCGGTAAAAATACCTCACCTTTCTTTGAGTTCTGGTGGTATTACAGAACATGATTGGACATCTTCAGCAGGAGGCGAAAGCGCCTTTTTAGCTTTTGATCCTGACAACCCAAGATATGTAATGGGGGGCAGTTATTTAGGGACAATTGAAATCATGGACATGCAGGCAAAAGCAGGTACAGCGATAATGGCAGCACCTAATCAATATTTGGGTAAAGCGGCCAGGGATATGAAATATCTCTATAACTGGAATGCGCCAATTATATGGTCACAACATGAGCCAGGTACTTTTTATCACTGTGCTCAGGTGGTGTTAAGAACAAGAGATCGAGGGGTCACTTGGGAGGAAATTTCTCCAGATCTAACCAGAAACATTGATGAAAAACAAGGAAAAGGCGGAGGCCCCTACACCAATGAAGCGGTAGGTGCAGAAAATTATGGTACTATTAGTTATATGATAGAGTCACCTCATGAGAAAGGTGTTTTTTGGACAGGTAGCGATGATGGGTTGGTGCATGTTACCATAGATGGTGGTGAAAATTGGAGGAATGTTACTCCAAAAGGCCTTGATGAGACTTTGATTAACGCAATAGATGTATCACCTCACGATCCCGCAACGGCCTACATTGCCACTACAAAATATAAATTCAACGACTATACTCCGGCTATCTATAAAACCACAAATTATGGTAAAAGCTGGACTAACATTAGCAATGGTATACCCTACGGATCATTCACCAGAGTAGTGAGAGAGGATCAGGATAGAAAAGGCTTGCTCTATGCGGGTACTGAGAAAGGAATTTATATTTCCTGGAATGATGGGGCCAATTGGGAACCGTTGCAGTTGAACCTGCCCGTTACACCAATTTTGGATTTAAAAGTACATCAGGGTGACCTTGTTGTAGCAACTTCGGGCCGTTCTTTTTGGATACTAGATGATTTAAAGGTGTTGAATCAATATAATTCGAAAACAGCAACGAAATTATATACCCCAGAAGATGCTGTTTATGGATTTTGGGGCAGCCCTCTCAGTGGCAATAGCGATTCTTTTGATGGGTCACAGACCTTTGTGGGCACCAATCCGGCCAATGGTATGGTGTTGTATTATGAATTACCAAAAATTGCTGATTCGACACACATCAGTATGGAAATAGTTGACAGCACAGGCAAGTTGATCAGGTCATTGACTTCCGAGACGCCTAAAGATTTTGCAAGTTATGATGGTGGACCACCAAGACCTCAGGTTATCTCTAAAAAGGAAGGCCTAAATCGCTTTGTTTGGAATATGCGCCATGAGACGATGCCAGGAGTGCCAGGAGTGTATATTGAGGCGGGGTATAGGGGCCATGTAGCCTCTCCTGGTGAGTACACCATTAAATTGAAAGTTAAAGATCAGATGTATGAGACCAAAGGTAAAATTGTAGCTAATCCATTGTATGAAACCGAAGCTGGCCAGTATGAGAAATATGATAAGTTGATGAGTGAAATGGAGGCCACTTTAACCCAAATGCATGAAAAAGTAAATACTTTGAAAAGCATTCAAGATCAGGTCAGCGCACTCATTGGGAAAATGGAAAACACTGAACTTAAACAACAAGGTGAGGAGGTTGTAAAGGCCTTAAAGCAATGGGATGAGGACATGGTGCAACGTAAGTCAAAGGCCTATGACGATGTGGAGAACTTTGAAAACAAGTTCACGGCAGATTATATGTTTCTAATTAATCAGACAGAGAGCAGTATACCAAGAGTCAATCAGTCCTCATTAGATAGAAAGAAGGAGCTTGAAGTGCTTTGGGTAAAGTATGAGAAACAAGCTGATGAGTGGTTAAATACGACCATTCCAAATTATAACAAGGCGCTTTGGGATGCCGGTTTTGGAGCGATTAGGATTGAATAAGAAAATATTTGGTAATACGGAAGTTGCTAAAAGCGCAGCTTCCATTTTTACTTAATTACTATTAGCGATTTCAATTGCTTTTTCAAGTATTTCATCTTTTCCGGTCTTTACACCTTCAAGCGTAGGGTTTACTTCTATGTCTATTCTTATACCCTTACGTTGAGTTTCTGTACCATCTGGGTAGAAAATACCAATACCAGAGAAAGCAGTTTTATGTTCACCAAGAATTTCGAATATACTTACATTTCCATCAGCTCCTGAAGTTTGGTTACCAACTGTGGTGACATTATCACCAGCTTGCAGACACATAATGGTAAACTCAGCAAGACTTTTTGAGCTGGAACTGGCAAGCAGGATTACTTTACCGTTGTAAATAAGCTTTCCATCATTACCACATTGTCTTCCCTCTCGCCAGTAGAATTTACCAGGATAGTCCAGGTCCGGAGCGATTACTTTGAAGAAGTCTTTTTTTTCGGAAGTAATATACTCTGAAAGCTTATATAGTGTCCATTTAGGATAATATCGTGTGTCAAAAATTATAGCTCGGGTATTCATCAGTTCCTCCATAGTGTCTGAAACATCCTTTGGTCCAAGCTTACCCATATTTATATAACCAATATTACCTTCCAGGATTTTATAAATAACACTTGACTTTTGCCTATTGTAGAAATCTTGTAATGGATATCTTTTCACTGTTTTTGTGAAGGATTTACCTTCACGATTGATTTCAATTGTGACGGAATCAGTTGATCCATTAAAAAGCGCATAATGCGAGGTTGCTATTTTACGGTTGCGGTTAGATCCAAAAATATACTTTTCTTTTTCTTCAAATATAGAATAGATGTCGCAGTTGTCGACTTTCGTGATTATATCTCCAATTCTTAAGTCATTCTGCTTTGCTAAAGATTTATTGTAAAATCCTGTGATTACTGCTTTGTCGTCAACCAACTGAAAAGTGACAGGAATATATTTCTCACCAAAGTATTTTTTCGTTAAATCAGAGTAAAAATATCCATGACTGTCATCAATTTTTACGACTAGCTCTAATAAGGCCATATGATATTCTGTTTCCGAACTGGGGTACAAAAACTTTGGAATCATTTGAGTTAATACATCATCCCATTTGTCATCAATTTGGTATTTGTAAGGGAAAAAGTATTCGACTAAATTCCAATACCTGAATAAGGTAAGTAGTCGTAAATTTTCATTTGTCCAGGTAATCTGCTTGTGAGTTTCTTCGTTAATTACCTCAATATTGCCCACCCTGTTAGGGGTTTGTATGTAGTATTTTTTTCCTTGATGTCGGTTTAGCTCTATATTTTTTAAAGTGGCGGATAGCTCTTTTGTGAAGAGTTTGTCATCATTGAGCCAGCTTATGTCAAAGTTCTTGTCAAAGAATTTTTTATCAGAATGGTCGCCACACTTCCTACATTGCTTTATTTCTCCAAGAGAAGTAATCCAATTGATGAGAATACCGGATAGCTGTTCTTTGTCTGAAGCTTTTTTGACTTTTGGCAGCATATTAAACAGCTGATTATCCCAATTGTATTCACCATTAGCAACTTTTGGGTGGTAATATTTTAAAAAGCCCCAAACCTTGGCAGTGGCAGCTAATTTTTCTGTTTCAGTAAGTTTAATTGCGCTGTGCGCGGTGGTAGTAATACTAAATAGAATTAGTAATGCAAAAATATTTTTCATGAATGTTATTGGTTGATTTTTAACCACGTGGCCTTGTTTTCTTCGTTATCAGTGACTATTACACTATTGGCAGGTAAAAGGTAAGAAGTGTAACAACGAATACCGTTATTGTGCAAATACTTTTCATAAGGTCTAATATTACCTAGAATGACAGACACAAAAAACCACAACTGAAATCAGTTGTGGTTTTGTGCGCACGAGAGGAGTCGAACCTCCACGACCTAAAACGGTCACCAGGCCCTCAACCTGGCGCGTCTACCAATTCCGCCACGTGCGCGTGGTATCATTTAAGAGGCGACAAATCTACAATAGTTTTAAATTAATACCAATGACTTTGCTTCAAGAAGTGTCTCTGTTTTTGCTAAATGGTTGTAGGTATCAAGCTTGTTTATAATCTAGGTCATCTAACAGGCCGCACCTACGGTGTCGGGGGTGTGGTGTTTAAATAACAATTGACAGTAAGCCCCGCTGGGGCTATTTATGACTTGTGCCATAATTATACTGAAACTATAAAGTAGCTTATCCCTGTATTGCTCAACAAATACATTAATGTACGTTAAAGCTCCTTTAGGAGCGAACTGTTACTAGATGAATCAGGTAATTCGGATAGCTCCGTAGGAGCGATCTGTGTCATACCTTTGTTTCTTGAATTATGAATCGTCATCCTTTTTAAATAGGTCTCCTATCTTCTTAAAAAAGCCCTTCTTCTCTTTCTCTTCTTTGAATTTCTTCTCTTTTTCTTTTTTCGTAAGGTCGGTATTGAGCAATCTTTCGAAGAAGTTTTTATCCTCTTTAGAATTTTCACAATCCAAACGAGCTTGTAGATTTTCTGGCAATGGTGCAAAGGTTGCATTCGATATGTATCGAAGGTGTTTATCAGTATTAATTTGCTTTAGCGTTTCAGCAAAAATGGGCAGTGCAGTATTGGCACCACTGCCAAGGGCTGTGCTCCTGAATCTAATGCCCGGATTATCTGCTCCAACCCATACGGCCATAACTAAAGCGGGATTATAGCCAATAAACCATCCATCTGCATTGGATTGGGTGGTGCCTGTCTTACCCGCGATATTGTTTTCGAGATTGTACTTCCAACGCAACCTGCCCGCGGTGCCTTTGTCTACCACTGAAGTCAATAAGTGGTTCATCATGGTGGCTGTCTGAGTTTGCATTACTTGTGTTTTTTGTGGTGCCTTGGCCTCATATAAAACTTCTCCATTTTTGTCTGCTATCTTGGTTATGAAAAAGGGAGACACACGATGGCCACCATTGGCAAAGCTGCTATATGCAGTTGCCATTTCAACCAAAGATATATCGGCAGTACCTAAAGCTACAGAGGCGACCTCGGGAAGCTCTGATTCGATTCCAGCTCTTGAAGCAAGATCCAGGGTAGGCTCAATGCCCACTTTTTCAAGCACTTTAATGCTCACCGTATTTACCGATTGCGCAAGGGCTCCTTCAAAGGAGTATTTCAGCTCATTTTCGGTTGTGTCAGCATTGTCTGGCGACCAGTTGGCCAGGTTGGTGTACGTTGTTTTTCTTGCCGAAACATAATCGCATGGATCAATGCCTTTTTCTAAGGCTGCTGCATATACAAAGGGCTTAAAGGTAGAACCTACCTGACGCTTCGTAGATGTTTTGGCATGATCATATTTGAAAAACTCATGGTCTATACCACCCACCCAGGCTTTTACTTCTCCGGTATTTGGATCAATGGCCACAACTCCAGTATGCAAAAACTTTAAATAATGTTTTATAGAGTCAATAGGTGACAGTGTCTTTTCTTGCTTTCCTTCCCAGGTAAAAATCTCCATAGGGTAGGTTTTTTGCATTTCCATGATAGCTTCCTGATGACTCAGCCCTTTTTGCTTCAACTTTTTATAGTGTGAAGATTGTTTAATGGCATTATGAAGTATGTCCGGGCTTTCTTTCCAGGGGACAGAATTACCCCAGTGATCGTCAAACGATTTTTGCAACGTCTGCATCTGTTGAGTCACAGCATTTTCTGCGTAAGTCTGAATACGCGAATCGATGGTAGTATGAACTTTCAACCCGTCAGTGTACATATTATACTTACTGCCATCTTCTTTGGTATTAGCTTCACACCATGCCTCTACTTTACTTCTTAGTTGCTCTCTAAAGTAAGCGGCTGGCCCTTCATTGTCATCAATACGTTTATATGCTAAAGCTAAAGGTTGCTCTTTGTAGAAGGTCGTACTATCGGCAGTAAGCTTATCATACTTTTGCATTTGGTTAAGTACAATATTTCGTCTAAACAGAGCATTTTCTGGGAATAAACGTGGGTTGTAAGTATGGTTGGCCTTTAGCATACCTACTATAACCGCTGCCTCATGCACTTTCAAATCAGCTGCCGATTTACTGAAGAATCGGTTAGCAGCCATCTCAATTCCGTAGATGTTTTCACCAAATGGTACTGTGTTGAGGTATAGCGTGAGAATTTCTTCTTTGGTGTAAACGTTTTCTAACCTATAGGCAGTCAGAGCTTCTTTGACCTTGCGTGTGGCAAGATAAAATGTATTGTTATTTTCTCTGGGATAGAGGTTTTTAGCCAGTTGTTGGCTTATGGTACTTCCTCCGCCACCACTGCGATCTTGCAGTATAAATGTTTTGATAATAACCCGAAGCAAGCTGCGATAGTCCACGCCTTTGTGTTCGTAAAAGCGGGCATCTTCGGTAGCTATAAGTGCATTTATTACATGAGGGCTGATATTTTCATAACTGGTTGGCGTTCGTTGTTGTAAAAAGTACCTTCCGATTACTTTTCCATCTGCACTGTAAATTTCTGTAGCCAGGTTATTTTTTATTTCAGAAAGCTCTTTTGCCGTTGGTACAGGCCCAAAAAGACCAGCCGCAACGAATATTACAAACCCCACAAAAGTCAAAACTCCCAATGTCATAAGACCAAGGGAGTATTTGATAAACTTTTTTAAAATTGCCTTTTGATTTCTGAAAGTTTGCTTTTTACCAGCCTTTGTTTTTGCCTTCTTTTTACTCATCTAATAATAGGTGACGACACAATTTGGGTTTTCACTTTTAAAATCATCTATTCTACGATCATTTATACGAGTGTTGTAGCAAATCAACGCTTTTAAGGATAAATATTGAACAGGATCGAGCCTTTTTACATTTGTGTTTGAGCAATTGAGTTGCTCCAAGCCATGCAGCAGTTCAAGATCATCCAATCTTTTGATTTGGGTTCCTGAGCAATCAATCTCGGTTAATTGTGTCAACTGTTTCAAAGGTTCGAGGTCCTCCACAGGGGTATTGGCAATATTTAAATGCTTCAATTTTGACAGTTTCTTCAATGGAGCCAAATC
Organism: Fulvivirga sp.; assembly: GCA_965227525.1. Taxonomy (GTDB): domain Bacteria; phylum Bacteroidota; class Bacteroidia; order Cytophagales; family Cyclobacteriaceae; genus Fulvivirga. The sequence goes on along the minus strand of OZ245762.1, from coordinate 3,937,576 downwards.
TACTATCGGACTATTGGAAGCCTTAAGCCGAATTAGGTTTTCATGACTTGTAAGAGGTAGCAAGTCGGATATGCCTGTATTGGAAAAACTGACTTCTTTTAATCTAATAAACGCTTTCAACGGTTCTAGCGAGACAATGGAGTTTCCATTAAAGCTAATTTTTTCTAATTGCGTCAGGCTGTGTAAATCTTTGGTGTCCAAAGACTCCCTATTTAGCTGATCTTTTAATGTTGCTTTCCATGCCTCAGACAGACTATTCCACCAACCGTTGAGATAGTCAGTTTCGAAAATCACTAAAGTTTGTGGGTTTGAAGCAATAAGCGCATTGGCCTGCTTCCAGGAAACGGGGGTGTTATTTACATGCACTTCTTTCAGGTCAGATTTATGTTGAAGTATGCTCAGGTCAACAATAAATGTAGAATCGGCCTTTAGCTCTTGTAGTGCATTGAGATTTTCCAGACCACTAAGCGTGCTAACTTGTGTATGAGAAAAATTGAGCACCTGTAACTGTGAGAGCTTTGATAATGGCTTCAAAGAAGTTACGCTTGTGTTGGCGAGGTTGAGGTGTTTTAACTCAGTGAGTTTCCTCAATGGCTCAAGGGAGTTGATTTTTTTATTACCTGCTAAGCTCAATGAGTCGATTGTATTAATTTTAGCCAGTGCCTCTTTCCCAGGGTTTTTGCCAATATTTAGTTGTTTGCCAAAAACGTCTCTCCATGCCTGATCTAATGATATCCACCAGTTTTCAGTGTCTTTTGTGTCATAAATTACCAGTGCTTCGGGATGACTTTTCGCAAAAGCGGCTATATCTGTAGAGAGTAGCAGAGGTGTATTATCGCAATATAGATTGCTCAATTGATTTAAACCCTGAAGCGGTTTTAAAGAGCTAACCGATGTGAAATTGATAGATAAAGTTTTTAATCCTGTAAGGCCAACTAGTGGAGCAAGGTCTACAATGTTGGTACTATCAAGATTGAGTTTTTCTAAGTTTTCGAGAGTAGACAAACCTGAGAGGTCATGTACGGCAGTTTGTTTTAAGTCGAGTGTTTTAAGCTTACTTAGCTCGCTAAGCGCTTTTGTAGAAGTGATTTTTGTTTGAGCGAGCTGTAGGTGTGTTATTGTACTTAGTTTTTTAATGGCCTCAATGTTATCAACCCATGTGTTGGATAAGTTGGCAAACGAAAGTACCGGCATGTTTTCAAGCACGTCAATATTATTTATTGAGGTATTGCTAATGTCCAGCCACTTCATCGACCTACAGTACTTCAAGGCATCGATACTATTGATGTTTGTATTCGATACATTGAGGTGAGTAAGATTAGTTAGGTTGCGTAGTGAGGTTACATCATTGATTTTAGTATTGTTAAGCGATAAATGTTTCAGGTTGGTAAGGTTAGAGAGCGCATCAATATCAATAATGAACTGATTGCCAGAAAGGTCGAGGCTGTCGGTATCGGCAATTTTTTTAAGTTGGCCTACAGAAAGGCTATCCGTGGTAAATTGGAATTTTCTCTTAAAAATTGATCTCCATTCATAAGAAAGCCTGCTCCACCAGCTTTTTAAGGCCTTGCTTTCGTTAAATTCATTGGTATAAATGCTAACAATTTTCAGATCCTGATTTTCCGGGTTATAGTTTACTTCTATAAATCGCGGAATGGTGTTGTTCACCGAATCATTTTCAATAGTAAGACCTTTTAAGTTTCTCAGCATGGCCACCTTAAAAAATAATGTACCATTGCTATTGAGCTGGTGAGTTATTTCTTCTATCTCAAAATCAAACGTGACATCCTTAAAAAAGAAATCAACGTCTTTGAGGTAGGCGGCTACATCTTTGTTGGTGATTACATCTCTGTTTTCATCGAGGTCATCCTCAACCTGCACTTCGCCATCTCTAAAAATTTTGTTATAACTCTGTGTGATAATGACGTCTTTGTCGCGAGCAGATGTCTCTTTATCACCGAGTGTATTGAGCATATACTCAAAAAAGCTCACCATGTCTCTAACTTCATTGCTGTATTGCTCCACATCGCTCTCGCTGACTGACTGAGCATTTAAACCAAAGCTAAGGCATAATAAGAAGAGGATTAAGGCCCTAATTTTCATAGAATAGGTATTTTTTAAGTGCCTTTTGATCATTGCTTGTGTTGATTTTGGTCAGATTTGAAATGAGCCAACCGGTGTTATAACCCTTACGATTAAACTGAGACAGCTCGAAATACCAGCTATCTATCTGAAAGAAATGAAACTTCACTTCAGTAACAGATTCAAATTTGTAATTGCCTTTGCTCAGTTCATAAATAAAAATTGAAAGTAAATCAGGCTCAAAATTTCTCACGGCAAACTGATTTACACTGTCCTTATTTGCAAATGCCTTCCTTAAATTCATGAACTCCAACTCATGGCTCAATGGGTGTAAAAACTGGTGCACTTTAGTTGTGTCTCTTTCGAAATATCTAGCCAGTTCATCGCTATATACTTTAAAAATGCCCCACTGTGTACCTTTATGCGCTTTTTCTAATTTAAGATAAAGTGTTATAGGTTGCGCTTTGCCATTAACTCTAAATGTGGTATTCACTTCAGCAAACCAATCCTTACCCTTAAAATCAAGAAATTCAGGGTTTCCTTTGTCTAACACATCATCCATGAAATCTCGTTTCAAGTTGTTGTCTAAACGTTGGTTGCTATTATCAAATAGCATTTGAAGATACTGCTTACGAAGTTTTGGGTTTTGGTACTGCTTGTCTTTAGGGTAATAACGATCACCTTTTTCATCCTCTTCACCATTAAACCTCCTAAAAAACTGATTGACCTGCTTGGTTTCAGCATAGAGTTTGGATTCATCGTCCATGTCGCCTACAAGCTGAGCTTGCAGGCTGATGGACAAATGAAGTAATATGATTGCAACAACTGATGTGGTTAGTCGCTTCATGCAGAAGTTTCTGTTACTCTTATATCTCCAAGTAATACATCCCAAAACTCGATAGTCCTACCTTTGATTTGGGTCTCTTTTCTTTCCACATAAATGGTAATATCTTTCTTAGTCGTGTCTTTGTACTCCAATTTATCATTTGAGCTACCCTCAAAACGTTGATATATGGTAACTACACCTACATATCTTCCATCAGGCTGTCTTTCCAGGTCACTGATGTAGTGTATATCGTACCATTTAATTTTCACCTTATCGTAGTTAAGTGCAAGTAGGCGTTCAAAGTATTCACGTACCTTATAGTAGCTTACCTTCTCTCTACTAAGTGAAGAAACGCCCATTTCACTTTCCGGGGCAAAGAGCTCTTCCGCTCTGTCCATCACTCGTTTGGCTTCAGCATAAGGTGTTTCTTTATTTCCTATTATGCTGATGTATTTACTTAAGTCACGTACTTTTTCTAAGGCTAAAGAGTCTATGGCCTGCTTTCTGGCTGGACTTATTTCGTCTTGTGCCTGTACAGATCCGGCCATAATAGCAACTAAAGCCAGACTTAATATATATTGTAAGTATCTCATTGTCTTATTTTTTGTAAAGTTCTAATTCTGCGATTTCACCTGCACTATTAAGCGTCAGTTCGCCTACACGATTAATATTTTTCTTTTGATCTTTTAGGTAGTTCAGATATTCTTTGATAGTTGTAGGCTTATCATAGTCTTTCTTGCCATTATATTCACTAATGACGATAAGCACGAGTGCATCTGGAGACTCAAAAAGATTTAAAGCTTCATTGATGCTGTTATTTGCTGAAGCGATACTTGGCGCATTGGCAATAGCAGCAAAGTAATCACTTACTCTGGTTTCTAGTTTTACTTCCTTTGGCTTGGGTGTATTTTTTTTGGCATCCATTGCATCTTCCTTCTCGGAATTTTCCATTTCCGATTTGTCAGCATCTGTTTTAGCCATTGTTTCCTGTGTATCATTCTTGTCAGATAGCTCGCTTACTTTTTGCTTACTCTTACAAGAAACACCACCTACTACAATTGCCAGCAAAAGGGCTGCAATGGGCAGGTATCGATTTAGTTGAGTTGTCATTTTATTGTTGGTTTTATAGTGTTTAAAATTTGGAATTTGACATAAGGCAATCTGTGCAGCAATCGTGCCACACAGATCACCTTCATAACTGAAAATAAATTGCTTTATTTTATGTCAATTGTAAATATACTCAGGTTTAGTCTACCATTACCACAAGGTACTTCGTAGACTTCCAGAATTCATCTGGGTTGAGAATTGTGAGCTGCTGAATCTTCTCTTCAGCATCTTTGGAAAGCTCATACGAGCCAACTGGGTGCGAAGTTACAAGTTCCACTTTTTTGGCAAATACAGGGATCACCTTAGTTTTTGTAAGGTCAATTTTGTCAAATGCCTGTGCATTAAAATCATTGTGCAAAGTTTCTGTACTTCCAATACCTAGTATACCACCCTCTTTGTCTACCACTTTTTCGTCTTGTAGATCTTTAAAGGTGCCAATAGCAACGTAAGCTTCATTCAAAGATTCAGTTTGCTTTTTGATCTTCTCAGTCTGTGTAGCAATTACATTAGACTGTTCGGTAGTTTTGGTTTCTAACGTATCAACCTTATAGGTTAGCTTCTCAACATTTTTAGAAAGCGCCTCTTTCTCAATATTCAACTGTTCAAGCTCGTCTTTCATCGCAATGATTTGCTCATCCTTGTCTTCAAGTCTACCTTTTAAACGATTGACCATTTGCTGAAATTGGGCATTTGTAGAGCTCAACTCAGCTTGTAGTTTATCCATTTTATCTCTGTTTTCAGTCATGAGTTTATTAATTGCCTGAATGTCATTTACAACGGCAGATTTCTCATCATTTTCTGAAAACTCAACATTGTCAGTTGTTTTCAGGTTGATCTGATCTTCTCTCTTTTTGATTTCTTCAAGATTTCTTTCAATCTCATTGAAGGTTTTCAAATACGTTTGAAGATTGTTTTGCAATGAGTCTTTCTCACTACTGAGCTCTTGATTTTCAGCGCTCAATTGATCAACTTTCTTCTGATTACAACTTGTTATTAATGCAGCCAACATCAACACTGTTACAAAATGTGTTAATCTTTTCATTTTAATTCATTTTTAAAATTTGCAATTATGGTCGCAATGATCATCCCAAACTTGAATTAATGTCTTTTTAGTCAAATAGAGCATGTTTACTTAATTTGATAGGATTTATAAGTGTGGAATTCTTAACACAGTACACGGCTCAATGTGTGGCATTTTGGTTAATATTACACCAGATGTTTGTGCAATAAATTATTAAACGATTTAAGGATGGCAATGAATGTAGATCTACTGAAGCGTATTTGTGAGGCACCTGGGGCACCAGGTTATGAAAGTAAAATTAGAAACCTTGTGATAAAAGAGGTGACACCGCTTGTCGATGAGGTGTCAGTTGATAATATGGGCAATGTGATCACCCTTAAAAAGGGTAAGAGTAGCGATAAAAAAGCTATGGTGGCGGCACATATGGATGAAATAGGCTTTATTGTCACGCATATCGATGATAAAGGCTTTGTGAGGTTTACTACACTGGGCGGTTTTGATCCTAAAACACTTACTGCACAGCGTGTCATCATTCATGGCAAAAAAGATATTATAGGAGTAATGGGTACCAAACCTGTGCATGTGATGTCGCCTGAGGAGAAAAATAAAATGCCTAAGATCAAAGACTTTTATATTGATCTGGGGATGAGTAAAAAAGAAGTCGAGAAAATTGTTGAAGTAGGCAACCCTATCACTCGAGAGCGTGGGCTTATAGAGATGGGTAACTGCGTGAATTGTAAGTCGATAGATAATCGTGTTTCTGTTTTTATTTTGATTGAAACCCTTAGAAATCTCGGAGAGTGTCCTTATGATGTGTATGGTGTATTTACAGTGCAAGAAGAAGTGGGGATTAGGGGAGCCAACGTAGCGGCACATAATATTAATCCTGATTTTGGATTTGGACTGGACACCACGATTGCTTACGATCTTCCTGGAGCGGCAGCTCATGAAAAGGTAACATCTCTAGGTGAGGGTACGGCCATAAAAATTATGGATGCAATGACCATCTGCGACTACCGTATGGTTGACTACATGAAGCAGGTTGCGAAAAAAAATAAAATCAAATGGCAGCCAGAATTGTTAGTAGCAGGAGGGACCGATACTGCCGGAATACAAAGAATGGGTAAATCTGGTGCTATTTCAGGAGCTATCTCCATACCCACCAGGCACTTACACCAAGTCATTGAGATGGCCAATAAAGATGATATTGAGGGTAGTGTCAGTCTATTAAGCAAATGTTTAGAATCATTAAAAGACTATGACTGGAATCACAAATAGAATAAAAAAGTTAATTTTTGTGGCAGCACTTATGGTGCTGCCTGTAATTACCGATGCTCAGGTTAAAACAGAGGCTGTGCGGTTGACAGGGATTGTATTAGATGCTGAAAATCGAAGTGAAGTGCCTTATGCAAGTGTGAGAATCTCTGGAACACAATATGGTACTTCTTCAGACAATACCGGATATTTCAGTGTATTTATGAATCCGGGTGATACATTACTATTCAGCTCTATTGGCTATCAGGATGCCGCCTTTATAATGCCTTACAATGTAAGTGCTGATACTTACTCTCTTGTACAGTTGATGAGAAAAGAAACTGTACTGCTTCAGGAGGTTGTTGTTTTTCCATGGCCTACTTTAAAAAACTTTGAAAGAGCCTTTCTCGATACTACACCTAGACAAAACCCATCTGAAGAACTGATCAAGGAGGTAAAACTTGAATTGGACCAAACACTTGAGACCTCAGAAAAGTCTGAGTACTATTATGATCAGATGCGCTATCAGCATTTATATGAGATTAATGGAACCATACCGCCCAATAATTTTTTAAACCCAATCAGGTGGTCAAATTTTGTGAAGGATTTGGGTAAGAAAAAATCCGGAGGGGAGTAAAGCTAAATGCTTTTGCCTAAATAAAACCCAAACATTACCACCACAAGGCCAATCACTACACTGGAGATAATGTAGGTGATCGCTGTGGCAGGTTTGTCGTTTAGCAATTGCATATTGTCTAATGCAAATGTTGAAAAAGTAGTGTAGCTACCACAAAATCCAACAGCTAGTGCCAATCGCATGGTGTCATTAAGGTGGTTTTTAATTAGCAGGCCAGCTATTATTCCTAGTATGAGGCTTCCGACAATGTTTACTGTAAATGTATTGACCGGAAAACTTCCACCTATTCTCTTATCTATAAAATGGTACGTAAGATACCGTGCGATGCCTCCAATAAAGCTACCTACACCTACAATGAGTATGTTTTTAAGCATTGACTTTCAATTTAGCACATTTCTTTTGTAAATACTTAAGCAAAGGCTTGTAGTCAGTATGCTCCTGTATTGATACAGTTATTTTTTTGCGGTCATTAAACAGCACTTCAACTTCTTTGAAAGTCCCCGACACAGTTTTTACAGCGGTTTCTTTCCATTGAGAGATATCTTTTAATTTATAAGTACGGGTGGTAAATCTTGAAGGAAAATGTACCTCAAACTTTTCTTTTCCGACCCTGATAACCCTGTAACCCAAAAGCATTCTAAGAAGAAGCCCTAATCCGATGGGAAAAAATATTATTGCCAAAGTATAGTGATACCAGAGAATGGTTTTGCCGGAAAGCATATGACCAATTGCATAACCTGAAGCTATCATACAAAAAAGAATAAATACTCCCAGGCTAAATAGTGTACTGATTTTAGGTTTTGCGACAATCATGGGGCAAAGGAAGCAAAAAGTGTAAAAAAGCATCGTTTATTGTGGAGAAAATTACCCCAGTAGTCTATCAAGTAGCTGAAAATGAGCTTGTTTTAGGCGATTTGGCTCAAGGCACCAGATTTGCATTTTAAAAGGTAGAAAAGAAAACCCATGAAAGAAGATATACTTTACAGCGATTTTAACGGAGTAAGGATTACAAGTAAAAGATTTTATACCGGAGAGAAATCATTTGCCATTAGAAAAATCAAAAGTATTGACCTCAAGCGCGTAATCCCTAACAAACAAACTGGCTTCATACTATTTGCGCTGGGTATATTAACCATTCTTTTAGGCTCGTTTGAGATTTTAGGGAGTTATTCTGTTGAGGCAGCTGATACCATCTGGTCTCTCAATTTGGATACCATTTCAATTGCAATCGGAGTAGTTGCTTTGATCAGCGCGATTTTAAGAATTTTGATTGCTCCTGACGAATATGCAGTAAGGGTTGAGATTAACGGAGGCAAAGTGGAAGATTTAACATCAGATAATCGAAAATATGCTGCCCGTATTGCTGCTTCTCTTAAACGAGCTTATTACAGACAAAATTCCCAAATTAATGAAGATGAATTTGCCTTATCATAATTCATCATTAGAGATCAGTTTCAATAGTTTCTCCAATTCCTTATACCGCATAAATCCGGCATATTGGTATAAAATTTCAAATTGCTCATTAGCAATGACCAAGGTCGGGTAATTCACCTGGCCATCAATAGTGGCTAAGGTTTCGGCTAGTTCATGAATGCCGGTTTCATTTCCAGAAGGCTTAAATGAATATGTTCGTCCGCCAAGTGTTACATCTTCTTGCTGTTCCCCATCAAACCTTACAAAATAAAAATCATTGTTTATCAGACTTATTATCCCTTCTTTCTTAAAGGTTGAGTTTTCCATGGCTTTGCAGTATTTGCACCAATCTGCATAAAGAAATATCACCACAGGCCTCGGACTTTCTTTCTGCAACTGTGGTATAGTCTCTATGTCATAAGACTTGAGTTGTCCTAAACTCAACGATGGAGCTATAAAAAGAAGAATTAAAATCCGAATCATCTGATCACATATCTAAAACCAACAAATGCTCGCATACCCTGATTAGAGGTATAAACGTATGATGGGTCAAAGGTTAAGGCGTTAGGATTTTCTGCTGATGCCTGAACTTCGTAATCCCGACCTTCTTGAAGATTTGCTGCACCAATTATTACATTTCCATTCTGCTGATCTTGAAAAGCCACCTTCTTATCGAAAGGATCATGGGCCCTTGCGATACTGTTATCAGCAGGTGTAAAATTGAGAAGGTTTTTTACACCTCCATAAAACTCAACGGGTGAACCTTCTTTCTTCCAGCTAAACTTAATGTTCTGAATACTAAACCATGGAGACTCTGCAGGTCTCGGATCCTGATCCCCCAACAGAGGCAATTTCATAGGGCTATAAACATTTCCTGTATAATCGATACCAAGGTTTATTGGGTTGATTTTATATGACACTCCCCATGTACCTGTCCAACGCTCAGTCAACAAAGGCCTTGTTCTTTCAGTCTCTCCGTTTACTTTTTCTTCGGTGTAAACATCCATAAACGTACCACCTGCAAGTAGCTTAAGACCATTTAAAAATTCTACGTCAAAGTTTACTGAAAGACCCTGTGTAATGGCGTGACCATCTAAATTGTCATAAATGATCTGATTAGGGTCGGTATCGTAATCTGGAAGAATTTGATTTGTAAAATAGGTATGCCATAGTGAGGCATCGATGCCCAGAAATGCGCCATTATCAAAGTATATTTTCTTTATGTAGTTAAGGTTTAAATTGAAGCTCTGCTCCGGGTCAAGCTCTTCGGTGATTACTACTTCTCTTGCGCCAGTAAGTGCGGCATGTTCTTCAGTAAATAAGTTTACAACTCTAAAACCAGTGCCTGCATTTAACCTGATAATATTATTGTCGTTAATTGAAAACTTATACGCCAATCTTGGTGTCCAGATATTACCATGCTCCGAATGCTTATCATATCTAAGGCCTAATAGTAAATTTTGCTTATCGCTTAGCTTTATATTGTCCTGAACGAATGCGCCCGGCAGCCAGGTTTTGTCAGCTTGGTTAATGGAAAGGTCATTCGGTGCAGCAGTTGCTGAGGTGTTGTCATCATAGTAGGTGTATCTCACGGCCGACCCAAAGAGCATGTCATGGTTGCCAAATGATTTATCCCATGTCAATTGAGTAAAGGCAATATTCTGATCAGCAAAATAAGGCAGGTCGCCATAGTAGGAGTTCTGGTTATGGGAATTGTAAGAAAAAGATAACAATAACTTTTCCGATGTTGGCAGCTGATAATTACCAATAAGTTCCCAGCGTTTGGTATAAATACTTTCGCCATAAATGTCTGTTCCACCACGATCTTCGCTCGACCAACTCATTTGCCCTCCCCAACGGTCTTCATACAAATACCTACCGGCAAGCGAGAGCAGCCTGTTGTTTTTTCTATTTATTGTCCATTTTTGGAAGATAGAGATACGATCTTGTAGGGTGAGGTCAGTAAAGCCATCGTTGTTGTTATCAATTGGATTGCTGTAGTTAAAATAATTTACGCCTGTAAGTGCACTTGCTTTATCACCTACATTGAATTTGTAGCTAAAATCATTATTAACTTCCCCCCAGCTTGAGGCATTGATGTCAGCTGTGAACAAAGGAGCGTTGGATGGGTTTTTGGTGATTACATTGATCAATCCACCAACTGCCTCTGAACCATACAGCGATGAAGCAGGACCTTTAACTATTTCTACTCGCTGAATCATATCATTTGGTATCCCAAACAAGCCATATACTGATGAAAGACCACTTACTATAGGCATACCATCTATTAAAATCATGGTGTATGGGCCCTCCAGACCGTTGATATGTATATCTCCTGTATTACAAACATTACAGTTCATTTGCGGTCTTACACCATTGACATTAGACATAGCTTCAAAAACTGAAGGTGTAGGGTTCATTTTGAAAAATGTAGGGTTGTATACTTCGACAGGGACTGGCGTTTCAAGTCGATTAACTTCTTTGAGAGTCCCGGTGACTACTACTTCATTCATTTCCATGTCGCCAATCTCCAACCCTACATTAACTGAAACGGGACTATTACCCACAACCACTTTTTTTCTTTCTGACTTGTAGCCAATGCTGGTTACTTTTAAGATATAGCTTCCTGGCTTCACATTATTTAGGGCAAAATGGCCATCAGCATCAGCCGCGGTTCCCTTGTCAGTCTGTTCTAAAATAATATTAGCAAATGGTATAGGTTCACTTTCATTTGTAATACGGCCTGTAATAGAACCATTTTGGGCAAGTGAATTAAATGGTAGTGCTAATGATAGAAGTGCTAAAAATAATAAACGCATTAAATATTATAGTTATATGTATTTAACTCTAATTTTATACAAAGCTAATTATAAAAAATATACATGCAAAATAAAATATTTAGGTAAGTCTAAAAAATGAGATAAATACCTAATAAAAAGTCTGTTAGAATAAAATTTAAGTGTTGCATAAAACACTTTATGTTTAAATTGTGTTTCTTAATAAATTGTCAGATGGCTTTTTTACATTCATATATTGTCTTCATCATCAACAAAAACGATGAGTTAATCACCGGTCTTACAAAGGATATTGACCAGGTAATGGATAACTATCGTGCATCTGGCAATAACTCCAGCTTAGTATTTCAAAGACACTTCGATGAGAGAGATCAGGCAGTTGCTTTTGAAAACCAACTCAAAAATTGGGACAATGAGAAGAAAAAGGCACTGATCAATGGTGATATCGATATTTCGTAATACCATTGTGTATGCACGAGCCATTTGATATCAACAAAGCTCGCCAGGAGATGGCGGAAATTCTCGAATATAAAATGCCATTTGGCAAGTATAAGGGTAGAAAACTCACTGCACTCCCTGTTGAATATCTTGTCTGGTTTAGAAGGAAAGGTTTCCCTGCTGGGAAGTTAGGTCGCTACCTGCAGATAATTTTAGAAATGAAGGCTTAGTACATTTCATAATGCAAGCTACCTAATTTGAATAAGGCCATTGATATTGAGATTTTTGCTCCAAAACTGTTTCCAGGCTTTGCATCACTATTTCGCCCATATTTTTACATTTTTGGAAATCCTTATTTTTATAATGCCGCGATAAATCCTTCTTCAGACTATTGACATTTTCTGGTGTGGAGAGATTGTCTTTAGACATAGCATCGAGCAAAGCAACAGTATTTTTCTTACTTGCTTTAAATCGGTGTGCAATAAGTGATCGTTCTTCTTTCTGGTATTGTTTTACAGTTTCAGGAGTCATACATTTTAACCCTATATCGATGAGTGGATTGTTTTGTTTAAAATATTGTGGCAAATAAATAGCTTTTCTACCTTCATAAGACTGTTGATCAAAATCGATGGCTCTTATTCTGTATTCTACATCCTCAAAGTCGGGGGTAATATCGATTACAAAATTGCTACTGTGCATGTCTCCAAGTAGCCTTACAAAGCATCGTTCATTAAATTTTACAAACTCTTTTGCCAGGCGTATTTCATTTAAATTTTTATCATTTAAATGAAACTTCATAAACTGATCGCCAGGAATACCCACGATGTGCTCCTCGATAAGCGTTTGCTTTTGTACTACATAGCTCATGCGGTTTGGCGATAGAAGATGCTCCAATTCAAGACCATAAACCCTCGATGCATCTGCATTTTTGATGTAGAAATAATCAAAGTTATCGTTGATACGATTCACTATCCTTACTCTAAATGGCTGTGTGTTGCCATACACACATAAGTCTATACGATCTACAAATAAGTGTTCCATCACGGAGAGGTCACCGTCAGCTTTTAATATGGCATATATTGTTTTTAAACTATGGTGTATTTGCTTCATGTCATCTTGAGGGAAGAATACAGTTTCCCACAAGGTGTCTTTATCATGTTTGTCATGTAGAGGTATTGCATTATCATAACGCAGCAAGTCTTTATAATTAATGGGTAATGCCATCTCTCTACCGTGCTTCTTTAGGTAAGATCGCAGTGTAGGGCTAATGGTATAAATATTTTTTTTCTTGCTAATTATTGCCATTTGAGCCGATTTCTATCAAAAAATAAAAAAAATTAATATTCAAGGTAGGGTATTTTTCTAGGTGGTTGTATTAAAGGTAACAACAATTAGAAAACTAAATTTTATCAATTATGAAAACGTTCAAAATTTTAATAGTTCTTTTTGCAAGCGCATTTCTTTTTTCTTGCGACAACGAGTCTGATGAGCCACAAGCATCATTAGAGATTCCGGAAAAATTTACAGTGGATATACCATCTACTTTGAGTAGCAGTGCTGATGGATCATTGAGTGGTAAATCTGGAGGCCCACTAAATGGGAGAGTAGCTGGCGATGGTGATGGATATATTGAGGGCAATGAGATTTATGAAAGCCTTAGATATTTTATAAGAATAGGTGAAGGATCAGCCGAAATTATTGAGTTTACTTTACAAGTAGCAACCGCTTTGGAAGTACAAAATGTAAATTCCCTTTCATTTACAAGTGACGAAGACGGTAGAGATAAAAGGTTAGAAATTATTCGTGATGTCAATAGAGGTGGTGTTGATTATGAGTATGAGATGACCATGTTTGATGAAGAGGATAATGCTCAGGCATTACAACTTTTATGGAATACAAGTCCAATTGAAGGTGTTGGTATTCTTAACTTTTACCATATCAACAGAAATGAGTCTGATAACCCTAATGCTTTTATAAGAATTGACTATACCGAAGATGATGTAGATTATGAGGCTGCCATGACCGTTTCTATATCAGGTTTGTTAACACCAAATAATGGAGATGTAAATAACATGAAAATGAAAGTCGGTAAAAATGGGGATGTAGTTGAAATAATGGGTAACTCAAACCACCCTGATGTAGCCATCATTGATGAGAATAATCCTTTAAGTAGAAACTATGCCTTCACGGGTAGAGGAGATGAAGTATCAGACTTAGGTGTTGTTAACCTGGCGCTTCCGCCTTCAACTGTTACGACTAGTGATGTATTAAGTGATTACTCTGTATTTGCAGTGTTGGAGGCAGAAATACAAGCTGCAGGAGTAACGGATCAGGAGATTATAGACGAAATACTGCAAGAGGCACACTCTCCGGCATATTTCAATGCGGCCGGATTTATCACCTCAGGAGCAGATAACAAGCCGGCCTCTTTTAGTGACGAGTTTGTCGACATATCTGACTTGAATCCTTTTGTGCCTGCTGATGTAGCAAATCTTAGTGTTGGTTTTATTCAATAGGTTTTGACCATAGCTGCAAATTGTGGCTAGTAACCAACGAAATCGCCCTGTTTTACGGGGCGATTTTTATTTTATGTGCATTAAACTGCGATTTGTAGAATGATGAATTTCTAAATTTAAGCTTTTACCTTCTTAGATACTGATGTTTGCTGTGCGAGAAGCTTTTCGAGTTCTGTGATAAAATTTCCTAATACATGTTGATCGGCTTCTTTAAATGTCATGGCAGTATAGTTCGAGCCATCTGTAAGTTTTAATTCTACATAATAATGACTTACCAACACTTCTTCTCTAAAAGGGTTAGGCTCAAGGTGCTCATCAAAGGTGTTGAGGATTATGCTCTCTACCTCATTAAATGAGAAGATTGAAGAATTATGATTTTTAGTTACTATAGCTATTTTTCTGGAGTTGCTGTCAATAGATAATTTTTTTGGTTGTTTTAGGTCTTGAATCAATTGGTAAACCGGATAAATGAGCAGTAGTATTACTAACAAGCCTAATTTGAAATTGCCAAAGGTGATTAATGGAATTGCAATTACCCCTAACGCTATCGAAAAGAAAGGCCAAACCCAATTAATAGCTTTCCGATGGATCACCTCAAAATAGGTATCGGTTTGTCTTACTTCAAAATTATGTTTTTGAAGCAGCTGGAGAGAATGGGCACTAATCACGGTTTTGATATTGATCGGTTTATTAATATAATAATTTTTTTTGATATTAGCTGAGAATCAAGGCCCTTGGGTCTTACTTAAACTCCTCATCAATATGTTAAAAAGCGCACTAGTTATTATTTGTTTATTTAATGTATCATCATTATTTGGTCAAACTGAAGCTCAGGATGACCTGCCTTTTAAAACAATACCCGAATATCCTGAAACCTACTCTGCAGGTACAGTAGCAGCCCGAATGATTGATGGATTAGGCTTTAGGTATTATTGGGCTACAGAAGGGCTAAGGCCTGAAGATTTGGAGTTTAGGCCTGGAGAAAAGATGAGAAGCATTGAGGAAACTATTGATCATATTTATAGTATGTCGGTACTTATACTAAATGCTGTTAACCAATCAAAAGAGAAAACGCTAAGCAATGCAACATATGAGATGAAAAGAGAAAAAACACTTAAGAATTTAAAAACTGTCCGTGATATTCTGATTACCAGTAGTGATGCTGACTTTGATACCTATGTTGCAAGATTTGGTAAAAATGTAGAGTTTCCGTTTTGGAACCTTGTAAATGGTCCGATAGCCGATATGTTATGGCACTGTGGTCAGGTGGTTTCATTTCGCAGATCGGCAGGAAATCCATTTAACTCACAGGTAAGTGTGTTTACTGGAAGACTTAGGGATTGATTTTTTAATCAAGTAATAACGCTTTTTTAAGAAGCCATTGCTTAGTCTAGTTACTTTCTTAAAATAAGGAGTTAAGAAAGACGTCCAACCACTCAAGGTGGTCGGACGACTTGAGTTTCAAACTTTTCCTCCTATTCAGACTTCCCGAGCGTATCTACCTCATTTTCCTTATTCTTCACATGCTTTTCGAGCCATTGATCTTGCTCCCATAGCATATGCATGATACTCTCACGGGCGGCATATCCATGACTTTCTTTAGGCAACATTACCAACCTCACAGGCGCTCCTAACCCTTTTAAGGCATTGAAGTAGCGCTCGCTTTGCATAGGGTAGGTACCGGAGTTGTTGTCTGCCTCGCCATGAATCAATAATAATGGAGTTTTCATTTTTTCGGCATGCATAAAAGGTGACATGGTGTAATATATTTCCGGAGCCTCCCAATAATTTCTTTCTTCAGACTGAAATCCAAAAGGAGTTAACGTACGATTATAGGCACCGCTACGCGCTATTCCTGCTGCAAAAAGGTCCGAATGGGAAAGTAAATTGGCTACCATAAAGGCACCATAGCTATGACCACCAACCGCAACTCTGCTACGATCAATATAGCCCATTTCATCTACAGCATCGATCGCTGCTTTGGCATTGGATACCAGTTGCTTCCTAAAAGAATCATTGGGTTCTTCATCTCCTTCCCCAATGATTGGGAAAGCGGCATCGTCTAATACAACATACCCTCGATTGACCCAATATATAGGAGAGCCATAGTAAGGATAGGTAAACTCATTGCTACTTGAGGTTACTTGCGAGGCGCTGTTTTTGTCTTTGTACTCTCTTGGGTAAGCCCACATGATCATAGGCATCTTTTCTTTCTTTTCTTTATCATAACCTACCGGTAAATACAATGTGGCAGAAAGTTCAAGCCCATCCTCTCTCTTATACTTCACAATTTCTTTATGCACATTCTGAATTTCCTTAAAAGGATTTTCAAAATTGGTCAGTTGCGTGAGTTTGTTACTTTTGATATCTCTCAGATAGTAATTTGGGTATTCATTGCTACTTTCTAATCGTGTGAGAATAACACCTTTTTTAGGATCTATCATTTCAGAAATACTCTCCAGCATTTCGCCCTTATCTGCCTGATAAAGTCTTTCAGTTTTGTTGGTGCCCATGGTGTATTCATCAACAAATGGGAGTTTTCCTTCAGGAGAATAGCCGGCACCGATTAGGTAAAGTTTATCTTTTTTATGGATGTCCAGTACATTTCTTCCGTAGTCATTACGCGAAGTCACAAAATTGCCTGGGTCACTGTAACGATCCTGATAGTTGCGTTCGCTAAAAAGATTAGTTCCTTTAGAGGGGCTGCCCGGGTTGAAGAAGCTAATCCGAAGCATTCTGGTATTCCACCAATAGTCGTAAACTATGGCCGTGTTGCTATTTCCCCATAAGATACCGGAGAAGCGAAGCTTAGTTTTTAACAAAGGCTCTTTTTCTCCATTAAATGGTGCCTTTAGTTGATAAACCTCATCTCTAAAGTCAACTTCATTTTCTGGGTCACCACCATCAAGTGCTTCTGCCCACACCAAAGTGGCGGGTTGATCATCGCGCCAGTCCAAATCACGGGGTCCGGTGCGTTCTGCCATAAATCCTTTAGGTAATTCCTCTATGAGAGGAACTTCAGTGATGGTCTTAATCAGTTTTCCATTGCTATCATACATGTTGAAGTCAGTCGGAAATCTGTAATAGGGCACGATATAAGAGAAAGGCTTATTTATCTCACTTATGAGATAGTATTTGCCGTCTGGTGATGGAGATATGTTTCTGTACATCGCAGCATCTCTCCATTTTTCCATTTTACCATCAAGGTTCACTTTCCAAATTTCAGATCGTACCAAAGTCTCAAAATTGGCCTCATCATTAGGGTTTTTTAACAAATCCTGATAAGTGCGATTCTGTGCTTCGGTACCCTTTTCGTTAACAGAGATTGTTGGGCCTGTTGGCACCACATTATCTGTGTTGATCAGCGTTTTTCTATCCTTTGGTAATATTCTTACCAAAAAGCCCGACTCGTCTTTTAGCCAGGTCATTGGATCACCCATGTTGGCATTTAGGTTGTCTTCCGTAAGCTTAACGACACGTGCTTCATCATAATGCAGCACCCAAAGTTCAACGCCATTTTCAGTGGTGTTGGTAAAGGCAATTTTATCCTGAGAGTCCGACCAGTCAATGTTTGTAATTTTTGCATTTGCGGGTAGGCCACTAATAGCGGTCTCTTTTTGTGTTTCAGGGTTAAACAAGGTGATTTTATAATAATACCTTGCACGACTAGAGATGTTCGTTTTTGGGTTAATCCTCAAGCCACCAAGCCTTAACTCTTCTTCTGAGAGCTCTTCAATGGATTTGTATTGCTTGCGATAAAGCAATATCGCCTTGGTGCCATCATCATTCATTCTGATATATGGAGGCAACGCTGCATCGGCCAAAGTCAGAATATCATCATGGGGTTGTTGATACTCCAGATCGATTTGGGCAAAGAGCAATCCCGGCAGCATCAAAACAGCAAATAGGGTGATTTTTCTTAGCATGTCATTTTATTGTTTAGTTGGATATGTAAATTATTTAAAAAATGGCGGAAGTACCAGCTACTTTACATGTTCGGCAATCTAAAATTTTTTTACCTTACGTTGTAACCATTTTCTTCATCTGCAGTATCCAACCGCGAAAACAATAAAAACCCATTGGAAACAACAACTGACGAAGCGCTAATGATCAATGTAAAAAAGGGAGATCTTAAACAAGCTTCTCTTCTTTTTGACAGGTACAACAAGCGCCTTTACAATTTTTTTGTAAAAATTACTTTCGATAGGGATTTAGGTCATGACTTGACACAAAACACGTTTTTGAGGATGATCAAATACAGAAAAACTTATAAAGAAGGCAACAAATTTCAGTCATGGTTATTTCAAATGGCGAGGAATATATATGCCGACCACTATAGGAAAAATAAAGTACTGTTTTCTGAATTTACCGAAGTAGAAGACATAAAAAATAAAGTGGCATTGGTTGATGAAACTATGGTGCAGGATGAGCAAGAAAAGTTATTGTATATATCGCTTTTCAGGCTTTCACCAGAACAGCGCGAAGTGCTCGTTCTCACCAGGTTTCAACAGATGAAATACGAAGAGGTGGCCAAAGTGCTTGATACTTCTGTATCTAATGTAAAAGTGAAGGTGCATCGCGCCATACATGCGCTGAGAGAAAAATATTTAGAGCTAGAAAAAATTTAATAAGCCATGGATGATAAGAAGATGAAAGAGTTAATGATCGACTATATCGATGGAAAACTGACAGGTGAGCTAAAGCTTTTTGTAGAAAAACACATCAATAAAGATGAGGAAAACAGGAAGTCTTTTGAAGAATTAAAAGATACAATCGATTTACTTCAACATGATAAGGAGCTCACCCCTGACAGTGACCTCAAACTAAACTTTTTAGACGCGCTTGAGCGCGAAATAAACCAACTCACTAACGATATTGAGCAAAAGGAAGCGAAGGTTATTGGGCTAAGAATTTCTAACTACTGGCAAATAGCAGCAGCAGTTTCTCTATTGGCAGTAGGGGTGCTTGGTGGGTATTGGATTACTACCAACAACCAAAATGAAGAGCAACTGATGGCCCTTCAAAAGGAAATAGAAGCTACTAAAAAGGTTGTAATGATGGCCCTCGATGACAAAAATTCGGCAAGTCAAAGAATGATGGGCGTAAATGCCAGCTATGATTTGAAAAATGCAGATGAAGATATTGTTGAGGCTTTAATAGAAACCATGAACACTGATGATAATGTCAATGTAAGGTTGGCCGCAATTAATGCGCTGGCAAACTTTAAAAGTGAGTCTTCGATTAGGCAAGCCCTGATCAACTCGCTTAAAAAGCAAGAAGACCCAATTGTGCAGATCACATTAATCAACTTGATGGTAGAAATGAAAGAAAAAGGAGCCATTGAAGAATTAAAGGAAATTATAGATGATAGTACCAATATCGAATCTGTAAAGGATGAAGCACATATGGCGGTATTTAAACTATCGTAAAAAGGAGTCTGTCTCAAACGAACTGAAGACTCCAGGCTGCGCTCTGAGTGACGTCTGTACTCTTTTGAGACAGCATGATAAAAAAGAAAACAACAAAATAAATAGGATAAATTTTAAACAATTAAAGAAATGAAAAGGATGACAATTAAAGCATTAGGATTATTACTCATTATAATGGCGTATTTACCGGCCGCAGCGCAGCAGCACAAGATTGCCATGAGCTCCGGTATCATTGAGTTTAGCGAAATAAATGAAGTACAGGTAGAAGGCTATGATGGAAATGAAATCATCATTGAGCCTGGCCAGAACTATAAATTGCCGGAGAGGGCAAAAGGCTTAAAGCCGATCAATGCGCTTGGACTAACCGACAATACTGGCATTGGGCTTTCAACAAAAAAGGAAGGAAACACACTGATGGTTTATCAGGTGACACGTAACAACGATGCCAAGTATATGGTAAAGGTGCCTAGAGGTGTTATGATTAAATACCATAATTCCTCAATACATGGAGATGATTTTTATGCTAAAAACATCAGTAACGAGTTGGAAGTAAAAACCCACGGAGGAGACATTAGGTTAGTTGAGGTGACTGGTCCGATTACAGCCAGTGCCGTGCATGGAGACATAGACGTTACTTTCGGCAACCTCAATCAAAAATTGCCGAGTTCCATTGCATCAGTGCATGGAGACGTAGATGTGGCTTTTCCTTCAGATGCCAAATCAAATCTTTCTATAGCCACCAATTGGGGAGAGGTATATTCAGATTTGGATATTACTGTAGAAACCAAGGATGGCATGAAAATGTATGGAGCCAAAAAGATCAATGGAGCACTCAACGGTGGTGGTGTGGCTATGTCTGTATCATCTACACATGGAAATGTGTACTTAAGGAAGCGATAACAACAACCAGGTCAGTCGCTCTGATATACATCAGGGCGACTTTATATTAAACTCAAAATACTACTCAAATGAAAAATTCATTAGTAATAATACTGTGTTTGATTTCTGGATACACTGTTGCACAAAAACAAGTTAATGTTTCTCAAAGCACAGCTGGGATCAAAAATGTAATAATGGACTTCAAGTACCCTGAGCTTATTGTCGTAACGGCCTGGGATAAAGACGAAATCGCCATTACAGGTAAATCAAGTATAAATAACGGTGAAAATGATGATGCCTTTAAAATCAATATTGAAAAAGAAGGAGACCAACTATCTATAAAATCGGAAATTGAAAACCTTGAAGATTTACCCAAGCGTATTATGATCAAAAGAAATGGGGAGAAATATTACTTTGACACCGAAGATTTTAATGATCCCAAAATTAAGGCCTTTTTAGAGGAGAAAGGAGGAGGGCATCAATACCAAATGCATGGAGTAATTAAGGAGATCTCCCTGGAGGTAAAAGTGCCAAAAACAATTATGTTAGACATAAGAGCTAAGTATGGCCTTGTAGAAGTTAAGAATGTAGTCAACTCGCTGGTTGTAGATGCGAAGTATGGGGGTATTGATATTAGTCTGCCTATAAATACCCCGCGAGATATTGTTGCTAAAACAAAGCATGGAGAGATGTTTAGCGATATGGACATGCAAATCGACCCAAAGGAGTCAATGCATAATCAGTATTATAAATGGACGTCAATTTCTGCAAAACTATCGGGTGGAGGTACTAAATGTAGCCTTGAGTCAAAGTATGGCAATATCTATATTCGAAAGCTTTAACGTTTAAATTAATTAAAGGTCAGATGAGCAACTTTGCTTTTTGGCCTTTAATTATTTCCTGTCACCTCTCTGGCTCTGGCAATCGCTTCGTTCATACGTTGTTCTACTTCGCTAATATGCTCTTTTTGCTCTTTGTAATAGCTCATAATAGCCTCATGAGCCATTGAGTCGTTATCTTTTGCCTCAAAATTTCTCATCCATTGCATCATGGCCTCGTCAGCCATTTCCAAAGCTTCTACACGACTTTCAAACTCACTGATGTTCGCTTCTTCATTTTCACGTGCCAGATCAATTTTCTCTTGAAGCTGACCCTTAAGGTACATCATGGTTTCCATTTTGGTCATGGCCTCATCGTGAACAGCAATAACTTCATCGTACAGAGCCTTTTGTGCCCTTATTTCAGTAGGTAATTCTTTGTTTTCTATCTCTACCTCTTGTCTGGTTTCTTTCTTCTGACCGCATGAGAAAAGAGCGATAGCAAAAATTAAAAAGTATGATATTTTTTTCAGAGAGGCTTTCATTATTTCTATTTTAGATTGTCTCAAAAATATGCAATAGAATGCGTTATAACAAAAGAGATAAATGCCTTGACTGGCTTAAAAACAAAAGAAAAATAAGGTTAATCTGCTGTTTTTGAGTACATTGCACCTGTTGCTTTAATATTTTACTATAATTTTTGTATATTCGAAAGTTTAGTTTTAACTTATTGTAGTTATTTTTTAATCTTTTTATCATGGCACCTCAATTTTTTTTTAGGAGGTTGCGTTTTTTAAGTGTCTATATTACGCTCTGTGCCTCCCTGCTTGTGGTTACTGTCTATGCCCAAGGCGATGATAATAACCCCCCACACAAAACCTATGCTGTTATTGGAGCATTTACAGTGGAAAATAATGCAGACCGTCTCGTAGAACTGGTAAAGAAGTATGAATTACAGGCCACTGTACGGCATAATGAGCATCGAGGCTTGTTTTATGTATATATTGACCAATCTGATGATAGAGAAGAGATTAAGCAAAAAGTAATCAACCTCCGTAAGAAATATACTCAGTTTTATGATGCTTGGGCTTACACTGGGGATTTCCAAGATAGGCCAGAAAGTGTTGTATCCACTAAAGATATGCCAGATGAAAGTTTAGATGCCAGTGCTAAAAATACTACTGGTGTAGCGGGAGCTCCTTACCAGAATGAAAAAGTTGATATTAAAGATAATTCTAAAAATAGAAATTCAGACTCTCAAAATGTAGCTGAACCTGGTGCTAGCGAAAAGACCTTTGTGAAAAAAGAGAATCACTTTTACCTCTATTTCAACACCATAAACTCAAAAAATTTAAAAGAGGTAAAAGGAAATATTAAAATTATTGACCCTGAAAGGGCCAAGCAACTTAAAGAGGCCAAATCTCATGAATTAGTTGAATTGGAAGACCCTGATAACGGTACACGAAGAGTAAAAGTGGCTACTGATATGTTCGGTTTTAGAGAAATACAATATACGCTTGACCTCGATGACCCCACATCTTTAGCAGAAAACCCCGCAGTAGATATTGTTGGAGATTCGATTGTGGTAAACTTCGATCTAAAAAGATTTAAAAAAGGAGATGTACTCGTGATGTACAACGTGTATTTCTTTAAAGATGCTGCCATCATGAAGCCCGAATCGATCTATGAGCTTAACAGCTTTCTAGATATGTTAAAAGAAAACGAAAATTTGGTTGTTCAGATTCATGGTCACACCAATGGCAACTCGCATGGTAAAATAATTCATCTAGATCTCGATGATAAAAATTTCTTTGGAATAAACGGTAACCATAAAGAAACAAACGGTAGTGCAAAAAAGCTCTCACTTTACAGAGCGTACACTATACAGCATTGGCTTATTGAGCAAGGTATTGCAGAAGATAGAATGGAGATAAGAGGGTGGGGAGGTAAGAAAATGATCTATGATAAGCACAGTACCCAGGCAGATAAAAATGTGAGGGTAGAAGTAGAAATATTAGAAGAATAGCAATGAAAATACTTTATCTCAATCTTCGTGTTACGGCATTTTGTATTTTAGTCTCATGTTTAGCTTTTATTGATGGTCATTCTCAAACTACAGACCCTCAGTGCTATGTAGTTGTAGGAGCATTCAAGTTAAAGCAGAATGCCAATAATTATGTCCAGAGATTAGCCGAAAAAGAACTCACTGCTACATCAAAACTCAATACATATAGAAATTTATACTATGTGTATACATTCAATTCTCCCGATAGAGAGGAGGCCAAAGACAGGCTTTTTGCGGTAAGAGATGATTATCCAGATTTGAGTGACTCATGGTTGTACGCAGGAGATTTCAAAGGGCCGCATATTACTGCTAAAGAGTGGAGTAAAGTAAACCCTCTAGAAAAATTGGTTGAAGAAGTTGAGGAGGCCGAAACCATGAGGGAAGAACGACAAGCAGCCAAAGCGGCTGATTCTGAAAAGGTGGAGACTTCTCCAGAGAATAGGTTGCAAGAAAAGCCTCAAGAACCTCAAAAATCTCAAGAACCCCAAGAGCCTGGCTGGAACGTGTACTTGAATACAGTGGATGCTGCAAGCCTTAGAGAAGTCAATGGAAAATTCGGGTTGTATGATGCTGAAAGAAATCAGAAAATTACAGAAATACCTACTAATGAGTTAGTCAGGGTGAAAGACCCTGAAAACAGGACCAATAGGATTCGCGTGGTTTCAGAAATATTTGGTTTTCACGAGATCGAACATACTTTTGATTTAGACGAGCCTATGAAAAGTGATTCATCAAATGTTGTTGAACTTGTAGGTGATACAATCTTAGTAAACATGAAACTTCAGAAGTATAAACAAGGCGATGTAGCTACTTTGTGGAAAGTATATTTTTACAAAGATGCGGCCATCATGCGTGAAGAGTCAATTTATGAGCTCAACCAGTTGCTTGATATGATGAAAAATAATCCTACAATGGAAATATTGATTCATGGTCATACAAATGGAAATTCACATGGACAGGTACTTCACCTTGACCTAGATGATAAACAATTCTTCTCTTTGAATGGCTCACATGAAGAAACTGTGGCATCGGCAAAAAAACTATCTCTGTATCGAGCTTATACTATTCAACATTGGCTAATGGCTCAGGGTGTGCCTGAAGAGCGTACTGATATAAAAGGTTGGGGAGGAAAAAAGATGATTTATGACAAACATGACAGTCAGGCCGATAAAAACGTACGTGTGGAGATAGAAATAATTAAAGAATAATTACTATTTTGCCCGTGTAAAATTGCTATGTACTTATAATTCTCATGAAAAAGATTACGATCTCTCTCTTTTTAATTGCCATATCATTTAATGTTTTCTCACAAGAAGTTTTAGATGAAGGCTACTATGTCACTATTGGGGTATATGCTAAAAGCAAGGAAGCATACGCTAAAAAATATGCTGAAAAAGCCAGTTCTATGGGTTTTGAGGCATCTTACGGGTATAATCCAAACCGTAATTACTATTATGTTTTTACCACATACTCTAGAAATTTTCAAGAGGCACTCACAGATATGAGGGCAATTAGAAAGGAGGAGGAGTTTGACGAAGCATGGGTATATGTGCATATGCCATCAATGAATACCAGTGTGCCTTTAACCAAAGCTGAAAAAGAAGAAGTTGAGAAAAAAGATAAAGCACTTGAGAAAACAGTAACACAAGACTTGAGTCAGGCTTATGCAGAAAAATTCAATAAGACTGATTCATCTGCCTCACAAACTACTAAGACTCCCATTGTAGAAGAAGATGTCGAAGGAGATGCTGAAGAAGATGTTGAAGATGAGGCTGAGGAGGAGGAAAATAAAGTAGAGACTAATGCATTAGCTAGCCTGAACGACATTGAAGTGGAGTTTATCATGGTTAACGCAAGAAATATGGAGCCAGTAGAAGGTAAAATTCAAGTTATTGATGCAGAAAGGTCTAAATTATTGGAGGTTGTGGATGCAAATAAGAGAATCAAATTACCAGATCCTAACAATAGAACAGGGCGTTTGATACTCATCTCGGATCGCTTTGGTTATCGAAAAACGCAAAAAGAGATACATTATTATAGCCCACTTTTAGATTCAGCAAGAGAAGATGTATATATCGATGAAGCCTATAGTGTGGTATTCGACATGATCAGGTATCATAAAGGTGATATTGCTACAATGTTCAATGTGTATTTTTATAAAGACGCAGCCATCATGACTCCCGAATCACGGTATGAAATAGAGCAGCTCTTGGAGATGATGAGAGAAAATGAGCATTATCGTATAAGAATTCATGGCCATACCAACGGAAACAGAGCTGGTAAAATAATCACTCGACACGATGATCAGGAGTATTTCGCCTTAAATGACAACAATACCGAAGGATATGGCTCCGCAAAAAAACTATCTGAAGAACGTGCCAAAGAGATAAAAGATTTTCTGATTGCCAATGGTATACCAAAGGACAGAATGGAAATTAAAGCATGGGGTGGTAAGCGTATGGTACACGAAAAACACACCAACCAGGCACGCTATAACGTCCGTGTAGAGATCGAAATTCTCGAAGAGTAAGTCAACCAGCAAGATTCTTATACCTCTTATCAAAAACCAGTCGACAATAACTGACTTCATGGCTATATTGAAATTTAATATTCAATGTTGCTATGAGAAAAATTTTATTGATAGTGCTACTCTATACGGGGCTATGCACAAACACATTTGGGCAAGTTCAGAAAGCTCCTCAACGCACTTCTGGTGATGGTCCATGGTCACAGCTTATCATAAGAGGGGTTACACTTATAAATGGTAATGGGGCGCCCCCAACAGGTCCGGTTGATATTGTAGTTGAAAAAAATAAAATTGTCAATATCAAAACTGTGGGTTACCCAGGTGTAGCAATTGACCCAGATAAACGGCCTAAGCTTAAAGAAGGCGGCTACGAACTTGACGCAAGCGGTATGTATTTGTTACCGGGATTTGTTGATATGCATGGTCATATTGGCGGGTCCTCGCAAGGTGCTGACGCAGAGTATGTGTTTAAACTTTGGATGGCCCATGGCATAACTACCGTGAGAGACCCTTCCGCTGGCAATGGTTTAGACTGGGTATTAGATCAAAAAGCTCAAAGCGCAAAAAATGAAATTACAGCACCAAGATTATTTGCTTATACAGCTTTTGGTCAGGGTAGTGAAAAGCCCATAAGTACCCCGCAAATGGCTAGAGAGTGGGTGCAGGACAATGCGAAAAAGGGAGCTGATGGCATTAAGTTTTTTGGTGCAGCACCTGAGATTATGTCGGCTGCGTTAGATGAGAATAAAAAACTGGGATTAAGATCAGCCTGCCATCATGCTCAAATGGATGTTGCCAGGTGGAATGTGCTCAACTCAGCCCGCGCTGGTCTTACTTCTATGGAGCATTGGTATGGCTTGCCTGAGGCTCTGTTTGATGATCGTACGGTGCAACATTACCCATTGGATTACAATTATAACAATGAGCAGGATCGATTTGGTGAGGCGGGTAGATTATGGCAACAGGCGGCATCACCATTTTCAGAGAAGTGGAATAAGGTCATGAATGAGTTGCTGTCATTAGACTTCACACTCGATCCTACATTCAATATTTATGAGGCAAGTCGAGATTTAATGCGTGCCCGTAGAGCAGAATGGCACGAAGACTACACCATGCCATCATTGTGGAAGTTTTATCAACCAAGCAAAATTTCACATGGTTCATACTGGCATTATTGGGGCACTGAGCAAGAGGTTGATTGGAAAAATAACTACAAACTCTGGATGACTTTTATCAACGAATATAAAAACAGGGGAGGCCGAGTGACTGCTGGCTCAGACTCTGGATTTATTTTTCAATTATATGGTTTTGCCTACATTAGAGAATTAGAATTACTTAGAGAAGCCGGTTTTCACCCTTTAGAAGTGATCAGAGCAGCTACGCTCAACGGAGCTGAAGCACTTGGTGCTGATGATCAAATCGGTTCTGTAGAAGTGGGCAAGTTGGCCGATTTTGTAATTGTGGAAGAAAATCCATTAGTCAACCTTAAGGCATTATATGGAACAGGAGCCATCAAACTCACAGAAGATAATGAAGTAGTGAGAGTTGGTGGTGTAAAATATACCATCAAGGATGGAATCATATATGATGCAAAAAAACTATTGGCCGATGTAAAGGCTATGGTAGATGCCGAAAAAGAAAAAACAGGTTTTGAATTAAAACAACCAGGACTCAAATAATGAAACATTCACTATTAGCAGTAGCTATCATTGCCGTACTTTCAAGTTGTAATGACAAGCCTCAGAAATATACAGAACCTGAAAATGAAGCTCAGGTAGTTTCTCTCTTAGGTATAACTTACTATGAGCCAGTAAGGTCAGATGAAACTCAAGAAAAACTTGATCAAAACCTTCAGGAGGCTAAAACAAAGTTTGAGAAAGATCAAACAGAGATGAATTATATCTGGTACGGCCGTAGAACGGCTTACCTTACCAGGTATTATGATGCTATTGAAATCTATACCGAAGGATTGGAAAAATACCCTGAGTCCTACAAATTATTAAGACACCGAGGGCATAGATATATTTCAGTACGAGATTTTGATAAAGCAATTGCAGACCTTACAAAAGCGGCAGAAATAATGCCCAAAGACACATTGGAAATTGAGCCTGACGGAATTCCTAACAAAATGAATAAACCCCTTTCATCTACTCAGTTCAACGTTTGGTACCATCTGGCGCTTGCACATTACCTCAATGGAGATTTTGAAAAAGCCAACGAGGTGTATGCCAAATGTATGCAAACTTCTGTCAATGACGATTTGGTGTGTGCAACTGCAGACTGGCAATACATGACACTTAGACGATTAGGACAGAATCAGCAAGCAGATAGTTTGTTGCAGCGAATCTCTTCCGGCATGGAGATTGTCGAAAATGACTCATATCACAAGCGCTTGATGATGTATAAAGGAAACTTAACGGCCGATTCTTTGCTGGTTGTGAGTGATGACAATCCTGATCAGGATCTGGCAATTGCCACACAGGGATATGGTGTAGGTAATTGGTATTTGTACAACGGAGATACAACCAAAGCCGTTGAGATTTATGAGCAAGTGATAGGTGGAAAACAATGGTCGGCATTTGGTTTTATAGCAGCAGAAGCCGATTTGTATAAGTTAGAGTAATGCATAAAAAAATACAAAGCTAAATTAATGTACCTTTTCCTGTCTACCTGCAAATGTCATCTTAATGACGTTAATACCCCTTTTTTATTTATGTGAATCTACTGTGATCCTTTCGTGATATGTATTGAACATTTTAGTGAAAACTAAAAAACAATACACATGAAAAATTTAAAACTCTTATTTATTCTACTGATTTCATTCTCACTTTTCAATTGTGGCGGAGATGATACGGAAGAAGTACTAATCGATTCAAGTATACCAAATGGCACTTTAGCCGTAGATCGTAGTGGCTCAATCGTAAGTCAAAATGATACAGGTAGTCAAGGTACGGTAGAACTTGGTTCCGATAATGACGGCACACACTTTCTACATTTTGGAACCGATTTCGAAACTTCATTAAATACAGGAACGGTTACGGTATTTTTCTCAACATCTGATACATATACGACAGACCCTGCGAATGGCAACCCAGACCTAATTCAGGTGGGTCCGGTGCTTGAAAATGGTGAAAAATTCTTTAAGCTAAATGGTGAAATACCTGCTGAGTTTACACACATCATTCTTTGGTGTGGGTCGGCTCAAATTCCTTTTGGAAATGCCGAACTAAACTAGGTCATGGGTATAGCTAAAAACATGATAAAAGTATCATCTCTTATTTTAGGGATGGTACTTCTTTTCAGCTTTAATGCACGGGCTCAAAGTGGATGGACTCAAAATAAAGGCGACTTTTATATTAAACTTTATACGCTTTATGGAGCTTCTGACAAATATTATACCTTGGGTGGTGATGAAATATCAACGGCCAAATTTTCACAGTCAGTGGCAGGCTTCTATGGCGAGTACGGTCTTACAGATAGACTTACGCTTATAACACACGGGCCTCTTGTAAAACGCAACACTTTTGAGACTACAGATGCGGTTGTTGGCATTGGTGACTTACCTATTGGCGCAAAATATCAGTTGTTAAGTGGAGAAGTGCCTGTGGCTATTGGCTTTTTGGTCGACATCCCACTCGCCAAAGCAGATAATTTTGCTCAAAATGAGGCCAATCAGTTTGATCGTATAAATCTACCCACAGGGGATGGAGAATGGAATTATCGTTTCAATTTGGCTGGTTCGCATTCATTCCACCCCATTCCGATCTATATTTCTGCATTTAGCACATTTAACCTAAGAACAGCCTATGAAGGAGTATCCTTTAGTGATCAATTGATATTTGGAGTCGAGACAGGTGTAAATCTGGGCAATAAATGGATGTTGAATGCTTCAGTTAAAACTCAAAGCTCCCTTGGCGAAGTGAAAAGTGTAGACTTCGTAAGAGGTGAGGGTACAGAATTTACCGCTATCAATGTAAATGCCTCATATAAAGTTAATCAGCAATGGGGCATTACGGTTGGATCGTTATTTTATAGTGATCTACTCGTGGCACGTGCCAACTTGTACGATGCCAATGTCTATACTGCAGGTCTTTTTTACCAGATAAAAAAATAAATTTTGAGCCTCTCAGAGACCAAAATAGTTCACTTCCTTAATAAGATTACCCACAATTTTGGTAATGTGTTGATTGGTGTGTTCCTCATTGGAATAGCCACTGTCACGGCTTATTTCATTGTATACAATTATTATGAAGGGATTGCTTCGGCAAAGGAAGGTGTCTTTAGAGAGTTAAAAGCTATAGCAAATACAAGTGCAGGTCTTATTGATGGCGATGTTCATGAGCGTATTACAGATGAATATAAACATACCGATCAGTTAACACTTCATAGCGATGACTCATCATTTCTCCAACTACACCAAAAATTGAAATATGTTTATACTCAAAATGATTTACAAAGTCCTGTTTACACGTTAATATACAACGATTCCAAGGGCATTTTTGAGTTTGTAGCTACATCTTCGAGTACGCCTTATTATCGACATGCATATGAGCGATTTCCAGAAAAACTGATGCAAGATTTTGATAGAGGAGGAGTGCTGGATTTATACGAATCAGAAAACGGCAGTTGGCTTTCTGCTTTTGCCCCTATAAAAAATAGTGATAATGAGGTTGTAGCGGTGTTAGAAGTAGATCAAAATTTTAGAAACTTTATTATGAAGGCGCGTCAGAAACTGCTAAAACAAAGTATCGTATCGATTCTGTTAATAATTCCATTCTCTTTTTTGCTGGTAAAATTTCAAAAACAAACAATATCTATTAGAAAGGAGTATGAAGAAGAGCTTTCTGAAAAGAATGAAGAAATTAATATTCAAAATGAGGTAATTACGAAAGCATACAATGAACTGGAAAAGACAAAAGACCGAATTGCTAAACATAATATAACACTGGAAGAAACTGTAAAACAACGAACCAGGAAGCTCTTGCAGTCAAATAGAGATTTAGCAGGATTTTTATATCACTCTTCGCATGACATACAAGCTCCGCTGGCCTCTATTAAAGGATTAATTCATATTGGTGAATGTGAAAATAAACCTCACCCGCTAAATGATCATTTTAAGCAATCACTCACCAGGTTGGAACGAATGATCAGGACGGTACAAAGTGCGTATACTATAAAGACTAAAAAATTGAAGATGCAGACATTAGGTTTATCCACTGTGCTGGAGAAATTAAGGTCTGAGTACAATAATGAACCTATTCATTTCGACTTTTTAGGTACTGATTCTATAAGTGTAAAGGCCGATTACAGGCTCTTACATATGGCTCTTGGTGAGTTGGTGAAAAATAGCTTGCAATACAGAGAGCACAAAGAGGAGGCTAAAGTAACAATATCAGTTGCTTATAGGTCAACCGAAGAAATACAACTCAAAGTGTCAGATAATGGCAATGGTATACCAGCAGCCATGGTTGACAGACTTTTTCGAAAATTTAAACGTGGTAATGAGAAGTCTGATGGTGTAGGTTTGGGACTTTATTTAACACGATCTGCACTTTTGAGGATGAAAGGAAGTATTAAATTTCAAAATACTGATAAACCAGGTGCTACTTTTGTTATAATGCTCAAACTAGCCAGTTCTAAAAAGGGAAAAAACAACCTTCAGTTTAAGAGCCCAAAAAATATCTCTTCCACCAAGATTGGAAAACGATAAGCCCCCAGATTCTTGCGTGCACATCTCCCGGGTTAGATGAGAAAAGCTGTTTTTTGAGCTTACGAACTTCATTGATATCAAAAATGCCCTGTTTTTCAATCAGTTCGTCTGATAGCAAATCATACTCAATTTTTGATCGCATTTCAGCTCTAAACCATTTGAGTAATGGAACTTCAAAACCCTTTTTAGGCCTGTTGTACAACGATTCTGGTAGTAAGTCTCTAAAACTATCCTGCACTATGCGTTTTCTGATTTTTGAATTGATTTTGTCACTTTCACCCAGACCAAAGGCGAACTCTACCACTTCATGATCAAGGAATGGTACCCTCACTTCCAAGCTGTTGGCCATGCTCATACGATCTACTTTTGTAAGCATGTCGTCAGGCAAAACCATAAGCGTGTCAGTCAGCAAGTAATCATTAATAGAGGCATCAGCTGGAATGTGTTTTAGTAATTCACGCTTCAAGTCATTGTAGTCTGACTGGACCAATTTGCTTCTTGATTCGCTGTTTAATAGATGTGAGGCATCTTTTTCGTTGACAAACCCAGCCAACTGCCAATACCTTTCTTTAGTGTTTAGTTTCGCTCCTTTACTAAATCTATCCAGTTGTCTGAATATATTGGTGACCGACCCATTCCTTGATTTAGGTAACATCGACCAAAGAGGACCGAATGCCTTTACCATAGACGCTTTTGCTCCACCATGTCTCATGGTATACAGTGCAGCATGCTTGTTATATCCCGCAAATAATTCATCTGCTCCATCTCCTGATAAAGCCACGGTGGCATGCTTTCGAGTTTCCTTTGAAAGTATATAAACGGCAATGGCAGAGGAGTCTGCAAAAGGCTCATCGATATAGTTGAGTATATCATCGACATGCTTATACAGGTCATTGTTGGTCAAAGAAAATACAGTGTGGTCCGTGCCTATTTTCCTGGCAACCTCCTTTGCATAACTTGTTTCGTCAAAAAATTTTTCATCTGCATAACCGATCGAGAATGTGTGAAGGTCAGGTTTTCTTTGGGCTGCCAATGTTGCAACCACTGAAGAGTCGATACCGCCACTTAAAAATGACCCTAAAGGAACGTCTGCTACCAATCGTTTCTCTACGGCATTAGCCATCAATGTTTTGAACTGTGATTTTTGACTTTCATAATCCTGAGGAACAGCTGCTTTCTTGCTGGGTAGGTCATAATAAGTGACAATATTCACACCTTCGCTTGATACTTCCATGTATTGGCCAGGCATCAATTTCTTTACATCTTTAAATATAGTCCTTGGGGCTGGTATATAGTTGAGTTGCAAGTAAGTGTAAAGGGCGGGGTAATCGATCTCTTTTTCCAAACCATAAGCCATCATAGACTTCATCTCTGAAGCAAATAAGACGCGGTTTTCATCGTGCAGATAATACAATGGTTTGATGCCCATGCGATCCCTGGCAATAAACACTGATTTCTCGGACATGTCGTAGATCGCAAAAGCGAAGAAACCATTAAGGTCGTTGAGACACGCTTTTCCTTTTTTGATATAGAGATATAAAAGTATTTCTGTATCGGTGGCTGATTGCAGCTTCAGATCATCATTAAGATGCTGTTCCTTAAGCTCTTTGTAGTTGTATATTTCACCATTAAAGATGATGCAATAACGGCCGCTGCTATCCCACATGGGTTGATGTCCATCAGGCGAGGTGTCTATAATTGAAAGCCTGCGGTGACCTAGCGCCACTTGCTGGTCATTATAAATATTTTGGAAATCGGGCCCTCGTGAGGAAAGGGCATCAGTGGCGTTGGCAATGTTGATCATGCTTACACGACCCACCATATTAAAAGCGTATATACCCGTTATTCCACACATGCGACAAATGTATTGATATTTAGTGAATTTTAGGGATGTTGTTCTCTGATCTATCCAGGGGTTTATTATGATTAGATTCCTGATCTCCGCGATGCTTCGTCAGGAATGACGACATTAAGTAAACTTGTGCTAAAGAAGCGGTTTTAGGTTTAATGCCAACTGTAATTAGAACGTCATTCCTGCGAAGGCAGGAATCTAACTTATTGCATTTCAGATACTTCATGGAATAAGTCAGTCAGTGAGGGATTAAATTTCTGAATTAAGTCATCCTTCCATGCTCTTTTCCATTTCTTCAACTGCTTTTCACGAGTTATAGCTTCTTCGATGGAAGGATAGAACTCATAGTATAAGAGATCCTTGCAATGATATTTAATTGTAAATGAGGAGCCCATCTGATTTTTGTGCTCATACACTCTTGCGTACAAGTTTGAAGTTACTCCAATATAAACCACAGATCGGGTTTTATTTGACACTATATAAACGTATCCTCCTTTGCCTGGCATATTTATATGTTAAAATAATAAAAGATTCCGGATCTCCGCGATGCTTCGTCAGGAATGACGATTTTATGTTGACTTGTGCTAAAGAAAATGCTGTTACATTTAATGCCAACTTTAATTAGAACGTCATTCCTGTAAAAGCAGGAATCTCATTTGTTTTGAACGAAATTCTTTACCGTTTATAAAGTATTATGTCTTTTAGTTTATCATCAGTAATAATTAAATTAAATTCAGAATTATTAAAATAAAACAGTTATATGAAGTTAGAAAAGGTACTGAATCAACTTAATTCACTAGAGAAGAATCCTTTTTTAAAAGTGATTGATAATATAATATCTGCTGAACCTAGAAATAAAAAACCCATCACAAAAATCTTAGAGGGGGAGGAACAATTAAAAAATACTGACAACAAGAATATTTCAAAAATATTTTCACTGGTTGAGTCTGAATTTACTGAACATATTGATGGAGAGTTCTCAAATACATCCTCGCAAATCGACATTTTGGTTGACATACTTATTCGGGATGGTAACTGCATAATGTCTCGAGAATGGCTGGCAAATCTTTATGAAAAGAAAATAAAAAGCCTTAAGTCAAAAATTAAGGATTTCAAAACACTTGTTCATGATGATAAGTCTGACATGGATGCCGGAAGGATTAGAGATTATAAAACGTACTTAAAATGTGTTGAGACCGCATTGTTTAATGATAAGGTAAACAACTTGGAGCCAAAAATATCCTCCGATGAACAAGCTATACTGCGTTCGTTAGCAAAGGCCTTGGATCTATCACAAGAAGAGGTGAGACTTTTAAATTATCAGGTTATCTCGCTTAATAAGTTAGATATTGATGATTTAATAAATGATCTAAAATATTTAGGTGTCATTCTTTATCAAAAAAAATCTCATCAAATATTAGTGCCAGATGAGCTGGTTACACTTTTGAGAAGCTATAGAGGTAAAGAGGTGGCAGACAAGCACTTTAGAAGAGTTATGAATTACCTTAAGGATAGTCAAGTGAATCTTATTGCTCGTAAACACAATATAAATTACAAGCTATCACGGATAGAAAAGATTAATGAAATAATCAATCAAGGCATTAGCTTTTCCGATACATTAATTTCTGAAAGTTTTAAAGATGGAACATCTCAAACTGAGATTAAAAATTCTTTGAATGACTTAATTTTCAAAAAGTTAAAACTGGAATTCGAAAATAAAGGTAAGACTGCCGAGGAAAAGGTGGAATTACTTACTAATTATTTTAATGAACTTGAGCATGACCAAAAGTTAGGTATATCCTATCATGGATATGAGAAATTGCTACTCGATATTAATTCATGTTTGCCTTCCGCAAACAAAATTGTAAGGGAGGAATATCAAATTCAAAATGAAAACGTGCTAAAAAGTGATTTGTTATTGGATTATAATATTAAACCAAGAGACATACTTTATTTAATATCTGAGAGTGATCTAAATAAATTCTGTAAAAAATTTGAGATCAAAACAAGAGGAGATATTATAACAAATATACTTGACCATTATAAAGACACGGATAGCTTATTATTGGAAAATTATAATCTGATTGCATGCCGCGATTATAATGGTTTAAAGGAAAATGGGATTGAGTTGAAAGAGGCTGATTTAGGGATTAAATTTGAGGAATTGACAAAGACAATTTTCTCCAGATTAGGCTTTAAAGTTGATGATGAGTTAAAAAAGAGCCTTAATACAAATAAGAATAAAATTGATTTAGTTATCAATTTGGGCAATAATGAAATAATTATTATTGAATGCAAAACTTTTAAGGATAGAGGATTTAATAAATATAGTACAGTATCGAGGCAAGTAAAGTCATATATTGATTTAGCCGAAAAGTCGGGTTATAGAGTTATTAAATCACTATTAGTTGCTCCAGAGTTTAGTGACGATTTTGAAAAGGAGTGTGGGCTGGAGTTGGAGTTAAACCTTTCATTAATTACTTCTCAGTCATTGAAAATAATATTAGATGGTTTCGAGGAGTCAAAACATACTACATTCCCTTATAAGTTATTATTGAGAGACGTTTTAATAAAAGAGGATAGAATATTAAAGGCCATTTCAAAGTAGTGCCTCAAACATAATTTCAATAGGGTGCAGGGCTTTACGCCCTGTACCATCTTTTATCTGATGTCTGCAACTTGTGCCGGGTGCAGCGACTATCACTTCTTCAGAAGCATTTCTTACGGCCGGAAACAATACCAATTCGCCAATAGCCATTGATACATCGTAGTGTTCCTTTTCGTACCCAAAAGAACCTGCCATGCCACAGCACCCTGAAGGAATGGATTCTACTATATAGTTGGCAGGCAGAGAAAGAATTTTTTCTGTAGCAGTTGTTCCCGTAATGGCTTTTTGATGACAATGGCCATGTAATTTTATTGATTTCGCTTCTTTAGTGAAAGCTGTGCTATCAATATGCCCCTGATCAATCAGTTGGGCTATGTAATCATCAACCAACATAGTCTGATTAGCCAGAGAGGTCGCCTCTACTCTTAAAGGTTCATCTACAAGGCTCAGATATTCGTCTTTAAAGGACAATATAGCTGAAGGTTCAATACCAATAAGAGGAGTTTCCTTGGTTACAAAAGAAGAAAATAGTGTTACGTTTTTTGTGGCTATATTTTTGGCCCTGTGTAGCAATCCCTTGGAAAGATAGGTGCGCCCACTTTCTTCATGATCAACAAGGTGTACTTTTACCTTGAAGTACTCCAAAAGCTCAATGACCTTTATGCCGATCTCAGTATCGTTGTAATTGGTGAACTCGTCACAAAATAAATAAACTTCCTTTTCAAAATGCTGTAGTGATTTCCTTTGATTGAACCAGTCTCTCAAAGTAACTTTTGAGAGCTTGGGCAAAGAACGCTTTAAAGCAAAGCCACTGAATCGTTTCATTAAAGAACCTGTGAGTTTGCTTTGTGTAAATGCATTATAGATTCCGGGTGCTTTTGAGGCCAGTTTATTGAGCTTGTTAAAGTTGGCGATGAGTTTTGTACGCAACGGTACCCCATTTGATTGATAGTACTGATGCTG
Source organism: Fulvivirga sp. (assembly GCA_965227525.1). Classification (GTDB taxonomy): domain Bacteria; phylum Bacteroidota; class Bacteroidia; order Cytophagales; family Cyclobacteriaceae; genus Fulvivirga. The sequence continues at coordinate 3,900,636 of OZ245762.1, read as the reverse complement.
CCATTCTGCTTTGAGCTTGCCCACATCCACATTAGAGGGGCACTCTGCTTTACAGCCTTTACACGAAAGGCACAGATCCATTACAGCTTTTATTTCTTCACTATCAAAGGCGTTTTTCTTTTCAGAATGGGTAAGTACCTCTCTTAAAATATTGGCCCTGGCTCGAGTGGTGTCCTTTTCATTTTTGGTAGCCATATACGAAGGGCACATCACTCCACCTGAAAAATGCGTTTTCCTACAATCTCCGGATCCATTGCACTGCTCAGCGGCACGCAGTATACCATGACTTTCATCAAAATTGAGCACTGTATCAAACTCCCTTGTTTCCTGGCCGGCTTTAAACCTCAAAGATGTGTCCATCGGTGGGGTGTCCACTATCTTACCAGGATTAAGAATGTGAAACGGATCCCAACTGTTTTTAACCTGTCTGAGCAGTTGGTAATTCTTTTCCCCGATCATGAATGGAATAAATTCGCCACGCAACCTGCCATCACCATGCTCACCACTAAGAGAACCTTTGTACTTCTTGACAAGTCGTGCAATTTCATCGAGTATTGTTCTGAATAGCTGATGTCCCTCAGCAGTTTTTAGGTTGAGTATCGGCCTTAAATGAAGCTCTCCAGAGCCTGCATGTGCATAATGCACGCAATACAATCCGTAATTATCGAGTGTTTGGTTAAACTCTCGAATATACTCAGGCAGATCTTCAACATCTACAGCGGTATCTTCTATCACAGGTGCAGGTTTGGCATCACCAGGAATGTTACTCAAAAGTCCTAAGCCGGCCTTTCTTAAGTTCCAAACTCTCACCATACCCTTGCCTTCTACCAAAGGGTAGTGGTATCCCAGGTTCGCGTCCTGCAACTCTTTTGTCAGAGCATTTGCTTTTTGCTTCAGATCATCCTCATCTGCACCAAGCAGCTCGATTACGAGTACTGCTTTGGGGTTGCCTTGTATAAAAAAGCGATTTTGTCGCTGTGCGATATTGTCTTTGGTGCGCTCAAGTATATGATGATCCATCAACTCGCTGGCATGAGGGTCATATTTAAGGCCAATTAAGTTGCCCTTAAGCGCATCATGTATTGAGTCGAAGTGCACACAAAGGAGTCCTTTCTCACCTTTTGGAATGTCATTTAAGGCTAATTTTGCTTCTGTGATAAACATTAATGTGCCCTCAGACCCTGCGATAAGTTGACACACATTGATGTCGTTATGGTCATCTTCAAAAGCACTGCTTTGTAACAATAGGTCAAGCGCATAGCCTGTGTTTCGCCTTTTTATACTTGGTTTTGGAAAACCAGATTTTATTTCTTTTTGATTTTCTGAGTTAGACAATACCTCCTTAAGCGTTCGGTATATTTCACCTTCGAGTGAGTCAAGCTGTGTTTTAGCTTCAAACTCTTCCTGAGATAAGGCCTTAAACTCCAATTCGGAGCCATCACTCAAATAGCCTTTAACTGACAGCAAATGATCTCGTGTGCTGCCATAAACAATCGAGTTGGAGCCACATGAGTTGTTACCGATCATGCCACCTATCATGGCTCGATTGGCTGTGGAAGTTTCTGGCCCAAAAAGTAGACCATGTGACTTTAGGTACATATTTAGCTCATCTCTGATCACGCCTGGCTGCACGCGTACCCATTTATCTGATGAATTGAACTCCAATATTTGATTAAAGTTTTTGGACACATCAACCACGATGCCGCTACCCACAGCCTGTCCCGCAAGGGAGGTGCCAGCGGTTCGAGGAATTATTGATAACCGATGTTTGTTTGCAAATCGAATAATTGACTGAATATCTTCGTTAGTTGATGGTATGGCTACGGCCATGGGTATTTCACGATATGCCGAAGCATCGGTGGCATAGATTTTTCGCATGGTGAAATCTGTAAAGAACTCACCTTCAAGCTGTTGTTTTAACGCTTTAAAATCGGGTAATCTCACTGAAGTTTTAATCAATTATTTGCGTGCAACTAAAATCTTTATGAATTTGCAAAAGATAATGACAAATTAGGCGTTAGCCACTATTTTTTAAACTTACTTAATCATGAGAATTTCACAACTCTCAATTTTTCTGTTTTTGGTTGTTATTATTACTTCCTGTGCTTCCGCGAAAAAAGCAAAAATAAGACAGCAACGTATTGAAACAGTTATCACCACTGCCAAAGGCTTTATTGGTACACCTTACAAATGGGGTGGCACTTCACGGTCAGGTATCGATTGCTCGGGTTTACTTTGTAATTCATTCCGAATGGTGAGTTACGATTTACCGCGTACCTCTGAAGCTCAAAGTGAGGTGGGAAAAAAAGTAAAACGTAAGAAATTGGAGCCAGGTGACCTAGTGTTTTTTGCCACAGGGAAGAAGAAAAGAAAGGTAACGCATGTAGGGTTAGTGACTGAAGCCAGAGGAGACAAGGTGAAGTTTATTCATAGCTCAAGTTCGCTGGGAGTGGTAATCAGTGATTTAGATATGAAATACTACCGCAAGCGATTTAGGTTTGGCAGACGGCCTTTTTAGTGTTGTTTTAGTTGGTTCAACTCCCAAGGTCTGTGTCTCACAGACCTAATCAATTGGTTTGTGGGGACACAAACCAAGGTTGAGTTTACCACCCCAAGGTCTGTGTCTCACAGACCTTTAACTTTAGCCTTTGTTAGTTGGATTAGCTTTGTGAAAAGATTAAGTATTAAATTCACTCATAAGTTGGAAGGCACCTTAAGTGCTTAATTCTTAAGGTATCATTGTAATTATTGATGCTTACAAAATTGTAGCTCGGCTCTAAGGCGATCTTAAAAGGACTGCTTTTTCCTATTGCAAGTTTAAAAGTTTTAATATCCTCTCTTATACCAAGGTTATATGCCCACGCAAGGCCCAAATAACTAGAACTTATAGTATCATAAATTCTTTTGTTGCAGGTTTCTATATAAATAGGTGTGTTGTCAAAATAATCCTCAAAAAAGATTAGTAATGAATCGGAGTAATTAATTGTTTTTCTTGAATAGCAGTTATCAAGATTAACAAAATCAGATTTTTCAATTTTTACTTTTAGATCTTGATTTAGATTACAGCTGCACAACAAAAATAATAATAGGTAGGTTATGATGTCCAAATATTTCATTTTCAAATGCTTTTGCTATATAATATACGTTGTAGCCAAAGTCACATAGTAATCTAAACGTTGAAAAAAAGGTCTAGTTCTTACCCAAGGTCTGTGTCTCACAGACCTTTAAAAACAAAAAAGCACACTTGAAAAATCAAGTGTGCTTTGTGGAGAATACCGGATTCGAACCGGTGACCTCTACACTGCCAGTGTAGCGCTCTAGCCAACTGAGCTAATTCCCCTTTTGAGGTGTGCAAATATATAGAAATTTAGTAAAAACACTACCTACCATTTTCGGGATATATTCTTGGTAAAAACAGTGGATAAACGAGTGAATTATAACCTCCTAGTTACCATTGGCTTAGTTACGCTCACCTAAAATAGTTTGTGCTTTCCTACGAATCTGTTGGATATATTTATTATCTTTTCGTTTGCTAAAGGCCTGTGTTCAGGCTTTTGTTTTTAATTCTTATAAACAATAGACAATTTTACGATTAAAAGGTGGATATAATTAGGGTATGGCAAAGCTGAAAAATATAATTAAACAACTTTCTTCGAGAGACTTTCAGGCTATTCACGATTCACTTATTGATAGTAGCGCAGATAAATCTGCTTATCTGCTAAAGGCCATGAGGGAGCGGCAGCTTTCAGATACGAAAATCATGCAGGAATTGGGCGTAAACACAAATGCCTATTATACGCTAAGGTCACGTTTAAATCAAAAAATTGAAGAGTATTTGCTCCAACAAATGGAGAGTCCACGTACGGATATCCTTAAGAAGGTGGCAAATATCAATGAAATAATATTTACTAAGAAAAAGGCAATTGCAATTGCCACACTAAAGAAGCTCGAAAAAGAATTGCTGGATTACGACCTTTCCAATGAGCTTACAATCGTTTATAAGTCGCTTAAAAAACTGCACATTAATTCACCAGATCATTTTAGTTATTCTCAACTCTACAATAAGCATGTGGCGTATACATTAGCTGTTGATAAAGCTGAGGATATACTTGCCGAATACTTTAAAAAGTATGGCTATTACACTTTATCTGGTGATGAAACTGACAAATTGGAACTCACTCTATTACTCAAAGAGTTGAGTAATGTCAAAGATTTGTATGAGTCACACAGGCTGTATGTATATCATAGTTGTGTTAATATTTTTCATAGGCTTTTTGTAGATATGGACGATGACAATTATGACAACGATGTCGAGCCTGTTGAAGATATTCTGGATAAGGTTCAGGAGATATTCGATTCCTATGAGCTTGACTCCATATATTATCACCTGAATTTGGTTTTTGAATTCCTAAAGCTTGAGTATTACAATCACTACAAAGTATATCGAAAGGCTGAGCGCTTTTATGAGGAAGTAAATGATGCGGCAGATAATCTATTGACAAATTATGCGCTGTATACTTATCCGGCTCAGTTTCTTGTTACAAAGATGCAGCGACACTTAAGATTGGGTACCGAGCATGAGATGTATGAAGAGTCTGAAGGCATGTTTCAGGATTTTGAGTTAGACAAGCAAGACTTACCTACTTACCTTACATATTCAATATTCAGGGCGTTATCGTGCTATTATGTAGGTAATTATGACGATGCCAGCAAATGGCTTAATGGTTTAATGAATGAAACTTCATTGAAGAAGTATCCATATATGCTGGTAGAGTTAAAAGTTTTATTGGCTATCCAATACTGCATGCAAAATGATTATGATCTTTTTAATCAGTTAATCAATAGTGTACAACGCCAGGTAAGAATATTGGGCAAAGAAAATTGTGAGCATATTCTTCAGATGTCAAAAATTCTTAAGATTGCTATCAGTGAGATTAAAAAGAATAAGCCTGAGAAGATTCAGGCTATAATCGATAAATTTCCGCAGGCCAATACATCATACTTTGCACCTACTATGCTAATTAAAAGAGATAGTAATTTTGTCAGCAAGTTATGTCAAACGGAAGTGCTGAGTTAAACTTCTAGTTTCGCTAAATTTTCTTGAGATAAAGGCTTATTAATATACTGCTTTACGTTGTATTTCTTCGACTTATGTAAGTCTTGAGGATTTATTGAAGAGGTAAGCATTACAATATTACATCTCTTTCTTGTACTCTCATTTAACTTTCCAAACTCGTCTAAAAACTGAAAGCCATCCATAAGTGGCATATCGATATCCAGAAAAATTACATTAGGCAATACCTGTTCAGATAAGTCTTCAATTTTCTCAATATTCTTAAGAAATTCAATGGCACTTTTTGCTCCGGTGTGGGTGTATATGTACCTCGATATGTCGGCTGCTTCGATCATCTTTTGATTAATGAGGTTATCTATCTCATTATCATCAATTAACATTACCGAGTTATATTGTTTTGCTTTATCTGACATTTTGTTACCTCTTTTTATGGTTATCTAATATAAATCTTAGCCAAGTAATAACAAAATGAACTTTATAAAAGGAGATTAATCCAGATGTAAGGTTGTCAACAAAATAGTGTAAAATCTGAATAAAGAGGCAAAAAAATAGGGCCTTTTAGAGCCCTATTCATTATACCAAATAATTCTTTCTTTACTATAAGTCAAACTTAATACCTTGTGCTAAAGGCAATTCTGTACCATAGTTGATGGTATTAGTTTGTCGTCTCATATATACTTTCCAGGCATCTGATCCAGACTCACGGCCACCGCCAGTTTCTTTCTCTCCGCCAAATGCTCCACCAATCTCAGCACCAGAGGTTCCAATGTTTACATTGGCTATACCACAATCCGATCCTGCATGAGATAAGAACTTCTCAGCTTCTCTCATGTGACTAGTCATAATAGCTGAAGAAAGGCCTTGAACCACACCATTTTGCAATTCGATGGCTTCATCGATCGTGTCGTATTTCATCAAATAAAGAATTGGCGCGAAAGTCTCTTCCTGCACGATTTGCATTTCATTTTTCGCTTCTGCAATTACAGGTTTTACATAGCAACCAGACTCATATCCTTCGCCTTCAAGTACTCCACCTTCAACAATTATTTGACCTCCTTCTTCTTTTACTTTATCTAAAGCAGATAGATACATTTTCACTGCATCTTTATCAATTAAAGGGCCCACATGATTATTTTCGTCAAGCGGATTTCCAATATTTAGCTGTTTGTAGGCATTTGTAAGTTTATTTTTAACTTCTTCATACTTACTTGAGTGAATGATCAGTCTTCTTGTAGAAGTACAACGTTGTCCACAGGTACCTACAGCACCAAATAGTGCTCCAGTGATTGCAATGTCTAGATCAGCATTTTCAGAGATAATCATAGCGTTGTTACCGCCCAACTCTAATAAAGACTTACCTAGTCTGGCACCCACAGCTGCACCAACTTTTTTACCCATCCGAATAGATCCTGTTGCAGATACTAATGGTACACGCTTATCATTGGTCATGAGTTCGCCCACTTTGTAGTCTCCATTTACTATACAAGAAACGCCCTCAGGCACATCGTTGGCTTTGAATACTTCTGTGATTATATTCTGACAGGCCACACTACACAAAGGAGTCTTTTCTGAAGGTTTCCAAACGCAAACGTCACCACACACCCAGGCTAACATTGAATTCCATGACCAAACAGCTACTGGGAAGTTAAATGCTGAAATGATACCAACAATACCAAGCGGGTGATACTGCTCGTACATTCTATGGCTTGGACGCTCAGAGTGCATCGTAAGGCCATGAAGCTGACGAGAAAGCCCTACTGCAAAATCACAGATATCAATCATTTCCTGTACTTCACCAAGTCCTTCCTGGTATGACTTACCCATTTCGTAAGAAACAAGTTTGCCAAGCGGCTCTTTATATTTTCTTAACTCTTCACCAATTTGCCTGACAACTTCACCTCTCTTAGGAGCGGGTACCAACCTCCATGATTTAAATGCATCCTGTGCGGTTTTTACTATTTCTTCGTACTGCTCAGGTGTAGTTGAGTTTACTTTTCCGATTAATGCTCCATCTGCTGGTGAGTAACTTGCTATATCTTCACCTTTGCTGTCCATCCACTTTGTACCAGTAGATGTGCCGGAATTAGTTTCTTTAAGTCCGAGGGCGCTAAGTGCCTCTTTTATACCAAATTGGTTGTCATTCATAGTCTTGCTTTTTTATGAACTGCAAAACTATAAAATTGTGTGCAACCGATTGTAATGCTGTTACAATAAATAATGAATGAGGAAAGACTACCAGTCTATGCCATAAACACCACGCTCACCATCGGATTTAATGCCTTCAATGAGCATTCCTCCTTTTTTATTGGCAAGTAGGTTATGTAAGTCTTCAATAGTAGTAATGGCTACTTTGTCAATAGATGTGATGATAAAACCAACTTTTATACCAGCATCTTTAAATTTACCATCCTCAATGTCTGTCACAATAATTCCGTTTTTGATTTTTCTGCTTTCGAGTACATCGATAGAAAGCTCTTTGAATGCTGCCCCCTCAATTTCATTATTATAAGTTCGTCTCGATACCGTGGTATTTCCTTCAAAGTCCTTTAGTGTCGCAACAACTTCAGCCTTTTTATTTCCTCTTAGATAAGTGACTTCCACTTCATCACCCGGACGATTCCTTGCCACAATTTCCTGTAGTTCGGATACATTATTGACTGTTAATCCATCAATTGCTATGATTACATCGCCAGCCTCAAGCCCAGCCTCCAATGCTGCACTATTTTCATTGACATGGCTAATGAACACTCCATTTACCACACTTAGATCCTGTAATTCTGCCACACGAGCATTTACATCTCCAATCCTAATACCTAATAATCCTCGCTGTACTTCACCAAACTCAAGTAAGTCATCTATTACTTTTTTAACTAAAGAAACTGGTACAGCAAAAGAATACCCTGCATAATTACCCGTAGGAGTTGCAATGGCTGTGTTTATGCCAATGAGCTGCCCATTTAAATTTACCAAAGCGCCACCGCTGTTTCCGGGGTTTACAGCCGCATCTGTTTGAATAAATGATTCTATCTGTAAATTGTTTTTGTCTCTTAAGATACCGATGTTTCTGGCTTTGGCGCTTACAATACCCGCAGTTACAGTAGAGTTTAAGTCAAATGGATTTCCAACTGCCAGCACCCATTCACCTGCACGCACATTATCTGAGTTACCGTAGGGTATGAAGTCAAGTTGGGCTGCGTCTATTTTAAGTAAGGCTAAATCTGTTGTTGGGTCAGTACCTATTACTTTTGCGAAATAACTTCTATTATCATTGAGCACCACTTCAATTTCGCTGGCATCGGCAATCACATGGTTGTTGGTGACAATATAGCCATCGTCAGAAACGATTACACCAGAACCTGACGATTGAGAAGGATTTCTAAAAAAGCCCTCCAATGGGTTAATGCTCCTTTCTCCCGAACCGTATAAAGCTCTAATATGCACCACACCAACCACTGCCTTATCAGCCGCATGCATAAAATTAAGTCCTTCAGGTATGATTATCGATGAATCGGCATAGTTTGTTAACGTAACGGCCTTTTGCCTTTCAGTGATGCTGTTATATTCCTTTTCAGAAATATTGTTTTCCAGATATGAAAAAATTAAACTGGCCGAAAGAAGTGCTCCAAAAACTGAGGCCAGAAACACCCCAATAAAAAATTGTTTCTTACTCATACAACTCTAAGTTTCATTCTATTAACGGATAAAATTTGGGAAGTGTTATCATTAAAGATTTAGACTATTCCTTTTCTTTCAACAACTCTTGTAGCTCTTTTAATTCATCTCTAAGCTTAGCCGCTTCTATAAAGTTGAGTTCCTTAGCTGCCTTTTCCATCGATTTTTGAGTTTTATCAATCATCTTTTTCAGGCCACTTTTATCCATATAAGCCACTACCGGATCTGCCGCAACAGAGTGCTCTTCTTCGATGTAGTAGTTACGGTCAGAAGATTTGCTTGCCACTTTCGTTTGCTCCATTATGGAGTCTTTAGACCTTATGATCGTGGTAGGGGTAATATTATGTTCTTTGTTGTAGGCGATCTGAATGCTTCTACGTCTGTTGGTTTCATCTATTGCATTTTGCATTGAATCTGTGGTCTTATCTGCATACATGATAACACGACCATTAACGTTACGTGCTGCCCTGCCTATTGTTTGTATTAGTGACCTTTGATTTCTCAAAAATCCTTCCTTATCGGCATCTAATATCGCAACTAATGATACTTCTGGTAAGTCAAGTCCTTCTCTTAATAAATTGACTCCAACAAGGACATCGAATACACCTAAACGTAACTCTCTAAGTATTTCTACCCTTTCTAAAGTGTCAACTTCGCTATGGATGTACCGACATTTGATTCCTGCCCGTTCTAAAAACTTGTGAAGCTCTTCCGCCATTCTTTTGGTTAATGTCGTTACAAGCACACGTTCTTCCTTCTTTACACGTTCATCTATTTCTTCCAGTAAGTCATCTATTTGATTTTGACTTGGCCTTACATCAATTTCAGGATCTAAAAGGCCTGTAGGTCTTATTATTTGTTCAACAATAATACCCTCAGATTTTCTTAATTCATATTCCGATGGTGTTGCACTTACATAAACGACTTGATTGAGCATTGACTCAAATTCGTTAAACGTAAGTGGCCTGTTATCCAAAGCTGAGGGTAGCCTAAACCCGAAATCTACAAGGTTTACTTTTCTTGACCTGTCACCTCCCCACATGGCTCTTACTTGAGGTACGGTTACATGACTCTCATCGATAATCATGAGGTAGTCATCAGGGAAATAATCGAGCAAACAGAAAGGCCTGGCACCTGGTGTTCGTCTATCAAAATAGCGCGAATAATTTTCAACACCTGAGCAATAACCCAACTCACGCATCATTTCAATATCAAACTCTGTACGCTCTTGTAAACGCTTGGCTTCCAGATGTCGCTTTTCTAGTTTAAACTGATCCAGCTGGGCCATTAAGTCATCCTGAATCTCATGTATGGCCTGGTGAAGTGACTCCTTTCCTGTTACAAACAGGTTAGCAGGGAAGATTGTGATTACTTTTTCATCGGATATTTTAATGCCCGAAACGGGATCAATTCTTTGTATGGCTTCAATTTCATCACCCCAAAAAATCACTCTATAGGCAAAGTCACCATACGCAATAAATATATCCACAGTGTCACCCTTCACCCTGAACGTACCTCTTTTAAATTCTGCAGATGTTCTGTTATATAAAATGTCAACCAGAGAAAAAAGTAGTTTATTTCTCGGAATAGTTTCACCTACTTTGAGTTTGATCACGTTGTTGCCAAACTCTTCTGGGTTACCGATACCATAAATACAAGAAACGGATGCCACAACCAGCACATCTCTACGACCCGTAAGCAAAGAGGAGGTGGCACTGAGTCTTAACTTTTCTATTTCCTCATTTATTGAAAGGTCTTTCTCTATATAAAGGTTGGAGTTAGGGATATAAGCTTCTGGTTGGTAGTAATCGTAATACGATATAAAGTATTCTACGGCATTTTCAGGGAAAAATCTTTTGAACTCGCCATATAACTGAGCCGCCAGTGTTTTATTATGACATAATACTATGGTAGGTCGATCGACCTTTGAGATTACATTAGCCATGGTAAAAGTCTTACCGGTGCCAGTCGCTCCCAAAAGTGTCTGAAATGGCTCCCCACCTTCGATTCCTTCTGTTAATTGATTTATGGCATTGGGCTGATCGCCCATAGGTTGATATTCACTGGAAAGCTTAAAACTCATCTACTATTTATTATGATTAACTTCAAAAACTAAGTTAACTAACAATTCTACAACTCATTGACTAACGAAATGAATAAGTAGAACGTTTTATTAATTTCTGAATAAGGATGATTACTTATTCCAGATAGCCCAGGACTTCTCAGCCTGCAGGTGCAGCATCTCAAGACCATTTTTTGTTTGGGCACCTTTATCTTCTCCATTTTTAAGAAACAGAGTTTTTTCTGGGTTATACACCAGGTCATATAAATAATGATGCCTTGACAATTCACCATAGGGTAGCATAGGTGCTTCATCTACTACCGGATACATACCCAGTGGAGTAGTATTGATAATTAATTGATGTTGCTCAATTATATCAGAGGAAATTTGCGCGTAACTTAACTGATTGTTGGTGGGGTTTCTTGATACAGCAATAGATTTGATTTCAAGATCAGATAAAGCAGCAATTACTGCTTTAGATGCGCCACCGGTGCCAAGCACAAGAGCTTTAAGTGTTGTCGTACCTAACCATTTTTGCACTGAGTTTTTAAATCCGTAAAAATCTGTATTATAGCCCACAAAGCAATTTTGCTCCAAAGAAATTACATTGACAGCTCCTACTTTCTGTGCACTCATGTCAAGTTTATCCAGGTATGGTATGATTTCTTCCTTATAGGGAACAGTTACATTTAGTCCCTTAGGCCTACGTTTTAATACCTTTTCTACTTCGGTTATATCATCCAATTCGAAAAGGCTGTAAGTATGATCTGCAAGTTTTAATTCATTGAATTTGGTCTCAAAATATTCTTTTGAGAATGAATGACCCAACTTTCTCCCAATCAGACCAAATGAGGGCATAACTAATGTGGACTAGCCTTGTAGTGAGCAATTTTTTCAATAAGTACTACTATAAAGATTCCGATTGCCATAAATAAGACGCCCTGAAATACCTGCGGGTTTTCATTTAACTGTCTTAGATACTCTCCCGGCAAAACGTTTTCTGTAATGGTTGGAACCTGTTCGCCTTCAGAATTAAGCCTAAATCCTGTTACGATTTTCCAGGGCCACACTTTATTCAACGAGCCAATCATAAATCCGGAAAGAATACAAATGGCAATGTCATGATATTTTTTCAATAACCACGATACTGCTCTCGCAAATGTGAGTAATCCGGTAATGCAACCTAGGCCAAAAATGATTATCACCAGGATGTCAAAATTGCTTATAGATGCTGTTATAAAAGCATACTTACCTAAAATAAGAAGGATGAAGGCACCGGAAATACCCGGCAAAATCATGGCACAAATGGCAATTGCGCCTGCTAAAAATATAAACCAATAGCCATCGGGAGTGGTGGTTGGAGTAGCTTCAGTAATTACATATGCCACTGCAATACCTACAACAATGCTCAATACATTTATTGTGTTCCATTTTTTAGTCTCCCTAAGCACCAGAATTGATGATACCACTATCAGTCCAAAGAAAAATGACCAAAGTGAAATGGCATGATTGTTAAGCAGGTAGTGCATTAAAGAGGCCAATGAAAATACACTTGTTAGTATCCCTAAAAACAAGGGCAGTAAAAAACCTCCATTAATTTTTGTCCAGAAAGCCTCAAGCTTAAATGTGAAAAGAAGTTTAAATGCTTCTACATCTATTGCTTTTATTGAGTCAAGCAGTTCTTCATAAATACCTGTTATAAAGGCAATGGTACCACCACTTACTCCTGGTACTACATCAGCACCACCCATGCCTATTCCTTTTAAAAAAAGCAGCAGGGTATTTTTAAACCCATTCATCTTTTACGAGTTTCCGTTTAGTGCAAGAAAGTGGTTGAATGTATCGCCTCTAAGACCTAACCTGATTGTTTCTAAAGGGATTACTTCATTGGGTGCGATGTTTCCAAGATTTACATTGGCACCAAGTAATTTGATGAACCACACTTGTTGCGCTTTCTGGGGTGCTTCCCAAAGTATTTTTTCAAAAGGAATTTTGGTTAAAATTTCTTGTACAAGACCTGATCTTACTTCTCCCGAAGACCTGAATAGTCCAACATTTCCGCTTTCTCTTGCTTCACCAATTACTTTCCAGGCACCAGCATCTAGCTCAGCCTGCATCAATTTAATCCACTGGTAAGGAGGGATGATCTTTTCGGCATCTTTAGAACCTACTTCTGATAATACGGTAACCTGCTCAGATAATTTACTGATGTAATCACACTTTTTATCATGATCAAGCTCTATAGAACCATCTGACACTTCAGCATATTGTAAATCGTACTTATCAAGTACTTTGCGGTAGTCATCAAATTGGTCACGTACAATGAAAGCTTCGAATAATGTACCTCCTAAATAAACTGGGATACCGGCATCTTTATATACTTTAATTTTTTCTTTGAGATTCGGAGTTACATAAGAAGTAGACCATCCAAATTTTACGATGTCGATATAATCACCACACATGCTGATAAAATCTTCTACCTCTCTTATGCTAAGACCTTTGTCCATAGCCATGGTAAATCCATATTGCCTGGGCTTTTGAGTTCGCTCAGGAATGTTATTCAAAGTATAATTCATTAGGAATTGTCTTTTCTAAATTGATCAATAATTTTATAAAGAGCCTTTTGAGTTTCGAGTTTTGGAAAGAACTCAAACAGGGCTTCGTGTTTTTCGAAGTCCAAAATTAAGGCATTTTCGAGATAATTAAAGGCTTCTCGGTATTTCCCGGCACTTATTAGATATGCCGTAAGCCTGTAAAAACAATCAGGATCATCCGGCATCTCTTCTAATGCATTGATCATCAGGTCAATAGCTTTCTCGTATTCTCCTTGTTCATAATAAATATATGACCAACTAAGCCAAATTTCCCTATCATCAGGGGCCAGCATTCCTGCCTCTTCATAGGCATCTACACTGGAAACGATATTTCCTACATGATATTCAGCATCGGCCACGGCTTTCCAATAGGCCGAATTTTCTTGATCCAGTTTTAAGGCTTTATTGTAAAAATGTATTGACTGGTGCCATTTCTCTTGCTTTTTGAGGCACTCGGCAGCTCCAAACCAAGCCTCGTGATATAATGTATCTAGCTTAGCCGCTTTTTGATAATATTTCAGACCAAGTTCGTACTGATCCATTTTTTCATAAGTTATACCTAATTGGTAATATACTTCTGGACTGGCACCTTCAATATCGAGCGTTTTCTTATAAGCATCCAGAGCTTTAGTGTATTGCTTCATGCTTACATAGGTATTACCCATATTGAAATAGGCCGAAGAAAAATGTTCTTCGATCAGCACGGCATACTCATACGCTTTTATGGCATCTTCATAATTTTCAAGCTTGTTGTAAACAATACCTAGATTATACCAGGCTGCTTGCGAGTAGGGGTCAGCATCAATGAATTTCTTGTAGTAAGCAATACTTCCTTCCAGCTCACCTTTAATATCAAGGCAATAGGCTAGCTCATACAAAGCTCCTTCGTGATATATGTTTATCTCAATTGTGTTTTTGTAGGCTTCAATGGCTTCATCATACTTATCCATACTCTGATAAGCCAGTCCTATGCTGTAGAGCGTTTCATCCTTATCTTCGGTAAACATAAGGTTCTTTTCATAAGCCTCGATTGCGTCTTCATAGTCTCCTTGCAAAGAATGTATGGAGCCTTTTAAGAAATATATTTCAGCATCGTTGGGCTGAAATGATTCCGCCTGATCCAGCAAATCAATGGCCTGTTCGTAATCCTGAAGGTTGGTAAGAATTTGAGCCTTGGTAATCAGCAATTCTGTAGAAAAAGGATATTGCTCAATTGCAAGTTCAACAGCGGATAAGGCACGGTTGTACTTACCTAGATCTATAAAATACTGGATGATGAAGTCAAAACTGTCTAGATCGAAAAAGTGAGAAGCTTTATTTTTTAAGTGTTCTTCAAACTTAATGATGAGTTCGTTCTCTTCTTTCTTTCTCTTAAAATTTCTTGCCATTCAAACACTTGGGTGGTTTAATGAATTTAATCAATTTCTCTATAATTAATAAAGAAGAAATCTACTTTTTATTATCCAAGTAGTGACTGCAGGCCCAGTCAAGGGTTTCGTCAAGTGGCACAAAGGTATGATTTAGTTCACTCACGACCTTATTGTTGTCAAAGTATATTTGAGTCTTACCCACTCTGGCAGTCTCACGAGTAATTACAGGTTTCTTATTTGTGAATATGTACTTTAACCATGCAAGGAATAAACCAACTTTGACCAATACACTGGTGGCCTTTATTTGGGGCTGCTTTTTATTGAAACGCAAAGCAATCTTGTCAAACATGTTCTTAAATGTTACTTTACCTGCGTTGGCGATATACCTCTCTCCATTTTTATCTGATTTAAGGAGCTTGTAAAGTATAGAAGTAACGTCTCTTACATCAACATAATTGATGTGTCCCTCAGTGTAAAATGGTTTTTCATCCCAGACGTATTTAAAGATAGAAGAACTGCTATTGTTCCAGTCGCCTGGACCGAGAATGACAGATGGATTTAAAATTACCGAATTTAACCCTTCAACATGGCCTCTCCAAACCTCTAGCTCTGCTAAGTATTTAGACTCTCCGTAGTGCGTATTATACTTTGACTCTTGCCACTTGTTAGCTTCATTTACTACTCCATTAGCCTTAGATCGGCCCAACGCTGCTACTGAACTAATAAATATGAATCTATTAATACCATATTTTAAGCAGCTATTAACCAACATTTTGGTTCCTTCTACATTGACTTTAGTCATGAGGTCGAAATCGGAGCTATGAAATGAAACCACAGCTGCAGAATGTATAACCGTATCTGCTTTTTCCAGAATGGTATCAATGGTATCAATTTTAGTGATATCACCTTCGTGCCATGTGATTTGATCTTTAACATCTTCAAGTAATGAGAGTGAACTAGATGGTCGCTTCAAAGCAATAAACTCCTGGCCCTCACTCAAAAGCTTTCTACAGATAAAGCTGCCTAAAAATCCCGTTGCTCCTGTTACTAGTATCATCAAATAGAGTTGTTGAGCAAAGGTAAAGACAATGCTTTATTATAATACTTTTCAGTACGCGCATTTTGAGTTACTGCCATATGATTAGTATTGTGGCAATCGCTTCCTAGAAAATGTATTTTCTTTGCATCAATAAGTTTCTCGGCTGTCTTTTTTACTTGTTTAGAGTAATAGCCAGTGATAGAATTGATATTGAGTTGCAATAATGCACCTCTTGTAATAAGGTCATCTATTAACTCTGGGTTTGACTGTAAATAAGCATAGCGCTCAGGGTGAGCTAACACCGGATTGAGACCTCTGGATTTAGCATGAAATATGAATTCATTAAGATAGAATGGTTGATTCATAAACGAGGTTTCAAACAACAAGTAATTGTCACCAAATGTCAGTAATGGGAAGTCTTTATCGTTTACTTTATCTAATAAATACTCATCAAGATAGTATTCTGCCGCAGGAATAACCTCAATATCAATTCCTTTAAGTGCTATTAACTTATTTAACTCCGTTGTTTTTGATATAATTTCATCAGCACTGTTGTTATAAAAGTCGTGCATGATGTGCGGTGTGGTAACCAGCTTATTATATCCTAGCTCTTGGAAAGATTGAATCAGCTGTAAAGACTCGTCATACGACTCCACACCATCGTCTAGTCCTGGAAGTAGGTGTGAGTGTAAGTCCGTTGAGAGTTTATTTTTTGGGGCGGGTTTCTTTTTCTTGAATAGATTAAACACCTTAACTTACCAATCTTTTAATCACATTATCACTTTTCTTTTCTTCATAATAACCGTAACCATAGCTGTTACTGCCTGTAGTTGAAGAGGCATTTAATATAACAGCCAAATTTTTAAATTGGTTTACGTTTATTAGTCTGTTGAGGGTTGATAAAAATAGTTTTTTGGTGTAGTTAGCACGTACAATGTAAATGGCGAGATCGGCTTTTTTCATGGCTAAAACACCATCTGTAACCAAACCTACAGGTGGGGTGTCCAAGACTATTAAATCATAATTCTGTTTAAGTCGTTTGATGAGGTTTTCAAATTCACCATTCAGAAGCAATTCTGAAGGGTTTGGGGGTGTAGGGCCGGCTGGAATGTAATCCAGATTTTCAATATTGGTTTTTACAATGCTATCTTCAACTGTGTGCTTGTTTATAAGGATAGTGCTCATTCCCTTATCTGAGTTTTTGTCAGAAAAAGACAGGTGTACCCTTGGTTTACGCATATCAAGGTCAAGAATTAACACTTTCTTTTTAGACAGGGCGATTATACCACCAAGGTTTACAGATACAAACGTTTTACCTTCACCACCAATGGTCGATGTTACACTTATTACACGATTTACATCATTGTGTAACATAAACTCAATATTGGTTCTTATTGATCGCAGAGCCTCGCTGACTGCTGATTTAGGGCTTTGATCAATAACCAATTTTGTGATTTCCATTTTTTCTGAAGAGACAGGAACTGCTCCCAAAATTGGTGCTGATGTAAGCTTTTCCAATTCACCAACTGTAGTTACCTTATTGTGCATTAAGTAACGCGCGGCAACAAATAGAAAACTAAAAATAAAACCAGAAACTAACCCAATACCATAAATAATCAGTTTGTTTGGTGAAATGGGAGTTGATGGTAAGTTAGCCGGGGAGAGAATTTTAAATTCTGTAGTTGTGCCCGCTTGAGCAATTTGATACTGTGCTTTACTCTGCATAAGCGAAAGGTAAAATTCCTCATATAAGGCAAAGAATCTTTGATTTTTCTTTAACTCGGTACTTTTTTCAGGTAACTCGATAAAGCTATCCTCCAGTCTTTTCTTTCTTATTATCAGGTTTTTTAGAATATCTTGTTGCTTTTCAAGCAATGAGGTTAGCTGAGCGTTTAGCCTAGCTTGAAGGCTGTTTATCTCATTATCTATTTTAGTAAGTGCAAACGTTGATTCTTTATAAGAGAGTTTAAGTTGTTCTCGCTCTTCGATAAGCTCAATAAGCTGTGTGAAAGAATTAACAATATATTGTGGTAGCTGATATGGGTTTGTTTCTATCACTTCGCGATCTATCTCCTTATCCAGGTTTTCAATAATTGATTGAATCGAAGAGATTTTTTGTGTTACCTCATATCGCTGCGAGTCAATTTTATTGATAGACTCAATGGTTCTTTTGAGATCTTCATCGAGATTGCTTGTTCTGTTATCAATTGTGAAGTTTTCAAAGTAATTTTCATAACCTTCGAGCTCATTTTCAATTTCTTTGAGCTCATCATTCAACCAGGCAATCTTCTGATTATTTTCACGGCTTTTTTCTTGCTGAGTGTAGTTTAAGTAAATTGTATCAATTGCATTTACCAGATCTTTTGCTTTGTACTTATTGTGATCTTTAAGGGCAATTCTTATGGTATTAGCATTTAAATTTAGCGGTTCAACCGTAAGGTTATTTTCAAAATAATTTATTAGTGACTCTTCACTATTGATGGTGAAAAAGTATTTTTTATCTCCATCAAGGTTGAAAAATTCAGTTTTAGTTAAGATAAGATCAATGCTTGGGTGACTAACCACTTCATTAAATTTGTAAATTGTTTCTTCGTAGCGCTCTTCACCATTATAGCTTATTTTGAAAGTACCCTCGTCTTGAATCTCTATGTAGATTCGCTGATCTTTGATTGAAGAGTTTTTTAACTTATAATCTATTTCAAAAGGTGATGCCTGGTACTTTTCATCATTGAGTACCTGACCAGCAGTGTAGTAACTTATATCAAGATCTACGGTTTCAATTACCTTGCTTGTAAATAGCCTTGATTTTATAAGTTCAATTTCACCTGAAATAATGTTTAAATTCTTATTCTCAGTAAAGCCAGTAAGCCCAAGCTCGGTGGCATCTGACTTTACATCAAGTTTCAGCTCACTTTGTGATTCGTAAAGTGGTTTTGTCCATCTTATGGCAAGATAGGCCAGGGAATTGGTAAGAATGAAAATAACAATAATCCAAAGAAAACTTTTCTTTAAGACCGTGCCGACCTTATCAAAATCAATAGTATCATTTTGATTGCTCTGAGAGGTGATATGGTTATTGTTTTGATTCAATTAGTTAAGACTAAGTATAACCACAATAAGAGAAGCTAAGCTACTAAATACCGATATTATCGGTCCATTGTCTCTTACAAACTCTGTAAATGGTCTCCTGACCGGTTCCACATAAATCACATCACCGTTTTTTACAATCATATTGTTTGTTTGATATCCTTTGATTGTACTAAAGTCAAGTAGGTAGGCTTCATCATCACGCAGAAGCCTAATATTATGTGATTTTGCTTCTTGCTCAAACCCTTCGACCATCGCCAAAACTTCAATGACCGTAGTATTTTCATTTTGCAGTGGAATTACGTTACCTCCAACGGCACCTAACACTATAACTCTTTTGTTAACATAGGTCAATTTCACAAACGGGTCTTTGTAATATTTTTCATAAGCCGATATAAGATTGCTTTCAGCCTCTAATAACGTTTGATCGCTAAGGTCCATTTGGCCTACCATTGGTAAGACTACCGATCCATCTGTTTGAACTAAATAACGAAGCTTGGGCTTTATATTTGAGTTATTAGGCAACCTTTGATCCAATAGCTTGTTTTCAGGGTCAATTAGAAACTCACCTTTTTTAGTATATACTTCAAGTTCTAACAAATCATTGGGTTGGATCACATAATTTTTGTCAACTCTTAAAGAGTCATTTACTGTGCTTAATGCAACACCACCTTTATCCTGGAACATAATATTTTGCTTATATGATCCACACGATGAAAGTATTATGATTGATAATATTGTCGGAACAATTTGTCTCAAAGTGACCTAAATTTATTTAAAAACTCTTCAAATGAATGCAATTATCATGTTTTTCTAACTGAAAAAACAAATAAAGCATAAATAATACTGTTTTGAAATTTATACCCGAAGCCTTAAATGTGATTACAACTGGCTAATGGTGGTGAGGTATTTATTAATAACGAGCTTTTCATCAAATTCTTGTTGCACTTTGATTCTGCCGTTTTCACCCAACTGCTTAAGACGGTCTTTGTCAAAACTCATCATCGTACTCATCTTTTCTGCTAAATCATCTGAATTCTTCATTTTGCATAAAAGACCATTATAATGATCAGCCACTACATTGTTGCAACCAGGAACATCGGTAGCGACAATAGGTTTACCGCTACTGGCAGCCTCAAGAAGTGTACGTGGGGTTCCTTCACGATAAGAAGGTAATACAACGCAATCGGCCTTTTCAAGATAAGTTTTTACATCATCAGTTTTACCGAGATATTCTACAATGTTGTTGTCAATCCATTCTTGAATTATTTCTTCAGGAATTCCGCGTTTGTGTTCAACATCTTTGCCTCCCAATAACTGAAATTTAGCGTCAACTCCAGATGACTTTAATTTTTTAATTGCATCGATGTATTCTAGAATACCTTTATCATGTATTAGCCTCGAAACAAGTAAAAAAGTAAACTTGTCGTTTGTAGGAGCGTTGTCGCTTGGTTTAAATTTGTTGACATCAATACCCGAGCCAGGTATAACATCAGTTATTTTTTTATCTACGAGTTTATTTTTAATAAATAGGCGCTGGTCATAGTCATTTTGAAATAGCACTTTCTTCGGAAATCGAAAGGCAAACTTATACATCAGTGAGGCCACCTTGGAGACCATATTTTTTTGTAAAAACACTGTACCTAGCCCGCAAACGTTATTGACAGCAGGTATTTTTAAAAGACTAGCCGCCAAAGTGCCATAAATATTTGGCTTTATGGTATAATGTAAGACTACATCTGGTTTAGCTTTTTTGTAAATACTATGTAACTCAAAAATTAAGGCAAAGTCTTTAATAGGGTTGGCGCCTCTGCTATCCATTTTTACTCTGTAAAATGAACACCCTGCTTCAATCAGTTTAGGTGTATATTCATCTTCAGGAGCTATTACTATAACTTCATGGTGGTGATCTTGTAAAGCTTTGATCAAACCCATTCTGAAATTATAGACATTCCAGGAGGTATTTAAAACTATTGCTACCTTCATTATTTCGCCAACTAATTTTTCATTATAAGGTAATTTTTATGCTTATGCATTGCGTACTTTGCAGAAATAATTACCGATATCAATTCTATATCTGTACTTTGATAAAAAAGTAACCATGACAATTGGCGAGCAATATGTAATTTTGATATGGTTTTTGCTAATATTTTCGGTGAAATATAACAATTAGAAGATGAATGACGAGATAGAACAAATAGAAGGTGGGGATACGGGGGTACTTGTTGCGTTAGCCGATAAGGGCACCGATGATGCTATCATTAATGAGTATTTAGACGAATTGGCTTTTTTAGGCACTACAGCCAGTATTGAGACAAAAAAAATATTCACTCAGAAGCTTGATAAGCCTGATGCACGAACCTTTATTGGCAAGGGTAAACTAAATGAAGTAAAGGAATATGTGAAAGAAAATAAGATCGATGTCGTCATATTTGATGATGACCTTTCTCCATCACAATTACGTAATTTGGAGAGGGATCTCAAATGTAAGATTTACGACAGAAGTTTACTTATTTTGGACATTTTCTTACAACGGGCGCAGACTGCTCAAGCTAAAACTCAAGTAGAGTTGGCTCGTTTTCAATACCTTATGCCACGCCTTACACGTATGTGGACTCACCTAGAGAGACAGCGAGGTGGAACAGGTACTCGTGGTGGTGCTGGTGAAAAAGAGATTGAAACAGATAAAAGGATTATCAGAGATAAAATAACCTTACTGAGGAAAAAACTTGAGAAAATTGAAAAACAAGATCAGGTAAGAAGAAAGGGAAGGGGACAAGTCGTAAGGGCAGCACTTGTTGGATACACTAATGTGGGTAAGTCTACATTGATGACCATGCTATCTAAAACAGATGTTAAAGCAGAGGATAAACTGTTTGCTACTGTAGACGCTACAGTCAGAAAGGTAGTGTTTAATACAATACCTTTTTTGCTGTCAGATACGGTGGGATTTATAAGGAAACTACCAACCCATTTGATCGAATCGTTTAAATCAACTTTGGCAGAAGTAGAAGAATCAGATATACTCATACACGTAGTTGATGTTTCACATCCAGCATTTGAAGACCACATGACTGTAGTGAGACAAACGCTTAAGGAATTAAATGCCGTAGATAAACCAACTATTTATGTGTTTAATAAAATAGACCTTCTGGAAGATTATGATGGTGGAAGTGATACTTTTATTGCTGATCTCAAAAAACGGTTGAAAGGAATTGGTGATGATGGTTCTAAGGTTTTTATCTCGGCCTCAGAAAAAATAAATATAGATAGCCTCAGGGATGAAATATTTAAAAAAGTAAAGAAAAAGCATTACCAAATCTTCCCGAATTACTTAAAAGACGAGTATTATTAAAAGGTTAAGAATTATAATGGCCCCGTAGTTCAATGAATACCCGATTGTTGAATATGGCCTCTTAGTTCAATGGATATCCCGATAGTATTGGCTCCGTAGTTCAATGGATAGAATAGTGGTTTCCTAAACCGTAGATGCAAGTTCGATTCTTGCCGGAGCTACAAATCGGGACTAAACGCTAGATCTAGGTTCGATTCCTAGAGAGGCCACTATCGGGTCTAAACTTTAGATGCAGGTTCGATTCCTGCAGGGGCCACAAATCGGGCTAAACTCCAGATCTCATAATCAATTAAGACCAAGAGTTAATAAATGATGTCAGCTGTAAAGCCAAATTTTCTGATTATAGGTGTACCAAAAGCGGGTACAACGTCTATTTATCACCATTTGAGGTCACACCCTGATGTATATATGCCAAATACTACAGAGTTAAGATATTTCAATCATAAACAAGTTCTCAATAATGTAGGTACTCCTGGCATTGAAGAGATAAGTAGTAAGGTATGCAAATCCTGGGGTGAATATCAAGAATATTTTAGTTCATATAATGGTGAAAAAGCAATTGGAGAATGCACAACTAATTACTTTTTCTTTAAAGAATGCTTACAAAACATCAAAGGCATTCTAGGGCCAACTACAAAACTAATTCTAATACTAAGGGAACCTGTTTCACGAGCGTTTTCAAATTATCAGTATATGGTTAGGAGGGGTAAAGAAGAACTATCTTTTGATGAGTCACTTAAACAGGAAAGCACAAGAAGAGAAAATCAATGGGATGAGGGTTATCGTTATACCGATGCATCAATGTACACTGACCATATTAAAAACCTCAAAGAATCGGGTTTGAATTTTAAGGTTTTCTTATTTGAGGATTTTATAAGTGACATTTCAAAGTTTATGTCTGAGATGTTCACTTATATTGGTGTGAACCAAAGTCATTATATTGATAATATTAATTTGCAATATAATAAAGGTGGTATATATAAGAACATGTCATTAATATCCTGGATGACCTCTCCAAGCTCATTTCGAAGAAATTTAAAAACCGTTCTTCCACATACTACCTTAAATAAACTCCGAGCTGTTAGAGATAAGTTTATTTCGAGTCAAACAAAACCACTTGAGATAGCTGAAGAAACCAAAGCTGAGTTAAAAGAATACTTCAGAAATGATGTTAGGGAGCTTGGTGATCTTATTGAAAATGATTTATCTTCATGGGGGTATGAAGTGTAATTTAAATATTGATAGAGAGTCTTTTTCTTTTGAAGTTGATGGAGAGTTTTCGAGAGGCAATGATATTGTTCTTTATGATAATCACCCGATTTTAAAAAAGTGTGATTGGGAGAAAAAAGGGTATAACATCATCGATGCATTTACTAACTCTCAATTTGATGAATTCAAAGACCAGTCGTTATTAATAATTAACAAAATTTTAACCCAGTCGGGTTCGAATAAAAAGCTTAAAAGCCTTGAAGAGTACCATCAACTTGTTGATGACGAATTGCATCAAGCTGTAATTTCTAAATCAAGATTTTTAAAGGCATCAGATTTTTCGATAGACCTCAATCATATTGGTGAAAAAGTATCGGGAGCAATAGGAAAGAAGGTGGGCATTTATAACCCCAAACTTGAAGAGGAGATTATTATACTTCGTATAAGCAGGCCACAATCACTTGATATAAATCCTTTGCATAGAGATGGCTATTTAGACATATGGGAAGACACCATTAATGTCTGGATACCGTTAGCCGGATGTGACAAAAATAGTTCGCTGCCCGTTATGCCCGGAAGCCACTTTTGGAATGAAAGAAGTGTGCTGAGAACTGAAACAAAAGGTGCTAAAATCAATGGTTTGTTATACCACGTACCCGGAATAATAGATGGGCCTGGTGGATTAAAAGCAATAAGACCAAATCCTAATTTAGGACAGGCACTGATTTTCACACCTTTTCTTGCTCATGGAGCAGCGGTGAACCAGAATACAGATGCAACCAGAATGTCATTAGAACTAAGGCTCTGCTTACAATAATACCCTTTTTTAAGCGATACCTTTTGTTGTGGTTTGCCTGACATATTTTCTATTTACCAAAATGATACGATATACTTCAGTGTAAGGCTATGGAAGCTTACATCTATGGTCTCAGGGGCAAAGTTAGTTGTCTCAGGTTTTTCAACTTCTATAGAGGAGCTAAAGTAAGTGTAATTGAGTTCGTACTTTCTATTCTTGTTAGATTTATAAATATAACTGAGGCCGAAGTATGGTGCTGATTGAAGAGGAGCTTCATAAATAATATCAGATCTTCCCTGTGTTCTGCTGTTGAAGTAATTGATGAATTTTGATTTAACATTAATAGATAAATTATAACCTCCTAAAACAGAAACCGTATGCTTTGACCTGCTGACCACATCGAAATTTAAATATATCGGAGTGAGTAGCGTTCGGATATTGCTTCTTAAATTACCATCTTGTAGAGAGGAATTATAGTAGTAGAATTCCAGGTTAACGCCAATAAGACCATAATCACCTCTGAGTCCCACCATCGGTGTTGCACTTATATTAGACTGTTCATTTAGTGGGAAATTAGGTTGAGATATTGTGGTGTAAGTAGCACCAACGCCAGTTTTAAATTGAATTTTGTCATCCGGGTTTTTGAATTTAGCCCTTTTGTACTTTTCCGGATATAGATAGCTGTTGTACATTGCTAGAAATTCAGCAGCATCCTCGGGAGACTTTATTTTCATCTCTGCTTCAAAACCGTCTTCAAATTCTATTGCTGAGTTGAGATCATCGTATAAATGATTACCATTTAGACGTGTGAATTTATCATTCGAATAGAGGTACGTGTCTCTTGAGCCATCAGCATTGATAGTTTCAAAAATACTATTCGGTCCAAGATTAATTTGTCTAAGAAATATGCTTTCCCCATCAATTTCCATGGACGCATAAAATTTGCCTCCATCAGTGTATGAAGTCACTTCTGATGCTTGAAGCACAACATTATCTTTGGTTGTGACAAATTTTTTATTAGTAAAATAAGGGTTGCTTTTAATTTTTACTTCATCCAGTGTATCTAAATCTGTGGTAATACGGTCTTGGCTTATACTGAATGTCGGAATTATGAAAATTAAACTAAATAATAAGAACTGTAAATTGACTTTACTTGGCATAAGATACTGATCTCATTTCTCTAATTACTGTTACTTTTATCTGCCCCGGGTACTGCATGTCTTTTTCTATCTTTTGAGAAATGTCAAAAGAAAGTTGCCCTGCACGATCGTCAGTTACATTTTCTGCGTCTACCATAACTCTAAGCTCACGACCGGCTTGAATTGCATAGCATTTATTTACTCCATCGAAGCTAAGGCCTAATTCTTCAAGCTCTTTAAGCCTTTGTATGTAGCTTTCCATCACTTCCCTACGTGCCCCTGGACGTGCGCCAGAAATAGCATCACATGCTTGTATTATAGGTGAGATTAAATGTGTCATTTCAATCTCATCGTGATGAGCACCAATGGCATTACAAACTACAGGGTGCTCTTTGTATTTCTGTGCCAGTTCCATACCTAAAATGGCGTGTGGTTTCTCTGGTTCTTCTGGCCAAACTTTGCCTATATCGTGAAGTAAACCAGCTCTTTTGGCTTGTTTTGGGTTTAAGCCCAATTCCGAAGCCATGGTGGCACATAAGTTGGCCACTTCTCGAGAGTGTTGAAGTAAGTTTTGACCGTATGATGATCTGAAGCGCATCCGACCCACCATTTTTATTAGCTCTGGGTGTAATCCATGTATTCCCAAATCAATAACAGTACGCTCACCAATTTCTACAATTTCTTCCTCAATGTTTTTCTTCGTCTTTGCAACGATCTCTTCGATACGAGCGGGGTGTATACGCCCGTCTTGCACTAACCTGTGAAGTGAAAGTCTGGCAATTTCTCTACGCACAGGGTCGAAACCAGAAATGATGATTGCTTCAGGCGTATCATCTACAATGATCTCTACACCAGTAGCGGCTTCAAGCGCACGAATATTTCGGCCCTCACGTCCGATGATTTTACCTTTAATATCATCGCTTTCTATGTTGAAAATAGAAACACAGTTTTCTATCGCATGCTCTGTGGCAGTACGCTGGATTGTTTCTAAAACAATTTTCTTGGCATCTTTAGTGGCAGAAAGTTTTGCTTCTTCTAATATGTCTTTCACATAAGATGATGCCTTTGTTTCAGCTTCACCCTTTAGGGACTCTATAAGTTGCTCCCTGGCCTCATCTGCTGTGAGGTTTGAGATTTTTTCTAGTATAGTAACCTTTTGCTGGTTGAATTTATCAAGCTCAACTTTTTTCTTGTTGACAACTTCAAGCTGAGAGGTGAGGTTTTCTCTAAGCTCTTTGATTTCAACCTCCTGTCGCTTTACATTTTCAAACTCTTTAGAAAGGTGTTGCTCTTTCTGTTTGAGTTTGTTTTCGTTGTTGATTATCTGATTTTTCTTGCGTGAGGCCTCTTCTTCAAATTCTGATTTAAGTTTTAAAAACTTTTCTTTTGCCTCTAAGATTTTATCTTTTTTGATGTTCTCAGCAGTAATTTCTGCTTCTTTGATGGTGCGCTGGGCCTTTTCCTCAAGTTCTTTTTCTTTCTGAGCATTGCCTTTAGCAATCATTGATCTTCCTATAAGAATACCTGCACCCAGTGCAACAATCCCTACTATCACTAAATATATTATACCTTCCATGGGTCTTTATTTAAAAAATGAGTGAAAGACTATAAGAAGTAAGTGAGTGTATTTTGCTCAAAGTAATTCTATATAGCACTTCACATAATGCGATACAGAATTGGGTGGGGCAGTAAAGAGTTGAGGATTTGACTCGTCTAAAGTGACTGGTTTACAAGATGATTGAGCTGATTGATTTTTTCCAGCACACTATCGTCTAAATCGCCTTTATTCTCCTCAGTTTCCATTTTATCTACAAGGCAATCAAATGCTACCATAGCTAATAGGTCTTGCTTATCGTCAATTCCAAATCTCTCTCTGTAAGACCTTATTCTTTCATTAATATTTTTTCCCGCTTTCCTTACTCTTTCTTCATCTTCTGGTTTCACCTTCATCGGGTACTCCCTATCCGCTATCTTAATCTTTATTGATAATTCGTCCATACGGGAGTGTTTATTTACTTAAGTGTGCTATGCACTTGTCGATTTCCTTTATATAATCGTCTATCTTGCTCTTCAACTCAGAAGCACTACCGTCTTCTGTATCTATTTCGTTTACAATTTTACTAATTTTAATCTTATTTTGAAAGCTGCCAATTTGCTCGTCTCGTTGTTTAACAAGAGACTTTAAATCAGCGTTTTCGTTCCTCAAAACCTCCAATTCGTTGTGTAGCGACTTTTTCTCTCCAATCAAAAGATTGAGTTTTCGTTCTAGAGACGCCAGACTGGATTTAAGAAGGTCTTGATTCATTGTTTATTTTCTGATTATTGCTCCAAGTTTACTTTCAAATGTTGTCATTAGTTTAGTCATTGTTTTATCAATGATCTTATCAGTTAATGTCTTTCGTTTGTCTTGTAAAATAAAACTTAGTGCATATGCTTTTTGATTTTGCTCGATTTTATCTCCCTCGTAGACATCAAACACATTGATTTTTTTAATCAAATGCTTTTCTTGACTCCAGGCAAGTTTCTTTATCTCTTCAAATGCTACACTTTTATCTATAACAAGAGACAAGTCTCTTCTTACCTCCGGAAACTTCGAAACTTCTTCAAATACTATATTATTATTTGTCTGCTTTAAAAGCAAGTCCCAATTGATATCAGCGAAGAAAATTTCTTGCTTCAAGTCAAATTTCTTTAATATACCATTTTTTACTTTCCCAAAGCGAGCAACTTCTTCATTATTTATTTTTGAAACAAGTGCATAGTCAAACGGGTATTCATGAATGACTTCGTTTGTTATTTCTTCTTTGGTAAGCTTCTCTAAAATGATTGATAATATTGCGCTGAGATCGTGAAATTCAATCTTTTTATTCTTCTCAATCCAATTTTCAGAAAGCTTGTTGCCCGTCATTAAAACCGCTAATCGCTTGTTTTCTTTATACTTACCATTATTCAAATGATAGGTTTTGCCAAATTCAAAGAGCTTAAGGTCGCTTTGCTTTCTGTTGATGTTGTAGACGGCAGTTTCAAGTGAATTATAGAGCATTGACTGCCTCATAACCCCTAGATCTTCGCTGAGCTTATTTAAAATTACAACATCATTTTCTTCACTAAGATTTTCTGCCTGTGCAGCATACTCAGGTTTGGTAAGAGAGTTAGTAATAGTTTCATAGAACCCATTGGAAACCAAAAGTTCAGAAATTGTCTTTTGTACGCCATCCGGGTCGGTCTCCGGAAAATTGGCTAAAAAGTCACTCTTCACATACTCTGGCAGATCAACATTGTTGAATCCATAGATTCTTAAGATCTCCTCGATTATATCGGCCTCTCGGGTAACATCTACACGATATGGCGGTATAATTGCACTGAAACTTGTTTCATCAACTTCTTTAGTTTCAATATCTAAATCGTTGAGAATCTCATGTATTAATTTTTTATTAAGTGACTTACCAATAAGCCGATCTATATTTTTGTATTTGACCGGTACTGCCAATGGCTTTATCTCATGTGGATAAACATCTACTATGTCAGAAGATATTTTTCCTCCTGTAAGTTCTTTTATCAGCAAGGCTGCACGCTTTAAAGCATAAACAGTAATGTAAGGATCCGTACCTCTTTCATACCTAAATGAGGCATCTGTTTTTAGCTGATGGTGCTGTGCTGTTTTTCTGATATAATCAGCCGAGAAATAGGCACTTTCGAGAAAAATATTTTTAGTTTTCTCTGTCACTCCTGATTTGATCCCACCAAAAACTCCTGCAATACACATACCTTCTTCCTGGCCATTACAGATCATAAGATCGTTTTCATTGAGCTTTCTTTCTTTTTCGTCAAGCGTAGTGAAGGTTGATCCTTTTGGTAAAGTTTTTACGATAACTTTATTGTCCTTAACCTGATCGGCATCGAAGGCATGCATAGGCTGCCCCATCTCGTGCAAAACAAAATTAGTGGCATCTACAACATTATTGATGGGAGCCAGGCCAATTGACTTTAATTTGGTTTGCAGCCATTCTGGTGAAGGGCCAACTTGGGCATTGGTAATGGTTAGGCCACTATATCTCGGGCAGGCTTCAAGGTTTTGTACATCTACCTCAATTTTTAAGTCATTGTTGTCGACTTTAAAATCTTCCACACTCGGCCAATTTACCGCTTGTTTGTAAACTGCTTTTAGGTCTCTGGCGGTACCTATGTGAGAAGTTGCGTCTGCGCGATTAGGTGTAAGACCAATTTCAAATATATAGTCTTCATCTAAATCAAAGTACTCAATTGCAGGGGTGCCATTTGGGAGGTTGGTGTCTAGCACCATGATGCCATCATGACCATCTCCTAAGCCAATTTCATCTTCAGCACAGATCATGCCTTCAGATACTTCTCCTCTGATTTTGGCCTTTTTGATTTTAAACGAATCATGCCCTTTAGGATATAGAGTTGTGCCCACAGTAGCTACCACAACTTTTTGCCCTTTGGTCACATTAGGAGCACCACATACTATCGGTGATGGAGCATCAGTACCGATATCAACTGTAGTAATTTTCAGCTTATCCGCATTAGGGTGTTTCTCACAGGTCAGTACTTCGCCTATTACCAGGCCTTCTAATCCTCCTTGTATTTTGCCGAATTCTTCAAGGCCTTCAACTTCTAGACCCGTGTCTGTTAACGATTTAGAAATAGTCTCGACACTATGATCGAGTTGTATGTAATCTTTAAGCCAGTTTAAAGATATTTTCATTTATAAATAACGGTTAGATGCTAAATAAGTCGGCAAAATTAAGGATTTCGTTAATTGATATGTAATGAAATCACATTTAATAAATTTCAATGTATAAGCTTAAGGCTCATAGCTCTTTTCACCCGCATTAATGGCTACCTGTAATAAGTTTTTCCTTGGAGGCAATGGGCATGTGTAGCTCTCATTGTATGCGCAAAAAGGATTGTACGCCTTGTTGAAGTCAAGAGTAATTGAGTTTCCACCCGTGTGCGTAACATCGAGGTAACGACCAGCACCATATGTATCTATGGCGCTTGTTTCATCACCAAATGCAAGAAAAAGCTCATTTTCCTCCACATTTTCTAAAATGAGTAACTCATTTATTGAGTTTTCAAACTCGAAGCTTGCCGTACCATAGGTCAAATACTGCTTTTCTTTGCCATCATTGGTTTGAAGCGTATATATCTCTTGAGTCTCAACCGGTGTAAAGCGTGCTTTAATCTTAAACTTCAAATCTACGGGGTAATAATTAAGACCGGAGTAATCAATATCAGCATCTTTGAACGGAGACTCATCAGAAAATCGCATGAAACGATCGGTTTCATCCCGATGCTTGGCGATCTCTTCTTCCAGCTGCTCCTGAGTCTGACCACCAGATAGTGAATAGATAACTGAAATGATGGCCACTAAGCTTACGACTGCTATTAAAATTTTTCTTTGCATGCTACATCATGTTTTCATCTGCAAAACTAAAATATTTCTCATCAGTAAATATGATGTGATCCAGTACAGGAATCTCTAAAACTTTTCCTGCTTCTTTCAGTTTTTTGGTGAGCGATAAATCTGCCTGACTTGGTTTTAGGTTACCAGAGGGGTGGTTGTGCACAAGTATTATTGATGAAGAAAGTTCATCGAGGGCGATTTTAAATATAATTTTAGGGTCTGCCACAGTACCCGAAACGCCACCGCTACTTACTCGCTGGCATTTTATTATTTTATTGGCCCGGTTGAGTAGGATTACCCAAAACTCTTCATGGCTCAAATCAAGTAGGTGAGCTTTCATATACTCATAAACATCTGTTGAACTGGATATCTTTGGCTTTTTGAGGTGCTCCACATCCTTTCGCCTACGACCGAGTTCAAGTGCGGCTACTATACTTATTGCTTTTGCCTCGCCAATCCCTTTAAACTTCATCAAGTCTTTTATGGTTAAGCGGGCAAGGTCATTGAGGTTATTGCCAGTATGCTGTAAAATTTGCTTAGCAAGATCAACTGCACTCAATGAGGCAGTGCCTGAGCCAATGAGAATGGCTATGAGTTCGGCCTCAGATAAGGAAGATTTTCCCTTGAGGATTAATTTTTCCCTGGGTCGATCTTCTTCAGCCCAGCTTTTTATATCCATGTAAGGCGATTGACTCATTGTGATCAATTGTAACCAACAAAAAAAGCTCTGACTTCCGCCAGAGCTTCCAAACTTAATAAATTAAGTATATTATTAAAGGCTATTTACAAGCTTAGTAAGGCTTGATTTTTTGTTAGCCGCATTTTTCTTATGAATGATGTTCTTCTTAGCAAGTTTGTCGATCATAGACGTTACTTGCTTAAGTAGCTCCTGCGCTTCAGATTTATTAGTAGTATCTTTCAACCTCTTGATAAAAGTTCTGGTTGTTTTGTGTTGATACTTATTTCTTAATCTTTTCGCATTATTTGATCTAATTCTTTTTAATGCTGATTTGTGATTTGCCATATCTGAAATTAAATTCGAATACCCTTCTAATATTTTGAGTGTGCAAAGGTATATCTATTTGTTGAATTTGCAAAATGTAATTTATTAATATTTTTTGAGTTTATGTTTATTACATTTGAAGCACTAAATCAATAACCAGGCATTTGAAGCGAGTATTTATTATATTTTTACTTCTTACCTCCTTTGCAACGTCTGCAAATATATGGGGTTTTTTTGCACATCAAAGAATAAACCGTCTCGCTGTTTTTACGCTACCTACCGAGATGATCGGTTTTTACAAACACAATATTCAATATATCACAGAAAATGCTGTAAATCCAGACCGTAGACGCTATGCGGTAGATGGTGAAGCGCCAAGACATTATATCGATGTAGATGTGTATGGAGACAGTGCAGTGTATAAAATGCCGAGATATTGGTTCGATGCTGTAGAAATGTATAGTGAAGATACTCTGCAGGCTTATGGTATTGTACCCTGGCATATAAACCTGATGAAAATAAGGCTGACTGATGCCATGCAAATAGGAGATGTTTCAAACATACTCAGACTCTCATCGGATCTAGGCCATTATATTGGTGATGCTAATGTGCCACTACATACTACAGTTAATTATAATGGTCAACTTACAGGTCAATATGGCATTCACGGTTTTTGGGAATCCAGGCTACCAGAACTTTTTTCTGATAACTATGACTATTTTGTTGGTAGTGCTAAATACATAGAAAACCCGCAAATGGCGGCCTGGCAGGCAGTGACCCAAGCTCATGAGGCGCTGGATTCTGTGCTGCTTTTTGAACGCCAGCTGAGCGAAAGAATGTCTGCAGATAAGAAATATTCTTTTGAGACCAGAGGCCAATCGACTGTGAAAGTATACTCAAGAGATTTCTCTAAGGCTTATCATAAAATGCTTGATGGCATGGTGGAACGACAAATGCTAAGGTCAATTAAAATGGTAGGCGACTTTTGGTATACGTGCTGGATTGATGCCGGTCAGCCGGATTTAGATAAACTCATTGATTTTGAATTTACTGAAGAAGAATTGCAAAAAAGAAAAGAGGAGTTAGAAGAGTGGAAGCAGCAAAGATTTGAGGGAAGAGAGCACGAAGGTCAATAAAAAAGGTCGCAACAAGCGACCTTTTAAAATTTTACTAGGAATAGTATTTTACTCTTCCAGCACAGTTGTGTCCATGGCAGTTGAGTCTGACTCCATCATTTCTTCAGACATTTTTGGTTCAGGCATTGGTTTTGATTCAACAATTTCTTTAAGATCCGCCAGACCTTCTTCAAATTTTGGAGTCATTTCTTCGTTGATATCCATGATACTCATAAAAAATCGGCCCATAAGATCAAGGTCGCTGTAATTATAGCCCCATACTACTTTTGTCTGATTCTCGCCTTGAGGTGCCAAAACTATCCAACTATTAAACTGGCCATTAAACCCTTCAAAAACCATATCGGTTTTTATAGACTCATTGGGTTCTGCCTCAATTATCGTGAGACTTCCATTGCCAAGTTCAGGGTTATCTGATGACCATACAGATTTGGCCCCAACACCGGATGATGGTCCTTCATAGGTAAATGCGCCAGGCTCAATATTATGCCAGGGAGACCATGCATCCATTTTTTTTATGTCTATACATTCTTCATAGACCATTTCAGGCGATGCATCAATTACAATTGAACTTTCAATACTTCCTTCTGCATCTGCTGACCATGCCATAGCTAAAAAGGCAATAATCGCAATTAATACAATTGCTCCTATAATTTTTAAAACTTTCATGATTTTGGTTTGTTTTTTTGATAAATGTAGTAAAAATTAAGACACTAAGAAACTTGGCTACACGGGTTAAACTTCTTTTTGTCTTATTCATTTTTTTATCTAAATTGACATAAACCAAAACCTAATCATTATGGAAACAGAAACCTCTAAAAATCCACTAATAGCAGAAAAACATGGTCTTATGATTGCAATCGGATTGATTGTATTCTTCTTTCTTATGCGTGTATTTGATTTATTGTACGTAGTGGAATTGAGAGTTTTTAATGTTGTGATTATGGTCGCTGGTATTATACTCGCCATCAAAGCATTTAGAAAAACTGGGGAAGAAAAGTTTACTTATTTTCGGGGCATGGGTGTTGCGGTGCTCACCGGAATTATAGGGTCTTTGATATTTGGGGTCTTTGTATTTTTCTACGTGTCGTTTATCGATACGGGTTTGATGCAATCTATTATTGAAAATGAGCCCATGGGTCGATTTATGAACCCATACATTGTTTCGGTAATTATTGCAGTAGAAGGTATTGCTTCAGCATTGCTCGTTAGTTTTATACTCATGAACTATTTAGACCCAACGAAACTAGAATAAAATCCTTATTTTAATTGTTTGGAAGGCTTCTCATAAATGTGAGAGGCCTTTTCTTTTTTACATGTAGATTTGAGCTATGAATTATATTTCGGTTGATAGCGTATCTAAATCGTTTAATGAAAGAATTCTTTTTAGGGGCTTATCATTTGGTATAGCACAGGGAGAAAAAGTGGCACTTGTTGGCGTAAATGGGAGTGGTAAATCTACATTGCTTAAAATTCTGGCAGGAATAGAGGTGCCTGATAATGGCGAGGTTGTGGTTAACAATGAAGTTAAGCTGACATACCTGGGGCAACAGCCAGAATTTGATGGAGATGATACTGTACTGGATGCTATTCTTTACAGTGATGACCCTATACCTAAGCTTATAAAAGAATACGAATACCATATCGCTAGAGCAGAGGAAGATATGAAATCTGCTGAGATACTTTCAGATCTCATGATTAGAATGGATGAGCTAGATGCCTGGAGTTATGAAAGTCAGGTGAAGGAGATATTGGGCAAGCTTGGGATACATGAATTAGGCCAGAAAGTGGAAACTTTATCGGGAGGTCAGAAAAAACGAGTAGGTCTTGCTAAAGCATTGATAGAAAAGCCAGACTTAATAATACTTGATGAACCCACTAACCATCTGGACTTAGACATCATTGAATGGCTCGAAAATTATCTTTCAATGAGTGATTTGGCACTTATAATGGTGACCCACGACCGCTACTTCTTAGATAAGGTAACCTCTAAAATCATAGAGCTTGATCAGCAGACACTCTTTCACTACGAAGGTAATTACACAAATTTTTTATTAAAAAAAGAAGAGCGGGAGCACAACCAGGCAGTTGAAAAAGAAAAGGCACAAAATCTCTATAAAAAAGAGCTTGAGTGGATGCGCAGGCAACCTAAAGCCAGAGGAACCAAGGCTAAGTACAGAGTAGAGGCCTTTGGTGATGTGAAAGAAAAGGCGCATAAGAATATTTCTAAAAGTAGTTTAAACCTAGATGTAACAACCAGAAGACAAGGTAAAAAAGTACTAGAACTCGACTCCATCGAAAAGTCTTTTCAGGAGGAACAGATAATCAAACCTTTTGATTACGTGTTCAAAAAAGGAGAGCGGCTTGGTATAGTTGGTAAGAACGGCACCGGAAAGTCTACCTTCTTAAATATGCTTACGGGTAATATCAAACCTGATAGTGGAAATATTGTAAAAGGAGAGACTACAGTTTTTGGCTACTACAAACAGCGCGAGCCAGACTTTAAGCCTAACCAGAAAGTAATTGAAGTTGTACAGGAGATTGCTGAAATAGTTACTCTTTCTGACGGAAGCACTGTTTCAGCTTCACGTTTTTTAACTCAATTTAAGTTCTCGCCAAAAGCTCAATATGATTTTGTTGAGAAACTTAGTGGAGGTGAAAAAAGAAGATTGCAACTGCTTTTAGTACTTATCAAAAATCCCAACTTCTTAATACTCGATGAACCAACGAATGATCTTGATTTAGATTCTTTAAGAGTGTTAGAGGAGTTTTTGGAGGAGTTTACGGGTTGCTTAATTATTGTTTCTCATGACAGGTATTTTCTTGATAGGCTGGTAGATCATCTATTTATCTTTGAGAAGAGTAAGCCAATAAAAGACTTTGTTGGAAACTATACTGATTACAGGGAATATTTATCAGAAAACAGGAAAGTAAAGCAGATTGAATCTGCTCCTAAGCCTGCTAAGCATAAAGAAAAGCCTGTACAAAAGACGAAAATGTCTTATAATGAGAAGCGCGAATATGAAGGCCTAGAGGATGAGATTGTAAAACTCACTAAGGATAAAGATGAGTTAGTAGCTAAGCTGAATTCTGGGGAAGGCGATCATGAAGAACTTAGAGAGTGGGGCTTAGAGCTAAAAGCAATAGAAGATAAAATAGACGAAAAAGAATTGAGATGGCTTGAGCTATCTGAGTTAGACAATTGATTAACATTAAAGCAATGAGATACCAACCTTTACCAAATACTTTTTATACATCGACCAGGGAAAAATTCATTAAACAGTTAAAACCCAATTCGATAGCAGTATTCAATTCAAATGATATTATGCCGACCAATGCCGATGGTACCATGGCATTTAGGCAAAATAATGATCTTTTCTACCTTACAGGTATCGATCAGGAAGAAAGTATAGTATTAGTTTATCCTGATTTTCACGATAAGAAACACCGGGAAATACTCTTTCTGACAGAGACCAATGAAAATATTGCTATTTGGGAAGGTCATAAATACACCAAAGAAGAGGCGACTGAAGCATCTGGTATAGAATCCGTCTATTGGTTATCTCAGTTTGAAGGTATCTTCAATACACTTATGGCTGAGGCAGAGTATGTATACCTCAATACAAACGAACATATTAGAGCATCTGGAAAGGTAGAGACTCGTGATACACGATTTCTAAAGTGGTGTAAAGAACACTATCCATTGCATAAATATGAGCGGTCTGCACCCATCTTACATAATCTTAGAGCTATCAAAGCACCAGAAGAGATTGTCGCTATGCAAGAGGCCTGTAATATTACTGAGAAAGGCTTCAGACGTGTCGCTCAATTTGTAAAGCCTGGAGTAATGGAGTATGAGATAGAAGCCGAATATGCCCATGAGTTTATAAAAAATAGGTCAAGAGGTTTTGGGTACACGCCAATCGTTGCGTCTGGTTTCAACGCTTGTGTACTTCACTATATCGATAACAATCAGCAGTGTAAGGATGGGGATATATTGCTGATGGATGTTGGTGCTGAATATGGTAATTACAATGCAGATATGACGCGATGCTTACCGGTGAGTGGGCGATTTACACAGCGACAAAAAGATGTTTACAATGCGGTGTTGAGGGTCAAGAGAGAAGCTATGAAGATGCTAATACCGGGAAATACGATTCCGGAATATCACAAAGAAGTGGGTATGGTAATGGAGAGTGAATTGGTTGGCTTAGGGCTCATCGATAAAACCGATATCAAAAATCAATCAGCACAAGCTCCTGCTTATAAAAAATACTTTATGCATGGCACTTCTCATCACATAGGCTTAGATGTACACGATGTGGGAAATATTTATAGAAAAATGGAGCCGGGAATGGTCTTTACAGTGGAGCCAGGAATTTATATCAGAGAAGAAAGTCTTGGTATTAGGCTCGAAAATGATGTGGTAATAACCGAGAATGGTATAAATGATTTGATGGCTAATATTCCCATCGAGGTGGAAGAAATAGAAGAGTTGATGAATGGCTAACCCATAAATGCCTTAGAAATATCAGACTGGTTTTTCTTACGAGGCTTTTTTCTAATCATTCTAATAAAGAAGTTGTTCTTTAAGCCATGTCGATAGGCCCAATTAATGATTTTTTCTCGTTGTTTGGTAGTATACATGACTAATAGTATTGCTACCAATATGAGATAGAAAATTGCAATTATATTTATAAACATTTGGGTTAGTGGTTGAGTATTAAGTTAGTAATTTTTTTGGCCACATCTTAATTAAGTTTTTGTTAATTCCAATATGTGGACTTTTCGCCTTACTAAGAGGTCAAATTGCCACAGCAATTAATCAATATAGATTTTAGAGATGTCTGCTTTTCGCTTGTTGCGGGAAGACTTTGTAGAAATAATTTTATGTAAGTAGCTGTCTCTAAAACCTTTGCGAGCAGCCCAGTCGGCTATTTTTTGCCTCTTTTTGTTTACTAATCGCACAACTACAAAAACTGCAAGTGCCAAATAAATCGATGATAAGATAGTAACAAACATGGTTTTATTAATTTTGGTTTATTACTATAAATTCAATGATCATACCATATGGAAAAATCAAATATTCATAATTCAGACAAAGCACCAGAGCCGGTAGGTTTGTACCCACACGCCCGTAGAGTGGGCAATTTGTTATTCTTGTCGGGAGTAGGGCCTAGAAAACGAGGTACGAAAGAAATACCCGGAGTAGAGCTTAGTGCTGATGGGGCCATAGCATCATACGACATCGAAAAACAGTGCCACTCTGTGTTTGAAAATGTACGACTTGTACTGGAAGCTTCAGGATCCGGATGGGATAAACTTGTTGATGTTACGGTATTTCTCACCAATATGGAAGATGACTTTAAAAAGTACAATGAAGTATATGCCCAATACTTTAAAGACAATCAGCCTTGTAGGACTACTGTTGAAATTAATGCACTGCCAACGCCAATTGCGATTGAGCTCAAATGTATAGCTACGATCGACTAGACACAAAAAAAGCCTCTCAATTATTGAATTGAGAGGCTTTTTTTAAATGTGTGGTATTTTAAACCGCAAAACTTTCCCCGCAACCGCAGGTACGTGAAGCATTTGGGTTTATAAATTGAAATCCTTTGCCATTCAACCCGTCCGAAAAATCTAGTTTGGTACCAAGAAGGTACAGTAAACTTTTCTTGTCAACGAGGATCTTAATGCCATTATCTTCAAATATTTCATCCGAGTCTTCGATAGAAGAATCAAACTTAAGTTCGTACATAAGGCCGGAGCAACCTCCGCCTTGTACAGCCACCCTGATATTATGATTTTCGGTTTTACCTTCCTCTTTCCTCAGCGCGATTATTCTTTCTTTGGCTTTTTCTGTTACGTTAATCATATCAGTAATTTATTTATGCTACAGGATTTAAAACAACACTAAAAACTGTAATTGTGTTCATATCTCGCCCATAATACAGCTTATCTAATGCATCGTAAGCATTTGATGCTCGAAAATAAGATGTATGCAACTCTTTATCGCCTTTAGCTATCCACTGAATAGTGTAAGAGCTTTCTTTGTCTTTATCATTCTGCACATAATCCATCATTTTATTTAAGGCGTCAACCTTATCAAAACCTCTTACTGAGTGATATAAAAATGACTGATTATGACGCGGGTTGATTGTAATTAAATCAAGCTTTACTTTGCCCTCTACATTGGCATATTCAAATATTAAAGCATTGCTCCTCAACCCAAGATAGCTTTTTATTTCTTTCTGAATTCTGGCTGCTTCTACATGTACATCATTAGCTGTATCCATCATATTTCAAATCCTTGATAATTGTGAATCTACAATTAAACTTTCGAGTAATTTAAAAAGTTTCAACTTTACCTCAAAGTTAGTCAAATGCCTGACAACAGAATATACAAACCAAACCAATTAATAAATTAAAACAACCTTGTCCGTTTTGTTAATAAATGAGAATTTTGAATTATGCTAAAAGTAGAACACATAGGAATTGCTGTAAAAGACCTCAAAAAGTCCAATGATCTGTTTAAGAAGCTTTTTGGCCAACAACACTATAAAGTGGAAAGTGTGGCTTCTGAAGGGGTTGACACTTCATTTTTTAAAGTAGGCGAAACAAAAATAGAGCTTTTAGAGGCATCATCAGAAGATTCGGCCATTGCCAAATTCATAGAAAAAAGAGGAGAAGGCATTCATCATATAGCCTATGAAGTCGAAGACATTCATGAAGAAATGAATCGCCTTGAATCTGAAGGATTTACCCTAATCAATAAAGAGCCAAAAAAGGGAGCTGATAATAAATTGGTTTGCTTTTTACACCCAAAGACTACTAATGGTGTACTTATAGAGCTTTGCCAGGAAATTATCGGTTCTTAAAACTTTTGAAAGTTTTAGGAGCCTGGGCCTTGTCATATTGGATAGAATTGTAGTGCTTCAACTTCTTTTTGCCCAATCGGGTGCGGTATTGAGGTTTGGGGCCACACGCAATAAATAAAAAGCAACAACTAAGGACAACTGATAATATTCTGGCAATCTTCTTCATAATCTTTTTCTTTCAGTCAGCTTTAAATACGCTGGCTTGATGATAAAGTAATCGCTGATTCTTGTCATAATAGATAATACCATACCTTTGCACGATCAAATACATATGCGGCCGATGAGTTGCAGCTTTAGAAAAGGAGAAAATGGAAGAAAAACGTACTGAAATCAACAAAATAGGAGAGTTCGGACTGATCGATATGATTAGAGATAAGTTTGAATTAGTCAATGCGGAAAGTGAAGTGGGAATTGGTGATGACGCTGCTATTCTTCAACCAGAGAAGGATC
This sequence comes from Fulvivirga sp., assembly GCA_965227525.1. GTDB lineage: Bacteria > Bacteroidota > Bacteroidia > Cytophagales > Cyclobacteriaceae > Fulvivirga. The sequence goes on along the minus strand of OZ245762.1, from coordinate 3,860,344 downwards.
AAAAAATAGTAGTAACCAGCGATATGTTATTAGAGGGTGTGCATTTTGACTTGTCTTATATGCCTTTGGCTCACTTAGGATTCAAATCAATAGCGGTTAATATCTCAGATGTTGCTGCCATGAATGCTATTCCAAAGCAGGTTACTGTCAATATCGGTCTAAGTAATCGTTTTTCAGTAGAAGCGGTTGACGCTTTGTATGAAGGCATAAAGGCAGCCTGTGATCATTATAAAGTAGACCTGGTGGGTGGTGATACAACATCATCAGGTAGTGGTTTAGTAATTTCTGTCACTGCCATAGGTCAACAAAAAGCTGATCTTCTTGTAAAACGCTCTGGCGCTCAACAAAATGATATTATTTGTGTGACAGGAGATCTCGGAGCGGCTTATATGGGATTAAATATTTTGGAAAGAGAAAAGCAAGTGTACATAGCTAACCCTGATATGCAACCACAACTTGAAAAGTACGATTACATTGTGCAAAGGCAGTTAAAACCAGATGCCCGTATGGATATCATTCATGAGATGGCAGAACTTGAAATAAAACCTTCTTCAATGATTGATATATCAGATGGTTTGGCCTCAGAGCTTATGCACCTGAGTGCTAATAGCAACGTTGGTATGGCGATCTATGAAGATAAGCTACCAATAGACAAACAGACTTATGATACAGCCTATGAGTTTAAAATTGACCCGACAACTTGCGCGCTAAATGGAGGAGAAGATTATGAGCTGTTGTTTACAATTAATCAGGATGATTTTGAAAAACTAAAAAACCATCGTGACATACACTTTATCGGCTATGTGCATGAAAAAGACAAGGGTAATGTAATGCAAAGTAAGAATGGCAATACCGTTCCTATACAGGCTCAGGGGTGGGATCACTTGAAACAGGGCGATCAGCAATAGGAAAAGTTACTTTAAACTTGGTATGACTTCCATTACTTGTAGCACTAATCTCACCTTTGTGCAGTTCAATAAATTTTTTGCATAAAATGAGACCCAAACCGGCACCTTTTTCATTAGAGGTGCCTCGTTTACTTAGGTTAGGTTTCTTATCAAATAATTTGCCTATTGACTCGGGAGTAATGCCAACCCCCTCGTCAATTACTTCAATGGCAACAAAATCATTTTCCTTGTAAGCTTTTACATTTACTGCCTTACGTTTTGGTGTAAATTTTAGTGCGTTTGAAACTAGATTTCTCAAAATGATGTAAGACATGTTTTCATCAGCAGTTATATATAAGTCTTCATTTATATCAAATGTGAGCTTAATGGTCTTCTTTTTAGCTGTCAAATTATATAAGCCTTTTACTTTTTCAAAAAGATCAGTAACTGATACTGTCATAGGATTGTAATTGACATTGCCCATCTGAGAGAGTGACCAATAAAGTGTATTGTCTATGAGGTCAAGGGATTTGCCAACAGAGTTTTTAATTGATGTTGCATGTGCCTTAATTTCTTTTGGAGTCATTTGTTCATAATGCTCAACAAGCAGCCCAAGAAACCCCTCCAGCGTGGTAAGTGGAGCACGTAAATCATGTGATAAGATTGAAAAAATGAAATCCTTTTTCTGGTTAAGGTCAGAAAGTTCGTCCTTTGATTTCTTCAGCTCATGTGTGCGCCTTTCTATTTCTTTTTCAAGGAGAAGTTTAATGGCTTTAGTTTGTTTCAGCCGTCTGTCTATGGCTATGTAAGTCCCTAAACCTGCCAGAGCAACAATGCCGGTATAAAACCACCATTTCATCCAAAAAGGTGCGTTTATATCTATGTTTATGGCCGCGTGTTGCACTTCTTCAACACCATCAGGGCTTACTGACTTTACTTTGAAAATATAGGCACCATGTTTTAACCCAGTATATGTAGCACTATTTTTATTGCCCGCAAAAACCCAATTTTCGTCAAAATTTTCTAATTGATAATAGTACTTATTATCGTGAGCCGTGCTGAAATGATTGGCACAATAATTAAACCTTAAGAAGTTATGCTTGTGGCTAAGGTTGAGAGTTTTCTTGCCAAGCAAAGAAATTTTAGGGTGTAAATATTCGTTTTCACCAACAAACTCGTTTAAAATTTCCACATCCAATATTATCGATCGCGGACGGTGTGGGTTTTTTTCAATATTGTTAGGATCAAATAAATTAAATCCATTTAACCCTCCCAATGCGATATGACCATTAGCTCGTTTTGTAAATGCAAGTCTGTTGAATTCTGAGCCTTGTAACCCATCATTAATATCAAATACTTCAGTTTCTTCAGAATTGATATTAAAGCGACAGACACCGTTGTTTGTAGATAGCCAAAGGTTACCATTGTCGTCTGGGATCGCTGTATAAACGGCATCATTGGGTAGTCCATCCTTTGTTGTATACTTTTTGTAAGATTTATTATTCAGATTCACCCTCACTAACCCGCCATTAAAAGTGCCTACCCATAAAGTGTCCTTTATTCTTTCAATGTACATTACCATTGGGCCTCTTGCCTCGTCAAATGGATAGTATTCTGCGGATTTATTTTGAATATTTATTTTGGCCACTACACCATAAGAGCCGATCCATAAAATCCCTTTTGAATCTACATATACTGTTCGTGCGTATTGATCAACCGCTTGGGTAGCCCTGATTTGTTTACTTGATGGTAATTTTAGATAGCTAAACTTGTCTTCTCGAAAATTATAAATACCTACCTTCCCCTCAGATAGTATCAAAAGAGAGTCATTGTGGTAAGGAATGATGGCTCTTGCTCTGCTATTATTTAACTTTTCAAACGTAAGTGTCGGATGTCGTTTTTGGTATTTAAGGTTTTTGTCAACCAAATACATGCCATGCGAGGTAGCCACCAAAACCTCATTTGAATTGATGTCATAAAAATCATAAGGAATTATTTTGTCAGAAGTGGTTCCTATCTTTCTTTTGAGAAATTCATTTGACCCTTTTGGGAGTTTATTTACGGTACCATCTTCTGTTGCCAACCACAGGTTTTCATCGTTATCTTCATAAATTCCCCTTACAAGATCAGCACTCAGCGATGTTTCTTTTAGTGGTAGATGCTTATAATATTTGAATTTTGTTTTGTAGGGATCATACCTATTTATGCCAGCGGAAGTGCCAACCCAAATAGTTTTATTATCTTCCTGGAAGATGGAAATTGCCCTGTCTGCTGATATGCTGGACTTGTCGTAAAAATCTTTAGTATAATTCGAAAAACTTCCATTGGAGTACACATAGATGCCTTCCCGGTCAGTGAGCACCCATATTTGGGCATCCTGATCTTGAAATATTTTTGTTACAGGATGATTTAAGTCCAGGATTTGTGAAAATCCGTTGCTTGTGTTTTCATAGAGCCCGTTATTGGCCGTTCCGAGCAATAAGTTTGCTCCATTATAGGCAATGCTAGATATGGTTAAGCCTTTTTCAAGTGTGTATTTTGCTTCAGCCACTGTATATTGTACTTCGTATAGTACATTATTGGAGGCGTATTGCATCGTACCTGTGGGTGAAATACCCATAGCTGTAACAGGCTGTTTAATAATCGATTTAACTTCTCCTGATTTTGTTAAAGTATATAAGCCATTATTTGCTGCATTGAGCCAAACTGTATTATTACGGTCAATATGAATTTGCCGTATTCCAACAGGGTGGCCTTTAGTATTTCTGACAGGAAAAAAAGTGAAATTATTGGTAATGTAATTGAATCTCGCTACTCCAGAGTTGGTCCCAACAAGTAAAACACTATCGTTTACTACCTGTAGGCCTCGATAATCTACTATATCTATCAATGGATCGTTAAGAGTTACATCATGAAACTCGAAATTATAGCCATCATACCTGTGTATTCCATCAAAGGTGGAGAACCATAATAATCCAAAATGGTCTTGGGCAATACCCGTAATTGGATTTTGGGCTATTAGACCGGGAATGAAAATACGATCAAAGAGAATCTTGTGATTAACCTGACCGTAGGCTAAATTGATTAATAATACCAGACATATTGTAATTCCCTTATATCGCAAAAGCTAAGACTCATTCTTCCGGATAGGGAATATATACAAAATTTGTGAAACCATCATCTACTACAAACAGGCAACAAAACTCATCAGGGTCTTTATAAGCGCCTTTAAATTCCTCAACTTTATCTGAGCCTATCAGTTCACGCTGCACAAATTCGTCTAAATAAGAAGCGTTATAGTTCCAATTAGTAGCCAAATCAGTCTTGGCAATCAAAAGTGTACCTATAGGTAGGTCAATTTTAGAAATAGAAAATATGGGATGGTCTGAAAATCCTCTTTTTCTTATTTGATAGGATGCTTCTTTGAGGGTATCAGAAACTACAACAAAATCTTCAGTGATTGACCCCAGGTATTTTCCGCTTAATTCTGGATCGTTATGCATAACATATTCTTATTTTCTGCAAAGGTAGAAAGTTATCACAAACCGTCTATCCCTAATCTTTAAGAGTCATTAAGATTTATTACTAATTTTAATATCAAACTTAACTATGCCTATAATGAAAAACGTATTATTAACTGTCTTATCCTTTGTTGTTGTGCCGGTTGCTATGGCTCAAAGCATTTTAGAGCCTTACAAAAAACGTAGTGAATTGGCTCAAGAGTCAATGTTAAATAACTATCCGGCAAGAAATATTGGTCCGGTCGTGCAGGGAGGGCGAATTGTAGATATTGCCGTTAATGAAAATAATCCTAAAGAATATATTGTTGCGTATGCTTCGGGAGGCTTATTCAAAACAACCAACCATGGTGTTACTTTTGAGCCTATTTTCGATGAGGTAGATGCGTTGGGTATAGGTGACCTGGCCATGGCTCCAAGCGATGCCAATATTATTGTTGTAGGTACGGGAGAAAATAACAGTAGCCGATCGAGTTATGCAGGCTCTGGAGTTTATAAGTCTACAGATGGAGGAAAAAATTGGTCTCACCTGGGCCTGGAAAATACGCAGCATATAGGCAGGGTGATCATACACCCTTCAAACTCCGAAACAATTTGGGTAGCATCCATGGGAGCGCTTTATTCTAATAATGAAGAAAGAGGGGTTTATAAGACTACCGATGGAGGTAATAGCTGGGATAAAACACTTTATATTAATGATAGTACTGGAATAATCGACCTGGTCATTAACCCAGAAAACCCTGATCAGTTATGGGCCAGCGCCTGGGAACGTACCCGTAAAGCATGGAATTTTAAAGGTAATGGACCAGGTTCAGGCATCTACCGATCGGATGATGGCGGTGTTACCTGGCAGAGGATTATGGATGGTTTTCCAGAAGGAAAACAAGTAGGTAGAATAGGTCTTGATGTTGCTGCCTCATCCCCGAATATACTCTATGCCTTTTTAGATAATCAGGCTGAGACAAAAGAAAAGAAAGAAGAAGACAAATCTGATGACTTGAAACTCCAGGACTTTAAAGATATGACGGCAAGCCAGCTATTGGCTTTAGACAATGATCTACTCAAAGATTTTCTAGAAAAGAATGGCTTCCCCAAAAAATACACACCAGCACTACTAAAAAAAGAAATAAGGCAAGGAAAGTATGAGCCAAAAGCTGTAGCTGAATATTTCGGTGATGCCAATGCAGCTCTATTCAATACATCGGTAATAGGCGCTGAAATGTACAGATCGGATGATTACGGAGATACATGGAAAAAAATGAACAGCTATGACCTTGATGGTGTATACTTCACGTATGGCTACTATTTCGGTGAAGTAAGAGTAGCACCTGATAATCCAGATGTTACCTACATCTTTGGTGTACCGCTATTAAAATCAATAGATGGAGGTGAAACTTATGCAAGAATAGATACAATCGGAGATGTACATGTGGATCATCATGCACTTTGGATTGATCCCAAGGATTCTAAACACATTTTGTTAGGAAACGATGGTGGTTTATATGAAAGCTATGATGAGGGTGCGAACTGGAGGCATATCAACAACATGTCGGTGGGTCAGTTTTATACTGTAAATGTAGATATGGAAAAACCGTATAACGTATATGGCGGACTTCAGGATAATGGAACTTTGGTTGGTTCGTCTAAATCAATACCAAACCGTACAGAGCAATGGCAGAGAATATTTGGCGGAGATGGCATGTTCGTCTACCCTGATCCCAGAAATAGCGATATAGTGTACACAGGCTTTCAGTTTGGCAATTACTTTAGAATTGATCGTAGCAAGAATGACTTCACCAGAATAACTCCAGCGCATGATATTGGAGAGCCTGTTCTAAGATTTAACTGGCGAACTCCTGTTAAGTTAAGCAGCCACAATCCCGACATCGTTTATATGGCTTCACAGCGCATGCATAGAAGCTTCGATCAGGGTGAGAATTGGGAAACTATCAGTCCGGATCTTACAAGGGATTTACGTCAGGGAAATGTTCCATTCTCCACTATTTCTGAGTTCTCTGAGTCTCCTCTAAAGTTTGGTTTGATATACGCTGGTACAGATGACGGTAATGTGCAGATGACGCATGGTGGTGATTGGAAAAAGATAACTAATGGACTTCCAAATAATAAATGGATCAGCTCAATCCAGGCTTCTCCACATAGCGAGTCAACTGTGTTTGTTACACTCAATGGCTATCGGGAAGACGATTTCAATGCTTATTTATATATGAGTGACGATCATGGAACAACATGGAAATCTCTAAAATCTAACCTGCCTGAAGTAGTAGTAAATGATCTCATTCAAGACCCTGTAAACCCAGACTTACTTTACCTTGGGACGGACCATGGTACTTATGTTAGCCTAAGTAGAGGACAGAGTTGGGAGCTGCTCAAATCAATACCAAATGTGGCATCATACGACTTACTCGTACACCCAAGAGACAATGAACTTGTAGTAGGCACACATGGCCGAAGCATCTATATTGTTGATGCAAAACCACTTCAGGCAGTGGCAGGCAATTCAGAGATTATTTTAAAATTATTTAGCCTGAGTGATGTTCGCCATTCGTATCGCTGGGGTGAAAGCCGGTATCCATATTTAAAACCGTTTGTACCCAATATGACCCTTGACTATTACAGCACCAATGCCGGAGAAATAACAATTTCTGTCTTAAATGAGGAGGATCAGGTGATAAGGTCTTTGAATGTGACAGCAGCTAAAGGATTTAATCGTCTTAAATGGGATTTAAAAGTAAGCTATGCTCCTAAGAAAAAGAAAGCAGATGGAGTTTATAACTATATCAAGAAGGGTAAATACCAGGTAAGAATAAGTGATGGTGAATTGTCAGATATGCAGAGTTTTGAAGTGAAGTAATCCATAGTAGCCAATATTGGGGATAGTATTTAACCAAGATTTTTAATATATTGAATATTAAATTCAACTATTTAACTAATTGGCTAATTATGAAACGATTATTATTATCATTCGCATTATTATTTTCAGCAGTTATCATTACAAATGCCCAAGTGCAACAAGGCGATTCAAATATTGGGTTTGCAACAACGCTGAATACTACTACTGGTGTTGACCCATCGTCAACAAGCTTCACCCTATTTTTAAGTTACGAAATTTTCGTGACGGACAATTTGTCATTGGGTGCTGGACCCTTACTTTCAGTGTTTGGTACAGGAGGTACGACAACAACATCTGCTGGCGTAAACTTGTTTAGTAACTACAGCTTTTTAACATCTGGCGGTGTAGTTTTGCCATATGCAGGAGCCCTGATTTCAATTACTGGTAATGGCACTTCATCTGATACTTTTGATTCTTCGGTGACCAACATAGGCTTAGGTATCAAAGGGGGGATGAAGGTTTTTTTAACTGAAAGGATCAACTTAGATACTAACCTCAATTATTCTACAAATATCAGTACTACTGTTACAGTAGATGGTAATACAATCGATGGAGTAGATCCTGAGGGAGGGCAATTACAATTATTTGCTGGTATAGGAATTATCCTTGGGAAAAGGGGCTCATAATTAACACTCAATGAACTTTAGAATTTTAATATTTTTTTTGCTGGGCGCTTTTTCAGTTGGTGCCCAGCAAATTTCAATATCACCTGTAGGTAAATTACAAGCTCGGCTTGATAAGGTAACTGCCATTGGCATGAGTGCCGCGTCAGATAAACTGCTAGCCGGAGATCGAAAGGGTAATTTAACCTTGTGGGATATAAATAACCTGTCACAATTAGGCACTACATCGATCAAAGATGATGTCCTTTTTATAGAGTTTCTAAAAGGTGACGATGAAATATTGGTGGTTGATGCAGACGGTAATTTAAATTTTTTTAACCCACAGAATCTCACTTTATTAAGATCAGGCGAGCTGCCAGGTGAAGCAACGCACCTGTCTATTGATCCTGAAAAAAAATCTCTGTCATATATAAATAGAGATGGACAGCTAAGGATTTACAACCTCTCGGCTAACATGCTTCAAACATCTATTGATGTGGAGGATCGTATTGATGATGTTCTTTATTTGGGATACGATAGGTTTGGGCAACAGATAGCTGTCATGTCCAATGATGGTACTACGCTCACGTGTAATCCTGTCAATCAAAAAGTTTTAAGAGAGGCTAAGCTAAGAAGTAATGAGTTTAGTGGATCTGCCTCAGTTATGCATGCTGCGGCCTCAAATAAGGGTAGTGATCTTTTTGTAACAGGTGTGCAAGAAGTTTTTATTCCAAAAGGTGGCATCAGAGGAGGTCAGCCGGAAAGACGTAATTCAATTCTTGCTTATGATTGGGATACATCTAATGAAATAAAGAGGATTAGAATCAATAATAGGGTCGATCAGATTGCTTTAGGTCCCGGCCCGACCAATATGACTTATTTTACAAGAAAGCGTTTTGAAGTAACCATTGTAGATATTGATCAGGGGTCTGAAGTAGCTCAGGTTACATTGGACGAGTTTCCTGAAACACTGGCCATATCAGAAGATGACAGCTACCTGGCGGTGGGAGATTCAGATGGTGCGGTCCACTTGTTTTTGCTTGAAAAAAATGCTGCACCTCAGATAAAAATCATCAAGCCATCCCTTAAAAGAAACTACGGAGAGTCAGTTATCGAGCACCCTGAAACAGAGATACATGGAGCCTTGTCAGATGGAGCTAAAATAAAAAGTATCACAGTAAATGGCGACCCTGCAGAAATCCAGCCTGATGGTAAGTTTACAACCAATGTGCCGTTGGTGCCTGGTAAAAACAAGGTAAGGATTGTAGCAGAGGATTATCAGTCAAATACAGTTTTTAAAGATATATATGTTACTCGTAAGCCGGATTTGCCAACCCCTGCTAAAGCAAAGTCTTCCGTTTCTGGGCAAACTAGAAAAGCGCTTGTAATTGGCAATGCAGAGTATGAGGGAACAGGGGCACTCAACAATACTGTAAATGATGCCAAAGTAATGTCTGAGACACTAAAAAACCTTGGTTTTGAAGTGCAAACGATTTTAGACGGATCGTATGAAGACATGAAAAATGCTGTATATGCCTTTGGAGATGAAATTAGAGATGTTGATGTCACTATATTTTATTATGCCGGCCATGGTCTTGAGATAGAAGGTGTAAACTATTTGATACCTGTTGATGCACATTTGAATAGTGTTTTGGACGTGAAGCAAAAGTCTGTTCCATTAACAGGTATTTTACGCACGATGAATTATGCCAACGAAAATGGTCTCAATATGATAATTCTGGATGCTTGTCGAAATAATCCATTTCCTACAGGAAAGCGAGGAGGCGCGGGACTGGCGAAAGAAACCCCGCCAAGTGGAACACTCATAGCATATTCAACTTCTCCTGGAAACGTGGCCTCTGACGGGGAAGGTGAAAATGGGCTTTACACCGGAGAGCTGGTGAAACAACTCAACAAACAACAAAGAATTGAGGATGTGTTTATGAACACCCGAATCAATGTGGAGTCATTAAGCAACGGTGATCAGCAGCCGTGGGAAGAAGCACGACTCAAAGGGGTGTTTTACCTAAAGTTTTAAGTTGAGTGTTTACAAATGCCATAATTTCAGGTAGAAATGAAGTGAATTCTTCTTCCAGATGCTGATAATGCAGGGAAATATCAACTGCCGCCATTTCCATCTTAGAATTAAATTTTGTGCGTTTAGACATACCAGTAAGTGCTCTGTCAATGCCGGATAACTCGGCATAGTGATAAAGCCAGTTGTCTCTTTTCATATAGCCTAGCATGAAAGCAAACCTTTCTGGAAAAATATCTTTATGTTGGTCTAGCGTATTGTATATCCAGTGAGTAAAACTGAGTAGATCTTTCTTGTGATATTTGCCCCAATTTTTGGCTAGAAAATGATCGTAAGCCACATCAACTATCACCCCGGAGTAATGTCGATATTTTTTGGTAAATCTTCTTTTACTACTCATTACAATCTCATGATTGTCAGTAAACTCATCAATCAATCGGTGTAATTTAATGCCATTGCCAATCGTCTCATTATATTGCTCAAACTGTTTACCCTTTACAAAATCGCCCATAAAATTACCAACCAAAAGTTTGGGATTTTCCCCTGATAAAAATGCATGAGCTAGAAAATTCATAAACGGAAAGATAGGGATACAGAGTATTCTATTATTTATAAACCATAAAAAGTTTATATTTAACGTCTTAACATTTAACCAATGAATATCAATCCACACATCAACATTCTTGTGCAACTAGCAAAGATTGATGGAGAAACTGATTCTGCAGAACTTGAACTCATTAGGCAGATAGGCGCCTCAAATAAAGTGTCAGACGAAGATATTGAGAGCATTATAAAGCAAACTGCAGCAGAAGACACAATTCCTTCGCTTGAACACCTTTCTCGTGAGGAGAAAGTTAGCTTAATGACTAACTTGGTGATGGTAATGAAAATCGATGGCAAGATTCACAAAGAGGAGATGAAGTTTTGTATGCAAGTACTTAAAAAGTTAGGCTACGAAGAAAATTCATTATTCGATTTAGTTTCCACTACCTATATTGACCCGAGAATAGAAGAAGTTGATATTGATAAAATTAGAGCCAGGGCAGAAAAGTACCTGGATTAAAAGAAATCAAAAATCATGAAGAACTACAAATTAAACATTTTCACATGCCTGCTATTTTTCTTTTGTAATGCAGTGTTTGCTCAGCAGACATTCATTCACTGCGGTCTGCTTATAGATGGCGTTAGCGACAAAGCACAAAAGGAAATGACCATTGTGGTTGAAAACGATGAAATTATTTCGGTTGAAAAAGGATATAAAAATCCTTCAGATGGTGAAACAGTTATTGATTTGAAAAATAAAACCGTATTGCCTGGTCTCATGGATATGCATGTACATATCGAAGGAGAAACAAGCCCGGATAAATACATAAAAGGTTTTACTCAAGACAAAGTGGACGTAGCGTATGATGCCGCAGTCTATGCAAATACTACTCTTATGGCTGGTTTTACTACCGTGAGAGACATGGGAGGTAGCGGTGTAAATACGGCCTTAAGAGATGCAATAAAGGCTGGTAAAGTCCCCGGGCCGAGAATCTTTTCTGCAGGAAAAGCTATAGGTACTACGGGTGGTCATGCTGATCCTACTAATGGTTACAGAAGCGATCTCATGGGAGATCCAGGTCCAAAAGAAGGTGTAATAAACGGCCCCTGGGAAGCAAGAAAGGCCGTGAGACAAAGGTATAAAAATGGAGCTGATGTTATTAAAATTACCGCCACTGGAGGAGTCTTAAGCGTTGCCAAAGATGGTTCAGGTCCTCAATTCGCAATTGAAGAGCTAAAAGCAATAGTTGAAACAGCCAATGAATACGGGATGATTACTGCAGCTCATGCACATGGAGCAGAAGGAATGAAAAGAGCTGTTGAGGCAGGAATCACCTCAATAGAGCACGGTACCATGATGACTCCCGAAGTAATGGAGCTAATGAAAAAGTATGGTACATATTATGTGCCGACTATTTCGGCTGGTAAATATGTAGCTGAAAAAGCCAAAATTGATGGATATTACCCTGCATTGGTTGTTCCCAAAGCATTAGAAATAGGCCCAAAAATTCAAAATACATTTAAGCAGGCCTACGAAGCAGGTGTTAAAATTGCATTTGGTACAGATGCAGCCGTTTTTCCACATGGTGAAAATGGCAAAGAGTTTGGCTACATGGTGGAAGTAGGTATGAAACCAATGGAGGCTATTAAATCAGCCACTATTGTTGCAGCCACTATGTTAAAGGTTCAGGATCAGTTAGGTTCCATTGAAAGGAGTAAGAAAGCAGATATCGTGGCTGTTGATGATAACCCATTAGAAAATATTGCTACAATGACCAATGTCACCTTCGTGATGAAAGACGGTACAGTTTATAAACAATAACTCAAGGTGCACCTAACAAACCAGAAACCAGCAACCAGCCTAATTCTCGCTCAAATAATGTCTTTGTTTATACTTATAGCTTAAATATGAAAGCACATTGCCAAATGCATTAATACTTTCCATAAGTTCATCAGGTACTTTTTTTCCGTTCATTCTCAACAACAAAAGGCCATAAACTCCATTTAGGCATGCTTGTATCTCATCTTTAATCAGACCTTGAGAGAGCTCAAGGCTTCTTTTAATATGAGGTAATGATTCATCATAAGTTTTGATAAAGTCTTTGTCAGTATTTAATAATTCATCTTTAAGTGAGCTAAGTTCTGCCGCAATCTCCTGAACCTCTTTTAAATGCCCTGTGTTTTCAATGCCTTCAGATTTCATGTTTTCAGCAATCTGACTATACCATTGCTTTAATTCAGACTTATCTTCTAATGGGATATGCTTGATCACATATTCTTCAATTTTCTCCATGTCAAAATCGTAGACTCTTATTAGGTCCTCCGTCTGATACATGTGAATGATATACTCAGATATGTTGTTTCTTCTTTTTGAGTCAGCAAGGTTCATTGGCAACGTTTTTTATTTTCTACTGCAAATATGTTAACTATTAATTATTATCTACTTTTGCTGTTTAAAAATAAAGCCCGGCAGAGCTATATCTGTTTGTAATATTAGAGGAGTATGGAAAACATTAGGAATTTCTGCATTATCGCTCACATCGACCATGGTAAAAGCACCTTGGCAGATAGGCTTTTGCAGTTTACGGGTACAGTTACTGAGAGAGAGATGCAAGAGCAATTGCTTGATGACATGGATCTTGAAAGAGAGCGTGGAATTACGATTAAGAGTCATGCTATCCAGATGGACTATAAGCATGAAGGCCAAGACTATACACTAAACCTTATTGATACTCCCGGTCATGTTGATTTTTCGTATGAGGTTTCAAGGTCAATTGCTGCTTGTGAAGGTGCATTACTGATAGTAGATGCAGCTCAGGGCATTGAAGCTCAAACTATATCAAACTTATATTTAGCATTGGAACATGATTTGGAAATCATACCTGTGCTAAATAAAATCGACCTCCCAAGTGCGATGCCCGAGGTAGTAGCAGATGAGATTGTAAACCTCATTGGTTGTAACCCAGACGATATAATTAAAGCTAGTGCAAAAGAAGGTTTGGGTATTGATGATATCCTTGAAGCAATTGTCAATAGAATTCCAGCTCCCAAAGGCAACACAGATGAGCCGCTACAAGCAATGATTTTTGACTCTGTTTTTAATCCATTCAGAGGTATTGAAGTTTACTTCAGAGTATTTAATGGAGCCATCAATAAAGGTGATAAAGTAAAATTCGTTAATACAGGCAAAACATATGAGGCTGACGAAATAGGCGTCTTGAAATTGAAACAACAGCCTAAGAATACGATTAAAGCCGGTAATGTGGGATATCTCATCTCAGGAATTAAAGTTGCCAAAGAGGTAAAAGTAGGTGATACAATAACCCACACAAGTAGGCCATGCGCAAATGCCGTGAGAGGTTTCGAAAATGTAAAACCAATGGTTTTTGCTGGTATTTATCCAGTGGAGACTAGCGAATTTGAAGAATTAAGAGCTTCAATGGAGAAGCTTCAGTTAAATGACGCATCGTTGGTATGGGAGCCAGAGACTTCAGCCGCTTTAGGATTTGGATTTAGATGTGGATTCTTAGGAATGCTACACATGGAAATAGTGCAGGAACGACTCGAACGAGAATTCGATATGACTGTGATCACCACCGTTCCTTCTGTACAATTTCATGCTATTCAATCTGATGGTTCAAAAAGAAATATTAATGCACCGTCTGAGATGCCTGAGCCTAATACGATTTCTCACATGGAGGAACCTTTCATTAGAGCACAGATCATCACAAAAGAAGAATTTGTGGGCAATATCATTGGCCTTTGTATGGATAAGCGTGGTATCATCAAAAACCAGGTTTACCTTACCCCTGAGCGTGTTGAGCTCACCTTCGAGTTACCTTTAGGAGAGATAGTATTTGATTTCTTTGATAAACTAAAGACATTATCCAGAGGGTACGCATCATTAGATTACGAGCTTATTGGCTTTAGGCAATCAAACCTAGTGAAACTTGACATTATGCTGAATGGTGAGAAAGTTGATGCCCTTTCGGCAATTGTGCATAGAGATAAGGCCTATGAATGGGGTAAGCGGTTGTGCGAGAAATTAAGAGAATTGCTTCCTCGTCAGATGTTTGAAATAGCAATACAAGCCTCAATAGGAACAAAAATCATTGCCAGAGAGACAGTAAAAGCCATGAGAAAGAATGTATTGGCTAAATGTTATGGTGGTGATATTTCTCGAAAGAGGAAACTTCTAGAAAAACAGAAAAAAGGTAAAAAACGTATGCGTCAGGTTGGTAATGTGGAAATCCCACAGGAAGCCTTCATGGCGGTTTTAAAACTTGATTAAAAAATGTCTCAATCGTACCAGATCCTTGATGGAAGAAAAGTTGCCAATGAAATTAAGGATGAAATAGCCGAAGAAGTGGTTGTTTTAAAAAATGAAAACCAAAGAACACCTCATTTGGCAGCAATTTTGGTAGGTGATGATGGGGCAAGCCAAACCTACGTCAATAACAAAATAAAGGCTTGTAAGCGTGTCGGCTTTGAGTATACTTTGCTCAACTTTCCTTCTACAATTAGCGAAAATAAATTGATGACAGAGATTAGCCGCATCAATGAAGATGATGATATTGATGGGTTAATTGTACAATTACCTTTACCAGATCACATATCAGCCGCAAAGGTCACAGAGAAAATCATTCCGGAAAAGGACGTTGATGGATTTACCAATCAAAATTACGGTCGCATCACCTCTAAAAACCCAGGCTTGATGCCAGCTACACCTTATGGCATCGTAGAGTTATTAAAAAGGTATAAAATTAAATTAAAAGGTCAGCACTGTGTAATTGTAGGCAACAGTCGCACTGTTGGAGCACCAATGAGCACTATATTGGCCTATCATGAATTTGCAACAGTTACTGTTTGTCATATTCATACACCTGATATCTCTATTCATACTAAGCAAGCTGATATATTAATTGTAGCTACTGGTAAACCAGAGCTGATTAAGGATAACATGGTGAAAGACGGAGCTGTAGTCGTTGATGTTGGTATAACTAGAATTGATGCTGATAACGACAAAGGGTATGAGCTAAAAGGTGATGTATCCTTCGATGAAGTGGCACCTAAGACTAGTTTTATTACACCGGTGCCTGGTGGAGTTGGACCAATGACAATTGCATCTCTTCTTCTTAATACGCTAAAGGCCTTCAAAAACAGGCAGCTTCAATGATAATTCTAATTGTTTAATACGTTATAGCTTCATATGTTTATACAAATGAAGTTATTGTCCACGATATTATTATTGTTTATAGGTGTTGGCATTTCAGCGCAGCCCAAATTAAGTACAAATAAAAAGAAAGCGGCAGAACTCTACCACCTCGCAGATAATCACATGGTAAAAGGGCAATATGCCTTGGCCTATGATTTACTGGAGCAAGCGGTAGATAAAGACGATGATTTCCACGAAGCCTATTTTAGAATGGGTATAATAGACAAAGCGAGAGGTGAAGTTGCTTCTGCAGAAAAATACCTCTTAAAAACACTTGATCTTAATCCCGGAAACGCAGGAGCTAATTTTGAACTTGGTGAATTGTATATACTGGTAGCAGAGTATGAAAAGTCGAAAGCTTACACACAAGCTTATTTAGCCCTTAATCCAAGGAATTCAAAAAGGAGAGCAGAGGCTCAGAGGTTTATTGATAATGCAAATTATGCACTTGAGAATATCAATCGTGGCTTGGAAATTAACCCTCGGCCATTAAATGATAAAATAAATCAGTTTGCGATGCAATACTTCCCGGTCATTACGGCCGACCAGGAATACCTAATATATACGCGAAGGTTCGGATCTACTTTAAATGACGATGAGGATCTTGTTATATCAAAAAAGGTTGAAAACGAATGGAGCGAACCTGTTTCTATTTCTGAAAATATCAATTCTTCAATTAATGAAGGTACTTGTACAATTTCAGCAGATGGGCGTACACTCATATTCACCTCATGCTACGGTAGAAAAGGCTTTGGAAGCTGTGACTTATACATTTCTTACAAGATAGGTAATGATTGGACAGAACCTTCAAACTTAGGCGCAAACGTAAACTCATCATCTTGGGATTCTCAGCCCTCATTATCAGCAGATGGACGCACACTCTATTTTATTTCAAATCGAAATGGAGGTATGGGTAAAAGAGACATTTGGGTTTCAAGACTAAGCGATGGGGGTGTATGGAGTAAGCCTCTTAATTTAGGAAGGGAAATAAATACATCCGAGGATGAAGTATCACCTTTTATCCATCCAAATAATCAAACTTTATATTTTGCAAGTAATGGCCGCAAAGGGTTCGGAGGCTTTGATATATATTTTAGTGATAAACTTAATAATACTTGGGACAGCCCTGATAATTTGGGTTTTCCAATTAATACAGGTGATGATCAGGTTTCTTTATTCATCACCGCTGATGGTATGAAAGGCTATTATTCACATGAAAACCTAGGGAGCAGGACAGTAAAAGGTTTGATTTATGAGTTTGATTTTCCTGAAGAGTTAAAACCAAAAAATAAAGCCACTTATGTGAAAGGTAGGGTGTATGATTTGAATACCAACAAACCGTTAAAAGCCAAAATAGAGCTATATAATGTAAATACAGATGAGAGGATTTCATTAGTTGCCTCAGATTCAGTAACGGGTGAATATCTAATGGTTTTACCTGAGGGTACAGCGTATGCTTTTTATGTAAATAAACAAGGATACCTATTTAAAAGCATATATTTTGATTATCAAAATGAGAATAACGAACCCTTAGATTTGGATATTCCACTGGAGCAACTTGACTCGGGGACAAAAACCACACTAGAAAACGTATTCTTCGATTTTGATAAATATGAACTAAAACCTGAATCAAAAACTGAGCTTTCAAAGGTGATCAAATTCCTCCAGTCAAATCCAAACATTAAAATAGAAATTGCTGGCTATACAGATGACAAAGGTACCTACTCGTATAATCTTGAACTGTCAGAAAATAGAGCGAAATCAGTTTTTGATTATTTAATCGAAAATGGTATCTCTTCATACAGAATTTCATACAAAGGTTATGGTCAAGCAGATCCAATAGCCACAAACGAAAATGAGAGTGGCAGAGCCAAAAACCGTAGAATTGAGTTTCAGGTTGTAAAATGATCCCCCAAATTGCGTGATTTAAGTTTATATTCTCCAAATTAACTTTTGCATACCCCACAAATTGCGTTATTTTTTTTCTCTAATGGTTCATTATTAGCATATTTTCTTCTAGATTTGATGTGCATAAATTTTTTTATTAACCTAAACAATACAATATGAAGAAGTTTTTACTGCTTAGTTTCATGTTGATGTTCGCATTCACATTTAGTGAATCGTGGGCTCAAGAACGTACCGTCTCTGGTAAAGTAACATCCTTAGAGGATGGATCAACTTTGCCTGGAGTAAATGTTGTGCTAAAAGGTACAACTACGGGTACCGTCACCGACATTGATGGTAATTACAAATTAACTGTACCATCTGATGGGGGTACTCTGGTTTTTTCTTTTATTGGCTTAGCCACAGAAGAAATTGAAATTGGAGCAAGATCTGTTATTGATGTACAGATGTCTGATGACGTGCAACAATTATCTGAAGTTGTTGTTACTGGTTATCAATCTCAATTAAAAAGAGATGTAACTGGGTCGGTATCTTCAATTGGAGCTGCTGAAATCGAGGGCTTACCAACTCAATCTTTCGATAGAGCTATCCAGGGTCGTGCTGCAGGTACTCAAATTGCCGCGGCTTCGGGTCAGCCAGGGGGTGCTTTAAATATTAGAATCAGAGGTATAGGGTCAATTAACTCAGGTAATGATCCATTAATCATCATTGATGGTGTACAAGTGGCCTCTGCTGGCGGATCTACTCAGGCGTCCTCTAATCCTTTGAATGCATTAAACCCTAATGATATAGAGTCAGTTGATATTTTGAAAGATCCAGCTACAGCAGCAATCTATGGTGCTCAAGCAGCTAATGGTGTTATTATTGTAACTACTAAAAAAGGAAAGAACTCAGGAGGAACCACTAACGTAAACCTTTCTTATCAGCAAGGAATTGTTGAACCATTTAACCTTTATGAGGTATTAAATGGCCAGCAATACGCAGAGATAAAAGCTGAACAAGAAATTAATAGTGGATTAGACCCTGCTAGAACAGGTGGAGCTTATGAGCTTTTTGGTAATCCTAATGATCCATCTACAATAGAAAACTATGACTGGGTAGATGCCATGTTCCAGAATGCTAGCTTTGAGACGGTGGATCTTTCTATGTCTGGGGGAGATGAAAAAACTAGTTTTTACTTTGCTGGTTCTTATAACCGCCAGGAAGCTCAGATTATTAAGTCTGATTTTGAAAGGTATACAGGTAGACTTAATATAACTCACAGACCAACAGATAAACTAACAGTTGGAGCAAAGCTTGGTGTGACTCACATTAGACAGTTTGGAACTATAGCAAATGGTAACTTTGTAAATGGTCCTTTCGTGGCTACATTCTCTTCAATTCCTACTTCCCCAGCAGTGGACGAGAATGGAGATTTTAACCCTTATCCTACTAATGGTATCAATCACTTATTTGGTTATAACATTCTTCAAGGTGTGAACGAAGAGGTGCGATTAGGGAGAACTTTCCAATCGGTGTCTAGTGCTAATATTAGCTATCAAATTTTGCCGGAACTTTCAGTTTCTGGTTTAGTAGGTATAGATTTATCAATGAATAGAGATGATAATCAAAGACCACAATCTATACCTGTGTTTGCAGCTTCAGGAGGTTCTTCGTTTGTTAACAATAGAAGATCATTCAACTGGAATACGAACGTTAACCTGAATTACAGCAAAACTTTTAACGATGTGCATTCTGTGAAAGCCTTAGTTGGATATGAATACAAAGCTGAGCAACGAGAAGGTGCTAACTTAACTGCCAACCAGTTCCCAAATGCTTTCTTTAGACTTCCTGGTGATGGTCAACCTCAAAGTGTAGGTGGTTTTTTTCAAGAGTACAAGAGACTTGGATACTTTGGTAAGTTAGATTACACTTTTGATGATAAGTATTTAGCATCATTTACTCTTAGGAGAGATGGTCACTCTAGATTTGGTTCAGAAAATAAATACGGAACATTCTATGCAGCTTCCGTTGGTTGGAGACTATCTGAAGAGTCGTTCATGTCAGGTTTAGACTTTATTGATGACTTGAAATTAAAAGGTAGTTACGGTATTTTAGGTAACGCTGAAATTGGAAACTATTTAACCCAGACTACATATGGAGGCTCTACAGGGCAATATGCTGGGCAAACTCCTTTAACAATTACTTTAATTGGTAATGATGAGATTACATGGGAGGAAGAGGAGTCTATTAACATTGGTTTAGATTACGCTGTGTTAAACAATAGATTGTATGGTACAATTGATTTTTGGAGAACCAACAACAACGACTTATTATTCCAAGTGCCATTTTTGCAATCGGGGGGTATTAATAATAATACTGTAACCGATAACATTGGTTCTGTAAGAAACCAAGGTGTAGACATTGAAATAGGAGCAGTTATTGTTGATAGAGGTGGTTTCAAATGGGACTCTAAGTTTAATGTTACATTCTTGGATAACGAAGTGACTAAGCTTGTTGATAGTGATACAATTTTTGCGGGAAATATTCCTGATTTAATTGTAGGGCAACCGGTGGACTTCTTTTATCTACTTGATTATGCAGGTGTTAACCCAGCAAACGGTCGAGCAATGGTTAGAGATGCTAATGGAAACTTAACTTACAGCCCTGGTTTTGAAGATGGTGCCGTTAGAGGCTCAGCTATCCCTACCAGTTATGGTGGATGGTCAAATACATTCTCTTATAAAGGGATATCTTTAGATGTTTTCTTTCAGTATCAATTTGGAAACAAAGCATTTTCTGGGGATTTTTATAACCTAATGGATACTGGAGGTAATGACAATAGATTGACTGATATTCTTAACAGATGGCAACAGCCAGGAGATGTTACGAATGTTCCTCAATTGACTAATAATGGAACAATTCTGGGCGTGGATCAGAGCTTTGGCTTTATTGGTACTAACCAATTTTTGTCTGATGCCTCTTATATAAGACTTAAAGCTGTCACTTTAGCATATGAATTGCCTAGCTCTTTATTGAGTAAAGTTGGATTGAAAAACGTTAGAGTATTCGCTCAAGGATTGAATTTGATTACTTGGACTAAGTTTGCAGGAATTGACCCTGAGGTTGTTGCTAACAACAATAGTACAGGGACATCTTCATTCGGTGCTTATCCTTTAGGTCGTCAGTATTCTGCTGGAATTAATATAGGACTATAAAATTTATCGAAATGAAAAAATATATAAATATTTTATTTATACCAGTTCTTGCGTTTTTTGGATGTAATGATCTGGATGTAGAGAATAAATCAGCGTTGCCAAGAGATGTTGTATTGGGTGATACTGATGGTTATGTTTCATTTTTATCTGCCGCATACGAGTCTGTAAACGACTTTGGTTACTATGGACAACAGATGATGATTGGGCCAGAAGTGTTAGCAGATAATATGGAATTGGTACAATTAACTGGTAGATATGAGCTGGAATATGTTAATGCAGTAAATTCGGGGATAGGTATTTGGTTTAATCGCTACACCGCAATAAACGAAGTTAACGTGATAATAAATACTATTAATGACGAAAGTGTGGAAGGGACTCAGGATGAAAAGAATGAGATTCTTGGTCAAGCTTTATTTTTAAGAGGTTTATTTTATCATGATTTAGCAAGAGTTTATGGATATGAGCCGGGAAGAGAAGTAAATGGTTTCAATTCTTCTGTAGTTCTTAAAACTGAACCTACTTTTGGTTTGAGTGATGTTGAGGATTTACCAAGAGCTACAAACGAACAAGTTTATCAGCAAATTGAACAAGACCTTTTAGCCGCCATTCCATTGTTACCTGATGCAACTGTAGGTTCTAATGATGTTATTTTTGCCAATAAAGATGCCGCTAGATTACTTCTTGCAAGAGTGTATTTATATTGGGGTAGAAATTCAGATGCAGCTACATATGCAGAACAAATTATTACTGGAGACGGTAGTGACCTAGTTCAACCTGCTGACTATGACGAGTCTTGGGATGATAGTGTTAATCCAATTCAACCTGAATCATTATTTGAAAGCCAAATTCTTTCTCCAGATTGGAGTACAGTTGACGGTCCTAATGCTAGTTTACACTCGTTATTGATGAATAATAGTGGTGGAGCTCAGTTTATTCTGACTGCAAGTTCTGAGTTATTAGCTACAATAGCTGAGGAGCCAGACGATGTGAGATCAAGCCTTTTTAATACTGAAACCTTGGGAGAGGAATTTACTAAATGGAGAGCATCTGGTGGTGCATTGCCTTTCTTAGAGAATATTCCGGTTTTAAGATTATCTGAGGCTTATTTAATCGCTGCAGAGGCTCTTGGCTCAGGCGCAGGAGATGCTTATCTAAATGCTTTCAGAGCAGCCCGAGGTATGACAACTCCTGTAGCTGCTACGATTGATAATGTTTTAAGAGAAAGAAGGATTGAATTTATGGCAGAAGGTCATAGATGGTTTGATTTAAAGAGGTTAGGGAGGGATATAACTAAACCAGCTGCAGCTGGAGTTTCCACTTTACCTTACACTAATTTCAAAATTCTTCCTAGATTGCCTCAATCTGAAATAAACTTGAGCAATGAGTTAGTACAAAATCCAGGATATAATTAATAAGATATGAGAATTTTTAAAAATATAATAGCGATGGTCATAGCACTTCCGTTGTTAACGGGGTGTTTCGATGACCCAGGAACTGATATTGTTCTTAATGATTCATTTGTATCATTGAGTGTAGAAAGTCAGCAAACTGCTGAAGATGAGGGTATGGGTGAGTTGCTTGTTGAGATATCAAATGCTCAAGCAAGTCCTGTTGTAGTTAGCTATGAAATAACTACTGACAATGCAATTAACGGAGTTGATTTTGAATTGAACTCAACCTCTGTTACTATACCTGCTGGTGAATATTCCGCGAATATACCTTATACGGTTGTTGATAATAATGCCTTTGAGGCTTCTCCTAGATCATTTACTGTTACACTAACTTCTGTTGAGGGAGGTGTTGGAATTGATGGAGTCATGTCTACTACTGTTGCTCTCTTAAATAATGACTGCCCAGCTAATACAAGTGTTTGGTTTGGAACTGTTTCAGTTGAGGACGTTGGTTTCAGTAATGAGGATGGAACGGGAGCTGCTAATGCAGATGGAGACTGTAACTTCCTTGTTGTGACTGGTAATTATGTAGGTGCATCTGCTGCAGTTGAGTGGGAGTTGATTCCTTCTGCTTTAGGAGCGACAAGCGGAACTGCCGTTGCAGTGAGACAACCTTATGCATGTTGTGCCCCAGCTTATGAATATGAAGCTGAGGGTACTTATGATGAGGAAACAGGTGTAATTGAAGCGGATTACAGCTTTTACAGAGAGGATGGTTCTCTTTGGTTTACTGGAACAACCAGAATTACAGCTAATTAATATTTGAATGTTTTAAAAAGAGCCACTAATGAACATTGGTGGCTCTTTTTATGTTTATTGATGTATGATGAGAGTTTATTTTATACTGATTGTATTATTGGTCATTATTACGCAGTCAGCGTTTGGCCAATCTCAAAATAATGAAAGATTACTAGAGATAGTTAAAGAGCAAAATGAATTAAATCTAGAACGTAAGCAACGGTTAAGCGAATACTCCGATATAAGTGAAAGTATTAGCCTGCAAAATGGGAATAAAGAAGCGATCTTATACGATATTTTTGATGGTCGTCCAGTATACATGATTAACCATAATGCTCAAGCTAGAAAAACCACTGGAGTTGAAGATATTCAAAGTAACTCTGGTTTGAATTTACAGTTGTATGGTGAAGGAATATCAATTGGAGTGTGGGATGGAGGATTAGTCAGATCTACACATAGTGAGTTTGGTACTAGAATTAATAATATTTCAGGTTCTGATATAAGTAATCATGCTACTCATGTTACAGGTACAATAGCTGCTAAGGGAATTAATAACGAGGCAAAAGGTATGGCTCCACTATCAAGAATAAGATCATACTATGCATTTGAAAATGATTTAGGACCAATGGCAACTGAAGCTGCTAATGGATTAATTCTTTCTAATCATTCTTATGGATTACTTTTAGGTTGGGATTTTTCGAATGGAGATTGGAAGTGGTTTGGGGGTAGTGGAAATAAAGATCTTAGATTTGGTTATTATTCTAACAAAAGTAAAACTTTAGATGATATTCTTTATAATGCCCCATTTTATACGATAGTTTGGTCAGCAGGCAATGATAGGAGTGACGTAGGCGATGGTACAAGGCCACCTGACGGACCTTTTGACACAATTGGGCCAGCAGCAGCAGCGAAAAATGTATTAACAGTGGGTGCAATAACAGGATTTAATGAGTACGTTGATAGTCAATCTGCTGTGATGAGCAATTTTAGCAGTTGGGGACCTACAGATGATGGTAGAATTAAGCCTGATATTGTTGCAGATGGGGTTGATTTATTATCCACTAGTTCTTCTGGGGATAGCTCGTATGTTACACTTAGTGGAACTTCTATGTCTGCTCCGAATGTAACAGGCACTCTGGCTCTAATTCAGGAATATAATAAAAATAATTCTGGTGAGTTTTTAACTTCAGCTGAATTAAAATCATTAATTATTCACAGTGCTAAAGAAGCTGGAATAGCTAAAGGACCAGACTATATCTATGGCTGGGGAGTATTAAATGCTCCAGATGCAATAAATATTTTATCGAAGTTAAACGGATCAGACACTACACTATTTTCTTCAACTTTGACTAATGGTAGTGAAGAAATATACAGTTTATTTTCAGATGGGAAAACTCCAATAGTAGCAACTTTGTCATGGGTAGATCCTCCAGCGGAGCCTGGAGACCTTGGTACAAATGACATTAAATTGGTACATGATTTGGATATTCTTTTAAAGGATGATGATGGTAACGTAAGTAGGCCATGGACTTTAAATCCTAATCAATTGCAACAGGGTGCGG
This sequence comes from Fulvivirga sp., assembly GCA_965227525.1. Taxonomy (GTDB): domain Bacteria; phylum Bacteroidota; class Bacteroidia; order Cytophagales; family Cyclobacteriaceae; genus Fulvivirga. The sequence goes on along the minus strand of OZ245762.1, from coordinate 3,835,780 downwards.
TTCAAGGAGATAATATAAGAGATAATGTAGAAAAGATTGAGTTTCCAAATGTATTACCGCGAAGGTATCAAATTATTGTTAAACATAAAGGGACCTTAATATCACCTCAGACATATGCTTTGACTATTACAAGTAATGGTTTGGAAGATTTAAATGATGATATTTATTGGGTAAATGGTTCTGGTTCATTCATAGATTTTAATTGGTCAAGTAAGTCTGGAGGCGAAGTTGATAGTGGACTTAACCCTTCCAATAAAACCTTAATTTTCGATAATAACAACACTATATTATCGGTTAATGATACCATTCGAGTAACGGGAATCAAAGAGGTGAATAACTTTTTGTGGTATCATGAAGATGCAGCTACTCTCGATTTGGAAGGAGATACCTTGTATATTAAAAATAGCTTTTACTCATCTAATTCTTTGTTAAGAGTTATAAATGGAACTTTAATGTTTAATGAATCGAACCCTGATCTGAATTTAAATTTTAATGGTTCTAATGGCCTGAGTATTTTGTTAAAGGGAGAATCAGAGTATAATATTAATGAAAATGTTGATGTTAATTCTGTTATAGTTGATAATAATTCGTTCGTGAAATTTAACAATGTAACTGCAAAAATTGGTTCTTTACTTTTAAAAGAAGGCTCAACTTGTAATTTTGATAGTAGCAATATCAATATATTTGAAAGAATTACTTTGGATGGTTCAATTGATGATCAAGAAAGCAGATGGATATTTAATAATATAGATATTTTAACAAAAGATTCAATTAAATTTCATGATGTCATAATCAATGGTACTACAGACATTACAGGAAAGTTAATCGCAAGCAATTTAAATGTTAAATCTCAGCTTAATATAACAGGACAGTTAAATGTTGATAGTCTAAACCTAGAATCAAACTCTGTGCTGCGAATGAATTCTATTGATCCAATTATTATTGATGATTATATCTTATTAAAAGAAGGTTCAGAATTGTATGGCTTTAGTTTAGAGAATCCAACAGAATTAATAATAAATTTTCGCAAATCTATTTGCTATGAAGGAATTAAATTAGAAAACTTGATATTGAGTACGGAGAGTGTTGTTTCTTCTGGGCTAAATAGTGATCTTCAAAATGTCGAAGGAATATTGTCTATAAAATGTCAAGATGTAATTTTCCCTGACTTTGACCTGTCAAGTCAATGTGCAAATAGTATAGTTTCAATTATTAATAGTTCAAAAGGAAATATTGAGACCTATCAATGGGATTTTAAGTTTGATAGTAATGATAAAGAGTTGAATGAACCAATAATATTTGTTGACAGTATTGGTGAAAGCAATATCACACTATCAATTGAAAATAGTGAACAATCAGCTTCTTATTCTAAAGTATTTTCTTTTCAAGAAAATGACCTAGATGAAATAAAAATAGTAGATACTCCCGAAGGTTTAGTGGCTACAAGTGTTAAGAATTCTTATGAATGGTATTTAAATGGAAATTTGATACCTGGTCAAAATGAAAGAATTTTAAAGCCTTTTGAGGATGGAGTATACAGAGTATCTTATGAATCACCTGGATCAAGCTGTGTCAATAGAGTGAGTGCAGGTTTTGAGTTTTTTATTACCTCAGTAATTGATAATAAAAGAAACTCTGATATTCTCGTTTACCCGAATCCAGCTGATGAGATTTTGTATCTATCTTCGACCGGCACTAGTATTTTAAAATTCAGAATAGTAAATATATCTGGTATTGTTGTTAGGGATGGCAAGACTTCAGGTTCAATTTCTGAAATAGATGTTTCTGAATTGAGTAGAGGTATCTATGTAGTAAAAATTATAGACAATAAAAACATTAAACACATTAAATTTTATAAAAAATGATAAGATTAAGTTTGACAATATTAATTCTTATATCGCCTCTTATTAGTTTGGCACAAATCTCTAACGTTAATACAACTACTGGTGAGCCAATAAGAGTGAAGGGAGAATCTAGTAACGTTCAAGGTTCACCTTTCTTTATAGATGACTCGTGGAAACAAGGGTCAATAACTGACAAATTTGGGAAAAATATTAAGAATGTACTATTAAGGTATAACGCTTATTTAGATCGAGTGGAATATGCAGTGAATGGCGATCCATTCTTTTATGATAACGGGCAAATACAATCATTTACTATGAATAGATTAGATGGTTCGGGTGACATTCATGCTTTTAAAAATGGATACGATTTGAGTCCAGAGTTGTCAAAAGAAGATTTTGTTAGGGTTTTGTACTCAGGGGATAATTTCGATATTGTCGAAAGAGTTAGAGTTGTGGTAATTGAAGTCACTCCAGCTGCTTATGGAGAAGAGGAATATGAGAAATTTATATTTGATAACGAAACATTTTTAATTATGAATGGAAAAATAGAAGATTTCAAAATCAAGAAGTCTTCGTTTTTAAAAGCTTTCTCAAAGTATAAAGCCAACATTAAGACATATATTAAAAATAATGACATAGTTATATCTGATGACTCTGATATAACCCGTCTTAGTAACTACATAGACAAAAATTTAATCTAAATACTTTCTTACATAATCTTCCACACCTTCTTCGAGGGTGTGGAATTTTTTTGTATATCCAATTGATCTTAACTTACTCATATCTGCCTTGGTGAAATATTGATACTTATCTCTGATGTCTTCAGGGGTGTCTATGTAACTAATATTTTCATCTTTGTTCATTGATTTGAAAACCGCTTTGGTTAAATCTTTGAAAGTGCGTGCCTCGCCACTTCCTAAATTGTATATGCCGCAATCTTTTCTGTGATGCATAAGCCAATAACAAACATCCACGAGATCCTTAACATAAACAAAGTCTCGCTGCTGCTCACCGTCTTTGAATTCTGGATTATGCGAGCGAAACAACTTCATTCCTCCGGTTTTTTTAATCTGATGAAAAGCATGCCAAATAACAGAGGCCATCCTGCCTTTATGATTTTCATTGGGCCCATAAACGTTAAAAAACTTTAAGCCAGCCCAGAAAAACGGCTTTTCATCTTGTTCTAAAGCCCATACGTCAAAATCCTGTTTTGATTGTCCATATGGGTTAAGTGGCCTAAGTTTAGATATAAGTTTTTCATCATCTTTGTATCCATACTCTCCAAGACCATATGTTGCCGCTGATGAGGCGTAGACTAATGGAATCTGATGAGAAACACTCAACTTCCAAATGTCTTTAGTATAATTCAGGTTGAGATGATCAAAAATTTCTGTATCAAATAAGGTGGTGTCAGTCCTAGCCCCAATGTGAAATATGAATTCGACTTTATCACCATTTTGATCTAACCAGTTTATAAAGCTTTCTCTATCAATCCGCTCTTTAATGTTAAGAGATTTATGGTTATGGAGTTTTCGTTTATCATTAAAGTTGTCTACAGCAACAATGTAATTGAAGTTTTCATTGTTGAGCTTTTCTATTAATTGACTCCCTATAAAGCCGGCTGCACCTGTTACTACTATCATATATTATAAATTTGAAACAAAAATAGTCCATTGATTACAACAAGTGAAAGACTGTAAGATAAAATATCACTTTAGTATATTTGCATAGAATTTTAGAATGAGATGGTGTTTGTAAGTAGAAAAGAACATTTTAATGCAGCTCATAAGCTGTACAATCCTAATTGGTCACAGGAGAAGAATGAACAGGTGTTTGGCCCTTGTGCCAATGCTAACTGGCATGGACATAATTTTGACATGATTGTGACAGTAAAAGGAGACCCAGACCCTGAAACAGGTTTTGTGGTTGATTTAAAAAGATTAAGCAATCTGATAAGATCAGAAGTTATCGAGAAGGTTGATCATAAAAATCTTAATGTTGATGTTGATTTTATGCAAGGCAAAATGGCTAGTACAGAAAACCTTACAATTGAGATATGGAACATATTGAAAAAGAAAGTGCCTCAAATAGCTTCAAATGCACAGCTGCATTGCATAAAAATTTATGAAACCCCCAGAAATTTTGTGGAATACTACGGCTAATCTATGAAATACTTCTTAGTAGCTGGAGAACGATCAGGTGACCTTCACGGTGGTAATTTAATTGCACAAATCAATAAAATTGATTCAGCAGCTCAATTCCAGGGTTTTGGCGGAAATAATATGGTTGCAGAAGGTATGGATCTGAAACTCCACTACAAAGACATGGCCTTCATGGGGTTTATAGAGGTAGTGCAAAATCTCTTTACTATAAAAAAGTATTTGAGCCAGTGCAAACAGAATATCGAAGAGTATAATCCTGACGCTGTCATCTTAATAGACTATGGTGGTTTTAATATGAAAATCGCAAGTCACTGTCATAAATTGGGCATACCAGTTCACTTTTATATTTCCCCTAAAGTTTGGGCTTGGAACCAAAAACGAGCCATTAAACTGAGGCGGTATGTTGATTTCTTGTATGTGATACTCCCGTTTGAGAAAGAGTTTTTTAAGAAGTTCGATTGGGATGTAGAATATGTCGGAAATCCGGTCTTAGATGCGGTTAAAAATCACAAAATTAATACGCCAGCTGAGTTAGACATGGAATACATAGCCTTGCTACCTGGTAGCCGAAAGCAGGAATTAAAAAATATGATTCCGATACTTAAAGAGCTGATAAAGGCATTACCAAGTTTCAATTTTGTTGTGGCGTCTGTCGATAATTTAGACAGTTCATTATATCAAGATATTTCTAAAGAAGACAATGTGAAGCTTTTTGGTGGCTCGAGTTATGATCTTCTGGCTAATAGTAAGGCCGTTATAGTGACTTCAGGTACTGCTACATTAGAGACCGCTTTATGGAAGATTCCCCAAGTAGTCGTGTATAAGACCAGTAGTGTATCATATGCAATTGCCAAGAGATTAATAAAAGTGCCGTATATATCATTAGTAAACCTAATTGCTGGACGTGGGCTGGTAAAAGAATTAATTCAAAAAGATTTAACAGTTTCTAATCTTAAGGAGCAGCTAAATTCTATTTTACAGGAAGAAAACAGGAAGATGATACTCGAAGGCTATGATGAGATAATCAAAATTTTAGATGTCGGCAGCGCGTCTGAAAATACAGCAAAACTCATTTATAATCGCACAAAAAAAGCGAGTTAATAAAACTCGCTTTCATTTTTTCTGATGCAAAGCAACTTTTAAGCCACCTTGAGTTTGCTGTATTTAGATTTGCTAAATTTATCTTCAGCATAAGATCTATTGATCACAAGTTTATCTTTTTTCTCTGCAGAAGGTAGTTCAAACATTGCGTCATTTACAATTGCTTCACATATAGACCTTAACCCTCTTGCACCTAATCTGAACTCTACAGCTTTTGATACTATAAAATCTAGCGCCCCATCTTTGAATTCAATTTCAATCTCTTCCATTTCGAATAGTTTCTTGTATTGTTTCACTAGAGCATTTTTAGGCTTAGTCAAAATTTGCTTCAAAGTTTCAGCGTCTAAAGGATTTAGATAAGTCAATACCGGGAGTCTACCAATTAATTCAGGTATTAACCCAAAACTCTTGAGGTCTTGCGCTGTCACATATTGCAAGATGTTATCATTCTCAACATCCAATGGATTGATATCATCCTCAGATGAGGCAAATCCTAAAGGCCTTGCATTTATTCTTTTGGCGATATTACGTGAAATACCATCAAATGCACCGCCACATATAAATAATATATTTTCTGTATTTACAGAAATCATTTTCTGATCTGGGTGTTTACGCCCTCCCTGGGGTGGAACGTTTACCGTAGTACCTTCAAGTAACTTTAAAAGTGCCTGCTGTACACCCTCTCCACTTACATCTCTGGTTATTGAGGGATTATCTGATTTTCTAGCAATTTTATCCAGTTCATCGATATATACAATACCTCTTTCAGCTGCTTCTACTTCATAGTCTGCAGACTGTAAGAGTCTGGTTAATATACTCTCGACATCCTCACCAACATATCCTGCTTCGGTAAGTACAGTAGCATCTGCAATACAGAAAGGAACTTGTAAAATTTTAGCCAATGTACGCGCAAGGTAAGTTTTACCAGTTCCTGTTTCACCAACCATTACAATATTCGACTTCTCAATAGTCACATCATCATCAGATGGCGGTTGCATCAACCTCTTATAATGATTGTATACGGCAACTGACAATACTCTCTTGGCCTCATCCTGACCAATTACAAACTCATCTAAAAACTTCTTCATTTCAACAGGTTTCACCAGGTTGAAACTAGGTGATGATGCATCACCTGTATTAGTTTTTTTCTCCTCACTTAGAATCTGGTTAGCCTGGGTAATGCACTTATCACATATGTGCGCGTGTATTCCAGAGATCATCAGATCTACATCCTTTTTATTTCTACCGCAAAATGAGCAAGTAACTTCTGCCATGATATTATTTTTTTCTTTCTAATACTTCATCTATGAGGCCATAAGACTTAGCCTCTGCTGCTCTCATCCAATAGTCTCTGTCAGAGTCTTTTTCAATTTTATCATATTTCTGACCACTATGCTTTGACAGGATGTTATATAGATCCTTCTTAACCTCAAGTGTTTGTTTTAAAGAAATCTCCATATCAGATGCCTGACCTTGCATACCGCTCATTGGCTGATGAATCATTACACGAGCATGCGGCAACGCAGATCTTTTCTTATCTTGACCTGAAGCTAATAAAACGGCACCCATAGAAGCAGCTAAGCCAGTACATATGGTTGCAACATCGGGATTAACATACTGCATAGTATCATAAATACCTAAACCTGCATATACAGAACCACCAGGGCTATTTATATACATAATGATGTCCTTCTTAGGGTCACTTGATTCTAAGAAAAGCAGTTGTGCTGTGATGATGTTTGCAATTTGATCATCAATACCCATTCCTAAAAATATAATCCTGTCAGAAATGAGTCTTGTAAAAACATCAATGGCCCTGAAATTACCAGGTCGTTCTTCAATGACATATTGAGTCATATTTTCAATCGAAGATGAGTAATCGTCAAACGCATGGCCGCTAATCCCTTGGTCTTTAACAGCAAATTTTCTGAATTCGTCTTTATTTATCATTTCAGTATTTTACTTAATGTTTAAACGCTTTTTGTGTATACTCAATGATAACAACAATTTAGCATTATTGTCTATTAATACGAAAAAAAGCCCTGTTTAACAGGGCTTTGATGTAACTGAGTTGTGATTCTTTTAGTTCGAAGCAATCTTTCTAAATTCATCAGCGCTTACCTTTTTCTCGCTGATAGTCACCTGCTCTTTAATGAATTTCAAGATTTTTTCATCTCTTACTTCACCAAACACTTTCATGTAGTTTTGGCCATTTTCACCTTTTAAATAGTTGTCGGCAAAAGAGTCTAAATGATCTTTCATTTGATCAGCCATGCCCTGACCCCCAAGTTGCTGCAAAATCATACCTTTTGCTTTGTTTACAACCTCTTCATTTTCAACCTTTATATCGTTATCCTCTGCCATCTTATTCTTTATCAGATCCCATTTGAGTTGTTTGACATATTCATCAAACTCCTTTTCTATGTCCTCTAAAGATACTTTCCCTTCGTTAGACTGATAAAGCCAGTCTTTTAAGAATTTTTCAGGGATTTCGATTTTAGTCTTTCCTACAAAATGATCTTTAATGTCCCTGTCAAGTAGATAGTCACTTTCTCTGTCATAGTTTTCCTCAACAGTAGCCTTCACTTTATTAATAAATTCTTCCTCAGACTTGATATTATCTTTGCCAAAAACCTTATCAAATAGTTCCTGATTCATCTCAGCAGGCTCAGTTCTATTTATTTTATTAACAATAAATGTAAACTTACCCTTCAACTCTTTTGCTTTGTAGTGACCAACATCGAGTAGGTGTGCAATAGTTTGATGATCTTTAAAGGCTTTTTGAATATCTAATTCAATAATATCACCTGGCTTCACACCTGTGAATTTTTTGTGTTCTTTTTTATCTAAATCATCCCACTGTACAACACCTTCCTTAGACAAGTCTCCATCAACCTGCTTCAGCTCGCCATAAAAAGAATCTTCCTTTTCGCTCACTTCAGGGTTAATGCTATTGCCAAATTGTTTTTTAACGTTATCTAATGTTTCGTTTAGCGTTTTCTTATCTAATTCTATCTTATGACGTTTTACTTTCTGCTTACTAGAAAGGTCATAAGAAAACTGATCTACTAGACCGACTTGGTAATCAAATTCAAAATCTTTTTGATTTTCCCAGTCAATTTTACTTGCCTTTTCCATATCTGGAAGTGGCTCACCTATCAGCTGAATGTTATTCTCTTTGATATAATCCTGTAAGGATTTAGATAAGATGCTATTTACCTCTTCAACGATAATGGATTTGCCGTACATTTTCTTAATCATGCCAGCGGGCACCTTCCCAGGTCTAAAGCCTTTTATATTTGCCTTTTTGGCATATTGCTTTACTTTTTCTTCTACGTTGGGTTGATAATCACTCTCCTTTAATGTAACTTTAATTGAGGCTTCTGTGGAGCTTTTTTTGTCTAATGTGATATCCAAAGCAGTAATAATTTTAATGTGAATAATAAATAAAAACCCTCAACCGCTGATAATATGCTATCGGGATCGAGGGTTATTTTTCAGTGCGGATGGAGGGACTCGAACCCCCATGCCCGGAGGCGCTAGATCCTAAGTCTAGTGCGTCTACCAATTTCGCCACATCCGCCTACCAATAAATTGGAGTGCAAATTTAGATATTATTTTTTATACTGCAATGTTTGGGAAATTTTTTTTAGTGGTAATTTAAAGTTGTTGAAAATAGATTTATGATAGCTGTAGACGTAGCAGAAGAGAATAAAGAAATAGTAAGGAAATATCGGCAGCTTTTAAGAAAAGCAAAGCCTTTTCTCAAGGATGATGACGCAAAAAAGATAAGAAAGGCGTTTAATGTTTCGATGGAAGCGCATGACGGGATGAGAAGAAAATCCGGAGAGCCATACATTTTCCACCCATTAGCCGTTGCAAGAATTTGTGTAGAAGAAATTGGTCTAGGTACTACTTCAATTATTGCGGCCCTATTACACGATGTAGTAGAAGATACCGAATGGACTATAAAAGATATTGAGAGAAATTTTGGTAAGAAAATAGCCCGAATTATCGATGGACTTACCAAGATCTCAGGTGTATTCGAACATGGCAGTTCTCAGCAGGCAGAAAATTTCCGTAAAATGCTACTTACCCTTTCCGAAGATGTCAGGGTAATATTGGTAAAACTATCAGACAGGTTGCACAATATGAGGACCTTAGATAGCATGCCAGAAAATAAACAATACAAGATTGCTTCAGAAACCATATTCCTCTATGCACCATTAGCACATAGGTTAGGGTTGTATGCGATCAAATCCGAGTTAGAAGACTTATATCTTAGATATACCGAAGAAGAAACTTATTTAGATCTGGTTAAAAAAATTGCTGCTACCAAGGAGGCTAGAAGTAGATTCATAAAAAGTTTCATCCGACCTATAAGAGAGTCACTAAATGCACAAGATTTTAATTACGTAATTAAAGGTCGCCCAAAATCTGTTTATTCTATCTGGAATAAGATGAAAAAGCAAAATATACCTTTTGAAGAGGTATATGACTTATTTGCTATAAGAATTATAATTGACTCATCTTTAGAGACAGAAAAAGCAGATTGCTGGCAGGTATATTCTATTGTAACAGATTTTTTCAAACCTAATCCCGATCGTCTTAGAGATTGGATAAGCACTCCAAAAGCTAATGGCTACGAATCTTTGCATACTACAGTAATGGCTAGAAATGGCCAATGGGTAGAGGTGCAAATCCGAACAAAGCGAATGGACGAGATTGCAGAGAAAGGTTATGCTGCTCATTGGAAGTACAAAGATAACGCAAGCGGCCAGGCTTCCGGGCTTGAGCAGTGGATCACGAAAGTGCGAGATATGCTAGAGCAAAATGATTCTTCCGCCCTGGAGTTTGTAGATGATTTTCGTGGCAATCTTTTTAACGAAGAAGTTTTTGCATTTACTCCAAAGGGAGAATTAAAAACACTACCTCATGGAGCAACCGCATTGGACTTTGCCTTTGAAATTCATACCGAAGTTGGTGCACGCTGTATTGGAGCTAAAATCAATCAGAAACTTGTTCCCATTAATTACGAACTTAAAAATGGGGATCAGGTCGAAATACTAACTTCTAGCAAGCAAAAACCAAATGAAGATTGGTTACGATTTGTTGTTACCTCAAAGGCTAAATCAAAAATAAAAGACGAATTAAAAGAAGACAAAAAAGTTATAGCGGATGAGGGAAGAGAGATAGCACTTCGGAAACTCAAGCAGCTCAAGATCGATCCTAATAATGACACTTTTGATAGGCTTAGAGCATATTTTAATGTCAATACCCAATTAGATCTTTTTTATAAAATTGGTAAAGGCCAAATTGACAGTAAAGATTTTAAAAACTTCAAAAGCTTTAAGCCTGCTTCAACAATAAAGCAAAGACCTGCTTCCAAAATTTCAGACGCAAAAACATTTGAGAAAGAGATTGTAAAAGTAAAATCTGATGATATTCTTCTCATTGGAGAAGATATGGATGTTGTTGATTATAAACTCTCAAAATGTTGCAATCCAATTCCTGGAGACAATGTATTTGGTTTTGTTACTGTAAATGAGGGGATTAAAGTCCACCGTACTACCTGTCCTAATGCACCGGAGTTATTAGCCAATCATGGTCATCGAGTGGTTAAGGCCAAGTGGGCCTCCGAGCATCGATCTGCTTTCTTAGTGGGGCTTCGTATCATTGGTACTGATAGAGTTGGTTTGATAAATGATGTTTCTGCAATAATATCTGACGAACTAAAAGTAAACATGAGATCAATGTCTATTGATACGGTATCAGGTATTTTTGAAGGTGACATCATGCTATATGTAAACGACACACGTCACTTAGATTTACTTAAAACAAAACTCGAAAAGGTAGATGGAGTAGTGAAGGTGTCAAGGTTTGAGTATAATGAGTAAGTAGTCTTGAAAAGTTGTTCTATATTTGCAACCCTAAATTATGGGTTTTTCTCATGGCACTCAACGAAAAAGTATTTGAAGAAGTAAAGAAGATTTTTACTGCATACCTGGAAAACAAAGGTTTGCGCAAAACTCCTGAACGTTACGCTATACTTGAGGAAATTTATTCCAGAGACGGTCATTTTGACGTTGAGTCACTCTATATAAGTATGAAAAACAAAAACTACAGAGTGAGTCGCGCAACAGTTTATAATACACTGGACTTGCTTGTAGAATGTGATCTGGTTAGTAAGCATCAATTTGGTCGTAATTTAGCCCAGTACGAAAAATCCTATGGGTACAAACAACACGACCATCTGATTTGCACAGAATGTCATAAGGTAGTTGAATTTTGTGATCCAAGAATTCATAATATTCAAACTATGGTGGGGGAGTTACTGAATTTTGATATTGTCCATCATTCACTAAACCTATATGGAATTTGTGGAGATTGTCGAGCCAAACTAAATAACGAAAAAGATAAAGCGGGCAAATAGCCTTCATCTTATGAAATATACACATACAATAAACGCAAACATTCTAACCCTAAAACTAAAAGGGGATCTAATCGGAGAAGATAGTGGAGTTGACATTATTGAATTAGTTAATAATACGATTCAAAATGAAGTTACTCTTTGCATGATAGATATCTCAGAGCTTAGATATATAAACAGTAGTGGTATTGGAGTACTTATTACAATACTAACCAAGTTTAGAAACAAAGGAGGAGAAGTATGTTTATTGAAACCCTCTGAGAGTGTCAAGAAACTCTTAATAATTACAAAACTCAATGCAATTTTTAGTGTAGCAGAGTCTGAAGAAGACGCGCTTCAAATGTTGAAAAATGCCTGATATGAAAATGGATGTTCTTCTCGGCCTCCAATGGGGAGACGAGGGTAAAGGAAAAATAGTAGATTACTTAGCTCCTCAATATGATGTTGTCGCAAGATTTCAGGGAGGCCCAAATGCAGGGCACACACTTGAGTTCGATGGAATTAAACACGTACTACACCAAATTCCATCAGGTATTTTTAGAAGTGACATTCGCAATATAGTAGGGAATGGAGTGGTGCTTGATGCAACAATTTTTAAAAAAGAGGTAGATGCACTCAAAGAGCTGGGTGTTGATGCATCAAAAAATTTATTGATCTCAAAGAAAACACAGCTCATACTTCCAACACACCGATTGCTGGATGCTGCCTATGAAAAGTCCAAGGGTGAGAAAAAAATTGGCTCCACTTTAAAAGGAATTGGTCCCACCTATCAAGATAAAATTGCTCGTCAGGGCTTACGTGTTGGAGACATTGTAACTTCTAAATTCAAGGAGAAGTACAATAAACTAAAAGAAAAGCATCTCCAGATTCTGTCACATTATGATGTAGAAGTTGATCTGGAGGCAATGGAGAAAGAGTTTTTAGCAGCTATTGAGTTCTTAAAGAGCCTGCAGCTTATTGAAAGTGAATATAGTATTAATAAAGAGTTATGTCAAGGTTCAAAAGTATTGGCAGAAGGAGCTCAAGGCTCCCTTCTTGATGTTGATTTTGGCAGCTACCCCTTTGTCACAAGTTCTAATACTACCACATCAGGGGCATGTAGTGGTCTGGGTGTACCTCCAAATAAAATTGGTGAAGTGTTCGGCATTTTCAAGGCATACTGTACTAGAGTAGGCAGCGGACCTTTCCCTACCGAATTATTTGATGAAGATGGGAAAATGATGGCAGAAGTAGGCAGAGAGTTCGGGGCTACAACAGGCCGGCCTAGACGATGTGGATGGTTGGATTTGCCTGCACTTAAGTATGCAATTATGATTAATGGCGTCACGCAGCTTTTTATGATGAAAGCCGATGTCCTAAATGAATTCAAAAAGATAAAGGTGTGTACACACTATGAAATGAGTGATGGTACAGAAACCGATATTTTTCCTTATGAAATAGTAGATGAGAAAATAGAACCTCTTTATAAAGAATTTGATGGATGGAATACATCTTTAGAAAATATTGATGATTATAATGAATTTCCTATTGAGCTCAAAGAATATGTCCAATATCTTGAGAGTCAATTGTCTACACCTATAAATATTATCTCAGTTGGCCCTGACAGAACGCAGACCATCTTGCGTAAGAAAGTTTTAGCTTAATATTTTACACAAAGTTGTTGTAGGTAATAATTATTCCCTTACCTTCGCGCACCCAATCGGCCAAAAGAGGTTTTTAATGTTGGGATAAGTTGAGAGGTTG
>OZ245762.1:1222500-3817500 GCA_965227525.1 Fulvivirga sp. | reverse complement strand
GTGATGCCTAATCCAGTAATGGAGACAGTGTTTGGTGGGTAGTTTGACTGGGGTGGTCGCCTCCAAAAGAGTAACGGAGGCTTCCAAAGGTTCCCTCAGCACGGTTGGTAATCGTGCGCAGAGCGCAATAGCATAAGGGAGCTTGACTGTGAGACCAACAAGTCGATCAGGGACGAAAGTCGGGTATAGTGATCCGGTGGTTCCGCATGGAAGGGCCATCGCTCAAAGGATAAAAGGTACTCTGGGGATAACAGGCTGATCTCCCCCAAGAGCTCACATCGACGGGGAGGTTTGGCACCTCGATGTCGGCTCGTCACATCCTGGGGCTGGAGAAGGTCCCAAGGGTTGGGCTGTTCGCCCATTAAAGTGGCACGCGAGCTGGGTTCAGAACGTCGTGAGACAGTTCGGTCCCTATCTGTTGTGGGCGTAAGAAGTTTGAGAGGATCTGTCCTTAGTACGAGAGGACCGGGATGGACCAACCTCTGGTGTACCGGTTGTGGTGCCAGCTGCACCGCCGGGTAGCTATGTTGGGAAGGGATAAGCGCTGAAAGCATCTAAGCGCGAAACCCACCTCAAGATGAGACTTCTTTATAAGGGACGTTATAGATGATGACGTTGATAGGCTGTAGGTGTAAAGACAGAGATGTCAAAGCCGAGCAGTACTAATTACCCGTAAGCTTTCCTAGTGCCGCAAGGCACTCGTAATTTTTTCACTACACATGTCAAAGATATTAGACTAGGCGAAAATGTTCGCTTAGCAAATTTTATGGTGACTATAGCGGTGGGGTCCACCTCTTCCCATTCCGAACAGAGAAGTTAAGCCCACCAGCGCCGATGGTACTGCAGTAAAATGTGGGAGAGTAGGTCGTTGCCAGACTTTATTATGAAGCCCATATCAATACGATATGGGCTTTTTTTATACCCAAATTTAAATAATTAACACTTCATTAGGGCGTGTGAACCGATCATATTATTTTTAGACCCATCTTAAATAAAAAATACTATTAACTTGAAAAAAGCCGGATTTTTAATCTTAATAATAGTAGCAGTCATATCTTATTACGGCTATGAAAAACTTTATAAAGGTAAGGATCTGTCGGTATGGTCATTAGTGTCTGAACAATCCGTGGTTGTATTGGAATCGTCTGATGTCGTTTCTACTTACAATCAATTACTAGAACTAGATATTGGTTCTTCTCTGAAAGAATTTCAGGCCTTTGATAAATTTAATAACCAATTAAAATCTCTAGATTCTGTTTCTGAGGGTAAAGGTGCTTTGAATAAATTATTGTCAGGGCCAGTTCTTATTTCTTTACATATAGTGTCTAATGATAATCTGGGACTAACGTATTACTTAGAGCTGAATAAAAGCTCACAAAAGGATATGTTTGGTAAGTTGGTTGAGTCTTTTAGAAACAATGAAGAGGTAAATTTTAATAGTAGAAAATATCAAAACAAAACCATTTATGAAATTACTAATAATAAGTTAAATACAATATTTAGCTATTATGTAGAAGATAATGTTATGGCCGCGAGTTTTTATCCGTTTTTGGTTGAAGATGTGATTAGAAGGTCGGAAAGTGAAATTGAAGGGTTTGAGGAGTCGCATTTCAAATTATTTGAAATGCCCAAACTGAGTAATGATTTTGGTAATTTATATCTTAATACCACTCGCTTAGACCGAATAAAAAAGGCTTTGTTTTCAGGTAGTGGTAATACTAGCTTGAGAATTGGAGGTGAAACATTCTTAGACTTAAATATTGACAATAACGGAATTTATTTAAATGGATTTACATCTTCTACTAGTAATTTGGATTTTCTATCGGTGTTTAATGGTCAAAAACCGATATCTTCTAACCTGAAATATTTTATTCCAAATAACGCATCCTCAATACTGCAAATTGGGTTTGATCAACCAAAGGTTTTCTTTGAAAATCTACAGAACCAATGTACTACTGGTAACAATAATTATAAAAAGTCTTTTGAGAAATTTTTAAAAGCATATACTAAGTCTGCACTTGGAGGATATTGGCTTTCAAACGACATTGGGGTAGTTGAGTTAGATCGTGGCAGAGGGCAATTATTTTTCGCAAACGCTAATGACATAAATGAAGCTTTAAATGAAATCAATACATTTGGAGAACAGGTAGCAACAGCACAAGGTGATTCAGTATATGTGGAAAAATATTCTTCCTATGAGATAAGGGAATTGGATGTAACCGATTACATTAAATATACCTTCTGGCCATATATAAACTCCTGGGATGGCACTTATTACACAGCTTTAGAAAATTATATTGTCTTCAGTAATTCAATTCGCAATATTAAGGATCTAATTGAAGATATAAATAATGAAAATACCTGGGGTAGATCAGTGCATTACAATACCTTCTTCGATAAGTCTTTGGAAGAGTTTAATTTTTCGAAAATAATTAACACGGAAAGATATTTGGAAGATGTAAAGCCAAAATTAAATGAAAGTTGGGTTGAGTTTGTAGAGACCAACCAAGAGGCTTTAAACGATTTTAATCTTGCTTCTGTGCAACTTAGTAGAATCGATCAAGAGTTTTACACAAGTGCAATTATAAGTCACAATAAAAAGCAAAGGACAGTTAATCAAAAAATTCAAGCTGAGCAAGAAGTGAAGTTTTCAACACCTGTTTTGACAAAACCATATGTTGTAAAAAATCATATTAGCAATCTAAAAGAAGTGTTGGTGCAGGACTCATTGAATCAGTTGCATCTCATTTCTAGTAATGGTGAAATATTATGGTCAAAAATTGTCGAAAGTCAAATTGTTGGTGAAATAGAACAAGTGGACTTTTACCTCAATAATAAACTGCAATATTTTTTCACCACGACAAATAAGCTACATATATTGGATAGAAATGGTAATTATATTGAGGGTTATCCTAAAGCCACAGAAACTACCGTTGTTTTTTCAAAAGTAATTGATTATGATAACAGCAAGAGGTACAGGTTTTTGGTTGTAAATGAAAGGGGCAACCTCTATTTATATTCTAAATCTGGAGAACTTTTAAACGGGTGGAATCCTAGAGCGGTTGATGGGCCTCTTGTGGCGGCTCCTTTCCATTTAAGAGTCAGAAAAAAAGATTGTTTTGTAGCCGTTCAAAATGATGGTACTGTCTTCTTGCTGAATAGACGGGGAGAAGCCTTGAGTGGCTTCCCGTTGGAGCTAGAGGGGAGATTAAATACCGGTGTAGATGTTAAAATAGGTTCTGATGAGAATACGACAATCTTTAGTGCAATTACAAAAAGTGGCTTATTGATAAAGTTTAATATGTCTGGTGAAATTGTTGAGACCAACCAACTATATAAACCTAATAAAGACAGTGAGTTTAAAATTGTGTCGGATGCACTCAATAAAAGCTATGTAGTAATTAGAAGAGACCTAAATAGAGTTGTTATCTTAAATGAAGATGGTCAGGAGCTATTTGCTAAAGATTATTTGGATGCAAAGGATATGATCATGCAATATTATGATTTTAGTGCTTCGAATAAACTATATGTAATAACAGATAAAACCCAAGGTTTTACTTATTTGTATAATGAGGCTGGAAAACTTATAAACTCGCGACCGATAGATAGTGATCACGAGGTGGGTATCATTTTTTCTGAAGTGAGGGACTATTTGAAAGTCTATAGTACAACTAAGAATCAGTTTAGAATTTTACAATTTAATTAATCTAGTATGCGTGTTGTTCTTGTAATCCTCTTTTTTTTTTCTGTGGTAAATAGTATTGCCCAGGAGAAGCAAATAATTACTAGTAAGGATACACTTACTTATAACCTTTCTACCCCGTACAATTCCATATTAACTCACTTGGAATATCTGCAAGATGACAATTATCATCCTAAAGTCGCTGCTAGGGTATTTAACCCAGAAAGAATAAATAAAGCCACCGCAAAGCAATTGGCAATCGAATTGAAGCAGATCTATGATGGGAGAGGCATTTATATTGATTTGGAGGAAATACCGCGTGAGAGAGACTATAAAGATAGCGTAAGTCAAAAAAGCAGGTATTACGTAGTGCCTGAAAAGTACCCAGACCTCTATCTGGAAAAGGTGGGGAAACGATGGTTTTATTCTAACAAGACGGCAAGCAAGATTGATGAGTGGCATAAGGAGGTGTATGCACTTGGTACGGACAAGTTGCTGGAACTTTTACCAACAGGAGGGACTAAATATTTTGGTTTATATACTTGGCAACTTATCGGTATTTTAATACTCATTACATCTGCTTTCATTCTGCACAAAATATTCACCTTAATATTTGAGAAACTCATCATTGAGGTAATGGTGAGGTTTGGCTATAAACGTTTGGCAGATGAGGTAGTAATACCTGTTGCTAAACCAATAAGTTTCTTAGTCATATTTCCATTGCTTATTTTATTTGTTCCTGTACTGCAGCTACCAATTACGATGAGTGAATACGTGATAATAGGTCTGCGTGCTATATGGCCGGTTTTTGCAATTGTATTTTTCTATCGATTGGTTGACATAGTAAGCTTGTATTTTGGCAGGTTAGCGGATAAAACAGAAAGTACGCTTGATGACCAGCTCGTGCCCCTGGTAAGGAAAGTCCTCAAAACATTTGTTGTAATTGTTGGTGGTCTTTTTATCCTAGATAACTTAGATTTTGATATTACCGGTCTTATAGCGGGTATTTCAATCGGTGGCCTTGCATTTGCACTTGCAGCTCAAGATACAATTAAGAACTTTTTCGGGTCTTTGATGATATTTGTTGACAGACCTTTTCAAGTAGGGGACTGGATAACTTCTGGCGATGTAGACGGCACTGTTGAAGAAGTAGGTTTTAGATCTACTCGAATCCGTACCTTTCGTGATTCTTTGATGTATATACCGAATGGTGTAATTACAAATCAGATGATAGACAACCATGGGTTAAGAGTTTATAGAAGGTTTATGACAACTTTATCTCTTACTTATGATACACCATCGGACAGAATTGAGGTCTTCGTGGAAGGATTAAAGGAAATTGTAAAAAAGCATGATAAAACACGTAAGGACTACTTTGAGATTCATTTTAATGATATGGCCAGCTCTTCTTTAAACATACTCTTCTACATTTTCTTTAAAGTACCTAGTTGGTCAGAAGAGTTGCGAGCCCGGCATGAAATATTGCTTGATATTATCAATCTGGCTGACCGCATAGGTGTAAACTTTGCATTTCCAACGCAGACTTTACATGTAGAAACTTTTCCTGAAAAGAAAGGCAACTCTCCTGAGTATACCGAGAGCACACCAGAGCTTAAGAAAAAGGTAGAGCAATTTCTTAGTGGTAAGAAGTAGTTAGTCTAATTCAAGAAACTCTTCTATAGCCAGATAAATCTGATTAAGCTCCTCATTTGTAATGATATAAGGAGGTATCACATATATAAGATTGCCAAGTGGACGAAGTAATATGTTCCTTTCAATGAAGAATGGATATAGCTTATTGCGCATTTCACTGAAATAGGAGCTGTCATGATCAGTCTCAAATTCTAAAGCCAAGATTGTGCCTAGCGATCTAATATCTCTGATGATCTCTTTATATGAGTGTTTCTTTACGAAAGCTTTATGCTGGGATGAAATTCGTTGAATGTTGGATTGGCATTGCTCCGACATTAATAAACTAAAACTTGCATTAGAGGCCGCACAGGCAATTGGATTGGCCGTGAAACTATGCCCATGAAGGAATGTTTTGATCAGCTCAGGTGACTCATAAGCACTTACAATATCTTTTGTGCAGGATGTAGCTCCCAATGCCATAGCACCACCTGTGATCCCTTTAGACATAGATATAATATCTGGCTTGTGTTTAAGGAAATCGGATGCAAATAACTTTCCTGTTCTTCCGAACCCTGTCATAACTTCATCAGCAATGCATACGACATTATTTGACTGCGCATAAGCTATAAGTTTATCTAAGAATGCTGCAGAATATATCCGCATACCGGATGCACCCTGAATTACCGGTTCGAAAATAAATGAAGCAACCTCGCCTGAATCGATGTAAGATTTAAATTGTTTGAATATATCAGACTCCTTATCAGCTTTTGGGAAATCAATGAAATCGACCTCAAATAGGTGCTGATTAAAAGGCTTAGTGAAATCGCTTCTCTCTCCAACAGACATAGAACCAAAAGTATCACCATGGTATGCACCATCAATGGCAATAACCTTATTTTTATCAATACCCTGGTTATACCAAAACTGGAATGCCATTTTAAGCGCTACTTCTACTGAAGTGCTGCCGTTGTCTGAATAGAATATTTTTTCCTGATTAGAAGGTAAAATGGATAATAGGTTTTCGGCCAGTTCTATAGCGGGTTTATGGGTAAATCCAGCAAATATTACATGTTCAAGTGTACTTGCCTGATTTGCTATGGCCTGTGCTATTTTTGGGTGGCTATGCCCATGTAAATTGACCCACCATGAAGATACAGCATCAATGATTTTTTTTCCATCTGTGGTGTGTAAATAAACGCCCTTTGCTTTTGATACAACTAGAGGCTCTTCAACACCTTGTAGCGGTGTAAAAGGATGCCATATCATTTCTTTGTCTTTAGAGGTCCAATTCATTCCATCTTTTCTTTAGCTGACCAGCGTAACGGCTAATTATCTCTGATGTAAACTCCGCTTCTCTTTTTATCCTTAACAAGACTGGTGTGTTATATTTTTTTAGAATAATTTCTTCAGAAGACGGATTCGATTCCCCATTAAAAATGATTCCAATAGGCCTAAGATTCCTTTTCTCAAGTGCCTCGAGGGTTAGTAATGTGTGGTTAATACTGCCAAGGTAAAGATTACTCACCAGGATGACTTTACAGTTGTGCTTTGAAGCTAAATCTATAACATAGTCCTGATCATTGATAGGTACTAACATGCCTCCGGCACCTTCAATTACTAAAGGGTTATCTGTTTGAGGTAACTTAATATCATCTAATGTGATTTTAATACTTTCGACATTTGCAGCATGGTGTGGTGAGGCAGGTTTTTTTAAAAAATATGCCTCTTTATGTATTGTGAGCTTTGAGTTTATGAGGGACCTAACTGTATCACTATCTGTAGGTTTGCCTGCCTGGATCGGTTTCCAATAATCGGCCTCAAGGGCTTGAGCGATAATTGCGGAAGCCATCGTTTTACCACTATCAGTATCTATTGCTGTTACGAAGTAATTCATTTTAGATCCGCTAAGGTATCAATCAAAGCATTAATTTCATCATCAGTATTAAATGTATGGAGACAAACACGCAGTCTTTCCTGTCCTTTTTTTACAGTTGGTGATAATATAGGCCTTACATCAAATCCTTTAGTGTTGATCTCATGCGCTATTGATTTTACATTTTCATTTCCGGGAATAATTACTGACTGAATAGGGTGTGAACTTTTAATTTTCACGTACTTATTTTTTAAGTGCTTTTCAAACAAGTCATTGAAATAAGAAACTTTGGCATCTAATTTATCTTGTAAGTCAATGTTGTTAATGAGGAAATTAAAGGCCTGGTCAATAGAAATCAGGCTGTGAGGTGGCAAGGCTGTAGTGTAAATAAATGGCCGTGAGAAATTAACCATATAGTCTTTTAATACTGAGTTTCCGGCTATTGCCGCTCCATGTATTCCCATGGCTTTACCAAAAGTGTAAATTCTTGCTAAGATGCTTTCATCAACATCTAATAGGGATGAAAGACCGCCTCCATTGCGACCATAAATACCGGTAGCGTGTGCCTCATCTATAATTATCTCAGCCCCTATATTTTTTGCTATTTGTATAATCTCCTTTAAGGGAGCCTCATCGCCATCCATGGAGTAAACTGACTCTACTATTATGAAAATCTGACCTTTAGCTAGCTGAATTTTTGATTTAAGGTCTTCTAAATCATTGTGCCTAAAGCTGTACCTCTCTGCTAATGTTAACCTGGCACCATCTTTTATACAGGCATGTGCAAGCTCATCATAAATAATTGTGTCTCCGCGTTTTGCAATAGAAGAAATCAGTGCAAGGTTGGCAGTATAGCCTGAGTTGAATATTAAACAAGCTTCTGCATTAAAGTAACCCGCTAATTGTAATTCTAACTTTTCACACAAGTCAGAATTTCCAGATAGTAGCCTCGAGCCTGTAGAGCCATTCAATGGATACTCAGCACTTTTGTTAGCTATTAACTGATGCAACTCTTTATTTTGCGCCAAGCCTAAATAGTCGTTTGAGAAAAAATCAATACCCTGACTATTTTTAAGAGACCTTAAGTTATTATCATTCAATCGCTTACTTAACTCTTTTCTCAGACGATTTTCAATATGCATGCTCAATTAACCTTATATTTGCTAGCTAAATTAGTCTGAATTGTTGGTTTGGTAAAGACATGTCTTCGATATATAGCGGTAACAGCACTGTTGTTTGTTGCATTAATTTCTGATGCCCAGATTACAACCAGGAGCCATAGAATGGATCGTGAGCTACACATTAGCTATGACAATGATCTTTTTTTTGCAACAGACCAATACTATACATCTGGAGCAAACTTAACATATGCCAGAATATTGGATGAGGGTACAAAACTTTATTACCGATTTAAAAGCAGGCGTTCTGATTCTCTGAAAGTTATTGGTCGAATTCAGTATGGTCATAAGATATTTACTCCAAGCAAAATTAAGAAACGGAATGTAAACGACTTTGACAGACCATATGCCGGCTGGCACTATTTAAAATTTCATGTGCAGAATCATCCGGGAGTGAACTCTGCAAACTTATATAAACTCACTTTAGGAGTTGTTGGTGATAGATCTGGTATTGGAAATTTTCAGGAGTGGTGGCATGATAAATTTGGGTTTCCACAGCCAAGAGGATGGAAGTATCAAATAAGAAATGAGTTCATCATAAATTTTGATTACAACAGAAAAATGTATTGGTCACCTGTGAAAAACATTGGCTTCTTTTCAGATACGGGTGTTAAAGTTGGAAATGGCATCACAGGAGCCACACAGCACTTGCAAGTCAGGTATGGTAAATCAGGAAGGTTGTTTAACTCCGGAGCGGCAAGAAGTCGTATATCAAAACACATTCCTATTGTTGGTAATAATGATCCGGAAGAGGAAGAGGGCTATTTCTTCTATGGGTTTGAAGGACAATATGTGCTTAGTAATATTTTTATTGAGGGGACTATTTTGGGGGAGAATAGGGAAAGTCCTCATGTAGAGGAGTTGGAAACATTTGTAATTGTTAGAAAATATGGGTTTACCTATACTAACTATTATACCACATTTTCATTTACCGTATACAAAATGACCCCTGAAAACAAAGGGGCCAAAACGCATCGCTATATAAGTTTAAATCTGGCTTTTAGGTTTTAGAGTTATTTTCTACTTCTCATTTTTTCCAACTTATCCCACATGTCTTGAGGTACCGCTTCGAGACCATTAAATTCACCAGCTCCATTTATCCACTCTCCACCATCAATAGTTACTACCTCACCATTTACATAAGCCGAATAGTCAGACATGAGGTACGCAGCAAGGTTTGCGAGTTCCTGATGATCTCCGAATCTCTTTAAGGGAATGCGCTTCAAGGGATCTATTTTTTCCGCTACTTCTCCAGGGAATAGGCGTTCCCATGCGCCTTCAGTTGGGAATGGCCCGGGAGCAATTGCATTGGAACGGATGTTGTATTTTGCCCACTCAGCGGCTAGTGAACGTGTTAAAGCAAGAACACCAGCTTTAGCACAGGCTGATGGGGCAACATAGCCGCTGCCCGTCCACGCATAAGTAGTTACGATATTGAGGAACGTACCAGGTTGCTTATTTTTAATCCAATTTTTACCAGTGGCCAATGTAAAGTTAGATGTACCTCTCAAAACGATGTCAATTACAATATCGAAAGCTCTATGAGAAAGTCGTTCCGTAGGACTTATGAAATTGCCAGCCGCATTGTTAAGCACACCATGGATTTGTCCAAATTCTTTTTCTGACTGCTCGATTACATTAAGTATTTCATCATACTTTCTAATGTCACAAGCGACTGGTAAGACTTTCCCCCCGGTTTCTTGCTCTAGCTCTTTGGCTGCTTTTTCAAGCACCTCCATTTTACGACTTGAAATTATCAAGTTGGCACCTAGCTCAAGAAAGTACTTACCCATGGAGCGCCCCAAGCCGGTACCACCCCCTGTTACTATAATATTTTTTCCTTTTAGAGAACCTTCTTTTAACATTCCTTCCATTGAAATCAAATTTAGCTTTGATAAAGATAGGCATTCTTACATGTTACATAAGAATAACTAATAAAGAAAAAGGGGCTAAATTTTAGCCCCTTTTTCTTTATTTAATCGATTCGGTGATGATCTCGTCTACTATTTATATTCCGTCTACTTTTTTCAGACCTTCTTTCACCTCTTCTTTCCGAATCGTCCCGATCAATTTCTGATCTACTTACAAATTGTCTATTTCTCGAATGTGAATCGTGAAACCTCGAACGTCTTACAGGATAGTATACATCATCTCTCCTAGATTTATAATGTTTTTTGTGTCCTTTATTATGATGGCCATACGCATATCCATTGTGATGTTTATGTGAATTAAACTGGTATACTACATGGTTGTGACCATGATGGTTATGACAACTACAAACCTGTCTGTAAGTATCATAATAAGTTGCATGATAGCCACAGTGACTGCTACATATATGGTTATGCAAAGGGTATCTATCAAAATATGTTCTTCCGATGATACGCCCATGTCTGCCAATATTTACTTCAACAAATACATTACCTCTTTGTAGCAGCACATCAAAATATAAATAACCTCCTCTGGCAACTCGATTTACATGTACTAAATCGTAATTATAGTAGTCATGTGCTATGGTATGCTGAATCCTATCAGGAATGCCCCAGTGATGATACGTACCAAATGATGCTATAAATTGCTGCGCCTGACTTTCAGTGCTTATTAAGAAAGCACCCATTGCTATTAGTAAAACTATCTTTTTCATGGCTTTCTATGTTTGGTGTACATTGTGAACTCCAATGATAGTGCCAGAAAATATTAATTTAAGCTATTCAATTGAGCATCAAGAGTATAGTTAGGTTTTTTGATTGAGAATTAACTTAGTTTTTTCGATATCTATTGCTCTTTGCAAGTACTTTTTAAACTCTTCATAATTCTCATTACGATATACACCTTTATTAAAAATAATCTCCCTTTTGATTGTCAATTGGTTGTTTTCCAGAGAGCTAGAAAATATATATTGACCATATTCGCTTTTTATCGTCTTGTTTTCTGGTTGATTTTCAATCCAATGGTTTTCTGGTAATCGAAACGTTACAGAGTCTGAAATTTTAAATCCTCGCTTTATTTGTACAAACTTGAAAAGCTCGTTATAATCAACGGATTTTTCAACAGGTGTTAATAAGTTAAGTGGCAATAAAATTCTGTCGCCTAATTTTTTATAGATATTATTTACATTGATATCAAATTGAGTTGAAAAAGTAGGGTCATTTCTGTCAATTTGAGAGTAGTTAAATTCGTGTATTGTAAAGTCTTTATAATAAAATAGATTTCGATTGAATTTAGAAATATATTCCCTAGGCGCTTGCTTGTAAATGAAAATATCCTCATAAAACACCCCAGTATTTACAGTCTTTAAATTTATTGTTGCGTTACCATTAGGGTGAATATCAACTATGGCTTTATTTGATTTAGTATTTTGTTTAAAATTGTAAACAGGGGTGTGAATTATTTTGCTTTGGTATTCATCGATCCATAAGGCATCTCTATCATCAGTAAATTTACCAACGTAATTAAATGGCGAATACTGACTTGTACATTCCAGGTAAATAGTATCTGTTTCTAGAGGAACTCCTAAAAATACGTGATTAAACTGACTACTTGGAAAATGGATATCGATTTGGGGAACATCATTCCCAGCTTTAACCAGTACATAATGAGATTTAATCCCAGCATAATCCAACATGTTTTTCATGTATGTAGTTAATCCCTTACAATCCCCGTATGAATTTTTTTCAACATCAGAGGTGGGCATTGATTTGAAACCGCCAATTCCCAATTGAATCGAAATATATCTAGTTCTATCCTGCATGAAATTATATATTTCTTTGATTTTATTGCGGGTATTTTCATTGGTTATTCCATCAATTACATTCATAGTTGAAGGCTGTAAATAATAAGGTATCTCATTTAAATTATAGAACCAATTCCCGAAATCTCTCCATGTGGCAGTCATACCTTTAGAGCCGTCCAATTCAAAATCTATTGGAGTAATAAGCACTTTTGGTTGTTCAGCATAAAAATCCTGGTAACGTGTAGATTGATTTATTGCCGTTAAGCCTTCGACTTGATACTTTTTGTGCAGAATATCTTTTTTATCAAGTATAGAATCTACTAATAGAACATTTTCTACCTTGAATTTCATGTATTGATTTTTTGGGTATGAAATGTTTAATTCAGCCTTATCTACAGCTAGATTAAAATAATATCTTGGAACCCAGGTTGGAAGCGACAAAAAACCATTAAGAGTGAATTTAGATTCTACCTCCATAATAAATGGGTACAATTGATATTCCGGGTCGGCAATCAAGAGTTTACTATCATCAATTTCATATGAAGATGAGAAGCCAAACTCCTTGACATCGGATTTATTTAGTTTTTTTATTTTTTTGCCAAAATTATCCTTAATAGTGATGCTTAGACTATTTAGTTTACGGAACTGATCTGAAAAGTCTCTAAATATTGAGTAGAATTTTGCCTCTTTAGAAAGAATTTTAATGGTATACTTCTCAGTAATTTCAACTTCAGTAAGGCTTATAACATTATAATGGGTTTCTTGATTAATTATCCTTGCTAATTCCTGACCAGATGCAGAAAAACATATAAAAACGGTTAAGAATAAAGAAAATTTTTTCATTTATTTAATTTTCACCAATTCAATTGGTTGAGTAGTCATTTTAATTAATTCACCAAACAAATTTTTTAACTCTTTAAAATCTGCTTCTGTAAAAATAGTTTTGTCAATATTAAAACTTGTAATTAGCTGTAAGCCAGTTAAAGTTTTGCTTGTTAATGTTGTCAAAGAAATTGTACCATCACTATTTATTAATTTTGAAGACTGAGGATAAACTTTTAATTCATATTGCTCAGGTATTGTGAGTATCATAGTGGTTTTGTATTCCTTTTTCACAATAAAATCAATCGGGAGCTTCCTGTCTTTAGAATTAAAAGGGTTTTGAATAAAATCCGGAATAATAAATGGGTTTAAAATCAAGCCATTACTAGTGTTTATAATATGGTTTGATATGTCCGCAGTAAATTTTTCAGTTGCAGTCATCGAATGTTCATCACCCTTTTCTAAAGAATAATTACTAACAACTAAGTCGTACACACTTTCAAAATGATATTTATATTCATTTTTATCACTTTCGGTTTCTCCGATTTCTTTGATTAAGTTAATGTAACCATAATCTTTAAATTGTCTGGATACAGTTGCAGTTCCCGTTCCATCTTCTTCAATATCCATCATAATGAATTGTGTTTTGATTTCTTTTTTGTTCTTATTAAGGTCAATCCATAAAGCTGTCTTATCGTTGATCAATAATCCCTGCCCATTTAAGCATTGGAGGGGTAAAATTCCCGGTTTCGCATATTCCGAAGTGCCATCAATGAAAAGTTCCGTATCACCCTCCTTAACGTAAGCTATTACGTGATTTAGTTTATCAATTGTAGGTACAAATTGATTTAAATAACCATTATCTCTTGTACTTAGTACCACAGGGAATGTACGTATTCCCATTTGATTAAGCATGTCAATTATCAGTAAATTGATATCTGCATTATTTCCATTGTGATTTTCTAAAAACTGCTTTTTGATTAGTTTTGAGGCTAATAGCTTGTAAGAACCGTCCCATTTTATGTAGCTTTTGATATAAGTAACCGCTTCATTCACTTTTTCTTCAATGGTTAAATTCTTCGCACGAATTTCCATTGCCTTGTCTTTCAAAAAGGATTGACCATTTAGAATACTACCAAATCGTTTGTTGTCGAGTAGAATTTCAATTACTTTATCCCAGGAAGTGCTAAATTCTAAGTCTATTCCTCTTGTTCTCATAGCACTAACCTGAAATTCAAATTTTGTAATATAGTTTTTATAACTACTCATATGTGGCTCATGCTTAAAAGCTGGTATATGAGAAGCAGACCAATGATTTAAACCGATTTCATTGATTTTCTCTAAACCAAAAAATGATTTGTTGTAAACTATATAAGTTGTTCTTTCCAGATGGAGTTCATTATATATTGAAGGAATATTCTGTTGAAACCTCCATTCTCTTGGTAGCCCAAAAAAATTATATCTTATATCTACAATACTCCCTACCTTAACATTTGGAGCAAAAACTTTATACGCTAGAAAGTTATCAAAAATTACTTCTTCGTATATATTTTCATTCGAGGCTTTTGTTTTGATAATTTCTCCATTATCTAAATTATAAACGAATACCTTGAAGCTACTCTTTGCAGAAGTATTAAAAGTCCAGTTTGCCCAATCTAATCCAGCTTTATTTAATATTTTGACCCTTAGATATCTGGTAAATTTGAGTTCATCAAAATAACCTTTATCGAACAATATTACTGCTGATGCACTAGTATCTTTTTCATAGATTTCCATTTGTAGTTCTTCAATACCTACATCTTCAAATTGAAGCTGTGCATAGGTTATATAATTAAAAAAAATAGAGGCTATTAAAGCAAAAAAGTAAGGCTTTAAACTCATGAAATAGTTGTTTTAATAAATGATAACAGCTAAGATAAGATTATTACTATATTTATTTGTTTTATAACGAAATAATTGTAAAACGATATTTAATAAAAAAAGCCTGGCCATTTGAATAGCCAGGCTTCACTTTACCTATTTAATATGATCACTCTCCAATTATCACTGCATCAACTTGTTTTTCTTTAACCATGCTATTGAATGCTGGTATCTCTTCATCAAAAATTTTAGATAACTGGTTTAGTTGATTATCTATTTTAGAAGAAACCTCATTTTTGAAAGCAATAGCCTGAGCAGTTGGTTTATAATCACCCATGGCCATAAGGCTATTGAGGTGCCCTAGCTTGTTATTCAGTCGAATAGGAAAGTTTAAAGGATCTTGTCGACTTTGATTTTTTGTTTGATATAAAGCTTCTTCAATTGATTTCATTTCTTTCATAATCGCCTCTGCTTTATCATTAATTGCTTTGTATTCGTCTCCCTCCATTTTACTGGTTACAAGCTTAATTTGACTTCTCGCTTCACGAATATCTGCGATAGCATTATTGGTTTCAGAAAGCTTATCGCGCACTGATATCAAGAAATCAAACTGCTCCTTCAGTTCAGCTTGTGTAGATGAAGATCTAGGGTCTTTTAAAATTTCGAGGGTAGACTCACTAGGCTTTCCATTTACAGTAAGTTTTAGGTTGTACTTACCTGGTAGTGCTGTTGGTCCATCCAGTGAAGCCCACCATAAAATCATGCCATCAAAATCATCAGCCCCTGGGTATTCCATATCCCAAATAAATCGATTCATTCCTTCTTTTACCTCAAGCTTGCCTTCTTTAGCATCTTTATCAGGTGCAGTGCTGAATTTTCTGATCAGCGTTCCATCCTGCTCCATAATTGAAAGCGCAATGGTATCTGATTTGGCAGTATCTTTAAGGTAAAAATGAATCATGGCGCCTCCCGGGTGATTTGTTCCACGAGTTTTTGAAGGTCCCCAACTACCACCACCAATTCTATAAGAAGGTAATGGTTCGTATAAATAGAACTCACTGCTGGCCATCTCATTTGATAACTGATGAAGTGGAGTAAGGTCATCGATAAGCCAAAAACTCCTGCCCTGTGTAGCAGCAATCAAATTGTTATTTTTAATTGTCAGGTCTGTTATAGGTACAATTGGTAAGTTAAGTTGAAAAGATTTCCAACTAGAGCCATCATCAAAAGAAATGTACATGCCACTTTCAGTGCCAGCATAAAGCAGGCCTTTTCTTTCTGGGTCTGCCCGTAGTACTCTTGTAAAATGTCCATTGTCTATACCAGAAGTTATTTTTGTCCACGTTTTACCATAGTCTTTCGTTTTATAGAGGTATGGCTGATAATCTCCCATTTTATATTTTGTACCCGCTATGTAGGCACCTCCTTTTACAAAAGGATCAGCTTCTATGCTATTAATCATTACCAATTTGGGCATTGAGGGAGGAGTTACATTTTCCCAGTTTTTGCCACCATCTTTAGATACATGAATAAGTCCATCATCCGAGCCTGTCCAAAGCAAATCTTTCTCATATGGTGACTCAATAGCTGCGAAAATGGTACAGTAGTATTCAACACTCGTATTGTCCTTAGTAATAGGTCCACCTGAAGAACCCAGTTTGGTGGAATCGTTGGTAGTAAGGTCAGGGCTTATTAGCTCCCAAGATTCTCCTTCATTTGTAGTAACATGCAAGTGGTTTGAAGCAGTGTATAACTTGTTGGGATCGTGAGGTGAGAAGAAAATAGGGAAATTCCATTGGAAACGATACTTCATATTCTCTGCTCCATGTCCCATAGGATTATCGGGCCAAACATTGATGGCTCTGATTTCTCCCGTTTCATGATTTACGCGTGTTAAAAAGCCATCATAACTGCCACCATAAACGATGTCATTATTTTCCGGATCAATTGCTATATGTGCACTTTCACCACCGGCAGTTGGCTCCCAATCGCGTTCACCAATTGATCCGCCAGAGGTTCTATGAGCTATTCTTACTGTTGAGTTATCTTGTTGTGCTCCATAAATCCTGTAAGGAAAATGATTGTCGGTAGTTACCCTATAAAACTGAGATGTTGGTTGGTTGTGATATGTGCTCCAGTTTTCACCACCATCAAAAGTTACTTGCGCACCTCCATCGTCTCCAATCACCATTCGTTGGTTATCTTCAGGGGCAATCCATAAATCGTGGTGATCGCCATGCGGTGCGACATTAGCTTCAAAAGTTTTGCCTCCATCTTTTGATTTGTGGTACCTTACATTCATAACATATACTATATCTTCATCCTGAGTATCTGCATAGATTCTAGTGTAGTACCATGCCCTCTGTCTTAAGCTTCTGCTGTCATTTAGTTTTCTCCATGTTTTACCCGCATCATCAGATCGGTAAACACCTCCGTTATTGTTTTCTATTATTGCCCAAACACGGTTTGAATTTACAGGTGAAACGGTAACCCCAGAAATACCCCAAATACCAGACGGAAGACCATCATTTGCAGTGATATTTACCCAGGTTTCACCAGCATCGGTACTTTTCCACAAACCGGAACCAGCACCACCACTTTCAAGACTATAAGGAGTTCTCCTTATTCTCCAGGTACTGGCATATAATATACGTGGGTTGCTCGGATCCATTACAAGGTCTACTGCACCTGCATCAGCGTTTGCAAAAAGCACTCTTCTCCAGCTTTTACCTCCATCATTGCTTTTATATACACCTCTTTCATCTGTTGATTTATATAAATCACCCATTACGGCTGCAAAGACTACATCAGGATTTTTAGGGTGGATTCTGATGCGAGAAATATGTCGAGAATTAGGAAGACCGATCTTTTCCCAGCTTTTCCCGGCATCCACCGATTTGAACATACCATATCCGTAGGAAACATTTCCTCTTACAGTTTTCTCTCCACCACCAACATATATTACATTATTATCCCATTCGCTGACAGCGATAGCACCTATTGAGCCACCGAAATACCCATCTGATATATTTTCCCAGGTATTGCCGGCATCCGTTGTTCGCCACACGCCACCACCGGTTGCACCCATATAGAATAGGTTGGGCTTGTCGGGTACTCCAGTTACAGCAGCTGATCTGCCACCTCTAAATGGGCCAATATTTCGCCACTCAAGAGCGCTATATAGTTTTTCATCAAAATCTATATTTGATGACTGTCCTTTTTTTCGTTTCTGACTATGGCTTACATTAAATGAGGCCAGCATCACGATCACAAGAAAGTATAATTTGTATTTCATGCTTTGGTTGATTGGTTTCTTAATCGATTCTGGTTGAATTTATGTAAAATAGCAGGAAGGAAATAAAAGTATTTTACAAGCGGTTTTGCAGTTGATGAGAGTCAATCACATCGGCTTTAGTATATTATTAATGTAAAGTGTTGATTTTCCTTTAAGAAAGGTATAATTGGGTTAGAATATCTCTGTAACTAACTGATAATTATTAATTTTAACAGCAATACGTAAAGATTATATGAGAGCGTTCCGTTTAACATTTGTTCTTATTACAATAGTATTGCAATCAGCGTTTGCACAGAATTATCATTACATAGATAGTTTGAACAAAGTGCTTAAAAACAGTGAGGGTATAGCTCGTGCAGATATTTACCTTCAGATAGCCTGGGAGTATAGAAAGTCTCATCCCGATAGTACAATTTATTATGCTGAACGTGCCTCTGATCTTGCTCAGCAACTGGGTAACAATGATAGGATTATAACCCAATCACTAAACTTTAAGGGCGTAGCTTATCAGTACCTGGGAGACAACTTAAAATCATTTGAGCTTTACAATAAAGCAATGGATCAGGCATTGCTCAATAATGACTCGGTGCAATATGCACATTCATTAAATAGCCTTGGTCGTAATTATATGAATCAGGGTGATTTTGTGAAAGCTTATGACTACTATTTTAGGTCGCTGGAGATATTTGAGGCATACAATGATTTGGAAGGTATGGGATATAGCTATAAAAGCCTTGCAGAGCTATACCAGACACAGGAGAACTATAATAAGGCACTTGAAATGTCTGAAAAGACATTAAAAATTAGGCTGGAAAACGACAATATACATGGGCAAATATCTATCCTAATGGAAATAGCCTATATACATCGTGCGTTGAAGAATTTTGATAAGTCATTTGACTTCTATTTGCAGGCAAAAATAAAAGCTGAATCGATAGATGATCAAATCAATATTGCCAATACTAATTTGGGTATTTCTGAACTTTACTATGATGATGCAAAATATGATGAGTCATTGATTTTTGCATCCAAAGCCTATGATGTCGCTGAAGAAACTCAAAATATGGCACTGTTGAGTCAGATTTTACTGCAGATGGGTAAAATTCATTTTCAAATCGGCAACTATGATAAGTCCATATCTTTTTTGGAAAAAACGCTTGTGTCAGCTGAAAAATCTCAAGAATTGGCATTACTAAGAGATGCGTATTTTTTTAGTGCTGAAATCTATAAACAAAGAAATGATTTTAATCAGGCTTATGATAATTATGTTGCCTATGCCAAGCTAGACAAGAGGCTAAGTAACACAGAAGTAGCAAGGACTATAGAGCGATTTGAATCTAGGTTGGAAGTAGAAAAAAGAGATAGGCAAAATGAGCTATTGGTGGCTAATCAGGCAAGAGATCAGGCAATTATAGAGAGACAACGAATTCAAAATATTGCTTTGCTTGTTGTGATAGTTGTAGTGATAATTTTGGGATTAAACTTGTTCATAACCAATAGAAAAAGAAAACAAGCTAATTTGCGTCTGCATGAAAAGAACACACGAATTGCCATGCAACGAGAGGAAATAACTGCTCAAAATGATCAAATAGGAGAGCAAAACAAAAAACTTAAAAGGCGTAATGAGGAGTTGGCTGAGATCAACAATGAAAAAAATACTCTAATGAATATTGTTGCCCATGATTTGAAGTCTCCATTTAATAGGATTAAGGGGTTAGTTGAGCTCTTAAACTTATCTGGGCCAAACGAAGAACAAAAAAACTACATTTCTTTATTGAAAGACATTACTAATGGTGGTGTTGATCTAATTAGAGACCTGTTAGATGTCAACGCCTTTGAAGATCAAAAACGTGTGCCTGAGATACGCAAAATAGATTTACATAACTTGCTATTAGAAAAAACTAATCTGTTTTATGCAGATGCCAAGGCCAAGGGGATAGAAATCATAAATCATGACATGGATGACCACTTAATCTATGAATCTGATGAGATATACCTGTCCCGTATTTTGGATAATTTAATTTCAAATGCAATTAAGTTTTCTGAGGACAACTCTAAAGTAAAGCTTGATGCGGGCACCGAAGACAATTATATATATATATCTGTTCAGGATCAGGGACCAGGTTTTAGTGAAGATGACAAGAAGTACCTCTATACAAAATTTAAAAAACTGAGCGCCAGACCCACTGCTGGTGAGAGCTCAAATGGTTTAGGACTAGCTATTGTAAAAACTTTGGTTGATAGGCTTGGTGGAGTAATACATTTAGATTCTAAGCCAAAAGAAGGAAGTACATTTACCATTAAGTTTCCGATAAAAGTGGAAGAAGTTTCTGCTTCAAAATAAAAACCTGCACTTTTAAGCATGACTTATTTTTTACTAGTTCTTGCTGGTATCATTGCATTTACTATTAGTACAATTGCTGGAGGCGGAGGTGCTCTTCTTTTATTACCTATAGTTGGGTTTTTGTTAGGGGCACAAGTGGCAGCACCTTTGGTGAGTATTGGAGCAATGGTAGGCAGGCCGGTGAGACTTGCTCTGTTTTGGAAAAGTATTGACTGGAATGTTGTTAAATACTATTTGCCCACGGCACTTCTAGGTGCATTACTAGGAAGTTGGTTGTTTGCCCAAATGAAGGCCGAATGGTTGCAGATCATCCTCGGGCTATTCTTAATTAGCACCTTTTTTCAGTTTCGCTTTGGCAAAAAGAAGCGCTCTTTTAAAATGAAGTTGATCTATTTTGTTCCACTTGGTTTTCTCGTGTCGTTAATTTCTGGCCTCACCGGTGCTACTGGCCCTGTACTTACACCTTTCTATATAAATTATGGTTTGCTAAAAGAGAAAATGATAGGTACCAAAACGGCCAATAGCTTTTTTGCAGATTTAGTTAAAATAGGAGGCTATGGTGCATTTGGTGTGCTTTCTGGTAATCTATGGCTATACGGGCTTGCGTTGGGTCTTGGGGTGACTGTTGGCAACATTATTGGTAAACGTTTGCTGAAAGGAATGAAGAATGAGACATTTTTAAAATGGGTTATATTGCTGATGGTAGTGAGTGGTGGCGTAATGATTTTTAATCAGGTACAGAGATTTTTATAGACTAAATTAAACCATCATGACTTTGCATAGTCTAAGCATCAAATACAACCAAATAATAAGATTATGAAAAAGATATTGATGCTAATAACTATGCTTTTGTTTATCACTTACTATGGCGCTTTGGCGCAACAAAAGGCGCAGGTCAGACAAGGGGTTCAACAAGCGAGAATTGCACATGGAGTAAGATCTGGAGAATTAACGAAAGCGGAAAGAAGAGCTCTGAAAATAGAACAGAGACATATTAGAAGAACAAAAAGACGCGCAGCGGCCGATGGTGTTGTTACGCCTCAAGAAAAGAGGAGAATTGACAGGAAACAGAGAAGGGCCAGTCGTCATATACGTAGACAGAAGAATGATTTGGATACCAGACCTAATGGAAATTAGAACAAATAAAAGTCACCTGGTTACATATAACCGGGTGACTAACCCAATGCCGATTTCAAATCATTGATAAGGTCTTCGGCATCTTCAACGCCTACACTCAGTCTAATCAAAGAATCTAACAGACCGATTTTTTGTCTTTCTTCTTTAGGCACGCTCGCATGCGTCATAGTTGCAGGATGGTTGGCAAGGGATTCTACGCCTCCTAAAGATTCGGCTAAAGAGAAAAATTTGAAGCGTTCCATAATCTTGAATGCTTCTTCCTTGCTGTCTCCTTTTAAGGTGAAAGAAATCATCCCTCCAAAATCTTTCATTTGCTCTTTGGCAACATTGTGGTTGACATGAGTTTCAAACCCAGGCCAATAGAGATTGTCAATCTTAGGATGACTTTTTAAATACTCTGCTATTTTTCTTCCATTTTCACAATGTCGCTGCATTCTAAGATGCAGCGTTTTAATTCCTCTTAGTACAAGAAAACAATCCTGAGGGCCTGGCACAGCACCACTGCTATTTTGAATGAATGCCAGGTTATCTTTAAGGTCATCATCGTTGACAACCAAAGCCCCCATAACTACATCTGAGTGCCCTGCTAAATACTTCGTGACAGAGTGCATTACAATATCAGCACCGAGATCAATGGGATTTTGTAAATATGGCGTGGCGAAGGTATTGTCAACACCAAGAAGAAGGTTATGCTTTTTAGCAATTTGTGCTGCACTTTTAATATCTATGATATTCATCATAGGATTTGTTGGCGTTTCTAGCCAAATCAGTTTTGTTTGCTCGTTGATATGCCTTTCTATTGTATTAACATCTTCCATTCCAATAAAATGAAACTTGATGCCATACTTCGCATATATTTGAGTGAATAGCCGGTAAGTTCCTCCATAAAGGTTATTGGTTGCAACTACTTCATCTCCTGGCTCGAGAAGTTTTATTACAGCATCAACAGCCCCTAACCCTGATGAAAAACAAATGCCATGTTTACCATTCTCTAATGCAGCGATACTTTTTTGGAGCGCATCTCTGGTAGGGTTTTTACCTCTTGAATACTCATATCCTTTATGATCGCCAGGGGATGCTTGTACGTAAGTTGTGGTTTGGTAAATAGGAGTCATAATGGCACCAGTAGATGGATCTGGTTTGACTCCTGCATGTATTGCTTTGGTTCCGAATTTCATAATAATAAAAATCTATGTCCTATGCTAATATAGGAGATAAGTGAGAAATAGCGATCGGAAATTTATGAGACTTGGGAAGTTAAGTTTAAGGAGTTAGTTATGCGACTCCCAGTATTTCTTAATGTTGCTTTTCCAGTTCTCTTTGTCTCGCAAGTAGAGAATAGTATTAATGAGCATTTTATCTTCAGGTGAATTCGAATCTAGGTTCTCCAAAGATGATTTTATAATTCTGTAGAGCTCATTGCGATAGGTATCTTTGTCTTTTGCTGCCAATTGATTTATAGCATCTATAATTTCGTCAGCTGAAGCTAAACCAGGTTGCTCAGTCGCCAGAGATGACTCAGGCTCTGATTTCTCCGGTTTCACAAAAGAAGTGGCTTCCTGCTTTAAAAAAGCATCAAGATCTTTTAAGGGATTCTTTCTTTTAGCCATTTTATAGATGTTTTAATATTGATTTGGCTACTTCAAGGTACTCTTTTTCGGGCATTATTGTACTGAAATTAACAAACAAGTTTTTTTGAGGGACAGTAACATCCAATATTTCGGCATCTAGGTTACTCATCGCTTCCTCAACTGTTTGCTGTTTAGTAAGACTGTGAATACGGTTTGGCAACACTAAAATTTTGAGTGCAGTGTTTAAGTCACGAGCAGGAGATAAGTCTTCCACAGTCTGATAGGTAACCAGTAAATCGTTTTGTGTTAAACTCGAAGGCACCACGACAGCATTGCTTACGAGACACAGTTTTTTGATTCCTTCATCCGTAGTTTTACCTGCACTGTCCACTATGATAAAATCGAGTGTTTTTTCTGACTGAAGTGTTCTGATCTGTTCAGCAACTTCTTCGTCATTAGAACTGATCACTTCGAATAAGGAGTTTGCATTGGCTCCTGATTTATACACTTCCAATTTGCGAAGGGTACTTATGGTGTAGTTGGTGTCTGTTTCAAGGTAAGCCACTTTGTGGCCCAAATTATCCAGCATGGTGGCCAGATTTATTGCGTTAGTTGTTTTACCTGTGCCACCTTTTCTGCTAATAAAAGATATTACTTTTGCCATATACCAGATTTATGTTTCTAAAAATATAAAGGTGGCTTTTCAAAACCAAATGATTGATCATATGGTTGTGAAATGCTTCATATGCAAGTATCATTGTAAGAAAATCAAAGTATGAAAAAAGTATATTACTTAAGTACGTGTGATACTTGTAAACGCATTATGAAAGAAGTTGGGGTAGACGACTCTTTCGAAAAGCAGGACATAAAAACTGAAGCCATCATTGTGGATCAACTGAAACATATGCGTGAGTTGGCAGGTAGCTATGAGGCGCTATTTAGCAGAGTAGCCAGAAAGTACAAGTCGCTTGGTTTAAAAGAAAAGCAACTTGCAGAGGAAGATTATAAGAATTATATATTGGAAGAATACACTTTTTTGAAGAGACCTGTATTTATCATTGGAGAGAAGATATTTGTGGGAAATAGTAAGAAGACAGTGGAGGCTGTGAAGGCTGCTTTGTAAAACATATTTACTCTATTGGAAAAACAAAAGGCTTCGCAAATGCGAAGCCTTTGTCTTTTTTAATCGTTTAAGTTTAAATGTCTCTCTTTGCATCAAACTGCTCGAGGTAGTCAGCTACTCTTCTTACTACCATGCCTCCCAGTGAGCCATCTACCACTCTGTGGTCATAGCTGTGAGATAAGAACATTTTATGTCTGATAGCTATTGCATCTCCGTTTGGAGTTTCTACAACAGCAGGTTTTTTAACAATTGCTCCTAAGGCCAAAATACCCACTTGAGGCTGCATAATGATTGGTGTACCCATTACGTTACCAAACGACCCAACATTAGAAATGGTAAATGTACCGCCAGAAAGCTCATCAGCACCTAATTTGTTGTCACGTGCTCTACGCGCAAGATCATTTACCTTCTTAGCGAGACCAGTAAGATTTAGTTGGTCTGCATTTTTGATCACAGGTACAATTAAGTTGCCTGATGGTAAGGCAACCGCCATGCCAATATTAATATCTTTCTTTTTAATGATGTTGTCGCCATCTACCTGCACGTTGATCATAGGGTAGTCCTTTATGGCTTTTACTACAGCTTCAATGAAAATAGGAGTGAAAGTCAGATTGTCTCCTTCGCGCTCTTTAAAGCTGTTTTTATTTCTATTTCTCCAATGTACAACATTAGTTACATCAGCTTCAACGAAAGAAGTCACATGAGGGGCAATACGTTTCGAATCGACCATTCTTTGTGAGATCATCTTACGCATTCTGTCCATTTCGATGATTTCGTCTCCAGCATTGACAGAAACATTGACTCTTTGTGGCTCACGTGCCGGAGCTGTCTGTGGCTGGCTTGCTGCTGGCTTGGTAGCAGGCTGACTGCCTCTATCTTCAAGGTAAGCCAACATATCTTTTTTAGTAACCCTTCCTTCTTTACCGCTGCCAGCAATGGTTTCTAACTCGGCCATTGCAATGCCTTCTTCTTTTGCTATATTTTTAACCAAAGGAGAGTAAAATCTTCCTGAAGCTGGCTTGTCTAGTGTAACAGCTCCATTGGCACTAGCTGTAGCTGTGGCTGGTTCTGCTTGCTTTTCTTCTTTAGCAGGTGCAGGTTCTTTTTTCGGAGCCGGAGTGCTATCACCTTCATCGCCATCAGTGGCAATTACAGCTATTGGTTTACCCACCTCGACTACATCTCCGTCCTTGGCCAGTATTTCTTTTAACACACCTGCGTGAGTAGAAGGTACTTCGGTATCTACCTTATCGGTAGCCACTTCCAATACTGATTCGTCCTGCTCAATTGTATCACCTTCTTGTTTTAACCATGAAAGAACGGTCGCTTCCATGATGCTCTCACCCATTTTGGGCATTAATAGTTCTACTAGTGCCATCTAATATTTTATTTTCTTGATAAAAACTCTTTTCAAAATTTACCGCAAATTTAGCATTTTAGTCCTTTATCTCAATCGTTTTCGACAAACTTATCCTTACAAGGTTGAGTAAAGCCACTGCGGTTGCTTTTATGTTCAATGTGCGGTCTTTCCAAAGCTGCAGCTTTCTGGTTACTGTTTCATTACCATCTGCGTAGGCGATCCAGACAGTGCCAACTGGTTTCTCTGGTGTGCCACCTGCAGGCCCTGCGATACCACTCGTTGCGATACCAATATCGGCTTTAAATAGTTTCCTTACATTGTTGGCCATTTCAATAATAGTCGGTTCGCTCACAGCACCATGACCTAAAATAGCGTTCTCATCTACTTTTAACACATTTATTTTAAAATCGTTATGATAAGGCACAATGGAACCTTGAAAATACCTGGAGCTGCCTGATACACTTGTAATCAAATGAGTAACATACCCACCGGTGCAACTTTCAGCCAATGCTATTGTTTTTCCTGATTTCTGCAGCAAATCACCCACAGCAGTTTCCATTTGGTCACGATCGTATCCATAAATATATTTGCCGGCATAGGCTTTCAGAGCCGTAATTTGATCCTCAACTTGCGATTTTAGTAAATCAAGATCATCACCAACGGCTGTAAGTCTGAGTTTTACCTGGCCGAGACTAGGCAAATAGGCCAATTTAATGTGCTCAGGGAGGTTGTTTTCCCAATCTTTGATTTCTTCAGAAAGCCATGATTCACCAATACCTACTGTCTTTATGAGTTTGTGAAAAATTACCTCTGTATTAAAAATGTCTTGAAGTTTAGGTATTACCACCTCTTCCATCATCATTTTCATTTCATGAGGTACTCCGGGCATTGAGACGAATACCTTGCCATTTCTTTCAAACCACATTCCCGGAGCGGTGCCAATTTTGTTTGGTACGCGCTCACAGCAAACAGGTAAAAAGGCTTGTTGCCGGTTGATATCTGAAAGCTCAAGACCCTTACTCTTAAAAAAAGCTGTAACCTCAATAAGGGCGTCACTATCAAGTTCAACTTTGCAATCGAAGTATTCTGCCAGACATGGTTTGGTGAGATCATCATTGGTGGGCCCTAAGCCACCTGTTATTAATACAATATCGGCTCTGGATTCAGCCTCTTTAAAAGCACCTAAAATATCGGTACGTTCATCGCTGATGGTAGTCTTTCTCACCGTCTTAATGCCAACTTTATCAAGTTCCTGGCTCATCCACTGAGAGTTAGTATCTACTATCTGTCCGTAAAGAATTTCGTCTCCGATTGTTATGATTTCTGCCTTTGTTCTTGCCATTTGATGTTTAAACTACTTATCCGGTATAATTCTTAACTAAATTACCTATTTTACTATTCAATTAAATTGGCAACGATTTTGTTCACGACAATGATAAAAACATTCATTATGAAAAATCTAACAATTCTATCATTTGTAGTTCTCGCCTTTATGTTATCATGTACATCAGCTCAGGTAAACCAGACCCTGGGTACGATCAATGACGCCCTTGGCGAAGACCAATTGACTAAAAAGCAGGTGGCCTCCGGGCTAAAAGAGGCTTTGATAAAAGGCGTGAGCACAGGGTCGAACCAGGCATCCCGATTGGATGGATATTTTAAAAACCCATCTATAAAAATTCCATTTCCACCGGATGTACAAAGAGTTGAAGATAAATTAAGACAGATTGGTCTTGGAGATCAGGTTGATAAATTTGTACAAACGCTTAATAGAGGGGCTGAGGATGCCGCTAAGGAGGCTAAACCGATTTTTGTTAGTGCGATAAGGGGAATGACGATTCAGGATGCCTGGAGCATACTTAGAGGAGAAGATAACGCGGCTACTAATTATTTAAGGAGAACTACATCATCACAATTGAAGGCCAAGTTTTTACCTGTCATTAAGAAATCTCTGGAGAAAACCAATGCTACTAAATATTATGGCGACATAGTAGGCACATACAATAAAATACCCTTTGTAGATAAAGTCAATACAGATTTAGATGATTATGCTACCGATAAAGCCATAGACGGCTTGTTTCATTTGATTGCTCAGGAAGAGAAAAGTATTAGAGAAAATCCTGTTGAAAGAACCACAGAACTGTTAAGAAAGGTGTTTGCCGCACAAGATTAGTGGGCAAGCTTTAGGATTTTTATGTATTCCGTATCTTTTCCTTTCGAGATTTCCAGTAGATAAACACCAGCGGGCAGTTGGCTGATGTCAATTGTGTCTTCAATAATTTTTCCTGTGAGATATGTGATGCCTGAGAGTGTTGAGAGCTTATACTCTACTTCCTCAGGGCTGGAAATACTAAGTGAATTATAAGCAGGGTTAGGAAAAATACGTAGTGATGGTATTGACAGACCTGTGCTTGTAATATTTGTTACGGCCAAAGATTGTGTGTGAAGCGCAATGCAACCAATATTATTATTTACTTCGAGTCGAATTTCAAATGTTCCCAACTCTTCAAAATCAAAGTCAGGGGTCTCGGAAGTACTCATGAGGCTATCATTTACATACCAGTTGTAATTTGTGGCATCTGCACTAGTATTTGCTATCACAATCTGATCGCTATTTGAAATATCTACAGAATCTGGTGTAATAGTAAAAGATGCTTCAATTTCACTGACATCAATTTGCACTGTGGCTGCACTACTTTCGAGTAGGCTATCTATTGAAGTGATGTAAACCGTAGTGTCTGAAGTAAGGCTATCAATACTTAAAGTACTGCCTTTTTTACGGAGATCACTTAAGCCCTGATCGGCATAAAAGTAAAATATGCTTCCGTTTTGCGGTGTTATCGTTATAGTCTCATTTCTACAAATATTAAAGTTCGTTACCTCTGGAGTTGGACTCACTGTAGGTGTGATGGTAGTACTGGTAGAATCTCGACAACCATTAATATCTTCTGAAAGCAACCTTACCTCAAAAGATGATAGTGATGAGTAGTCAAACGTTGGCTCAGAAGAGTTAGCAATTAGTTGATCATCCACGTAGAACAGGAACAACTCTTCATTGCTACTTTTATTTTTAAACTGTATTAGATGTTTTTGAGCTAAGTCAGTAGTATCAATTTCAAAATCAAAATCGGCCTTAATTTTACTCGTAATAACTTTTACTTTTTGAGGATTACTTTCGTATGTAGAATCTTGACTGGTAATATAAAAGACAGTATCGTCAGGAATTATTCCTGAGTTGAATGTAGTTCCGGAGAAAATCATATTACTCAGGCTTTCGTCATCATATACTTTTAAGTTCGTAGCATTTGTTGCGGTGAGCGTTACCTGATCGCCTTTGCAAATATTCTGATTTTCGATATTTGGTTTGTTACTTCTGTTGGCAACTTCAAGTGTTTTTGTTACAGCCTCTATACAACCTATGTCATTTACTACTGAGAGAGATATATCATAATCTCCAATGCTGCTAAAATTCATAATCGGGTTTTGCACTGTGGTAGTAAAGCCATTATCGAAGTCCCAATTCCAGCTAGTGCCATCTACACTTTTATCGGTGAACCGCACTTCAGTATTTCCAGTTTCATCCAATAAGAGCGGGTTGCTACTTAGGTCAAAATCAGCATTGACTTGCTTAGGGCGTGCAATTACTTTAAACACATCTCCATCAAAAGCATTGTCTTTGTTTACTACATAATAGGTCTGAGGAGAGGTAACTGGTGGCGTTGGCAGTGCATTTCCAGTGAATATTTCTGTGCTAAGAGTAATGTCGGTATAAAATGAATAGATCTCACCTTGAGGAGGGTCTATAAAGGCTCCGTCACCTTCACAAACTTCTGTTATATGTAATACTGGCGGGTTGAGTAGATAATTTTGATATTGATTTTGCGCGGCTTGTACTGCATTCTGCAAATCTGAGAGAGAGGTGCCCACCACTAGAGCCAATGCTATTTTTTTGGTACTGTTAATACCAAAATCATCAATGCTATAACCAATCATTTGAGAAACATCATTGCCGTCTCCATTGACTCCAGCCATTGTTTTGGTTAAGCCATTAGACATAAGGTTATATTTCTGAAAGTCGTTGATGGTACTGGCAATATCGGCTGTGTTGCCATTTGCATTTTTATTATCAACAGCAAAATAGAATGGTGTTACCGAGTTGAGCAAGGCGATACCTGTATAAAGTGTGTCGGAGTTGTCTCTTACAAAACCCAAAAGATTACTTACGTCCCAGCCGGCTTGGTTCAGGTCTCTGTTGTTGATATTCCAGTCGGCAAAAATACCTGTATACATATCTGCCACAGTTTGCGAACCCTGGTTAATTAATCGATACTCCATTATAAGATAGTTGCTATCCTGAGGAGTGTCCCAGCCTAATAATTTTTGCTCTACTCTAATACCAAGCGGATTGTCTATGTCATAATCATCGACATAAACATTACGCATATCCAAAGGGGCTTCTGAGTCCTGATAAAATTTAATATTCTCCAGAGATTCGAAATCTTGATCTCTAATGTTAATACTTAATATCCTGGGCGCTGTATCTCTTACAGTGTCTGTACTGCTGGCAACGAGAAAACCTATATTATCTAATAGTTTAAGGCCCTTATATTTCATGCCAATACCTTGAGTAAAAATGTCATTGTTATACCCCAACTGGCCGCGACTTCCTGCAGTGAACTCAAGGTTGCCATGCTCGATGTTGATGTAATCTGATGAACTTTTGATTTCAAAATATTGAAAATCTGAGTAGGTACCATCAGAAAAATCAACTCTGAATATGATTTCCTCG
The DNA here is from genome assembly GCA_965227525.1 of Fulvivirga sp. Classification (GTDB taxonomy): domain Bacteria; phylum Bacteroidota; class Bacteroidia; order Cytophagales; family Cyclobacteriaceae; genus Fulvivirga. Next base: position 3,787,104 of record OZ245762.1, on the reverse strand, counting down.
TTTGGCGGTAAATTGTCCGCTAGTCGTATTCTAAAAGGAGAGCCGTGATTTTCCGTTGACGAAAGCGTGTTAAGTTTTCCAATTTTGAACGCTCCTTCAATAATTTCAACGAAAGGTGATGTTGTTGACAAAGTTGCTGTGGCATTGGTCGTGTTAAAAAGGTAGTTGGTGATATCCACACCGATAGATAAAGTATCTCCATAAAAGGCATATTCCCCAATGCCATTAGTATATACTACATTCTCAATTCTTAGAGAAGGATTGATGTTGTTGGTTAAAGCCTTAAACACATTCAGTCTTCCTGAACCCAATCGTCCATCAAAGGTTTGATTACCAGGAATGTCATAAATTTCGTCTGTATTGATCCTAATTCTCTCCATCACCTGTTTGGCATTGAGATTTGGAAACCTCGACCTGACAAGAGCTGCAGCACCAGCCACCATAGGAGAAGAGTAGGATGTACCGAGCTTGGTACTGTAGATTGAGTCACCATCTATTACGTAAATATCCTTACCCGGGGCAAGTAGATCAATTTTATAACTGTAGGTGGCAAAACCGGCTTTCTCATCATTTATATTAGATGCTCCTACAGACAGCACATTATCAAACGAAGCAGGGTAAAAATCTAATAAAGCGTTGGTGTTTCCAGCTGCAGCTACCACTACTGCATCTTTTACTTCTACCGCATAATTTATAATATCCTGGCCATATTGTGAAAAAGAACCTGCACTTCCCCATGAGAGATTTATCACCTGACAGCCTAAGTCAGCTGCTAATGCGATGGCTTCATACCCCTGAGAAAAAGAGTTGCTACCACTTCTAAAAATTTTGATTGGCATAAATTTAGAACGAAAGCCAATGCCAGCAATCCCTACGCCATTATTAGTTGAAGCGCTTGATACACCAGCTACTCCATGTCCATGTATGTCGGTGTCAGATACAGGGTTGTTGTCATTGTCCGCGATATCCCAACCAATCAGGTTGTCTACGAGGCCGTCATTATCATCATCAATACCATTTATGGGATCATCCTGATTTAAGGAAATGTTATCTTCAAGATCGAAATGGTCTGGTAATATTCCAGAGTCGAGCGATCCTATTACAATACTTGTGTCCCCTTTTTCCAACGTCCAGGCATCGTACACATCAATTTGCTCAAGGTACCACAAATTACCTCCAGGTTGTGCTTCGGGATCGTCAGGTATAAACAGCGGCCGAGGCTCGAAATATGGTTCTGCGTATAGCACCTCATCGTTTTCCAGTAAAGCATTGATAACCTTTATCGGGTCATCACCTTCATTGAGTTGGATTTTATACAAGTTAGCAAGTGGGTGGCTCTCAGTGCGAAAGTTTACATTTTTTGATGAGACATCGAGGTAGGGTAAAAATTGTTCTGTTTGATAAGCCCCTAGAGGGTTAGAAGTACGCGCATTAGATTTAGTACTAGTCAATGTGTTTGCCAAACGAACGACTATGAAATCTTGAGAGTAGTCGTTTTGAGATATACCTTTAGGCAGTGTATAGGGCTTGTTTTGGGCGTTTAGCCAAAACGTTATGAAAATAAAAGCGCAAAAAAGTAAAGTTTTTTTCAACCTAGTATAAATCCAGTTTTTTCTAAATATAGTTTATTGGTGAAAGGTAAACCAATTATTGATGTTGGATGTTCATTTATATTCAAATTTTAGTTGAATATCACGTATATTCGCCATTATAAGTTAAAAATCAACACAAGTTTTATGAGTTTATACGAAAAGCATAAAGATATTTTAAATAAGGCTGTAGATGCACTACACGAAAGAACTTTTTTCGCGGCTTACCCCGAGCATCCATCGCCAAAAATATATGGTGAAACTGCAGATGCCGATGGACGAAAAGCATTTCAGGCAACTATGGGCAAGCGATTCGAAGAGCTGAGCCAGGGTACTCCTGATGGTTGGATTGGAGTTGAAGAGTCTCCATACCTACAGGAACCACTAAATATCGAGTACCCATCATTTGCTGTTCAGACACTTATGAACAGGTCGAATATTGCTTTTAATCAATGGAGAAAAGTGGATGCCTCTGAGCGGGCAGGAATATTAATAGAATCACTCGAGAAAGCAAAAGCGAGATTTTTTGAGATAGCTTATGCTACTATGCATACAACTGGCCAGGGATATATGATGGCTTTTCAGGCTTCAGGCCCGCATGCTGCCGATCGTGCATTGGAGGCAATTGCTTCAGGGTATGAAGAACTAAATCGTTTCCCGAAAGGTGTGATTTGGGATAAACCCATGGGTAAGTACAACATAAAGCTTGACAAAGAGTGGAGGGCAGTGCCTAAGGGCGTTGGTCTTGTGGTGGGTTGCTCAACTTTCCCTACCTGGAATAGTGTGCCAGGAGTATATGCCAGTCTTGTAACGGGTAACTCTGTAATCGTAAAACCTCACCCGGGAGCAGTATTGCCAATGGCGATATTCGTTGCAGAAATTCAAAATGCACTGAAAGAGCAAAACTTAGACCCTAATATTTGCCAATTGGCTGTAGATACATATGACAATATGATCACCAAAGAGCTGGCTGAGCATAAAGATGTGAAACTTATTGATTTCACAGGAAATTCTGAATTTGGCTCTTATCTTGAGCAGATACCTGGTAAAATGGTCTTTACAGAAAAAACAGGTGTGAATTCTGTGATTTTAGACTCTGCAGATGATATCGATAAGGTAGCAGCAAATCTGGCGTTTTCAGTGACGCTTTACTCTGGTCAAATGTGTACGGCACCTCAAAACTTCTATATCCCTGAGGGTGGTATCAATACGCCTAATGGCAAAATTTCTTTTGATGAATTTGCAGAGAAGTTTGTTGAAAACATCAATGGGTTGGTAGATAATCCTAAGGCCGGACCATTTGTGTTGGGCGCTATCCAGAATAAAAACACCTGTGATAGGGTTGCTGAAACTGGTAAAATAGGAGGTAAAATTTTACTGGAAAGCAGAAGTATTGAAAATCCTATGTTTAAAAACGCGAGGATTTCAACGCCTGTTGTAATGGAAGTTTCATCCGATGATAAGGAAAAGTTTAGTGAGGAGCTTTTCGGGCCGATTGCTTTATTGATCAAAACAAAGGACACTAATGAGTCGGTAGCCTTAGCAAAAGACATGGCTCAAAACTATGGTGCAATCTCATGCGGAGCTTACACGGTAGACCCTGAAGTAAAAGAACATATTGCTGATGAGATGGCAATGGCAGCTACACCGGTATCCTTCAACCTGGTTGGCGGTATTTATATGAATCAAAACGCTGGCTTTAGCGATTTCCACGTAACAGGAGGTAACCCTGCAGGGAACGCATCTTTCACCAATCCAGAATATGTGGTGAAGCGTTTTACCTGGGTAGGTCACAGAGAGCCGGCAAAGGTGTAAGTTTTAATTTGCTTTAAATTTCAAAAAAGGGCTTCGGCCCTTTTTTCCATTCAGTTTAAGATTCTTTCACAAGAACACATCTCCTTATATGGGTTACAACCCACGGCCTGATCTTATAAACTAAAAAGGCTATATTTAAATTATGATTGGAAGGTTATTGTCTATCGGAGTTACTGTAATGCTACTTTTTACAAGCTGTAGCAAAATCAAAGAGCTTCGTGATGATCCTGATCTAACACCTCTACAGCAGGGCTTTAAAGCCACTTCTGCTATAAATTATTGTGCCTCTTTGGCTGTCATGGCTTTTCAGGGCGAATCACTACCGCCACAGGTGAGAGTGAGCTCCGGAAGCGGCAATGAATATTCGCAATCCATTATAATGTATGTGGAGGCTGGTGATGATTTCCCTGTGCCTTTTAACGGACATATTGGCGAGGTAATTATTGCTGGCATTTGGGATGCAAATCAGGAGTCAGGCGTAATTTCTATCATATTTGGTGACCTGGATATATTTAATGGTGAAGTGCAGTTTTACGGTATGCACACCGTACCGGTTAAAAGAAAGTTTAATAGTGAACGGTTTATCACGGCATTTGCTCAACAGGACGTGGTTATAGGTCAGGGGTCTGACACCTTGCTAAACCTGGGGCTTATACCTAGAATAGAATTTGACAAGGAGCTGGAGAGATTAGAAGAAGAGCAACCAGACGATGTATTTGTGGCAGTATCACAAAACGTATGGTTTACACAGTTTTACCAAAACGACCCGGCCGATTTGTATGATGATAGCTATGAAGTAAATGGTGGCGGTCAAATTGCTGAAGCTGCCAATTCTTCGGGTGGTATTACTTATCATGCACTGATAGAAACCAAGTATGATATTGACAATTGCAATTTAAACCCAAGCAGTGGGACAGGCTTTATTCAAAACATTAAAGCCGGTGAAGGTGTAGATTTAGGTCATATCTCACTCGACTTTCATAGCGAATGTGATGGTAAGGCTGATGTAAAGTTTGCTACGGGTAAGTATGTAAGCTCTAATGGACGGGCAGTAAATATTCATTTTGATTAAAGTTTTTTTGATCGCTCCCTTTACTTAACTTAATCATATGGAAAAGAAAAACCTTTATAAACAGGAGGTACATAAAGAATGCCTGGATCGTATAGAGCAAATCAAAGCTGATACTGAACCACAATGGGGTAATATGTCAGCCGCTCAGATGTTGGCGCATTGTGCAGAAATTCAAGAAGTTACCAACGGGAGAGAACTTAAAGGCACACCTTTTATACTTAAATTGTTTAAAGGGTTTATTAAAAAGATGGTAGTGAGCGATAAACCCTACCCAAAAAGCACTCAAACACATCCACAGTATAAGCAGCATGATGATAAAGACTTTGAAGAAGAAAAGTCACGATTGAAAGAGGCACTTCAAAACTTTGTTGACAACGAGTCTCGTGCTGAAGAAATCAAGCACACCTTATTTGGTAAAATGACCAGAGATGAAAAAGGCTGGGCCATGTATAAACATCTCGATCATCATTTGACGCAATTTGGAGCTTAGTTGTGATGAATCACTGACACATTTTACAATCATCTGTGCATAATTCTGCACACCTTTATTCCAGTAATGCCCTTCAGGTTTCCTTAAACAGGGTTGGCAAGGTGTTTTCATTTATGTAAGTAAGTTTCCAAAATGGAAATGAAACTTGTTGAATTAAAACACGATTCCTTAATGGATATTTTGAAAAATAAAAAAGTAGCAATTTTAGTAGAAGACGGATTTGAAGAAGTAGAATTTACCAAACCTTTAGATGCTTTAGAAAAAGCAGGAGCTGAGGTAGATATCATCAGCCCTAAGAGCGGCAAAGTAAAAGCATGGAACAGCACCGATTGGGGAGCTGAATATGATATAACTAAGCAACTTAAAGAGGCCAGCTATGATGACTACAACGCATTGATGCTTCCAGGCGGGGTATTTAATCCTGATAAGTTAAGAATGAATGATAATGCGGTATCGTTCGTGAAGAGTTTCTTTGAGGCGGGTAAACCGATTGCAGCTATATGCCATGGACCATGGACGCTGATCGAAACGAATGCGCTTCAGGGAAGGAAAGTAACTTCATATCCTTCAATTAAAACAGACTTGAAAAACGCTGGTGCACATTGGGTAAATGAAGAAGTGGTAGTTGACAAAGGGTTAGTTACCAGTAGAAACCCAGATGACTTGCAGGCATTCTGCCAAAAAATGGTGGAAGAGTTTGCCGAAGGCGTACATCAAGAGCAAATGACCGTATAAGACTAAGAATTAAACGAGCGATATTAACGCTCAAATTATACAACCACATCTTGTGGAACTGAAATCGGATAAAGCACTGTGAAAACAGTGCTTTTTTTATGGCTTAGTTGTGCCAGGTAGACATGCGTACTTTCCATGTTCCGTCTTTTTGTTTTCTCCAAACCGCTATCCAGGTACCTTCTACCAGAGTGGTATCACGTGTTTTTTTATCAATAAATAATTCCTTGTATGTATTGAATGTTACGGTCTGACCTTCAGATTGAAGAATGGTGGGATCGCTATAATCTAGAACGTTCACATCATTGTTGTTATAATATTGTTCCCAACTTTCCTTAAAGACTTGCTTACCCACTTTGTACTCTCCATCGGTACCCATTCTAATGACTTCATCTTCATAATAATCAATAAAACGCATATCTGAGTTGGCGTAATTTTGATATAGGCCCGACCAGGCCTCTTTTACTTCCGATTTTATTTGATCTTCAGAAAGTTCTTTTTTTTGACTACAGCTGAATATGATGGTGACAATTGTCAGGATTAATATATTTCTCATGGCGCATTTGTTTGAATAATTGCACTAAGAGTATACGAAAAGTCATTTAAATAACAAAAATATTTATATTGGATAAGTCCGATGAATTTTAGAAGCTCAACTAATACAAAGCCACCTTCATTTCTTTAGCACCAAGACTGACCAACAATTCTTTCACTTCCAATGCATCATCACCACCTCGATCGGCATGGTGAAGAAGGGTAAAGCCATGAGGCCCCTTGGCGTGTATTGATGCAGGAAAAGCCGTGAGGAAGGGTTTAATTATCTCTATTTGGCCAAATAATGCAGCAGTAAAAATATTAGCCTGGGCGCCTTGTTCAATTAGGTAAGTGGCCAATTCTTTATAGCCAACATGTGAGGCTGCGCCAAGTGCAGTTTCAAAGTCACCATACTTCCAGTCGTGAGCCGCATTAAGTAGCGTAGGATGTTCTGCCAAAAGCTCTTTGACTTTATCCATATCTCGATGACCAGCACCTACAAATGTTTGAACCATCGACCTATCGAGTTGTGGGTCTTCTTGATGAGCATATGAAGCCAGCGGAGCAAATGTGGAAACAGCTCCAAGCGCCAGGGTATTTCGGAAAAATTGCTTTCGATTCATAGTATTGGGCTTTGGTTTATGATTAATATACGTAGAAAACCAGCACAATGACTATGTCATTGGTCATACAGCAGATTGTATCAGACGAAGGAATTGGATTGCTTACTTTTTATAACTGTAGTGCCCGATGATTGGGTAGTCAAAGAGCATATCTTCTATCACCTGACCGGCACCTATATTGTGAATGATCAAAGGAGTTTGATTCAACCTTGATTTTTTATTTGAAACTAAGCCGATATGTGTCATACCTCTTTCCAGTTGCCAACAAACGATATCACCTGGTTGGTATTTCGCTGCGTCATGGCTGATGTTTTTTACCGTGCCGTGGCGTGTGAAATATACCATCAAGTTGGGCACACGCCTGTGGTCGATATTTTTATCAGGCCTAGACAAACCCCAGTTGTTGGGGTATTCACTGAAGTTAGCTTGCATGTCTTCATGCACTTCTTTTTGCAAGTCTATACCCAGCTTTCTGTAAGCCCTGATTACCACATCTGTACAAACACCTTTATCGGCAGGCACATCGCCATTTGGGTAGTTGAGGCTAAAATAGGAAGGGTCGTATTGCACTTGCTGATAGGTAAGTGTATAGGCAGAGTCAGCCAGCTGAGCATAGAAATTGATTTGCGATAAAGCAGAGCCACCACAGGCCAGCAGCAGTAAAAGTGAGTAGAAAAGTCTCAAAATAAACAGAATTGATACTTCTACTTATACGCAGAAGGTTGTCAGAGGGATAGGTTTATTGACAAATATAAGATTGTTTGTAACGGATTATTTTTTCTCTTCACGCAAAATTTTCTCCATTTTACGTCCTTTTGCCAGCTCATCGATCAGTTTTTCCATACGTCTGCATTGCTTTTACACATCAAACTTATCTTCAATATCTTCAATGCGATAGCCGCAGACAACACCTTTAATCAAATGTGCATTAGGATTGATTTGAGCTTGTTGAAAAAAGGTTCTGAATGTAGCTTTTTCATCAATAAATGTCTGTAAAGCACCTTGATCAAAACCAGTGAACCATTTAATTACCTGATCGAGATCAGCTTTTGTTCTGCCATTTTTCTCAATTCTATTGAGGTAATGTGGGTAAATGGATGCAAAAATCATTTTTGCAACCTGTTCGTTTTTTTCGGTGGTAACTTTCATTTTTATTTTCAGTTTACTGTGGATTTATGCAATTTAAGCCTTTGATGTCTTAATTTTATTTTCTCACACCTCAAAGTCCTCAGCGAGTCTGAGAGTGTACATACCGTGTGAGGGTTATTATTTCTCAATATCGTAAGTCAGGATTTTTAGTCCTTGATCAAATGTTTCGGTGTCTTTTAGGTGCCACTTTGCTCTAGTTGTCGAGTTACCAAAAAGTCGAATGCCATTGCAGAGAATAATTGGGTTTAGTTTCAATTTAAGTTGGTCAATAAGGCCATGGTCTAAAAGCCAGCCTGCGAATGCTCCACCCCCACATAGATAAATGTCAGTTTGAGCCGACTTTTTAATTTCTTTGACGCGATCTAAGGATGATTTCTCGATATGCACTGTTTTAGCCATTTTTTCAAGTTTCAACGATTCCGAAAAAATGTAGTGTTCCATATGAGGATAGGCAGGTTGCCCTGGCTCAAGCCCATATTGATACCCAAATTCATATGTTCTCCTTCCCATGATGACAGCCTTGTATTGTTGTAGGTCAGCCAGGTACTTATCAACACCTTTACCACCTGTTACAAAATCACTTATATCATCATTTTCACCGGCAATATAACCATCAATTGAACTTGCTACATAGTAAACTATTCTTGCCATTTAATTTGTATTTGATATAACAGTTTCACTTCTCCTCAGAGTCACTTGCAGAGGATCCTTTCTCATTTAGCCTCTGAATCCACGAAGACTTGTAATCCTGAATTTCTGACTCTTGCAAGCATGCTTTAAATATAACTAATTCCTTTCGAGCCTCAGAGTTATCTGCAAGTGACTTGAGGAGCTGAGGTTTTCGAACCATCACAGTAAGGCCCAATGTAGGGGTTGATAACTTCCGTCTTGCTTCGATGTTATGCTTAACAAGTATGAACCCTAATCAAATGAGAAAAATACTACTATTATTAATCTTTGCTTCAACTTCTCCTGTTATGAGTCAAACATTGGTTGACAATTCCAACCTTCCTAATAAGCTCAGCGTATTTATCGATGGTTGTGAGGGGTGGAATGGCTGTGATATGGATTTTATCAGAACGGAGATTACAGCGGTTGACTTCTATAGAGATAATCAAACGGCTGATCTCTTTTTGCTGATTAACAGTAACAGATCTGGTGGAGGTGGAAGACAATATCAACTTTTATTCATAGGTCAACAAAACATCCATGCGGGTAGAAGAGACACCCTCTATGTAAATACCAAACAGACGGATACCGACTTTGAAATCAGGGAAAAACTTACCCGATTCATCAAGTTAGGTTTAGCTCCGTATGTGGCGAAAACCACAGCTGGAGAGGATGTTGAAATCAATATGAAGACAAGTTCTGGGATCATGGAAGAAACGGAGCAGGAAACCGAAGATCCCTGGAATTATTGGGTTTTTAATGTGGGTAGTGATGCCAATATTGAATTAGAAGAATTGAGCAGGGAAATTAATCTTGGTGGAGACATCAATATTAGTCGCATCACGGAGGAGTGGAAAATTAACCTATCAGGGAGAGTAGAGGAAAGGCTGAGAAGAACGATAAGAAAAGAACCAAGAGTTGATCAAAATGGCAATCCGGTGCTTGATCAAAATGGCAATCCGATTATTGATGATGTTGAAAGTAGTTTTGATGTATCAGAATTTGGATTTAGTCAACAGTTGGTAAAGTCTTTGTCACCCCAATGGTCTTATGGATATGATATAGCAGGTCTCCAGAATACGCGCTTTAATTATCAGTTTCAGGTCAGCTTTAGACCCGCTATAGAGTACAATTTTTTTCCAGAAACTGAGCAGAATTCCAGGTTTCTGAGAGTGAATTATGGGGTTGAAGTAAGGAATAATAACTATGTCGAAGAAACGATTGATGGTGTCACTGAAGAAACCAGATTCCTCCATAGTTTGAGAGCCAGTCTGGGACTCAATCAGCGCTGGGGTAACCTGGAAGTGGGCTATCGCGTGAGAAATTATTTAGATGATTTTACTGCCTGGACCACGGGTTTGAATATTAGGGCAGAAGTCCGTGTCACGGGGAATTTTTCTTTCTTTACGAGGATAGAAGGTAACTACGTAAAGGACCAAATTTACCTGGCAGCAGGAGATTTCACCGAACAGGATATTTTGAGTGGGAGAGTTACCCTGCCTTCAGCATATACCATCGATACCAGGTTTGGGTTTAATTACCGTTTTGGTTCTAACCTCAATAACTTCGTAAATCGAAGATTCTTTGGAAGGGCCAATTTTGTTGGGAATGATTGATTTTAAAGTGATGTTCAATTGTTTGGCTATGCGCAGTATCCCGAAGGCATTCGTATAGGCTTTGTTAGCTTGCGTTATTATTGTTCTTATTTCCAAAATAATACCCTATTATTACTCCAATTATGCCAGTGAAAAGGGAAGCTGTCTTATCTAAATATTTAATCATTACATTATCATTACCTGTCAAGCCTTGTAATTCATTTTGGTATGGGTAAATTATAAGATATCCGATAATTCCTAGAAATGACAGAATTAAAATTAGCGCAAGAACGTGTCTTATTTTATCTTCCATTATCACAGTGTTTAAGAGTTTGTCTAAGTTTAGCTATACCACCACCACTCTTATCTGTGTTTTGAATCTTATTAGGTCTTTTTTCAAATGAACTAAAATATTTCACAGAACAGTTGGGATTTGTTTGATCATTATAATCTATTATGAACACTTCCATAAGATAGAAGTTACCTGCATTCGTGGTATTAATTATTTCCTTGAAATCGAAGAACCATATTTCTGACTTCGATTTATTATGTATTCGATAGTTAGGAAACTCAGTTCGAATTAAATCTTCATAGTTACAATTCGTGTTACTTTTAAGAGTAACTTGAGATTCGTCATATGAAGTCGAATAAGCTATAAGTTTTTGAGAAACAGGTGGAAACACGGCACAGCCTGATATAGTCAAGACGAGAATCAAAATTGATATTGATTTAGTTTTTGTTAGCGGCATTTAAATTAGTTTCAGGTAGGATATAAAATCTATCAGTTCCTTTTGAAATTTTTCATTGATTATCAGCTCTTTTGACTCATACTTCACCATACCCAAATCCTTCAAAATGTGAACTATGTACTCATCATTAGGGAAATGACGAACTATTCTTCTAGCACTTCCACTAATACGCTCCTCAATTAGATACTCTTCATTTTGAAGCACCATATGTCTTTGTTCTCGTTGGTGACGTTCCTCATTTCGTTCAATTCTCCATACGATCGCCTTCAATCTTCGCTCGTTAGATAAGACTTTTTTGACATTATTGAGAAATTCCTCCGAGTGTTTTAGGTAGAGATCAAAAACAGCATCTGTTTCTTTAGTATTTTCAATCTCTTTTTTCTTTTTATAATTCTTTACTCTCTTTTTCTTTCGATTTTCATTTATCGATTCTGATATTAATGCAGAAGGAATAAAGATTGAAAGAGCCAATACAATTATTACAATCAAGTAAAAGAAGAATCTTACGAGGTGAACCCATATATTACCTGATATTAATCTATCCCTAAAGCTAATTTCTGCACTAGCTGCGTAGTTCTCCAATACTTCAATTCCGTTTATTTGACCGGCTATTTTACCAGATGATTTAATTACAGGTTCTGTTCCATTTTTATGTAGAAGTAAAAGGCTGATCACATAATATTCATTTCCTTCGATAATCAACTCAGGTAAATAAATTCTTCCAGTTGAATCCAATTCTATATTAAGGTTCTCTTTCAAGTAGTCGTTGCTAGTTTCCACAACCTGTGGCTTATCAACGATTTCAGCCCTTTCAACGAATAACAGAATCGGACTTAAATCATCGTAAAAACTCTTAAGTATTGTGACGTTGCTATTGTTAATTACTTTTAGAGTTAGGACGCTCAGGTTTTGATCTTGTTCTTTGATGTTTATCCCTTTATAAAGGATATCTAGGTTTTTTATATCTTCTTTGAGGTCAAGAACTTGGGTTCTTGTTTCAGCAATAAACTGAAGGTTTGGATTTTTATCTTCAAAGTAAGTTGTGTAGATCGCAAAGGCACCAAAAATGATTGCCAATAGTAAGCCGAAAAATGACCAAGCCCATTTTTTCTCAATATTCAGAAGACCTTCTCTAAAACTCATTCTTTATTGTCGCTAACAAAGTATATCAACCATGGTTGATATATTTAATATCAAGACTAAAACACCAAATGAGGTGTCTCAGGCTATTTTAAATGCGTGTTATATCCCGATGGTTGTCGTTTGTAATTGTTTGTAAATACCTAAAGAAACAAAATAATATCAGAAAAATAATATTATTAGTTGTAAAGCCTAATGAAAATGATTGGTTTGATTACAGATGTAAGTTTTAAGACGGTTTAGATTGTTTTAAGAGGCAGTTTTTACTCATCTTGGTATTATGCATTTCAACGGTGAAGAAGACGTTTAGTCTACCTGGAGTTTACGTTTTGCCAACTACACCGTACACTTGTATCAATTAAAGCCAACTATAGACAACGATTCACCCGCTGAGGCCAGGTTCTTCAGCGGGTGTTTTGTTTTTAGGGTTGCACACCGTCATTCAGAGGACGACCAAAAGGAGTCCGAAGAATCTTGCTAAGTGAACTATTTCGTCATTCCTGAGGGAACGTATTGTAGATCAGGAATCTCTTTTTATTCATCTCTCCTTTTTGTCATTCCGAGGCACCAATTCTTTAGGAGACCTCTCAGTCATGCTTCTTCGAAGTGACGATAAGAGTAGTACCATTCACCGGGTGACTCAGAGTCACCCGGTGAATAGTGATAATCTTTACCACGGTTTGACTCCTTATAGGGATGGTTAAGATCCCTACGGGATGACTTATGGATCGTAAAGCCTGTGAGCGCTATAGTTTTACTCTTTGTTGAGTTTCAGGCTCAAGGCCGAAATGACGATAATTTTAGAGTGAGGCATCATTTTTATTGTCACCCTGAACTTGTTTCAGGGTCTCTATAAATAAGTCTGAGTAAGTTACTTCACTATCGCTCAGTATGACTTGCCGGGCGGAGGCTAAGGCCGTTTAGTTTAGAGTCTATTCTAAAAGATTGCTTCGTAACTCGCAATATCCAGGTAATTTTTTGATGCAGTATTACAATCTGGTTATTGCGAGCGAGGAACGAGCGTGGCAATCCTGTGATGTCTGCCTATAAGATTTCGGCTCAAGGCCGGAAAGACGCTAGATGAATGGCTATACTTCAATAATTGCAAAATCAGGCTCAGTTGTGGACAGGCTTTGCATTAGCTTGCCTTCTTTATTCCACCAACCGCTTTTGCCACCAGCTGTTTGGCCTTTAGCTTCTCCTACAAAGTTGGCCATCACTACTTTGAGGCGGTTATCTTTTGCATGAGCAGTTAGTAGCCGATGGGCTTTATCCATCTCGTATGATTCGAAATAAATACTGGCCAGATAACTTGTAGCTCCGCTTTTATAGGCAGCATGAGCGTGCGCTGGATAATTGATGTCGGCACAAATGGCAAAGGCCACTTTTTCATTTCCAATGGTAACGGTAGGGTTGAGATCAGAGGCAGTATCAAAATACTTTTGCTCCTCACCATGCAAATATTGTTTTGCATAGCAACTGACTGGTTGGTTAGGACAAATTATGATTGATGCCAACAGTAAACGTTCACCATACTGTACAGGCGCACCTGCAACGATGGTCAGGTCATACTTATCAGCAATGGTTTGTAGTGGCCTCAGCTTGTTGTCATCTAAAGTGAAAGCCTGCGACTTAGCATCTTTTAGATTATAGCCCGTGAGCGATAACTCTGGAAATAAAATTACATCCGCTGCTTGCTCTCCTGCTTGTGTGCTTGCACGTACGTGCGCTTGCATATTTTCTTCGAGCGCATTGGGATTACGTAATATCTGGGCGATGGCGACTTTCATTGCTACTAAAATAGCATAATTTACACCAAAATTATCGTTCGATAAAAACCCTTTTTCTGGTGCATAAAACGCATTATACCTATATTGGCGGCTAAATGTCGGGTCTAATACACCCCAAATGATTGTCCACAGTTTAACCTTTTACGTCTTTTGTCTCAGGAAGCAAACATATTTAAGATGAAACAACCACAACTCGGCAAACACATTGCCCAACTGAGACAATCACAAGGACTCACACAAGAGGAACTTGTAGAAAAGTGTAATATCAGTGTAAGAACTATCCAGCGAATTGAGTCTGGTGATGTTACACCCAGAAGCTATACGGTCAAAACGATTTTCAATGCCCTGGATCATGACTTTACAAATATTATTAATGAGGACACTGTTTCTGACAACAGTCAACTCAGACGCTACAAGAATTGGTTACAATTGGCCATCGTTGGTGGAATCATCTATTTTCTTGTAGGTATACCCGAGGGTGTGATGGAATACTTGCGTGTAGTTGATGATATGGGTATGCATGAACCTACAATAGCCAATGGCTTGTACATCATAGTAAAAGTTATTTCGGTACTATCGGCAATTGCATTTTTAGTAGGTTTCTGGATTGCTGCAAGTCATTACAAACTGGATATACTCAAATATGCGAGTGTAACTTTTGGTGTCATATACATACTTGCGGGTATGGCTGATATTACTTCACTTTATGTGACCGCCATTGATGGTCCGGAGTTAGTATTTATAGAGCTTATTTTCTTTGCGATCGGAGGGGTGTTCTTTGGAGCCAGCCTCGTGATGTCCCGTTCCAAGATTGGCGACATTGCACTCATCGCGGGAGTTTTGGAGATAGCTATGGCCACCTGCCTGATTACCTTTATTTTATCATTTGTGAGCCTCATATTATCGATACCTACGATAATTGTTGGAGTGATCCTTCTTTTTCAAGTTAGAAAACAGATGGTATCTGAGGTAGCTGCCGGTTAGAAAAACCAAAGCTTGATAGCCAGGCCCGTTACCGCTACAACGAGAAATCTTTTCACCCATTTGTCACCTTTGGCTACAGACCAGCGACTGGCCACCCAACCGCCAGTGGCTGTGCCTGCGGCTAATATCAGGCCATATTCCCAGTTGATCACATCTTCATAGATGAAAACTGCAATTGCCGAACATGTATAAATAAGAGCCACAAATACTTTAGCACTGTTGGTTTTTACTAAACTGAAACCGTTGATGTTGGTAAGGGCAGCGATCATAAGAAAGCCGACTCCAGCCTGAATAAAACCACCATAAATACCAATAAAAAAGAAGGTGATACATCCGATGATCATAGATTTTGTATCGAGTTTTTCTTTAGAAGATTGGTTGGTTTTTATGGGCTTAAAGATGGTGATCAACACCACGCCAATCATGATGATCGCAATGATCCTGTTGAAGAGATCGTCTTCGAGATCAACGGAAATTTTAGCGCCAATGATGGCACCAATAAATGCGGAGCCTGCTATATATAGGCTGTACGGAAATGCGTTGACACCTTTTGACTGAAAGCCTGCAACGGCAAAAATATTTTGTGCCACGATACCCAGTCGGTTGGAGGCATTGGCTACGGCTGTAGGCAGTCCTAAAAATATAAGTATGGGCAAACTGATGAGCGAGCCACCACCTGCCAAAACGTTGAGAAAGCCTGCACTGAAGCCCACTACAATGAGGATTGCTGCATCTATCCAAGAGATTTCCATATCGGCAGCTAACTTACAATAAAAACATCAATAAAGCCGGCACATCGTACGACTCAACCAAAGCAACCTTAAGGTTAAATTTTACATCAACAAGATAAGGTGAAATGGATCTTAGATGTACCGCAACATATCAAGCATATTAAATTGAATTGGATTTATAATATTTATAATAAAAGGAAGTTATATTTGAAAGCTTATCAAAACCAACCCATTTTTATCACATGAAAGCCATACTTGCTTCAGCCCTGGTGGTATTGTGCATCACTATAGCATTGCCACAAAATACAACACGACTTTCCGGAAAAGTAGAGAGCCATAAAACAGGTGAGCCTATTCCTTTCGCCTATGTAAAACTCACAGATTTGGCGATTGGCACTGTCACTCAGGCCGATGGAAAGTTTACCATGCTCATTCCTAATCGGTACCTCAATAGGCAGTTGCAAATCAGCTATGTGGGTTATAAAACCTTTAAAATATCTCTTAAGGAAGCCTTGGCGAATAAGTCGTTGGTTGTAAAGCTTGAAGAGGATGTGACGTTACTTAGCGAGGTCGTCATTACACCTCGAAAAGAAGAGAACCCCAAAACTTTGCTTAAAAAGTCGCTTAAAGCAATTGATGACAATTATAAGGCGGACACTTTTGGTCTTAAAGGCTACTACAGAGAGACTGTGCAGGAGAATGGCGCCTACATCATGTTTGCCGATGCTGCAGTCAAATACAAACTCAGGCCTTACCAAAAGGCGAATTATAAATGGAAAGAATATGAACGGTCTTTTATCAATCTGACGAAAACTTTAAGCAGTTTCTCCTATCAGGGTGGAGTGAGGTTGCACAGGTATCATTTTCATAACCGTACCCTTAAAGGCGAAAAAGCAGGTATAATAGATGCCAGAGCGAGTGATAACCTTTCCAAAACAAGGCTAACAGCGAGTATAGAGGGCGGGCCAATGGGCATTTTTGGTAAAGACCGAGTGAAATTTCAAAAGTACTTTCTCGATAATTTTGGTGACTATGATTATACACTGGCTGAGCGATACACAGATGACAATCGTTGGGAGTATGTTGTTATGTTTAAGCCAAATTTATCACAAAAGAAGATTGATAGGTGGAAAAAGAATAACAGGCTTTGGGGTAGAAGTTACATGTTGTTGAGTGGGGAAATCTATATCGATGAAGAGACCATGGCCATCACAGGTTATGAGTATTCGGTGCCACCTGAGTTTAAGCAATATATCTGTGGATTTAAGGGTTGGAACATCAGGCACTTCGATTATAAAGTCGAAGCCTCATATAAACCTGACAATGGAAAATACTACCTGGATTACATTCGTCAGGAAGATGAGTTTATTATCCATGATACAACTCAAAATGTAATTACTCCCTATGCGGCCGTTACGGTATGGCAAGCGTCAGAGGTGATTGACCCACCATCAATTACAGAAGAGGAGTTGTTTAGAAATACAGACGCCAACAGGCTGTTTGACTTTCCATTGGAATATAACAAGGAGTTTTGGCAGGCATATGAAGCAGAAAATCCACAGGCAATTATTGGGTCAGAGATTAGGTCTGACATGGAAGAAGGGCGGCCGGTTGAAGTACAATTTGCAAGTAAAAACATCAGAGATACAACGCTTGCTCCGCCAGTAGCAGAGAAAATACCAACCAAACATACCCTACATGGCGAAACATGGGTAGATAACTACGCCTGGATGAAAGATGTACGTTCACCAAAAACCAATGAAAAGGTGATGAACTACCTGGAGGCTGAGAATAAATACACCGACAACTTTTTTGCGCCATTGAGGCGAGATCAGCGAAACTTATATGCGCAGATGACAGCTGTGGTGGATAAAGACTATGTGTCATTACCCATAAGAAAGGACGATTACCTATATCATTATGAATACAATGGTGAAGACGAGCACCCTACATTTTATAGAAAGAAGAGGTCAGGAGACGAAAAAGAACTGTTGCTAGATGTAAATGCCATGGCAGCTAATAAACCATTTTTTACTGCGGGCAGTATCACTCCTAGCCCTACTCACCGATTGTTTGCTTATTATGAAAACAATGATGGCAGTGATAAATATGTGGTAAAGTTTAAAGACACGCAGACAGGAGAGATATTAAATGACAGTTTGTATAATGTCAATAACATCACCTGGATAAATGACAACACACTACTTTACATTAAGCCAGAAAAGAAAACATTAAGGAGTAATCGTGTTTACCTGCACACGCTACGGTCTCCCCAGACAAATGATCGATTAATTTTCGAAGAGAAAGATCCTCGATACTCCATTGGAATGAATAAAACTGAGTCTGATGAGTTTATTTTATTGAGTAGTTACACTAAAACAACCACAGAGCTAAACTTCTATAGAGTAAGTCAAAAAGATGTGAAATTCAATCTGGTGCATGAGAGAGAAGAAGGTTTGAAATATGGTGTTAAACACTACAAGGATAAGTTTTATGTTGCCACTAATGATAAAGCTGAGAATTATAAAATCATGGTAACTGACACAGCAAAGTATCAGAAAAAGTACTGGCAAAAATTTATTCCTCATAATAAGGATGTGCTCATAAGAGATTTTGAAATTTTTGATAAATACTTTGTGGTTCAGGAAAAAAGGCAGGCAAATAATTACCTGCGAGTGATTGAAAATGCCACAGGTAAATCTCACGATATCGAATTTGATGAGGAGCTAGGCTACCCAAGATTTACATCAAATCCATATTTTGATACAGACTCTTTACGGCTGTATTATGCCTCTTTTAAAACGGTACCGACCTATTACGATTATCATATGGGTACACGCAAGCGCACTTTACTAAAAAAGACCAACAGAACGAATATGATGGGCTCTAAGTATCTTAAAGTAGAGCGTGTGTATGCCACCGCTCGGGATGGCAAGCAGATACCTATTACACTTCTTTATTACAAATGGACGATAAAGTCAAAGGTAAACCCAAAGCGATTATACATCACAAGTTATGGTTCCTATGGCTCGGGTATGGATGCATTCCATTCCAACAGTCTTTCGCCATTGCTTTCCAGAGGCTTTGTTTATGCCATTGCGCACGTACGTGGGGGTGATGATATGGGCATGCAATGGTACGATGATGGTAAGCTGTTAAATAAGAAAAATACGTTTACAGATTTTATTGATTGCACCGAATACCTCATCAAAGAAGGTTATGCAGATAAAGATCAGGTAGTGGCCGAAGGCGGGAGTGCCGGAGGTTTGTTAATGGGTGCGGTCGCCAACATGAGGCCAGATTTATATTCTTTATTAGTGCTGAATGTACCTTTTGTAGATGTAGTAAATACCATGCTCGATGACCAGCTGTCCCTTACAACTGGCGAGTATGAGGAGTGGGGTAACCCAAATGAAAAGAAGTATTTCAAGTATATGAAATCATATAGCCCTTATGACAATGTAAAGGCACAGGCTTATCCAAACATGATTTTTATCACAGGTCTGAACGATACGCGCGTGGGATACTGGGAGCCGGCCAAAATGGTGGCCAAATTACGTGCACACAACACAGCTGATACAGAAATCTTGCTGAAAACAGACTTCAACTCAGGGCATGGAGGAGGTTCGGGTAGGTTTGAATATTACAGAGATACATCTTATAAGTATGCGCTTATATTCGATTTTCTAAAAGCCCAGAAGGAAGAAAACCCCAATACATCACCGTAATATCCTTTTTGCAGATTTTTAAGAAAGGATTTCTTATAGTCAGGCAAGTTTCCTCGAATTAATTTTTTTTAAGGAAACGAAAACCTTTTATTCTTTTTTGAGTTATGTGATAGTAATACTACTATTTGTAATAGTAATACATATAATTTATAAAAAAGATGGCAGTATTAAAGTTACTGATGAATAAGAAGTTGTTTCTGCGCGAGCCCCAACATACGTCTCTGGGTAGAAAAATTGTGCGCGAAAGCATTTTATTAATAGATGAATTGGGGATTGAACAATTCACCTTTAAAAAGCTGGCCAGACATATTGGGTCGACCGAAGCCTCTGTTTACAGGTACTTTGAAAATAAGCATCGATTGTTGATATATCTGATCTCATGGTATTGGAATTGGCTGGAATACAAAATTGATTTTAGCACTCAGAATATAAAGAACCCCAAAGAAAAATTAAAGGTGGCTATTGAGTTGGTTGCTATGCAAAAGCAATTTGACAACTCCTTCCCAGATGTAGATGAAACAGTATTGAGCAGAATTGTAGCTGCCGAATCTGATAAAGTATACCATACCAAACAGGTGGATGAAGAGAATAGTGATGGCTTGTTTAGAGGGTTTAAATCATTGTGCAAATTGATAGCTTCATTCGTGCAGGAAACTAATCCTGGCTATCAGTTTTCTCACTCTCTGATAAGTACTATGCTGGAGGCAGCTCATCAGCAGGTGTTTTTTGCGCGCCACTTGCCAACACTTACAGAGCTTGATAAAAATGACCCAAACATCGATGAGCAGAATACTAAGTTTTTAACACACTTTGTTTTTAGCGCAATAAACGAAAAGCAAAATGCATAGTAGTCAAATTACAGCAATCATACGTCAATCGGCAGGTCTGTTAGATCAGGATGTAGACGGTGCCCCACTATTTGCTTTGGAAGCACTCAATAGAACTTACGATGACACGGAAGTGGAAGAGTTTAAACGTGACCTTATGGAGGAGGCCAATAGACAAAACATAATATATCTGGATAATAGCCTTTCTCCACAACGTTTTAAAGAGTTTTTGGCTGAGGTGCACATTCCTATTTTAGCATTCGAAAAGAAAGAAGAAGGGTGGTCTCCGATAATTTTTTACAGGCAAAAAAGTAAACTGAGGGTCATACATTTTACACAAGATGAGACCTATGATATGGAAATGGGGCTGAATGAGATACCTCAGTTACATTTAAATATTGAAAACAAAATAGATTTTATGGGAGTCTTTAGCTACAAAAGTCTAGTGAGCGAAGATCCCGATCAGGAGGATGCCCAAAAGAAACTCACACCCATTCAACGATTGATAAGATTGCTTTCTGAAGAGAAAAAAGACATTTTCTACATCTATGTTTATGCTGTGCTTATTGGCCTTATAAGCTTAACGCTCCCATTGGGAATACAGGCAACTGTAAGTTTGATTTCAGGAGGAGTTTTCTTCAGCTCAGTGTATGTACTTATCGCATTTGTGATTGCGGGTGTGTTGGCGGCTGGTGGCTTACAAGTGATGCAAATCACATTGGTGGAGTATCTACAGCGAAGAGTTTTTACCAAAGCGGCCTTTGAGTTTGCCTTTAGAGTACCACGCATCAAAGTGGAGTCATTGCAGCAATACTATGCCCCAGAGCTGATGAACCGTTTTTTTGATGTGCTTACCATTCAGAAAGGCTTACCAAAGTTGCTTATAGATTTATCGTCCGGAGTCATACAGATTTTATTTGGGTTGGTATTACTCTCATTTTACCATCCGTTTTTTGTATTGTTTGGCATTTTGTTGCTAGGCTCCCTTTCTATTATTTTCTACCTCACTGGGCCTCAAGGGCTTAGGTCTTCAATACTTGAGTCGAAGTATAAGTATAAAGTCGTTTATTGGCTTGAGGAAGTAGCACGTACGATTAACTCTTTCAAGCTTTCAGGTAACACTAACTTGCCGTTGAAAAAGACTGATTTTAATGTCAACAACTATTTAAAAAATAGAAAAGCACATTTCAATGTTTTGATAGGGCAGTACACTTATGTACTGATATTTAAAGCGCTGGTTACTGGTGGTTTATTAATAATAGGTACTGTGCTTGTGGTTCAGAGGGAGATTACGCTAGGTCAATTTGTAGCTTCAGAGGTTATTATTATACTCACCCTTAGTTCTGTAGAAAAGATAATCATGTATATGGATGTTGTCTATGATATGCTCACGGCTGTAGATAAAATCGCAAATGTTACAGACTTGCCGTTGGAGCGTACGGGTGGTCTTGACTTAAAGGCCAAAGATAAGCATGGCCTTACTTTACAGGCCAAAGGGCTGAGCTATCAGTTTCCCAACGATAATGACTATATACTTCGAAATATTGACCTTAATATTTTGTCTGGAGAAAGTGTTTGTATTTCTGGTCAGGGCGGTGCAGGGAAGACAGTATTAGTCAATACATTGGCGGGGCTGCATACAACTTATGAAGGCGTTGTTACCATAGATGGCTACTCGCTACGCGATCTTGATTTGAGCAATTTGCGTGACAAAATCGGCAAAAATGTTTCTCAAGAGGATATTTTCGAAGGTACCATACTAGAAAATATATTAGTAGGTAAGCCACATGCCAATCCGGAAGTTGCTATTGACGCTATCAATTTTTTAGAAATAGGAGATGAAATTAATGCCATGCCCGATGGCTTAAGCACGATGATGGTTAGTGGAGGCAAGGGGCTTTCGACAACGCTGGTAAATAAAATTATACTTGCCCGATGTCTGGCAAAAAAACCACGAATGCTTATCCTGAATGATTATTTTACAGGATTTTCCAGAAATGAAAAAAGACAACTTATCAAGTTGCTTACAAATGACGAGCACCAGTGGACATTGCTCGTTGTCTCAAATGACCCTGTAATTATGGAAGCTTGCGACCGTGTGATGATCATGGATCGTGGCACGATTAGAAATCAGGGAAGTTTTGAAGCATTGAAGAGATTGGGTGAACTTAAAAATATCATTATCTAGCCATGGAGGAGATAAACAAAAACTTAGGTAGTGACCAGCTGTATACGCTAAAGACTTTGAAGACTCCTTCAGCGGGTAAGGTGTTAGCCAAATGGCTGATGGGTTTAGGAGCTCTATTTATACTGAGTTTATTTTTGCCCTGGCAGCAAAATATCAGAGGAAAAGGAGAAGTAACTGCTTTCTCACCCAAAAATCGTCCACAAGCGATTGAGTCGGCTATTGCCGGACGGATAAGCACATGGCATATCGTGGAGGGTCAATACATCAATGCAGGTGACACCATTCTCACGCTTTCTGAGATAAAAGATAAATACTTTGATCCTGCCCTGCTCTCAAGACTTGAGGAACAGGTAGAGGCCAAAGAGCGGAGTATCCTGTCTTATCAGGCAAAAGCAGATGCACTTAAAAAACAAGTAAGTGCATTAAATGAAGTGGCTTCTGTAAAGCTCAAGCAGGCAAAAAATAAGTATACACAGACCAAACTTAAGGTGGCTTCAGACAGTATAGATTTCGAGGCTGAGAAAGTGCGTTTTTCCAACATGGAAAATCAGTTTAAGAGAAATAAGGTGCTCTATGAGGCTGGAAACATTGCACTTACCAAGTTTCAGGAAATAGAATCGAAATTTCAGGAAGCTAAGATGAAGGTTGTTTCTGCGGAGAATAAATGGCTTGAAACAAAAACAGAACTTATAAATGTAGCGGTCAATATTACCGGTACAGAAGCAGACTATCAGGATAAGATCAGTAAGGCAGAATCTGACCTAAATGCTACACTTTCTCAAATTTATGAAGCAAAGGCCAGTCTTAGCAAACTGCGAAATGAGTATGCCAACATGCAAATAAGAAACAATCAATACCAAATTGTGGCACCGCAGTCAGGCTATCTTGTTAAGGCAATTAAGGCCGGTATTGGCGAAACGATCAAAGAAGGAGAAGCGGTAGCTACTATCATGCCGGCCAATCCTGACATGGCGGTAGAGCTCTATGTGCAGGCCATGGATGTTGCATTTTTGTCTGTAGGAAGGGAAGCCCGAATTGAATTTGATGGTTGGCCAGCGTTACAATTCTCTGGTTGGCCAAGTGTATCGGTGGGTACTTTTGGGGGCGTTGTAAAAGTTATAGACCGTGTCAATAGCAAAGCGGGTCAATTCCGCGTGTTGATTGTGCCAGGAAAAAATGATGAGGACTGGCCGGAGCAAATACGCCTTGGCTCAGGCGCCAAAGGGTGGATTATGCTTGATGACGTACCTATATGGTATGAAATCTGGCGTCAGCTCAATGGTTTTCCTCCCAGCTTATATGATGCTCCGGAGGAGCAAAACGCAAATACACAACCGAAATGAGAAAGGCGATAATCATATTGTTGCTACTACCATTTACAGGATGGTCGCAAGCATCTGACTCTGCAACCGTAGAGTTTGAGGCTTACTACAGGTGGGTTTTACAACACCATCCTGTAGCAAGACAAATAGATTTACTCTCGCAAACAGCAGCAGCGGAAGTGCGCATGGCTAGAGGAGGCTTTGATCCAAAGGTAGAAGTGGATTGGGAGAAGAAATCATTTGATGGAAAAACTTATTACGACAAGTTAGGAGCAAACCTCAAAATGCCTACATGGCTGGGAGTCACTCCTGAGGTTGGCTTTAATCAACGGCAAGGTGAGTATCTCAATAATGAAAATTTCATTTCCGATCAGACGGGTAACCAACAGGTTTCTGCAGGCCTCACTGTTACTCTCGGTCGTGGATTGTTTATTGACGATCGAAGAGCCGCATTGCAGCAGGCCAAGCTGTTTGCTGACCTGGCCGAAGCACAGCAGGTGTTTTTACTCAATGAATTGTTGCTCGATGCGGCCATGGTATATTGGGAATGGTACACGGCTCATTATCAATTGGAGGTAGTCAATGAAAGTTTGCTGTTGGCCCAGGATATTTTTAACAGGACCAAGATGGCTTTTGATTTTGGGGAGGTGGCTGCCGTTGATACGGTACAGGCCAAGACCAATTTACTTACCCGGCAGACAGAGCAAATAGAAGCTATCAACAAACTTCAAAAGGCCAGGTTAAAACTATCAACCTTTTTGTGGGATGCTGATGGTAAACCTCTTGAATTAAACCCTTCGGCTAAACCAGAGCAAGCAGTAATAATCACTCCTGAAGATACAGTTTTGATAAAATTGCTGGAACTGGCAGAACTCAACCACCCTGCGTTACAAAAACTCAGAATAGAGGCCAATTCAATAGAGGTGAGCAGGCGATTGGCTACTGAACAATTAAAGCCAAAATTGGACTTAAAGTACAAAATGCTTGATCAACCACTTGATACAGAGGGTGATTTTGTAAACCCGGCATTTGATGAAAACTATCAGCTTGGGCTGGGGTTTGAACTACCCATATTTTTAAGGAAAGAACGTGCAAAAGTGCAGCAAGTGGATATCAAGCTTCAGGAGAATAAACTCAAACAGGATTTAAACACTTTAAAAATCTTGAATGAAATCAGGGCGAGTTACAACGAATTAATTAATACCGCACAGCTCATCTCAAGACAAAGTGAGATGGTGCAAAATTATCAGATTTTGGTAGATGCTGAACGCCTGAATCTTGCCAACGGAGAGAGTGATCTTTTCAAACTTAACGGGCAACTGGATAAGCTATTGGATAGCCAGTTTAAGCTGGTAAAAGAAAATGCCAGGTATCAAAAACTACTGGCGCAGCTATATTGGGCATCTGGAATTGAAAACCTGGGTTTTAATTAAAATTTACATGCTATGATCGTCATATTTTATAAAACACAAAATCAGGCTGAGGGTACAAGTATTTCTCATGCGCTCATTAAATCGCGTCTTTGCAATAGCATAGATGAGTTGCCTATGTTAAAATCATTCAGTTATGTGAAAGATCAAGTTGTAGAGCACCAGGAGGTGCTTTTGCTCATTAAGACTAAGGCCTTGCTTTACTCAAGAGTTGAGCAAAAAATTAAGGAGCTCACCAATGATGACAATCCCAAAATGTATTCGTTACCCATGACTCAGATTGATGAAAACTACAGAAGCCTATTGAGACGTGGTGTTATTGATGTATAGATTACCTCACTTTCGCTTTCCTCAGCACCCGAGCAAATAGTGCTGGAAAAAATCGCTTGAGATAGACGCCATATACTTCTTTTCCTCCAATGTAGACCTCACGTTTTTGTCTTTTTATGGCGCTTACTATTTTTCGTGCGCATTTTTCAGCACTCATTCCTTTAGCCTGAGCTTCATCCATTTGGTTGAGTTTATCTCCGGAGCCTGTGAGAGCATTTATAGAAACGTTGGTTTTAATAAAACCCGGACAGATCATGGTAACAATTATTCCATCAGACCAAACCTCAGCCCTCAGCGCATCGAAGAAGCCGTGCAAAGCATGTTTGGAAGCCGAATAACCTGATCGGTATGGCGTACCAAACTTACCTACGAGGCTTGTAACAGTTACGAATTGGCCACTTTTTCTCTTTTTGAAATGTGGGATCAATGCTTTGGTGAGGCCAATGCTTCCAAAATAATTTACTTCCATAAGTTTTTTATCTACATCAAGGCTTGTCTCACTGGCTAAAGATCGTTGGCTAATACCACCATTATTTACCAGAATGTCTATATGACCATAAATCAATATGGCAGATTCGACAGCAAGCTTTAAAGTATCAGTAAAAGCAAGGTCAATAGGTAATACAGATACTTTACCAGGATCGCAGCACTGTTGCTTCACCCTTTGGAGTTCCGCTTCTCGTCTTGCTGAAATGATCAGCCGGGCACCTTTTTTAGCTAATTCGTAGGCCAGTGATTCTCCAATACCAGAGGAGGCTCCAGTGATCCAAATTACTTTGTTTTTAAAACTTTGCATTACTGCTGTTACATTTATAACTCAGAGCATCAAGATACAACAAACTGTAGAAAGTAACCTTAATTAACTTTTTGAGGTTTAGTAATTCAGCTTTTTCTTATAGGTTACAAAATCAAATGAATACTTATGTTTTTCATCAACCGGATGAGGAATGCGCTCAGTTTCTTTCCATTTGGTCTTGTCAAACTGCGGAAAATAGGCATCTCCATCAAATTTTTCATGAATCTCAGTGATATACATGGTGTCGGCAATATCAAGGCCCAGTTTGTATATCTCGCCACCTCCGATTATGAAAGCTTCTTTCTCCTCGTTCTTGTGAGCAATTACTAAGGCTTCTTGCAGACTATTTACCACATGTGCACCTGCTGCTTCGTAATTTTCCTGTCGGGTAATAACAATATTCGTTCTGTTGGGTAGCGGACGATACTTAGGCGGCAACGACTCAAAATTTTTTCTACCCATAATCACGTGATGCTCTGTGGTTTTTTGCATAAAAAACTTCATGTCGTCTGGCAAGCGCCAGATGAGGTCATTGTCCTTTCCGATTACAAAGTTTTCTGCGATGGCAGCAATCATGGATATCTGCATGCTTATTTATTCTAGGGTTTAAACCTGAAAATTATTAAATATTGATGCAATATCTACCTTCAATAGCTCAAAGTATTCATTTGAAGATGTATTTATGTGTATATTCAGGGAAAAAATATGTCAGCATGCTAAAATTAACATACATATCGGGTTTTGTTTTTGCGCTTGCATTTACTGTTGGTCTTTTTTTTAAACTTATGGACATTCCTTTAGCAACGATGCTTATGCTCACGGGTGGTAGTGGTTTTGCTTTTATATTTATACCATTAATGCTCATAAATAAACTGAGGGATAAAAATGTGTCAGCTACCTCTCAAAAATTGAAGTACATATTAGGAGCAGTGTCTTTAATACTTTTCATGTTGGCCTTTTTGATGAAAACAGCACACCTTATGGGAGCCAATATAGTACTAGGCTTGAGCTTTTTAATTTTTGGTTTCGGGTTTCTGCCCTTTCTATTTTTTAGTATGTATAAGCACTCAATAGAAAAGCTGTAGACTGTTGGCCTAAATTTTGTGCTTAAAGAAATCAATAAAATACGTATATTGATTTTCTATGAAGCTTAAAAGTATAGTCTCGATATTATTACTCATCTCAGTGAGTGCCATGGCGCAGAACGAGGAGCAACTTTTCCACTACCTTAAGGTGTCATCTTCTAATGCTAAAGTAAATTGTTATATCAATGGTTTTCCTGTATATGATATCGAAGGAGATGGTATGGTTTCAAATCAAACACCTGTTAATCTGGCGTTAGTTGGAGATAACAACGTGCTTGAAATTGTGGCTATACCTTTGGGAGATAATGCCTTTGTCAGTGGGGGTATATCGACATATGGTGGTGGCGAAATGGTTTCCACAGATGATGATAGGGATGGTCTCCTTCAGTTTGAGTTTAGGATGAATGAACCGACCACTAAGACCTATGAATTTAAGAATGATCGGTTCGATTTTAGTGCAAGTATTAAGTCAGTGCCAGCATTAAATGATGAAGAAGCTTTGATAGATTATGCGCTGAAAATCCATAGCCTTATTAAACTAAAAAAATCAAAAAAGCTTATCGAAGAGATGACTCCAAAAATTGAAGATACGGCAGAGGCATTTTCGGTCGATGCGGAGATCATGTACGAAAATATGAAGCAGGTCTTGCAGGCTAATATTTTTGCCACACCCTGGCAGAGTGTAAAACGAGAAGAGATTACACCTGTTTCTTATTGCGATGGTAAAGTATGGGAACTCACTCAAAAGGACGGTAAACCGCTGATATTTTACCAGGAGTCTGAAGACAGTTACTCATCGATGAAAATATTTGTAGCCCAGGTTGATGGGAAATTAAGGGTGGTACGGTAGGCTGTAAGCTACAAGTTATAAGCCTCAAGCTGCAAGTCATATAGTTTAAAACTGCAATTCTTAAGTTTCTATAGCTACTACCCACTTTATTTTTCATTTTTTGTCTTGACACAAAAAACAGCCTGCCCCGAAGACTATCGGGGAAACAAAAAAAGTCAAGGCTATGAAGAAATAAGTCTAAACATTCACTCACTTTGCAAAAACAATCAAACTCACTTCGTTCAAACATGATTGTTTTTAATGCTTTGTTCCTGAATGTTTTACGACATTTCTTCAAGGCCGGTCACAAATCTAAACATCTCAAATCTCAAATCTAGAAATCTAGAATCTCAAATCTATAAGGTGTTTCCCCTTAAAAACTCATCTATTTTCATTCGCTTCTTACCTTGTAGCTGAAGCTCATGCACTTCTATCGCACCATTAGTTGTGAAGAACCTCAGGTAAGTCTTGTTATCTGTTTTATATTGGCCGGGCTTTCCTTTACTATCAGATTTACTGACTTTAAATAACTTCAGATTTTTAACATTCAGTGTAGTCCACGCGGCAGGGTAGGGAGAAAGACCTCTTATGAAATCATACACTTTTTGTGTTGGCTGCTCCCAGTTGATTTCACAGGTTTCTCTGAAAATTTTGGGTGCTTCTTTGATTTCCTGACCTTCATTTTGCGGTATTTGAGGATAGTCTTCCGCAGTTATGGCCTCGACAGTTTTGAGCACAAGTTTGGAACCCTTGTCCATCAGTCGGCCATATAAGTCTCCAACGGTATCATCGGGCTTAATTGGCTCTTTTTCCTGAAAAATGATATTACCTGTATCGATTTTATGTTTTAGAAAAAAGGTGGTTACTCCAGTTTCTTTCTCCCCATTGATGATCGCCCAATTGATAGGGGCAGCACCACGGTATTGCGGCAGCAATGATGCGTGTAGATTAAACGTACCTATCTCTGGCATATCCCACACGACTTCAGGCAACATTCTAAAAGCCACGACAATTTGCAGGTTGGCATTATAGGACTTCAACTTTTCAATAAACTCAGGGTCCTTCAGATTGGTGGGTTGCAATACCGGAATGTTATGTTTTACCGCGGCATCTTTCACAGGTGAGGTGGCCAGTTTTTGCCCGCGGCCTTTTGGCTTATCTGGTGCGGTGATTACAGCCACTACGTTAAATCCGTTTTCTACTAAAATTTCGAAACAGGGTACGGCAAACTCAGGCGTACCCATATAAATGATCCTCAAATCTTTCATGTTGCAAAGATTGCCAACTATTGCCAATTTGCAATTAGCAGTGAGTAATTAACAATGATTTTTACTTATTGCTGTTGATTTTTTCTCAACAAATACACCCCCAACCATACAAACCATACAATTTGACTGAGACCAAAAACGATCTTGATTACTTCGACAGGATATATTGTAAGTACGCCAGCTGTCCCTACTAAGAAACCTAACCAAATCACTGGTTTGGAAAAGTTGGGATCTTTTATGCCAGCAAAGCTTAGCAGCAGTACCCAAACTCCACCAACGATCTCATTACCACCTCCAAGTCCTTCGGCAATTACACCCACAAATGACCATAAGGCCCACGCCTTGTCTGCATCGGTATTTGCCAGTGTCTGGTCGAGACCCACATTTGATATCATACCACTGGCGATAATAATAGCTACCCAGATAAATCCATAAACAGCGGAAATCTGTGCCATAATTTGTGCATGAGGCTTTAGCCTGTGATATAAGGCAAGTGTTAGCACTGAAAGAACTATACCGAAAATAACATAGCCTAGGATGTTGGTAGAAACTAAAATCAGGTAATTCTCTCGTAGGAACAATATCTGTTCTGTAACCGCGGCATCTGTTGCTGGAAGCTTAAGATAGGCTCCAAATACTATGAAAAGAGTGATATAAATAATGGCTTCGAGTAGTGCAGCCAAGCCGCCAATTTTTTGTAGTTTATACATTTTTGTGTGGTTAGAATAAAAACATAAGACGACAAATAATGCCGGTTGTTACAACCATAGAGACAGGATTACGGTATTTCCTTTAAAAAATAGTATCTACAATTACTTCAGCAGCCATGGTACTTCCCTTTAAGGAGGGATAGAAAGCCATCAGGCCCATAATAATCATGCTTCTGTGTTTTGTCAAAGTATGCTTTCCATTTTTCACCTACCGGGCAAAGGATAGAACCGGTAGCTTTTGCGGCTAACCTATGGCTCTCAATTACACCATCAAATGTATGGTAGTAGGTTCGTGATGGCCAGGCCATAAAAATCGCTAATTGACAATCATATTTTTCACATAATTCCGACAGCTTTTGGGCATAATCAATCAGTATTTTCCGTCCATATTCCTGCGAGGAGGGGCCTTGTTGTATGACCACGAAATCATATTCATTGGTTCGCATTAATTTTTGTATTGCACCATCAGCCCAATGATCCATTAGTGCATAATTTGGCTTGGCTACCATTTTGGTGGTAACATCATGCCCGTTCTCTTCAGCGGCTGCTTTTACAAGCTGTGGTAAGTCATTGGTATAAGTGAGACTATTACCTATAAATAGTATTGAGGTTTGTTTTTGAGCAATTGAGTTACATACAACCGCGATTAAAAGGAAAATAGAAAAGATGTATTTTTTCATGGACGCTCCAATGCCTTTCTATCCCAATCCCCGGTTTCGGCTGCAGCTATATAGGTAGTCTCCAGAAAATCCATCAACACTTGATCTGGATTTTTCGCTGTTATTAAATCCTTATACAGTAACACAAACTCCCCCAGGTCTTCATTAAAAAATGCCGATTCTGGCTTTATAGTTCGCTTTGAAAAATTATCAGGAGTTGGGTAGCAGTAGGAATAAAAAAGTGGCTCTGGAAACGAGTCGCCTCCAGGCCAGAAGCCTGCACTGGAAACCTCGTGAGAGTAAGCCTCCTGCATAACCTCCAGTGGCATATTTGGTGCACCACCTGGATGTAGAGGAGCTTCTCTGCCGGAAAATCGAGTAACTGCCAAATCTAACGCACCCCAAAACAGGTGTATAGGGCTACACTTACCTATGAATTTGCTTCTAAACTCGTTGAATACACAGTTGATTTTTACCATGACCTCCCAAAAGTTTTTTACAGCATTTCCATCATAATGACAATTTTCTTCATTTTCATGAAAGGGTATTGCCTCTTCTAACTCATTAGGCTTGCCATGAATCGATACATCCAGTCCAATTTCACTAAGTAATTGAAACAGCTTTTTATAGAAATCAGCTACTGATCTTGGGTAAAGATCCATAGTCTTGGTATCGGCATGGGTTGAGGTAACATCTAACCGATGTGACTCGAAGTTGAAGACTATCTCAAAGGCGCCACCATCGTAGGGAATGCTCTGAGTGGTAAAGCCAACTGGTGAAATATAAAGCGTAGTATGCCAGGAGTGGTTTTGCCAGGGCATTGTCTGAAGCCTTATTTTACCAACAATTTGCAGCCATTGATGTAAGGTGGCTTGGCTGTCTTTCCAGGATGAATAATCTAATGTGGGCCAGGAGTGTTGAGACATGTGGCAATGGTTTTAGCTAAAGATTTAATCAAATTACTTAAAATTTTACTAACATACTCAGACTTTTAAGATTGGATCCATCGCTTGCGCATCCATTGTAATATCACGCTGAAGCCAATGGCCAACGTGGCAGCCAACATATTAAAAAATATGTCAATCGGGTCGAATACACGCTTGGGTACCCATAGTTGAAGGACTTCATCTCCAATGCCAAGTAAAGTGGTGTACAACCATGCCTGCGAAGCAGGTAGCCATACGGCCGTGTTGCTGGCACGCTCTAGTAGCGCACGATGTATACAAATGGCCAATACAATATATTCTATTAGGTGACTTCGTTCTTCAGGCACAGCCATTCTCAACATAATGAGTAAATATACGGCCAATATACCTATCCAGAGCAGCCATTCCTGTTTCGGGCGTCTATTGAATATCCCATGTAAAAGTATGACCAGGGCAATAGCAATCAGCCCTACCCAAAATAAGTTAGAAATCAATCCCTGATCACGAAGAGTTATAGATAGGGGATAAGCCCACCATAATGAACTGTATAGGCCACCAATTACAATGAGCGTATAAACCCAAAGTCTCTTCTCTCTTGAGGATGTAAATTGCATCATTTCTTGAAGACCTGATTAGTACCTGGGTTGATACAATTGCATGTAAAAATCACCGGGTACTTTCATGAAAGTAACAAACCCATATCCATGGTCTTCAATTTCCTCTTTGAACTCGACACCTTTGGCTTTGAGTTCGTTTACCGTTTTCTCAATATTTTCACAGTAAAAAGAAATATCATGCGTGCCAGAAGGGGTGTCATGGCCATCATTTTTACCGGACGGATGAACACCCATTTCTGCTTCCGTTAAGTCGAATATGAGCCAGCCCTCACCAATGTCTCGACCTTTAAAGCCAAGTTTTTCTTTTAAGAAATCCCTGAGCTCTTCTGCCTTAGAGCTATAAATCATTGTATGTACACCTTTAATCATAAGCTTTTCTCATAACTTTTAAATTTCACACCCCAAGATGGGTCTTTAGTCTCGAATCGGATAATTAGAAACCCCAAATTATGTTTAGAAGCTACATTACTGCCATCTGCATCCATCAAATGTGGTGACATCTACAGTATATTTCCGCGTTGCCAATGCTACTGCTGGTAAATCCAAACTCGAGCTGTTTCACTATCCGATGTGATTTTCAGATTTATTATTTTGACAACCAACGGGCAGAAAATAGTTTCTTTTCATAGAATGTCTTTAAGAGCTTGTACAGCTTTTTAATACATAAGTAAATTATCACTATTGTTTAATAATTCATAGACCGTAGTGATTAATTTATATTGCCGATAAAAATGTAGCACAGATTGGGGGATAAAAAAATCATGAATAATATTTAACTTGATCGCCACCCAATCATCAATCTATGAAAATTTTAATTACAATTTGGCTTGCTTTCCTATCAGTGACGGTAATAGCCCAGGGCTCTTATGACTATGAGCCAAGCAAAGAATTTCCTTATGGGCAACCTCACCCTGATGCGCCCGAGGCTGTGTCAGATTTCGAACCTATGATTGGCTACAGCAAATGCAAGTCAGAGAGTAGAAAACAAGACGGCACATGGAACGAGCCTGTCGAAATGTTTTGGACTTTTAGATATATAATGAATGGATATGGAGTGCAGGATGAAACATTAAAAGCTGATGGGCGCCACTCGGGAAGTATCCGACAATATATTGCTGATAGTGCCAGATGGTATGTACATTATTATTCAAGTGGGTCGCCTTCAACTGTGCTGCCTGTCTGGGAGGGTAATCAGGAAGAAGGCAAGATCGTACTGTATCGAGACCAAAAAGCACCCAATGGTACTGATGGGTATTACAGGCTGACTTTTACTGACTTTACCGATAAAGGTTACAATTGGGTTGGTGCTTGGGTAAGTAAAGATGAGTCGGTTGTTTATCCCACATGGAAGATTTCGTGTAGCAAGCTAGAGGAATAATAGCATTGATAGAAAGTTCAGCTAATGCTTTTATAAACATGTTGGTTTCTATTTGGTTATAAATATATAATCAACAATGTAAATATGAATATCACAGAAAAAGCAAAAAACGAATTAGAGAACAGAATGACAAAGCTCGAAAACTTTATCGCAGATAAAGGTATCGGATCATCTTACTTAAATCGGGCAAAGAAAGTGCAGCGCAATGTAAATCTGGCTATTGCTCTCGGATGTGTAGTCACAATAGCCGGAATCACAGCTTGGGCGTTGAGTGGCTCTGATGAAGATGATGAGTAGGCTAAACCCTACCTATCATTGAAGAAGTATTCAATAGGGCATGTGCTATAATTAGCGGCCATAAGTTTCGCCCTGAAAGTATATATGCTGTGCCCATCGCTAAGCCTATTAACCCAACGGTTATTGATCTCTCCGATAAGTCATATGAATGACGAAAGCCAAATATCGCGGCTTGTACAACATCTGTCAGGATTGTAGCAAAATTGCCGTTTGAGAATAAAATGCTGACTCAAGCCAGATAAAAAGAATGATGGTAAAAAATAGGGGCCAGTAATACATGCCGCACCAGATTAAAAAATACTGTAAAGCAATTTCTTTAAAACATGTTTTTGAAAATTATTGCTTGCTTAATGTGAGCCAGGTGATGGTTGCTATGCCAGGCATAGTTTCCAATGGTTTCAGCTAGGTTGAAAGTCTTGTTATATTCGGGATGAACAAATTCTCTTTGTAACTGATCTGCTGAAAGTGATTTTGAAAGTAGCGTTAATTTATAGTGTACAGCCTCCAATAGTTGTAAGGGTATCGTAATATCATCTTCTAAAGAGTCAGGAAGTTGTGCCCAACGATCTTCATAATAAGGCCGAATAGTTGGCTTATCTTCTGTCAGTGTCAATTTAATTCTCATCAAACAGTTCATATGACTATCAGCGCAATGGTGTACCACTTGTTTGATTGTCCAGCCATCAGGGCGGTATCGCCAATTAAGCATTTCATCACCTAACGGCTTCACCAGTTTTTCTATGTTTACAGGGAAAGTCTCCAAATCATTGATCCATTCTTTTAACTGTTGTTTTGATGGATTTTTATCAGGAGTATAGGTGCCAATCGGGTATTTTAGTTTTTCTATGTACATGAGCTGCAATTAAGTATTTATGAAATGAGCCTGAGTGCTGAAGAAAGTACTTCTTCAATCAGCACAACTTTTAAATCTTCAGTAGGATTTACTCTTAAAATTTTCATCCTTGTTCGGTCGCCTTTTTCCAAAGCAGGGTGATCAAGTTGTCTGCCTTCAACAAATAGAATGTACGGTTCGCCCGTTTTCTTATCTGTCCATAAGTAGCAAAATGCTTTTTTCTTATAACAAAAGCAGGGCATGCCATATTTCTTGGTTTCAATAACATGTTCTTCTTGCTGAAGAATAATTTTTCTTAAAGCCAATAAACACCCACGGTTAGGCTCGTGTTGTTTTAGATAATAACTGTCAAGATCCGGTGTCACGACAGTAAGTTAAACCAATTTACCCATGAAATTCATTTCGAATGGATCAATAATTCATTATTTTATTCAGGTGACAGCAATTCTTATTCGTATAGATAAAACTTATCATAACATAGAAATAATAGATGAAAATTATTGAATTGTATAATGTATATTAGACTATAAATTAAACTACAAAAGTACTATGGATAACGACAAAAATCAGGGCTCTTCATATAATACGAACAGTTCAAGTAAGTGCCCATTTCACAATGGTGCACTAAGAGAAAGTGCTGGAGGTGGCACCAACAACCGCCAATGGTGGCCTAATAAGCTTAACCTTGATATACTTCGTCAGCATTCTGCGAAGTCTGATCCAATGGGTGAAGACTTTAATTATGCCGAGGAGTTTAAGAAGTTAGATTTAAAGGCTGTTAAAAAAGATCTGAACGAGCTAATGACTGACTCCCAGGATTGGTGGCCGGCTGACTTTGGTCACTACGGTCCATTGTTTATAAGAATGGCATGGCACAGTGCGGGTACATACCGAGTAGTGGACGGACGCGGTGGCGGATCTACGGGCAATCAGCGATTTGCACCACTAAACAGCTGGCCTGACAATGTCAACCTTGATAAAGCCCGACTGCTCTTATGGCCTGTGAAACAGAAATATGGTAATAAACTATCATGGGCAGACCTTATGATACTTGCTGGCAATGTGGCATTGGAATCTATGGGCTTTAAGACCTTTGGTTTTGCAGGTGGTCGAGAAGATATTTGGGAAGCTGAGCAGGATATTTACTGGGGATCTGAAGGTGAGTGGCTCGGAGATCAGCGCCATGATGAAGACGGTGAGTTGGAAGAGCCGCTAGGCGCTGACCACATGGGGCTGATTTATGTAAATCCTGAAGGTCCGGGTGGAAACCCTGATCCTAAGGCTGCTGCAAAGTATATCAGACAAACATTTGCTCGAATGGCTATGAATGATGAAGAAACCGTGGCATTAATTGCTGGGGGACACACCTTTGGGAAAACCCATGGCGCAGCCCCGGAAGATAACCTGGAAGTTGAGCCAGAAGGTGCTGGTATAGAAATGCAGAGCATGGGATGGAAAAGTAACCATGCTTCAGGTAAAGCAGGTGATACTATTACAAGTGGTTTGGAGGGTGCATGGACACAAACACCAACTCAATGGAGTAACCACTTCTTTAAAAACCTTTTTGAGTATGAGTGGGAAAAATATAAAAGTCCCGCAGGTGCATGGCAATGGAGACCAAAGAACGGAGCCGGTGCCAACCTCATACCCGATGCACATGATCCTGCTAAAAAACATGCCCCTTTTATGTTGACTACAGATTTATCTTTAAGAGAAGATTCGGATTATGAAAAAATTTCCAGACGCTTTTTAGAAAATCCTGATGAGTTTGCCGATGCCTTTGCCAGAGCATGGTATAAACTTACACATCGGGATATGGGGCCAAAAATTCTATTCTTAGGCCCAGAAGTACCAAAAGAAGATTTGTTATGGCAAGACCCAATTCCGGAGGTTGACCACGAACTGATCAATGATAAAGACATTGCCACACTGAAGAGCAAAATATTAGCATCTGGACTTTCTGTTTCAGAATTGGTCTCTACGGCATGGGCGTCAGCTTCAACATACCGTGGCTCAGACAAACGTGGAGGAGCCAATGGAGCACGTGTTCGCCTGGCGCCTCAAAAAGATTGGGAAGTGAATAACCCAAAACAACTGGCCAAAGTACTAAAAGCCCTCGAGGATATTAAAAATGGATTTGATAAAAAAGTGTCCATTGCGGATTTGATAGTTCTAGGTGGTTGTGCCGCTGTGGAAAAAGCTGCAAAAGATGGTGGCAATGAAATAAAGGTGCCATTTACTCCAGGAAGAACGGATGCGACACAAGAGCAAACAGATGTTGAATCTTTCGGGTGGCTTGAGCCACCAGCTGATGGTTTCCGAAATTATTATGAACCAAAGCATAAAACTTCACAGGAGGAAATGTTGGTAGATAAAGCACAACTACTAACACTTACCCCTCCTGAGATGACAGTACTGCTTGGTGGTATGCGTGTGTTAGACACCAACTATGACGGGTCCAAGCACGGGGTATTTACCGATAAGCCAGGGCAGCTGACCAATGACTTCTTCTTAAATCTTCTTGATCTAAATACGACCTGGAAAGCTACATCTTCTGATGAAAAGACTTTTGAAGGTAGTGATCGAAAGACAGGCAAGAAAAAATGGACCGGCACAAGAGCTGATCTTATTTTCGGATCGAATGCTGAGCTGAGAGCCTTAGCAGAAGTATATGGCACCAATGATGCACAAAAGAAGTTTGTGCGGGATTTTGTATCAGCATGGACAAAGCTTATGAATGCAGACCGATTTGATTTGAAATAGTAAGTATTAAGTAATAAAAGGCCTTAAATCTAATAGATGTCATTCTGAACTTGTTTCAGAATCTCTTTCATTAAGATTTAAGGCCATTTTTATTGCCTCACGATATATTGGTACTTTTCAGGCCCAACAAATCTCCCACTATCATATTTGTAGTTATTCCAGTATTGCTCAGCATGGGTATTAAAAAGCTCAAAATCTTCCAGAACCCATTCCAATTCCACAGCCTTTGTTTCAGCATAGTCTTCCATACCTCTGCACTCATCTACCAGGCCAATAAAACCGGTAGGAGAGGTTTGGTAAATCTTGGTCCAGCCCTGGTCGGCTACCAGTTGGTATCCTAAAACCTCTTCATAAAATTGCTGCATTTTTAGCATGTCTTTATGATATGTCCACGTGATAGAACCGTAAAAATTAAGCCCATTAACATCAGTATTTATTTTAGATACATCTGCGAGTACAGCCATAAAA
The DNA here is from genome assembly GCA_965227525.1 of Fulvivirga sp. Taxonomy (GTDB): domain Bacteria; phylum Bacteroidota; class Bacteroidia; order Cytophagales; family Cyclobacteriaceae; genus Fulvivirga. The sequence goes on along the minus strand of OZ245762.1, from coordinate 3,748,968 downwards.
AGCTCATTTTCAGGGTGCTGTTTAAATTGCTCAAATTCTAAAAGATAACCTCCTGGATCAATCGCAACAAAGCCATCATGAGGCCCGCCATCACGGGGTTTGTAAGTATACTTAATTGGCACTTCTTTTTCTTGAATATAACTGTACCATTCAGAGAGCTGGTTGGTAAGTAGAGCGATGGCTGTTGATTTTGCCTGATCTTTAGGGTGATTCTCATTAAGTGAATTTAACCTTATAAAAGCATCATTACTAATTTTATAGGTATGAGCGTCTACTTTGGGTAAACCAAGGATACTATCATAAAATAATTCTGCTTCAGGCAGATTATCATAATACAACTGTGTGATTTGTGCTTTCACATCAAACATGGCAAGGTTTTGATAGTTGCTATTTTCACTCAATAGCCTATTTATACCTTGTGTTGTGTAGCCCAACAGGCGACCAAACCTTCTGGCCAATGCCATTTGTTGCGTTGTGTCTTGTGTTGAAGCTTGTTGTAAGTCATTTTTCAATTGTAAGTATTGTTCCAACCTATTGCCATTATAAATAACGATAATGGTTTTATCTTTTGTTAGTTGAGCAGGAAACAAATACGATGTTGGAAAGGAGTCTTCTCTGTATATCTGTACGTTGCGATTATCAGCGATTTGTTTCAGTTCGCTCCAAAATCTGTCGACCGTTCCCGGGTCCATGGGATTGTGAAAAGCGACCGGTTTGGCTTGATTTGCCACCATTTCACAATATATGTCGAATGCTGACATATGGCTATCATAGGAGGTCTGGCAGGAGGAAAGCCAGACAATTAATGTGAGTGTGATCAAAAATGATAATTTTCGCATGATCCGAAGATAAGTTTAAGTATAATGAATGCCAACCATTAGCGGTTGATCGGTACTTTCACCTTTTAGCGATCACTTTTTGGCCGTCAAGTGACATTTTCCCAGCACCAGTAAAAAATAATGTAAGGCATCCAAATAGCATAGCCAATGCCGGAGTCATTCCTTCAATCGAATCATTAATCGGTATGTGTACTGCAAGTAAAGCAACGATAAAATTGAGCACTAAAACCAGGGAAGCGATACGTGTTTTGAATCCCGCCAAAATGAAAACACCCCCAAAAAAATTGAACGTACACCGAAATAATTGCGCTCGCAAGCGGCATAGGAAAACTATGAGTAGCCAGGAATTTAGAAAACTCAATCATTTGCTCCCAGCTTATAATATTATCAATAACACCATAAATCAAGCGCAAACCAATAAATAGCCTGAGGAGAAAAATACCAATGTCCGGATTTGGCTTCAAAAAATGCACCTATGGTTATAGTAAGATTGAATTACTCTCTGATGCTCCATATTTCATGTAATGGGTCTCCTTTACTGGAAAAACCTGTGTGGTGCCAATCTCCATCGATCAACTCGTAATTGAATTGCAAGCTAAGCCCTGCTTTGGTGTCGTCTCGAGAAAAGAAGTCGATATTTTCAGTGTACTCATTATTTTCAGTCGTGTAGGTGCCACCTCCGGTGCCCATGAATTCTTTTGTTTCTGTGTTGTATGCAATCCATTGAAATCTGGTACCAGACAATATTTTCATTGTTTTTCTTGGTCGGTCGGTGTCACGTAATTGTGTTTCCCCATCTCTCACTCTTCCCGACATGAGCCATGCTCCATTCAACTTACCGGGTGTTCCATCATCTATTCTTTCAAATATCATATCGCTGCCCACTATTTGAATCGTTTCATCAGATATGGCTACCTCAAAACTGACCTCACTGCCAACACGTTCAGGGTTTTCGGTGTCGAATTCTATGACCTCCGTCATCATGTTTCCATCCCGTTGCCATGCACCACCGTTGGTTTGAATGAATTTACCCGTTGTAGCATCATAAGTTGTAGCTACCTGGTAGCCATCTGCAAAAATGACGACCGTTTTCAGTTTATCTCCATTTTCTGCAGTCGATGTGGCCTTCCAGGCACCAATTAGTTTTTGGGCATTAGTTGTAAATGATAAGCAAAGGCATATGAATAGTAAGGCTTTCATAGATTAATTATTTTTAATACAAATCACAATATCGATAAAAGTATGCTTACATAAATATACAAATATCCTTATTCATCGTGTTATTGTCTGTTTTGTGACATCCATGAGGTCTGGTTTGTGCGTAGGTTTGATACTATGCTGATTGTACTTTTTCTTGTGGCTTTTTTCCTTGCTTATAGCAATGGAGCGAATGATAACTTTAAGGGAGTTGCAACACTTTTTGGAAGTGGTACAACCAACTATAGCGTTGCTATTACCTGGGCAACTATCACAACATTTTTAGGATCACTGGCTGCTTTGTTTCTTGCAAGCTCTTTAGTGAAAAACTTTAGTGGTAAAGGACTTGTACCTGATGAGTTGATACAAGCCCCTGAATTTGCTATATCAATTGCATTGGGTGCCGGAATAACGGTATTTTTGGCCACTCGAATTGGTATGCCTATATCAACAACTCATTCGTTAGTGGGTGCCCTATTTGGTAGTGGAGTAGTAGCCGTAGGCAGCTCTTTTAATTTTATCAAGTTGGGAAGCACCTTTCTTATTCCATTGATTATTAGCCCATTGATGGCTGCGCTTGTTAGTTTAATAGCCTATCTGATATTCAGAAACTTGCGTGTAGCTTGTGGTGTATCAAAGGAAACCTGTGTCTGCGTTGGCGATGAATACAAACCTGTTTCAGAAATTAGCCAGAGTAATACTATTGCTAGCGGCATGGTCAATCAAAAGTCAATTAAAATAGCTAGTGAACAGGAATGTGTTGAAAGGTACCAGGGGCAATTTATGGGGGTGAGTGCGCAGAGTTTGTTGAATTATGCCCATTATTTTAGCGCAGGTGTGGTGAGTTTTGCTCGAGGTTTAAATGATACGCCTAAAATAGTTGGGTTACTTGTTGTAATCAACACATTGGACATCAAATGGAGTATGGTTGCTGTAGCTATTGCCATGGCGCTGGGCGGAATTGTCAATGCAAGAAAGGTTGGTGAAACGGTTGCCAGGAAAATAACACCAATGAATCATGGACAAGCTTTTACCGCCAACTTAATCACTGGGTTACTTGTAACAACAGCGAGTGTCCATGGAATGCCCGTCTCAACCACGCATGTTTCGGTCGGATCTATATTTGGAATTGGTACGATCACAAAACAGGCAGATGTTAGCGTAGTCCGTAAAATTCTATACTCATGGTTACTCACACTGCCTGTTGGTGCACTTTGCAGTGCAATCGTTTATTGGGTTTTACTGCAAATTCTCTAAATATTATTTTAATTTTTAAATCACCTGTTACGCATCCTGCACTATAAAAATGGCGTTGTTATTTAAATCATAGAAGCCAAATTCATGCGTTCTCCAAGGGGTGTTCATGCGTAATTTTTCCTTGGAAATAGTGCCTCGCTCCACAAACTCTTCAAAGTAAGGCATGATGTCTGGCACAAATATTTTCATGACGGAGGGTAGTATAGGGTCATCATCATTTCCGTGATGAAACTGTAAGTGAAATTCAAGGTTATCCCTCTGCAGACCTACATAACCATCATCACCAAAACAATATTTGCAACCAACATTTTTCTCATACCATTTTACATCACGGTTGATATCTAAGGAAGGTAAAACGGGGATAATGTACAAAGGAGGGGGCGTTGCTTTATTCATATTTTACTGACTTTTGTGCGCTTTAAGCTGTCTTATTTCTTCGGTTAACTCACTCACCTGCATGAGTAGCTCTCTCATGACAGGGTTGGAGGTAGACGCGTTTCTCAGTTCTTCTTCTCTCAGACCGAGTACCGTATCAATTCTGCCGATGATGAGCGATAGTATAATAAACAGCAGGAAGAGCACTGGCATTGAGATGAGTAAATTGTTGAAAATAAGCTCACCAATAGTTGTGTTTTTATACGCCTCAAGGAGGACAAATAAAATCATAAGAAATTGCGCATAACCAATGTACATTCTTGCTCTGTCGATATAAACTTTCCAACGTATGAGCGTACGCTTATTTGCCTTTATCTGTGCCATATATTGATCAATTAAGTTTCTTTATTTCGTTCTGGGAGGTCTGATTTATAATGAAAGCTAGTGATTTCTGTGTTTATGTTCAAATAGCTTTGAATATCGAGAACGAAGGAATTTTTACTTCACAGCCTGGTCACCAACCAATAATGAAAACACAGAATCAAAATAGATTAGCAGCGGATTTATGCAACTACTGTTTAGGTTACATTTAGTTTAATTAAATGAAATAGCGGTTCGAGTTGGCACTCAAACCGCTATTGCTTATGTAAGCGTTTGTTGGTTGCTGGCTTCTTATTCTGTTTTCTATTGCTTTTCTTCTTTTGAATATTCAAGTAAATCTCCAGGTTGACAGTCTAAGGCTTTGCAAACTGATTCAAGCGTGCTAAACCTTATTGCTTTAACTTTTCCTGTTTTTAGTTTTGAAAGGTTTACTAATGTAATATCAACAGCTTCGCAAAGTTCATTGAGCGACATTTTCCGCTTTGCCATCATTACATCAAGGTTTACAATTATAGCCATAACTTATACCGTTTCTTCAAGTTCTTCTTGGTACTCAACTCCTTTGGAAAAAATAGTTGCAATAACATAAATTACTGCAGCCATTAAAATAAATGCTTGGCTATCAGTCCAAAACTGATTAAGCTTGGCAATGTCGTGCCCATAGTGCTGTATGTTTTTAGCTAATTGCCTTGCAACGAAACTTAACAATCCAATGGAAAGCGTGTAGTAACTAATTTTATAAATCTGTTTAGAAACAAAGTTGTTGAATGGCTTTAATAAATCAATTTTGGTTACCAGCACAATTACAATGTAAAATAGAACAGCTTTTAATATTGATATGGTTAATATAAAACCATACATTCCGTAAAAGGCCAGTTTGCTACTTGCATACATTTCTCTTAAATCCAATGTTTGGTAAAGGTTTTGGATAGATTCAGGTTTGAACAGGCTGAAAATAAAATTTACTATCAAGCCACCTGCTTCAATACATAGGCCAACGAAAATTATCCAAGAAATAATTTTTAAGCCTTTAAAGACATAGTTTTCGGTTTTTCCTTTCATTTTATGAAAATTTATTTTGTTGAGCAAATATAGATAAATAATTATCATAAAACGATAAATAATTAACGAATTAAATTATTTTCTTTTACAAAGTGAAGACTTGAAATAAACAAAAAAGATGATTTTGGGAAAATATCAGGCTGAGCGCCAAGGAACCCAAATAACCTCAAGTAAGACCTACAGAACTTCACAAAGCGCTAAAAAACACAGAAAACGGGCGGTTTGCACTTTGATGACCCGTAAACTACTTAAGCGTATGCGCTATGTAGCATGTTGGCAAATCGTTATTATCTTCGTTCTCCAATCATTTCAATATCTGCATAACCTACAAACTTTTCATTTTCAGAGTTGATTCCAATATAGTACCACAAAGTTTTAGAATCAATATCAGTTACCTCATTGCTTGTCCCCCAGTTGTTGAGGTCAGTAAAAGTTACTCCTTTAGTTAGAACTCCATTCGGACAATTGTACCATTCTTGGAATTCTTGGTTGTTAAAAGGCCTACGCTCAATACTTTTTTCAACCCATTTATTGTTCTCAAGAACATATCCACCAAATTCCAAGATTGTTAAATCTTCATTGATTGCTTTGACAGAAGTTTGATACTTCCATTTATATTTTCCGCCCCTCGTTGGGTAGTCTTCGTTCGTTGTCGCGTAGACTTTGTCAATGTTGTGATTTACCTTGATTCCGACAGGAAGACTGGCAATCTTTTTGGGGAGTTCGTTCTGCTGATTTGCTGTTGAGCAAGCAGTTATTACGATAGCTAAGATAGAGGTTATTATATACACTTTGTTCATTACGTTATGTTTGCTAACGCCCAGCTATGATGAGTGGGGATTAGAAAGCACTAACTTCTCGTTCCGCACATAGCCACGCCTTGATTTAAATTTAAAAATTGTGGCGGACTTTCCAATCCCCACCAAACTTTCCTGACCGATAAACCCCATTCATTCATAGCGTTTGTTAGCGAGCGAATCTTTTTCTTTGTTCTTCGCTAAATATGACAGGGAAAGTCCAACGTTCACGAACAGGTTCGCCACGAGCATAAAATTTCTTAATTTCAGGAAATTCACTTATTACTCGTTTAAGTTCCTTTTCATAAAGTTCTGGAGCCGTGCTTTTAATTATGCTGAGACTATCGGTGGCTCCAGTTGTCAGGCTTACATAAATCTTGAAATCTTTTGATAGTTCTGGAAGTTCTTCCCAGTTTATCATATTGTGCACTTTAGCCATTATTGAATCTGGTTCACTCGAGAATCCAGGGTCGTCAATACGGTATCCATTAGTGAAAAATTCTTTGCTTTTAAATCTACCTTCTTGGATTTCGATTACAGTTTCTTGCTCGTAATACCGCTCGAATCCTGAATGTTGATACTTAATCTGTTTTCCATGTTGAATGAATAGTTTCCCCGTGTACCAATCTGCCTTAATTGGTGATTCTTGACTGAAAATTTCTTTGAGTAAACTGTTGTCACGTTCACCGCATTTAAAAACGTCAATCAGATATAATTCAGAGTTTTCAATTTTCCAGTACCCAATGTAGTTCCGCCACAATCCAGTTGAGCACATCCCCTCCAATGATGGATACTCTTCAATTCGTTGTTCGTACTCTCCTAAGAAATCTTCAAGTGGGACTGAAAGAAGCTCCAGAGTATCTCCTTCGTAAATAATTCGTTCGGAAGCTTGTCCAGTTGCAAAGAGTTGGTGAGTTGCAGAGCAAATGAAAACTATGATAAAAAGCCTGTTCATAATTCTAACAATCCGAGAGTTCTATGAAAGTCACATTTCGGAGCAGGAAAGTGCTCGCTAACGTACGTGTGTATGACGCTGTGCGCCATCCGTACTGATTTGCAGTGAAAGTAGTGAATTCTGTGTTTATGTTCAAACAGCACTGACCTTGGCGAAGCACATTCTCTTCACAACCCGCCCGAAGTTGACTGAGGGCTGAAAAGCTATCCAAAGCTCAAGGAAGTTCTACCGTAATAGGAGCAGAGCTCTAAACACAGAAGAACGGGCATTCGCACATACCAACTTGAACTGCACTTAAGCGCATGCGATCATAGTTCCCATGCTATAATCCTCAGATAGTAAATTGAATTACAACCAAAGGATTACAGGCATGAAAGAATTAGTTACACATAAGTTATACATTGGAATTGACGTTCACAAGCGTCAGTGGTCAGTAAGTATTTTTACAGCACACCTACATCATAAGACCTTCAGTCAGTCACCCCATCCTGCTGTTCTTAAAGCTTATATTGATAAGCATTTTTCTGAAAATTATCAGGTTTACTGTGCCTACGAAGCCTGCAAATTTGGTTATTGGATACAGAGAGAGCTAGAGAGCTACGGTTATGACTGCATTGTTATAAATCCGGCTGATGTACCGACCACCAACAAAGAGAACTCCGAAAAGACCGATCCTGTAGATAGTCGGAAAATAGCCAAAGCGCTAAAGGCCGGGATGTTACGAGGGATTTACATTCCCAGTCCTGAGCTGGAGGGTCACCGCCAATTATTCCGATACCGCAAGAAGCTATGGGGAGACCTAGTAAGAATAAAGAACCGGATTAAAGATAAGCTGATTAGCTCAGGAGAGGGCATACCTGCTAAGTTTGACAACCCGTATTGGACCAAAGCCTTTTTGTACTGGTTGACGGAAGTGGAACTACCGAGTGCAACCATGCGCACCACTCTGGATCTATTACTCAAGCAATACCATCAAATTCACCGCCACTTTCTGGATACTTCCATTGAGGTCAGAAAGCTTCAGCGGCTTAGTAGATATAAACGTGATGCAAAGTTACTACGTCAGATACCAGGTATCGGGCCGTTGACGACTGTGCAATTATTGGTTGAGCTAGGAGATATTAATCGGTTTTCAAATTTCAGGAAGTTTAATAGCTATATCGGCCTAAAGCCGATGACTCACTCCAGTGGAGACAATGATAGGAAGGGCTATATAACCTATCGCAGTCATCAAGGACTTCGCAGCTCAATCGTTGAGTGTGCGTGGACAGCCGTTCAGCGCGACCCTGCCTTATTACAGAAATATGAGCAATTGCTTAGTAATCATACAAAGAAGCGAGCCATAGTGATCATTGCTCGTAAGTTATTGTCAAGGATATATCATGTACTTAAAACCAAAGAGCCTTATGTAGTTGGATTAATAAAATAGCGTCAAATTGATTAGAGTTTAAAGAAAGCCGAATGACCAAAACACTTTACCTGACTCCTCAACACCGTGTGAGACTCTAAGATCTCTTGCTGCTAGTATGGTGCAGGTATTCACAAAAAATTAACGGGAAACTGTGGTCCCGATAGGTCGGGAACTACTAATGGAAGTATGGCTTATTTTAATTCTTATCAAGATAATTATTGAATCCTTATTCCGTCAAGGACATAGCAGGTGGACACCCCACCGCACCGGCACTGCTATGTCCATCCTTGACCGAAAACGATTCAATAAATGTGGGACCACAAGAATTAAAAACATCCAAAACAAGAAAATAAAGAGGATTAATTATTAAATTGTATCACAAGGGATTATTCATGGAATATGGTGTTGTAGGGAGTTTAGTTAATGTTCAGTTCCGTTCTCAATTCTGTTAAATTTAGTTTAGTAGCAACAAAATTGTACTTTGCTGTTCCAATGTTAATCCAATAAACGCTCGGTATCCATGATGCTTTTATACTGTTAACTTGATCATAGACACATTCATTTTTGAAAAACAAGTTGCCGAAAGTCACTTTTTTCAATTCGGTGTCTACTATTATGTAAATAGATCGCCTGTTCAAAAGCATGAATTGTATTATCCAGATTGTCCCAACTACTGTCAATGCAATTAACCCGTCAAATTCATTTGCCCTTATGAGTAGTTCGAATATTACGAGATAGAAAATAATGAATATCAAATTAATCGACATCCCTAGGTAGTAAATAAATTTTGTGGTCAAGGTTCTATATCTCATTCAAGAAGCATTTCTGGAGTCCGTCCGCAAATTCGCTACAACAACTGTATATAACAATGTGTTATATATACCTTAGGTGAAACAATAATAGTACTAAAATCGCAAAATGTAGACTTTTTCTACCAAAAACAGTGTGTTATTTAACCGATACAAACGTTTACAAATAATTACAAACGGATATAATATACATCTATATTAATCTTGGTATAGCAAATACTTCTCTCGCATTTGCCGATAGTCCCCCAGTTCTTCGGTCCAGCTTGCTTTAATTTCTTCCTGCGATAAGCCTTCTTTAATCTGCTCCTGTAAAGTACTGTTGCCAGCTAGTTTGTTAAAGAAAGCATTGAAAAAGTCCTCTTCGCCAGCATATAAATTGTAGTAGTCGATCAGGTATTGCAAATCAAACCCACCAGTAATCGCCTCTTTTTTAAAATCATGCCCAAAGCAGGTTTCATTTTCATATTTGGGGTATTTCGACATGCCCTCGATGCTTTCCGGAGTAAAGCTGTGTGGCATACCCTCAAATGATGGGTGTCCAATCTGCTGGAAAGGTGCATAGGTGCCACGACCCACACTAATTACTGTTCCTTCAAAAAGACATAAGGAAGGGTATAATTTTATTGAAAGGTCGTTGGGTAGGTTGGGTGAAGGTTTTACAGGAAGCGTATATCCCATGCTATGCTCGTACCCTTTGCATCTAATGATGTTCATGTTGAGTCGGTTGGCAGAGCTCAGCCACTGCTCTCCTACAATCATTTTGGCAAGCTCGCCAACAGTAAGCCCATGCAATATAGGGATGGGGTGCATGCCTACAAACGACTGAAACTCTTCTTCTAAAATCGGGCCATCAACATACATACCGTTGGGGTTAGGGCGATCTAAGATTAACAGTTCTTTGTTATGCTCTGCAGCGGCTTCCATTACGTAATGCATCGTACTTATGTAAGTATAAAAGCGTGTGCCCACATCTTGTATATCAAAAACCAATACATCGATATCTTGTAATTGTTCTTTAGTAGGCTTCTTGTTGCTTCCGTATAAAGAGATTATGGGAAGGTTGGTTTTGGTGTCAATCCCATCTTTAACGGTTGCCCCGGCATCAGCGTCTCCTCTAAAACCATGCTCTGGAGCAAAAACTTTTCTTACATCTACATCCAATGCTAAAAGCGTGTCGGCCAGGTGCATATTACCCACCATAGAGGTTTGGTTTACTATCAGCCCAACTTTTTTATCCAACAAGATAGGCAGATACCGCTCCAGTTGCTCAGCTCCAACTACTATTTCCTGAGGCTGCAGGTCGGTGGAGCTTTCGCCAGGATCACCGGGTTGTGCATTGCAAGATAGTGTACAGATTAAAATTGATAGAATGAATATAAGTCGGTTCAATGCTTTATTAGTTAATTTGCGACAGTTCAAAAGTAAGCGTCACTCAGAGCTCGTATCATAATATATTTATGGTTATACGAGCGAAGAGTCTCGGTAAGTTATGGAGATTCCTCGATTTTGGTTGCCTTTTTGGTCAAACATCACTCGGAATGACGATTTCTTAAAATCAAAAATAAAGAATTCTTGAACCTAAGTTATTTTATATCTAAAAGATTAATAGATCAGAAGCAGGATAGTTTCTCATCAACTATCCACAAGATTGCTATAGCGAGTATAGGAGTGGGTTTAGCCGTGATGATTGTTTCTTTTTTGATTTTAAAAGGCTTCCAGGATACTGTAAAAAACAAGATTTATAGCTTTAGCTCTCACTTGCAAGTGACCAAATACACCATGGGCAATGCATTTGAGGAAACACCCATTTCTACAAACAACGAGATATACAACAATTTTGAGCAGTACGACTTCGTAAGACACGTGCAAGAGTATACCCACAAGGCAGGTCTGATAAAAACGGATGAAGAAATAATGGGTATCATATTTAAGGGCGTTACTTCAAGGTTTGATCAGGATAATTTTAAAAGCAATTTAAAGGCAGGTCGTTTTATCAATTTTGAGAAAGACACCTATGCTAAAGAAGTGCTTATCAGTCAAAGTATAGCCGACAAATTGCGCATTGCACTTGATGATGAAATTGTTTTGCACTTCATCATGGATCCGCCAAGGGTTAGGAAATTAAAAGTGGTGGGCATATATGAAACGAATCTCTCTGAATACTATGACGACAAGTTTGTAATAGGAGATATGGGATTGATACAACGCCTTAATAATTGGGCAGACAGTGTCGCGGGTGGCATGGAGGTATTCATCACTGATGTGAATAAGCTCGATGAGGCCGAAGAGCAACTGGATGATATTTTGGATTATGATTTATATGTCGAGCAGGTCCGAGATAAGTACATACAAGTGTTTGACTGGTTGCGTTTGATTAGCCGACAGGTAAATATATTTCTTGGAATTATATTGCTTGTCGTATGCGTCAATATGATATCGATCATACTTATTTTAATCATGGAGCGTACACAAATGGTGGGTTTGCTCAAATCATTGGGTGCAACGCATGGCCAGATAAGGAAGATATTTACTTACAGTGGTATGCAGCTTGTGTTTAAAGGTTTGATTTTAGGCAACATGCTGGGTATTGGACTCTGTCTGTTACAATACTATTTTCAAATTATACCACTCAACCCGAGAGATTACTACATGAGCTACGTACCTATTGGTTGGGATTGGGAAATTATAGCATTGCTTAACCTACTTACTTTTGTAGTGGTTTCGCTGATCATTTTGATTCCGGGGTCAGTCGTATCGAGAATCAACCCGATTAAGACCATTAAGTTTGATTAGAAGTTGCTTAATTGTCGTCAGACTACTTTGAGTGGTCAGACGACTTCTTTTACCGCTCCACAAGTCATCCCGTTAGGGATCTTTACCAAAGCGTGGATAGTAACTCTAATTTACCATAGGAGATTCCTGATCTCTACTGCATTTCGTCAGGAATGACGCCAAAAAAGTACGTCATTTCGAGAGAGGTTATTACAACTCTGCGTCACCTGCAAGGGATTCTGAGGTATTCACTGAATGCCACGGAGTTTAAAATCATTCACCCCTATAATCCCCTCAAGGGGATACAGCCAAACGGAATAAGGAATGTTAAAGCATATGTGGCCTATGGATCAATTCCGATTAAGGAATTCAAGCCATGACAATTTGTTTTGGAATCTTTTGTTTGAATCCCGCCACAAGCGGGATGAGTTTAAGATTCCTAGTAACATCTGATTGAATTCTCGGAATTGAGGCAAAGCCTTGACTTTTTTTGCTTCGTTTTTTGTGTTAAGACAAAAAATGAAGAGTCATAGACTTGAAAGGTAACTTTAGCTCCAAATTCTCAATAGGCAAGATGACCCCAAAGTCAAAATTTCATCAGAGTTACTCGAAGAGAACTAAGGCTTATGAGTCTCAGCATTTAGAACGTCACTTCCAGTGAAGGCAGGAATTTAAACAAGTATCATCTGGTCAAATCCACGGGACGGGCCCAAGCCGCCCGATGGCCTTAAGATAGAAGGAAGTCTATGGGTCAATTCTGATTAAGGAATTACTGAATGCCTCAGAGTTTAAAGCAATCATTCAGGCCTATAGTCCCCTCAATGGGATACAGCCCTCCAGGGCATGCTAAAGCGAATGTGAAACCTCATGCCCTTAGCGCTGCGCTCTTAGCTCTATGCACTTAGCTCTCTGCCCTTAGCTCATTCCTACTGCACAAACATGAACAAGCCCATGTTCAATTCTGAACAATTTATACTCAACCAACCCCTTAAAATACTATAATCGACCTTCTTTTCGTTTGGTACATATATTGAAACGCTCACAACAACACGAAAACCCATGGTCGATAAACTCAAACAATTCTTCTGGCTTTGCTCGGGAGCTGATATCGCTACATTAGAAAAATGCCCATCAGAAAGCTCTAAGTATGCTGGAATTGGGGCAACCATCTTTTTCACAGGTCTATTTGCCGCTTTAGCAGGAGCATATGCCCTGTATACTGTTTTTGATAACCTCATAGCCGCTTCCGTATTTGGTGTATTTTGGGGATTAATGATATTTAACCTGGATAGGTACATTGTCTCCAGTATGCGTAAGCGCAAAAACTTTAGCAAAGAACTGCTCATGGCTACGCCAAGACTTTTATTGGCCATCCTAATTTCAATAGTGATTGCCAAACCTCTTGAGCTGAAGATCTTTGAGAAAGAAATTAATGCTGAATTGGCACTCATGCAGGAGGAGGACCTCAACAGGAAAACGGAAGAGGTGAAGAAATTCTACCAGCAGGATCAGGTGCAGTTATCAGAGGAGATTGACGGCCTCAAACAAGAGGTGTTGGCTAAGGAAAAAGAAAGAAATGAGCTACAGCGCATTGCCCAACAAGAAGCTGACGGTACGGGAGGAACTGGAAAACGCAATGCTGGGCCGATATATAGGATAAAAAAAGCAGATGCAGACAAAGCGCAGTTGGAATTAGAGCAACTACGATTGGCCAATAATCGGTTGGTGGATGATAAAATAAATCAACAAGACAGCCTAAGAGGACAATTGGCTGAAGCATTGCTGACCATTGAAGAAACCAAACTGGGCGGTATAGCTTCCAGGCTTGAGGCTCTTTCACGCCTGGAGCAGTCAAGTGTAGCCATTTTCTGGGCTAGTTTGTTTATCGTTATTTTGTTTATAGCCGTGGAGTGCGCACCGGTTTTGGTAAAACTAATGTCACCAGAAGGGCCTTACGATCAGCTGATAAGAGCTCAACACTATGGCTTTAAGGCTAGCCATTTTGAAGATATGGCTAAAGTAAATGCACTTATAAAAAAGCGTAAAGACAAGCTTACTGCAGAGGAGCAGGCATATCTGGAAGAGCAACTCAATCTTGGACTTAACGAGGTGTAGCTCGTTGCTGATGCGAGAAAAAATTGTTATATTCCATTTAAATACATTTTTATGAAAAAGGAGTATAGTAATGGTGAAGTAACAGTGGTATGGCAGCCAGGCAAATGCATTCATTCTGGAATATGCGCAAGCGGATTACCTGATGTATTTAAGCCAAAAGAAAAGCCATGGATAGACCCCGAAGCGGCATCCACACAGGAACTGATCAATCAAATCAAACAATGTCCATCTGGTGCCTTATCTTATTATATGAATGATGGCAAAAAAGAACCCTCAACTGAAAACAATATGTCTGATACAAAAGCACAAGTGATAGAAAATGGCCCATTAATGGTTTCTGGAGAAATTACAGTAGAACATGCAGATGGTAAAACTGAAACCAAAAAGTCTGCTGCATTCTGTCGTTGTGGTCACTCAGGCAACAAGCCCTTTTGTGACGGCTCGCATACCAAAAAAGATTTTAAAGGCTAGGGGCAATGAGCAAGGTGCTAAGCGCATAGAGCTAAGCGCGAAGTGCATAGCATTAAGAGCGAAGCGTTTGTTAGTGTGACGGGCTGAGGCATTCGAAGCCTATGCAGGAATATACTTCTTGAACCAACTGTCGATTTTAAGTTGGATCACTCCAAAAAAGGCTTCTTTAAAGATTGACCCAGACATTTTTGACTTGCCGCGTGTGCGATCCGTAAATACTATCGGCACTTCTTTGAGTTTAAACCCATATTTCAAAGCCGTAAATTTCATTTCAATCTGGAAGGCGTATCCTATAAACTTGATTTCGTCTAGAGGAATGGTTTCTAAAACAGATTTTCGAAAGCAGACAAAGCCGGCAGTGGTGTCATTTATCGGCATGCCCGTAATAAAGCGCACATAGATACTGGCAAAATATGACATGATCACACGCCCCATAGGCCAGTTAACAACATTTACGCCTGAAATGTATCGTGAGCCGATCGCAAGATCATTACCATCTTTGGCGCAAGCATCATGAAGTCTGATAAGATCTTTCGGGTTGTGAGAAAAATCAGCATCCATTTCAAAAATGAATTCATAGTTTTTCTCAATAGCATATTTAAAACCCCTGATGTAAGCGGTGCCGAGACCTTGTTTGCCTTGGCGTTCGATCAGATGTAGTGTGTGACCATCTGGTGTGTTTTGCTGGATTTCCTTAACAATCTCTCCTGTACCGTCAGGTGATCCATCATCAATAATGAGTATATCAAACTTCTTGGCTAGGCCAAATACTGCATCAATGATGAGTCTGATGTTTTCCTTTTCGTTAAAGGTGGGAATTATAACTAAACTATCGTTCACCCAGGTTTAAGTTGTTGGTTTTTTAAAAAGAATCTCTAAAATAATAAATACTTTTGAAAAGCTGATTACCAAAAATTTGAAATTCTCAACGAAGTACTATTTTTGAAGATTCAGATGTTATGAAACTTAACGTAAATAATATGAAATGTGTTTTTCTTGACCGTGATGGTGTGCTTAATCGAGATTATGTCGATTATGTTTATTCTTTGGATAAGCTGGAGATATTACCAGGTGTTGGTGAAGCAATTTCATCTTTAAAACGTGCAGGCTATAAGATTATCGTAATTACAAACCAATCTGGTATTGCTAAAGGTATTTATACGGTTGATGATATGCAAACTGTCCATGATGCCATGCAAGAGGCGTTTGATCATCAAATCGATGATTTTTATTTTGCTCCGTGGCACCCATCGGTAAGCGAAAGTCTTACACGTAAGCCAGACTCATTGATGTTTGAGAAAGCTATCGCGAAATATAAAATCGATGCAAAATTATCATGGATGGTAGGTGATAAAGAGCGGGATCTCATTCCGGCAAAGAAGTTAGGTATAAAAACAATACAGGTAGATAATGACGATAGCCGAATGGCCGATTACCGTGTAAAATCTTTACCAGACGCCTTGGAAGTGATTTTTGGGTAGAATCGAATAGTTGAGTTACTTTAATGGATTCAACATAATCTCAAATCCAAAATTTTCTAATATCCCAACAACTTCAGCATCGACTCACTCTTTTGTTCTTCAGCAAAAAGCCTGCTGGTGACATTGCCATTTTCGTCTTTATCAATCAACACATGTTGGGCAGCAGGTATCAAGCAATGCTGTATACCTCCATATCCACCTAATGATTCCTGGTATGCACCTGTATGGAAGAAGCCGATGTAAAGATTTTCTTTATCACCTTCATTGATCATCGGTAAAAACACTTCGCTGGTATGGGCCTCACTATTGTAATAGTCCATACTATCACAAGTCAGGCCACCCATATTTACCTTATGGTACATATCATCCCATTTATTCACAGGGAGCATAATGTATTTTTGATTCAATCCCCAGGCATCAGGCAAGTGAGTAATGAATGAGCCATCGATCATATACCACAACTCCTTATCATTTTGGAGTTTCTGATCCATGATAGAATATAGCACTGCACCGCTTTCGCCTACTGTAAAGCTTCCAAACTCTGTAAATATATTAGGCACAGGCACGTTATTCTTACCACAAATCCATTTGATATTTTCGATGATCTGCTCGATAATGTATTTATAATCAAACTCAAAGTGTAAAGAAGATTTGATTGGAAAGCCCCCGCCAATATCAATTGTATCCAGCTCAGGGCATTCTTTCTTTAACTCACAATATTTGAAAATGAAGCGGCTCAATTCACTCCAATAATAGGCAGTATCTCTTATGCCAGTATTTATAAAGAAGTGCAATAATTTGAGTTTTGCTTTCTTACTCGGTTTTATCTGATCTCTGTAAAGTGTGTTAATGTCACTGTAACGTATACCTAAACGAGAAGTGTAAAACTCAAAATTAGGCTCCTCATCAGCAGCAATTCTAATACCTACGTTGTAATCGCCCTTTACATTTTCCTCATAATGTTTTAGTTCATGAAGGTTGTCTAATACTGGCATACAGTTTTTAAAGCCATCATTGAGCAGCTCGGTAATGTACTGCCTGTATAATGGTCTTTTAAAACCGTTGCAAACTATATTGGTGTCTTTTGAAACCAGTCCTTTCTCATAAAGCTTCCGAATAATCGGAATGTCGTAAGATGAAGAAGTTTCAATATGGATGTCATGCTTTAAGGCCTCTTCGAGCACGAATGAAAAGTGTGATGACTTCGTACAGTAGCAATAAGTATATGAGCCTTTGTAATTATGCTTCTTCATAGCGTCAGCAAAAAGCTGCTTGGCATAATTGATATTCTGACCTATCTTGGGCAAGTAGCTCAATTTCAAAGGTGTACCATACTGCTCGATGATGTCCATCAAAGGCACATCGTGAAAGTAGAGCTCATTGTCATTTACCTTAAACTCCGGTTGAGGAAATTCAAAGGTCTGTTCGATTAAATCTATGTATTTTTTCATATCAAATTCTATAGGCCAGTTCTCAAGCGACAATGCAATATTGACATAAATTTGCAATCTTTGCAAAGCGTTTTTGAAGCGCGAATACTAAAGTTAAAGTTATGAACAGAAGATTGCCTTTAAAAGATATAAAAATCATAGAAGTGAAGTCAGAAATTGCTGCAGGAACACGTGGAGCAAGCCTCGGGATTGATGCTCTCAAAGTAGCCAGTCTCGACTTGGAATCTGATTATTTTGCTCGATATGATACAGAAGAAGTAGAAAATGTAAACGATATTTTGTTTGATGGCTTTGACCACCCCAATGCTAAATTTATTGATGGAGTCTATACTATGGAGTCTAGAATTTGCGAAAAGGTAGCAGATACCATGTCCAAATGTGATTTTCCGTTGGTTTTAGCTGGTGATCATTCTACCGCTGCGGGTACAATTTCTGGTATAAAAAAGGCAAATCCAGACAAACGTTTGGGTGTGATATGGATTGATGCACATGCCGATTTGCATACACCATACACTACACCGTCAGGCAATATGCACGGGATGCCATTAGCGATGGTAGGTGGTATCGACAACCTCGATTGCAAAATCAATGACCCCAAACAAGAAACGGTTGACCTTTGGGAGAAGATCAAAAAAGTGGGTGGCGATGGGCCAAAAATCAATTTATCTGATATAGTATTTATTTCTGCACGCGACCTGGAGAAACCTGAACTGTTTTTATTGGAGAAATATGGTATTACCAATATAACTACAGATGAAGTGCGCGATCAGGGTGTGGATAAAACAGCTGCACAGGCACTAAGTTTACTAGATGACTGTGATATTATTTATGTTTCGTTTGATGTAGATAGTATGGATTCTCAAATTTCAGTAGGTACCGGTACTCCTGTGCCACATGGACTTACTGTGGAAGAAGCTAAAGCGCTCAACGTGGCTTTGGTTAAAGAACCAAAAGTAATATGCTGGGAAATGGTAGAAGTAAACCCTACGCTGGATACAGAAAATAAAATGGCAGAAAATGCTTTTGAAATTTTGGAGGCAACTACAAAAACGCTGGAAAATAACTAAGTGGAGCAATATACAGATACGATATTGATGGTAAGGCCTCAGGCCTTTGGTTTCAACGAGCAAACAGCAGCCAATAACTTTTATCAAAGGAAGTTAGATGGCGTGAGTGAGAATGAAGCTCAAATAAGAGCCAAAAAGGAGTTTGATGGATTTGTTGCCAAACTGAGAGAACATGGAGTAAGTGTTATTACCATTGAAGACACTCCAGAGCCTCACACGCCTGATGCTGTATTTCCCAACAATTGGATATCCTTTCATGAAAAGGGCCATGTGGTGTGGTACCCTATGTACTCAGAGATCCGAAGAGGTGAGCGCAGGGGCGATATACTGGCTACTCTTAAAAATGATTATGGCTTTAAAGTAAAGCAAATACATGATTTAAGCTTGTTTGAATCAGAAGAGGTATACCTGGAAGGGACAGGAAGTATGGTACTCGATAGAGTCAACAAGTTGGCCTATGCTGCCATTTCTGATCGTACACACGCTAAAGCATTAAATGCGTTTTGCAAAAAAGTGGGTTACACAGCTGTAAGTTTCAAGGCCAACCAAACAGTTGACTCACAAAGACTACCGATCTATCACACCAATGTAATGATGTGTATTGCTGATAGTTTTGCTGTCGTTTGTTTAGACTCAATTGATGAGCCTGCCGAAACACAAAAGCTAATAAAAAGCTTCAATAGTACCCGAAAAGAAATCATAGAGATTAGCGAAACTCAATGCAATCAGTTTGCAGGCAATATGCTGCAAGTGAAAAATACAGATGGGCAAAGATTTTTAGTGATGTCGACAACAGCATATAAATCACTTTCTGACAAACAGAAGGAGCAAATTAAAAAACATTGTGACATCATACACAGTTCTTTAGAAACAATAGAAACTTTAGGCGGAGGCAGTGCACGATGTATGATGGCAGAAGTATTTTTGCCTAAACAAGCTGTCTTTTCTTAAATTTAGTAAGACCTTAAATAAATATTAAATGGCACAATCACCGATATCAGAATTTATAGAAAATCATTTTCTACACTTCAACTCAGCTGCTCTTGTTGATGCTGCTAAGGGTTATAATAAACACTTAAAGGAAAATAAGAAAATGCTGGTATCCCTTGCAGGGGCTATGAGCACGGGAGAATTGGGTAAATCGTTTGCCGAAATGATCCGACAGGATAAGGTGCATATCATTTCTTGCACAGGTGCCAATCTGGAGGAAGATTTAATGAACCTTGTGGCACATTCGCATTACAAAAGAGTGCCTAATTATAGAGATCTAACACCTAAGGAAGAATGGGACCTGTTAGAAAATGGCCTCAATAGAGTAACAGACACTTGCATTCCTGAAGAAGAGGCATTTAGAAGGTTGCAATCGCACATTTTTGATATCTGGAAAGAAGCAGAAGAAAAAGGTGAGCGATATTTCCCTCACGAGTTTATGTACAAACTGATAAACTCAGGGGTATTGGAGCAGTATTATGAAATTGATCCGAAAAATAGCTGGATGGTAGCTGCTGCCAAAAAGAATCTCCCAATCGTTGTTCCTGGCTGGGAAGACTCGACCATGGGCAATATTTTCGCTTCTTATTGCCTTAAAGGAGAGCTGAAGCCATCCACTATGAAGTCCGGGATTGAGTATATGACGTTTCTTGCCGATTGGTATACGGAAAATGCCGAAGACAAAGGCATTGGGTTTTTCCAAATTGGTGGAGGTATTGCCGGTGACTTCCCTATCTGTGTTGTGCCGATGCTATATCAGGATATGGAAAGAACTGACACGCCATTCTGGAGCTATTTCTGTCAGATTTCTGATTCTACTACAAGTTATGGCTCGTACAGTGGCGCAGTGCCAAATGAGAAAATAACATGGGGTAAATTAGATATCAATACACCAAAATTTATTGTAGAATCTGATGCTACGATCGTAGCACCTCTCATTTTTGCTTACGTTTTAGGCTGGTAATGTCAGAAATACAAAACGATACCACCAACTACCTATTAGAGACACGACCGCTCTCGCTGGACGACTATGATCGCATTTATGAGATTATGGAAGGCGCCTACACCATGATGAATGACGAGCCCTGGACCAAAAAGCAAATCAAAAAGTTGCTCACGGTATTTCCGGAAGGTCAGCTTTGTGTAGAAGACCATGGCAAAGTGGTGGCTTTTGCTTTGTCTTTAATTGTTGATTATGACAAATATGGCGATAGTCATACATATCAGAAAATAACGGGCAATGAGACCTTTAGCACACATGACGACAATGGGGACGTGATGTATGCCATCGAAGTATGTGTTGACAAAGAATATAGAGGCATCAGGCTCGGTCGAAGGTTGTATGATGCCAGAAAAGAACTCTGTGAGCGTATGAATTTACGCTCAATTGTGGCTGGAGGCCGTATGCCCAACTACCACAAGCATAGCGATGACTTAACACCAAAAGAATACATTGCCAAAGTGCGCTCTAAGGAGATTTACGATCCGGTATTGTACTTCCAAACCAGTAATGACTTTCACGTAAGGAAGGTACTGAGAAACTATCTCACAGGAGATAAGGCATCAAAGAATTATGCGGTCTTGGTAGAGTGGAACAATATCTACTACGAGGAGAAAGAAGAGATGGTGGGGCAGAAGAAGTCCTACGCAAGGATAGGCGTGGTGCAATGGCAATTGCGTACCGTTAAAAATATTGAGTCGTTTTTTGAGAACGTAGAATTCTTTGTAGATGCTGTCAGTGGCTATCAGGCAGATTTTCTAGTGTTTCCGGAGCTATTCAATGCGCCTTTAATGGCTGAGTTTAATGAAGATGATGCAGCAAAGGCCATAAGAAAACTGGCTCAATACACTGATCAGATTAAGGAAAAACTGATAGATTTTGCCATTACTTACAACATCAACATCATAGCCGGTAGTATGCCGGTATATGAAGATGAGAAGTTATACAATGTGGCCTATTTGTGCAGAAGAAACGGATCTGTAGAGGCACAATATAAAATACACGTGACACCGGCTGAACAAGCCGATTGGGGAATGACTGGTGGAGATAAAGTACAGGTATTTGAAACTGATACTGCCAAAGTCGGTATTCTAATCTGTTATGACTCTGAGTTTCCTGAATTAAGTAGAATTTTGGCTGATCAGGGGATGGAAATTCTGTTTGTGCCATTTGCCACAGATATGCATAATGGATACAACCGAGTGAAAATTTGCTCACAGGCCAGAGCCATTGAAAACGAATGTTATGTGGTAATATCAGGTAGTGTAGGTAACCTGCCAAAGGTGATCAACATGGATATCCAATATGGGCAATCTGCGATTTTTTCACCATCAGATTTTGCATTTCCTCATAATGCAATAGTGGCAGAGGGTACAGCCAATACCGAAAATACAATTATAGCAGATGTTGATCTCAATGACTTAAAGCAGTTGCATAACAATGGCAGTGTAAGAAATTTGAAAGACAGAAGAAACGACCTGTACGAACTGAAACTAAAGAAATAAATAAGAAAATAATTACAATTTATATGTCATCCTGAGAAACGAGGGATCTTACTAATTCTTAATCTACATAGACTCTAAATAAGATACTTCGCTAAAGCATGACACTTTTAATTAATAATAATGACGAATATGGAAAAGTTGCTTCAGCAAGCAATAGTTGATGCGTTCAAAACGCTGTTTGATCATGAATTGACCATCGAAGAGGTAGCCTTGCAGCCCACGCGTAAAGAATTTGAAGGGTCTCACACTTTTGTATGCTTTCCATATGCACGTATTTCTAAAAAGAAACCTGAGGAAACCGCTGAAGTAATTGGTGAATATCTCGTTGAAAATGTTGATATAGTCAAAGGCTTCAATGTTGTGAAGGGCTTTCTAAATATTGTACTGACAGACAAAACATGGATTGGGCTATTCTCAAAAATATGGAGTGCTGACAACTACGGTGTACAACCTGCCAATGGCAAGGAAGTAATGGTGGAGTATTCGTCACCAAACACCAATAAGCCGTTGCATTTAGGCCATTTGAGAAATAACTTCTTAGGTTATTCTGTTTCTGAGATCCTCAAAGCCAATGGATATGACGTGCATAAAGTGCAGATTATCAACGACCGTGGCATTCACATCTGTAAATCTATGGTGGCCTGGTTGAAGTATGGCGAAGGTGCAACTCCAGAGTCATTTGGGAAGAAAGGAGATAAACTGGTAGGTGACTATTATGTGAAGTTTGATCAGGTATATAAGAAGCAAATTGCCGAGCTTGTTGAAGGCGGGATGGATAAGGCTAAGGCCGAAAAAGAAGCTCCAATCATGTTAGAAGGGCAAGAGCTCCTGCTGAAATGGGAGCAGAAAGACCCAGAAACATACGCTTTGTGGGAGAAAATGAATGGTTGGGTGTATGCAGGCTTTGATGCTACCTACAAGCAAATGGGTGTTGACTTTGATAAGCTGTACTACGAATCTCAGACTTTTCTATTGGGCAAAGATGAGGTCTTGAAGGGTTTGGAGAAAGGCATCTTTTTTAAGAAGGATGATGGATCTGTATGGGTGGATCTCACTGAAGAAGGATTGGATGAAAAGCTATTGCTGAGGGCTGATGGTACCTCAGTGTATATGACACAGGATATTGGCACCGCTATTTTAAGATACCGTGATTATCCGAAAATCTCACAGCAGATATATACGGTGGGTAATGAGCAGGAGTATCATTTTAAGGTGCTCTTTATGATACTGGATAAAATTGGGTACGAGTGGGCTAAGGAGTGTTATCATTTGTCATACGGTATGGTAGACTTACCTTCCGGTAAAATGAAGTCTCGGGAAGGTACCGTGGTAGATGCAGACGATTTGATGGCCGAAATGATCAATACAGCCAAAGAGCATACTGAAGAGTTGGGAAAAATTGATGGCTTCACAGAAGAGCAGGCTGCCGAACTCTACGAGACTCTTGGCTTGGGAGCTTTAAAATATTTCTTACTTAAAGTGGACCCTCGCAAACGCATGTTATTTGACCCTAACGAATCGATACAATTTCAGGGCAATACTGGTCCGTTTATTCAGTATACACACGCGAGGATTGCTGCTATTCTAAGAAAAGCAGAGCAACTAAAGCTCACGCCAGATGATAAAGATTTGACAGCACTAGATGCTTTACAGCCTGTAGAGTTAAGCTTAATCTTTACTTTGAAGGATTATCCTGAGAAAGTAAAAGAAGCCGGTGAAAATTACTCGCCAGATATCATAGCGCAATATGTGTATGACCTGGCGAAGGAGTACAACCGATTCTATCAAGAGGTGTCTATTTTCAATGAAGAACACGAAACAGCACTTAAGTTTAGAGTAGCTCTTTCATCTAAAGTTGCAGAAGTAATAAGAAAAGGAATGGGCCTTTTGGGTGCCCATG
Source organism: Fulvivirga sp. (assembly GCA_965227525.1). Classification (GTDB taxonomy): domain Bacteria; phylum Bacteroidota; class Bacteroidia; order Cytophagales; family Cyclobacteriaceae; genus Fulvivirga. The sequence goes on along the minus strand of OZ245762.1, from coordinate 3,725,133 downwards.
TACCAGAAAGAATGTAATGAAAGCCAAAGCCTGGATCACAGCCTTTCGACTTAGAACGTTGCCTTTGGCATTGTCAAGTATTGGTATGGGTGCATTTATAGCAGCCATTCAAAATGCATTCAATGGAGCAATCTTTGGGTTTTGTGCATTGACTACGGTATTGCTGCAAATATTATCAAACCTGGCCAATGACTATGGCGACACAGTAAATGGCGCTGACAGCGATGAACGCACAGGGCCAGCCAGAATGGTACAATCCGGGTTGATATCATTAGGTGAAATGCGTAAAGCCATGGGTGTTTTCATACTCCTGGCACTCGGAAGCGGCATATATCTACTTTATCTTGCCTTTGGGTTCGATTGGGAGGCCTTTTTATTTTTCTTCGGGTTGGGAGTATTATCGATTCTTGCAGCTCTTGCCTATACCGCAGGTCGAAAGCCATATGGTTATATCGGCCTTGGCGATCTTTCAGTCTTTATTTTTTTCGGACTTATTGGTGTGCTTGGTTCCTATTACCTATACACGCAGGACCTAGCCTGGGATTTAATTTTACCTGCCGCCAGTTGTGGACTGTTTTCTGTAGCAGTGTTGAATGTCAACAACATCCGTGACATTGAGTCTGATCAAAAAGCTGGTAAATTTTCTATACCCGTACGTATTGGTAGAAGCAAAGCTGTGGTTTACCACTGGTTTTTACTCATCGGAGGGTTGCTTTCAGCAGTCGCTTATGTCACTTTAAATTTCAACAGTCCATTGCAACTACTCTTTCTTTTAGTATCGCCATTGATCATCAAAAACGGGATGGCTGTTTCTACAAAAACAGCAAGCGATCAGCTTGACCCGTATCTTAAACAAATGGCCATCAGTACCTTACTGTTTGTATTGCTTTTTGGAATTGGCAATTTGCTTGTTTAGTGTAAGCTGATTTTAACCAGCTTACTTCATTGATATGTATCATTTGAGCGGTAAATAGTTTTATCAAAATTGCCCACTTTAAATATTATTAAAGAATCACTATCTTTAATAAAACCCATTAAGTCTTATTTAAACCGATAAAATGAAAAACATCCTCGTACCCACCGATTTTTCTGAGCAGGCTGAAAATGCTTTAGAAGTAGCTTATCACATTGCAAAAAAGGCTAATTCAGAATTAACTTTACTACATGTAATTGAAGATACTACCGTCACTTCTGTGCACTATACCGCAGATATGGAGCTTTCTAATATGGAAAATAAGCTCTTTATGGTGAGAATGGTGGACAAAGCCAAAAGGGACATTTCGGCTCTCAACGATAAGTATGGTGATATCGAAATCAAAACTCAGATAAGAATTGGTAACCCTTACCATAATATAAAAGACTACATCAGCGAAAGTGCAGTTGACTTTATCGTTATGGGCACCAAAGGCAGCACGGGGTTAGAAGAGTTTTTAATTGGCTCTAATGCTGAGAAAGTAGTTAGACATGCCAAATGCCCGGTGTTGACTATCCATAAGAAGGCAGAGAAATTTGATTTCAAAGATATCGTATATGCTACAGGGTTGGAGATGAAAGATGAGTATTGCATCACTATTCTGAAACAAATTCAGGATGCATACGGAGCTAAAATACATCTGGTACGTATAAATACACCTAATAATTTTGAGTCGGATCGTACTTCATTACCTGCTCTAAAGAAAGTAGCTGAGAAGTGCGGCTTGAGTAATTATGAAGTACATGTCTTTAATGAAGCTTCTGAGGAGGAAGGCATTATTTATTTTGCCGAATATATAAAAGCTGATATGATCGCCATGGCCACACATGGCAGAACAGGCCTTGCACATCTGCTGACAGGCAGTATCGCGGAGGATGTAGTTAACCATGCCAAACGCCCGGTGTTGACTTATGTGATTGATCAATAGGGAACATAGTCGTCAGACCGTGGTCAGACAAATCAAATCACCGGTTGACTCGAAGTCACCCGGTGATTACCACTAACTTCCTTACCGTTATCCCTGCAAAAGCAGGGAAAGACCCTGAAACAAGTTCAGGGTGACAAGTAAAAGATCGGCCTTGGCTTAATTCCGTTTTGAGCCGCCCGATGGCGCTAATAAGTGAATTCACCCCTATGATCCCCTCAAGGGGATACAGCCCAATGTCAATATTCACCGGGTGACTCAAAGTCACCCGGTGAATTAAAAAGATCTTTGTTCGTCAGGAATGACGATAGGAGGGCTGATGGTACTCAAAAAGCCAATCAAATATACAAGTCATCCCGTAGGGATCTTAACCGCCCCTGCAAAGAGACTCTGAGCCGGAATCCTCTGAATCAAAAGTAAGTATGACAAACCACCATACTGGCTTTGAGCCGCCCGATGGGGCACAAAAAAAGCCATTTCAAATCGAAATGGCTTCATTGCTTACCTGGTTAATATTAATTCACAACAGATCCTCTGATGATTAAATTGAAGTCAAGCTTTAACTCAAAATCAACAGGGCTGTCAGACATCTCTGTAATAGCTTCTACTGTTACTTTTCCGTCAGACTTAAAGGTGGCAGCCATAGCATTTACAACGCTTTGATCTACACCTAATTCTTTAGTGCTACCAACATTGGCGTCCAGGTTTAAATTGGTGATGTCTCCAATCACCGAGCCGTTGTATTTTAGCTGAGCGTTTACGATCGAAGCATCATTTGGATTGCTCGATACTGATAAAATCGTGTAATCGATACTTTCAATAATCACTTCATCAATTTTGCTACCAAATCGGGTAAACTCATCTTCCTGACTTGCATCAAATGATTCTGTGGCACTAAAAGTAGTAACTCCATCTGGCACTTCTACATCAAGTGTTTCAGATAATGTAAGTGTGTTGCTTATTGTAGTAAGATCTTCCAGGTCATCAGATCCACAGCCAATAAAGAATAGACTTACAAATAGTAATAGATATAAATTTTTCATGATAATTTTATGATTAACTGGTGTGTGTAAATATACTACAATATAGTAAAAAGTAACCTGATTGTTTTTCTAACACCGGGCAAAAGGTATTTTTACAGACGCATGCCTGATCAAAATTTCATTATATATAAATCATCTGCTGGTTCTGGTAAAACCTACACGCTGGCCAAATCATACCTGAAGTTAGCACTTGCGCATAAAGGTCGATTTAAGCGTGTGCTGGGTGTCACTTTTACCAACAAAGCCACCGAGGAGATGAAGCAGCGCATCATAAAATTCCTGACTTTACTTAAAGAGGGAAAGGAGCCAGCCCTGGCTGCAGAATTGTGCGAAGACCTGGGTATCGATGAGGCTACATTAAAAAAGAAGGCCTCATTTACGCTGTCAGATATATTGCATGATTACAGTCGCTTTGCTGTCGTTACGATTGATAGCTTCTTTTATCAGGTGATTCGCTCATTTGCAAGAGAAATGGGCTTACAAGGTAATTTTTCAATAGACCTTGAAACTGATGTGGCCATGCAGGAAGTGATTGATCGTATGCTTTCTGAAATTGGTGAAGAAGAACACAAACAGCTGCGAAACTGGCTGACACAATTTGCTGAGGAACGTGTAGAAGAGGGCACCAGTTGGGATTTCAGAAGGGATATTGCTACGCTGGCGGGAGAGGTGCTCAAAGATGAGTTTAAGGCAATAGCTGGAAAGCTTACAGATTTAGCCGAACATCCTGAGCGCCTCTTGAGTCTAAAGAAAGCACTGGACAGCACGCAGTATGCTTTTGAAAACAGGATAAAAACAATCTGCAAAACTGCTTTTGCTGCATTGGAGCAGCATGGGTTATCGGTAGATTCATTTAAAAGAAAATCAAGTGGGCCAGCGGGACTTTTTGTGAAGTTCCATAAGCAGGAATTTGAAATTACAGACACACGCAGGGCAGCGGCCGACAACCTCGATGCCTGGGTAAACAAAAAAGATGAGCAGAAAGAACTACTTGAGCAGTCTTTAACTGATAAAATCCTACCATTATACAATGAGTTGATAGACTTTTATGACAATAAGCATGTCGATTATTACTCGGCCGTTGAAGTCAAGCGATACTTCTATACCTTTGGCATTCTTACCTACATCACACGTTACCTGCAGGTTTATCGCGATGAAAATGATGTGATGCTCATTTCTGATTTACCCGATTTTCTCAGTAAAATCATAGCCGATAGTGATACGCCCTATATTTATGAAAAAGTGGGTAGCCGTTTCGATCACTACCTGATTGATGAGTTTCAGGACACTTCAACATTCCAGTGGAATAACTTTAAACCATTAGTAAAGAATGCCACAGATCAGGGGCAGTTTAGTATGGTGGTAGGCGATGCCAAGCAGTCGATTTACAGATTTCGAGGGGGTGACTGGCGACTGTTGCAGCATCAGGTGAAATATGATATTGGAGAGGCGATGGCTGAGGAAGCCAATCTGGATATGAACTGGCGTAGTAGTGCCAATATTGTAGCCTTCAACAATAGCCTTTTCCAGCAATTGCAGCCTTTGATGGAGGGTAACTACTTTAAAGACCCTTCTGATGAGCTGAAACAGGCTATGGGTGATGTGTTCTCGACTTTTCAGGATGCCGTGCAGCGATTACCAGAAGGTAAGGACAAAGATGAAGGTTTGGTAGAGCTGTCTTTTCTCAAAGATGAAAAAGATGCTGAAGAGAAATTTGCTGACCTGGCGATCGAATACACGATACAAAAGGTGGAAGAGATGCAGGAGCAGGGCTACGAACTGCGTGATATGGCTATACTTGTGCGCACCAGTCGCGAAGGGCGTGATGTTGCAAAGGCATTTATCGAACGGAGCAACTCTGATCTGGCGAAGCCCGGCATGCACTATGATGTGGTCAGTAAAGAAGCCTTATTTCTTACCTCCAGCCATGTGGTGCAGTTTATCATATCGGTGATCAAATGGCTGCACGATGAGAAAAATCAAATTGAACTCGCTAATTGGTACGCTACATATGCCAAATACCTGACGGAAGAAGAGGTAAATGAGAGTAATCTCTACCTCGATTTAAGTCAGTGGCAGAAGAACGTGCCGCCTGAGTTTATCAAAAAGAGAAACCAACTAAAATCACTTCCGCTGTATGAGTTGGTGGAGGAGTTGTGTCGCATTTTTGGCCTTTCTCGCATCAGGGAGGAGTATACCTATTTGCAGGGCTTTCAGGATGCTGTACTTGATTACTCTAAAAACGAGCGTGGTGACATTGCTTCTTTCTTACTTTGGTGGGAAGAGGTGAGAAAGAATCGATCTATCATTATTTCTGATGATAACAATGCAGTAAAAATCATCACCATGCACAAGTCGAAGGGACTGGAGTTTCCTGTGGTGATCATCCCGTTTATGAACTGGTCATTGGACAAGCAAAACAACCTGGCCGATAAAATATTGTGGTGTGAAGGTGTTTCACAAGCTCCGTTCAATGAGATGCCTATCATTCCTTTACGTTATGGTTCGGCTTTAGAAAATACGCATTGGGCCGATGAGTATTATAAAGAAAAGCTGCGTAACCTCCTCGATAGCCTCAACCTGCTGTATGTGGCACTCACTCGTCCGGAGAAAGCACTCTTTATGGCGAGCTCTGTAGGTAAGCTTGATAAGTTGAATAACATCAGTGATTTGATGTTGGAGCTTGTCAACTTTAATAAGGAGTGGAACACTGAAAACGGCCCGTGGGATGAAGAAAACCAACGCTTACGCATCGGAACACTGCCACCGCCAAAAAAAGAAACCAGTGGAGGTCAGGAAATAGCCTTGAAGAACTATTTTTCTCACAACTGGCGTACGAAGGTGCATTTACAAATGAAAGATGCCGTAGAGCAAAGTGAGAAATACTTCAATGAAAAAGCACTACTTGGTATTACGCTTCACGAGCTACTCAGTCGCGTGCGGTATGCTGAAGATGCGAAACAGTTTGCTAAACATAAGCTGTTTTCTGAAGTGAATAATACTGTAGCAACACTGGCCGACTACTTCGGTCATGATTGGGAAGTACAAACCGAGGTGCCCATACTTTTGCCAAGTGGCGATTTTAAGCGCATCGATCGCATCAATAGTAAGGCAGATAAAATTGTGCTGATCGACTACAAAACGGGTAGCCCCAGAAATAGTGATCAAAAGCAGATGCGCGGCTATTTGTCGATAATGAAAGAAATCAGGGACTTACCGATAGAGGGCTTGTTACTGTATTTAGAAAATCAGGAAATTGTAAAAGTAGAGGCATGATGGCAGGGCAGGATACATCGACTTTCATAGCAGAAGTAGCACAGCGCGTGCTGGCCGATAACACGAGTATGGAAAATACGGTGGTGGTTTTCCCTAACCGCAGGGCTGGGTTGTTTTTCCGTAAGGAGCTGGCCAAACTCATCGATAAGCCGGTGTTTATGCCTGAGGTGTATAGCCTGGAAGACTACCTCATGCAGTACAGTCCGTATGGGAAAATAGAAACGCTGGAGGCCATTTTTGAACTGTTTGAGGTCTATAAAGTGGTAAAAAAGCAAAGCGAGACTTTTGACAAGTTCTTCTTTTGGGGTGAAATGATCCTGCGTGACTTTGAGGAGATTGATCAGTATCTGGTGGACACCAAAAAGCTTTTTACAGGCATAAAAACTCAAAAAGAGCTGGATGAAGCATTTTTCTACCTGGATGAAGAAGACAAAGCCACGATCCAATCTTTCTGGGCGAGCTTTCTACCCGATACTACCGCAACGCAAAAGGCCTTTTTAGAAACCTGGCGGATTTTACTGCCTTTGTACCAAGGCTTTAAAAAACGATTGGCCGAGCAAGGGCGGGCTTTTGGCGGTATGATCTACCGAGACATTGCCGAGCGGCTAGAGGCCGATAAAATCAAACCTGAGCATCAACTGTACCTTGCAGGTTTCAACGCGTTGACCAAAAGTGAGGAGACGATTTTTAAATACTTTGTGCGAGAAAGCAATGCCCAGATCATCTGGGACCTGGATGCCTATTATTTCAATAACCGACAACAGGAGGCGGGTACATTCCTGAGAGAATATAAACAAGACACTTTGCTGGGTCGCTCATTCCCTGAAGAGCCTGCGAGCAGGATTCAGCAAGACAAAACCTTTATCGCTACGGGCGTATCGCTTGAAGTAGGACAGGCCAAAACCATGGGTGAGGCCATCACTGAGATTGCCCAACAACCCGATTTCGAGCCGAACCGCACCGTGGTTGTACTGCCACAAGAGCACATGCTTTTTCCGGTACTGCACAGCATCCCTGATGCCGTGGAGAAGGTAAATATTACCATGGGGTACCCGCTGAAGGACACTTCGATTTATAGTTTGCTCGAAAGCGCCCTTGACTTGCAGCGGCTAAGTAAGAAAAGTGTGATCAAAGGCACTACTTTCTATCATAGACCCGTACAGGAGCTGCTCTTGCACCCATTGTTGTTGCCATTGGAAGAGGCCAAAGCCACCCACTGGTTGGCAGAGATCAAAAAGAAAAACCGCATACAAGTTCCCGGAAAGGAGCTTGATTTTACGCATCCGCTGCTACAGTTTTTGTTTACAAAAAACGAAAACCCGATACGCTACCTGATCGATTTACTCAAAGGCCTGCACGACCATTGGCATGACAAAGACCGTGAGTTGGAGACGGAGTTTATCGGCCGATTTTATGAGCAACTGCTCAAAGTAGAACAGATGATCGGTGAGAAAGCCGAAGGGCTGGGCTATGAGTTTTTTACCGCTTTGTTTAAACGATTGGCAAGAAGCTTTAAGGTGCCATTTACCGGAGAGCCGCTTGATGGCTTGCAGATCATGGGTATCCTCGAGACGCGTAACCTCGACTTTGATCGGGTGTACATTCTCAATATGAACGAGGGTAGCTGGCCGGCCCAACCCAGACGGGGTTCGTTTGTGCCTTACAACATACGCAAAGCTTTTGGCCTGCCTGTGTATGAGAATAACGATGCCATGTATGCCTACCTTTTTTACAGGTTGCTGCAGCGGGCCAAGGAGGTGCATTTCTACTACAATACCGTTTCTGAGTTTAATGTAAATGGCGAGATCAGTCGGTTTGTACGACAACTGGAAGCTGAATCAGGTCATACCATCACCAAGAAGATTCTGGCGAACCCGGTAAAGACGCAAAGCATTGAGGAGATCAATATACAGAAAACGCCCGAAGTGTTGCAGCGTATGCAGCGATTCACGGCCGGATATGATGAGCGCGACCAGTCTAAACTCACGCCCTCGGCATTAATCACTTATCTGACTTGCCGACTCAAATTTTACTTTAAGTATATATCCAAACTCTATGAGGCTGATGATGTGCAGGAAGAGATGGATGCAGCTGTTTTTGGAAACATCCTGCACAACGCCATGGAGATTTTGTATAAGGAGTTTACCAAAAAGCAAAAGCGCAGCACCATTGAGCCTAATGATGTGATGTACCTGCAAATGGGCGTGCGTGGGGCACTCAGAAAAGCGTTTGCTGACCATTACAATACACAAAAAGAGGAGAGTTTTGAGCCTGAGGGTCGTTCGATTATTGCTTTTGAGATATTAGAAAAGTTTGCCTTGCAGATCGTAAAGCACGACCAACAGTATGCGCCATTTACTGTGTTAGGCCTGGAGGCCAGCACCCGCGAGGGCTACCATGTGGACTTACCCATCACGACAGGCGGTCAGACCATTGGTGTGCGCATCAAAGGGATTATCGACAGGATAGACCAAAAAGGCGATACTGTACGGGTGATTGACTACAAAACCGGGCGAGATGAGAAAGCCTATGAGTCGATAGAAAAGCTGAAAGACCGCAGCAATATCACTAAGAACAAAACCATATTGCAAGTATTTTATTACAGCTATTTATACTGGAAGAAAAATGGCGATGCCCACCGCATTGAGCCAGGGATTTTCAATAGCAAAGACTTATTTAAAGATGACTTTAGCTGGTGTGTACACCAAAAGAAGACCAAAAACGAACTGCAAGACTTCCGGCCCATGGCTCAGGAATATGAAGACTTCCTGACTGAAATACTCACCGAAATCTACAGCCCCAAAACCACCTTCGACCAGACCGATGACCTAAAAAACTGCGAGTACTGCCCGTATAGCGATATTTGTGGGAGGTGAATTAAAAAAATAAGCTTAATAAGCCTCTCAGGCTTGGTACGTATTGCAAACGGGTTAAACTAAAAGCTTGCACTAGTTATTACAAATACTCTGAGTTTAGAAAACTATAAATAATCATAAATAAACCAACGACAATAAGTGTCCATTTTGAGTACTTAAATTGAGCTTCGGTGTAGCCAATGGAGTTATCCTTCTTTACTCGAGCAGATCTTTTATTATCAAAAAGCTCTGCAATTAGGCCAAGAAGAAATGCGACCAATCCAATTAATAACAAATTAGTATTCATACGTCAGTGTTAAATTTTACTACAAGCAAAACGGACGCTTGTGCTAGTTGGGGAATTTATTATTCTGGAAACTCCTCTTCACCCCAAAACAACATGAGTTGCTTTGATGATGGAAAAGATGTTTCACTATCTTCAATTTTCAGAATAGGAGTAGTTATGGCTGTTTGGTTTTTCCTCAAATTAAAAATTTCGATTTTTTTATTGTTGCAGTATGGGTGTGTTGGTTTAAGACCTTCTGGATCTGTAATCTTCGATTTTGCATAGTCTTCGACATGGTCATATTGTATTCCACCGTATTGTAGGTTGACAATTCCTCCACAAATATGACATCTGGTTGAAGATTCAAAAAGTTCTCTAATATTCACTTGAGTCTTATCTCTACTTGTAATGCTTCTATTCTTTTTGGGATTACTCCGCTTTTTACGATTGCCTTGAAGAAGGTTCAGGATCATATCTTCAAATGAAGAGGATTCTACTTCCATCTGAATTGTACTCACCAATGAATCAACTAGATTCTGATAAAATTTAGCCATAGACTTAACAGCTTTGAGTCCAGCACCCGCTTTACCATGGTATTCAGCTATTTCTGATTTGAAGTTGAAAATGACAAATTCAAACCTGTCCCTGATTGCACTAAAGGCAAGTTTGCGCTGATTTATTTCTTTGTCAGAACCAGAGAATAGCCAATAAAGAAAACCGTATAATAGACCTCTTATGTATTGTCCCCTATGGTTATACCAATAAAATAAAGGAACTAAGGATAGTGATTTGGAGTTGTGCGTAAAAGTAACAAGGTGCTCAATTCGCTCAACCAACATTCTTAATATCTTGTCGGCATTTTTAATTACAACATCGGCTTCTTCATTAAAATCTCTTTCGAACCACACGAGTTGGTCCTCCTTATCTCCTGCGATCTCACGATCAACCATTAATGGGATTAGTTCTAGTAGATAAACATGTTTCTGGAAGTAAGCTGGAGCAACAACTGTTGGAACATTTAAATCTTTTATAGGCAGTTGGAAGGGCGGAACAAATAGGCCCTGCAATATCTGTCTAGATAATTCAGGGAATTCTTTAACCATTTTTTTAAGCTTATCATTCAATGTGTCATCTGGCCAATAGTGTCCTTTTTGACCTCCATTTGCAATTGACATTATGCATCGAGAATAGCTGCTCTTCCTATATTCAATCAAAGTCGCTTCCCATGGGTCTAGAGGTTGGCCTTGTCTGTTAATCCTTAAGAAAGATTGTTCGGCACTTTCATAATCTCCTTGTTCCCATTGAACAAATAATGTTAAGTTCCCTGCAACCACATCAGAATAAAATGTGGATTGATTAAACTTCTTTTCGGTCATCTCCTTTTTAGGAGCCTTGCCTTCTTTAACAATCTTATCCAATTCACTTCTTGACTGTGCATAATCTTCAAAACTTCCAATTATTGAATTGACCAGATTCCGAGTTTCGGATGCTATTTGAATAATTTTCTTTTTGTCTCTTCGATCATAATAAATACCAGCTTTATCACCCCAATCATCTAACATCCATGCTCGAATGACCGATAACCTGTGAGCACCATCTAATACATAAATCAATCCGTTTTCAGTGCTTCGCCATAATATTAGACTAGGTATGATATGACCGTTAACTACAGAATCTAAAAATTCCAAACATTGCTTTGGGGACCAAGCGTTAGTTTCCCTTTGAAAATCAGGCTTTCTTATATGCTTAAACCATTCTGCGTTGATATCACTATAGCGTAATTGAGGATCATATGTGTTAGGCCTTATTGATGAGCTATCAGCCTTTTCTTCAGAAGGAATATAGCGGATACTTTGTCGACTTATCAAGTGATCTAAGTGCACTTTATTATATTCAGTTAATAGCATTCTATTCTATAAGTCTATTTTCCCTAACAGTCACTGACAGCACTTTCTCACTATTATACAGTATCTAGGTGCTTATTAATATTTACAACCCTTAATCTACCAATAAAAGCACTAAATATTATTGGATATGTAATATTTATTAAAGAAATGTAGGGATGGGCCTTACCCATCTCTGTTTTGCGGGTTCGAGGGTGTGTGCACCCTCTCCTGAAGGAGAGGGCATTTTGGCTAGTCGGTTTACTACTTACATTACAAGGGTGAGGCATAAAACGAGCTTACTAAGCCTTCAAGGCTTAGTAAGCTTAAATGACGAAGGGATTGGAACTCTACCAATCCTGTGAGGCTTGGTAGAATCTAAACCTATCATCCTAGCTTTGTGTTTTGGAGGTTGGCAAAGATCCCTTCGGGATGTCTTGTGTTTCGTAGGATTCTAGTGTCATAGGCTGACGTTTGTTCGACATAGAGATTCCTGCTTTCGCAGGAATGTCGTGCTTTTAACCTTGTGTCTTTCCCTATACCCATTCATCTCGTTCGTCATTCCTGACGCAGCAACGCGGAGATCAGGAATCTCAGTGCTACAGTCATTCCGTAGCTTGCGGAGGAATCTTAGCCACTGATAAAAGGTTTGTGTTTTGGAGGTTGGCAAAGATCCCTTCGGGATGTCTTGTGTTTCGTAGGCTTCTAGTGCCATAGGCTGACGTTTGCTCGACCAGAGATTCCTGCTTCCGCAGGAATGACGTTCTTTTAACATTTCGGAGAGAGTGTTCTTATTTTAACTCAATATCCAGTTGGCGGCCCTCTGCTTGTGCTTTTTTATCCATGCTTGTACCAACAGCAATACCCATGGCCATTCCTATGGGTAGGCCTACTCCCAGAAAGGCCATATTATCCAGGCTAGCCCCAAAAGCCACACCGAGTGGGATGCCAAAAGCTGACATACCAATGGCCAACCATGTATTCCGATAATGATTTTTTGTAACGATTTTTTGTTTGGATTCTAGCAGCTTAACGATCTTTTGCTGCTTCTTATTCACAAGTTTTTTTAAATTTCTATCCGTATCAGATGTGGCATTTAACACCTCAACTTCTCTATTAATTGCCTGGACCGTATTTTCTGACAACTCATGTTTTCTTAACTCATCCAGTAGTTTGCCGAGTTGAGTATACTTTGTGTATAACTTGTTATTGACGTTTAAAGCTGGCCTTTGTTTAAGTCTTATGATATCCATGGCGGTATTAATTTTTGCTTGAAAGTGTGGCTTAGCACCACACACCTAGAGTCACTTTGGCATTCGAATGTTAAGGTTACTTTGTGAAAATACCCGAGCTTAATGTACGAGTGGTTTCTATCGAGGATAGAAGCTCATGTCTCCATTATTTAAAGCGTATTATTTTTTGATCTCAAAAGTTATGCTCGCAGAATTTGATACATAGTCAGCATCATCATCTGTACTTTTAGTCAAATATACAGTGCGAAAGTACCATTGTCCGGCATCAGTAATTTTAGTTTTCACCATACCGTTTGCGTCAGTTTTCGTTTTGAAAGCGTCAATAGGAGTGCCATCTTCGGCATATCCATGCTGATCGTTATGACTTGCATATACCGTAATACCACTCATTGGTTTTCCATCAATCAAAAGTTTCATCTGTAATTGATCACCAACATTTATGGAATATGGGTTTGACATAGGTATAAGCTCAACAGGGTAACCCAATATGGTTTTGTAATCATCTGATAGTTTATCTCCAATTTGAAATACCGTCTTCACATGCTTCGCATACTTTTTCTTTGCAGGTTTAGATGCATCGCCTGATTTTTTGCGTTCCTCTAATACATCCAGTAATCCCTCGTGTTTCATGTTTTCAGCAAATATTTCAGGTGTATATTCATTAATTCTTGGAAAGTTTGAAATACCCAAAACAGCCGTACCTTCATTTCCAGTTTTAAACTCCAAGATTGATTGTTCATCCTTGTCATACCAGGCAGAGGTATCCGGATGTGATATTACTCCACCGGGATTGACGAGAGAAACGTCAGCCATGCGTTTTCTGGCAAGAATCGAATGGCTCTCAGTGAAAGTCCCGTTGTATACATATAATTTAGAATTAGTATTTGGCTTGAGGAAGTAGCTTTCTGGTTTAATAAATAGATTATGAGCACTTAGAGCTACTATACCAACTAAAAGGAGGGAGAAAAACGTCAGTTTTCGTTTCATGAGTAATGCTTTAAAAGATGAAAAGTTCTGATGATAAAAAGCTAAATATACTCTTCCTATTTGAGAAATCAACCTCTGAACTTTTCTTTTAGAGAAACCACATATCAGCGAACATGAAAAAATTGCTAAAAAGGTGTCGTAACCCTGACTTCTGATTTTTATTTACCGCCCAGCGTATTTTAATAATGTAAAATGTGCTATAAAGTCTTCTAAACATCATCTGTAGCAATATTTTTTACATTTAACTTTGTAACACAAAGTACTTTTATTTACATTTACTGTATGAATACATTAAAACTCAAAATGATGAAAAGTAAGCGATTACAAGCCATGCTGATTTTCTCAGCGTTGTTATTAGCTGTACCTCTCGTAGCCATGCAGTTTACAGATGAGGTGTCCTGGTCGGTATTTGATTTTCTGATTGGGGCCGTATTGTTAACCAGTTTAAGCCTTGGGCTTGAAATGGTGTTTAAGAAAGTTGGTGATTTTTATTCACGTATAATATTTAGCGTAATTATCCTGGTGGTATTCCTTCTTATTTGGGCTGAATTGGCAGTTGGTGTTTTCGGTACACCTTTCGCAGGTAGCTAATATTCGATAACAACACACTTCGCTCAGAGTTACTCGAAGTGAACTCTGAGATGTGCAAGTCATTTCAATATTTGGAATGACTTTTTTTTATCGTCTTCTAAGACCTGATCCTGACAAATGAACCAAACACTTTGTCGTTCCGAGGAACGAGGAATCTTACTAAGTAAGTTACTTCACTGTCGTTGAGCATGACTTGTAGAAGTGGTTAAGATCCCTGCGGGATGACTTGTGCTATTATCCCCTCAGAGTTACTCGAAGAGAACTCTGAGATGTACAAGTCATTTCAATATTTGGAATGACTTTTTATATCGTCTTCTAGCACCCGATCCTGACAAATGAACCAAACACTTTGTCGTTCCGAGGAACGAGGAATCTTACTAAGTAAGTTACTTCACTGTCGTTCAGCATGACTTGTAGAAGTGGTTAAGATCCCTGCGGGATAACTTGTGCTATTATCTCCTCAGAGTTACTCGAAGAGAACTCTGAGATGTGCAAGTCATTCTATCACGGAATGACTTTTTTGTTTTAGGCAGCAAATAGCAGTAGGTACTCAGCTTGCATCAGGAGCTTATAATTTAGCTAAAATTTGATTATATTGAAGTACTCACCATCACCTTACTATTATGAAAAGGATCCTAATTACGGGTCTTTGTGTATTACTATCATCGATTTGTGGTGCTCAAGACTCATCGGCAGTTGACTACGGTCAACGTGAAAAAGAAATCTTAAGCATACTGAATCAAGGCTTAAAGGAATGGTACGAAGGCAACCCTGAAGGCTATGTAGTTCCATTTGCCTCCCAAATCACATACTTTGATCCGGGTACTGAGGGTAAGAGAATCCTCAGTAAAGATCAACTTAAAGCACTTGTAACTGTTCGTGATACCAAAGCAGACTACTCTGATCTGGTAGACCCTGTTTTTCAGCATACAGAAAACAGCACGGTGCTTACATTTAACTTTAGTCAGGACTTTAATGGTATTAAACTACATTGGAATGCCACTGAAGTGTACCGTAAAACAGCAAATGGCTGGGAGATAGTACACGCCCATTGGTCGCCTTATTCGAGCGAGCTGTCAACATTGCCCACTAATATGTTAATCGGGGCGGGCGCAATAGGAGTGATTCTATTTCTGGCGGTTGGATTTTTTATCGGCAAACGCTGGGGTATGCGCCAGCAACATGGGTGACTTAAATACCATAACTTGCCTAAATTGTGGTAGCCGTGTAACTAATAACTATTGTACGCAATGCGGGCAGAAGGCTGAGGTCGAGCGATTTACTCCGACTTATCTATGGCAGGAGTTAACCAACTCTTTAGATGTAGACAAAGGTGTGTTCAGAAGCCTCTGGTTGCTTATGGTACAGCCGGGCCAGGTAATAAGGAAATATATTCTGGGGGAACGTAAAAAGCTTACAGACCCATTAAAATTATTCCTTCTGGTGGGTGCGATTGCCACATTTCTTACATTCCGTTTTAACTTTTTCACTGAGCTTACGGAGCCTGCCATGGGCATTGAGCTTCCCAGCTGGAAGGCCTATTATCATTATTCATCTAAGTACTTTACGTTCTTTAATTTTACTGCCATACCGCTATTTGCATTATTTAGTTGGCTGCTTTTTTTTAAATCAAGATTTAACCTCATCGAAAACTTTGTGATGAATTGCTACATAGTAATAGGCCAACTATGGTTTTTAGCTTTATTAACTCCGATGTTTTATTATTTCGATAAAAACCTGGCTTTTAACATTTATAGCATACTGAATACCCTTTATAATTTATGGGCGTTAATATTTTTCTTCCAGGCTTTTACCTTGGTGCGCATAGGTCGTGTCATCATAGCCATGGCAATACCCTATTTATTAATCTACTTCTTTAATTATGCTATTTTTATTTTAGCACCTGATAGCTTTTGGAGATTACTGGATATAATAGTTGGTTAAACCGCTCTGGGCCTCAAATAATTTGGCAATTCTCTCATTCTAAAATCAAACTCGGTTAGTTTTGTAGCTTATATGCCTATTATGAAACACATTATTACTTTTTGTATTATTATAATCACTGGTTTTACTGCCCAGTCTCAATATTTCGAGCCACCAGTAGTTGAGAGAAATAACGAAAATATTGGCTTTGGCATTGGCATAGACTATGGTGGGGTTGGGGTACGCGCTTCCGTACTATCTTTTGAGCGGGTAGATGTATTTGCCGGCCTTGGTTACAACCTTGTTGGTCTCGGCTGGAATGCTGGCCTGGCTTATCGTTTTGATAATGATGAAAACAGGGTAGTACCTTATGCCAACGCCATGTATGGTTACAATGCTGTAATTGTGGTTGAAACTACCGGGGGATTCGGTGGTAATACCGTATTTGAAGAAACATATTATGGCCCATCTGTTGGTGGAGGTATTGAACTGCATATGAACAAGCGCAAAAATTATTTCAACTTTGAGTTGCTTTATCCCATAAGAGACCCACAGTACGATGAAGACTTAGACATGCTTAAAGCAAGTGGTGTGCAATTCGAATTTGAGCCGTTGCCAATCTCTATTAGTATAGGCTACCACATTGGCCTTTAAGGCAATAATTTTTGAAACTTTCTAGGCAAGGGTATACAGATTTCTAGCGGACTGTTATTAATTGGGTGATCAAAATTTAGCTGTGTGGCGTACAGAAAAAGGCCTTTGCCTATGCTGTAGTTGCCATATAGATTATCGCCAACTATGGCAAACCCGGCTTGTGAGCAATGGATACGTAACTGATGTGTTCGTCCCGTGTGTGGTGCTAACTTAAGTAAGCTCAATTGCTCATTATTGGTCGGTAGTGCCTCAATAATCTCGGTAGTTGCTGTTTTACCATCAATCGGTTGATTGATAACAGAAGGAGCATTTGGATGTCCCTTAACGATTGCCTGATACACCTTTTTGATTTTCCGGGCTCTTAGCATTTCACCAAGCTTAATTCTTGCTTCCGTTGATTTGGCCACTATTAGCAGGCCGCCCGTTGCTCTGTCTAGTCTATGGACAGGTTGTGGGCTAAACCCATCAGCCACCTTGAGGTTGAAAGGCAGTGTATTTTCAAGTGTTTTGAATGCATTTCCACTGGTAGGGAGTCCTGGAGGTTTGTTGACAATTGCAAGGTGTTGATCTTCGTATACTATTTCAATCGCCAGCTCATACACAGGCCTTTCAGAAGGTGGAAGTAGTTCGATACGCATTCCCGGTTGTACCCACAGGCCGGTAGGGGCTTTTTCTCCATTTACCAACACACGAGATTTGTCAATGGCCTTTTTCACGCTTTTTCGAGAAGGAAGATGCGTGAAGATTCCTATCAAATAATCACTTAATCTTTGTTTTTCAGTACCTGAGGGCACTTTATGTGATTCAAGTATTTTTGGGTCTTTCATCAAAGACCTAGGGGTATTTATCTTTTATAAATTTGACGGAAGATTTGATGAGTTGCCTCAATACTTTTTCATCAATGTCTTCCAATTTCTTCACATACAAACACGATTTACCAGTTTTATATTTGCCAAGATTGTCCATCAGCTCATCGTAATTGCTGAAACCAGCCATAATATACATGGTGAGTGCCTGTTTTCTGGGAGAAAACCCGACAGTCATAAAATCACCTTCTCTACCCGTGGGATATTTATAATGATATGTACCAAAACCAACAATGCTGGTGCCCCACATTTTAGCTTCTTCACCAGTGATTTCCTGCATGATTTCGATTAGTTTAAAACAGTCTTTTCGCTTTTGCTCATCATCAACATTATTGATAAAATCTTTTACACTCGCATCATTTACTTTAGTCTTTAGCTCTGCCATAATATTGACTGTTTTAGTTTGGTAGACTAATTTAATATCTTTAAAACAAACACACCTCAATAACAATGAAAGAATGTCCCTCTTGTGCGATGGAAATTGATACTAAAAGCAAAGAATGCCCTATTTGCGGCTATGAGTTTCCAGGCTATAGCAAAGGGTTTCAATGGATAGCGATAGTACTGGTCATCATATTTCTTCTATACTTTATTTTTTGAGAATCGAAGAATCTTTTAAACTTGATTTATCAAACTTGGCTTATTATGAAAGCTATAATTACAGTTTTCATTTTCTTTTGATTGCCCAAAAGAAAACGAAACAAAAGAAAAGGGCACCACGAACAAAGCCCATTTGCACACAAAGCCCTCACCAAGTCCAAATGTGCCACGCTGTTCGTGGACAAGCCATCCCGCCTCGAAGATCAACAATAACTCTAAGCACTTTGCGCTATCCACCGCGCTCTTTGCGTTTATTTTAGATATTGAGTAATTTTCATTCTATAAATTGAATTATGGAAGAGTTTATTGCCTTTTTTGAGAATATCCCTACTACTTTTAGAACAGGCTTGTTGGTAGGTGGAATCGTTTTATTTTGGGTACTCGAGGGTGTAATACCCCTTTATGGATTTGCTTATAACAAAGTGAAGCATGCAGGCATCAATCTCTTTTTTACTCTAACCACAGCCATCATTGGTTTTGGATTTGCGTGGTTGCTTTTGCAGGCTTCAGATTTTACAGTAGAGAATAAATTCGGATTGCTTTACCTTGTTGAGTTACCGCTTTGGGCTCATATCGTTTTAGGTATTTTATTGATGGACCTCATTGGAGCTTATTTCATACACTGGACAGAGCATAAAGTAAAATGGATGTGGCAGTTTCATTTGGTACACCACAGCGATACCAAAGTAGATGTAACTACAGGATTGAGGCACCATCCCGGTGAAACCGTTTTTAGAATTGGTTTTACCATATTGGCTGTACTGGTAATTGGTGTGCCAATGGGTATTATTATGCTTTATCAGAGTTTATCTGTTCTTTTTGCACACCTAACGCACGCCAACATTAAGATGCCGACAAAAGTGGATAGGGCCTTGTCTTACATTTTTGTAACGCCCTATATGCATAAAGTACACCATCACTACACACAACCACTAACTGATACCAACTATGGGAATATATTTTCCATCTGGGATCGTATATTCGGCACGTTCGCTCAGACTGATTCTTCTAAACTCACTTATGGTATCGACACACATATGGATCCTAAGGAAAATGAAGGATTGAGTAATTTATTGGCTATTCCATTTAAAAAATACAGACCTCCGGTAGGAAGTAAATTTGCCGAAGAGGCCAAAGATGCTACCATCTCAAAAGCCTGATGTCAATAGATCAGAATATTTTAGTTACCGTAGATGCAGTGGTGTTTGGAGCCAAACAAGATGCTAATACTCACTTATTGTTGATAAAGAGAAAGAATGACCCTTTTAAGGGTAAGTGGGCTTTTCCAGGCGGCTTTGTCGAGAACGAGGAAGATTTGCCAATGGCTTGTGTGAGAGAGCTGGCGGAAGAAACAGGTTTGAGCGTGTCTCCAGAAAAGCTTAAACAACTCGGAGCTTTTGCTAAGCCTGGACGTGACCCCAGGGGTAGAACGCTTACAGTTGTATATAGTGTATCTGTGCAAATGAGCTCACACGACATCAAGGCAGCGGACGATGCAGCTGAAGCCAAATGGTGGCATTTAAATGAGTTGCCTGAGATGGCATTTGATCATGAGGAGATTTTAGGCTACTTATTGAAATAGTAAATACCTCTTAGTCGAAACAATTCCCATGGACTTTGTTCCATATTTGTTACTTCTTCAACGTTGATTCGGGTGTTCATAAACACATCTTCAATCCGCTGTGGTTTTACCATCTGTTTTGTCAATTCAAGTGTATAAACACCATTGTTGCCCTCACCATCAAAAGCAACTGACCCAGGTGATGTGGCATAAGCAATCACCGAACCCGTGGGAGGCTTCAACTCCACCAGTCCATTGCCCATGCTTCTATTTCCCTCTAAGAAAGGAGTGTTTCTGCATGCGTCAAGTATTAAGATATTTAAGTTGTCCTCATTGGTATACTCAAGCACTTTTAAAATGATATTCGAGTTGATGGCTTCAAATGTCAAGTCCATGGAGCCATTTTTTAGTTCAACATCTACAGGAAGCAGGTAATTTGACCCATTAAACTGAAGTCCGTGTCCAGCAAAATAGAAAAGTACAATATCCACTCCATGTAACTCATAACTGAAGTTTTTTATGGCATCTATCATTTGCGTATAGCTCAGATTTTTATAGTCGTAAACCTCAAATCCTAATTCTGTCAATGTTTTTTGCATTAAGTCGGCATCGTTAGTAGGATTTTTAAGTTTTACAATTTCCGTGTAGTTGCCATTGCCGATCACCAGAGCCAATTTCTTTGCATCACTAAATTGATCTTTGGTAACAGATGGTACCGGTATTTCAGCTATATCAGTTTCAAAAGACTCTGAACTTCTATTGCTCACTCCAAAATAATTGCGACCTAAACTAGAGTTTTTCAAAACGGTGATTTCAACCCTGCGATTCATCTCAGCAATTTCCTTCGATAAGGGCCTCTCTCCTCCGTAAGACACTGTTTTTACGCTTTTTTTAGGCGTACCTTGGGCTATCAAATAGTCGGAAACAATTTTTGCCCGGAGCTTAGCTAGCTTTTGATTGGCTTTTGCATCCCCTCGAAAATCGGTATGTCCAGCAACTTCAATTTGCAGGTCATCAAATTTTTCAAACCCGTTGACAATAATATCTAGATTTGTTTTGGCAGAGGGATCCATTTTGGCCATGCCCTGTCCAAATTTCACCAGAAAAACAGTCCCTTGTTTAAGGTCATCAACGCTTAGGTCCTGCGAGGAGGTAGCATTAATTATAAGAGTAAATACGAGAATGAGGCCACCTAATTTCATAAAAAGAGAATTTTAGGTCATTAGTAAGTTACTAATTCTTCTACCTTGAGCCAATTACTTTTTTAAATATTCTCTTAAGTTGCCTTGAATAAAATACTCCCAACCAGCACGACAGCTTTCTGGTTTAAATTCTGGAATGTCAGACGGGAAACTATCCAGCCCTTCATTGATGATGGTAAGTAAAGTTTTGTTGTCTCCGACATCTTCTAAGCTAAAAGTGACAACACCCTCACCAGGGTATTCTTTGTAGCGCCAGTTGTACTTTATTAGTTGGTTGGGCACAACTTCAAGTATTTCCCACAAATGATGAAATGTGCGTTCCTCTGATTGTACAGGGAAGTCAGTTTTGAAGCCAACTGTAGGTTCAAATGCTGGAATGTTATCAAAGTACCATTTTACCATTTGTTCTAAATCTGTAATGGCCCGCCAAACCTCTTCTTTTGATCTGTTGAACTCTTGAGTAACAATAATTGGCTGTTGCATAAGCTAAAATTAAATCATTTTTAGACTAGTGACACAAGGTAAGAAATTGATCTATTTGTTCACAAAGAGGCTCGAAGTAGTCTCAAAGTCTCACAAAGCACACACGCTTAGCGTATCTTATCGGCTTCTCTGAGACACTTTGAGCAACAACACAAGTTAAAAATTTCTAAGGACAGGTGTGTTATTTTATACCTCTAATTCGCTTCCAAAGTGCACCTGCAATGGCCTTTCCGTCATCGATTTCTTTATCTATTTCTTCTATTACTATCGTGCCATTATTTTTATGGATGTAATATGAGAATACAAAATCTCCTCCTTCATCGAGCCATCCCGTACGTTGACCAAACCTAAGATCATTAAAAATAACTCCTTGTTCATACGACATTAAGGCAAACCAGCCATTGGTTATATCTGTAAGTTTGCTTACCTCCGAATTGTGTTTATATGGATCAAGCAACTCATGATTTTTAGGAAAAAAGAAGTAATCAATTGGCTCATCTTTATCCAAAAGAGAGTAATAGCCAATGTGATACCCATCAGTAGATTCTGCATTAGTAGTCCATAAAATGGTATTTAATGGTGCAGGGCGTGTGTCGTAGCGATCAATATTCAAATTTTGAGAAGCAAAAGAATTTTCAAAAACATGATTGATGTGTTGTTTGACACTTACCGAGTACAGTAAGTAAAATGTACTGATTATCAGTCCGGCAGTGTTTATGCGCTGTCGTTTGATGCTCGTTCTTGGTAAAAACATAAGCCATACCAGACATATAGTAAGTGGCAAGGTGTACAATGGATCGATTACAAAAATGCTTTTGAATGCGATACGATAGTCGAAAGGCCAGAATAGCTGTGTACCCCACGTAGTAAAACAATCGAGAAGTGAATGAGTGAAAAATCCAAGGAAAAAGAGCAATGTCCAGTCTCTAAAGCTGACGGAAGATTTTGGATAGACCTTTCGTAAAAGCAACCCGAGAAGTGGGGCAAAGCATATTGCAAAAGCTATGGAATGCGTAAAACCTCTATGGAAATCAAGCGCTCCTACAGTAGACATGGCATCACCAATAAATACATCAAGGTCGGGAATTGTCCCAGCGATAGCTCCGAATACAAGCGCCTTATTACCTATTTTCTTACCTGCAACTGCTTCACCAACTGCAGCGCCTAATACTATTTGAGTAAATGAATCCATTTTGTGTCAAACATACTTGATTCTATAGGTTTTAGCACAACCCTTTGTAAATGTACCGTGACACAATCTACGCTCGTGTAAATCTCCTTTCAAAGTTTTCATTGAATAATTAGATTGATATCAAATCTAAACTCGGAACCATGAAGAAACTATACTTTATATTGATGATTGTGTTGTCAGGCTCAGGCCTTTATGCACAAGGCACCATGCTGCTAAGGCAGCCAACTATGTCTGATAATGATGTGGTATTTATATACGCCAATGATCTTTGGAAAGCACCCAATACAGGAGGAAAAGCCATTAGACTTACGACAAACGAAGGCTATGAATTTGCTCCGCATTTTTCAGACGATGGAAAATGGTTGGCATTTAGTGCTCAATATGACGGCAACACCGATGTTTATGTGATGTCTGCCAATGGTGGGGTACCAAAACGTTTGACCTTTCACCCTGGTACAGACGAGGTACAAGGCTGGACGCCTGCCGGTGAAGTCTTATTTCGCTCCAACAGGAATGCACACCCTACCAAAACGTCACAGTTGTATATTGTTTCTACTGAAGGAAGTTTCCCTAAGGCAATTTTAGATATCAGGGCGGCATATGGAGAAGTCTCACCGGATGGCAAATATTTGGCTTATACTCCCATCACTTCATGGGATCCTGAGTGGAGAAATTACAGAGGTGGTCAGGCAATGCCAATTTGGATTGTGGATATGAAAACAAAGGCTTTGGTAAGAACCCCACAGCTGGATAAAGAAAGGCATTTGTACCCGGTATGGATAGGTGAAAAGGTATACTATCTGTCAGAAAGAGATTATGTGAGTAACATTTGGAGCTTTGACCTGAACACGAAACAGGAAGAGCAAATTACCTTTCATAAAAAATTTGATGTAAAGAGTCTGGACGCGGCCGGCAACATGATCGTTTATGAGCAAGGTGGATATCTGCATACTATTAATCCTGAAACAAAGGAAAGTAATCAATTGGCTATTGATGTAGCCGGTGATTTGAATTTTAGTCGCGAAAGATGGGATGATGTTAATGCAAATAATGTAACCAACCCTAACTTATCTCCTAACGGTAAAAGAGCCATATTTGAATATCGGGGTGATATTTTCACTTTCCCTAAAGAGGAGGGTAGTTGGAGAAACATTACCCAAAGTAGTGGTGTCGCAGACCGTTTTCCGATTTGGTCACCGACTGGTGAAAAAGTAGCCTGGTTTTCTGATGCCAGTGGCGAGTATCAACTCATTGTTGCTGATCAGTTTGGTGATAATAAGAAAACGTATGCGTTAGATAATCCAACATTTTACTTCACACCAGACTGGTCTCCCGATGGTAAAATGATAAGCTACACAGATACAGATTATAATCTGTGGTACATCACTTTAGCTGATGGGAAGGTGAGAAAAGTGGATACTGATGGTTATGCACATCCAAACAGAACAATGAACCCAACCTGGTCTCCTGATAGCAGATATATTGCCTATGAAAAACAACAGGACAGCCACTTCAAAGCCATATTTATTTATGATACTCAAAGTAATAAGAGCCATCAGCTGTCAGACCCGTTGGCAGACGCGACAAGTCCGGTGTGGGATGCATCGGGCGAATACCTTTATTTCCTCGCCAGTACAGATTATGGACTAAACTCTGGCTGGCTTGATATGAGCTCTTACGATCCTTCGGTGAGTCGCTCGCTTTATGCCGCGGTATTAAGTGAAAGTGGCAAAGCACCTAATATTCCAGCAAGTGATGAAGAAAAAGGGAAGTCTGAAGAAGGGTCTAAAGACAAAGAAGATAAAGAAAAGGATAAAACTGTAGTGATTGACTTTGATGAAATTCGGGAGAGGGTGGCCGCGCTATCCCTACCGGCAAGAAATTATATTTTCTTAGCCCCATCACAGACAGGTCATGTATTTGTGGCTGAGGCGATACCCAATCAGCAGGGACTGAAGGTGCATGACTATGATGTGAAGAAAGAGAAAGCTGAGGATTTCGAAGAGGGTATTAGACAAATGGTTATTTCAAAAAATGGTGAGCATACGCTCTTTCAGAAAAATGGAAGTTGGAGCATAAGCAGTACTAAAAGCAAGCCTAAACCAGATGATAAAATTGCCATAGCTGCGAAGTTGCATGTTGTACCCAAAGAAGAGTACCCACAAATCTTCAGAGAAGGTTGGAGGTATATGCGTGACTTTCTTTATGTGAGTAATGTACATGGTGCCCCGTGGGACAAAGTTTATAGCTGGTACCAACCATGGGTTAAACATGTAAATCATCGAACAGATTTGAATTACCTGGTAGATATTCTCAGTGGAGAGGTGGCTATTGGGCATTCATATGTTTCTGGGGGAGATTTACCAGACCTGGATAGAGTGCCTGTTGGTTTACTTGGAGCCGATTATGAGTTGGATAAAGGTTTTTATAAAATATCAAAAATCTATGATGGTGAGCGATGGAATCCTGATATCGAAGCGCCACTAGGCCTGTCTGGGCTGGGTGTGAGTGAAGGCGACTTCGTCATTTCAGTAAACGGCAGTAGTATTACCTCTGCTGACAATCTTTATGATCATTTTGCACAAACCGCAGGTAGGGTGGTGACGCTTATGGTAAATGATAAACCATCAGGTGATGGAGCCAGAAGGGTATATGTAAAGCCAGTTTCTAATGAGTATCGATTGCGATATATCGATTGGGTAGAAGGCAACAGACGAAAAGTAGATGAACTATCTGATGGGAAACTGGCATATGTTTATATTCCGAATACTGGCGGATCAGGGTTTAGGAGCTTCAATCGCTACTTTTTTTCTCAACAAGACAAGAAAGGTGTGATATTGGATGAGCGTAATAATGGTGGTGGTTCTGCGGCAGATTATATGATTGATATTATGACGAGAGAGCCTGTTGGTTATTTCAACAGCAAAACAGACGACAACAGACCCTGGACTTCACCCATTGCAGGCATTTGGGGACCAAAAGTGATGCTTATCAACGAGCGCGCTGGTTCCGGTGGTGATCTGCTGCCTTATATGTTTAAGAAAAAAGATATTGGCCCGCTGATAGGTACGCGTACCTGGGGTGGTCTTGTAGGCACCTGGGACACGCCAAGATTTATTGATGGTGGTAGAATGGTTGCTCCTCGAGGAGGTTTTTATGATACGGATGGCAAATGGGCCGTAGAAGGTGAAGGCGTTGGGCCGGATATTGAAGTAATAGACGATCCGAAAATGGCGGCAGAGGGCAAAGACTTACAATTGATAAGAGCTGTTGAAGAAGCCATGAAGTTGCTTGAAAATGAGGAGTTCAAAATGCAGCCTGAACCTGAAGCGCCTGTAAGATGGAAGCGGCCAGAAGGGTATGATAAAAATTAACTAACCAATGTATAAGCCCTTGATATTTCTCAAGGGCTTATTTGTTATTAATGACTCTTTACCCTAGCCTCAGCTTCAATTTCCACTAAATATCCTTCACCCACAAGTTTGGCTTCGACTAGTGTATTTGCCGGGTTGATGCCATAAAAACGATCACCATGTGCTCTTGCGGCAGGTTCCCAGTCATTGATGTCATTTACGAAAATACGTGTGCGTACTACATCTTCCAGTCGTCCACCTAAAGACTCAATCGCCCCTTCAATTTTGTCAATTATAAAATGTGTCTGAGCAGCCGCGTCATTACCTCCGATCATATCAGGGCCATGCGTGGCTGTAGTACCAGAAACGTAAATGGTGTTTCCATCTTTTACAGCACGACAGTATCCGGCAAAAGCTTCCCATTCTGTGCCACTGAAGATTTGTTCAGTTCCGTCATCCTTTAAGACCGGATCAAAAGCCTTAGGAATATTCTCAAGATGGTGACTCAAATCACCTGATGCCGTGAGAAAGGGAGGCTTTCTGTATTCATCTCCACAATCACCAGGTATGGGTTGCAAGTTAGCCTGAGCGCCTTTTATAGTTGTGATATCTTCAGCTGAAAGGTCGATTTCAAGGAGTCGCTTATTTTCTTCAATATGCTCACTCTTTCCTAATCTAGCGCCTACAATAACAGCGGCAACATGGTCACTCTCCAGCATAAAACGGCTTGCTATATTAGCGATAGAAACATCATGCCTGTCTGCAACTTTTCTTGCAGCTTTCAATAGCTCCTGATAAGGTTCCCATCCACCGGCCGCATCAATAAATCGCTTGTACTTCATTTCAGACCAGGTTTCCAGGTCATTCTGAGCGGGTTCATTTTTACCTAACCATTTGTCTGTGAGAAAACCACCCGCAAGCGTACCGAAAGCCAGCAGTTTTACGCCATATTCGCTACAGACTTTTTTCATTTTACCATTCCCTCGCTGGTCGATCAATGAATGGCACACCTGATTGCTGACTATTGGAATCCCACTGGCTACGGCCACTCTCAGATGTGCGGCATCGAAATTGGTTACACCCAGGTTATTGATTTTACCTTCTTCTCTAAGCTCATTGAGATAAATAAGTCCGTTAATCCAGCTTGGGTCAGGGTAGTGCCATGCATGAAACTGCATCAGATCAATGGAGGATTGCTGCATGCGCTCCAGTGCCAGATCAACAGCTGTCCGTACGTCATCTTTAGTGATTTTGCCAGGAGTTGGTACCCACTTGGTAAATAGCTGAACCTGATTACCTATAGGGTTGGTGTTTTTAAATGTGCCGGTAATGATTTCGCTGGAACCGTAATGGTCAGCCATATCAAAAGAAGTAAGGCCCGCAGCAACATATGGTTCCATATGCATTGCTGTTGCCACCGGATCAAGCTTTTGCCCACCTCTTTCCATATCTGCTATTTGCCAAAGACCGGTTACAATTCTGGATATTGCTAAACCGGGCGCTAATTCAATACTTTTATCCATTTTTATTCTTTAGGTAGTTGCTTAAAACGATCCTGATTAATACCTGATTTTTTAATGTGATCCCACTTATATGCAAAAATAAGGCTTGCCAGACTCATGACGATTAGCCATATGGGTGTCGAGTGGAAATACCAGGCAGAAACGGTTGATGTGAGATCTTTATAAGTGTGAATAAATAAAAATACCGAGAGAGAAATTACACCAAACCAACCAATTGCTATTTGTAGAGGCCTGTTTTTTATGACTGCTATTTGTTCAGACAGAGCAGGGTTAACCTTTGGCAGGGTAAGCAATGTGATACACATCAATAGAAAGTTTACCATCATAGAAGTGACCATAATATCAATACCTAAGAAAAAATCACCAGCGAAATGTGAACCTAAAACACCTACGCTGGCCATGCTTCCGGCTACTAATAAAGCGATATGTGGGGTTTTATTTTTAGTGTGTACCTGGGCCAGTTTTTTTGGAAAAATTTCATCATCAGCCCAGGCAAACATGAGTCTCGATACCGATAGTAGCATAGCAGGCAGGTCATTGATTAAGGCAATGGCAGCTCCTAGTAAAATCGCCACACCGAGGTATGAAGGCAACACGTAACTCAATAAACCAGGTGCGCTGATATCTTTTTCGAGTGCTTCAGAAGCAATAAAACTCCATGGCACCGTGTGATATACTGCTGAGGCAAATAGAAAGTAAAAAGCTCCTACTGAGAAAATAGCTAACAAAATAGCCTTAGGTAGTGTGGAGGTGGGGTTTTTAGCCTCGCTACCAGCCTGGGCGATAGAGTCAAAGCCTATAAAACTTGAGAAAAGTAAAGCTGCGGCTGTTAGAAAAATTTTCCAATCAAAATTCGCATTAACGTCAGTTGCAATGGTTCTGTTTTCTTTTGCTTGTAAAGCCTGCTGAAAATCATTTTGGTCAAATGAAAAACCTGCAATAATAACAATCGCCCCTAGTGCAAACATCAAAAACATCATAGGCAACAAGGCTCTTGTGTAGGTTTTGGCTCCTTTGATGTTGATAAAGACAAATAGCCAAATGAGACCCAGTGCCAGACCAACACGAATCCATGGCTTCTCAAATGCAGCACTTACCTCTGGCCAACCCAGACCAAGTGTAACATCACGTATAAATGGAATGGTTACATAAGCGATTACACCTATGACTATTGACAAACCAAACCATTGAGAAAAGCTGGCCACAAAACCTAAATATGGGTTGAGACCACGGCTTGCGTAAAGGTAGCTTCCTCCTGCTCGTGGCATGGCTGAAGCTAAAATACTATACGCTAAAGCTGCAAAAATTGAAGGAATAGCGGCAAAAGCGAATGCTGGTAATACATAGGGCCCGATGCCTTCAACATTGCGTTGTATCATAAAGGGTACCACGTTGATAGAGGCGCCAAGCATGGAACAAACTCCTGTGGCTACCAGCGCCATCAGCCCCATTTGTCGGGTTAATTTTGTCTTAGTGCTGACAGAGAATTTATTACTTTTCACCTACAATCGTTTTGATAGGACTGTCATCTCCAGTTAACTCCCAATGCCCGAGTGATACCGGTATGTTACCCATGGCATTAAAGCCATCAAAATATTTTTTCAATTCAAATGGTTTACCCTCAGCTTCCACCTGTTTGGCATATTCTGCCAGTGCATTTTTCATTAAATATTTACCCGTAATGTAGCTTGTGCCATAGCCCGGTTGTCTTAAATACAGATGTTGCTCAAAGAGTAGCAATTCTTTTTCAGTTTTCATCCAGCCTCGGGGTGTGTAATTAGAATGAATACTTCCCGCTTCAACCATCGTCATTTCGTTGGCATGCGCATAAAGTGAGCCTAAACCACGAGCAGCACGTTGAGCAATGAGAATATGTACTATTTCTCTGGTTCTGGGACTATCGTCATACAGGCCTGCATCCATAAACATTTCTTCAACCGCTGTAGCCATCCCTTCGTTTCTTGAATCAAAGATGTTGTAGAGCAAAGGCTCTTTTCTGATTTCACTGGCATGAGGTTCGGTATCCATTCTGGCAAGCTCAAACCAGTGGTAGAAATGTGAATAAAGCGGTCGGGGATCGAGGTGGGCCGTAATCCAAAAGAAATGACGCTTTTCTGACGGGATGTAACTACCTAGATGAGCCCTAAGTGCAGGGTCAAAATAGTCTTTCACGGTTACAATATTTTCCTGCTCCAGGAAATTCATCAAGCTTTTTGCTCCTTCATCCGCCAGCTGGGCATATGCTTTTTCAGAGCTGGCATCATCCAGTGGAGGTAAATTACGGTTACGATGCTCTTCCAGCTTTAGGGCCGTCCACGCACTAGCCAGTTCACTTTTGAGTAGAATTACCTCATCTTCCCAGGTCAGTGGTACGAGATGCACATTTTGTAAATACCAGGTGTAATTGTCCTTACCAATACCAGACGGTCCGGTTTTGTTTTTAGCTTCATTTTCCAGCCGCAACACAAACTTCATGGTAGATTTTTTTGCGTTGTGAAGAGCAGCTGTCAGTTCTGTGTCTTCTGACACGCCATCCATTTCCAAAATATCACTTAAGTCACTGATTTGCTGTTTAATATCTCTGATTCCAGCGATCCATAGCTCCTTTGCATTGCCTGTGAGGTTTGACATTGCCTGCTCATTCAGAGGGGCAATCACTTTTATGTCGTTTAAAAATTCTTCACGTGCACTGTCAGATAAAGGAAAATCGTAAGTCCATAACTCTGTGGTCATGTGGTGAGTAGGACCCTCGTGGGCTGGCACATCACTGCGACTGGTCCACACAGATTTATAAAATGCCGGGTCACGTACCCATGGCTTGAGTGTCTTATGATTAAATTCATAACCATTCATTTCGGCCAATACGATGTACCAGTCTGCTTGCTGTGCTATAGGCCAATTGGTTTTATCAATGGCTTTAAGCCGGTTTTGTAATTGTACAAAATCATTCCAACGTTTATTAAAGGTTTCTGACGTATAGTCTGGAGCCCCATCTTTTACTGGTGGCTTTTCAAAAGCACGCCATTCTTTGAAAAGGCTTACTAAATCATCGTAATCAGTCGATTCAATGACTGGAGTGTTGGTTTCTTGATTGTTTTCTTTACATGAATTAAATGTGCTGAAAGCTAAAATCAGCAGAAAGGTATAGGTGCGAAACATGTTTGATAGGTTTGAAAAGTGGAATATAGCTATATGATTCCATTTTCTGAAATTGACATTTAGCTATTACATGATTGGTAGATTATTACGTAATCGTAAAAGAAACCGTCAGCCCTACACAAAAATTTCGAGGGAGTTTATGAACGCCAAAAATGGCTCTGGAATGATGACCTCTTTCTTCCAAAATTTTGACAAACAAATCAGAAGCTCCATTTACAACCGTAGGTGATTCATCCCAATCACCATTTGACTGGAAGTAGGCATCGATATGATTGAGTCCTACTATTGCTTCAAAGCCCACTTTTGCTTTAACCTGTGCTAACACATTTAATGCGCACATTTCCATTGCACGATAGCCTTCATCGGTAGAAATCTGATCTCCGAGACGCCCTTGATAGAAGTATTTCTCATCGACTATTGGGAATTGGATAGCTATGTAAGCAATATTTCCTCGAATATTAACCGAAATATAGCTGCCACCTGGAGTAGACACTTTGGGTAATTTGTACCCATTTATTTCTAGATTTTTTTCGGGCGTCATGATATAGACTATTTCAAATGACGAACCATCTCTTTACTATATAATGACTTTCTAAACTCACCTGGTTTTTTATCATTGAGCAATTTTAACTCACCCTTTTCTTTGATCAACTCTCCAAAATGTTCTTCTCTTAAATTGTACTGGGCCTTGTTGGAGTAGGTTGTGATTAGCATCAAGTGAAATGGTGCCTCTTCACTCACGGGTGTTTCCAGCAATTGATACGAATGAATATAGTCTTTTTTCAAAGCCATCTCTCTCAATACTTTCCAATTGTTCTGGTAATAAAACTCTGCCTCGGCCTTGTTGTCATCTAAAATCTGAATGAATTCAACAGTTGTGATGCGATCGTCATGCTGAGCAAAGCTCACAGAATTGATGCTTAAAAAAATTAATAGGATTGTGATTTTCATATTTCTCCTTAGTTTTCTAAACGTTTCTTGATCATAGCGATTTGACCCATATGATTAGCCTGATGTTCTGCCACATGAAACCAGGCCCAGTAGAAATTATACTCTTCATCACGTACTTCAAAAAGCCATTCGTCATCTTTTGTTTTAAGCATCTCTTTAGTTTTTGCCCTAACCTCATCCCATTTTTTGAGGTAGTAAGAGATAGGCTTCCCTTTTAGTTTTTCTCGTGCCTCGTTTCCTAAATCCATAGCCAGTTGCCATTCTTCAGAAGCATCGTTTAGATTGCCGTTATAAAATGTGGCTTGCTGGTAATACATTTCTGTGGCAGCCAGATGTAGAATAAGAGCACCCATGCGGTTGGCCTGATCATCCATGAGAAAGTCTGTTTCCTCTTGATCTAGATTTTTGACTTGCTGGGTAATACGAGCTTTCAGATCATCGAGCATCCCTATCATTGTGCCCATATGTGGGCTGTAGTCGTCATTGAGTTCGATTGTATATTGAGCTGAAGCGGATAGGCTAAGGGCTAGTAGCGTTGGGAGTAAAAGTAGCTTTTTCATTCTATTGTTTTGGTTACAGAGGATAAACGAAAAAAGATACCGGAGGTTGAATAAAAACTTTTTATTCGTAGGTGTAAATTATTTCATTTTAATAAAATCAATCTCAAGTTGAAATGCTTCATTCTTATTATTTCCAATTAAGAAACCTACTTCCTCCAGTTTTTCTCCTGCCAAAACAGGCATATCGAGCATTTTTCCCCTATAGGCTGGCTTAAGTGATTCAAAGTCTAACTCTATGGTTTCCCAACTTCCATCTGTATCAAAATATGCGATATACGAATGATCGTCCTGATCATTTTGCTTGGCTCTGAACTGATACCTCTTGCCATCACCTTTCAATCGTATTACAAATCGACTATAATCAGAGACATTTATTTGAGTCATGTTATGTCGAACCGAAGAGAAACCTCCATTATTTTCTAAAGATACTTCACCTTCAAAAACACCATGATGAGCTTCATTTATAAATAAGCGGCCATTAGATCGGCCTCCCATTACCACATCATCGATTACTGACCAGTTTGAAAGATTGCTGTCTTCATTAAAATCGAAAATTATCGTTTCCGTTAGGCCCATAAATAGTGTTATCAAATACAAAAAAATCATAGTATGTATACAACACTATTTTTTAAACCTTGTTCAACCGGGTGTAGTACCCGGTTAAGTCCAAGTTATTTATTGAAAATATATCTGGTAATATAAATACCATTTCCATCACCCTTGCCACTATCACTCTCCACCGCAGAAGTGACAAATATGAGTTTCCAACCATCTGAAGCCATCTGGTTGAGTTTAGAAGAAACCAACGCATCATTTGAAGCAATGTTTTGAAAATTGATACCCGTCATACTATAGAAGTTCAACAACTTAGATTCTGCAAACTCATCAACCTTAGCATCAGAGCGTTTTACATCGCCCTGCTTACTTTTTTTACCATCAGTTCTTTCGGTGGTAAAATCATCGATATCAATTTCTGACTGATTTTCGATCATGCGTGACCTACCTAGTCCGCCCGGAACAATCGATTCTACAACCGTAATAACCTTATATTGAGGAGTTTTTGCATCTTCCTGAGCGTAACCGGTAAATACAGCGCATAGCATGAGAGTTAAAAGACATAATTTTTTCATAGTTGTATAATTTTTAGTGAATGCACTAAAATTAACAACTCTTATGCCATTTTTTGAGAAATAAAAAAGCCCATCCGGCAATACCGGATGGGCTTTAATAATTATTTTTTATTCAGCTTACGCCATTTGTGCATCAAGCTTTTGTGATAATACCCCTTTAGGTACCGCACCCACTTGCTTATCTACGATCTCTCCACCTTTAAATACTAATAGTGTAGGGATACTACGAATGCCAAACTTAGCAGATACGTTAGGATTTTCATCCACGTTTACTTTACCTATCACAGCTTTACCGTCATACTCGCCAGCGAGCTCTTCTACTACCGGGCCAATCATTTTACATGGTCCACACCACTCAGCCCAAAAGTCTACCAATACAGGTTTATCGCTATTTATTATTTCTTCAAAATTTGAATCAGTAATTTCTATTGCTTTGCTCATTACTTTGTGTTTTAATATTCTAATGATAACGTTCTATTGATCAACGCAAATATAGTCTTTTTTCGTTCCTACATTAAAGCCATACTGCCATAATTATTATTGATGGTCTCATAGGAGACAGTTATCTGTATGTGATTTGATTAGCCTTTTCTCAAAAAAATCGGAACATAATGGTTTTACTCATGTTTTCTAATTATATACTGTTATGAGCAAACAAATAGACAAACCTATCATAGTAATAAAATATGGCGGAAACGCCATGGTTTCAGAAGACGTGCAACAAGCTGTATTGAAGAATATTTGTGCACTCAAAGAAAAGGGTGTGGCTGTTGTGGTAGTACATGGTGGGGGGCCCTTTATTCAGGAGACATTAGATGTTGCCAAAATAGAAAGTGAGTTTATTGGTGGTCAGAGAAAGACCACTCCTGAAGCACTTAAGTATGTGGAAATGGCCCTTAAAGGTCAGGTCAATGGTAAAGTGGTAAATGTGATCAATACATTAGGCCAAAAAGCCGTAGGGCTTTCCGGTCGTGATGGTAGTATTATAACAGCTGAGCGTATTTACCATGAAGAGTCCGTAGGTGGAGAAACTAAAAAAATTAGCTTGGGGCAAGTCGGTCGAGTTAAAAAGGTAGACCCATCTCTAATATTTACTTTGCTAGAGAACGACTATATACCCGTGATCACTTGCATTGCAAGTGATGAAAACGGAGATAGTTATAATATAAATGCAGACTTATTTGCCGGCAGCCTGGCCGGCCACCTTAATGCTACAGTATTTGGTGTGCTCACCGATGTAGATGGTTTACTCAGAGATGTTAAGGATCCTGATAGTCTGATTAGAGAATTACCAATAAAAGAGATAAGAGATCTGTTAGGACAAGGAGTAATTGTCGGTGGTATGATACCCAAAGTGGATGCATGCCGTACGGCTGTTGAAGCCGGAGCTGAGCGTGCTATCATTATTAATGGTAAGAAACCAGAACAGATGTTGTCGATCATGGACAACAACCTAGATGTAGGAACTACAATTAAAAACTAAAACTATATATGGAAGCGTCAAGTAACGCGTCACTCAACAAATTAGATCAGGAATATTATTTACAAACATTTAAAAGATACCCCATTGCCTTTGAGAAAGGTGAAGGTTGCACCCTCTGGGATGTGGAAGGCAAGAAGTATTTAGATGCGCTTGCCGGTATCGCTGTGTGTAACTTAGGCCATTGCCATCCTGCAGTTACCCAAGCCATTCGCAAGCAAGCCGGGGATTTGGTACATATTTCTAATTTCTTTGTAAGCAAGCCTCAAGTAGAGCTTTCAGAAATGCTCGTAAACCTATCCGGTATGGATCGGGTATTTTTTACCAATAGTGGAGCAGAATCAGTTGAAGGAGCGATCAAACTTGCCAGAAAATATGCAAGAAGTAAGAAAGGTGGGGGAGAAGTCATTGCCATGAAGAATTCCTTCCATGGCCGAACGCTTGCTACCATAGCGATGGGTAAGAAAGCCATGCAGGAAGGATTTGGACCAATGCCTGAAGGTTTTCAACAAATAGAATTTAATGATATAGAAGCAGTAAAAAGAGCTGTTTCTGAAAATACAGCAGCTATCATCTTAGAGCCCGTACAAGGCGAGGGAGGGATACATGTCGCAGAGGTAGAGTACTTAAAAAAACTACGCGCCCTGTGCGATAAACATAATATCGTCTTAATTTTTGATGAGATACAGTGTGGTATTGGCCGTACTGGTAAACTTTTCGCTAAAGAGCATTTTGGTGTAGAGCCTGATATCATGACTTTAGCCAAAGGTTTGGGAGGAGGAATGCCCATTGGAGCAATATTATGCCAGCAAAAAATTGATGATGCTATCAATTTTGGAGATCATGGTACAACTTTCGGTGGTAATCCATTAGCCTGTGCAGCATCAATTGCTACTTTAAATCTCATTAAAGAGGATTCCTTTTTAGATGAAGTGAAAGCCAAAGGCGAATATCTAAAAAGTAAAATTTTAGCACAGGATCTGCCACATTTGGAAGATGTGCGCGGTATGGGGTTAATGTTGGGTGCAGTCTTTGGTTTTGAAACCAAACCCTTAGTAGCGAAAATGCTTGATTATGGAGTAATTGCTAATGCTACTGCAAATAATGTGCTTCGGTTAGTGCCACCACTCATTATAGCCGAAGATGAAATGGATCATCTGGTGAAAATAATTGCTCAATCAGTAAAAGAAATACAGAAGTAATGGCGAACAAGAAAATAGGAATTATAGGCGCGACAGGCTACACAGGATCTGAGTTAGTCAGAATACTTATCCACCATCCTGAAGTAGAAATTGTGGCCATCACTTCAGAAAGTAGAAAAGGAGAAAGTTTTGCAGATGTACATGGTTTTTTTAGAGGCATATTTGATTTAAAGCTTACCTCCATCAAAGATATAGACCAACAGGATCTGGATTTGGTGTTTTTGGCACTTCCTCATGGGGTTTCAATGGATTTTGTTAAAGATCATGCAAATGCAGATTATCCGATTATAGATTTGTCGGGTGATTATCGCCTGGAAAGCCCTGAGACCTACGAGGCATGGTATAAGAAAAAACACATACATAAAGAAGGTTTTAAAACCGCAGGATATGGCGTGCCTGAGCTTTTCAGAAAAGAAATTAAGGGTAAAGGGCTTATAGCAAACCCTGGTTGTTTCCCAACAAGTGCCATATTAGGATTGGCGCCATTACAGGCCAACAATCTCATTGAAGAGTCGATTATAGTTGATTCGAAAACTGGTGTTACCGGTGCAGGGATAAAGGCTAAGGAAGTTACACATTTTCCAAATGTCAATGACAATTTCAAGGCGTATGGTGTCACTACACATCGACATACTATTGAGATTGAAGAAGTGATGAACAAGCTTGGAAATGGTAATGCCACGGTACAGTTTACGCCCCATTTACTTCCTGTAGATCGCGGAATCATATCAACAACCTACACTCGGCCAAAAGCAGGTGTAGACGTAAGTGCGGTTAAAGCAAAATATAAGGAATACTATAAAGATGAGCCGTTTATAAGATTGGTCGACAGCTCTCCTGAGTTGAAAGATGTTCGGGGTACAAACTATTGTGACATTTTTGTAACTTATGATGATCGGACAGGCAATTTGATTACCATCAGTGCGATTGATAACTTAGTAAAAGGCGCAGCAGGGCAAGCTGTACAGAATATGAATTTGTTATTCGACTGGCCAGAAACTACAGGTTTGAAACAAATTCCTTTAAATCCATAAATTAATTACACGCTAGAAGATGATTAAGAATTTAACTAATGTCAGAGGGATCACATGTTGGGGAGCACACACCGGTGTGAAATCAATGCGAAGAGACCTGGCACTTATATATTCAGAAGTACCTGCATCAGCAGCTGCAATGTTTACACAAAATAAACTGGTGGCAGAGCCGATCAAGGTTTCTAAGAAAAATGTAGCTAACGGTAAGGCACAAGCCATCATAATCAACGCAGGTAATGCAAATGCCTGCACCGGAGAACAAGGGCGTAAAGGGGCGGAGGCAATGGTAATAACCACTGCTGATGAATTAGGTATAGATGAAGATCTGGTACTTGTAGCATCTACGGGGTTGATCGGTGAGCCATTTCCGACTGAAGATGTTGTGAGTGGTATTAAAGAAAACCTCAATAAATTATCAAACAAGTCAAATGCAGGGTCATTTGCTGCCAATGCCATTCTTACAACTGACACCTACCCTAAAGAAGGGCATGTGGAGTTTGAGGTAGATGATGTAGAAATAAATATGGCAGGGATTGCCAAAGGATCCGGGATGATTCACCCAAACATGGGTACTATGTTGGCATTTTTGGTTTGCGATGTAGCGATAGACCCTAAATTGCTGAAGAAAACAGTGAAAGAAGCGGTGGATCGCTCTTTTAATATGATCACGGTGGATGGCGACACATCTACCAATGACATGGTGGCCGTAATGTGTAATGGAATGGCCAAGAACACTGAGTTAAAATCAACGAAAGATCCAGGGTATAAAAAGTTTAAGGAAAAGCTTGAAGAGTTGATGATTCACCTTGCTCAGCTCATCGTATCTGATGGTGAAGGCTGCTCAAAATTTATCACTTACGAGGTAGTTAATGCCCCAGATGAGAAAACTGGCCGTACACTTATCAGAGAAGTATCAGACTCAACATTGGTGAAAACAGCCATGTTTGGTCGTGATCCTAATTGGGGTCGAATCATGTGTGCAGCGGGTAATGCAGGTGTTCCGTTTGATTTCGAAAAGGCGGACTTATACTTGGGAAGCGATAAAGAAACTATCAAGGTGCTAGCGCAGGGTGTGCCGCAAGAGTTTGATAGAAACAATATGAAACGCATTTTAAGGCATTCTCAGATTCAAATAGTCATTGATCTTAACAATGGTAAAGCCAAGGCGGTCGGTTGGGGCTCAGACCTTACTACAGATTATGTGATGTTCAACTCAGTTTATACCACATAGAGTGAGAAGACTTTGGAACTACCTGAGAACATGGTTAATAATCACAAGAAAGCGCCTCTTTAGACTCGCTGACACGTCAAAAGGTGAAGATTACACGCGGTTCGCAATTATTTGCGCACCGCGTTCTGGTTCTACCATGTTGCATACCTATTTAAACTCTCACAGTGAAATTTTGTCACATGGTGAAATAATAAGAATTAAACTTGAACAGGGAGTGGAGGAGGTGTCTATTGAAGAATACGTTTATATGCCCATGTCAAAAACCATTAAGGCTGTTGGTCTTAAGCTTTTCTATGAGTATCAGGATAAGAAAGGGTATAATCAAGTGTTTGAGGAGGTGATGGGTGACACCAATATTAATATAATTCATCTGATGAGAAAAGATATGCGTAAGCAGCTTGAATCATTGAAAAAGGCTGAAAAAACAGGAATTTGGAGCTCTACCTTGAAGGAAAATAAAGAGGATGAAGGGGTGAATATTCCTGATATCGAGTTCAAAGAATACGAAGACAATCAGAAAGCCATAATGCAGTCAGTTAAGGAAAGACTGAAGAATCACCAGGTCATCGAGGTTTATTATGAAGATCTGGTCGATGACCCGAAAGTAGTTTTAGATAATATTCAAGACTTCATCAAAGTTGATAAGAAGCCTTTGTTTACGCTGCTACAAAAGCAGGGGTAACTACTCAAAAGTAATCACGTTATTGCCAGCAGGGGATAATTCATAACTTTCAAGACCTGCAAGTATCTGAACATAATAGCTTCCATCTAATGTGTAAGATCCAGCTGTAACGGTTAATTCTACCCCATTTCCATCCCCTAACACATTTTCATCAATTTGTTGACTGCCTGACCATTCATATGCCACCTGTCCATCAACTTGGCTTATTAACCTTATTATATATGCATACCCTATGTATACATGACTAAGTATGAAGGTTATATCATTTGCTTGTGTTTTATCGAAAGAGTCAGAAGAGAATGTATAAGTAGGCTCTTCTATTAGAATTGAATTATTTAAAACTTTTAATTCGTTACCACTTTTAAAAGCACGGTAACTGTACTGAACTCCAGGAATAAGGTCATAAGGAGTTTCAAAATTTGCTCTCTGAAAACCATCATGACTCCACGTCCAAAGTGGATCTCTTATAGTATCTTGATTGATAACGATTTCAAGATCATTTGCGCCACCATTAAAAACATCAAATAGTAGTAAACTTCCTGGAGCTTCTGAATCTGGATGGAATCTGCTAGCTTTTCTAACTTTTAGTGTCAAATGTAAATCTTCATTCATGAAGAAGTAGTCATCTTCAACTCTTAAGCCAATCTTATAGTTTTGAAAGTTTTCAAGTGAATATGTGCTATTTAAGTAAGCCTTAATTTGGTTGT
Source organism: Fulvivirga sp. (assembly GCA_965227525.1). Lineage (GTDB taxonomy): Bacteria > Bacteroidota > Bacteroidia > Cytophagales > Cyclobacteriaceae > Fulvivirga. Next base: position 3,685,568 of record OZ245762.1, on the reverse strand, counting down.
TCTCTATTTCAATAATTTCAATACTTCTCAATAAGTAGTCATTCTCCTTGTTGAAATTTTCTGACTTACCTATAAGAACTTCATCTATATCATTAGCAAAATATTCACCAGTTATTACAAGTGTATCACCTAACGTTATTGTGTCAAGGTTTATTGATTCAAAAGCGACTCCTGTCATTATAAAACCTGCACTGTTCAACGTGTAATCTTGGAAATCTATTTGAATGATGACTGTCTCACTTCTTGACAAGGATTCAGGAATTACAGCTAAAACTTCATCAGAACTCAAAACTTCAAAATACGTATCGAGATCATTTACTAACACTTCCTTAATCTCAATTTGATCTGGATTTTCTAAAGTAATTACTATTGTATCTCCTGGGACGCCTACTGTAGGATTCAGGTTTAAAATTTTTGGCTTGACAGAATCGATTTCTGGTATTATCTCTTCTTTTTCTTCAGAGCAGGATAATGTCAATAAAGTTAACGAGACTAGTAAATATTGTAAATATCTGTGCATTTCAATTTAATTTAAAATGCAATTATAACATTTTATTGTTACACTTAATCAATATGTAATTATTTCCGTTAATAATACTCTTTTTCTTCCAGCCTTTTCGAAATCCACCAATAGTTACCAGCAGGATCGACAATGCCAGCCTGTCGATCACCATAGTCCATATCGGCCGCTTCAAACTCACTTTGTGCTCCGTGCTTTAACGCATTTGTATAAAGTGCATCCACATCTTCGGTATATAAATACATAGAGGTTTTCATACCTAAAAATTGACCACGAGCCTGTGAGACCATGATGCGTGAATGACCTATTTGAAGCTGTGCATTTTGAATTTCACCCGATTCACTCACTACCCTGCCTATTTCTACAGCAAAAAGCCCGTTTTTGAGAAAGTCGATATACGCCTCAGGTTTTTCCACAAACAAATAGGTATTGACAGTGGAGCATGCTTCTGGAAGACGAGTATTGTAAATTTTATTCATGGCGTTACTTTTTTGAGCTGTTCATCAATCATTCTTTCCATAGCTATGGATGGGTCAGGCATGTCGGCATCAATAATCTTTCCATCCGTATTTATCATAATATAGCGAGGTATTGATTGAACATTATAAGCCTGTTCAAATTTACTATTTAAAGCACCACTAACATTCCATTCCTCTAGAGGAGAATTTTTCTTTATGACAAAATTTTGCCATTTACTAAAATTCAAATCAGTCGATACAGACAGAAACTCGATACGATTGTCGTTTTTGTACTTTTCAGCAATAGCATTAAAGTTTGGTTTTTGTTGTAAACAAGGTCCACACCATGTAGCCCATGCATCTATGACTAAAAGCTTCCCACCATATTGACTTGAATTTACAATACTACTATCAGAAGTTAGTGCGTCAAAGTGTTGTGCTGGCTCACCAGCAAATGTACTGAAATAGCTCTTACTCCCAGATTTAAAAAGGTATGCATAGGTGTTGTTTTTTTCTATTTCGAGAAGTTTTTTTAGTTCGATACTATTAAATACCTGTACATGCTTTTCCCAATATTGAGGCAATTCAATAATCTCTTTGATATAAAACGCTCTTAAAAAAGCTGCGTCATCCTTATTTTGTATTGTACTATCTATAAAGTCAGTAAAGGCAAGCACGTCTTCTAGGGTTTTGTGCTTATTTAAGTAGTCAATTTCAAGCTTGTATAAAACTACATGGGGTGATGTTCTAAAGTACGGCTCATAATTATAATCGATGTTCTGAGTAAAGTCGAAGAAGGAATCATCTGGGGGTAATTTATAAATCATTCTACCATAATAGAATAGGAAATTATAAATCCTAGACTTGTTATGGTAGGTAAGTAACTCCTTGATGTCATGTCTTAGATCAGCATTTTTAATAAGTTCCTTTCTGGATGTTAAAAGACTATCAAATACAGCCAGCACCTCCTTTTCATTACCTTCTGAAAATATCAACCCACCGTAACTAGCCAGTACGTCATTTCCACTACTGTGTAAATAATTGACGATGCTATCGGCAACACTGTTTGTTGTAATAGTAAGACTATCAATTGTCAGATCCTTTATTTCTCCCGGTGAGTGGACTAGCATTGTACCGTATTGGGCATTGGAAACTTTCGCAAGTGAGATTGTTGGTGATTTGGTTTCAAATGCCAACGTATTATTTTCTTTTATTTTAATTTGACCCAACGGTTGATCAGTCATTAGCTCAGTTAGTGCCACAGAGTCTGCTATCGTATTTGATTTAGCAATCCGTATTGAGCTTGTATGTGTATTTTCTGTACAACTTATTATAAATATTAGTAAAGCGAATACGATTATTGTTGACTTAAGTGAATACATATATGGTATTAATATTTATCAAAGTATAACCTTACAATTGATCTCCGGAATATCTTTCAGCTCCTTCAAAAGCTCATTGCTTGGGTTGATTTTATACTTACGAGACATCAACTCAACAGCCAGATTTTCTTCTACATCAAGGAGGTTTACGTGTAGGGCACACTCACCTTTGTGGGTATTACAGAGATTTTCAATCTTATCGATAATGCGTTCATTGAGATCTGCGAGATTGATATTCATACGGACACCTTTGCTCTTTTTATCACGGAGATCATTGAGTAACTCTATCGTTCTGATTTTAAACTCCAGCCTGCGATCTCCCCATTTTTGTTCTACCACATTGCCTTGTATGTACAAAAACCAGCCTTGCATCAGATACTCTTTGAATTTTATGTAGTCATCACCAAATAAGAAGAAAGTGAAATTGCCATTGTAATCTTCCATAGTAAGTGTTCCAAATGGCTTGCCTCCTTTGGTAGTCCTGTGTGCAAAAGCAGATACAATACCTGCGAGTCGTACCTCTTTGCCTTGCAATGAATGGAGATCTTCCAATGCTTTGAGCTCTGTGTTGCAAAAGCTTTCAATTTCAAAAGCAAAATCATCTAGCGGATGGCCTGATATATAAAGTCCAACTACATCACGCTCAATATTGAGTTTTTCAATTTCACCAAATGGTTCAATAGGTACTACTGTGGGCTTAGGCGTTTCCACACCACCTTCACCACCGAATAATGACGCCTGGGCACTATCTGCCTCCAGTTGCATCTTATTGGCATATTTAATTACCTTCTCAATCAGACTCTGGTCGCCTTCAATGGCATGTAGGTATTGTCGCCTATGGTATGACTCAAAGCAATCAAAAGCACCAGACATCGCCAGGCACTCAAATGTCTTCTTGTTTACTGTTCTTAAGTTCACACGTTCGGCAAACTCAAAAATATCACTGAAAGCCCCGTTTTCTTCTCTTTCGGCTATTATGGCTTCTACAGCTGCTTCGCCACTACCTTTTATAGCACCCAACCCAAAACGGATTTCTCCATCCTTATTAACAGCAAAGTTTACCTGTGATTCGTTAATGTGTGGCCCCAGAACCTTTATTCCCTGACTGCGACATTCTTCCATAAAGAAGGTCACCTTTTCAATCTGGTTTTGATTGTGAGTGAGTACAGCTGCCATGTACTCAGCGGGGTAATGAGCTTTCAAATATGCCGTTTGGTAGGCTACCAATGAATAACATGTAGAATGAGACTTGTTAAAGGCGTAAGCAGCGAATGCTTCCCAATCTTTCCATACCTTTTCAAGCACTTTAGGGTCGTGCCCTCGTTCTTTACCCCCTTCAATAAACTTGGGCTTAAGTTTTTCCAGCAAAGCGAAGATTTTCTTACCCATGGCCTTACGCAACACATCGGCATCACCTTTAGAGAAACCAGCCAATTTCTGTGAAAGCAACATCACCTGCTCTTGATACACGGTAATACCATAGGTTTCGGCCAGATTCTCGGACATATCTTCTATGTCATAAGTAATTTCCTCTTCACCGTGCTTTCTTGCAATGAAATTGGGAATGTACTCCATCGGACCCGGGCGATACAAGGCATTCATAGCAATGAGGTCTTCAAACTTATCTGGCTTGAGTGCTCTCAAGTGCTTTTGCATTCCTGGTGACTCAAACTGGAAAGTGCCATTGGTGTGACCTTTTTGATAGAGCTCATAGGTTTTCTCATCATCGAGTGGTATGGCATCTATATCAATCTCAACTCCATGTCTGGCCTTAATATTTTTAATGGCAGACTTAATGATTGTAAGTGTTTTTAGTCCAAGAAAGTCCATCTTCAGCATGCCGGCATCTTCAACCACGCTGTTGTCAAACTGCGTGATAAGCATATCTGAATCCTTCGCGGTAGAAACTGGGATAAACTTGGTGAGATCATCTGGTGTGATGATTACACCGCATGCGTGTGTTCCAGTATTTCTAACAGAGCCTTCCAGCACCTTTGCCTGTTTCAATACCTGACCTTTCAAATCAGCGCCTCTTCTCAAGTGGTCGAGGTCTTTTACTTCTTTAAAAGCTTTATCTAAAGAAATGCCAGGTCGCTCCGGTACGAGCTTTGCCAGGTCATTCGCCTCCATCAAAGGTAGCTCCATTACACGGGCAGCATCTCTTATCGAAGATTTGGCTGCCATCGTACCATACGTAATAATTTGTGCCACCTGACTTTGGCCATATTTATTAATCACATACTGTATTACTTTGTCACGCCCTTCATCATCAAAGTCAATATCAATATCTGGCAGTGATACACGATCCGGATTTAGAAATCGCTCAAATAGTAAATCGTAAGCTATTGGGTCCACATTGGTGATCCCGATGCAGTAGGCTACTGCTGATCCTGCGGCAGAGCCACGACCAGGGCCAACTGATACGCCCATTTCACGGGCTTTGGTTGTAAAATCCTGTACAATGAGGAAATAGCCGGGGTATCCAGTATTTCTGATGGTTTCTAATTCAAAATCAAGGCGATCTTTTATTTCTTCCGTTATTTCCTCATAGCGCTTTTTGGCACCCTCATATGTGAGGTGTCTTAAATAGGCATTTTCACCGCGCTTACCTCCATCCTTACTGTCTTCAGTGTCTATAAACTCTTCTGGAATGTTATATGCTGGAAGGAGTACGTCACGATCGAGTTTGTAGGCTTCAATTTTGTCAACCAATTCAGCGAGATTTTCAATTGCCTCAGGGATATCACTAAAAAGCGTCTTCATCTCCTCCTGAGATTTGAAATAATACTCTTCGTTGGCAAAGCCATATCTAAAACCACGACCCCTGCCTTTTGGAGTAGATTGTAGTTCGCCTTCTTTTACACACAGCAATACATCATGTGCATTGGCATCTTCTTTATCAAGGTAATAGACATCATTGGCGGCAATTACCTTTACATCGTACTTTTTGGCAAACTCTAGCAACACTTCATTGACTTTACTTTCCTCTTCCAACCCGTGTCGTATGAGTTCTACATAAAAGTCATCTTTAAAAACTTCAAGATACCACTGAAAGGCTTCTTCGGCTTGGTGCTCACCAACATTTAGTATGAGGTTTGGAATTTCGCTACTAAGACTACCCGTCAGGGCGATTACATTTTCTGAATATTGTTTGATTAATTCCTTATCAATACGAGGGTAGATACCGTACAAACCTTCCATGAAGGCAAGTGAACTCAGCTTTGCCAAATTATGGTATCCGTCTTTATTTTTGGCTATTAAAATTTGGTTATACCTCTTATCAGGATTGTCTTTGGTAAACTTTAGCTTTTGTCTTTCCTCTGCCACAAAAAATTCACAACCCACAATAGGCTTGATTTCATTATTCATGGCTTCCCTTACAAACTTGAAGGCACCAAACATATTGCCAAGATCGGTGATCGCAACTGCCGGCATCTCGTACTTTTTAGCCCTGGCGATAAGTCCTTTTATATTGGGTACAGCCTGTAGGACGGAATACTGGGAGTGTACATGCAGGTGGACAAATGGATGATCAATTTTCTTGGCGGCCTCCTTATCGCCACCCATATGAATGGTTGTTGCCTCCTCTTTTTTAGCGAAATTGGCATCTTCGAGCGTTGGGGCCTCATACTTTATTTCTTCTATTGATGTATCGTCAAGTGGTTGTACCACTTTTTGGTCGATCAAACCAAAGAAACATTTGGCCGTGGCATCAACATCGTAAGCCGCATCATGGGCATCGTCAAATCCTACACCAAAAAGCTTTTCATGTAGCTCAACTAGCTTGGGAGATTTTAGCTTGCCGCCAATACCACCTCTGAGCTGACAAAACTCTTTAGATACTTCCGAGGTATCAATTTTATTTTTCCCCTGAAGTTCATTGCCATTCGATTCTCGATCAATGCGTACAAATTCTGCCCCGACTACACGATTATCGAAGTCAACATTGTGACCTACTACCACCTGAGTCTTGTCAAGATCATCCTGAAACTTTGCTAATACTTCTGCCAAGGGATGACCTTCCTTATTGGCCCTTTTAGTAGAAATGCCGTGTATTTTTTCAGAATTGAAGGGTATAGTAAATCCGTCTGGCTTTACTATATAGTTTTGGTTGGAGAGCAAGTTTCCCTTGGCATCGTGAAGTTGCCAGGCAATTTGTACGAGCCTTGGCCAATTTTCTAAATCGGTAATTGGAGCACTGTAACTGTGCGGAAGACCGGTAGTTTCGGTATCAAAAATTAAATACATACTAAGTGGTTGTAGTGGTTTTCAGAACGAATAATTCTGAAGTTTAAATATCGCAAAACTCTATGGCTTAATACAGAGATTCATACAGAGAATTTCAGGCTTGAATAAATTAAAAATTGATAATAGCCAATAGACCGAGTTTTATTTAATAAAACTGATTTAAATCTTTGTTTAATTTGAAAAACTGAACTATCATTAAACATTAATGATCTCATTAAAAATTTAATATTTTTTATTTACCCCTGTCTGTATTTTGGCTACCTGCACAATTGTTGAGTTTAAAGATCTGGAAATAGTATATACTGATGTTTCTCACAGCTCTGTTGAGGATACTATTGATATCATGGATGTAAACCATGATATCATAAGAACAAAGCCATTGAACTCGGTGCTGTCTCTTGTAAACGTGAGTCAAGTGTCTGTCAATGGCCCTTTACTGGCCAAACTCCGTCAAAATGTAAAGAGAAATAATCCTTATGTTTTAGCTACAGCAGTAATTGGATTGAATGCTTTCACCAAAGTAATGTTAGATACGCTTATTGCCTTTACCGGTAGAAAAATAGTTGCGCTGGATTCTTATGAGGAGGCAAGACTTTGGCTTTGGCATCAAAATGAAACGGCCAAAGTAACTCAATGATAGGGTACGTAGACTACCTTCTTTGTTTCAAAAAAGTCTTCTTCAAAATAATTAGTCAGCTCGAATAGTTTATACCTCTTTTTCGATTCGTTAAGCTCTTCTTTCAAGTCGCCACCTTTTAGGTAAAGTATCCCATTGGGCAATTCGTTGATTGAAGCCTTTTTAAACTTACCTTTGACCCATTGATAAAATGGTTTAAGTCTTGTAACCGCTCTGCTTACAACGAAATCAAATTTCATGTCGATTTGTTCGGCCCTTACTTGCTCCGCTTTGACATTAGGTAGCTGTAGTGCTCCGGCCACCGCATTCACAACCTTTATTTTTTTGCCAATTGAGTCAACTAGATAAAAATTTGTTTCTGGGTATAGGATGGCTAGCGGAATACCCGGAAAGCCACCACCAGTACCCACATCGAGTACATCGGTACCTGGAGCAAAATTGATAACCTTGGCGATTCCTAATGAATGCAAGACGTGGCGCACATATAATTCCTCTATATCCTTTCGGGAAATGACATTTATTTGGCTGTTCCACTCAACATAGAGATCATAGAGTTGAGCAAACTGGTCTTTTTGTTTTTGACTAAGCTCCGGAAAGTATTTATAAATTATTGCGGCATTCATGTCGCAAAGATGATGATTTATGTGATGATTAAAGCCGCTTTTCCAGAATTATACGATGATCATTTACTTTCTTATGATGGTTTACTTCTATAATCTGGAAACCATTTTTCAATGCAAAAATCAGCATAGGTTTGAGGTAGTTTCTCGTCTTAAAGCGTATTCTTTCAAAACCGTTTGATTTAGCCCAATCTTCCTGGTAATGTGCAAGCTGCTGAGCCACAGATTGATTTCTATATGTAGGTATGATGCCACCCATCCAACTATAAAGCGTGGTTTGATCTAAAGCATACCCAACCTTAAAGCCTACAGGGCTTTCGCTAACAGTTGCAATTAAGATGAGATGAGTATTATTAGATAGGCGTTTGTGATACTCCTCTTTTGGGTAGGCATCTACAAACTCAGGGATAAGACCCTGCACGTAGACAGCTTCTTCTATTGAGCCTTCTTTGATTGTGATTTTCATATTGATTCAATCAATTTAACCCAAAATATCAGATTTAAGTGCCTGTTAGATGTGTTCTTTTTTGTTCTTCACCAAGTCGTACATGAGCTCTCTGGCTCTATGAAGCTGAGCTTTTACTGTTCCAAGAGGTGCATCTAGTTCGGTAGCTATTTCTTCATAAGAAAGCTCTTCAAAATATCTGAGTTTCACCAGGCGCTGATACTTCGCGGGCAGCTTGGTCACAAACATTTGAATAAGCTCTATTTTTTGACTTTTTATAGCTACTTCCTGTGGGTTGAGGTTTTTGTCTTCAACATCGATTTGTACTGCATCACCATTGTCATCTCTAAATGACGTATCAAGACTCATGGTCTCAAGTCGCTTTTTTCTGATGAAATCAATGGCATTGTTGGTAGCTATTCGAAAGAGCCACGTACTGAAGGTGTAATCTTTTTTAAAGCGATGAAGGTTTTTAAAAGCTTTCGCGAATGCTTCAATGGTCAGGTCTTCAGCATCATCTACATTTCGTACCATCTTTAAGATCATGTGATACACGGGTCTTTTGTAGCGATCCATGAGCATGGCAAATGCTTGCTCGTTATTCTCTTCCACTGCCTGGTCGATCAGCCTGAAATCTTCAAGTGCTTTGTCAGAGAATTGTTTTTTTAACTCCATGTAACCCGTTTTGTAAATAACGCCACAACACCTGTGTAGCTATAATAAATGACATATAAAATGTCCAAAAATAGTAAGCCCCAGACATTAAACGTAACGTTTAACTTTTTGGTTGAGATTATTATCGCCACATAAAACAGCAGGACCCTAAGTAAAAAACTGCTTATAGCAACGTATAGTTCATTGCAGTAAATAAACAGTACTGGCAATAATAGCCAACTCAATAAATATGACAATGAAAAAGCACTCAAAATAATTTTATCAATCATTTTATAATGCTTTCCCGCGTTCAGATGTCGTGTTTTTTGCCTTAAGAAAGATTTTAAGTTCGTTTTTGGTGTGGATATAGTTTGGCTATCTGCTTCGATAGCCAATGAAGTATTTTCTTTAGTGGCATGTTTATTTACAAATAGGTCATCGTCTCCACCCATAACGCTCATATATCCATTGAATCCTTTATTTTTCAGAAAAAGGCTTTTTCTATAAGCCAGATTTCTGCCTACACCCATAAATGGTCTGAATAGTCTGGCAAAACTAAAGTATTGTAATGCGGTAAAAAGGGTTTCAAACCTAATGAAGTAGTTCAGTAGTCCGGCTTTTTTCTCATAGTTTGAAAAACCTAAAACCAAATCTTTATCTTCTGCATGTAATGCCATTTGAGAGAGCCACTCATTAGATTTTGGTAAACAGTCAGCATCTGTAAGCACTAAGAGATCATTTTTGGCGGCCTTAATACCAAGAGTCAAAGCATATTTCTTACTGTTTACATGCTCCGGTGTGTGTTCAACAGAAACAACTTTTAGCTGAGAATGTATTGAGTTTTGCTCCTTTAAAAAATCTTGTGTGTCATCGTAAGAACCATCATCAACAATTATGATTTCAAAATCAGGATGTGTTTGTTCCAACAGTGCAGGAAGCAATTTTTTTAGGTTTTGGTATTCGTTTTTAGCCGCAATTATGACTGAAACGGGTTCGAAATGCTCTTTTTCGACATGTTTCAGCTTTAATAAACCGATGATATAAAATAGGAAGTAGCTGCATTGAATAACGATGCAGACGATAAAAATGACAGACAGTGTATACAACATTTATAAAAATTAGGTGACAAAGATATCTTGAAAAGTCAGACATCAAATTTCTATTTGCTTAAAAAATGTGATTGATCAAGTGCTGCAAAAAATTATCTCTATTTTTGCAGCCTTAATTAAAGCAGGGATGGATTTTAAATTAGAAAAGCAAGACCCAAAAAGTAACGCTCGAACGGGAACAGTGACCACAGCTCATGGAGAAATCAAGACTCCGATATTTATGCCTGTGGGAACAGCAGGATCTGTAAAGGCCGTTCATCAAAGAGAGTTAAAAGAAGATATAAAGGCTCAGATTATTCTAGGCAATACCTACCATTTATATCTAAGGCCGGGCCTTGATATCATTGAGAAAGCTGGTGGCTTACATAAGTTTAACGGATGGGATCGTCCAATTCTTACCGACAGTGGTGGCTACCAGGTATACTCACTTTCTGATACAAGAAAAATCAAGGAAGAAGGTGTCACATTTCAGTCGCATATCGATGGATCTAAACACAATTTCACTCCTGAATATGTGATGGACATACAAAGAATGATCGGTGCGGATATTATGATGGCTTTTGATGAATGCACCCCTTATCCATGTGAGTATGACTATGCTGAGAAATCAATGCATATGACACACCGTTGGCTTAAGCGATGCTGCGATCATTTTGATAAGACCGAGGGAAAGTATGGCTATGACCAAACGCTTTTTCCCATTGTGCAGGGCAGTGTTTATAAAGACTTAAGAAAGCAATCGGCTGAGGCTATTGCCAGCTTCGATAGGGAAGGTAATGCCATAGGAGGCTTATCAGTGGGAGAGCCTGCTGAAATGATGTATGAGATGACTGATCTTGTTTGTGATATCCTGCCTCAGGACAAACCCAGGTACTTGATGGGTGTTGGCACTCCAGCCAATATATTGGAGAGCATTGCACTTGGCGTTGATATGTTCGACTGTGTGATGCCTACTAGAAATGCCAGAAATGGTATGCTTTTTACTTCAGAAGGAATCATTAATATCAAAAATAAAAAGTGGGCTGATGACCTCTCACCAATAGATGCAAATCTTGGAGGTTATGTAGATACGTTCTATAGCAAAGCTTACTTGCGCCACCTCATCATGAGCAAAGAAATTTTAGGCGCGCAAATTGCTAGTATTCATAATTTGAGCTTTTATCTTTGGTTGGTTGGCGAAGCCAGAAATCATATTGAAGCAGGAGATTTTGCCAGTTGGAAAAACACAATGGTAGATAAGGTGAGCAGAAAACTGTAGAATATGATATTTGAAATTTGATATTTACTCTATAGATGAAAGACTGATGAATTTCGAATCTCGAATTAAGAATCATGAATTAATCACATGAAACTAATAGACAAGTACATACTAAAGCGATTTTTGGGTGCTTTTATATTCACAGTGCTCATCATATGTGCTGTTATTTTAGTAATAGATATCACTGAGAAAACTGAAAAGTTTGTCGAGGCGGAATTGGCCACAGGGCAGATTGTTGGTTACTACCTTGATTTTATTCCCTGGATAGCCAATTTTATTACTCCACTTACAGTCTTTATTGCTACCGTATTTGTAACCGCTAAAATGGCCGGCCATACAGAGATAGTGGCTATTTTGAGTAGTGGTGTTTCTTTCAGACGTATGTTAGTTCCCTATTTTATTGGGGCTACAATGATTGCTATCGCCAGTTTTTTCCTTACAGGGTGGATTATACCCGACTCGAACAAATCGAGAGTAGCTTTTGAGGTAGAATATTTAAAAAGTAAATACTATTTCGATGATGTAAATATACATATGCAGGTAGCCCCGGATGTCTATTTGTACATGCGTAGTTACAATAATCAGTCTAATATTGGATATAGCTTCACTTTAGAAAAAATGGAGGGTACCCAATTGAAGGAAAAGTTTAGTGCCTCGAGAATTTCCTGGAATAGAGAAATTGAAAAATGGGATATCACAAATTGGAAAAGAATGTCGTTTGACGGCATGGAGGAAACCATCGAAGAGGGACGAAAAATGGATACAACATTGGCCATCCATCCGAGTGAGTTTGAAAACGACTACAGAAGGTATGACGGTATGACCATTGATGAACTAAATGCCCATATCGATAAATTAAGAATGCGTGGTGCGAGCAACGTAGAAGTGTATGAAGTGGAGAAGTACACTCGGTTTACATCTCCTTTTGCAGTGCTAATTCTCACATTTATGGGAGTAATTGTCTCTTCAAAAAAAACACGTGGGGGAGCAGGCTTTCAGATTGCTCTCGGGTTCTTTCTATCCTTTTTGTTTATCATGTTTTTTATACTGAGTAAGACCATTGCTGAGGCGGGTAGCTTGCCTCCCGCTATTTCTGTTTGGTTTCCAAACATTTTATTTGGTGGCATCTCCTTACTCATGTATAAATATGTGCCTCGCTGATGTCGCAGACTAAAGATTATATAAAGCTGCACTTTATCGTATGGATTTGGGGATTCACTGCCATTTTAGGCCTTTTGATTTCTATACCTTCCGTAGAAATTGTTTTTTACAGAACACTACTGGCCTTTATTGCGCTTGGTCTCTTACTTCATTTCAGGAAGAGAAAATTCTCCCTGGGCCATAACGAAATACTTAAAATATTGTCGACAGGAGTGCTCATTGCGGCACACTGGATACTTTTTTTTGCAGCGGCCAGGGTTTCGACTGCAAGTGTTTGCCTGGCAGGAATGGCCACTTGCTCTCTTTGGACAAGTTTCATCGAACCAGCCTTTAATAAAAGGCGGATTAACATGGTAGAGGTGCTTCTGGGCCTGGTAGTGATAGTGGGTTTGTATGTGATTTTCAGGTTTGAATTTGATCATGCACTAGGGCTTACTATGGCCGTTTTATCTGCATTTCTTTCCGCTTTATTTACAGTCATTAATGGTCAGTTTATAAAAAAGCACAACCCATTTATGATCACCTTCTACGAGATGATTGGGGCTTGTCTGGGCACTGCACTATTCTTCCCAATATATATGGCCTATTTTAGTGATGGTACACTTAACCTGTCGCCAACTCCGCTTGACTGGCTCTATTTGGCTGTTTTAGCAGGTGTGTGTACAGTTTATGCCTATTCGATTTCTGTGGAATTGATGAAAAGAATTTCTGCATTTGTGATAAACCTTACGGTAAATCTCGAGCCGGTGTATGGTATTATTTTGGCAGTTCTCATATTTGGTGAGAAAGAGCAAATGGCAGGAGGCTTTTATATAGGCACCCTTATTATATTAAGTGCTGTGCTCAGTTATCCATTGATAAATCGCTACAGAAAGCGCAAAGCCATGCAAGTGGATCATTTGCGCTGATCATATTTCTCTTCCAAAATCCATTAAATTGTTGTAATATCCTCGCCTAACCAATACTTGCAACAATGAAAGCTATTCCCTTATTTATGGTATTCGCCACCATATTGGCGTGTACCCCAAAACAGGAGCAACCTGAAAAAACAGAGATCGAACAATATACCATAAAACAGTTCATGGATAATGAGCAGGTTTTTGGTGGAAGCTTCTCCACAGATAAATCTAAAGTGCTTGTAACCAGCAATCGATCGGGTATTTATAATATGTATACAATACCGGTTGATAGTGGTGCCTACAATGCAATTTCTAGCTCAGACAGTTCTTCAGTTTTTGGTATTTCATACTTTCCTCAAGACGATCGTATCCTATTTAGAATGGACGACAATGGAAATGAGATATTTCATTTGTTTATGCTTGATGAAAATGGAAATACAATAGAGCTAACACCAGACGAAGGCTCGAGAGCTGTATTTTATGGATGGGCCCATGATGGTAATAGTTTTTACTATGGCTACAATAAACGAGACAAACGGATGATGGATGTCTATGAGATGAATCTTGAAACTATGGAATCAGAGATGTTATATGAGATGGAGAGCGGTTACAACTTTGGTGGCATTTCTAATGATAAAAAATATATGGCATTGAGTTATGCCATCAATACCAATGACTCTGATCTTTACCTCTATAATTTTGACACTAAAGGAAAAGTAAAGATAAATACAGAGCAAAGCGGTAATAATGTAGCTGACTTTAGTACAAACAATGATTATTTGTATTACCTGACCGATCAGGGATCTGAATTTGCTCACCTTATGCGCTATGAAATTGCCACAGGCAATATTGAGAATGTAAATGAAACAAATTGGGATATAGTTGCATCGTATTTTTCACATGGTGGTAAGTATCGCATCACTTTGATAAATGCCGATGGCAAGAATGAGGTAGAAGTGATAAATACAGAAGATAATTCACCGGTTGAGTTTCCAACATTTGAAAATGGAGATATTACCAGCTTGAGTATTTCCAGAGATGAATCTATCGTAAGTTTTTATGTAGGTAGCTCCAACTCGCCTTCAAACCTCTATGTTTATGATTTGGAAACCGGAGACATTCAGCAACTTACCAGCACATTAAATGAAGCTATCAATCAGGAGCATTTGGTAACTGCCGAAGTAGTTAGATATAAATCATTTGATGGAGTTGAGGTGCCAGCCATTTATTATTTACCAAAACAAGCTTCTGAAGTGGATAAAGTACCAGCGCTGGTTTGGGTGCATGGCGGACCTGGTGGTCAGTCTCGACAAGGTTATAGCGGGCTGATACAATATCTCGCCAATCATGGATATGCCATACTGGCTGTTAATAATAGAGGAAGCAGTGGTTATGGTAAATCTTTCTACCAAATGGATGACCAACGCCATGGTGAAGAAGATCTCAAAGATTGCATTGAAGGAAAGAACTGGCTGGCAACTCAACCAACAATAGATGCTGAGCGCATTGGAATCATAGGAGGCTCTTATGGAGGCTTTATGGTAATGGCTGCACTCACGAGTGCACCGGAAGAGTTTGATGTTGGGGTTAACATTTTTGGTGTAACCAATTGGTTGCGTACTTTGAAGAGCATACCACCTTGGTGGGAATCATTTAAAGATGCATTGTATACCGAAATGGGTGATCCAAATACAGAGGATTCTGTGAGGTTGTATAATATTTCACCTTTATTTCATGCAGACAATGTAACTAAACCTTTGATGGTGCTACAAGGTGCGCAAGATCCAAGAGTGCTGCAGGTGGAGTCTGATGAGATTGTTGAAGAAGTGAAGAAAAATGAGGTGCCTGTAGAATATGTCCTTTTTGAAGATGAAGGGCATGGCTTTGCTAAAAAGGATAATCAAATCGAAGCTTACGGTAAAATCCTTGAGTTTCTCGATGAGTATTTAAAAAACCAAAAAGGCCAGCCTGTAGATAGACAGGATATGTAATGTATTGGCTTACAGAAATCCCTGCCAGCAAATATAGTTTTTCAGGCTGGCAGAGATTTTTGTTTCCTTTTCAAAAATACCAAACACGCTTGAGCCTGAGCCGGTCATGCTGGCATATAGCGCACCACTAGAAATTAATGCATCTTTTGCCTTACCAATTTCAGGGTATTTAATCAATACAGAATCTTCAAAGTCATTTTTGAGTATTCCTTGCCATTCATTCAATGGTCTCTCAGTGATTTCTTCTATGTGCAACGCTGGTTGTTGAGGTTTTACGCCACTGTAAGCTGCTGCGGTACTAACATGTATGCCAGGGTTGAGTATAACCAAATATTTGCTGCTTAGATCAATAGAAGATGGTTTGAAGTCTGTGCCTGTGCCCGATGCAATTACAGGTTTGTTTTCAATAAAAAAGGGGCAGTCGCTACCCAACTGTGCTGCATATGCTTCAAGTTGTGGATTTGATAAGTTCAAGGCATAAAGGTCGTTAATACATTTGAGTGTATAAGAAGCATCGGCCGATCCTCCACCCAGGCCAGCACCAATAGGAATGATTTTATGAAGATGAATACTTACAGGCTCAATGTTATAGTCTTGTTTAATCAGGTGATAGGCCTTTGTGCAAAGGTTTTCGCCTCCAGGTATATTGATACCAGTTGAATTAAAACTAAATACTTTTGATGGCATTACCTCTAGTATGTCTACGAGAGGAATAGGATAAAAACAGGAAGAAAGATTATGATAGCCGTCAGTTCTCTTAGAAATGATGTTTAGCCCTAAGTTGATTTTTGCATTTGGAAAGGCAATCATTCTTTGCAAGCTAACCAAGCATCGTCTGACCACTTGAAGTAGTCAGACGATTGCTAGAGTTAAAGTTTTATTTAGAAAGTTCTGCGATGATCTCTTCTGTAATACCCGAAGAAGAAAATCCTCCATCGTGCATTAGGTTTTGCATAGTTACCATTCTTGTGTAGTCTGAAAACATCATAGCAATATATTTTGCGCAATCTTCAGCGCTCGCATTACCAAGAGGCGACATTTTATTAGCATAGTCGAAGAATACATCAAACCCAGGTACACCGCTTCCTGCTGTCGTCATAGTAGGCGACTGGCTGATTGTATTTACTCTTACGTTATTGATTTTAGCAAATCGAGCACCATAGCTTCTGGCGATAGACTCTAGTACAGCTTTTGCCTGTGCCATATCTCCATAATCGGGAAAAGAGCGCTGGGCTGCAATATAAGTAAGACCTAGTATCGAACCCCACTCGTTCATGCTTTCTGTTTTCTCTGCTGTTTGCAATACTTTATGAAAAGAAACACCTGAGATATCAAGCGTTTTTAAGTACCAATCGTAGTTAAGGTCTCCGTACTCCTTTCCTTTTCTCACATTTGGACTCATACCAATTGAGTGAAGTACAAAATCCAAATTGCCACCAAGTACCTCTTTAGATTTCTCAAATAAATTGGTGAGGTCTTCAATAGAAGTTGCGTCAGCAGGAATAACTTCAGCATTACATTCTTCGGCAAGTTGATTGATTGCGCCCATGCGCATAGCTACCGGTGCATTGGTAAGTGTAAATTCCGCTCCTTCTTCGTGAGCTATTTTCGCAGTTTTCCAAGCGATGGAACTTTCGTCAAGCGCACCGAATATAATTCCTTTTTTACCTTTTAGTAGATTATTAGCCATTGTAGTTGTTTTTTCTTTTTACTCTGGCTGCAATAATACGAAATTATTTTGCGAGATGTGAAATACCTAAGCGCGTATAAGACGGAGTTCTTTTCCAATAAAACCAGATAGAAAATCACCAAACTTATCTACAAAATCTTTATAAGTCTTGTCCTGAGAGGCGAGTGAGAATAGCTCAATGGATTTACCATTAGAAACCGCCATAAAAGTATGCAGATAACTTATTGATGATATGCCGTCTGCATCTGTGCCACTAATCAGATCGTCAATTTGGAGGTGTTTGAGTTGTAAAAAATCAATATTTGAAAAATCGATGCGTTTGTCTGGAGAAGAAACACCCGAAGTGATGCTTATCTGTTTGAGTTGATTAGATATATATATTTTAAAATACTTTCTGGAGTAAAAACTTACAAAGGGAGTACTCGCAAGAATAAGGCCCAGCAGACTACCACCTATTATAAATGAGTTGTTGTAGTTACCACCAGAGCTGTTGCCTGTGATTAAACAGAAAGAAACTAAAGCAACACCAATTATAGAAACAATGATTCGGGTTCTCAGCCTGCCAGTTGGAGCGCCAATAAGTACAATCTCATTGTCACCTCTAAATTTTAGCATAAATTCCTGAGAGGCGAGCATCTGATTAAACTCACTTTCTATAATATAACGTTTTTTCACGGAGAGAGTAGATTACCTTGGCAATATAGTCAAATTTTAAAATATATGATGAGAGATCAATGCACCTCAGTTTAATTCAATAAATTTGGCAGCTTTATGAAATCCAATCAGCCAATAGGAATTTTTGATAGTGGAATTGGTGGACTCACCGTGGCGCATGCAATTAAAGAAGCATTGCCCAATGAGCAATTGATTTATTTTGGTGATACAGCGCACTTGCCATACGGAGACAAGTCAGAGGCAGCCATACAGGCATATTCAATAAAAATTACGGATATACTTCTGCAAAAAGGATGTAAGGTGATTGTAATTGCCTGCAACTCGGCCAGTTCGGCTGCTTATGATTTACTTACTGAGTATACAGGTAAGAGAGCAAAGGTGATCAACGTAATAGACCCGATGGTAAGTTTGATCAAAAACAAATACGCAAGCAAAACCATTGGCTTGATCGGCACTAAAAGGACCGTACTTTCTGACATATATGGCCGAAAAATTAATGCACTTAATGAGCAAGTGTCTTTAAAATCTTTAGCCACCCCTTTGCTTGTACCCATGATCGAGGAGGGTTTTTTTAACAATAAAATAAGCCATGAAATAATCGAGTCCTATTTGAAATCATCAGAGTTATCTGATATTGAGGCACTTATATTGGGTTGTACGCACTATCCTTTAATCAAAAAAGAGGTGTCAAAATTTTATAGCAACAAAATAGATATATTGGACTCTTCAGAAGTTACGGCCTCATACTTAAAAACTTATTTAATGGAGCACGGTTTAGCCAATAAAGAAGAAGAACTCGATGATGAATTTATGGTTTCTGATTACACAAACTCATTTGAAGCTTCGGCTAAGATGTTTTTTAAAGATGTAGTGCATCTGGACAGTTATCCACTATGGGAATAAGCATTATTTGGTTAATTTGGAAACAGCTAAAGTAACGTAATGTCTACAGTACTATTTTTCCTTCCATTTATAATTCTGTTTACTGTTGTGGCAGTATATGCGGAAAGAAAAGTATCTGCATTTATCCAGGACAGGTATGGCCCCATGGAAGTAGGGTATTATGGTATTTTACAAACCATTGCAGACTTACTCAAGCTGGTTCAAAAAGAAGATATTGTTCCCAAAGCGGCTGATAAAAAGCTATTTCTTATAGCTCCAATTCTGATATTTGTCTTTGTTTTTGGTGGCTTTGCTGTCTTACCTGTAGCTCAAGGTTGGTCTGGTGCCAGTGTAAATTCCGGGGTGTTCTATTTGCTGGCGATAGTATCATTAGATGTGCTTGGAATCATTTTGGCAGGTTGGGCTTCTAATAACAAATATGCACTTCTGGGCGCCATGAGATCGGCCGCACAGATCGTTTCATATGAAGTGCCGCTTACACTTTCCGTATTGTCAGTAATAGTTATCAGCCAGACGTTGGACTTACAGCAAATATCATATCAACAAGGCATATGGATCAATCAGGTAGAGCCAAATGCAGCAAATTATTTATTTGGTGTTAAGGAATGGGGCATCGAAACGACCAGTATAGGTGGATTTTTGACTTGGAATGTGTTGAGAATGCCATTTCTCTTTATTGCCTGGGTCATATTCTTTATTGCTTCATTAGCAGAAAGCAATAGAGCACCTTTTGATTTACCTGAGGCCGAATCTGAGCTTGTATCGGGATATCAAGTAGAGTATTCGGGTTTTCGTTGGTCAGTAATCATGCTCAGCGAGTATGGCATGATGCTATTGGTCAGCTTTTTAGGTGTAATACTATTTTTTGGAAGCTGGAATACACCGTTTCCAAACATCGGATTTTTGAGTTTGGCAAACTGGACGAGTGGTACGCCAGGTACAACTTTTGGCTACATATCAGGAGGGTTTTGGTTGGTTACAAAAGCGATGATTATGGTACTTATTCAGATGTGGGTGCGCTGGACATTTCCTCGCTTGCGGATTGATCAGTTAATGAGCCTTGGTTGGAAATATTTAACTCCAATTGCCATTGTATTACTATTATTATGTGGTTTATGGAGATTGTTAATGATTTAATGTATATTGTTCGAGTTTGAAAAAGATTATAACCATATGTTTTAGTGTAGCACTTCTGTTGCTATCAACAATAGGAGAGGCTAGACAGGGACTATCAGCTGATAGTTTGAGAGAAGTGTATCAGACTACTGATGATAACCTGGTAAAACTCAATATCGCATACATTTTTATGTATGAATATGAGATATCAGATCCAGATTCTGCATATAGACTGGCCATGCATGCCAAATCGTTAGCCGAGTCTGTGGGCGACACCACTTATTTAGCATCAATTAACGAATACCTTGGCGTCTTATCCTCCTATCGTGGCGAGAATTATAGAGCGCTACAATTTGATTTAGATGCCTTAAAATATTTTGAGGAAATCGGTGATAAGGCTGGCGTTGCCAGATCTTACAACAATATTGGCGAAAGCTATTTTGAATTAGACCTGTATAGTGAAGCATATGATTATTATAACAGATCACTGAATCTGGCGCGAGAAAATGGTGACCAAAAATCAAGCGCAATTTCTACTTACAATGTAGGAAGAGTACTAAAAGAAATGGGCCAATTAAATAAGGCCAAAAGATTTATACTCGATGCCAAAAAGCTGAGTGAAGAAATTGGTGATATTGAAGGTATACCCTACACACTTTACGATCTTGGTGAGATCTATTTCATAGAGGGTAGGTATGATCTTGCGTTGGAAACGCTGTCTGAGGCCCTCTCTAAGGCTATGGAGCTACAAGATAAATTAGAAATTTATATTCTAACCCCTCAAATACTCAATCAAACTGCAGAAGCTCACCGCAAGAAGAAAAACTTCGAAGAAGCGCTAAATTTTCATGATAGAGCACTTGAGTATTATGAAAACCTAAGCAATGAAAGTGGCTTAGCTGAAACTTATTTAGGTAAAGGTATTACTCTAATGGAGGCCAATCAGCTGGAGGAGGCGAATCAATTTTTAAACAGGGGCCTCTCAATGGCTAAAGATGAAAACAACATTGGCCTTGAAGTCCAAATTTACTACGAGTTGTCAAAATTGTATGAATTGAATCAGGACTATCAGCGATCATTGGAGTTTTACAAGAAATATAAAAGACAGGGTGATAGTTTATATAGCGAAAAGAAAAGCGAGCAATTCGCTCAGTTACAAATAAAATATGAAACGCAGAAAAAGGATGTAGAAATAGCTTTGCTCAATGAGCGTGAAGAGCAACAGGAAAACCAACTTAAAAATGAGGAATTTCTTAGAAATGTACTGGTTGTAATTTTGGCATTTACAGCAGTGTTGCTAGTAACTCTTTACCGTAGTGGGGCAAGACGGAAAAGAATAAATGAGTTGCTGGTCATACATCAAAAGGAGATTGAGGCTCAAAGTAAAGAGCTTGAAAGTTTGCTCAAACTAAAGGATAAATTCTTCTCAATCGTTTCGCATGACCTGAGGTCTCCGATCAATGCCCTGGTAGGTATCCTGGACATGCTTGATGAAGGTCATCTTACCCAGGAGGAATTATTGCAGGTTACAAAATCACTGCGCATAAGGCTGGACAATACAAGAAAGCTTCTCGACAATTTGCTGGATTGGGCAATGATGCAGATGAACGAAATTGAAATAAAAGAGGAGGGGCTAGAATTAAAATCAATCGTTGAAGACAATTTAACATTCTTCAGAGAGGTAAATGATAAGGAAATCAATTTTTTCAATAAAGTGGAGGAGGAAATTGTAGTGGCTGATAGAAACATGCTTGATCTGGTGTTGCGTAACCTGGTGTCAAACTCAATTAAATTTACTGAACCAAAAGGAATTGTTGAGGTGTATACCATTGAATCATCCGATGATGAGTATACCGTGTGTGTTGGAGATAATGGTGTTGGCATGTCAGCTGATCAGAGAGATAAGGTATTTGATACCAGTCTGTTATATTCAACTCCGGGTACTTCCAATGAGAAGGGAACAGGCTTGGGACTTAAGCTCTGTAAAGAGTTTGTTGGCAGGATGGGTGGCAAAATCTGGGTTGAAAGTGAAGAGGGGAATGGAAGCACTTTTAAGTTCACTGTAAAAAAAGGGCAATCAACCGAAGAAATAATTTAGCCTTTCTTAAAATTCTTGGCATCTTTGTTAGGCATGGGTACTAACTACTGGCTAAACATAAAAAACACATTATCTACACTTTTAAATGGGCTAAAGATTACATTTATCCATTTATTGAAGTCAAGGAAAAGTGCCTCTTCATTTGCCGTTGCTGAAGACAATTATTTTGAAAAGCAAAACGGTCTGGCAACACTTCAATACCCGCACCAAAGTATGCCAGTGCCTGATAATGGCAGATACAGATTGCACAATGAAATCGATGATTGTATTGTTTGTGACAAATGTGCCAAAATTTGCCCCGTAGATTGCATTGAGATAGACCCAATAAAATCAAAAGAAACATTTGGTCACACATCAGACGGAACACCAAAACGTATTTATGCAGCTAAATTTGATATTAACATGGGCAAATGCTGCTTTTGTGGTTTATGTACAACCGTGTGCCCTACAGAGTGTCTCACCATGACAAAGACATTCGATTTTAGTGAGTTTGAAATTGATGATCATACTTACTCATTTGCCAATATGAGTGCCGCAGATATTTTGGCCATAAGGAAAGAAGCTGAAGATATGGAAAAGGCAAAAGAGCAGGGGAAAACGGCTGTTGCAGATAAACCAAAACCAGCAAAACCAAAGATTAAACCGTCAGGTACCAAACCAGTTTTCCGACCCAGGGTACCAAAACCAAAAAAGAAAGATGATTGATATATTATTTTACTTTTTTGCAGGACTGGCTGCTTTATCTAGTTTGACAATTTTATTGACAAAAAATGTGCTTTATGCAGCATGCGCTTTAGTGGTGACATTTTTATCCGTAGCGGCATTATATGTTTTGGCCGGTGCGGAGTTTCTAGCAGTTACACAAATCATGATATACGTTGGGGGTATCGTTGTCCTACTAATTTTTGGAGTAATGCTTACCAATAAGCTTAAAGGTAAAGCACTTGTGACATCAAGCCATCGTCCTGTTGTGGGTGTGCTGGTAGCAATCGTGTTATTTGCTGGTTTATACTATACAATAGACTCAATTGATTTTAACACTACTCAGGCCGCTTTACCTGCAAACAATATTAAATCACTAGGTATTGGATTAATGACTAATTATATACTGCCGTTTGAGGTAGCCGCTATAGTATTGTTACTTGGTTTGATAGGTGCTTCCACTATAGCCTCAAATAAAACTTTAGATAAAGAAAAGTAGTGTCGATAGAGAGTTTCTACATATTAAGCGCTTTACTTTTTTGTATTGGCTTTGCCATTGCTGCGACAAAGAAGAATGCCATTGTAGTACTTATGGGTATAGAGTTGATGCTAAATGCTGCTAACATCAATTTTGTAGCAGCAAGTACCTTTGATAAAGGCTTGGCAGGTCAGTACTTTGCTTTGTTTGTAATAGTTGTTGCAGCCACAGAAGTGGCAGTTGCTCTTGCCATCGTAATAAAGCTCTATAAACATTTCAAAACCGTGGATCTGGATAAAATAAATAACTTAAAAGGTTAGTAGCTTGTGAGTATTGCTACAAACGATATTGGTTCCTGGACTTTTATTGCGCTTTTGAGTGTCATTGCGCTAATAATACCATTACTGGGCTTTGTCCTGATGGCGGTAGTAAAGCAGAATGCAAAGAAGTTAGGTGCAGTTATTAGTACTATTCTGATGTTTTTGGCTACCGTTTTAGCCATTTACGTTTGTACGCAAACATGGCCAAATGAAACATTTACAGGAACGCTAAACTGGATATCATTCTCTAATGACTCGGTAGTAGATGTGGGTGTTCTTATCAATTTTGAAGCAGCCGCCATGCTCATTGTAGTGCTTTCTATCTCTTCTCTTGTGCACTTGTACTCCCTGAAATACATGCAAGAGGATGAAGGTTTTAAAAGATACTTTACGTTTTTGGCATTATTTACATTTTCAATGATCGGTATAGTGATAGCCGATAATCTCCTTGTAATATTTATTTTTTGGGAGTTGGTAGGGTTGTCTTCATATTTACTCATTGGCCATTGGTACAAAAAAGATAGTGCCTCTTTTGCAGCAAGCAAGGCATTTATTGTAAACAGAGTAGGTGATGTAGGCTTCTTATTAGGTTTAGCCATTTTATGGACACAGTTCCAAACACTAGACCTCACTTCACTAAGTATGGCTATGTCAGAAAGTACCATCGTTGGTAATAGCTGGAATTTTGGAGGTCAGTCAATACATACTAATTGGCTTACAGCAGCTGGTATTTGTTTGTTTCTAGGTGCGGTCGGAAAATCGGCTCAATTTCCATTACAGATATGGCTTCCCGATGCCATGGAAGGTCCGACCCCTGTTTCCGCTCTGATACATGCTGCTACTATGGTGGCTGCTGGTGTTTACCTCATGATTAGAGTGTTTGCATTGTTAAATATCGATGCGTTAACTGTGATTGCTACTATTGGTGCCATTACCGCTTTTATGGGAGCCATTGCTGCACTTACACAGCATGATATCAAAAAAGTGCTGGCGTACTCCACCATTTCTCAACTGGGTTATATGCTTATGGGTGTTGGAGTAGGAGCCTATGGGGCTGCCTTTTTTCACCTTTTTACACATGCGTTTTTCAAGGCCTGTTTGTTTCTATCAGCGGGCTCGGTGATTTATGCACTGCACGAATATTCTGCCAGTAGTAAGAATAAATTCGATACGCAAGATATGCGTAATATGGGCGGTCTTAGAAAATACCTGCCCATTACTTTTACTGCATACTTAATCGCATCACTAGCCTTAGTAGGGATTCCATTTTTTTCGGGCTTCCTTTCCAAGGATGCATTACTTTCAGGGGCTTATGCCTGGGCTGCACTGATGGGAGGGGAAGGTTTTTCTTTATATTACCTGATACCTGACCTGGGATTTATCACAGTGGTGCTCACAGCCGTGTATATGTGCAGACAAATACTATTGGTATTCTTTGGAAAATTCAGACTAAAGGGAGATGTCAGAGTAATAGAATCTCCACTACTCCTTAGAGTTACCTTAATAATCCTGGCATTGCTATCGTTAGGTTTAGTTTGGTCTTTTAATCCATTTGATTTTAGCACAAGTTGGTTTTTAAGTGCTATACAGGTACCTGAGATTGTAACTCCGGACTTTGATCAATTTTGGCAGTTGAGTCTTTTAGAACTTTCTTCTAAAAATCATCTATTAATTTCATTTACCTCAATTGTGTTGGTTGCTATTGGGCTGGCTATCGGATACTATATTTATCGCCCAAAAGGTAAATATGCATTGCAATATGCCACACGACCTATGGCAAAGAATCTCATGCAACGGATTTCATATTACAATTGGTACTTAGATCCATTGTATTATCATGTAGTACACCGACCGGCTTTAAAATTTTCTGATGCTTGTCGGTGGATAGACAACAGGTTAATTGATCGTGGCATCAACCTGTTTGGTATATTTAATATCATTTTTGCGCATAGTATCGCCTGGTTAGACAAGTACGTGATAGATGGTATAGTCAATTTAGGTGTTTATTTAGCTGCAAGATTTGGAAATCTTACAAGATCCATCCAGGGAGGCAAGGTTCAAAGTTATTTGGTTCTTGCTATCTTGGGTCTCATTTTAATCATTTATTGGAGTATATAACTAAAGTTAATGTTGTCAAACCACTTGTTGTCAATTCTAATATTTTTACCACTTTTCGCAGCGTTGGTGGTGGCATTGCTTCCCAAATCAAAAGTCGGCTGGTCAAAATGGGCTGCACTTGGGGTGAGTGTGATGCAACTGATATTGGCGATCGTACTATATGTAGGCTATGACACTTCGATAGCAGGAGCATATGATATTTCCAGCTTTCAGTTTGTTGAGTTCGTTCCATGGATCAGCCTAAACCTGGGTACGATTGGTCAACTTTCTGCTACATATTTCTTAGGCGTTGATGGTCTTAACATCGCTTTTGTTTTATTGACTGTAGTGGTTGGCTTAATTGCAGTTATATCGTCATGGCATATAAAGGAAAAGCGTAAGGGGTATTTCAGTTTATTACTTGTGCTAAACGCTTCTATTATAGGTTGTTTCGTTTCTTTAGATCTGCTGCTTTTTTACCTGTTTTTTGAATTTATGTTGCTGCCAATGTATTTTCTCATTGGCTTATGGGGTGGCCCCAGGCGCGATTATGCCTCTATTAAATTCTTTTTATACACTTTACTAGGATCTATTTTTATTTTGATCGTCATGATAGGTCTGTACCTGTCAGTGATTGATCCGGCAGCTACGGCTGTAAAGCTTCAAATGGCTGGTGAAATTGGTCAGGTAACTCCAGGTCAAATAAATGAAGTGCAACAATTACTAAAATCTGGTAAGATACATGACAGCAATCTGGTGCATACGTTTAATATGCTCTATATGGCTGATACCAATAACTTTATATCGGGGAGCATTTTAGACAATGATGTAATAAGTACAGTGTTTGGGTATCCGGCACGGTTAGTTGCTTTCTTAATTATTTTTATAGGGTTTGCTATTAAAATACCTGTAGTGCCATTACATACATGGCTTCCTGATGCACATGTCGAAGCGCCAACTCCTATATCTGTAATTTTAGCTGCTTTGTTGTTGAAGGTAGGGGGTTATGCCTTGATTAGAACAGGCTACCTGGTGCTGCCGGATGGAGCTGTTTATTTTAGTTGGCTCGTGGGGTTTCTGGGGGTTTTGTCTATTATCTATGGTGCGCTAAATGCACTGGGCAGCAAAGACCTAAAACGACTTATCGCATACTCTTCGGTGTCTCACATGGGTTTTGTTTTGCTAGGCTTAGCTTCCATGACAGTCGAAGGAGTAAGTGGTTCGATTTATCAGATGGTAAGTCATGGAATAATATCTGCTGGGTTGTTCCTCATTGCTGGTGTAATTTATGACCGAACAAAAGACAGAATCATAGGTAACTACTCTGGCCTGGCTTCACAAATGCCAAAATACACTGTGATAGTGGTGATCTTCTTTTTTGCATCACTTGGCCTTCCGGGCTTCTCTGGTTTTATTGCCGAAGTATTTGTTTTATTAGGGGCATTTAGCTCATCTGTTATCAATGGGTTAGTGCCACGTTGGATGGTAATAGCCGCATTGTTGGGCCTCATATTAAGTGCAGCATATTACTTATGGACAATCCAACGGATGTTTTTTGGACAGTTTCATTTGAAAACAGAGGTGAAGACAATAACAGATTTAGGTAAACGAGAATTACTTATGTTCATACCTCTCATTGTATTCGCATTGCTATTAGGGATTTTTCCAAGCTTGTTATTGGATCTGATTAATAATTCTGTAAATACTGTGGTTGATTTCATAGGTGCTAAAATGCCTCCTCAATAAGTGGAAGCTTTAAAAGACAAACTGTCGATTATAGCAGAAAGTATTCATTTTCTGTTACCGGAGCTTATACTGGTAGGCGCGATTATATTATTCATCTTACTTGATTTAATATTCAAAAAGCAAGGGCACCGAATAGTTATTATACTAGCTATAGGTGTGATTTTTCTGATTCTTGGCTTGGGTGTAAGTCAGCTTTTAACACAGGGACAGAAGTCTATTCCCCTTTTTCTCAATATGCTTGAGTTGAGCCAGGGTTCATTACTCTGGAAAATTGTAATAGATGCGGGAGCCCTTTTTACGCTTTTTATTCACTTACGAAATAATTTAGACCGTTATAAGTCAGAATTTATTAATGTGATTCTTGTCATGTTGCTGGGGGGTCATTTGCTTGTAATGAGTTCCAACCTGCTCATGGTTTACCTAAGTATAGAACTATTATCCATTGGAGCTTATGTGCTCACCGTTTATAGTTTTAAAGAAAAAGGGTATGAGGCTGGGGTAAAATACCTGCTTTTTGGGGGTGTTTCCTCTGCAGTGCTATTATATGGCCTTTCACTTATTTATACTTTTACAGGTACACTACATTTTCTTACACCTGGGTTTATAGAATTGTTGATGGAAGTCGAAACGCTGCCAATGTTGGTTGCCGGAATCATGGTAATAGGTGGTA
This sequence comes from Fulvivirga sp., assembly GCA_965227525.1. Lineage (GTDB taxonomy): Bacteria > Bacteroidota > Bacteroidia > Cytophagales > Cyclobacteriaceae > Fulvivirga. Next base: position 3,657,691 of record OZ245762.1, on the reverse strand, counting down.
TCTTATTCAAGATTACAGCTGCTCCTATGCATATATGGGCTCCGGATGTTTATCAGGTAGCACCGACATCTTCTGTGGCATTCTTTTCGATTGTACCAAAGTTGGCAGGCTTTGCGATACTTATTAAATGGATGCTGGCCATAAACTTATTTGGGCTGGGAGAAGTGCCCTGGCCAAAAATAATGGGAGCCATAGCTATACTCACACTTACTATCGGAAATTTTTCTGCGCTAAGACAAAGCAATATTAAGCGATTGCTGGCTTATTCATCCATTGCTCATTCAGGGTTTTTGTTGTTGGGTATCGTGGCATTTTCAACTAGCGGACATCAAAGTCTACTTTTCTATGCGATTATATACCTGCTCATGAATATGGCAGCTTTTGCCCTGGCCAATTTCTTTGAGCAAAAGCACGAGTGTATTGAAGTTAGCGACTTAAAAGGTATGATTAAATACTACCCGTATTTAACGGTATTAACGGTAGTTACAATGATCGCGCTAACTGGCCTACCTCCAACGGCCGGTTTCACAGCTAAGCTGTTTGTTTTTTCTGCAATTTGGGAGAGCTATACCAATACAGACCAATCATGGTTGATATTAGCATTTGTTATCGGGCTGCTCAATGCAGTGGTTTCTTTGTTTTATTATCTGAAGATTCCATATTTTATGATTTTCAGAAACAGCGACAAAGAGTACTCGACAGTGGGTTTGCAGCCAGAGAATTATTTAATAACAATTTTGGTTGTAGGCATATTGGTTTTATTCTTTAAACCAGATTGGTTGATGAACATCATTAATAGTATTAATTTTGCATTCTAAATCCATAGAATGAGCGACAGTATAAAACATGAATGCGGTATAGCCATGATCAGGCTCAGAAAGCCGCTCTCTTACTACATCGAAAAGTATGGTTCTCCAGCTTATGCTGCCAACAAGATGTACATCTTAATGCAAAAACAACACAACCGTGGGCAAGACGGGGTAGGGTTGGCAAATATTAAGATTGATCAGAAACCAGGATTTAGATACATAAGCAGATACCGTTCTGTCGGCCCTGACCCAATCAAATGGATTTTTGAAAAGATCGGGAAAAAGTACCGCAAGGCTACCAAAGAAGGCGGTGATAAATTCTATGATGAGCGCTGGATGAAAGAGAACTGCGCATTTACGGGTGAAGTGTGGCTGGGTCATTTAAGGTATGGTACGCATGGCAAAAACAGTATTGAAAACTGCCACCCGTTTTTAAGGCAAAATAACTGGCGTAGCAGAAATCTTGTGGTAGCAGGAAATTTCAACATGACCAATGTTGATGAGCTTTTTGATATACTGGTAAAACTAGGCCAGCACCCTAAGGAAAAAGTCGATACCGTTACCGTTATGGAAAAAATCGGCCACTTTCTAGACGAAGAGAACAACGAAATATTTAGAAAGTATAAAGACAAATATACCAATCAGGAAATCACTGAGTTGATTGAAAGTGAGCTTGATTTGGGGCGAGTGTTGAGCCGTGCATGTAAAGATTTTGATGGTGGCTATGCTATGGCTGGTATGGTAGGTCATGGAGATGCATTCGTGGCACGCGACCCAAGTGGCATCAGGCCGGCATACTATTATGCTGATGATGAAGTGATTGTGGTGGCATCTGAAAAACCAGCGATTAAAACTGCTTTTAATATTGAATATAATCAGATAGAAGAAGTGAAGCCTGGGCATGCATTAATCATTAAGAAGAATGGTGAATACGATCAGCACCAGTTTATAAAACCACTGGAAAAGACTTCTTGCAGCTTCGAACGCATCTACTTCTCAAGAGGTACAGACCCTGATATTTACAACGAACGAAAAAAGCTTGGCAGGCTGCTCGTTCCACAGATATTGAAGTCAATAAATTTTGATTTAAAGAATACTGTATTCTCATACATACCCAATACTGCCGAGACCTCATTTTTGGGAATGATGGAAGGCATGGAAGATTACCTAAGTGATAAAAGAAAAGAAGTCGTCATAGATGGTAAACCACATAGTGGTGATATGGAAGATTTCCTTTCATTTAGGCCACGGGTTGAAAAATTGGTGTTGAAAGACGCCAAACTAAGAACCTTTATCACAGATGATGACCACCGCGATGAGATGGTAGCTCACGTATACGACACTACCTATGAGGTGATAAGGAAGAAAACGGATACACTGGTGATAGTTGATGACTCCATTGTGAGAGGTACTACATTAGAGAAAAGTATACTCACCATGGTGAGCAGGCTTGAACCTAAAAAAGTTGTGATAGTCTCTTCAGCACCACAAATTAGATTTCCTGATTGCTATGGCATTGACATGTCGAAAATGAATGAGTTTATCGTATTTCGCGCCATGGTAGAGTTACTTAGAGATCATGATAAAGAGTACATGCTCGATGAAGTCTATGAAAAGTGTAAAATCGCTTTAGAAAATAAGGAGCAGGTCAATTATGTCAATGAGTTGTATAACCAGTTTGCTTATGAAGAGCTTTCAGCCAAAGTGGCCGACATTGTAAAACCTGATATCATGCAGGCTGATTTGGATGTCATTTACCAAACCGTTGGCAATTTGCATGAGGCCTGTCCAAACCACAAAGGAGACTGGTATTTTACGGGTAACTTCCCTACACCAGGGGGTATTAGAGTGGCAAATCAATCGTTTGTCAACTACATGGAAGGTAATCTTGTAAGGGCGTATTAGGCGTTAGACGCTAGATGTTAGAGTGTTGGATATTAGGGAGGTTACTGGTAATGCATTATGAGAATAGAGAGAAAGAAATTCGCAAACATCATTACACTGGCAATTGCATCATTTGGATTACTAATATTTTTGATAGCTAGTGTTTATGCACTTTTCTCAGAAATGTCAATCTATGAAAAGTTTATTTTTTTATTCATCTTCATTGTTTTTTCAGCTGTTCTTTATGGTATTCGAATACCTCTGACTAAAATATTATCAAGCAATCCTGAGTTCGAACTTTTAGAAAATGAACTTTTGATATTTGACAATCCTTATTTTGACAAAATTCCATATAATGAAATGTTGGAGTGTGATATATATTATCCCCCTAGAACTACTTTATTGGGAATAACTTTAAAATCTACTTCAGAAATTGAAAGCAACTCATATAGGTTTCAAAGATTATTGTTAAACGTCCCAGAAAAAAGGTCAAAAATAGTATTTCTTAGTTTGGAATTTGCTAAGATCAACCCAGATGACTTAAAAAACCTTCTAAAAAAAAGGATTCATGAGAAGTAAAATGTTGTCTTTAAGAAATCAATGAAATTTCTAAAAATCAAACGGACTTATGAGTCTTCATACAACATTGAAGAGTTCAGAACACATGTACAAGGACAACTCAACGAAAAAAAGTTATTTGGACTTCTTCGTAACCATGGCAAGTTAACCAGTACAGAATTTGAAATTCGTGGTTTCAATTACACGAGATTAGGTGGGCCTAACCCTAGAATGTGTGGTACTTATAAGGCGAATAAAAATAAAACATTAATTGAGCTTATAATATATCCAAGTGATATGGTGTATATCATGGAAGGATTTGCCCTTATTTTAATAAGCTTTTTAGTCTTCAATCCCAACACTAAAATTAATGGAGAACCCAGTGAACTACATATGAGAGTACTATTTGGACTCATATTTATGTTGACATGGACTGGAGCTTTGGCGTTATTGTCATACTTTTCGTTTCATCATTCTAACAAAAAGATTATCAAAGAATTTGATATGAAAAGAGTGTTCTAAGTAAGCCCTGTATCAGTATCTCCAGAAGGCCTTCCGTACCAGCTACCTACAAGAAACCAGCCACCAGCCACCATAAAACCAGTCTACCTCAACATACTCAAAAAGGCATTACCAAGATTTGCAGCTACGATCTTTTTGTAAGCCACACTTTGTTTGTACTCCGGAGTAAGGAATTCATTCCATAAAGGTTGCCAGTCGGAGTTCATAGGCATGATGAAACCCAACTCCTCTTGAGGGCCACCTACATCAATATTCTGACGCTTAATAGGAGCCTTGTTTCTAACGGCATCGAAGTACTCTGTGAAGTCAAGAATGCTAAAGGTTTTTGGGTTGTTTTCAATTTGTTTTAATGTCTCTATTCCTGAGTTTGTATAGGCGATATCCAGCGCTGGAAAATATTGAGATTGCAAGTTTTTCATTATTGGCTCATGTGTGCTTCCCTCAATTACTAATGGTGCGTAGCCGGCAAACTGGGAACCTATCTGATCGGCAGAAGAAATATTGGGGGCCGAACTATGGGTGAGAAAAATCAAAGGGTTTTGCATAAATGCCGGTGAAAACTTCATAATGCGCTTGCGCTCATTTGTAATCGTGACATTGGCCACACCAAGGGCATTGTTGCTTTTAAGTGTTTTATCTAAAAACTCAGTCCAGACCGTTTCTTTACCTACAAATTTAATATTTACAGTTTTTCCGTATTTTGATTTTACATACTCCTTGAAGTCATCCAGTATATCTACACAAACGCCTTTTACTTGCCCGTTTTCTTCAAATACCAAACCAGGCGTTGGGTAGTAGATGCAAGCAAGGGTGCCTGTGCCATTTGATCTCACTGCAGACCAACTATCTCCTGAGTAGGTCTGGGCATTTAAACATAGGCTAATTGATAATAGGCAAAGTATAAGTAGGTTCTTTTTCATGAGTAATATTTATACAGATTGAAAAAGCAAAATAAAAATTTTTGCTTTTTCCGCATAGTTTATGGAATGTAAAAATCAAATACGATATTATTCATACACTTAAAATGACCTTTGGGGCACTTATCATAACCGATTTTCGAACAAGGCCTGCAGTCTATTTTATTATTTTCCAATATTGTAAATTTAGTCCGGTATGGATACATACCAAATAGAGGTATAGTGTTACCCCAAATACTGAACACTTCTTTTTTAAATGCTGCTGCAATATGCATGAGTCCTGTATCGTGGCTAAAAACAACCTGAGCATTTTTTATCAATGAGGCAGATTGGTTTAGATTATATTTACCACATGCATTATATATAATGGTTTTTTTGTTCATCTCTGTTAGCCCTTCTTCAAGGGGGGCTGATTTTTCCGTTCGTTCAAAAAATTTCTTAATCTCATCACCTACTTTTTCATCCCCGGGTCCACCCAGCAAAATCATGGGTTTGTTGATCTTGTCACAAAGCTCAATCATTCTGCTCAGAGGTAATTTTTTAGTAGCGTGCTGTGCACCTATTGCATAGGCCACATACTCTTTCCGGTGAGTTTCCGGCAGCCATTCTTTGGGCACTTCGTCCTTTTCAGGTATGAAATAATCAAGACCAAGGTTATCCATTTTAACTCCCAGAGGCTTTACAGTATCCATATATCGGTCTACGATATGGCGATTAGGCAAGTGATTAATCTTCAGATTTACCATCAGCCATTTCTTCCTGTTTAGCTTGTCAAAAGCATAGCTCTTTGCCCCCAATCTAAATTTGATAATGGAGGTTCGCAAATTCCGATGCAGGTCAATTACATAATCAAACTGCTCTTTTTTCAGCTCAGAAATCAGTGTGTTGAGGCTATTTTCTAAATAATGAACCTTGTCAATATATGGGTTGTGGTCAACGATTGATTTAAACTGATTTTTGGTACAATAATGCACTTCTACATCATCAAGTTGGGTCTTGAGGTTACGCACAACAGGAGTGGTAAGTACGATGTCGCCAATGGAAGAAAATCTAATCACTAATACCTTCATCGTATGTTTGATTTTATATTGTGAAGTAGATTATAAATGACGGGCATAAGGTAAGAATTGAGATTAAAATTAAGTGTCTTTTGTTAACTGATTAATTGTGTAAATTTATAAAAAGGATACTATGTTGTAATATAAATTAAGGTCTAATGAACTACTGGCTTATAAAATCGGAACCAAATACATACTCATGGGACGATCTCGTGAAAGATAAACAAACCTATTGGGATGGGGTTCGCAATTATCAGGCAAGGAATAATATGAAAGCAATGCAAAAAGGAGATTTGGCTTTGTATTATCATAGCGTTAATGAAAAATCGATAGTAGGTATTGCCAAAATTGTAAAGGAGCACTATCAAGACCCAACCACTGATGATGATCGTTGGGTAGTTGTTGACGTGGCTCCAGAAAGGCCATTAAAAAAACCAGTAGCGCTTGCAGACGTAAAAGCAGATAAGCGGCTCGATGAAATGGTTTTGGTAAAGAACAGCAGACTTTCCGTACAACCTGTTAAAAAAGAAGAGTTTGATATAATCATTGGTTTAAGCGAATAATATGAAGATAAAATTACTAGTCGCACTTTTCACAATTGGAGTTACATTTCTGGCACAGTCTCAGGTAAAGCAAACTGAGCGCTATGAAATGGAAAAAAAGAACACTGATGATTTCTTCACAGTGCTCTCTGCAGGTGAAAAAGGCGCGGTAATTATCAGAGATGTAAACAAAGAATTTTCATTTAAAACCAAATCTAAAGGTGACGCCTGGCAAATAACGGCTGTTGATACTACACTTCAGGAAGTGTGGCAGAAAGAAATAAATGTTGACTACGGTCATGTTTTTAAGGCATTTGAAATCACTGATGACGATTTGTATCTGCTTTTTCGTGATGGCGAATTCGAGAAAAATGACTATCGACTGGTGACCGTAAATATTGCCAGTGGCGACACTTCCTCTTATGTCATAGAAAATGAACTTGCCCTGGACTTATCTCATATCACCGTACTCAACAAAAAATTAATGGTTTTAGCAGGCTATGTTCGCTTTAGTCCAACATTGGTGAGCCATAAAATCGGCAGTAAAAAGTTTGAAGTGATACCAGGCTTTTTCAAAGACAGGAGCGATGTTATTGACCTTCGAAGCAACGATAACGGCACTTTCAATGTGCTTACGCTAGAAAAAGGGTATGAGGGCTTTTTCATCAGGCTGCGTACTCATGGCTATGATGGCGCGATACTTTTCGAAAGAGAAGTAAAGATGCAAGAGCAGCATCGAGTTTTAAGTGGCCGGTCGACCGGCTTTATTGATGGCAACATTATCATTACCGGAGCTTATGGAGGAAGAAACTCTTATTACTCACAGGGCATCTACTTAGCTATAGCCAAGCCAGAAGGTCAGCAGAATATTGTAAAATATATTGATTTTACTGAAATGGAGCACTTTTTTGACTACATGAGACCCAAGAGAGCAGAAAGATTACGTAATAAAGTGAAACGTAAGCGTGAAATGGGTAAAGATTATAATTACAATGCCAGGCTTTTATTGCATGAAGTGTTAAAAACTAAAGATGGGTTTTTAGTATCAGCAGAGGTTTATGACCCCAGATACGATCGTATGGGCAGACCAGAATTTGATAACAATTACTTTAGCCCAAATAATAACAATCAAAATTTTTCTGGTGCTAACTACAATTATGTAAGACAACCCAATCGATTGGCTAATGTAGATCAGGCCAATCACTTTGAGTATTTGGAGTCTATTGTTTTGTCTCTGAACAGTAAAGGAGATCTTTTGTGGGACCAAAGCTTTACAATTGATGATGTAGAGACAGCCTCGCTTGAGCCCGTGGTTGACCTTACTTTGGATCAGGAGCACTTACTTATGTTATATAAAAATGAAGAAGAGGTAAGTTATAAATACATTCAACCCCAGGATACCGCCTGGCAGGAAAAATCACCTATCTTACTCACGCACGAAAATGATGAAATAAAGCATAACTATGACCTTATCGGTGGTACGGAACACTGGTATGGTCGCAATTTCTTTGTTTGGGGATATCATAAAGTTGGAAATAATGTGAACCCTGCGATAGACAAAAGACGGAATGTGTTGTTCATTAATAAAGTGAAGTTTGAGTAAGTTTTTATATCTATCGTTATTAATCTGCCTGTCTGTATCTTCTCTAGCCCAACTACAGCAACCCAACAGGTATGAAGTATTGCAGGGTAGTGAAGAAGAGAGTAGAAAACTCTTAACCTGCGATAAGTCTGGTATTTTATTGTGGAGAACACTGGAAATACCCACATCAAGAGACAGTCTTTTGTTAGAGTTAGAAGTGATCGACACAACCTTCACTTCCAGCTGGCGCAAAAATTATCTAATGGACGCCAATCTTAATTTTATTGCACAAAAATATTTCGATGGTAAGGCCTATTTGCTTTTTGGTAATTACACTCCAACTACAAGAAATCTGGTATTAATTGAGGTGGAAGCACTCACTGGGTATACCAAAGTACATATCATAAAAAATATCATACCCTTTACATATTTCGGGATGGAGGTCACCGGAGAGGCAGTGATTATAGGCGGGTATTTTAACTACAGGCCACTTGTGTTACTTTTTGACTTTGAAGAAAGAATACCACGGATTTTGCCTGGATTATTCAATGATAAGTCACAGTTGGTGCAAATGCAGGTCAATGAAAACAAAACCATAGATGTCATTTTGCAGGGAAAAAATGATGAAAAAGTAAACACGCTTTTTGTAAACACCTTTGATGTAGAGGCGAGGCTGTTGAAAGTTGTGGAATTGGAAGCTACCAAACGAAAGGCCCTTTTATTTGGAAGATCAAAATCGCTCGATGGTCCTGCTCAACTGGTGGCCGGTGTATACGGTAAGAGAAACTCTGAATACTCTCGCGGAATATTTATGGCCAACATCAATGAGTATGGCGAAAATAAGATCAAGTATTACAACTATGCCGAGTTTGAAAACTTCTTTAATTACATGCGGGCAAAACGGGAGGAACGTGTAAAGCGAAGAATTGAAAGAAAGAAAATAAAGAATAAGAAGATCAGATTTAATTACCGCTTAATGGTTCATGATTTAATTGAACATGATGATCAGTTTATACTGCTGGGAGAAGCATTTTACCCTCAATATAAAAACGTGCAAAATTCATCAGGAATGTTCAGTCCGGTGTGGTCGGTAAATCGCGGCATGTTTGCTTATAACAGAATCTTTGAAGGTTACCGATATACGCATGCCGTTGTTATCGGTTTTGATAAGCAAGGAAATGTACTTTGGGACAATAGCTTTGAAATCAAAGATGTGCTTTCGCCTAATCTCGACCAGTACGTGCATGCCAATATCGGAGATGAAAAAATCAACCTGCTGTATGTTTTTGAAGACAACATTTTGAGCAAAGTCATCAGAGGAAATGAAGTTTTGGAAGGCAAAGAGCTATTTGATGTGAGGCTACAGTTTGAAGAAGATAGAGTAGGTGAAAATGACACACGAATAAGAGGCTTACAAAGGTGGTATGACGATATTTTTGTGACATTCGGAACACAGAGAGTAAAAAACCTTCGCCAGCAGGGGGTGGATTTAAATAGAGATGTTTTCTTTATCAATAAAATTGTCACGGAGTAATAGGGGTCGTTTTTCATGCCAAAAAATGAAAAACAAAACTATGAAAAACAAACACTCCTTTTTTATTGATTTTGAAAGTTAAAATTATCACGTATTAAACTTTTATCTATATTTGCATGAGTTTGGCTATGCAAAAAAAACTGATACTCGATACAGAGCTCCTCAATATAACAGTCGATCGACTTTGCCAACAACTCATTGAAAATCACGGAAACTTTCAGGATACAGCAATCATTGGTTTACAGCCCAAAGGAGTGTTTTTGGCTGAAATGATCCATGAGAAACTTGAGTCTGCTGTTAATCAAAAAATAGATCTGGGCTATCTGGATACTACCTTTCATCGTGATGATTTTAGAAGAAGAGATACGCCCGTAAAGGCCAATGAAACCAAAGTTCCCTTTATTATCGAAGATAGAAATGTGGTACTTATAGATGATGTACTCTTTACGGGTAGATCTGTAAGGGCGGCATTAGACGCTATGATAGCATTTGGACGGCCACGAAAGGTGGAGTTACTTGTCCTGGTCAATCGTAAATACTCCAGGCATTTACCAATTGAGCCTGATTATGTAGGCCGTGAAGTCAATACTTTGGAATATCAGAAAGTACTGGTGGAATTAATAGCCCAGGGCTTTAAAAACAATAAAATCTGGCTAATAAATAAGGAAGAAAAATAATGTCTCAACTAAGTCAAAAACATCTGCTCGGCATCAAAAACATCACCCGAAAGGATATAGACCTCATTTTTGAGACAGCACAAAACTTTAAAGAGGTCATTAACAGGCCCATTAAAAAAGTCCCGTCATTGCGCGATGTCACGATAGCCAATGTGTTTTTTGAAAATTCAACTCGCACCAAACTTTCTTTTGAGTTAGCTGAGAAAAGACTTTCAGCCGATGTAGTTAACTTCTCATCTTCGGGAAGTTCGGTCAAGAAAGGAGAGACACTACTTGATACTGTCAATAATATTTTGGCGATGAAAGTTGATATGGTGGTGATGAGACACGGTAGCCCGGGTGCCCCACACTTTCTTTCTAAACATATAGATGCCAACATAGTAAATGCCGGTGATGGTACACATGAGCACCCAACGCAAGCTTTGTTGGATACCTTCTCAATCTACCAAAAGTATCAATCACTGGAAGGGCTCAAAGTGGCAATTATTGGTGATATTTTACATTCAAGAGTAGCTATTTCTAACATTTTTGCATTGCAAAAACTAGGAGCTGAGGTGATGGTGTGTGGGCCTAGTACGCTCCTGCCAAAATTTATAGGTTCGCTTGGTGTGAAGGTAGAGCTGGATGCAAATAAGGCCTTGGCCTGGTGTGATGTGGCCAATATTTTAAGAATACAGCTAGAACGTCAGCATATTAAATACTTCCCATCTTTGCGTGAGTACTCGCTGTACTATGGGGTTAACAAAAAAATGCTCGATAGATTAGATAAGGAGATCACCATACTTCATCCCGGGCCTATCAACAGAGGAGTGGAACTTAACAGCGATGTGGCGGACTCGGATCATTCGATCATACTGGAGCAGGTAGAAAATGGAGTTGCGATTAGAATGGCTGTGCTGTATCTACTGGCTGGAGTCGCTTAAAACTCATCATTTACAAATAGCAAGAACATATCCTGATTCTTATATAACTCTTCATAATTTGTAAAATTATCTGGTAGAGGTATTGGCCTTTTATAGCTGTTATATTTGAATTGATCTTCGATAGGTACGTTTCTGCCCAAGTCAGCAATAAGATCTCCGGGTACCTGTTCCTTGTCTTGCCAGTAAGTAGCATCATACGGCACACTAGGATTTATCATTTCATTATATACCACTAAGCGTTGGTCATAATTTAAGTCTTGCGTACGATTATTGTCAAACTCACCACTTCTGAGCTTAAGCTGCTCTTCCATTAAGATATTGTCGGAAGAGTAAGCTATCTCCAGTTCCATTGTATTAAAAAAGTATTGTTCACCTATTTGAGTGAAAGTTGTCGTGAAAGCAGAACCCTGAGGTATTTTACAGTTATCTTCAAAAGTGTCACTGGCATTTTCTTCATTTACTTTTAAAGCCATGAGGGCGTAGTCATCAGTTTTAATAAAAATCTGGCCTCTCGTATCACCTTCCAAAGACCTGAAGCCAATGATAAAAACATCTGTGTTATTAAAAGTGGTTAAACTATCAATGGTGTACTGGTAGTCATCAAAGTTATTTTTGGTCAATGGTCCATTATACAAGTATCTCGCTTTAGCTTTTGATAGTTTTCCAATGCTGAGTGCTCGTTTTTTGTTGAGACAAGAGGGGGCCAGGTATTGCACTCTTCTCATATGTTTCCATTGAGCAAGGTCATAGGCAAATAATTCATTTTTACGATTGTAAGCAGGTTGATAACCAGAGACATGCATCATTCCCTGTGCTTCTGTATAGCCTGCATACTTTTCATTTTTCTTTATAATTTCCGTATAAAAAACATGCGTGTAGTACGGTTCTTTGCCTAAAAATGTCTTGAGATTGTAAGAGGTGTTCTCGATCATCTCTCTTGGAGCCACTGTTTCAGCCTTTACGAGTATTTCCTTCAAAAATGTGATTTTAGGTTGGAGAAATATTGTATCTATATTTTCATCATACATTTCACCTAATACGCCTTCAAACTGCTCATAGCCTATACTTGAGATATTTATTTGCTTTAGATTCTCAGCTTGAGAAAAACGTATTCTAAAGTATCCGTTCGCATTGGCGCTAAAACCATATTGTTGCTCTGGGTAGATAATTGTAGCATAAGAAATAGGTGTTTTATCTTCCCTGTCTATGATCACAGCTTCGTATAGATTTTGTGATTGCGCCAAGTTGGGAATTAAGAAAATCAGCAAAGCAAAAAGGAGTCGTGCCATCATAGGTATAAGTTATACTATTGATTAAACCATAAAACCTGAATTCTTGTTTCACGATAGTAGGATTAATAAAAAGTTATTTGCTTACAAATCAGGCTTATCTTCCCTAATTTTGCAGAAAAAATTATAAAGGCATAAAAATGTATTACAATTCACTTATAGAAACTATTGGCAATACCCCTTTGGTAAGGTTAAATAGTGTTAACAAAGGCGTTAAAGGTACTATTCTGGTAAAAGTGGAGTACTTCAATCCGGGCAACTCAATGAAAGACCGCATGGCATTGAAAATGATTGAAGACGCTGAAAAAAATGGCACATTAAAACCTGGAGGGACAATCATTGAAGGTACTTCGGGCAATACAGGGATGGGGCTCGCTCTTGTAGCCATTGCTAAAGGTTATAAGTGCGTGTTTACATTGGCCGACAAGCAATCTCAGGAGAAAATTGATATCCTTAGAGCAGTAGGTGCAGAAGTTATTGTTTGCCCTACAAATGTTCCGCCTGAAGACCCAAGGTCGTACTATTCAGTGGCCAAAAAGCTAAATGAGGATACACCAAATAGTATTTACCCAAATCAGTACGATAATCCTGCCAATGCAGAGGCCCACTACCTCACTACAGGCCCTGAAATTTGGGAGCAGACAGAAGGAAAAATCACACATTATGCTGCTGGCGTGGGTACTGGTGGTTCTATGTGTGGTACAGCTAAGTACCTAAAAGAACAAAATGCAGATGTTGTAACAGTCGGTATAGATAGTTACGGATCGGTGTTTAAAAAATATAAAGAAACAGGTGTATTTGATGAAGATGAGATCTATCCGTACATGACTGAAGGTATCGGAGAAGATATTCTGCCAAAGAATGTCGACTTCAGTTTGATTGATCACTTTGTAAAAGTAACAGATAAAGCATCTGCTATTATGACCAGAAGATTAGCCAGAGAGGAAGGTCTTTTTGTAGGTTGGTCTTGTGGAGCGGCTGTACATGGTGCCTTAGAGTATGCCAAAGCAAACCTTAATGAAGATGATACAATGGTAATTATATTGCCAGATCATGGTACACGTTATCTTGGTAAAGTCTACAACGACAACTGGATGAAAGATCATGGCTTCCTGGAATCAAGGGATTTTGCAACAGCACAAGATGTAATTGCCAATAAAAATGGACAAGCAAACCTTTACACTGTAGCAAAAGATGCTAAAGTAGGAGAGGTAATAAAAATGCTCAACAAGGAAGGTGTAGATCAGCTACCAGTGGTTGATAATGATGATTTTGTAGGCAGTGTAAACATCTCAAGAATTCTCGAGCAGATCATTGAAAAGCCTGAATTAAAAGATGAAGCCGTTGAAAAAGTAATGGAAAAGCCTATGCCATTTGTAGCTATGGACAATACGCTGGATGTGTTGTCATCAATGATCAATAAAGACAATAAAGCGGTTTTGGTAAGAGATAGTGAGCATAACGTACATATCATCACTCAGCACGACATTCTAAAAACCATGACCAACTAAACTTGGCATAGAAGTTGCCTTATGTTAGGTGGTTGATAACATGTTAAATGTAAGTAAGTTTTGGTAGAAAGGCCTCGGATTTCCGAGGCCTTTCGCTTTTTGCTCATCCAGGAGATTAGGCATTAATAGTTTGAGCTAAGACTTCTTCTCTTCTTAGCAGCTCCACTTTTCATTTCTTGCAGCACGGGAGCACTTCTTATTTTAGCAGGACGGAGGTGAGAGGGAATGGCAAATGTGTGCGGTTTTCAATATTATTATTAAGTTTATTAAAAAAAATATAAACTAATGCGAAAAGAGGATAGAATCAAGGGTCTAGTTAATCTTCACGCTACAGGAGAGAAAAAGCTTATAAATTATAAGGGTGTTAAGAACATATATGATGTGTTTAATATTCCATTGAAATATTTGATTTATAATCCTTACAATGGAAGAATAAAAGCTATTTCTAAATCATGGGAAAATACTAACCACAAACTCAGCCCAGAAAATGACGAGGATGCGTTAATAATAGAACAATTTCTCTGGGATTCGGCTGAGAACAGAAATAAACAGACCAAAGCTAGTATTCTTGAGTATGGACAAATAGAAGCTGGTATTGTTACCAAAGATGGGGTAATTATCGATGGTAATAGAAGAGCTTCAATAATTAACGTAATTAATCGAGAAGAAAAATTAGACTTAAATTTTAGAGCCATAATCCTTCCAGATGAGCTTCACGAAAATGAGAGGGAAATAATTCAACTGGAAACTGTCTATCAAATGGGGGTAGATAATAAGGTAGATTATAATCCAATTGAAAAATACTTAAGATGCCAAGAATTAATAGATTTAGAATTTTCTATAAAGGAAATTTCTAAAATGTTAGCAGTGTCAGAAATTGAGGTAAATAAGTGGCTCGAAATATTAAAATTGATGAACGAATACCTAGGAAAGTATGGGTATAATAAAATGTTCGTGGCACTTGAAAAAAGAGAAGGACATTTTGTTGATTTGATGCAATACCTAAGATCGTACAACCAAGGTGTAGGTAGGGATTATGCTAACTGGAATTATGGTGAGGGTGACTTATATAATTTAAAAGAAATTTATAATGACTTTACTCGATTAAGGTTTCCTGTTCAGAATTGTAGAATTATAGCAAATCCATCTAAGGGCCAATCATTTTTTTGTCATGAAGAGATATGGCAGCCATTTGAATCAAATCATTACACCATAGTAGAAGAAGTACATGAGGATGCTCTAGACATTTATATTGAACGAACCAAACAGGGTAAAATTCAAAATATCATAGCTGATAGAGATGAACTATGGAGAAAAAAAGTTAAGGGTGATTTAATTGACAATCTATACACTAGTAAAAGAGTATTAGAAGATAAATTAAAATATGATGAGCCTCTTAAAAAATTAAAGACAGCACAAAGAACCATAAATTCGATTGAATTAATTGATGTACAAGGAAAGAAAAGCTCAGAACTTGATGATATTTCGGATCAAATAATTGATGGTGTATCAAAGATTATGGACGCTAACAATTCCTAAAATTCTATGGGTATCTGCACTCATAAGAAAGTAACACTTCCCGATAAGATTGGCACCGAAGATACTGCGAGATATGCAATTGTTTTTGTTCATGGTCTAGGAGGAAGTCCGAGCACATGGGATGTGTTTTCCAATATGCTTCATGACAACTGGAGTAAAAATAAAACCTTTGCCTTACTTTACCCGAGGCTTTATAAGGACAATATTTTTGTTAAATTATTTCATGGAATTCCATGGCTTAGATTCTTCTTTAGAATAATTGGAGGTGTTGATATAGGCACGTCTTCAAAAAGTTTGAATTCGTATCTAGAGTCAAATTGTTATCAATATGATAAGGTAATTATCGTAGGACACAGTATGGGAGGCTTAATAGCTAGAAAATGTATAGTAGATCAATTGAAACTAAGCCACTCCACCTGTGTTAATAAACTTATTACATATGCTTCACCGCATATGGGATCAAAAATTGCAAATTATCTTGGAATTACCCTCCAAGTAAGACAAATGAGGCTGTACACCTCGAGATTTATCAAATCACTAAATAAAGATTGGAATAATTTTTCTGCTCCTCTTCATGTTGAACCCACATATGTAATAGCAGAAAGAGATAACATAGTCTCTAACGTTAGTGCTATTGCACCTGAAGAAAATCCTCATGAGGTTTGGGACGGGGGTCAGGATCATTTCAGTACTATAAACCCAAAAAGAAAGGATCAAACCGGATTTGCTGCATTTATAAGAATTCTTAGTGAATTTGACGAAGATGATTTTGAGAACATAGATGAGACAACATTAGGAGATGATTACGAGGATGAAGAAAATAATTAACCTTTGATACAATTAATGCTTAATTAGTATGGCAAGTTTTTACGAAAATACTGAAGCAATTGAAGTTGATGGTTACGAGATATATTTTACTCGTTTTTCTGATTCAATTTTAAGTGATCACTTTAAAGAAGCTACAGATGATCTAAAATATGTACTTGAAGGGTTTCACATATCCGAAAACCAAATAGTTGAAGGTGGTGGTGGGCTAAGTTCAATAACTCAGAATCTAAGAGATCGATTGTATGAAAAAGGCTGGAATAAAATAAACATCAAAAGTGAACAGCGAGTAAGAGATAGAGTGCTTTCCTCAGAAAGTCATGAAATTGATCACTATAAAGAGTTTGAAAAGGGAAACATTGGGTTGGAAATTGAGTGGAATAACAAAGACCCATTTTTTGATAGAGATCTTGAAAACTTTAGAAAGTTGCATCAATTAGGAGAACTCACCTTAGGTATTATTATTACAAGAGGAGAAACTCTTCAAGAAGAGTTGCTACATGTTTTTCATAGATTTTTGATCGATTTAAAACCTCAAAGAATTGAAGAGATATTAGATCATATTAGTCTCTCTGTAAAGGATCAAGCAATCATAAAGAAAATGCTTAATGATACAGATGTAAATACATACTTTGCTATTGCAAGAAAAATTTATACATCAAAGTTCGGTAGTACAACAACTCATATGGATAAACTCCATCTGCGCATCAATCGCGGTGTAGGTAATCCATGTCCGCTAATAATGATTGGAATTGGTAAAGAAAGAATACAAGAGAGATAAAAGATCGCCAAAGCCGTCCTCTACAACTGCATCACATGTAATGAGTTCAATAAAGGCAAAGAATACCAAGCCCGAGATCATTATGAGAAAACTCGTGTGGAAAAATGGATTGAGGGGATATAGATTACATTGGAAAGTAGATGGCAGGCCTGATATTGCCTTTGTATCCAGGAAAGTGGCCATTTTTATAAATGGATGTTATTGGCATAGATGCCCTAAATGCCATCCCCATATCCCGAAATCAAATTCCGAATTCTGGAAAAATAAATTTGCCAAGAATGTTGAAAGGGACAAGCGAAAGATCAAAGCTCTAGAATCAAATAATTGGAAAGTATTGACATTATAGGAATGTGAAATCAAAAATGATTCTAGTGAACAAATACGGAAAATAGAGCACATTTTATTTGATGAATAATAACTTGATAAATTTTGTCAAATTATTTTTTATCAACATATTTACAGTCAAATGGAATCATTAGGTACGCACATTAGAAGACTGAGAGAAGAGGCCGAGTGGCCTCAAAGAAAGCTCGCATATGAGTTAGATATTGATGTCTCAGTCTTGAGTAAAATTGAGAATGATAATAGATTTCCTAAAAAGCGGGTTAATGAAATTATCAAAAAAGTTTCCCAGCTATTCAAAGAGTCAG
The DNA here is from genome assembly GCA_965227525.1 of Fulvivirga sp. Classification (GTDB taxonomy): domain Bacteria; phylum Bacteroidota; class Bacteroidia; order Cytophagales; family Cyclobacteriaceae; genus Fulvivirga. The sequence goes on along the minus strand of OZ245762.1, from coordinate 3,640,090 downwards.
AAATTGAATTAAAAAAAATGTTACTCAGTGATGAAATTTCTGAATTGCTACTTTATGAAGAACAGTTCGAAGAAATTTTGAAAATCTCTGAAGCTAAAGTTCAATACGGCCGTCAAAAAAAATCTGTACAAGCAAATCTCAACTTTAAATGAAAGCAATTGATCTTTATAGTGGTATCGGAGGGTGGACGCTTGGCCTAAAAATGGCTGGTATTGAAGTTGTTTCATCATATGAATGGTGGAAAGACGCTAACGATACTCATAATAGAAATTTTGGGACTAATCATAAGGAAATCGATATCCGTAAGCTGGATTTGCATTCCGATTTGCCTGATCCTGAAGAAGTGGATTTTGTGGTAGGTAGTCCACCATGCACTCAATTTTCTTTTGCCAATCGTGGCGGTAAAGGGGATTTGGCTGATGGACTAGTGGACATTCATAAATTCCTGGAGGTGGTTGATTATCTCAATCCCGAATATTGGGCAATGGAAAATGTTCCTAGAGTTGCTGGAATATTAAGATCAGAAATTGAGGAAGGTGGAGCACTGTTTAAATTTAGGCACCTGTTTGATGGCGAGTATGGTACCATAGAAGTTTATGATTCAAGTGAATTTGGAGTAGCTCAAAATCGAAAAAGAATGATTGCTGGCAAATTCCCAAGAAATCTATTCGAATCATATCGGAAAACAGCTCCTGAAAGACATTTAGGAGATGTAATTGATTCCCTCAAAGGAGATGATGTAATAGATCCTAATTATGGTCATACTATATTTAATCTCACAGATCATATACATGAATCACCTTTGACAGATGAAGAAAGTAGAATGAATCATGATGCTAAGGCCTATCATCCTGTCTACAATAAAATGTCTTACCCGGATAAATTAGATAGGCCCTCAAGAACTGTTACAGCACTTTGCACCAGAGTTTCAAGAGAAAGTATAATTGTTTCTGAAAACAATGTATACCGAAGGTTAACAGTAAGAGAAAGAGGATGTATTCAATCGTTTCCAGCTGATTACCAATTCTATAGTAATTCGTATGGTGGAAAGTTGAAAATGATTGGGAATGCTGTTCCTCCAATGCTGACTTATTATATAGCTAAGAGTATGCTAGAAACACCACTTGAAGACATCGAGCCGCCTAGAAGTGAAAAACTGATTAAGGATAATTCGAACGAACTCCCCAAGTTTTTCGAGCCGGATTTACAAGGAAGTAAGTTCCCATGGAGTCGATCATTTTGGTTGGCAATACCTGGGCTACGATTCGGTAGTGGTATTCGTTTCGAACTAAGAAATTTATGTAATAAAGAAACTAAGAAAACATTCTGGTGGATTAATTTCCATTATGGAAATTCTAAGAAAAGAAAGCAACTAGCTCTTGATATAAAAAGATTTGAGGAAATGTATGAGTCATTAGCAAGCCTAGAAATAGATTTAGATGAGAGGGTAGGGGAATTCATAGACATTGTAAAGGGAGTAGATGTGGCCGGTCTTCAGCAGAATTGGACAAACGAGGATAGGTCTAAAAACGGTCCAATATGGCTTGTTGATGAGATAGGTAAGTTCGCTGATTTAATGATAAAAGAATTAAACTCTCAAAATGATTTTATCCGTGATAAGCTGATTGAAATGACTGAATTTATTCTTAGAAACGAAAATGGCTCTTTAGATAACAAGAAGCTTGCAGACCATCCTGAGATTGTATTATCAGGAATCTTGATTGGATCAATTTTCAATTCAATTTTGGCTGGAGAGGAAATCAATTTAAAAACTGTATTGGCAGCATAATTATGAAAATTGGTGCAAGATATTCACATCTCAATGGATTCGAATGGATTCAATATCATCAAAAAGATTTATGGAATGAAATTATAGATGTCATTGATGCGATTGATGCTGAAGAGTTTAGAACTAAGGTTAGTAAGGAAAAGACAATGAAAGGTAAGAAGCTCTTTAGTCCAAAAGAATTAAATAAGAAGTTTGAAGAAGAACTTGAAGTATTAGGTTGGACTGAAAGTAGAACATCATATTGGGTAACCGATGACTATGGTCTTATTACAAAAACACTGCATTTACCTGCAGACGAACAAAAAGCACTAATAGAAGAAGAAGGCAAAACTGCTATAAGATCTTATAATCAGACTGATTTCATGAAAAATCGAGTTGCAATTGAAGTGCAATTTGGCAAATACAGTTTTATAGCATATGATCTTTTTGTAAAACATCTTGCTTTCTATGTCGGGAACTCTATAGAAGTTGGCGTTGAAATTCTTCCAATGAAGTCAATGCAATCTGAAATGTCATCTGGCCCTGGTTATTATGAGGGAGCACTTTATGATCTTGCGAGACAAGGTCGTGGAGTTCCCGCGGTTCCATTGGTAATACTTGGTATTGAGCCATAATTATGTTAAGTACGATCTCCTTAATTAACTAAGGAGTACTGGATGACAAAATAGGGAGCCATGCGTTAGCTTTTGGGTGGAAGCTTTATTCTGTCTAGATTTTTTGTTTACTTTTTTATCAATGAAAAAAGTAAAAGCCTAGTCCCGACAGGTCGGGAAGCGTTAAAGCGAACACAGATGTAAGAACAGATGATTTGTGAGCTATTGTGCAACTAGCAAAGAGATTGCCACGTCACTAATCAGGAGGGCAATGGGTATAAATGAGTAATCAAAAACAAACTCTTTTAATAGAAAGGCCTCGGGTTTCCGAGGCCTTTCATTTTTTAAATATGTCATCGTTTTACAGCTCGTGAAATCAGCGATATCACAAATAATACTAAGAATATATAGAATAATATTTTTGCAATTCCTGCTGCTCCCGCAGCTATTCCACCAAAGCCAAAGACTGCTGCAATTAGTGCGATAACTAAAAATATGATTGTCCATCTAAGCATAGTTGGTAAATGTTTGGTTCGACTATTACATAGAAAAAATTGCTCCAAATGCGTTTGTAGTCTTATTTGTGCTTTGTTATGTCATTTTACGGGTAACTTATCTGCCCGATTGTGTACGCTATTCCCCAAAACATTACATTTTGACATCCGTTAAGGGATTAATTGTATTTTTGTGTCTTGTGCGCGCAATATGAAGAGTTTACAAACCTATTTTATATTCATTCTATTCACTTCTATTTCTGCTTTTAGTCAGAATACAGAAATCGATAGTTTGTCACGCCTGTACAAGTCTGACCTAGACGATACCACACAAATTAATGTACTCAATGAGCTTGCATTTAATTATGTGTACAATAACCCTTCAATCGCCAAAGACGATGTAGATATTGCACTAAATCTTGCCAGTTCTATAGATTATGAAAAAGGTATGGCAAGGTCTTACAACATACTGGGAGGCATCAATTGGGCTGAAGGAAATTATGCCATGTCATTGGACTATTACCTAACCTCTACAGAATATTATGAGAGACTTGGCGATAATCTGGGCTTGGCGAAGTGCTATAACAACATTGGAGAAATCTATAAGAAGTTAAACGAACTCGACCGGGCGTTGGATTATCTGCTTAAGGCAAAATTGGTTTTGGAAGAAGCCTTTGGTGAGGATAAATCGCTGTTGGTATACAACAACATAGCAGAGTTGTATTTAGAAAAAGGACAACTGCTGAAAGCAGAAGAATATTTTATAATGGTGCTTGAAAGAGACGGAATGTCTTCAGAGCGGAAGGACGCCTATGCACTCACGGGCTTAGGAGATATTGCTGCCAGAAAAGGGAGTTTTGATGAAGCTGAAAAATACTATTTTGATGCGCTGGCTATACGGCAACAAAGTCAGGATAATCGGGGTATCGCAAGTTCTTATATTAAAATTGGTCAGTTACTCAACGATCAGGAACTTCACGACTCAGCTACTATTTACTTCAAGAAGGCCTTCAAAACATCACAAAGTATTGGTGCCAGGGATTTGGTCCTTGAATCAATGATGGGTCAGGTTAAAAATGATTCCGCAAAAAGTGATTACAAATCAGCACTTTCAACATATTTTAACTATGCGCTGCTAAAAGATAGTTTGTTTAATGAGGAGAAGTCAGAGCAAATTGCAAAAATGCAAACAGCCTATGAAACAGAGCTTTTAAAACGAGAGAACGAATCTAATCTAGTAAAGGTTAAGCAGCAAAATACAATTGTTATTGGTGTAATAATGGCACTGATTTTATGTATTGCAGTGGCTGGAGCATTTTACAAACAACGCAAGATGCAACAAACAGTAAATAAGCTGCTCACAAACAAGAATAAGGAAATTGAGGACCGAAATAAAGAAATAGATGCGCAATCTAAAAGACTACTTGAGCTCAATAAAAGCCTGGAAGGTTTAAATGAAGGGCTGGAAGAAAAAGTAAAAATCAGAACCAAGATGTTGCGTCAGCAAAATGATGTACTATCTCAATATGCTTTTACAAATGCTCACGAACTCAGAGCTCCAGTGGCAAACATTTTAGGCCTCATTCATCTTTTAGAGAAAACTGAACTTACAGAAAGAGAAAATGATGTAGTTCTTCATTTGAAAAAAGCAACCGACCAGCTCGATACTGTAATCAAAGACATTCGTGCGAGATTAGAAAGTGGTGAAGAATTAAGCCTTGAATACGGTAAGACTTCAGACTAAAACTATTCGTCTTCTTGTAGGTAGCGGTTCCATTAGTTCTGGAGGTGGCCCAAAATGTTGATCCATAAACCCATCCAGTTCATCTAAAGTTTCGTTGGACAACAAGTGAGTGATTTCATCCAATGCCTGACTGCTGATCAGGTAAGGCATCTGAGCCGTAACCAATTGTTTGCCCTTGCAATGCGCATAAATCTGATATTCCTCCAACTGATTTGCCTGTGTTCCTTTTACCAGACATTGTTGCATCCATGCTTCGGGGTTGTCTGGGTGAGCTTGCATCAGCTGCATGCGGTCAATGAAGTTTACATTCTCAGAGAAATACTTTTGTATACTCTGCATTGACTCCACAGACATTTGTTTTCTCATACGTTCTGCACAATTCATACAAATCGCATATTCAAAAATCACATCCGTAGCAGTAAAGTCTTTGTATGACTTGATCGCTTTTTCTACAAAATATTCAACTTGACCATCAAGTAAATATACATTGCAGTCTATACATCGCTCAAATGGCGATCCTGTCTCAAAATTGTGAAAGGATTTGGGAATTGCATTACTATTTTCAAACTCTTCAGGCGTCATAAGACCGTAAAGGTATCTAATATGTTTTGGAGTGCACAGCCGCTGAGATAAATAAAAATTATAGGCTATTGAGGTCTATTCATTGCCTAACCCAAACTATTGTTTTAACTTTTAACTCTTTTTAATTATTTACTTATAAATGACATCTCAACTCAAAAAAATCAGTAAGGTAATGGTCGCCAATCGAGGCGAAATTGCCATTAGGGTATTGCGTGCTGCCAGTGAATTAAAAATACGCACGGTTGCTATTTATACTTTTGAAGATCGCTACTCACTACATCGCTATAAAGCAGATGAGGCCTATCAAATTGGTGAGGAGAACGACCCGCTAAAACCTTACCTGGACATTGAGGAGATTCTGGCTGTAGCCAAAAGAAACAAAGTTGATGCTATCCATCCCGGATATGGCTTTTTATCTGAGAATGTAACTTTTGCCAGACGCTGTAGAGAAGAGGGGATCACATTTGTCGGGCCACTGCCAGAAGTTATGGAAAAGTTAGGCGACAAGGTAGAGGCAAAAAAGATAGCCATTCAGGCCAAAGTACCAATTATTGAAGATAGTAAAGAGAAACTTACCACTACAGAACTGGCGGTAAAAGAAGCCAGCAGAATAGGCTACCCTATAATGGTAAAGGCTGCAGCAGGTGGCGGTGGCAGAGGCATGCGCGTAGTTAGAAGTGAGTCGGAGCTGGCTAAAGCATTTACTGAGGCCAGAAGCGAAGCTGCTAATGCCTTTGGTGATGATACCATTTTTCTAGAGAAATATATCGATAACCCTAAGCACATAGAAGTGCAGATCATGGGAGATAACTATGGAAATCTGGTGCACCTCTTCGAGCGAGACTGTTCAGTACAGAGAAGATTTCAAAAAGTTGTGGAGGTGGCCCCATGCTCCACCATTTCTCAAGATACAAAAGACAAACTTTATGGTTATGCTTTATCAATAGCCAAATCGGTAAACTACAACAATGTCGGCACCGTAGAATTCTTGGTTGATAAAGAAGAGGAAATCTATTTTATAGAAGTAAACCCAAGAGTGCAGGTTGAGCATACCATTACCGAAGAGATCACAGGTATTGATATTGTAAGATCTCAGCTACTCATTGCACAAGGTTATGATCTCCCGGATCCACGGATTTTCATCAAGAGCCAGGAGGATGTTAAATGTAATGGCCATGCTATACAATGTAGAATTACCACGGAAGACCCTATCAATAACTTTAAACCTGATTATGGCACCATAATCGCCTATAGAAGTGCCAGTGGGTTTGGTATTCGACTAGATGCTGGCAACTGCTATGCAGGGGTCAATATATCACCATTCTTTGACTCACTTTTGGTAAAGGTTTCTTCCTGGGGCAGAACCTTGAAGGGAGCATCAGAGCGGTTGAGTCGTGCACTTAGTGAGTTTAGAATTAGAGGAGTCGAAACCAACATACCTTTTCTTGAAAATGTAATTGCTCACCCTACTTTTTTCAAAGGAGACGCTACAGTTAACTTTATTGCAGATCACCCCGAGTTATTTAATATGCCTCGTAGGTATAACAGGGGTACCAAACTACTTAATTATCTGGGGCATATAGCTGTAAATGGTCATCCTGATGTAAAGAAAATAGATGCAACCAAAACATTTAGAGAGCCTAAAATACCTGAGTTTGACAGGCTTAGCGGATATCCGGAGGGCACTAAAGATAAGCTTACTCAACTAGGTAGAGAAGGTTTTACCCAATGGTTGAAAAATGAAAAAAGTATTCAATATACGGATACTACTTTTCGTGATGCACACCAATCATTATTGGCCACAAGAGTGCGAACAATAGATATGCTCAAGGTAGCTGAGAGTTTTGCTAAAAATCATCCACAAACATTTTCTATGGAAGTGTGGGGAGGAGCTACGTTTGATGTCTGCATGCGTTTTCTTCACGAAAATCCCTGGGAGCGACTGCAGTTGTTTAGACAAGCCATGCCTAACATATTGTTGCAAATGTTGCTGAGAGGTTCTAATGGCGTAGGGTATAAGGCTTACCCTGATAATCTGATAGAGAAGTTTATTGAGAAATCATGGGAAAATGGAATAGACATTTTCAGAATATTCGATTCACTCAATTGGGTAGAAGCCATGAAGGTGAGTATTAAAACTGTCAGAGAGCGTACTGAAGCTTTAGCCGAGGCCTGTATTTGTTATACAGGGGATTTGTATGATGAAAATTCGAAATACAATTTACAATACTACCTTGACCTTGCGAGACAACTAGAAGACGAGGGAGCCCATATTTTGGCGATAAAAGATATGGCAGGACTGCTGAAGCCTCGCAGTGCTAACTTGCTAATCACAGAATTAAAGAAAGCGATTGATTTACCAATCCACCTGCACACACATGATACTTCATCGATTCAAAGTGCGACTTATTTACAATCCGTTGATGCCGGGGTCGATGTGATCGATGTGGCGTTAAGCTCAATGTCAGGTCTTACCTCACAGCCTAATTTTAACTCACTGGTTGCTGCTATGGAAGGCCACGAAAGATCGCTTGACTATAATCTGAAATCTCTAAACAAGTTTGCTACCTACTGGGAGTATGTCAGAGAATATTATTATCCATTTGAGTCTGGTCTAAAAGCCGGTACAGCAGAGGTATATGATCATGAGATACCGGGCGGTCAATATTCCAACTTAAGACCACAAGCCGAATCGCTTGGGTTGGGTGATAAGTTTGAAAAAATCAAGGAAAACTATGCTGCCGTAAATGAGCTATTTGGTGACCTTATTAAGGTAACACCATCTTCAAAAGTAGTCGGTGATATGGCGTTATACCTTACTTCAAATAATATTTCGGCAAATGAAGTGATGGAGAAAGGCAAGACCTTGTCTTTTCCTGAATCTGTTGTGAGTTTATTTAAAGGCGAGCTGGGTCAGGCACCTGGTGGCTTTCCCGAAGCGATATCTAAAATCATTTTAAAAGGAGAGAAACCATTTACAGACAGGCCAAATGCTCACCTGGAGCCTGTTGATTTTGAAGCTGAATTTAAAACATTTCAAAATGACTTTGATGAGTATTGTGATGAGTTAGATTTTCTGTCATACAAGCTCTATCCAAAAGTATTTAAAGATTTCTATGATCATTGGCAGTCTTTTGGTGAGGTATGGCGCTTGCCGACTCTGGCATTTTTCTATGGGTTGAAAAACAACGAAGAAATATTTGTCGAGATAGGTAGAGGGAAAGCTATTATCATTAAGAAACTGTACAAGTCAGCCCCTAATGAAGACGGCTTTTGTAATGTTTATTTTGAAATGAATGGACAAGCCAGGGTACTTGAAGTAAAAGACGCCAATTTTAAAAGCACCAAAATCGCACATCGTAAAGTAGAAAGTGAAAATCATATTGGTGCACCTTTACAAGGTCGATTGGCCGAAATCGCAGTAAAAGAAGGAGATACTGTAAAGGAAAATACGCCTCTATTTGTTATTGAGGCCATGAAAATGGAAACTTCCATCAGTGCGCCAAGGGCAGGTAAGGTAAAGAAAATACACCTTCTGGCTTCTGAAATGGTTGAGCAAGACGATTTGGTGATTGAGTTAGAGTAGAAAGTCTATTAATGAAGGGAGTAAAATGAATTATGTATTCAATGTTTAAACATTGAATATATTTTTTCGTATAATTAAATATGAAAAAGATCATTCATCAAGCAGAGAGTAGAGGTCATGCCAACCACGGCTGGCTGGACTCACACCATAGCTTTAGTTTTGCAGGATACCACAACCCTGAGCGTATGCGATTTGGAATGCTAAGGGTACTTAATGACGATTGGGTTGATGGAGGTAAGGGGTTTGGTACACACCCGCATGACAATATGGAGATTGTTTCAATTCCATTAGTGGGTGCATTGGAGCATAAGGATTCAACTGGAAACACAAAGGTGATTAGGACCAACGATGTACAAATAATGTCTGCTGGTTCAGGCCTTATGCATTCTGAATACAATCATAGTGCTACAGAAAAAGTTAATTTTTTGCAGATATGGGTATTTCCCAAAGAGCGTAACATTGAGCCGCGTTATGAGCAAAAAACCTTTGAACCAGCAGAAAGAGTCAATCAGATTAAAACTGTAGTAAGCCCCAAAAAAGATGTTGATGACGCTGTTTGGATTAATCAAGATGCCTATTTTTCACTCGCTTCTTTTGAACAAGGGAAAAAGGCGAGTTATCAGTTAAATCGTACGGGCAATGGAGTATATGCCTTTGTAATTAATGGTGATCTTGACATCGCTGATGAAAGTTTGCACACAAGGGATGCAATTGGAATCACAGAGGTTGACAGTGTGAGTTTTGAGGCAATTTCTGATGTAGATATACTATTTATTGAAGTACCAATGGCAAGCTAGTCCATCTTGTTATCAATCAGTAGTTGATCCATTTGCTGATAAACAGTTTCCTTGAGTTGTTTGATTTGCTTGATAGTAAGACCTTTTGCTGAAATTGGCTCTCCAAAAACGACTTTAATTTTACCCGGCTTAATTTTGAATCCACTGGGATGCATAAGCTTTCCGGCATTAATAATCACCATGGGTAATATTTCTGTTTGTGTTTCAATGGCAATACGAAACGCTCCGTCATAAAATGGCTGTAAGCGCTCTTGTGTTCGATTTTGAGTCCCTTCCGGAAATATTAAGATGGACAATCCTTTTTTTAATAAATGTGTCAATTTCTTTACACTTTCTCTACGACTCTCAGGGCTCGATCGATCTACAATAATGGTTACTACTCTTACGATTAAACCAAAAACAGGTATTTTTCTTAGCTCTTTTTTAGCCAAGGGTCTAAACTGAGTAGGTACTGCTAACACCAAACCAGGCGCATCAAGAAAAGAAGTGTGGTTGCACGTATATATATAAGACTGCTTTTTGTCTACATTTTTCTTGCCCTTTATTTCGTATCTGATAAATGTCAGTTTACTGAAAATCCAGGCCCAAGCAGCAAGTCCCTTGAAAGTAATATATCCATACTTCTGACCTATGAGTATAGGGAGGACAAATACAGGTAATAAAATAAGCATAAACACAGTAAATACTATGATTACCCAGAGTATATAAAGCTTAGAAAAAATGTTTTTTATTAAGTGCATAAAGGCTGCTAAATTACCAAAAAGCATTTTATATAGGCCCCTCATTATATTTTTTCACTAAGCTTTTGTAACTTTTAACTTACAAAACATTTAGCGTGTATGATTAGAAAAATCACATGGATATTATTGATAATGAGTCATTTATCAATAAATACTTCAGAAGGGCAAATCAAAAAATTCTTTAAAGACGCCACAAAGAAAGTTAAGGATATTGATACCAAAGGCCGTCTTGATAAACTGAAGGATGGTACGATTGATAAGTTGGGAGATAAACTCAATGAAGCCAGGGCTGAGATGGATTCAACCAGTTTTAGTTATGCAATATCTGTTAATGACAATGCTGATTTTGTTGAGACTGATGGTTTTAAGGAGCAATCTGTAAAGTGGTTGAGCAATGTAGCCAACAGGACTGATGCCGATGAATCAGAGAATGCCCGGGCATTGGTGGATCTTGGTGAATTATCATATGCCAAAGGTTACTATAAGAAAGCAGGGAAAATATTTGATAAAGCCCGGGCTAAATATGAAGAGAATAATCTGCTTGATGACCCGAACTATTATCGGGTAATCTCAAACATTGGTTTGTTGTATAGTACCATGGGTAGGTACAATAAAGCTGAAGAGGTTACGACAGAGGCGCTTGAACTTAGAAAAGAGGCTTATGGAGCAGAGCATCCCAGTTATGGGGCCTCTCTCAATAATCTGGCGGTGTTGTATAAAGAAACAGGTCGCTACAACGATGCTGAAGAAAGCATTAAAAATGCCATAGAAGTATTGGGCAAATGGCCCGAAACCAGAGAGATGCCTTTGGCTATTGCATTGAATAACCAGGCAATGTTATACCAAACTATGGGAAGATACGACCAGGCGCAGGAGTTATTAAGTAATGCGATTGCGATATCTGATGAAAATCAAGGCGAGAGGTCAGGTAACCATCAAAAATTTCTAACAAATCAGGCATTACTTTATCAGCAATTAGGCAACTATGAGCAAGCTGAGAAAACTTTTAAAAAACTGATAAATATTAAAAAACTGAGGTTTGGCACCAATAGCCCTGATTATGCACATATGAAAAGCAATCTGGCGGCTTTATATATGGAGATGGAAAAGTATGATGACGTGGAGGCCTTGCTGAATGATGCTAAAGAAATATATGAAAAAAAATATGGTGAAGACCACAGGTTATATGCTCGTTCAATTCGTGATTTAGCAAATTTTTACCGTTTTCAAGGCAGGTATGACGAAGCCATGCCATTGTTGCTACAGGCTCAAAATATACAAAAAGACCAGCTGGGCATAGAGCACCCTGAGTATGTTGAAACAGTCGAAAGCCTGGCTATTCTCTATTGGAAAAAAGAGGAATATGAGCAAGCAGAGGAATTATATCATGATGCCCTTTCAAAATCACTGGCATTCATAAACAGCTACTTCCCACCTATGAGTGAAGCCGAGAAGACCAAATATTGGGATAAACTCAGGCCCAGATTTGAGAGGTTTTATGCCTTTGCTACAGATGTTTCAAATTATGATGCCAAGTTGATAGGCGAAATGTACAACTACCACATTGCAACTAAAGGGCTTTTATTACAGGCTACCAGTAAAATCAAACAGCAGATTTTAAAGAGTGGCAATAAACAATTGATCAACCAGTATTTACAATGGTTAGACCAAAAGGAAACATTGGCAAGATATTATAGCTACTCAAAAGCTGAGCTTACCGAACAGGAAATCAATCTAGATTCACTTGAGAAGGCTACCAATGCCACAGAAAGAGCTCTTTCATCAAAATCGAGTGTTTTCAACGAAGGTTACAAATTAAAGCAGGTTACTTTTCAGGATGTGAAAAATAAACTAAAACCCAGCGAAGGAGTAATAGAGGTTGTTAGAGTAAGGAAGTTTGACAAAGCCCTCACATCGGAAGCTCAATATGTGGCAATGACTTTAAAGCCAGCCTATGACCTGCCTAGATTATCGGTGCTTTCTAATGGCACACAATTAGAAACTCGGTACTTTAAGTATTACAATAATGCCATTCACCAAAAAATGACTGATGAGTATACTTATGACCAATACTGGGCTCCAATTGCCACAGAAGCAGCTGGTACGACTAATTTGTACATGTCTCTGGATGGTATTTATAATCAAATAAATCCGAATACGTTAAGGACTCCTACAGGGAGTTATGTCCTTGATCAGTATAATATTACATTTATTGGTAACTCAAAAGAATTGGTTGTGTCAGGCAAAGCAAGTGGGGGTGCAAAATCAGCATACCTTGTTGGTAATCCTGTATTTGGTAAAGGGGATATACCGCCACTTCCCGGTACCAAAACGGAAGTGGATAACATCAATAAAGTGTTAGCTTCTAGAGGATATAGGGTATCTAAATTAACTGAAGATGCTGCCACAGAAACGGCCTTAAAAAAAATCACGAGCCCAAAACTGCTACACATCGCTACACATGGATATTTCCTTGAAGATACTCAGTTAGATAAAGGTAAAGTGTTTGGCGTAAATACAGAAAGCGCAAAGGATAACCCCTTGTTAAGATCAGGTCTGCTTTTAGCAGGCGCTGCCAACGTATTGGAACAAGAGCAATCTGCTTCTTTAGAAAACAGTGATAATGGTATTTTAACCGCCTATGAAGCAATGAATCTCACATTGAACAACACGGAGTTGGTGATTTTAAGCGCCTGCGAAACCGCTGTTGGTGATGTGAAGGCAGGTGAGGGAGTATATGGACTACAAAGAGCCTTTTTGTCTGCTGGTGCAGATGCGCTGCTGATGAGCCTGTGGAAAGTAGATGATACAGCCACTCAAGAGCTTATGTCATCGTTTTATAATAACTGGACCAGATCTGGTGACAAGAAAAAAGCTTTTAGACAAGCGCAACTTTCTTTAAAAGAAAAGTATAGAGATCCCTACTATTGGGGTGCTTTTGTACTAGTTGGCAACTAGCTTGCTTATATTTCATTGATTAATTAGCTTAGGTTATTATTTAATCTTTTTTTGTTTAACCTCTTTGCTTGCAAGTCGGCCCTAACTTTTCGTTGGGGCCGACTTTTTTGTTTTAAATCAATCAAATTTGAAAATCAATAAAGCTTCATCCATTTGATTATTTAAATTTACGCCTTTAATAAGCCAAAAATACAGATCATGAATAAGCCCAACTGGACAGTCGCAAAGGAATATGAAGACATTACTTATAAAAAATCAGATGGTGTAGCACGTATTGCATTCAACAGGCCTGATGTACGTAATGCTTTTAGACCTAAAACAACCAACGAATTATTCGATGCATTTTTAGATGCACGAGAAGACCCAGAAATTGGAGTAGTATTACTTTCAGCCGAGGGCCCTTCGAGCAAAGATGGTGTTTATTCGTTTTGCAGTGGCGGTGATCAGAAAGCCCGTGGTAAGCAAGGTTATGTTGATGAGGCTGGTGTGGGAAGACTTAATATCCTGGAAGTACAGCGCTTGATTCGTTTTATGCCAAAAGCCGTAATTGCCGTTGTGCCAGGCTGGGCAGTAGGTGGTGGGCATAGCTTACATGTCGTTTGTGATATGACATTGGCCAGTAAAGAACATGCCATATTTAAGCAAACTGATGCTGATGTTACCAGCTTTGATGGCGGATATGGCTCAGCGTATTTAGCAAAAATGGTAGGTCAGAAAAAGGCGAGAGAGATATTCTTTTTAGGCAGAAACTATAGCGCCCAGGAGGCGTATGATATGGGCATGGTTAATGAAGTAGTGCCTCATGCCGAGTTGGAAGATACGGCCTATCAATGGGCACAGGAGATTTTAGAGAAGTCACCAACCTCCATACGCATGCTCAAGTTTGCTTTTAACCTCACTGACGATGGAATGGTCGGTCAGCAAGTATTTGCTGGTGAAGCTACAAGACTGGCATACATGACGGATGAAGCGCAGGAAGGGCGAGATGCCTTTTTAGAGAAAAGAAAACCAGATTTTAAGAAGTTCCCCAGAGTTTCCAATTAACTCTTGCCGACTGGTTTTCATTTGGTATCAAGTACTTTACTATAGCCAGCATCACTAGAGGTGCAAATATTAAACCTACCAATGAGAACCAGTCAGTTATAGTGGTACCACCTTGTGAAATAACTAAACCGTTTCCAAGCGGTCCGTGTGAGAAAATGGTGTTGTGAGTAAAATTCCAGCCAAGATGAAAACCAATAGGCATTAGTATAGAGTTGGTTTTTTGGAAAGCCAATGCCCAGGCATAGCCTGAAAGACCAGTACCAATAAAGACAAAAATCATTGGTACAATATTTCCGAATATGCCAAAGGAAAACCAATGGTAGATGCCAAAGGCAATAGCCGATATTGCAATGCCCCAACTTCCTTTCAGCCTATTGATCAAAATATAAAGAAGTGCTCCTCTAAAAACTAGTTCTTCTGTCACAACAGATTTAAGGTCCCACCAAAACATCTGTGCTATAAGTTTCAGACTTGAACTTTCATTTAATACAAAGGTTGAAGACTTTAAGGACGATTCCCATAATTGGATTAATGCACACAATAGAGCAGTTATAAAAAAACCTACTAAAAATTGGCTTATCCTTTTATCTACAGGTAGAAAACCAAGGGCAAGAAGATGCTTTTTCTCTATAAAGTAAATCAAGCCCCAGGATATTGCGAGCAATACTAAAATTCCAATCATACAGTGAAGTCAAATAAATCTAATCGAATGTTTAGACTTTAACAGAGAGGATGGTGTTACAGATAATGTGAGAAAGATTCTTAGTGTTCTTCGAGTTTATTAAAATCTAGCAGACATTGATTTAAGACTACTGCAAGGTCATATTCTGTTGCACGGTAAATAAAGGAATCTTCAAGCACGCAAAATTTCATAAAGTCTTCAACTTTATCTTCAGGTAGATTGGTGATTTCCATGACTATAGTCTCGTTGTACTTAGAGGTAAGTACTTTTTGGTAGTCATATGCCTTTTCGTATTTCTTCAAGAGCTTCTTTTCTTTTTCTTCCTTACTGAAGACCTTGGCTATCATGGTTAATGGCCCGCCAAAACCCATTCCTCCTCCTTCAACATCCCTTGTCTTTTTAGAAGGCAGACCAGGAATGGTGAAATGTTCCTGTTCTTCTAACGGAGCATCCATTTCGATCAAAGCACGCTTTAGTGCTTGTTCATCTCTGAATGCAAATACTTTGACAGGTGCCAACTCCATGGTGGAGGTATTAAGAGCTATGGTTACTTCTAATTTATCTGTGCTGATATTGGGCTGAAGTGTAAAAGCGTAGGTTTCAAAACCAATAGCTGAAAATTGTAACGTATCTTGTTTGTCCATTTTTATCCAAAAACGGCCTTCGGTATTACTTACGGTACCTTTATTAATAGAAGCATTTATGATGTGTACAAAAGGAACAGCCTCTTTGGTTTCTTTATCTATTATCTGTCCGGATATTTCGATTTCCTGCGCAATAGATGCTGAGACAAAGAGGAAAACACTAAGAATGGATAGTAAAAATTGCTTCATATTTATGCTTTTGTAACGCACTTTATCTCAAAAAGATGCGACTTTAACTCTTTTTTATTCATTATTATTCTGGTAAAACAACATTTTTATAAATTATTGATATTTATATCTTTACTAGCAAATTACCTTCTCAATGAAAAAAATACTAGTTTCTGTCTGTCTGTATTTGGTAAGTTTGGCTTTTTGCTTCGCCCAGGAGTTCAACGATCGTTATGAGCTTGTAAATCTTGGTAGGAAGGTAAATACCGGATACCATGAGGGAGCACCAGTTATTTCTGCAGATGGAAAGACACTGTATTTTTTCGTGCACAATCACCCGGATAATCATTTTGGGAAAGATAATAGTCAGGATATCTGGTATTCTACTTTAGACGAAAATGGTGAGTGGGCTGAGGCACAGCATATTGGTTCACCTCTAAATAATCATCACGCCAATCAGGTGTTTACGGTTATGGGAGATGGAACATTATTTATTAGAGGTGGCAATGGTAAAAATGAAGATGGTTTTTCGCTTACGCGAAAGAATGGTAGCTCATGGTCTAACCCTACCGAAGTTGATGTAGACGATTTCAAAAAAATGCATAAAGGGAAATTTTATGGAGCAACATTGTCGAGTAATGGGGGTTATATGGTGTTATACTTTAGCGAAAAAGAGAACAGCACCTTTAGTGATTTATACATAAGTAAAAGGCAAGATAATGGGAGCTACACTACGCCAGTGAAGCTAGGTAACAACATCAATACGGGTCGAGACGAATTTGCACCCTTTATGTCACCTGATGATAAAATCATGTACTTCTCATGCAATAGAAAGGATATGGGAGAAGGTAGCTCAGACTTGTATATGACCAGACGGCTTGATGATTCGTGGATGAAATGGTCAGACCCTATTAACCTGGGGAGGCCACTCAACACCAGGGCATTTGACGCTTATATGTCAGTTGATGAAAATGGTAATGTATTTACCACACAATCTGGACGTACGATTGATGGAGGCAACTTAGATATTTTTCAGCTACAGCTAAAAGACATTAAAATCTCACTAAAAGGGTTGGTGCTTGATGATAAGACTAGGCAGGGGATATGGGCCGATATCATTATATATGGTGACAACGACCAAACGGATACTTTAAAAGCGAGTACTGCAGATGGCTCGTACCAAACTACTTTGATCGGTGAGGGGTCCTATCACATGGATGTAACATTAGATGGATATGAATCATCAGCGGCAATGTTTGAGCTTAAAGATGTATTTAACGACACGGTAGTGATTAAAGATTTTTTCTTAAAACCAATAAAGAGAAATCCTATACTGAGCGGTACCATTTATGATGCAAAGACAAACGAACCAATGGATGCAAAGCTTCAAATTGAGTTAAAAGGCAACAATGAAAGCCAAAGTCTAAAGACAAACAGGGGCTATTATGAGAAAGAACTCGAACAGCAAGGTTGGTATATGTTAAGTGCATCTAAAGAGGGATATTTGAATACTACGGATAGTATCGCCTATGATAATGACGAAACAACGCTACTTACAAAAGACATTTACCTAAAGCCAATAGAAGTGGGTACTACCGTGAGGCTCGAAAATATCTTTTTTGATTTCGACAAAACCACATTAAAATCGGAATCGTTTGTTGAGCTGGATAAAGTGGTCGCTTTTCTAAATGATAACCCGTCACTTGAAATTGAAATCGCTGGGCATACAGATAGCAAGGGTTCTGATGATTATAACCTTAACTTATCGCAGGGTAGGGCCCAGGCTGTCGTTGACTATCTAATAGAAAACGGCATTAATGAATTCAGGCTGGTAGCCAGAGGGTATGGCGAAACTGTACCACTTGAAAGTAACGATACTGATGAGGGCAGAGCCTACAACAGAAGAGTGGAGTTTACAGTTTTAAAGAAATAATTTTGTCCACTGACTTAGGTCGGTGTTCCTAAATCATATTGTTATTAACCGAACCCTAACCATGGTTTGTGTCTCACAGACCATTCTTTCAGTACATTACTCTACCGTAATCCTATAAATATTGAATTCCCTTCTGATGAGCTTCGAAGACTCTAGGTTGTGTAGGTTTATACTTTCAACAACCCTGGGATTGACACAACAATCATTATCCCTTTGAAAACCAAATTTTACAGTCGCAGAGTCGATTAAAGCATTTTCATAAAAGAAAATAATTGTATCGGGTTCAGGTATGTCAGGATTACTTTGAAATAATGAAACGACAAAAGCGGTATCTGTTTCGGTTTCTTTTTTTTCAATAGTAAATTCGTTACTCAGTTGGTCAGTAAGCGTTAAATTACCCCCATCATTTAAAATTTCATGCCCTTCTTTGTTAACAAACTTAAAGTGAAGCGCATAGTCATCATCACATTCTTCACAAGACGGTGAACAAGCGCTGGTAACTGTTAAAGCCAAAAATAGAAGCACTGTGTAATAAAATGCTCTATACATATAAATCAAAAAATAAACCTGTTTCGGCTGCCAATATACAAAAGAAATTCTAAATAGAATACAATAAAAAAGAGACCAAAAAGATGTGATAATTCACACCGTTCTGGTCTCTACAATAATATTCTTCGTTTAATTAACGATCAATCTTATGGTACCGATGCTTTCAGACCCTTGCTTTAACTGCAATAGGTAAGTACCATTTGCGGCTCCACTTAGGGGTAGTTTCACAGTTCGGTTGTTTGCTATCTCAAGGTTAGACACAGTCTTGCCGGTTATTACTTCACCTTTTAAATTGTAAAGTTGTATGGCAATGTCACCTTTAATGTTAGCCTCTTGGGTAAAAGTAATATTTATACCTTCTGAAGTAGTTGGGTTGGGGTAAACCCGAACTTTTTCAATTATTTCATCTATTATACCGGTCGTTGAGAGTATCGTTACGGCAATTTTGCCGTCTGCTACTAGTGCCTCAAGTTCAAAGTCATTGTCAATGTTCTCCTGAATATTTAGATCAACATTTGTTGTAGTATCCATTGGGAAACCAGGGTATTGGATGTTGATTCGATATTCGTCAGCTGGTAGGTTTTCAAAAGTAAATTGACCATTTTCGTCTGTGAAAACATACTCAACTAGTTCGAAAATCACATCTTCTTCTGGTCGACTTGTCCTTACTTTTCTTCGCATAGAAACACCTGCACCTCTTACTCTACCTCTAGCCATCACACGCCCGTTGTCATCACCTTCTTCAAATTCTTCCTCTACAAAACCAGACACCATCCCATCACCTTCAGGGTCTTTTGGTTCAGCAATCAGTGTAATATCAAAAACAGGATTGTCAGTATCAATTAGTAATGTGTCGGCTTCCTCCCAAAGATCAATTTGCTCAAAATATGTAGGGAGTTGACCAGGGAAGTCACTCTCGTTAGCCTTTGCCAGGGCCAAATAGTCACCGATCACGATATTGTTAAAGGTGAATGCTCCCTGATTGTTTAAGCTTGTTGCCAGCGTGTCAAATGCAGCGCCTTCCTGGTTAATCTCAAACAACAGCACTTCACCGTTAGTTACCGATTGATTGTCCGCTGTAAATATATTTCCGGAAGCCGTTGTAGTTTCTGCTACGAATGAAAGTTTGAGCGGTACGCCTCTTACTCCAGAGATGTTTTTAGGCCATATCATCATATCAACAGCTGCACCTGGGGTAACGGCACCTAATCTTGGCCTAAATAATACCTGTACTGGATCACCAGCCTCAAGCCGTGTAACATTTCCTCTTTGTACAATATTACCAGCCTCACCCAAGCGATACCTCAGTTGTACAATATCAACTCCGGTTTCACTTTTAGCTTCTGTATTAATTCTGATTCTACCTATGTCCTCCAGAGTAAAAATGTGCGGAATAGGCGCCAGACCAGATAAAATGTATTTTTCATCCGTTGCTCCCGCAAAAGCACCCGCACTGAAGTTGGCGTCTGTAGTTTGAAAATCATTATCGACCGACAACGTACCAGATGCATTAATGAAATTGGCGGCAGCGTATGTTTGAGTATTTACAACTGTGTTTGACGTAGCTTGATAATCATTGATAATGTTGTCAGTAATCGTCACATCTGAAATACTGTCTGTAAATACACCAATTGTATTTCTTGTGAAATTGACATTAGACATTACGTTGCGTGCAGCAGACGCTTTAGCTAAAGCAGTTGTCACTGTATCAATAATATTATTTTCTACAAAAATATCCTGATAAGACCTACTTGTGTTGGCAACGGGGGTGGATGCAAGATTAAATTGCTGAATGTAGTTTTTATTAATAAGTATATCTTGAGCATCGTCATTTATACTCATTTCTCTAATCTTATTACTCGTAATACTAACATTTCTTAAAGTATCGTCAATAGCTGAAGCCTGATTATTAAGGAACACCTGATCGATTACCAGACCGTAAACTTCTGATCCTTCCGAGCCAGTTCTGAATAATACGTTTTGCACATAAGCTGAATCTGTCACAGCCTGAGTTTCCGGATTTTCTGATAAGAAATACCCCGGTCCATATATTATTCTTGGGTTTCTGAAAAGATTACCTCCTTTGTCATAGGGTATTTTTGAACCCATAACATAGAGCGTGTCCCCATCATTTGTGCCATATGTAGCGGCATAGAAAGATTTGAAGTCAGCAACAGAGCCAGGCGAGTTGTCCACTGTCCAGCTTTTCGGAGCACCAGTGAAGGCGAGATTGTAAAACTGGGAATTAATGGTTAAGTCTGGAACGGTCGGGTTTGTAATAATACAGAAATAACCTCCCAGATCAGATATGGAAGCCGTATTAATAGGGTAGTCCATAGTGGTTACTGTGGAGTCTTCAAGATTCTTTACCCACTGATACACATTACCCCCTGCAGTGTAATCATTTACGAAATTAGTCGAACCGCCTTCATCTACTGTTAAGTATTGTTCTGGTCTTCGATTTTGTGGGTTGTAATTTATTGTTGCAATGCCCAGGTTAGGAATTACAGAGTTAAAATCAAGGAAATTTCTTGCAATAGATAATTCTTGCATAGAAGCAGACCCACTAAAATCCGGTATGTTTTCAAACTCGTTAAAATCTACATTTAAAGCCCTCAGACTAGTTAGGGTAGTAAACTCAACAGGTAAGTCACCAGTCAACTTATTGTCCCATAAATAAATATTATCAAGGGCTGTCCAGTTGTCTACGCCAGTACCATCTAATGGGCCGGTAAACTGTTGCCCACCAAGAGATAAACCAACTAAATTTGACAGACTATAAAAGTCGGTTGGAAAAGGGCCACCGATTGGCAAAGTACGATCTAATCTAATATCTACTAATTGAGTGAGTGAGCCAAGATTGGCAGGTAAGTTAGGGTCTAGACTTTGGTTATTTCCAAGGTTTATAGTCTCTAACGTTGGTATCTGCCAAATGGCATCAGGGAAAACGCCAGAGAGATCATTAAGCTCAAGCATAAGATTAATCAAAGCAGTGTTACTGAGTTCTGTAGGTACTGCCCCTGTAAGTTCGTTGTTGAAAAAATCAAGGTTTTGAAGGTTAGTTAGGTTGCCTAGCTCTACTGGAATACTGCCGGAAAGTTGATTGTCATATAAGCTTAAAGTAACTAACGAACTCATGTTACCCATTTCAACTGGAAGAGTCCCCGATAGTTGATTGTTACCCAATTGTAGAAAATCGAGGCTCGTCAGGTTTCCGATTTCGAGAGGTATTGAACCTGTTAATTGGTTGTCAGCAAAGTCAATTTCCACCAGTGAGGTGGCGTTACCAATTTCAATAGGGATTGTCCCGTTTAGCCCGGAATTAAAAGCTCGAATATTCGTAAGCGAGGTCATTGTTCCTATGCCCGCTTCAATTGTCCAGCTAAGGTTGGGGTTATCATGCAAAATGATTTCCTGAAGATTGCTGAGATTCCAAAAGGAGGAAGGGATTGTTCCAGTAAGGTTGTTACTATCAAAATAGAGACGCTCTAGACCAGCCAAATTACCGAATGATGCGGGAAAATTACCATTCATATTATTGGTCGCAAGAAAAAGTTCTGTAACTCTGCCGCCATTAACGGTAACACCTTCCCAGGTATTGACATTTCCCACCAACCAGTTGAGTCTACGAGACCAATTTGGACCATCGGTATTGTTATATAGCTCAACGAGTACTAACGAGTCACTTTCTAAAGTGACACCATCAAGCATAAATATACTCTCAGAGAGTATAGGACAAGAGCCTGCAGCAACTTCTACTGCGTACTCACCATTTGTAGTTGCTACATATGTTGGATTTACCTCTCCCGGGATAACTGCACCATCCATATACCACTGATATGTGTAAAGTCCACCCCCAGGATCATAGGCAGTCAATGTTTCGTTTGGATCTAAAACTCCATTTTCTTGAGTAATATCAATGATTGGAACAGGCCTGTTACCAACCCAGGAACTTACTCTTGTATTTACTCCATTATTGTTTATGAGCGAGGCAAAAATAAAATTATCAGTTACATCGTCATACAGTGCGTCATACCCGAAAATATTTTCTGCAGATATATTATTTCCAGGGTTTGGGTCTAAAGTACCCCCTACAGGCTCCATGGCAAATATGTAGTGTCCAAATGTTGCAGGAAGGCTCATGGAGGAGCCTCCGTAAAATACATCATCTGTGGCGACTTGAGCACCTACATAAACAGCGCTGTTATTTGCACTATAGTTTACAGTTGTTGCAAATTCATCAGATGTACCTACACCTCCAAGTTGATTGGCCCATCTGAAATTCCCTAAATTAGTTAAGCTACCAACCATTGCATCAGTACCGCCTTGACTGATAACGTCATTTCCTAAGATATTAATGTTATCATTGAAATTTCCTGAGAAGTAAATATTGTCACCATCATCGACATCTAAGTCATATATGTTGTTGAAGCCTGAGTTAGTACCATTTTCCATACCAACCACCCATCTTGGGCTTCCATCCACTCTGCTTAATTTAGCGACATATGGATTTATAATAGTGTCATCACTCGCTGAAAATGAGATTCCACCAAAGTCAATAGTTCCGGTAAAATGTCCGCCAATAATAATATCGTTTGCCAGGTCTTTGTCCATTGTCCAGGCTCGACCACGTCCGTTACTCCCGGTAGACTGAACAGCCCAAAATTCTGTTCCATTGGTTTCGTCAACAGATAATACAAAACTTTCAGAGAGACCGGGGGCTGTTGTTAGGGCTGTTCCACCAAGGTCGATGTCGCCAGAAAAAGCTCCTGTGATAATCACTGCTCCATTTCCATCAAGTATGGCCGAATGGGGATTAAGCATGGCACCAAAAGGTAAGTTACTAGATGTAACCGGTATAATATAATTATTAGCCCAACCTGGAGATCCATCAGGACCTGAATATTGTTGTACTTTAAAATGGTGTTCAGTATCGTTATTTTCAGATGATGTTGCAGCTATAAATACATTGTCAGGACTTGCAACTAAGGCCGGCTTAGTGGTGAAAAATGATGTTCCTGGAATTTGAGTGGACCATAATAGTCCGCCAGATACATCATGAGCCATGAGTACAAGACCACGTGCCCCAAAGCCAAAGTCATCTTGAAAATAATTGCTACCGCCAATATTTATTGAGCCTTGAAACTCAGCCAAAGAAAATATCTGAGTTCCATTTGTCTCAATGTCCCAGATAGAAAGATTTTCATCTTCCACGATGTCGATATCGCCAGGGCAAAGCTGAGCAAATAATGTAAAAGTTGATGAAAATGTAAATAGAGAAAGAAGTAGAAGTTGCTTCATAATTTTTTAAACCATTTAAACTGTGCAAGGTAAAATAATTGCGTTTGTAACGCAAGATAAATTATAGGATTTAGGGTTATTTTTTTGTTATTTAAATAAAGTCCAATTTTGACTTTAGAATATAATGCAAAACTTTTATATTGTTAAGTTTAATCTATAACTCAAACACATGAAATACCCAAAAATAGGTATATTTTGTAGTCTACTTCTGTTCGTTTTTAGTCACATCTCTAAGGCTCAAAGCGTTGAAGATATTTATAGCCAGCTCAGTACAAATTATGACAGCGGCCTATTTGAGCAATCAATTGCTCTTGAGGCAAAAATAAATGCCGTTGAAAATGTCTCAGATTCAGTGTATGCTGAACTATATTATTATTTGGCAGATGCATTTTTGGCTAATTATAATCTGGAAAAGGCAAAAATTTACTTCGAACGTGAGTTGTCTTATAGGAAAGAACTGAAACCGGTAGTTCAAACCACTTACAGTGACAATTTATACAATCTCGTTTTTGTATTGCTGGAGTTAGGTGAGATAGAAAATGCCAGGAAAAAGGCGAATTTACTTCTTGAAACTGACAAGTCATTGTATGGGACTTCTTCAGAAGAATATCTGGGATCATTCAGTTGGTATGTGAGCATTCTCGTTCAGGATAATGATCTCGGTTTTGCATTGAAGTCAGTGAATAAAAAATTATCTGACGTACCTCAATCTGATTATTACCATGCTGTGTTACTTTCAAAAAGGGGAGATATCGAAATGCTATTGGGTAGATATGAAGAAGCTGAAGTCGATCTTATCAAAGCATCTACACTTTTTCAATCTTTAGATAGCCCATTAGACGCTATTTTAACAGAAGGTATATTAGGGTTGGTTTATGTAAATCAAGGCAAATACCCTGAAGCCGAAGAAATATTTCTAAATACCGAACAACGTTTAAAGGAATTAGCAACCCCTGAAGCCGACATGGCGCTGGATGATTTATACAATAATCTGGCCTATGTCTATATGGCATTGGGTCGTTATCAAAACGCAGTAGAACTATATGAGCAAATCCTTGAAAGAGATAGTAAGAACTATGGAATCATGCATCCAAATTACCTGTCTTCAATGGTTAATCAAGGTACGGCATTTTATGACATGCGTAATTTTGAACAGGCCGAAAGTATTTTTGAGAATGCATTTAATATAAACGAAAAGGTTTATGGAACTGAAAGTCTGATGTATGCAAAAATTAAAAACAACCTTGCAAATGTGTACCGTTTAAGCGGCAGATTAGAAGCAGCGATTCAGTCCTTCAATGAGGCGCAGGGAGTGTTTGAGCAAGTCCATGATAATAAAGAGAATACTGATGTAGCAACTGTACAATTCAACTTAGGGAAAGCTCATCTGGCAAAATCAAGTAAGGAGACCCTGAAGTTTTTACAAAAGGCTTTAAAGATGAGAAAAAGCCTTTTAGGAGCGACACACCCTAAATATGGAGAGGTCACTAACTACATTGGGCTTTATTATTGGCAACAAGGTGATATTAAAAAGGCTGCCGAATATTTCGATGAGACCTTCCAAAATTATTTTGATCAGATCAGGCTATTTTTCTCAGTTTTAAGCGAGGAAGAAAAGACTCGATTTTATGCTGGTAAACTTAAGCCATCATTTGAGCAGTTCAATTCTTTCGCATGGAGTAGCTATGAGACCAATCCAGAGCTTATGGGTGAAGTTTATAACCTACAGTTGAAAACAAAAGGTCTGATCATGTATGCTACCGATAAGGTGAGAAAAGCAATTATGGAAAGTGATGATGCTGCACTGATTGAGAAATATGAAAATTGGAGAAACCTAAAGGAACGCATTTCAAAACTGTACTCCTCTAATTTGGCGAGCCAGCAAACACTCATCGACTCTCTGGTTAGCTCTTCTAATACCCTAGAACGTGAATTGGTTAAAAGTTCAGCTGCCTTTGCTGATACGTATGAGAAACAAGACGTTACCTGGCAGCAAGTTAGAGATAAACTTAAGCCGGGAGAAGCGGCTATGGAAGTGATAAGGTATAGAGTGTTCGATCCAAAGCAAGTCAATAGCTTTACCAAAGACATTTATTATCTGGGACTCATTGTAACAGCCGATACAAAAGATCACCCAATGCCTGTACTGCTTGAAAATGGAGCTGTTTTGGAGGATAAATATTTAAACAATTATAGAAATGCCATTAAGTTTCAAATTGAAGAAGCATATTCATTTAAGCAGTATTGGAGCAAATTCAGTAAAGCTCTTGGAGATATCGATGTACTTTACTTTTCTCCTGATGGAGTATACAATCAAATCAATATTAATACACTCGAAAATCCGGAGTCTGGAGAATATCTCATAAAGGAGATGAAGATAAAGCAAGTCACTAATACCAAAGAATTGGTGTTAGCAAAAGCTGGAAAATCTAATGCAACAGGCAAGGCATCTTACTTGATTGGCTTCCCTACCTACACACAAAATGGTGTAGAGAATAGTAATCAAGGCTCAGTGTCAAGAGGGGCATTGAGGGGTTCTGTAACGAGAGGTAGAACCACACGTGGTGGTCTCTCGAGAGGCTTGCGTGGCGGCCTAATGCGTTATTTGAGAAGTGGTGAAGGAATTGCTCCTTTGCCGGGTACAAAAACTGAGGTCGAAGGCATCGCAAACTTATATGAGGGTGATGTGAAAAAACACGAGGTGATATTGGAGACAGAGGCCAACGAAGCTAATATAAAATCAATTGAAGACCCTGAGATATTACATATTGCCACACATGGTTTCTTTTTAGAAAATCCTGATGATGCTGATATTGAGACAAGTCAGAAGTATTATGAAAACCCATTGCTGAGATCAGGTATTGTATTAGCCGGAGCAGAAGATTACCTGTTAGATGGACAATTACTTGATGGAAATGAGGATGGTATACTCACTGCTTACGAAGCGATGAATTTAAATTTGAATGCCACGGACTTAGTGGTGTTATCTGCCTGCGAAACAGGCTTGGGGACAGTGCAAAATGGAGAAGGTGTATATGGCTTACAAAGAGCGTTTAGATTGGCTGGGGCCAAAAGTTTGATCATGAGTATGTGGAATGTAGATGATGATGCCACACAGGAACTAATGACACTTTTCTATAAAAATTGGATTGCTGGTATGTCTAGGTATGAGGCATTTTATAATGCACAACTACAGCTTAAAGAAAAATACCCTGAACCATTTTATTGGGGCGCATTTGTAATTGTTGGACTTTAAAAATTATGGCTAAAGCTCCTTTTGATGAAGCGGCTAATGAACTCACAAGCATTTTGGTAGTGAGCGATATGGCTCAATCAAAAAAGTTTTATGTTGATAAACTGGGGGCAGAGTTATTCAGAGAGTATGGCGGAGATTCAATGGTGTTGAAGTTTTTGGGCCAATGGATATTATTAGTTACTCAGGGTGGGCCTACTGGAGATAAGCCTGAGATTCACTTTATTCCGCTAAAACTCCAAACAACGTTTCTCACTCATTCACAATAAGAGTAAAAGATTGCAGGCAGACATATGAGATTCTTAAAGACAGGGATGTGAGTTTTATCACACCACCCTATGACTGGGGGCAGGAGGTCAGATGCTTCTTCAAAGATCCCGATGGTCATTTGTTTGAGATTAGCGAAGTTTAAGAATTGTTTTTCGATATCTGGAATTGTTACTGATGTTCACGGACTAATCTCTTATCTTTGTATTTGGAAAGTGATAAGCATCACCCTGCACTAGCCTCACAAGACCTTCGGGGTAATTCTGTAACTGATTTTATTTCTTCCTGTATGTCGGAACTACCGGCATACCAATTTTTTCACTTAAAGCACTACAATGGGCAGATCACAAAATAGTTTTA
This sequence comes from Fulvivirga sp., assembly GCA_965227525.1. Taxonomy (GTDB): domain Bacteria; phylum Bacteroidota; class Bacteroidia; order Cytophagales; family Cyclobacteriaceae; genus Fulvivirga. Next base: position 3,612,606 of record OZ245762.1, on the reverse strand, counting down.
TCAAAAAGCAGAAAGAAAAAAAGAAAGCACAAAAGAAAAAGGAAAAATTAGAAAAGAAGCTTGAGCGACAAGAGAATAATGACAAAGGGGGGACACTTGATGATATGATTGCCTATGTTGACGAATTTGGCAATATAGTTGACGAAAAACCAGAAGAACCCGCAAATAAAGAAGCTAAGAAAAAGAAAAATGAGGAGGGTTAAGTACATACAAAAAATCAATACATAAATGACACCTGGCAGGTGTCATTTTTATTTGGTCGTAAATTAACCCCACCACTTAGTTGAGGGGAAAGTTTTGTCAGCAAATTTTCTCGAAAAAACATAGGCCATATTTTCTTTCGCATCGGGCTTTAGCGCAAGAAGGGTCTGCCAACTGCTAATGCCACTTAGGTTATAAAACTCATTCTCACTGATTGCTCGATATCTCATGCTCCAATTTTTAAAAGTTCTATCCGGTATAGGGTGAGCAGATACTGTCGTGACTTGCGTGTGTCTATCATCTACTTTTATTTTTTCATATAGATTTTTGAGGTCATTTTCATCGCCCTCCAGCACCTGAAAAAATTTTCCATCTATGTAAAGGAGCATGCCTGTGATGTCATTATTAGCATTAAAATGTTGAGCAGTTTTTAAGATATCATCTAACTTATTTTGATTGATATTAACTCCCTTACTTACGTAAATGATGTGATATAGACCCATGATTCAAATTTAATTTTTTATTACTAAAGCATACCAATCATTATCCAATTCCAGATAACCGTATTCATAACAAAAATGATAGGTAGCGCCTGCTTTGGTTGTATAGGTACTGGTGAGGTAACTAAAGTCAAACCCCTTTTCGAGTAGTCGAGATTTAGGAGCTTTTGACTTCCCATTAGGGTTGAGTTCCATCAAGATTCTCCTGTTTTTTCTCAATATGTTGTTCACATTTCTTACATAATTATTGGTGTCACTATTCAATTTATTATTGTAGCTATTGCGGCACTGATCAGAACAAAATTTCTTATCTGCTCTACCAAATATCTTGGTACCACACTCCAGACACTCTTTTTCTTCCATATTATATATAATTATAAATAAATGAAAATCAATGCATTAGCCGATTACAAACGTTTACAAATGTAATTTAAACGAATACAAACAATTATCATACGATTATGGCTTTTATCTCGCCTTTACTTTGCTTCAGCGAAATCGAGAAAAACTCATCGCAAGCATTTAATTAATAAACATTTAAATATTTAGTATTATGAAAAATTTAAGAAACAGCGTGCAATTGATCGGAAGACTTGGAAAAGACCCTGAAGTAAAGACCTTAGATAATGGCAATACGGTGGCAACTTTTAGTATGGCAACATCAGACTATTATAAGAACGCCCAGGGTGAAAAAGTGGAAGACACGCAATGGCACAACATAGTAGCTTGGGGTAAAAAAGCCGAGCTCGTAAGTGAGTACCTTAAAAAAGGAAATGAAGTGGCCATTGAAGGCAAACTGATTCATAGAAATTATGAAACCAGCAATGGTGACAAGCGGTATGTCACTGAAATAAACATGAACGAGATGGTCATGTTTGGCGGCAAGAATTAATAATTATCGTGATAGCATCCCTTTGAGGATGCTATCACTTTTCAATGTTTTTGTGTGGTCAGGTCTTTCGACCTGGCTTTTTTTCCTATACCCAGGGTCACAGACCGTTTTATTTAATAAAGAAGCCAAAAGACCATACTTTCCTCTACGCTAGCTCCAAGCTTTCCTGCCTCACCTTCTCCACATCCTCTATGGTTTTAGCAACAGGCTTACCGAGCAGTTTGGAGCCATTAGCGGTGATCACAAAATCTTCTTCGATTCTTATGCCACCAAAGTCTTTATAGGTTTCCAGTACATCGTAGTTGATGAAGTCTGCATATTTATTTTCAGCTTTCCACATGTCGATTAGCTCTGGAATAATATAAATACCTGGCTCAACAGTTATTACAAAGTTTTCTTCGAGCTCCCTTCCTAGTCTCAATGACTTCAAACCAAATTCTGTAGCTTTTTTAAAAGAGTCAGTATATCCTACAAATTGCTCTCCGAGATCTTCCATATCGTGCACATCAAGGCCCATCATATGTCCTAAACCGCATTGAAAGAACATCGTATGAGCGCCAGCTGCTACAGCTTCTTCGGCATTTCCCTTCATAAGCCCAACTTCTTTAAGCCCTTCAACTAATGTTTTACCAGCGAGTAAGTGTACATCTTTATATTTAATTCCAGGCTTCAACGCTGATATGGCAGCCTCATGTGCGTTAAGTGCGACCTGGTATAGTTCCCGTTGTCGTTGAGTAAATTTTAAGCCTGCTGGAAAAGTTCGGGTCATATCACCCGCATAGCCCATACTTGTTTCTGCTCCACAATCACATAAGACAAGGTCATTTTCTTTAAGCGTATTGCCATGATAGTGGTTGTGTAGTATTTGTCCGTTTTTAGTATAAATAACAGGAAATGACAGGTTTCCACCACCTGCAATAGCGATCTGGTGTATTTTACCCACTACTTCGGCTTCAACCAAACCAGGTTTGGTAAACTGCATGGCACCCAAATGCATTTCACTTGTGATATTTACTGCTTTCTCGATCTCAACAAGTTCTTGTTGTGTCTTATATGATCGTAATGATACAATGGCCTTGATTAGTGCGGTAGATGACTCAGCCTCAATAGCAGACATTGGTTTTGAAAGCCACTCACTGAGTTTGTATTTGTTGTGCGCTCTGTAAGGCGGTAAATAGTGAACATTACTGCCAAGACTGCTGCTTATCTTGTTGGAAGGGAATGTTTTAGAAACCCCACTTTTAGCTGCCAGTTCAGCAATGGTTGGTTGAGGCCCTGTCCATACAATGTGGTCCATCGTGAGCTCATCTCCATATATTATTTCTTCACCAGAATCACAATTGATCGTTGCTGTGAGGCCTGGCAAATTGATTCCATAGAAGTATAAAAACGAACTGTCTTGTCTGAAATGATACCAGTTATCCTTGAAATTAATGCTACTTTCTTCATTACCTAAAAGTAGAATAGTTCCGCTACCTACTTTCTCTCTTAATTGTCTTCTTCTCTCTTTATATACTTCTGCGCTAAACATGCCTATTATTTTATGAAATGATGTACTCCGTTAAAAGAAGCCAAAAATTACTGAAAACATTAGTAATACGATAATTTCATTTTAATAATCTGGCATCGCATTATCTATTTAATTTAACTGATTTAACTTCTAACCAACTTTCCAAAGTATAAAAGCCTATATTTAGCCATGTCATTTACGATCAGTAATATAATACAGCAACTCGAGCTAACGCCACAAATATTTGAGGCATGGCTGAGCCGCTTGCCTGAGGATTTAGTGTACAAAAATGAAGGAAAGGACACCTGGAGCCCCTATGACATTATTGGACATCTAATACATGGTGAAAAAACAGATTGGATCCCAAGGGCTAAAATAATTTTATCAGGAAGTGAAAAGCCATTTGAACCCTTTGATCGATTTGCTCAATTTGAGAATAGTAAGGGAAAATCTATGCCACAATTACTTGATGAGTTTGCTTACTTAAGGTCTGCTAACATTCAAGAATTGGAGAGTTTAAATATCACAGAAGCCATGTTTAAGATGGAAGGAAAGCATCCGGCATTAGGAAAAGTAACGTTACAAAATCTTTTAGCAACCTGGGTGGCACACGATCTCAGTCATATTCATCAGGTTTCTCGAGTCCTTGCTTTTCAAATGAAAAAACAAGTAGGTCCCTGGAGACAATATTTAGGTGTTCTAAATTGAGCGACTCCATCTCTTAAAATAACCAAAGTGGTACAAGAACTGTTGTTGTTTCTTTTGCCTTAAACAAATATGAGCAACAAAGTCTACCATAATATAAAACCTGACACAGACTTTTCTGCAATAGATCACATCGTTATAGGATCAGGAATGGGAGGGCTTACGGTGGCTTCATGGCTTGCCAAAGCAGGGAAGAGAGTAGTTGTGCTAGAAAGGCATTTTAAACCTGGAGGGTTTACACATAGTTTTAAGCGCGAAAAAGGCTTTGAGTGGGATGTAGGCGTCCATTATATTGGCAATGTTGGAGAGGGTGAGTCTTTACACAAGCTGTTTGGCCACTTGACCAACTATAAAATAAAATGGAACGACATGGGTCACATTTACGATGTCGTTCATATAGGTGATGACAAATATGAACTTAAGGCAGGGGAAGAGGCATTTAAAAATACACTGGTTGATTATTTTCCTGAAGAAAAAGAAGCTATCAATGCTTACCTAAGGCTAATAAACAAGGCCAATCGTATGGGTAGATTGTTTTTTCTTGAAAAAACGTTTGAGCCGATATTAAGTAAAACCATAGGCTGGATAATTAAAAAAGCCTATAAGAAATATACGCACAAGACTACTTACGAGGTACTTAGCGGGCTAACAAATAACCAAAGGCTGATTGCTGTTTTGTGTGCACAATGCGGCAATTACGGTCTTTCACCAAGGTACTCCAGTTTTGCTACGCATGCCATCGTTGTCGGACACTTTATGAATGGCGGGTATTACCCAGAAGGAGGCTCTGTTGCCTTGAATAAGCACATTATAGATGATTTTGTTGATAATGGGGGCCAATTATTTATAAATGCCACAGTAGATGAAATTGTTGTAAATAATAACAAAGTTAAAGGGGTAAGACTTGGTGATAAATTCATTCAGTGCAATAGTGTAATTAGTAATGCAGGTGTCCGAAATACATTCGACCATTTAATTTCTGATAGTTTGCAAAAGAAGTATAACTACACGTTCGAAAATATCAAGCCTTCGGGCAGTTGTCTTTGCCTTTATGTAGGCCTTGATCAGTCAGTAGAGAAATTACAGTTACCTAAGCATAACGTGTGGTCATTTTCACGTGATAATTTTGATAAAACATTTGATAATGTCACCCTTTCAGGAGCTCCAGATGAGTTTGCTTACATCACATTTCCCTCATCAAAGGATCATAAATGGGAGCAAAAAAATCCTGGTACTTCAACGATACAGGCCATTAGTATGGCGCAATACGAATGGTTTGAGGCTTATGCTAATAAACCGTGGCTACACAGAGGTGATGCATATGACAAACTTAAAGAAGAGTTTGAAAAGTCGATGATGGAAAAATTGGAGTATTTGTTTCCGCAGATAAAGGGCCATGTGGTGGTGACCAATGTGTCTACACCCTTGTCGGTCAAGCATTTTTCCAACTATAGCAATGGCGAAATTTATGGTCTTGAACATTCTCCGGAGAGATTTAATATCCCATTTTTAAGGCCGCAAACAAAGATTAAAGGCCTCAGGCTCGTAGGACAGGATATTACACAGGTAGGCATAGCAGGGGCCATGCTTTCTGGGATTTTATGTGCAGTTACTATTCTAAAATTTGGTGTGTGGAAGATTTTCAAACAAGTAGCTAAGGGTGATGAAGCAATGTCAGAAATCGGATAAGATTTTTTAATATTGCCTTATGCCAACGGATATTGTAGATCATCAATTTAATAGTAAAACCTCACTTGAAAAAGGAACTTATGAGGCATGTCAGTTTACAAACTGCGACTTTAAGGATTCAGACTTTTCAGAATATATATTTATTGACTGCGAGTTTGATGCATGTGACCTTAGCAATATTAAAAATCATAAGCTGGCCTTGAGAAATGTTGAATTCAGGGATTGTAAACTGTTAGGCATCCATTTTGAGCAGTGCAATTCTTTCTTATTTGAGATCCAGTGCTATAATTCACAGTTGCAGTTTGCTACATTTTACAAGTGTGACCTGAAAGGTGCCAGGTTCATCGGCTGTGACCTAAAACAGGTAGACTTTACGGAGGCAATACTTTCAAAAAGTGATTTCAGTAATAGCGATTTAGAGGGAGCGACATTTGATCAAACGGAGTTATCAGGTGCCGATTTTTCATCTGCTTCCAACTTTTTAATAGATCCTGATTCAAATAAAGTAGATAAAGCGATTTTTAGTATTTCTGGATTGCCCGGACTGCTGACAAGGCATAATATAGAGGTGGTTAATTAGAACATTCTACCTACTGTTCAATGTCAGATCGTTTATCAGCCTCATTTAGTTGCTCTTGCATAGTTTCAATAGCATCGCTAAGCTCATTCAAGCTACTACTCAACCTATGGTTAAACTCATTGTCATCCACAGCGTGAAGACTTTTTAGCATCATCAAACCTTTAATTCGACAAAATGGACCTTTAATTAAGTGAGCATTATAAAATGAATATTCTGTAAGTGTTTTATTAGCTTCGGCAAGACCTTTGGTACGTATTAGTACCTGCTTTTCTAATTGTTTATTTGCGCTGTCAACAACTGTATTCATTTGCTCTAATTCAATATTTTGCTCGATGAGTTGAAAACGCTGAGACTCATTCTTATCAATTAATTCATCAATAACTTTTATCACGTAAAATGTAATGGTGTTAAATAAAAGCCAATATAAAATGGCCACTAACGAATAATAGATACTGCCAATCACATCATTGCTTAACCTATTTGGATTTGAGTCGAAATGGATAAGAAAATCTCTAAAAGTAATGATGACAACTAGGCTTAAGCTCATCATTATATAGAAAGTAAATTGCTCTCTTTTAAATGATATAAAGAGCTGAATAAGGATGGAGTGAAATATCATTCCCAATGGGTAGGCGAGGTAATAGTCAGAAGGAGTGTTGAGTAGGATAACAGGTAAAATATGCATGAGAAGTGGCCAGATAATAAGAAATCCGAGTCGGCCTGCATATGAGAATCCTTTTCTGTTGAGGTATATTCCGACTACGCAATAAATAACCATGACAGGAATGGTAACCACATCAAAATTCCATTCATAAATGGGCATTAGATAGGATTCAAAATCAAGAATGATAAATACAATATAAACGGCCGGAAGAACTGCAAAAATCACATTTGTAAATAATATTCTCCTAGCCAGGTGAGGATTGTGATGATCATCAGTGCCTGAATAAATTATATTGTTTAGAAGGCCCTTAAATGTCATAGTGTTTAATTTAGAATTCACAAAATTATGAATTTTGTAATAGCCTATGAATTAAAAAGTATTTCTAATTGGGTTTTGACAGCGCATGTAAACCGTTTGGTGTTTTTCTCGTTCCAGAGTAGTAATGTTTTTTTGCCTAAGTTTTACTGATTTTTTCTACTTTTGTTGCCAATGAACTTTTTGTATCCGCAGTTCCTGTACGGCCTATTCGCTCTCGCCATTCCGATCATTGTTCATTTATTTAATTTTCGCAGAACACGCAAGGTTTACTTCTCTAACACAAAATTTCTTAAAAAGGTAAAAGAAACGAGCAGTTCTAAGCTGAGATTAAAACATTACCTGATTTTACTATCACGTTTATTATTCATCTTCTTTTTGGTGATGGCTTTTGCTCAACCTATCATCAGGTCTGAAGAAAATATGGCCAGCCAGCAAGATGTGCTAATATATTTTGACAACTCTTTTAGTATGAGCAATGAGGTGGATGAAAGTTTGCCAGCATTTGACAGAGGCCTTGCTTATATCGAAACACTTACAAATACTTTACCCACTACTACCGACTACAGAATTTTAACAAATGATTTTGATGCAGCGGGATTGGTGAGCAAAAGCAAAACTGAGGTTAATGATCTTATCACTGAGATGAGCTATAGTAGTAGTTCAAGGTCTTTCAGCGAAATTTATAATAGAATAACTACTTCAGAAGACAAACCGGAAACAGTGTATTGGATAAGCGATTTTCAGGAAGTTAACCGTGATGATGACATTATTGAGGTAGATAGCGCTGTGCAGGTTAATGCCATACCACTTCCGTTTATGTCAGTCAAAAATGTGTCGGTCGATTCTATATGGTTAGACAACCCCTTTCTTATTGGTGACGAAAAGCTTCAACTCAATGTTAAACTCCGTAATTATGGATTAACTGAAGTCGAAGACCTCATTTTAAAGGTTTTTGTTGATGACGTACAGGCAGCTACCGCCAGCATTAATATACCACCCAACGCGTCCGCGGAGACAACTTTCGACCTTGCCTTTCAGCTGGATGGTATCAATAAATGTAGAATTTCCTTCGAAGAGTTTCCAGTCACATTTGATAATGAATTTTATTTTACTATCAACGGCAGCAATCGAATCAATGTACTGGAAATAAAAGATAATAATACGGGTACAAGTATTTCAAAAGTATTTGGCAACAAAAAGCTTTTTAATCTTACAAGTCTTGATGTTTCTAACTTAGATTATAGTCTTATTGAGCAAAATGAACTGGTTATTTTAAATGGGATCGATGAAATAGACCCTTCACTTGTAGCTGCCATCAATGGTCATTTGGGTTTATATGGTACATTGCTCTTCATTCCTGGCACCACACCCGATCTTAGTAGCTATCAATCACTCATCGGGATGCCTGGAGTCACCCAAAAAGATAGTCTCGACACAAGTGAACTGAGTACTCCAGATTTCGAAAATCCATTTTTCGAAAACGTATTTGAAGATCAAAGTGTGAATATGGCAATGCCTTCTGCTAAAAAAATACTCGACTGGGGCACCGACAGAGCAGCAATTTTAAACTTTAAGAATGGAGAACCTTTTTTAAGTAGGATAAATACGCAGGGCAACCTCTTTCTTATGAGTAGTCCACTGAGTAGTGATTATAATACGTTTGATTCCCATGCATTATTTGTGCCTGTTATGTATCGTATAGCACTAGAAAGTGCCAGCTCTGATCATAAACTATATTACTTTATAGATCAGCCATTAATTACATTTAAGACCGATTCACTTATTTCTGACAAAGTATTTAAGCTAGTTAATGAAGAGAGTGAGATTATACCTTCTCAACGGTTAATGGGTAACGCGGCAACTATGGAAGTACCCAAAAATGTATTGACAGCTGGCTTTTATGATGTGATGCTCGGTGAAGAAATTGTTGGTACTATCGCATTTAACAAGGATTTTTCGGAGTCAAATTTAAATCAAATGAGTGCTGAAAGCCTCAAGCAATACTTTCAGGGCAATGTTACATTCTTTGAAACAAACGATGCGGCTTCCTTCGGTAAAGAAATAGAGAATAAATATATAGGAATCTCATTATGGAAATACGCACTTTTGTTGTCACTGCTATTTCTGCTTGTTGAAGTTTTATTAATCCGGTTTTTCCCATAATTTGAATTGCAATTAATCTAGCATATGAAAATACTCATCTCAGGAGCCCAAATTATAGACCCCAGTTCTAAATTTCATAAGAAATCAGCTGATGTATTAGTTGCTAATGGTAAAATTGAGAAGATCGGAAAATTAGCAGGTACAAAGGCAGACAAGCAAATTGAAGGTAAAGGCATGATTCTATCCGTAGGCTGGTTTGACATGCGGGCAATAGTAGGTGATCCCGGTTTTGAATATAAAGAAGACTTTGCCTCGATGGCTGAAGCAGCCATTGCAGGAGGGTTTACAGGTGTTGCCGTTTTGCCGAATACAAAACCTGTTATTCAGACAAAGAATGATATAAAATATGTTATTGCGGCAAGCCAGCAAGGTGTTGATTTTTACCCAATTGGAGCAGTAACTTTAGACAATAAAGGTGAAGATCTTACTGAAATGATTGATCTGCACACGGCAGGTGCAGTAGCCTTTTCTGATGGGAAGCAACCTATTTGGCACACAGATATTTTACTAAAGTCCTTACAATACCTTCAAAAGTTTGATGGTCTTTTAGTGAACAGACCTGAAGATATACACCTCAATATGTTTGGAGTGATGAATGAAGGAGTAAGTAGCACCACATTAGGTATGAAGGGTATGCCTAAACTAGCCGAAGAGCTAATCGTTCAACGTGATTTAGAGATATTGGCCTATGCGGGAGGTAGACTGCATTTAAGTAATATATCTTCAGCTAGGTCTCTGGCGCTTATCAAAAGCGCCAAAAAGCGGGGCCTTAATGTTACCTGTGATGTAGCATCCTACCAGACAGCCTTTACGGATAATGATTTGCATGATTTTGAGACCAACCTTAAAGTAAACCCACCATTTAGAGAGGAAAAAGATAATAAGGCCATATTAAAAGGTCTTGAAGATGGAACTATTGATGTAATAGTTTCAAGTCACGTACCACAAGATGAGGAAAGTAAAAAACTTGAATTTGACCTGGCAGATTTTGGTATAATTAGTTTACAAACTGTGGCGGCAGATTTAGTAAGTATGTCTCAAAAGGTGGATATATCCATGTTAATTGACAAGGTCACACGAATGCCACGTGAGTTATTAGGCATAGAACAGCCATCAATTGTTGAAGGTGCAACCGCCAACTTAACGCTCTTAGATCCCAAAGCCAAGTGGACTCTAGATAGTAAAACCAACAAATCTAAATCTAAAAACTCTCCCTATTGGGGCAATACACTAACAGGAAAAGTTGTCGCTACCATAAATGGAAAAGAAAATTTTATAGACTAGATAGGAGAACTGAAACGATGGCATCCCTTTAAAGGGATGCAATCGGTATAAATAATGGGAAAATATAAAATTGATTTTGAAGAGGGTAAAATCTATCATATTTACAATCGTGGGAATGCTGGTTCATTAATCTTTTTCAAACCCAAGAATTACAAATACTTCCTTGATTTGCTTGATAAATATTTGAGCGAAAATTTGGTGGTTTTGACCTATTGCCTTCTACCAAATCATTTTCATTTACTGATCAAAGTGAAGTGCAATATAAATAAATCAGATACTTCAAAATTGATCAGTGAAAGATTCAGGCGACTGTTTATATCTTATTCACAGGCCATAAACAAGCAGGAGAAGAGGTATGGTAGCCTATTTCAAAAACATTTCAAAAGGATTGAGATAAACAAGGAAGATTATTTAAGTAGAATCATTCTTTACATTCACTTAAACCCCATTAAACATGGTATCGCCTCCGATTATGAGACTTACAAATACAGTTCATACCAATCATTGATATCTGATAAACCCACAAAGCTAATGCGTGACTACGTTATTAACTGGTTTGGTGACAAAAAGACTTTTATGAACTTCCATAAACAAAATAAGGGACTTTACGAATTAGAAGAGTTTGATCTTAACTGAATCGATGGCATCCCTTTGAGGGATGCCATCGTTATTCGTTTGCAGGTAGATTTATCTTTAAAGCTTCATTTAATGAGCAAAACCACCATCAACATTTCAAGTAAAACCGATCGTTTTTTATAAAATCTGCTACTTTTGTCACTGATTTTACCGTCCTAGGCAATGAATAATATCAAACCTATTTTTCGAGTACCCCTTAAGTATGGTGCTGCTGCTTCAGTGCTTGCTATTGTACTTATGATTGTCATGTACTTCTCTGGCAAACACCCCATGTTAATACCAGTATTTTATGACTACCGCATTTTCTTGTTTGGTGTAATTATTTTCTTTTCTGTGAAAGAATACCGTGAATACTACAATGATGGTAAGCTACATTTTTGGGAAGGATTGGTTAATGGGATCATCACCTATATAATAGTAGCGTTAATTGCTGGGGCGTTCATTTGGATATTTTCTATTGTAGTTCCGGATTTTCTCGATAGTTATGTAAATGGAACTATAAGAGGCCTTGAGCTTGATAAAGCACAGCTTACCGGAGATGGCACCATTACTATTAGTGAAGAGGAGTTTCAGAGGCAAGTCGCCATGTTAAGAGAAATAAGACCTTCAGTGCTTACACTTGATTACATTATAAAGAGTATGGTCATTGGCTTTCCTATTACTTTGATAATCGCAGTGTTTCTTAGAAAAACAGAGGATCGATTTAAAAGCCGTTCAACCGCAGAATAAACCTTGCAGTACATTAGATTTTGGTTTAAAGTAGGGGGATAATATTTTTAAGCTTTATTAAAAGTATTAAATTACGCTCAATCAAACCTACAACTATGGAAAACAACGAAAAAGTAACAATCAAGGACGTATCAGTGAAATGGGGACTTATCCTCGGGGTAATTTCTATTGCCTTATTCATTATTGGAGTAGTCACTGAAACAAACCAGGAGTCATGGTCTCAGTGGCTGGGAATGATACCTACAATAATCATTTTTGTTCTTGCTCATAAACAATTTAAAGAAGAAGGTGATGGTTATATGTCCTTTGGTGAAGGCACGAAAATTGGCCTTTTTGTAACCATTATATCATCTGTAATTTCAACACTTTTCTTTTATATCTATATCAGCTTTGTTGATAACACTTTTGTTGAAAACATAAGAGAACAATCTATGATTGATATGCAAGAAAGAGGTATGAGTGATGAGCAAATAGAACAAGCTATGAGTATGACAGAAACATTTACAAGTCCTGCAATGCTTGCGATATTTGGTATATTAGCAGCTGTGTTTTTTGGGTTTATACTTTCTTTAATTGTAAGTGCATTTACTAAAAACAGCAACCCTGAATTAGAAGTGTAGTATATGTTACAAACCGATATTTCGGTAGTTGTTCCTCTTTATAATGAAGAGGAATCTCTATCTGAACTTTGTGAATGGATAAGCCGTGTGATGCAAACGCACGGCTTTACTTATGACGTGCTTTTGGTCGATGATGGCAGCACAGATTCCAGCTGGCAGATTGTGAAAAGTCTTGCTGCGGGAAATCCTTTTATCAAAGGCATTAAGTTCAACAGAAATTTCGGTAAATCGGCCGCCCTCAATACAGGTTTCAATGCCACAACTGGAAAGGTAGTCATCACCATGGATGCCGACCTTCAGGACAGTCCTGATGAAATACCTGAGCTATACAAAATGATAATTGAGGATGGGTATGATATGGTATCTGGCTGGAAGAAGAAAAGACACGATCCGATCACCAAAACCATTCCCTCAAAATTTTTCAACTACGTTACGCGTAAAATTTCTGGAATAAAACTTCATGATTTTAACTGTGGCCTAAAAGCTTACAAAGGTCAATTGGTGAAACACATCGATGTATATGGTGAAATGCATCGTTACATACCTGTAATTGCCAAATGGAACGGCTATTTAAAAATTGGAGAGAAAGTAGTTGAGCATAGAGAGAGAAAATACGGAACCACCAAATTTGGTCTTGAGCGTTTCATAAATGGCTTTCTTGATTTACTTTCGATTACATTCGTGTCCAAGTTTAAGAGAAAACCAATGCACTTTTTTGGCACATTGGGCACACTTTCATTTGGTTCAGGGTTTGTCATTACTTGCTATGTCATTGGTATGAAGATTTATAATTTATACCATAAACTACCTGCGCGAGATGTAGTAGACCAACCATTATTCTTTTTGGCATTGGTAGCCCTTATCGTAGGTGTTCAGCTTTTTCTTACGGGATTTATAGCTGAAATGATTGCTATGAAGTCAAACAGTAAAAACGAGTATCTTGTAACTGAAAAGATTGGCCTTGAGTAATGTATCACTACTCAGTAATTATACCGGTTTATAATCGGCCAGATGAGATAGACGAACTCCTGGAGAGCTTAACAAAACAAACCTATTCAAATTTCGATGTGCTTGTTATTGAAGATGGATCCACCAAAAAGTGTGATCATTTGATTGAGAAGTATAGCGAGAAATTAAAGCTCACATATTATTTCAAGCCCAATTCAGGCCAGGGCTTTAGCCGCAATTTTGGTTTTGAGAAAGCCACGGGCGATTACTATGTGGTCTTCGATTCGGACTGTATTATTCCAACAGACTTTTTTCAGATTGTTGATCAATACCTGGAGGAGCACCATTTAGATGCCTGGGGGGGTCCCGATAAAGCGCATGAAAGCTTCACAACCACTCAAAAGGCCATAAGTTACTCAATGACATCCATTTTTACTACTGGTGGAATAAGAGGAAGTAAAAAGCGTATGGGAGCATTTCATCCGAGAAGCTTTAACATGGGCATCTCCGCAGAAGTATTTGAAAAAACCAAAGGCTATAAAATCACACGTATGGGTGAGGACATAGAATTTAGCATACGAATTATCAACTCAGGTTTTAATACTGGCCTTATTGAAGATGCATTCGTGTATCATAAGAGAAGAACAAGCCTCAGCCAGTTTTACAAGCAGTTACATTTCTTCGGGCGGGCACGTATCAATGTAAGTCGATTTTTTTCGAGTGAAATAAAGCTGGTACACCTTTTTCCTGCGTTATTTACTTTAGGGTTTATTTCTGTTTGGCTGCTCTATTTTGTCTTTAAGCCACTTTTTGTAGTAGGGGCAGGACTTTTGGCCATCTATTATCTATTAATCTTCATAGATGCTTTATCTAAGACTAAAGAAATATCTGTGGCTATTATATCGATTGCTACATCATTTACACAGCTATTTGCCTATGGGGTAGGGTTTCTTACAGAGGGGTGGAAGAAGTTAACTAAGGGCTAATTCTATCGAAGTTTTCTTAAATCTTTGTTTGTATTTAATACTGCTCTGACGATTACACAATCATTTGGTTCATCAACTGTGTAATGAATCATAAACGGGTACTTACTTACAGGTAGACACCTGACGTTGTCGTATCGAATTTGGAAAAAAGGGTGTGTGTAAAGAGTTTTGAGATGTGAATTAACCTGTTTCAAAAAATCTTCGCCTAATCCAAGTTTTTGCTCATTATAAAAGTCAATTGCTTTTTGAACATCCACTAGCGCTTCGGGCTCAATAAAAATGCTAAACGACACTTAAGATTTACTTAATAATTCAAATTCTTTTTAGCATCATCCCATGTGAGAAGGTCTTCTTTTTTTGATCCCTTGATACGCTGTCTTACAATTTTTTTGTGTTCCTCAGGTATCTCGATTTCATCTAATTTTTCTATACCAAGATTATTCAATAATTCTAAAAAGAATGAATACTTATGCTCAGGTATGTTTAATGTGATTTGTTTCATGTTAAAAAGGCTGTAACCAAATATAATAACCTTATTTCGCTTTAAAAAGTTGTATTTACAACTTCTTTCCTGTTATATCGAATTGTTACCTCTTCTTACAAAAATAAATAATCTCATTCTTAGGCAGCGCATATCGTTCAACCAGATCGGCTGGTATAGTATGCACGAAATCATCTTCCAGGACTTCAAACCCTGCTGATCGTATTCTATCAGGGTAATCTTTGCCATAAAGCCTTACATGGTCATCCTGTCCGTATGCTTGCTCTCTAGCCTCAGGCGATTTTATTGAAGCGTCTTCAAATGTATTGTCTGGGATTGGGCTAAAGAAAGGCACTTGCATTATAGCCCAACCTCCTGGTTTTAACACGCGGTAGAGCTCTTTCATAGCTATAATGTCACTATCGACATGCTCCATTACATGGTTGCACATGGCCGCATCAAAAGTATTGTCATCAAAAGGTATTTGATGGATATCCATCTTCACCTTGGCCAGTGGAGATTCTATATCACCGGTGATGTATTGATGGCCATGTTGCTTCTCAAACGGTTTCATAAAACACTGTTCAGGAGCTACATGGAGAAAATGAAGCTTTTCATTAAAGAATGAAGTTTTTTCTTTCAGGTAAAGCCAAAGCAACCGATGTCTTTCGAGAGATAGTGAATCTGGACAAAGTGCATTCTCACGTGGGTTGATTCTACCATATGGTAAAAACTTACGATAGCTTTTGTTGATAATGGGGCAGGTAACTTTATCACCCCTCAAAAATAATCCGAGAATTTTTAAGGCAGGCCTACTTACGAGTTGTAAATATTTTCTGGGTACTCTCCTTATAAAAAAACTTATCAACTTCTTCATGAGCGCCAAAGTTATAAAGCTCATTTTAATGATAATGAGAATCAGCAAAAAAATACTGCTGGTAAATAGTTAAAAATGAGTGTAAAGCATCTTGAAATCAAATTAGGGGAGGGGAACAATATTAATACCCCCTCACTTGACTCAGTGTATATTGCCTTAATTAAGATTTTTTAAAGCTATCTGAGATACTAAAAAAAGAATATAGTAACTATTCAAATATTAATTTGCACTCTGTTGTATTACATATACGGATGTTTTCGTTGATATATGGGAGTGATAGCCGTCAACTATTTCTATAGTTTTGTAACATAATCATTAGGTCAAAAAAATCATGAAAAAGAAAGCTTTAATTGGGGTAGGAATAGTTGCTGTATTGTTGATTACAGTTTTTGTAATTACCAGCAGCGACAGTGCAGATAATTCCGACATAATTGTGTCTGCTGAGCGTGGCTTATTTGAGGTAAGAATTAATACCACGGGAGAATTGGAAGCCAAAAATTCTGTAAAGATTATGGGCCCAAGTGGCTTACGAAATTTCAGAATCTACAACGTAAATATTCAAAGCATTGCTGAAGAAGGTAAACAGGTAAAAAAAGGTGATTGGATAGCTACACTGGATCCATCGGAGCTGACAAACCGAATAAGTGATGCTCAAACAGAGTTGGATCAAAAACAGTCTCAGTACACCCAAACCAAATTAGATACTACATTGCAAATGAGACAGGCAAGAGATGAGCTGGTCAACTTAAACTATGCCGTTGAGGAGAGGGAAATTGTCTTGGAACAATCTAAGTTTGAACCACCTGCCACCATTAAACAAGCTGAAATTGATCTTGAAAAGGCTAAGCGGGCGTATAGTCAGGCCAAAGAAAATTATAAAATAAAGCTTGAGCAAAACAAAGCTAAAATGATGGAAGTATCAGCTTCATTGGGAAAGGCCAGAAGAGAATTTGATGCTATGATGGAGTTGAGAAACTCTTTTAGGATAACAGCACCAGAAAGTGGTATGCTTATTTATCGCAAAGGATGGGACGGTAAAGCAATGAAAGAGGGGTCTCAAATAAGCGCCTGGGATCCGGTTGTAGCAACCCTACCTGATCTTTCTGTAATGCTTTCTAAGACTTATGTGAATGAAGTAGATGTAAGAAAAATAAAGAGTGGTCAGCCTGTTGAGATTGGTTTAGATGCCTTTCCAGATAAAAAGCTTACGGGTAAGGTAATAAGTGTAGCCAATGTAGGTGAACAACGGCCTAACTCAGATGCAAAAGTGTTTCAGGTAGACATTCAGGTCGATGGTAGCGACCCTTTGCTTAAACCTTCAATGACAACGAGCAATGCGATTATTGCGCAAACTATGGAGGATGTTGTCCATATACCTTTAGAGTGCCTACACAGTCAATATGACTCAATTACATATGTTTATAAAAAGGATGGTTTAAATATCTCAAAACAGGAGGTAATGGTTGGCTCAACCAATGCAGATGAGGCAGTTATTAAAAAAGGTGTTGAGCAGGGTGAAAAACTATACCTTTCTATACCGGGTGGAATGAAGGAGGCTCAGATAGCTTTGCTACCTGAAATGGATGGTAAAAGAAATCTTGAGCCTGAGGAAGAAAAAGAAACGCAACAGCCTGAAGCCAGAAGACGTGGAGGCAGACCAAATAGCAGGAAGTAGCAGATGAACGAACGTCTTTTAGCTAATTTATATATAGCCATAGAAGCAGTTGTGGCTAATCGAGTACGATCAATACTCACTGCCTTGGGAATAATCTTTGGGGTAGCTGCAGTTATTGCCATGCTGGCTATTGGCAATGGAGCCCAGCAAGAGATTTTAGAGCAAATCAAACTTGTTGGTGTAAATAACATTGTTATTGAACCGATAGTAGAGCAGACCGAAGAAAAAGTAGATGAGGCATTTGAAGTAGGTCAGAAAAAGCCAAAATTTTCACCAGGCCTGACCATGCGGGATGTTGACGCGATTAAAAAAGTAGTACCAGGAGTGGCTACCGTAAGTCCTGAAATCGTTATTGATACTTACCTGATAAAAAGAGGCATTAGAAGGTCAGCAAAGCTAGTGGGTGTAGAGCCAAGCTATTTTAACATCAGCAACTTTGAACTGGCTGAAGGCGATATGTTCAACCAAGAGCACCTCTTAAAAGGTTCTCCAGTCTGTATAATCGGAAAATCAATTAAATCTAAATTTTTCCCAACGGAAGATCCCATTGGTAAAACCATTAAGTGTGGTAATAATTGGCTCACTGTAATTGGTGTACTAAAAGAACGACTGATTAGTGAAAGTAGCATATCTAATTTAGGCATTAGAGATTATAATATGGATGTATATACTCCGCTACAGACGGTGCTTATCAGGTACGAAAACCGTGATCTGGTTACACAATCGATGATACAAGGTGCCAATAGAGGGAGCTTCGGTAGAGTTGTGATAATAGGTGGAGGTGGATCTGAAGAAGGAGAAGCCAAAGCAGTAAACTATCATCAGTTAGATAGACTTGTTGTGCAGGTAGGGGAAACGGAGATGCTAAACCCAACAGCTGACGTGCTCTCCAGGTTGTTGGCAAGAAGACACTTCGATGTTGTAGATTTCGAGATAGAAATACCAGAGTTATTATTAAAACAACAACAGCGCACCAATGATATTTTTAATTATGTCTTAGGCGCAATAGCTGGTATCTCATTATTGGTGGGTGGTATTGGTATTATGAATATAATGCTTGCCTCAGTGCTTGAAAGAATTAAAGAGATAGGACTTAGGCTTTCGCTGGGAGCTAAGAAAAATGACATTATAAACCAATTCCTTTTTGAGGCTGTAATGATTAGTGTTACAGGAGGCATAATTGGTATCTTATTAGGCGTTACATTGGCATATGTAGTTGCTGAAGTTGCTGAAATACCCACAATCGTTTCTTTTTCTTCAATAGTATTATCATTCGGTGTAGCTGCCACCGTAGGCCTTATTTTTGGAATAGCGCCTGCCAGAAAAGCAGCAAAACAAGACCCTATATCATCGTTACGTTATGAATAAATCAGTATTATTTGCAGGCTTGTTGTTGATGTTATTTGCAACAGGCGTTTCTGCCCAAAAAGTAGAGCTTTCGTTACAAGAAATTATTGACAGAGCTGTTGCGCAATCGCCTGCGGCAAAACAAGCAGAAACCAGAAAGGAAAATAGGTATTGGCAGTATCGGTTTTATAAATCCAATTATAACCCGCAGTTGAGATTAAGTGGATCTGCACCAGGCTATGCAAAAGCGTTTGACAGGGTGCAACAACCTGATGGTACGTTTGGTTTTGTGCCTGTTAACCAAATTAACTCTCAGCTAAATTTAGGGCTCGAACAACCAATACCATGGACAGGTGGAAACGTAGCGATTAACTCAAATCTATTTTATTTTGATGTATTGGGAGATGATGTTGAAAACCAACTTTACAGAGGCTCACCTTTGAATATTAGTTTAACTCAGCCTGTTTTTGCTTTTAACCCGCTCAAATGGGATAAAAAAACCGAGCCGTTGAGGTTTGAAGAATCTAAAAGAGAATTTGTAGAAGAGAAAGAATTGATTTCCAGACAAGCAGTAGATTTATTTTTTAGCTATATGGTGGCTCAGATTAACCTGCAGATAGCAGCATTTAATCAGGCAAATAATGATACTATTTACAAAATCGAGCAAGGTAGATATAATATAGGTACTACATCAAGAAATAACTTACTGCAGGTTGAATTACAGCTTTTACGCTCTAAACAAGATGTGACACAGGCCCAACTGGATCTCGAAACCACAAGATTAGAGTTGAGATCTTTCGTTGGCCTAAATGTTGAGTCCGACTTTGCTTTACTGTTACCAGAAACTATCCCTCAATTTGAGGTGAACTATGGTGAGGCATTGGAACATGCAAAAAATAATCGTTCAGATTTTTTAGCTTTTGAAAGACGAAGATTAGAGGCAGACCGGGCTGTTGCCCAGGCCAGGGGACAGCGCTTCCAGACCAATGTAACAGCAACCTTTGGACTCAATGATTCTGGTCCGATGCTCAATGATGTTTATTCAGACCCTTTAGACGAACAGCGGGCAAACATAAGCTTTAGTATTCCTATTGTCGATTGGGGAAGGAATAAGGCAAGAATGCAGACGGCTTTGGCTAATGAAAAGCTTTCAGACTATGTAATCGCGCAGGATGAACAGAATTTTGAACAGGAAATATTAACCCAAGTACGTCAGTTTGAAGTATTGAGAAGTCAACTGGAAATTACCAAAAAATCTGATGAAGTAGCACAAGAGCGATACACGGTAGCACAAAATCGTTACCTGATTGGTAAAACAAGTATAACAGACCTCAACATTGCTTTAGAAGAAAAGGATAGAGCCAAACGTAGTTATATCAATGCGTTAAAGACATTTTGGATTGCTTACTATGATTTAAGAAGGCTTACTTTGTATGACTTTGTAAATAATCAGCTGCTATACAAGCCTGAGGAATAAAATTCTTTTCTATCATTATCAGGGCTGTTTGATTAAGATTATTTAGCTTCATGTTCATGAAGGCGTGTTTACTTATCATTTTTTGCGTTTACTTCTTTCCGGTGGTTGCCCAGGATAAGCTTGATTTTGGAGACACGAAGACTACAACTAAGTCTCCAAAGTATAAGTCCAAAAAGAAGGATTTTAAAAAGAAAAGGCCTGTTGAGTGGGTGAAGAATAGCCCGAAAGGACTACTTATAGGCAATCCTTGTATGGAAACTGTAACTGAGGAAATGGGCTTTATTTATGTGATACAGTCTAAAGTACCTCAGTCAAAGTATGGAGGAACACGCCTTACTGACTTTGAACGATTTTGGCATAATATGTTTGCCAAGTTGCGGATTA
This sequence comes from Fulvivirga sp., assembly GCA_965227525.1. Lineage (GTDB taxonomy): Bacteria > Bacteroidota > Bacteroidia > Cytophagales > Cyclobacteriaceae > Fulvivirga. The sequence continues at coordinate 3,591,940 of OZ245762.1, read as the reverse complement.
CCTTTAAGAATGGCCCTTTTTGGAAATTTAAACTCAAGAAAAAGCGCAAAGAATGTCGAGGATTAACTGGAGATTACGTGGGATAATTTGCACCTTGAGGCTAAAGGTTAGGCTCTTCTAAAATCTAGAATATCAAATCTCAAACCTTAAATTACCCTTAGACCCCAGTATAATTCATTGGGCTTATTTCTTTAAGCGAAGCTTTCAAGCCTTCGTCTACCTCAAGTGTATCGATGAACTCGTGGATGATTTCTTTGGTAATCTGTGTGTTCTTGCGAGTAAGCCCCTTCAAGGCTTCATAAGGATTAGGATAATTTTCTCTCCTTAATACAGTTTGTATGGCCTCTGCCACTACAGCCCAGTTGTCCTCCAGGTCTTGATCAATGGCTTTTTTGTTAAGCTCAATTTTACCCAACCCTTTTACCAATGAATTAAGTGCAATTACAGTATGAGACAATGGCACTCCAATATTTCTCAATACCGTAGAATCTGTTAAATCACGTTGAAGTCTCGAAATTGGCAATTTTGCTGCTAAGTGTTCAAAAATGGCATTGGCGATACCAAGGTTCCCTTCAGCATTTTCAAAATCTATAGGATTCACTTTGTGTGGCATTGCAGAGCTGCCTATTTCACCCTCCTTAATTTTCTGTTTGAAATAACCCATAGAGATGTATTGCCAGATATCTCTGCTAAGGTCAATCAGGATGGTGTTTATTCTTTTCAGGTTATCAAAAAGAGCCGCCATATTATCATAGTGCTCAATCTGGGTAGTCGGATGGCTTCTTTCCAGTCCTAAATGGTTTCTCACAAAGTCATTTCCAAACTTCACCCAGTCCGTTTCAGGGTAAGCAATATGATGCGCATTAAAATTGCCGGTCGCCCCGCCAAATTTGGCACTATGAGGCACTTGATTGTACAAAAAGAGTTGCTTATCAACCCTTTCTTTGAAAACCATTAACTCTTTACCCAACCTGGTAGGAGAGGCAGGTTGACCGTGTGTTTTTGCCAGCATAGGTATGTCCGCCCACTCTGCACCTAGTTCTGCTATTTTGTTATTCACGTTGTTCAATAAAGGCATTACCACACCATCCATCGAATCTTTTAGAGATAGGGGAATAGAGGTGTTGTTTATATCTTGCGAAGTGAGCCCAAAATGAATAAACTCCTTATGATCTTTCAGTCCTAAGTCCTCAAACTTTGATTTAAGAAAGTATTCAACAGCCTTAACATCATGGTTAGTCGTTTTTTCAATGTCTTTAATGCGCTGTGCATCTTCTTCACTAAAGTTTTTATAGATGCTTCTAATCAATTCAAAGCTCGATTCTTCAATGGTCTTGAGTTGAGGTAAAGGGAGCTTACAAAGTGCAATAAAGTACTCTACCTCGACAAGTACGCGGTACTTAATTAAACCAAACTCAGATAGGTGCGTAGATAAGCTGTTGGTATGTCTTCTATATCGACCATCTACAGGTGAGATGGCGGTGAGTTCATTTAATTGCATGTTGCCTGCTGTTAACTTTAAAAAGCCCAAAATTAAATAAATTATAGCTTTCCGCTTATGTAATTTGAGGAATTATAAAGGCTTTAATTTTTTCAAAATAATTAGATTTGCCGTTCATGAATCAAATCAAAACCTGCCTTTTGGGCTTTTTATTGCTGATATCGTTCGCGAGCTTTTCGCAGGTTAATTCTGACCAGTATCAATTAACAGCCGAAAGACTGACATCGCCCATTATACTCGATGGTAAATTGGAAGACGCACATTGGCAGACGGCAGAAAGAGCTGATAATTTCATACTTACTTTCCCGGTTGATTCTACAGAGGCAACCTCCCAAACAGAAGTAATGATTTCCTTTGATAATGAATACCTGTACATTGGAGGTGTTTGTCATGAAAACTCTGCAAAAGAGCATGTAATGCAATCTTTGAGAAGAGATTTTGACTGGCCTAGAAATGAAAATTTAAGTATTTATATTGATCCATTCGATGACTTTACCAACGGATTCACCTTTGGGATTACTCCTTTTGGTGTGCGTAGAGAGGGGCTTGTAACCAATGGCGGGGAAGTGTCTTCTGATTGGGACAATAAGTGGTTTTCGGCCGTGCATGACTTTGGAGATCGCTGGGAGTTTGAAATGAAAATACCATTCAAGACTCTACGTTATGATGAAGAAAACAGGGAGTGGAATATAATTTTTCTTCGCAAAGACCTTAAAAACAACGAAGAGTCTAACTGGGCACCGGTACCACAGGGTTATAGACCATCGAGTTTTGCATTTGCAGGCAGGCTTATTTTCTCTGAACCACTTAAAAAGGCGGGGCCTAATATTGCGTTTATCCCCTACTTGTCTTCTGGTTTTAATAAAGACTATCAATCAAATGAAAGCAATAGCAACTTTAATGCAGGTTTTGACGCGAAGATTGGGGTGAGCAGCTCATTGAATCTGGATCTTACAGTAAATCCTGATTTTTCTCAGGTAGAGGTAGATCGGCAAGTGACTAACTTGAGTAGATTTGAAATTTTCTTTCCTGAGCGCAGGCAGTTTTTTCTTGAGAACCAGGACTTGTTTGGAGAAGGTGGTTTTAGAGAATCAAGGCCTTTTTTTAGCAGACGAATTGGAATTGCTGTAGACTCTTCTGGAAATAGGGTGGAAGTACCAGTTTTATATGGTGCAAGATTAAGTGGTAAGGTTGGACAGGACTGGAGAATTGGCGTACTGAATATGATGACCGGAATACAGACGAATGGTTATAATAATGGATTTAGGCGAATCAAAGAATTTGAGGCTGATCAGATGTACTCTATGGGTGTAGTGCAGAAGCGGGTTTTTGGCCGGTCTAATATATCTTTGTCTGTCGTTGATAGGCGTTCCCTTAACAATGATCTAAATACAGAATTGACAACAACGAGTCCTAGAAATACAGTCGTGGCAGTTGACTACAACTTGTTATCTACAGATGGTCGATGGGAGGGAGATTTCTTTTATCATAAGTCATACGATGAAGATCAGCAAGATGATGCTTTCTCCACCGGAATGTTTCTGGGATATAATACCACCAATTTAGAATTAAGAGTGATTGCTTCTGCTATTGGGGGAGGGTTTAATGCAGAAACAGGGTTTGTACAACGCAAAGATATTATCAGATTAGGTACATTCAATGATTTTAATTTTTATCCAAAAAATTCTTTTATAGTAAGGCACGGTCCAGGTGTAAATTTCAATTATCGCACTGATCTTGAATTTAATAAAACTGATATGGATTACGGGGTTAGCTACGGTTTTGTGCATCAAAACACCTCAAATTTGGGCTTTAGAGGATCCTACGATTATATTCGACTTAGAAGATCATTTGATCCTACGGATAGTGATTTGTCGGCAAGCCAGGAGCTTCAGTCTGGGGAGGAGTTTGAGTGGTATACAATAAACGCAGAATATGAAACGGATAGTAGAAAAGTATTTTCTGCCGAAATAGAAGGCTCTTACGGTGGGTTTTTTAACGGTAAACGATTCAACGCAAACGCACAACTTAACTTTCGATACCAACCTTATGGCCTTATAGCATTAGACATTGACTATAATAATCTGCACGATTTCCCGTCACCTTTTAAAGACACAGAATTTTGGCTTATCGGACCAAGAATTGATTTTACGTTTACAGATAAGTTATTCCTTACTACCTTTGTGCAATATAATGAACAGGCTGACAATGTAAATTTGAATGCTCGTTTTCAGTGGCGTTACAAACCTGTGTCTGATTTGTTTGTTGTATATACAGATAACTATTTTCCCGAAAATTTTAAGACAAAAAATCGGGCACTTATATTGAAACTAACTTATTGGTTAAATTTTTAGAAATATGGCATTTAGCTTTTTTAAGAAAAATAAAGAATCAGAAAATAAACCGGCTTCATCGGGCCAAAACCGGTACCATGAATTGAAGGTTAAGGAAATAATTCAGGAAACTAAGGATGCAATAAGTATTGTATTTGAGCATCCTGAAAATAAAATTGAATATAAGTCAGGTCAGTTTTTGACTTTGATTACCCCAATAGATGGCAAAGAAATAAGGAGAGCCTATTCATTAAGCTCCTCACCTTATGTTGATCAGGACTTGAAGGTGAGTGTTAAGAGAGTTGAAAACGGACTGATGTCTAACTGGTTGCCCGATAACCTTAAGGTGGGTGATACACTAAAAGTGATGGAACCCATGGGTGTCTTCACTACAGACTATGAATCAACCAACAAAAGACATCTGATATTATTTGCCGGAGGTAGCGGTATCACTCCAATGATGTCGATTATTAAGTCGATGCTTAATGAAGAGCCAGATAGCATCATTTCTTTAATTTACTGTAATAGAGATATTGACAGCATCATCTTCAAAGAAAAATTAGATGCTTTGCAGACTGATTTTGAAGGTCGTTTGCATGTGATCCATGTGTTGGACGATGCTCCGATGAACTGGCAAGGCCATAGTGGTTTGTTGAATCACGACATGTTGGTGAAAATCTTTGAGCGTATACCCAGCTGGGGTAGTGATAAGACCACCTACCTGATGTGTGGTCCTGAAGGTATGATGAAAAATGTTGAGAATCTGTTAGCCGAGCAAAATATCCCTAAAGAAAATATTTTCAAAGAAAGCTTTGTGGCAGGCACAATAGACAAAGAACTCAAGAAAGAAGAGCCTGCTGAAGGCTCTAAAGTAGTGTCGAGAGAGGTTACAGTAATCTACGATGGTGATGAACATAAGTTCACTGTGGAGCCAGATAGTACAATTTTAGAAACTGCCCTGGATATGGGCATCGACCTGCCTTACTCTTGCCAAAGTGGACTGTGCACTGCCTGTAGAGGTAAATGTCTTTCTGGTAAAGTAAAGTTAGATGAGGAAGAAGGCCTGTCAGAAGCAGAACTTGACGAAGGCTTTGTACTTACTTGTGTGGGCCACCCACTAACAGATGATGTGGTGATTGAGATAGGATAATAAGAAATTATATATAGAATAGACAGTGGAGAAGGATGATAAAAGACATAAAACTACCAAAACGAAACCCTAGAAAATTTATTCCAGAAGATTTTAAAGTAGAGAACTGGGAAGGTTTAGAACCTTTTTTTAAGGATTTGTTAGAGCGTGAAATTGAAAACAAGGCTGATTTAAGAAAATGGTTTCAGGATAGGAGTGAGCTGGAATCTATTATATCTGAAGATGCAGGATGGAGATACATCTACATGACAAGGTATACTGATAACCAGGAGTACACACAGGCTTACCAGCATTTTGTACAACAGATACAGCCTAAGATTGCTCCAATTAGCGACAAACTCAATAAAAAAGCATTAAACAGCCCATTTTTATCGGAGTTGGAAACTGAAGATGGCTTCGATATTATGATCAGAAGTCTGAAGAAAGCTGTTGAAATATTCAGAGAGCAGAATATTCCCATTTTTACAGAAATTCAGACTGAGACTCAAAAATATGGTCAACTATCTGGAGCAATGACCATTGAGCTTGACGGTCAGGAATTGACTTTACAGCAAGCTGCAGTAAAGTTACAATCACCCAATCGGGAAGAGCGTGAGAAAGTGTATCATCGAATTGCAGAAAGAAGACTGGTGGATAAGGATAAGTTTAATGACCTATACACTAAGCTGATTAACTTAAGACATCAGGTGGCCCAGAATTCTGATTTTGCGAATTTCAGAGATTATAAATTCTCTTCGATGGGTCGATTTGATTACTCCCCACAAGATTGCTTTGATTTCCACGAATCTGTCAGGAATGAGGTTGTACCCATGCTAAATGAGTTAGCCGCAGAACGTAAATCTAAACTTGGAGTCGATGAGCTAAAACCTTGGGATAAAGCTGTAGATCCTGAAAATAGAGAAGCACTTAAGCCATTTAATACGAGCAAGGAGTTAACCGACAAAACCATTGAGTGTTTCAAAAGACTCGATCCGTTTTTAGGTCAGTGTCTTGAGATAATGGATGAAATGGGCCACCTTGACCTGGAGTCTCGTAAGGGTAAAGCTCCGGGTGGTTACAACTACCCACTTTCAGAGATCGGAGTGCCTTTTATATTTATGAATGCCACTTCTACTTTAAGGGACATGATAACCATATTACACGAAGGCGGTCATGCAGTACATTCATTCTTAACACGTGATCTGGAGCTAAGTGATTTTAAGCATACGCCATCTGAGGTTGCTGAGTTGGCGTCCATGAGTATGGAGCTCATCTCAATGGATCATTGGCATCTGTTTTTTGATAATGAAGAAAGTTTAAAGCGTGCCAAAAAGGAGCATTTAGAACAAATCATAGAAACACTTCCTTGGGTGGCAATTATTGACAAATTTCAGCATTGGATATATGAAAATCCTGACCACACGGTTGAAGAAAGGTTAGCTGAGTGGAACAACATTTTCGATGCATTCTCTGATAACATTACAGATTGGTCAGGTTTGCAGGAGAACAAAGACCATTTGTGGCAGAAGCAGCTGCATTTGTATGAAGTACCGTTTTATTACATAGAATATGGAATGGCACAATTAGGAGCAGTAGCCGTCTGGAAAAACTTCAAAGAAGACAATAAAAAAGGTTTGGAAGGATACCTGAATGCTTTGAGACTGGGTTATACCAAGTCTATTCCTGAAGTCTATGAAGCCGCGAATATTAAATTTGATTTCAGCAAAGGCTACATAAAAGAGCTTATGGCCTTTGTGAAGCAGGAGATTGAGACATTATAAGAAATATGAAAGGTGGTTTTTACCACCTTTTTTTCTGATTTAAACCTACATCCCGTATCTTCAAGAGTTAACTATCACTCTACAAAGTTGAACTTCAGTAAGTTAATCTCTTTTATCCTCTATTTAGTATATATGCCATGGGTAAGTATAATGGCTCAAATAGACTTTACGGAATCTGCAAACGATTTGGGAGTTGGTTCGTCTTATGGATTTAGTGATTTGGGTGGAGGTGTTTCATTTGTGGATTTCGATGGCGATGGCTGGGATGATATCTCATTTACTACTCAGGAAGGTGATCAATTACTTTTTTATAAAAATCAAGGCGGAAAATTCGTTCTACGAGATTTTGGTTTGAATAATATCTCAGCCGCAAAGCAGATTCTTTGGGTCGATTTTGACAATGACGGGGATAAAGATCTTTTTGTAACTAGCATCAACGGTCCCAATAAGTTCTATTTAAATGAAGGTCAAATGTCTTTCAAAGACATTACAGAAAGTGTCGGAATATTTACTGAAAATTTGTACACGTTTGGTGCCGCATTTGGTGATATCGATAATGATGGTGATTTAGACCTCTTTATAGCGAATAGGGATATAATCAGTAAAAATCAAAGAAATTATCTATACTTAAATAATAATGGGATCTATGAAGATATAACCATAGCTGCTGGCCTTTCATTAGAAAATGAGCTGACTTTTTGTGCGGCCTTTTTTGATTATGATGGCGATGGATATCAGGATATCTATGTTGTTAATGATAGATACACCAAATCAAATAAACTTTACCATAATAATGGTAATCAAACATTTGGTGATGTTTCCTTAGCAAGTAACACTGGGATTTCTATTGATGCTATGTCAGCCACCGTGGGTGATTTTAATAATGATGGTTGGTTTGACTTATATGTAACTAATACAGAAGAAGGAAATTTTCATTTCAAGAATAATGGTGACGGTACATTTACAGATGTTGCTTCAGAGTTGGGTACTTCTTTTGAAAGCTTTGCCTGGGGTGCGGTATTTCTTGATGCTGATCTTGATGCTGATCTTGACCTTTACGTAAGTGGCATGCTCAAAGGTACAGACCCTAGGTTACCCTCGGCTTTCTATGAAAATAGAAACGGGATATTTACTATTCCTGAGAATGTTGGTTTTGAACAAGACAAGAGAATTAGTTTTTCAAATGCCATGGGTGATGTTGACAATGACGGCAGGCCCGATATTATTGTAATGAATCATTCTGAAAATAATTTTTTATGGCACAATGTAAGTACAACTAGTAATAATTGGCTGAAAATTAGACTAGAGGGTGTACAGAGTAATAAGGATGGAATAGGGAGTGTAATTGAAGTGTCTGCTGATGGAAAATCACAATATAGATATACATTATGCGGTGAGGGCTACTTAGGGCAAAACTCCAATAGTGAATTTTTTGGTTTAGATCAGTCTACAAAAATAGACTATGTGAAAATAAAATGGTTAAGTGGAGTAGAAGATGTTATAACCGATTTAGGAGTGAATCGAACGATTAAAATTAGAGAGGGAGAAGGTATTGTAACAGGTTTAGAGAAAAGTTATTTTGGTTATGAAAAGCTAAAGGCGTTTCCTAACCCAATCAAAGATGGAAAATTAAATATTATTATAAAGTCGGGCGCTCATGGTCAATTACACATACTTAACAACTTTGGTCATAAGATCTTTGAAAAGACCATTACATCAGGCAAAGTAGAAATCGACCTCTCCAAGCAAGCACGGGGAGTTTATTTCATTAGGGTACTACAAAATGGAGATACACAAATGTTAAAGATTGTTTATTAGTGATTTTTTCACCCCATCTTTGCCATCAATTCTTTCATCAACTTATAGCCAACCATAGCTGTCATATTATTGATATCTCTTGTAGGATTGTATTCAACCAGATCTGCACCGACTATTTCCACCGGTATTCTTTGAATAATATCAATTACTTGTCTGGTACTGAGACCACCCGGTTCATGATGAGAAACACCTGGTGCAAAGGCAGGGTCAAGACCGTCCATGTCTAAAGAGATATAAAGTGGGGCCTGTAGTCTTGATAAAAAGTCCAGATTGTGATCTTTCATTTCTACTACGTCCACACCAAATCTATCAATTTGATCTCGCTGGTGTTGATTTAATGTTCTTATTCCTACTTGAGTCAAAGATTTCACTTTGCCGCTTTCTAATAGTCGGGCAAATGGTGATGCGTGAGAGTAAGGGTTATTATCGAAGTTATCATAAATGTCTGCATGAGCATCGATATGTAAAATATTTAGCTGATCATATTGCTCTATAAATGCATTTATTATGGGATAACTTACTGAGTGATCTCCACCTATGGATAATATCTTGTTATTGCTTTTTAATAAGTCGGCAATTCGGGCCTTTATGATATTGAAAGCTCTAGCTGGGTCTGTGGTTTCAAATTCAATATCTCCATGATCATTATAGTCTAAGCCTTTTTTAAATTCACTTCTGTTTTCAGCAAAGGCATTTGCCGAACCTTCAGTGTCCATCAATCGAATACGATGTGGAGCAAATGCAGGGCCTTTTAAAAAGGAAGAATTTGCATCATAGGGTATGCCAATGAGGTTGATCATTTTAAAAAATTATACCTAAAGAAAAATTTAAAAATGAGCGATTAATAGGTGGGCAATTCTCACTGTTATTTTTACAAGGGTCAATAAAATAATTATACCTAGACGAAATAAAAAGGTTAAAATTTTTTACACCGAAGTGTTTTTGAATTTCAAGGAATATATTGATAGTATTATCTAAACTGAAATCTTCGTTATTAAACGAAAAAATATTACTTTGCTGTGAAACATCCGGGTTTGGAGGAGTAAGCGTCCTTATGAATTCTCTCTTACCTGATTTGCTCGTACTTAAATAATATTCATAAGCTCCACCTAGTTTTACTGAAAATATTCTTGCATCAATTCCTAATGCAAACAAGGGAGAAAGTGTATTTACTTTATAGTTGATATTTGTTTCTTGATAACGACTATAATGGTGGATGTCAAGGAAGTAATTATTTTGATTATATTCAAGGCCTAATGAAAGGCTGTATCTGTCCTTAATCTTAAAGCCATATTCAAACCCGCCTCCATATGTTAAAACATGATCGCTGTTAAGATCATTTAAGTTTGCATTGATTCGAATCTCTCGATAAAATATATTCTGAGATTTAACTTTACCAGCAAACGCCAAAATTGAAATTAAAATGGATACTTTTAAAAGTAATTTAAGAGTCTTCATAATTTCTAATAAACAGCCTTGTAATTGATTTTTATTACAATCTCCTTGAAATTTTGTGGTTCTATCAATACAGGGTTGAGATTCATCTCCCCATCAAAAAGATTTGCAAATAAACCACCTTCTTCCTTAGTAAATACTGAGTATTTGCCCACTGGGAGTGTTACCTCAAACATACCCTCGCTATCACTTTGTGTAATAGCAATTGGTTTTTGATCAGGCATTTCATAAAGTTGATTGCCTTTTTCTTGTAAATTCTTTGCGTTGATTACCTCATAGATGTAAATCTCACGTTTTACAGGCTTACCTTTTTTGTCTTGACCAGGCCCCGGCATAAAGTTTCCTTCAAGCCATAATACCTGACCTTGTAAACCTTGATTGAGTGTCTGTGTTTGAGAGTTTTTACAGCCAACAATGGCTATGACGCAAAGTATTGTGAAGATTCTAATCATACCCTAATCTAGCATTCTCTCAGTTTGATAAAAAGCCAATTACAAAAAAAAGTCGCCTTGTTAGGACGACCTTCTTCATTTGTTGTTATTGGACGATTAAATGATTAAAACCAACGCTCTCTTTTTACCTGAGCGTTACCTTTATATTTTACCGAGCTAGCGAGCGTCTCTTCAATATCAAGCTGCTCAGATACAAACACCTTTGCAGATGAGGCACCATGAGCTTCTACCCGAGCCCGTTGAACTTCAAAGTCGTATGCATTGAGGTGAGAAGCTCCTGTTATATCTGCTGTTAACTCATATGCTGAGCCCTGAAGTCGCATTTCAGACGCACCTGTAAGCTCTATTTTCATATTATCTACTTCAATGTCATGACCTTTTACATATGAAGCACCAGTAAGTTGTAAAGTCATTTCGCGTTGCTTAAAGCCACTTATGTACAATTTGGCCGCTCCGGTAAGGTCCAAATCGTCAAGTTCTGGCATAGTGATATTAACTTTAACAGCGTCTCGAGATTTTACAAAATCTGACATGTCGAATTTGTCATAGTCAATGTACAGTTTGTCTCCATCCTGAAAGATATTGAGCATGTCAATATACCTATCTTCACCAGATACCGTGACTTCATAATTATTACCACTGCTAACATTTACAACAAAGGCGCTGCTAATGTCTAGGTCATTGAAGTCAGAGTAATTTAGAGAACGTCCACTGTCTGATATTGCAACTTCGTTATCACCATCATTATCTTCTTTTTCACAGGTGATGCATTTTAAACCATCTTTTGTAAACACCCAGGTATTGTTTGGCATATCCCAAACTCTGTAACCTGAGCGGTATATTGTGTTATAGATGATGTGATGCAAATTATCACTCATTTGAAATGGTTTATTATATGGCACATATAAGGTCATATCCAGCCTCTGTGCTCTAAATACAGCATTATCCTTAAATTTAATGTTAGAGTCGAATATGAGTACTGAATCATCTTCAAGAGCTACATTATAAGTCACCATTTGAGCGTTTTCGATGGCATTTCTTCGCGAGCTACCTTGTGATTCAAACTCCTGGACCAATTTAAAGGCTGGTTCGTCATGTCCACGAAGTGTTAATCTGGTTACATCATAATCCTCCATGCCAACTTCCTTCATGGTAAGAAATGCTGTCTTATCATTTATGCTATATTCTTGTGTGACTTTATGGGTACCATCCTCTCTGAACTTATAAATAGTAGCCGGAATGTTGACGCTCATTATAATGCCACTGATAATAAAAACAGCAAACAATGACCAACCTACCGTAGCATTAAAAATGATCTTTTTGGCCACTAAAGAAATACCGAGTAAAATAAATACTACACATGGTATAATGGCCATGAAAAATGCAGCTACTGATGTGAAAACTGGTATTGTGTCTGAGATTAAATCGACAGGAAAGCCAACATCACCCACCAAAAAGCCTGACTCCCATAAACCGCTAGAAACTACACCGAATAAAATACCCGCACATACTACAACTGCAAATGTGCAGCACAAACCAACCAATACCATTCCTATGCCAAATACAACTCTTATAAAATCAACTAAAAAGAGCATTACCGGGCCGAGCGCTTTGCCAATACCGCTAATTATTGTCGCGATAAGTCTAAATGGAAATAATAAGATTTTTACAAATATATTTTCTTCTTCTCCATCTTTGACTTTTAAGCTTTTCTTAATATTTGATTCTATGTTAGACAAGGTGACAGGCTCACCTTGCATTTGTACTTTATCTGTTATAGTACGCGCTTCTGGCAAGATTATCCATAATATTACATAGGCTATAAGACCTGTTCCCCCCAGAAATATTGAAATCACAAATAGAAGTCTGATAACAGCCACATCTACTCCAAAATACTTTGCAATACCTCCAGCAACACCTCCTAGTACCTTGTCTTCAGGATTTCGGTACATCTTTTTTATTTTCTTATCATCAGATAAATCAATATTCTTAGGTACTACAATCCACATAATGATGTAGATGAGCAATATAGAGCCATAACTGCCAAAGAAAAGTACTAAAAAGATAAGCCTGACCCACAACGGATCTATTTTAAAATAATGTGCAATACCAGCACAAACACCACCTAATATTTTCCTTTTCTCATCCCTATATAGGCGCTTCGAAGAGGTGTCTTTCCATTGACTTTCACCTTCATCGGAATAGGTGTTGTCTTCCTCGACAGTCTGATCTTCAACTGCCTGAAAATCTTTTATACTACCCATCGTAGTTACGAGCTCTTCAACATCTTCTTTATTGATGACCTGTTTGTTTTCGTTTAGCTTGGCCAGAAATATTTCAGCAATGCGACTTTCTATATCAGCTATAATTTCGAGGCTATCATCAAAACTTGAGAAATACTGATTGATCGATCCGAGGTAATCTCGCAGTCGCTCATAGGCATCTTCCTCTATATGAAAGATAATTCCGCTTATATTGATACTTATATTTTTTTTCATTGTCTTCTTATTTATTCTTTTGAGAAATTTTTTGAACCGTTGTTATTGTTTTTTAGCTGTTATCTTTTTGGTAGACTGTACCAGCCCATTCCATGTAGAGTTTAAGCTGTCCAAAAACTTCTGACCTTCTTTTGTTAATGTGTAATACTTTCTTGGGGGCCCTGAAGTGGACTCCACCCATTTGTATTCAACCAGACCGGCCTTTCGCAGCCGGGTGAGTAGTGGGTAAAGTGTACCTTCAACTACCATAATTTTTGCGGAGGTAAGCTCCTCAAGCATATCTGATGCATACACTTCACCCCGAGAGATGATATGTAAGATGCAGTACTCAAGAATGCCCTTGCGCATTTGTACTTGTGTGTTTTCCAGATTCATACTTTCTGTGTTTGTAGAGGTTGCTATGCCTCGAGTTTTTGACCTTTTAGACAAGTATACGGAAAAGGTACTATGTATGGCCAAGTACTAAGTAAAAAATATTAGCTTGTATAGCAAATTCATTAATAATTAATATAATATATATATTAAGTAATATTTAAATGATATTTTTGACACTGAAATATCGAAAAAGTGTTCGATTATGTACAGTATTTTACTATGCTGTAATACTTATTATGGCTTTTGAGAAAGTAAATACCTGGGTCAGTTCAATACTTTTCCAAAGGCAGTATCTTCAGTGGCCAGTACAAAAAGTGTTGAAGGAAGGCCTTCTGTCTTTTCAATAAGGTTACCGTAATAGGACTGGAAGTTTTCATCAGGTGCCGCCATTCCTAGAAATACGAGATCTGCATCTCTTGATTTCTCTTTTAAAATCTCATAAAATGGTCGGTCTTTGCTAATAATAATATCGTAGGAGACATGCACGCGCATCTTACTGAGAATGTCAGATAAATTTTTTCTAACATCATCAGCCGCCTGTTGGTTTGGCATAACAAGCTTCAAGTTGACACTTGCACCTCGCCACGATGCACTATTTTGTAAAAGATGGGCCAATATAATCATAAGGCCTCCATTTTTATTTAAACCACCCCACCAAACATCGATGCGTTTTTTATTCCGAAATACTTGGTTTTCATTATCTCTGAGTACAACGACATTGCGCTGGGCTAAGTAAAAATGGTTTATCATATCACAATATCCGGCCTGGTGCTTTGCTTCTTGAGTATGGCCTAATACAATTGTATTTGGTATCAAGTGTCCCATTCCATAATTCTCAACTAGCATTTTGCCTCCAATAAATGGGTTTGGAGCTGAAGTGACTCTTACCAAACTCATTACACCCTGTTTTAGTAAGTATTCCCTGATATTTGCTTCTATACTTCGTTTGCGTTCAGGAGTAACACTTTCTTCGTTTAATATTGTGGAGACAGTCATAAGGGCTTTCCCTTGAGTGAGAGCATTAGAAATCGCTATAAGAGGCCACCTTTTGGTAGGTGCACCAGAAAGCACTAATAGGTGAGGACGCCAGTTTTTAGGTTCTACATTATTTTTTAGTCTAGACAATGCTGATCTAATCATAGCCAGCCATAAACCTTGCCGAACATCACCCCAGGCCGTTCTCAATTCTCTATTTTGAAGCCAAATAAATACGATAAAAATGAAAGCCCCTGCAATGGCTGTAGCCAGTGCATTGATTAATAGCATAACAGCAATACATCCGATAGCACCAATGCCAGAAAAAATCCAATGGACCTTAAATGTTGGGCGAAAAGAAGGGCTTCCTAGAAATTTTTCTGTTCCGGCCGCTAAGTTAAGTACACCATAAGTAGTCAGGAAAAACATACTTAGGATGGGAGCGATAATATTTAAATTGCCAAGGTATACGGCTACCAATGCGATCATGATGGTGAAAATCGTTCCTACTTTTGGTGCATCGTCAGCCCCGGAGCCTTTACCCAGCCATCGCAGTGGCCGTGGCAATACTCCATCTCTAGCTAGTGCTTGTAATACTCTTGGTGCTCCTAAAATGCTCCCCATCGCACTAGATAGCGTAGCGCCCCAGACACCGAGCAAAATTGCATCGCCCCAGAAAGCAATTTTTCGCATGATCAACGGATCATCAATGAGTGTTGACGCATCGGCACGGCTGGCTAAGAGTACCGGCAATAGCATGTATATAAGATAACCAACACCTACGGCTGCAAAGGTTCCTTTTGGTATGGCCTTAGTAGGGTGTTTCAGGTCACCTGAGAGATTGACACCGGCCATTATGCCCGTTACCGCTGGAAAGAATACCGCAAATACAACCCAGAAGCTTTCTGAGTTAGCAGGTTTGGCACCCCACATTTCTATTTGTGACTCTTCGATTGGTTGGCCAAACACAAGAGAAACCAGTGAAATTGCAATGGCTGCCATTACGAAAAACTGTGAACGTATCGCGATTTTGGTCGATAATAACGCAAGTCCACCAATTACAGCTGTCACAATTATGCCAACCAATTTTTCATCTAGATGACTAAATAAACCAACACCTACAAAACTTTCAGCAAAACCTATGGTGTAAAGCGCAACAGATAAGGTCTGAGCAAAATACAGCGGAATACCAATGGCCCCACCTGTTTCTATCCCTAAACTGCGGCTGATCATGTAATATGCACCACCAATTCTTACACGCTGATCTGTGGCAATCGAAGCGATCGATAATGAAGTGAGGAAAGTAATTGAAGTGGATAGAGTAACGATGATCAGTGTACCTAATAAACCTACATTACCAACAACCCAACCAAAGCGTAGATACATTATAACACCTAGTATTGTTAGAATAGAAGGTGTAAAAACACCTTCAAAAGTACTTAGACCTCCTTCCTTAGGTGGAGAAACTGTTTTGGTTTTACCAGACTTGCTCACTATTGTTTTATCGGATTAATTTAGTTGTTCAAATTCTAAGTTAAGTATTTATTGTAGGCTAAACTTTAAATTTACGTGTTACTATATTTTATAGGGAGGTATTTAATCTCAAAGCATTATTTTTCCAACATAGATATTGATTATATTTACGATACTAGCAGAGATCTGGAATGCAAAAAAGAATACTATTATTCATATCGGTTTTATTATTAGCTACTTACCTCAACGCTCAGGATAAGACTCCAAAATACAGTAATGAATTTTTATCCATTGGCGTTGGAGCGCGTGGGTTGGCTATGTCAAATAGTCTTACGGCAATCAGCGATGATGTTACTTCAGGATATTGGAACCCTGCAGGACTTTTAGAAATAAAAAATGATTACGAGTTTGGCCTCATGCATGCCGAGTATTTTGCCGGTATTGCAAAATATGATTACCTGGGCTTTGCAACACCTATAGATTCTATGAGTGCTTTGGGTGTATCAATCATTAGGTTTGGTGTAGATGATATCCCTGACACCCGATTTTTGTACGATGCGAGTGGTGCTATAAATTACGATAGGATTAGGTTTTTCTCTGCAGCTGATTATGCTTTTTTACTTTCATATGCGCGTAAAGTAAACTTTCTTGATGGTTTGAAAATGGGAGCAAACTTTAAAGTGATACATCGTGTGGCAGGTAATTTTGCAACTGCCTGGGGGTTTGGGTTAGACCTTGGAGCTCAACTAGATATAAAGAAATGGAAAATAGGACTAATGGTGCGAGATATCACCGGTACATTTAATGCATGGGCACACAATACAGAACTAATTCTAGACATTTACACGCAAACTGGAAATGAGATCCCGGAAAATTCTGTAGAAATAACTGTACCCAAAGCTATGCTAGGTGTTGGGAGATATTTCCACATCAATTCATTTGGGGTGCTTGCATCGGCAGACCTTATCTTTTCATTTGATGGTAAGCGAAATACACTGGCACAGTCAGATTTTGCTTCGTTTGATGCTGCCTTGGGTGTAGAGGTAAATTATAAAAAGCTAGTTTTCCTCAGAGGTGGAGTAGGAAAAGTGCAGGAGGTAAAAGATTTTGATGAATCTACTTATATGACATTTCAACCCAACTTCGGAATTGGTTTTAATATTAAGGGTGCAGTAATCGATTATGCACTTACCGATATTGGTGACCAATCTGAGTCTCTCTACTCTCATGTTTTTTCAATTAAAGCTGGTTTAAACAAGAAGTGATAACAAGAATATTCAATATAACCGTATTACTTACGCTGCTTGGTAGCATAGTAAATGCCCAAACCTATGGCGATGAGTGGATTGATTATAATAAATCCTATTACAAGATTTCTGTAGCTGAAGTAGGCATTTACAGAATTACTTATGCAGATCTTGTTAATGCGGGCTTTCCGGTCAGTTCAGTTGACCCTCGGAGAATTCAATTATTTCATCGTGGCGAGGAGCAAGCTATCCTGGTCAATGGTCAAGGTGACGCGGTTTTCAATACTTCTGATTTTATAGAATTTTATGGAGTAAAAAATGATGGTACATTAGATGCTAACCTCTATCAGCCAAGTACCGCTCAGCCGCATCAGTTTTATAATTTATACTCTGACTCAACAGCATATTTTCTGACCTATAATCTGACTAGTACTAATGGGAAACGAATGAGTACTTTTTCTGAAAATAATGTAGGTGGTTTACCAGCCGAAAGTTCTCACAATGAAGATGCGTTATTGTTAAATGTAGCTCAATATTCCCCCGGTCAGAGCTTTAATAGTGGTGATGTTACAAAGTTTACTTTCTTCGATATTGGTGAAGGATGGACCAGCCCTCAGTTTCAGGAAAATGAATTTCTAGATCAAACCATTTCGGGTGTAGAAAATGGAGTGACAGCTGATGGAGATCCACAACTGGAAGTTCTATTGGTGGGAAGAGATAACGTCACACACAGTGCGGAAATATTAGTGGGACCAAATGCCGGAGCATTAAGGTCATTAGGCACAGTTGATTTTGATGATTATGAGAGCACTGTTTTTACGAGTTCAATAGATTGGACCGATATAAATGCCTCAGGCAACCTGATCGTACGGGTAAGGGCATTGGGATTTAACAGTGGTAATGATCGTATCAGTGTATCTTATGTAAGGCTTTTCTACGCTCAAAATTTTGATGCAAATGGAGCTGGCATTAAAAAGTACTACTTAAGACCTAACGGAGGCAATAAGTCATATATTGAAATAGACAACGCTCCAGCGTCTGCTCGTCTTTATGATGTTACGGATAAAAATAATGTTATAAGAATAGGATATAACCAAACTGGGAGTACTATAGATGCTATTGTTGATAATACAGCAGCAAACCGTCAGTTGCTTTTATATTCAGATACAGAGTTACTCACACCCATATTAAAGCGAGTGTCCTTCCGAAATCTGAATGCTGCAGATCACGACTACATAATTATTTCTAATAAGCTACTTAGGGAACCTGTAAACGGACAAGACCCGATAGAAGAATATGCTGCATATCGTGCGTCTGCCGAGGGGGGTAATTTTGATACTCTTTCTGTGGATATGGATTTGCTGTATAATCAATACAGTTATGGTGAAGTTAGTGCCTTGGCGGTATATAATTTTATGAAATTCATGGTGAGTGAGGGTGATCCTGATTACTTGTTTTTAATTGGAAAAGGGCTCGACCCTCGTAATAATTTTCATAGAAATCCAGCTGGATTTGTTGAAGTCACCAAGCTTGGAATCACCAGAAGGTTACGTGATTTAGTACCTTCTGCAGGAAATCCTGGATCTGACATGGCCTTTACAGCAGGTTTGGATGGAACTACATTTGAGCCAGCAGTGCCTGTAGGAAGGATACCTGCGGTCACATCTTCTCAGGTTTTGCAATACCTTGATAAGGTTAGAGAAATGGCAACACTTCCTTTTGATGAGCTCTGGCGAAAAAGAGTACTTCATTTAAGCGGAGGGATTTCCACTTTTGAATTAAGTCTTTTTGAGTCTTATATGAATGGATTTGGAACAATTGCCAGAGATGATTTTTTTGGTGGAGACGTTACCACTATAACTAAACAAACGAATAGCACAGTAGAGTTAATCAACGTAGCTGATGAGGTGAACAGCGGCCTTAATCTTATTACATTTTTTGGGCATTCGTCACCATCAGTAATTGATATTGATATAGGTTTTGCTACCGACCCAGTGCTGGGATATAATAATACGGGACGCTATCCAATGTTTTTAATCAATGGTTGTAATGCAGGACAATTCTTCAATCAGGATATACTATTTGGTGAAGACTGGATCAATGCAGCTGATAAAGGAGCAATTGGGTTCATTGCCCATGCCTCATTTGGTTTTTCTTCCTCCCTGAGGTTATACACGGACACTTTTTATAGTATAGCCTATGGAGATTCATTGTTTATTAACAAATCAATAGGTCAGATACACCAGGAGACTGCCCGAAGGTATCTTGAAAACACTCCTTCTATACCAGTGCATATCACACAAGCACAGCAAATGGTACTTTTAGGAGATCCTGCAATCCAATTGTTTGGGGCAGATAGGCCTGACTATGAAACAAATGATGATAATGTTTTTGCAGAGTCCTTCACGCCAGACCCGATTAATGCAGAGCAAGATAGTTTCCTACTCAAAATTATTGTTAGAAATTTTGGTATCACCACCAATGACTCTTTAAAAGTGAGCATTACACGTACTCTGTCTGATAACACTTCAGTAATGATGGATTCTTTATACCCATCAGCGTTGTTTCAAGATACGTTGGTATTTGTAGTTAATAATCAGATTGCCAGCAGCTTTGGCAACAACCAGTTTACCATATCGATCGATGCTGATAATGATATAGATGAATTGGATGAAACCAATAATAGTGCTATTTACGACTTGTTTATACCACTTTTTGGGACAAAAAATTTATTCCCGGTTGACTACTCCATTGTGAGTAGTCATGATGTAAGACTTTTAGCGCAAGCAACAAACTTATTTAGTGAGCCTCGAGATTTTTTGTTTGAAATTGATACACTAAACACCTTTAATAGTCCAGCATTGAGTCAAACAACCGTTAATGCTAAATCACTGGCCGAATGGTTTCCATCGCTCTTGCCCGATATTCCGTCAAATGACAGTACTGTATATTTTTGGAGAACAAAATTTGCACAACCTCAACAGGGAGAAAGTGATGAATGGGTCACAAGTTCATTTATATACATTAAGGACGGCCCGGAAGGCTGGTCTCAAAGTGTATTTAATCAGTATGACGATAATGCACTGACCGGTTTATCAAGAAACGTATTCAGTAAATCCTTAGACTTCGAAGAAACTTCGACTGATGTATTTATACGTACATACGGTAGCGAAAATCCAGCAGATATAACTGACATTTCAGTACAGTTTAATGGTGCAGAGTATAATATTGATAACCTTAAACGATGTAGGGATAATACAATAAACTTTATTGCATTTGATAAAAGTACTACAGTGCCGTATGCAGCTATCCCGTTAATCTTTCAAGACCCTCGCACGTGTGGTAGAAGACCTCAAGTAATAAATAGCTATCGCAGGATTGAGTTTGAATCGGGAAATGATGACCTCATCGACTATATAGATGCTATCAACGATGGAGACTCGGTTGTAATGTACTCAATTGGTAATCCGGAGTATTCGCTTTGGTCGTCTGCAGTGAAGACAAAATTGGAGGAAATTGGAGCTTCTACAACAGAAATCGAAGCTCTTCAGGATGGAGAACCCTACATACTCATTGGTAGAAAAGGAGTGAGTGCAGGAGATGCAATGTCATTTACAACTTCAACCTCACCTGAGGATGAACAAGAACTAAGCATAAATGAAACAATCGAAGGGGTGTTTTCTGAAGGTGAAATGACTTCTACTATTATAGGACCTGCAACTGACTGGCAAAGTGTTATAAATGAAATTAGAGTTTCAGAAACTCCGGTTACAGACATAGTCTCTGTAGATGTGATAGGTATTGATATTGATGGGAATGAAGTAGAACTTTTGAGTAATCAAACATCAAAGATAATTGATATATCCGTAGTAGATGCTTCGCAATACCCATATTTAAGGCTTAGGTATAACACTTCTGACCCAGATAATCTGACATCGGCTGAGTTAAAAAAATGGCAGGTAATTTATACTGGCGTGCCTGAGGGCATTATTGTGTTGAATGATGATTTCCAAATGAGTCAAAGCTTACAGGAAGGTGTTCAACTTTCTGCCAGCTTTGGGTTTATGAATATTTCTGACAAGAATTTTAGCGATTCTTTGGTTGTCGATTATACCATTTTTAACGATGATACTAGGACTTCACAAAAAATAACACAGAAGATACAGTCACCCAGTATTGGTGATACTACCAATTTTAGTTTAAACCTAAGTACAGTGGGTAAATCGGGTACGAATGATTTGAATGTGTTTGTAAATCCACGAGTAGAATTGGAGCAGTATTATGAAAATAATATTGTCGATATTAATAATTACTTAAGTGTGACCGAAGATAATGTCAATCCAATACTTGATGTTGTATTTGATGGTGAAAGAATTTTAGATGGTGAGATTGTATCTCCTTCGCCATTGATCAGTATTGAGTTAAAAGAAGACAACCAATTTTTATTCAAAAAAGATACAACTGGTTTTAATGTTTTTATAAAAGAGTCTTGCGAAACCTGCACATTTGAACGCGTACCGTTTTCGTCTCCAAATGTTCAGTGGTTTGAGGCCACGGAAGAAACTGATTTTAAAGTGGAGTATAAACCAGAACCGTTGGCAGATGGAATTTATACGCTTAGAGTAGATGCAGCTGATGAAAGTGGAAACCCTAGTGGAATGGAACCATACAGCATAAATTTTGAGGTTGTAAATGAGTCGTCAATTACTAATTTTTACCCTTACCCCAATCCATTTTCTACAAGTACGAGGTTCGTTTTTACACTTACAGGAAGTGAAATTCCCGATCAAATTAAAATACAAATAATGACCGTTTCAGGTAGAATTGTGAGGGAGATTACACAAAATGAACTGGGCGCAATAAGGATTGGCAACAATGTGAGCGATTTTGCGTGGAATGGTAAAGACGAGTATGGTGATCAATTGGCAAATGGTGTATATATCTATCGTGTGATCGTAAAATCGAACGGTCAGGACCTGGAAAACAGATCGACATCTGCAGACAAGGCCTTCAAAAAAGGTTTTGGAAAACTTTACTTGCTTCGTTAATCATTCCCCCAAAAGGGGTGAGTTTATTTTTAATGTTATTTTGGCCTTTAATATGAGGTCTACTACCTACATAAAACTTCCATTGGTAAGTTGCTTACTTGCAATTACCTCAATGCTTTCAGCTCAGTCATACAACTTTGTCAATTACGACATTGGAGATGGCCTGGTACATGATAAGGTGCTAGATATTACGGAAGACAATTTCGGAAACTTATGGATTGCTACATTGCTAGGAGGCCTCTCTAAATACAACGGAGAAAGCTTTGAAAGTTATACCATCCGAGATGGTTTGGCCAGCAATTATGTCAGAGATATAATGGTTGATAAAAATGGAAACCTATGGGCAGCAACAGCAATGGGTATCTCAAGGTTTGATGGCAATACCTTTAAAAACTACTTTATCGACAAAGACAATGAAAATGAAAACTCGGTAAGCGTTCTTGCAGAAGGCCAGGGGTATATTTGGTTTTCAGGACCAAAAGGAGGAGTTGGAAGGCTAAATCCAGAAAATGGCGAAATAATTATCTATGACCTGGATAAAAAATTTAAATCTGATAAAGTCATTGCCATAAATACAGACAACAATGGTAATATTTGGCTTATTTCTGTTGTAAACGGACTTTTTAAATTAGAAGGTGATAGGTTCGTAAATGTTGTAAAAAATGCAGATTTCAAGGGCTACCTACTATCAATTTTTATTGATGACAACGGATTGATGTGGCTTGGTTCCAATAAAGGGTTATTGAAGTTTGACCCAAAAAAACCAACACAATTAGACAACTTTTATAAACCATTAGATGGTATTTTTATTAAGTCTGCGAGTGTAAAAGATTCAACGAATTTCTGGGCTTTATCTGCCTTTGGCATGCTTAAAGTTGATGAGGGAGAATATAAATCAATCGGTGGTAACCAAGGATTTACATCTGAGCGTGTAAATACGATTTATTGCGATAGGGAAGGAACTGTTTGGGCAGGTACTGATGGAGAAGGGGTTTATAAATTGGCTAATGAGACTTTCGTGCATTTTGGTGAGCAGCATGGTTTAAGCGCAAACCCAATAACTGCGGTAGTAAAAGACCTTGAAGGTAAATACTATTTTACTACGTATGGTGGGGGTATTGATGTGTTCGATGGTGAAGAATTTACAAATATTAGCACAAAAGACGGTCTTGTAAATACATACATTTCTTGTGCCACTTTAGATAAGCAAGGTAATATCTGGTATGGTACGCGGGGCTCGGGATTGTTAAAATTTGATGGAGAAAAATACACGCAATTCAATACGGGAGATGGTCTCATATATAATACCATCAGATGTATATTCAACGATAGTCAAAACAACTTATGGATAGGTACAGCCAATGGTGTAAGCAAGTTTAACGGCCGCAGGTTTAATAATTACACGGTCGATAATGGCCTCTTTGGCAATACAATATGGAATTTTCAGGAGCCTCTACCTGGTAAGGTGATGGTTGTGACTCGTGAAGGCTTCACATGTTTTATTGAAGGAAGAGAACCTGAAAGGTTTTTTAAGGAGTCAATATTTAATAAGCGTATAAATGTGGCTCTGGAAGATCAGCAGGGCAACTTCTGGATTGGATTTTCCGGCCATGGTGTGCTAAAGTACAATCGTTTTTCCGGCATAGAAAAATATTACACTACAGAAGATGGTCTTACCTCAGATCTTGTTTATAATCTTATTTTAGATAAAGATGGAAACTTGATTGTAGGTACCGAAAGAGGTGTGGATAAAATATATCTTGATAAGAATAGAAATGTTACTCGCATTAAAAACTTTGGTGAGGTAGAGGGATTTGAAGATATTCAAACAATTCCAAACTCACATTTTCAGGAGGCTAATGGAGACATTTGGTTTGGTACAGCCAAGGGTATTTATAAGTACCAACCTGAAAATGAACACCTTAATTTGATAGATCCTATTACCTATATTTCAGGGCTTAAGTTATTTTATAATGAAGTAGACTGGTCTGATTATTCAGATAGCTTAAGTCGATGGTTTAGATTACCAATCAACCTGAGCCTCCCATATAATAAAAATAGCCTTGTGGTAGAGTATTTTGGCAATAGTCTGGTAAATCCTGAGGAAGTAAAATATCAATTTAGGTTAGATGGCCTTGAAAAAACCTGGTCACCGGTGACTCACAAAACTGAAGCAGTTTATACTAATCTTACTCCAGGTGAGTACACATTTGAGGTAAAAGCAGCAAATAGTGATGGCCAGTGGAATGAGCATCCTGCAACATTTTCTTTTGAGATTGTCCCTCCTTTTTGGCAGGAACCATGGTTTTTTGCATTAGTTGTGATTGCTTTTTTGTTAGGTATTAAACTGTTTAACGATTATAGAATAAGAGCTAATCTTGAGAAAGTTTTGACAGTGGAGCGCATCAGATCAGAAGAACTGGTAAAGGTAAGAAAGAAAATGGCCAGAGACTTTCATGACAATATGGGTAATCAGCTGGCTAGTATTACTGTATTTGCAAATCTCATTAATTTGAAGCTTAAGGATAAATCAAAAGAAGTAAACGAGCTGCTTCAAAATATTGAGAAACATACTAAATCTCTATTCAACGGTACAAAGGATTTTATTTGGTCTATAGACCCTGAAAGTGATAATCTTTCGGAAATTTTCACCTATATCAAAGATTTTGGTGAAGAGTTGTATGAAAATGTTCCTATAGAGTTTTATTCAGAAACTTTTGGTTTGAATGGGCAGCACACGCCATTACCATCAGGCTATAGTCGTCAAATAGTATTAGTTTTTAAAGAAGCAATGACCAATGCTTTAAAACACGCAAATGCAGATGAGGTTTATTTTACTTTGAACCTCACAGGAGCCGAATTCGTAATAGAGTTTAGAGATAATGGGGAGGGGTTGAATAGTGAAAAACTCGGTAAAGGCAACGGCTTCAAGAATATGAGATCACGAGCAAGGCAAATAAATTGTAATGTCAATATTGAGAGTAATCCAGAAAAGGGAGGTACAATCATAAAGTTATTTGGCAAAATAGAATCAGATCAGGCATCGAAACGAATGAAGATTTTTTAAAGACTAAATGAATAGGAATGAATTATTTTAGATCAAGGATAGTAATTGTTGAAGATAACGATGCTGTAAGAGAAGGCTTTTCATTAATAATAAATAGTGTAAGTAAATACTATGTAGTTGCCGGATACGACAATGCAGAGGAGGCATTAAAAAACCTAAAAAAGGACAAGCCTGAAATTGTTTTAATGGATCTGGAGCTGCCGGGTATGAATGGTATAGATGCGATTGCAGCCATTAAGAAAATAAATCCTAACATCGACCTCATTGTAAACACGATCTATGAAAATAGCGATTTAGTATTTCAGGCATTATGTGCTGGCGCAGCGGGCTACATTACTAAAAATACGAGCCATAGTGAGTTGCTTAACGCGATTGATGAAGTAATCAATGGAGGAGCTCCAATGAGTAGTAAAATAGCCAAAATGGTTGTGGGCTCTTTTCAGAAAAATCCAAATTCCCCTTTATCCAACCGGGAGACTGAAGTATTAGAGCTTTTATCACAAGGTAAGAGCTATAGCATGATCGCTCAGGAGCTCTTCATAACTAAAGAAACTGCTAAGTCGCATATTAAAAACATCTATTCCAAACTACAGGTTAATAGCAAATCAGAAGCAATTGCCAAAGCCACAAAAGAGAAATTGATCTAAAAGGGGATGCTATTACCCCACATACACTAATTTGAGTGAAACAACCCCCCAATAATTCATACTTATTGGGGGGTTTTTGCTGACTACCGTATGGTGACCTTTGATAATAAGACCCTAAGCCTACTTTGGGACGCATTATCGTTGTGTTATTGCTCTTCTAAATCCGGCTAATGGGTTGAATTAAATTTTCACTTAAACAACCCAATATGAAGAAGTATTTACTTTTATGTTTCATGTTGATGTTCGCATTCACATTTAGTGAATCGTGGGCTCAAGAAAGGACGGTGTCCGGTAAGGTAACTTCAGCAGAAGACGGAAGTACACTGCCCGGAGTAAACGTAGTCCTAAAAGGTACTACATCAGGTACTGTTACTGATATTGATGGTAATTATAAGCTGTCGATACCAGATGATGGTGGAGTGCTTGTATTTTCTTTCATTGGTCTCGCTTCGCAAGAGGTGGCTATTGGCAACAGATCGGTGATTGACATTCAGATGTCTTCTGACATTACCCAGCTTACAGAAGTCGTAGTGACAGCACAGGGTATTGAAAGAAAAACAAAAGCCCTGGGGTACTCCGTTGCTAATGTTCAGTCTGATCAGGTACAACAGATTTCAGAACCTGATGCCGTAAGGTCACTGCAGGGAAAAATTCCTGGAGTGAATATTCAGGGATCAAGTGCAGTACCAGGAGCTTCTACCCGTATTACGATTAGAGGTAACTCTTCCGCATTAGGAAATAACTTGCCACTATTCGTTGTAGATGGTATTCCTTTTGCCTCAGGTCAAAGCTCAACTGGCAGCCAGCTGGCTAACGGTGCGGCATATTCAAACAGAATTTCAGACCTTGACCCTAACTCAATAGCCTCTATTACGGTACTAAAAGGTGGAGCAGCAGCTGCACTTTATGGATCAAGAGCGGCCAATGGTGTTGTGTTAATCACAACAAAGGGTGGTTCTGGACGTGCTTCTCAAAAGGGACTTGAAGTTTCTCTGACTAGTTCGTATTCTTTTGAAAATGTCTCTAACCTTCCCGATTATCAAAACACATACGGAGCAGGCTCCGATGGAGATTATGGAAACGTGAACGGCTCATGGGGGCCTAAGTTTTCTGAGCTAGACAGTATTCCTCATTGGTATGGTGGCCCTAATGGTTTACCAAATGCATTTCCTCAGTTTTCAACTTTTGATGCCAACGGCAATGTTACAGGTGCTGTAAATATACCTTATCAGGCGTATCCAGATAATGTTGAAGATTTTTTTGAAACTGGGCACGTATTTGAAAACAGTATATCAGTAAATAGTGGTGGTGAGAGAGGAAACATGAGTCTTGTTGTATCTCGTACAGAACAAGACGGGTATATTCCTACTACAGAATTTGACAGAACTACCATTAGCTTAGGTGGGCGTTCAATTCTAGATAATGGCTTAATAGCCGGTGGTAACTTTAGTTATACTCAAACCAATCAGGTAGGGCCTCCACTTTCTGGTAATGCGGTGGGTGCTACATCACTTACATCAAGGCTTTTATGGTTGAACAGAGCATGGCCTATAAACGATTTCGATGTATTGCCATTCGTAGATCCTACTAACGGAAACAACGCATTTCCAATAGGCGCTGATAACCCATACTGGACATTAAACAACAGTAAATTTACAAGTGAAGTACACAGGTTTGTTGGTAACGTAAACTTCTCTTACGATTTCACAGATTGGTTAACTGCCAGTTATAAAGTTGGTGTAAACCAGTATACCGATAACCGTTTTCAGACTGTAGCTGCAGGTTCTGTTGGTAGAAATGGTATTGGAGAGATCATTAACGACCAGTATTTTTGGCAGGAAATTGAATCTAATTTCTTAATTACAATTTCTAAAGATCTATCTGAGGACATTGATTTAACGGCCACTATAGGTCAAAACTTCAACCAAAGAAGATTTGACAATCAGACGGTTACAGGTACAAGCATTGTTTCAAGAGGTATAGTTGATCTTGGCAATACGGCTAATCTGGTGAGCCCGGGTGACTTAGGGGAAAGTAAAAGAAGACTTATTGGTCTCTTTGGAGACATTTCATTAGGCTATAAGGATTTTGTATTCTTAAACCTTACTGGAAGAAATGACTGGTCTTCAACACTACCTGAAGAAAATAGAAGCTTTTTCTACCCTGCGGTAAGTTCATCATTCATATTTACTGATGCTTTCGATATAGGTGGAAACGTTTTAACTTTTGGTAAGTTAAGAGCTGGTTGGTCTAAAGTAGGTAACGATGCGGCTCCATACAGTATTGATCCAATTTTCGTTACTAACCCATCTTTGGGTAACAACTCAAATACGCTTGCATTCCCACTTAATACTTCAACAGCAGGCAATGTTTCTTCAGCTACACAAGGTAATGTACTTGGTAACCCTGAGCTTACGCCAGAATTTACTGAAGAAATTGAGCTTGGTACATCATTACAATTCTTCGACAACAGAGTCGGCCTTGATTTCACATACTACGATAGAACTACAACTGACCAAATCATATCAGTTACTGTTCCTGCAGAGTCTGGCTTTACCAGTCAGGTAACGAATGTTGGTGAAATTACTAATGAAGGTGTTGAGATAGGACTGGATTTAACTCCTATTTCTTTATCTAATGGATTTACTTGGAATATCTATGGAAACTTCACTCACAATAAAAATGAAGTTATTGATATTGGAGACAACGATCAGCTAGTAATTGCTGCTGGTTTTGGAAACCCTCGCGTTGTATTGATTCCTGGTGAAGAGTATGGTGTACTTCAGGGCTCTTATAATGCAACTGACGATGAAGGCAATTTACTAATTGACCCAAATACGGGTAATAAAATTGCAGCAAACGATACACGAATTGTAGGGAATCCTAATCCTGATTTTATCATGGCGGTAACGAATACTTTAAGTTATAAAGGTTTAAAACTTCGTGTGCTATTTGATTGGAAAGAAGGAGGAGATTTATTCTCTCAAACTGTTGCTACACTACTTTCTAGAGGTGTAACAAAAGATACTGAGAATAGAGACGCATCTGTTGTAATTCCTGGTGTATTTGGTAATGCCAATACTGGAGAACCATTAAGAGATGCTGAAGGAAACAAAACACCTAACAACATTCAGATAAACACCAACCGATTATTCTTTAATAACTATGGCTTTGGTGGTACTGCTGAAGATAATGTTTACGATGCTACAGTGTATCGCCTGAGAGAGGTTTCATTATCATACTCACTTCCTGATAAACTGCTTCAGTCATTGCCATTTGGTTCTGTTGAAGTTTCTGTATCAGGACGTAACCTTTGGTTTTTTGCACCAGGTTTTCCTGAGCATACAAACTTCGACCCTGAGACTAACACTTTTGGTTCTACAAACGCACAAGGTTTTGAGCAGAGAACTTATGTTCCCTCTACCAGAAGGTTTGGGGTTAATCTAAAAGTTACACTTTAAACAATAGAGAAATGAAGAGAATTAATATATATATACTCACGTTTTTGATAGCCCTAATAGGGTTTTCATGTGAAGATGGTCTTGATATAAATCAAGATCCGAGTAATCCGCTCGATGCACCGTTGAGTCAGATATTACCGGCAGGGCAGGCAAGTGTAGCCTTTAGAATGTCTCAAATAACTGGCGGTATCAACAATGCATCATCGGTATTTGCACATCAGATGGTCAACTTTAGAGTAGACCAGTACACAATGACAGGAAGCTCATTTACAAATGACTGGGTTTTCTTGTATTCAAATGGTCTTAGAGACCTCGAAGCAGTAATTGAGAATGGAACAGAGGCCGAAGCCTGGCATTATGTAGGTGTTGCCCAAATACTTAAATCATTTGCGTTTGGCGTGATGGTTGATGTTTGGGGTGATGTACCCTATTTCAATGCACTCAAAGGTAGCGGTGATTTTAGCCCGTCTTATGACGGAGGTCAGGCTGTTTATGCAGATCTATTACTTGTATTGGATGAAGCTATTGCAAACCTTGAAGGAGAGTCTTCTCTGAGTCCAGCTGGTGATGACGTTTTCTACAATGGAAACTTAACACAGTGGATTAAATTAGCTAATTCTTTAAAATTAAAGCTTTATCTGAATGCAAGATTGACCTCACTGTACGATCAAAATGCGGTTAATCAAATTCTTACAGATGGAGATTATATTACTGCCAATACTGATGATTTTCAGTTTAACTATGGTACTAGTGTAGCACCTCAAAATCAAAATCCTGCTTACCAAACGAATTGGGCAGCAGCTAGCAGAGAGATGAGTATTAGTCCATTTTTCTATCAAAGAATGAAATCTTTGAATGATCCTCGAATGAATTATTATTGGTTTAACCAAATCACTCAGGGAGGAACGGCACAAAACCCTACTGATTTTCAGGATGATACGCCTGATGGCTTATTTGTGTCTACACGCTTTGGCGCAGTAGGCCCAAATGCCAATTTCGCTCAGCAGAATTCACAAACACTGCTAGGGCTTTACCCTGTTGGTGGTTTGTATAATGATGGTAATGGTGGAACTGGTGCTGCAACAAGCGCAGCAGGTAACGCACCTCAGCGATTGCTTACTAACTATGCCATTAATTTTATATTGGCTGAGCTTGTGTTGGAAGAAGGAGCCAATGGTGATGACAGACAGCTTTTTGCTGATGGTATTCAGGCTGCCTTTGACAAAGTAAATGAAGTAGTAGGGGTTGTTGGTGCAGGAGATCCAACCATTGCTCAGGCAGATATCACAGCTTATATCAATGATAGACTAGCTGAATATGATGCAGCCGATGATACGGGTAAACTTGATTTGATTTTACAGCAAAAGGCAATTGCAAGTTTTGGTTGGGGTATAGATAGCTACAACGACATCAGAAGAACAGGCTTGCCTGCAATTTATGACCCTAACGCTGATGGAGATGTAAATACGACTAGTAGCAGAAGCTATGCTTTAAGCTATACATATGTCGATACACAGCTCGATGCAAACCCTAATGCGCCATCGCAGCGACTTCCAGCTTCTGATAACGTTTTTTGGGATGTTAATTAAAATATAGAAATGATGAAAATAATTAATATAAAGTACTATTTCATGGTTGTATGCTTGCTTTTAGCTACAGCATGCGATACAGAATATGATAGCCCCCTTGAGCAATTTGACAGAGGCGGGACAGTGAAGGCCACATTAGATCCGGATCACGCATTTATTGATCTTTTTGGTGATGTTAATACGGCCACTGTTGAATTTGATCTAAAGCCATTTGATGCAAATGGGTCTGATGGAGATTTAATAGATAGATTAGAAATTTCTATGCAGTTTATTCCAGCCGATGGTAGCACTCCATCATCTCAGGTTGATGTTTCTACAGAAACCAATCTTAATGCTAGAGTGGTTTATCAGGTGACAGACTTGATTAATCTTGTAGACGGTTTAGCGGCAGACGATTTAGCACCTGGTGATGTCTTTAGGTTAAGTTTCAATGTGTTTATGACTGATGGCAGGGTGTTTGGTCCGTCTAATACAGCAGCTCAAATTTGTGCTCCTGCTGGTTCTAATGGCACATGTACATTAGACATCACAGTAATCTGTCCATTAGAGGCAGATTTTACAGGGGTATATAATTTTTCCGACCCAACGTCAGTATGGGGGAGTAGTGTAGAAATCACCAATGCTGGTGGTACATTACGTACGGTAACTGGCTCTATGTTTGGTTTCGCTGGAATTACCTTCGATATCAATCTGGTATGTGGTGATATCTTACTGATAGAAAAATCTGTCGGTTTGGCATGTGGCGGTGGTGCAACTCCGATTTTAACTCGAACACCTCCTACACCTTCAAACTATGACCCTAACGATGACAGTGCTTTTGATATAACCATTTTATATCCAAATAACTGTGGTTACGCGGCAGGAACAGTTGTTACATATAGCTTAAGTAAATAGAAACGTATGAAAAGAATAATATATTTTATAGCCATAATATTCGCATTGCCATTTGCTTGTGATGACGAAGACTTTACACCACCGCAAAATTTCCTTGACTCACCTTCTTTTATAGCCACTGCTTCTACAAGCAGTGCTGAAGGTGGCGATGTGGTAACGGTGAGTGTAGCTGTTACAGACGCTCCGGCAGGAGTTGATAGTATTGCAGTGAGTACAACCAATAGTTTGGGTGATGTAACTGTGAATAGCGGTGGAATCATTGGACAAACTAGTGGCGAGTTTACAGTAGATGTTGAGCTACCATTTATCTTCTCTGGTGCTTTTGGAATTACCGTTGAGGTGTATGATAACCAGTTTGATGAGCAAGAAAATGAACCTGCAAGAAAGTCATTTTCTCAAACGCTTTCTGTAGACGTTTCTTATCGATTTGATGCACCAAGTTTTACGGTGGATTTAGCTGATACTGAACTATCGGCTGGAGATACAACTGACTTGACAATTACAATAACATCTGCCCCTGGAGGCGGAATAAATAATGTTGTTGCAGCGGCAGGAGCTGGTACCGTTTCATTAGATCAAGGCTCTGTAGATGCAGTGATAGGAGAGTCATCTGGTGTAGTTACAGGTATTTATATAGCCAGTGAGTCGCCATCTGCAACAGATGATGTAAATGTCGATGTTACTGTTTCAGACGTTGGTCAGCAAAGATCAGCATCAGGTAGCTCTTCTGTTTTCGTTATTTGTGGTTCTGATGAAGATATTTCCGGAACATATAATTCGTATGCCAGTGGCTCGCTAGGTGGTAGTAATCCCGATTATGAGGCCATTACTGCTGTTGTAACTGTTACACAGATTAACGAAGGTCAGTTTATGGTAAGTGACCTTAGTTTTGGTGTATACCCACAATTGTATGGTGATACACCCGTAGATGGTGTAATCAATGTTTGTGGTACAGAGATTAGCGATTTTGAAGTGTTTGATGGATTTAATGATCCATTTACCATAACGGGGACATTGTCAGATCCTGATGTAATCAATAGTACGATAAAAATTGAATGGTCTAATACATTTGGTGATAGTGGTACCGTAGAACTAGAATTACAATAGTAACTGTTTAATTGATTGATAGTTTAAAAGCCTGAGAGAAATCTCAGGCTTTTTGCTTTATATCAGTGAATTATAATACTTAATAATTGAAATGAGATCTTCCTGATTTTTGAATTTGAGTTTATTGCTTTCTGCAAAATCTGCAACCTCATTATACTGCTCACCAAAGAATTTCTGGTTTCTCTTTAATTTACCATCTAACTCAAATACCGTCTTATCTTTGATGGCATATACTTGTTCCTTTTTTATAATCTTTTTATTGCGATCTCCCATATCTACAGTGGGTACATATGTAGGCTCTTTCATTTCAGTAAATAAGTGATTGATTACCATTATTTTACCATCAATTAACACTTGGGCTATACCGCTTGGTAAATCACCATTACTCTCAACTTCGTTTGTATTGATATACTGCTTGCCATCTAATTCAAATTTTGAAAACATGGGCAGACTACATACTTTCACCTGATCTTCAAATCTAATTTCTATCAATTGATTTTGTAAATCGACTTTTATCGGATGCCCATCAATAAGCTGTTTAGATCTTAGTGTGATTGTACCATTTTTCCATTCTTCAAATATATAAGCGTGGCCTTCTATACCTGGAGGAGGCAGTGGTAGTTCGTCAATTACAGCACCAGGGTTAATATTCTCATCAAAAATGGCCACCTTACCGCTTTGTGCAGAAAGTATCTGACAGGAAATGAGACAAATTGTTAAGGTAAAAAGAGTTTTCATGTTTAACGTATTTTAAATGTGTTAATAAAAATACGTTATTTCCTAATTTCCCTTATTTAGGGGGATTTCTAAAACCTATCCGGAGTTTGTATAACCTTTATTACAATTTCGTGTGGGTCGCCATCTTTATCAAGTAAGTAGAACTTTACCAGCGGATTGTCCTCCTTAATCTTGTTTTCTATCTTGATGATTTCGTTATCTGGCAACCTTTTCTGAATGTCTTCTTTGAGGTCTTCAAGTGCCTGCGCAAAGGCGACTTCCAGGTCGCTGGGGTTGTATGACTTAGTTTTCATAGTGGTTACAGTGTTTTGTTATTAAGATAGCTTTTGGTTATTAAATATCATAATGGATTTTACCACTTGATAAGGGCTGATGCCCAGGTAAAACCACTACCAAAAGCAGCAAGACAAACCAAATCTCCTTCTTTTATTTTCCCCTCGTCCCATGCTTCGCTCATAGCTATTGGTATTGATCCTGCAGTAGTGTTGCCGTAACGCATTATATTGTTATACACCTTATCAGCAGGTAGTTCTAATTTTTGCTGAATGTAATTACTGATTCTTAAATTGGCCTGATGAGGAACTAACAGGTCAATATCTTCTTTAGACAGTTTATTTTGATCCAGGGCCTCTTGAATTACCTCCATAAATCGTACTACTGCATGTTTAAATACAAGGTTGCCGTTCATGTACACTTTAAAACCAGAAGTGTCCGTGATCTGCTCAGGTTGTCTTTCTTCATTTGACCTGCTACCCCCAGGGTCTTTTACGTAAAGTTCTTCAGCAAAACGACCATCTGAATGCAGGTGAGTTGAGAGAATGCCCTGGGAATCACTAGCTGTGAGTACGGCAGCTCCTGCACCATCACCAAATATTACAGCAGTTCCTCGACCTCGGTCAGATAGGTCCAATGCAGAAGACTGTATTTCTGCCCCTATAACTAAGACGTTTTTATACATCCCGGTTTTGATAAACTGATCGGCAGTGGATAATGCATAAATAAAACCCGAACAGGCATTTTTTATATCCATTGCAGGAATACTTTCAAGCCCCAGTTCTCTTTGTAGCAACACCCCTGATCCAGGAAAATAATAGTCGGATGTAATCGTAGCAAATACAATCATATCGATGTCTTCAGCCTTCATATTGGCTCGTTCCAAAGCCATGCGACTGGCTTTTGCAGCCATATTTGCAACAGTATCCTTGGCAGGGTCAATAAATCTTCGCTCATGGATACCAGTACGCTCAACGATCCATTCGTTGTTGGTATCAATAATTTTTGAAAGATCATCATTTGTCACAATTCGTTCCGGCACATAATGTCCAACGCCCGCTATTCCTGTATGCTTCATAAGATATTTAGATGGTAAAAAATCAAAGATAGGTAATTTTAACTAATGTTAGTTAGCATACAAAATTATGCTTAAATTGATGTAAACCAATGAAATAACCATGATCAACTCAATAGTTTACATCATACTTTTGTTTCAGGTTTCTCTCACTGATGAGATACGAAAAGTCAATACGCAAATGGAAGAAGCCTTTAACTCTAAAGACCTCAAAAAAGTTGGAGCTTTTTATGCCGATGATGCTGTATTGCTAAGCCAGAGCGGCAGAACGGTGCAAGGCAGAGAAGCAGTAGACAAATACTGGACGGGAATCTCTAACCCGGTGGCCTGGGAGCTGGAAGTAATAGAGGTGAGTACTAATGAAAAAGATATTTATGAAAATGAATATTACCAGGCTTTAAAGAACAAACCTCCTGGGTGGCGTGTAAAAGGCTTTGAGTTTGATGATAGAGAAAACCTGGTCTACCAGTTAGGGCATAGTACGCTTAAAACAATGAGGGATGGCGAGGTAAACAGTGGTGAAGTTGACTTTATACTCATCTGGCAGGCTACAGATGATGGATACAAAATCTTACTAGACACTTACTCCTGGCAATAAAATTTTTTTCTGATTTGATTGTTTGAGATGCAACCTTTAAAGAAAAGTGGTGTCTAATGAGTATAGCTATTAATTTTACATATATGGAAAATATATGAAAGGGACTTACCTGGGAGAGTTTGAAGAATTGGTTTTATTAACTGTAGCAGTCATACAGCAAGATGGTGCTTATGGTAACCCTGTAATGGTTGAAATTGAAAAAAGAGCCAAACGGAACGTAACCTTAAGTGCTGTGCATGCTGCGTTACACAGATTGGAAAAGAAAGGCTTTGTTGAATCTTACAAAGGTGAAGCAACTGCAAAAAGGGGTGGTAAAAGTAAAAGGTTGTATAAGGTTACCGCTTATGGTTTAAAAGCGCTTAATGAAGCCAAAGACTTGAGAGAAGGGATGTGGTCGGCAATTCCAACCATTGTTTTAGAAAATGGAAGCTTATGAATATTGCTCCCCCAAAATGGATGGTAAAGTTTTTAGAGTGGATTTGTCCCGAACACTTACTTGATGAAATAGAAGGTGATCTTTATGAGTACTATACTGATATTGCACAGAGCAAAAGTGTAATAGTGGCAAATAGAAAAGCATTGGGGTTCCTCATTTTATCTACACCAAGACTATTATTAAATAGAAAATATCAACAATCAACCGCTACCGCTATGCTTAAAAACTACGTTATAATCGCATTCAGAAATATCAAACGCCAACTGGGCTATAGTTTGGTAAACATTTTTGGTCTTGCAGTTGGCCTGGCCTGTTGCATACTCATAGGCTTGTATGTAAAGCATGAGTTGAGCTTCGATAAATTTCATGAAAGCGTTGAGAATGTTTACCGTGTTGATTTAACTTTTAGCTCGGCTCAAGGCGAGAATAAAACCTTTATGACACCAACTGCGCTACTGCCCACACTCAAACGTGAGTTTGATGAAGTGAAACAGGGTACACGTGTATTTGATATTGGTGGCTTTAGCCCGGTTATTATTCATCATGGTAATGTAAAATATCAGGAGCCAAAGTTCTTTTATGTAGACAGCGCCTTTTTTGATGTTTTTTCATTTAAACTACTTGCTGGAAACCCGAATAAATGCCTTACTCAGCCAAGGTCTGTGGTGCTTACTGAAAAAAGTGCTACCAAATATTTTGGTGATGAAGACCCACTCAATCAAATTGTCAAAGTAGACGGCCGGGATTATACCGTAACAGGAGTGGTTGAAGACGTTCCGGATAATTCACACTTTCAATTTGATTTTTTGGCAAGTTTTTCGTCCATACGAGCCGCCAAACAAGAGATATGGAGTAGCGCTAATTATGCTACGTACATACGTTTTGCTGATAATGAGAATGTGACGGAGATAAAGCATTTACTTAATCAAAAGGTAAAAGAAGCTCTTGGAGAAGAACGCTCTATGACACTTACTTTTGGGTTTATGCCTATTACCGATATTCACTTACGGTCAGATATAGCTGATGAAATGCAACCTCAAAATTCGATAACATACATCTATATCATTAGTGTTATTGGCTTACTCATTTTGATAATCGCATGTATCAACTATATGAATTTGGCAACTGCCCGGTCTGTAGAAAGAGCCAGAGAGGTAGCCATGCGTAAAGTTCTTGGTGCTGTAAGAAAGCAGGTTTTTGTGCAATTTATGGGAGAGTCTGCTATTGTTACTTTTTTATCTATAGTGGTGGCACTGATACTTGTTAATGTTGTGTTGAGTCCGTTTAATTCTTTAACGGGCAAAGAAATAGTTCCACAGGATTTATTCGGTGGCACAGTGCTACTAGGGCTACTGCTCACATTTTTGTTTGTAAGTTTTGTTGCAGGTGCTTACCCTTCTATGTCACTGTCGGCATTCGCACCTAGTAGTATGCTCAAAGGAAACTTTACAAGGTCAAAAACTGGAAATTGGATGCGTCAGACGTTAGTGATTTTTCAATTTTCTATATCCATATTTCTTATTATTGGCACGTTAGTAGTTTGGAAGCAGCTGGACTTTATGAAAAATAAAAAACTTGGCTATGACAAAGAAAATGTAATCATATTACCCACCGATAACAATGTAAACAAGAATTTTGCTACCATCAATACAGAACTTACTCAACGACAAGATGTATTAGGAGTCTCAATTGCCTCAGAAAGTCCGGTAAATATCGGAGGTGGGTATACATTAAATGTTCCCGGCATTATTGACCATGCGATGTCGGTAAACGCTGTGGCTGTTGATGAAAATTTTATCAATAACATGGATATGAACTTGCTACACGGACGACATTTTAATGATACTGATCTTAAGCTGGTGTCTAAAGAAAAGTGGGAAGAAAGGGAGTATGCATTTATTATCAATGAGCAGGTACTCACCACTTTATTGATAGAAAATTATGATAAAATTTTAGGTCAGAAAGTAAATTTAAACGGGCGCCAGGGGGAGGTTGTAGGTGTTATTGAAAATTTTCATTCAACGTCATTGCACAGAAAAATAAACCCTTTAGTATTGATGTTGGAGCCGGCACAGTACAATATGCTTTTTGTACGACTAAAAACTGATAATCTGCAAAAAACATTGCTATCAATTGAAGATGAATGGAAACGCATAGTGCCTGATCGACCATTTGTGTTTGAGTTTATGGATGAAGAATATGATGCCATGTATCGTAGCGAAGAGCGGTTGAGTAATGTCTTCACTGTATTTGCAGTTTTGGCCATTTTGATTGCCAGTCTGGGTCTATTCGGCTTGGTTGCCTTTGCAGTAGAAAAGAGGAATAAGGAAATTGGTGTACGAAAAGTATTAGGCGCCACAGTACCGAGCTTATTCTTTCTTATTTCAAAAGACTTTTCAAAACTAGTGATAATTGCATTCGTAATAGCAGCTCCATTGGCCTATTGGCTTATGCAAGGATGGTTAGAAGATTTTGAATATAGAACAACTGTCGGCTGGCTGCCCATCGTTGTTTCTATAGTAGGTGCATTAGGTGTAGCCTTACTCACTATCAGTTATCAATCAATAAAGGCAGCGATGCTCAATCCTGCTGAGACATTAAGAGCGGAATAATTATGAAGCAAGCGTTGTTTTTAACCATATTTCTGATCTCTCATATCGGGTCGGGCCAAAGTTTTACTGCCAGGCAAACCAAAGAAGATTTAAATATTTTAATCAAAAGTCTGGAGACTTATAACCCAGCGCTGAATATTTACAACCCTTCTTTTAAAGATGAGGCAGCAAAAATCATGAATGAAATACCTCCGAATTTAGACAAGTTTGGATATTTACAGCTTGTTTCGCGAGTGGCAGCGCTTAGCAATGAAGGACATATAGGTATTGGAAATTGGGAAGACTCTTTTCATGAAGGGTTTCTCAATAATTCATACAAATATTTACCGTTGGTTGTAACAGTATTAGAAGGGCGGGTTTATGCTTGGACAGATCTTTCAAACGAAGAAGTAATTCAAAGAGGTGATGAAATTTTATCTATCAATGGTAGATTGATAAATGATATAGTAATGGAAATCACAGAGCACATTCAAACCGATGGGCACATCACTAGCAGTAGCTACTACAAACTGACTTCGGGCTTCAACTGGATGTATTATTTGTATATAGAGCAATCTGAACAGTTTGACATAAGCTATAAAAGCAAGGCGGCAGATGAGTTGGCAGAGGCTACACTGCCAGCAATTACTCGTCAGCAGATGTTGGATAACTTAAAAAGCAAAACGGCAGATAAAGAAAAGCCAGCGGAACATTCCGGCCCTGATGAAGTTTACGAGTTTGAAATCGATAAAGGCGTAGGCTATCTAACACTCAGGTCTTTCAACCGTCAACGTATCGAGAAACATAAAATTAAGGCGAAAAAACTCTATAAGACGATTTATAAGCAGCTTAAAGAAGAAAAAGTTTCAAATCTTGTAATCGATTTGCGTGACAATAACGGGGGGCGATATGAGTTTGCTTTTGAAATGCTACCCTTCATTATGAAAGAACAGGAATCCAGTTGGTACAAAACTTCTGTGTCATGGGAAGGAAAGGAGAAGGAATACAAGTTTCCTAGAAAAGACAAATACAGCTTTAATGGCAATATATGGGTGTTGGTAAATGGAGGTACATTTTCCACAGCATCGTCACTTGCAAGATATCTTAGAGAATATACCAGAGCTACAATTGTTGGCGAAGAGGGTGGAGGCCGATACGAAGGTTATGCAGCAGGCTCGCAACAGTATGTAAATTTGCCAAACTCCAATTTACGTGTTACTATACCACGGTATCTCAACAACTTTCCCGTGTCTACCGTACAAAATACGGCCAATAGAGGTATACTTCCTGACTATGAGGTCGTTTATATCATTGAGGATTTAATAAACGAGAAAGATGTGGTGATGAATAAAGTGAAAGAGTTAATTTCCGAAGGTGATTGACTTCTTGCTTTTTTGACCTAATCGCTCATAAATAGTGACGTTCATCATAAGTAAAAGCATGCCGTAAAAAGTGTCTTCAATGGGAATAGTACCCATTCTGATACTTAGGTTTTCTTCATTATTATACCATACCACCTGATCTTCTATGCCAGTGCCGGTCAAAATGCCATTGATTATGAAGAAAGGGATCAATACAAACAAAAAGGTAAGGTAAAATCTACCCAGGTAGTCTGACTTCCAGACATAAATATGCAACAAAAGAAATGACGCCAGCAAAAAGAAGGTGGTTGAGGTATAAGCTTTTTCATGATTGAAAATTGCGAGGGCTAATAGCAAGTAAATCAGGGCCCAACTGATATGTTTTTGATAAGGGCCAAATACATCTTTTCTTATAAGATGCTTCAAAGCAAAATAGGTAAAAGTACAAGCGTATGGTATGCAAATAAAAAATAACCACTCTTCCAACGGAAGATTAATGATGTCAATACCTATGAGGTATCGTTCGTTGAAACCCCAGATACCCCATTTTGTAAAAAGTACATCCCAGGCGATAAAAATTATAGCAGGTATAGCAATGGCTAATACCAGCCTGCCCCAAGTCTTAGAAAAGTTTGCTTTAGGGTAAAAGCTAGCAAGTAAGGGTATGCTTATCGCTGCAATGTCTAAAGTGAGGTAAAGGTTTTTCATTGAGTTTAAAGCTATAAGCAGGCTACAAGCTTCAAGTTAGAAGCTTTTTCATTTATTTTTTCTGTTCTTACTTCAATGTAAAAAGCCATGAGCACTAGTCTCTAACCACCATGCACTTCTCGCTCTGCACTCCGCACACCCTTTCCTTCATACTTCTTAGGTGCATAAAGAAATCCAAATGCCTCACAATCTTCTTTTGTACGTTTGGTATGATGGATGTAATGGGCATTAATCATGCGTTTGAGGTACTTACTTTTGTTTTTTATCTTCCATTTTACACGCTGGTGCACTATAAAGTCATGGAAGAGCACATAAAACACTCCATAGCAAAATATGCCGATTCCTACCGCTGTTAGATAGGGTTGGTGATTTACAAGTGTTGAATAATATATTAATCCGATGCTTGGTAAGCTAAAAACAATTGCAAATAGATCATTGCGTTCTAGTGTATGATCATGTTTTTTGTGGTGTGACTTGTGCCAAACCCATAAAAATCCATGCATTATGTATTTATGTGTAAACCAGGCCACAAATTCCATAAACAAGAAAGTGCCAATTACTATTAATGCACACAGTATAATTTGTAAAATACTCATGCTTCAATCTCTGTTTGGTTTTTAAATCGTTTGTCTAAAATTTGGTAACGATAGTCAAATATACCTTTAACCTGCCTACCGACAAATAGCCAATTGGCTAACCTTCCCAAAACACCTAAAGGTATAGCATAGTTTACTTCATCTGTCATTTCTATACCACCATCAACCGCTTTAAAATGATGTTGATGATGCCACAAGGCGTATGGGCCAAATCTCTGTTCATCTACAAAGTAATTGGGTGCCCGCACATGGGTGATTTCCGTTGTCCAGGTGGTAGGTATGCCTTGAACAGGATATAATCTGTAACTAATTATTTGACCTGGATACATTCTATTCCCACCAGAGATATACTTAATGTCAAATTTCATATGTTTTGGGGTGATCTCTTTTAGGTTGGCCGGGGAAGAAAAGAAATCCCAAGCCTCGTCTAAAGTGATAGGAAGAAATTGCTTCGTTTTGATATTATATATTTTCATCAATAAAAAAACAGCTAACGTTTCACAATGTTTTTGGCCATACGAGGAAAAATTAACCAGTGAAACGGCAACACACTGAACCAATACAAGCGACCCCAAATACCTAGTGGTCTAAACGTTGCTTTTTGAATCAGGCAGTTTTGATTATTGTCATTTGATTTGATTTTAAACTCTAGCCAGGCTTCTCCGGGCAGCTTCATTTCAGCGTATAAGAGTAGCGCCTTATTCTTTTTATCAGCCTTGAGTACACGCCAAAAATCCAGTGCATCTCCAGATTTCAGATCATCGGGGCTTCTTCTTCCTCTTCTCAGACCTACACCTCCAAAAAGCTGATCTAAAAAGCCTCTTATCTCCCAAAGTATATCACCAAAATACCAACCGTTTTTTCCTCCAATAGTCCAAAGGTTGTTTAATACCTCCTGTGTTGGTCTATCGAATTGAATATTTTGCGTATCGTTGAAGCATCCATGTGTTGGCACTTCTACAAAGTCGAGAAAATTTTGATCAAACTCTGTATTGCTGACAGCATCTTTCCAGCTTGAAATCACATTCTTCTGGCTGATTTTACTAAAAGCCATTTGTAAGGCTTCACTATAACTATATAGGTTTAATGGAACGATTTCACTTATGTTGCCATGCTTCACAATTACATCATGTCGCATACTATCCACTAAATTGCGCGCCAGCGAAAACGAAGTGGAAGTGACAAAGTAAAGCCATAGGGAAGAAAGCTTTGGTGACAATACCGGAACACTTAAAATGTACCGTTTAAGCTTACGAACTTTGGCATACTCAAAGAGCATTTGCTTATAATTGAGCACGTCTGGCCCTCCTATATCAAAAGCCCTGTCGTAGGTTTCTGCTTTGAGCATTACCTGAGTCAGGTACTCTATTACATTCCTTATCGCGATTGGCTGGCAACGGCTCTTCAGCCATTTCGGAGCGATCATTAGAGGTAGTTTTTCTACCAAATCTCTGATGATTTCAAATGAGGCGCTGCCTGAACCGATAATAATAGCAGCACGCAAAACAGTCAAAGGCACACCTGAAGTTTTTAAATTATCTTCAACATCTTTTCTTGACTGTAGATGCTCTGAGAGTTCTTTGTCATTAACGATACCACTGAGGTAGATAATCTGCTTTAGTGAACTGTCTTTAAAATAATTTGCGAAATTTTGAGCACATTGTTGTTCCTTTTCTGCAAAGCCTGCATAAGATGCATTCATTGAGTGTACAAGATAGTAGGCTACCTCTACATCTTTAGGAATTGTATTTAAAGAGTCCTCATTTTCGAGGTCTGCTTCAACCACCGAAACATGTGATAGGAAGTCTTTGTCAAAATCTTCCCAATCAAACCTACGTTTATCTCTTACGGCACAAACTACATGGTGGCCTTCATTCACCAATACCGGCAAAAGTCGCCTGCCGATATATCCAGTGGCACCCGTGAGTAAAACTTTCATGAGTCTAATGCTGCTTTGTACCTTTCAAGTGCTCTTTCCCGTGCTTTTTTATGGTCTACAATGGGTCTAGGATAATCCAATTCCTGAAACTCGGGTACCCACTTTTTAATGTATTTTAACTCAGGGTCGAATTTTTTGGTTTGAGATTCTGGGTTAAAAATTCTGAAGTACGGCTGGGCATCTGTTCCTGTTCCTGCGGCCCATTGCCACCCACCATTATTAGAGGCAAGTTCAAAATCCAGCAACTTTTCAGCAAAATACGCCTCGCCCCATCGCCAGTCAATGAGTAAATGTTTAGTAAGAAAACTTGCCACCACCATTCTAACTCTATTGTGCATGTAGCCTGTTTGGTTGAGTTGACGCATGCCGGCATCAACGATAGGGTAACCAGTTTTGCCTTTGCACCACGCCTCAAATTCCTCTTCATTATTTCTCCAATCAATAGCATTATACTTGGTCTTGAAATTTTCATTTACCACCCTTGGGAAATGCCACAAGATCGATTGATAAAATTCACGCCATATTAACTCATTGAGA
Source organism: Fulvivirga sp. (assembly GCA_965227525.1). Taxonomy (GTDB): domain Bacteria; phylum Bacteroidota; class Bacteroidia; order Cytophagales; family Cyclobacteriaceae; genus Fulvivirga. The sequence continues at coordinate 3,548,238 of OZ245762.1, read as the reverse complement.
TAGGTATCACTTTGTTCTTTTGCTTCCTGGGCGATCTTTCGGATACTTACCGTTCCGAAACGTAAATGAATGCCAAGACGAGAAGTCCCTTTTTCAGCAGGATAGTCCCTCATCTCTCCATAATGCTTGAGCGTATGAGCTGTGAGATTATCAGACGGGATTTCAATAGAGGACCGCTTGAAACCAATGTTTTTCAGTTCGTGAAAAGTGGAATTTTCAAATCTATGGAAATTATCGAAATATAATGCTGATGGAACAGATTCAAGGTCATTGCCAGTAAGGTTTTTCTTCCACACTTTGCTGTACGGTGTAAATACTACATAAGGGTCTCCATCATCTTTCAAAACCTCGTGTGGCTCTTTTAACAAATGATCTTTAAATGCCTTGAACTCAACACCCTGCTCAACTAAAAATTTTTTGATAGCATCATCTCTCTCCCGAGCATAAGGTTCATAATCTTTATTAGTGAATACCTTATCTACCTTATATTCCTTTAAGATTTGTTCGAAGGCTTCTATAGGTGTGCTGTGAAAGGTTTTTATTCCAGATCCTTTTTCGGATAGTTGACTATTCAGGTTAGATACTTGATCATGTATAAATGTGACTCGCGCATCCTCTTTATTGTCCAGATCATCTAAAATGTTGGTGTCAAAAATAAAGATGGGTAGCACAGGTCTTTCGCCCTTAAGAGCATTGTACAGACCTATATTATCGTCAAAACGCAGGTCTCTTCTAAACCAAAAAATATTGATTTTATCTCCACTCATTGGTTATCTAATGCTTCTAATTCTTTCTCTAGCTTGTCCACTTCTTCCATCATCGAGGCATAAGCTTTTAAATCTCCCGAGCGTTGTACTTCGACCGCTTCTTTTAGAAGCTGACTGCGTTTTTTCTTTAATTTTTTGGTGGGATCTGATTTGAAAAATGAGAACATATTATGAAAGCGTTAAATTGTGATGTTGATCTATGTTTTGCATTATTAACTTAAACCACACAGTATATTTTTCCGGACTTTGATCGATATCACTTTTCAGCTCATTCACATCTACATATTTCCAGTCAGAAGCTTCTTCTTCATTTATTTTAGGATCTCCATCATACTCACCGATAAATACATGGTCTAGCTCGTGCTCTACTAAATCATTATCAAAAACAGTTTTGTAAATAAACTTATAAGCAAAACGTGGGGTAAGCTCAAGGCCAATTTCTTCTTTTAATCGTCTGGTGGCTGCGTCTAAAATGTGCTCGTCAGGTCGAGGGTGGCTGCAGCATGCATTAGTCCATAAGCCTCCGGAATGGTATTTATTTTCTGCTCTTTTTTGCAAAAGCATTTCACCTTTCTTATTAAAGACGAGTACAGAAAACGCACGATGAAGTGACCCTTGCCTGTGAGCTTCAAGTTTTTCCATCTGACCGATCGGCTCATCCTTTGAGTTTACGAGTATTACTTGCTCCATTAAATAAGTTTTAATCTGTGTTTGAGATAGGTTGAAAAAAGAATACTCACTTTTATCGGATTAGCTATCCTTATTCTTTCAGACAATACATTTGATGAGGGGGTTTTTCTTATTTTTTTGAACAAAGAGTAGTAATAGACATATGCCAGATAGACTCCAAATTTTGCGCACTGGGGCAATTTCTTAATTCCTTCATAACCCATTCTAAAATCTTCTTCAATTCCAATCTCTATTTCAGCTTTGCATTTGTCATTAAATTCTGACATTTCTATTCCGGGAAAGTATGTTCTCCCCATTTCTACATAATCATCTTTGAGGTCTCTTAGGAAATTAATTTTTTGGAAAGCCGAACCCAACTTCATGGCATATGGTTTGAGCTCCTCAAATTGATTTTTATCTCCATTACAGAATACATGTAGGCACATAAGACCAACGACCTCTGCAGAACCTAAAATGTAGGTTTCAAATTCATCATTAGAATATTTTTTCTCAGTTAGATCCATTTCCATACTGTATAAAAATTGATCTATGAGTTTTAAATCGATGTCGTATTTATTTACGGCCAGTTGAAAACTATGAAGAATAGGGTTTAAACTTATTTTTTCTTCAATGGCTTTGTAAGTATCAGCTTTGAAGCGTTTAAGCAGAGAAGCTTTATCGTAGTCGTGAAAGGTGTCTACAATTTCATCGGCAAATCTTACGAATCCATAGATCGAGCATATTGGTTTGCGTATTGATTTATCTAAACACCTGATACCTAAAGAAAAAGAGGTGCTATAGGCGTGGGTCGTCATTTGGCTACACCTTACCGAAACGTCATCGAATAATTCCTTCATGAGGCAATGTTTTTTATCTCTTCAGCTACGACCTGCCCTGAAATAATCGATGGTGGTACACCAGGACCTGGTACAGTCAGCTGACCTGTATACAATAAATTTTTCACTTTACTATGCATTGACGGTTTCAAGTTAGCGGTTTGCATTAGTGTGTTAGCAAGCCCATAGGCATTACCTTTAAATGCATTGTAATCCTTTTTGAAATCATTATGCGCATAACTTCTCTTATAAATGATATGATCTCTGATCGATTGTCCAGTAAGATTTTCTAATCGATCCATCACTATCTCGAAATACTTTTGCCTGATATCTTCATTGTCATTTAAATCTGTGGCTACCGGTATTAAAATAAATACATTTTCACAGCCTTGAGGCGCACAGCCTTCGTCTGTTTTGGAAGCACAACATACATAAAATAATGGATTGTCAGGCCATTTAGGATGTGTATAGATCTCATTAGCATGTTGCTCAAATGGCTGATCAAAAAATAGCGTATGATGAAGCAAATTATCTAATTTTTTGTTTACGCCCAGATAGAAGATCAAACTTGATGGCGCTAAATCTCGCTTATCCCAATAGCTGGAAGAATATTTACGAAATTTTTTTGGGAGAAGGTTTTGCTCAACATGCTCGTAATCAGCAGCCCCGACAATATAATCAGCAGCCCACTCTTCACCATTTATAATTAGGCCTTTAGCTTTGGAGCTATTCATTGATATTTGCTCCACAGGGCTTTTGTATTGAAATTTCACTCCCTGTTCCTTTGCAAGGGATACCATGCCTTCTATTATTTTGTGCATACCTCCCTTGGGATACCATGTACCCAACGAAATGTCGGCATAGTTCATAAGGCTGTAAAGAGCAGGAGTTTTGGAAGGCATAGCACCTAAAAAAAGCACCGGAAATTCGAGCAGTTGAATCAATTTCGGGTGCTTAAAGTACTTTCTTATGTATGTTGCTATCGATTTAAAAACATGAAGTTTGAAGGCTCCGGTAATCAATTTTAAACTTGCCAACTCAGTGATTGATCTACCAGGTTTATAGACAAGATCATTCATGCCTACCTCATATTTATAGGAAGCTTCATTTAAAAATTTCTTAAGTTGAGTGGAACTACCGGATTCTATGCTTTCAAATAATTCATAAACATTTTCAAGGTTAGCCGGTACATCCAGGTGATCATTTTCACCAAATACTACCCGGTAGGATGGATCTAGCCTTTCAAGTGTGTAATAGTCAGCAGCTGTTTTTCCAAATTTATTGAAGAAGCGCTCAAATACATCAGGCATCCAATACCAGCTGGGTCCCATGTCAAACGTAAAACCGTCTGTTTCAAATTTTCTTGCGCGACCTCCAGGTTGATCATTCTTTTCAAAAATCGTTACATCATACCCATCTTTTGCCAGGCAGCTAGCCGCAGATAATCCTGCAAAACCTGACCCAATAACAGCTACCTTTTTTTTCATCTAATAAATTTAAACTAATTTGAGTAAGCTGTAAGTTTCTTCTGAATTTCTTTTCTGGCGTGAAAAATTCTATTCTTAACTGTTCCGATTGGTATCTCTAAATGTTCTGCTATTTCCTGATACTTATAACCTTCAACATGCATTTTGAATGGCACCCTTAAGTCGTCTCTTACTTTGTCGACTGAATTCATAATATCTTTAAATTCATATGATCCGTCAGGTGTATTAAAGGTATGATTGTCTGCTACATTTAGATAGTACAACTCCTTAGTGTCGTCATGTGAGGTCTTGGCTCTCTGGGCTTTTCTATAATTATTAATAAACGTATTTCTCATTATAGTATATAACCACCCTTTAAGATTTGTATTGGCCTTAAATTTAGACCTATAGGTTAATGCTTTAAGTATCGTCTCCTGAACTAAATCTTCAGATTCCTCCTGGGACTTTACAAACTTCCTTGTAAATAATTGAAGTGTATCTTTTAGGGCAGCAACTCTGTGATTAAATTCAATAGCAGTCATGTTTAATAAATTAGGTTAAAGTCTAAACAAATATAAACATCTAAACGGAATTGACAATAAAATGTTTAATTAAAATAAAAAATAATTAAACAAAATAGAACTAATGGTTAAACACCGAATTAGATACATATACGGAAGAAAACATTATGCCGGATTTATTTGTTAGGGGAGGCTTCTTTAAACAGAGCGTCAAATTCTAGCGCTGATGCAACACGAATAACGTTCTGAGGCAGTTTATTACTATAATGCTGCATGGGGTAGCCAGATATGACAATCTCTGTTCTGGGGAATTTTGAGGATAATTGTGTAATAAATTCCTCAATTGTAGAGTCTATTGGTACTTGACTTATAGAAGTAACCAGATAGGTAGGGTTAATTTGATCTGTTATTTTTCTCAGATCGTTTAAGGGAACAGATTGCCCTAAATAAAAGGTGTTGAATTGTAACTTCTTTACTATGTAATGATAAAATAGTAATCCAATTTCATGTAATTCACCTTCGGGTAAAAATAGAACTACAGACTTGCCTTGTTTATCAGTGGTTGCCGTTAGTCCATCTATAGCAACGATAATTTTTTGTCTGATAAGGTTAGACATAAAATGTTCCTGAACAGGAGTAATATTACCTGACAGCCACAACACACCAATTTTTTTCAAAAAAGGATAAAGTATATTGAGTATGGTTTTCTCAAACCCAAATCGCAATATATAATTAGATAGGTGCTTCTCAAACTTAACCTCATCTAACCCAACCATGGCAATGGAGAGCTGATCTATGTAAAGAGAGAGATTATCATCATGTTTTTCTTCACTGAGTTCAGTTACACGCTTTATTATCTCCTCTTCTTTCATTTTAGAAATTTTAGAGATTTTAAGACCGTGATGATTTAGTATAGAAATATTAAGAAGCTTTTTTAATTCTTCATCACTGTATTTGCGAATGTTCGTATCTGTGCGATCAGGCTTTATTATCGCATAGCGTTTCTCCCAGATACGTAATGTATGGGCTTTGATGCCTGACAGCTTTTCTAATTCCTTAATTGAATATTTGCCCATTAACTTTTCTTATTACTCAGTTGCAACGTATGCATAGATAAATTGTTTAAAGAATTTTTTCAAATGTTACACAAAAATAAAATAGAATAATCTATGCAAACGTTTGTTCAAACATTAAAGGTAGAAAATATTGAGATTTACAGATGACATAAAATTAAATACTGAATATTGCAATAAAGGCCATATAAATTATGTGTTGTAATAAAAATTTAATAAATAGCGTAGTCAAATTTTCAACCTGAACCAACTGCCTTTATTAAGGTGGCTTCTCGGATGTATATTTTATATGCCTACCATTTTTTGGTTAGGGTTGGATATTTTGATACGTATTTTCAACCTTAAACCAAATTAATATGATTAAACGTTTACTAATGATTGGTGCTTTAGCAGGCTGTATGCAGTTTGCCAATGCCCAGGAAAGACATTGTGCTTCTCAGGAAGTCCATGAAAGGCATTTGGCCAATAATCCTGATTATGCGCAACGACAGGCTGAAATTCAAGCACTTACAGAGAGGTTTGTTCAAAATCCTGAAAATCGTCAGGCAAATGGGCAAATTATAATCCCGTGTATCATTCACGTGGTATATGAAAACTCCCAGGAAAATATCTCTGATGCACAGGTTCAATCTCAAATTGACCGTTTGAATAAAGATTTTAGTGCTACGAACAGTGACTACAACGATGTGCCCTCAATCTTTACAAGTGTAAGATCTGGTGATACTGATATCAGATTTGAAATTCTAGAGATTCAAAGACACGCTGATAGCCGCTCAACCTGGGGTACAAACGATGCTGTAAAATCAGCATACCCTCCAATTGAGCCGGCAAGAATACTAAATATGTGGGTGGCTGATATCGGTGGTGGTATCTTAGGCTATGCACAATTTCCTGGCGGTGATCCTGCCACTGATGGTGTTGTAATGTCTCCTCAGTACTTTGGCGATGCAACTGCATCTGGTGGAGGTAGCTTTTACCTTTCTGCACCGTTTGACCGTGGTAGAACAGCAACACATGAAGTGGGTCACTGGCTAAACCTCAGACACATCTGGGGTGACGGTAACTGTAATCAGGATGACTTCGTAAGTGACACACCTGTAGCTGGTAACCCTAATTATGGCTGCCCTGCCGCTGGTACAAATAGCTGTTCTGGTGGACAAAGCGATATGTTTATGAACTACATGGACTATGTAGATGATGCATGTATGTTTATGTTCTCAGCCGGTCAGGATTCAAGAATGCAGGCTACCTTTTCATCAGGTGGTGGCCGTGAAGGTTTCTTATTAGATCCAGTGTACAATCCTGGTGGTGGAGGCGGAGGTACTTTCACTTGTGAAAGCACTGTATCTTCTTTCCCATATAGTGAAGGCTTTGAGTCAGGTCTTGGAGGATGGGTTCAGTCATCTTCTGATGATATTAACTGGACACGTAACTCAGGCGGAACTCCGTCAAGCAGTACTGGTCCGTCTTCAGCAAATGAAGGATCATTCTATTTATATGTTGAGGCATCAAGCCCTAACTACCCAAGCAAAGTAGCAATTGTAGAAAGTCCTTGCTATGACCTTTCTGGGGAGACAAGCGCATCGTTTGATTTTGATTACCATATGTATGGTGCCAATATGGGTACTTTAGCTTTGGAAGCATCTACTGACGGTACATGGAATCAAGTGTGGTCAAGAAGCGGAGACCAGGGTAATAGCTGGGCAAGTGCCAGTGTTGATCTTTCTTCATACTTAGGAGAGACTGTAAAACTAAGATTTAAAGGAACTACAGGCTCATCATACAGAGGAGACATGACTGTAGACAATATATCTTTAACTACCACTACCGGTGGTGGAGGAGGCGGTGGCCTCACTTGTGGAGCGACAGAAACTCCAGGTTATAGCGAAGGATTCGAAAGTAGTTTTGGTGCTTGGGCACAAGCTAGTGGCGATGACTTTGACTGGACTAGAAGAAGCGGTGGAACACCTTCAAATAATACAGGCCCATCTAGCGCCTTTGCAGGAAGCTTCTACATGTATATTGAATCTTCAAGCCCTAACTACTCAAACAAAACGGCAATCATTGAAAGCCCTTGCTTAGACTTATCTGGAGCAAGTAGTGCTACATTCTCATTTAGATATCATATGTATGGTGCATCAGCAATGGGAGGCCTTGACTTACAGGCTACCACGGATGGTACTAACTGGTCAAGTGTTTGGTCAAAAAGTGGCAACCAGGGTAATAGCTGGCAAGAAGCCAATGTCGACCTTGGCGCTTACACCGGAGCTAACGTAAAACTAAGGTTTGTAGGAACTACTGGTACAACCTGGCAAGGTGATATGGCTGTTGATGCCGTGAGCCTTTCTTCGTCAGGTGGTGGCGGAGGTGGTACAACCACTGTAAACCTTTCTATCACATTAGATAACTACCCTGAAGAAACAAGCTGGGAAATCAGAAGCGGATCGACTGTAATTGCATCAGGAGGTACTTATGGATCACAGCCAGATGGATCGACTATCAACCAGGCTATCGAGTTAGCTGATGGCTGTTATGATTTTATAATTAGTGATGCCTACGGTGATGGTATTTGCTGTTCTTATGGTAATGGCTCTTACTCACTTACTTCAGGTGGAAGCACATTGGCTTCAGGCGGAGCATTTGGTTCTAGTGAAACTACAAACTTCTGCGTGGGTGGTGGAGCAAGAGCAATGGCTCGCTCTGTAACCTCAGAAGGAACTGCTCCTGCTGGATTCTCTGTGTTCCCTAATCCTGCACATGATCAAATTACTATCTACTCAGGTAAAATGGAGTCTCCTAGTTATGTGATTATTAACACTGCTGGCAGAGTATGGCAAAAAGGAACACTTACTGGAAACCAGTCTGAAATCAATGTTTCAGAATTAAAGTCAGGTTTCTATTTTGTAAGAGTAACAGACGGTGAGAATACCGTTATTCACAAGGTTGTGAAGCAATAGTTGACTAAAACCAACAACCTGTAAACCAAAAAGGCCGCTGCAAAGCGGCCTTTTTTAATTTGTAATTAGCCATCCGACCACTTTTAAGCGGTCGGATGGCTTTTTTACCAGGCTAACACATCCGAGCGATGATTGGAATGTGTACTTTGAGTGATCAGATGATTTTATTACAGTTGTTTTGTTAAAAAAGCTTTAATTAACTTCAAAATCTCTTCAAATTGATGGTATAAATTTACAAGACAATGAAATTGTTACTTGTAGAAGATCATGAGGAACTAGCTCTAAATATCTCAGGCTACATGGCTAAAGAGGGGTATGTTGTAGAAACTGTACCCGGCCAACAAAAGGCAATAAATAAACTATCTGGCTTTGACTATGATGTAGTTTTACTCGACCTGATGTTACCTGATGGTTCAGGGATGGAGGTCTTAGAATATATCAAATCTCAGTATCCGGATATCGGGGTTTTAATCATTTCGGCTAAAAACGCGCTTGACGATAAAGTTAAAGGCTTAGAGTTGGGAGCTGATGATTATTTGCCTAAGCCCTTCCACTTATCTGAACTAAATGCGCGAGTAAAAGCTATTTACCGAAGAAGGCAAATGAGCGGGCATAGTAAATTGATATTTAATGAGATTACCATTGATACAGTTACCATCGAAGTAACTGTCTGTGAAGCTGTACTTGACCTCACTCGGAAAGAATATGACTTGTTGTTATTCTTAATTGTCAATAAAAACAGAGTGCTTACAAAGCAGTCTATCGCTGAACACTTGTGGGGGGACTATATGGATGCAATGGACTCTTTTGACTTTGTATACCAGCATATAAAAAATCTGAGGAAGAAAATTACGACAGCAGGTGGCAAGGATTATATACAAACCATGTACGGCTCGGGATATAAATTTAATTCGAATTTATAAATGCGTCTGATTCTAAAAATAACCATAATATACCTCTTAATCTCTCTTGTAGTCTTTTTGCTGGGAGGCCTAATCACATTTGAAGTGATAAATAGAGAGGTAGATCTTGAGGAGCAACGGTTTCTTAAAGAACGACTCTCATCGGCCACCAATATGATTGAAAGAAGGAATCTGGATAAGCCATTAAAAAGAGATAAAATAAGTATAGAACCCCTGCTTGAAGGTACAGAATCAGAAATCGTTTTTTCTGATACATTGGTGATGCATGCCACACTGCAGCGTATGGAGCCGCATGTCAAACTGGATGTAGTAAAGAAAATAAATAACAGACTATATAAAATAAGCCTCTACGACCTTATTGTAGAAGAGGATGACATTGCAGAAGGGGTGCAAGAGTCATTGATTAAAATGTATGTGCTGTTAACTGTTGTAGTACTGATATTGAGTGGCCTTACTTCTCTCTGGCTTTTAAAGCCCTTTAACAAAACACTAGGTCTCATTAAAGACTTCAGTTTACAGCAAAAGGGTAATGAAGAATTTCCCAAATCGAATACTACAGAGTTTGATAAGCTCAATCGGTTTCTCAATGAAATGACCAGAAAAATGAGTAGGGATTATGAAGTGATGAAAGAATTTACTGAAAATGCCGCTCATGAGATGCAAACACCGATCTCGATTGCAAATGGTAAATTGGAGATGCTTTTAAATTCAGAAAATATAACCGATGAACAGTCAGCCATGATTGCTTCTGCACAAAGTTCATTGAGAAGATTATCAAAACTCAATGAGGCATTGTCATTATTGACAAAGATTGATAATCTGGAGTTTGCAAAACGAGATGAAGTGAACATAAGTTCTACGCTTGAGCGGCAGATATATGATTTTGAAGAGCTTATAAACTTAAAGTCAATTGCACTTAATAAGAAAATTGAAGGCAATGTAAAGGTTAAGATCGATGCTGCATTATGTAGTATTTTGCTCACCAACCTATTGCAAAATGCGATCAGGCATAATTTGGAGTCGGGTGAAATGAGTGTAGTGTTGACTAAAAAGTCACTCAAAATTTCAAACACAGGAGAGCCCTTGTTAGTAAACCCGCAGGAGCTCTTCGATCGCTTTAAAAAAGGAAATCAAAGCAAGCAGTCACTGGGTTTAGGGTTGGCTATAGTTAAGAAGATATGTGACGTAAATGATTTCACCATATCGTATACCTATGACAATAAAAGGCACCGAATTGAAATTATTTTTAACAATTAAATTCGGTTTCAGTCCAGTAAAGTAAAAACTTCAAATTTCCTTCAAAATTGATTCAGATTTGGCTCAAACCTATCTCCTACATTTGAGTTATAATTTTATGATCGACATGAGAAAACTTATATTTTTAGCAGTATTACTATTCGTAGTAGGCACCACATATTCGCAGCAGGGTAGGCAGCGTACAGGAGAGAATCCATTTAAAATTTCGGGCTATATCATAGATGCTGAATCTGGCAAGCCGCTGGAGTATGCATCTGTGAGTTTGCTTAAAAAAGCTGACAGTACGTTGGTAGACGGCTCAATCACCGACCCTTCGGGTAAGTTCGAAATTTCGGGTCGGCCAGGTCCACATATACTCAGACTTCAATTTATTAGCTACGAAACAAAATATATAAATGACATAGCTTTTAGCAGAGACAATCGAATAATTGATATTGGTAGGGTTAAGCTTTCTTCAGATACTGAGACGCTGGATGAAGTCGTAGTTTCTGCCAACAAAAGTCAAATGCAACTTGAGTTAGACAAACGAGTTTTTAATGTTGGTGAAGATTTGGCCAATATTGGTGCTAATGCTTCCGAGATTATGGACAATCTTCCCTCCGTAAGTGTTGATGTTGAAGGTAATGTGAGTTTAAGAGGGAGTGGTAATGTACGTATACTTGTGAACGGTAAACCTTCCGGACTTGTAGGGATTAGCAATGCCGATGGTCTGCGTCAGCTACAGGGAGATTTAATTGAGCGTATAGAAGTTATTACCAATCCATCGGCTCGATATGATGCCGAGGGCTCTGCAGGTATTATCAATATCATTCTTAAAAAAGAAAGAGAAAAGGGTTTTAATGGTTCATTTACTGCAAACACAGGTTATCCTGCCAATTATGGGTTTTCTGGAAACGTAAATTACAGAACGGGTAGCTTCAATCTTTTCGGCAGCTATGGCATTAACTACAGAGAAAATCCTGGAGGAGGTTTTACTGATCGTACTACATTAAGTAACGATACCACACTTTTCACATATATTGACAATGACAGGCTAAGAACAGGTACCTCACACAACTTTAGAATAGGTACTGATTTTTACATAAATGAAAACAATATTATCACTGCCAGTGGTTTGACCAGAATTTCTGATGAAGAAAACATAACAGAGATCACCTATTTTGATAGAAATGCGAATCAAGTGCTTTTCAATAACACTTTTCGAAAAGATACTGAGAAGGAAGATGATGATAACTACGAATATCAGATGACCTATCGCAGAACGATGAAAGGCGAGGGGCATGAACTAGTGGCTGAGTTTCAGTACCGGGATAACGATGAGACAGAAGCTTCGTCAATCGACTCGGCTAATATACTTACGGACTCTGATTTGATTAAATATCAGCGGTCAATCAATAAGCAGGGAGATCAAAACATACTGACTCAGGTAGATTATGTTTACCCTTTTGATGATGGTAAAAAGTTTGAAGCCGGATACCGCGGAACTTTTAGGGAGATAAGTAGCGATGTGACACTTGAGCAGATTGACGGATCTGGCAACTGGCAACCATTTGGTAATTTTTCCAATTTCTTCGTCTACAATGAAGATGTACACGCAGCATATGCAATATTTGAAAATAAGATGGATAAGTGGGGCTATCAGGTAGGGATGCGTGCAGAGCAGACTTTCATTACAACCTTTCAAAGAGAAACTGATGAAACCAATGATAAAGAGTACCTTAACTTCTTCCCAAGCGCATTTATCTCTTATAAACTAAATAATATGCGTACGCTTCAGGCGAGTTATAGTAGACGTTTGTCGAGGCCAAGGTTTTGGTACCTCAATCCATTTTCATCTTTTAGCGACCCAAGAAACATTAGAATGGGTAATACTGATCTGGATCCTGAGTATGCTGATTCTTATGAAGTCGGATTGTTAAACAACTTAAACAAATCGTCAATATATGTAGGCGCTTACTATAGGTATACTACACAGGTGATTGACAGAATTGAGATATCTGCTGATGGGATCAATACGATCTCAATGCCGAGAAATATTGGTACAGAAAACGCATTTGGTGTCGAGGCTAACTTCAATACAGACCCGACTGACTGGCTAAATGTTAATGGTAATTTCAATTTCTACCGAGCAGTTACAGAAGGATCCTTCAATGATATTGATTTGAGTCGTGATACTTATACGGCAAGATTTAGGTTAAATAACCGCTTTAAAATCGAGAAATACGATTTACAATTAAGTGTAAACTACAGAGCACCAGAAAATACGACTCAGGGAGTTCGCAGAAGTATTACTTCGATCGATTTGGGTGCAAATACTGATGTCTTTAACAAAAAAGGAACAATCAGTCTATCGGTAAGAGACTTACTGAATAATAGAAAATACAGAGGAGAGACAGAAACAGTCAATTTCATAGAGGAGAGTGAGTTTCAGTGGAGGGCAAGACAAGTGAGATTGTCTTTCACATATAGAATCAATCAGAAGAAACAAAGATCCCGTCAGGATAGAGACTTTGATGGAGGAGAGGACGGAGATTTTTAGTTTTTCATAGATTGTGTTGGATAGGTGAGAAAGGCCGCTGCAATGCGGCTTTTTTTTATTCATGCCTTTAGCTGCCATAAGTAGTCTGAGTCAATACTGAGCTATATCATTTACCTCCTGCTAAAACCTCTCTTACCACATCTTGCAACGCAGGCACCACCTCTTTATCAAACCATGGATTTTTACTTTTCCAGATATTGTTGCGTGGCGAAGGGTGAACCAAAGGGAGATAGTCGGGCAAATACTCTCGAAATGATTGGACAGTGGCTGTAAGTGTTGACTTTACACTTTTTCCCAGATAGTACTTTTGTGCATACTGTCCGATAAGCAATGTTACCCTTATGCTACTTGCTGATTCTAACAATTGTTCATGCCACAGAGGAGCACACTCTGGTCTTGGAGGAAGATCACCAGATTTACCTCTGCCTGGATAGCAGAATCCCATTGGAATAAGGGCAAATATGTTAGGGTCGTAAAATTGCTGCTTGGTTACACCCAACCATCCTCTCAGCGCATCTCCGCTTTTGTCGTCCCAGGGTATGCCACTTTCTTGTACTTTAAGACCAGGCGCCTGACCAATAATCGCAATTTTAGAATGTAGACTTGCTTGTACTATAGGTTTAGGAGGGTATGGTAAGTGGGATTCACATGTTGTACATCGCCTTATATTATCAAGTAGCTCGTCCATTACTCCATTAAAGATAGAACAAATGGCAGCGAAATGATATACACATTATCCAACCCATTTTCTAGCTTGCCATGCGTGGCTACGATTTCTTTATATGTCATATTGTCTTTGTAAGCAGGCTTACTGCTGGTGAAATATAGGTTACCTTCATGATCAACAAAGGGACAATAGTCTAGTGTTGAGCCATTTACAACGTCTGGCAATTGTTTCGAAGGCTGCCAATCACCGTCATCACTTTTCATGCTGATATATAAATCACCTCCACCCATATCGTCTTCACGACCGAAACTACTAAAAATGATGAAGGACTCATCAGGTGCCACAAAAGCATTAAACTCCCATGTGGCACTATTCACACTTGCCGAGAGACTTACAGGAGCCTGATATTCCCCATCTTTCAATCGGCTTACATAAATGTCTTCTTTACCTTTGGTGTTTTCGTAAGTGGCAGTATAAAATATAGATCCATCGTTGGTTACAGAGGGATAAAACTCATTGGCAGCTGTATTTATCACTGCCGGTAAATGAACTGCTTCGGACCAACTGTTGCCATTTCTTTCAACATACCATAAATCAAAATCTTTTTTCTCTTCACTACCTGAAGTGGGTCGGTTGCTGGCAAAATAGAGTCTTTTACCATCGGGAGAAAACGCTGGCTCCAGGTCACTGTGCTCCCCGGAAAATGGCGCAATAACTGGTTCAGTCCACGCACCATCAATTTTCTGAGATAATATAATTACACTTTTCTCGCGCTTCATACTTTGAGCGGTAGATAATAAGAGACTACCATCTGGTGAGATGGCAATATCACGATTGGCGAGTGGATTAGAAATTGGTAGGAATAGATCTGCTTTTTGGCCAAAGAGTAATGTACAACTTGTTAATAAGATAAATGTTAGTGTAGCTTTCATAGGTTTAGACTTTTGCTAAAGATATTAATCTTAAACGACACTTGTACTCCCCCAAATTGCGTTAAAATCATCGTAACATTTAATTGAGATGTGTTGAATTGCCCTGATCAGGCTATAACAACTCACTACATTTAATTTACAATTGAGTACAGACACAAGTCAGCCTATTACATTTCATTTTAGTTGCTTGATCGATTTGAAGACCTTCGCTAAGGTCAAAAACTCAAAATCATGCTTAAAAACTACATCAAAATTGCCTTTCGCAATATCTGGAAAACAAAGCTTCACTCATTTATAACTATTACCGGACTTTCGGCAGGCATAGCTTGCTGCATTCTTATAGTGCTATTTGTAAAGGACGAATGGACTTTCGACAAGTTTCACGACAAAGCAGATAGAATCTATCGTGCCTGGGTGTTTGAAGATTACGGAGAAGATGAGCAGTTTTTCAACACCACTACACCTTTTCCTCTTGGGCCTACGGTGGAGGAAAGCTATAGCGAGGTGGCAGCATTTGCCCGATATAATCAAATGGGTCAGTCAATAAAAGTAGGGGTGGATGCCTACAATGAAGTCGTTTCTGTTGTAGGATCCCGATTTTTCGAAATGTTCGATTTTAAGGCCAAATATGGTAAACCAACCACTGCTCTGGCAGATAAGAACAGCGTGATTATTACACAATCGGCAGCCAGGAAATTTTACGGTATGGAAAATGCCATCGGAGAAACACTTGAAATGGATTTTGGCAATGGGCCAAGAGTTTTTACCGTGAAAGCTGTTGTGGATGATCCACCGACCAATAGTAGCTTCCAGTTTAACCTGTTGATTTCTGATATAAACAATACTGATCTGTTTAGCGAAAGAGCTTTGAATAGCTGGTTTAATGTAAATGCCGAGACCTACGTGATTTTAAATCCGGGAGTAGATCATGAGCAATTAGTCAGTAAATTCCCAACAATGGTTAAAACTGTAATGGGTGAAGACTATGAGGAAGGGACTTATGAAATAGGCCTGCAGCCACTGACTGATATACATCTCAATACAGATATGCCTTCGGGTATAGCACCTGTAAGTGACCCACAGTACGCCTACATATTGTCGGCTATTGCATTGCTCATATTATTTCTTGGGGCTGTCAATTTTGTTACACTATCCATAAGCAGATCAATTAACCGTGCGAAAGAAGTAGGTGTACGAAAGGTAGTAGGGGCACGAAGAAAGCAACTTATCACCCAGTTTTTGAGTGAAACGATTGTAACAACCTTGATTTCAACACTTGTAGGTCTCGCACTGGCTTATTTGTTCTTGCCGTTGTTTAACGAGTTGTCAGGTCGTACACTTTTGCTCGAGGTCAATCTATTTACACTGGCAGTTGTTGCTAGTTTAATACTCATTATTGGTGTGGTAGCAGGAAGCTACCCAGCACTTGTACTGTCTGCTTTCAGACCAACGCAAATACTAAAAGGGCGACAAATCTCAGGTGGCAAAAAACAAGGACTAAGAAAAGGTCTAGTGGCTGTACAATTTGTGCTAACAATCTTTTTGATAAGTACCACTTTGCTTATGAAAAAGCAGCTAAACTTTATTCAAAATAAAAATTTAGGTTTTGACAAGGAGCAATTATTGGTTTCTCAGCTCAATGTGGTTGGTGGTCAGGGTTTACTTGATCGTATTAATTTAGGAATGGAGAAAGGTGAGCTGTTAAAAAATCAACTTAATAACTCAACGACAGTTGAGGGTGCAGCACTGGCAAACCATACCTTCGGCTCCGGTGGCTGGACCAACGTGGGCTATACGGACACCAACGACAAATACCGAACTTTTGATGTACTGGCGATTGATGATAACTATATACCGACTATGGCTATGGAAATGAAAGAGGGTAGAAATTTTTCAGATGAGACTACTTCAGACAAAAGAAGATCAATAATTGTGAATGAGGCATTTAAAAAAGCTTATGGCTGGAGTAATGCTGTGGGTATGCGTATTCCTGGTAATGGCTTTGAAGACCATGAAGTGATTGGTGTGGTCAATGATTTTAATTACAATTCACTACATGGCGAGGTGACACCTCTTGTACTTTTGATGGATCCTATGGTGGTAGCTGCAGGGATTGAAAATATTGGCATTGGTAGTAATCCTATACCTAAGCTGATGGTGCGCGTAAGTGGCGATAAGGTACAAGCCGCCATTGCTGAGTTAGAAACGGCATGGGGTAAGGTAGCAGATGGGGAGGAGTTTCAATACTCATTTGTTGATGAAACTTTAGCCGCACAATACAGGCAAGAGCAAAACCTGGGCAAAATTGTAACCATAGCATCGATTCTCGCCATTGTAATTGGTTGCATGGGTTTATTTGCTTTGGCCTCACTAAATATGGAAAACAGAACCAAAGAGATAAGCATAAGAAAAGTGTTAGGTGCATCAGAACAAAGAATACTGATTTTGCTTTCTAAGGAGTATATTATTCTCATTGGCATTGCTTTAGTCGTTTCAGTACCTATTACGATTTACATTATGCAAGATTGGCTCTCTTCGTTCGCCTATCGCATAGAGCTTGGAGCCGGTACATTTATTCTAACAGGAGTACTTACGTTGGTTATTGCATTGCTCACTATTGCATACCAAGCCATCAAAACAGCCATGAAGCAACCTGCAGAAACATTGAAATACGAATAGCACATTAGTAGTCGTCTGACCACTCAAAGTGGTCGGACGACTGATTAAAAAATTTTTGTCACTTTATTAGTTTTACAAAGTATATAGAAATAAAAATTAATTATTATCTTGAGTATTAGTTTTACAAAATATATACAAATAGATGGGTAATATATACTTAGGCGAATTTGAAGAGCTTATGCTTACCATGGTAGGGATTCTCAAAGAAGAATCATATGGAAACGCTATTGTGGAGGAAGTGAAGAGTCAGCTTGATAGGAAAGTAAACTTAAGTGCCGTGCACGTCACGCTTTACAGGTTAGAAGACAAAGGTCTTTTGAAATCTCACATGGGTGGAGCTACCAAGGAAAGAGGAGGTAGGAGAAAGCGATACTTTGAGCTTACCAGCGCAGGAATAAGTGTGCTTAGATCAATACAACAACAAAAACTTAAACTCTGGAAGCTTATTCCAGAACTAAAAATTGCGGCCATATGAAAGAAGCCCGTCCACCAAAACGTATCACAGATTTGCTGGAGTGGGTTTGCCCAGACTACCTTTTTGAAGGTATTGTAGGCGACCTGGAGGAGCAGTTTAGCGTGGATGTAGAAGAGTTGGGTCTAAAGCGGGCAAGAAGAAGGTACTGGTGGGGTGCGTTAAAGTTTTTCAGACCTGAAATACTGCTGAGAAATAAATTTAAACTCAATATAATCAACAACATCATGTTACTAAATCATTTAAAAATCGGAGTAAGGAGTATTCTTAAACGAAAACTTTACTCATTTATTAATGCAGTAGGGCTAAGTATTGCCATATCATTTTCCATTTTAATTTACCTTTTCATTCAGGATGAAAAAAGCTTTGATCAGTTTCATGCAAAGAAGGATCGTATTTACAGGGTGCATGCAGTGCGAACTATTTTTGATCCTAAAGAGGGTGAAGAACCTGTGGAGATGTTTGCCTGGGTGCAGACTGGGCTGGCTCCTGTTTTGAAAGAGGAGTCTGGTGCTGTAGTGAAAGCTACAGGATACAGTGCTGGTAGTTCTGCTATATTTAAGGTTAGTGACAAAATTTTTAATGAAAATGTCACTTTCGTACATCAGGATTTCTTTCACATGTTTGGCTTCGAAACTATTTATGGGAGTCAGAGCAGTTTTCTTTCTGACCCTAGCCATATCGTCTTGTCTGACGCTACAAGCAAGAAATATTTTGGTGATGAAAATCCAGTAGGTAAGCAGGTTGAGCTAGTCATTTATAATGTAAATAGGGTATTTACGGTAGTAGGCGTTATTGAAGACGTGCCAGCCAACTCAAGCCTTGATTATGGAGCGGCTTTTGTCAGCGTTGTTCATCGCCCTTATTATGAGAGAAATATAGATAACTGGATGTCTTGGAATACGCCAACCTTTGTAATGGTTAATGAAAATACGAGCAAAGAGCAATTACTTCAGTCACTGCAAGATGTTCAGAATAAATATATTCAGCCAAAGATTGATGAAACCTTTGCAGAATCTGGACATGAGCCACGCAGTAAAAGTGAATTTGATGCCGTTCTTTTGCCTGATATACACTTATACGCAGATGTAAATTGGACCAGGGTGAGCGATCCTCAGTCCAGTCTCATTCTATCAGGTATAGCCATACTTATTTTACTCATCGCCTGCATCAACTACATAGCGCTTGCGATGGCGAGTTCTGCAGGTAAGCGACTCGAGGTTGGGATTAGAAAGGCTGTCGGTGGAGCCCGAAAACAGCTGATTGGCCAATTTATGATTGAGTCGATTTTGCTTTCAATGGTAGCAATGGCTATTTCAATATGCCTAATCGTTGTGTTTCTACCATATTTCAATGAGTTCACCTCAAAGTCCATTGTACTTACTGATAAAATGTTTGAAATCGGACTCGTTACATTCTTATTTACAATGCTTATTGGGATTATAGCAGGTATCTATCCTGCATTTGTTCTTTCGGGCTTTAAACCCCTATCAATGCTGAGATCAAGAAGTTTCTCCAAAGTGCGGGCTTCCATTACACGTCCTTTGGTAGTTTTTCAATTTGGTATTTCTGCTTTTCTCATCATATGTTCTGTAGTGATGTTGAGGCAAATGAATTTTATCACGACCAAAAATCTTGGCTATAACCAGGACCAGGTTTTGGTTATACCGACTTATACGGGGTATACAGAGGAGGGTGAGAAGGCTGTGGAGAGATTTAGAAATGCTACCGCAGAAAATAATAACATAGTGAGTGTGAGTGGAACAAACTCGTCCTTTAATCGAGGGTGGTCTAGAAATGGGTTTAGAATAGATGGAGAACTGCATAATGCCTATACCTATCGTGTGGATGAAGATTACATACCTACTTTGGGAATTAAGTTAAAAGAAGGACGAAATTTCGATAAAGAAATTGTGACTGACCAAAAGAAAACCCTGATCGTTAATGAAGCACTTGTTGCTGATTTTGGATGGGAAGATCCATTAAATCAAACCCTTAACTGGCGAGATGATAGCCTTGGCGGCTGGAAGATAATAGGTGTGGTTGAAGATTATCATTTTCTCTCTTTAGAAAATGAAGTTGAGCCCATGTTTATGTTTCTAGATGAGGAAGAAGGTAAGATCACAACTATGCTTGTTAAAGTTAGAGCCGATGATATTCCAGCCACCATAGAATATGCTCAAAACAAATGGCAGGAAGTGGTTTCTGACAAGCCATTTGACTTTGCATTTCTAGATGAGGACGTGGCAAAACAATATGAGTCTTATGAGAAATGGAGTAATATTATGTGGGTAGCGACACTTTTTGCCATATTAATTGCGTGTTTGGGTCTGTTTGGATTGGCTGGAATAAACGCACTTAACCGAACTAAAGAAATTGGCATTAGAAAAGCTCTCGGAGCTGAAATTAGAGATATTTTGGTAATGATGAATCGGCCATATGCCATCATGGCACTTATTTCATTTGTGTTGGCCGCACCAGCCTCATGGTGGGTGATGGACAAGTGGCTTAGTGACTTTAAATATGCTATTTCTTTAAGCTGGCAATTGTTTGTTGTATCTCTTGTTTCAGCGTTGATTTTGGCATTGTTTACGGTTAGCTATCATTCTGTAAAAGCTGCTTTGATCAACCCGGCAGATACTTTGAAATATGAATAGTAATGATAAGGCTGTGTCAGGTTGGAATCGTGCTGTCAGGTCTTTCAATCTGAAACTAACAATGGGTGTCTCAAAAGTAATTTCGTCATTCAGAACGCAGTGAAGAATCCTTCAAATTAGGAGTCAAACCGACATGAAGACTCCACGCTTCGCTCTGAGTGACGGTTTTATATACTTTTGAAACACCCATCGTTTTGCTCTCTATGAAAAATGACATGAACCTTCCAGGTTTTTAAAAACCTGGAAGGTTTAAACTTACTCGAAGCCGTTTTGCAACACAAAATACATTTCGAGAACCTCAATGTGACAGCAATCTGATTATCAGGTACTTTTAAAACAGCCCCTTTTAGTTAATTTAACGTGCTGTCTTGTCGAAAGACCAGACAGCACTGGCAAAAAAAAATGGCCTATCATCATCTGATAGGCCTTTTTAGATATTGTTAGTGACTGTTACTTCGAAGTGTCCATTTTCATGTCTTCAATCACTTCGCCTTTCTCGTTTACTTTTACTATTTCATAGCCAAGTTTACGAAGTCCTTCGATATTGCTTGCTTCATCACCTACAACAACGATCACCATTTCATCGGTTTTTAATCGCTGAGAAGCGATTTTATCGATTTCTTCTTTGGTCATGCTGTTCAAGATTTTCATCTGCTTCTTCACATAGTCCTCATCAAGGTTGTAATGCAATATTCTTCTTAAGAAACCAGCCTTTTGACCTGGCGTCTCATAGTTTAGTGCATCTTTCTGTCCGATAGACTTTTTCATGAAGTCAACTTCTTCAGGTGTGATGCCATTCTTCTTGTAGTTGCCGATCACCGTCATAAACTCATAAACAGAACTATCAGTAGCTGCCGCTTTTACACCAGCTGCCGCTGTAAACGGACCTGGATTTTCGTCAACATCAAAGTAAGACCTTGCACCATACGTCCAGCCTTTTTCTTCTCTCAGTTTAAGGTTAATTCTGCTGTTAAAAGCACCACCTAAGTTGTAATTCATTAAGTAGGCTTTGTAGTAATCCCCAGTCGGATCGTAATTCAGATCGGTAAGATATCCAATTCTGATTTGAGACTGTGGTGCAGCCTTTTTATCAACCAGGTATATTTTCGTTTCATCCACCGACTCATTAAACTTCAGCTCCGGAATGGTAACTTCCGGCCCCGACCATGATTTTAAGAAACCAAGCTTAGGTAGAACATCCGACTTAGATACATCTCCTACAACCACCAACTCTCCAACTGAAGGTGAGTAATAGTTTTTGTAGAAAGCCTTTACATCTTCAAGGGTAATGTTTTCTACCGTTTCTGCTAAACCTGCAGAAGGCACTGAGAAAATATGATTATCACCAAAAATAAGTTTGTTATAAACAAACGAAGCGATAGCAGATGGATCGGTATCGTTAGACTTGATACCTTCTATCTGCTGTTTTTTCAATCTATCAAAATCAGCCTGACCGAATCTAGGATTCTTCATAGCGTCTTCCATCAACTCTAGAGTCTTGTCTATGTTTTTAACCAAAGTGTTGGCAGAAATCACCGTGCTGTTTTGGCCAGCATAAATAGATACCGAACTGCCTATTTTTCTTAACTCTTCCTGAAATTCTTCAGAGGTAAGGTTAGTAGTACCTTCATTCATCATAGAAGCTGTCAACTGTGCTAATCCGGCTTTTGATGGATCATTAACGTCTAACTGATGTCCTCCATTTAAAGTGAGCTGAATGGCAACAGTTGGTATTTCACTACTCTCCGTACCGATGATTTTTATACCATTGTCCCACTCTTCTCTCCATATCTCAGGAACTTTTACCAATGGGCTTTGACCTGCTTCTGGCTTTACGCTTCTGTCGAACGTATCACCTTCAGGTCTGGTATATTCCAATCCGGCATAGTCAGTCTGTGGGAATGGATTATCACCATCTGTCTGAGGCTCATAGTTGTCAGGCTTAGCTGGTGCAGTCTCCTCGTTAGGTAAAACACTTTGGATAACGGCTGGTTTGCCTTTGATGTACTTGTTAAAAACTCTAATGACATCTTCCTTCGTTACAGCTAAGTAGCGTTCCAAATCTTTTTGGATGAAATTCGGATCATTTCTAAAAGTCTCATAAGCAGCAAGCTGACTTACTTTTCCTCTTACACTAGCTAATCCATTGATGGTTCTTGACTCGTAATTGGCCTTGAATTTTTCGATGTCTTCATCAGTTACACCGTTTTTCTCAAACTCAACTAAAATGTTTCTGATCTCATCTTCAAAACCTGATAATGTTTGACCAGGAAATGGTAGCGTAAACATGGTGAATTCGCCTGCTAACTCGGTAGTAGGATGGAAAGCACTGGCTTGAATGGCTTTTTGGTTAAGAACAAATTGCTTATAAAAGTACGAGCTTTTTCCTGTTCCTAAGATTTCTGCCAGACAATCAAGTGCCGGCTCGTCTTCATGATACCTTGGTACGGTAGGGTAGGTGAATAGTAATAGGGGAAACCTAATATTACTATCAACATAAGAAACATAGCGATCGCTGTCGATTGACACAGGCTCGATTTCTAAAGGATCTACCTGAGGGCCTGAAGGAATATTACCAAAGTATTTCTCAACCTTTCTAATAACCTCTTTAGGATCTACATCACCGCCAATAGTCAACGTAGCATTGTTAGGTCCATACCATCTTAAAAAGAATTTTTTAAGATCAGTAACATCCACTCGGTCAAGGTCTTCCAGTTTACCGATAGTCAACCATGAGTAAGGGTGACCATATGGGTATAAGGAAGCAGCATTTACTTCTCTAAATAAACCATAAGGACGGTTGTTATAATTCTGGCCCTTTTCGTTTTTTACCGTTGCTCTTTGTACTTCAAATTTTTCCTGAGTTACGGCTGGTAGTAAGTAACCCATTCTGTCAGCTTCTAACCAAAGCATTACATCTAACTGATTGCTTGGTACAGTTTCAAAATAGTTTGTACGATCCCGGTTTGTCGTACCGTTAAGTGTACCACCGGATTCTGTCACAAATTTAAAATGCTCTTCGTCACCAACATTTTCAGAACCCTGAAACATCATGTGCTCAAAAAAGTGGGCAAAACCAGATTTATTCAATTCTTCTCTTGCTGAGCCAACGTGATAGGTGACATCAACATGTACCACTGGATCTGAATGATCTTCATGGATTACAAGTGTAAGACCGTTGTCTAACACATACTTTTCGTAAGGTATGACGAGCTCGTCATTCTTCTGCTTTACTTTTTCGATTAGTTTGGTTTGTGCTAATGAAACCTGGGCGGATATCACCAACAAAATCAAGAGTAGTTTTCTCATGGTTATGTTTAATTTAGGATTTAAGCATTAAAGATAACCTTTGATAGCCGTAATGGCCTTTAGATGTAAGCTAAATACTGATTAGTGGTCGATTGAGCAATTAAAAGGAAACCTCTAAGAGTTAATTACGCCCATAATCTGCTCATCTTTGTTTCGTAGGTCGATACCACCTTCAAGAATAGATTTGAGGTTGGCGAGATAAAAGGTCCAGCCTTCGCCACACCCGACCAATAAATTAGTTTTCGGATTATTATCTTCAGGTATGTTTTCTTGCGTGAGGCTTACTATGGTTTGATTTTTAAAAGAGTTGAGCGATACTGTAACCAAACATTTGGTAGTAAAGTAAAATTTGATTTCGTCCTTACCATTTGCTGCAACTATTTCGTGAGATTCTTTAACGCTGTCAGGAAAGCCATGCCAATGCCAAACATAAGTATCGCCAGCCGCGATTGAGTCATACGGTTTCCTTTTGTTACCGTCTTTGGTAGTATATATTGCTCTTCGTAAAAACCAGCTTTCGATGCCGCTCTGTGTAGACCAGGCTTGGTATACTTTTTCTAAAGGTGCAGCTACTGCAATCTTTTTTGTGAATGTGCTCCAATTGGTCATTTTATCATCACTCTTTTCACAATATTTGTGTTATCGACCTGTGCTTTTAACACATAGAGGCCTGATTTCATATCGGTAACATCTATTTTCATCTGTGCCATTTTACCAGGTTCTTCGGTATACTCATTATAAAAGACAATGCTTCCTCTGGCATCAATAAGCTTTATTGTTATGATACCTTCTGCACCGGTATTTAAGGCTACATTCAATGTACCATTGAGAGCCGGGTTTGGAAAGACTGCAAATGAACCTGAGTTATTGATTACATTAATAGACTTGGAGTAACTATATGTTCCGTCAAAATCTATTTGTTTTAGTCTGTAGTAGGCACCTCCAAGGTATGGGTTTGTATCAAGATACTCGTACTCTATGCGACTTGTTGAGTTTCCATACCCTTCAACTATACCAATTTTGTTGAATTTTTTACCATCCAGACTACGTTCGATTTCAAAGAGATCATTGTTAAGCTCAGTGGCCGTTGTCCATAAAAGATTGATTCCGTTGCCTGCTGACTCGTAGTCAAATGAGATCAGCTCAACTGGAAGTGGGTTGCTACCGGTAGATCCAAAAGTAAAAGGGCTAAAGTTTGAAACCCCGCTTACCGTGATACTACCAGGGTCTGTCATTTGAATATTATCCTGCCCATAATTCTCCCATTCCATAGTGGCTGTATTGTAATGTGCGATTTCAAGGTCAGCGTAGTCTGTAATACCACTTTCACTTTGATTTTTCCAGTGTAATGTGACATCTGCACTAGACGCAGTGCCAGCTTGATCTAATGTCCAATATTCAATCGTGCTGACATTAGTTAAAACACCATTAGGATCCGGAGATCTGAAATTACTTATGTCTACATAGGCGTTATGATGATATTCTGCAAAAAACTCTGTGGCCGCATCACCAGTTAGGTTGGCAATAGCAATCGGTGCCCATTTGCTATTATCTCCAACTTGAAACGTAAATGCTGTATTGCCAATTTTTCTCATAAGTCCTTGAATAAAACTATCATCAGAGCCTCCACTCACAGACGATCCATCAAGGAAAGTCAGTAAGCTGCTTCCTGAAGATAATAATACACCATCTGTTAATGTCAATGTCTCTGATATGCTTACATCGCCCTCTAAAGTTACCTGTGGGGAAGTTAATCGACTATTGTTGATGATAACATGCTCGTATGTAATGTCATCTCCTGTGCCACTACCGGCATTGGCGGCCATGGTTTGTAAGTTGTCACTACTTGCATAATGTACACGAGAGTTACCTGAACTACTTAATATTCCGTAGGCAGGTGTTCCACGAACAACATTGTGTCCTAAAAATAAATCGGCAGTAGTGGATAATGCTATTTCTACCATATCATCTGCTGCTGCAATAAAATTCACATGGTCATCAATTGTTAGGTCTGAGTTGTCTACAGAGATGGTAGATTTTGGCCCACCAGTATTGTTAAGAGTAAGCTCTCTACCAATGGTGACATCAGATAAATTGCTAATATTAATCGTATTATCACCGCTGCCTGCAGAAGAATTAACAACAAGATCGCGTGAAATATTAACTGTGGAGTTAGTTATTGTGCTGGATATGGTTGCGGTTCCTCCATTTCTGTTAATGGTAAGTCCATCACTGATGGTAAGTGTGCTGTTTGAAACAGTCAGTGCGATATTAAAGTTATTACCTGAATTAGTCATGTTAAATGGTCCAGAAACATTAAGTGTACCGTTGCTGACAGTTAGCCCAGTATTGTTACTGGCAGCATTGATATTTACAACAGCCATTGTTTCGGTAGCAGTTACTGTCATGGTATGACCTTCAATGTTGGCCACATCTCCAATGTCAGGATAAGAACCAGCGGCAGGACCAGCATGGCTGGCTAACGACCAATTAGTTCCGCTATTCCAGGCACCGCTGGCAATAGAATAGTATGTTTGGTCTACATTATCTATACATAGGGTAAATGTACCATCGGTATTGGT
The DNA here is from genome assembly GCA_965227525.1 of Fulvivirga sp. Taxonomy (GTDB): domain Bacteria; phylum Bacteroidota; class Bacteroidia; order Cytophagales; family Cyclobacteriaceae; genus Fulvivirga. Next base: position 3,521,932 of record OZ245762.1, on the reverse strand, counting down.
GTTATAGGTGTCAACAGTGATGTAGTAGACATCGCCTGGCACGAGGCCAGATGTGACTATGGTTACATCATCTCCTGTAGCTACATAGCGGTTACAATCAACTTCTGTTGTGCCATCTGCTTCCCATAATGCCAGTTGAGTATATGTTTGTGAGCCTTGCGCGCCACCACGATCTACGGTAATTGTTGCGTTACTGGTGAGAGCAGTGAAGTAAAACCATCTGTTAAATCTGGGTCCTCCACCTTGTACATTGTGGCAGGAGCCTTCATTTCTGTCACCACTAGCACCGATGGTCGTAAAGGCTGCATCAGCAGAGCACCAATTATCTAAGTCGGTAAGTTCAACAGCTCCTTCGTAAAAGTCATAATCAGGTTCGTCATTTACACATAAGGTAAAGGTGCCATCGGTATTTGTATTATATGTATCTACTGTTATATAATAGCGATTTCCTGGGGTGAGAGAAACTGACCCTACTTTTACATCTTCTGTAGTAACCTGATACCGTTTGCAAGCAACTTCTGTCGTGCCGTCTGCCTCCCATATTGCTACTTGTGTATATCTTTGGTTACCTTTTGTTCCATTGATATCAACCAGTATGTCGATAAAGTTTGTAGTAGCGGTAAAATAGAACCACCGATTAAACCTCGGGCCACCACCTTGTACATTATGACATGAGCCTTCATTTCGGTCTCCGCTTGCACCAATTGTTGTGTATGCGGCATCAGCAGAACACCAATTATTAATGTCAGCTATTTCAATTGCGCCTTCGTAGTAATCATAATCTACAGCATCTGAGAGGCATAGAGTAAAAGTGCCATCTGTATTTGTGTTGTAGGTGTCTACAGTAACATAATAGGTATTGCCCGGTGTAAGAGTTGTAGCCCCAACTACTACGTCTTCTGAAGTGATTTGATATCTTTTACAAGCTATTTCGGTTGTTCCATCACTATCCCAAATAGCAGCCTGAGTATAGGTTTGTGTACCCTTCGCACCACCTCTGTCTACAGTTACATTAATCTGCCCGGAAGCTGGGGCTGTGAAAGAAAACCATCTGTTAAACCTGGGACCACCGCCTTGTACATTATGACACGAACCTTCATTGCGATCCCCACTAGCACCGATGGTTGTATAAGCTGCATCTGCAGAGCATGAGTTAATAAGGCCAGTTACATCGATAGCACCTTCATAATAATCATAATCAACAGCATCCGTTAGACAAAGCGAAAAGGTACCGTCTGTATTTGTGTTGTAGGTATCTACTGTGACGTAGTAGGTATTGCCTGGTGTAAGAGTTGTAGCCCCAACAACCACATCTTCTGAAGTGATTTGATATCTTTTACAAGCTACTTCGGTAGTTCCATCACTTTCCCAAATAGCAGCCTGAGTATAGGTTTGAGTTCCTTTTGAGCCACCTATGTCTACGGTAACATTAATCTGCCCAGAAGCTGGGGCTGTGAATGAAAACCATCTGTTAAATCCGGGGCCACCACCTTGCACATTGTGACACGAACCTTCATTGCGATCCCCACTGGCCCCGATGGTGGTATAAGCTGCATCAGCGGAGCATGAGTTGATAATCCCTGTTACATCAATAGCACCTTCATAATAGTCATAATCTACAGCGTCAGCCAGACATAGCGAAAAAGAGCCATCAGTGTTGGTGTTGTATGTATCAACCGTTATATAGTAGGTATTTCCCGGTGTAAGAGTTGTAGCGGCAACAACCACATCTTCTGAAGTGATTTGATATCTTTTACAAGCTATTTCGGTTGTTCCATCACCTTCCCAAATAGCAGCTTGTGTATAGGTTTGAGTTCCTTTTGAACCACCGATGTCAACTGTTACATCTATTTGCCCGGAGGCAGGAGCGGTAAATGAAAACCATCTATTAAATCTGGGACCACCACCTTGCACATTGTGACACGAACCTTCATTGCGATCCCCACTGGCCCCGATGGTGGTATAAGCTGCATCAGCTGAGCATGAATTTATAAGACCTGTAACATCAATTGCACCTTCAAAATAGTCATAGTCCACTGCGTCAGCCAGGCATAATGTAAAAGTCCCATCTGTGTTGGTGTTGTAGGTATCAACTGTTATGTAGTAGGTGTTACCTGGTGTAAGAGTAGTAGCCCCAACAACCACATCTTCTGAAGTGATTTGATATCTTTTACAAGCTATTTCGGTTGTTCCATCACTGTCCCAAATAGCAGCCTGTGAGTAGGTTTGTGTTCCTTTTGAGCCACCGATGTCAACTGTTACATCGATTTGCCCGGAGGCAGGCGCAGTAAATGAAAACCATCTATTAAATCTGGGACCACCCCCTTGTACATTGTGACACGATCCTTCATTGCGATCACCACTTGCCCCGATGGTGGTGTAAGCTGCATCAGCTGAACATGAGTTAATTAGTCCAGTGACATCAATTGCACCTTCATAATAGTCATAATCTACAGCGTCAGCCAGGCATAGTGTAAAAGTCCCATCTGTGTTGGTGTTGTAGGTATCAACTGTAATGTAGTAGGTGTTGCCTGGTGTAAGAGAAGTAGCTCCAACAACCACATCTTCCGTGGTTACCTGATATCTTTTACAAGCCACTTCAGTAGTACCATCGCTTTCCCAAATAGCAGCCTGAGTGTAACGTTGGGTGCCTTTAGTTCCATTTATATCAACTGTGACATTTATTTCACCGGAAGTTGGTGCGGTAAACGAAAACCAAACATTAAACCTCGGGCCACCACCTTGTACATTATGACACGAGCCTTCATTTAAATCACCTGTTGCTCCAATGGTGGTATATGCTGCATCAGTTGAGCAACTATTTATGATTGATGTGATATCAATTGCATTTGCAAAATCATCGTTTGCAGGTTGAGCTAATAGCGTGGATCCGATTAGAAATAGAGAAAACGATAGTAGTATTACAGGTCTTTTCATAGCCAACTAGTTTAATGAGCCATAGACAAATTTTACACCATGCCTCAAAATCTTTCAATATAGTACTTTAATCCCAAAATCGTATCCCAAAATGGGAATATATACATCTCTTTATGAGATATAACTTATGTATGTAAGAAATATTTAAAAACGCGTGAATATAATTAATCAATCCTTTATAAAACAAGTTTTTAACCTATATTGATGAATTTATCGCCTTTATTAGTATGTAAGATATACGATTAAAATTCATTTTTTGGATTTCAGTTATCAAATACGAGAATAAATTCTGCGCCAGAAGACTTAGAAGAGTTTACTTTTATCGACCCCCCATGCATATGCATTATTTGTTTGGATAGACTAAGGCCTATACCTGATCCTTGCTTTTTTGTGGTGTAAAAAGGAATGAAAATTTCTGGAAGCACTTTATCCGGTATGCCAGGGCCGTTGTCTGAAATGATGAGGTGTGTATGGGAAGCTGTCAATTTGGTATGAATGGTAATGATGCCATTTTTGCTGCCAGAAAGTGCTTGCTGTGCATTTTTAATCAGGTTAATCAGTACCTGCTCAATGAGTTTAGCATCAATATTTAATGGTTGCGATTCTACTTCAATCTTCAGTTTAATATTATTCGCCTTTAGCTCAGCTTTTGTCAGTGTTGCTATCTCATCTACTATATCTTTAAGATCTTTTGTTTCAAGTACAGGTTTAGGCACCCGGGTAATTTTTCTATAGTCATCGATAAAACTTAACATTCCATCGCTTCTACGTTGAATGGTTTTAAGAGAAAACTTTAGATCATTGATGGTTTCTTCACTAGGAGTGCCTTTGTCAAGCATGTCTTGCATCGTTTCAGTAAGAGAACTAATAGGAGTGGCAGAGTTCATAATTTCATGCGTTAATATTCTTATGAGTTTGTGCCAGGCTTCAATTTCCTTTTGTTCAATCTCGTTTTTTATGTCTTTGAGTGTAATGAGTATGTAATTTTTCTCCATTAAGATCACGGAGCTTACATCAACAGAAAATGTTGAATAGTCTTTATTACGGAATTCAATAAGTCTTTGACCTTCAGGAAATAGCTCCTCAACCTGATGAGTAAATATGGGTACTTTTTCTTTTAAGATGGCCCAGTTTTTAATGCCAGAGACCCCAAGAAGCTGTTCGGCAGTCGTATTCATAAGGGTTATATCTACTTCATTTTCTATTGAAATAATGCCGACATTGATGTGACTTACCACGGTACGTAAATATTGAAACTGAGCTTCCTTTTCTATTTTGGCTTTTTTATATTGATCAATTATGGCCTCAAATGATTCTGTGAGAATGTCGAATGAGTCGCCCACACGATGTTGATTAAAATTGATGGAAAAGTCGCTGTGTTTTATAGCAAGTATAAATTTGGCGAGCTCTTTATTGGTTTTACTAACATACCTAAAGAGTTCTATAATTTGTAAGATCAGAATTACTGATAGAATGATCTGGTTAAAGAATAGGCGGTCATCTCCAAAAATGTATGATAACACCACCATATTGCTAAGAATTAGCAATAGTCGCAGCCCTGTTTTAAAAGTAAATTTTTTATAGAACCTCATAATAAGGTTCCAAATTCACTTTTTCCAAGTTTTAAAACAAACTCGAGCTCTATTTACTACGCAACAATTTGATGCGATGAACAATTTTTCGTTGCGGATGGTAAATCGTGATGGATAAGTTGTCAGCGTCTTCAACTCTGTTGAGCTTTAAAACTTCGTTGGTATGAGTGTCTGTAGAAAATAGTTTTCGTCCACCCTTAGAAAGGGCATAGGTTACTTTCAGTCTTTTCTCATGTCTTAGTTCAACGCTAAGAGGTGATATAAGTTCTTCCGTTTTGGCAAGATTTAGTTCTTTCTCTCCATCAATGAGAAGGGTAAATTCTTTGGGTGACGAAAATAATGAGGCAATTAATATCAGGTAAATCATGCTTGATTTGTTTGGTTACCATTCATAATCAATTATGACCTCAAAAGGTACACTATTGCTTAGGTAAATATTTAGCAGGTAGAGGATGACCATCGTTTTCTGAACTCCAAAAAATATTCATTATAAAGTAACGATCCTTTCCTTTGAGTAGTTGAAAGCTATTGATACCGCGATTGGTCACTTCACCATCCGGTGTGTTTAACGTTTCGTAAGTGCTGAAAACATGGACAATATTGCCATACTCTTCAGTTTTACGATAGAGCTCGCGCTCAAAAAAGGCAGTACGATTCGCGGTAAACATTTCCTGATATTCTTTGGGCGTCCAGTATCTATAGTTAACTGAGCCATCTTGAGATTTGCCTGTGGGTATGAGTTTTGCATCTCTGGTAAACAAATAATGAAATCGCTCCCAGTCTCTTTGTGTGTTTGCATCTCCCGAAATGACGTCATAAATGGCAGCCATAATAGCATCTACTGACTGTACATCAGCTGTATAGTCTTTACTTTGAGCATTGGCGACAAACATGCCGGAGATGATGATAGCTGTTGATAAGAATATTTTCATAAGCTGATTTTTATTTTTATGATAACTCAAGTTAGTTTTAAAATCATAGAGTAGCATTATTTAGAAGCTTGTTTCCATTACTACTGAATGCTATACTTTTTCATTCTGCGATACAGGGCTGTTCTGGTCAACCCAAGTGTTGTTGCAGTTTGAGTCACATTACCATTATGTTCATTGAGTGATTTAATGATGAAATTTTTCTCCATGTCATCAAGCGTAGTAGCGTTTGTAGTTGATAAATTGGTGTTGGAAGTCAAGAATAGTGATATTTCATCCATTGCAGGCTTTTCACATAATATGACCGCACGTTCAATGGCGTGTTGCAACTCCCTGATATTACCGGGCCATTGATACTGCTGAAGGCCTTTCATTACGCTTTGAGTTATTGTTAAACCCTTTTTTTGATACTTCCTGCTATATAGTTGTAAAAAGTGATTGGCCAGTAACTGAATATCCTCTGCTCGTTCTCTTAACGCAGGAATTTGTATTTCTACTGTGTTAATCCTGTAGAGTAAATCCTGGCGAAACTGTTTTGTGGCAATCATATCGTGCAGTGGCATATTTGTAGCACAAACCAATCTAAAATCTATCTGCATTTGTTTAGCGGAGCCCACGCGACTTATTGCTCTGTTTTGTAAAACGGTTAAAAGTTTAGATTGAAGTGGGACAGAAAGGTTTCCAATTTCATCTAGAAATATTGTGCCCTTGTCTGCTATTTCAAAACGACCCGGTTTATCTTCTTTGGCATCTGTAAAAGCCCCTTTTGCATGACCAAATAGCTCACTTTCAAAAAGTGTTGGTGCTATGGCACCCATATCTACATTGATGAAAGGCTCGTCTTTTCTTTCCGATTGGCTATGAATAGCACGTGCCACTAATTCTTTTCCGGTTCCGTTTTCTCCAAGTACCAAAACGTTAGCATCGGTGTCGGCTACTTTAGAGATCAGTTCTTTCACTCTCATAATTGGGGGCGAATTACCAATAATCTGATCAAGTTGGTTTTGCTCATTGCCAGATTGTTGGGAGGCTTTGAGTCTTACGATCTCTTTCTTGGATTGTCGGTGTTTAATGGCAGACTGTATTGTAGCCAATAACTTCTGGTTTTTCCATGGTTTGAGCACAAAGTCGGTAGCCCCAAGCTTCATGGCCTTTACCGCCAGGTCAACTTCACCGTAGGCAGTAATTAATATTACTATGGCCTGCGGGTCTAATTTTAATATTTCAGAGAGCCAGTAAAAACCTTCTTCACCATCATTTACTCCTTTGTTGAAGTTCATGTCCAACAAAATGACATCGTAATCTTTAATTTCGAAGTATCCGGGAATTTTTGAAGGATCTTCATCGATATCTACTGAGGAAAATTCCTGCTTTAGAAACATACGTGCAGTTTCTAATACATCTCTATCATCATCTACAATAAGTATATTGGCAGGTGTTTTCATGTAGCTAAAATACAAAACTGTATCAAAAACAAACGTATGGGTGTATCGAAAATGATACACTTAATAATAAAAATTGGCATGAATCTTCATTTAAGCATATTTATACATATGGCATTGCGTTTGGAAGACCCTATGTAATTGAGAAAAATTAATGCTAATAAACTACCTAAAAATAGCGCTCAGAAATATCAGGAAGAATAAGGTCTTTTCTTTCATTAACATTTCTGGCTTGTCAATTGGCTTGGCCTGTGTAATGGTAATCTTAAGCTATGTCAAGCTGGAGTTAAGCTATGATCAATTTAACGAAAACAGTGAAAATATCTATCGAGTAGCTGTTGAGTGGGAAGATGAAGGACAGCGAGTTGATATGGCGATGAATCACTCTCCGATCGTGGCCATCCTTAAGGAGCAACTGCCCGGAGTTGTGAATACATTGCGTGTGTATCCATATCCAACGGTGTTGAGTATCGACATGATCAATCGTATCAAGGAAGAAAAGTTCGCGTTTGTTGATTCTACATTTTTTGAAGTGTTTTCTCATAAGGCTATTCATGGCAATCTAAAAGCTGCTTATGAAAACAACCAGTCGGTAGTTGTGACTGCATCAGCAGCCTTACGGCATTTCGGCACGACCGATGTGGTGGGCAAAGAACTGTTTTACGAGGACCAACGAAGGCAAATCACTTTGCATGTATCGGCTGTTGTTGCTGACTTTCCTCAGAACTCACACTTTCATCTCGATTTTATGGCCTCATTTGGCACCCTGGAGCAGATTATGCCATGGTACGACAACTGGCACTATCCACCGGTTTATACTTACATTGAAACGAATGGGAGCCAAAATCTTGAAGAACTAAACGCAATGGTCAATGAGTCAGTCTACGATCACTTGCCCGACTACGTGCAGGCAGAAAAGCGCAATTATCATTTGCAAGCGTTGACAGATATTCACCTGCATTCTAAACTTGAAAATGAGTGGGAGTCTAATGCAAGCTACACTTTCATCAAGCTGTTTATGGCCATAGCTGTTTTTATTTTGATCATTGCTTCAATCAATTTTATGAACCTGGCCACTGCGAGATCAGCCTTGAGAGCTAAAGAGGTGGGTATGCGAAAAGTGATGGGAGCAGATAGAGGCCAATTGATTAGGCAGTTTCTTGGCGAATCTTTCATCACAACAAGTTTAGCTGTTGTGGTTGCATTTGCGCTGGCCGAGTTGGTGCTGATACATGCATTCAAAGAGATAACAGATAAGCAACTGTCAATTCTTTTCCTTACATCCTGGCCATATCTGGGCTATGTGCTTGTGAGCGTGATAGTGCTCAGCCTGCTGTCAGGGCTCTACCCGGCCTTTTATATTTCAGCTCACAGACCAGTAAGAGCTCTAAAAGGTAAAAGCAGTCAGGGTGGCATGAATATCAGACTCGGGATGGTCACTTTTCAGTTTTTCATCTCCAGCCTATTAATCATAGGTACACTGGTTGTTCTGAATCAAACACATTATTTACGAAATAAGCGGCTCGGCTTTAATAAAGACCACATTATAGCTGTGCGCATGAGCGATGATTTTTCTCAGGTCAATTATCAAGTGCTAAAAGAGCGGTTTCTTGCTGAGTCCTTAGTGGAGTCGGTTTGCCTTTCTTCCACTTTGCCGGGCAGCGGAAACTTTTATGGTTTTGAAACTTATCCTGAAGGTATCGATCCCGACAAAGAATACAGCCTCAAGACTCTTGGTGTCGATGAGGATTTTCTCAAAACCTATAATGTAAAGCTTATTGATGGCCGTGAGTTTTCTAAAGACATAACAACAGACCAGACGCAGGCATTTATTCTGAATGAGGCGGCTGTGGAGAAATTGGACTGGGATAATCCTGTAGGCAAAGAGTTCGGTCTTACCGTTTATACTGGCAATGAAGAAAAGAGAATGGGAAAGGTAATAGGAGTAGTTGAAGACTTTCATTTTGAGTCTTTGTATAAAGAAGTCGAGCCGTTGGTTGTTTATATTAACAAGCACAAGTACTACTCCGATTACTTGTCGGTACGATTTAAGCCAGGCAATATTTCACAGTCGGTAAGTTTAATCGAATCCAAATGGAAAGACTTTCACCCTGACAGACCGCTGGAATATTATTTCCTCGATCAGGAGCTAGATCACCTTTACAGCGCTGAAGTAAAGAAAAGTGAGTTGTTTACCTCCTTTGCTCTACTTTCTATTTTGATTTCGTGCATGGGGCTGTTTGGTCTATCCGCATTTGCTGCGCAGCAAAAAACCAAGGAAGTCGGTATACGCAAAGTACTTGGCGCAAATGTGATGAGCATCATTAAACTGCTTTCTAAAGAGTACGTGATTTTAATAATAATAGCAAACCTGCTTGCTATACCCATTGCCTGGTATTTTGCCAGTAGTTGGCTTACAAACTTTGCTTACCGAGTAGATATAAGTCCGGTTATCTACATTGTGAGCATAGCAGCTGCTTTGGTGGTGGCATTGCTTACGGTGAGTTATCAAGCCATAAAAGCGGCCATGATCAACCCAATAGATACCCTTAAAGACGAATAATATGCTAAAGAACCTATTAAAAATAAGCGTTCGGAATTTAATTAAGAACAAATCTCATACAGCAATTAATATAGTTGGTCTGTCATTAGGTCTTACGGCTGCTATCATCATATACAAGGTTGTAATGTTCGAAATGAGTTTTGATAAATACCATGAAAACTCGGATCAAACTTATCGTTTAGTAGTCGATGCGCTGGCAGAAGGGGAAAGGTACAAACAGAGTGGTGTGCCGCACAAGGTGGGTGAAAATTTTAAAGAGGATTTTGCTGAAGTTAAATACTTCACTATTGTAGATCAAAATATTGGTAGCCCGGTCATCACTTTTACAGATGATGAAAGTAAAAAATTTGGCGAAAAAAGTAAAAAAATAGCATTTGTACATACCGACTACTTCCGCATGTTTGACTACGAATTTATCGCTGGGGATGCGGCAAATCCATTTGGCAGAGCCAGTACTGTAGTTTTATCAGAAAGGTTAGCACAGAAATATTTTGGTGACGAGTCCAACGCAATGGGTAAAGTGATTATCGTAAATAATGAATATGAACTCACTGTATCAGCAATTGTCGAAAACCCACCTTTACATACTGATTTTCCATTTGAAATCCTGGCAAATATAGAACTGGGAGAGGAAAAAGACAGATCGTGGGGTGACTGGGTAAGTAGCTCATCATCGGTACAATTCTTTGTTTCTAAAAAGGAAAACGTGTCGATAAGCACCTTTCAGGACAATGTGATTAGCTATATCAATACCAACAAAAGTCCGGAAGACCCTGATGCGTACGAGTTGTTATTAGAACCATTATCATCACAACATTTTAATACGGAAAGATATAACCTATCAGGTAGGTCTACCTCCTATGAGACCATACTCACTTTATCTGTAATAGGAGCACTGCTAATTTTAGCCGCATGTATCAACTTTATTAACCTCAATACAGCACTGGTTTCTAAAAGAACGAAAGAAATTGGCGTAAGAAAAGTGCTGGGTAGCAGCCGAACAATGCTGGTGGCGCAATTCATTTCGGAGACTGCTATTATTGTACTGCTGTCAATGGTGATTTCGCTGGGTCTCGCTGAATTATCATTGATTCGAATAGAAGCATTGACAGGCTTTTCAATACCTCAGGGGCAGTATGATCTCGATGTTTTGGTGTTTTTATCAGTGCTATTTGTGGCGGTCACTTTGCTTTCAAGTTTCTATCCGGCTATGGTATTATCCGGCTATAAACCTGCCGAAGCGTTGAAAAGCAAAGTAAATGTTCAAAAAACAAGTGGTTTCTCTTTAAGAAAGACCTTAATCGTAGTGCAATTATTTATAGCACAAGGTTTGATCATCGTCATTTTCGCAATGTCTGAGCAGATTTCTTACTTCATGAATGCGCCACTGGGAATAGACACCGAGGCGGTTGTGATTTTTAATATCCCTGATCCTCCGTCTGCCGAGAAGTTTGAGACTTTTAGAAATCAACTTACTAGCCATCAAGCTGTAAGAAGTGCTACATTTTCAAATACAGGTTCCATATCAAACAATACATGGGGTGGTGTTATAGAGTTTACTAAGGATGAGCCACAACGTGTTTCATCTCGGGTTAAACTGATTGATGAGTACTATGTATCATTATTCGATATAGAGCTGCTTGCCGGGCGTAATATAAATACTGATACAGCGCAGTACCTGATTAATGAACAACTGCTAGCTGAAATGGGGTATGATAATCCTGAAGATGTATTAGGGTTAGGAGTTAGTTATTGGGATAGAGAGGGCACTATTATCGGAGTAGTTAAAAACTTCAATTCTACATCGTTACATTCAGAGATGTCACCCGTGTTGTTTGCCTATAACCCAAAGTTGTTTTATCAGGCAGCAGTTAAGCTTGAAAAAATAGATCAGGAAGCGTTGACGCATATTAAAAATGAATGGGAAGCACAATTCCCTAACTTTATCTATTCCAATAGCTTTTTAGATGACGATATCTCACAATTCTATGAATCTGAGCAGCGCGCACAAAAGGTGTTTTCAACTTTTGGAGCAGTGGCACTTTTCATTGGAGCAATAGGGTTGCTGGGACTCATTTCATTTATGACAAACTCAAAGACCAAAGAGATTGGCGTACGAAAAGTACTCGGTGCATCTGTAGAGCAAGTGATTATACTGCTGACTAAGGACTTTGTCTGGCTGGTTTTGATAGCTGCTATATTGGCGGTGCCCGCATCATATTATTTCCTCGATACCTGGCTGAGTAACTTTGAATATCGAATCTCAATTTCAGCAAAACTGTTTATCGGTGGACTTATTAGTACATTGATGATTACGATAGCCATAGTTAGTTTCAAATCATACAAAGCTGCATCTGTAAACCCTGTTGAAAGTTTAAAAGACGAATAACATGTTAAAGAACTTTATAAAGACCGCTTTTAGAACACTCTTGAGAAATAAGAGCTATGCGGTCATTAATATTTTTGGATTGGCTTTGGGTATGTGCTGTGCGCTTATCTTATTCTTACTTGCCAGTTATGTCAATAGCTATGATGACTTTCAGGAAAATAAAGATAGAATATATCGATTGGTCAATTCTTCAATTGGTCAGGGCGATCAGGTGGACTATACGCCAGGAGTACCAGTACCACTTCCTGAGGCAGTAAGGATAGACTTTCCAGAATTTGAGAAAGTTGTATTTACCAGAAATCATCATGGCGAGATGCATTTTACCATCAATGCTGATAGTGAGATGCCCAATTATTTTGAGTTGAACGAAGAAAGGCTGGTCTATACCGAGCCGCAATACTTAGAAATTTTTACAGTAGAGTGGCTGGCGGGTAACCAGCAAATGGCGTTGGATAAACCCAACAGTATCGTAATAAGTGAGTCCATTGCTAAAAAATTCTTCCCTTATGGCGAGGTCTTAGGTAAGACAATCGTATTAAATAAAAATACGCAACTACAGGTGACAGGTATCATCAATGACCCTCCGGATAATACTGACATGCCGTTTTCTATGTTGGTGTCGCTAACGACAATCGCTGAGGAGATAAAAGATAGCGGATGGAATAGCGTGAGCAGCGATGATCAATGTTATCTTTTAGCTTTAAAACCGATTGACTCGGCTAATTATAGTGCCCGTCTTAAGGAGTTTGCTGGTAAATACTTTGATGACCAGGAAGATCGACCTCGAAAAATTCAGTTGCAATCTATGCACGATTTGCACTCAAATGAATTTTATAGCAACTATAGCTATAAGACGGTAAGTGAGGCACAGGTTAAAATAATTTACATCATAGGTATTTTTCTGATTGTAACAGCTTGCATCAATTTTATTAATCTCTCTACAGCTGTGGCAATTAAGCGATCTAGAGAAGTAGGCGTCAGGAAGGTCTTGGGCAGCTCTCGAAGGCAATTGGTTATACAGTTTCTTTTTGAGTCATTCGGCATCATTTTAATATCCAGCCTGGTTGCATTGGGTCTGGCAGAAGTACTACTGCTGTATGTAAACCCATTTATGGAGATTCAGCTCGATATACCCTGGTTTACGTTTGAATTTTTCATGTATCTCGCTGCCGGTTTGGTAAGCATTACATTGCTTTCTGGCTTTTATCCTGCGCTAGTACTTTCAGGCTTTAAACCTGCAATTGCACTCAAAAAAATAGCGACTTCAAAAGGATCAGGCAGTCTTGGTTTAAGAAAAGGACTGGTGGTTTTTCAGTTTTTCATTTCTCAGGTATTTATAATTGGTACCATCATTACAATTAGCCAGTTGGAGTATATTAAAAATGCCGATCTGGGGTTTAGCACAGATGCATTAATTAATGTCAGAATACCTGAAGACGATTTATCAAAAAAGCATACACTTAAAACTGAGCTCTCTAAACATGCTGGAGTAGAAAAAGTGAGCCTATTGTTTAGCAACCCATCTTCAGGCTCGGTTTCAGTGAGCAATTTTAGTGTTGAAGGTGACCCTGAGGACTACTACAGCGCGATGAAATTTGTAGATGAAGACTATATTGATATATACGATATTGAAATTTTAGCAGGTCGGGCTTTAAGGCAGTCAGATACATTGAGAGAAGTAGTTGTCAATGAAAAACTGTTACGTTATGCCGGATTTGAAGGTACACCTCAGGATGCCATAGGAAAACAGGTAAAAGTGTGGGGAGAAAATGTGCCAATAGTTGGAGTTGTGAAAGATTTCCACTCCACATCGTTACACCAGGAAGTCATGACTTTAATGCTGTTTAACCACTCAAAAGCTTATCGAATGGCAACAATAAAAGTCGATATGAAAACTTTTGAAAGTACGTTACCTAAAATAAAGGAAACCTGGCTGTCAATTTACCCTGAGTATGAGTTTGAGCACACTTTCATTGATGAATATATGGCTGAATTCTATGAGGGTGAGCGAAAAATGGGCATTTTCATTTCTGTGGCTGCTGGTTTTTCCATTTTTATTGGTTGTCTGGGTTTATTTGGGCTGGCGTCTTTTATGGTTTCTCAAAAAGTAAAAGAAATAGGCGTAAGAAAAGTATTGGGAGCTTCCATTAGCAGCATCATTTATCTATTCTCGAAGACCTATTTATTGCTTATTGCAATAGCTTTTGTATTAGCAGCACCTGTAGCATGGTACACGATGAAAGAGTGGCTGGCCAATTTCGAATATAGAATAACGGTAGGTCCATCGTTTTTCATATTTGCACTAATATTTACTTTAATCATTGCTATTGTGACCGTAGGCTACAAATCTTATAAAGCAGCTCATACAAATCCAGTAGACAGCTTAAGAAGTGAATAACGACCAATACTAATAACTAATAACTATTAACCATTAACCACAACGGCAGTGTTCAAAAACATATTCAAAATAACCCTTCGAAATTTAATCAAAGAAAGATTCTATGCAGCCGTAAATATCTTCGGATTGGCACTAGGTATAGCTTCTAGTTTATTGATTATCAGCTATGTTTTACACGAAACGAGCTACGACAAAACACACCCTGATCTTGATCGCCTGTACAGGGTAAACATGACCAATATCTGGATGCCAGGTGGGGGCGAGTGGAGCTCAACAAGTCCACCTTTAGCGGAGGTGCTGGTTGCCGACTATCCTGAAATTGAGGAGGCAGTCCGCATTAATACTCCAGGAGGCAATATTATAAGAACAGAATCGGGGGGAGAACTGAAGTCTTTTTACGAAAGTGAAATACTGGGTGCAGATTCTAACTTCTTCAATCTTTTTGATTTCGAATTACTGTATGGCGACCCTAAAACAGCATTAACAGGTATTAATAAGGTTGTTGTGTCTAAAGAAATAGCCATTAAATACTTTGGGATGGAACAGGTGCTGGGAGAGACATTATTATTTGGTGATTCAAAAACCGCGGTAGTTATTTCAGGAGTTACTGATACGCAACCAACCAATAATCATTTCAGCTTCGATTTTTTGATTTCTATCACGACCAATCCTGCGTTTAAAAATATAGAAGGAACATGGATAGCCACGCAGGTCGTAACTTATGCCAAGCTTAAACCAGGCACTAAACCAGGTCAACTAGAAAATAAGATGGTTGATATCGCACCAAATTATGCAGCCGCTCAATTATCAGGCTGGGGCATGGAATATGAGAAATTTCTGGAAGGTAAGGGCGACTGGAAGTTTTACCTACAACCTGTCAGCGAAATACACCTCAATAGTGCAGGAATAGGAAATAGAATAGGACCAATAAGCGATGGTACCTATATGTATGTGTTCTCATTTACTGCAGCACTCATATTACTACTTGCGGTCATTAATTTCATCAACCTTTCTACTGCGCGTGCTTCCATTAGAGCCAAAGAAGTAGGTGTGAGAAAAGCTTTAGGCAGCAACAGGTCACAGTTGATTGGTCAGTTTATGTTTGAGTCTGTTGGGCTATGTTTTTTAGCAGGAATTGTCGGATTAGGACTGGCAGAATTTATGAGGATACTCATTGAAAATTACATGGGTTCTGTGTTTCACATTGTTAAGTGGTACTCTCCAATATTCTATGTTTCGTTTATTCTTTTTATAGCTGTAGTGGGCTTTGTTGCTGGCATCTATCCGGCCTTACATCTCACTGGCTTCAAACCTAGTAAAGTATTAAAGGGTGAGTTCAGAACAGGGCAAAAATCTAAGTGGCTGCGTAATGGATTGGTAATACTCCAATACAGTATTTCAATTGCTCTAATGGTAGGTACGCTTGTGGTTTACTTTCAGCTCAGCTACTTCAACAACAAGGATGTGGGCTATGAGAAGGACAATATTTTAGTCGTGAATTGGGCACATAAGCTCGGCACACATTTAGAAAAGTATCATCAGGAAGTATTATCGCACCCCACGGTAAAAAATGCAACTATCAGTATGGATGTAATTGGTAGGGGTAGCTATGAAGATATTTTTAAAGATAAAAAGACGGGCCATGAGCAGTCCATTGCAATGATGAAAGCTGATGAACACCAACTTCAGACTATGGGAATAGAGTTATTAATCGGCCGATTTTTTGATAAAAACAATGCAGCAGACGATCATGCGATCGTCATAAATGAGTCCACCATGGCCGCTTTCGGATACACTGAAGACAATGTGTTAAATCAGGAAATCGATTATGCCGGTGATGATATGGGTGCAGCCCGTGTGATTGGTGTAGTCCGCGATTTTAACTTCTATTCGCTTCATTATCCGATAGCGCCTTACATCTTTTTCCATCTCGATGCGCCTATCTGGGGTAGTAGTAGAGTGGTGTCTATTAAAACGAATAGCGATAATACTGCTGAGTTACTTAGCTTTCTTGAAAATAAATGGAACGAAATGGTCTCAGATGCACCATTTGACTACAGCTTTCTAAGCGATGAATATGCACGACAATATCAGACTGAACAACAATTGGGCGTTTTGTTTGCACTATTTACGGTCATCGCTTTAGTAATAGCATGCTTAGGTCTATTCGGGCTAGCCTCTTACCTTGTATCTCAAAAGAGTAATGAGATCGGTATCAGAAAGACATTGGGAGCATCTGTGTTGCAGATTCTATTAAAATTTAACAGCAGTTTCGTAAAGCTAGTTGTAATTGCCATGTGTACCGCACTTCCCATTGCCTGGTGGGCCATGGACTCCTGGCTAGATCAATTTGTCTATCGGATTAATTTAGAGTGGTATATCTTTGCTATTGCATCCTTACTGTCATTAATCATTGCACTAGTTACTGTAAGTTACCATTCAATAAAAGCAGCTTATCTCAATCCGGTTGAAACACTAAAGGATGAATAACTTATCTTATTATCAAAAGGTGGTAATTATAAGGCTTATTTCTTTAGAACCTCAGCAAGCAGCCTGCTGGTAAGTCGTCCTCCAGAGTTTGCTATGATACAAACGCCTAAATCCTTTGATTTGCTATATCCAATGGCACTTTTGTAACCGTTGACATATCCCTCATGGTATACAATAGTGTCTGTTGGATATTCAATAACACGCCATCCCAATCCGTAATAACCATTCCTTGGATAGTCTATTCGGCTCAAATAGCTATTTTTTACCGAGGTCACTACTTTAGGATCAAAGATTTCAGCTCGTAATTGGTCGGAGAGCACATCAGGCCGATTACCCATTACAGCCATGAGCCATTCCCCCATATCGTCAATACTTGCATTTACTCCACCGGCAGCACTTGCGTTATAATATGTAGGCCTGATTTTACCTACATGCACACCAAACCTTGAAAAATAATGTGGATATGCTACGTTGTCGTGGTTCACGATGGTCTGGTAATCCATAGAGGCATCGGTCATACCTAAAGGCTTAAAGATTCTTTCATCCATAAGATCGCCAAAGGCACATTGAGTTTCTTCTTCTAAAATTTTTTCGACAATACTATAGGCTACGTTCTGATAAGAATGTATTTCTCCAGGCTTTCTTGAGAGAGTAAGGCCTTGAAGCAGGTCTATCATATCATCAAGTGTGCGGCCGTCTTCAATAAGGGTGGAGTAGGCTTGATATGGATAGCCTGCCGTGTGAGATAAAATATGCTCTATGGTAATACTGTCAGTATAATCAACAGGATTTACTCTGTAGTCTGGCAAAAATTTAGTGAGAGGATCTTGCCAGTTTACAACATTTTCTTCTTCCATTAACCCTACTAATGAAGAGGCAAACCCTTTAGATACTGAACCAATTCTAAACACAGTGGACGTGGTCACAGGATATTGGTTTTCGGCATTTCTATAACCAAACCCCTTTTTATAAATGATTTTATCATCCATAACGACTGCCACAGCTAGCCCGGGAGTCTTATACCGCCCGATAAGTTGATGAATTTCATTCTCCAACTCACAAAGAAAAATGCTGTATTCCTCATCGAGCAATGGATTGTTTCCCCCTGGGATATCTTCTGGGGCAATATGATGCACATCAATATAAGCAACGGGTTTAGTAGGCAATAAATAATATATTATCGCTGCTGAGATTAAAACCAGACTTAGGAGAGATATGAAAATGTTTTTCTTCAAAACAGCCTCAAATTTAAACCAAAGTCATCGCTTTCACCCATCTATAATAGGCTATTTTTCCAACGACCAATCATGTGTCCGATATCAGACACCATATTCCATAAACGGACGAAATCGGTCAGTTTTAGACCTATAAATAAAGTCTGTAAGTTTTTGTCACAAATAATATGACGTTGCGACACATAGGCTTTTAATGTAAATTAATCCGGATAATTAGGGTTATCTACTAAATCATCACAAGGAAGGTGGCTAAAGTGGTAAGATTTTTTACTACTTGGCATACTTCTTGGCAAATTGAAACAAATCAGAATTTAACACTAAGCAGTTGTTCAATGATAAAACTTAAAAATGTAGATAAGTATGTAGACTCACGTTTCCAGCGAACTTTCATTCTTAAAGGTATAGACCTGGAGGTTGAGCAGGGAGAGTTTGTAACAGTGATGGGTCCGAGTGGCGCAGGTAAGTCGACAATAATGAATATTATTGGTATGCTTGATGAACCTTCTCAGGGTGAGTATTTTTTCTTCGATGAACCTGTTCATAAGATGAAAGAGCGAAAAAAATCAGAAATGCATAAGCATTATATTGGCTTTATCTTTCAGGCATATCACCTCATTGATGAACTCACAGTGTATGAAAACATTGAAACACCATTGTTATATAAAGGTGTGAAAGGCGCTCAACGTAAGAGTATGGTGGCTGAGATGCTAGACAGATTCCAAATGGTAGCAAAAAAGGATCTTTTTCCTGAGCAATTGTCAGGAGGGCAGCAGCAATTGGTAGGTGTAGCAAGAGCAATCATAGGTCAGCCTAAACTTTTACTTGCCGATGAGCCAACCGGAAACCTTCATTCTGAGCAAGGTGATGAGATCATGCAAATATTCAAAAAACTCAATGAAGAAGGTATGACCATCATTCAGGTGACACATTCAGAACACAATGCATCGTTTGGCAACAGAACGATCAAACTTGTCGATGGTGCGGTAGAGTCTGATACCAAAAAAGAAGCAGTCAATAGTTAAAAACTCAAAATAGATAGGATAATGAAAAAAATCATCATTGGTTTTTTCGTATTAGCAACATATACTGTAAGCGGGCAGGAACTAAGTCAGCTTACCTTTTCTGAAGCTGTTAATATTGCATTAAAGAATAATGTAATACTAAAGCAGCAGCGCAATCAACTTGATGCAACTTCTATGCAGAAGACATCTAACCTGGCACGGCTTGGGCCATCTGTATCCATTGGTGGAAATCTTGGTAGAAATGAAGGAAATTCATTTAACCAACAGGAAGGTCGCGTTGTAAATGGGGTTGTTGACTTTATGAGTGGTTCGCTGAATGCCAACATGGTCTTGTTTAATGGTATGAATAGAACCAATGCATTTAAGCAATCTAAGAGCCAGTTGGAATCGCAGATGCATTTCATTGAACGTACAAGTCAAGATGTGATCCAACTAGTATCTATCCAATATTTACAATGCCTGCTAGATCAGGAGCTTTTAAGAATCGATCAGGGTAATTTAGAATCACAGGCTAAGCAGCTCGAGCAAATTGAAGCCCAGGTTGAGGCGGGATCACGCGCCAAAGTAGATGTGTATAATCAGGAGTTTCAGGTTAAGAATGCTGAACTTTCTGTCTTAAGGTCTGAAATAAGGCTGAGAAATGACAAAGCGGTATTAGCTCAAACACTACAGTTAGATGCTCAAACAGATTTCGATGTTCTCGAGCCGGGGTGGGATGTAAATAGTATTTCAATGTCTGAAATGGAATTGAGTGAGCTGTATGACCTTGCCTTAAAAAATAGAGCAGATTATCAACGAGCAGTGGCTACTGAGTCGGCAGCAAAATATGGATATCAATCACAAAATGGCCGTTACTACCCATCGATCACAGCATTCTTTTCTTATGGGTCACAATACAATGATGTAAAGGGGTTCGATAGCCGAACTTTTGATCAGCAGTTTTTTGAAGACAATCTACAAACAACCTATGGTCTCTCTTTTAACATTCCAATTTTTGGAGGCTTCCAGACAAGGGCCACTACGGTACAATCCAAGGTTAATTATGAAAATGCGCAACTGGATGTAGAAAATACTGAAACTGTAGTTGAATCGGATGTATTGAGAGCTTATCAAAGTTATCAGGATGCTATCACCAATTATCAAGCCTCTAAAGCTCAGCTTGAAGCAGCACAGCTTTCATTTAACTTGGAAGAAGAACGTTATAAGCTAGGAATTTCTGATTTAGTACAATTTACTCAGGCTAACCAATCATTAGTTGGCGCAAAAGCAGACCTTGCACAATCGAGCTACACATTATTGTTTCAGGATATTTTGCTTCAATATGCGGTAGGTACGCTCAAATTCGAAGACATTCCTTAATACAATACATCATCGGGTCAGCTTTAAGCCGACCGCTAGTTATTAGAACGATAATCTATTTAACTCAAAAGTGGAGTGATTGATTAATCGATTGTTTTCCTTAAATTGAGGTACAGACCATTAGAGTGATCATGTCAAAAGCACAAACCATCATCTCCTGGACCGTACGTTTGATAGCGGCCATTATTTTATTACAGACCTTGTATTTCAAATTTACAGGAGCCGAAGAAAGTATCTATATCTTTACCAAAGTAGGCATGGAACCATGGGGAAGAATTGGATCGGGAATAGGAGAGTTGATCGCTTCTGTACTTCTACTTGTACCGTCTACAGTTTGGCTGGGAGCGCTTATGTCACTTGGTGTCATGAGTGGCGCTATCTTTTTTCACCTTACCAAATTAGGCATTGAAGTACAGGGTGACGGAGGCTTACTCTTTTATTTGGCGTTGATAGTTACTGGATGCTCCCTGATTGCTCTGTACTTACATAGAAAACAAATACCATTTTTGAAGCTGTAAGATGCATCCCTGCAACCAGAACCAGTGACCTGCACCATACCCCGTGAATAACTCTACAAACTTTGCGCAATGCACTCCGCTCATTGCTCATACGTGTTTCCTGTTTCAATAAATTTCACTAACTTTGCGCTCCCATTCGGTTGAGTGGGCTTGTATCAAATTTTTGATGTAAGAAATTTAGAATCAAAATTTGCTGTCAGATTGCTCTATGGCGGCATGTATATTAGAGCAACACAATTTATCATGGCAAAAGAAAAAACAAAAGCAGAAGAAGCCAAAGCAGAAACTGCAGAAGAAAAGAAGACAACAGCAAAAAAAGCTGAAACTTCTGAGAAGAAAGAAACAAAGTCTGCTACGAAGAAAGAAACAAAAGCAGACGACAAGCCAAAAGCTAAAAAAACTACCACTAAAAAGGCCGAAGATAAGCCTGCTAAAGAAGAGAAGGTAGAAGCTAAGGCAGAGGCAAAAGAAGAAAAGAAAGCTGAAAAGGCGCCAGCCAAAGGATCGACTTCTATCGATTCGAAGCCAGACACAGATTTTGACTGGGAAGCTTTCGAAACTAAAGGATTCGGTGAAGGATACAACAAAAAGCAAAAAGCTGAGTTGGAGTCTATCTACGAAGAGACCTTAACTACAATCGAAGAAAAAGAGTTAGTGAAAGGTACTGTTGTTGGTATTAACGACAGAGATGTAATCTTAAACATCGGCTTCAAATCAGATGGTCTTGTATCTGCTGCAGAATTCAGAGATATTCCTGAGCTTAAAGTAGGTGATGAAGTTGAAGTATTCATCGAAGAGCAAGAGAATGCTAACGGTCAGTTAGTACTTTCAAGAAGAAAAGCTAAAATCGTTCAGGCTTGGGAGCTTATCCAGGATGCTTCTGAAAATGATAAAGTAATCGAAGGATTCGTTAAGAGAAGAACTAAAGGTGGTCTTATCGTAGATATCTACGGTGTTGAGGCTTTCCTTCCTGGTTCTCAAATAGATGTTAAGCCTATCAGAGACTTTGACGTATTCGTTGGTAAGTCTATGGAGGTGAAAGTTGTGAAGATCAACTACTCTAACGACAACGTAGTAGTATCTCACAAAGTACTTATCGAGAAAGATATCGAGGAGCAAAAAGCTGTTATTCTTAACAACCTTGAAAAAGGTCAGGTACTTGAAGGTACTATTAAGAACATGACCAACTTTGGTGTATTCATCGACCTTGGTGGTGTTGACGGTCTATTGCATATCACTGATATCTCTTGGGGAAGAATCAATCACCCTGAAGAAGTACTTAACCTTGATGAAACTGTTAAGGTGGTTGTACTTGATTTCGATGAGGACAAGAAGAGAATTTCTCTTGGTATGAAGCAACTTACCGAGCACCCTTGGGACTCGCTTGCTAAAGACCTTGATGTAGGATCTAAAGTAAAAGGTAAGATTGTAAACGTAGCTGATTATGGTGCATTCCTAGAAATTCAGCCTGGTGTTGAAGGTCTTATCCACGTATCTGAGATGTCTTGGTCGCAGCACCTAAGAAATCCTCAGGACTTCATCAATATCGGAGACGAGTTAGAAGCAGTTGTATTGACACTAGACAGAGACGAAAGAAAAATGTCTCTAGGTATCAAGCAATTGACTGAAGATCCTTGGACTAAGCAAAACGTATTAACTAAATACGCTGTAGGTACTACACATAAAGGTATCGTTAGAAACCTTACTAACTTCGGTCTCTTCATCGAGCTTGAAGAAGGTATCGATGGTTTAGTACACGTTTCTGATCTTTCTTGGACTAAGAAAATCAAACACCCTTCTGAGTTTGTAAAAGTTGGAGAGGAGCTTGAAGTACAAGTACTTGAGTTAGATGTTGACAACAGAAGATTAGCGCTATCGCACAAACATCTTGAGGAAAACCCTTGGGATACTTTCGAATCTGTATTTACTCCTGGTTCTACACACAAGTGTACGATACTTGGCGTAAACGAAAAAGGAGCTACATTAGAGCTTCCTTACGGAATTGAAGGATTCTGTGCAGCTAAAAACTTAGAGAAAGAAGACGGATCTAAAGCACAAGCTGGAGAGACGTTAGAATTTAAAGTTTTAGAATTCTCTAAAGACGATAAGCGTATAGTACTTTCTCACAAGTCTATGCACTCTAAAACAGAAGATAAGCCCGAGCCTAAAGCTGCTCCTAAAAAGAAAGCAGCATCTAAAGGTGGTTCAACAAGCAAGGCAAAAGATGCAGAGAAATCTACATTGGGAGACCTTGAAGCATTGAGCGCATTGAAAGATAAGATGCAAGGCAAATCTGATGAGACTGCAAAAGAAGAGAAAGCTGCAGCTAAAAAAACTGCCAAGAAATCAGAGGCTAAAAAAGTAGAGGAAGAGATGCCAGAAGGTAAAACTTCAACTACTAAAGCTGAAGAAGGAAAGGCAAAAGAAGACGAAGCTAAGGCTGAAAAGAAAGAGGATAAAAAAGAAGAGAAAGAAGACAAGTAATCTTCTTCAATCCATAAATCAAAAGGCCGAATCGCAAAATTCGGCCTTTTTTGTTTTACATCCACAATAACTTTCTGGCACCTAGTCACCAGGCTTGGTTCCCAACCCCCAATAGCTAGAAATCACTACTCTAGCTTTTCTCTGCTCCTCCGTCCTTTGCGCAAACATAGGTCATCCCTTAAGGGGCTTAAACCCTTCTGTAAGTTTGAGAGATTGCTGATCTCCATTGTATTTCGTCAGGAAGGAAGGTTAGTTTTACTTGGTAAACTTCGTGACCCTCTGTGTTACTCAGTGTAACTCTGTGGTCAAGCGCTTCCATATTCAGTAATCTAAAGCCCGATGGTTTTGATAGAGTATCAGATAGTTGAACAACCTTCGTGACACTCTGTAATCAACTCATAGCGCTCAGCGCTATGCACTAAACACAATCAACCTCCCATCGACATGCAAATCAGTAAATCCAAAGGCCTCTTTTATGTATTCCAGACTGCGCTCATGGTAAAAGAAAACATGCGTCTCGTCATTTTTATAGTACCACTTATCGAAGTTTAGGGCTTCATGATATAGATCCGTCATGCAAACCAACTGACCATTTGGGTTTAGCAGATTTCGCAGCAATTCGAATTCTTCAGAAGGGTGATGGAAATGTTCAATTACCTCACAACAAACGATGTAATCACGTTTCTTCTTAAGTGTTAAAGATTCTGGTGCATAAAATGGGTCATAGATATCGAGTTTATAACCCCGTTGGCCCAACAATTTAGTAATAACCGGTCCAGGCCCTGCACCATAATCCAAGCCCTGATGTTTGGGCTTGAAGTGCCTTAAAACATGCTTGGTAATCGGTCTTACAAACTCCTGATAACCCGGATCATTTACATCATTATTATGTGTTTCGTACCGTGCTTTTTCCATTCTACGACCAGGCCATTGAGAGGGAGCGACATACACACCACTACAGTGAGTACATTGAAAATAGGTTCTACGATCTTTAAAGAAGTGAGTTCCATCTCTATCACATAAAGGACAATTGGGCTTAGGCATCAGGTAACTTGAAAAACGGATTGTAAATCAGTCCAATAATATTACCCCATGGGTCAATGACTTCTGCCGTAATGATACCCTCACCGACATCTGTAGGTTTACCACTCACTGTGGCACCTTGTGCTAGTAGCTTTTCATATATAGGCTCTATCTTATTTACCCCCCAGTACGCCACCGAGGATGCATGTTTTACTTCATTGTGTTGCTGCGGTAGCAGACCTAACTCATAGCCACCGATTTCAAAACCTACGTAAAATGGCTCATCAAAATATGGCTTGGTTTCAAATGCCTCAGCATACCATTTCTTAGCAGCTTCAAGGTCTGGTACATGATAGATAGCTGTTCTTAATCCGAGCATAATTTATGTTGTTTTAGAGTCAATTGAAGTTAGCATAAATTCAACATTTTAGAAATTGAAATTTATCAATTTCATTTTTCACCTTATTCGGTTTAGGTAACTTCGAGGTAATTAGCAATAAGAGCGATACTGTTAAATGATAGGGTACATAATATTAGGTATTATAATAGTGAGTGGCACTGCCGTTCATTTCAGAGGTAAGAGTAGATTTAGTTTTTTTAGACAAATATTTGATCACTCTACATTTATGGCCCCTATAAACTTGTTGATGTATGGGTTTTCTAAAGTGCCCAATACTCCTTATATCAAACTTGATCACATACCTGATTTAGAAAGGGTAACTAGTCAATGGAGTGTTTTAAAAGAAGAAGCCTTAAGCCTGAGCGAAAATATTAAAACATCGGATAATTATAACGATATCGGCTTTAACTCTTTCTTTCGGAGGGGTTGGAAAAGGTTTTATTTAAAATGGTACTCTAAAGATTTTCATAGTTCTGCAATTGATAAGTGTCCAAAAACACTTGAAATAATTAAGGATATAAAATCTATAAAAGCAGCAATGTTTGTAATACTGCCGTCAGGAGCTAAGCTCCCTCGTCATCGAGATCCTTATTCAGGCTCATTGAGATTTCACCTTGGGTTGAGCACACCAAATTCAGAAGATTGCTTTATAAGTGTAGATGATCAAAAGTATTATTGGAAAGACGGTGAAGGGGTACTCTTTGATGAAACATACTTACACTATGCGCAAAATAACACGGATCAAGATCGATTGATATTTTTTTGTGACATAAAGCGACCAATGAAAAATGTCGTTGGAGACTGGTTAAACTCATTTTTTGGTTGGTTTATTGTAGCAGCTGCCAAGTCTCCAAATGAATCTGGTGATGGTACAGGAAATTTAAACAAAGTGTTTAAATACATCTACCAGTTTAGGTTAGTAGGCAAACGACTTAAAGCTTACAATCGTAGACTCTATTATATTGTGAAGTACATACTGTTTGGAGCAATCATTTACTTTACCTTATTACATAATCATGTAATTGATTATTTTTAAAGGCCCCTTTACTTAAATGTATAGATATGAAAATGTTTTGTATAATATGTGCTCCAATTGTTTTTCTAGCATGTAGCACTCACAATGAAGAAACACAAATTGAAAAGTGGAAATCCGAGGTTGAGGAAGTAGAAAAAGCTTTTAATGATATGGCACAAAAAGAAGGATTGGAAAGAGCCTTTGAATACTACGCTGCAGAAGATGGTGTAATAAAGCGCAGTAATAGAATAATTAAGGGTAAAGAAGCGATACGAGAATGGTATGAAAATGACGTAAAGCCAAATGAAACACTTACTTGGCAGCCCACTTTTATTGAGGTAAGCAAGTCAGGAGATCTGGCATATACCTATGGAGATTTTGTTTTTACATATGCAGACTCAATTGGTGTAGCAAAACAAAATAAAGGAATTTTTCATACCGTCTGGAGAAGACAACCAGATGGGAACTGGAGATTTGTTTGGGACTAATATTTTTGATCAACTTCAATACATATTAATAACTCTACTGTCAACATCTTCTTAGGTTAAAACCTTGTAACATCCTACTTTTGCGCCTCGTTAAAACGAAGTGTTAGAATAGATCGAAATAAACAATATGGCTGAAAGTAAAGTGCTGAATTACATAGGAGAGGTTGTTGAAAATATGCCAACAGACTGGCTGAAGCTCACCACACATCGACTTGATATTTACAATGAGGAACTGGCTAAGTCAGAATTTACCCAACAGTTTGAAGAATTATACAAAGCAGATAACGCAGCAACCTCCGCGCTAAGTGCTTTGCCTACAGCATATGACTACATCCGACTGGGGCATCCGCTTTCTTCAGTTTTAGAGTGGGTTATTGGTAAGCTAAATGGCTTAAAATCTGAGCGTATCATTAGTTTTTCGTCACGGACAGTTCCTTTATTGGCAATTTTCAGAAAAAATCTTTTACTCAAAAAGAAAACGAGAGTTCTATATACCGATACATTGCCATCGTGTTTTAATGAAGCGCTTATAAAACAAATTTATGGCTATGATTTTGAGCTTGAGAAAGTAAAAAGTATTAATGACCTCGCGTCTTTTGACGGTAGCACTGTACTTGTTTCTAATGCAGAAACTTTTGATCAAATCAGTCTAAACTCCCATATAGATTTTTATCTGAATATTTATGATCAATTAGGAAGTATCATGGTGGTAAATGGTGATAAAAATCATGACTACATATCGGAGATACAACATGTAAGAAGAAGAGAAACAATAGCTTTGACACCTGTCAACTGTCACGCTGCACTTCAACAACTTATAGGTAAGTCCAGGTCTGGTAAACAAATGGTTGAGGATGTTGAGCAAAAAAAGGCCTTGGTAATAAAAACGATTAGAGAAATTACAGCAACACATGCAGATGCTTTTTTAGGATCAAGCGGTTTGTCAGTACAGTATGCTATTATGATGGGATTGCTTGATGATGCACAGAAAAATCATCCCGGCAAAGCGGTGAAGTTCATCATACCTCCAAATTGTTATGGAGGAACTAACGACCAGGCCAGACGTGTAGCTACTTGTCTTGATCATGTTGAAATTTTAGACTTGCCAGTTGACCGTGAAAATAATATGGTACAAAGTACTGAAAAGGTTTTGACGCAAGTAGCACAAGAAGATGCAGTGCCTTATATCATTGTAGAAATACCTACTAACCCAAGAGTGGAGGTTCCCGATTTACAATTGCTGAGAAAGGCGTTGATTAAAAAAAGAGAGACAAATGCAGGAAATGTTGCCATTGATCCTGTTTTTATAATAGATCAAACATTTTGTCCTGATATACAATTTTTAAAAGATGATGGTATATTTTCATCAGTAAGGACGCTTTCATATGTGAGTGGGTCAAAGTTTCCAAGTGGGGGTAAGTGTACGGCTGGCTATTGTGTGGCAAATAAAGAAGCACAAGGCCTTATGGAATCGATGAAGAAACATCTCTTGCTTTGTGACAATGAAGCAACCGATTTACAAATTGAAATTCTTGCTGAACAAATGCCATCCATGAATCAACGCATTAAGGATGCTTACAAAAACACCCGCGAGTTTGTCAATTATATTAAAACAACTTTGCCTTCATCAAAAATTAATTTTGTTTCGGAGGAGCTGGCACAAGAAGGGTTTACACCATCTGTTTTCTCATTAGACCTACCTACTAAAGGAGTATCGGAAGAGGAAAAAGAAGCTTATAAACGAGAATTGAATAACAGGCTCATCAATATGATGATCACCGAGATACCTGAGGAAAGCAAATACTGCGTGAGCTATGGTCAGTTAAAAGGCTGTTATTGGACGATCCCGGCTACTTCTACACAGGGCACGACAAAAGAAGATGATAAAGACTATATTGCGCGTGTATCAGTCTCGCCAGATTTGGACCTGGAGCATCATAAAGAAGTATTTAAGAAGTTTGTTGATAGCATTTAAATAATCGCTGGCAGGGTAGATATTCAACCTTAATCATACTCAATATCAACCTTCATTCAATATTTAGCGTAACAGGTAATGATGAAAAACCTGATTGCTATTGTTACAGTTAGCCTCTTGCTTTTGCAGTGTAGCATTGATAGAACAGTGCCATCATTAAGCACAGCTGAGAAAAGAACATTAAAAAATTTCCAAAACTTGCCTGATGCAAATCAGGTAAAAATTACCTCTGATAATGAACCTGGTGAAAAGCTTTGGCTCTGTCTGACATTAATTTCAAAAGAAAACAGAAAGGCACTAATCAACCAAAATATTCACTTATACCATACAGATACTAATGGTGACTATATGCCCTCTAACTTAAATGATGAGTCGACTGCACGTTTAAACGGTTCCGCAAAAACTGATAGTCAAGGGCGTATATTTGTGCAAACCATACTGCCGGGTGATTATGGAAGCTCGGCCGATAACAGGCATATTCACACCACCATAGCCAACGCCCATCCAGAGGCTTACGATGTTCACTTTAAGCAATTTACGGGTTATATGGGTAATAATTTTATTGAAGGCAGTGATCAACACTTCTTAGCTGATTTAAGACAAAAAGAGGACGGAACAAGAGTTGCTTTTGTAACAATCGAAGTAAAAAATGCTTTAATGAGTAATGAATAAAGTTTCAAATTTATCGCAACTGATTAGCGAAATGAATCCCATCCTCAATCCGGGCGAGTATGTGTTTGTATCAGTTAAGACATTAGATAATATTGATCGAAATGATACAGTTTGTGAGTTTAAAGAAGATGAGGGTGTAACATTAGTATTAGAAAGAAAAAAGGCTGATGAGCTGGGCTTTACCTATGATTTTGTAGCTGCTTGGATAACACTAAAAATTCACTCAGCACTTGATGCAGTGGGTTTAACTGCTGCTTTTTCTACCGCGCTAACTGATAGTAATATCAGCTGCAATGTAGTTGCTGGTTACTATCATGATCACATTTTTGTAGATCATAAAGATGCAGCTAAAGCATTAAAAGTGTTGGAGTCGTTGTCAAACCCTTAAGTTTTAGAAATTTTAGTATGAATCTTGAAGTCGACAAGTTTCTGGAAAACGCCAATAAATGGAAGGAAGAGTTCACAGTATTAAGGCAAATAATTAATGACTGTGGCCTGCAAGAAGACTTTAAATGGATGCATCCCTGCTATTCGCACAAAGAAAAAAACATTGTGCTGTTTCATGGTTTCAAAGAGTACTGTGCCATTTCTTTTTTCAAAGGAGCACTACTCAAAGACCCAAAACGAATCCTTGTTCAACCAACAGAAAACTCAAACGAGGGCCGACAGATTAGATTTACAAATACAGACCAAATAGCTGAACTTGAACCGGTTGTAAAACAGTATATATACGAAGCTATAGAAGTTGAAAAGGCAGGCCTTCAGGTGAAGAAAAAATCCGTAGCTGATTTTGATGTACCAGTAGAGTTGATTGACAGATTTGACGAATCCCCTGATTTTAAAATTGCTTTTGAAAAACTTTCCCCGGGAAGAAGAAAAGGCTATTTACTTCACTTCAATCAAGCCAAACAGTCTGAAACCAGAAAAGCAAGAATTGATAAATACATGGATAGAATCATGAATGGGTTTGGTATCAGAGATTGTGTGTGTGGTCACTCTAAACGTATGCCTAATTGTGATGGTTCGCATAAATATATTTAACATAAACGGAAGTTCTTTTTAGTTGCCTTTCCAAATCTTTCAGTATTTATTAGTCATTCGTCACACTAGTGAGTGATATTTGCATAAATGTCGATCCTGTGAAAGATATCCTTTTAATTACACCACCCTTCACTCAGCTCAATACTCCTTATCCGGCTACTGCTTATCTGAAAGGGTTTTTGAATACCAAAGATATCTCCTCATATCAGGTTGACTTGGGTATAGAGGTTATTTTAGATGTGTTTTCAAAGAATGAGCTTGGTCGGATTTTTACTATTGCAGCTCAAAATGAAAGTATCGCGTCTGAAAATGCACAAAGAATTTATGCGCTCAGACAGCAATACCTGGCTAAAATTGATCAGGTAGTAAAATTCCTTCAGGGCAAGGATGCTTCATTTGCACGGTCTATAAGTACAGAAGATTTTTTACCTCGGGCATCTCGCTTTGATCAGTTAGACGATCTCGACTGGGCATTTGGGAGTATGGGCATGCAGGATAGAGCCAAACATTTGGCTACACTATTTCTGGAAGATTTATCTGATTTTATCGTAGAGTGTATCGATGAGAATTTTGGTTTTAGCCGTTATGCCGAAAGGCTCGGTATGAGTGCCAATAGTTTTGATGAACTACATGAGAGTCTGCAGCAACCCAACACCTTCATTGATGAGATAACCATTGGTAGGCTTGAAGAAAGATTCCTTGCAGTAAAACCAAGGCTAGTATGCTTTTCGATGCCATTTCCTGGCAACCTATACAGTGCTTTTAGGTGTGCTCAATGGATTAAGAGCCATTATAAAGATGTAAAAGTAGCTATGGGAGGAGGTTTTGCCAATACAGAGCTTCGTTCGCTCACAGACAAAAGGGTGTTTGATTATTTCGATTTTATCACACTAGACGATGGTGAAGTTCCGATAGAGTTATTACATAATAACCTTGACACACCTATCGATCAACTTAGTTTAAAAAGAACATTCCACTTGAAGGACGGAAAGGTTTTCTATAACAACCAATCGTCAAAATCAGATTATAAACAAATAGATATAGGCACTCCAGATTACTCTGATCTCTTGCTCGAAGATTATATATCGGTAATAGAGATCGCCAATCCCATGCATAGTTTATGGAGCGATGGCAGGTGGAATAAGCTCACCATGGCACATGGTTGCTACTGGGGCAAATGTACGTTTTGTGATATTTCGCTCGACTATATCAAACTATATGAACCCATTGCTGCAAAAACTTTAGTTGACAGAATGGAAACGCTCATAGAGCAAACCGGAGAGTCAGGCTTTCATTTTGTTGATGAGGCGGCACCGCCTGCACTCATGCGTGAGCTTGCACTTGAGATTTTGAGAAGAGGCTTGGTTGTCACCTGGTGGACTAACATTAGGTTTGAAAAGGCATTTACTTATGACCTTTGTCAATTGTTAAAAGCTTCTGGTTGTGTGGCTATATCCGGTGGCTTAGAAGTCGCATCCGATAGGTTGTTGAAATTAATAGATAAAGGCGTTACCGTAGCTCAGGTAGCAAGGGTAACGAGAAACTTCACCGAAGCGGGTATAATGGTGCACGCTTATTTAATGTATGGTTACCCAACACAAACAGTGCAAGAAACTGTCGATAGCCTGGAAATGGTGAGGCAAATGTTCGAGCAAGGTGTTTTACAATCAGGGTTTTGGCATCAATTTGCTCTAACTGCTCATAGCCCTGTAGGCTTAAATCCTGATGCCTATGGTGTGCTACCTGTAAACGAATCAATTTCATTTGCTCACAATGATATTCAATTTACCGACACCACCGGTATTGATCATAGCATGTTCAGTTTTGGGCTTAAAAAATCCTTATTTAACTATATGCATGGTCTTTGTTTTGATTTTGAACTACAAGAGTGGTTTGATTTCGAAATACCAGAAACGACTGTTGAGAGAGACTATATTTTTAATTGCCTGAATGAAGAGCCTCATATGTTGCCTTCACCAAACGATAAAGTAGTCTGGGTTAATGTAGCACCTTTGGTTTATGTTGAAGGCGCTAGCACTAAATTATTGTGTTATAATAATGAAGGTGTAGTTGAGGTGAGCGATACGCATGATAAAATGGTTTGGCTACATAAGGTACTATTACAGGCCATGCCTCAAAATAAACCTATCATGACTGTGGCCTCAATTAAAAAATCATATGAAGACCAGTTCGATGATTTTGAATTGTTCTGGTATTCAGAAAATCTGGATAACTTAAGAGCAGCAGGCCTGTTGACTCTATAAGGTCTTATCTAAAGACTTGTATACTAAATGAACTAAAAGTAAAAGAAACAGTTTTAATAAACTATGGCAGAAACTTCACATTGGACAGGATCAGATAAATATTTATGCGACCCGGCATTGGCACAGGCCTTTCATATGGCCAGAACATTGGGTATGCCACTTCTCATTGAAGGAGAGCCTGGCACAGGTAAAACAGAACTACCTATTCATTATGCAAAAGATCGTGGACTTGACCTTGAAGTGTATCCAGTTGGTTCTAAAAGTAATGTAGAGCAGTTTGTCGCACGATTCGATCATGTAAAGTATCTGAGAGATTCACAAATTGAAATATTAAATGCCCAAAGAGAGGAAAAAGGGTTGGCTAGTAAACTTACAACGGGCAATAGAAATCCTGAATCACTGCAGGATTATGTAGTAAAAGGCCCGGCAGCTATAGCCTACAGCAAACCAAATTCTGTATTGCTGATCGATGAAATAGATAAAGCACCCAGAGAGTTTCCTAATGACTTGTTGTATGCTCTAAGTCATAGAAAGTTTATTATGCCCGAATCGGGCGAAGTGGTGGAAGTGTCTGAGGCAGATATGCCTGCCATAGTGATCACTTCAAACCGAGAGCAGGAGCTGCCCACAGCTTTTAAAGGAAGGTGTATCTACCACTATATTGACTTTCCTGATAAGGATGTAATGGGTAAAATCATTGAAAAACACCACCCTAAGCTTGATGAGAAAGTAGTGAAGGTTGCTTTAGATGTTTTCTATCATTTGAGAAGACTTGGGTTGGAGCGTGCACCTACAACTCGAGAAATACTCAACTGGTTAAAGTACATGGGTGATGTTGCACCAAAACAAGCAGTGAAGAAAATTGAAGGTTTGGAAGGAATTGGCGCTTTAATTAAAACCCAAACTGACATGGAGAAAGTAAATAGATTGATAGGTGCTGAAGAAGGGTTTGGAGGCTCTCGATTGAATTAGGATGTTTAGTTCTCTTCCAGAGCGATTTAGAGCACATGGCCTTAAGGCAGATGTACGCACATTACTGCTTCTCAGGAAGGCTATGCAAAAAGATTTGATCAAAACCCTGGGGGATATCTATAATGTTTTAAAAGGAATTGTAGTAAAAGAGCCCATAGACATTGGCCCTTTTACGAAGGCTTATTATGAATACTTTTTACACGTGCCCATAGCACCAGGCCAAACGTTGCAAGATGCTATTCTGAGGTCTGAGACGTTTGCTGAGTGGAAGACGCAATTTTTGGAAGAAGCTGATCATGATCTAACTGATGAAGAGTTGGTAAATACTTTTTTAGATCAGGTGCACCTCACCAGTTATGATATAAAAGAAGTGGTGTCAGGTAAGGAAATTTGGGATAAAGACGACCCAGATCAGCTTGACAAGGATGACCCTAACCAAGATCAGGAGCCAGCGGAAAGAGTCTTAGATAAAATGGCCGATTATTCTGATCTTTCCTTAGAGGAGCTGCTTGAGCGCATGGAAAAAGTACGTGAACAACAACGCACCAAACATGGGGGTGGAAGCCATTGGATAGGTACGGGTGGTATTTCTCCTTACGGACATGGTGGAGCAGCAAAAAACGGTATCAGGGTTGGTGGTCAAGGGGGTGGCAAGATGGCCCGCAAGGTCATAGGAGATAAAAATTACTTTCCAATCGATAGAGATGCCTTGCTCAATGATAATAATGTAGATGCCGCATTATCATCAATCAAAGGTGTGATCGAAGAAAGTGCTAACGAAAAGCTTGACGTGCCACAAACCATAAAGTCTGGAATAAAGCGTGGAGGCCTATTTATTCCCGAGCTATCGAGCGAAAAAAATGAAGAACTAAAAGTAATTGTACTTATTGACAATGGGGGTTACTCCATGGCACCTTATGTACGAAGTGTTCAAAATCTTTTCAGGAAAATGAAAACCAGATTTACCCATGATCTGGAGGTGTACTATTTCCATAACACCATCTACGACAGAGTATATATAGATGAGCGCAGGTCTAAATCAATACCTATTGACAAGTTGCTTTCACACAATAAAGACTATAGGGTATTTTTTATTGGAGATGCAGCTATGGCTCCTTACGAGTTGACCCGTTACAGTATGGGAAGTATACAAGCCATCACCAGCAAGTTCAAAAAAAGTGTTTGGCTTAACCCTGAGCCTTTAAAATATTGGCCATATACCTATACAATTCAGGTCATGAAAGAGTTGGTGCCAATGTTTCCGCTCACCCCTGCAGGCATCGAACGTGCTGTAACGGCTATGAATAAAAAAGGCTCTGAAAGCTAGTATTTTGAGATAGAGCCTATCGTCTACTGACGGTCGGTTCCCTCTGAGGCCGCTGATCCCGCGTTGAGCGGAATGTACAAGGTTGACGACAGACGATGTAAGAGTTTGATATAAAAAAAACCGGTCATCTAGTGACAACCGGTTTCCAAACTTGAGGCGCTGAGCGGATTCGAACCGCTGTACAAGGTTTTGCAGACCTCTGCCTAGCCACTCGGCCACAGCGCCAATTATGTCTCTGTGTTTTGTGATGCCCCAAACCAGATTAAATTAACCTGATTTTGCAGACCTTCCCGATAACTATCGGGACCACTCGGCCACAGCGCCATTGAAGTGTGCAAAACTATAAATATTCGGTATTTGATCAAAGCTTATTTAGTATTTCGTTTTAATAACAGAATACTTGCTCCTTGACCGATTCTTCCAGGAAGTGTTTCATTAAAATGATAGCGATGCTATCATTTTCATTTCTTTGGTGAGCTAAGAAATCTTCAACACTATTAAATTTTGTAATATCTTCAAACTCATCAAGTTCAATTTGCTTCAGGCCCATAGACCAATCGTTAAACAATCGTTTGTCAATCTGTCCTTCAGCCAATACATCTAATTCAAAATGCCTGTTATCGTCCTTTATTTTGTCAAAAACAATCTGAATGCTTTGCTTTGGTCCCTCAAGCACCTGAATGAAGCGATCATTCACATAGAGCAGAAGGCCTGTGATATCCAGAAGTTTATTATTATGACAAGCCGTTTTTAATATCTCACGAAGTTGCTCTTCGTTGTAAGTAAACAGAGATTTACTTGAATATAAAAGAAAATACATACTTCAATTATAAAGAGATTTGATAAAATTATTTTACTAAAAAGCTCAAAAAATAATACAGTTCTTAAATAACTCTCTTAATGGCGGTTAGTACATTATCAGCCACAATCTTGTGGCCTTCTATGTTAGGGTGTATGCCGTCAGGTAAGTTTAAACTATCATCTCCGGCAACACCATCGAGAAGAAAAGGTATGAGCATAGCATCATTTTTATTGGCCAATTGCTCAAACATGCGTCTAAACTTTCGACTATAATCTTCACCCAGGTTAGGAGGTACCATCATGCCTGCTATAATTATTTTGGTTTCAGGGTACTTTTCTTTAACCTTATCGATAATTGCCTGTAGATTTTTAGTTGTAGCTTCTACAGGAATACCTCTTAAGCCATCATTTGCGCCAAGCTCAAGTACAAATATGTCAATAGGTTGTTTGAGTATCCAATCGATACGATTAAGGCCACCGGCTGATGTCTCACCACTTAGTCCAGCGTTGATCACATCCACATCGTGGCCTGCTTCTTTGAGTTCTTGTTCTATAAGATGAGGAAATGCCTGCTCTTTAGATAAGCCATAGCCAGCGGTCAGGCTATCACCAAAGAATAGTATCGTTGTTTTCTCAGTCTTGAAAGAAAATAAGAATACTATGACTAAAAGTAGAACCAGGTTATATCTCTGTAGACGCATAAAAGTAATTTATTAGCTTAAATTTAGTCATCTAAAAATGGTAAGATCAAATTTTACACCAAAAAATCGACCACTTATAAAAAACGTTAAACATATACCTACGTTAAACGCTTTACTTAAAGGCTTGTTATAAAATTATTATGTCAAAAATCCTCAGTTTAGAAAATATTACAAAGACTTTTAAATCAGGTAATAGAAGCCTGACCGTACTGGATAACGTTTCTTTTGACGTGGAAGAAGGGTCTAGTATGTCAATAGTGGGCCCATCTGGTAGTGGCAAAACTACTCTTCTCGGTCTTTGTGCCGGTTTAGATGTTGCCACCAGCGGTACTGTCTCACTTGTGGGCATCAAGCTCAATGCATTAGATGAGGATGATCGTGCATATGTTAGAAATCAACATGTGGGTTTTATATTCCAAAATTTCCAGTTACTGCCTACACTTACAGCTTTAGAAAATGTAACTGTACCTCTGGAGCTAAGGGGTGAAAAAGGGTACAAGGAAAAGGCCAGGGAATTGCTCGACCGTGTGGGTCTTGGCGAACGCACCGATCACTACCCATCACAATTATCAGGTGGAGAGCAACAGCGTGTAGCTATGGCCAGGGCGTTTATCACGGCTCCTCGAATATTGTTTGCCGATGAGCCAACAGGAAATTTGGATGAAGACACCGCACAGAAAGTCACTGATCTATTGTTTGATTTGAACAAAGAGCAGGGCACTACCCTCGTATTGGTCACACACAATTTGGAATTAGCAGAGCACACTGAGCGCATCGTTCAACTCAAAGGAGGAAAATTAGTTTCTGACAAGAAAAGGTCGATGGCTGCTTCATAATGGAATATATAATCAGAATAAAGAAAGAAACTAAAAATCTTTTTCGTGACAGATGGGTATGGAAGATGGCCTGGAAAGATGCTCGTAATAATCTTTCCAGATTGTTTCTATTCATCTCTTCCATAATTATTGGCATTGCTGCACTCGTATCAATCGACTCTTTTAACATCAATCTTCAAGACAATATTGATAATCAAGCCAAAGATTTGTTAGGTGCAGATTTTGTAGTCAAAGCCAATAAGCAGTTTGAAGAAGAGCTTGTTACAGCTTTTGATTCTGCGGATGTACCGCAGGCGTCTGAGGCCAATATGGCTAGTATGGCCATGTTTATGACAAGTACACCAGGTACACGATTGGTAAGAGTAGTTGCCCTCGATGGCGGATTCCCATTTTATGGAACAGTAGAGACACTGCCCTCGGATGCTTATGAGAAAGTAAAAAATGGTCCCTACATAATGCTTGATGAAAACCTCGCAAGCCAGTATGATGTGAGTGCTGATGACTCTATCAAAGTCGGTAGAATGACGTTTAAAGTGGCTGGTGAGGTAAATAAAATACCAGGCGGTGGAGGGATTCAAGCTACATTTACTCCATCGGTATACTTTCACCAACGATACCTCGACTCGACAGGCTTGGTGCAATACGGTAGTAGAATCAATTATCGTCAATATTTTAAAACGGCTACAGAAGAAGATGCAAATGCTCTATTAGACGAGTTGAA
Source organism: Fulvivirga sp. (assembly GCA_965227525.1). Classification (GTDB taxonomy): domain Bacteria; phylum Bacteroidota; class Bacteroidia; order Cytophagales; family Cyclobacteriaceae; genus Fulvivirga. The sequence goes on along the minus strand of OZ245762.1, from coordinate 3,484,338 downwards.
ACCAACCATTAGGAAGTATGGTCACTCATATGATGATGTAGAAGAGCAAAAAGAAGACCTTGGAGAGGGCTTTCAAAACTTATATAAGTTTTTCAATCTACTGGCATTTGTTGCCTTGATTCTAGGTTGTATCGGTGTAGCAAGCTCTGTACACATCTATGTCAAGGAGAAACGAAAAACGGTTGCTGTCTTAAGGTGCATAGGTGCGTCTGGCTGGCAGGCTTTTAATATCTTTTTCATCCAAACTGTTATTCTTGGAGTATTTGGATCATTGTTAGGTATAGGCTTGGGACTGTTGGTTCAGTTTGCCCTGCCAATATTACTAGAAGAATTTATACCTCTAGATCTGGACTTGAGTCTGGCTTGGGGTGCAATAGGCCAGGGATTGATCTTAGGGTTGGTTATATCAATGCTGTTTTCTGTACTGCCACTTGTGTCAGTCAGGTTTGTGCCTCCTTTGGCAGTGCTTAGAACATCCTTTGAGCCATTGAAACGGATATCTAAGGTAAGAGTAACCGTTATAGCACTTATTATACTCTTCCCACTAACTTTTGCCACTTATCAAACTGACAGCATCCTAACAGGAATATTCTTTTTTGCTGCGCTTGTCATTGCTTTTCTATGCTTAGCTGGAGTAGCCTGGTCTTTGATGAAGCTGGTAAAGAAGTATTTTCCTTCGGGCTGGAGTTTCATCTGGAGACAAAGCCTTGCCAATTTGTTCAGACCTAATAACCAGACGGTCGTACTTGTGGTGGTAATTGGTTTAGGTGCGTTTCTGATTTCCACATTAAATATTGTACAAAACAGCCTGCTAAATCAAGTGGAGTTTGTCGGTCAGGAAAACCAATCCAATACAATTCTTTTTGATATCCAACCTTCGCAAAAGGATGGGGTAGTGGAATTAACAAAAGAAAATGATTTACCCGTGCAACAGTTGGTGCCTATCATCACTTGCCGAATTAGCGAAATAAACGGCTTCACCGTACCTCAAATACAAAGGGATACAACAGATTCGATACCTAATTGGGCCATCACCCGAGAGTATCGTGTGACTTACAGAGATACGCTGCATGCTTCAGAAACTTTGAAGGAAGGTGAAGTGCAGCATATCAGAAATGACTCTATTTTTATTACCATTTCTGACGGTATGCAGGAAAATTTACAACTAAGCATAGGAGATACTGTAGTTTTTGATGTCCAGGGTGTACCGATCAGAACCTACATTGGTGGAATAAGGGAAGTAGAATGGCCGCAAGATCCACCGAACTTTATCTTTGTTTTTCCTAAAGGTGTTTTAGAAGAAGCCCCACAAATCTATGTGCTTACTACCCGTATAGAAGCCCAAACACAGGCAAACAATTATCAAAGGGAGCTTATTACGCTTTATCCGAATGTGTCGCTTATAGATTTAAGGCTGATCTTATCTACCATTGATGAGTTCTTTAGTAAAGTGTCATTCGTAATCCAGTTTATGGCACTTTTTAGCATTATTACAGGCTTAGTTGTGCTTGCTGGTGCGGTTATAAACAGTAAATACCTCAGGCTTAGAGAAAATGTACTCCTTCGTACAATCGGAGCAATCAAAAAGCAAATTGTTGGCATGACAATTTTGGAGTACGCATATTTAGGTTTTTTTGCAGGACTTACTGGCATTGGTTTATCAGTTATTTCCGGGTGGGTGCTGGCCATTTACTTCTTTGAAGTAATCTTTTTACCCGATGTCCTGGGGCTATTTACTATATGGGTAGGAATTATCCTGTTGACTGTGATTGTGGGCTGGTTTAATACCCGCGATGTTTTAAATAAATCTCCACTTGAGGTGCTGAGAAAGGAGGTGTAGAATTATTATATTTAGTATTGCGTTTGTTAATTAATCAACAGAGCTTACTGAATAGAATACTCTACATGCGTACGACTTGTTTACTCTTTTTTGTCTTTATAGCTTCTGTTGCTACCGCAGACCCTCCAACACTAAAGTTTATTGAAAACAAAGGTCAGTGGCCCGGCTCAACCATCTTCGGTGCTGATGTACCTGGTGGAAATTTTTATCTTACCCCTCAAGGCTTTTCATACTTATTTTACAATACTGAAGATGTTTACAATCGACATCATGGCTTTCATTTAGGTGAAAATGAGAAAGTAAATGTTGGAAGCTGGTCTGAAGACCTGAACCCTGATTTGCTGAATTTACACTTGTTTCATGCAGATTTTGTAGGGGGCGATCTGGCCAAAGCTAAAGGTGTGCACCAGTTAAATACTAACTTCAATTATTATTTTGGAAACAACCCAGACCAATGGGTAAGTAAAGCCGCTGGGTTTTACAACCTCGAAATCGAAGATGTATATGAGAATATTGATTTAAAAATCACGTCTTCATCTGCTGCTATCAAGTACGATATACTGGTAGGACCTGAAGCAGATGTTTCTCAGGTTCAAATAAATTACAGGGGAGCTGATGCAATTTACCTGCGTGGTCGAGATTTGATCATAAAAACTTCGGTAAACGAAATAAGAGAATATAGGCCCTATGCCTATCAGATGATTAATGGTAAGAAAACTGAAGTTCCATGTGAGTATCGGTTGGAGGGTACCTTACTCAGTTACGAATTTCCAATTGGATATGACGAGTGCTATGAGTTAGTCATTGATCCTTTACTCATATTCTCAACCTACTCAGGCTCTGCAGCAGACAATTGGGGTAATACAGCCACTTTTGGAGAACGAGGAAAGCTTTACTCCGGTGGTATTACAAACCATTTTAGAAATGGAGAATTTCTTGGTGAGTTTCCTGCTACTGAGGGTGCTTTTCAAACTTCTTGGGGAGGTGTTTGGGACTTGGCCATCATTAAGTATGACTCCGCTGGTAGCAATGTAGAGTACGCTACTTATCTGGGTGGAAGTGGCTCAGAGGTGCCTATAAGCATGATAATGAATAATCAGGAAGAATTACTAATCTACGGAGTAACTAACTCTACAGATTTTCCTACAACATCTGGATCCTACCAAACTTCTTTTAATGGAGGTACATTGATTTCAACAATTCTCGGTACTGATTTCGATAATGGGAGTGACACTTTTATTGTTAAATTGAGTCCTGATGGATCGGCACTAAGAGGATCAACTTATTTTGGTGGAAGTGCCAATGATGGTTTACTAACAAGAAGTGGTGCTTTAACTAGAAACTATGGTGATGAGCAAAGAGGCGAAATATTTATAGATGATGATGATAATGTGCTTGTAGCAGGTACTACAAGCTCAAGGGATTTGTTTGATGACATGAGTGTTCCATCTTTCGATAGAGATGCAAAAGGAGGTACTGATGCATTTGTGATCCAGATGAGTACGAGCTTAAATAGCCTAAATTGGGGAGGATATATAGGTGGGAGTAATGATGAAACAGGCTTTGGAATTAAGATAGATATCAATGACAATGTGTTTGTCGCTGGTGGTTCCAATAGTCCGGGCCTCTCCTTCACTAATCAACTTGAGAGTTACCACGGAAATATTGATGGTTGGGTAGCCAGAATTAACACAGACACTTTAGCAATTAATGCAGGGTCATTCATTGGGACGAGCAGTTACGATCAGGTTTATTTTCTTGATCTGGACAGTAAACAAGACGTTTACTTACTTGGCCAGACAACTGGTAATTTTCCGATTAAAGGTAATGTCTACAGCAATGTTGGGGGTGGTCAGTTTATTCAAAAGATGACCAATGGGTTAGACTCAACAATTTTCTCTACAGCATTTGGTACTGAGGGTAGAAGAATACCTAATATATCCCCAACGGCCTTTTTGGTTAATGACTGCAATAACCTCTATGTAGCAGGATGGGGTAATTCACAAGGAAATTTTAACGGTTTTAACTATTTGGATATTAATACAAATGGTCTGCCTACAACATCCGATGCATTTCGTACCACCACCAATGGTGATGATTTTTATTTGATGGTGCTAGATGCCAATGCCACATCTTTGCTTTACGGTACATTTTATGGGGGAGATAGTGCGCTTGTACATGTAGATGGCGGCACAAGTCGGTTTGATAAGAGTGGGATTGTATATCACTCGGTGTGTGCGAGTTGCGCTGGAGGCTCCACATTTCCCACCACAGCGGGTGCATGGTCAAATTCAAATGGTGCTCAATCTGGGTGTAACAACGCTGCCTTTAAATTTGACCTTGCATCACTTCGAGCCATTATTCAAACGAACAATACAATGTTAAGTCAGCCCGGTTTCAATACGGTCTGTCTGCCAGATAGTATTGTATTTGAAAATTTAAGCATTGGAGGAGTGGAGTTCCATTGGAATTTTGGTGATGGAAATGCAGTGACCAAAACCGACACTTCCTATATAGCCTATCAATACAGCGCCCCTGGCGAGTACATTGTTACATTAAGAGCCGTTGATCCAAACACCTGTATTGCACAAGATATTACGAGTACCGTGGTCTATATGTTAGACCCAATGCAGGAAGCTGGAGATGATGCTGAAATTTGCCAGGGGGAATCATTCGAACTAACGGCCAGAGGAGGTACTTCTTATAGCTGGACCAGTGCAGACAGCACATTTATGTCTGAGGAAATAAGTCCGCTGGTAATGCCTGCAGAGAGTACCAAATATTATGTTCTAATCAGCGATGCTAATTGCAGTACTTTAGACTCATTAATGGTAGATGTAATCCCCGAGGTTGATTTCAATTTTAGTGTAGAAAAAGTACACGACTGTTTTTCAAGGCCAAAACTTAAACTGGAGAATAACAATCAAACGCAGAGCTTTACCTGGGATTTGGGAGACGGAACAGTCACTGAAGAGCTAAACCTCTTGTATGATTACGCTAAAGACGGTGTTTACCTAGTGAGACTTATTGGTGAAAATGGGAAGTGTGTTTTTCAAAGAGAATTTTCACTCAACATGGTGACTATAAAAGTGCCTAATGTCTTTACACCTTCTGATGGGGCACCTAACGATCGATTTGAGATCATCTCAGCTTCACGCGAAAATTTGAAAATATTTAATCGATGGGGTAGAAAAGTATATGAAAACACAGATTATCAAGACGACTGGACTGGTGAAGATGTGCCAGCCGGAGTTTACTTCTATGAAGCAGCGATAGAAGATGAGACAACTTGTACCGGCTGGGTACAAGTGATCCGGTAGTTCTTACCAAAAAAACAGCCACATCATGCCAAGTATAATCAATATGCAGATCAAGGCGACCAGGTCCTTGTGGGCTTTCATGAATATGATCTCGTGAAAAGATTCTCCAGTGTTTTAATAAATTTCCTTAACAAGTCGAAGTAAAGGGTGATTATCATTAATATCGACATCAACCAAACCACACCCATATTAAAGTTAAGTGTATCAAATGTAAACCCTAGAAAGTGCTTTTTGGCTACATAAAACTGCGATCGATAATCGAGCAAACCTGATGGCGATGGGTCTTTGTAGATAGGAAAAATTTTCTGCACTAAATGGCCGTCACTTTCAATGATACGATGCTGCTCATTTTGGTTTTTAACAATTTCTACAATGGCTTCATTACGATACCGATCTTTAAACTCATCAAATTTAGCTCTGTCTTCTGTAGTATTGGTTAGACTGACGATGATCTTATCTTTTGCACGGTCAGCTTTATTATATCTGCTGGCATAAAAGGCCCTAAGTTTTTCTAAGAAACCATAAGTCTCCTGATACAATGTAGAGTCAAAATCATTTATATTCAATTTGTCTAATTGTGTAAACTTATCGTTACCGATTGATTCCAACTCTTTGCTGATTTCATTTCGAAGTAAGGAAAAGTTTGACTCAACTTTGTCTTTGTCCTCGGCTGAATTAGGATCCATGTTGTTGAGGTTATACTGCAGGCTTGTCTCGAGTGATGGTATATAGTATAATTTTTTGTAATCAGATTGCGCCATTACCTTTTCATAAGGATAGAACAGCTCCTCATATTCGTTATCTTTAAATTGTGAAACCATGGCGGCTTCAAAAGCCCAACGTGAAGCCATCAGGTCTCCAACAATAGGCACTTCCCCGGCAGAACTTAAGTCAGGGTTAAGCTTGTCAAATTTTACAACCACTCCACTAAGTACCAATTGTGGTATCAATAGAATTGGGATGATAATATAGATAGTAACTGCAGAATTAAACGCAGAAGAGATATTGAGACCCATTACATTAGCCAGGCAAGAGGTAGAAAAAAGTATCATCCAATGAGTGATGAGCATATCGTCTATTTGTAGTATGGTATTACCAATTATTACAAAGGTGAGTGTCTGAATAGCACTAAGACTAAATAGGATTAAGATTTTACTAAATAGGTAACTACTACGACTCAGGTTAAGAAAGGACTCTCGCTTGAGTATTTTACGGTCGCGTATTATTTCTTCAGCGCTCACTGTGAGCCCCATAAATAGGGCCACAATCACACTCATAAAGAGATAAGCTGGAATATTTATGTTGCTGCTAAACACATATCCTATATGTGCAGAATTGTCTTCATTGTAATACCTTACGATGTAAGCGAGAATTACTGCAAGCACGGGAGCCTCCAGTAAGTTGATGAGTAAATACTGTTTGTTACTTAGTTTAGCCAGGAGATCACGGGTGGAAAATAAGGTTAGCTGTTTGAGTTTATTGGGAATATCCAATGTAGATACTGGTGGGCTTTGGGTTGTTTCCACTTTAGGATTATCAGAACGTTCCAAATACATTTGATGCCATTGTTCTGGAGAAATTTTTCTTTCGTTAGTGAAGTTCCCATATTCATTAATCACTTTAGTTTCAATGATATTGAATATTTGCTCGGGGTTAACATTCCCGCATTCAATACATTCGCCTTGCTCACTGTTAATTAAATTAATGATGTCTTTAAAGTAGACAACAGCCTCAACCGGATTACCATAATAAATCTGATAGCCGCCAGTGTCTAAAATCACCAGTTTATTAAACATTTTAAAAATGTCTGAAGAGGGCTGGTGTATAACTACAAATATCAGTTTGCCCTTAAGGGAAAGCTCTTTAAGAAGATCCATGATGTTCTCAGAGTCCCGTGATGATAAGCCGGATGTTGGTTCATCGACAAATAAGACCGAAGGCTCACGCAAGAGCTCTAACCCTATATTAAGGCGTTTTCTTTGCCCACCACTTATTGTTTTGTCTAATGGGGAGCCAACTCTCAAGTCTTTGGTTTCTGTTAAACCCAGGTTGTTTAGGGTTTTAATGACTAAATCTTCTATTTCTTTATCCTTTAGCCCATCAAAACAAAGTTTGGCAGCGTAGTAAAGGTTTTGATAAACTGTAAGCTCTTCAATAAGAAGATCGTCTTGAGGCACAAAACCAACGACACCTTCTACCTGATCAGGTGTTTTGTGTATGTCAATGCCATTGATCAAAACTTCACCTTCCGAAGGAGTATCATGTCCATTAAGTACATTGAGCAGGGTAGACTTACCCGCCCCACTTGCCCCCATGAGACCAACCAAACGACCAGATTCTTCAGCTATGTTTATATTTCTAAGACCTAACTTGCCATTTTTGAAACGGTAAGAAATGTTATTAGCCTCAAAACTAATCTTGTGTTCTTCGCCTGTTTTCATAAACTGGCTTACCACATCACCAAAGTACACTGGGTCAACTTTATCACCCCTTAAAGTGGCGCCATTGGCAAAAACGGTTTTCTTTCCAGATTTTAATGGTACACCGTTGAGGTAAAGTGTTGAGCTACCCAGGTATTTCACGAAATAAGTATCGGCCTCTTCCAGGTGTAAGAAACAGATTAGACCACTTACATCTTCTCTCTGTAAGTGCTTAAAAGTTGTCGATTCATAGCTCTTGTCATCAATCACCAACATAGCTTCTGAGTCAAAATCATTCGCCTCGTGCCCTACAACAAATTGGTTGATGAGTTTGATTTCTTCTTCACTGATATTAAATGAGCTACCTATCGCATGAACAAGCTCCTTTTCTCTTTCAGAAATATGACCATCAGCCAGTATAATGGTCATTAATTCTAGAATAATGACCACTTTCTGTTTTTGTGTGAGCTCCTGGTTTATTTTACCACATATTTTATCAATACGCTGGTGCTCTTCTTCAACATCGACATTTTTACTGATAATAATCGAGTCGCTATATGAGTCAAAATCTTTAAGGTATTTATCAACCGCATTGCGGTTAAGGTTTTCTAAAAGAAATGCTTCGATTTGGTCACGCTCCTGCTGTGTAACGTCATCTTCTTTGGCTACAATCGCAAAGAGCTGAATAATGGCTTTTAATAAAGGCTCACTCATGTGTCAGAATAAATACGAAGTAAAATACTAATATATTGGTTGAAAATAAAAAAGGGATCAATAATTTGATCCCTTTTAATTAGTAGATATTGATTATGTACTTATTCAGTTATATTATTTCTGATTTCAGCAACTTTTACAGTGATTTCAGTTAAAGTCTCATCAGTGAGTACTAAATCAGCACGGTTATTCTTTATTTGCTCCTCAATATTCAATGAAGAATAGTCTTCCTGTAAACCTCGAAGTCCTTCAATTAGTTGATTTACCGGATCAGTTTTTTCGATTGTACCCAACATTGTTACTAAATCTTCCAACGATTTTTCTTGCTCAAGCACTACTCTTATCAATGGAGTAAGCACAAGGTTTCTGCTATCGTCAGGTAAAATATCTTTAGGATAAGTTTTGATCAGCTCTGTAGAGATGTAAAGACCTTCGATAAAGCTTCCTGTGATTACAAGGGCAGCAAGTTTATTTCTGTTATCGTCCTTAAGATAATTTTCAGTCTCTTTGATGGTTTCGTTAAGTAAGAAAGCAAGAGAATCCTTTCTAGAAAGATTGCTTTCAAATCTCTTAATCAATTCAGCATCAAATGAACCTGAAATTCCCAAATTGTCAGCTAACTTCTTAGATGAAGTCATATAGTTAAGCGCTTCCTGCACTTTATCATATGATACCAAGTACCCTATATCTGCCGCATACACGCCAAGGTTTAAAGATGCTTTGTCATTACGTGAAGCGTATTCATCAGCCCTGTCTTTATCGTTTATAAGAGTCTCATTAAATTCGGCACCTGTTGCTTCCAATAGAAATGGAATTTCTGAAGGAGATGGTATTTCATATACAACCTCTTGAATTTGATCTTTCAAGTCTGTTTCTGCTTGCTCAAATTCGTCTGACGAATCAGCTTTGTCCTCAGTCTTTTGCGAGCCGCATGAGAAAAGCAATACTGCTACTAATAATAATAAAGAAATCGATCCCAGTGTTTTATACTTCATAATTGTTGCTGTGTTAGATTTAGTTCTCAATTTTAATATATTTTTTTTGCGAATAAAACATATTACACCATTATTTTGATCAATGGTAAGTGTTATCGAATTGAGCAACTGGTTGGTTTGTTTTATGAACAAAAGATTAGAATTTTGTATGTTTTCTATATCTGTTTAGAAACTGGTGAAAGAAGTTGTGTGTATTATCTTGAATGATTATAATCGCCAGTTACATTTTTTAAACTGATACACGTTAAAGTGATGAAAACAGTTTGTTCTGCTCCAGTCATGATTGTTGACGATAACGAGATTGACATTTTTATTAATAAGAAGGTTATAGAGTTCAATAAATTTGCTGAGACATCTATATGTATGACTTCAGCCAGTGACGCCCTTAACTATATAAAGAATGAGAACACTTTACCTGAGGTGATATTTCTTGACTTGAACATGCCAGTGGTTGATGGTTATCAGTTTTTACTCGAGTTCTCAAAGTTTTCTAAAGAAGTAAAAGATCAGATCAAAATTGTTGTGCTTACCAGCAGCGACAATGACCGCGATAAAGAAAAAGCTGCTGCCAACCCAGATGTAATGTCTTTTGTTTGCAAGCCTCTTAATGAAAACAAGCTGGAAAAGATCAAAGCTGAACTATTTGATCTGAAGCAGCTGGGAGAAGAGGTGTAGGTTATGCTAGCGGTAAATATTAGATTCTAGCGGTAATTAAATTATTTTTCTCAATGTAATACACATGTAAGAAATACATGTGTTTTGTTCAATATTTATCACATCACTTATTTAAAACTGGTTTAAAAAATTTGTTGAAACATTAATCGATGTAAGCCTTCCAGTTTTAAATTGACAATTTCCTCTTTTTTATTCAATTGTTGCTGCATAGTGCACTTATGGTTCCTACTACCAAAAACGGTATTGTAAAGCATCCTGTTATCTTTGAGTCTTGCATAATACTTAAATAATCTGTAGTTGGATATTTCTTATAAGTCGAATATTATATTATACTCTATCCTGATTGGTTTCGGTTTGTGCTTTTCAGTTAAAGCACAAAATCTTGAGACTATCGGTAAGGAGAACCCCATAACCATTAATGGTGGCCTGTCTTTAAATCAGATATTTTACGCTGTTGATGGTATTGACTCAAGAAGAGACCCATATTCTTATTACGCGTCTGGCAATATCAATTTCAACTTATATGGGTGGAGTGTACCGCTTTCATTTACATACTCAAATCAGCAAGGATCTTTTCAGCAACCATTTAACCAATATGGTATTCACCCTAGCTACAAATGGATCACCGCCCACCTGGGTTATAGTAGCATGAATTTCTCACCCTATACACTTGGCGGACACTTATTTTTGGGAGCTGGCGTAGATGCAACACCCGGGAAATTTAAAATAAGTGCGATGTACGGCCGACTGCAAAAAGCAGTTGAACCAGATTCACTTAACGAGACAAATAACCCGGCTTTCAAGCGAATGGGCTATGGAATTAAAGCCGGGTATGCAGATGGTAATGATCAGTTGCATCTAATTTTATTTAGAGCTAAAGATGATCCAAGCTCGATTTCATATGTACCCGAGGAGCTGGATGTATTACCTGAAGAAAACTTAGTGCTGAGTTTCATCGGTAGCAAGGAGCTGTTTGAAAGAGTTATTCTAAATGCTGAATATGCAATTAGTGGTATAACTAAAGATGTAAGAGCACCAAAAGTTGGCCTTGACGAAAATAAGGTTTTTGTAAATGTGGGAGATATGTTCAGGCCACGTTTATCTTCTTCATATTACAATGCACTTAATGCTGGAGTGAGTTATCAGGCTAATGCATTTACAGTGGGTCTTGGTTATGAAAGAATTGATCCCGGCTATAGAACATTAGGGGCCTATTATTTTAATAATGACCTGGTTAACTACACAGTAAATGCTGCCACTGCAATTTTAGGAGGCAGAGTTAATATTGCAGCAAACATAGGCTTACAACAAGATAACCTTGATGGTGATAAAGTGAGTACAATGGAGCGCACGGTCGGGTCTCTAAATGTAGGCTACGCTGCAAGTGAAAGACTTAATTTCAATGCTTCTTACAGCAACTTTACGACATTTACCAATATAAGATCACAGTTTGTAGATATTAATCAACTCACACCCTACGATAACCTCGATACGCTCAATTTTACTCAGATTTCTCAAAATGCTTCCCTTAATACCAATTACATTTTAGCTAATTCAGAAACTAAAAGTCAAAACTTAAATGTGAATCTGATCTTTCAGGATGCTAGCGATGAACAAGGTGGGGTTGAACAATCAAGTGGTAATCAATTCTACATGGCCAATGCAGCTTATAGTTTAAGCCTTGTTCCAAGAAATCTAACTATTACAGGTGCTTTTAATTATAATAAAAACAAATCTCAAGGTGCGAATTCAACTACTCTTGGACCTACCCTTGCGGTAAATAAATCTCTGATGGAAAGAAAGATGCGTTTAGGCATTAGCTCCTCTTGGAATGAGTCATTTACCAATGGCGAGCAGATTAACAGGGTGATAAATGTTAGAGGTAACGGCAGTTATACCATTAAAAAGAAACACAACCTTAATCTCAGTTTGGTTTTGGTAAATAGAGAATCTCAAGGTGAGAATGCCCAGGCATTCACAGAGTTTACAGGCACTTTAGGGTATAGTTATAGTTTCAGCTCAAATAATTAATGGCAGGTAGAATAATCATATTATCGACTTTGTTTTTCCTAATGACGCATTTGTCAGTAGCACAAACTTATCCTGTGTCTGCTTCAACTCAGATTATTCCACCGTACTCGACTTACCTTGCCGATTATGTAGCCCCTGGTTCTAACAAACTGGCCTTAAATATATTTTTAGGAGATATCAATCGAGCAGATATTCAGGTTAGGCTTCGTTTGAGAATTGAAGGTCAGGGTATTCGTATTGAAACAAAGCCAGAATATTTACCTACCCCAATGACACTGCAAGGCGGTGTGCCGGAGCGACTAATTGCTTCCGATTTAGAGCATTATTTCAGGCCAGAAAACCTGAATTTTCAAGGGATTACAAAACAACAATTTTTACAAACAGGTCAATTACCTGAGGGTCTTTACCAGTTCTGCTTTGAAGTATTGGAATATAACCGAGGTGTCAGAATTTCTAATTCTGCCTGTACTATGGCGTGGTTGATACTGAATGATCCGCCAATAATCAATCTTCCTCGTAATAATGAAAAGTTGAGGGCCCAAGCGCCTCAATACATAACTTTTCAATGGACTCCTCGTCATACTGGTTCTCCCAATTCAGCGTTTGCAACAGAATATGAATTTGCACTTGTAGAGTTGTGGCCCGAAACCAGAAACCCAAATGATGCTATCTTAACAACTCCCCCCATATATGAGACGACTACTACCAGTACAACCCTCATTTATGGCCCAGCCGAGCCACAACTGGAACCGGGTCGACACTATGCATTTAGGGTTAGGGCCAAAAGCATCAGCGGTGTAGAGGAACTTGACTTGTTTAAAAATCAGGGCTACAGTCAAACACATAAATTTATTTATGGAGATGCATGTAATATTCCATCAGAGGTAGAAGTAGTAGCCAAGAGCAGCTCAAGGTTTGTGCTAAACTGGGCAGGAAATGTTAATAACACTGATTATATCATTCGCTACAGAGTAGCTAACGATTCAGAAAGCGACTGGACTGAAGAGGATACTTTTTTCGAAGAGTTCGAGATTGACGCACTTAATCCCGGAACCACATATGAATACCAAATAGGAGCTGGTTGTGGCCCATTTACAGCAGGATACACAGAGTTGGCCTCTATTACTACTGATGAGCCTAAGGAAACTGATTTTGCATGTGGAACAGAGGTCGTTGATTTTGATTTAGATAATAGAGAACTCCTTAATAGCCTTCAGCCCGGCCAATATATTTATGCAGGCGATTTTGATATAAAAATAGAAGAGGTTTCGGGTAGCAACGGAGTATTTAGTGGAAGCGGAAAGGCAGAACTGCCTTTTCTTAATTATGTAAAGGTCAGGACAACCTTTGAAAACATCACGGTTAATACCGATTATCGAATGATTGAAGGTAATGTATACACTGTCTGGGATCCTAACAGCAGATCAATGATAGACATACCATCAAATGACGATGAATTGGATGAGAGTGAAGGGGGAGGTGAAGATGGTGAAAATGATACAAACCCTGGAGATAGCGTAGTAAATGTTGATTCACCAATAGACACCCTTTATCAGGAAGACAATGGTGACATAAGGGTTATTACAGAAGATGGAGATACAATTACAGTGGCTGATGGGGACGAAATTGTAATTACCGACAACAACGGTAATTCAACAACAATACCACCTCCCGGAGGTGTTAGCACTGGTGGTAATAGTGGCAATGATGGTACTGGAGGTAGCTCAGGAGGAAACTCAGGTGACTCATCAGGTACTGCTGACTCTACAGTAATTGCGGACGCTGATTTAAATTTTGGCCCTATTAGTTTGAAGTTTGCCGAAGCCCCTCAATCCATAGATACCGATGATGATGGTTACTGCATATTTGAAAACATACCGGCTTCCTTCATATTAAGTCTGGAGGGGCAATATGAAATTTCTAAACAAGTGCAAATTGATGATGCAACTGTTTCCTTCAAGAAGAAATGTGAAGGAGATGAATACAAAGAAGTTACCTTGAATTGGTCTAACCCTGATGGAGTTGATATTGGTTCTATTAAATACATCTCAGCCAAAATCAAAGCCCTTGAGCTTTACGTGAATAATGAGGGAGAATTGTCTGGTGATGTTGACCTGCATGCATTTTTAAATGAAGATCAAAAGCTCGGGGACTTTGCAGTAGTCAGAAAAGGTGTGAATGGTGATTTTGGCTTCGCATTTAATAATACAAAAACCTTCAAAGGTGTATTTGACTTCTCTGGCATTTCAGGTATTAACATCGACCTGATAAAATCAGGGAAAACCATTGCACAAATTAATGATGGGTCGCTTGATGCTGATGGTGTGTTCATAGGTACTACCACAGTGTCACCGGTCAACTATGAATCGGGAGGTTTAACAGTGTCAGTAAAATCAATGGAAGCTGATATTTCACTTTCTATGCAAGGTGGTTTTGAATTGATTTCTGGCAATGCAGATTTAGAAATTTCAGACATACAAGGAGTTGATGGCAATTTACTTGTAGGACTTACTTTTAATGAAGGCGTTATTAACTCGGAGCTTAAGTCCAACAACCTAAGTGGCTATGGTTTTGAAATCAGCGATACATACTTACAGGCTACATTCGATGATCAGTTAGAGGTAGCTGATATTTCTGGATCATTTTCGGTTAAACATGAGCTGTTTAGCTCTAAATTATCAGTTAGTCAGTTTGAAGTTAAGGATGGCATACTTCAGAAGTTTAATGCTAGCGGAGAACTCATTTATAATGACTATTCAGTAAATATCACAAACACTTCTTATAATGCCGCGGATGAATTAATAGTTATTGACGCTGTCATTGAGGTAGAAGAAAATGGTGTTAGGGTAGCCGCGACAATTGATGATTTCACAATTGACCGTGATGGGAATATCACATTTGGAGGATATAATGCCAGCGTGTCTGGTACCAAAACCTTTGGACCTTTAGTGCTCGCTCTGAGAGCTGAAATGGAAAATGTAAGTAATTATCCTGAATCAGGCTTTAGAAACTTCGAAGGGGAAGCTTCTTTCTACTTAAAAGTGAAAGACGCTAAAGGATTTGACAAAGAGGTTGCTATTGCTGAAGCGCAAGTCGCAGTAGTTAAACATAAAAATAGAGAAGAGTACAAAAGTATTTCCGTAACTGTGGAGGGTACTAATATTCCTTTAGGAAAAATAGGAATAGTTGAGGCCTCCATTAAAGGAGCAAGCATTGGCATTGTTACAGATGCTGAATATTTGACAGGAAGTGCTGATGACCAAAGTACGGCTTATATTTCTGAAGAGAGTTATCTGGATTTACGTGCTTCACTCGCATCCGACCAGTCAATTTCAGACCTGATAGTACTTAAAAAAGGTTTAGAAGGTGATTTTAAATTCAATTTTGATAGAAGTGAAAACTACATAGGTGAGTTTGATTTCAATGGCATTAATGGGATTAATATAGATCTTAAGAAAGACAATACTGTACTGGCAAGTCTGAAAAATGGGTCGGTAAATAGCGATGGATTGCTTAAAGGAAAAATCATTTCTAATGAAGGGGCAACTTTTAAATCAGGAGCCTTCGATGTGGGTATCAGTAATCTTGATGTAGATATCGAAATGGCACTAACAGATGGGGTCGAAAACTTTAAAATTTTAACAGGAAAAGGTGACGCTACGGTTTCAAATATACAAGGTGTTGAAGGGCAGGTTAAACTGTTACTAAACTATGGGGTTGATGGCAATTTTTCTGCTGAAGTAGATAATCAAAATACCAGTCTGGGCGTCTTTGGTATGACACTCACCGATCTAAACTTGCTTGCTGATTTTAACAACCAGTTTGAGTTAACCAAAATTGAAGGGTCAGTCAAAGCTTCTGACGAGCGCTTCTCTTCCAGCCTTGATGTTTCGGAATTCTTATTACAAGAAGGAGAGCTTAAGAAACTAAAAGTTAATGGCTTGGTGGACTACAAAGGCTTCCGCTTTGAATTGCTGGAGTCGTCTTATGTCAACGAAGCCTTAGATATATCAGCTAAAGTGGAGATTGAAAACGCTGGTAAACTGAGCGTAGATCAATTTCAAATTGCTAAGAGTGGGGAGATTTCTATTGGCAAGATCTCAGGGAATCTGAATAAACCAATGATTACCATGAAGTTTGATGCCACTTTTAAGGAAAATGGATTTAGTGGAGACTTTAGTGGAGATGTAAAGTTTGTAAGCCTTGATGGATCGCTTGATTTTGGGTCTGAGGCAGATTATAACTATGCTTATTTGAGAATGGCTGCTGGTACTCGAGCAGGGATACCTTTAGGGCCAACGGGTCTTAAGCTAAACAAAGTAGGTGGTCAATTAGGGTATAATTATTACCTCAATTTTACTTCGGGTAATTATTCAGGTGGTCCGAAAAAAGGTAATTATCTATTAGGCCTTACCCTGGGCATATCAGATGTTGCCAATATGTTCTCTGCTGAAGGAACCTCGATAGTACAATTTGGTGGGGATCGATTTGAGTTGAACTTATTGGGTAATATTAAAGCCCCTCAGACCAACCCAATCATCAACTCTGATTTTAATGTTAATTACTATTTACCGGACAATACAGTAGACGGATCCTTAAATGCTGATATAAGTATACCGAGTAGCACTGGATTTGTATTTGAAACTACAACTCCGGCAAGTATCAATTTTGCCATGGCAGAAGAAAATTGGAATGTAGAAGGAGGTGTTCAGGCAGCGATGTTTAGAGAAATCACATTTACAGGTAATACTTCTTTATCCAAATCAGGAGAAAAAGTAGCTGGCTACCTCAGAGGACAAGCGAGTTATTCCTATCAAAAATCTTTCAACTATGATTGGACATTGGCAGATGTTAATGGTTCTATTCAATTGGGTTTCAACTCTCAAATAAATGCAGAACTTGATCAGTCAGGCATTAGTGGTTCGATGGGAGTTCATATTTATGGAAATGGAAACCTAAGTGTAACAACAATAGGTGGAACAAGAACAGGAAGCGTGTCTATTGATTGTCAAGCAGATGTTAGCTATGAAAATAATCAAGGTAGATTACACGGAGTGGCAAGTATTGCTGTGCAAAGCTCACTGATTGATTTTGATCACTCGTTTGAAATAGATAAAACTTTTTAATTGATGATTAAGAGAGTACTAGTCATATTGTTTTTTACACTATCAGCTTTAGGAACATCCTTAAGCCAGGAAAAATATTTGCTACTAGGAGAAGGAAGGGAAGATGAAGTGAGATTGTTCTGGACACCAACTGAAAGTTGGGCAGAAAACTTAGTAGGTTTTAATATTAAGAGAAAGTCAGATGGAGCCTGGGAAAAGATCAATTCTGACCTCATTATACCTGGCACAAGTAATAATAAGGATCTTTCAGCATTGAATTTTAGTAATGCGGAGACTTTAACATTAACGCAAAAACGCAGCGAGCTTATTTCTTCAGGAATACTTAATGCTATTTCAACTGAGGACTTAATAAACCTAATGGGGAGTAAAAATAATGTTGAAAGTTTTTCCATCATGCTCAATAGTGACTTCGATATCGCGTTAATCGCTGGTTTTGGTATTATAGATTCTAATATTGCTGAAATAGATGGAACATACTCCTATGGGTTATTTCCAGTTTATGACGAAGGTGAGACAAATGAACCTATTCAGGAGTTTGACTGGGAATATGGCACGTCTCCTTCCATAATGGTTGAGATGGGAGGTAGAGCTAGAACCAATAAAAAGCGTGGAACAGTCGATTTGATTTACAAAATTGACACTGAGTCTTATAAGTCCTATGATATTCTTAATGGCTTTAATGTGCTCAGGAAAAAAGAAGGAGAGCAAAGCTTCGAAAAACTCAATGACAATCCGATTTGGGTATCCTTAAAATTAGACAAAGCGACACTTTATTATAAAGATGAAGGTGTGGATTTAGAAGAAAACTACATCTATGCAGTGGCTCCGAATACTATTTTTAATACTAATGGGACTCCAGAAGAAATATCAGTGGCTCCTCCTGCAGAAATTAATGAATCCATACAACCTCCTGTCTTGCAATCTCCATCTGTTGGTGACACAAAAGGTGGCCTTCAATTGAACTGGGAGTTTGATCAACAATTCGAAGGGTCAATTTCGGGATTCTACGTCCAATTAAAAGAAAAGGATGGAAATCTTTTTAATAACATTAGTGAGCTTTTAGAGCCTGCTGAGCGAAGTTATCAATTTGACCTTCCTGAGGCTGACGATAGTTATTATCATTTTAAAGTGATAGCCATTAGAAAGGACGAACTTGAGCTATGGAGTAATAGGAAAATATTTTACAATAAGATCAATACCATACCAGGCCCTCCTCAAAATATTCAAGGAACTGCTGAGGGTGGCATGATTAAAATTACCTGGGATGAGCCAAATGATAATGCAAACAAGGTGGTGCAATACAACCTGTACACTTCAAGTCCAAATGAGAATGCATTACTCAGGGAAGGTAGCTTAGAAATTACAACAACGAATCACAATTATGAAATATACAGATCCAAATCTGCTGTATATAAATTTGCTGTCAGCGCTAGTAATGCTGCGCATCAAGAAAGCGGACTTAGCGATACGCTAACCATTACCGTTCCCTCAGAATCTCTTCCTTTTGTAAATATTTGGCCAATATCAAAAGAAGAAAATAATATCACTTTGAATTGGAAATACCCTGAAGACATAGCCGATTTAGCTGGATTTAGATTATACCAAAACGGAGAGTTAATCCTGAATCAAGAGACACTGACATCGGAGCTAAGGACATGGAAAGTTGAAGAGTTAGCAACAGGTACATATGCTTATGAGCTGGAAGCCATTTCACTATCGGGTGTCACCAGCGACAAGTCTAAACCACGAACGTTTGAGATAGAATGAAAAAGATTATAATCATATCACTGCTCTCTTTAATGTGGGTACCTGCTATTTGTCAGGTTCCTGTACCCACCGGACTCAAAGCTAAACTTGTGGAGACAGACTCAATGAATTTAGTTTTACTAAGTTGGAATGCAAAATCTGAAAATGACTCTGTTACTGTGGGCTACAATGTGCTAACAAATTTTCCTCCCCATGAGGAATTAATGTTATCGCAGAAAACCGGTGTGGTTTACGATACTTCGTATTTATATCCAATAAACAATGTGAGAGGAGCCACATATAAATTTGCCTTGATGGGCCTCAAAAACTTTCCAAGAGTTGAAAGAAGTGAGATGTCTCAGGTAGTTGAAATATTGGTGCCATCTATAGAAATCCCCCATGTTCAGTTAAATAAAATTAAAAAGGAGACAGAGAAGTTGATTGTAAACTGGAGTTATCCTGAAGGAATTGCTGATTTATCCGGATTTAAAATTTTTTTAAATGATGAGCTTTTAATGGAAGCGGCATCATCAGATCGTAGTGTTGAATATGCTGTAGCTGAGGCTGGTACTTATATTTTTCGAGTGAAGGCATTTACTGAAAATATTGAAAGCAAACCCTCACAAAAAAGGTTGATAAAGGTTGAAAATTGATATGAAAAAGAGTCTGTACATATTTCTTTCTTTACTGTTGTCTTTAACATCATCAGTCTTTGCAACAACTGGAGGTGACGACAAAAACAAAGAAAAATCAGGTACTAAGGAGTACAAAAATACAAACACATCCACACCTCAAATAAGGAAATTTAAGTCTCTTGAAACTTATACTGCACCAAATAAGGTTTTGGATAATTTAAATCCGGAGGATTTTGAAGAAGATTTATCAGACACACTCCAGCAGCATTTTGAAAGAGCACTTGAGCTAGAAGAGTATCTAAAAAATAACAATCGATTTGTTGAGGTATTAGATGAAAAAACGCTGGTCGATTTGCCGGTAGGTATAAAAAAGGAAATAGGCGGCCTAACGTATAGTATTTCTCTCGACAGCATCGTAATGACACCAACTTCTGCTTATCTCATTGCCTACATGGTGTTTGAAATACCTTCTTCTGAAAGAAAGATCGCATTTCGTGGAAGTAAAATTGGACTGACTAAATCCGGAGGTATCTCCGGTGGTAGTGCGCGACTTGAGCTTATTGGTGATCAAAGTATGAACCTGTTTAGTGAGAAAACCCTCTTCACGCTCAAAGGGGATGGCTCGACATTTGTCGAATTTGACTGTAATGGTTATAAAAGTATGGGAGTAGGAGCCGAGATCACTTTTTCTAGAGATGTCTTGATTCCTGACAATGGTTCAGAATCAGACCGTGTTAAGACAAACTTTACTACAACACTGAGTAACTGGAATGATCTGGTAGTGGAAGTAGAGATGCCGGATTTTCAGGTTACCAAGCTAAAAGATGTTACTTTCTCAATCAAGGATGCGGTATTTGATTTTTCTGATTACCGAAACGCACCGGCAATAAAATTCCCAGAAGACTATGAGCATGGAGCTATTAGCGCTGGACTCGATGAATTGTGGAGGGGATTTTATTTAAGGGAACTGACAGTAAAGCTGCCGGAGCAATTTAATAAAAAAGGAGAGGGAACACGAAGACAGTTCAGTGCATATGATGTCTTGATTGATAACCAGGGCTTTACCGGAAATCTTAGAGCTTACAACTTGCTACAACCTAAGGAAGGAGACATGAACGGATGGTCGTTCTCTCTTGATACTATTAAAATTGATGTCCAGGCCAACAGACTGACGAGTGGAAGTTTTGGGGGAGAGTTGGTTATTCCAATAAGTGGAGATGAAACACCATTTGAGTACTCAGCAATCATCAATGGAGATAATGAATACATATTTAATATTTCACCTTCCAATGATGTGAAATTTGAAGTCTTTAAGACCAGCAAAGTAGAGTTATATGAGGCTTCATACATTGAGGTAAGCTTAATTGATGGTAAATTCAAACCGAAAGCGAATTTACATGGTAAAATGTCCATTAATGCAAAACTTGGACAAAGTGAGTCATCAAAAACAGCAAGTCTTGCAGATATCTCTTTTGAGAATCTTGAATTACAAAGTGAGAAGCCATACATCAAGGTGGGAAGTTTCGGGTTTGGTTCGGAAGCGGCACAGCAGGCTATGGCCGGTTTCCCTATTGGAATAAACAATATTGGGTTTAAAACCATAGGTGATGAAGAAGTTAGTCTTGATTTTGACTTGACAGTAAACCTAAATGAGTCATTTGGAGGCGAAGCTGGTCTTTCAATTCTTGGTGAATTTGACAATGAAGCTGGCTGGCAGTCCTGGAAGTATAAAAAGCTTCAGGTCAATGACATTATGGTTGACATCGACCAGGGAGCCTTCAAATTTTACGGTAAGCTTACATTTTTTCGGAACGATGCTACCTATGGAGATGGCTTTAATGGAGTGATAGATGCAGAGTTTAAACCCGGAATAGAAGTCGGGGCAACGGCAATATTTGGGAGTGTCTCAGGCATGCGATATTGGTATGCAGATGCCATGGCGGAGTTCAGTAGTGGTATTCCTATCTTCACCGGAGTTGGTATATATGGCTTTGGAGGTGGTGCGTACTACCGTATGAAGATGGATACCGAAGGAGTCGGTAGTGAGTTTGGTCGTACTAACTCAGGCATTGTTTATGTCCCGGATGCTGACTCTGGGCTTGGCTTGAAGGCATCAGTAACCATAGGTTCTCACCCTTCTAAAAAAGCATTTAACGGTGATGCTACATTTGAAATGTCATTCTTTAAAGGCGGAGGTCTCAGGTATATAGCATTCAGTGGTAATGCCTACCTCATGACACCGGCATTGGATGGTTCGCTGGAACAGCTACAGGGTAAAGTCAACAAAGTAGCAGACGCTGCCAGCAAACTTCAGGGACCAGATACGGGAATGCTATCAGGTGTGGTTTCAGGCGGAACCGACAATACAGCTAGAGAAATATATGGTGAAATTGGAACCGCAGCAGGTAAAAGAGGTCAATTATCTGCAAGCATGATGATAAGTTATGACTTCGAGAACAGAGTGCTTCATGGTAATATGGAAATGTATGTAAATGTGGCCGGAGGCATAATCAAGGGAGTAGGTCCGGGAGGAAGAGCTGGATGGGCGGTAATTCATTTTGCGCCAGAGGAATGGTACATCTATGTGGGTACACCAGATGATAGAATAGGAGTAAGTGCCGGAATCGGACCAATAAGGGCAGAGTTGACCAGTTATTTTATGATAGGTACTAAAATTCCAGGAAGCCCACCACCGCCTGAAATAGTTTCAGATATTCTGGGAGGTATTGATCTTGACTATATGAAAGATGAAAATGCTCTTGGAATGGGGCAAGGTGTTGGCTTCGGTGCAGCCTTTGCAATTGATACAGGAGACCTTAGTTTTTTAATGTTTTATGCACGATTTCAGGCTGGCATGGGCTTCGACATTATGTTAAAAAACTATGGGGATGATGTTGCTTGTAAAGGTAGATCAGAGCCATTAGGTATAAACGGATGGTATGCCAATGGACAAGCATATGCTTATTTTGATGGAAAAGTTGGTATTAGAGTAAAGATTTTCGGAAAGCGAAAAAGTGTAGAAATCCTTAGTATAGGTGCTGCCGCGGTGTTACAAGCCAAGCTGCCTAATCCATTTTGGATGAGAGGGATTGTTGGAGGAAGGTTTAGCGTATTGGGAGGATTGGTGAAAGGTAATTGTCGCTTTGAAGTAACAATAGGAGAAGAATGTGAAATTGTAGGTGGAAGTGTCCTGCAAGGTATTCAGGTTATTGCAGAAGTAACACCAAACGATGGTGAAAAAGATATAAGCGTCTTTAATACGCCACAAGCCGTCTTTAATATGGAGATCAATAAGAACTTTGAGATGATTGATCTTGATGATAAGAAAAAGGTATTTAGAATTAAACTAGATGAGTTCTCTCTAATAAATAATGGTTCTCTAATACCAGGTGAATTGGAATGGAATGACCAAAATGATGTGGTAGCCTTTAATTCATTTGATGTTTTTCCTTCTGAAAAGGACTTAAAGGCTTTAGTACAGGTTAGCTTCGAAGAAAAAGTTGGGGGACAATGGGTTCCTGTCTATGTTGATGGTGCAAAATACGTAGAAAAAGAAGAAGTGAAGTTTCGCTCGGGTGTAGCTCCTGATTACATTCCTTTGGAGAATGTGGAGTATAGCTACCCTATAATCTCACAAGTTAATCTATACAAAAACGAAACTGATAAGGGATATATAAAATTAGTAAAAGGGCAGCCTTATTTGTTCGAAGTGGATGAAAAATGGATTCAAAAAGGTCGATTTAAAGGTATAGACGGAAGTACGAGACTCTTTAATTTCAATTATTCTTCGTCAAGCAGGCAGATTAATTTTGAAATTCCTTCCTCTTCTCTAAAAAATGACCTAATCTACGCTTTCGAGCTTGTAAATCTTCCTGCATCAAGTCAAGGGTCAGTTGATAGAAATGTTTCAAGCAAATCCAATAAACTTTTAAAAGGTGATCAGGAGATTGATACTGAGGTAACTACTAAAGAGGCCGAAGGAAATATCGATGAACTCCAGGAAAAAAGTATATATGCCACTTACCTAAGAACAAGCCGTTATTCTACTTTGAGTGCCAAGCTAAATGCTGCTGATATGAGTCAACAATGGCGTTGGCCAATTAGAAATGGCGTTCATGAGCTGGGAAAAGCAATAGAGATAGAAGAGGTATTTGATAATGCTGAGCTTAATGGTGCAAATAATCAAGATCCATTGATACAATTTGAGGCCGTCTTATCAGATAATAGATATTATGATGAATATATGTATCCTATTGTATACAATGGTTACCCATTAGAAAATAGATTTAAAATTGATTGGAGAGATCCAATAGATGAAATGGGAGTGCCGCCCGTTAGGGCTGTATTTATTAGACAGCACCCAACTAGAAACATTGAAATTGATGATGTGGCTCTGGCGTCAGGCTCATTTTCTTTTAGGGGTATACAAGCCGCTTTTATATACAACCTATCTCACTATTACCAAAAAGATATGTCTAATCTGCAGAATCAAGTAGCTACTTACTATGCAGACTCTGGAAATGTATCTGAAAGGATACAGAATTTACTGACATCGTCATTTCCAAGAATATTGGGAGGTCCTTATAAAGTAAAGGTGAATTATGTACTTCCTGGTACAAATGAAATTACAAGTACAAAAACAATAACTATTACAAATCCGGTAGAATAGATGAGTACAGTAAATAGAATAGTATTTGTTTTATTGATTATTTCAATTGGGAATTTATCCCAGGCGCAAGACAGTATTCCCAAAATTGAAGTATTAGGTAAAGCGGGTCAAAACAACATCAAATTGCGATGGGCCCCTAATAGTCCCGTTGCATGGCAACGACTAAATACCTATGGTTATATAATAGAGAGGTCAACAATTACTCGAAAAGGGAGACTTCTAGATGTTGTGGAAAAAAAAATACTGACGTCACTTCCAATTAAGCCCAGACCCTTAAAAGATTGGGAAAGTATCGTTGATGAAAGTGATTATGCTGCCGTTGCAGCACAAGCTATCTATGGGGAGACATTCGAATTATCTGAAAATTACAGTAATAATATAATACAGGTAATTCAAAAATCTAAAGAACTAGAGCAACGCTTTTCATTTGCACTCTTTTCAGCTGACCAGTCATTTGATGTTGCGGAGCTATCTGGTTTGGCATTTATTGACCATACTGCTAGGGAAGGTGAGAAATACTCCTACAAAATCAAAAGTGCTGTGCCTGATGATATAGAAGAAATTGATTTTGGTACGGTATATATTGGTCTAGAAGATTTTGAACCATTACCTGAGATATATGATTTACAGGCTGTCTTTGGTGATAAATCAGTCATATTGAGTTGGGAAAGGTTAAACTTTGAAGGAATATATAACAGTTTTATCGTTGAGAAATCTTTAAATACTCCTGATAATTTTAAGCCAATATCCAAAGAACCTATTATAAATGCTGCTCCTTCTGAAAAGTTAAACACTAGAAGGTCTTATAAAATAGATTCTCTATCTGAGAATGGGCAAAAGGTTTTTTATAGAGTTAGAGGAATTAACGCCTTTGGAGAAATATCTCCTCCTTCAGACTCAGTATTGGGTGAGGGTTTTGTTAGACTTTCAGGTAGACCAGAAATAACGAAATGGACTACAGATAATGTAAAAGTAGAAATTACATGGGAATTCAACAATAAAGTAGGTCTGGATGGTTTTAGAGTAGGAAGGTCGTCAAATGTTGATGGTCCTTATGTGACATTAGATAATGTCGATCTGGAAACCTCAGAATATATTGACGAAGAACCTATGGGCACCAATTATTACAAAGTGACAGCTTACAATGCAAATCAGGAGATACATTCGTTCCCTGTTATGGTGCAATTGGAAGACAGTATTCCCCCTGCAGTACCTACGGGACTAAAAGGCATAATTGATTCTACGGGAATAGTTTCACTTGAATGGGTTGAAAATATTGAGCCTGATTTGCTTGGTTACAGAGTTTACCGGGCAAACTTCAAAAGTGCAGAACCAATTCAAATTACAAGAAAGGCAGTTGCTTCTAATTTTTATATTGATACGATTGGAATAGCTAATCTTACTTCAAAAATATACTATCAGGTAGTAGCTGTTGATAATCGCTTTAACCCTTCAGGTAAATCAGAAATTTTAGAGCTTAAAAAACCAGATATAGTTCCACCAGTCCCGCCTGTGTTTAACAACGTGAAAGCACAAATAAATGGCTCCTACCTTCAGTGGACACCCAGTTCAAGCGTAGATGTGATAAGATATGATCTCTATAAAAAAACTGAGAATGAAAGTAATTGGGAACTAATTAGTTCTTTAGGCTTAGAAAAAGACAATTATCTGGACTCTTTAATAGAGGTAGGGCAAAACAATTACTATACAATTGTTGCTGTTGATGACTCAGGAAATGAGTCAATTCCAGCGAAACCAGTTCAGTTAGCCACAAAGAAGAAAGTATTTGGTGAATTTTCTGATTTAGCAATTGAGGTAAATCAACAAGAAAAAAGAATTGAAATAAGTTGGGATTATTATGGACCTGGTGTATCAAAATATATCATTTATAGGTCAATGGGTGATGAGAAATTAAGTATGTATCGGTCAATAGATGGTGCCAGTCTGGCATTTTCAGATAGTGAAATTCAGAAAGGGCTAAACTATGTATATAGAGTTCGGGCAGTATTGAATTCTAGTGATTCTGTGTTTAGTCATGAACTAAGTATAAGTAACTAAAATCTTGATGAAACGCTGGACCATAACGTTTTATGCACTTCTTATTATAGCTATAAAAGGAAGTATGGGTCAAATTGGCCCGGGACCGGGTGGCGGAACCAACTGTGCCCCGGGGCATAGAGTCATCATTGAAATAGATATTTCAGGTTGCCCTCAAGATGTAAGTAATGCTTCGTATGATGTCACCTTTGACGGACAAACTTTCTTCTTTACAGGGGGAGGGGGAGTTTTATATGATAATTCAAGCTATGGATCAAATCCGGGCAGTGGTTTTTTCTCCGTCATTGTTGAAAACACATTTTGCTTGAGTGGGGCAAGTATGACTTATAATTTTACTGGCGCGAATTGTAAAACTGAAAGTTTTAGTAGAAATATAGGAAGCGGAGCTACATTATTTGGCTCTGTTACTTATATGGCACCACCATTCAAGAATTTATCAGTTGCAGGATCGCAAAGTATTTATTGTGGCAATACTTCAATTTCAGTTTGTGGCTCAGCGAGTGAATACATATGGCAAGTAAGTGAAAACGGTGTTAATGGATGGCGTGAATTTGAAAGGACAACATCAAATTCTACACTAATGGGAGCTGATATTCTTCAAGACGCAAGCTTTTCATCATCAAAGTACGGAAGCCCTAGATACGTACGTGTACGTCCGTCAGGATCTTGCGGAAATTATAGAATGAGCGACCCTTCAGAATCAATAACCTTTTACCGACCTATACCGACAGGTTTTGATGTTTTAGGTCTTGAGCCTGAATTTAATTGTGATTCCCAAGGAGGAGTGACAATTTCTAATTTAAGGTATTCTGACCTTAGGACTTACAGTGGAGAGGCAATTATAATATCTATTCTTAATTCTGGAGGTACCAGAGGCTACAGTCAGGAGCATTCTGATTCTTTAAGCTATACCATTCGAGATGATTTCCTTATAGCTGGTACTGGATATAGACTGAAAATTGAAAATGCAGTTGAAGTTGGTGAAAATACTTGTGCTTCTAATGGAAAATTATTTGATATTGACCCAGCCCCCACCTTCACGGTGAACACTCCTACTTTGAACCGTGAGATATCCTGTAACAGCAGCTCTACGGTAGGTTCCAACAGTGACGGCCGTATTAGTGTAAGCGTTTCAAACGGCAAGCCACCTTTTGATTATTACTTATCAAAGAATGGTGGGGCCTATGGGAGTGCAGTGGTTTCAAACCGAACAAGTAGATCCTATACCTATACCAACCTGTCTGAGGGCAACTATAAGGTAAGAGTTATAGATGATTGTAATGATATAAAGGTAAATACAACCACGATCACTCTTTCTGAGCCAGCAGCATTAAGTATATCAAGCAATATCACATCAGATTACAATGGTTCCGATCTTAGTTGTGCGAACTCGACAGATGGAGAGATTTCCATAACCGGGTCAGGAGGAACAGGAAGTAAGACATATTCAATAAATGGGGGGACCAGTTTTTCCTCCAACAATGTATTCAACGGTCTTGGTGAAGGAACCTATAATATAAGACTTAAAGATTCAATAGGTTGTGAGCAAGCAGGTCCTGCAATAAGACTTAATGCTCCTACAGCAGTTGCTATTAATTCAGTAGATTTGGTGGAATATGACGGGTATAATGTTAGTTGTTCAGGGGTATCAGATGGCCAGGTGGTTTTGGTTAATGAAACCGGAGGAACAGGGACAAAAGAATATTCGATAGACGGAGGTGACTACGTTTCTTCGTCAAATTTCACAGGTCTTAGTGCAGGAGCTCATATAGTGAGAGTAAAGGATGCAAATAACTGTATTGAGCAAACAACAATTACGCTAACTGCACCACCTGTTTTATCGATTAGTGGTTCAGTAACTTCAGACTATGGCAGCGGTAGACAATTGAGTTGTAGTGGAGCGAGTGATGGAGAGGTTACACTAAATGCCTCAGGAGGAAGAGGTACTTATGAGTACACCATTGACAATGGTGTTAATTGGCAAGATGGCTCTGTTTTTAACAACTTATCATCCGGTACTTACATTGTAAAGGTTCGAGATAAGCTGGTTCCAACATGTATACAAGCTGCTGCTTCAAATATTGTAATTAGCGATCCGCCTTCTATTGATTTATCTGAGAACATTTCCTCTTATAACGGTAATGAGGTTAGTTGCAATGGTGCTACTGACGGAAGTATCACACTTTCAGTAAGCGGAGGAAGTGGAAGTTTTACTTACAGTTGGTCCAATGGCTTAACCACTAAAGATTTAACGGGAATTGAAGCAGGAACCTACACGGTAATCATAACCGATGCAAATGGTTGCTCCATCAATGAAAGCTACACACTATCTGAGCCGGCAACCTTGTTGGGTAGTGCGATAGCCTCCAACTTTAATGGTTTTGAAATAAGCTGTAATGGAGCAACAGACGGAGCAGTTGATCTGGATGTTTCCGGTGGAACCATGCCATATTCTTACAATTGGAGCAATGGAGCTACTACTCAGGATTTAACCAACCTAAACCCAGGAACATATAGTGTGGTAATAACGGATGCAAATGGGTGTACATCATCAATAGACAATATCAATATTACACAACCTGATGAATTAAACATCCAGGTGATTAACATCACTGATGTAGATTGCAACGGATTAAGCACCGGAGCAGTAGAACTTTCATCTATTGGGGGAACAAGTACAAAAGAATACTCCATTGACGCTACCAACTACCAAACAGACGACACCTTTATAAACCTGTCCCAGGGGAGCTATACACTTTACGTGCGAGATGCAAATGGTTGTACAGACCAAACAGACATCACGATCACTGAACCACCAATACTGACAGGCAGTGTGACTAGAGAAACTGATGCTACCTGCGGAGAGCTCAACGGAGAGGCTGAAGTAAACGTAACAGGTGGTACAACTCCTTATAACTACATTTGGACCAACACCACAGGAGATGTGGTTGGTACAAATGCGATACTTACCGGAGTAGGCGGTGGAGTCTACACAGCTACTATTACAGATGACAATGGATGTGAGATCACAAGAACAGCTAATGTAAGTAGTGAAGATGGAGCGATAGTAAGTACATCATCCACGACAGCGACTTCATGTTTTGATAGCGCAGATGGCCAGGCGACTATAACAATATCAGGAGCATCACCTTTTGACATCGTATGGAGTTCAGGGGAAACAGGCGAAACTGCCAATCAACTTACATCAGGAGACAATGTGGTGACCGTCACAGATTCGAATGGCTGTGTGGTTGTGGAAGTGATTACTATAGACTCACCGGAGGCCATTAGTTACACTATCACAAATAGCCAACAGCCTACCTGCCATGATAGCAATGATGGTAGCCTCGCGATACAAGCTTTGGGAGGCACAGGCAGTTATACTTACGCCTGGAATACGGGTACCATAGACCCAAGTCTCACAGACATTACACAAGGTACTTATCAGGTGACTATAACCGATGCCAATGGCTGTAGCTTTACAGATGCTATCACCCTTGAGGGAGTTGATCCTATATCGATAACAATAACAGAAACCACAGAACCAACATGTGTTGGAGATGCTGACGGTAGCGTGACAGTAGATGCAGCAGGAGGCAATGGTAACTATACTTACCAATGGGATAATGGAACAACAGGCGCACAAATCACCGATGTGCCAGCCGGTGAGTATCGTCTAACAGTTACAGATGAAAAAGGATGTGCTACATCAGAGACCATTACATTAGAAGAACCGGAGGCTTTTGAAATAGACTTGGGTGGTACAGTAGAAATATGTGAGGGAGCATCTTATGAAATTGGCCATCCTTTGCCCAATGCAACTTACATATGGGCTTCAGACAATGGATTTTCCAGTACTGATGGAACAGTGATAGTCAATGAGCCAGGTATTTATACATTAGAAGTGATCAATGAAGATGGTTGCGTTGCGACAGACTCTTTTGAATTAATCGTATCAAGTGATCTTTTAAATGCAGACTTTTTGATGGTCAACGAGGCTTATGTGGGCGATACGGTTATAGTGATAGATATCTCCTGGCCGATACCAGATGATGTTGCCTGGGCCTTTGATGAAGGCATCACAGTAATTGAACAAAATAAAGATTTGGCTGTGCTGACGTTTACAGAGCCTGGCAGGTATGAAGTGTTTATGGACGTGTCATTGGCAGACTGTCAGGACTTTTACAGTCAGAGCATCAATGTGCTACCGGCCAGTGAAAGGCCAAACAATACGGGCAGAACATCATCAAAAGAAAAGCTCATAACTTCCTTCAGAGTATACCCTAACCCCAGTGATGGTTATTTTGATATAGAAGCAGATTTAAGTCAGAATGCCGATGTTAACATCAAAATGATAGACCTGACAGGCAACACAATAGTAATTGATAAGACTATTTCCGATACTAATGAACTAAGAATGCCATTTAATCAGTCACTAAAAAAGGGACTTTACCTTGTGATGATAAAGGCAGAGGGAGAGTCGAAAACGAAAAGGTTAATGGTGAAATGAATGTAAGAGTAATATTAATTATTAAGTCATTAATTCTATTAAATTTTAATTTGACAGCTCAATTAATAGATTTAGGAGCAGATCATAGCGTCTGTTGGAATGATGAAGTAGTCTATTTACCATCATATTATGATCAATGTGACCTTGAGTTTACAAATTATAGATGGCAAGTAACAGGAGGAACGGAGATTCCAATTGGCAATAATACTGCAAAAAAGGTAAGATGGACATCTGGTGGAACAAAAAAAATAAAGTTAATAGTAGATTATACCATAGTAGATGGTGGAACAGGCATTTGTCCTGCTGGGAATGGGACAACATCTGATGAAGTAATTGTCTCGTTCAAACAAGCGCCATCAGTGGTAATGACTACAAATTTCGGAACTGATGACCAATGTACAAGTGACAGGATTACTCTTACAAGTAGCGTTTCCAGTTCTGCGTATTATAAAGATTGGCAATATAGTACTAGTTCCTCATCAGGATATACTACCTTCAAAACTACAACAAGCGGAGGGTCTTATAGTTTTTATTTTTTAAATGAATTACCTATTAGTCTAGTAGGTCAAAAAGTTTATTTCAGAGTACGTTTAAGACCCTGTAGTGACGATATTTATGGAACCAGAAATTCCGATCCTCTCGGAACAACATTCTATCGAGATCCCCCCAGTTTTACAGCTAATGGAATTGCACCAACAACATCGTGTAGTAACGATGAAAGTGTAGCTGTTAATATTTCTGGATCTAGTACAGGTTTGGTGATAAGTATCAGGAATTCGGGAGGAACAAGAGGCTATAACAGACAAACATATACTGGGGGATCATTTACCCTATCAAATACTGATATAGGAAGTGATTTCCTTATCGCTGGAGAATCATATGATATTATTATAGAAAGTAATAGTACAGAAGGAAGGAATGCATGTGCATCTGAAATTAGGAGTGTTAAAATACCCAATCCCCCCACCCTCACTGTGAACACTCCTGTTCCAAGCAATGAAATTTCTTGTAACAGTAGTTCTACAACAGGTTCTAACAGTGACGGTAGTATTAGTGTAAGTGTTTCATATGGTAAACCACCTTATGATTATTATTTATCAAAGGATGGAGGTAGCTTTAATTCCTACGTACAAAATTGGTCTAGTCCATCATATACTTATTCTGATTTATCAGCTGGTGTTTATCAAGTTCGTGTGAGGGATGCTTGTTCGGATGTTAAAACGAATGCAACAACCGTAACACTTTCCGAGCCAACAGCATTAAGTATATCAAGCAATATCACCTCAGATTACAATGGTTCCGATCTTAGTTGTGCGAGCTCGACAGATGGGGAGATTACCATAACCGGATCTGGAGGGACGGACGGTTTAAAATTTTCAATAAATGGGGGAACGGATTTTTTCTCTAACAATGTATTCAACGGCCTTGATGTTGGAACTTACAACACAAGAATTAAAGATTCGGAAGATTGTGAGCAAGCAGGTCCGGCAATAACAATTAATGCTCCTACGGTAGTTGTCATAAATTCAGTGGATTTGGTGGAATATGACGGATATGATGTTAGTTGTTCAGGCGAGTCTGATGGACAGGTTATTTTAGTTGATGCTGCAGGAGGTACCGGTACAAAAGCCTATTCAATAGACGGAGGCAGTTATAAGACTTCATCTGATTTTAGCGGTCTTAGTGCAGGAGCTCATATAGTGAGAGTAAAGGATGCAAATAACTGTATTGAGCAAACAACAATTACGCTAACTGCACCACCTGTTTTATCGATTAGTGGTTCAGTAACTTCAGACTATGGCAGCGGTAGACAATTGAGTTGTAGTGGAGCGAGTGATGGAGAGGTTACACTAAATGCCTCAGGAGGAAGAGGTACTTATGAGTACACCATTGACAATGGTGTTAATTGGCAAGATGGCTCTGTTTTTAACAACTTATCATCCGGTACTTACATTGTAAAGGTTCGAGATAAGCTGGTTCCAACATGTATACAAGCTGCTGCTTCAAATATTGTAATTAGCGATCCGCCTTCTATTGATTTATCTGAGAACATTTCCTCTTATAACGGTAATGAGGTTAGTTGCAATGGTGCTACTGACGGAAGTATCACACTTTCAGTAAGCGGAGGAAGTGGAAGTTTTACTTACAGTTGGTCCAATGGCTTAACCACTAAAGATTTAACGGGAATTGAAGCAGGAACCTACACGGTAATCATAACCGATGCAAATGGTTGCTCCATCAATGAAAGCTACACACTATCTGAGCCGGCAACCTTGTTGGGTAGTGCGATAGCCTCCAACTTTAATGGTTTTGAAATAAGCTGTAATGGAGCAACAGACGGAGCAGTTGATCTGGATGTTTCCGGTGGAACCATGCCATATTCTTACAATTGGAGCAATGGAGCTACTACTCAGGATTTAACCAACCTAAACCCAGGAACATATAGTGTGGTAATAACGGATGCAAATGGGTGTACATCATCAATAGACAATATCAATATTACACAACCTGATGAATTAAACATCCAGGTGATTAACATCACTGATGTAGATTGCAACGGATTAAGCACCGGAGCAGTAGAACTTTCATCTATTGGGGGAACAAGTACAAAAGAATACTCCATTGACGCTACCAACTACCAAACAGACGACACCTTTATAAACCTGTCCCAGGGGAGCTATACACTTTACGTGCGAGATGCAAATGGTTGTACAGACCAAACAGACATCACGATCACTGAACCACCAATACTGACAGGCAGTGTGACTAGAGAAACTGATGCTACCTGCGGAGAGCTCAACGGAGAGGCTGAAGTAAACGTAACAGGTGGTACAACTCCTTATAACTACATTTGGACCAACACCACAGGAGATGTGGTTGGTACAAATGCGATACTTACCGGAGTAGGCGGTGGAGTCTACACAGCTACTATTACAGATGACAATGGATGTGAGATCACAAGAACAGCTAATGTAAGTAGTGAAGATGGAGCGATAGTAAGTACATCATCCACGACAGCGACTTCATGTTTTGATAGCGCAGATGGCCAGGCGACTATAACAATATCAGGAGCATCACCTTTTGACATCGTATGGAGTTCAGGGGAAACAGGCGAAACTGCCAATCAACTTACATCAGGAGACAATGTGGTGACCGTCACAGATTCGAATGGCTGTGTGGTTGTGGAAGTGATTACTATAGACTCACCGGAGGCCATTAGTTACACTATCACAAATAGCCAACAGCCTACCTGCCATGATAGCAATGATGGTAGCCTCGCGATACAAGCTTTGGGAGGCACAGGCAGTTATACTTACGCCTGGAATACGGGTACCATAGACCCAAGTCTCACAGACATTACACAAGGTACTTATCAGGTGACTATAACCGATGCCAATGGCTGTAGCTTTACAGATGCTATCACCCTTGAGGGAGTTGATCCTATATCGATAACAATAACAGAAACCACAGAACCAACATGTGTTGGAGATGCTGACGGTAGCGTGACAGTAGATGCAGCAGGAGGCAATGGTAACTATACTTACCAATGGGACAATGGTACAACAGGCACACAAATCACCGATGTACCAGCCGGTGACTATCAACTAACCGTTACGGATGCAAAAGGATGTGCTACATCACAGACCATTACATTAGAAGAACCGGAGGCTTTTGAAATAGACTTAGGTGGCACGGTAGAGATATGTGAGGGAGCAGCCTACGAGGTTAGCCACCCGCTACCCAATGCAACTTACAGCTGGACTTCAAATAACAGTTTTTCGAGCACAGATGAAACAGTTATCCTCAATGAGGAAGGTACATACACATTAGAAATAATTAATGAAGATGGTTGTGTTGCGACAGACTCTTTTGAATTAATCGTATCAAGTGACCTGTTAAATGCAGACTTTTTGATGGTCAATGAGGCTTATGTTGGAGACACAGTGATAGTGATAGATATCTCCTGGCCGATACCTGAGGATGTTGCTTGGGCCTTTGATGAAGGCATCACGGTAGTTGAGCAAAATAAAGACTTAGCTGTGCTGACGTTTACCGAGAGGGGCAGGTATGAAGTATTCATGGATGTAACATTAGCAGACTGTCAGGACTTTTACAGTCAGAGCATCAATGTGCTACCGGCCAGTGAAAGGCCAAACAATACGGGCAGAACGTCATTGCCAGAAAAGCTGATTACCTCATTCAAAGTTTACCCTAATCCAAGTTATGGCAAGTTTGACATAGAGGCGGACCTGAGCAGAGAGACTGATATAAACATAAAGATGATCGACTTATCTGGAAACATCATAGTCATTGACAAAACTATTTCCGGAACCAAAAAGCTAAGAATGCCATTTAATCAGTCACTAAAAAAGGGACTTTACCTTGTGATGATAGAGGCAGAGGGAGAGTCTAAAACGAAAAGAATCATAGTAAAGTAAGCTCGAAAGAGCTTACTTTTTTTTGCCCACTACTGTTTCACCAACTCTATCTTCAGAATGATATCGACTTTTTCTCCTACGATAAGGCCACCGCTATCGAGTACATCATCCCATGACAGGCCGTAGTCGAATCGGTTTACAGTTCCCCGTGCTTCAAAGCCAGCTTTCTCTTTTTTGTTGATAGAAACAATACCGCCAAATTCTGCATTTAGGGTAATAGGTTTTGTAACACCTTTCATAGTGAGGTTACCTGTAATGCTGTACATATTGTCTTCTTTTTCGATAAAAGAAGTGCTTTCGAACTTTATATCTGGATACTCGGCCGCATTAAAAAAATCATCGTCTTTTAAGTGCTTGTCTCTTTCCAGGTTGTTGGTAGTAATACTTGCCGTCTGTATAGTGGCTGTAATTTTCGCTCCATTAAAATCATTCTTCTTAGAGGTTACTGTTGCGCTATATGAAGTAAACTGCCCTGTCACAGATGAAACAGCCAGGTGAGAAACTTCAAATTGAATAGAAGAGTGCGTTGGGTCAACAATCCAGGTGGTTTGTGCCTGACTGGAAATAAATAAAAGTGCTAGAATGAATGTAAAAAATATCCTTTTCATGGCGAATGAGTTTATAGTTTAAATGTTCTGATCTCTAAATAAGATAGTAAATAATTAGAACATTTCATATAGACTTATACGCACAAGCCGTGCCAAAGGATTGTTTGAAGGTATAAGTAAAAGAAAATCAGTTAATTAAGAAAAGAAATTAAGCTGCTTTATTAGTCCTTTATTGCTTTTTTATCGGTTATAAGAAAGTTAGCTACTGCAGCAACTAATAACGAACATCCCGCCAAGCTCAAGGTATAAATGACCTCTTCCCCAAATAGTGTTTTGTAGGTGATGTTGATACCCCCGATAGCAGCAATTATTTGAGGGATAACAATAAACATGTTAAAAATACCCATGTAGACACCCATTTTATTGGAGGCAATTCCTCCTGAAAGCATCGCATAAGGCATAGATAAAATACTTGCCCAGGCTATACCAACACCAGCAAATGATAGGTGTAACATCCATGGTTCCTGAATATAGTAGATGGATAAGAACCCAATACCGCCAACGAGCAGACTAAACATGTGCAGATACTTTCGGTTAATACTGATTTTACTGGAAATAAATGCCAGTAGTAGTGCGTAAAACATGGATACAAGACCATAAGTACCCATATAGTTTCCCACGCTATTAGCAGCGGCATTGTAAGCCAGGGATGTTGTGTCGGTAGTTTTAAAAACGTGCTCTGTAATGGCAGGAGTTGCAAAACTCCACATGGTAAAAAAGGCAAACCAGGAAAAAAATTGAACCACACCAAGCTTAATCATCAGGTTTGGCATGTTGATGATATTGCCGAATATTTCTCTTACACTATTTAAGAAACCCTTAGTAGCTTCATTGTCTTTACGAAAATGCTCCAGGTCCTCGGGCGGGTACTCTTTTGTAGTTAAAATCGTATATAAAACACTACCAAAAAAAACGATACTACCTATAAGAAAAGCAATTTTAACTGAGTCGGGAAGTACCCCTTCAGCTGCTGCATTTGAAGCACCCAATTTGGTTACCATCCAGGGAAGGTTAGAGGCTACCCAGGTGCCAATACCGATAATAAGTGTCTGTACAACGAAACCGTAAGATCGCTGGCTGTTTGGTAGCTTATCAGCCACCAAGGCTCTGAAAGGCTCCATACTAATATTAATCGAAGCATCCAATACCCATAAAAGGCCTGCGGCAACCCATAAGGCTGGCGAATGGGGTACAAAAAATAATGCAATTGAGCTTAAAATCGCACCAAGTAAGAAATATGGCCTGCGTCTACCAAGTCTTGTACTCCAGGTTCTATCACTTAGATAACCGATAATGGGTTGTACAATAAGACCAGTTAAGGGTGCAGCTAACCAAAGAATTGGAATTTCGTCTTTGCTTGCACCTAGTGTTTGAAA
Source organism: Fulvivirga sp. (assembly GCA_965227525.1). Lineage (GTDB taxonomy): Bacteria > Bacteroidota > Bacteroidia > Cytophagales > Cyclobacteriaceae > Fulvivirga. Next base: position 3,447,176 of record OZ245762.1, on the reverse strand, counting down.
AATCCTTGACATGAAGCCGCCCTGAAGTGCAAATCCAAATTGAATTCCCAGAAAACCAAAACTCATGTTCCATATCTGCCAAAAGCTAAGTTTAGGTTTGTCGGAGGTTAACGATACGTTGCTCATGTTATAGGTCCTGAGTTATTTTACAAAAACGTAATACTGAAATGGCGCAAGATATAGTGCTTCTGCTGAGATTTCTACAGCCTCATTAGTGAAGTAGTCCTCATGAGTACCGTAAAGACTTTCATCTACAAAAAAAGCTTCTTGCTTCTCGTCAGACATGTTGATAATCACAGTCACTTCATTGTCTCCTTTGGCTCTTTTAAATGAGAATACATGAGCATTTCTATCTTTAAGGAATTCAGGAACCGCCCCATAAGCGCCATTATGTAAGGCCGGATTTTCTTTTTTTAGACTGATGAGACTTTTGTAAAATTCCTCATATTTTACGTCTGACCAGTCGATGGTATCTTTATCAAAAAACCTTAGTCTTTTATCTAAACCAGCTTCCTGACCGCTGTAGATTAAAGGCATACCATAAATGGTGAAATTATATACGGCATAAGCTTTATGACCTTCACCCAAGCGTTCGAACACGGTGCCATTCCATGAGTTTTCATCATGGTTTGTAGTGAACATCATGCGTATCGCATCATCCTGATAGCGATCTAAGTCCTCTTGCAACCTTAACTGTAATGAATCTGCATTATAATGACCTTTGGCCGTCTCGTTCATCCAATGATGGGGACCCCAGCCATAGGTCATGTGAAAGCCTGCATCATGCATTTTTGGCTCGTCCCACTCAGCTAGCATAAATACGTCTTTCTCTTTTTGTATGCTATCAATAGCTGCTGTCCAAAAGTCATTGGGTACTTCACCGGCCACATCACACCTAAAACCATCAATGTCCATTTCTGTGATCCACCACTGCATTTCATTTATCATTTCCTGACGCATATTGGCATTGTCATAATTCAAATCGGCTACATCTGTCCAATCGGTACCTTTAGGCCAGATAATATTGCCAGCAGAGTCTGTGGTATGATAGCCTTCCTTTTTTGTCCACGGATGGTCGAAACCCGTATGATTGGCCACCCAGTCTAGAATCACCAGCATATTTCTTTCGTGGGCTTCTTCTACAAATGCTTTGAAGTCTTCCTCTGTACCGAAATTTGGATTAATGGCGGTATAGTCCTGAATAGAATAATAACTACCCAATGGACCTTTTCTATTTTTCTCACTTATTGGCTGTACAGGCATAACCCAAAGAATATCTACACCCATTTTTTCCAGTCGCGGTAGGTGAGCCGTGAATGCATTTATTGTCCCTTCAGGAGTATATTGCCGGATATTTACCTCGTAAATATTCATGTCCTTTGACCTTTCTGGAAATGAAGCAACATCCATATTGTCAGCTTCATTTTTTGCTGATTGATCTTTTGGTGTACAAGCTCCCAGGCCTAATAAGGCTATGGTACTGATGGTAAGAATTTGCTTTAGCATATTAAAAAGTTATAATTTCAAATCTATAAGGTTTTAGGGTCAAGGTACCCTGATCTAGCGATCCGTCAAAATGTGTTTTACCACTTTTATCAATCGGTAATGTTATCGTAAGCTGTGTGGAGGATTTATTAAATATCGCCAGTACATGATTGTTAAAATATGATCTTTTGATAATCATGTGGTTGTTTGACTCTTCAATAATTTTAAGGTCTCCATAAATGAGTGCAAGATTGTTTCTTCTTAGTTCAATCAATTTTTTGGCTCGCTCTCGGGTGGCCAGTTCTTGTGGCGTGAGGTTTTCGAACCTCATCATACGTCTATTATCGGGATCATTGCCACCTGGAGAGCCTATTTCATCACCATAGTAAATGGTAGGCACACCCGGGATTGTCATCATAAAAGCCGTCAGAGATGAAAGTTTATGGTAAGCCATTGTGTCTTGCACCTCAATCTTCCTCGTCCAGCCGGCAAGCTTTGCGTCTTCATCAAACCTTACAGAACCATCGGCATATGAGATGAACCTGGCCCTGTCCTGATTTCCAGTGATGTAACCCATTAGGTTATGGTCGCCATAGTAGGAGAGACTTTCTCTTAAAGAAGCCGTGAGTCTTGAAAAACTCACATCATCTCTGGCAAAAGTGGCTACAGCATCGTCATATAGATTAAAATCAAATTGGGCTTCTAACATGCCCGTGTTGATATAACTGTTGATCAGCTCTCTGCTCCCATAAGTTTCACCGATTTGAAACACTTTCTTACCCTCAGGCACTACAACTCGTTTTTTTACTTTTTCTGTGAGCACTCGCCAGAAGATAAGCGGTATGTGTTTGGTGGCATCATGTCTGAAGCCGTCAATATCATACTCCGTTAGCCAGAAAAGGGCTGAATCAGTCATAGGATCGACTATTTCCATTCTTGAGAGATCCAGAGTTGGCATGAAAGTATCAAACCAGGTCGTAAGTCTGTGATCATCCCAGCGCTCGGTATTAAGCGAACCATCGGGTAGATAGAGTTCTGTAGCCCAATCTTTATTGTTTTGATATACGGGATGCTCCTCATGCACGTGGTTGGCCACATAGTCCAGGAGAATATTCATATCACTACCGTGTGCGGCATCTACCAAATCATGCATTTCCTGACTTGTGCCAAATCTATAGTCAACTTTTTTTGAGCTTATTGGCCAATATCCGTGATAGGCTGAGAAAGCCGTCTCAGGTGTTGGGTACTTTCCATAAGCGCCTTCAGGGTTTTGCGTTATAGGCGAAAGCCAAACTGTATTGACTCCAAGTGATTCAAAGTAACCATCATTAATCTTTTCGCTAACTCCAGCTAAATCCCCTCCGAAATAGTCAGCCTTAGGGTGTACTTCAGGTATATTCAAAGGGTGATCGTTTGTAGGATTACCATTGTTAAAGCGGTCTACCATTAAAAAATACATCACCATCGCTTCGTAGTCTTCTCTGTTAAGTTGAGCAGCATCATTTAAAACAGTACCATTATGCAACGGGATAAGCACATCGTTAGAAATGCCGACATCATTGTAAGCCCATAAGCGGATGTGTTCTCTGGGTGAGCTACTTGCAAGTCGAGGGATATTTAGAGTTATCTCAGTGCCGTCAATTGCAATGTGCTCTTGTGGTATTTGGTAGTTGCCAATAAATGCAATTATTGAGGTGGGTACATTTGATGATTGTAATGTGATATTCTCATTGTCAAAAGAAGAAGTTTCAATAATTGGCAGTTCGCTTCTTTCTGCTCGCTTGATTTTCACAATGGAGTTCCAGCCTCCCATCCCATTGTCCACAGAGTCAGGATTATTAGGGTCTCTAATTTCCTTACCATCAACAACAAATAAATACTGATACTGTCCAGGGTTTAATAATACACTTGTGTTGAATGTATCACCGTCTTTTTCTAAAATTGTGTTGTTTGGATTCCAGGCATTAAACTCGCCTTTTATTTGCACTAACTCTGCCTCCCCGGTATAAGTAAAGCTTATTGTTTCTTTATTAGACTTCTTTAAAAGTACACTTTCGGCTATACCATTTGACCAAAAATGGAGTGAAGATAACGGAGTATGTAGTGTTCTTGTCAAAACAAGTGTATCTCCATTTTGAGTTTGCGAAAGTTGTCCTTCGTTGGTGATGGAATCAACCCTTGTCGGATCAAGAACATAATCTGTAATTACTATTTTGGTCTTATCATTGTCAAGCAGAATAGGGCTGGCTTTACCTATAATTAGCGGGTCTCCATGCACATCAAAGTGCTGTTTAGCTTCTTGCGTACATGAAATTAAGCCCGAAGCTATAAAGCTACCAGCTAATAGTAATTTCTTCATTACAATTGTTTAGTGAGATTGTTTTTAAATCATCGATTTTCAGTCGGTGTGGTACAGCCTTGTCTATCGGGTCGAAGTTTGAGATAGCATCAACAAATTGATATGCCTTCTTTTCTACTTTAGCTTCTTTACCATTGACCGCAAAGCACGTATCCTCAAACCCATGTAGGTGTAGTGACAATTGCTTCATCTGTGAGTTAAAATTACCGTCAGTGGCACCAACCCTTATTTTCTTGTCTTTTGGAGAGTATGTAATCGCTCGTTGGTAGTAAGATTTTTTCTCAAAATCATAGGTTTCTCCATCATCTTCGTAATACATAAATGTGTTCTCTTTGTCACCAGCATACACATGGATCTCAAGTTTTTCTCCTTTTTGCTCCGTGTTGTTACCAGCTTTCGGGTAGACTGGAATAATGGCGGAGCTTTTTACAAAAAGAGGTAGCTTATCTATCGGGCATTCTGCAACAATCTCCTGATTACCATCATATGATTTATCGGTAAATAACTCATACCACTTGCCTTCAGGGAGGTAGACTTTTACAAGTTCTTTGGTGCTTTCAACAGGTGCAACCAGTATTGAAGGGCCAAATAAATATTGATTTTGATAAGCCTCCCGATAAATGTTATCGTCATGGGTATAGTCCATGGCCAGGCTTCGAGCAACGGGCAATCCGTTTTGTGTTGACTCTTTGAACAGTCGATAGATATAAGGCATCAACTTATACCTTAGTTTGATGTAATTCCTTGAAATTTCTTCCACTTCTTCACCATAGGTCCATGGTTCTGAGTCACGACTATTGATCATAGAGTGCCCTCGAAAGAAAGGTGAAAATGCGCCAATCTGTACCCATCTTGCAAATAAATGTTCAGTAGCATTGCCTACAAAACCCCCAACATCATAGCCCGCAAAAGGGATACCAGCAAGACCCATGCTATTGACAAGCCTTACACCTAATAGCATGTGCTCCTCACTCGCCACATTGTCTCCTGTCCACACAGCGGCATATCGTTGTATGCCTGAAAAGCCAGCTCTGGTAAGGTTGAAAGGTCTTTTACCATCCATTAAAGCTTTTGTGCCTTCATAAGTACTTTTAGCCATTTGTAGACCATAGATATTTCGGCCTTTTCTAGCCGTATCTCGTTGTCCTTCAAAGTCAAATTCTATCAACTCAGGCAGCATTTGACCCCATGTGGCTATTTCGTTCATATCATTCCAAAATCCTTCAACACCAAGATCAGTATAGGCTTTCAGATTTTCTTTCCACCAGTTGCGTGCTTTTGGGTTGGTGAAGTCAGGGAAATGACACCAGCCAGGCCAAACCTCTCCGCTGTAATTGGAGCCATCTGGGTATTTAATATAAATATCCTCTTGCTTTCCACTTTCGAAAGGCCCATAACCCTCTTCAATTTTGATTCCAGGGTCACACATTACTACAACCTTAAATCCCTGATCTTTTAATTTTTGCAACATTCCTTCAGGGTCTGGAAACCTTTCTTTATCCCATGAGAATATTTTGTAGGCATCCATATAGTGAATGTCCAGAACAATCACATCGGCAGGTATATCTTTATCTCGAAATGTTTGCGCAACACTATAAACTTCTTTATCTGGATAGTAGCTATACCTACACTGTTGGTAACCCAGGCTCCAGAGTGGAGGTAGCTCCATTCTACCTGTAAGCAGGGTATATGACTCAATGATATCGGCTACATTTTTTCCATTGATAAAGTAATAATTCATATCACCAGCATCGGCAGAAAAGCTTGAAAAGCGATCATTTGAGGCACCAAAGTTGATATGAGACTTGTGAGAATTATCGAAATAGATGCCATAGCTCAGTTGATTGTGTACACCAATATAGAAAGGCGTAGAACAATAAAGGGGATCACTGTCTGCATCATATCCAAAATGATCCGTGTTCCAATGTTGGTACCCATGACCTTTGCGATCTAGTGGGCCGGTTTTTTCCCCTAACCCAATAAAACGCTCTCCCGGCTGCATAGCCTTATAGGTAGCCACCTGCTCACCAATAACTGACGAACCAAATGCCTTTTCATCTTCATTAATTAGCTTTCCATCAGCTGAGTGAAAACTAAATCTCACAGGGTTTTTAGCAATTTTTAGATGGGTTGTATGGGTATATATTTTAATATGATCATCATTATCTTCAATCGCAAAAGCGCTAAAGTCGGCCTTGGCAATAACAGCATAAGATTGCTCATCAAACTGACCATTAAAAGCAATATGAATTCTAAATATATCTTCACTGTAGATAAGTACCCTAAATTCAGCATTTTCTACTCTTGCAGAGATGCCGTTTTCGGTGTTGACAAAAGACACCAAATTACCCAATGACTGACTGAGTTTTTTATTATGAGAAACCTGTGTTTCCAGCATTATTAGAAATTCAAATCTGTAAAAAATGTGCACCTTTTAAGAGGTGCTACCAGATCAAATTAATAAGATAAAGTGTGAAAAAAAGCATGATTAACGCAAAAAAAAACCGCAATCGATTGCGCTTTCGTTTGAAATCAGAAGTCGGAAAAACACGAAAATCAGAAATTGGTGTTTTTTACTAAAAACTGCTGGCTAGCCCTTCACTGAAGAGGCCCTTACTATAAGGTTAGTTTTGAGAGTGATTGTTTCTGGTGTTATGACTTCATCTTCTTTGGCCTCAATTTCTTTTATCAATAAGCGAGCGGCTTCCTGACCCATAGTAAATCCTGGTTGATCCACAGTGGACATGGAAGGGTCCGTCATGGAGGTAAATCTCCAGTTGCTGAAGCCTACAATTGCAAAGTCTTTGGGTATAGAAAGCCCTCGGTCTTTGGCGGCCATCATGGCGCCTAAAGCAGCGATATCATTAATGGCAAACATTGCATCTGGAGGGTTAGGCGAGTCTAACAACATGGAAGTAATTTCCTTGGCATTGTCTTCATCATCTGATGAGTGGTCTGTCATAATCAGGCTTTCATCGATTTTCATGTTGTGTTGCTTCAATGCATCCTTATAACCATCGAGACGCTGGCGACTGATAGACAAGTTTTGAGGTCCTCCCAGATGGGCTATGCGTGTATATCCTTGCTTGATTAAATGCTCAGTGGCCTGAAAGGCACCATCATGATCATCCACAACCACTTTACTTGTGTCAAGTCCATCGCATATTCTATCAAAAAACACCATAGGCATACCTCTCTTATGTATTGAACTAAAGTGCTCATAATCAGTCGTTTCACGAGACATTGAGATCAACATACCATCTACACGGTTATTAAATAGAGCCTTGGTATCCATCACTTCCCGGTCATAAGATTCGTTGGACTGAGAAACAATTACGCTATAGCCAGCATCATAAGCTACATCTTCTATACCGCTAATTACCGTAGAAAAGAAAAAGTGGACTATTTCAGGTATGATTACTCCAATGGTATTGCTTTTACTTTGTCTAAGGCTAAGTGCAATAGAATTTGGCTGATAATTTAACTCCTCGGCTAATTTTTTCACAGCCTTTTTAGTTTCAGGGCTTATATCAGGGTGATCCTTCAAGGCTCTGGATACTGTAGATGGAGAAATTCCTAATTCTCTGGCGATGTCTTTGATTGTAACTTGACTACCTCTCATTGTATGTTAAAAATACCTATTTAAAATGCCAATATAAATAAAAGCAGGCTTCAAATAAGTATTTGGGTATATAAATTGGATATTATTCCTCACAAGTGAGAAAATCAACTATTAATAATAGCTTTTAGCTTAAAATATTTAAAAAGTACAATTAAAATTTTTACTACTATTGTTTAAGCCGTTTGAGATCAATTGAAAGGCCCTTGGTAAAATTGGATTTTTACGCAATCGTTTGCGAAGACGTTTTCGTTGAATTAAGACTCAAATAAGCGCTTTAAAAGTTGTTTAAATCATTAATTGTATTAAATTTATTTATAAGAAAGTTATGTAGATGTTAACTGATTTGTCTCATTATGTTGTTAAAACCAAAGCGCAAACGTTTGTTGTAGATGCTGAAATGAGCTGAAATGTTAAAAATAGCTATAACCTAAAATCTTTAAATAATTATATAATTAACCTAAGCTTATGAAACAAAAATTACTAGTGATGGTATTTAGTTTGTTGAGCGTTCATTTGAGCGCCCAACAAATAACCGTTTCTGGAAAGGTCAGTGATATGGATGATGGTGCACCTTTGCCAGGTGTAAATGTTATTATCAAAGGCTCTTCTTCTGGTACGGTGACTGATGTATCCGGTAACTATACGATTACTGCGGATGCTGATGATGAATTGATCTTTTCTTTTATTGGCTATGTTACTGAAGAAATTTCTGTTGGCCAGCGATCAAAAATTGATGTATCACTAACTGCTGATATCACACAGCTCAATGAAGTAGTAGTTGTTGGTTATGGTACACAAGCCAAACGAGAAATAACAGGGTCAATTGCACAGATTGACGGAGCTAAATTGCAACAGATTCAGGTTCCCAGTTTTGAGGCAGCACTTCAAGGACAGGCAGCGGGTGTGCAGGTAATACAGGGTAGCGGCCTTTCAGGTGCAGGATCGGTAGTCAGAGTTAGGGGGATTTCATCTGTGTCTGCAAATGGTGACCCATTATATGTGGTTGATGGTATTCCAATTACCGCCAATAATTTTTTAGCTGAGGCCAACTGGCAAAATGGTGCTTTCAACAACAATCCACTCGCTGCATTAAATCCAAATGACATTAAGTCAATTGAGATATTAAAAGATGCAGCAGCGGCTGGTATATATGGTTCCAGAGGTGCAAATGGAGTTATTTTAATTACAACTAAGAGAGGTAAAAGTGGTAAGCCAACGTTCAACTTTACAGCCACCACAGGTTTTTCAGAGCCAGTAGCTAAGCCAAACTTATTAAATAGCCAGGAGTGGCTTCAAATCAGGCAGGAAGCATGGGAGCTAGATGGAAATACCGGAGCAGTATGGTTGCCAGGATATTCGGAAGCTAGCGATAGTCCAGAGGAAAGACTTGCCGCCTATCAGGAAGCTTCACAAAATAATACAGATTGGTGGGATTTGCTTACGGATACTGGTGTAAAGCAGAGTTATAATCTGTCTTCAAGATTTAGTCTTATGGATAGATTAAAAGCCTACGTTGGCCTTTCATACAGTGATAATGAGTCGTACATCAAAGGTAATTCTTTTAAACGGTTAAGTGCTCGAGCAAATATTGATTATGCTGTAAATGATCAGTTGGATGTCGTATTATCAACTTCTTTAAGTAGAGGTATTAATGAACGAGTAAGAGTCTCATACACTGGAGGGTTAGGAGATGCGATGTCTACAGCTTTACCAATTTACCCGGTATTTGATGATCAGGGTGATTTTTGGCGTGGAAATACAAGAGTAGTAGCTAATCCTGTATTTACCAACGCTAATTTTCAAGGGTTTACAATTGATGATCGAGTAATAAATACATTGTCATTAAAGTACCGTCCAATCAATAAACTTGAGTTTACCGTAAGTGGAGGAGTAGATTATCTGGACCAGAAAAACGATCAGTGGGAATCAGGGGAGTTAAGAGGAGATTTTATAGATACTGATGGAGATGACGTGGCTGATTCATTTCGCAACCGTTCTGAACGTGATGTGCGATGGGTTACAAATTATAACCTTAATGCACTGGCTGCCTATGATTATGGTTTAAGTGATGCCAGCAAATTTAAGCTTATGCTTGGTGCGGAGTATCAAGAGTCAGTAACCAGTGGTAAAAACAACATCGTTCACTTGGGTACAGATGTAGGCAGTACTTTATGGAAAGAAGAAGGTAACTTTTCTAATGAAACTGAGCAAACGCAAAACTTATTCAGGTTAAGCGATGATAAATGGTCTTTCTTAAGTTTTCTGGCAAGAGTAAACTATGCGCTTAATGATAAGTACTTCTTCCAGGCAACAGCCAGAGCTGACGGTTCGTCCAGATTTGGAGAAGATAATCGCTTTGGATTCTTCCCGGTGATCTCAGGAGCCTGGTTATTATCAGAAGAGTCTTTTATGGATAATGTAGGGTCAGTTAACTTTCTGAAATTGAAAGCAGCCTTTGGTATTACTGGAAATGCTAATTTCCCAAGTAATCAATGGGTGGGTACTTATGCTACGAACCCTAATCCTGTTTATAATGGTCAACCGATAAGATTTCCAAATAAAGTAAATAACCCAGATTTGAAGTGGGAGACTACTAAAAGTTTTGATGTCGGATTTGAGGTAGGGTTGTTTAATGAACGTTTAGATATGGAGGTGTCATATTACTTGAAACGCACAGAGGATGTTTTAATGAATCTTACATTGCCTCAATACAACGGTTTTGGGAGTTTCTGGGATAATGTTGGAGAAATAGAAAATAAAGGTGTAGACCTTACTTTTACCACTAAAAATCTGGTACTTTCAGATTTCACATGGACAACTACATTCAATATTGGTTATAACACCAACGAAGTTTTGTCGATTGGTAATTATACTGAGGATGCCGTAAGTGGTGGTACAAACGATACGAGAATAGTTGAAGGATTTCCTGTAGGGACCAACTTCCTCATAAGATATTCGCGTGTCGATCCGCTAACAGGGCGTCCAATCTATTTAGATGTAAATGGTTTTGAAACCTTTGAGTACAACGAGCAAAGAGACAGAGTACCTGTTGGGGATGTTTTGCCAGATGCTGTAGGTAGCTTTAGCAACTTATTTACTTATAAAAACTTCGACTTAAATGTTCTTTTTGTATTTACAATAGGGGGAAATATATACGATTCTTCGTCTAAAAGACAGCTACAATTTCTGTCAGATTGGAATACAAGAGAGGATATTGGAAACAGATGGAAACAACCAGGCGATGTAGCTACATATCCTAAAGTAACCCTTACACCGTCTGAACATGGTAATGACAAGGAGTGGTTTAATACGGATTTATTCCTGCATGATGCGAGCTATTTAAGAATGAGAAACATTGCATTGGGCTATAACTTACCTTCTAGTTTTACAGATCGTATTGGTATCCAAGGTGCTAAGGTGACCGTTAGCGGAACCAACCTTTTGACCTTTACCAAGTTCCCTGGTTTAGACCCGGAAGTAGTAAGAGATTTTGATAACGTAACGGATAGAAACTTAAGTCCGAATGTTACATACCTTACGCCTCCGCAAGAAAAAGCTTATTCTATCACACTTAATGTTTCATTTTAATAACAGATGCATCAAATGAGAAATCTAAAATATATATTAATAATGATCATTACCTTCAATATGGCGTGTGATGATCTTTTGGAAAATGAACTTCCTTCTAACGAAGTAGTAACTGACGAGGCTATTACTTCACCAGAGGATATGCAGCAATTACTCAATTCATCTTACGATGTGGTGGCCAATACATTTAATGGTAATAACCAAAGGTTTAGTGAGTTATTGGCTGATAACGTATTTATACCTGGTAATTCCGGTTTTTTAGTACAGGTATATAATAGAAGTACTGACTTTTTTAACTCAGATGTAGGAGGCTATTATGGTCAACCATATATAGCAGTCTTAAGAGCAAACACTATCCTGGAGAACCTTGATGCAATAAGCCTATCAGCTGCAGAACGCAACAGGTTTGAGGGTGAAGCAAAATTCATCAGAGCCATCGCTCATTTTGAATTGGTAAGACACTTTGCTCAACCATTTGGTTTTACCACAGATAATTCGCACCTGGGTATCGTTATTCAGACCAGCTCAGATGTTGGTACTGATACAAGATCTACTGTGGCAGAAGTCTATGCTCAAATTGAGGCTGACCTGTTGGAGGCCGAGCAGTTATTACCTGATGATAATGGTAATTATGCCACCAATTGGTCTGCAAAAGCATATTTGGCTAAAATGTACTTTCAGATGAATGATTTCGAGACAGCTTCAACTTATGCAGCTGATGTCATCGAAAATGGGCCTTTTACATTTTCAAGCGATTTGAATAACAGATATGACCAGACGGTTTCGACAGAGACAGTCTTTACCATCATAAGTACAAATATCGAAGACAATAGAGCTGGTACTTTCAGGAGCATGTTTGACTCTAGAGCCAATGTGCCTGTATTGCAGATCTCTGATGATTATTACAACGAGCTTGTAGCCAACGGAGGAGATCGAAGTGCATGGGCGGAAGACACCGGTGAAGCCAGGGTTTTCACAAAGTTTAATATCGACTTTATGAATGTCTCGTTAAGCAACTTAACAGAACTCATGCTTATAGCGGCAGAGTCGTATGGAGAACTAAATCAAAATCTTGGAAATGCGATTGGTTATGTTAATCAAATAAAGCAACGAGCAAACGTGTCGCCAATTCCTGGTACAGCCTCTTCTGATCTGGTAATCTCAGAGTCGCGTAAAGAAAGAAGATTGGAGTTTGGTGGTGAAGGTTACCGAATTCATGAATTAAAGCGAAGAGGTGTTTTGGGTGAAGATGTGCTTGTAAGAAATGCGCCATGGGATTGTGATGGTATGGTTTTGCAATTCCCAGCTTCAGAATTAGCAATTAAAGGATTTGAAATGAATCCAGAGGGAGGTTGTAACTAATGAAAAAACTAATGAAAAATATATATCTGATACTATTAGTAGCGCTTGCATTTGGCTGTCAGCCAGATGAATTCGATTCACTTGGTGAGCGAGCTGACAGGGTTTCTCAACTAAGTGGAGATTGGACAATCTCAAAGGTTGTGCAAAAAGACAATGATGCAATTAGGAAAGGTTTCCCTGCTTTTGCTCAAGAGCAGGATATTACAGAATACTTCAACCTTACTGACCTACAGTTGTCATTACAAAATGATAATTCATTTGTGATTGAAACGGGCGCAGCACCTAACGTACTTAGTGGTTTAACTTCAGGCACATGGTCAGTAGATAATGCTGAATTTCCGTCAAGGTTGATTTTAACCAGTGGTGCTGTAAATGATACTATTGCCATAGGGTCTTTTGCTGAAATAAGCAAGGGTAGACTTTCGCTAGCCAAAGTGAGGTCTCAATTAAAAGGAGAGACATTAGCTGCAGTAGTTTCTTATGATTATCAACTTGTAAAACAGAACTAACTATGAGAAAATTAATATATACACTTTTAGGATGTCTTGTAGTAGGAAGTATGTCGGCACAATCGATATCTACTGAACCAGGTACATTTACTGCAGAAGACGAAGTTACTCTGATTTTTGATGTTACGGGTTCAAGTCTGGAGGGTTACTCTGATAATATCTACCTATGGGCCTGGATTGCGGAAGGATGTAGCGCAGATTGCGATGCGCCTACCAATGTAAACCCTGGAGGATCTGCCATTGAAGACGCACAATTGACGCAGGATGAATCAAATCCCAATATTTACAGGATATCGCTGATTCCGACAGAGTTCTATGGAAAATCTCCATCGGAGATAAAGAAAATGGGAGTACTCGCCAAAGGAGTTGACTGGAGTAATGGTCAAACATCTGATTATACTTTAGATGTTGAGCCTTTAACTTTTACACCTACGATTGACAGGAAATTTCCAACAAAAGCCTCAAGTAAGGACATAGTTACTTTGTATTTCGATCAGACAATGGCTGAAGATCTTGACCTGAAGTTTCAGACAGGAGATTTTTCGGTCGTTATAAACGCACTTGATGCTTCAGGGGCAACGGTTGCTTCTGTTACTAAAGATGCAACCAATGAAGGAGAAGGTACACATTATGTCAGAGTGCTGGCAAGTTTTGATTTTGGTATGTCAAGTGGTATTTCAAGTCTGAGTTATCAATTTGTTGCCCAAGATAATGCAGAGGTGACTTCTGACACTTATTCTTTAGAATACCTGGATCTTAAATAACTATGAAAATGAAATATATACATATAACATTAACCTTCTTATTTGCTTCAGCGGTACTACTTTCATGTGAGGAAGACAATCCGTTTGAGGATAATATAGGAAAAGGAGAGCATATCGGTGAGTTTCAATTGCAGACCCCCGGCAATTTTTCAGAGGTAACAGTTAATGAAGCACAAGCCGACAGTGAAATGGAAATTACCTGGGAAGCAGCTCCTGCCGGCCTCAATGGAGATGTCAGTTACCAGTTTTTGCTAGACCAGAAAGGCAATGATTTTACGTCACCATTGTTATCGATTCTATCGGATGGAGATGGTCTGGAAAATAAGGTTACAGTCACATTTGGACAGCTGATTGATGTTGTCGAGAGTGCTGGTTCATCAGAGTTTATTTGGACAGTTGAAGCATCAACTTCGACTTCTTTAGGCACAAACCAAAAAAGAGCAGAAAACAGCTTTGAAATTGTTATTAATGTTGCATCAGACGGTGTTTCGGCATTTGATTACATGTTGCCAGCGTTAAATCAGAAGGTAGTGCTAAATACCTCATTAAACCCAGATAGCCTGTTGATATTTGATTGGGAAGATGCCCAATCAGCAAGTGGAGGAGCCGTTACTTTTGAGGTAGAATTTGATTTTATGGGAGGCGATTTTTCTAATCCCTTATTTGCATTTAAATCAGACAATGATGGTGCCGATAGCGAACTTTCTATAACTCACCAAACAATGGTAGACTCTTTAGGCACTACTGAGTTTGAAGATGGACTTGAGTGGAGAGTAGTAGGAAGTGTAGGTGAATTCACATATTCACCTGGTACACGGTATTTAAGGTTTTTACTAGCTGGAGATTGTGGTAATTTCTGTACCATTGGTATCATTGGAAACGCCACTCCTGGTGATTGGGCTACTGATACTGATATGAGATTGAGTGATCCTGAAAATGACAAGTTCAGTTGGACAGTTACCGCTTACCTAAATGTTGGAGAAATGAAGTTCAGAGCATCAGATGACTGGACTAATAACTGGGGGGCTTCGGATTTTCCTTCAGGTGTAGCCACTCAAGATGGACCAAATATTCCAATTTCTACAGCCGGTTATTATTCGATCGACTTTAATGATAAAACTGGAGAGTACAACATCACTGAACTTGCCGCTACAGAATATACCACAATAGGTATGATTGGAAGTGGTACTCCGGGTGGATGGGACTCAGATACAGATTTAACCCAAGACCCGGGAGACGTACATGTTTGGACAGGTACTATCACGCTTACAGATGGTGAAGCTAAATTTAGAGCTAATGATGCCTGGGATACCAACTGGGGTGGAAGCGGTTCGCCATCGGGTTACGGCACATTTAATGGTCCAAATATTTCGGTAGCTGCAGGTACATACAATGTTTGGTTTCATGATGTTACGGGTGAGTATATGATTATGAACGAAAACACTGTTTATACTTCAGTTGGTATTATTGGAGATGCTACACCAAATGGTTGGGACAGTGATACGGATCTAATTCAAAACCCGGCTAACCCATATAAATACTCAGGTATTGTAACCATTACCGATGGTGAAGCTAAGTTTAGAGCTGATGATGACTGGGCTAATAACTGGGGAGCCAGTGATTTCCCTGAAGGCCTTGGATTTAAAAACGGACCAAACGTTCCGGTAACAGCTGGAACTTATGTGGTTTCGTTTAATTCAGGTACTGGAGAGTATACATTTCTCAAATAGATATTTGTATTGTTTAGGATAGCGCAGCAGCTTTTGCTGCGCTATTTTTTTGTTAAATGAATTATGAGATTTTTTCTAACTGTAATATCGATTATCACCTTTTCTAATGTATTTGGACAGGTTACTACTACACCTGAATTTCCTCAAGCCGATGAGTCCATCACTTTTACAGTTGATGTTTCTGGTACCGCATTGGAAGGCTATGCAGATGAGGTCTGGATTTGGACCTGGATAGATCAGGGAACTGAAGCGATAGATGCCCCAACTAATGTAAATCCTGCAACAGAAGCACAAAGTGATGCCTTAATGACCAGATCCGGAAGTGATCCTAATGTTTATACCATCACATTTATACCCACAGATTTTTTTGAGCAACCAGCAAGTGAAATTGAACGACTGGGACTTTTGCTGAAAGGACGAGATTGGAGTGATGGCCAAACACCTGACTATTTTGTGGATATGTCTTCAGGAGCATTGGAAGTTTCTTTTACCACACTAAATACCTCTCCAACGTTTTTTAATGAAGGAGAAACCATTAATATCAATGCTTCTGCATCAGAAACTGTTGATTGGGAATTGCTCATCGATGGGGTTGTGGTTGCTACTTTTAACGGTACAAATCAAATCAGCCATTCAATTACTGCAGGTACTCCTGAAAAATATTCAGTTGAGGTTACAATTGATAATGGCACAAATCAGGCTAGTGAAGCCACGTATTTTGTTGTTAGAAGTGCATCACAAACTGAATCAATTCCAACGGGTGTTGTGCCAGGGATTAATTACCTGTCAGATCAATCCAAAGTGATACTTTGTTTAACGGCCCCGATGAAATCATCAGTTTATACAATTGGTGATTTTACCAATTGGGAGATCAACCCGGTGTATCAAATGAAAAGAGATGGAGACCTGTTCTGGGTGGAGATTACAGGCCTTACCCCCGGTGCGGAGTATGCTTTTCAATATTTAGTTGATGAGTCGATTTATGTAGCCGATCCTTACACTGATAAAGTTTTAGATCCTGATGATCAATATATTCCTTCAACGTCCTTTCCGGAATTAAAAGAATTTCCTCAAGAGGCATATAATAGCAAGTGGTATTTTAACAGATTGTCGGTATTGGAAACCGGACAGCAAGCATTTGAGTGGACTGACAATAATTATCAAAGGCCGCCAAAAGAATCATTAGTAATCTATGAGTTATTGATAAGAGATTTTTTTGGAGACGGGCAAAGGACTTATGCAAACCTCACAGATACACTTTCTTATTTAAAATCGTTGGGCATAAATGCTATCGAACTCATGCCTATTATGGAGTTTAATGGAAATGAAAGCTGGGGGTACAATCCAACATTTATGTTGGCACCTGATAAATACTATGGCCCAAAAGAAGAGTTGAAAAAACTTATTGATACAGCACATAATCAAGGGATAGCCGTAATACTTGATATAGCCATGAATCACAATGATTTACCTGCTCCATATGCACTTATGTACTTCGATTTGGATGCCTTTAAGCCAACCGCAGACAACCCGTGGTTTAATACAGATGCTAAACATCCATTCAATGTATTTTTTGATTTCAATCATGAGAGCGCTTACACAAAAGACTTTTTAGATAGTATAAACAGTTATTGGATCTCCGAATATAAAGTAGATGGATTTAGGTTTGATTTATCAAAAGGATTTACTCAAGTAAATAGTGGGAGTGATGTAGGTGGCTGGAGCAATTATGATGCTTCTCGTGTGGCTTTACTTAAAAGAATGGCAGATGAAATATGGGCAATTGATCCTGAATCGTATGTAATACTTGAGCATTTTGCTGATAATGCGGAAGAAAAAGAATTGGCTGAATATGGGATGATGCTATGGGGTAATGTCAATCATGGATTCTCACAAAGTACCATGGGTTATACTCAAGAATCGTCAATAAGCTGGGGACTTCATACCAGCCGAGGATGGAATGAACCTCATTTGGTGAGTTACATGGAAAGTCATGATGAAGAACGACTTATGTTTAAAACCCAAGAGTTTGGCAATAGTATGGGAGGCTACACTACTCGAGATTTAAACACCGGGTTAGAGCGTATGAAAGCAGCATCAGCATTTTTCTATCTTTCTCCCGGACCAAAAATGTTGTGGCAGTTTGGTGAGCTGGGTTATGACTTTTCTATCAACACCTGTCCGGATGGAACCATAAATAATGATTGTCGTTTAGCACCAAAACCTATACCATGGAATGATGAAGATAACCTCAATTATAATTTAGATGAAGATCGTTTAAGACTCAAAGCAACAACTGCCGCTTTGATTAAACTGAAAAATGAGCATACGATATTCTCTACGAGTGATGTTGAATTGCATGAGGATGGGTTACTCAAACAGTTGATTCTCAAGGGTGAGAATTATACTTCCACTCCAGGCTCAACAGCAGAAATGAATGCGGTAGTTGTAGGTAATTTTGATGTGCAGTCACAAACGATTGGCATCAATTTTCCGCATGCGGGTACTTGGTTTGATTATTTTAGTGTGGGTGTGTCTTACGATGTTGATGAAGCACCGAAAGGAGTCACTCTACCTCCAGGCAACTTTATAGTATTCACGGATGTGAAGTTAGAAGCTCCTGATGAAGGAATTGTAAATGTGATTACATCGGTGGAAGAGGAGCTAGTTGATCAGCCAATGATTTACCCAAATCCGGCTATGGAAAAGCTCATGATTTCGATGCCTGTGGAGTCATACGACATAGTAAGTACCGATGGGCAGGTCATACATTCTGGAACACTTTCGAATAATGAAATAAATATTTCGGGATTACCAGCAGGTGTATATATTATCAAGCTATACACCATGTCAAATACACTAGTTAAGAAATTTATAAAAAGATGATAAATAAATATGGACTAGCTCTGTTCATGGTTATAGGTTTTGCAGCCTGTCAGTCAAAACAGGAAAGTAAACTAGATCAAACAACTGTAGAAAATACGGATATGTGGCCTACATCCGCAGTGGCCTACGAAATATTCGTACAGTCATTTGCCGACTCCGATGGGGATAGCATCGGTGATATAGCGGGCATGACTTCAAAGCTAGATTATGTTAAAGATTTAGGTGCTGATGCCATCTGGCTCATGCCGATCATGAAGAGCCCATCTTATCATAAGTATGATGTAACTGATTATCGCAGTATTCATCCTGACTATGGTACGATGGAAGAGTTTAAGGCTTTTGTAGCTGAAGCACATGAGCGAGATATTAAAATTATTGTTGACTTTATTATCAACCACACGTCTTCAAAACATCCTTGGTTTTTAGATGCACAGTCCGGGCCCGATGCTGAATATAGAGATTACTATGTGTGGGCCAACAAAGACTCGATAGCTGAAGAAATAGCTAAAAAAGAAACTTCGTTTGACTCTGACAATATCACCCAATGGCATGCTGTCGATGGTGATACTACAGCAGAGCATTACTACGGATTTTTCTATGGTGGTATGCCGGATTTAAACTTCGATAATCCGAAAGTAAGAAGTGAAATTTATGATATCGGACGTTACTGGCTGGAAGAAGTCGGGGTTGATGGATTTCGAATGGACGCGGCAAAGCATATCTACCCAGACGATCGAGCTGTCGATAACCATGCTTTTTGGGCCGAGTTTAAAACAGAAATGCAAAAAATAAAGCCTGACGTTTATGTTGTGGGAGAGGTGTGGGCAAATACTGCAACACAAGCGCCATATATTAAAGGATTTACCTCTCTTTTCAATTTCGATTTGGCCTTTAGTATACTGGAGTCTGTGCAGCATGGAAGAGCAAGTAGTGCTCAGATTTCGGGACATGGTTGGAAGGTAGATTCTTCTAA
Source organism: Fulvivirga sp. (assembly GCA_965227525.1). Classification (GTDB taxonomy): domain Bacteria; phylum Bacteroidota; class Bacteroidia; order Cytophagales; family Cyclobacteriaceae; genus Fulvivirga. Next base: position 3,427,898 of record OZ245762.1, on the reverse strand, counting down.
AACTTTTATTGATGGAGTTATCGCTAATGATAAAGTGTATAAGGAAGTCAACCCGGATTATATTGATGCGATTTTTCTAAGCAACCATGATCAAAATCGGGTAATGTCAGTACTGGATAACAATACAGACAAAGCTAAACTAGCCGCCTCGGTGCTGTTAACACTTCCTGGCACTCCTTACATTTATTATGGAGAAGAAATTGGCATGAAGGGTATGAAACCAGACCCGAACATAAGGGAACCATTTCTCTGGTCTTCTGAAAATGACAGCCTGAGAGCTACCTGGATAAATCCAGAGTACACAACTGATTTAACTGTGAAAGCACTCAGCGACCAGCAAGAAGATGAGCGTTCTATCTACAACCACTACAAAAACTGGATTGCGGTAAGGAAGGCCAATGAAGCTTTGACCATCGGGGAGTTGAGTCCATATCAAAACTCAAGAGCTGGTGTGCTGATGTTTACGCGAACAGCGCCTGACCAGGAGTTACTAATTATTCATAATCTTTCAGGTCTGACGCAGGGCATAGAAATACCGGTATTTCAAGAAAGAATTTATGGAGATCAGCGGTGGTTTAAGGAAGGAATGGTTTCTATACCAAAATATGGCTCAGTTGTAATGCAGCTCTAGCCGTGTTTTATTTTAAAGAAAAGTATGATTGAAGATAGGGAAAGCGTAAAGATATTGGCAAGAATAATGGGTAGGTCATTTACCAAAAGTCCATAGATTAACCAAAGTAATACACCGGTTGTAAAGGTGGCAAACATGCCCAAAGAAAGATCCTTTGCAGATTTTGTTCTCCATGTCTTTATCACCTGAGGTAAGAAGGCTATGGTGGTAAGAGAAGCAGCAATAAGGCCTATTAACGTGACAAATTCAGTAGGCATTGTTGATTAATTCAGGTATTTCCATACTAAACTACTGGCTCCTAAAATAGGCGCATCATCATCTTTCAAGCCTGACGGCATAAGTCTTACCTTTCTACCTTTAAACATAGGCATTAAAAACTTCTCTAAGTTCTCTCTTGCGGGCTCAAACAAATACTTTCCAGCTTTTGCCAGGCCACCAAGTAAGAATATAGCTTGTGGGTCTGTATGCACAACAAAATCGGAGAGTTTCATACCCAACACGCGACCGGTATATTTAAAAGCTTCAATGGCTATATGATCACCTTTTTTGGCAGCTTCAGTGATAGTTTTTGTCGAAAGATCATCAAAACTGATGGCACGTAGTAAGCTCGTCTCATTATAATCGGCAAGCAGTTTGTAAACGGTACGTCTTATCCCCGTTGCACTCACATAGGTTTCCAGGCAGCCCTGCTTGCCACAAGCACAATGCCTTCCATTATAACTCACCAAAGTGTGGCCCAATTCACCAGCAAAGCCATGATAGCCATAAACAATTTCTCCATTGATCACAATACCACTTCCAAGGCCGGTACCCACTGTAAGTACTACAAAATCTTTGAGTTGTTTGGCATTACCATAGGTCATCTCCCCGAGAGCTGCGGCATTAGCATCATTGGTTAATACAGTATTTAAGTCAAATTTGTCTTTAAAAATATTAGCCAGAGGAATTATCCCTTTCCATTCGAGGTTGGGTGCGTTTACTAAGGTGCCATCGTGAAAGTTGGCATTTGGAGCGCCAATACCAATGCCTTTAATTTCTTTTTTGGTTATATGCGCTGGAATGATACCTATCATGGCTTCATAAACCGCATCAGCAAAATCTTCAACTTTTTTAAAGCCTTTGGTTTTAATGCGGTCCTGAACATAAATTTTTCCGGTCTCATCTGTGATACCAAACTTGGTATTGGTCCCACCGATATCGATACCTATTGCGTAAGTGCCCATTATATTGATAAAATTTTAGAGACTCTAAATGCTTCTTCTTCTACTGGTTTTGACTTGCCAATCGCATCATTAAATGAGGTATAGACAATTTGGTCATTTACTATACCGGCCATTACATTCTTTTTACCATTGATCAATCCCTCAACAGCTCCCACACCCATGCGGCTGGCCAGTACCCGATCAAAACAGCTTGGTGAGCCTCCTCTTTGCAAATGACCTAAAACGGTAACCTTAATATCAAATTCTGGTCTTTGATTTTTTACATCATCAGCGATCTTGTAAGCGCGACCTGGCTCACCTGCCTCTGCGACTACTACAAGGCTGGAGGTTTTGCCCCTTTTTGCTCCTTTGTCCAGCTTGCCTAAAAGCTGTTCTGTAGTCATATGTTTTTCTGGTATTAAAGTGGCCACAGCTCCACCAGCAATGCCAGCTCTTACTGCAATGGCTCCGGAGTTACGACCCATTACTTCAATAAAAAATAAGCGATTGTGAGAAAGAGCCGTATCTCTGATTTGATCAATCGCGTGAGCCACTGTATTAGTGGCAGTGTCATAACCTAGCGTGTAATCTGTACCGGCCAAATCATTGTCGATGGTACCGGGAATGCCTATGACAGGGATACTACCTTCTTCTGCAAGTTTTACAGCTCCAGTAAAAGTCCCATCACCACCAATGACCACCAGCCCATCAATATTTTTCTTTTGCAGTTGCTCTATCGCTTTTTGCCTGCCTTCAGGTGTCATAAAGTTTTGGCTCCGTGCTGATTTTAGGAATGTGCCTCCCCGATGCAAGATGTTGTTTACCGATCTTACCTGAAGCTTTACAAAATCTCCATTAATAAGACCTTCATACCCCTCATATACTCCAAAAACCTCTTTCTTATAGTATACCCCAGCTCTTACAACCGCACGTATGGCGGCATTCATTCCGGGCGCATCACCTCCTGAAGTGAGTACTGCAATTTTGTTCATAATTATATTCCGTTTAGATAGCTAAATTTACATAATCATAGTGTAATTAATACACTAAGTAAAAATTTTATTTTATATTTAACCAATGAGAGTACTCAACCCCAACGTATCGGTCGACTGCGTGGTATTTGGATATGAAGCCAGCGAGCTTAAGGTATTGCTGATTCAGCGTGATGCTTCGACAGCCAACGATGGTAGCGTACTGTCATGGACATTACCTGGTGACCTCATTCAAGATGATGAAGACCTTGATCAGGCTGCACATAGAGTGCTGCAAGAGCTTACCACGCTCGACAGTGTGTATCTCAGGCAGTTTGGTGCTTTTGGTGACCCTTCCCGTGTCAAAAAGCCGGCTGATAAAATTTGGCTGGAAAAGACCAGAGCATATCCCAATGCACGAGTTATTACGGTGGCTTATTTTGCTTTGGTCAATGTTGGCCATTTTACACCGAGCCCTTCAAATTTTGCTGTGGATACTCAATGGATGTCTTTAGACGAGATTCCCATACTGGCTTTTGATCATAATCTCATTTTAAATCGAGGCGTTGATGCGCTCAGAAAGCAAACCGAAACAAGTGATATCGTATTTGAGTTGCTGCCTGAAAAGTTCACTTTATCACAGGTACAGGAGCTCTATGAAACGATTTTAGGGCAGCGCTTTGATAAACGAAATTTCAGAAAGAAAATATTAGCTCAGGGTATTTTAACACCGTTGGAAGAAAAGCAAAAAGGTGTTAGTCACAAACCTGCACGGTTATTTAGATTAAAAACGAATGTTTAATAAAAAACTTAAAAAATTAAACAATAAATATTATTCTTCGTTTATTGATGTAATAGTTAATATAGGTAATGGTTAAAAACTGAAACTTGATCCTCATGAGTTTTAGTTGTAAAGTCCCAGATTAATCTGGGACTTTTTTGTTTAAATAAATTAAATATTTATTTAAACAATTTGCGATTGTGAGTGGTTGTCGTGGTATAGTAATTAAAACCAAAAACAACATATGAAAAGTATTAAAAGAATTTTATCAATGTCTATGGTTGCACTCATGATAGGCTTTACACTGACCAGTTGTGGAGACGATGATGAGTCATCACCTATTCCGACAGGAGAGGTTAAAGAGTATCAGTTAAGTTCTGCAGATGATCCTAATATTAGTGGGGTGGCAGTCTTTACTGAATTAGATAATAACACCACTTCTATCACACTTACATTATCCGGCACTACGGATGGAGGTTCTCACCCAGCGCATATACATGCCAATACGGCTGCGGAAGGTGGCGATATAGTTGTTTCATTAGAACCTGTAGATGGATCAAGTGGCACGAGTACTACCATAGTAACGAGCCTTGATGATGGTACTGCAGTTACCTATGATGATCTTTTAAATTTTGATGGATATATCAATGTTCACTTAAGTGCTGATGATTTAGCTACGTTGGTAGCTCAAGGTGATATAGGACAAAACGAATTGACAGGTACCAGCAAAGAATATATGCTCGATGAACGAGCGGTTGCTGGCATAAGTGGTACAGCAACTTTCTCAGAAAGAGTAAATGGAGAAGCTTTGGCCACACTTAGTTTAAATGGCACTCCAGATGGTGGAGAGCACCCAGCCCATATTCATTTAAATACAGCTGCGGAAGGTGGTGAAATTGCTTTCACTTTCAACGCGGTAGATGGTACTTCAGGAAAAAGTAAAACCAACGTTTCTGTATTAGATGATGGTACGACATTTTCTTTTAATGATATATTAGATTTTGATGGTTACATCAATGTTCATTTAAGCGCTGAAGATCTGGCAACAATCGTGGCTCAAGGTGATATTGGTCAAAATGAATTGACAGGCGAAAGCAAGGAATATACACTATTTGAAAGAGCAGTGGTTGATATCAGTGGTACGGCTACTTTCGAGGAGCGTGTAAATGGAGAAACGCTTGCAACACTTTCGTTAGATGGAACTTCTGAAGGTGGTGAGCATCCAGCTCATATCCATATGAATACTGCTGTTGAAGGTGGTGGCATTGCTTTTACTTTTAATAGTGTAAATGGTACCACGGGCATGAGTATGACAAATGTAGCAACGCTTGATGATGGTTCAGCAATCACCTATAGTCAGCTATTAGAATATGACGGTTATATCAATGTGCACTTAAGTGCTAATGACCTGGCTACAATTGTAGCACAAGGTGATATTGGACAAAATGAGCTAACAGGTGAGTCAACCGAATATACACTTGCCGAGCTGAACGCCAGTGGCGTAAGTGGTGTAGCGATTTTTGAAGAAAGAGTGAATGGAGAAGCATTGGCTACACTTTCATTAGAAGGTACTCCGGCTGATGGAGACCATCCTGCCCACATTCATATGAATTCAGCTGCTGAAGGAGGACCAATCGTGTTTACCTTCAATAATGTAGTTGGAGCCACAGGAATGAGCATGATCAACGTTTCGGAGTTAGATGATATGACAAGTTTTGGTTATGCAGACTTGTTAACATATAATGGATATATTAATATTCATTTAAGTCCGGCAGATCTTTCTGTTGTTGCTCAAGGCAATATCGGAAGTAACGCCAATTAAATTATAGTAAGTTTTTAGTTTAAAACCCCGGTGAAAATCGGGGTTTTTTGTTTTCCACGTAATTAAGAAAATCTTACTATAATATGGTGTAATTTCATCATATGAGTCCTCAATTTCGATACAAAATTCGCTTATGGCTGGTGGTTGCATTGGCATGGTTATTCATTGGATTCTTTTTTTCACTGTATGATCTCGTGGTTTGGGACTATGACAAGCCCGGTTATATCATCTACCTGCCTGAGTCGACTTCTTTAGGAAGACATATCATGCTTAATCTCATACCTCCTGTCTTAGGTGCCATGTTAGGGGGGAGTTTGATAGTTTTTTATTTAAGAGATCGGTTTAAGAAGTTTTCTTATGGTCAACTACTACTCTTTCATGCCCTGGCCTATTTAGTACTCATTGTGCTGGTGGCATTTCTAGTGATCTTTATCAATAGCAGTATTATACTAAAAGCCTCTCCATTTTCAGATGAGGTTTTTGAAAGAGCAAAAGGCCTGTTGGTTGATTATGGCATGTGGAAAGTGATTGTTTTCTGGTTTTTTATAGTAATACTCACTGTATTTATGCTGGAAGTGAATGACAAATACGGCCCTGGTATATTGGCTAAACTGATCAAAGGCAGTTATCACAAGCCCAGACAAGAGTTTCGAATATTCATGTTCCTCGACTTAAAAAGTGCCACATCTTTGGCAGAAAAGATAGGTAGTGAAAAATACTTCTTATTGTTGAAAGCCTTTTTTGCGGATGTTACTTATCCAATAATGAATTCTGGAGGGGATATTTATCAATATGTCGGAGATGAAATTACTGTTTGTTGGGATAGAAAAACATCGCAATGTCTACGGTGCTACAGGCATATAAGTAATCTCATGAATGAGAAAAAAGAATGGTACCTGCAGGAGTTTGGTTCATTTCCTGAGTTTAAGGTAGGAATGCATTGTGGAGAAGTAACGGTTGGTGAAATCGGTATTATTAAGAAAGAAATTGTCTTCTCTGGGGATGTGTTAAACACAGCAGCTCGATTGATGGAGGCATGTAAAGAATTCGGAACAGACATCCTCGTCAGTGAACAGGTAAAATTGATAGCTGGTGATGAATTTCATTTTGATTTTATAGCGGAGAAACAGTTAAGAGGAAAGAAAGCCAAGCTAAAAATTTATACCATCTCTTGATTCCTTCTCAAAACAATTGTCACACTGAACTTGACCAGGGTCTTGATGAGTCGTATGACCAAGTCGAGTGGTCTGATGACTGAAGGCCTTTATAAACAGATTGCCTCGTGTCTCGCAATAACCAGATGCTTTTACTTTGCAAGCATAATGAAGGCTTCGAGTACCTCAGCCTGACCCACTAAACCGTGCACTCAGCACCCAGCGCTCCGCACTCTGCCCTCCGCACTTATCTCTCCGCTCTCCGCTCTATGCTCTCAGCCCTAAGCACTAGTACTGTATCCCCTTGAGGGGATTATAGGGGTGATTAAGCAATGAGCTAAGCGCGAAGCGATAAGAGTAGAGTTCACTCCGGCTATTCGTTCCATGTCATCCCGAGGTACGAGGGATCTTACTAAGTCAGCTTAGTATACTCAATGACTTAGTAAGTTTCTTCGCTGCGGCTCAGAATGACTTGTGCTTTTATTCATTCCTCTCAGAGTTACTCACAGAGAACTCTGAGACATTCTGGAACTCAGAGTCCCTTGGCAGGTGACTCTGAGTGGGTGAAATAACAAAACTTCAAACCTAAGCCATTTTGTGTTATATAAAAAGTAGATTTTATACTATTGTATTGTTTGAGAATAAAACGCTAAAGTAACCGATGCTGTATGTGTTTTGATGACACTCTTTAAAGGCAGTTACGTGATGGCAAACGTCTCTCGATTCCTCGGGATGACTTCTGCGTTAGCACTGTATCCCCTTGAGGGGATTATAGGGGGGAATAAGCAATGAGCTAAGCGCGAAGCGCTAAGAATAGAGTAATTCATTCTAGCACAAAATTGCCCCAAGACCACTTCGCACAGCCCTTACTCTCAGTATTAAACAGATTGCTTCGTGCCTCGCAATAACCAGTACTAAAGGCGCTCCGCCCTCAGCGCAAAGCGCTTGGCCCTTTCACACCCCTAACCCCTAAAGGGGCACGCTTAGCTCTCCACGCTTAGCTCTCCGCGCTTAGCTCTCCTTCCAACTCTCACATCTAAAATCTAAAGTCTAAAATCTCACACTACTCATTCCTCAAACTATCCACTGGATTAGCCACGGAGGCTGCAATTGACTGGTAGCTGACTGTAAGTAGGCCAATAAACAATGCCAATATACCCGAGGCCACAAAAATCATAATGGAAGAGAATGACAACAGTTCTATGCGGTACTGAAAATCACTCAGCCAGTTGTTCGTTGCCCAATAGGCTACCGGCCAGGCAATGAAATTGGCTATCAAAATCAGCAGGATGAATTCCTTCGATAGCAACATCACCACCTGTGAAATTTTTGAGCCAAGCACCTTTCTGATACCGATTTCTTTTCTGCGCTGCTCCGCCATGTAGGCAGATAGTCCAAATAGCCCAAGGCAGGCTATGAAAATGGCGAGCCAGGTGAAGTTCATTGCCAACGTGCTGAAATCTTCATCAGACTTAAAGATCTGATCAAATTCTTCATCGAAAAACTCATACTCAAACGGGTGGTCCGGATAGATCTCATTCCAAACCCCTGCGATGTTGCTCATGGTGCCGCTGATGTCGTCAGTGATGCGCACCGAAAGATTACTATTGGCATTCGGGTTGTAGAATAAAATCACAGGCTCAATCGCATGGCGCATGGAGGCAAAGTGAAAATCCTTTACCACGCCTACAATGGTGCGCTCCTGGTCGTTTCCTAAAGTTATTTTTCTACCGACCCCGGTATCCCAACCGACTTCTTTCACAAAGGCTTCATTTACGATGATTGACTGCTCCTGGTCAGCACCAAATTCCTCTGCATAGTTTCTACCTTCGGCCAACTCCATGTTCATTACATCTAAATAATCTTCGTTCATAGACATGGCGCTCACAATCCAGGGCTCTTCCTCTTGTGTTGTGCCTTCTGGTCTTACTCCTGTGCGGCCAAACGTACGGCCAGGCATATTTGAGGAGAAAGCAGCATTTGCTACCTTATCATATTGTTCGATTTTATCTTTGAAAGCCTCAACCTGCTCACCCAGACCCGGATCATTGAGCTGGAAGTTTACCACCTGATCTTTAGCAAAACCCAGGTCTTTGTTTTTAAGAAAGTTGAGTTGAAAAGTAATGAGTACCGTGCAGATAATTAGCGTGATGGAGGCCGTAAACTGAGCTACCACTAAGATCTTTCTCAACAGTACGCCACTCTTGCTGGTCTGGAATTTCCCGCGAAGGGTCACCACCGGATTGTAGTGCGACAACACAAAGGCAGGGTAGAGGCCTGACAGTACGCCAATGACCAACGTGATGCCCAGGATGGACAAGGCCAATAGCGGTTTGCTGAAAATATAGGCAATCACTTGCGTTTCAATGCCGAGGTTGGCAAAATTGGCGGCTACAGATACCAACAGCAGCGCCACGACCAGCGCCATGAGACAGATGAGCACCGACTCGCCCAGATGTTGTGATATTAAACTGCCTTTGGCAGAGCCCATCACTTTTCTGATACCCACTTCTTTGGCTCGGGTGGACGATTTGGCGGTAGAAAGATTCATAAAATTGAAGGCCGCAATAAGAATTACAAAGACCGCTATGGCCGATAGAGAATAGACGTATACAATGTCACCTTTGGTCTCATTGTACCCGTCAAACAGGATGTTACTTGACTTCAGGTGGATGTCTTCCAGTGCCTGCAGCTTGGGTATCCAGAACTCAGGTACTTCATTTTTGGTGGCCAGTTCTTTAAGTTTGCTTTCTACTGTGGCTACATCGGCACCTTCGGTAAGCGTTACATAGCCGATCATACCGAGGCCCTGCCAGCTGTTGAGGTACTGCGCCAGACTCGAGTCGGCATCTACAGGATACATCGACATGATGAGGTCGATTTTGAGGTGACTGGGCCCTGTGTCGTTAGAAAACAGGCCGACTACTTCCCAATCTTCTGAGTCGATCTGGAAGGACTTACCGATAGGATCGGTTTCTTTAAAAGCTTTCTCAGCCAAGGCCTCACTCATTATGAGCTTTCTTGGGGCCTTAAACCGCTCAATGCTGGTTTCATTTTTCAGACCAAAATCAAATAGCTCAAAAAAGCTGGATTCTACATATTTGGCATCTTCGGCATATACAATGTCATCTTCGTGCTGCATGCGTGTGCGCCCCTGGTTAAACATGCGTGTGGCATTGGTGACCTCGGGCAGTTCCTCCATAGCCGCAATGGGCATGTAGGGATTGGTGATGGCTACATTATTGCTGGAAACACCCAGAGCCTCATCGATGGTGGTAAGGCGGTAAGTGTTGGCCGCGTTAGGGTGGTGGGTGTCGTAGCTCAGCTCTTTTTGTACGTACAAAAAGATCATGATAAAGCAGGCTAAGCCAATAGATAGCCCCGCTATGTTGATAAAAGCTGCACTCTTGTTTTTTAACAGGCCGCGCATAGCGACCTTCAGATAGTTTTTGACCATGATGTGTGTTGTTTTGAGTTGTTTGTATGGAAGATACTATAAACGGAGTGGTGGAGTTACTCATTTTATGCCAAAGGCAAAAAACAGGGAAGAGCAGCGAGATTTAACGTTTTTTAACAAAAGTGAGAAGGAGGAGTCGTCTGACCACTCCAAGTGGTCTGACGACTTAAAAGGCGCTGTGGTATATTAATTCGCGATTCGCGAATTGCAAATGAATAACCACTCCTGACCAAAAGGCTCCGCACAAATAATTCTTTTTTTATTTATAGAAATGTGTGTTAGCTTACAGGAATGAAGTCGAAAGTTATTTTTATTTTCACGATACTAAAATTCGACCGTATTAGAAAAGTAAATGAGCACTAAATTCTTTACAAATAATCAAGAGAACACTCTTTATAAGAAATTCGAAGGAATTTTCACTCATACACGAGTAGCCTATTTCGATATTCTGGTTGCTTTTTTTCGTGCCTCTGGATATTTCAAAATCCAACCATTCCTAAACAATGTAAAAAAAATAAGAATACTAGTTGGTATAGATGTAGACCACTTAATGTCTGAAGCAGCCCGGAAGGGATTGGAGTTTAAGTTTAATGCAGATGTAACCAGAGATGAATTCTTAGCTGAATTAAGAGAAGATATTCAACAAGCTGAATATAGAGAAGTGGTTGAAAAGGGTATGTTGGAGTTTATTTCTAGAATAGTCGATGGTTCTATTGAAATAAAAGCCCACCCGGATAAGAATATACATGCTAAGATATATGTTTTCCGACCTGAAAACTTCAATGAGCATAACAGCGGTTCAGTGATTACTGGCTCAAGTAATCTAAGTATTTCCGGGATTGAGAACAATTTTGAGTTCAACGTTGAGCTTCGAGACTATGATGATGTAGCCTTTGCATCAAAAACGTTTGAAGAATTATGGAATGAAGGTATAGATATAAAGCCTGGCCAGGTTGAGAAAATTAAAAATAAAACCTACCTCAATGAAGACTTTACACCCTTTGAAATTTATATAAAGTTCTTAATAGAATACTTTGGAGAGTCAATAGAATATGACCCTGAATCTATTGAAGATCTACCTAAAGGATATACAAAACTTAGATACCAGGTTGATGCTGTGAATGATGGCTATAAAAAGCTTATGCAGCATAATGGATTTATACTGGCAGATGTGGTAGGGTTAGGCAAAACCATCGTGGCAACGATTATCGCTAAAAAATTCTTTTGGTCGAATGGCCCAAGAACACGAATCTTGGTTGTAATACCTCCACCCCTTAAAGATGCATGGGAAAAGACAGTAGATGACTTTGATGTACCTGGTATTGATTTTATTACAAATGGCAGTCTACATAAAGTTACAAGGGCTGAGAAGTATGACCTGATTATAGTTGATGAAGCCCATAAGTTTAGAAGTGACACTTCTGAAATGTTTCATCAACTGCAAAAAATCTGTAAAACACCTCGAAGAAGACCTGATGCTAGGGGTGACAATCAAAAGAAAGTGGTTTTAATCACAGCTACCCCATTAAACAATACTCCTGAGGATATCAGGAATCAACTCTATCTATTTCAGGATGCGAAAGATTCTACTTTAGAGGTGGGTAATTTGCAAGGCTTCTTTAGGCCACTGATTGATAAGTATAAAAAATTAAAGAAAGAGCCTAATCCAGACAAGGTGACCCGTACGATTAAGGCTATTTACGGAGAAATCAGGGAGAAAATAATTAAACCTATCGTAGTACGAAGGACCCGGACTGACATAATGGAAACCGAAGAATATGAAACAGACTTGAAGGAACAAGGTATTCGATTTCCAGATATTATTCCTCCAATACAAGTGCTGTATGAGTTGGACCCACAGCTCGATCAATTATACGATGAGACATTTAAATTGATTAAGGATACACGGTCGGGGATTCAATACTTTAGATACCAGGCTATCAGGTTTCTAAAACCAGATTTTAAGCAAAAGTATAAGCAGGCAGATATGATTTCAGATCAACTAGCTAAAATCATGAAAACACTGCTTGTTAAGCGTATTGATAGCAGCTTCCACGCTTTTAAAATGTCGCTTAATCGATATCATCAGGCAAATTTGGCCATGATAAAGATGTTCGAAAATGATAGGATTTTCATTGCTCCCGATTTAAAAGTTTCAGAGTACATATTAGAAGATCGCGAAGAAGAGCTTATTGAACTTATGGAGAATGCCACTGATCCTGATCAGATAAGACAATTTTCCAAAGAAGACTTTGAATCAAATTATTACAAGGGGTTAATAAATGATCAGGAGATTCTGGATCAACTAACAGCTCGATGGCGTGAAGTGATTGATGATCCTAAGTATGATGAGTTTTTGAGCAAATTGAAATCCGAATTCCTGGATAAAGAGCGCAATCCAGATCAAAAACTTGTACTCTTTTCTGAATCAAAAGAAACCACGAATTACTTAAAAAAGAGATTGCATGATAGTGGAGTTGAGCGGCTTTTAAGTGTGGACAGCAGTAACGTTAGGGACTATTCGCAAATCATTGCTCAAAATTTTGATGCAAATTATTCTTTAGCTCATCAACTGGACGATTTTGATATAATAATAACAACTGAAGTGCTTGCTGAAGGTGTGAACTTGCACCGTTCTAACGTCATCGTTAACTACGATATCCCTTGGAATGCCACCAGACTTATGCAGCGCATAGGCCGTGTAAACCGCGTAGGTTCCAAGTCGGATAAAGTTTACATCTACAATTTCTTTCCCACCAGTCAGGCAGATACGGAAATTGAGTTGAATAAGAAAGCACACATGAAACTTCAAGGTTTTCATTCTGCATTAGGCGAGGACAGTCAGATATATTCACAGGAAGAGGAGTTTGAGAGCTATGGGCTTTTTGAAAAAGTGCCTGAAGAAGATCGTGATGAAAGACTCATTTATCTGATGGAATTGAGGAAAATGCGTGAGCAGGAACCCGAGCTGTTTAAGCGTATTAAAAATATGCCTCTTCGGAGCAGAGTAGGTAGAAAGGAAAAGACTAGAAAGGAAAGTACCATTGCCTACCTTAAAGATCGCCAGCGTGACTGTTTCTATTATATTAAGCCCGATAGCTCAATTGAGCCTTTAACGTTTATTGAAGCTGCTAAAATATATGAAGCCAAAGCAGTAGAAAAATCTATTGCATTACATGAATATCATTATGATCACATGCAAATGGCACTGGGTGGTTTTCAGGAAGAGTTAGTTAAAGCTGCCATAGAATCTAAACAGCTCAGTGGTAAACTCGGCCCTAATGAGAAAAAGGCCCTGGCGTACATTAACAAATTTAATTTCCTGGATTTTGTGGGTGAAGATGAAAAAGAGGCTATCAAGCTAGCTGGTGAAGCCATTCGTGTAGGTAAGTTTCAAAAACTGCCGCGTGAGATTAATAAATTTATTAAAAAGGTTAAGGAAGAAAAAACAGCTACAGCCGAACAGCTCGATCTATTAGTGAAAATCTTAACCAAATACCCGCTGGCTGAAGTGAAAGAGGATGCAAGTAGAAAGTCAACAAAAGATCCAAAGCAAAAGCTAAGTAAGTTACCCAAAATCATTATTTCAGAATCTTTTAACGCATGACCAAAAAAGACTTAAAAACCATATTCGAATCTGAGTTTAGCTGGGAGAGCTGGCGTAAAGTAATGGATTTTGTTTTTCCAGAATTTGAGTTTTCATCACAAAAGATTTCTATTGAAAAATTCACCAAGGCGGCAGAAAAACGTATTCAAGGTTTTTATCAACATGGTAGTCTATCATTAGAAAACAATGTTACGCTTAGTCTTTTTGAGGCTGAGTTGAAGGGCTCGGTTAACATTCCAAAAAATGTTAAAGGCATTAGAAAATTCATTGCAGAAGAGGCCATTGCTAACACCCAGGCTTCCATCGGGGTATTTCATAGTGATGACAAATCCAAATGGCGTTTCACACTTGCCATAAAAAAGTTAGATGATGATTTAAGGGAAAAAGATCACAAGCCTGAAAGTTTTACTTACGTTTTTGGCAAGGGTGAAAAAGGTCGTACTGCCGCTGACAGATTTTACAAGCTATCAGAAAAGAAAGAAAAGACATTAAAAGACCTGGAAGATGCATTCTCTGTTGAAGCACTATCTAAAAAATTCTTTAATGACTACACCGCAGTTTATGAAGATTTTGTAACAAGTATTGTTGATAATAGATCACGACTGAATCTTTTTAAAGGCAGTAATCAGGAAAAGCATGCACGCGATTTTGTCAAAAAAATGATGGGTCGAATAGTTTTCCTTTACTTTTTGCAAAAGAAAGGTTGGATGGGCTGCAAAGGCAAATGGAATGAAGGTAAAGCCAGATTTATGCTGGATTTATTTAAATCAGCACCAGAAGATGAGCTTTTCTACAAAAATTACCTGGAAGAACTGTTTTTTAATGTACTTAACAGAAAACGGGAAGATGTTGACGAAGACTGTATTATAGCAGGCACCAACTATGGCAAAATCCCATTTTTGAATGGAGGTCTTTTTGAGCGAGAAGACAACCACCCGGAAAACCTAACGCTTGATTGGAATATATTTGATCGCTTTTTTGAAATATTAGAGGCGTATAATTTCACCATAATAGAAGATGACCCTGACTATAGGGAGGTGGCTGTAGACCCTGAAATGCTAGGCCATATTTTCGAAAACCTACTGGAGGATAACAAGGAAAAAGGTGCATTCTATACCCCTAAAGAGATAGTGCAGTATATGTGCAGGGAGAGTTTGATCGAGTATCTCAATACTAAACTCTCTGAGAAAATCAAAAACGATAAGCTAAAAGAAGCTATACGAACTTTTGTATTAGAACATGCTTTCTCTGACCTGAATAACTTAGATCAAAATGCGGATCGTTATGTGTTAGAAGCTTTAAGGAAGATAAAGGTTTGTGATCCAGCCATTGGTTCTGGTGCTTTTCCGATGGGTATTTTGTTAGAGATATATCGTATGGTTGAACATTTTGAATACAGTGATGTCTTTCGATCGGTGTGGAAAATGGATGCTTGGGATGCATCTAGAGTAAAAGAAGAGATCATTCAAAACTCAATTTACGGTGTAGATATTGAAAAGGGAGCGGTAGATATCGCACGCTTACGTTTTTGGCTCTCCATTATAATCGATGAGGAAGAGCCAAAACCACTGCCCAATCTAGATTATAAAATTGTAGTAGGTGATTCGTTATTAAATAAGTTTGAAGATCATGTAATTGATATTGAATGGGAAATTCAAGAGGGAACACAAACAAGTCCTGAAACTTTAAAGTATGTCCAGAAAAGAAAAGAACTTTTAGAAAAAATAAGTGAAAAGCAAAAGGCTTATTTCGATGCAGAATCTTCTAAGCGAAACCCATTATCTCAAGAGATAAAGGATTTAAAGATTGACATATTAATCAATCAATTAGAAATGAAGGTTTCCAATGAAGGCTTATCTACAGAACCCAAGCAACAAAGCTTTAGTAAAATATCAAATTTCGGTAAAGCGCAACAGCTTTATTTTCAGACTCTCGAATGGCAAGATGCGATTAATGAACTAAATAGTATTAAGGAAACAGATAAACCTTTTATTCACTTCGATTGGAAGTTAGATTTTCCAGAAATTCTAAATCCAATTATTAATCAAAATACTGCTGGATTTGACCTAGTCATAGGCAATCCTCCATATGATGTTTACGAAGGAGCTAAACTCAATACATTAGCTTTTCTTAAAGAAAAGTGGATTTACTCAATTGCTAAAGGTGGAAAACTAAATGCTTACAAGTTATTTATTGGTAAATCAATTGAAGTAGCTAAAGAATTGGGAACGTTTTGTTTGATTTTTCAAAATTCATTCTTAGCCGATAAGGAGGCGGTTGGTGTTCGGAAAGAAAATATTAAAAATCAAAGAATAATAAAGTTAGATTCCTTTCCAGAAAGAGATAACAAAAAAAAGAGGGTATTTGAAAGCGTTAAAATGAGCGTCTGCATCCTTTTAGCTCATAAAGAAAAACTTAGAAACTACGAATTTGAGCTAAATGTTTGGAAAGATAAATGGATGAGTAAAGGTTATCAGACTTGTTATACCAAAGAAGAGATAGAAACCTTTGATAAAGACTCATATCAATTTCCAATGTTAAAACCTGGCGAAAAAGAAACATTCATCAAGTTTTACAATAAAAACCCAAAAATTAAGCAGCTTGGTGAGGTATTGACTTGTTACCGTGGAGAGCTAAATATGACAACACAAAGACCCTATTTTACCTCCAGGAAGAATCGTTATATGGCTTTAAAAGGAGCGCAAATCCAAAAATACATTGTTTCTGAAAATATGAGCCAAGGAGTATTAGAATATGTTCTAAAGGATAAATATATCAAAGAAAATCACGGCCCAAAATCACAGCATTTTTTAGAGGAAAGATGTGTGACTCAAAGAATTACAGGGGTGAACGAAAAGTATCGATTAAAAGCAGCTCTACTTCCGAAAAATACTTTTTGTGCAGATTCATGTAATTATATACTAGGTACTATTGATTATCCAAAAGAGGTAGTTATGATATTTCTTAATTCAAACCTATATAATTGGATTTTTAAGAAAACCAGTACAAATAGTAATGTTAATGGATACGAGATTGAAAACTTATCTATTCCAGTTCTAAATGAAGATGTAAAATTATACTTAATTGGCTTAGCTAATAAAATAATTTCTTGTAAAGCCAATGGTAAATCGACATTGGAGCATCAACGTAAAGCTGACCTAATAATCTATAAGTTATTCGAACTTCAATATTTTGAAATCATTCCTGTTGAACCCGACTTCTGGCTCTCAAAAGAAGAATACAATAACCTAAAATTGGAGGAGATGGTATGAGTTATCAGGAGATTATTGTAGAGAGTTATTACGAATCCGGTTCTGGTTTGTGCGGACCTGTCCATATTAGACCCTTGCCTAATCAAGACCCTTTTTTACCATGGATGCATGTGCAGTGCTCCAAAGAATTAAGCTATGATTATCCTGTGGGAACCCGCTTTCGTATCAGAGCTAAAATTACCAGTCGGCAGGGGGGTACACCTTTCATTTATAGCAATTACAGTTGGCCTTATGTCGTATTTAAAGTCGAATAGTTAGAGGTGAAACTCAAGGAATTCAAACAAGCACTAATCGATTATGCTAGGACACTACTTCCTTCTGAATATGCTTATGTTTTAAGAGTTCCTGGTAGTGCGACTACACAAGATTTTACATTACGCAGTACGAAGAAAGAAGACGTCAAAGCCTTTTGTAAAGCGTCTTTTGGATATGACACCAAATCTTTTAAAATCAGTCGCAAGGAGAGTATTTATGGAGAAGAAATACTGAAATCATTTCTAGTTGCCTTAGACCGTGAAAATGATGACATAGCAGGCATTTTTCCCGATACCTCAGAAGAGGAACTCCTAAACCTTGAAAAGAGTAGAATAAAGAATAACCTTGAAATAGCCTTTAACCATCCGAAGAGTGAAGTCCATTCATTTTTGAAGAAAGCCGAAGAAGCAGGCTTAATAAAAGCAAATACTATGAGTACAAAGCAACAAACCTGGAATGATTTTTTAGAAGCATGGCCGATAGAAAGAGTTAAGGCTATGCAAATTGAGGAATATACTAACCTTGAAAGAGATGATTCTTTTTGTTATTGGCTAGAGAAGCGAACGGAGAAGTTAGGTAGCATTTGGGGAGGGTCAGCCTACAAGTTTGGTATTTTTAAAATGCGTAATGAAGCACCTGATGATAGGTCAGGTTATGAGTCTGATGGTCAATACAAATGGGTGGGTAAGTTTGGTAAAGACAGAGAAACGGCCTTTGACAAAATCAAAGAAGAGCTGATAGCAGTTATTGAGGCTTCACAAAAGGACGAATTGGAAGTAGTTGATCAGTCTTCTCTAGGGCATATGTTTAAGTGGAAAGTAGCGGCACTATACAACAAAAATATACCTCATATATATTCCCCTAAGGCAGTAAATTATTTGATTAAATTCTTCGGGAAGTCAGCTAAAAGTTTTCCCGAAAAATATAGTATTCTGGCTGAACAAAAACAGAAGGAAGAAGACATAATTAAATTAAGTGAAAGACTTTGGGGAATCTTTACTGAAAATAATGAAGATGCTCAAGAAAAGGAGTTGGGCGAGGTTAAATCATCTAAATATTTATCGCTTAATCGAATTTTATATGGCCCACCAGGCACTGGAAAGACGTATAATACGATTAATGAAGCTATTAAGATAGTCAGTCCGGAATTCTATCAAAAACATTATGACGATCGTGATAAACTAAAAGAGGAATTTGAAAGATTACTCATAAAAGATTGGGATGAGACTAATGGAAAGATTGCCTTTTGCACTTTTCACCAGTCTTACAGCTATGAAGATTTTGTAGAGGGAATAAAGCCTAAAACGACTGATGATGACAATAAAAGAGTTTTCTACGAAATTGAAGGTGGCATTTTTAAAAAGCTTTGTCGGTTGTCTCGTGATTCTAAAAAATCAAAACAAATTAGGAGAGATAAGCCTGTTACAATTAAGAGAGATGATTTTAAGAATGAACAATTTTTCAAAATATCATTAGGCGACAGTAGCAAAACGGAAGATCAAGTTATATTCGAATACTGTATTCGGAATAATGTGATAGCACTGGGGTATGGTGATCAAATTGATTTCTCAAATTTAAATGAGCAAGAAATTATTGAAAAGGTAAAAGAGTCAGAATTGACACCATATTCTGCGCAAGCATTAAATACCTTCATACATATTTTAAAAAAAGGAAACTATGTTCTGGTAAGTAATGGAAACAAATATTTCAGGGCTCTTGGAAGAGTAATTGGAGGTTATGAATTCAAAAAGGATTCACCAATCCAATATAATCACTTCAGGACAGTTGAATGGATATATGTTGGAGAAGATATTCCCGTGGGTGAGGTGTATGAAATGAGCTTTCAAATGCAGCCTATATACAAACTTGATAATGCTTCAATTAAAAAGGAGTTTTTTCTGGACAGTGATTCATTAACTAAGGTAATGACAGAGACAACCTCAGAAGATGAAAAAGAAAATCGCTATGTACTCATCATAGATGAAATCAATAGAGGCAATGTTTCTTCCATATTTGGTGAATTAATTACTTTGCTGGAAGAGGATAAACGCACAGATGGTGATGAACCCCTTGAAGTTATACTACCTTATTCAAAGGAGCCATTCCAGGTGCCGTCTAATATCTATGTACTTGGCACGATGAATACAGCAGATCGAAGCGTAGAAGCATTAGATACTGCTTTGCGTAGACGATTTTCTTTTGATGAAATGCCCCCGGATTATGACGTACTCACAGATGATGAAATTGATGGTATAGACTTAAGAAAGCTACTTAGAACAATTAATGAACGAATTGAGCTCCTAATTGACAGTGATCACAAAATTGGGCACTCGTATTTTATTAATCTAAAAACGCTTGATGATTTAAAGACAGCATTTGAAAACAAGGTAATCCCGTTGCTTCAGGAATATTTCTTTGGAGATATAGCTAAAATTGGTTTGGTTTTGGGCTCAGGTTTTATAGAAAAAATAAATGGGCACACTAAACTCTTTGATTTTAAGGATTATGATGTAGATATCAGAGAAGAATTAAGCGAGAAGAGCATTTTCAAACTTGTATCTTCAAAACGATGGGATAAAGAATCCTTTGTTTCAATTTACAAACAATGAGTAAAATAATCAGGGTATTTGAGCATGAAACTTTGAAGGTAAACCAGGTTAAAGATGGTGTAATCTTCAAACAAAAGCATTTTGATGCATTGGCTAAATACAATGAAAAGAATGAAAATAAGTATTACACACTCGTACATAGAGGAGTAAAATTCAGGCAATATGTTGGTGTTATCCAGACAGGACAACTGACAATTGAAATACTGCCGAAAATTAAGTCCTTAGCGGAGGATGATGAGCTATTATGGCAATCCATTTTATTTCACATGCTCAAACAGTGCCACTTCATAAAAATGGATTCCTTTTCTGAGGCTCAACTGAAGTATCGACATAATTCATTACTTGATCTTTATTTCGAGGAATATTTAAAGGAAGTCAACAACTTGATTAGACGAGGACTAATCAAAAAATACCGCAACAATCAAGGAAATATAAATTCGCTGCGAGGTTCAATTGTATTTCCAAAGCATATTTCTAAAAATACGATTCATAAGGAGCGTTTTTATACGGAGCATTCTATATATGATAAGCAGCATTTGGCTAATCAAATCTTATTGGAAGGTCTGCATGTTCTTGATAGGGTTAATCATAATCATTCTCTTGCTGATGGAATTAAAAGAACCTTGTTCAATTATCCAGAGATAGAAAGGCGTCATATAACTAAAAAGTCCTTTGAAAGGCTCAAACTAGATCGAAAAACAATCCATTACAAAAGGGCTTTAGAAATAGCCAAATTGATTATTTTAAACTATTCACCAGACATAACTGGAGGCTCAAATGATCTTCTAGCTATTTTATTTGACATGAATAGTTTGTGGGAAGAGTTTGTTTACAGACAATTACTTAAATCAAAAGACGAAAATACTCAAGTATTACCTCAAAGGAGACAGCAGTTTTGGGAGAACAAAGTGATCAAACCTGATATTGTTATTAGAAGGGGAGATGAAACCTTTATTATCGATACTAAATGGAAAGTACTTGATCAGTCTAAGCCATCTGACAATGACTTAAAACAAATGTTTGCTTATAATATTTATTGGGAATGCGCTAATAGTGTTTTAATCTATCCAAGAACAACTAAAAGCCCTAAAGATACAAATGGCAAATATCATAAAGGAATGGTTTCAGACCATGGATGTACATTAGCTTTCCTGAATATATTAGATGAGAGCAATAAGTTGAGGAGAGATGGCTATAATGAGGTATGGGATATGATCGATGGTAATTTCACCCACTCAGAGGCACCTGCCAAGGGACCCTGAATTCCTGATACCTCAAAGTTCTCAATGAGTAACTCTGAGGGGAATGAAGACATCAATTATCCCGCAGGGTTTTTACCACTATGCAAGTCACTGACAATTGCTAATAGTTCATTGTTAATTGAACTAAGCGCTAACCAACTCCAACGTCCCCTCAATCGCCTTTATCTTTTGCTTGTCTACGCCTTGTGCTTTAGCATATTGTGGCCATTGTCCAACCACATTTACTACCTGGTCGATGATGGCGGGTGCTTTTTTTATGTTCATCTGTTTGGCAACGGCCAGCAAGTCATCACGAGTGATGTTTTGTCGCTTGCCATTGATACTTAGGGCATGCTGGCTCACCCACACACTGTCGGGGCGGTAGGCATGGCACAGATCATAGGCCGGAGCTAATGTCCAATGTCCATTTTGCTTGAGCATAAACGAAAAGTTCTTGGTATGGTCGTCACAGTTTTTGGCCACCACATTGAAGACCATCCTGCGAAACATTTCTTCGGCTTCAGGGTAGGAGAGTCGCAACTCGCGCATGGTCTGAAAAAGCTGCTCGTAACTAAAGCTGTGTACATCGTTAAAATCACGGTGCGTCATCGCACACCAGGACTGTACATGGTGGTGGGTGTTGCCTTCATCACGATCAAACCGCATCGTCATAAAATGCGCGCGACCGTTTTCTTCTAATAGCAGTGAAGGCATCATCTCAATACCGCAGTTCAGCGCCATATGATAGTAAGCCATCTCTACCCGTCCGTAACCATGGCTTTGGCCAAACTGGGCATCACTCACACCATCGAGCTTAATGAGGTAATGCTTGAAACCTTTTGGAGCAAGTGTCTGCCCGGAGCGTACTTCACCGGTTTTGTCATTGTAAGCAATCACCGCTTTGGGTCGGGCACCTCCTGCTGAGGTACCTATCTTCAGGATCTCACGCATCGATTGGGTTTCGTCTTGTGAGAGATCAGTCTTAAAATTTTCCCTGTAGGCTAACATTTTTTGCGCTACGGTCACGAGACTGTCCAGCTCCACTTCAAAGGTATTTTTTGCAACACCCATGGTAGAGGGCTCAAATTCCAACGCACCAACACCACGTGTGCCTATAAAGCACAATTGCTCTACGGGGTTCATACTGTCAGGCGGCCGGCCGTTTTGTGCCAGCCACGAGTTGATGAGTGCATTGCCATATTTGTCGGGCAACACATCGGCCAGCAGGCCGGGCAATCCTTTGAAAGTGTCGAATTCGCTGTATTTGGGCTTACGCAGGTCAGGAAATGAGAAAATACGGCTGCCTTGCGATAGCGGCATTTTAATAGGGGAGAGTTCCCAGCCTTTTTCAAGAAAACGAGGGTCGTACTCAAAGCTTGCGTACTGGCTGTCGCTGTCCCAGGCCACAGCGCCTACGGTATTGCCCCATATTTTCACAAAAGCAGTCGTTACCATTCGCTTTCTGGTTTATCGTCACTGTCGTTGGTCTTGCGCGCTCTTTTGCGTTGGTCACGCTGCATTTTTGCCAACTCCAACGGACTGAGCTGGGGTTTTATCTCGAAGGTATCCATAATGTGGAGGAGGTCGAGCACACGCAATACACGAATGAAGGTGTTGAGTGTAACGGTTTCACCACGCTCCAGCAGACTTAAGGTCGAGCGGCTGATGCCAGCCTTACTGGCCACCTCTTGCTGCGTGCGGTTTTGGTTGAGCCGGTTTTGTTTGATGAAATCCCCGAGGGTTTCCGTCAGCGCCTGATCACTCATTGTAGTATAGTCCATTGTATGAAATATCGTTCGTTATAGCTATATAAAGATACTAACGTATGATAAGTAATACAAGTTTCAATTACGATAAATATGTATGATAAATCATGCAAATATACCAATAACAGGATTTAATGTATGATAAGTCAGTCATAAAGCAAAGCGGAGAGAGCAAAGAGCAAAGAGCATGGAGCAAAGCGGTAAGGGCAGAGCGGAGTGAGCGAAGAGCATAGTGCATAGAGCAAAGAGCTAAGCGGAGAGGGCCAACTGTTAGAGTCTGATGCCTTTTAAAAGGACAGGTCATCCCGTAGGGATATTAACCATCATGTAAGATATTGATAAAAGCAGATTCGTAGTTTGAAACTACTAAAAGCCAGTAAACGACTGGCCTTGACTTTTTTCCTTCTTTTTGTGTCAAGACAAAAAGGAGAAGAGATAAATTTACGCAATACTCTAGACTCTTAGCCCTTCGCGCTTAGCTCTTTGCTTATTCACCCCTATAATCCCCTAAAGGGGACACAGTCTTGCTAAGTTGATTGAGTACACTTCTCCATTACTTAGTAAGTTGCTTCGCTGTGCTCAGCATGACTTGTGTTGTGAGTCGCTCATCGCCAATTGATTATCGGCCTTGGCTCAATTCTGACTGGAGATGAAATAATAACTCTATGCGCTTAGCGCTATGCTCTTAGCTATTTCAGGTACAGCCTTGACTTTTTTCCTCTCACGATAGTCTTCGGGACAGGCTTTTTTGTGTCAAGACAAAAAGGAGAAGAGAAAATTTACGCAATACCCTCTACTCTCAGCGCTTCGCGCTTAGTTCAGAAGGACAGGTCATCCCGTAGGGGTCTTAGATGGAGAATTCACCCCTATAATCCCCTCAAGGGGATACAGTACCACCTTACAAGTCATCCTGTAGGGATCTTACTAAGTTGATTGAGTACACTTTTCCATTACTTAGTAAGTTGCTTCGCTGTGCTCAGCATTTCACTCACTCAGAGTCACCTGCTAAGGAACCCTGAGTTCCAGAGGCCCTCAGAGTTCTCTGGTGAGTAACTCTGAGGAGAATGAAACATGACTTGTGTTATGAATTGCTCATCCTAATTGCTCATAGGCCTTGGCTTAATTCCGTTAAGGAATTTTGTCCATGACTGATTTTGATGGAATCCTTTGTTTGAATCACGCCATAAGCGTGATGAGTTTAGGATTCCTTGTAGTCTCTGACAAAATTCCAGGAATTTAGGCAAAGCCTTGACTTTTTTTGTTTCGTTTTTTGTGTCAAGACAAAAAATGAAAAATGACAACAGCGAGCTTTGCTAGTGTTTTGCACTTCGCTCAAAAAGATTGCTTCGTCATGCTTCCTCGCAATAACCAGTAAAATGGAGGTCCGTGAGAAGCCATCGGGCGGCTAGAGCCCGTCCGGTGGTTGTCTGGTACAACTGGCTGCAGCGGCTAGTCGTCTGACCACTTCGAGAGTCAGACGACTCTACTTAAAAGAGACCCTCAATCAAGTTCAGGATGACAGCTCTTTTCAGCAGCCCCATAATACACTAAGTCATACCCCTGACTTTTTAGGCAACTATTTTGATTAACTTAAAAGGAGCACCAAAGACGCAAGCAATGCCTAATAACCTTAACATAGGAGATAAATTTCCTGACTTTCAGCTACCAGACCATGAAGGTAAGACAGTATCGCCATCGAGCTTTACCAGACCCTCTCTTTTCGATCAAAAACTTGGCTTTCAAGACGGTTACCCTTTGATTGTGGTTTTCTACCGTGGTTTCTTTTGCCCGAGAGATCAACAACAAATGCGCATGTTGTGTGATTTTCAGCATGAGTTGTCCGTCAATTTTGGGCGGCTGATGGCGGTCAGTGCATGGCCTTCAGGAACACAGGCGGCCTTTAGAGCCGGGCTGGGAGCGGAGTGGTCATTTATAGCAGATACCGATAGAAAGCTGATCAAACAGTTAGATATTCTGGACGAAACAGAAGGAGAATATGCTTATCAGGCGCTGCCCTATACCTACGTGCTCAGGCCAGACCTTACTGTGCATAAAGTGTATGAAGGCTGGTATTTTGTCGGCCGACCTACGTTAGAGGAACTAAGGCAAGATTTAAGGGCCATCATGTCTGAGCAGTCTTACTACAAGCATGAAGCTTATACCACCGACCATGTCACTCAAATAAGAGTACCCCAGCAGGTGTGGCACGATAAAGACAATCACGACCCAAAGCATAATACACATCAAGGAGTAGTCAAGTGGTTTGACAAACCTTCCGGCAACGGCATGATCGATGTAGAAGGTGTTGAGGAAGAAGTGTTTTTTAATTTCACAGCTATACCGGGCGATGGCTACCGGACAATTAGGGCAGGCACAGAAGTGAGTTTCGAATTGTTGGAAACAAAGACAGGAAAAGTAGCTTTTCGGGTGTTGGAAAGGTAGAGTATCTATAAGCTGATAAAGTGTCTGGTTATTGCGAGGCACGAAGCAATCTGTAGGCCCGAGTAGCTGTGCAGTCGTCAGACCACTAACTTTAGGACCCTGAATCAAGTTCAGGGTGACAGCTCTGCGTGCCCGGCATTTGGCTCAATTCCTTTAAGGGATTTTGTTCTTGACAGTATTTGATGGAATCCTTTGTTTGAATCACGCCATAAGCGTGATGAGTTTAAGGATTCCTGGCAGTTTCCGACAAAATTACAGGAATTTGGCCATAGCCTTGACTTTTTTTGTTTCGTTTTTTGTGTCAAGACAAAAAATGAAAAGACCTTTCAAAAGTCTGAGGGCAACAAAGCAATTTGTTAACGAAATGTAAGTAGGTGTGCCCCTTTAAGGGTCAGGGGTGCGCTAAGCACTAAAAGCTTACAGCTTTTAACTCAGTGACTGGTTATACTTAGTGAGTTGCTTCGCTGGTGCTCAGCGCTTCGCGCTTAGCTCATTGCTTATTCACCCCTATAATCCCCTTAATGGGATACATCAAATAACTCAGTCATCCCGAGGAATCAGAGGGATCTTACTCAGTCGATATGCACTATAGACTGCCCTGCTGGGCTTCCCGATGTTCCGTTTTACTCCAATCGGGATAGACTTCTCGCCCAGCGTATGAAATACTTTAAAAGCAAAAAGCCATAGCTTTCACACTATGGCTTCTTTTTAATGTGGGCCCTGCTGGGCTCGAACCAGCGACCACCTGATTATGAGTCAGGTGCTCTAACCAACTGAGCTAAGGGCCCGATTAATTCGAAATTTTGAATTTCAAATTCTGAATTAATTTTGGGATTGCAATATTAGATATTTGGTCACTAATACACAAACAATATTTTTAAAATTGAAATGTAAAGTCATGCATTATTAATTATCAATAGCTACTGTTAAATCTATTCTTTGTTTCCTGATCATTTATTAACTAAATTCATTCTACCTTTGAACCGAAAAACACAAATACTATGAAAATTAAAAACACATTGAAAAAATACGCATTGTCTTTGTCTTTGTTATTCTTACTTGGTTTTTCTGGCGCGCTAGTGTCATGTGGAGGCCAGGGTAGTACTGAAGCTGATGAGTCTACAGAAACTGAAGAGCCAGCTGAAATGGAAGCTGAAGAAGAGGAGGGTGGTGAGCATCCGGAAGGAGAACACCCAAGCGATGGAGATGCTGAACATCCAGAAGGAGAGCATCCTGCTGAGGATGACTCAGACTCAACAAGCATGGAATAAGTCAATGGACTTGAAAGAAATGAGAAACCAGCACCTTAAGGTGCTGGTTTTTTTGTTTGTTGTGACTTTATGCCTTTCGTAGTTTCAAACTACGAAGAACCATTCCATCGGCCTAGGCTTAATTCCGTTAAGGTATTTTGTCCATGATGGTATTGGATGGAATCCTTTGTTTGAATCACGCCATAAGCGTGATGAGCTTAGGATTCCGTGCAGATACTGACAAAATTCCAGGAATTCAGCCACAGCCTTGACTTTTTTCCTTCTTTTTGTGTCAAGACAAAAAGGAGAGAAACAAAAAGTCTTTTTATCTACTCAGTTACTGCTTCACTTAGTAAGTTGCTTCGCTGGCGCTCAGCATGACTTGTGTAATGAATATCCTTTGTGAACCCTGATGAGTCGTCAGACGACTTTGAGAGGTCAGACGACTAGGGTGACATCACTTTGTGATTCTTCGTGCCTCCTTTGAGCCACTTTGTGTTACTATTTTTTTACATCTACAACCACCGGAGGGACTACAGCCGCCCGATGGAGGTGCTAGCTTTCTGCGCCTGAAGTTTCTCTTTCGAAACTAAAAGTAGTCTTCACATCCACTTTCTTACCACCCACCTCAAGTACAGGATAAGCATGAAAATTAATCGGCCCAGAGGCAGGAGCAGGTTCAATCACTAAATCCCGGCCTCGACTTAGCTCAATTCGATTGGCCGGATGGTGACCAAAGTAATAAGTAGCCAATGGGGTATATTTGTTTCCTTCGCTAATGTCAACCGGCCACCATTTGCCTTCTGCGTGAAATTCGGCCCAGCAATGGTACCCATTGATGCCGCCTTCATTACGCTCCGAAGGGATGGAAGCGCCAATCGCAAATCGGGCAGGTATACCGGCCGTTCGTGCCAAAGAAATAAAGAATGAATGGAACTCTGTGCAATTGCCACTTTTAGCATCACAGGCATAGTTGGCATCACCTGTTCCATAAACCCCTACTTTTTTATAGGCCACATTGTCAATGATGTAATCATAAATAGCACGCGCCTGCATCAGCTGATTGTCTTCTGGTGCTTTGACTAATATTTCGTCTACAATATCCTGAAATCGGCCTCCTACAGGGAGCAATTCTGTGCCTTGCAGGTAGCGCTCGAGGTTTGCCTCATCAGATGCATACGAAGACTTTTCTTTTCTCTTTACTTCGTAAGTGACTGTAATGGTTTTACCACTTGTTGCTGGTGTTGGTGATAGAAAGAGTATGTCATTGCCATTTTGCTGCTCTTTTAAAATTTCATGAGCTATCGGAGCGTCAATTGACACAATGTCAACTTCCTGAAAATCGTCTGTTTGCGCCAAAGGTATCCAGAGTTGTCCATTACTTTTAAGCTCGGGCAGTTTAGCCTCATAGGTAAATTGAAAAGCATCCTCGCCTTCAATCACTCCCAGCAACTGGTTAGTTGCCTGTGCTACCTCTACACGGTGCCACGTTTTATCCGGGCGCTGCTTCCAGGTGTAGAAAGGTTTTCCATTGAGCTTGTGCACAGTTGTTTCTGTCACTTGCATGTCATCGCTTTCTCCGGAAAGAAAGAAATCAACATCATAAACATTGCCATCAATCTCGGCCAAATCGACACAAGCAAAATAGCGTTTTGGCCCAAGGTTAGAAAGATATTCTGTATGCACCCTTACCAACTTGAGTTTTAGCTCATCTTTACCGTCTTGTATTCTAAAATAGCCACTGTCAGCTGCGGTTTTCTCAGCAATATGCTTTCTTATACCAGCTTCAATTTCTGCAATACTTACTCTCTGTGTGTTTTTTGCCTCTTTATTGTCAGGCTGTTGTTGATTACAGTTAATTAGAAAAGCTAATAAGATGATAAATGGATAAGTATTTTTCATAATATGTGTTTAGAATCTCACTTAAAATTAAGCGTACTGTTTCACTTTTACTTACTCCAGACGGATTTTAATAGTTCAAATGGATTTCAGCATACGCAGGCCTTTAGTTATCTTTGATCGCTTTGAAAGAAATCAGTATGCCAATTCACTTCAAACATATAAATACCTTAATTTTTGATCTGGGAGGTGTCATCATAAACCTTGATATACAGTGTACCATTCAAAAACTCGCTGACATGGCAGGCCTTGATCCGCAGGAGATGGTAGGTATGTATTGGGGAGATCCGCTTTTTCATCATTATGAGAAAGGCGCTATCAGCGATGAAGAATTTCGAAACGGACTAAGGGCATTGTTAAAAGTTAATGTCAGCGATGCACAACTGGATGAGGCATGGAATGCTATGATTCTCGATATTCCACAGGAACGATTGCATATGCTTAAGATGTTGAAAAAGGACTTCGACTTATTCCTGCTCAGCAACACTAATAATATCCATTTACGGTGTGTGCGAGAACACTTCCTACCCCTACAGGATGAAACCTTGGAAGATTATTTTACCCAGGCCTATTATTCTCAGGAGGTGAGTATGCGCAAACCAGATGCTGAGATATTTGAGAAAGTGTTGCACGACCATCAGCTCGATCCTGCAAAAACTTTATTTTTGGATGATAATCTGGATAACCTTAAAGGAGCCCTGCGTGTTGGCTTACAAACATATCAGGTAACGAACCCATATCTATTGAAGGAGATTTTTGATGCAGAAAAAATATAAGCAGTACCTCATACATGCGAGCCTATTCATTGTTACTTTTTTCACAACCACGCTAGCGGGTAGCTTTTGGGTAAATAGTCGCATATGGTTATTTACGCCCTACGATTGGAGTGACTTTGTTGCTGGCATGGAGTATTCAATTCCATTTCTTCTGATACTTACTGTGCATGAGTTTGGTCATTACTTTACTGCCAGGTACCACAAAGTCAAAACATCCTTGCCCTATTATATACCTTTGCCACCAATACCGGGCCTTATTGGTACCATGGGCGCACTGATCAAAATTAAGGAGTTTGTAAAATCACAAAAACAGAATTTTGATATCGGACTAAGTGGCCCTCTGGCGGGGTTTATTATGGCGATGGGGTTTTTAGTATATGGTTTTACCCACCTTCCCGAGAAGGATCATATTTTCGAAATACACCCTGAATACATGGCCTTTGGTGATAAATACGAGGAGATTGTTTACACCAAAGATACTTTTGCTTTAAAAAGTGAGATCGAGAAGCTGACTGATCAGGATATGTCGATATACCCAGACACCATTCGTTTCAATAGCCCGGAACAACAGGGTTTGGGTATGATGTTGGGTAGCAACCTTACATTTATGGCCTTTGAAAGAATTCTTGCAGATCCTGAGCGAATGCCTAATGCCCATGAAATGATGCATTATCCGTTTTTATTTGCAGGATTTCTGGCACTTTTATTTACTGCACTCAACTTATTGCCGCTTGGTCAGTTAGATGGGGGACATGTGCTTTATGGCTTGATTGGCTCAAAAATGCATCGTCTGGTGGCTCAAATTGTCTTTGTTGGGTTTGTCTTATATGCTGGTACGGGTATTATTACACCATATGATCAGGGTGAGGTGCTTTTTGGGATGAATATATACGTCTCGATGATTATCTATGGAGGTTTTCTGTATATTCTATTCAAAGGCTTAAAACTAAATACCACGACTACCTGGTTATTGGCCCTGGCTGTTTTTTCCATCCAGTTCTTACTTACTTTGCTATATCCTGAAATGGAAGGTTACTCCGGCTGGTTGTTTTTTGCTTTCATTGTAAGTCGTTTTATAGGAGTTTATCACCCAATCACACCTATTGAAGAGCCTCTGGATATGAATAGAAAAATTTTAGGATGGGTGGCTTTGGTGATTTTTATTATTTCCTTTAGTCCGGCACCAATTGTTATTCCCTAGCCCAAAGTGCTGAGCGCGGAGCGCGGAGCGCAGGGTGCCTGGAGTGTTTCTGGTTATTGAGGCACGAGGCAATCTGTTTAATTATATCGATGACTATTTAGTCGTCTGACCACTTTGAGTGGTCTGACGACTTACTTTAGGACCCTGAATCAAGTTCAGGGTGACAATTGTTATAAGAATGAGTAAGGCGGAGGTACTCGAACCTTTGTGATTCTTAGTGCTTTATTAGTGTCACTCCGTGTAACAAATTTTTCACCCCTATAATCCCCTCAAGGGGATACAATGTGCCCTCAAGTCATCCCGTTGGGATCTTTACCGTCTCTCAGCTCTATGCACTCAGCTCCTATGCTTCTTCTAAATAAGCCTGCAAGCCACCCTGAAGACTTTTTACATTGGAGAATCCGTGTTTGCAAAGGTATTTCATTGCCTGATTACTACGCTTCCCTGATTGGCAGTGGACGATAATCTCCGACTCTTTGTGGTCGGCTAGATCGTCTAACTTATTGGGAAGCTTTGTCAGGGGAATGTTTTTGGCACCTATGTTATGCTCTTCGTATTCCCAGGGCTCTCTTACATCAATGACCAATATATCGTCCTGGTTAAGCTTTTCTTTAAGTTCTGAAGGTGAAATCATCATTGCTTAATTATCTTCTTTAGTATGATCTCCAATCCGGTTGATATCTTTAGCAAATATAAACCTTTTGGTAATTGGCTCATATCAATGGATGAAATTTGCGAGTTTCCAGACGCTTGCTCAATAACGGTTTTTCCGCTCATAGTGAGTAGAGTAAAGTTTTTGAAGTGCCCGTCTACCTGTAACATATCACGAACAGGATTTGGGTAAACCCGAACTTGATCTTTTTCAAACACAGGAAGCCCACTAATTACTTCTTCTACTTCGCCAAATACAGGGCGCATCATCAGACTGCCTGTTGTATTAGGGTCTTGCTCCCAGTCGCCTGTAAGGTTAAAAAATATTTTATCACTTGTATCTTTATTTTTATCAAAGCCGACAGCGAGGTCTCCATTGGAAATTTGCCTGAAGCCAATATAAATAGTTGTATCTTCCAGAGTGACCGGCTCTGTGAGCATAAACCGTGTAAACTTATTGAGCCCCTGTGCTACATTGATATTAATTTGCTGCTTGTAAAGAATACTCGATTGTTGATTGTCTAACCTTTTCCAAACCATAAGCTCCACTGACTTACCGTTGGGAGAAGTATTAACAAAAGGAAAGTAAATGTCAAAGGCAATGAGATCTCTCAACGTATCTCCCAGTATCTCATATTCATAGGCCAAACGATTACCGCTGAAATTTAGACCTGCACCCACTTCAGCCGTTCCATCATCATATGCGTAGAAGTCTTTCATTGTAAAAGACTGTTTTGTAGAATCGTTGACCTGGAAGTTGGTGATAGAAAAATTGGTATATTCTACCGAATCTCTATCAGCACTATCTTTGGAGTTTAATTTAATGTCGAAGGTTATAAAAGTAGAGTCTACTACAACATTGGTGGCACTTTCAGGAACAATCCCTGGAATGAAAATTGAATTAATTTCACCTGGAGCTATCGAAGAAGGACTGGATGGTGGTTGAGGTACATAATCTTTGACTGAGAAAGTAGCTTCAGTTTTTGCACTGTCGAGATAATCGGTAATGGTAGCTTTTAGATTGATGGTATAATCCTGTGATCCATCGTCAATATCAAGGTTTGTTATTGTAAAAAAGCCCTGCCTTAGAGAGTCCTTATAATGTAATCTGGGTACAGCTGAGTAATTATTGCTAAAAACAGAACTCAATTGACTGGCAATGGCTCGATCAGGATAACTATTGTCATTGGCATTTCTCCCTTCATTCATAAAAATGTAATCAACATTCCACACATCAAACGGCCCCGATTGCCTTCCGAATGCCTGAAATTTAAATCGGAACGCATCATGTAAATATTCATCAGCTGTTACAGGAAGAATTACCTGAACAAAATCACCACTCCGGTCTAAAGCTTCACCCTCAGCAGGCCACACCGTAACCCAGGCCGAGTCGGCATCCATAAACTCAACTCTTAGCGAGTCGGAGGCATCAGGACTTTCGCCAAGGCCACCGAATTGATAGAAGAAACTAAGGTATATATTATCTGTAGCAGTAAATGCACTGATGTCAATTGGGCAGGTGGTCAAAGCGTCTGTTTCGCCCTGACTATCGGAGATAGGGCTATATGGAGAGCCATCAGCTTGCAGACCATCAAACGATGCTACATTGAGTGTAGGTGGCTGAAATCCACGACCACTACTTATAAAAACACTGGCGCTGTTTTGCCAAAGTGTAGTGTCAGGCTGATTGCAAGATTGAGAAAACTCTTCAAAAATGGGTATGGTAATCGTGTTGGATGCTGTGCGGGCAAAGTCGCGGTTGTTTTTTGCCAAATGTTGCTCTTGCTTAATAGGAAATAGCTTTAGTTGGGCGCTGGCAGTAGCACTAACCAACAGCAATAAACAAATCGCTATGCATCCACTCTTAAATTTCATTTATTCAGTTTGCTGAATTATCTGACTCTAGCCCTTCAATCTCCAATGTATCTGATTTAGGTGCAATCCATAAATCAATGGGGTCACCTAATCTTACCCTATTCCCAGGCCTTGGTGCCTGCTTAAATACTACTATTTCGCTTTCTGCCGTATCACCTTCTACTGTAATTAAACCCATCTGCAAGTTAGATCCCAATATGATAAACTGTGCTTCTTCTAATTCTCGGCCCAATAAATTTGGCGCATCAAAATTTGATCTTGCGTAGCCATCACCAACTACAAGGTCTATAGTGGAGCCCTTATCAATAAGTTCTCCTGGCATAGTTTTCTCGCCATTAATCTTCATTTCTAAAACCAGATTGAGAAATGGACTGGGCTTATACTGAATGTTTCCCCTTTTCAGTTCATTACTCTTTAATACCGCTTCGGCGTTACGAAGTGACCGGTCTAACAACTCCGGTACAGGTACCGTAGGAGGCTTTACACGGTTAACGGAAATAAATATTTTTCTATTTTCTTTGACTCTGGACCCTGGTTTTGGGTATTGCTTAATAATGGTGAGTGGAGGATAATCTTCAGTAAAAGTGGAGTCATTCACTTCAAAGCGTAAGCTTCTTTGCGTAAGAAACTCATCAATGTCATCCATATGCAAGCCTTCTAAGTTTGGTACCGTTATAGACTCACCATGATTGGTGTAGGCCGGTAAATAGAGATAAAAGAAGATAAGTGTACCACTTACTATCAGGGCCAACACAAGAGCCAAACTAATCAATACGCCTTTGAGATTATTAGAAGGTATTTTCATCTGAATTTACTTAACGCCCAAACTTAGCCATTTCTTGTAAAATATATGAGTTTCTTAAGCAGGCTTATAAGTCTTTACCAGATTTTTATGCTTTTCAAACCTCTCCTGAGCCAACCGAATCAATTTTGAAATAAGGTCTATGAAAGAAATGCCATGGTTTTGCCACATCATCGGAAACATACTCGAGTTGGTAAAACCCGGAATGGTATTAATTTCATTAATTAGAATTTCTCCATCTTCCTTCAAAAACAAATCGACACGAGCAAAGTCTTCACAGTGCAAAGT
Source organism: Fulvivirga sp. (assembly GCA_965227525.1). Lineage (GTDB taxonomy): Bacteria > Bacteroidota > Bacteroidia > Cytophagales > Cyclobacteriaceae > Fulvivirga. The sequence goes on along the minus strand of OZ245762.1, from coordinate 3,393,946 downwards.
ACGGTACGCCTTTATGGATAATTCTTTGATCTTTTCTGCAATTTCAGGAGCAACATCAGCCGGTACTTCTATTGAGGCCGCTTTGGGATCAAGGTATTTCGCCTCGTAAGTATAGAATTCATAGTCTTTACTCACCACGATTTCACCAGGTGTGGATGCCTCTGGCTGCTCGTTGCCCATGACAGCACATTCCAACTCACGTCCTTCTATGAAGGCTTCGCAAAGCATGGTGTGGTCGTATTTAAAGACTTCTTCCACAGCTTGATTAAATGTGGCTTCATCCACTACCTTAAAAATACCAACGGAGCTACCCAAATTAGCGGCTTTTGTCATAAACGGCAGACCCAACCGGCTTCGCACTTCATCAAATGAAATAGAATCTTTTTGATCATCCGTAAAATCAATAAACTTACTGGTGGGTATTTCAGCAGCATTCATCAATCTCTTGCTGTAAAGCTTATTCATAGAGATCGCTGACCCTAACACACCGGTACCAACAAAAGGAAGGTCCATTGTGGTGAGCATGCCCTGAATACTTCCATCTTCGCCATCGGTACCGTGTAGCACAGGAAAAATTATATCCGGGCGAATCAACGAGCCATTCTTAGTATTGACAAAGCCTTTGTTATCAGAATCTAATGAGTATTGCAATGGCGTGCAATTGCTAAAATCTCCGTCTACACTATCCTTTAAGTACCATTTGCCGTGTTGAGAGATGCCAATAAGAGAAACTGCAAATTTGCCCTTATCGATGTATTCAAAGATGTTTTTTGCTGAGTTTATAGAAATCGCATGCTCCACAGATTTCCCACCAAACAAAATGGCTACAGAAATTTTACTCATATAGAATTGAAAATCAGAATTTGATCAAATATAGTGAAATTGTTAGTGCCTAAAAGTGAAGAAGACCTTTATCTTGACACCATCAGGCGTTTGACAAAAGAGAAACTTGTGCCGACAACTTTTACCAAATAAATTCCTTCAGGATATTGAGATAAATCCATTGGGTAAGTTTGGTTTAGTGTGTTTGGGAATTCTTTTTCTAAAAGTATGTGTCCTGCACGGTCATAAACCAGCAATGTGACATTTTCTTTTTGATCGAGGTCAAAAGTGAGGTTCACAGGCTTGCCTCTACTTGGGTTAGGGTAAAGGGTATTGGCATCAAAATCATCATGCTCCGTCACATATATCTGGATGTCGTCCAGGTACAGATTATTGCCATTGTTATTGGTGCTCACAAATGCAATGCGTACATCTGTTTCACCTAGTAAAAAATCGAGATTTATCTCCTCATTTCTCCAGACGCTATCACTACCCGGCAGAAAATTTTCAGTAAGAGGCGTGCTTGCCAACTCATCTCCTAATTTGTTATAAAGCACTGTTTGGTATGTTTTGCCACAATCGGTTGAGGCCAGTACTTGAAGCTGTTCAGTGCCATTTGCGCTATTAGCATAAGCAACATCAAAATTGAGACTCGCTGTTTGTAATTGGCTAAAATCCATCGTTGGTGTGACTAACCAATCTTTTTCATTGGTGATTTCATAACTGCTACCCTGTAGTATCGCAGATTTACCAAAATTCGTACTGGTTGTTTGCCAGGTTTGAGCTGCATCAGGATTAGAAACTATCCAGTTTGACACTTCGAAAGTTTCAAAAGATTCCTTGATAGGCGGTAACTCCCGACTTTCATCAATAATGAAATTATACAAATCGAAATTGTCGTCCGTATTTACTTCTTCCTCACCATTTGGGTTTAGCACAAATACGGCAAGTTCATGTGCTCCCCCTGTAAGGCCTGGAGCGGGAAAGGAAACAGATACTTCATCCGCAAGATTCAAGGAGTCATTGTTTTGCCAACTCAATGTCTCAGTCGGGCCACCATCTAAAATGTACTGTATATCAAAAGACCCAACAGGAATAACCCCCACGTTTTTAACTGTCAATTCGATTTCGTCTACAGCGCATGATACACGAGTAGGGGATACAACTTCTTCAAGTGCAATATCCACTACATCCTGACTTACAATGGCGATATTATCAAGGTAAAGATTATTACCGAAATTGTTCCTGGCTATAAAGGATACCCGCACAGTGCTACTCCCAGCATAGGCACTTAGGTCGATAGACTCCTTAATCCACTCGCTCTCGCCTGATGGTGTGAAATAGGAGGAGGTTGTTTTTACAGCCAGCTCATCTCCAAATTTGGCATAGACAGTATCAGCTTCCGTAAGGGCATCTCCGCAGGTGCCAGAGACGGTGACAATGAGTCCTTCATCGTTAACACCGCTGAATTTGGCATAAGAGACATCAAAAGACATTATGGCCGTGAGACTATTTGAAAGGTCAATGGATGGCGAAACAAAAAGGTCTAGTTCACCTTCTTGCTCATAATTGTAAAATTCCACCAGAAAAGCCTGATTATCGGGGTCGACATTTGGGGCAGCGGCTAATTGCCATGTCATCAATTCATCTACATTCTGAACTGTCCAGTTGGCTGGTAAATTATCGAAATCCTCAATTACAGGTATATCGATGCTTTCGGGAATAAATGTATTGACATTTTTAAGGTTGTTATCAGCGTTACCATCTGAAGTGCCATTGGTGGCAATTATTTCAAACTCAATTGTGTAGTTCCCCACTGTGCCAACGGCTATGTCACTAAAGGTTACAGTATCAATGTCAAGGTAGTCCAGTGAATGAGAGAAGTTCAAAGTCTCCTCAATGGTACCATTAACAATTACCCTTATTTGGGAGGTTGTTACTGTATTGCTACCATAATTACGCACTTCCAAGATGGGTGTAAATGTTGTTTCACACTCAGAAGCTCTAGGTGAAATGAGTTTCCTGATCCCAAGATCATTGGCAACAAATACTGGATTCTCATCTCCTTTAGAAGTTTTAAGGCTTGCTCTTCTTGGGCTGTTATCTAATACAACCCGCATGCGGTCTTTTTGATCCAGCGTAAAAAGATTCATACACACATCATCGGTGTAGTCCATGTAGTTTTGAAACATATCATCACTACCGCAAGAATTTGGCCCCGGGAATGTGCAGTTACCCAGACCGCCATTATCGCTTATTGCTTCTGGTGTATCATCGCAAAAGTCATCGACACTGCACTGACTATTATCTCCCCAAATATGCCTTAGTCCTAAATAGTGTCCTACCTCATGCGTTGTTGTACGACCTAGATTGTATTGTTCGCTCAAATCAGCCGGGGGGTATTTATCTTCCGAACCAAAGGAACGGTAGTCTATAGCTATTCCGTCAGTCAGTGCATAATTACTGGCGTCTTCAAGGCCTTCCAGAGAAGAAACGGGAAACTGCGCATAACCTAAAAAACCACCACTTAAGTCGGCTACCCAGATATTGAGATAGTCTTCAGAGGGCCAAAAACTCTGACTTTTCATGTCATATTGGTCACCAATGGCGTAACTATCCTGATTGCCCCTTACACGCTGAATACCATTGGTAGCCAATCCTTCAGGATCTCTTTTGGCAAGAACAAAGTTGATTTCAACATCGGCCGCCACTGGTTGAAATATAGCAGGCGTGTTTGATGCATCGGCATTGGTTCTTCTAAAATCTTCGTTGAGCACATCAATTTGCGACTGGATCTGATCTTCATGTAGGTTTAAACCATTACCAATAGCTTCTCCTCTATGTATGATGTGTACAACGACAGGAATGGTCACAACTTCTGCTTCTTCCTGATAGACTCTGTTGGTCGTTGATCTTTGTTTATTGTCCAGCTTTTTTCGCATCCATTGCTCAAATGCGTCTGTATTCTCTAGTTGAGGGTGCCTGGTTTTAAGCTGCTTTTGGTAAGGTATTACAGCACACTTTTCCTGACCATAGCTAAATGTTGCCATTAGCATGATCAACAAAAAGCCTGCTTTTGACAGGCTTTTGATTGTTTTATTATATGTGAATGTCTTTTCCAGCGTACCAATAAATACTACAACATGTTGTCAGGTAACTTGGCATTGGGATCGTCAGGTAATGTGATATTTACTGCCTCAACAGCCGCCACTTCAGGAACAACCTTTTTAATGGCTTCTTCTACACCAGCTTTCAATGTCATGGTCGACATTGGGCAACTGCCACAGGCACCTAAAAGTTCAAGCCTAACTACCATATCATCAGTAACTTCCAAAATTTTAACGTTGCCGCCATCAGTCTCTAGATATGGCCTGATGTTGTCCAATGCCTTATCAATGCGTGCCGTTAAGTCGGTAATATTTGTAGTTTCCATTATACAGTTTTAATCTCTACTGGTTTAGTTTTTTCTTTACTGGCATTCCTAATAGCCACCTGACGTGCAAGTGTTTCTGCCAGGTCGGTAAATGCCTCTGCTGTAATTCCCTCTTTCATTACTGCCGGGAAACCGTTGTCTCCACTCTCTCTTATACTCTGAACGATCGGAATCTGTCCGAGTAAAGGAACATCATACTTCTCCGATAAGTTCTGTCCACCACCTTCACCAAAAATATAATATTTATTATCAGGCAGCTCTTCGGGAGTGAAGTAAGACATATTTTCAACAATTCCCAAAACAGGTACGTTGATCTGAGGTTGTTTGAACATATTGAGCCCTTTTCTTGCATCAGCTAATGCTACTTTTTGTGGAGTCGTAACAATAACAGCGCCTGTTACAGGTACAGTTTGTACTAAAGTAAGGTGAATATCACTTGTTCCGGGAGGAAGATCAATAAGTAAATAGTCAAGCTCGCCCCAATCGGCATCCGTCATAAATTGCTTCAATGCTGAGCTGGCCATAGGTCCTCGCCAAACGACCGCATTGTCTGCTGGTGCTAAGAAACCGATAGATATCAGCTTTACACCATACTGCTCTAATGGCAAGATGATATTTTTTCCATTTACATTTTTTACTCCTGGTTGCTCCCCTTCACAATTAAACATCGTTGGCATAGACGGGCCAAATATGTCGGCATCTATAACGCCCACTTTGGCTCCTTTTTTGGCCAGGGCCACTGCTAGGTTTGTTGTTACTGTTGATTTACCCACGCCCCCTTTACCTGACGCTACTGCAATGATGTTCTTTACATCAGGCAATAGAGGAGTGTTATTTCTAACCGTAGTTACATTAGAAGTCATGTGTATTTCTACATCAAGGCCTGCATCTAAATGTTCATGTATTGCGGCTGTACAATCCTTTTTTATTAATTCTTTCAACGGACAGGCCGGAGTTGTAAGCACTACAGTAAATTTTACTGCATCACTAAATACCTCAACATCTTTTATCATATTGAGTGACACCAGGTCTTGCTTTAAATCCGGGTCATCAACAGTGGATAAGGCCTTAAGTACGTCTGATTTATCAAATTTCATATTAATCTTCCCTGCTCTTTTCCAAAAATGCTTTCAAGCCGCAATTTAGCGGATATTGTTGTTTTTTTAGGTATATAATTTGTAAAATAAGCGTAGACAAAAACTTAAAGTTCAGTCAAATAACCTTTATCTTTGAAAATTCTGATCCACCGCTGATTTGATTTCTAAGAGCACCATACAAGAAGTACAAGACCGAGCTGATATACAAGATGTTATATCAGATTTTGTTACCCTCAAGCGAAAGGGCAGTGGTAGGTATTTATGGGCATGTTGTCCATTCCACGATGAAAAAACACCATCCTTTTCGGTAACACCAGAAAGAAACATCTATAAGTGTTTCGGCTGTGGCAAATCGGGGGACACGATCAATTTTATTATGGAGCATGATGGCCTCAACTATATTGAGGCTATAAAATACCTTGCGCAGAAGTATGGAATAGAAATTATAGAAGAAGAGCAAACTGATGAGCAGGCAGAAAAGCAAAATGAAAGAGATAGCCTTTACATCGTTCTCAATTTTGCCAACGAGTTTTTTAAACACAACCTCAAAGAAACAGATGAGGGGCGTTCGATAGGCTTAAGCTATTTTAAGGAAAGAGGTTTCAATGAAAAGATCATTGACCGGTTTGAGTTGGGTTATAGTATTGATGCCTGGGATGCCATGCTCAAAGAAGCAACCGAAAAGGCATATAGCGAAGAGTTACTTGAAAAGGCCGGGCTGCTGGTGGTCAAAAGCGAAGAAAAAAAATACGATCGGTTTAGAGGTCGTGTGATTTTTCCGATACACAATGTTTCTGGAAAAGTCGTGGGTTTTGGGGCAAGAACGCTAAAGAAAGACGATAAACCTAAATACCTCAACTCACCTGAGAGTGAGGTATATCATAAGAGCAAAATTCTATATGGCATCTATCAGGCGAAGCAAGCCATTAGAAAAGAGGATAATTGCTACCTGGTAGAAGGATATACAGATGTGATTTCATTGCATCAGTCAGATATAGATAATGTAGTTGCCTCTTCGGGCACTTCACTTACAGAAGACCAGATTAAACTAATCAGTCGTTTTTCAAAAAACATCACGGTACTTTTCGATGGAGATGCGGCTGGTCTAAAAGCTTCCTTACGTGGGATTGATATGATCCTGGAAGCTGGTATGAATGTAAGGACGGTTGTTTTCCCGGAAGGAGAAGATCCAGATAGCTATTCACAAAAACTGGGGACCTCAGAGTTTAAAAAATTCCTTGCGGACAATACTGTTGATTTTATCAAATTTAAAGCAGGCCTTTATGCCGATGAAGCCATTAATGACCCAATTAAAAAGGCCTCATCCATTAAAGAGATTGTAAGCAGTATAGCCAAAATCCCAGATCCTGTTCAGCGGGCAGTTTACATCAAAGAGTCTTCTAGAATGTTGGAAATAGAGGAGTCTGTACTGCTAGCTGAAATGAACAAACTGCTTATAAGCGAGAAGCGTAAGCAGAAAGAACCAACTTCTCGAGAGTCGTATACCAATGAGGCCATTGAAGCGCTAATTCAGGAATCTGCCGAAGATAAAACCGTAGATGAAGGACAATTGATAGCCATTCAGGAGCGTGAAAGCATACGGTTGTTGATTAGCTATGGCTTTAACGAGATTGAAGAAGAGTATAAACTCTACGATTATCTACTAAGCGAACTCGAAGAAGTAGAATTTACAACGCCAGTTTATAAAGAGATTTTAGACACTTTTAAAGTACAACTGGCCGATGGTCGAGTCATTGACAGTCAGTATCTAATTTCAAATGGAAGCCCTGAGGTAAAGAAAGTTGTAGCCGATTTGGTTACTGATCGCTACGAGGCAAGTCCAAACTGGGGTGAGAAATTTCAAATATTCGTACCTGAGGAGAAAGATGTATTAGAAAATGTTGTACATACCAATGTGTTGAGATTGAAATTTCGCGTGATACAAAAGATCATTTCTGAAAACCTGGCTAAGCTTAAGCAGGCGACTACTGAGGAGGAGTCTGAGCAACTTTTTAAACTACATGCAGAATTAAAAAAATCTGAAATGGAACTGGCCAATGCACTTGGCGTGGTTGTAACGAGGTAGTTTACTACTCGCTTTTGTCATATTTCCGAACATCCTGTTTAAAATTATTGTTGATTGACCAGAACGATTTAGATAGTACTCTATAAAAAGCTATTTTTGCGACTTTAAAATTAACTCATGGCAGAAGATAAATTAAAACTCGATAGCATAGAGGATGCTATAGAAGATATTAAAAACGGTAAAGTCATAATTGTGGTGGATGATGAGGATAGAGAAAATGAAGGTGACTTTGTGTGTGCAGCGGAGTGTATCACTCCGGATATCGTCAATTTTATGGCTACACACGGTCGTGGGTTGATATGCGCTCCTATTATTGAAGATCGTGCAGAGGAGTTGGGGTTAGAGCTGATGGTAGGTAGAAATACGGCAGCCTTTGAGACACCTTTTACCGTTTCAATTGATTTGATAGGTCATGGTTGTACGACTGGAATTTCTGCTCATGATAGATTTAAAACTATAAAAGCCCTGGCAGACCCTGAAACCAAGCCTGAAGAACTGGGAAAGCCTGGCCACATTTTTCCATTGAAAGCTAAAAGAGGTGGTGTTTTGCGCAGAGCAGGACATACCGAAGCAGCAATAGATCTTGCGAGACTCGCTGGATTTAGACCAGCAGGAGTTTTGGTAGAGATCATGAATGAGGACGGCACTATGGCACGACTTCCTGATCTCATAGAGGTGGCTAAAAGATTTGATCTCAAGCTTATTTCTATAGAAGACCTTATTCAGTACAGGGTAGATAAAGAGAGCTTGATTAAGGCTGAAGTTAAGGAAGTAAACATGCCTACTGAGTATGGTGATTTTAAGCTTACTGCCTACGAGCAGACCAATTCAGGAGAAAACCATCTGGCTTTAGTGAAAGGAGAGTGGGAGGCTGATGAGCCAGTATTGGTACGTGTACACTCTTCTTGCGTAACGGGAGATATATTTGGCTCTTGTCGATGTGACTGTGGAGGCCAATTGCATGGAGCCATGAAGATGGTCGAGGAGGAAGGAAAAGGTGTGGTCTTGTATATGAATCAGGAAGGTAGAGGAATAGGCCTTGTCAACAAACTAAAAGCTTATAAACTGCAGGAAGAAGGGCTAGATACAGTAGAGGCCAATAAAAAACTAGGCTTTGATATGGATCAGCGAGATTATGGTGTAGGCGCTCAAATACTTAGAGATTTAGGCGTAAAGAAGATTAAACTAATATCTAATAATCCGAAAAAACGTGTAGGTTTAATCGGTTATGGTCTGGAAATTGTGGATAATGTAGCGATCGAAATTGCACCTAATCAGCACAATGAAAAGTACCTACAAACTAAGAGAGACAAAATGGGTCACCAAATTTTGAAGGATAAATAGCCAATGAAGAAAACCTTGCTCATTTTTTTTGCAATGCTACTCGCTTGTGGCGCTTATGCCCAATTTCCCTCTGAAGTTTGGCACGATGGAGAGCTGGTTTTAGTCAATGGAGATACCCTCAAAGGTCAGATTAAATACAATTTAGAAACGGATCTGGTACAGTTTTCTGATAACAAGAAAACAATAAAAACCTATACGGCACGTAAGCTTCTACATTTTGAGATTTTTGATGAAACCTCGAATCGCTACAGAAGATTTTATGTATTGCCTTATAATATAAATGGCAATTACAATGCACCCATCATTTTTGAATTGGTACTGGAAGGTCGAAAATTAACCCTCCTAAGTAGAGAAGCCGTGGAGTATCAGGTGGCAAATTACCCTTATGCTGTTGCCGGAAGTTATACCAGGTTGGTGTTGGTGTATACGCATTATTTTCTAACTGATGAAGGCGAGATTATTCAATTTGGAGGGAAAAAGAATGACCTGCTCAGGGGAGTAATGAGTAAAAAATCGTCAGAGATCAAAAAATTTATAAAAACCAATCGCATAAGAGTAGATAATAGGGCAGATATGATTAAGACTGTAGCCTATTATAATTCACTTTTTGAAGAACAGCAATAAACTTTATTTATGTCAAAACCACTCATACTTGTATCTAATGATGATGGCATTTCTGCCAAAGGAATTCGTACGCTAATAGAGATTATGCAGGAGTTAGGTGATGTGGTGGTTGTGGCACCTGATGGACCTCAATCTGGTATGGGTCATGCGATAACCATTGGTAATACACTACGGCTTGAGGAAACAGATATTTTCGAAGGTGTAACGGCATATGAGTGTTCAGGTACACCAGCTGATTGTGTGAAAATGGCCAAGCATTTTGTATTAAAAGATCGTAAACCAGACCTTGTAGTGAGTGGCATTAATCATGGGAGCAATACGGCCATTAGTGTGTTGTACTCAGGCACGATGTCGGCTGCTATTGAAGCTGCCATTGAGGGTATGCCAGCCATTGGTTTCTCTCTATGCGACTACTCGTCTGAAGCAGACTTTACGCACACTAGAGAATATGTAAAGAAAATTGCCAAACAAGTACTGGATAAAGGATTAACTAAGGGCGTTGCCCTAAATGTCAATTTTCCTCCTAAAAGAAATGAAGCTATAAAAGGTGTGAAAATTTGCCGTCAGGCAAATGCCAAATGGCAGGAAGAGTTTGATCAGCGCAGAGACCCTAATGGAAGAAGATATTTTTGGTTAGCAGGCAATTTTGTTAATCACGATAAGGGAGAAGATAATGATGAGTGGGCGATCGCAAACAACTACATCTCAGTTGTTCCTTGTCAATTTGATCTAACTGCACATCATGCCATATCAATACTCAATGACGAGTGGGATTTTTAGAATAAATATTTAATATAAACATTCAACGCAGGTACTGTGCTGTCTGAAGTACGCCCATAGCCTGGGATAGCGTAGGTGTCTATAGGTTCAAATTCATCATAATTTAGCAGCTTTCTTATACTAAAAACGCCACCTAAGAATAAACCTTTGATGCTAAGACTTTTTTCAGATCCAATATTGATGAAGGCCCAATCTGCTTGTAGCTCTTGTCTCGATTGAGTTGTTGTTGCGTCAGGCCATATACTATTTGAGATAGTGTAACTATAAGAATCTTTATACATGCTTACACCATAACCAGATCCAAAATATAAATAATTACCAGGCCTGATGGTGATTATATAGTTGATAGAGACAGACCCAAATTGACCTTCTGAATGATAAGTGCCATTTTCAAAAGCATTTTGAGGGTCTAAAGTCGCCATTCCTGCATTAACAGATAACATGAGTTTATTTTTGTATCGATAACCGACTCCGGCAGACCATTTTGACTCAAAGTCAGAGGCAAGCGTGAATACCTTACCATAGTCAAATGATAGCTCTATGCCTGATTGCTTCGTTTTTGTAGAGTCTGCTGTTCCCTGTGCAAAGCACGAAAAACTTAGGGCCAATATGAGCAAAAGGCTAAAAGAAAAATGTAGCACTTGCTTCATTGCTATTGCAGTTTATGGTGTCACAAAAAAAGTAAACGCTGTCAAATCCGGTAGCATTTGTAATATTAAGATTGTTTGCCTCAACAATAATTGACCCTTCTGAAAGTAAAGTATCTCGTGTATATGAGAAGTTTACACTGTGCTCTATGCCTTGTATTTCTATAAACAACTCGGAAAAATCGGATCTTACATCGAGTGGTAGGTTATAACCTGTCAGGCTGTCTCCATCAAAAGTTAATACATCGGCTCCGTTACCTGTTATTTGATCGATTAATAGCAAGCCTGAGTTGATGGTTGTTTTTATGCTGTTATACGTGCTCTTAACACTTTTTAAGCTGTCTTCCTGGTTATCTAATGATTCGAAATTGGCGCTGTAGTCTGTCTCGTCTCCATTGCTAATCAGTGTATCAAGTGCTGCAGTGCTATCTTCAATTAATGCAACTTGCTGATCTATGTTGGCAATCAAAGCATTTAACTTTTGCAGGCTATCCGCATTTATAAATTTGGCGCTCACTGAAGGTGAAAGGTTATCTATCTCTAACTCTTGATCTTCACAGCTGATTAATACAAAGAAGGTAAAACACAGGAGTAATAATATGTCAGTGATTTTTTTCACGGCTGCAAAAATAAGAATTGCGTTGGATTGTGTTTTGTAAATGCTGATTTAATAAGGGTCAACATCAAAAACAATTTTAGAGCTCTTCAATGCTTTTTCGGTCGTTATTTCCAGAGCGAGTGACTCAATGAGCTTTTTAGCTTTTGTCAGGTCTATTTTATTACGTTCAAGTTTTATCCATATTTCTCTTAAATACTCATTTCTTATTTTAGAAATAACAGGTTCTTCTGGCCCGAGTACGCGGGATTGTCCCAGACTTTCTTTCAGGAGATTGCCGAGCTTAAATGCGGTTGTTTGAGCAAGCTTGGGGTCTTTATTTTTTATTGTCACTTTAATCAATCGTGTAAAAGGAGGGTAGGCGTGAGTTTCACGATCAGCTATTTCATTTTGAAAGAATACGTCATAGGCATAGTTGATGATATGTGATAGCACAGGCTGTTTGATATTCCTTGATTGAATGACAACCTCACCTTTTTTGTCACGCCTGCCTGCCCGACCACTCACTTGCGTGCTTAGATAAAATGTCCGTTCAAATGATCTGAAATCAGGGAAATGTAACATACGGTCTATGTCTACAATGCCCACAAGGTTAACATTGTCAAAATCGAGGCCCTTGCTTACCATTTGTGTGCCTACGAGTATGTCGATGTTTCCAGTTTCGAAGTCATTAATGATGGTTTCGTAGCTGTGCTTACGCCTGGTAGTATCTAAATCCATGCGCTGTATTTTAGCCTGAGGAAAAAGCAGTGACAGTTCCTCTTCTAATTTTTCAGTGCCGAATCCCATTGTTTTCAAAGCGGTAGAACCACAGGCTTCGCAACTAGCGGCCATAGGCTCTTTATAACCACAATAGTGGCATCTAATTTCGGATTTGTATTGATGGTATGTGAGACTAACAGCACAATTGGTGCATTTTGGAATCCAGCCACATTGCTCGCAAGATATATATGGAGAGTACCCTCTTCTGTTCTGAAAAATGATTACCTGCTCTTCTTTGTCCAAGGCCTTTTCAATAGCATTGATCAATACACTTGAAAACTCACCTTTTAGTGTTTTCTTGGCACGCTCTCTGGTCATATCGGCTATTTCGAACCTGGGCAAGGCCCCGGATCCGTATCTCTTATCAAGTTGAACCAGACCAAACTTACCTTGCTGTGCGAGGTAGTAGGTTTCAATAGCTGGAGTGGCTGACCCAAGTAATACTTTGGCATGCTGTTGTTTGGCGATAACCTGAGCTACGTCCTTAGCATTGTATCTCGGTGCCGGATCATATTGCTTGTAAGATGATTCATGCTCTTCATCCACTATTATAAGACCTAGGTTATCAAAAGGCAGAAATACGGAGGAGCGTACACCAACTACAAACTGATATCGCCCTGACAACACACCTTTCCATACTTCAACGCGTTCGTTGTCGGAAAACTTTGAATGGTAGACACCCATTTTGTCACCAAATACTTTTTTGAGCCGAACTACTATTTGCGTTGTTAGTGCGATTTCCGGCAACAGATATAATGCCTGATTACCACTCTCCAGTGCCTCTTCAATAAGCTTAATGTAGATCTCAGTTTTACCGCTTCCGGTAATGCCATGAAGTAAAACCGTATTATGTGAGTTAAAGGACTTGTGTATGGCCTCTTTGGCTACTTCTTGTTCTTCTGAAAGAGTTATTTCTTTTAATGATTCAGTGTAGTTTTCAAATCGTGAAATAATGATTTCAAACTCTTCTAATACACCATTTTTGACAAGTGTTTTAATAGAAGAAGGGGAAAGGCCGGCTTCGGTGAATTGACTTTTTATCAATCCTTTTTGATTAAGCTCAGGGGTGTTGTAAACAGGGATATGCTGCAGGTAGTAAAGAAGTACTTCCTCCTGTTTTTCTTTACCTGAGATAGACTCAAAAACTGTTTCCAGTTGCTCTTGATTCTTGGCTAAATCTGGTGAGAGTCTGATGCGTTTCTCTTTTCTGGGTTTATACTTTTCTTTAACCTCCTCAAAAATAATTACAGCCTCTTTAGCTACTAATGTTTTGATTAAGCTATAAACAGTTTTTACTTTCAATAGGTCGCTTACCTCACTGTAAGTAAGGGAGTCATTTTTCAATAATGCCTCGATTAATATGGCTTCAGCTTCATTAAAAGAAACATCAGATGCGTAATAATCGAAATGAGGATGTAGTTGCACTCTGGATTCACTACTTAGCTTTAAGCCTGAAGGCATGGCTACATTAAGCACCTCACCGATGGTACACATGTAGTAAGAGGCGATCCACTCCATCAGATTTATTTGCAGTTGTTGCATGATAGGGGTGGTGTCGAGCAACTCTAAAATGTATTTGGCCTCATATTTTGCTGGTGGAGTCTCATGAATTCTGCCAATGACACCTGTAAGTATCTTCCTGGAGCCAAACTGTACGATCACTCTGCTTCCAATTTCTACTGCCTCGTTGAGGTCATATGGCACCCGGTATGTAAACATCTTTGGTATAGGTACCGGAAGCACAATATCCGCAAAAAGTGTGGTGCGTGTATCTTCAGATGTAGCGTTGAACTCTAGTTGTGACATGCTGCCAAAAATAGGAAATGGCTTGATAAAAGAATGATATTTTATCGTTGAATGAATTTTAGAGACATATTAAAGGACATTAGTGACCTTTAATTGCAAGCAGACAGTTAGGTCCAAATTTCTGCTATGAAATTGTTCTCATCATCTTTTGAATCTAAATAAATTGTCCAACTCTCTTTTTCCTTTGTGTTTCTTCTAATTTTTGAGGATGCATAACAAGCTTCAATTACTTTGCTGGGAGGAGTTCCAGTACCATTTGCAATAGCTCTAGTAGATCTAAAATGATAACCCGATTTCCGAGATGTGTTGTTTTTTAACCAGTTATAGATTCTTCTTTTGACAATAGTCAATTTTAATCGATTCCATCCTTCATCAATGAATATACCGATCACAGCTCCAATAAGTAATTCCATAATCCATGTCTAATAATTTATACCTCAATTTAAAAATATCAAAGCACATAAACATCTTCCTGCTCATGCTCAAGTACTCTGATGATGCCAATGTCAAGATTTTCCATGAGTTCTCTACGGGCTCTGCGCTCAGAAATATTTACTAATGAAGCATATTCCTTTTGAGTGATCCGGTCATTTTTGGCCAGATAAGAAAGTAGTCGATGTTGGTTTTTACTCATTTTAGGCTTTTTTAGATGAGCTGGTTCATCCATCTCCAACATACGCTCGGTTTTGGTGCCAGCAATAAGCGTCTGGTCTTTGTGTCTGATATAAACCTGCCACTCATGAGGTTTAAATTGAGCTTTGTGTGGTTTTGTGTTGCTTTCTGGAATTTCTACCACTAATACACTTACTGGTTTGTGTGGATGATCGTCTTGAGTCACCAGTACCTCTGTAACGGATACAAATACCGGAGGGTCACAAAAATGGTTGATCGCATCATAAAGAATATATTTTTCCTGCTCTACATCGATGCCAACAATGGCCTTATCATCGCGGATGCCTACCATGAGGATACCACCATCTGTATTGGCGAGAGAAGTAATGGTTTTAGCAATTTTCTGTGGCTTGGTAAGCCGCTGCTTAAACTCAATTGTTTGCCTCTCACCTTTGATGAGATAAGCTTCGATATGATGCTTACCCTCAATAAGTGGCTTTTCTTCGATGGTAGACATTTTACTTTTTCAATTGTTCCAATGCTTCGGAGACATTATGCACTGGTAGTTTGCATGTTTTATTATAACAAACATAAATGGTGGATTGCTCATTAACAGGGTACTTTCCTTTCATCAGAGGAAGGTTACTTGAGTCTTTTGCTCCCATAACTACTTTGTTAGGATGGTATGTTTTGAATATTCCGTCTCTCAATTCAAAAGCATCACTACCGACTATGGAAATTTCGGCAGTTGGTGTGGCCATGTAGCTATATAATATCGCCCAGTTTGATAGATAGGCGATCTGGTCGCTTATGAGATTAGACATACGTGAAAGCATGTTTTTGGACTTATCCTGGTAATCGGGGTTATCATAAATCACGCCTAAAAGGTACAGGTTAGTCGCCATTTGTGAGTTTGAGGCTGGTATTACGTTGTCAAAGACTTCTTTTTTTCGGGCGATGAGCTTTTGAGAGCTATCATCTGTAAAGTAAAACATGCCTTCTTCTTCGTCATAAAAATGCTCTAACGAATAGTCAGTAAGTGATTTGGCCAAAGAGAGCCAATGCTCATCAAATGTGATCTGATAAAGCGCGATAAGACCATCTATGACAAAAGCATAGTCTTCCAGATACCCATCGATAGTAGCTTCACCGCCTTTGTAGCTGCGATAAAGCTGGTTGTTATTGAGCATATTCTTTTCAATAAACTGTGCATTTTCTAGTGCCAGGTTAAGAAAGCGCTCATCACCAAATGCCTCATAGGCATCTGCTAACCCTTTAAGCATCAATCCGTTCCATCCCGATAAAATCTTGTCATCAAGTCCGGGCCTTACTCTTTCTTCTCTGGCTTTGAGTAATTTGATGTCGGCATCCTCGACCATTTTTCTAAATGCTTTAAGCGTAAGGTCATTTTTCTTTGCAAAATCCTCATCGCTGGTAGTTTTATGTAAGATGTTCTTGCCGTGCTCCCAATTGCCATTTTCTGTTACGTTGTAGTAGTCGGCCATTATTTTGGCACTGCTACCTAATATGTTATTAAACTCATCCCATGTCCAAACATAAAATTTACCTTCTTCACCTTCGCTGTCTGCATCCAGTGCAGAGTAGAAACCGCCATCTTCAAGCATTTCTCTTTCCAGCCAGTCGGTGGTCTGATATACTACTTCTTTATATAATGCTTTGCCCGTAACGGTGTAAGCTTCAGCATAGAGGCTCATCAACTGCCCATTGTCGTAGAGCATTTTTTCGAAATGTGGCACCAACCAATCTGCATCCGTTGAGTATCGAGCGAACCCACCACCTGCCTGATCATATATTCCACCATTGGCCATCTCATCAAGTGTGACTTCGAGCTGCCTGCGGGCATCTTTATCTTCAGAAAAATGGTAGTACCTTAAGAGATATAGCCAGTTTGCCGGCATAGGAAACTTCGGTGCCCGGTCAAACCCGCCTCTTCTGCGATCAAAACTTTTTGAAAATGAGATATAAGCATCTTTCAGAATACTTGTCTCAAAGGGCTTATCAGATGGGTCTAATTCAAATTTGATTACCTCACTGGTTGCAATTGCATTGGTAAGTTGGTTAGCAGATTCTTCTATTTCCTGGCGTTTGTTTTCATAAGCCTTGGCAATATTAGTCAATAGCTGAGCCCACGATTGTGGAGGAAAATATGTGCCGCCATAAAAGGGTTTTTGGTCTGAAGTAAGAAACACGTTGAGTGGCCATCCGCCATTTTGACCCATTGCCTGTACCGCATCCATATAGATTTGATCTACATCGGGTCTTTCTTCACGATCTACTTTGATTGAAACGAAATGCTCGTTCATGATTTCAGCTATACTGTCGTTTTCAAAAGACTCGCGCTCCATTACATGGCACCAGTGACAAGAGGAGTAACCTATACTCACAATGATAGGCTTATCCTCCTTCTTAGCTTTCTCTAATGCTTCCTGACCCCAGGGATACCAATCAACAGGGTTGTAGGCGTGTTGTTGAAGATAGGGGCTTGAAGCATTAATTAAGCGGTTAGGTTCTCCTTTATGTGTGGTTGGGTTTTCCATTTCCTGGGTATTAGTTTGAGGTGAACTGCAACTTATGCAGATGATTAAAAAGGCTGCTATTATGTTTCTTCCCGAAATCATATGAGCTGACTTTTTAGTTGATTTAACTCTTCATCTATCGGTAGCACATTTTTTAGCTGCTGTACTTTGTCAATCGTTTGTTTTATAAATTGCTGATGCTGTTTAGATGTAGGGTTAAATGGTTTATGGTTAATAGCAGCTCTTATTTTGGCCCATTCCGAATTTATGTCCAAAGTCTTATTATCAAAATATGTCTTGCCGAACAAGTTCCAAATGTAGTTTTCGGCATCTTCGTTGGGATGGATCATATCTGATTTGTAGAACCTGTAATCTCGTAAATCATCCATCATTATTTCATAGCTCGGGAAGTAGTGAATAAATCTATTTTCATTAGTTAGTCGATCACAAACCAGTCTGAGTATAGATTTACTAACATTGTTGTGCTGCAAGGTGTCTTTCACATGTCTTACTGGCGATACAGTAATTATTATTTGTAAATCGGGGTTCCGCTCTCTGAGCTTGGTCAGTTTAGGTTCTAAACTGGCAATAATATGCTCTTGCGGCAAAAGTCTTTTATTGAAAAGCCTTGCTGGAAGCTTATGACAATTGGACACAATGCCACCATTATCAATTCTTTCATAAACCCACGCTGTGCCAAGGGTAATTATGACCCATTTGGCTTTGTTTAGAAACTTATTAGACTGAGTAATGGCCAATTCAATGTGATCTTTGACGGTATCTTTTGCTGTTGCAGAAAATGATGAGTGAAAATCATAGTTGGCGTATAGCCCTTGGTTTTCAAGGTATGTTTCTTCTTTTGGGGATTCATTTTTTAGGGTATAGTCAAGCAGGTTAGCGATGGATACAGGATTGTATACCGTACCATAAGGATTAGCTAATGCATTAAACTTGAAATCTCGAAATTTGGCACCCATACAGTCTGAAAAACATGAACCTATGGTGAAGACAGGATCATTGTGAGCTATCTTGAGTTTGCTGTGAGGGGTAATAATTTCTGTTCTAAACATTTTTACAAAATTAATAGAATATGACTACCAGATTTACAATTGCTTAAAATCTACGTAGTATACTTTTTAAACAATCTCTATAGGCTTCAGTTAGTATCTTAACAAGATTATCTAACATGAAAAAATTGATTAAAACAACATCTCAAATAAGTATACTATTTTTATTACTAGTTGGTACAAGTTGTTCAACTGAAGATAAACAATTCCAAACTAATCAAAGCCTTGAGGTAACGGCAACCGCATATAATTCCTTAGAGGCTCAAACCAAAAAAGGAAATCCGAGTTTGGCAGCATGGGGCGATACGCTCAAGCCAGGAATGAGGACTATAGCTGTCTCAAGAGACTTGATAGCACAAGGCCTGGGTCATAATGCTAAAGTAAAAATCGAAGGCCTCGATGGTATTTACCTCGTTAAAGATAAAATGAATAAAAGATGGAAGAAAAAGATTGATATCTACATGGGTGTCAATCGTGAGCAAGCCATCAATTGGGGTAAAAAACAAGTCAGGATTTTTTGGTATAATCCTGAAGAGTAATAATTCCAACAGACTTATTTCAAATCCGCCAATGCAGCTTCTATAGTTTTTTCGCCCTCTAAAATTTCTACTGTTTGGTTAGCCAGACATGCATGGTCAAGTGCAAGTGCTAATACGTGTGCTACATCCTTTCTGGAGATATCTCCATATTTATTTAACTTAGGACTGGCATCAATTCGACCTGAGCCTTCTTCATCTACCAAATGGCCTGGTCTAACAATACAGTAGTTTAAACCACTTGATTTTAAATATTCATCAGCGTTGTGTTTGGCTTCTAAATAGTGTGAAATTTTATCATTACTTGATGGATCATCGGCTCCCATAGAACTAAGCATCACAAATTTTTTGATGTTTGCATTTCTGGATTCATCCATCATGCTTATAGCCCCTTTCTCATCAACAGAAATTGTCTTCTCTTTTCCTGTGGAGGAACCCGATCCAGCCGCAAATATTATTTTATCTATTCCGTCAAATTGCCCCGACATGTCATCTTCAATGTCAAGGAGTTTAGTCTCGACCCCCATTTGCTTAAACTTCTCTCGCTGTTCTTCTTTTCTGATCATAGCGATTGGTTCGTAGTGTCCTCTGTGCTGTAAAATTTCTACTATGTGGGTACCGGTTTTACCATTTGCACCGGCTATTAATACTTTTTCCATTACTTGTCTTTTTTGTTTGTCATATCAACAAGTTGCTAGGAGGGATGTTCCGGAAGTTGTGAGAAAGCAACATAAAAAAGCCCGACTTGAGTGTGTCGGGCTTCGGTCAAAAACTATATGAGCTGTTAATCGACTTCGATTTCCAGTTCAATAGCTGCATTAAAGTTCTGACTAATAAGGTTGTATACATAAGTGTTAAGGCTTGCATTTACAATCACAAGGCCATCTGCATTAGCATCTGCAAGATCAAAATCAATATTGCTGAATAGTGCCGCAAAGTCTATCTCAGCTGTAATTTCTTTGACACTCCCTGCATCGACTATGAAACCATTTTCACTCTCGATTTCAATTTCTATCTCCTTATCCAGGGTGTATTTAAATGGCACTTCTTCACCATTATCGTTGGTGTAGATACCTTCAATTATGAGTGAGGCGTTGTTTTCCAGGAATGTGCCAAACTCAATGCTTAATTCATTGTACGTTTGTGCTTTCACTTCAGAAGTACCGAATGCTGGATCACTAGTACCAGCAAGCAAGTCAACCACAAACTGACCCTCAAACTCAACTTCGTTTTCCGATTCTGTAGTATCATTCTCATTTTCTGATTCTAGCTCTACTTCGCTTACTGCAGCTGTTGCGGATGTAATTTGCAAGTCATTCATTACTCTGCCAGAATTAGCACCGGCATCACTGTTGGCACCTTTCATGGTAAAGGCTACCTGACCCTGATCATTTACATTGTTATCATCATCACCACAACTTACAGCCATAAGTAATACCATAGACAAGGTTACTGTGTTCAATAAGTATTTCATTCTCTTCAAATTTATGTTTCACATATTACAAATCAGTTTGCACTGATGCACATACTTACGCTGTAATGGGCATGAAATTGCTTGAAGATAGATGAGGTGTCATAATATCCGTCAGAAACTCAAAATGAGGCTTTGAGTTGAAATACTTATATGTTAGTAAGCTTACTGGTTTGTAGGAAGCGCATCGAATTCCTGTTGCTTGTTTAGCATCCAACGCTGCATTTCTTCCGGGTTTTGCATGAGCTTTTGCATGTTATTCATCGCATCGAGATGGGGTTGATCTCCTTTTTGATACATTTCCATGGCATGTTGCTTACTGAGGTTGGCCATTTCTTCGAAAGTGTTGGCTTTAAATTCGAGATCACAGGCGCCACCTAGCTGTTTGCAGGTCATTGTTTTCATAAGATATTGCGTTGAGGGAAGACTTAAGTTACACAATTATCTTCATATTGTTGTATAGCTCTAAAGTCGTCTGACCACTTCGGGTGGTCTGAAGACTGGGAACAAAAAAGCCGCTTCGAATTAACGAAGCGGCTTTTACCATTAAATTAAACCAGAGGTGATTACTCAGCTACAACCTTGATGTTAATCTCGTGTTGTACTTCTCTGTGTAGATCTAGAGATGCTGTGTACTCGCCTAGTTCCTTTATTGTTGTGTTGAAAGAGATTTTCTTTCTATCAACTTCAAAACCTTTATCTTTCAAAGCTTCAGCTACCTGTACAGTAGTGATCGCACCGAATATCTTACCACTTTCACCAGCTTTTGTTTTAAGCTCTAAAGTGATGTCGCCTATTTTCTTGGCTACTTCTTCAGCGTCTTTTTTGATTTTCTCAGCTTTGTGAGCAGCTTGCTTTATGTTTTCAGCTACCATCTTTCTATTTGCATCAGTAGCAAAAATCGCAATGCCCTGAGGGATCAAATAGTTTCTTCCGTAACCTGGCTTTACATTAACGATATCGTCTTTGTAACCAAGCCCTTGTATATCTTGCTTTAATATTACTTCCATTTCAATACAGTCTTTATTTTAAAGAATCGGTTACATAAGGCAACAATGCCAGGTGTCTAGCTCTTTTTACAGCCTGAGACACTTTCTTTTGGAATTTCAGGCTTGTACCTGTTATTCTTCTAGGTAAAATCTTACCTTGATCGTTTACAAACTTCAATAAGAAGTCAGGATCTTTGTAATCGATGTATTTGATGCCGTTTTTCTTGAAGCGGCAGTATTTAGGCTTGTTTTCGCCTCTGTTGATTGGTTCGTTTTGTAATGTCATGCTGCTTGCTCCTCCTTAGCTTTTTTGTTCTTTTTGTTAAAGGCACCTTTTCTTCTTTTTTCATTGTATGCCACAGCGTGCTTGTCAAGAGAAGTAGTTAAAAATCTCATAACAGCTTCGTCTCTTCTGTACTCAGTTTCAAGTTTGTCTACAAGCTCAGGAGTTGCCGTAAATTCTACAAGGTTGTAAAAACCGGTTGACTTGTGCTGGATAGGGTAAGCTAATTTTCTTAGTCCCCACTGCTCTTCATTCACAACTTCAGCACCGTTGTCGGTTAAAACCTTCACGAATTTTTCGACAGTATCCTTCATCTGCTCTTCAGACAAAACGGGATTTAAAATGAATACCGTCTCGTAATTTTTCATGTGATAATAATTTAGTTATTAAATTTTTCGGTCTGCAAAGATAGAATTTATGATTTATTTATCCCAAATCTGATTGTAAATTTCTTAAGGGATAATTTTCGGTGTGATTTTAAATCTAAATCCACAATTTCTATCGTAGTTTAGATGTGAATACAAACTTATGATTTCTTTAATAATACCTACATACAACGAAGCGCAAAGTATCGAAGCACTGATTGACTATTTAAATGAAAATAAGGGCGCAGTAGAAACTGAAATTATCGTGGTTGACGGTGGGAGTAAAGATAATACAGTTGCTAAGGCGACTGGTGCTGGTGCGAAAGTTATTTCTGCGCCAGAAAAAGGACGTGCAGTACAAATGAACTACGCAGTGTCTCAGGCCATGGGTGATATCATATATTTTGTGCATGCAGATACGAAGCCTCCAAAAAAGTACGCTGAACATATCGTGCATGCACTTCAAAATGGTAAAGAGGCTGGTTGTTTTACTTCAATATTTGATTGGAACCATCCTTTTCTCAGATTCTGTAATTTCTTTTCAAGGCTACCATTTTGGTTTTGTCGTGGAGGGGGACAAACACTTTATATAAGAAAGAAGTTGTTCGACCAGTTGGAAGGGTTTAAGGAGGATATGATACTAATGGAAGAGTATGATCTCATTTCCAGAGCTAGAAAAATGACAACATTTGCCATTATCAAGAAAAATGCTGTGACTTCGGCTCGTGATTATAGGGTAAATGGTGCATTCAGATTGCAATTCATATATTCCTACGTGTTTTTTCTTTACTCAATTGGCGCTCCTCAAGAGAAGATGCTGTCTGTAGTCAAGAAATACGTAAACAAAGCTTAAGTCAGCAATCTGACAACAGGCATGGTTGTTGAACCTTTAAATTATAACTGTGCGTTTGATTTAAATAACATGATTATGAAAAGATTAGAAATATTCCTGTCGCTTGCATTGATTATCCTATCTGTTATGGCTTGTTCGGCTACCGAAAGAAAATCTGTCGAAACTGCGCCATCACATCAAATATGGAATGAACTGACCCAAAAGCATGTCAGGGCAAATGGCATGGTAGATTACAAGGGGTTTTTGAAGGATAAGGCTAAACTTCAGCAGTATCTTGATTTGTTAAGCAGTAATGCCCCTGATAAAGCGAAATGGAGTAAGGAAGAACAACTCGCTTATTGGATCAACGCATACAATGCTTTTACCATAAAGCTTATTATTGATAACTATCCTTTAGAGAGCATTCAGGATTTGCACCCGACTTTTAAAATACCAGGGGTAAATACTGTCTGGCATAAGAAATTTTTCAAAATAGGTGGTGAAGAAGCCAGTCTAGACCAAATAGAGCATGATATTTTAAGAAAAGAGTTTGAAGAACCAAGAATACACTTCGCAATCAATTGTGCCTCTTTCTCATGCCCACCATTACGTAATGAGGCGTTTACAGCTGATAAGTTAGAGATGCAGTTGGAGGAAATGGCTACTCAGTTCATCAACGATGATAAAAGAAATCAAATATCAGCTAATGAAGCTGAGGTATCTAAAATATTTAGCTGGTTTACTAAGGACTTTACAAAAAAAGGGAGCTTAAGGGAGTATCTAAATAAATATTCTAAAGTAAAACTTACAGAAGATGCGGATATTGACTATATGAATTACGACTGGAGTTTAAATGACATCAAACATTAGTCGCCCATAATCACCAATCTACCGGTACTCACTTCTTTGCCTGCTACCGCCTTATATATATAAAGGCCTGACTCAAGATATGAGGTGTCAAGAAATTCACGGTTTGAAACCAGCTCTTCTTCCAGAACTTTTTGTCCCTCCCTATTATATAAGCTGAATACCACCTTAGTCCCGGATTCGAAAATTTTAGAGAAAACAATCACCTCATCACCAGGCTCTACCGGGTTGGGGAAGACAAGAAATGGCTTCTCGGAAAGGAAATAGATAAATGATTCTTGAGAAACCAGCTCCTCACCATTACCGAATTTTATAATAGCTCTGTGTGTATTAGGGCCTTGAAACGGATCAACTTCCTCAACTCTAATATTATTAGCAGTTGGAGTAACACTGTAAGCATTTACAAACTCCT
Source organism: Fulvivirga sp. (assembly GCA_965227525.1). Classification (GTDB taxonomy): domain Bacteria; phylum Bacteroidota; class Bacteroidia; order Cytophagales; family Cyclobacteriaceae; genus Fulvivirga. The sequence goes on along the minus strand of OZ245762.1, from coordinate 3,369,958 downwards.
CGTTTTCTAATCTTTGAATAATGATTTCTTCAACTCCGTAAGTTGTGCCTAACTCAATATTCAGGAAAAATTTATTGTCCTCAGTGATTTCAGGAAAGAATGAAATCAGGTAGCAGTCTACTCCTTGCAGGTCATAGTTTATTGTAAAACTCTCAATAAACTCTTTGCCATTTAAGCCGAGAGGTTTCACTGCCCAATACTTTGAAGGAAATTGCCCTTTTGAAATAACAATGACTGAATCGTTGGTTGTAACGACTTTTTCCAAATACTTTTCGCCTAATGTGAATATCTCATAACTTGATGCTTCAGCTATTTGATTCCACTGCAGCATGACTGAGTCGGCACAATTAAAACCAACTGACATTCGTGTTGGCCTGGAAATGCTAAATTCGTCAGTAAGGTATGAATTGCCCCCTGTAACTATACGTGCAATTGCACTGCTATTTATTTCTGGTGGTTGCCACCTATAAAATCCTTGATTGAGGTTAACGTCAGTTGAAATATTTTGCCAATTTGCTCCTTCATCGGTTGAGTATTGCAGTGTGCCAGTGGTATTAGCCAAGGTGCTTCTCCATCTGAAGTAGCTACCCGTCTCGCCATCGTAAGGCATGTTGTCAGTTGAGGTAGGGTAAGTCCATTCAAATTGGTCTGTCACTTCCCAATCATAAGCAATAGTATATGATTGTGATCCATTTGAAATAGCATTTCCCTGAACGCTTATTGTATATGTTCCATTTAATGGTTCGTCAACTGATATTTGCTCAACATTATTGAGGTGGTCTTCTCCTCTTACAGGAGCTTTCGCCAATAACTCTGCATTCGGTGACGAATCCAGCACCCATGGAAGCCAGGAATCTGCACCATTGCTAAGTGTCATGTCGAGGTCATTGACTAGTGCTATATTACTATTTGCAGTAGCGGCAGGGTCATTCCACACAATGGTTACTTTTAGGTTTTTAGCATTTGATGGGACCGTGATATTAAAATCAACCGTTTCACCCTGACTAATGGAACCGGAAAAATACTTTTGGTTTAATAGATTTTGTAAAGTCTTTTCTGCGTCTACATTACCATATCCGGATATAAAATCTATACCCGTTGTATGTACATCATTAGCGCTATTTATTAGCAACGATTTTATTAGTGAAGCTTCAGGTAAACTTCCCATTTGGTCTAAGTATGCCTGTTGCAGTAAAACCGCAACTCCAGAAACCAGTGCAGCAGAGTTTGATGATCCGGCCGTACTGTAAGTGACGAGTTCGGGCTTGATACGTCCATCATAAGCCGGGCCCACTGAGGTAAAAGTGATATTACGACCCACAGTATCCACTGAACCCACTGTGAGGATATTTTTAGCCATTTTAAAGTTTCCAGAAAGGTTTGCGTAGCCTTCTACTCCTTTATAAGTACCCGTGGTGTCTTGAGATAGACCGAGATTGCCTGAAGAAATTATGTGTAGCAACTTATCATTGTCATTGGCGCTTTGATCAAAGGCCTCGGCTTGTACACCATAAAAATTTTCTATACGAGTACCATAAGAATGATTTTGAACAGAAACACCGAGCGCTTCATAATCGGATTGCTGATCTGGTAGTACATCGGCAAAATCGGAGGAGGTAATAGATGTATTTTTTGCAACACCTCTTCCGGTTATAAAAGTATTACCAGCACCTGCAGCAATGGTTGCCATATCTGTTGCGTGGTTATCCACTTCATCGGAGCTGAGGTCTGAAGGTAAATCACGACCGATAATATCAATGTCATCTAACTGATACATTTGCTCCTGAATAGAAAGTACAATATCATCACCATTGAGTAGTGGAAATTTATTATGAATGAGGTTTACCGTATTTACATTGAGGTTGAGGTCAATTACCCTACTATCGACTGTAGGAGACTGAGACTCAACACTTATTGACACTACTTCTTTATTGGCCAGGAAGTCTTCAACTTGCTTTTTAGTGCATTGTACTTTTAGAGTATGCTTGTTAAGATATGTCAGGTTGAGACTGCTACCGCTGGCTACAGTGGATGCTTTATTATCTAAAGTGCGAATATAAAATGTAGTTAGCTCTGATTCTGGTAATGAGCTATACTGATTGTTTACCTTCCAATGATTATTTACTTTCCATTTTTTCTTATCCCAATGCGACAGGGGCTTGATTTTTACAATAGCATATGTGTTGTCCAGCTTTCTGATTATGGTTATTGCTGAGTGGTTTTGTGCTTCAGAATATTCTGTGAGATAAAAATCGGATACTAATTGCTTATTATTTTGATCGCTAGAACTAATTATATACTTAGACCACGGATGATCTGAGTTGTTTTTTTGTGCTTTTCCAAGAAAAGGAAAAATGAAAAGGAAAATTGAAATGAAAAATACATGTCTTATTTCGTCCATCTTTTAAATAAAATATGGTGTTACAGGTTGAGTCTTAGGTAGTGTTACACGATAAGAAAATAGGAAAGATTGCTTTAATGCCATTTATACGAATAATGTATTGCAATAAGCATAGAATACGGATTATTATAATGCATGTAAGGTTTCACTCAATTCTTTCTATTAATCTTCAAATACTAATTCTACCTTCACGAAGCTATTTAAATAATCTGTAAACCTAAACCATTTTAAAAAATGAAGAAATTAAAAATTTCGGTTTTGTTTTTCGCTGCAACAGCTTTTGCAGCAACTACTTTTACTTCTTGTACGCAGGAAGAAGAAGTACAACCAATTGACAAGTTAGAAGTCACTGAAGAAGTAATGGCTCAATTTACTGAGCTTGGCTTTGACGTAAGTGACATTGAAGCTGTGAAGCAACCTACGCTTGGCGGTGGACAAGAGTCTGGCTTTATGTTGGAGGGTGATATCTTTATCGCTCAGGAGAATTTCAGAAAGATGTTAGACAGTAAAATTGCTCATGAAGGACCTGTTGGTGAGCAGTACAGAACTAACAACCTTGTAAGTTCTTCTAACTACACAATCAATATCATTGGTTACACTGGTAACAATAGCAATGGTCTTGATTCTAAAATGCAGACTGCATTACAGTGGGCTGTAAACAACTACAACAGACTAAACATTGGGCTTAACTTCAACCTTACTTATGGTACTAACTATCAGTCTAAAGATATGGTAGTATACAGAGTAAGTGGTGGAGGTGGTGGTTCTGCTGGTTTCCCAAGTGGTGGTAACCCTTACAAGTGGGTAAAAATCAACTCTGGTACTAGCAGCTACAGCACTAACGTGGTAGAGCACGTAATCACTCACGAAATTGGTCACTCTGTAGGTCTTCGTCACACAGACTACTTTGACAGATCTTACTCTTGTGGATCTGGTGGAAACGAAGGTGATGGTGGTGTTGGAGCAATCCACATACCTGGTACACCTACTGGTGTAGACCCTAACTCAATCATGCTTGCTTGCTTTAGCTCAAGCGAAGATGGTGAGTTTGGTAACTACGATGTTACTGCTCTTGAGTACTTGTACTAAGAGCAACTAGCTTATCAAAAAGAAAAGCCGACTCGAAAGAGTCGGCTTTTTTTGTGTTTTTGCTTGACTTTTGCATTCGTCTGACCACTTTGAGTGGTCTGACGAATGTTTCAATTTTTGTTATGGGGTATTTCATGATTAAGTATTTGACTAATTTCTTTGGCTCTGTTCATAATCATGAAGTGACCACCGCTCAAAATTAATCTAACGCATTTTTTGTTTTGGAAGCCTAAGAGACGATCTGATGATCCATGGATTCTTATCATATTATTTGGTTTCTCGTTATTGTTCCAATTGGCAATTTGATTGGCAGCCCATCTTAAAAAGTTACTATCCGTATCCAACAATATTTCATGCAGCATAATCTTGTACTTTGGTTCTGATACTCCGAAGAAATAATTTGCTACAAATCCTGGTGGTTTTAATAAAAAATTTGGGATTAAGTTTATCAGTCCGGCTTTTCCGATAACTCTAAAGATTATTGGTATTTCAGTCTTAAAAGCAGCTGAGGAAATCAGGATTATTTTATCTGGATTGAGTAATTTGTTGATTTCAAGTGCAACCATTCCACCAAATGAAACTCCGATAATAATAAATGGTTTACTTGTATCAATTTGCTCCGAAAGTCGAGCTGCATAATTTGCTATTGTCTCATCCGTTTTAGGGATGATCCATTTTAATGGGGTTATTTCAAAATTAAGATTAAGTTCTGAGAAGACTCTTTCATCAACACCTAACCCGCCTATACCGTAAACTTTCAAAATCCAATATCAAGATTGCTGAAGTAGAAATTACCTCACCTCAAACTGCTGGCTGCCCATTTTATAATCAGCGGTGTAGACTTCTAAAGTATAAAGGCCTTCTTCATACTCACTACCTTTGTCGTACTCAAAGGTCAACTGCTGGCGTGTGTTGTCAAAAAGGATTTCCTGACTGGCCGTAAAGAACTCTTCCTTACCATCGACCATAAACGTTCCTGAGCCCCTGGTCACATCAAATATCACTTGCCCATTACTATCAACGATTCTTACAATGATTTGCTTACCTTCGATGGGTGCTACGTCATTTTCAGCGATGTTGAAAACCACTTTGATTTTGTCGGCATGTCTGCTTTTAAATGGGGACTCGCGCTCTTTACCACGGCTATTTACAGCAAGTATTTGAATGTTTTCAGCTTTCAGCTGTGAGGCAATAGCCACTTTTGAGGCCAGTTCTTCTTTAGATGTGTTCAACTGATTCAATGAGTCAGACAGCTCGTTTTTTTCAGTTTTTAAAGAAGTATTTTCTGTAAGCAACTCAGTATTGAGATCTTTGAGCTTGGCAATTTCCTTGTCTTTTGCCTTTAACAACAGCTCATAGCCATCAACTTTATCTTTCAAAGCAGCAATTGTACTTCGGCTGGCTTTCTGTGTTCGGGCCAACTCTTTTTCTATTTCATCTTTGGCTTCTTGCAATTCGGCAATATCACCTCCGAGCGAATCTATCTCCCGAATTTTTTGACTTAACTCATCGCTAATGTCGTTGAGTCTTTGCATGGTTGTCGCCAACTCTTCTTCTGTTGAGGCAAGAAGCGTTTCTCTGGCCACACTCTCCTGATGATCTAAATAGATTTTAACACCCTGTACAATAATGATAACTGCAAAGATGATTAGTAGAATAGTGTTTCTATTACTTTTTTTAGCCGTAGACTTTTCCGGTTGTTGACTGTTGTTTTCGGTCATAGATCAATGTTATTTAAACAGATTGAGCGTAAAATTATTGTTTATTTGAGATATGTCAATGAAATGGCCTTCATTTGTCAATTTATAGTACAAACCATTTGGGATTTTATGATACATGATGAAGCATATTGGACCTCGCGGTACCGGGAGGGTTACACACAGTGGGACGCTGGTGATATAACTACGCCACTTAAAGAATATTTTGATCAACTTGAGAATAAAGAGTTAAAAATATTAATTCCAGGGTGTGGTAATGCTTATGAGGCTAAATACCTCTGGGACCAAGGTTTTAAAAATGTGTTTATTGCTGATCTATCTAAACTACCACTAGATAATTTCAAAAAAGAAGTACCTAGTTTTCCAGCTGATCAACTCCTTCATATCGATTTTTTTGAAATCAATGATGAGTTTGATTTAATTGTTGAACAAACATTTTTCTGTGCTTTACATCCATCAGAACGGCCACGGTATGTTGAAAAATGCTATGAGATCCTCAGGACAGGCGGCAAACTTATGGGCGTGTTGTTTGACGATCCTTTATTTGACGACCACCCTCCCTATGGTGGCAGTAAGGTAGATTATTTTCCATTGTTCGAGCGCTTATTTAAAGTAGAAGTGTTTGATCGTTGCTATAATTCTATCAAGCCGAGAGAAGATCGGGAGTTGTTTTTGTTGCTACAAAAGGATAAATTCTAACATTGGCAGGATTTTTTTGTTGAAACTTATATTGCGCGACAAATTCTATGGGTAAAAAATCAAATATCATATCTAAGGCAGAGTCTTATGTAACTGGGCTTTTTAAACAAAAGTTACCCGAAAACCTGCTTTATCATAATCTTTCTCATACTTACGAGGTGGCCGAAATCAGTAAGGAGTTAGGTGAACTAAGTAAACTAAGTGAATCTGAACTTGAGATGCTACAGGTGGCCGCATGGTTTCATGATACTGGCTACATAAAAAAGTATAATGGTCATGAGGAAGAAAGCCTGAAATATGCCAAAGAGTTTATGGACGGGCAAGACTATGAAAAGAAGAAGCAGGAAGTCGTAGAGCGATTAATCAGGAGTACAATAAAGGGTCATCAACCAAAAGATATGTTGGAAGAGATTCTGCATGATGCCGATATGGCTCATATCGGTCGTAAAAGATTTTTTAGAAAGGGTGAGCTACTGCGTGTAGAGCTGGAAAGCTTTTTAGATGAGACATACACTGAGCTGGAGTGGGAGAAAAAGCAATATCAGTTTCTTATCAATAACAATTTCATTACCAAAGCCGGGAAACAAGAGTATGGCAAGCGCAGGGTAAAAAACATTAAGAAACAACGTAAAAATATAGTTAAGGCACGTAAAGTAACAACGCGTACCAAAACTGGTAAGGATCTGGGTCGTGGAATAGATACTTTATATAGAGCTAACTATAGAAACCATATTAATCTAAGTGCAATAGCCGATGGTAAGGCCAATATGATGATTAGTATTAATACGATTATGATTTCTGTTATCGTTACACTGTCTGGTGCCAGCCTTTCTGTATCTAAAAGTTACATCATTGAAAATTTAAGATTTACAGTGCCAATTTTCATACTATTGATTGGCTCACTGGCATCTGTAGTATTTGCTGTATTGTCAGCCAGGCCAAAAGTGACGGCCCGGGAAATTGACATTGAAAAGGTGAAAGAGGATGAAATGAGTTTGCTTTACTTCGGTAATTTTTTGGGCATACCCAAACAACAATTTGTGGATTATCTGAATAAACTCAAAGCAGATCAGGAACGTCTCTACGACAGTATGAGTATAGACTTATATAATTTGGGAGGTGTACTGAAAGAGAAATACAAGCTTCTGACCGTTTCTTACAATATTTTCATGACAGGGCTCACCCTTACGGTAATTGCCTTTGTATTTATTTTTGTTTATACCAACGCTTCATAATATATGCTGAGACAAGCCACCTATTTACTGTTTGTCACAGCAGTAGTGATAACTTCGTGTCGAGTGATGCCAAAGCCTTACTCTCTTAATGAAAATGTAAAGCAGGATGTAGAAGGTCGGTTTGCTGACTCGGTAATGGTGAAACCGGGTGAAATCTATGAGGCCGGTAAATTAAAAAGGTTCTTGCTGGGAGATCATTATAGAGACACATGGACAACATCCATCACCGTACCTGTGCTAAATTTTGACAGAGAAAAAGGTGGGCTTGAAATAATTGAACGAGGTGGAGGTCAGCAAACATACTCTTTGAAGTTAAAGGCAGAGAATGGTAAACTTTACTCATTAAGGTCAATTCAAAAAGACCCATCTCCAACCTTGCCACTACCTTTACAGTATTCTTTTGCTGATGATGTAGTACAAGACCAGATCTCGGCATCTCACCCTTTTGGAGCGTTTATACTCCCAATACTTGGAGATGCAGCGGGTATCTATCACACAAATCCTAAAATGGTTTTTATTCCAGATTCTCCAGAGCTTGGTAAGTATCGGGAAGACTACGGGGGTGTGCTTGCTATGATTGAGCAAGATGCTGATGAAGATTGGTCTGATTATGAAGATTTCGGGTTTACGGAGAATGCCGTAAGTAGCGAATCTGTAATGGAGGAGCTCAAGGATGATAATGAAAACAGAGTAGATCAGGAATCATTGCTTCAGGTAAGACTATTTGATATGTGGGTGGGCGACTGGGATCGTCATGACGGGCAGTTCAGGTGGGCAGAGTTTGAAGACGATAGAGGAAAGTATTACCGACCGATTCCGGAAGATAGAGATAATGTATTTTTCAAATTCGATGGATTTTTTCCGTGGTGGGCTCGAAGAAAATGGGCTTTGCGCAAGTTTCAGAGTTTTGATGATGATATACGAGATATTGCAGGCCTAAATCACAATGCCAGGTATCTGGACAGAAGATTTTTGACCGGGCTTTCTCAAGACGACTGGGTAAGAATTGCCGAGGATTTACAAAAAAGGCTCACAAATGAGGTGATAAAGGAGTCAGTTTCTATCCTTCCACCACAGGTGTATAAAAATGATGGGGCTTTTTTAGTTGATAATCTGATTGCGAGAAGAGATAAACTGGTAGACTTCGCCAAAAGATATTATAAAGTACTTGCCAAAAATGTGGATATAGTAGGTAGTGACAATAATGAATATTTTGAAGTAGCCTATGCAGCGGATGGCACCAAAGTGAGTGTATTTGACGCAACTGATGAAGGAGAAAAAAAGCAAAAAATATATGAAAGAACCTTTTATAATCATGAAACGAAAGAGGTAAGACTTTACGCCCGAGCTGATGAGGATTTCCTAAAGATTACAGGTGAGTCAGATCGATCGCCTAAGATCAGGTTTATTGGGGGTGAAGATCTGGATGTTGTCACTGATAGCTCGCAAGTAAAAGGATGGTTCAAAAATAATATCGTCTATGACAACCCTGACGGTATAGAATTTACTACTGAAAGCAAGGAGGTGAAGAAAAGACTTTCAGAGAGCTTAGATATCAATCGTTATGATTTCGAAAGTTTTAAATACCCTTATCTGGGGCCGGCTGTATTCTTCGGTTTTAACGAAGATGATGGTGTTTATCTAGGGGGCGGTGTAGTGATTACTTCTCATGGTTTTAGAAAAGAGCCCTATGCGAGCAATCATAAAATTGCTGCAAATGTAGCACCAAAAACATTTGCCTGGAACTTTGACTATGAAGGGGATTTTAAACGAGTAATTGGTGATTTAGGATTTAATATTAGAGCAAGTGTAAAAGCCCCTAATTATTTCTCAAATTTTTTCGGATTGGGCAATGAAACAGTAAGAGATGAAAGCTTTGACGACAATTATTATCGAATAAGATATCGAGAGGTTACGTTATTTCCAGGCATTACATTTCAAACAGGAAGTCATGCGCTTATTAAATTGGGGCCGGCTTATCAATATGTAAAAGTAAACTCAGAAACTAACAAGCATATTAATGTCGTGGGGCCGGCACTAGACCCTACAATATTTAGTGGCAGCCATTTTGGAGGGGCAAAAATCACAGCAGATATTAAAACGGTTGAGAGTACAATCTATCCTGAAAATGGTATTCATTGGAAGACTGAAATAACCTGGCAAGCTGAATTTAATAACAATAACCGCAAATACAGTCAGGTAAAGAGTGAGTTAAGTGCCTACTATAGTTTTGAAGAACCTACACTAATCACTTTAGCCTCAAGAATTGGAGGAGCTAGCAATGCGGGTAGATTTGCAATATATCAGGGTAATACAATTGGTGGAAATGGAGGTTTAGGCAGGCGGGGTAATGTCCGAGGTTATGAGCGAGATAGGTTTACTGGGAGGAGCAGTCTTTATAACAATAATGAAGTACGCATAAGATTAGCAAGAATTCCATTTTATTATATGCCTCTGGCGGTAGGAATATCAGCCCATTTAGATCAGGGAAGAGTCTGGGTAGATAACGAAAATTCAGAAGAATGGTATACTGGCTATGGCGGGGGATTATGGTTTAACCCACTGGGCAAGTGGGTATTCACCACTACCTATACCAGGTCTGAAGAAGAAGATCAGTTTATGTTAAACCTTGGTTTTACGTTTTAAAGGTTCACCTCATTATCGGCCTTCTTTAAGAATTCTTCTAGGTCAGTATGAGATTCTGCTCCGTAACTGTCTACCAATGTACCTTTAGTTCCATCTTTGGCTTCCAGCGCATATAGAATAGAAGAGTCAGCAGGATTTGACTCACCTTCAAATCTAAATTCTTCTTTAATAATGATATCCTCAGGAGTATATTTATCAGTACTTCCTAAAGCAGCTAATTGTCCGCTTACAAAGTTGTAATCAGTGGTATAGCCCTGCTCTTTCAAATCGTTGAGTACTTCTACTAATGTTTTTAGGTTGTGTTCAGACATAATAAAATTTCGTTTAATTCCTCCTTACTAATGCACAACCTGTGCCATTTGTTATCGCCTCGTGCATTAAATTTCCTAACCAACTGTAATGTGTATCCTCTACATACTGTAGAATTAATTACACACCCTCAAGTCTAAAAACGATTGACTGTTGCTTTGTTAATGCATCAATTCAACGCTGAGGCAACTTTTTCTGGATGGCTAAAATCTGGTATGACATTTTCTTTAGATAGAGTAAAAGATTTTAACCATAAACACAATTTGAATTATGAATAACAATGTAAAAGTAATACTTGGATTTACAGTAGGAGCAGCAGCAGGAGCATTGACAGGTTTGTTGATGGCCCCACAGAGCGGCAAGAAAACAAGAAAAATGATTAGTACTGAATCTGACAAGTTCAAAGATTCTGTTGGCGATATGGTTGCAGAAACTTTGAAAGAAGCCAAGACTAAGTACAACGATCTATTAGAAGATTATACTGATCTAAGTAAGAAGACGATAAGCAAGGCTAAGAAAAAAGCTAAGATGAACTAGTATAAAAAATTACTAAATCAATTAAATCAATAAATTATTTATCAATCAAAATCATAAAAATATGGATCTGAATTTAAAAGGAAACTGGAACGAAGTAAAAGGAAAATTAAAAATGAAATATAGCGATCTCACTGATGACGATCTGACATTTGTTGAAGGCAAGGCAGACGAGTTGTTAGGTAAGCTAGAGCAAAAGACAGGTAAGAAAAAGGAAGAGTTAAAGAAGGAAATTGAGTCACTATAAATCTCTCATTCCTGAGTGTGAATAAAATGCACTCAGGATTATTTTTTGTCATGACAATGCAAGATATAACTGAAGATCTGGAGAAACCAGCCGATAAAATTTGGGATAAAATTGACGGTTGGATTGATACATTAATAGCTATGTTACCTAACATGGCTGTTGCCTTGTTGTCTTTTATATTGTTTTATCTGATAGCAAAAGTTGCTCAGAAGACGACAAGCAAAATATTTAGCAAAACATCTAGCAACAAGGCCCTATCCAATTTATTTTCTACGATAGTTTTTTACCTGGTAGTAGGTGTAGGAATCTTCGTAATTCTTGAGGTTCTTAAATTAGAAAAAGCTGTAACCTCATTACTCGCAGGTGTTGGAGTTGTAGGTTTAGCCCTTGGTTTTGCATTTCAGGATGTAGCGTCCAATTTTCTATCGGGTATAATATTGGCCTTTAGGCGTCCATTTATGATCAATGATATTGTTGAAGTCAATGATATGATGGGTATCGTGACAAGAACAAACCTGCGCGTGACAGTAATAAAGACTTTTCAAGGGCAGGAAATCTACATTCCAAATAAAGATGTACTACAAAGCCCCATTATAAACTTTACTGTATTAGGCGAAAGAAGGATAGACATTGCAGTAGGAGTTTCTTATGGAGATGATCTGGCCAAAGTTGAGAGCTTGGTAAAAGATACAATAAGCAAAATTGATGGTATCATAAGATTAGACGACATGATCTTTGATTACTATGAGTTTGGAAACAGCTCGATCAATTTTATGATACGATTTTGGGTTAAATACCCTGACCAACCTGGCTTTTTGGAGTTTAGAAATACAGCTATAAAAGAAATAAAGAAAGCTTTTGATGCAAATGACATTACTATTCCATTCCCAATCAGAACATTAGATTTTGGAGTAAAAGGAGGTCAGTCAATAGCACAAACACCTTTAACGATTGCAAATCAAGAACATTAATTTAAGAGAGATGAAAGCTAAAGACAACGAAATAATACTTATATATAACAGTGAGAAACAAAAGGACAAAGAGGTACTTGGATACGCTGAGACGTTAAAAGACCATAAACTTAATGATACCGATGTGAGCAAATCTAAACTTACTGAGCGACAAATAGCTGAAATTGCTTCAGACCTTAACAAAGATGTGATTGGTTTGGTAGATGATTCCAGTGAAAAATATAAGACAGAAGTAAAAGGTAAAAGCTTCTCTGATGATGAGTTGTTAAAACTATTGACTGAAAATCCTGATTTGCTTACGACACCCATTGCCTATATGGATGATAAATCATTTGTAGTAGATTCTCAATACAGCTTCATAAATAAGGATCTGGATGTAGGTGGCGTTAAGTCAAATGAGGCAAATCAATTTGAAAAATAAAACAAACAGAAGACTATGCGAAAACTAAGTAAAATCATAGTTGTCTTGATTATTGGCTTTGGTGCAATGGCTTGCACAAACGACTCAAAAACAGAAGATGCCGTAAAGGAAGATGTTGCTGAGTTGCAAAATAATATCAAAAAGGAAAGACAGGCACTTGAAGAAGACCTAAACGATTTTCTTAATGATGTAAATGCCGAACGATCGAAAATTGAAGCTGACTTGAAAAAAGCTTCCGGAGAGGCTAAAACCGAACTCGAAGCTGCTAAGCTTAAGTTGCAAAAACAAAAGAAAGAAGTAGAGAAAAAACTTTCTGATGTGAAAAATGCCACTGAAGAAAATTGGAGTACGGTGAAGGCAGAATCAAAAGATTTAATTTCCGATATTCAGGGGCAATTAGAAAAGTTGAAACAGAAGATAGAAGAAGAATAAAAGCAAATAACTAAAAACACATGAATAAATTGACTGTTCGATAAACGGACAGTCAATTTGTTGTTATTGCATTCTAAAGAATGACCAAAAATAAATCAGGTATACTTAAAAAAGTACTTAAAATACTGGGCCTCACATTGGGTGTAGTATTAATACTTTTGGTGGCTCTGGTTTATTCTTTGCGATTCCCTAAAGTACAACAATACATTACTCAAAAGGCGATTGCATTTTATCACTCCAAAGTCGATGCTCATGCTTCAATCGATCGGCTGTATGTAGATTTTCCCAGTAATATTACTTTAGAGAAGCTTTATTTGGAAGACCAAGAAGGAGATACACTTGTATATGCAAACTACCTCTCTATAAAGACAGATTTATGGGCGTTATTAGATAGTAAATTACACTTAAGTGATATTTCACTCGAAGGACTTAAAGCAAATGTATTAAGGCCTGATAGTACCTTCAATTTTCAATTTATAATTGATGGTTTTGCTACTCAGCAAGAGTCTGATGAAAGTGCCTCTGGCTTTGATTTTTCGGTAGGAGATGTAGACCTTACTAAAATAAATGTTGTTTATGATGACAAAGTCACTGGTATCACTACTGAGGCAGTTATTGGCCAATTGATGGTAGGTTTTCAAACATTTGACCTTAACCAGCAATCCATTGAAATTTCCACTGCCAGACTAAACGATGCAGAGGCTTCACTAAAAATATTTGAAGGGAAATCGACTAACTACGAACCAACTTCTACCGATACGGCCCAAACAAACTTTTCATTTGACGGTAATCGTCTGACTCTCGATAATGTAAAGTTTGACCTTATAGAGTCATCATCCAACTTGCGCCTCAACCAGGAAATTGGTTTTTTAGACCTGATTGTAGATGAACTTGATATCAACAACAACGTGTATGTGGCAGAAGAAATTACTCTAAAAGATGCTTATGTGTTTGTTGATCAGTTTGCAAATACAAATCCAGCCGATACCATTGAGACAGCAACTGGCAATGATACTGAAAATATTGAGATGCTGGCAGGGTCGAAAAAAACGAATATTTCTAACAGTAACTTTAAATTTTATAGTCATGGCGACAGCGTGCAACAAGGCTTTGACCCTTTGCATTTGTGGGTGCAAAAGCTCAATGCATCAATGGAGAATACCATGTTTGAAAATGGTGATTTACGAGGAGAAATAAATAGTTTAAGTGCTTTTGAGAAAAGTGGGTTGAGACTCAAAGAACTTCAGGGTGATTGGAAATATGACAGTAAACAAGCTAAGATTTCTGGGTTGAAGCTTAGCCTCAACAACTCAAGGCTTGTGGGAGATATCGACCTATCATACCCAGACATTGACTTGATTGCTGAAGATCTCTCAAAGCTAAAGCTAGATTTAGATGTACAAGATTCACAAATCGACACAGATGATATTACGGCCTTTGTGCCTGGTTTAGATAGTTTATTTCTTTTATTTAAACCTTATCATGTTTACAATTTTTCAGCCAACGTAAAAGGCTCAGTCGATCAATTGGCTATTGAATCACTTTATTTTCAAGGTTTTGATAGCACTTCAATAAATACAAGAGGTAAGGTTGTGGGTCTGCCTGATGCCATTAATGCCACCTATAACTTCGACAAAATTGAATTCTTCACAAAAGCTAAAGATTTAGATCACCTCATTGGAGATAGCCTTCCTGATAATTTACAGTTACCACAAAGAATGAGCGCTAAGTTATCTTTTAAGGGCAAATTGAATGATTTTACCTCAAAAGGCAGTGTGCAAACCAGCTTGGGAGATATCGCATTCGGTTTAAGTCTAAAAGAGCAAACAGACACTGTTTATCGGTACAATGGAGAAGTCGATATTAAAAAATTAGATATAGGAAGATTAATCTCAAACGAGCAATTAGGTAAGGTAACTTTAAATGGCTTGGTTGATGGTAAAGGCTTTAGTCTTCAAGATTTGGATACAAAGTTGACGGGGTTCATCGAGCAATTCGAATACAATAATTATGCTTACAAAAGCATTGATGTCAACGGTCGCATACAAGACAAAAAATTTGACGGTGTGGTGGCGATGAGTGATGAAAACCTGGACTTCAATTTCAATGGCCTTGTAAATCTAAGTGACAGCGTTCCTAAATATAATTTCAGTTTAGACTTACGCAGAGCCAATCTACAAGCATTAAAATTCACCAATGAAGAGGTTAAGGTAAGAGGTAATTTGAATTCTGATTTGGCCGCTAAAAATATTGAGTCCTTAAATGGTAGTCTTCTGATAGACGGACTTACTATAGCCAAAGAAGATGCTGTTTACCAACTCGATACAATTTCACTTTTAGCCTCGAGCAATGAGTCATTAACAGAGATTGACTTAAAGTCAACAGTGCTGGATGCCAAGTTTCACGGCAATTTTGAGTTAAACACGTTGCCTAATGTGCTACAACAACACTTTCAGCGCTACCTTTCAGATTCATCATCGTTCAAAGATTTACCACCTCAAGACTTTGTATTTAGCGTTGATTTCAAAAATCCTGGCTTTTTCACCAATGTACTGGTACCGGGTCTTGACGAGTTTGTACCCGGTGAGATTGCTGGTAAATATAATAGTGAAGAATGGCTCATAGATGTAAACATGGATTTTGAGAAGGTCGACTATCAGGGTACTGTCATAGACTCATTAGGGATTCAACTCATTTCTGACCGAGAGTCGCTCAACTTTACTGCTGCTATCGACAGGTTATTTATAGCAAGCTCCGAATTTAATAACATCAGACTATTGGGGAGTATTGAGGGCGATCATATAAAAACAGATTTTAAGATACTCAGCGAGGATGACAAAGACCGCTACCATATAGGAGGAACCCTTTCTCAGCTAGATGATCATTTGGTTTTTGAATTTATACCAGGTGAGTTCGTTTTAAACTATGATTCCTGGAGGGTACATCCAGAAAATAGGTTGGAAATTTATAATAATCACTTTTGGGTAGAGAATATCGCAATTTCACGAGAAGGGCAGCGGCTTACTGCCAATTCATCTATAGCAAACCAATCTGACACATTGTTAACCACAAACTTCGATCAATTTGACCTTAGTTTTTTGGGTAAATTCAAGCAAACAGATAACTATATACTGGGTGGAGTGCTCAACGGTAATGTAGACTATTTTGTAGGGAAAGGTGGAGTCAAAGCTGATTTAAAAGTGAATCAGTTTAGCTATAAAGGAGATACATTAGGCAATATCAACTTATTAGCTAAAAATGAAAATAATACGACTTCGGTAGATCTGGGAATAAAAAGTAGGAGAAATGACATAGATGTACAAGGTACGATTACTCAAACCACAAATACCGCGCTTGATCTGAATGCAAAAATCAACAGTTTAGACATTGCTACAATTCAAGCCTATACTGCAAATCAATTGTCTGAGCTTGATGGTGAACTAACTGGACAATTTAAGGTAACAGGCACGGTCGAAGATCCTGATATCAAAGGTAATCTTAACTTAAATGAAGTGGCCTTTAGAGTAAACTATATCGGCACCAAGTATTTTATTAGCGATGAAACGATTGATTTTACTCGTACAGGATTGTCCTTCAATAACTTTAAAATCGATGATGAAGATAATAACACACTGAGGTTTGATGGTAATATCAATTCTGAGGACTACTCAAGCTATGATTTTAAATTAAAATTAAAGGCTAACAACTTTAAGGTTTTAAGCACCAATGAAAAAGATAACCAACTGGTTTATGGAAAAATGGCAATCAATGCCGATGCTGATATTACCGGTGATCTAAATAATCCTAAAGTGAGACTTGATTTGGGTATTGCCAATGGCAGTGACGTAACTTATGTAATCCCCGAGGAAGAAATAAGTGTGGCAGAGAGGAGAGGTGTTGTGGAGTTCTTTGATCAGGACATTGAAAACGACCCTTTCTTTGGAGAAAGCACTGATCAGGAAGAAGACACATTAGATGTCTGGATTAAAGGTATTGATCTGAGGGCGAAAATAGATGTAAACAGCACGAGCACATTTAATGTGATTATTGATCCGGTCACTCAGGATAAGTTGAGTGTGTCGGGTGATGCAGATCTTACCTTTGGTATGAGGCCGACAGGCGACATGACATTGACTGGCCGCTATGAAGTAAGCGATGGGTCTTATGATCTCAATTTTTACAGCTTGGTCAAACGCAAATTCGATATCAGGCCAGGTAGCTATTTATTATGGACAGGTGACCCCTTAAATGCCCGAATGGATGTTTCTGCCATATATACAGTGCGGGCAGCGCCAGTCAATACAGACTTTAGACGAAAAATTCCATTTGATGTATTTCTCAATATTGGTGGTCAGCTTCTGTCACCAGATATTAGTTTTAGACTTGCTCTTGCAGAGCAGGGATCAGCACCAATAGATGTTCAATCGTGGCTTAATGGTATCAATCAGCAGGAAGCCGTACTCAACAGACAAGTATTTTCCTTGCTCCTGTTCAAAACATTCATGACATCGGACTTCTCTTCTGGAGGAGATAATAATTTGGCCCAATCGACAGCAAGAAATAGCGCCAGTCGTATATTGAGTAATCAACTTAACAGATTAGGTAGCAAGATTAAGGGTCTGGAATTATCCTTTGATTTACAATCCTATCAGGATTATAGTGAAGGAGGAGGCACTGAAGGTCGTACAGAGTTGGAATTAGGCCTTTCGAAACAGTTTTTTGATGAAAGAGTTGTTGTTAAAGTAGCTGGAAACTTTGACCTGGAAGGTGGCGAATCTCAACAGCGCAGTGTTTCCGACTTTGCGGGCGATATTAAAATAGAGTACAAATTAACCGAGGATGGCAGGTATAGATTAGTGGGTTTTAGACAAAACGAATTTGACAATTTGTTGCAGGGTGAAATAGCCAAAACTGGCGTAGGTATCATTTTCGTGAGAGATTATAACACGCTCAAGGAGCTTTTTAAGAAGAGTGAGGAGGAAAGTAATGAAGAATAACATACTCATATACTTCTTGCTATTGTCAGGTTTGCTATTTGCCGGATGCACTGCCAATAAGTACCTCTCAGAAGATCAAAAATTTTATGAAGGTGCTGAAATTAAGTTTGTGCCTAAAAAGAACCTTCAAGATGGCGCTGAAATAAATAGGGAAATCGAACGATTGTTAAGGCCAGACCCCAATAGTAAGCTGCTTGGCTCCAGGCCACGCCCATGGTTTTATGGGTTAGCAGGCAACGTTGAAAAAGAAAAGGGCTTTAAGCATTGGGTGAAAACAAAGTTGGGTAGAAAGCCTGTTTTGATACAAGATGTAGATATATCAAGGAGTAAGTTGCAAATCGAATCTACTCTAAAGAATAATGGATATTTTGGTGCGAGAGTTACAAGTGAAGTAAAGGAAAGTAAGCATGCTGCAACGGTGAATTATAAGGCAGATATTTCCAGTCCATTTCACTACGACACAATTCACTACGATATCAGTGACAGTATATTGAGCGACAAGATTTCGAGACTTGCTATTGAGTCTGAAATTAAAAAAGGAGATCGCTATGATCTCGATGATTTAAAGCAAGAACGTCTGAGACTTGAAAAGGCACTGAAAGATCAAGGATACTATCACTTCTCTAATGAGTATTTATTGTTTAGGGCCGACAGCACCGTTGGCAATAAGCAAGTCGAGATGTTCTTAAACCTTAAACAAACGACTCCAAATGATGCCAGGGCAGTTTATGACATCAAAAAAGTAAACCTATTTACGAACTATACATTCAAATCAGATAGTACAACAAGCAGTGACACTACAGTGGCCAATAACATTAATTTTATTCAGTCACGTAATGATTTCAGGCCTGAAATTATTACTGAACAAGTCGTCATTAGGCCCGGTAAGGTTTATAGCAAGGAAAATGAACTGATTACTTTAAATAGGCTTATCCAGTTAGATGTGTTTAAGTATGTAAACATAGATTACGAAGAAAATGGTAATGAGCTTAATGCCAACATTTATCTATCTCCATATAAAAAGAAATCAATAAGGCTAGAACTGCAGGCAGTATCAAAATCCAACAGTTTTGTTGGGCCTAATTTTAATGCCACTTTTAAAAACAGAAATATTTTTAGAGGCGCAGAGTCTTATGAGCTAAATTTCAATGCGGGATATGAAGTTCAGGTCGGAGGTAATGCCGGTAATCAGCCGTTGAACTCCTACACCATCGGTTTAGAAAATGTACTTACAATACCTCGTATCATTTCACCTTTCAATATTAGAAACAGGTCGAGCCGATTTGTGCCTCAAACTAAAATAAAGCTCGGCTTCAGAACACTTAAAAGAATAAACTTCTTCACACTTAACTCAATAGATGCGGCCTATGGATTTAATTGGCGCGAAACGAAAACCAAAAGGCATGAGCTGTATCCTGTGGATATCAACTTTATACAATTGGGCAAAGTCTCTTCGGAGTTTGATTCTGTGCTAAATGTAAACCCTTTGTTAAGAAGAAGTTATGAAGAGCAGTTTATATTAGGTACCACTTATTCGTTCTACTACAACTCACAAAACGATGAAGACCGAGAGTCTAGAAGTGACCTTTATTTTAACGGGAATGTCGACCTTTCGGGTAATTTAATGCATGTGGCACAATCTGGAGTGCGTGAAGAAGAAAATACAGCAGAGAATCCTTATGAAATACTGGGTTCACCTTATTCACAATTCGTAAAGGCCGATTTTGATATACGGTACTATTTTCAAATAGCTAAAAGACATAGAATAGCTACCCGCCTCATATCTGGTGTAGGTTATGCTTTTGGTAATTCTACCACATTGCCTTACACCAAGCAGTTTGCCATTGGTGGGTCTACAAGTATAAGAGCTTTTAGAGCACGATCTGTAGGGCCAGGGGAGTTTAAGGTAAGCGAATCGGAAACCTTTATTGATCAAACGGCTGATATCAAGCTTGAGGCAAACTTCGAGTACCGATTCCCTATTATTGGTGCATTTCGAGGTGCAGTTTTCACCGATGCTGGTAACATCTGGACAATCAGAGAAGATGAACAAAGACCTGGAGGTGAGTTTGACCCGAAGAAGTTTGTTAGTCAGTTGGCTGTTGGAGCAGGAGTCGGCCTTAGATTCGATGCAGAGTTTTTTGTTTTGCGATTTGATTTGGCATTTCCTCTGCGAATACCCACCGAAGATCGTGGAGATAGGTGGAGATTCAGAGACATTGCCATTGAAGATAAAGACTGGAGAAAAGAAAATCTTATACTCAACATAGCTATAGGTTATCCATTCTAACAGTTTCCGACCACTTTTAACCCACAGTGTGGATTAATTTACCCAGACAATAATCATTTGTAGGTTTCTTTACAGCTTATGAGCGTTCATGCTTGTTGGTATCCTTTTTGGAGCTTTGTGAGAAAATAAAATACTAAAAAAGATATGAACTATACGATAAATAGAACGAGTGGTCTAAGGGCTTTGAAATCATTTGTTTTAGCTGCGATAATATTTCTTACGGGCTGTAAGGCTAGTAATACACAAAAGGGAGGAGCTGTCGGAGCTGCTGCAGGAGGTGCTATTGGTGCTGCTATTGGTAGTGCATCTGACAATACTGCCCTGGGAGCCATTATTGGTGCTGGTATAGGTGGTACGGCAGGAGCGCTCATAGGACGAAGAATGGACAAGCAGGCCGAGCAATTGCGTGAAGATCTCAAAGGCGCTGAAGTAGAAAGAGTAGGAGAGGGAATTAAAATCACCTTTGACTCAGGCTTGATGTTTGACGTTGATTCATATGCACTGAGACCTGCAACAAAGCAAAACCTTGCAGAATTGGCTTCTACTCTAAAGGAGTATGAAAACACAAATATTTTGATTGAGGGGCACACAGATGCGACCGGGTCAGATCAATACAATCAGCAACTGTCAGAACAAAGAGCTAATGCAGTAACCAATTATTTATTGGCACAGGGAGTGGCTTCACCAAGGTTTACCACACAAGGGTATGGAGAGTCGCAACCTATCGCAGACAACAGCACAGTAGCTGGTCGTCAACAAAACAGACGAGTTGAAGTGGCTATTTATGCAAATAAAAAGATGAAGAAAATGGCAGAAAGAGGCGAACTGTAGTTTTATATAGAAATAGGGTTCGTTAATTTAGAGCGTTGTGTAAAATGCTGTGATATGTATTTTATACAACGCTTTTGTTTTTAGTCGTTAAAGCATTGACAACCCTCAGTCCATTAATGCAGAGAATAATATTCATAATTGTATTTCTTTTGATTTCAGCATTTTGTGTTGGACAGAAAAAACCAAAAAAGACAGCGCTGGACTCTGTTCGAGTTAAGGGTAAAAGCTTTCTTATACTTGGCGATTCATCAATTTATGTAGAGAGAGACACCATGATATTGCTACCAGATAGTGTTGCAATTAAGCTCAAAAGAGACGAAACAAAACGAAGCGATGAATTTTATAAAAAGCTAAAGGAGAAACTCTACAAAAGAAGGTTCACTAAAGAGCTGTACGATTTACTATTCACAGACCCTCCGTCAAATGAGCCCAAAAAGGCCTCAAATGCAAATAGTCAGATTGTTACAAATGGTAATTACAAAAAGTATGCAGGTAAATCAATCGCTAATATCCGTATAAAAAAGCTAGAAGTTTTTGGTACCAGTATCCATGATACTACCAAAAATGTTGACAGCTGGGCAATTAATCTGGCAAACGACTTACACAGCTATACGCGTAGTCGAATAATTAAAAATAACGTATTCTTTGAAGTAGGTGATGTGGTCGACCCTGATTTATTGACAGATAGTGAACGAGTCTTGCGAGGGCTGCCCTATGTTAAAGATGCAAGGATTTATATCTTATCTCGTGAAGGAGAAGATGATGTCGAAGTGCTTATTGTAATAAAAGATATTTGGTCGATATCTGGTGAAATTAGTTACAGTAGTTTAAGCTCATTTGATTTGGCAGTGATAGATAAAAACTTCCTGGGATTAGGGCAGGAGCTTCGAAATGAGTTTTTGTATGATAATGGGTTTACACCAAAAGTGGGTTACAGCGGCACGTACTCAATTAACAATATCTACAAAACTTTTATTACTGGTGAGTTGTATTTCGCTAGCTCTGAACCTCTCGACAGAATAGGAGGTAGGCTGTACAGAAACTTTATTACACCAGAAACCAAATATGCTGGCGGATTAACTATAATTAAAGAAAGAAGAAAGCTTAATCGTGTATTCGCAGATACAACTATTATATTTAATGCAGAAAATAACCTGCAGGATGCATGGTTAGGACGATCATTTATGATTGAAGAATCTTCGGAAGGAGCGAGGGTCAATTTACAAGTGTCTGGGAGATTTGCCCGAACCAAATACCTTTCGCGACCAACCGTTACAATCGATACCAACCAACAGTTTTTTGACAGACATTTATATTTATTGTCTGTAGGGCTTACCAAAAGATCATACGAAAAAAGTAGCCTGATTGCCGGATTTGGCCGTACGGAGGATATTCCTGAAGGTTATTTATTGGAGTTCACCACTGGTAAAGAGTCTAACGAGTTTTATAAACGTTCTTATCTTGGATGGCGACTGGCTTATGGTCGTTATTTTAAGAAATTGGGTTACTTAAGACCACAATTATCATTAGGCGGATTTTTACGAGAAGGAGAAGTTGAGCAGGGTGTTGTAAACCTTCAAATTCAATACTTCAGCTATTTATATAGGCTTAATAGAACTAATTTTAGACAATTTTTCAGATTGTCTTATTCATTAGGAATCAACCGTTTTGATAATGAGTTTATCAATATCAATGACAATAATGGAATTCGCGGTCTGAGTTATACCTTTTTGAGAGGCACCCGTAGATTAGCGCTGTCTTCAGAAACCATTGCCTTTACACCTCTGTATTTTTTGGGTTTTAGGTTTGCACCTTTCTTGTTTTTAGATTTTGCTGTAATTAATAACGAAAACAAGAAATTGTTTGAAAATACACTTTATCAAGGCTATGGATTTGGTATAAGACTACGTAATGAAAACCTCGCGTTTAACACTATTCAGATAAGATTGGCTTGGTATCCAGAATTACCTCCAAACAATTCGGCACTTGGCTTTAATCTCACAGGACAAAACCCTCTGGGCATCAGAGACTTTCAGACAGGAGTGCCATCAGTTGTAGATTTTTAGATGTTAAACAAATCCATTTGTCTATTATTTTTCGTAGTTTCTAGGGGATGTTCTCTCTCCAAAAGGGTGTCATTCATCGAGTAAATGATGTCGCTCACCTAATACTTTATCTATTAGGGTTACCAATATCTAAGTTTGAGATTAAGAAATGAAAATGAGGCTCAATCAATTTTTTTGAAGTCTGTTTTGGTTTTATAAAGAATAATTAAATGATGGAATTAACCTGTTACAAATCATTGAAAAGTTTTACTTATCGATCAGTTCTTTTATTCACAACGTTTTTACTGTTGACTTTTGTAAGTGTTTTTGCAGAAGGTACTAAAGAACTTCAACCACAAGGTGAGAATAACAGTAGACTTGCCGCACCAATTTTTGAGGGAAATAGCGACTGGGGTGTATACAACGCTACCGCAGACGAGCGTATTTATGTATCCATTAAAAATATTGGTGAAAGAATCTACTTCGGTTTTGGTAAGGCCTTTGATGGATTTAGCAATCCTGGGAATGCTCAAATTACAAACATCAATTATCGAGTGATTGCTCCAGACGGTTCAATTGCCTTTTCAGGTACACTTCCGGGTTCCGGAGCTGGTTTTATTAACGATTATAATGAAGCTGTGGCTGGGCCTGCAACTTTAGTGGGAGCATCGGGTTACTCAGACATTTCATTTGAAGCTGATCAAACAGGAGATTATTATATAGAGTTCAGTAGAAACGGATACACAGCAGGTAGTGGTGGTGCCAATCCATGGACTATGAGATACTTTGATGTTACCGTTGCAGACGGTATCAACATACAAACAGGTAGACTATGGTCAAAAATATGGGAACTCACTATGATGGAGTTTGGCCCTGGTGGGGCAAGCCCTAGAGGTCGGGCAGAAACTGAGTTTTTCGCATATACTGCAGATAGCGTGGTTACCACGCTTGACCTTAATGGCATGCGCCCATTTCTTTTTACCGTACTTTGTAATAGATCTGGTGTATCAGCGACTGGCAATTTTGAAGTAACAAGAAGATCAGTTCAGTCATATTCTATCTTTCAAGAATTCCCACTTTTCCTTAATAATCCTGATGAGGACCTTTTCCCTTCGGGCGAACCGGCCTTCCTTACATCCGAACCACGGATTACCGGATGTCCCACAGAAGAATTTAGTGTAGTTTTTTCTACGAATAAAGTCGCTTATGCTGAAATACTCATAGACCTGGATGGTAATCCAGGTCCTGATTATTTTACGGAGGATGTCATTATTGTAGATTATCTCGTCCCCGGACAAAACATCATTCCTTGGGATGGTAATGATGGACTAGGAAACCCTGTACCAGAGGGCACAACTTTTACAGCACAGGTAAGTATCATTTCAGGTCTTACTAATTTTCCTATATATGATGCTGAGTTTAATGAAAATGGATATGATGTAGGTCTTGAGAGACCTGCCGGTACTAAACCATTGATCTATTGGGACGATCAGAATATTAACGAGGCTGTAGCTCCGGATGATATAAATTTGGATGGACGTACCCCTCCTAGTCATGCATGGACAGATACCAATTATGGAAATGTAAATACTATCAATTCATGGTGGTTTACTTATTCTTTACAAAAGTCTTTTACCTATGAAGTCGTGGCAAACTGTCCTCCAGTACCGGGTGATGATACTTTTACAACAAATGAAGACACGGCTTTTTCTGGTGATTTATTTACCAATGATTCTGACCCTGATGGGGGAGATGCAATAACTCTCACTACAAATGCTGTTGTTGAGCCATCTAACGGAACAGTTGAACTCAACACAGATGGCACATTTACATACACCCCGGCTGCCGAGTTTAGTGGCACCGACTCATTCACTTATGAAGTTTGTGATGACGGCACCCCCAACTTATGTGAAACTGCAACGGTAACTATGACGGTTGATGCAGTAAACGATGGCCCTATTGCGCTTAATGACACTGATAATACTGCGGTAAATACTTCTACAAATGGTAATGTTTTAAATAACGATTACGATAAAGAAAACAGCCCGCTTACGGTCACATCCACACCTGTTACACCACCTACTAATGGTGTACTTATTCTAAATGCAGATGGTACTTATACTTACACTCCCAACACAGGCTTTACTGGTATCGATTCATTCGATTATCAGGTTTGTGATGATGGCGCACCAACGGCCACTACCGAGTGTAGTACAGCAACAGTTACTATTTCTGTAGGAAGTGGAGTAAATCAAGCACCAGTTGCCGTTGATGATACAGGTACGACTAATGAAGCAACTACCTTATCGGCCAATGTGTTGACAAATGATTCAGATCCTGAAAGCAATAACCTAACAGTTAACACAACGCCTGTCAACCCACCATCTAATGGTATTTTGGTCTTAAATACAGATGGTTCTTATGACTATACTCCCGATGCTGGTTTCTTTGGTACCGATGTGTTTTCATATGAAGTCTGTGATGATGGATCACCTAGTCAATGTGCTCAGGCAACAGTTACAATCACCGTTGATGAGGTTAACGAACAGCCCAATGCGGTTGATGATTTTTTTGTTGGTCCAGCAGCGTCACCAATTGGTGGCAACTTACTAGAAAATGATTCAGACCCTGATGGCGATGGTATTTCGATTAACACGGCATACCCAACAAGTTTATCCGGTACAGGTACTTTAAATATTAACTCAAACGGAACGTTTGTATATGAGCCAGGAGCTGCAGAAACGGGTATAGTTACTTTCGAATACCAGCTTTGTGATGACAATAGCACCCAATTGTGCAATGTAGCTACAGTAACCATGAACATAGGGGCTACCAATAATGCTCCAATTGCAGAAGACGATAACAGAAGTGTAAATGAAGATGGAACAATCAGTGCCAATGTATTTAACAACGATTATGATCCGGATGGAGACAACCTGAGCTTTTCGCTTGTTGGTGGCCCTGTTAGTGGGCTTACGTTCAATGCTGATGGTACTTACTCATACACCCCGGCAGCAAACTTCAATGGCGTTGTAACTTTCGACTATGAAGTATGCGATGATGCAGGCACACCACTTTGTACCACCGCAACGGTGACTCTCACTGTTTCACCTGTTAATGATGCTCCGGTAGCATCGGCAGACCCTACAGAAACGATTGATGAAGACAATACACTGAGCAGCACACTTACTGACTTAGTTACAGATATTGACGATGCAGCAGGTAATCTGAGCTACAGCATAGCGGACGGTAACACTGCAGCAGCCAATGGTACTTTAGTTGTTAATAGTAATGGTACCTATTCATATACACCAAATAATAACTTTAATGGTTCAGTTACTTTTGAGTATCAGGTGTGTGACGATGGCTCACCTGCTCTGTGTGATACGGAGTTTGTAACCATTCAGGTAAATGCCATAAATGATGGACCTGTTGCGGTTGATGATACACAGTCAGTTTTGCAGGATGTAAATGCGACAGGAAATGTGATCACTAATGATTCTGATCCTGAAGGTGATGCATTAAGTGTTTCAGGACCTGGCACTTTTACTTTTCCAGGTGAGGGAGAGCTTACAATTGCTGCAAATGGAGCTTATACATTTGATCCGGAACCTGGCTTTACTGGAGTATTTACCTACAATTATACTGTCTGTGATACAGAACCACTTTGTGCCAATGCAGATATTGTGGTCACAGTTAATCCTCCGGGTAACCCAATTGCTGTCGATGACACCCAGAATGTAAATCAGGGAGTGACTGCTTCAGGCGATGTTTTAACAAATGATAGTGACCCCGAAAGCGATCCTATTACAGTTGATAATCCTGGTACTTTTACAACGGCCGAAGGAACGCTTACATTAAATGCCAATGGTACTTATAATTTCGTGCCAGATGCCAGTTTTATCGGAGTTTATACTTTCACATATACTGTTTGTGATGATAATACAACACCAAATTGCTCTAATGCAGAACTTGTAATTACATACAATGGTGCTCCTATAGCTTTAGATGACAACACAAGCACGAATCAAAGTACCTCGGTGAGTGGTAATGTAATTACACCAAACGACACCGACCCTGAAGGTGACCCGATGACTATACAGACTCCGGGTACTTTTGCAACTACCGATGGTTCAATAACAATTTTCTCAAACGGAGGCTATACTTATACGCCAAACAGCTCAAATACCACAGGAGACTCATACACCTATACAGTTTGTGATGATAATGGGGCATGCTCATCAGCAACGCTCAATATCAACATCAACTCGGTACCGGTTGCCGGAGATGATTCCAATAGTGTAGACGAAGACAATGCAATTACAGGAGCTAGCGTAACAGCAAACGATTCTGATGCTAATGATGCTGCTGCCAACCTTTCCTATTCGTTAGTAAATGGTTCTACCGCTGCTGCAAATGGTTCACTAACCTTTAATGCTGACGGCACATATGATTATACGCCTTATGCAGATTTTAATGGTGTAGTTACATTTGAGTATCAGGTGTGTGATGATGAAACACCTACTCCTGGTTGTGACAATGCTATTGTTACAATCACGGTTAATCCTATAAATGATGCACCTACTGCAAATGACCTTTTTGAAACAGGAACTCAGAATGTAACGTTCAACGGAGATGTTTCAACAGGTGCATCAGATATCGATGATGCAGCTGCTGATCTTTCTTATTCGGTTGTGGGAGGCACTGAACCAAACCCTGGTACGGAAGGTACGGTCTCTATGAATGCTGATGGTACATATTCTTTCGTACCGGTTGCTGGATTTACGGGAACAGTCACTTTCGATTATCAGGTGTGTGATGACGAAACACCAACTAATGCTTGCGCAACGGCAACGGTTACATTGACCGTCAACCCTGCTGGAGGCAATGCTGCTCCGGTTGCTGGGGACGATTCATTTAGTGTAAATGAAGATGCCACATTGGCTGGAGATGTTTCTACAAATGATGGTGACCCCGATGATGTTGCTTCGGCACTCACCTATTCTGTTTCTGCAGGTGGTACAGCCGTGGCAAATGGAACATTAAACTTTAATGCAGACGGTACATTCACCTATGATCCAGATCCTGATTTCAATGGTATGGTATCTTTCAATTATCAAGTTTGTGATGACGATGCTACCCCGGCTTGTGATTTTGCAACGGTTACAATTACAGTTAATCAGGTCAATGACATCCCGGTAGCCAATGATGATAGTAACAGCATTACAGAAGATAATTTTTCAATATCTCAGGCAGATGGCAATGGCCCGTTGGTTGCAAATGATACAGATGTAGATGGAGATGCTTTAATAATCGCCTCAGTAGAAGCGACAACTTCAGGCACAGTGATAGGTGCTTATGGTACACTTTTCTGGAATACAGATGGAACTTACACCTATGAACTAGATAACTCTAATGCAACAGTTCAAGGTTTAGGAGTTGCAGAAACCCTTACAGAAACATTTACTTATATAACTTCCGATGGCAATGGCGGAACAGCTACTGCTGATTTAAACATTACAATTAACGGTCTAAATGATACTCCAGTAGCAAATGACGCAACACTTACCATTGATGAGAACACTGCTAATACTACCAGTGTACACACTGTTGTAGCAACTGATAATGATAATGATATCGTTGACTATGCTATAACTGCCGGAAATACAGGAGGTGCTTTTGCTATCAACAGTACGACAGGTGAAATTACTGTGGCTAATTCTTCTGCTCTTGATTTTGAAACAAACCCAACTTTTACTCTTACAGTTGAAGTAACTGATAATGATGGGCTTACTGATACAGCTACAATTACGATCAATCTAAATGATTTAGATGAAACTCCACCAACAGTTGATATTCAGGGAGAGCCAGCGATAGTAAACAACACAGCGGCTTATAATGTAACGATCGAGTTCAGCGAAGATGTAACAGGCTTTGCGATCGGTGACATTGCAGTAGGCAATGGTTCAGCTTCTAACTTTGTAGCCGTAGATGGCAACACCTACACGGTAGACATCACCCCTGATGGTACGGGCGACATCACGATAGATGTGGCAGCGAATGTAGCACAAGATGCAGCAGGTAATAACAACACAGCAGCTACGCAGGCAGTCACTACGTTTGACAACGTAGCGCCAACGGTTGATATTCAAGGAGAACCAGCCACAGTAAACAACACAACGGCTTATAATGTAACGATCGAGTTCAGCGAAGATGTAACAGGCTTTGCGATCGGTGACATTGCAGTAGGCAATGGTTCAGCGTCTAATTTTGTAGCCGTAGATGGCAACACCTACACGGTAGACATCACCCCTGATGGTACGGGCGACATCACGATAGATGTGGCAGCGAATGTGGCACAGGACGCAGCAGGAAATAACAATACGGCAGCTACGCAAGCAGTCACTACGTTTGACAATACGGCACCAGCCGCTTCAATCAGTGGTCAGCCAGCGATAGTAAACAACACGACTCCATACAATGTGACCGTAGACTTTGGAGAGGTAGTATCTGGTTTTGTAGCAGGCGATGTGGTCGTGGGCAATGGTACAGTAACAGGATTTATCGATAATGGCGATGGTACCTTTACCGTAGAAATCACTCCAGACGGCACAGGAGACATCACTGTTGATGTTCCAGCGAACGTGGCCCAGGATGCGGCAGGCAACAACAATACGGCTGCCACTCAGGTGACAACAACTTTTGATAATACTGCACCAACAGTTGATATTCAGGGAGAGCCAGCGATAGTAAACAACACAACGGCTTATAATGTAACGATCGAGTTCAGCGAAGATGTAACAGGCTTTGCGATCGGTGACATTGCAGTAGGCAATGGTTCAGCTTCTAACTTTGTAGCCGTAGATGGCAACACTTATACTGTAGACATCACCCCTGATGGTACGGGCGACATCACGATAGATGTGGCAGCGAATGTAGCACAAGATGCAGCAGGTAATAACAACACAGCAGCTACGCAGGCAGTCACTACGTTTGACAACGTAGCGCCAACGGTTGATATTCAAGGAGAACCAGCCACAGTAAACAACACAACGGCTTATAATGTAACGATCGAGTTCAGCGAAGATGTAACAGGCTTTGCGATCGGTGACATTGCAGTAGGCAATGGTTCAGCGTCTAATTTTGTAGCCGTAGATGGCAACACCTACACAGTAGACATCACCCCTGATGGTACGGGCGACATCACGATAGATGTGGCAGCGAATGTGGCACAGGACGCAGCAGGAAATAACAATACGGCAGCTACGCAAGCAGTCACTACGTTTGACAATACGGCACCAGCCGCTTCAATCAGTGGTCAGCCAGCGATAGTAAACAACACGACTCCATACAATGTGACCGTAGACTTTGGAGAGGTAGTATCTGGTTTTGTAGCAGGCGATGTGGTCGTGGGCAATGGTACAGTAACAGGATTTATCGATAATGGCGATGGTACCTTTACCGTAGAAATCACTCCAGACGGCACAGGAGACATCACTGTTGATGTTCCAGCGAACGTGGCCCAGGATGCGGCAGGCAACAACAATACGGCTGCCACTCAGGTGACAACAACTTTTGATAATACTGCACCAACAGTTGATATTCAGGGAGAGCCAGCGATAGTAAACAACACAACGGCTTATAATGTAACGATCGAGTTCAGCGAAGATGTAACAGGCTTTGCGATCGGTGACATTGCAGTAGGCAATGGTTCAGCGTCTAATTTTGTAGCCGTAGATGGCAACACTTATACTGTAGACATCACCCCTGATGGTACGGGCGACATCACGATAGATGTGGCAGCGAATGTAGCACAAGATGCAGCAGGTAATAACAACACAGCAGCTACGCAGGCAGTCACTACGTTTGACAACGTAGCGCCAACGGTTGATATTCAAGGAGAACCAGCCACAGTAAACAACACAACGGCTTATAATGTAACGATCGAGTTCAGCGAAGATGTAACAGGCTTTGCGATCGGTGATATTGCAGTAGGCAATGGTTCAGCGTCTAATTTTGTAGCCGTAGATGGCAACACCTACACAGTAGACATCACCCCTGATGGTACGGGCGACATCACGATAGATGTGGCAGCGAATGTGGCACAGGACGCAGCAGGAAATAACAATACGGCAGCTACGCAAGCAGTCACTACGTTTGACAATACGGCACCAGCCGCTTCAATCAGTGGTCAGCCAGCGATAGTAAACAACACGACTCCATACAATGTGACCGTAGACTTTGGAGAGGTAGTATCTGGTTTTGTAGCAGGCGATGTGGTCGTGGGCAATGGTACAGTAACAGGTTTTATCGATAATGGCGATGGTACCTTTACCGTAGAAATCACTCCAGACGGCACAGGAGACATCACTGTTGATGTTCCAGCGAACGTGGCCCAGGATACGGCAGGCAACAACAATACGGCTGCCACTCAAGTGACAACAACTTTTGATAATACTGCACCAACAGTTGATATTCAGGGAGAGCCAGCGATAGTAAACAACACAACGGCTTATAATGTAACGATCGAGTTCAGCGAAGATGTAACAGGTTTTGCGATAGGTGACATTGCAGTAGGCAATGGTTCAGCGTCTAATTTTGTAGCCGTAGATGGCAACACTTATACTGTAGACATCACCCCAGATGGTACAGGCGACATCACGATAGATGTGGCAGCGAATGTAGCACAAGATGCAGCAGGAAATAACAATACGGCAGCTACGCAAGCAGTCACTACGTTTGACAATACGGCACCAGCCGCTTCAATCAGTGGTCAGCCAGCGATAGTAAACAACACGACTCCATACAATGTGACCGTAGACTTTGGAGAGGTAGTATCTGGTTTTGTAGCAGGCGATGTGGTCGTGGGCAATGGTACAGTAACAGGATTTATCGATAATGGCGATGGTACCTTTACCGTAGAAATCACTCCAGACGGCACAGGAGACATCACTGTTGATGTTCCAGCGAACGTGGCCCAGGATGCGGCAGGCAACAACAATACGGCTGCCACTCAGGTGACAACAACTTTTGATAATACTGCACCAACAGTTGATATTCAGGGAGAGCCAGCGATAGTAAACAACACAACGGCTTATAATGTAACGATCGAGTTCAGCGAAGATGTAACAGGCTTTGCGATCGGTGACATTGCAGTAGGCAATGGTTCAGCGTCTAATTTTGTAGCCGTAGATGGCAACACTTATACTGTAGACATCACCCCTGATGGTACGGGCGACATCACGATAGATGTGGCAGCGAATGTAGCACAAGATGCAGCAGGTAATAACAACACAGCAGCTACGCAGGCAGTCACTACGTTTGACAACGTAGCGCCAACGGTTGATATTCAAGGAGAACCAGCCACAGTAAACAACACAACGGCTTATAATGTAACGATCGAGTTCAGCGAAGATGTAACAGGCTTTGCGATCGGTGATATTGCAGTAGGCAATGGTTCAGCGTCTAATTTTGTAGCCGTAGATGGCAACACCTACACAGTAGACATCACCCCTGATGGTACGGGCGACATCACGATAGATGTGGCAGCGAATGTGGCACAGGACGCAGCAGGAAATAACAATACGGCAGCTACGCAAGCAGTCACTACGTTTGACAATACGGCACCAGCCGCTTCAATCAGTGGTCAGCCAGCGATAGTAAACAACACGACTCCATACAATGTGACCGTAGACTTTGGAGAGGTAGTATCTGGTTTTGTAGCAGGCGATGTGGTCGTGGGCAATGGTACAGTAACAGGTTTTATCGATAATGGCGATGGTACCTTTACCGTAGAAATCACTCCAGACGGCACAGGAGACATCACTGTTGATGTTCCAGCGAACGTGGCCCAGGATACGGCAGGCAACAACAATACGGCTGCCACTCAAGTGACAACAACTTTTGATAATACTGCACCAACAGTTGATATTCAGGGAGAGCCAGCGATAGTAAACAACACAACGGCTTATAATGTAACGATCGAGTTCAGCGAAGATGTAACAGGTTTTGCGATAGGTGACATTGCAGTAGGCAATGGTTCAGCGTCTAATTTTGTAGCCGTAGATGGCAACACTTATACTGTAGACATCACCCCAGATGGTACAGGCGACATCACGATAGATGTGGCAGCGAATGTAGCACAAGATGCAGCAGGTAATAACAACACAGCAGCTACGCAGGCAGTCACTACGTTTGACAACTTAGCGCCAACGGTTGATATTCAAGGAGAACCAGCCACAGTAAACAACACAACGGCTTATAATGTAACGATCGAGTTCAGCGAAGATGTAACAGGCTTTGCGATCGGTGACATTGCAGTAGGCAATGGTTCAGCGTCTAATTTTGTAGCCGTAGATGGCAACACTTATACTGTAGACATCACCCCAGATGGTACAGGCGACATCACGATAGATGTAGCAGCGAATGTGGCACAGGACGCAGCAGGAAATAACAATACGGCAGCTACGCAAGCAGTCACTACCTTTGACAATACAGCACCAGCCGCTTCAATCAGCGGTCAGCCAGCCATAGTAAACAACACAGCTCCATACAATGTGACCGTAGACTTTGGAGAGGTAGTATCTGGTTTTGTAGCAGGCGATGTGGTCGTGGGCAATGGTACAGTAACAGGATTTATCGATAATGGCGATGGTACCTTTACCGTAGAAATCACTCCAGACGGCACAGGAGACATCACTGTTGATGTTCCAGCGAACGTGGCCCAGGATGCGGCAGGCAACAACAATACGGCTGCCACTCAGGTGACAACAACTTTTGATAATACTGCACCAACAGTTGATATTCAGGGAGAGCCAGCGATAGTAAACAACACAACGGCTTATAATGTAACGATCGAGTTCAGCGAAGATGTAACAGGTTTTGCGATAGGTGACATTGCAGTAGGCAATGGTTCAGCGTCTAATTTTGTAGCCGTAGATGGCAACACTTATACTGTAGACATCACCCCAGATGGTACAGGCGACATCACGATAGATGTGGCAGCGAATGTGGCACAGGACGTAGCAGGAAATAACAATACGGCAGCTACGCAAGCAGTCACTACGTTTGACAATACGGCACCAGCCGCTTCAATCAGTGGTCAGCCAGCGATAGTAAACAACACGACTCCATACAATGTGACCGTAGACTTTGGAGAGGTAGTATCTGGTTTTGTAGCAGGCGATGTGGTCGTGGGCAATGGTACAGTAACAGGATTTATCGATAATGGCGATGGTACCTTTACCGTAGAAATCACTCCAGACGGCACAGGAGACATCACTGTTGATGTTCCAGCGAACGTGGCCCAGGATGCGGCAGGCAACAACAATACGGCTGCCACTCAGGTGACAACAACTTTTGATAATACTGCACCAACAGTTGATATTCAGGGAGAGCCAGCGATAGTAAACAACACAACGGCTTATAATGTAACGATCGAGTTCAGCGAAGATGTAACAGGCTTTGCGATCGGTGACATTGCAGTAGGCAATGGTTCAGCGTCTAATTTTGTAGCCGTAGATGGCAACACTTATACGGTAGACATCACCCCTGATGGTACGGGCGACATCACGATAGATGTGGCAGCGAATGTAGCACAAGACGCAGCAGGAAATAACAACACAGCAGCTACGCAAGCAGTCACTACATATGATGCAACACCACCAGCCACGCCAACAGTGACATCGATCACGACCAATGACGACACACCAGTAATAAGTGGAACGGCAACATTGGCAGCTGGCGAGGTACTGACAGTAGAAGTGAATGGCGTAACCTATACGGCAGGTGATGGTAATTTGGTAGACAATGGTGACGGTACGTGGGATCTTACGATACCGGCAGGTAATGAACTACCTGAAGGTACTTATGAGGTAGTAGCAACGATTACAGATGCGGCTGGTAACACAGCTACAGATACCAGTAGCAATGAAGTTGTAATTGATACTACAGCTCCAGCACAACCAACCGTGACTGATATCACAACTAATAGCACAACACCAACGATTTTAGGAACTGCTACAGTAGGAGCAGGAGAGACATTAACTGTAGAAATCAATGGCATTACTTATACAGCAGGTGATGGTAATTTGGTAGACAATGGAGATGGTACCTGGGACCTGACGATACCAGCTGGTAATGCTTTACCTGAAGGTACGTTTGAAGTGACAGCAACCGTTACGGATGCAGCAGGGAATAGTACTTCCGATGTCAATAGTAACGAAGTGGTGATTGATACCACAGCTCCGGCTACGCCAGATGTTACCTCTTTGCTAACAAATGACGATACGCCTACAGTAAGTGGAAACGCAGTAGTAGGAGCAGGAGAAGTGTTGACAGTAACCATAAATGGAATTACTTACACGGCAGGCGATGGCAACTTGGTCGATAATGGCGATGGTACTTGGGATCTTACGATACCAGCAGGAGATGCTTTAGCAGATGGCGTATATGATGTAATCGTAACGGTAACAGATGCAGCTGGCAACAGCACATCAGATGTTACGACTAACGAATTGGAGATAGATTCAACAGCTTCACCGACCCCGACAGTGACATCTCTTACGACCAATGACAATACACCTGTAGTGAGTGGAACAGCGGTAGTAGGAGCAGGTGAGACCTTAACGGTAGAAATAAACGGAATTACTTATACGGCAGGAGATGGCAACTTAGTAGACAATGGAGATGGTACCTGGGATCTTACGATACCTTCAGGAGATGTATTGGCCGATGGCACATACGATGTAGTGGTAACGATTACTGATGGTGCAGGCAACACAAGTTCAGATACGAGCACTGATGAGCTAGTGATAGACACAGTAGCACCAGCAATACCAACAGTTACTTCTCAAACTACCAATGACGATACACCGGTAATTAGCGGTACAGCTACGATTGGTGTTGGCGAGACGTTAACAGTAGAAGTAAATGGAATTACTTACACAGCTGGCGATGGTAACTTGGTAGACAATGGCGATGGTACATGGGACCTGACGATACCAGCAGGTGATGCTTTAGCTGATGCTACTTATGAAGTTACAGCTACAGTGACAGATAACGCAGGTAATGCCAGCAGTGATGTAGATAGCAACGAGTTGACAGTGGATACAGTAGCTCCGACAACGCCAACAGTTACATCGATTACGACCAATGACGACACACCAGTAATAAGTGGAACGGCAACATTGGCAGCTGGCGAGGTACTGACAGTAGAAGTGAATGGCGTAACCTATACAGCAGGTGATGGTAATTTGGTAGACAATGGAGACGGTACGTGGGATCTTACGATACCAGCAGGTAATGAACTACCTGAAGGTACTTATGAGGTAGTAGCAACGATTACAGATGCGGCTGGTAATACAGCTACAGATACGAGTAGCAATGAAGTTGTAATTGATACTACAGCTCCAGCACAACCAACCGTGACTGATATCACAACTAATAGCACAACACCAACGATTTTAGGAACTGCTACAGTAGGAGCAGGAGAGACATTAACTGTAGAAATCAATGGCATTACTTATACAGCAGGTGATGGTAATTTGGTAGACAATGGAGATGGTACCTGGGACCTGACGATACCAGCTGGTAATGCTTTACCTGAAGGTACGTTTGAAGTGACAGCAACCGTTACGGATGCAGCAGGGAATAGTACTTCCGATGTCAATAGTAACGAAGTGGTGATTGATACCACAGCTCCGGCTACGCCAGATGTTACCTCTTTGCTAACAAATGACGATACGCCTACAGTAAGTGGAAACGCAGTAGTAGGAGCAGGAGAAGTGTTGACAGTAACCATAAATGGAATTACTTACACGGCAGGCGATGGCAACCTGGTGGATAATGGCGATGGTACTTGGGATCTTACGATACCAGCAGGAGATGCTTTAGCAGATGGCGTATATGATGTAATCGTAACAGTAACAGATGCAGCTGGCAACAGCACATCAGATGTTACGACTAACGAATTGGAGATAGATTCAACAGCTTCACCGACCCCGACAGTGACATCTCTTACGACCAATGACAATACACCTGTAGTGAGTGGAACGGCAGTAGTAGGAGCAGGAGAGACCTTAACGGTAGAAGTAAACGGAATTACTTATACGGCAGGAGATGGCAACTTAGTAGACAATGGAGATGGTACCTGGGATCTTACGATACCTGCAGGAGATGTATTGGCCGATGGCACATACGATGTGGTGGTAACGATTACTGATGGTGCAGGCAATACAAGTTCAGATACGAGCACTGATGAGCTAGTGATAGACACAGTAGCACCAGCAGTACCAACAGTTACTTCTCAAACTACCAATGACGATACACCGGTAATTAGCGGAACAGCTACGATCGGTGTTGGCGAAACGTTAACAGTAGAAGTAAATGGAATTACTTACACAGCTGGCGATGGTAACTTGGTAGACAACGGAGATGGCACGTGGGACCTGACGATACCAGCAGGTGATGCTTTAGCTGATGCTACTTATGAAGTTACAGCTACTGTGACAGATAACGCGGGTAATGCCAGCAGTGATGTAGATAGCAACGAGTTGACAGTAGATACAGTAGCTCCGACCACACCTACGGTTACATCGATCACGACCAATGACGACACACCAGTAATAAGTGGTACAGCCACACTAGCAGCTGGCGAGGTACTGACAGTAGAAGTGAATGGCGTAACCTATACAGCAGGTGATGGTAATTTGGCAGACAATGGTGACGGTACGTGGGATCTTACAATACCGGCAGGTAATGAACTACCTGAAGGTACTTATGAGGTAGTAGCAACGATTACAGATGCGGCTGGTAATACAGCTACAGATACCAGTAGCAATGAAGTTATAATTGATACTACAGGTCCGGTTGCAAATGATGATTTAGGAAATATTACTGATGAAGACACTGCATTAACAATAAACCTAATTGCAGGTAATGATGTGGATGCAGATAATACAGTTGATCCATCAACAATAATATTGATTGATCCTAGTGATGCATCCAATACGGGTGACAGTACTAATCCACTGGTTATACCAGGTGTAGGTACTTATACCGTTGATGCTTCTGGTAATGTTATGTTTACTCCCGAGGCTAATTACAATGGAGATGCTAGTATTAGTTATACAGTTGAAGACAATCTTGGAAACATTTCTAATGTGGCTAGTATTGGAATAACAGTTAATCCTGTCAATGACGCACCGGATGCTAATGATGATGCGGATGCTACAGATCCTGGCGTGCCAGTAACTATTGATGTTTTAGCAAATGATAGTGATCTGGAAGGGGATAACTTATCGAACCCTACAATAACAGTAGGACCAACTAATGGTACAGTTGTAGTAAATGGAGATGGTACAATTACATACACTCCAAATGCCGGATTTACAAATGGCACAGATACTTTCGAGTATGAGGTTTGTGATGATGGTACACCTTCAGCGTGTAGTACAGCTATGGTTACCGTTACAGTACCAGATTCACCTTTGCCTCCAAATGCTGGTGACGATGCAGTTACAATCGATGAAGATAATACTGCAACCGGAAACCTATTGGCAAATGACCTGGATCCAAATGGTGATAATCTGGTAATCAATACAACACCAGTTTCAGGGCCAGCTAATGGCACGGTCACAATAAATACTGATGGAACATATAGTTATGTGCCTGATGCAGACTTCTTTGGTACGGATACTTTTGAGTATGAAGTATGTGATGATTCTGCAACACCACAGTGTTCAACAGCAACAGTTACAATCACAGTTAATCCTATCAATGACGCACCAGATGCTAATGATGATATGGCTGCAACCGCTGAAAACGTAGCTACTTCAGGTAACGTGTTGTCCAATGACACCGATGTGGAAGGTGATATGCTTACTGTAAATACAACACCTGTGAGTGGCCCAACAAATGGTGTACTGGTTTTAAATGCAGATGGTACTTACACTTATACACCAAATGCCGGTTTCATGGGCTCTGATACATTTACTTACGAAGTGTGTGATAATGGCACGCCTTCAGAATGTGCTACAGCAACTGTAACGATAATTGTTGGAGACGATGCAGATGGTGATGGCATTATTGATAGTGTCGATCCCGATGATGATAATGATGGAATTGCGGATGTAGATGAAGATGCTAACACAGATGGAGATAACGATCCTACAACTAATCCAACTGATACGGATGGTGATGGAATACCTGATTACCAGGATACGGATGCAGACGGTGATGGAATAGATGATTGGGCTGAAAGTGGTACAGGCATTATGCCTTCAGGGAGTGATTCAGATGGAGATGGTATTGATGACGCATTTGACACCGACAATGGTGGACCGGGCTTAAACGATAATCCTCAGGATTCTGACAGCGATGGAACGCCTGACTTCCAGGATACTGATGATGATGGAGATGGTGTTCCAACTGATGATGAAGATGTGAATGGAGACGGTGATCCTACCAATGATGATACAGATGGCGATGGTACGCCAGACTATCTGGATACTGATGATGACGGAGATGGAGTGTCAACAGAAGATGAGGATCTGGATGGAGATGGTGATCCTACGAATGATGATACTGACGGAGATGGTACACCAGATTATCTGGATGATGATGACGATGGAGATGGAGTGCCAACAGAGGATGAAGATGTAGACGGAGATGGTGATCCTACCAATGATGATACAGATGGCGATGGTACGCCAGACTACCTGGATGACGATGACGATGGGGATGGAGTGCCAACTGATGACGAAGATGTAGACGGAGATGGTGATCCTTCTAACGATGATACAGATGGTGACGGAACACCGGACTATCTGGATGACGATGATGATGGAGATGGAGTGCCTACAGAGGACGAAGATGTAGACGGAGATGGTGATCCTACGAATGATGATACTGACGGAGATGGTACACCAGATTATCTGGATGATGATGACGATGGAGATGGAGTGCCAACAGAGGATGAAGATGTAGACGGAGATGGTGATCCTTCTAATGATGATACAGATGGTGACGGAACACCTGACTATCTGGATGATGACGATGATGGAGATGGAATACCTACTGATGATGAAGATACCGATGGTGATGGTGATCCGACCAACGATGATTGTGATGATGATGGTATACCTAACTATCTAGATGCTGATGATGGTTGTGAAACTGACAATGATGCAGATGGTGATGGAATTCTAGATGATGAAGACAATTGTCCAAATACTCCAAATAGCGATCAGTCTGATATTGATGGAGACGGTATAGGAGATGTTTGTGATGATGACACTGATGGAGATGGTGTATCGGATGATGACGAGGATAGAGATGGAGACGGAGATCCGGAAAATGATGACACTGACGGAGACGGCACACCAGACTATGAAGACACTGATGATGATGGAGATGGGATACCAACTGATGAGGAAGATGATAATCAAGATGGTGACCCTACTAATGATGATTGTGATGAAGATGGTACACCAAACTACTTAGATACTGATAGTTGTGATGTAGACCCTGACGGTGGCTTCACACCTGGAAGTGGACAATTTGGAACCTGGATAATTAATGGAATTGAGCAATATCCGGATAATACGGTGCAGGTATTCAACAGATGGGGTAACCTGGTGTACGAAACAGAAGGTTATAACAACACTGATAACGCCTGGACAGGAGCAGCAAACGGTAAGTTGTTAATTGGAACAGATGTTCCGGATGGTACTTACTTCTACCTAATTGATCTGGGTGATGGAAGTAAACCTCTAAGCGGATATGTAATTATCAAACGATAATATTATTGTAAGATGAAGAATGTAAAGCTAATAATTGTAGTTATGTTGATGATCATGGGATACATGTCCCATGGTCAACAGCAAGTAATGTTTACCCAATACATGTTTAATGGATTGGCCTTGAATCCTGCTTATGCAGGAAGTCACGAAACAGTAAGTATCACGGCCCTTGCCAGAGAGCAATGGACAGGTATTGATGGTGCACCCAGCACACAAACTTTGAGTGTGCACTCACCGGTGTTTAATAAAAGAATCGGACTTGGACTGTTGGTACTGCATGATCAAATAGGAGTGACCGAACAAACCGGTGTTTATGCAGCGTATTCGTATAAAATACCTTTTGTTAATGGAGCCAACCTGGCGCTCGGTTTACAAGCAGGTGTTAATATGTATGATGCCAGATTCAGTGAAATTTCAGACGTTAATCCCGTCTTTGCAACTGGCGATGTAAAGGAAGCTCATCCAAACTTTGGTTTTGGAACTTATTACTTTACTGACAGATTTTATGCAGGTATTTCTGTGCCACAGCTTGCGCAAAATACATTTGATAGAGATAATGAAGATTCGGATTCTAAAATAGTTCGACATTATTTCGCCAATGCCGGTTATGTTATTGATTTAGATCAAAATCTTAAACTAAAGCCAAACGTATTGGTTAAGGCAGTTGAAGGCGCTCCGGTAGAGTTTGATGTA
The DNA here is from genome assembly GCA_965227525.1 of Fulvivirga sp. Taxonomy (GTDB): domain Bacteria; phylum Bacteroidota; class Bacteroidia; order Cytophagales; family Cyclobacteriaceae; genus Fulvivirga. Next base: position 3,328,599 of record OZ245762.1, on the reverse strand, counting down.
AATGCCAACCTGTTAATTAATGAAGTGATTTGGGTTGGTGTGTCATGGAGGTCATTCGATTCGTTTGATGCATTATTCCAGCTGCAGGTTACAGACAGGCTGCAATTTGGATATGCCTACGACTTTGCTACGACTACCGACCTGAGAAGAGTTAATGGTGGATCACATGAACTTATGCTCAATTATAGGTTTACATTTAATAAGTCTCGGATTGTTACACCTAGATATTTCTAAATGCTGTGAAGATCAAAGGTGTTATTTTTCTCTGCTTGATTTGCAATGTAGTTTTTGCTCAAAAAAACCTGAAAACACATTTGGTAAACAGTGAAAAAAAAGGTGATAATTTATTTTATCTTTTTTCTTACGATGAAGCTTTAATGGCATATGAAGGCGCGCTTAAACAAAACCCTGAAGAAGATAGAATTGAGCTAAAAATTGCTGAGACCTACCGATTTTTAAATCAGCCGGAAAATGCAGCTATTTTCTATAGCAAAGTGATTCAGAATGAGGAAATCATAAGGCCTATCCATAAACTGCACTATGCACAATCCTTAAGTGCTTCAGGTCAGTACGATCAGGCCAAAAAGTGGTATGAGCGCTACAGTAAAGAAGCTCAAAGTGATAGCAGATCTTCACGCAGTTTGTCGAGGCTTCAAAACTTAAAAGATCTGTTCAAAGATTCGCTGTCGTATTATGTAAATTCAATTAATATAAATTCTGAACAATCTGATTTCAGTCCTACGTATTATAACGATGGTATTGTCTTCGTTTCTTCTCGTGAGCCTAAACGAGGTATTAAACCGAAATTTAATTGGAATAAGTCTCACTTTCTAGATCTATACTACAGTTTAGAACATGAGGATGGTAGCAATGCCACTCCAGAAAGATTTCACAGAAATGTAAATACGCAGTTGCATGAAGGGCCGACAGCATTCTACGCTGAAGACACAAAGATGATATTCACAAGAAATAACCTTATAAATGGAAAAAAAGGAGAAAGTAGTGACGGAATTATAAAATTAAAACTTTACTTCTCTGAATTTATTAATGATCGCTGGATTAAGCCTAAGGAGTTCCCTTTCAACAGTAATGAATATTCTGTTGGTCATCCATCAATTACCGAAGATGGTGCAACACTTTACTTTGCTAGTGATATGCCTGGCGGATTTGGAGGTACAGATATCTATCGTTGCAAGTTTGTAAATGGGCAGTGGACAAAACCTGAAAACTTAGGTGAAAAAATTAATACTGAGGGTAACGAAATGTTCCCTTTTTATCACGAGCAATCTGATATGTTCTACTTCAGTTCTAACGGACACGGAGGTTTGGGCGGTCTCGATATATTACGCTGCAAGATTGGGAATAGGGAGGAGCCTAAAAACCTCGGATATCCGATGAATAGTAGGGCCGATGATTTTGGCTTTATTCTATCAAACAATGGTCAATCAGGCTATTTATCATCTAACAGAAAAGGAGGGAAAGGTGATGACGACATTTATCACTTTAATGTTCAAAACGAAATAATAGATGTACTTGTTTATGATCAGAATAGTGAAGAATCAATTTCTTCGGCTACAGTAGAGCTGCATGAGGGAGTGGCTATGGCTGCGTTATCTAAGACAAATCCAGGTGGAGAGGTTATGTTTCAGGTCAATCCTCAAAAGAATTATTTACTTAAAGTGAATAAAACCGGTTATCAGCCTGCAGAAGTTTTGATAGATGTTGCAGCATTACAATCAGCTAATTTTCTGCAGGTAAAAGTTCCTTTAGTCTATTATGATAAACCTGTTGCTAGCAATGCGCCTGAAGCTGCACAAGCAAATTACAGGAGGATGGTTTTTGGTGGTGAAGATGTTACTGAGACTTTACCTTCAGTTGTTCCATTGCCTGCAGAAGATGTACAAAATCCCGATAAGGAAACAAATGAAGGAGCTTCTGATGCCAATAAAATCATTTATTATGAGATCGATAATATTACTAACCACCAGGATTTTTTAGTAAAAAAAGATCAAGTACTACCACGGCACGGTAAGGCATTTAAGAATCAGCAGGAAAATGTGGCTATAGAAAGTGCCAATACAAATAATGAAATAATTTATCACCTGAAGGCTTCCGGATATTTTGTGAAGCACATCAAAATTGAGAATATCTATTATGATTTAGATAAATCGATAATCAGAAATGACGCAAGCGTGCAGCTCGATAAGTTAGTTAACTTATTGAATGATTATCCACAATTAAAGGTGAGGCTCAGCGCTCATGCAGATAGTCGGGGCTCAACAGAATACAATCAAAAACTTGCTCTTAGACGTGCGGAATCAGCCCAACGTTATTTGATTTTAGAAGGTATTGACAAAGAAAGAATTGAGACAGGATACTTTGGTGAGCAAAATTTGGTGAATGACTGTGCTGATGGTGTAGACTGCGAGGAAACGAAGCATCAGTTTAATAGGCGAACAGAGTTTAACATTATATTCAAACAATGAAGGCAATAGCGATTATTGGCGCATTAGTATTAAGTTTTTCTACAATCGGACAGGCTCAAAGTTTGTGTGACGCTGAAGCCATGTTTGAAGGAATTCAGTGCCAGCAACGTAATGGCGGTGAGAAGTGCGTTAGTATTACCGTGGTGGGAGACTTAAATGGCCTGCCGTTTGAATACGAATGGGAGCTTGGTGACGGTTCTTACAAAATTGGGAAGGAAATTGACCATTGCTATGCTGATTATGATGTTTACAAGGTTAAACTACACCTGATCGACCCCACTTCAGGGTTTAGGTTTGACAATGAACTTATCGAAACAATAAATATTGAAGATGCTGGTGCACCCCAAATTATCACCGATAAGCAGGTCACTATCAAGACGGATATTAAGTTTGATTATAAGTTAGCTTCTGAAGAATTTGTGGTTAGTGAAGCTTATTGGTCATTTGGAGGCAAAACGTTTTCTTGTGATATAAAGCCTGTTCAAAGTTTCGATAAAATGGGTGAAATAGAGGTTAAGCTCTTGTTGGTAGGCTTCAAAAAAGGGGTACCCATTCAGGTTTGTGCAAGTAAGATAATTGATGTAAGGGAGTTTGTTATTGATGGAAAACACCTGAATGATGTTTTTACTCAAAAAGAAAAGACACTAAAAGATCGAGGAAGGTTTTTAAATGATGAGGTTCACTATATACTTTATGAAAAAGATGATCATACAAAATACCAACTGCTTGATATAAAGCATAGCAAATATAATGTCACTTTAGAAGTTGACAAGGAGTATGAAATGTACGCCTGGAAAGGAAATCTATTTACACCAATCCAGCGTGTTTCTACAAACGGCCTATCAAAAGTACAAGCAGAAGAAAGTCTAAAAGAAGCAGTACAAATCTTATTCAGCAAACCCCCTGTGCACATCGAAGGCTTTCGGTTTGAAATGGATCAAAGCGAACCTCCCTCGAAAGCTATTTTACAGGTCTCTGAGATTATGTCACAATACACCCATGTAAACATTGGTATCGGAGTGTATACACATACAGGAGGTAGAATCAATAAAAATCTGGAGTTGTCGAGGCAGCGCGGAGAGAAAATCAGAAAAGCTTTAGAGTTGCAGGGCATAGATACAGATCGTTTAGTAGTACTAACTGCTCGGGAGGAGCACGATTTACTCAATACATGCTATGGTGTGGTAGATTGTGATCTGGAAGACGAAAGCCTTAATCGCAAGGCAGAATTTAAAGTAGAAAGACTAGTAGGAGGGGGTGTGTTATGATTAGACTGTTGACTATATTATTTTGTTTTGGGGCATTGAGTACCTATGCACAGCGAGTGCCTAATGAGGCAGAAAATATAGATTACCTGATGACGTTTGGTAAGCAGGCCTCAAGTGCCGATGGTGATGATGACCATGTGCAGATTTTCTTTTTTACCATCCCAAAGAATAATGATAAGCCCTTCTATCTGAGGATTTACGATCCTGATACTGGTGATAAACACGATGACCCAAATGGCGCATTTAATACTAAAACAAAGTTTTCCATTTATGGTGGTTCCGGAGCTTTCACAAACGAAGATGCACGCAGAGTAAATCCCGAAGGAAATTATAAAAGTGGGAATCTTATGGCGGCCAAAGTCTTTGGTAAAGAAAGTACATATAATGCCAGGTGGTACACTTTTGGCCCTTTTAACCCAATGGAAGGGGAGTATGCCGAAAATGTAGGAGGTTATGTTTTCAAAGTGGTGGCCGAAGGTGTTGTGGGTGACGATGGTAATGCCTATCGCTATTTTTTAAGTTCAGAAAGTGAACGTAACCTGGCGGTGGAAGGAGCAAACGCCTTTGCTTACGAATACACTTTTAAAATGCCCGAGCGACAGACACTTTCTCATATTTACCCATTTGTAGATAAGTCCGTTATCTCCATCACACAACATAATTTTGATTTTGACAACGATGGAAAGGTGATGATCTATTCTGTTGCCAAAAATCGGCATGTGGCACTGGTGTCAGGAGATGATGAATGGGCATTAAGCAAGCATATAATGCGAGAAGAAGAAAAAAACACAACAGTAGATCTGCAAATATTAAAAACAGGGAGTTCTTCCAATACAATGTCAATATATATTACTAACCAATACAATCAACCGATACCATTTTTTGCTATACCTATTGGTGGACCCCCAAAATATAAGTATAGCCTTTCACTCAAATACCGATAAACCACGATGAAAAAACTCCTGACCATACTTTTACTAATTACCATTTCTACGCTCAGGGCGCAAAACCCGGAGTATGAAATGGGGCTATTCAATAAAATGGATGGTTTGGGGCAGGATTATGTCTATTCTTTGATTCAGGATAAGCGTAATTTTTTATGGGTAGGTACTGGCAACGGCTTGGCAAGATACAACGGTCGATCCATTGAAAATTTTACAACTGCAGACAGTCTTAACGATAATTTCATCACCTCCTCAGCACTTGATGGCAATGGTAATATCCTTTTTGGTGATTTTTCCGGAGGTATTACAAAGTATGATGGCAACAAATTTTTATCTATTGGCCTTGATGAAATTGATAAAAAAATCATCGCATTGTCAACATCCAAGTTGAATGGGTTTACCTGGGGAGTGACACAGGCAGGTACAATTCTTAAAATTGACGATTCAAAAATAGAGGCAATTAACAAAGCCATTTTGAAAGACAAGGTGATAAATAGCCTTGTAGTTGTAGGCGATAGGCTATTAGTAGGCACAAATGAAGGCCTTATAGTGTTAGACTTGTATGCAGATGGAGAACTTAGCGAAGGCAAAATGCCTGAAATTCTGGAATGGATAAATGTTACAGCTTTGCACATCACCATTGGAGGTAGTGTATATGTTGGTACAGAAAGTGCCGGTTTTTTTATGTCTCAACACTTTCAGTCATTAGATTTTCAGCAACTAAATTTAGGAGAAGGGTTTAATGATTACGTTGTCACAGCTATTTTGGAAGATAGTGGTAACAACCTGTGGCTGGGAACAAAGAGGTCAGGTACTCATCTGATCAAATCCAATGACATTGGATTGAGCCGTCAGGTATTTGATGGCTATTCTGGGTACCCAAATTTTATTAACACAATATTTGAAGATAAAGAGGGGAGTATTTGGTTAGGTACTGTAGGAGAGGGACTGGTACAAATAGTAAAAAACCAGTTTATTCATTACAATTTCAAGCAGATGTTTGGTGTAGACAACATAAATGCGGGAGTGGAGTTGCTCAAAGACACCTACCTGTACACTACCAATAAAGGTGTTTTTCTAGGCAAATTTAATCACATCAAAAATAAATTCGAGTTTGAGAAATACCCGGATCCAGCGTTACAAAAACTCAATGCCAATTTTGTTTTTTATGACCGAGACAGTATAATTTGGATTTCGACAGATTCAGGCAACGCATATACTTACAATTTATCAAAGAAACTATTAGAAGAAATAACCTTGCCCGGTGTAAGTGATATTAAGATTCGAAGCCTCTCAAGGGATAACGAGCATAATATTTGGCTTTCGGTAGCAGGGTATGGTGTCTTTCGACTTAATGAAAATTTGAAGGTCACTAAATCTCTCAACACCACAAACGGATTTATTCATAATGATATCTTTTCGGTGTACGCTGATAATGACAACAATATCTGGTTTGGCGCAAAAGCGGCTGGGTTAGCAGTGAGGCGTCCTGATGGTAATATAGAACGATTGACACAGCAAGAAATATTCCCAAGTCGTGATATCAATGATATCAAAGGAGATAAGGATGGCAACGTTTGGATTTCGACAGATGGTGACGGCCTTTTCGAATACAATGGCGAAGAGTTTGTGCAATTTGATACCAAACTGGGCTTACATTCGATGTACAGTGGGGCCATGGTAGTTGATGCTGATAACAACCTTTGGGTTACGCATAGAGATGGGATTAGTGCTGTGAGACAAGATCGTCTCAATAAAATAGCGACTTACAGTCAAAATCAAGGGATCTTCGGTGTCAATACGTACTATCACACGCTCTTTAGCGATTCGGAGGGTGGTGTCTGGTTTGGTAGCGGTCATGAATTGATAAGATATAATACCAATACACAATTTAACTCAGATCAACTTGAGCCATTTATTACCGACTTGCGGTTTTTTTATCAAAAGACAGACTTAGCTAACTATTCCAAAGACAAAAATCATAACGGTCTCCTGCCGGGAAATCTTACTTTACCTCACGATCAAAATCACTTAACCTTCGATTTTATTGCAGTGAGTTTAAAAAAACGAAACAGTATTTTTTACAAACACAAGCTTCAAGGCTATGAGAGCAGATGGTCTCCGCCATCAACAGAAAATTCAGCTACTTATACTAACCTTGCTCCGGGTAAGTATACTTTATTGGTATCTTCTTCTGATAACCAATTTGTATGGTCAGACGATCAGATTAAGTATCATTTCAGCATACTTAAGCCTTATTGGGAGAGATGGTGGTTTTACGCCATACAAATATTATTTTTTGCTGTATTAATTGTTATCACCTTTCAGGTGAGTAAAAAAAGACAAACCGATACTGAAAAAAATAAATGGGTGCTTAGAGTGATGGTGTATGTGTGTCTTTTCATCATGTTCGAGTATTTACAAAATTTCCTCGAGCCCTACACCCAAAACTATATAGGTGGTGCGCCTGTTTTTAGAATAATGATCAATTTAGTGCTAGCATTATTGTTGTTTCCAGTAGAAGGGCTTATCAAAGCCTTCTTTTATTCAAAAGCCAAAAAAATACCAACCAAATGAGACTACTTATTCTACTAACTCTGCTATTAAGCTTAAGTCAGGTCAAAGCTCAAAAAACAATTTTGAGCCTGGTAAAAGACCCTATCGAACGGGGCGATGAGCTATTTAACGAATTTTCATACACATCGGCTATAGAGGCATATAAAAAGGGACTTGCTTCAAGTGAAACACCGGAAGATTCTATTGAAGTAAGAATAGCTGAAAGCTATCGCAAGCTAAATCAACCTGAACAAGCTTCGATTTGGTACGAAAAAGCCCTGAGTGAAAGTAATGAGAATGCAGAGCCATTACATTTGCTTCATTATGCTGAGTCACTTAGTTCTCAAAAAAAATACGCTGAAGCAAAGCAATGGTATAAGCGATATGATGATCGTGTTAAAGCAGATAGCAGAGCGGATAGAAAGCTTTCAACTCTTGAAAATCAAAACAAGCTTTACAGAAATGAATCTAAAGTATCAATCGAAAAGGCCCCTTTTAATTCAGATGCAGCGGATTTTGCCCCGACAGAAACACCAGAGGGTATAGTATTTGTCTCTTCCAGGGCTTCTAAAAACCCTCTAAGTGCAGTCTTTAATTGGGATGAAACCAACTATTTAGATTTGTTTCTTTACTCTGATGAAAACGTAAAGCGCCTCGATAAAACCTTAAATTCAAAGCTGCATGAAGGGCCAGCCGTATTTTACGATGAGGGCGGCAAAGTGATATTTACAAGAAATAATCATGAGAAAGGAAAAGTAAAAACAAGCGAAGAGGGAATTACCAAACTAAAGTTATTTTATGCCGAACGTAACGCAGAAGGTGAATGGTCTAAGCCTGTAGAACTACCGTTTAACAGCGATGAATATTCTGTGGGCCACCCAGCTATTTCAAAAGATGGTAATACACTGTATTTTGCTTCAGATATGCCTGGGGGTCAGGGTGGAGTTGATATTTACAAAAGCACATGGAATAATGACCAATGGGGTGCACCTATAAATATGGGCAACGAAATCAATACCGAAGGTAATGAGTTGTTTCCAACATTATTTGCAGACAAAGACTTGTATTTTGCCAGTAACGGGCATGGTGGCCTGGGTGGCTTAGACATATTCGTCTCTGATGTATCTAAACAATCTGTAAAAGTTAATAATGTTGGCTCACCAATCAACGGACCTTTAGATGATTTTGGCTTGGTAATGCTTTCTGATGGCCAATCTGGCTTCTTTTCAAGTAATAGGGAAGGTAGTGGCAATAAAGATGATATTTATTCATTCACTGCAAATGGGGCGTTGGTACAAAATTATTTGGTCGAAGGTACCGTACTCGACAAAAAAGATAAAATACCTGTGATTGAAGCACTGGTTTATCTTGTAGATGAAGAAGGTACCGTCATAAACACTGTTAAGACTGATGAGTCTGGTAAATATAGTATGGTGGTAGAGCCAAATAAATCATACCTCCTTCAGGCCGGTAAAACTGATTATTTAAAAACTGAAGATCAATTGGCTACAACCGGAGACGAATCAAAAACAATATGGAAGAAAGACCTGATTATTTCTAAAGATTATGGTTTTAGTTTAAAAGGGCTAATCACAGATAATAACACCGGAGAGGCACTTCAGGGAGTTTCAGTCGCATTAATTGATAACCTCAATAATGAAACTGTTTTGAAGCTTACAACACAAAATGATGGATTGCTTAAATACAAGATCAAAAATTATGAACTTGATGACCGTATAAGTTATCAATTGAAATTAGAAAAAGATGGTTATCTTGCTAAGGTATTGGTCTACAATGCAGTGCTTGACGAACCAGGCGAGTATAATATAAATGCTAACCTTAATCTGGGGCTGGATAAACTAGAGCTTGGAGCCGATATTGGGAAGTTAATAGATATTCAGCCAATATACTTTGACGTGGGTAAATATGCTATCAGGCCCGATGCAGCTAAGGAGCTAAACAAAGTGGTAGAGATAATGAATGAAAACCCGGGTATAGAAATTGAGCTTGGATCACACACAGACTCTCGAGGAAGTGCAAGTTCAAATTTGAGGTTGTCTGACAAAAGAGCTAAAGCATCTGCCGAATACATTATCTCTCAAGGAATCGATCAGTCCCGAATAGTCGGAAAAGGTTATGGTGAGGCACAGTTGATTAATGATTGTGCCGATGGTGTGCCATGTAGTGCTGATCAGCATCAATTAAACAGGAGAACGGAGTTTAAAATCACTAAGTTTTAAACAATGGCAGAAAAAAGGAAAGCTGTATCTCTGAAGGAGAAAGAAAGGTTAATGGCAGTAGAACCATACGTTTTACTGGAGGGAGAGGCTATCCTTAATAACCTTGTCAAATTGGCATCACAGTTATGCGGAACCGAAATTTCACTGGTCACATTATTAGATAGAGATGTACAATGGTTTAAAGCAAAACATGGTACCGATCTGGAGAATAGCCCGCGAGAAGTAGCGCTATGCAATACTACAATAGATGGCGATGGGTTGGAAGATGGTGTACTAGTAGTGGAAGATGCCTCATTGGATAGTCGCTTTGCAAATAACCCTCTGGTGACCGGAGAAACCCATGTGAGGTTTTATGCCGGAGCGCCAATAATTAACCCCGATGGTTATCCACTTGGTACTTTATGTGTCATCGATACTCAGCCTAAAAAACTATCTGATGAGCAAAAAAGAGCTTTATTAAATATTCGCGACCTAGTAGTGACTTGTCTTGATAAGTCTCTAAAAGTGAAAAAGGCTAAAGAGGCATTAGAGTCTAAAAATGAGCTTATAAAACTTATGAGCAAAGAAATGCTCGGGCCGATGAATAATATTTTGGGACTCACCGAAATGCTTAAAGGAGAGGAGCGCAAGGACAATAATTTGAGTCAGCTACATCACTCTGCAGAAGAGCTGCATAACATGGTTAGTAATATGCTTGATTTCCAACATATAACCGAAGGGAAAATTGAGGCTCAGGAGCTTATACTTGACTTAAATAGTATTTTACAGCTGATAAAATATAATGCTGAAGAAGAAAAAAGTGTTAAAATTAAGCTAAACCTTGACCTTTCAGTACCCAAGCTAATTATGGGTGATAAGCAAAGGGTGGAGCAGGTACTCAATTATTTAGTAGACTTCAGCCTAAGGAATAGTGAAGAAGATCAAATTCGGTTGTCTGCTGAGTTAAGAGAGGAGCATAATAATTATTACAAAATTCACTTTTCAAGTTCTTTCAAAGGCACTGTTGATAAAAAAATGCCTCCAAATTCAGCTAAGGACTTGTTTGATGCAGGCGGGAGCACTCTGGCTAGAGATCTGATTAATCTCCTTGGCGGTGAATTAGTGATAAAAAAGGTAAGGAATACTACTACGGCTTCATTTACCTTAACATTTAAAAAGGCTCCGGTTGATTCTCAGTTGCCTTCATTGGAATATATCCCTGACTTTAAAGGTGTAAAAGTACTATTGGTTGATGATTTGGCTACGAATAGAATCATACTAGGTAAATTTTTAGAAAAATGGGGTATCACATACGATGTGGCAGAAGAAGGTGAAAGTGCTGTAAAACTGGCTTTGAAAAACAACTATGACTTAATACTAATGGACCTAAGAATGCCAGGTATTGATGGTTTTGAAGCAACTAAGATGATCAGGAAAAAATTAAGTGTGCCTATAATAGCACTAACTGCCTCACTTTCTACCTTCGATGATAATGCCTATATCAGCAGCACCATTGATGATTTACTGGCCAAACCATTCCACCCACATGATCTTAAGCAAAAAATTTACAGATTACTTAATTCGCCAAAAAATACTAAATAGGAGTTGTAAATCGTGCTAATGTCTTCATTGGCTATGCAACATCTGCATTATTACATCCCTTTTTCCACGACTCATCGGAATGCTTTTTTGCCCTATCTTAAGCATATTACCCTCAACCTCCTCAACATGGTTAAGCGCTACGATATAAGACCGATGAACCTGCACAAACTCTCCTGATGGTAGTTTATTGATAAGCTCCTTCATAGAAGTGTAGGTAATATGGAATCGCTCTTCAGTGTGCAGTTTCACGTAATCGCCAAAAGCCTCGATAAACTTAATATCCTCAAGATGTATTCTTACAAGTTTATGCTCCTCCTTCACAAACATGCTACGCTTGCGACTATGCATGCTTTCCTGGGCCTTCTTCACCGCAGACAAAAATTTGGAATAATTGTCTAAGGGTTTAAGTAAATACGCAGCCACATTTAAGTTAAAAGCATCAATAACATACTTCTGCTCACTGCTTACCATGATTATTTGTGGTTGATTTTCCAATGACTCAATGAGTTCAATGCCGCTCATTTCAGGCATCTCGACATCAAGAAAAATCAAATCCACAGAATTTTTTTGTAAATAATTATATGCATCAACTGCACTTTCAAAAGATTCAAGTAGCTGTAATGATTCAGTCTTATTAATGAACCCCGAAAGAATAGTTAAAAATAGGGAATCGTCATCAACGGTAATACACTTCATAAAATAGTGATATTTAATCTAGCTGTATTTCGTTACTAAATTTAATAATTTAACATATATAATTGTAAATTAATATGCTAAATAATTAATATTTCAATAAAAAGGCACGTGTGTATGATTTTATTGCATTTCTAATGATTACAACCGTTTGGTAATCGATTCTTTGAATGTTCGACTCAAAGCAAGCTTTTTACCGGCAACGGCTATGGTATTACCTTCAATAGCCTCTACTTTATCTAGTCTTACAATATAGGAACGGTGGGTCTGGATAAATTCCTCGCGATTAAGCTCACTTAAAAATGACTTAAGTGTTGTATAAACTACATGTACCTGATCTGATGTGTATATTTTAATATAATCACCAAATGCTTCAATATAATTGATCTCTGTTACATTCAATTTAATTTTGGCCGTTCCGACTTTTACAAAAATATACTCATCCTTCGCAGTATAACTTTCCTTGTTTGAAATGTTGTTTTCGGCCTTTTTTACCGCGTCTAAAAAGCGTTGATAATTATCTACAGGTTTAAGTAAATAGTCGGTCACATTGTATTCAAATGCATCAAGAGCATAATCCTTATTACCTGTGACAAGTATAATTTGAGGCTGATCTTTAAGTGTTTTTATAAATTCAAGACCAGACATGAATGGCATTTCTACATCAAGGAAAATGATATCTACATGAGTATTTCGTAAAAATTTTGAAGCATCCAGCGCATTTTCAAATATGCCTTTCAAATCCAGGTGAGGAGTTTTATTAATGAGCCCTTCCATGATGGTCTGAAATAACTTGTCGTCATCAATAATTATACAAGTAAGCTGCTGGGCCATTTAATCTGATCTTTTAAAAAATACTGATACAATAATGCCTTAAAAGCATAATTGTTTCAAAGTAAAGTAATTAAAAAATTAATTAATGTTTGAAATTTTCTTTTTTACAATTTCGACAATAGTTTCTACAAGTCTTTCAATGTTTTTAAGATTGTTTTTAAGTTTTGCCGGTTGATTATTTACCAATAAAGCCTCTGTTTTTAGGATTTCGTCTTTTAAAAGATTTGCGCTAAAAAGGTCGATAGAGGCTGAGAGTTTATGTTTCATTGCCCTATATAATTCTATATCCTCCTTTTTTACAATGTCTTTGTAAGTAACGAGCAATCGATCGAGTTCAACGAGGTAAGACTCAAACATACTTTTTAGAAATTCATCATCACCCTCTGCAAGCGTCTCAACAGTTTCGGTATTAAATAGCTGTTGGTTTTCTTTGGCCTTAATTTCCGGTACATTAATTCGAATGTGTTCTTTGTCTACAACTCGCGCTATTTTTGTATATAATTCCTGAGGGTTGAGAGGTTTGGTCAAAAAATCATCCATACCTGCTCTGAATACGTTCTCCCTTTCTTCGCTTAAGGCTGAAGCAGTAAGAGCAATGATGGGTAGATCTTTAAGTTTGCTGTCTTTTTTAATTTCTTGTGTGGCTTCAAACCCGTCCATCACCGGCATTTGCAAATCCATAAGCACAAGGTCAAAGGCAGATTTAGTGAGCTTTTCCAAAGCCTCTTTACCATCATTGGCAATGTCTACTGACATATTCCACTTTTTCAAAAATTTAGTGGCTACCACCTGATTAATTTGGTTGTCTTCAACGATTAAAACTTTAGTGCCAGCCAGGCTTGTAGGAAACACCTCTTGCTCTGTTGAGCTATCGAGAAGTGCTCCTGATTTACCTTTTTCAAATTGGAGTGTAAATGAAAATTCACTACCCTTACCTGGCTCACTGGTCAATTGCATTTTTCCACCTTGCAGCTCTACAAGTTTGCGAGTGATTGCCAGCCCTAAGCCTGTACCTCCGTATTTACGTGTAGTTGCTTTTTCGGCTTGAGTAAATCGATCAAAAACATAAGCCTGTTGATCTTTTTCAATACCTATGCCACTGTCTTTTACTGCAAAAGAAATTATCGCAGATTTATCATCATCAGATTCGAGGAGCACCTCAATTTTCACAAAGCCTTTTTCGGTAAATTTAATGGCATTTGAAACCAGATTTGTCATAATTTGATTAAGCCTGACAGGGTCGGTAAGTACTACATCAGGTATGTCAGTATCAAATATGGCGTTAAACCGAATGTTTTTTTCTTCAGCTTTCAGAGATAATGATTGTCGAATTCTGGTAATTAGTTTTTTGAGGTCGACATCTACTTTTTCAAATGTAACCTTGCCGGATTCAATTTTATTGTAATCGAGAATGTCATTGATAAGTACTAGCAAGTTATCTGCAGAAAACCGAAGCGCATTTAAGTTTTCTATTTGATGTTCCTGGGGAGACTCATCCTGTAGAAGGTGAGCCATTCCGATAACTGCATTTAGTGGTGTCCTTATTTCATGACTCATCGTAGACAAGAAGTCTTCTTTTGCCTTAGAAGCCTTCTCAGCCTGTTCTTTTGCCTGTAGCAATGCCTCATGGTTCTTTTTACTATCTGTAATGTCTTCAACAGTTCCAACGTAGCCTATGATATCGTCCTGTACGGTCATAGCAGAAGCTTTTACTTTGCTCCATACCACACGACCATTTTTTTGCTTGTACCTCATCTCTGTGCTAAACATTTCCTTGTTTTTCACAGCGTCAAACCAACCTTTAAACACGCGCTCACGATCTTCTTCATGAATAGCCTTAGCCCATCCTTCACCCAGTGCTTCATGAAATGTAAGACCACTAATTTTTTCGTATTCAGCATTGGTGTATTCACAAGCCCCTTCCTGATCAGTTACAAATATGCCGAGCGGAGAAGCATCGCTCATTGCTCTGAATTTTTCTTCGCTCGCCCTGAGCCTGTTTTCATATTCTTTTTGATCATTTATATTGGTTGTCACCAGTAGTGCACCCACGATATTATCATCTTTGTCTCTTAAAGGTCGGCTATTGTATTTTACATAAATACCATCCTTCCTTTCATTATTCTTTATGTAGGACTCAAAATTGTGCACCTCTCTACCATTTAGCGCATGCATCAACGGCAGGTCTTCAATTGGAATAAGTGTCTCCTTATCCAGGTAGTAAGAGCCATAGTACTTTGACCATTCTTTTGGGTCAAGGTCAGCAGCACCCTTTCCAACAATCTGTTTTGCGGCTTCGTTAAAAAGCACAAATTCACCTTTTGAATCTATAACTACAACGGCCTCTGCCATTGTGTTAAGAATTAGGTTAGTGAGGGCATTTTTTTCCTCTAAATTCTTCTGAATTTTTTGTTGCTCCTGGTAAGCTTTCTCGAGTTTTTTTGCACGTTGCTCAGACTGTAGTCTTAATTTTCTTAGATGTGTAATATCGCGAGCTACAGCTCTTACAAACTTTACTTTACCATCTGCTTTGAAAAGCATCTTTACGTTTTGTCCTACCCAAATTTCCTTCCCTGATTTACTCACCATTACAAACTCATAGTAAGTATCAGTTACCTGCTCTTTGCGTTGTTGAATGTAAAATTCTTGCAGTTTATCAACCTGGCTCTTTTTAACCAAATCAGTAAAGTGAAGTTGTTTTAATTCCTTTTTGCTATACCCCGATAACCGTTCAAGCATACTGTTCGCATAATAAAATCTTTCTTTTCCATCGAGTTCGTATATCATATCGCTTAGCGACTCGACAATATCCTCAAAATTAGGTTTGATATATTTTTTGCTTTTATTGGTCATGTGTCAGAAAGGAAGATTATATTTTTATAATAGCAAGTATTGAATATATAAAAGTGTCAGTTGATTTCTCGTTTTATGTAAGTATTTTTTATTCAAGTTATTATTTAAAAATTTCTATAAAGAAAAGTCATAAAGTATCATTTAAACAAAGTGGTTCTCATTTTTAATAATAACTTTACTTAAATGGTTTTAAACATGTTTAAAGTATTAAAGTGCAGCCTTGCACTTACATTTATATTATTTCTGCAGCCTGTATTAGCTCAAAATGAGACTGATACATTACAAATTTTACAAATAAATCAAGAGGCATTCAAGCTTTACGGCAATGATGCTGTTGAAATGGAAGCATTGGGTAAAAAGGCCCTTGATTTGTCACTTCAGATTAACTACCAGCGTGGAATTGCTGCTAGTCAAAACATCATCGCACTGGCTAACCTGAGTCAGGGTTTTTATAAACTGGCAGCAGAGTATTTTATTGAAGCCTTAAAAATTTATGATAACCTGGGCGATGAAGAATCTGCCTCAACAATATTAAGCAATATGGGGGTAGTGTACTATTATCTCGAAGATCACAAAAGGTCCCTGGAGTACCACAGGCGTGCGCTGGAAACGAGAATGTACATGCAGGATTCACAACAGATTGCCAGATCTTTAAACAATCTGGGGATCGCAGAGAGAAATCTGGGTAATCAATCTGAAGCACTCAATTATTACTTAGAGGCGCTGGAGTATAAGTCAGCATTAGGTGACTCACTTGGTATTTCATCCACCCTTAATAATATTGGCAACGTTTATTTAGAGCAATCTAAGTTTACACAGGCACTTGAATATTTTTCTAGGTCATTAGAAATAGATCAGCTAAATAATCGGCAGTTGGGTGTTGCTACTTCACTGATCAATATTGGTAATGTCCATATCCAAATGAATAATCTAAATTCTGCTAGTGAGTATTTAGAAAATGGTATCAGTTTAGCCAAGAAGATCAATGCACGTCAGACGCTCGAGTTAGGCTACCGAAGGATGAGTGATTTGAGTACAAAACAAAACCAATTTAAAGAAGCACTGGATTGGAAGGATAAGTGGATAGAATTGAAGGATAGTCTAAGTAGCGCAGAAAAAAGTCGAGCGATCAATGATATTGAAACCAGATACCAAACCGCTAAAATAAGGACAGAAAATCAATTACTATTACAAAAGCAACAGCTACAGGAGGCTCAATTATCCAAACAACAAACCTTGATAATTGCGAGCGTAACTATTGGTATACTTTTATTGATTCTGGTGATCGTTTCTTTTAGAGGTTATAGACTTAAGCGAAAAAATCTAAAACTCGAGCAAAGAAAAAATGAAGAGATCTCTCAAAAAAACGAGTTGATATCACAGCAAAAAGTACAATTGGAAGAGATTAATGAAGCGAAGAACAGAATGTTTTCAATTCTTTCGCATGATTTGCGTGCACCCGTAGCCAGACTGCAATCTGTCCTGGAGTTAGCAAACTTAAACATGATCTCAGAAGAGGAGCTTAAGCCCTTGTTTAAACGCATGTCCAAAGAGACAAATGACGTAGGTGAGTTGCTCTCAAATGTACTTGAGTGGGTCAAGTCTCAAATGGGAGGGCTTTCTGTAAGACCTCAGCAGCTAAATCTAAAAAATGTAGCCGCTTCGGTGATGGATGTTTATGCACCGTTTGCTGCGGGTAAAGGAGTTGAAGTTTTTAATAAAGTAGATGAATCACAAACCGTATTTGCCGATGAAGATATGCTCAAGCTTATTTTTAGAAATATATTGGCCAATGCAATAAAGTTTACTAGCAAAGGAACAATTACGTTCAGCAGTCGAAAGCAAGGGGAAATGGCCAAAATAGAAATTACTGATACGGGCATAGGTATGTCTCAATCAGATATTGATAAGCTTTTCTCATCAGAATCATTCACCAAAGAAGGAACTGCTCAAGAAAAGGGTTCTGGCTTAGGTCTGATGCTGGTTAAAGAATTTGTGCTAAAGTTAGGCGGTACAATTGATGTGAAAAGCGTAATGGGATCTGGTACAACTTTGCAGTTTACCCTACCTTCAAACCAAGCTTAATGATTGTACCCTAAGCATTTTAGTGAATATTTTTCTCCTCGAAATGTAGAATATGTGCACCATCATGGTTGTCTGCTCTGGCAATTAAAACTTGTAATGGACACTGGCATGAAATTTTCTTTTTTTAGTGAGAATAAAGCTTATTAAAAAATGAGAAGACTAAAGAATTTTGCACTTTCAATTTTAATACTTGGTACCTCTGTTTTATTTGGATGCGGTCCAAAAAAAGGTACAATAGAAGACAAAGAGGCCGTTAAGAATGATACTCTTGACGTAAACGAGGGTGTTGGAGAAGGACCTGTAGGCGAGAGCGACCATAAATAAAAATATTATGAATAGAGAGATACAACAGCAGCATTTAAACAATATTATTAGAGGTATTGAAGCTATAGAAAGAGAGACATCAAGAATAGATTATCAAACTTTCAGAAAAGCGGAGCAGATTAAGGAAAGTGTATATACAAACCTACAAATGATTGGCGAGGCAGCTCATGAGTTGTCTGGATCGGCCGATGATTATCAAGATTTGAATTTTAACACAGATATATTAGCTGGATTTCGAAATGCTCGTTACAATAATGAAGCAGAGATAAATCACCAAAGTGTTTGGAATATTATAAAAGGAGAATTTAACATCATTCTTGATGAAGCTCTAAATGCTTCCGCTAAACTGGGCAAACCAGATTAAATGCTATCTAATCTAATGATGTAAAATTTGTGTCAGAATATTGGATACCTCGGAGTAAATTACTTCGAGGTATTTTTTTTGTCATTAGTATTTTTAAATGTATATTTTATCGACTGTATGAGTTTGTCTTGTGCAGCCTTTTTTATGTCAATTTTACCACTTCTATTTATTTATAAATATTCTAAATAGGAGGTAAATATTTTGTTTTTGGCATAAAAAACACGTTTTTGAATCTTCGCTACGGTATTGATGTGCCAAATGTTGCATTGTGAGGTAAATGGTGCTGAAAATATGTTTGAAATAAAACATTCCGATAGTAGATTTGTGCCCGGGTCAAGACAAGATATGCCCTCTAAAAAGAGTTATAAATGACACAAAATATGACGCTAAAAAGATCACTAACTCGCGTTTTACTAGCATTATCATTATCAGGTTTCCTCTTCATTTCCAACCAAACATTCGGACAAGAGGCTGAAGCAGCCAACACAGAAGCTGCGGCCTCCGATGATGGAATCCCTACAGATGCAGCGAGTATCAGCGAAGGAGAATCACTTTTCAAAGCAAACTGTACTACATGTCACCGGGTTCATCAAAAGCTTGTTGGCCCTGCTTTGCAAGACGTTTACAACAGAGCTCCTTCTATCGAGTGGATCAAAAATTTTATATGGAATTCTTCAAAAGTAATCGCAAGTGGTGATGACTATGCGGTAAGTCTTTACGAGGAGTACAACAAAACGCAGATGACTGCTTTCCCTACTTTTAAAGAAGAGGAAATCATGTCGATTCTGGCATATATTCAGGATGAAACTAACAAAGGGCCAGAAGTGGTTGCTGACAATGATAATACCGGAGGAGGTGGAGGACAAGCCACAGGCGATTCTATCCCTGCGAGTTATTTAAATGCTATCATGGTCGGCCTGATCATTGTTTTGGTTCTCATCTTTGTTGTTTTAGTACTTATTACAACTATTCTAAGAAGATACCTCAACCAAAGAGGCGATTTAGACGAAGATGACAAAAAGATTGTTAACCCAGCTTTTGATTTTGATAAGTTTATCAAGAGCAAGCCGGTAATCTTTTTAACAGTATTTTTATTTACTGCAATAGCTTTTAAAGTAGTAATCAATCAGTTGTATGCTGTTGGGGTACAAAAAGGATATGCACCTAAGCAGCCTATTGCATTTTCTCACAAAATTCATGCGGGTGATTATCAAATCGATTGTCAGTACTGCCATACTGGTGTAAGAAAAAGTAAAAGTGCAAACATACCTTCTCTCAACATTTGTATGAACTGCCACTCACAGGTAAAAACAAGTTCGCCACAAATACAAAAGCTTACAGCTGCTTATAACAATAACGACCCAATCGAATGGGTAAGAATACACAACCTTCCAGATTTGGCTTATTTCAATCACTCCCAGCATGTTAAAGTGGGTGAGATTGAGTGTCAGACTTGTCACGGACCAATCGAAGAAATGGAAGTAGTTCGTCAGCATTCATTGCTTACTATGGGTTGGTGTATCGATTGTCATAGAAAGACAGAGGTGAACGCAAAAGGAAATGAGTACTATGACAATTTGCTTGAGCTTCATGAGGAAGAGAGTAAAGACGCTATGACTGTCGAAGACATTGGTGGACTTGAGTGTTCTAAGTGTCACTATTAATAAATAAGAAAGTAGAATATTAGATTTATCTATTTATAGATTATGAGCGATAATAAAAAGACATACTGGAAAGGTATTGAACAATTATCTAACGACCCTGCGTTCGTAAAAAATGCGGATAAAGAGTTTCCAGAGTTCTTACCAATCAATCAGAATGAAGAGGGGGGAGGAAGTAACAGAAGAGACTTCCTAAAAATGATGGGCTTTGGGATTGCAGCAGCTTCACTCGCTGCTTGTGAGGCCCCGGTGAGGAGAGCCATTCCGTATGTTAACAAACCAGTTGATGTTGATCCTGGTGTGCCTAACTACTACGCCTCTACTTATACCAATGGTGGAGATTTCTGTAGTATCGTTGTAAAAACGAGAGAAGGTAGACCAATCAAAATAGAAGGTAATACGCTTTCTACAATAAGCCAGGGAGGTGTAAATGCTCAGGTTGAAGCTTCCGTACTCACCATGTATGACAATGAGAGACTAAGAGGTCCTAAAATTGGCGACAAGGCTACGAAGTGGGAGACACTTGATAAAGAAGTAATAAATAAGTTAAATAGTGTTGCTGCTCAAGGTGGACAAATTAAAATTGTTAGTAATACAGTTTTAAGTCCAACTACTAAGCAGGTAATAGCAGACTTTCAAGCAAAATATCCAACTACAGAGCATGTGATGTACGATCCAATCTCTGCAGAAGGCATGTTAGCTGCCAACGAAAGCTCTTTTGGAATGAGAAGCATCCCTTCTTATGACTTCAGCAAAGCGGATGTGATAGTAAGCTTTGGTGCTGATTTCTTAGGGACATGGATTTCTCCAATTGAGTTTACAAAACAATACAGCAAGACAAGAAAAATTGGTAGCAACAAAAAGACAATGTCTCGTCACTACCAATTCGAATCGAACCTATCACTTACAGGATCAAATGCAGATTACAGAAGCCCTATAAAACCTTCTGATGAAGGAATGGCGGTTGCTGCATTATACAATGCGATTGCCTCAAAGACAGGCGGACAAATGGTAAGTGCAAAAGGTGATTATAAATACCTAGACAAGGCAGCGGGAGATCTTTTAAAGGCAAAAGGTAAGTCAATAGTTGTTTCTGGATCAAATGATCCGGCTGTACAGACTTTAGTAAATGGCATCAACTCGATGTTGTCTAACTATGGTCAGACAATCGATTGGAGCAAGGCATTAAACTACCGTCAGGGTAATGAAAAAGCAATGGATAAATTCATTGCTGATGCAAAAGCAGGCCGAGTGGGAGCAGCTATTTTCTTAAATAGCAATCCTGTTTACAATCATGCTAAGGGTACGGAGCTTAAAGAGGCCTTATCAAAAGTTAGTCTGAAGATTTCTACATCAGATAGAACTGATGAAACAGCTGCACTAGCTGATTATGCAGCTCCAGATCATCACTTCCTGGAGTCATGGAACGATGCCAACCCAAGAAAAGGAACATACAGCTTAACGCAGCCATCTATTACACCTGTTTTTGATACCAGACAAGCACAACAATCTCTCTTGGCCTGGTCAGGAAATAATGTAGACTTTTACGAATACCTTCAGAACTACTGGAAACAAAACATGCCTTTAAGCGGCAGCTTCCAGATGGCTTGGGACAAAGCTTTACATGATGGTATCATGGAGGTTTCTTTTGAAGATGCAGGTGAGGTAGTTTCTTTTGCAGGAAATGTAAGTGAAGCTTCTGCAGCCATCACAAAAAATTATAAAGGTAGCGGTGTTGAATTAGCTATCTATCAAAAAGTAGGTATGGGAGATGGTTCTCAAGCCAACAACCCATGGTTACAAGAAATGCCAGATCCGATTTCTAAAGCTACCTGGGACAACTACCTTACGGTTTCTCAGTCATGGGCAAGAGAAAATGGTGTTACGGCCTTTGAAGGTAAGAGCAACAAAGCAAAACTTAATGTTAATGGAAAATCTGTGGTTGTTCCGATCTTAATTCAGCCAGGTCAGGCAGCAGGTACTGTGGGCTTAGCTTTAGGGTACGGAAGAACAAGTGCAGGTAAAGTGGCCAACGGAAGAGGAGTCGATGCATATCCTTTGGCAAGTACAGTGAATGGAACAGCTTCTTTCAACGTAATGAGTGGCGTTACCATAGAAGTACTTGAAGAAAAGTATCAGATAGCTCAAACACAGACTCACCAAACATATATGGGTAGAGAGACTGTGATTCAGGAATCAGTACTTTCAGAATACAAGAAAAATCCTTCGGCAGGTAGGTATAACCCGCACATCTCAACATGGATGGAAGAAGATGGAGAGACAAGCCCTGGTAACTTAAGTTTGTGGAAAGGTCATAAATATAAGAACCACCACTGGGGAATGGTTATCGACCTTAACTCATGTACGGGTTGTAGTGCTTGTCATGTGGCATGTCAGTCAGAAAATAACATACCAGTTGTTGGTCGAGATGAGGTGATCAATAGAAGAGATATGCACTGGATGCGTATCGACAGATACTATAGCTCAGATGCAACACCTTCAGATCTTAAGGGGTTAGAAGAAGCTTCTGAAAATCCTGAGGTTACTTTCCAGCCTATGATGTGTCAGCACTGCAACAACGCTCCTTGTGAGACAGTTTGTCCGGTGGCTGCAACCACGCATAGTACTGAAGGTATCAACCAAATGACTTACAACAGATGTATTGGTACAAGATATTGTGCCAACAACTGTCCTTATAAAGTAAGAAGATTTAACTGGTTCAAATACCATGACAATGGTCAGTTTGAAGATGTGAATACTTCAATGAACAATGATTTGGGTAAGATGGTATTGAACCCTGACGTTACGGTTCGATCAAGAGGTGTAATGGAGAAATGTTCTCTTTGTATACAGAGAATCCAGTACGGTAAGCTTGAAGCTAAGAAAGAAGGTAGAAGACCTAAAGATGGTGAAGTTAACACCGCCTGTGCTTCTGCATGTCCGGCTGATGCTATCGTGTTTGGTGATATGAATGACAAAAACAGCAGAATTCACAATATGCTTCAGATAGAGCACAAAGAAGGTGCTGATTACCTAATCGAAACTGAAATTGGAGAGCCTAGAGCTTACCATGTATTGGAAGAGATTGGAGTTAAGCCTAATGTGACTTATCTGACTAAAATTAGAAATAAAGACAAGGAAGAGACTAAAGCGTAAGCCGGAGTCGAACTTAGAACTATATAACTTAGAACTTAGAACTATTTAAATATGCAAGTTACTTCATCCGTTCGTGAGCCATTAGTTACCGGTGGAAAAACCGTTCATGATGTCACGGAAGATATATGCAGACAAGTAGAAGGAAAACCTACCAAATCATGGATGATGGGTATGGCAATTTCTCTGGCTGCCCTTGGTATCGGAGCTTACTGTGTTTTCATGTTGTTGTGGGAAGGAATTGGTGTCTGGGGACTTAACAAAACTGTTGGTTGGGCCTGGGATATTACAAACTTCGTATGGTGGGTTGGTATTGGTCACGCAGGTACACTTATTTCGGCTATTCTTCTTCTGTTTAGACAGAAATGGAGAATGTCTATCAACCGTGCTGCTGAAGCCATGACAATTTTTGCCGTAATATGTGCCGCTTGTTTCCCGGGTCTGCACATGGGGCGCCTTTGGTTAGGTTTTTATTGGGCATTGCCACTTCCTAATACATTCGGCTCTCTTTGGGTAAACTTTAACTCACCACTGCTATGGGACGTTTTTGCGATTAGTACATACTTCACGGTGTCACTTGTGTTTTGGTATATTGGTCTTATCCCTGACTTTGCATCTATCAGAGATAGAGCTACAAATAAAGTATCGAAAGCGGTATACGGAGCATTGAGTTTCGGTTGGGACGGAGCGGCAAAAACCTGGATGAGATATGAATCTGTTGCACTTATTTTAGCTGGACTTGCTACCCCATTAGTACTTTCTGTACACACCATTGTATCTTTTGACTTTGCTACTTCGGTAATACCAGGATGGCATACAACAATCTTCCCTCCATACTTTGTGGCAGGTGCGATTTTCTCAGGTTTTGCCATGGTATTGACGCTGATGTTGGTAACAAGAAAAGTATTTAAACTGGAAGATTACATTACGATCAATCACATTGAGTTGATGAACATCGTAATCATTATTACAGGTTCAATTGTAGGTATTGCTTACATCACTGAGTTTTTTATCGCGTGGTATTCTGGTGTTGAAGCCGAGCAATATGCCTTTATGAACAGAGCCTTCGGTCCATATGCATGGGCATATTGGTCAATGATGACTTGTAACGTGATATCACCTCAATTATTCTGGGTAAAGAAAATAAGAACAAGTATTGCAGCAACCTTTATACTTTCAATAGTAGTAAACATTGGTATGTGGTTTGAGCGATTCGTAATTATTGTTACATCGCTACACAGAGATTACCTACCATCAAGTTGGGCAATGTTTTATCCTACAATGTACGATGTAGGAGTATATTTATTCACTTTCGGACTATTCTTTACAGCATTCTTATTATTTGCTAAGTTTTTCCCAGTGATCAACATGGCTGAAGTGAAAAGTATAATTAAGTCATCATCCTTAAAGAGAAGTAATTAAGATGGAAAGCAATAAAAACTTTGTATTAGGTATTTACGATGATGAAGATGTGCTTCTTTCTGCTATCAAGCAGGTAAGAGAAAGTGGCGTCAAGATTCATGAAGTATATTCGCCATTTCCAGTTCACGGAATTGACGAGGCCCTTGGATATAAAAGAACACGTCTCCCGATAGCGGCATTTATGTTTGGGTTATTAGGTACATCGCTGGCTCTGCTCATGCAAATGTGGATGCTTGGGTTCGACTGGCCTATGATTATTGGTGGTAAAGATTTTATTTCACTACCTCCATTCATCCCTGTAACATTTGAGTTAACGGTGCTTCTTTCTGCACTAGGTATGGTAGGTACTTTTATGATAGTAAGTGACTTGAAACCATATAAAAAACCTAGAATTTACGACATCAGAATAACTGATGATAAGCACGTAATGGCTATTGACTTAGCTAAAAATGATTTAGCAAAAGACGATATCAAGAAGATAGTTAGTAGCAGTGGTGCCGGAGAGGTGAATGATAAAGATTTTGAAGATTAAGAACTTCTATAGAATATGAAATTGAATAGACATATCAAGTTTGCATCTATACTTTTAGCAGGTGGTTTATTAGCTGGCTGTGGTGCTGGTGGTGATAACCAGGGATTGGAATATGCACCAAACATGTATCACTCAGTGCCTTACGAGCCGCTTTCTCAAATCGTTGATGAGAGTGCCGGAGAAGCAGCCGAATTATTAGGTGCGAATAATGACGGTCACGGTGAGTATTATAACTCAAACCCGCTCAACGATCACAGGATGACAATGCGTACTCCTCCAGCTAACTCAGTAAGAAGAAATGGTTTTCTTCCTTACAGAATTCCAAAAGACAGCTTGGAAATGGCAGCTACAGTTGAAAATCCATTAACTGGAGATCGAAAAGAGATGATAAGTGATGGTAATGTACTTTATGCTCGTTTTTGTAATCATTGCCACGGGCCTAAAGGTGAGGGTAACGGATCTGTAGGTTCACCTCCTGCGAGTGATCCTGATGGTGTACCTCCATTTGCAGGTATTGCTAACCTTCAAGGGGCAGCTTATAAAAATATCACTGAAGGTCATATTTTTCATGTAATAACTCATGGAAAAGGACTGATGGGAGCACATGGATCACAGATTTCTCAAGAAGAAAGATGGAAGATTGCCATGTATGTAAAAGAACTTCAAAAATAATTACGACTAAAAAATAGTAGTCGTACAGAATTGTAAATAAAATATTGAAATGACTGAAGAAAGATTTTCATTCACCGCCAAAGCAAAAAGAACACTTTTTATCATTGGAATTGTTGGTATTGTGCTCTTAATAGTAGGCGCCCTTACAACTAACTCTGGTGGACATGGAGAAGAAGATAGCCATGCTTTAAATACCATTACTGAAAATTCTATGCTCGCAAGTGCTGACGATCAAGAACATGGTTCTGCAACTGCTGAAGAGGGGCACGGAGAAGAAGGGGCACATCATGGTAGTCCTACCTGGTTAAAGAGAGTTTTCTCTAACCTTTGGATAAACAACGTTTATTTCACAGGGCTTGCAATAATAGGAGTGTTTTTCATTGCAATACAGTACGCAGCGCAAGCTGGTTGGTCTGCCGGTATGAAAAGAATTCCTTTAGCAATGGCTCACTGGCTTCCTATTGCTGGTGTTTTAATGGTTATTTCTTGGTTTGCAGTAAAGTCTGATGTGTTTCATTGGACACATGCAGATTTATATCTTCCTGTAGATGAGGGAGGTGATAAGATCATTAAGGGAAAAGCAGGTTTATGGTATTGGCCAATGGCTGCAGGAACATTCCCTATATTCTATGTACTGAGAATGGTAATATTCTTTGTGCTGTGGTATATGTTCTTCATTTGGATTAAAAGAGAGATGCTTGCAGAAGACTTGGACGGTGATGTGAAACATTGGTATAAGGCTCGTAAGTTTTCGGCTATTTTCCTTGTAATATTTGCTGTTACTTCATCAATAGCTGCCTGGGATTGGGTTATGTCTATCGACCCTCACTGGTTTAGTACTATGTTTGGATGGTATATGTTTGCCAGTTGGTGGGTAAATGGATTGGCTGCAATTACACTTATTATAGTGATGCTCAAGCAGAACGGATACTTGAAAGTAGTAAATGCCAACCACCTACACGATATCGGTAAATTTATTTTCGGCTTCAGTATTTTCTGGACTTATATCTGGTTTTCTCAGTTCTTGTTAATCTATTATGCAAACATTCCTGAAGAGACTGTTTACTTTATTCAGCGAATTGAGACCAGCCAATATAAATGGGTGTTTTTCTTGAATCTAATTCTAAACTTCATATTACCATTCTTGTTACTTATGACGAGAGATGCGAAAAGACATATGTCGTTACTTAAATTGGTTTGTCCAATAGTGATTGTAGGTCACTGGTTCGACTTCTACCTGATGGTTACACCAGGTGTAATGCAGTTTGAAGGAGGATTTGGATTTATAGAAATAGGAATGGCGATGGTATTCTTAGCAGCATTTGTATTTGTGACGCTTCAGAGCTTAACAAAAGCACCATTATATGCGAAGAATCATCCGATGTTGCAGGAAAGCATGCACCATCATATTTAATTGAAAATAAAATAGATAATTAATTATTATATAACTGGAATATGTTTGAAGTTATCATAGCAATTGGTGTTCTCTTACTTCTAATAATATTATTTACATTATTTAGGATAAGCACGCTCGTCAACGTAGTAAAAGGAACAGATAAAAAGTGGGTGAGTAGTAGTAATAAAGTAAATGCAGCTTTAATGCTATTATTCATGTTGGGAGGATTTGGTTTCTTCTTCTGGTATTCATGGGCATACTTCGATAAGTATACGATGCCTGTCGCATCAGAACACGGTGTACTTACAGATCAATTATTCTGGGTAACAACTGCTGTTACAGGAGTGGTATTCGTGGTAACTAACGTTTTACTATTTTATTTTGGGTTTAAGTACCAGTATAAAGAAGGGGCGAAAGCTAAATTCTACCCAGACAATACAAAATTAGAGTTACTATGGACCGTAGTTCCGGCAATCGTATTATCTGTACTTGTATTTACTGGTTTAAAAGCCTGGAATGATATCACAAGCACGGCATCTGAAGATGCAGAGGTTGTTGAAATTATGGGATACCAGTTTGCATGGGGAGTTAGATATCCTGGTGTAAAAGATAACCAATTAGGTGACTATGACTTCCGTAGAATAGACGCTGCCAATCAGTTTGGGATGAAGTTGGAAGATGAAAATACCTATGATGATTTTATGCCATTGGAAATGCATTTGCCAGTGGGGAAAGAGGTGTTGTTAAAAATACGAGCAAGAGATGTATTGCATAGTGTATTTATACCACACTTAAGAGTTAAAATGGATGCCGTGCCAGGCATGCCTACACACTTTAAGTTTATACCTACAAAAACTACCGAAGAGATGAGGACTGAACTTGGAGATGCTGAGTTTGACTACTTCATCACTTGTACTGAAATCTGTGGTAGAGGGCATTTTTCTATGAAATTAAAACTAGTAATAGAAGAAGAAGCTGATTACGAAGCATGGAAAGCTGAGCAACAGCCTTGGTTAAAACTCAATGAAGATTACCTGGAGCAGGTTCCTGCTGAGAAGCGAGAATTGGCTAAAATAAAAGCCGGGATTGAGTCAGATACAGAATTAGAAGCATCATTATAAGATAAATAGATAGAATAGATATGGCAACTGCTGATATACACATAACTGAGGAGAAGCATCATGATGATCACCATGATCATGAGCATCATGGTAACTTTTGGACAACTTATGTTTTCTCTACTGACCACAAAATGATTGCTAAGCAGTTCCTGATTACAGGAATCTTCTGGGCACTATTAGGTGGTATTTTATCAGTAATATTCAGATTACAACTTGGTTTTCCAGAAGCTCAGCTTGAGTGGTTAAGACCTTTCTTAGGTGAATGGATTACGCCAGAAGGAAAAATAGATCCTGAATTTTACTTAGCCCTTGTAACAATGCATGGTACCATAATGGTATTTTTTGTTCTTACAGCTGGCTTAAGTGGTACATTTAGTAACTTCTTGATACCACTACAAATTGGAGCCAGAGATATGGCATCAGGATTTATGAATATGTTATCATACTGGTTCTTCTTTGCATCTAGTGTGGTTATGTTCATTTCTCTATTTATTGAGACAGGGCCAGCATCTGGTGGCTGGGTTATTTATCCGCCATTAAGTGCATTGCCTCAGGCGGTAAATGGTTCAGGCCTTGGTATGACACTTTGGTTGTCTGCAATGGCGTTATTTATTATTTCTACTTTGCTTGGGGGTATCAACTATATAACAACAGTTATTAATTTAAGAACTGAGGGTATGTCTTTCTCCAAGCTACCACTTACTATTTGGGCATTCTTCCTAACGGCTGTTATTGGTTTATTATCATTCCCAGTACTGTTTTCAGCGGCATTATTATTGATTTTTGACAGAAGCTTCGGTACAAGCTTCTACTTATCAGATATTTACATTAATGGTGAGGCGCTACCAAATCAAGGAGGTAGCCCAATTTTATTCCAGCACTTATTCTGGTTCTTAGGTCACCCTGAGGTGTATATTGTATTACTCCCTGCGTTGGGTATTACTTCAGAAATTATAGCGACTAATTCGCGTAAGCCAATATTTGGCTATAAGGCGATGGTCGGTTCGATGCTATTTATTGCTATCTTATCATTTGTGGTATGGGCTCACCATATGTTCGTAACAGGTATGAACCCTTTCTTAGGATCTATATTCATGTTACTTACATTGATCATTGCGGTGCCATCTGCAGTGAAGGTATTTAACTATATCACTACCCTATGGAAAGGTAATATCAGATTTACGACAGGAATGCTATTTTCTATCGGTCTGGTGTCATTCTTTATATCTGGAGGTCTTACGGGAATTTTCCTGGGTAACTCAGCTATCGATATTCAATTACATGATACTTACTTTGTTGTAGCACACTTCCACTTAGTGATGGGTAGTGCTTCATTCTTTGGTATGATGGCAGGTGTTTACCACTGGTTCCCAAAGATGTTTGGTAGAATGATGGACGCTAAACTTGGATACATCCATTTTTGGCTAACATTTGTAGGAGTGTATATGGTATTTTTCCCAATGCATTATATAGGTATAGCCGGATATCCAAGAAGGTATTACAGTTTTACCAACTATGATTCGTTTAATGCATTTTCAGATTTAAATATGTTTGTAAGTATCGCTGCTATTGTAACACTTGCAGCACAATTTATTTTCTTATTTAATTTCTTCTACAGTATCTGGAAAGGAAGAAGAGCGCCACTAAACCCGTGGAACTCTACTACTTTAGAGTGGACCACTCCAGTAAATCCTGGTCATGGAAACTGGCCTGGGGAAATACCTACGGTTTACAGATGGCCTTATGACTATAGTAAGCCAGGTGCAAAAGAAGATTTTATTCCACAGCATATTCCGTTCTCAGAAACTCCTGAATCTAACTTGCCTCATGAAGATGAGATGATCAAATTGGAAGGAGCAAGCAACGATGCCGTGGTTATCGATGAAAAATAAAGAGAAGTCTGTCAGGCGCCTTTCGAGGGCAAGCCTGGCGACTCTTATTGCTGTATATTTCCTAATCCTGGTTGGTGGAATTGTGAGAAGCACGGGCTCAGGAATGGGTTGCCCTGATTGGCCTAAATGCTTTGGTCAATGGGTGCCTCCTGTATCAGCTTCAGAACTGCCTGACGATTATAAAGAAATCTACAGCGACAAAAGGCATAACAAAAACATTCGTTTTGCTAAGTATTTAACGGCCCTTGGTTTTGATGAAACAGCTGACAGTATCTTGAATGATAAATCGATTAGAGAGGAAGCTGATTTCAATGTTACAAAAACATGGACCGAATATATTAACCGATTGATAGGAGTGCTAATAGGGTTGTTTATCATACTAACCTTTTTGTATTCCATACCATTTTTGAAAAGTAATAAGACCATATTTATTATATCTCTTTCCACACTAATACTTGTGGTTTTTCAAGGTTGGATCGGATCTATTGTAGTATCCACCAATTTGGTACCATGGATGGTTACAATTCACATGTTTATAGCTTTGATTATTGTGGCATTGCTGGTCTATTTAGTATACCAAACACATAACAATTGGAGGTTGAACAATAAAGCAGGTGTTATGCTCCCATGGTTGGTGGTAGTGTGTATGGCAGGCGTATTGGTACAAATTGCATTAGGAACACAAGTGAGAGAAAATATTGATGTCGTGGCTGCTACAATGGACTATCAGCAACGATCTAATTGGGTGAGTCAGCTGGGGGCTACATTTGTTGTACACAGATCTTTCTCATGGTTTATTGTAATTGCACATGCAGTGTTGGCATATTTAATGTTTAAAAGAAAATTAAATTCACGAGCTTTAGGCTCGCTGATGATCGTAATTTTATTATCCGTTTTTACGGGTGTTACACTTAATTACCTGGGCTTTCCAGCCTCTATACAACCAGTACATTTATTGCTTGGTACTGTGGCCTTTGGCCTTCAGTTTTTCTTATTTTTGCAGCTTAAAAATAGTAAAGAATCAATTGCAGTATGATGACTAATGAAACATATAGCATTTCATTATTGGCAGAGAAGGCAAAAGCATTTTATGAACTGCTGAAGTTCAGATTATCATTTTTAGTTGCATTTTCATGTGGCTTTGGCTATATGCTTGGCTCTAGAGGCGTGATGGATTGGGGGCACTTTATTTTATTATGCTTTGGAGGGTTTTTAGTTTCTGGCGCTTCAATTACAATCAACCAAATTATCGAGAAAGACCTTGACAAATTGATGACAAGGACTCAAAGCAGGCCATTACCTACTGGACGAGTCTCGAAAAGTGAAGCAATGACTTTTGCGGTTGTTGTAGGTCTTTTAGGCTTGATAATACTTATGCTGAGCACCAATACTATAACGGTATTGCTCTCAATACTGTCGATGGTCTTGTACAGTTTTGTTTATACTCCATTGAAGCGGGTAGGACCTATTGCTGTTTTTGTCGGAGCTATACCTGGGGCCTTACCTCCTTTATTAGGATGGACAGCTGCAACGGGTAGTATAACCTATGAGGCATTGATCATTTTTGGAATCCAGTTTATTTGGCAGTTTCCACATTTTTGGGCTATTGCCTGGGTAGCAGATGATGATTATAAAAAAGCAGGTTTTAAACTTTTACCGTCAGGTGGCAAAAAGGATATGAATACTGCTTTTCAAATAATGATATATACATTATTCTTAATACCACTTGGTCTATTGCCCGCTAAATTTGGTATAACCGGGATAGACTCGGCAATTATTGTTACCATTTGTGGCGTGTTGTTTTTGAGTCAGACATTTCTATTGATGAAAAATGGTAACAGGCAATCAGCGCTAAGAATAATGTTCGGTTCATTTTTGTATTTGCCTATTGTACAAATAGCGTATTTGTTGGATAAAGTGTAGAGGAATATGACATCAGATTTTAAAATAACAGAAGAACCAAAACGACCACTTTCAATGCACCCTAAAAAGTTTGCATTGTGGCTCTTCATCATTACTGTGGTAATGATTTTTGCTGCCCTTACAAGTGCTTATATCGTAAGACAAGCAGAGGGTAACTGGCTCGTGTTTGAACTACCTGCTGCCATGTGGGTGACAACAGGCGTTATCCTACTTAGTAGTGTGACTATGCACTGGGCTTATTTGGCTGCAAAGAAAGATGAACTAAGTCAGGTTAAGTTAGCTCTTGGCATTACTACTGCCTTAGGGATACTGTTTTTAATAGGGCAGTTCTATGTCTGGGGCATTCTTGTTGATCACAATGTATTTTTTGTGGGCAACCCTTCGGGCTCATTTCTCTATGTTTTGAGTGGACTGCACGGACTTCACCTTGTTAGTGGTATTATTTTTCTAATAATTGTATTAATTTCGGCCTTGAGGTACAAGGTTCACGCTAAAAACCTGAATCAAATTCAGATGTGTGCCACATATTGGCACTTTTTAGA
The DNA here is from genome assembly GCA_965227525.1 of Fulvivirga sp. Taxonomy (GTDB): domain Bacteria; phylum Bacteroidota; class Bacteroidia; order Cytophagales; family Cyclobacteriaceae; genus Fulvivirga. The sequence goes on along the minus strand of OZ245762.1, from coordinate 3,296,057 downwards.
TGGGCTTTGGATTTATTTGTTTATATTTTTATTGTTGAATCATTAATTTAAAGATTTAAAGAATCGTTTATGTCATCTACCGCACATACAATTGATCAGCCCCAACGAAGTGTTTGGGATGGCGGACAGTCTCCGCTAAAAGCAAGTTATGGTAAGCTCATGATGTGGTTTTTCTTACTATCAGATGCTTTTACCTTCTCCGCATTACTTATTACTTATGGAATGATAAGATTTGCGCATCCGGCCTATACTGGTTCGGTTGAAAATTTCACATTCTCACAAGACTACTGGCCTATACCTGAAAAGGTTTTTGAGGCAGTACCATTTTTACATGGCGTGGAGCTTCCATTGGTATTTGTGGGTATCATGACGTTTATCCTGATCTTGAGTAGTGTAACTATGGTGCTTGCGGTAGAAGCTGGACATAGGATGGATAGAAAGGCTGTTGAGAAATGGATGCTATGGACGATAGTTGGTGGTTTGACATTTTTAGGCTGCCAGGCCTGGGAGTGGTCACACTTCATAGCCGGTACTGGCGGTGGTGGAGCTGGCCTTTCATGGAATGAGTATGGGCCTCCAGATTTTGCTGCATTATTTTTCTTTATTACAGGGTTTCATGGCACACACGTGTTGAGTGGAGTTGTATTAAACTTTATAATATATTACAATACGGTTACTGGAGTTTACGACAAAAGAGGGCACTATGAAATGGTAGAAAAAGTTGGCCTTTACTGGCACTTTGTAGACCTCGTGTGGGTATTCGTATTTACATTCTTTTACTTGGTATAAAACATTTAAATATATAGCAATTATGCAATCTGAAGAAACACAAGTACAGGTACAACCTGTAGATAAAGAAAAGGTAAAAAAGATATGGAAAGTAGCAGGTATATTAGCACTTGTTACGGCAATAGAATTCGTTTTTGCCTTTACAATGGGAGCAGGTAACGCAAGAACTGCGATATTTATAATACTTACAATAGTGAAGGCATTTTATATCGTTGGTGAGTTTATGCACCTAAAACACGAGGTAAAAGTCTTAATCTGGTCTATTCTGATTCCTATGCTATTTGTTGTTTGGATGTTGATAGCATTTGTCTACGAAGGTGGGTCATTGTATGACGCTCGATATTAAAAAGGATATAATTTAGATAAGTGAAGGCTAAAGGAAACTTTAGCCTTCTTTAATATATAGCTGATGAATAAGGCTCTAAAAGGCGTAATACTGGTATCAATTTTATTGATACCGATATTCATTTTTCTCTTCCTTAAGTTCTTTGGTCAAAATAAATTTGATATTCCAGTATATTATAGTGAGGGGGTGACTAGTCCTTTTCCATTCTGTGAAAATTATTCTGGCCAGTATAGTGTTGAGGGTTTAGCAAAAGAAAACTTACCGGGGGTATTTATGTTTTTTGAGGAGAGTGAAGAATTTATTTTCCCTCAATTGAATAATATACAGAATAGACTAACCGAGTCGGTTGGAGAGGTTGGCTATACAATTTATGTCAGGGACACATCACTAAGTGAAGTTCATGCCTTAGATTCTGCTATATTCAACCAAAAAATTCATTGTCAGTTTATATCTGATACATTGAATCAATACATTTTGGTAGATTCCAAAAGTAGAATAAGAGGATATTATAACCCCGAGCGCGAGGAAATCGATAGATTAATTGTTGAATTAAAAATTTTATTAGAAAATGAGCGAGGCATCGATAATTGAAAATAAGTACAATAAAATAATCATCATTCTTTCAGTGGTGATTCCAGTGGCAGTTGCAATCTTGTTTACTATTAAAATAGACGGGTATGACTTTTCCTTTCTACCTCCAATATACGCTTCTATTAATGGATTAACGGCTGTTTTATTAGTGGTAGCATTAGTAGCTATTAAAAACAAAAAGGTTGCATTACATGAAAAACTTATGAAAGTGTGTATTGGTCTTTCAGCCAGTTTTCTGTTGATGTATGTCGCTTATCATATGACCAGTGAGTCGACAGCATTTGGTGGTGAAGGTATGATTAGAAATATTTATTTTTTCATACTTATTTCTCACATACTTTTATCTATAGTAGTTATCCCTTTAGTATTGTTTTCTTTCGTTAAAGCACTAGCTCAACGTTTCGATAAACATAGAAAACTAGCTCGTATTACCTTTCCAATTTGGCTTTATGTAGCAGTAACAGGTGTTGTGGTTTATATAATGATTAGTCCTTATTACAGTTAAGAACTAAAGGTTTGATAGTAATGTTAATCACATGACTATGAAGTATATTAAATCATTGTTTTTAGTTTTTGTTCTGCTTACAAGCTCTGTGATAGAATCTTTAGCACAGTGTGCAATGTGTCGTGCTACCATAGAAAATAATGTTAGCAATGGTGATGTTGGTATAGGGGCTGGATTAAATTTTGGTATCCTTTATCTTTTCGTTATGCCTTATCTCTTAATCGGTGTTATAGGTTATCTTTGGTACAAGAACAGTAAGGCCAATGAAAAAAAACTCCAGCACAAGCGCCATTTTACGAGGTAAATGCCCTCGTTGTCGTCAAGGGAAAATGTTCCCAAATAAAATGACGAATTTATCAGGTTTCTCAAAAATGAATGAAAAGTGCCAGCATTGCGGCCTGAAGTTTGAGGTAGAGCCTGGTTTTTTTATAGGCGCCATGTATGTTAGCTATGCATTTGGTGTAGCAATACTAGTTGCGGTTGGTATAGCGCTTTCTGTTCTATTCGATCCAGATGTATGGGATTATCTCATTACTGTTTCAGTCATTACAATCTTAATGCTTCCTTTTACATTTAGGTATTCAAGGATATTGTTTCTTCATTGGTTTGGTGGTATAGATTTTGATTCTAAATATATCAATTAGTCAAAATCCGCTATATTTAATGAAGTCTCAAATTATATCACGAGTTGCCCAGACCTAAATCAATCAAATATTATTTGCTATTCATATCACTTGCATTGGTTGCTGGTGGTCTTATTCTGAATACTTACCTCAAGTGGCAACCGCTGGATCAGGAGGAATACCTTATATCAGTAGAAAATCGACTGAGCGATGAAATAGCTACCATGCAACGACAAATGGTTGATGTATTGGAGTATGTCGAACAAAATAAGGCATCTGATTTTACGAACCTCAACATTAAAACGAGGTATCCCTATTATGTTTTTAGTGATGGCAGACTAGTCTATTGGTCTGATTATAGATATGTGCCAGAATATAGGTTTTTGAGAGGTGACTACAGGTATCGATTTACTCAAACGATTAGAAAAGATTTTATAGCCAGGAAGTGGGAAGTATCAGGAACTAGTTTTGAAATATATAGTATTCTGCCATTGTACAATAATTATAAAGTTGATAATAACTATGTACAATCTGGGTTTAATACTTCAATTTTTTCTGATCAAAAGTTAACCCTCATGCCTACAGCAGATGAGGGAGTAGGTAGACAGGTTTGTCTTGGCTCCGATAATCAATGCTTATTTAAAGTCGCATTTGCACAGGACTATATTCAGAATAGAGTTGCACTTAATTATACAGTCTCAAGTCTCATTGCTATTGGCATCGTTGGATTTGTTTTTTGGATCTATGCATTTGTTAGAAGCCTGAGACACAACCACCCAGAGCGAGGGTTACTCATTTTAGGCGTTTCATTAACATTGTTAAGGGCTATAATGCTATTTAGCGATTTTCCAAAGGGTTTGCTCGAGTCTGATTTATTCGACTCCAGATATTTTGCTTCCTCTGCCATTAATCCTTCGCTTGGTGATCTGTTTTTAAATTTGGGGCTGACTTTACTGGTTATTATTTATGTGTTTAATAACTACTATAATTTCGGTGTTACTAAACAGTTGCTGAAAATCAAAGGTCCTTTTAAGTCTGTAGTAACAGTGTTGTTCTCAGGGTTAATGCTTTTTATATTACATATTGAGTACCTGCTATTTCAAACCATATATCACAACTCACAACTCACATTTGATATTAACCAAAGCATAAGCTTCGATCCTAATCGCGTGGTTGCATTTTCAGTGTTTCTCATACTTGGCATTATCATATTTTTAGTGCACCATATCTTTTTTAAGCTGATAACCAAGACAAACCCAAATTGGATAAAACTATGTTTGCTTTATTTAATTGGGGTTGTCGTTTTTAGTGCAACTAACTTAGTCTTAGGCCAGGAGTTTATTGTTGTAGTTATTATTGGTGTTGCTTGGGCAGTGGTATTGTTTTTAACCAAATTGCCAGCATACCTTTCGAAAATCCGTTACAACACGTTCTTGTATTTCTTTTCAAGTATCATCACTATTTCGTTGATAGGTGCCTTTGCTATATTTCAATTTGAGAATGAACGTGAGTATGAAAGGAAACATAAATTCGTCACACAATTTCTGATAGAAAATGATAACCTGGCAGAATATTTACTAAATGAGGTAAATCAGAAACTCGAAGATGATGTGTTTATTCAAAGTACAATGGCTAGCCCTTTTTTGTCAAAAAACATCATAAAGTCTAAAATCAGGCAGGTATATCTCAGTAATTATTTCGATAAGTATGATGTAAAAATATATTTGTACAATAGTAGTGGTCAGCCCTTTGAAGAGAAACAAGGACAGTTAAAAGCAGATGAAATAAGGAAGTTTAACGTAAAAGATTACCAGACCGACTATGAGGGCATATATTATGTCAACAAACTTGGTGGTGAAGTTACCAAAAGATATCTCGACTTTATTGAGGTAAAAAAACGGGGAATAACGGTGGGCTTTGTTATTCTCGACCTTACTTTAAAACGGATTATACCTGACAATGTATACCCTGAGTTGTTGGTTGATAATGCATTTTTATTTCCTTTCCAGGACGCAAACTATAGCTATGCAGTTTATGACAATGAGGAGGTAGTCTACAATTCAGGTAATTACAATTACTTTACAGATTTTTCTTCAGATTTACTTGAGGGTGAAGCGATCTACAAACGCAGTATAACGATAAATGGCTACTCTCATTTGGCGGTAAAAGACTCAGGGGGTAGAGTTATTGTGATCAGCTCAAACTTGCACCCATGGTCAGATGTTATCTCTAACTTTTCGTTTCTTTTTCTTATTCAGGTTTTTATGCTTCTGATTTTAACCGCGATTTACACCATGTATTTTAGCTTTCAGAATGCAAGCCTCAATTATTCGGCAAGGATACAGTTATATCTAAATGTTGCCTTCTTTCTCCCTCTTTTTGCTGTAAGCATAACTACACTGAGTCTTATAAACTCTTCTTTTAAAAAAGAGGTAAATGAAGAATATTATCGAAAAGCCAGGAGCATAAGTAGCAATGTGAGCGATGATCTTGATGATTATGTGAGAAGGATATCTCAAAACAGAGAAGAATTGCCTAATAAACTCTCGCAGGTTGCTAAGTTCTCAGGTGTAGATGTTAACCTTTTCAATATTAGAGGGCGGTTGTTAGCTACCAGTCAGCCGCTTATTTATGAGAACAATTTACTTTCGAGATACTTAAACCCAGAAGCATTTGCCAAGATTAAAGAACAGGAAGAAAATGTTTATATAGCACGAGAGGCTGTAGGTTCACTTGAGTTCAACACCACTTATTATGGGGTAAAATCGTACGAAACGGGCAGTTTAATTGGTATTTTAAGTATACCATTCTTTCAATCTGAATATGCGTTGGAGCAAAACCAAATCGAAGTACTGTCAAATGTGATAAATATTTTCACCATCATATTTATCGTATTTCTGCTCATCTCTTACCTGGCAGCCAAATGGCTCACTTTTCCTTTGTACTTTATTACTCAAAAGCTTAAGAAAACAACACTTACAGGCTTTAATGAGCCTTTGGTTTGGAAATCTGATGATGAAATTGGTCTGATGGTTGGTGAATATAATAGAATGTTGATCAATCTGGAGGATAGTAAAAAGGCTTTGGCGAGAAGTGAAAAAGAGTCGGCCTGGAGAGAGATTGCACAACAAGTAGCACATGAAATAAAGAACCCGCTAACACCAATGAAGCTCACCCTTCAGCATTTGAGCAGAAAGTTGATTGGCAGGTCAGACGAAAAGGAGCTAGAAAAACCTATTGCCACTTTGCTGCACGAGATTGAAACGCTCAATGATATAGCAACATCATTTAGTTCATTTGCCAAATTACCCATTCCTGAAAATGAGCGATTTGAGTTTTTAGCAGTTGTAAATAAATCGGTGAACCTTTATAGTGCCACAAAAGGTGTAAAAATAGACTTACAAGTACCCGACCAGGAAGTATATATCATAGGGGATGAACAGTTGATGAGCCGAATTATTTCAAATATTATTATCAATGCCATTCAAGCCAAAGAGACCGATATGCAAATTGATGTTGTTGTGCATGTAATTGATAACCGTAAGCTTTTGTTAGAGATTAAAGACAATGGGCCTGGAATAGATCCTGACATTCACAGCAAGATATTTGTACCAAATTTCAGCACAAAAGATACCGGTTCGGGGATTGGTCTTGCTATTGCTAAGCATGGTGTGGAACATGCGGGTGGCAAGATTTGGTTTGAGACGATCTTAGGTGAAGGCACTTCATTTTTTATTGAGTTACCAATGGTAGAGTGATGCGATGGGGAAGAGTGATTTTATTTTGCTTAGTAGGCTTTTCATGCGTTGAAGGCTATGCCCAAGTAGAGACAAGCCGTTGCAAGTGGGTGTCTCAAGCCGAATTAAACAAATTTGTACAATTAGATACACTGACTGTACTGCCTGGTGAAGCTAAACTTGTTGGAGTCGATGAGTCTACCTACGAAATAGAATACAATGTAACAGAAGGGAAAATACTTATTCGATACAAGGAGCCAATTGATTCTGTACAGGTATGTTATGAAGTATTGCCGCTTAGCCTGCACAAAACATACTATAAACGGAGCCTCGCTGTTTATGACTCTAATGCAATCTTTAAAGACCCTCCTAAAGTTGAAAATGGAATACTCTCACGTGACGAATTATTTGCCACTGAGGGCTTAAACAAAAGTGGTAGCATTAGTAGAGGTATTTCATTCGGTAGTAATCAAGATGTGTTTGTAAACTCTACACTCAATTTAAATCTTGATGGTAAGCTAAGTGATGATCTAAACATTAGAGCGGCTATCACAGATCAGAACGTACCCTTTCAGCCAGAAGGTAATACTCAACAATTACAGGATTTTGATAATGTATTTATTGAAATCTATAATGACCAACTCTCGCTGAAAGGTGGTGATGTAGTGTTTCAAGATAGGAGTTCTTTCTTTCTTAAATACTATAAAAATGTACAGGGTGGCCTTGCTAATATAAATTATGGATTGACTGAAGCTGATAGTGCCTCAACAAGTTTGGGCATATCAGTGGCCAAAGGAAGATTTGCCTCCGTACAAATTGAACCAAAAGAGGGTCTGCTTGGCCCATATCGTATACCAGGACCTGGCGGTGAATCTTTTGTAATTGTATTGGCAAACTCAGAGCGTGTGTTTCTTGACGGCAAGCAGCTCACACGAGGCTTTAATCAAGACTATGTGATAGACTATAATGCGGCTGAGATCACGTTTACAAATAAGGTGTTGATTACACAATTTTCTCGTATTCGCATTGACTACGAATTTTCTGATCAGGATTATAACCGAACCATTACGGTGGGCAAGCACTCTCATAAAATCGGGAACTTGCAATTTGATATAAGTGCGTATAGTGAAAAAGACAGCAAAAACAGACCACTTCTTGTCGAGCTTAGCAATGAAGACAAGCTAAGGTTAAGTGAAATAGGAGATAGTCTTGAGTTTGCGTTTAAGCCTGGCGCTGATAGTGTAGGCTTCAGCAATGAACAAATACGATATGCTCGAAGGGATACATTAAACTCTAATGGACAGTTAGAGTCAATTTTTGTTTATTCTACTGATCCGGATGAAGCGATATACCAGGTAACTTTTAGTGATGTAGGCAATGGAAATGGCAATTACATTCAGCAGCAAACTACAGCCAATGGCCGAGTGTATCAATGGATAGATCCTGCCAATGAAACCCCTCAAGGCAGGTTTGAGCCTATAATAGATATTCCGGTGCCAGATAAAAAGCAAATGGTATCAGTGAGGGGAGGCTATCAATTAAACAAGCATGAGTCAATTTCTTCTGAGGTGGCATTTTCAGATCAGGATGTGAATTTATTTTCGCCCATCGATGATGAGGATGATAATGGCGCTGCAATTAAAGTTGGAATTGAAAGCAACGGGAGAGAGCTGTCTTTCTTACCAGAGTATAAACTCAATGTTTATACTGATTTTGAATTTGACAATAAGAATTTTCGACCCATTGATAGATTTAGATACATAGAGTATGATCGAGACTGGAGCTATATCCCTCAAGCAGATGATGAAAACGTTTCTGATCGTATTTTTAATATTGGTTTTGGTCTTAGTAAAGATAGTGACAATAATTTCTCCTATCGATTTAGTAACAGAGACAGGAAAGGGCAGGTAGATGGCATTCAGCATGAATATATGTTGAATAAGCGCATAAGCAAATTTAAATTAATTAGTAATGGCTTTTATTTGGACAATAACCTTGATATACTCAGGTCTACATGGAAGCGTTTTAGTGCAGATGTATCATATGTAAACAAATTTCTTGTACCGGGCTACCGATATAGCTTTGATCACAATCAGGTTAAAAGCAAACCGGCAGACTCTGTTGTGTCATCAGCTATGTATTTTGATGAGCATCTTTATTATCTAAGAAATGCCCCAGATAAAGATTGGGACTTTGTGCTACAATATGCCAAAAGATATGATAAACTGCCACAAAATGGTGAGGTGGAAGACTTTACCTCATCAAACACAACACAGCTAACAATCGGTAAAGATATGGGTGATGATAGGGTTGATGTACTATTTACATACCGTGAGCTTCATCAAGAGCAATTAGATGAAGTAGAAGAAACTGTTTCCGGTAGAATAGATTGGAATGGATTGATGTTGGATAATCACGTAAGATCTGACCTGACTTATGCTATTTCAAACAGTCAGGAGCTGAGAAGAGAATTTGTGTATGTGAAAGTCCCTACCGGAGAGGGTACACATACATGGAGAGATCTTAACAATGATAATATACAAGACCTCAATGAGTTTTTTGAGGCCATTAATCCTGATGAACGCAATTATGCTAAAATATTTGTCCCTACAAACGACTTCGTTACTGCTTTTCAAACACTCTTTGTATATAACGTCTACCTTGAGTCACCCAGAGCATGGAGAAGTGCAAATGGTCTAAAATCTTTTATAAGTAAGTTTAGTAACAACACCAATTGGTCTGCTGACACGAAGACCACACAAAAAGACCTCACTGAGAGGCTACTTGCTTTTGCACGAGATATAGATACAGAGTCCTTGATTGCCGAACGAAATAGCCTGAGGTCAACGCTATTTTATAACAGGGCCAATCCAACATACGGTTTTGATTTCACCTACTTTGATACCGAAAGCAGGCAGCTGTTGGTAAATGGATTTGAAGCTACTTTTAATACAAGCTATGATCTCAACCTTCGATATAATGTGACAAAATCTTTAACACTCAAGCTAAGGACAGTGGAAGGAGAAAAAGTGTCGGCTTCTGATTTTCTGGATGGTAGGAATTATCTAATTAACTCACTTCGTATTAATCCTGAAATTGCCTGGCAGCCTACTAATAGTATCAGGTTTTCTATGCAGCATAATTACCTGGAGAAACGTAATGACCTCTCAGAAGAATCAAATGAAAGTGCCTTTTTAAAAGAGCTGATTGCAGGAGTAAGGCTCAATAAGGCGGTGAAAAGTTCATTAAATGCACAGTTTAGATGGACAGAAATTGATTTTACGGGTGATGAAAATACACCGCTAGGCTATGATTTGCTTAATGCATTAAGACCAGGAACTAATATTTCATGGTCGATAAACTGGCAACAGAGAATTATGACTGGCCTACAGCTCAATCTAAGTTATGATGGAAGAAAGTCTGAAAGTACGGATGTGATACATGTGGGTAGGGTACAGGTGAGTGCTTTGTTTTAGTTTAATTTATAAGTATACTTATCATAATTGAAGAATAAAAGAAACTATATTGACCTGAAAAACCCTTGCAAACTAAAATGGGATGACCTAAATGGAAACTCTTGCATAAAACAATGCGGATCTTGTAATATGCAAGTTGTGGATATGACCCATAAAACAAACAATGAAATTATTGATTACTTAATGAATCAAAAAGGACGAGTTTGTGGTCGAATAAAAAGGAAGCAAGTTGATAATGTTTATCAAAAAGTAACAACGAAGTACCGTTTTTTAAAAGCATTTACATTTTTAATAATGGGCTTCAGTATTGCCTCTGAAAATAAAATAAAGGCAAATAACCTTAGTAAAATAGAAGCTGTCAGTCCTGTTTATGAGGATGCCCTGAACCCACCAATAAAATCGATAACTCAAGCAAATGATTCTTTAGTAGAATTATCTGGCCAAGTATTCGAAGCAGAGTCCGGAGAGATGCTCGCTGGCATTACAGTTCATTTAAGAGGAACATCAATAATTACCACAACGGATCATAATGGTACTTTTAAAATTGAATTGCCAGAAAGTAAAAGTAAAGTAGTTCTCGTTTTCTCTTTTATTGGTTTAGAAACCAAAGAGGTGGAAGTTTTTAAAATCAGGGATTTTGTAGAAGTGAAAATGAATGTGGATATAGTTCAGTTAGGTGAAATATCCATACCATGGCATAAAAGATTATGGTGGTCTATTACTTCACCGTTTAGAAAAGGGTAACTACCTAATCCAGATTCTTCAACTTTCGCATTACCTTATTGGCAAACACAAATTCATCAAACTCTTTAACACCAGAGTCCATGATTTCATTTTTGTTGCCCTCCCATAGTTTATGCCCTTCATAGAGGAACATAATGTTCTCTCCGATACCAAGTACCGAATTCATATCATGTGTCACTACTACTGTTGTTGTTTCATATTCTTCCGTGATTTCGGCAATAAGTTCATCTATGAGGATAGAGGTTTGTGGATCTAACCCAGAGTTAGGTTCATCACAAAAGAGATAATTTGAGTCATTGACAATAGCCCGGGCGATACCCACACGTTTTTTCATGCCACCACTTACTTCAGAGGGCATTTTTTTGTTTTGGTTTTCAAGACCCACACGCTTGAGGCAGAAGTTTACCCTATCAAGCTTTTCGTCTTCCGGCATTTTGGTGAGCACATTGAGTGGGAACATGACGTTTTCTTCAACCGTTTTTGAGTCAAACAACGCACCTCCCTGAAAGAGCATCCCTATTTCACGTCTTATTTCGGTTTTAAGGTCACGTGAAGCGTGAGTAAACTCATTGTGTTTGTAATAAACAAATCCGTCATCTGGCTTTATAAGACCTACAATACATTTTAGCAAAACACTTTTACCCGTACCACTAGATCCTATAATTAGATTAGGCTTTCCTTTTTGAAAGGTTCCGCTTATACCTTTAAGTACATCCTTATCACCAAACGATTTCTTTATATTTTCGATCTTGATCATAATAGTAATTGCGCTAAAAGATAATCAGCTAAAAGAATGGCGATTACACTTTGTGTAACTGCTGCGGTACTAGATTGACCGACCTCCACTGCACCACCCGTTGTATAGTAACCTCTAAATGAAGAGATAGATGAAACTAAGAATGCAAAGACGAATGATTTTATCAAGGCGAAAGTGACGGTGTATTCATTAAATTCGAACCTGATGCCATAGATATATTCCTGGGCAGTTATTACACCCGTAAGCAAGCCAGCCAAATAGCCTCCTAATATTGCCAGAAGTCCTGCCAGGATAACCAGCATTGGATACATCAAAAGACACGCTAAAATTTTAGGAAGTACAAGGTAAGATGAAGAATTGATACCCATTACCTCCAAGGCATCGATTTGCTCAGAGATACGCATCGTACCCAACCCACTGGCCATACTAGAGCCAACCTTACCTGCAAATATTACTCCTATAATGGTTGGAGCTAACTCCAGAATAGTCATATCACGTACAACTAATGAAATAACATAGTCAGGGATCAATGGGCTGATGAGGTTGTAGGCCGTCTGAATGGTAGTAACCGCACCCATAAAAAAAGCTACCAATGAAACCAGTGACGCAGAGCCAATACCCACGGAAACGCATTCATCGATAGTGAGTTTAAAATAGGTCTTAAACGTTTCTCTATTGACAAAAAGGCTTCCCAGAAAAATAAAATACTTACCGAGGGTTTCCATTAATTAGGTTTAGATTTTGCTCGTAAAGGCTGATTTATCTACCTTAACGTCACTCTGAAAGATAACAATATTATCATAAATGGGTTGAGATTAAAATTGTTTTAGATAGTAAATTATTATTGAGATGAAAAAACTTGCGGTAATCACCGGGGGGACAAAAGGAATAGGGCGTGCTTTGGTATTGCAATTTGCCAAAAATGACTTTGATCTGGTTGTTTGTGCACGCAACGAGGCCGATTTAAAGGCCTTAAAAGAAGAGGTTGAAGATACCATGGAGGTCTCTGTTTTTATAAAGCCAACAGATGTAGCTGACAAAGCTCAGATGCAAGAATTTATTTCATTTGTAAAATCTCAAAATAGGGATGTAGATGTCCTTATTAATAATGCTGGTGTATTTGTGCCAGGTCAGGTACATGATGAAGAGGAAGGTATGCTGGAAAAAATGATCGATACGAATCTATACAGTGCTTATAGGTTGACTCGCGGAGTTGTAGACGGGATGATTGATCAAAAGAAAGGTCATATTTTTAATATTTGTTCAACCGCATCATTTATGGCCTATGTAAATGGTGGTTCATATTGCATTTCAAAGTTTGCCTTGCTCGGTATGTCAAAAGTGCTGAGAGAAGAACTCAAAGAACACAATATCAGAGTCACTTCAGTAATGCCCGGAGCTACCTTTACTGCAAGTTGGGAAGGAGTTGAAGTACCTGAGGAGCGGTTTATGAAAGCTGAAGACGTGGCAGAAGCTATTTGGCAAGCCTATGTCTTGTCGAAGAGGACAGTAATGGAAGAGTTAGTGCTTAGGCCGCAGCTAGGTGATTTGTGATTAAGTTAAGTGTTATTGGTTTGGTCTAACTCACAAGTAACTATTAACGAATAACGAATAACAATCTACCTATCCAATAATATTCACTTCAGGATTAAGCTCGATGCCGAACTTCTTTGCTACACTTTCCTTAATTTCTAAAGCAAGAGCATAGAGATCTTTGCCCTTTCCACCTCCATAGTTTACTAGCACAAGTGCCTGGTTTTTATGAACACCAATACTATCTCTGGTTAAACCTTTCCAACCACACTGCTCGATGAGCCATGCAGCAGGTACTTTTATTTGATCTCCCGGGACTTCATAGCCCGGTATTTCTGGAAATTCAGCCCTAAGTCCATCGTAGTCAATTTTGTCGATGGTTGGGTTTTTGAAAAAACTACCTGCATTACCTATTTTGGCTGGGTCTGGTAATTTAGATTGCCTGATGTGTATCACAGCATTACTCACATCTCTAATTGTAGGCGATGTCACGCCCATTTCTGATAAGGTGTCCTTTATTGCTCCATAAGAAGTGTTTAGCGCGTGATTATCCTTAGTCAGTCGCAAGTATACTTCGGCAATTACGTACTTATCCTTTGCAATATTTTTGAAAATGCTTTCGCGATAGCCAAACTTGCACTCCGCTTTATTAAATGTCTCGATATCTCCGCTTTGCCTGTCAATGGCAGTAAGTTTCTCAAATACTTCTTTGATTTCGATTCCGTAGGCACCAATATTTTGCATGGGGGCAGCTCCCACCGTACCAGGTATAAGCGATAGGTTTTCTACGCCTCCCCAGTTTTGATTAATGGCGTATAGCACAAAGTCATGCCAATTTTCTCCTGCACCGATTTTTACCAATACGTCATTAGGGCTTTCTTTAACTACTTCAATGCCTTTGATATCAACCTTAAGGGTAAGGCCATCAAAATCATTGGTAAGTAGTATATTGCTACCACCACCCAGAATGAACAGATCATTGCTTTTCGCTTCGCTGCTCTTCAGGCTTTCTTTTAAATCCTCTATGGATTCAACAGATTTGAAAAGTTTGGTTGTAGCGCTTAACCCAAAGGTGTTTACTTTATCTAATGGCTTGTTTTCTTCAAATTGCATCGATGCGAAATAACGGATAAATGTCAAAAATTGTGTTAAGTTATCAACGAAATATGCTTATTGACAATTGTAAATTTAAATTTTATAAGCGGTTGCACTCTTGTAATTCTCGTTTGTAACTTGGGTTAAAAATTATGACTTATGAAACGATTCATGCTCCCTATACTTCTAATAGTTGCCTTTTCTGGTTATGCGCAGCTTTATAAATTTGAAAGTCCATTTGCGCATACTTATTCCATTGTAGCAAAAGACCCGGTGACAGGTGAAATGGCGGTTGCTGTGCAAAGTCATTGGTTTTCAGTAGGTAGTGTGGTGAGTTGGGGAGAAGCTGGCGTTGGCGTGGTGGCTACACAGTCGTTTGTAAATAAGTCTTTTGGTTTGCGAGGTTTGCAACTGATTAAAGAGGGTAAAACGGCTCAAGAGGCTCTGGATATTTTGCTGTCAACGGATGAAGGTAGGGAAGTGAGGCAGGTTGCAATACTCGATGTAAATGGCAATGTGGCAACACACACTGGTGATAATTGCATCAAATATGCAGGGCATATTAAGGGAGATAACTTTTCAGTACAAGCCAATATGATGTTGACTGATGAAGTTTGGCCGGCAATGGCTGCTGCTTATCAAATTAATAATGAACTTCCATTGCCAGAGCGCATGGTAGCCACCTTAGAAGCAGCACAGGAAGCTGGAGGTGACATCAGAGGAAAGCAGTCAGCCGCTTTGCTGGTGGTGGCAGGAGAAAAACCTGAGAATCCATGGGATGATCCGATGATTGACCTAAGAGTTGATGATAGCGATCAGCCATTACAAGAGTTGAAAAGGTTGCTGAAAGTTTACCGTGCCTATGAGCATATGAATCAGGGAGATCTCGAAGTTGAGCATGGTGATATGAAAGCGGCAATGGCTGAGTATGGAGCAGCTCAAAAAATGTTTCCTGACAACCTTGAAATGGCCTATTGGACGGCTATTACTTTGGTCAATCAAGGAAAGCTGGAGGAGGCTAAGCCTGTACTGAGGCGTGTGTTTGCTAAAGATGAAAATTGGAAAGAGCTTACAAGAAGGCTACCAGAGGCAGGGTTGTTGAATTTGAGTGAAGAAGAGCTTCAGGAGATTTTGGATTTGTAACTACTGGTCATCGGGCGGCTAAAGTCCGTCCGGTGGATCAATTACTTTCAAGAGGTCTGTGAAGACACAGACCTTGAATTAAGTTTTTAACGATGGCATCCCTTGAAAGGGATGCCATCGCTGATTATTTTTTCAATCAGTCCTTACGAGGGTGGCTAGAGTATGTGATATAACTTCGTTTAAGTTTGTTGTCATGCCGACTTTGGAGGCATCTTACTAAGTAGTTTAGGGCATCCTTGTTTATTGATCTTGGCATTTCAAAGCATTGGTTTTCATTTTTTGTCTTAACACAAAAAACGAAACAAAAAAAGTCAAGGCTGTGAGGAAATAGGCTAAAATTTACTCTCAAGCCCAAAAATTCAAAAACTCGTCACGCTTTGGCTTGACTCAAACACTTGAATTTTTCACGGGCTTTCTCATAAATTTCTTAACGCAATTTCCTCAAGGCCGAACCCGAATACCTCACTTTTAACTGTTTTTGGCAATTATTGGGGTTGACGATATCTGTTTTATTAAGAATACCCAGCTTTATTTACTTATAAATGCCTTTTTACTATCAAAAATAATTATCAAAGACGGCCTAGTTTATGCAAATATCTGAGTAAGATGTTTCTTTCCTCAACATGACTGTTAATTTTACTTTGATCGGTAACCAGTGACTTTACAAATTACTTTTCTCAAAATCTAACAGCCATTTTTTTCTAGCTAGCCCACCGGCATAACCAGTTAAACTACCATCACTACCTATTACTCTATGGCAAGGTATTACAATCGCGAGTCTATTATGACCATTGGCTGATGCTACAGCTCTTACGGCTTTTGGCTTGCCAAGAATATTGGCCTGTTCCTGGTAAGACCTTGTTTTACCATATGGGATTTCCTTCAGTATCTTCCATACCTCATTTTGAAAATCAGTACCCGGTGTATGAAGCGTTAAGTCAAAGACTTTTCTTTTACCTGTAAAATATTCATCCAATTGCTGGATAAGGTTCTCAAGATGTTCATTGGATCCTGGTAAAATCACAGCGTTAAGCCGTTTTCTTAAATCTTTAAATTCGGTTTCCAACATGCGCCTATCTGTAAACTCTACAAGGCAAATACCTTTGTCCGTTGCACAACCATACATAGGGCCCAGTGGGGTGGTAAATCGTGTAATATTAATTACAGTCTCGCCAGCTGTTTTTGTAGGTGACTTTCCAAAAATAGATTGATAGCCATCATTGAAGCCACTCAAAGACTCATAGCCATGGTCATAAGCTGCAGCAGTTACCTTTTCACCACTATTGATTTGCTGGTAGGCCATATTGATTCTGAGCATCCGCTGAAATCCATGAAAAGTGATGTTGTGATTTTTCTTAAACCATCTCCTAATTGCTGTAGGATCAATGCCTCGTAGTCTCAAGTCATAATCTTTGATACGTTTGTAAGGTTCATTTCGCAACTCATTCATAACTTGCTCATAAGGCTTTGGAGTGGTATTCAGTGGCTCTAAAGGTTTACAAACTTTACAAGGCCTGAAACCATGCCTTAATGCTTCTTGAGCAGAGTCGAAAAATGTTACATTTTCTGGTTTAGGCTTGCGGGCTGTACATATAGGCCGGCAAAATATGTTTGTTGTTTTTACACCTGTGATGAATTGACCTTCATACGAAAGATCCTTATTTACAATGGCCTGATATTTTTCTTGAAAGGAGAGCATAATATTATATGATTAAAATTAACTCAAAAATATCAGCTCTCCCTTTAATGAACTACCGAAAATTTGACAAGGAATTTATTCTGTCTTTAATCCATCGACAGGGTTTGTTTTGGTGACTTTTCCCACCTGAGTAAATATTGTTGCAAATAAAACCACTAGTAATAAACTTACTGCCAGTGCTACCCCTGAGAAGGTAATTGGCATATGATATGTATAAGCAAAGTCAAAAATAAACTTCATCAGATAGTAGCTAATAGGTGCTCCTAAAGCCAGAGCAATAGAAAATAGCAAAATATATTGTTTGGTGATGGCGCCCATCAGGTGGCCTATTTGCGCCCCTAATACCTTACGAATCGAAAACTCCTTGGTTCTGCTAGAAACATTTAACGTAACCAGACCATATAAGCCAAGGCTGGCTAATAAAACGGCCATTATGGCTATTACCTGCCAAAACTTTGCGTGCCCTTTGGTTTCATTGAAATAACCGCCCCAGACATCTTCCTGGTGACCACCCTGGAAAGGGATTTCCGGGAATAGTGTTGACCAATGTTTCCGTAAGCTTACATAAACTTCAGTTGCTTGCCCCTTTGCAACTTTTAGTGCTAAATAATTATAGTCAGCAGGGTCGGCTATTTTAAAATATGTTGGCTCAATCGGGTGGAAAAAATTACGGCTATGGAAGTTTTTTACGACACCAATTATATCATATTTGGCGCTGTCAATTTCAACTTTTTGACCCACAGGATTTTCCAGTTTAAGATTTTCTACCAATGTTTCATTTACAATTATTGCCTGTTTGTCGCTACCTGGATGATCATTAAAATCTCTACCGTCAATGATTTTAAGGCCCATTGTTTTTAAATAATTAGGCTCAATGGCAATTTCCTTTACGTCAAATTTTTTATTTGGAGGAAGATTTAAAATAACCCCAGACGTTGCTCGACCAATATGATCAGATCCCCCAGCAATGGCTGATACATCAGCTTCCTGAGAGACGAGTGCTTTGAGTTGGTTATAATCTTTTTCACCATCAACTTCAGCATACAAAATGCCTTTTTGATCGTAACCCCAGCTTCGCTGTGCATTATAGTTTGAATTTAATGTGAAAAAGACTGCACTACTGATGAGTATACATGCCAACACGATTTGAAAGCCAAGAAAGAACTTGGTTAATGTGTTTTTGCTGCCAAAGGATACTGAACCTTTAAAGATGTTAACTACCTGAAATCTGGAAATGTACAGTGCCGGATAAAGCCCGGAAGCTATGCCGGTAATAATAAGAATCATAGGTAGAAATATTAAAAGATTGATATCGAGCAGTGTAAAGTCCATACTAAAATCATTGAGTTGCTCAAACCAGGGGATGATCACTGCTGTGCCTAAGACAATGCCAATAATCAAGGCAAAGGATGTTACCAGTATATTTTCGGCTAAAAATTGCATGATCACTTTGCCTCGGGACGCACCGATTGATTTTCTTACACCAATTTCTTTTAACCTTTTGGCAGCAGAAACAATGGCAATATTTACATAGTTAAAGCAAGCCAAGGTGAGCAAAAAGGTGCCAATAACACTCAGAAAAATAACTGATGAAGCGTTGTCACCCCTGCCATATGATATATCGTTTTGTATGTTGGGTGAGCGCTCGTATAAGGTTGCCAGCGGCTCAAATTTAAATCCATTGATCGCCCAATCTTCCTGTACCTGGTTTTGGAGATTCTTGTACTTGTCCATACTGGACTCAATGGTATGTATGTCTTCCGGTCTTTTTAACTGTATGAATGTGGCTTGTTGAAATTGACTCCAATCGTGTTTATTATAGTCAGGCTCTGCTTGTAATAAGTTTTTAAAATGAATGAGAAAAGTGAATCGTATATCATGTGCTTTTGGAAAGTCTTCAGCCACACCAGCCACTTTAAAAACCTTCTTATAATCAGCACTGAATATCAGTTGCAGGTCTTTTCCTATTGGGTTTTCTCGACCAAAATACTTTTCGGCCATTGGCTCACTAAGAATAATGCTGTTCACATCATTCAACTCCGAAGCATTACCCCATTTCATGGGAAAGGTGAACATGCTCAAAAATGAAGGGTCAACATATCTTACTTGCTCGTGAAAAACATGATCTTCAAACTTTACTACTACATTCCGGTCTTCCACTCGGCAGGTATTGATGATCAGAGAAAAGTCCTGCTCTAATGTTTCAGCTAATGGCCGTGGGCTAAGACCATTCTGCTGCATCGTTCCGTCTCGTTCTACAAATACAGTAGTAAGAAATACGCTGTCCTTGTTTTCATGATGTTGGTCAATGCTATACACCCACTTGGCAAAGCCGTAAACGAGCATGCATATACCGATAGCCATGGCAAGGCCAAATACATTAATGAATGAGCTCAATGGGTTTTTCATTAAGCTCCTGATGGAGGTTTTAAAATAATTGTTTAGCATAAGTATTGTTGTGTTTTGAGTTGTTGACTTTTTCCAGGCGTATGGGCGACAGCATTTAACCACATCCAAAAGATAATATAGACGTGCCTTGGTTTGACCTAATTCTTCGGCACGGATATAAAAGAGTTCTTCTAAATCACCATGTAGCTCTTCGTAACGATCCCCTCTGCAGTACCATTTGAAAAATGCAGAGGGGAGCCTTGGTAATTTGGGTGTCTGACTCATCCTTTTTGCCATTTAAATGCCACTTCGGGAATTTGTTTGCGTAGGCTGGCTCTTAAATCCATAGATTCATCGAGTGCTTTTTTTCCATACGGAGTGATTGAGAATAACCGCTTGCGTTTGCCGCCTCTTTTGGCTTCAGCATCGCCAAGTTTCGACTCCAACATTCCTTTTTCTTCAAGTCTGTATAAAGATTTGTGTACAGCACTTACGTTGACAGATCTGCCCGATTGGTCTTTAATTTCCTGTGTAATAGACACTGCGTAAGCGTTTTCATAAAGTACACCCACTGTAAGCAATACCAGTTCTTCAAATTCACCAAGATATGTTCTACCCATTGTATATTATTTCATTTTGTCAGTAATATACGGAGTCAAAAGGATAAAGTTTACTTTTGTCAGTAAAATAATTTTGAAATAATGGAAAAGGAGCTATTCTCTTATCAATGGCCTGGTCAGGCAAGTGGGTCCACCACCACCTTTTACGCTGATTTCCTGCCCTTCATATTCATATACTGTACAGCCGGCAGCTTCTAATGCTTCTTTAGTTTTGGGGTTTCCTTTCACTATAAGGCAAATACGAGGGGCTATGGCCAATACATTGCAACCCATGGAGTCATATTCCGATTCAGGAACTTCAACCAACTCATATCCACGGTCGATCAATAAATTTCTAAGGTCAATCGGCATGAGTGGTGAGTAAACCACCGCCAGATCTTTATCAACAGGACTCAATATTGACATCAAATGAAAAACATCGGAAGGTCCTCTAAAATGAGGAAGGTTCGCTACTATTACTTCAACCCCATGAGGATTAAGAAAATTTTTCAATTGCTGAATGCCTTCAGGATTAGTTCTGTAGGTGTGACCAACAGCCAATGTTTTTTTATCTAACCAAGCTACATCACCTCCTTCGACCGTTCCTGGCGATTTGATTTCTCCCAAAATTTTGACATTCTGTTCCTCGTAGGCCTTTTTAGCAGCCGCAGGTTCGTTAGCCCGGCCCTCTTTACCCATGTTGCATATGATTACTCCAAAATCGGTGGCGATTGAGGCATCTCTGCAATACAAAGAGTCCATAGAAACAGTACCATCTTTTGGGAACTCCATGATTTCTATGTTGTGCTGAGTGAGCAAACTTTCAAAACTGCTGTATTCTTTAAGTGCAGCGGGCAGGTGAGGCTCACCAAGGTAATTGAGTGATTGCCATTGAGATGCTATTGTGGTTTGATCTATAAATGCCGCTTTCACATTTTTGAGAAAGACGGATTTTAGCTTATGATATTCAGAGTGACTAGTCATTGTTTTTAACATTGTATTTCATCCAAACAAAAAGTGGTACACCAAGCACGAGTAATATGAAGCCCCAGTAAGTGGCCTCTTCTCCTGAACCGATAATGGCCCAAACGGAAAATAGAAAGGCAAAAGTGGCTGCTAATACTTTGGCTACTGTGAGATGTACAGTGAGTTTTTTTGCTATGCTAATAAGTATGTATGAGGCAGATGAAAATAAATAAGGAATGAGTACTGAGAGTGTAGAAAGCAAAATAAAGAATTTGAAAGTTTCTACAAGCCCTTTGGTATAGTTCATCGACATAAGGATCGAGGCGAATACACTTCCTATCATAATACCAATAGCGGGTGAGCCATTCTTATTTTTCTTAGCAAATATTTTAGGGAAAAGTTTATCTCTTGCAATAGCTGCGGGTATTTGTCCCTGAATTAAAATCCAGCCATTAAGTGCACCAAAGGCGGAAATTGCTGCGCCTCCGGCAACAAGATATCGCGCCTCTTCGCCCCACATGAGCGCTGCCGCATCTGCAAATGGTGCATTGGATATAGCCAGCAACTCTGGCTCTATCACACCCATAACCGACATAGAACCCAAAATGTAAATGGCTATAGCGATGAATGTGCCAAGTTTTGTAGCTTTAGAAATGGTGGTTTCAGCATCTTTTACATCTTCTGCTGGTATAGTGGCCGACTCAATACCCAAAAAGGCAAAGAGCGTAAGTGCTGTAGTGGAAGCAATGGCTGATAAGTCTGATTCTTCGCTCAGGTTGACAGGTATAAAATGATCCCAATTGAGAAAGAATAAACCGCCAATAGACACAATGAGTAATGGTAGTAGTTTTAAAACGGTAGAAACCAGTTGCACTGCGCCCGCTTTTTTTACTCCTCTGGAGTTTACCCATGTGAGTAACCATATGGCAGAGAGTCCGGATAATGCTGCTGTTAATGGGGTAGCAGTTAATGTGGGTATGAAAACGCTCAAATAGCCTACAAAGCCAACTGCGATGGCTGCATTGGTAATCCAGACAGAAATCCAGTAGCCCCAGGCCACCAAAAAACCTGCAAACTCGCCAAGACCTTCTTTGGAGTAAATGTATGGGCCACCACTGGCCGAGGGAATAAGCTTACTTAGATAGCTAAAAACAAGGGCAAGAAAAACGGCTCCTACTGACGACACAATCCAGCCGAAAAAACTAATACTACCGTAACTGGCTAAGGTGGAAGGTATTAAAAAAACACCTACACCGATCATATTACCTACAACCAACGAGGTAGAAGTCCACAGGCCGATTTTGTTAGGAGGGGATGATTCACTCATAGTTAGGACTTAGAAAACCCATGATTATAGATTATATTGGTAAAATAAATCTCAATATAGAAATTATTAGACTGGAAAGAATGAAACCCACCTTTAATATTGATCCTGACATTACCAAGGCCGAGACTTTGCCTGCAAGCTTTTATCAAGATGCCTCTGTATTTGATAAACTCAAAGAAAAGGTGTTCCTAAAATCATGGCAATGGGTGGGAGATGAAACACAGGTACCGTTGCAACAAGATGTCTTTCCATTTACCATGTTGGATCATTACCTTACAGAGCCAATGCTACTCACCCGAGGGGCTGACAATAATATAAGGTGCTTCACCAATGTGTGCACGCACAGGGGTAATATATTGGTGCACCATCCAGGCAAAATGCAAAAATTGCAGTGCATGTACCATGGCCGAAGGTTTGGATTGGATGGCAAGTTTGAACATATGCCCGAGTTTAAGGAGGCCAAAGACTTCCCACGCCCCTGTGACGACCTACATGAGTTTCCAGTAGTAAAGTGGGGTCCTTTTTTGTTTGCCGGGCTAAGCAGTGACATTGACTTTAATGCAGTGATTGATAAAATGAATGAGCGCGTGGGTTTTCTGCCTTTAGGCGAGTTTTCGTTTGATGAAGGCCGTTCAAAAGAATACCTTGTGCATGCGCATTGGGCTTTGTATTGTGATAATTACCTGGAAGGTTTTCATATTCCGTTCGTCCATGATGACCTCAACAAAACGCTTGATTACGGTGACTACACCACAGAGATTTATGATTTGCTTAACCTGCAAATAGGCTATTCTAAAGATGCTTCTGAGACTTTCGATTTACCTAATGACCACGTTGATCATGGTAAAAATGTAGCTGCATATTATTACTGGGTATTTCCTAATATGATGTTTAATTTCTACCCGTGGGGACTTTCAGTAAATGTGGTACGACCTATTGCCATGGACCGTACCAAGGTGTCGTTTCTCACTTATGTGTATGACGAATCAAAGCTAGACAAAGGAGCAGGAGCCTTACTTGATAAAGTGGAGCGTGAAGATGAGTTTGTAGTGGAGGGGGTGCATAAAGGTGTGAAGTCACGGTTTTATCAGGCTGGTAGATACTCTCCTAAAAGAGAGAAAGGGGTACATCATTTTCATGGGTTGTTGGCTGATTTTTTGGGGAGAGAGTAGGGTCATTTAATATCACTTAAATTTATTAAGGCGGGCTGGTTGTCCACGAACAGCGTGGCCCATTTGAGAAAGTTGTAGCGAATGTTAAGGAATGTGTAGATTCAAATGGGCTTTGTTCGTGGTGCCTTTTTCTTTTGTTTCGTTTTCTTTTGGGCATGCAAAAGAAAATGAAAACTGTAATTAGAACTTCTTAAATAGCTACAACGAGTACCCCGATTTATCGGAAAGAAATCCTTGCCCTTCCCATTGTTTTTATCCTCAAGCCGTCCCGATATCAAAAATCGGGATACTTTTCCTAGATGAAAAGTAGACAAAAATCATGAAAAAATTAACGCTCTAGGCCTTTCTGCGCATCCACACACCATTTTTTCACCCAGCCCTCGAGAATGCCACGTATGACAACGGGCAGGTTGGCAAGTGCTTACCCTCAAACGTAATTTCGTAGCGTAGCGGAGAAATCTTTACAAATCTTTTTATTTAGGGCCAAACCAGATAGACATGACAATGGCCAATATTATACCAATTAAAGCCGATATAATGAGGTTTCTCAGCAGTCTTCGATTCGCTTTCTTATTCCTTTGGGCTATTCTGTTCTTCAGTGCTGATAATTCTTGTGGAGATGCTTTTTTACTTTCTAAATGCGTACGAGTCTTACCTTGCTGTTTCAACCTATCACGATCAAAAAGCGATGACCTATTCAACTTATTTCTGTTTTGCTGAATTCTCTTGTTTGCTTCATGCATGAAACCACCGCCACCCATAATTATATAAACCAAAAAATTAAAACTGCAATCAAAATAAGTGCAATAGGAACAGCAATGGCGATTCCAAGAATTGACTTGAATAACCTCTTTTTACGCTGTAATATAAGCTGCTTTCTTATTTGTATTAGCTGCTCAGGAGTAGCCTGTCTGTATTCGTAGACCGTTTTTCCAGAGATTTTTAAGAGCTCCTCTTTTGTTTTGAAGTAGCCTGGTTTCTTAAGAATACTTGCGTTATTCTTAAGTCTGCCTATCATATCATATATGTGTCCAGCGCCTCCTGCCATTGTATATGTTTATATTAATTACAGCATATATGTAACTAAGTTCTAATTGGAATTTTCCTTAGCTTTTTCCTCTTGAATTTTATTATATAATTCTTGATCATAAGGACCATCAAGACTTTGCTTAATTAGCTCCGCTAATTTAGGATTGTTTCTATACCGTATGTCTACAATATACTCACCTGAAACCATTAAGCTTAATAAGCCCATTAATAGTACTGGGATTAGACGCTTGAAAATTCTAATGTAAAAGCCGGGTTGATGCTTATTTCTCATAAATAGTAATGTTGCAGCGACTATACCTGTAAATATCAGAAGGGTATTACCAATAATCAACATACTATCCGATCCTTCCAAGACCAAAAACTTAAATTGAATGCCTATGATACATATTGATAGAGCTATACCTAGCCCGATAGACCCAACTACTCGGCCTACGCTTGTAAAGGAACTTGATTTGAAAATATTCCTAAATGTCACATTATTGAATAGTGCGAAACTTAGAAAGAAATAAAGCATTGATAGTAAAGTACAACCAATAAGAAAGATCAAGTTTGATTGCTCTATACGGTTTAGACTTCCTATTGCTCCTAATAATATAAGTACAATGAAAATTTTCTCGAGTTTTCTCATAATCAATTAATTCATAAATTCTGTCATGCAGAAATTGACTCAGGTACTAAATATATTCTACTTCTCAAAGATCTTCACCTTTCTAGAGCTCAGTCGCAGAATGAAAAACGATCCAACCATGGTGATACCATAAATCAAACTATCATTCCATTCGATGAAAATCAAACTTCCTGTGAAGAACAAAGCTGAATATGCCATGGCAATGGCACTCAACCAACATATGCCAAGCAACAACAGTCGTTGACCTTGCCAACCCTGCCTAAATGGCCTCCAGTTGCCATCTGGCTTTATTTTATTGAAAAATGATTGTAAAACAGTTGTGTCTGTAGGTTTAGCAACAAACGTTGTAATTAACCAGGCAATGGTAGTAAAGCCAACAGTGAAAAAGAACCCTTTAGGATTTTCACCAATTCCTTTGCCCCAGGCAGGATCAAATTGTACGAAGACAAATTTGGCCAAAGCGTAAGCAATGAAGGGAGCCACAGTCGCTACAATTTCACTCCATGCGTTGATGCGCCACCAATACCAACGCAGAATCATGACAAGGCCTAAACCAGCACCACATTCAATGATGAAAGCCCAGACTCCCGAAATGGTAGTCATCAAAGTTGTGGCAAACAAGGCAATCAACATAATAAGCAAAGTCCCAACCCGAGAGGCATTGACCAATTGCTTATTACTGGCCTGTGGCTTTAAAAATCGTTTATAAAAATCATTAATGATATAGCTTGTTCCCCAATTGAGTTGTGTAGATATGGTGCTCATATAAGCAGCAAAAAAGGCAACCAATAAGAGTCCTTTCAATCCTGTAGGTAAGAATTCTTTCATAGCCATTACATACCCCAATTTGCTGTCTTCAGCGGACAGATTAGGGTAGAGGATAACTGCACAAAGGGCTACAATAATCCAAGGCCAGGGACGGATGCAATAATGTGCGATTTGAAAAAACAGTGTAGAATAGATGGCATCTTTTTCTGACTTGGTAGACATCATGCGTTGAGCAATATATCCACCGCCACCAGGCTCCGCACCAGGATACCAGCTTGCCCACCATTGAAACCCTACGAAGGCAAGGAAGCTACCCAACCCAAGCGCCAGCATCGTTCCACTTCCTTCATTTCCAACCATTGGAAAGAAATCAAGGGTCCCAGCCGGTAGTGTTGCTTTTAGATTTTCAACGCCACCTATTTGGTCAGAATTAAGAACAATGATTGCCAGTATAATACTACCTACCATGGCTATTGCAAATTGGACTACATCAGTGAAAGCCACTCCGAGCAAACCTGACATAGCTGAGTAGGCCACAACGATGAGCATGGCACCACCCACATACCAAATCAGCTGGTTTTCAGGTATATCAAAGAACACCTGCAACAAAGACATTAGTGCGATATTAACCCAGCCAATGATGAGTACATTCATAAATACACCAAAGTATAGCGCCCGGAAACCTCTCAAAAATCGGGCAGCAGCTCCGCTGTATCTCATTTCTATGAATTCTATATCTGTAAGCACTTCAGCTCTACGCCAATAGCGTGCGAAGAAAAAGGTAGTGAGCATTCCTCCAGCGAGCATATTCCACCATAGCCAGTTGCCTGCAATACCATTCTGAGCTACAAGTTCGGTTACGGCCAGTGGAGTATCCGCGGCAAAAGTGGTGGCTACCATAGATATGCCGGCAATGTACCAAGGCAGGTTCCGCCCTCCAAGGAAGAATTGCGAGATGTCTTTTCCCGCTTGTTTTCTAAACTTAAGGCCAATAGCTAGAGAAATAGCAAAAAAAGCAATAATGATAATGTAATCGAGCAGTGCTAACTCCATAGGTTAAAAATTTGCAGCCAAAATAGACAATTTAATTTTCTTTATTAAGCATGAAGTAAGCGTTGGTCAAAATGTACCCAACAAATTTGTAGTTGTATTGATCAAGATATTGGTAAACAAGATTTGAGGATGGGTCAGCTAAGTCGAACTCATCTAATTCTAATACTACCAAGCGAGGTGTGTATTGATTTAAATCTAATGATTTGAGTACCTCAAAATCATTTTCTTCAGCATCTATACTAAGTAGGTCGAAAGATGTAGGTGCGTTTAGCGCTTCAAGGACATTTGTCAGACGTTTAGTTTGCATCATAGTTCGTCTGATTATTTTCTGCCCGCTTTTGGTGTGCTCTTGCTCAACTTTACTGTGAATTGATGAAAGTCCATCATTGGTATACTCCGTGAATTCTACCTTTTCGATTTTATCAGATATAGCTGCGACAATTGCTGTATCGCGAGGTCGCAGGTAGCTGTATTTTCTGATAAGCCTCTTATTGGCATCGATACAAATGCCTCTCCAGCCCTTTTTGTATAAAGAAAAAGTATTGGAAATGAAAGTGGGGTGATTACATCCAACTTCTACATAGAAACCTTCCGTACGGATACTCTTTTTCAGGAGGCTTTCAATTATGCGGTCTTCACCTGTAAAAGCATAGCTAAATTTGACGGTTTTTCCGAAAATCAATTTAAGAAGGGCGTAACTCATATATTTTATTACCCGAAGTATAGAGAAAGGATTTCGCCAGGTAAAAAACTGGGAGGGAGCTACACGAAATTCCTTTAAAGCAAGGCCCAGACTACCAATAAAGGCTCGACTTCTGGGTTGGTGATAAAGTAGAGATTCAATTTTTTCGTTCACGATGGGAAAATAACTAATAGCTGCTAAATGCCGTAAATAATTGAAAAATAATACTATGAGACAGGGCAAGCATCACACCAAACACCAAGTCGTTTGACATCACAGAAGAAGGCGAATGGAATGACAGACGTTATTATGTGTGGGAGAAGCAATGATATATAGATAATTGTCGCCTAAATGTCATTTAACCGTTAAATATGTCAATGTGATACAATCGTGATACTTGATAGTTTTCTTGAGTATATGAAACCAAAGAAAACAATTATGAAGTATCAAATTAAAGGGGTTCTGGCAATGTTTGTCACTTTGCTGCTCATTGCGACCTCGTGTGATTTAGTTGACCTTGACGATCCCACAAATACCAATGAACCTGCCGATGAGCCTATGTTGGCTCCACAAGGTTTACCAGCCTCTATGTCCGAGTTTAACATGCTTTTTCATGGTGATACTGAGAAATCCTGGTCTACAATCTCATTTACAATAGCTAGTATGGAGGGCTTTCAGGGTTGTAGATTAGATGATAGCATGATCATAAATGCAGATGGTACTTATACGTATAATGGTGGTAGCCAACTTTGTGGAGCTGAGGATACTGAGCAAAACAGAACTGGTACCTGGAGGGTGAATGACAGCCTGGATCAACTGATGTTTGATGAAGGTACACAGAGAAGTTACACGGCCAGTCTTGATGCACTTGTGCAAGACACACTTGTAGTTTCAGGAACATACATCGGTTTAGAAATAAGGGGGATATATGTGGTTAAGTAAGTCTAAAGCCCTTGCATTGTTGTTGGTGCTGGTATTAGGTGCCATGCATTTAAATGCTCAGGAATCTAACCTTGAACGTTTTACGCCATCGGCCTTATTTGATAAAGGCACATTTGAAATCAATACTTTCTATAATCTTTATACTCAAAATCAAATTAGAAATAGGAATGGGGATGAGGTAGACTTAGGTCAAAGGCAAACGTTTCTTAACGGTATGTATCAGTTTACTTACGGAGTGTCTGCATCTGGTCGTATCAACCTTGGTTTTGATGTAGTAGCTAATCGGGCGTTTTACGATGACGCTAACACGAGTCCTTTAAAAATACTCGTAAGTAGTGATGGGGATTTTAATCGGACAGTGGTCTCCGCAGTGGGTCCACGCATTAAAGTAGTGCCTATTGCTTCAATTCCTAATTTTAGTGTGCAATCCAGCTTTTTATTTCCTATAGCGCCAAACCTCGAATCCCCTTCTTTTACTGCACATGATAGGTATACATGGTTTACTCAATTTTTTTATGATAAGAAACTGAACAGTTCGTGGAGGTTATTTCTGGAGGTTGATGCACTCTATAGATTAAAAAGAAATGATAGTCAGGTTAATTTTGTGCGTTTCCCACTGAGTGCTTTCTTGAGTTACTTCCCAACGTCCAAGACCACTATTTTTGCGTTTGGTCAGTATGCGCCAAGGTTTGAGAAAGCATCCAATGCTGTCGATGAACAATTTGGGCTCACAAACTGGTTTACACAAGTTGGTATTGGAGCCAAATATCAATTGACTTCTAAGATAGGCCTCGAATTGTCTTATGGTAACTTTATCCAGTCGAGGAATGATGGGGCTGGGTATTCTCTGAATTTTGGCATACGGTATATTAAAAGATAGTTAACAGTAATTACTAAAAATATTAGTAATTACTATATAAGTTAGCTTATATTTGTAGTATGATAATTGGCGACCGCACTATACTACATTTAGATCTGGATACCTTTTTTGTGTCATGTGAGCGGCTGCTCGACAGCAGGTTGAATGATAAGCCCATATTGATTGGTGGTGTAACTGACAGGGGAGTGGTGGCTTCATGTAGCTATGAAGCAAGGCGGTTTGGTATCCATTCTGCGATGCCCATGAAGATAGCCAGAGAGCTGTGCCCCAATGCTATTGTCATCAAGGGAAACTCAGCTACCTATACCAAAAAGTCTGAGGAGGTAACGGAGATTATTCGGGAGAGTGTTCCGTTGTATGAAAAAACATCCATTGATGAATTTTATGCTGACCTTTCTGGGGTAGATCGGTTTTTCAATAGTTTGAAAATGGCTTCTGAAATAAGGATGAAAATCATCAAAGAAACGGGGCTCCCTATCTCTTTTGGCCTTTCTGAAAACAAGACCGTATCAAAAGTAGCCACAGGTGAGGCCAAGCCAAACAATCAGCTTCAGGTTGATTTTGGTGCTGAGAAGCCTTTTTTAGCTCCGCTGTCTGTGAGAAAAATACCTATGATTGGTGAAAAAACTTATCAAACGCTGAGTGGCCTGGGTATTAGAAAGGTAAAAACTATTCAGGAGATGCCTGTAGAGTTGATGCAACGGGTGTTTGGGAAAAATGGAATTAAGATTTGGAAAAAAGCCAATGGCATTGATAAATCTCCAGTAATACCCTACTCAGAAAGAAAGTCGATCTCCACAGAGCGTACGTTTGATAAGGACACTATAGACGTGGTTAAGCTTAAAGCCATTTTGCTGGCTATGGCTGAGAATTTAGCATTTCAGCTGCGTAGAGGAGAGAAGCTTACCGCATGTGTGACGGTGAAAGTCCGGTATTCTGATTTTAATACATACACCTTACAGTCTCGGATACCCTACACATCGGCAGACCACATACTTGTACCAAAAGTACTGGAGCTTTTCGAGAGGCTTTACCATAAAAGATTGCTTGTACGCCTGATTGGCGTGAGGTTCAGTCATTTGGTAAGTGGTGGGTATCAGATCAACTTGTTTGAAGACGCTGTAGAGCTGATCAATCTCTACCAGGCAATGGATAAGATAAGAGATAAACATGGCGATAGAGCGGTATTGCGAGCTGCAGGTATTGAGGCTAAGACCATTAGTCGTTTCAATCCATTTAAAGGTGAGCCGCCTCCATTGTTGGCTAATCGTAGAGCATGATGGGCGGAGAGCTGAGCGCAGAGGGCGTAGAGCAGAGAGCGTAGAGCATGGCGCATAGTGAGGAGAGGGTTCTTCCTTTAGGGAGTTAGAGGGTGAGGGGTGGGTAGGCGCTGGCTACTGGTTTCTGGCTGGTTACTTGCAGGGCGTGTGAGCATAGGGCTTAGCGCGTAGCGCATGGAGTATGGCATAGTACAGAGGCTGTGCTGGTCACTGAGAATAGGGCAGAGTGCATGGTGTAAGGAGTACTAGTTTCTGGTTACTTATAGGAAGAGCGGAGTGCATGGGGCATAGAGCAGAAAGCATAGTGGGAAGAACATGAGTAGTCAGAACTTAAAACTTAGAACTTAGAACTCACTAAATGTACCTCAACATACATTCATATTATAGCTTTAAATACGGAGCGATAAGTCCTAAAGAACTGTTGGCACTGGCTTCAAAAAGTGGTGTTGCTACACTAGCTCTCACTGATATTAATTCTACAGCAGGGAGCCTCAATTTTGTGCGACTGTCGGAAAAATATGGTGTCAGACCCGTATTAGGTATTGACTTCAGGGATGGTGCATGTCAAAAATTTATCGGCCTGGCAAAAAACAACAAAGGATTTCAGGAACTCAATGAGTATTTGTCATATCATTTACATCATGAGATTCCTATTCCAGATAAGGCCCCTGTATTTCAGCATGCTTATATCATTTACCCTTTCGAGTCGTGTAAGAAAGCGATACTTAATCAAGGTGAATATATTGGCGTGAGAGCCAGAGACTTTTCGAGGCTTCCTTTCTCGAAATGGAAAGATCAGCGTGATAAGTTAGTTGCGCTTCAGACCATGACCTTTAGAAATAAGCGCGACTTTAATGCGCATCGATTACTTCGAGCCATTGATAAAAATACCTTGTTGAGTAAGGTGCCAAAAAGTGAAGAGGGGCATCCTGAAGACTGTTTTCTTTCTCCAAAACAGATGGCAGAGACATTTGCCTCTTATTCTTATTTGCTGGAAAATGCAGATGAGCTTTTAAATAATTGCTCAATAAACTTTGAGTTTGGCGATGAGCAGGAGCACAAAAACCTAAAGACCTATACAGGGTGTGAAAGGCAGGATTTTAAACTTATGAAAAGGGTATGTTACAGAGGCCTCTCTTACCGATACCCCGATGCTGGTGATGAGATACATAGGAGGCTCGAAAAAGAGTTGCTAATCATAAAGCAGAAAGGTTTTGTCTCTTATTTTCTGATTAACTGCAAGATCGTAAGCTATGCCCGGAAGATGGGCTACTTTTATGTAGGGCGTGGTAGTGGGGCCAACAGCATAGTAGCATACCTCATGCGTATAACAGATGTAGACCCTATTGATCTGGATCTGTATTTTGAGCGGTTTATAAACCTCTATAGGAAAAATCCACCTGATTTTGACATAGACTTTTCATGGAAGGATAGGCAGGATGTGACCCGTTTTATTTTTGACTTTTTTACTAAAAAAGCGCCTAATCGAGTGGCACTTTTGGCAACTTATAGCACCTTTCAATACAGGGCTACAGTTAGAGAGCTGGGCAAGGTTTTTGGGCTGCCTCCACATGAGATTGATCGTTTGTCAGATGGCAGAGCACCAGCAGATGACCTGTCGGCTTTGGTACTTAAATATGGCAGCCTGATCACCGGGTTTCCAAGCCATTTGAGTATTCATGCAGGCGGTATTTTAATAGCAGAGCAATCAATATATAGTTTCACAGCTACAAGTTTGCCTCCAAAGGGTTTTCCCGTTACTCATTTCGATATGCTGATGGCCGAAGATGTAGGGCTATATAAATTCGATATTTTGGGCCAACGAGGGTTAGCTAAAATCAAGGATTGTCTACAAGTGGCCAAAGACAATAACCCTGAAGACCCACCGATTGATATCCATGATTTTAAAAAGCTGAAGAAAGATGAGCGAATTAAAGAATTACTGAGAGAAGCCAGGGCTATAGGGTGTTTTTATGTCGAATCACCCGCCATGCGTATGCTTTTAAAAAAGCTCAAAGTCGACCACTACCTCGGCCTGGTAGCTGCCAGCTCTGTGATACGCCCGGGGGTAGCCAAATCGGGTATGATGCGAGAATATATTTTAAGGTTTAGACACCCAGAGCGTAGAGATGATGCACACCCTGTGCTGAGGAAAATTATGCCTGAAACGTATGGGGTTATGGTATATCAGGAAGACGTGATTAAGGTGGCGCACTATTTCGCAGGTCTCGATCTGGGCGAAGCCGATGTGTTGAGAAGAGGCATGTCAGGTAAGTATCGTTCCAGAGAGGAGTTTAAAAAAGTGGAGGAGAAATACTTTGAAAATTGTAAAGAAAAGGGGCATTCACACGCATTTGCCAAAGATGTTTGGCGTCAGATCGAAAGTTTTGCAGGGTATGCATTTTCTAAGGGACACTCTGCTTCCTATGCCGTTGAAAGCTACCAGAGCTTGTTTTTAAAGGCTTACTACCCACGGGAATACATGGTGTGTGTGGTAAACAATGGAGGAGGATTTTACCGAAGAGAGTTGTATTTACATGAGGCCAGGATGCATGGAGCTATTATTGAAGCACCGTGTGTAAATAGGAGTGAGGCTTTGTGTAGTATCCAAGGGAAGACCATCTATCTGGGGCTTAGCTTTGTCAAAGAACTTGAAGATCGGCTCATCAACGAGTTGACTTTTGCGAGAGAAGAAACACCGTTTCGCAACTTAGGTGATTTTGTATCGCGTGTTGCTGTATCATTAGATCAGCTCGCGCTACTTATTCGTATTGGAGCCTTTCGATTTACAAGTAAAACGAAAAAAGAGCTGCTTTGGGAGGCTCATTTTTTACTAGGAGGAAATAAAAAATCTAAACCAACACGAGGACTTTTTGATTCACCCATAAAAAAATTTGAACTACCGGAACTAACTACATATAAGCATGAAGATAGTTTTGATGAAATGGAGCTATTGGGGTTTCCGCTTTGCAACCCGTTTGAACTTTTAAGGGAGCCTCCAGCTTCTGATCTGTTAGCTAAAGACTTGCCTGTACATTTGAATAAAGAAGTGATTATCTACGGCTATCTTGTAGCGATTAAACACACAAGCACTTCTAAGAAAGAACGTATGAATTTCGGCACCTTTATAGATAAAGAAGGGGATTTTATAGACACGGTGCACTTCCCTCAGTCAGCCAGCCAATTTCCTTTCTCCGGTAAGGGCATCTATAAGCTCGTAGGTAAGGTCGTAGAAGAATTTGAGTTTTACTCTATGGAAGTCTCTGCTATGCAGAAGCTGCCCTATATAGATGATCCAAGATACGTGGGTGGGGGCAAGCCTTTGCATCTTAATTAGGCCTTATTTGCTAATTATAACAAGTTCTGTACCGTTTTTATTATCAAGCTGAGGATAGTTGGTAAAGCGGCCTTTGAATAAATTTCGGTTAAAATTCAGCCTTTGATAAATCTTTTTTGAATCCATTGTTTGATCCCGATGCAAATCGGGAGAGTTTGGATTCATTGCTCTATCGGGTTGAATTTTAGAAATTTAGTCACAGCCTTGATTTCTTTGCCTACTTTCTTTATCAAGAAAGAAAGTAGGAGGCCGTCCGCCTTGAGGACATAACTTGAATGAACAAGGGAACTCTATTTTTCATCCCGATTTATCGGGACGAAACAAAAAAAGTCAAGGCTATGATAAAATAAGCTAAAATTTACTCCAAAACCCTAAAATTCAAAGAACTCGTCCCATTCTGATCCTCAAACAGTTTGAATTTTTACGGGCTTGTCGCAAATTTTTTAACGCAATTTTATCAAAGGCCATGGTGTGCTAAAACCCTGGAATCAAAGGTCTTAAGTCTACTGATGAAATTGAAAACAGGATGCCCTAATAAATATTATGCCGTAGCTCTACCCAGCTGCTTCAGCATCTTGGCGTGCTCCCAAACGGCTTTAAAAAAGTGAGGGTGAGAGTTGTATGGAAGGTTAAACTCTTCAGCAGTTTCCCTTACAATCTTAGAAATTTTCTTGTAGTGTAAGTGGCAAATGTTTGGAAACAAATGGTGTTCAATTTGGTAATTGAGCCCACCTACATACCATGACAATATCCTGCTGTTAGGGCTATAGTTGGCCGTAGTAAACAATTGATGCACCGCCCAATCGTTCTCCAGATTGCCACTTTCATCAGGTTCTGGATACTGCGTAGTAGGCATTACATGAGCTGTCTGAAACACACACGCCAAAATAATACCTGCGGTATAGTGCATGGTTACAAAGCAAATAAGTACCATCCACCAGGCAAATGGTAAAACCATTATAGGTAAAACCAGAAAAACTACATAGTATAAGATCTTGGCTAAAATCATTCGTGCTAAAACAAGATTGAAGTTTTTCAGATTTTTAGTAAGCCCTCTGCTTTTGTAACGATAAAGTTGTCTAAAATCTTTAGTTGTGATCCAAAGGAAAGTCATGAGCCCGTATAAAAACCAGGCGTATATATGCTGTATTTTATGCAGTTTGTAATGCTTTTGCTGAGGTGAAAGTCTCAAAATAATACCTGAGTCGATATCTTCATCCATACCATGCACATTGGTGTAGGTATGATGCAATACATTGTGTTGTATTTTCCAATTAATGGCACTACCACCTAAAATATTGATCAGGTAGCCCATGTACATGTTCACTTTTGGGTTTTGAGAATAAGCGCCATGATTGGCATCGTGCATCACAGAGAATCCTACTCCTGCCTTTCCTATACCCATAATAATCCATAGGCCCAGTACTAACCAAAAATTGGTAATTAATCCAGTCATGAATAAGGCATAAGGCACTGCATAAATACTGAGCATTGCGATAGTTTTAACGACCATTCTGCTACCACCGTACTTAGAGGTTTTAGAAGATTCGAAATGCTCTTTAACTCGTGCTCTTAAAGTTTTTATGAAATCGAGATCCTTATTATGCGGAAAACGTATTGAGATATTCTTCATGTAATTAATTTAATATGCATCAATCAATGATGCAAGAAATCAAAGGTAACACTTAAAATTTAAGGGCGAGTTACCTTTTAGATAAATGTGTGAGACTATTAATCTTTGATTAATATAACACCATTGTCACGTATAGGTTCACTTTAGAGTTTTTATTGTTTTGCTGGAGTTGATATTCTTATGACACGTGACACGCGTTGCAAACGCGCGCCAGCGGGGTTAAGAATATGTCAGACTAACGATTAAAGTTAATAAATGTTAATTGTTGCTAAAAGCTGTTAACAGTTGAAACCGGTTTGAGGATAAATCGTTCCCGATTTTTATGTCAATCTTAACTTTATGCGATTATGTACTTTAAAAAATTTATTACAGCCATCCTGATTTTTGTTTCTTCTTCAGTATATGCTCAAACTAAAGAGCAACTAACAATTTTTCAAAACAATTTAAACTTACTTACGAATGCTATTAACAATAAGGATGTTTCAGCGATTGAAGCGTTATGTGTTTCGGATTATAAGGTTTCAGGTTACGAATCGCCAATGGCCAATAAGATATTGAGTGCCATTATCGAGCAAGTATCAAACTATCCTAAGTTGTCAATCAATGCCATTCAATCTAGTGATAACAACTTCCTGATAACATCAGAAGATAAAGATGGTGACCCGGTTACAGTTTTAGTTACCGCAGATGGTCAATTCATTGAATTGAACCTTGTGCAGGTGCAAGTCCAAGAGACGAACAGCATAGCCGAAGCAAAGGCTCTCAAGCCAATTCCTTTCGAGATGAATCGTGAATTGGTTGCGATTGATGTAGAGGTTAATGGTGTTACGGGTAAGTTTATTCTTGATACAGGTGCATCTATGCCGGTTCTCGATAGTACATTTGCTGCTGAGTTGGGCGTAAAACCTGTACATAATACTTCTGTAAATGGTGCTGGTGGGAGTAGTATGCAGGGGGTTTCTAATACTGTATTGTTTAAAGTTGGAGGAGCTGAAGTGTCAAATAGTGCTGTATTGGTTGATCTTTCTCATTTAGATGGGAGTTATTCAATTGATGGAATAATTGGTGCCGACTTATTTAAGCATTTTGTTGTGGAAATAGACTATGATAGACAGCTTTTGTCTCTACATGAGTCTGTGGATGCTGTAGAAGTGGTAGGTGAGCCTTATGACATTACCTTCAAAATGGGTCAGATACCTGCACTAAATATAGCGTTTACTACAAAAAAGAAGTTGTACACTGATGAGTTTTTGATTGATACCGGAGCGAGTCTCAATCTTGCATTTAACAAATCATACTCGGATAAAATTAACCTTTTAGATGAGGTTGGCATAGGATTGATTTCCTCATATGCATCTTTGAGCAGGACTGAAAATACCAATCATGAAGTCGTAATAAACAATATCTCACTTGCTGATTTTGATTTCGCTGAAGTGCCAACCCTTGTTTCTGGAAGAGATATTGCCGGTAAATCAGGAATAATTGGCAATGGTCTTTTTAGAAGGTTTAATCAGGTATTTGATTACAAAAACAGTAAGATGTATCTCATTAGAAACAAATCCTTCGGTTCATCTTTCTTGTATCCTTGTGCAGGCTTTAAGTTGTCGAAAAGAGACGGTAAGCTATTTGCAAAGCACGTATTGGAAGAGTCACCAGCCCAAAAAATGGGGATCTATGAGGGCGCCCAAATACTCTCTGTTAATAATATGTCTGTAGAAAGTTATGAGGCGGCACGTCTAGCTTTACACCAAGATGGCCAGACGGTTAGGGTTGTGTTCATGACCCATGACGGAGATACCAAAGCGATAGAATTGCCTTTAAATAGGTTAATTTAAAGTAATGATTTAGTTTGGGTCATTTTCAAAACTAAAAGAGGTTCAATAAGCTTTCAGTTTCAGCTCATAGAACCTCTTTATTGATTATTGATAAAGGATGTTTATTATAAATTATAGATTGCTGTATTAATCACCTTATCATCGGAATTTGTCCAGGCAAAGATGACAGTGTCTCCAGACTTAGTCATTTGTGGAAAGCCACTACTTCTTGATTGAGAAGAGGAGGCAATGGTCATTTCTTCCACAATTTTGCCAGTATCTTTCACCTTAGCAGCCACGATATCTGAGCCTTCCATCCAGCTAACTAATGCGGTGGTTTCATCAAGCATTTCAATATCCACTCGACCAATAGGTGCATCTTTGCTTACTTTGACGGCATTTCCAAAGCTGGCTCCACCATCTTTCGAAAATTTTACTTTTACTTCGGCTATTCCCTCTGCAGCAGAAAACCAGGCTGCAGCAATTGTATTACCTGCCGCGCTCAAACGGGGGCCATTTACCGGGCATCCGGCTATTTTCCACCCGTCTTCATGCAGTGTTTCAGGGGCAGTCCATTGATTGTCTACCCATCTTACCACTGACATGTCTCTTATCTCATCGTCAGACCTGTCTCGATAAGCTACTACAGGACCGTTATCTGTGATCACCGCTGTTGTTTGGCAACAATCACATACTTTGCTGTCAAGCTCCCATTCGTTGATTTTCTCTCCTTGAGGTGACACGATTGCTGCTCTTATCGTCATAGGACCAGCTCCGCCATGCCCGGTATGTGTTGTTGTGTCATCTGATACAGTATTTCTACCGTCCAGCCAGGTTACAAAGAAGTTTTCACCGTAAGGCACCATCGTTACAAACCCATGCTCTGCAGCCTTGCCATCGTCATGCAATACATAAGGCTCCTGCCAGTCTTCGGCACCATTGGTAGAGTGCTTCACTGTTACGTCATAGCTATATGTGCCCTCGCTACTCTTTGCGAGAAAGTGAGCCATAAAGTTCTGCCCATTTTTCGTGGCTATTACAGGATAATCAGCCCAATTTACAAACCAATCACTACCAGATGCGATGATTTGTGGATCTGACCACTGGCCCGATTTATAAGATGCAAATTGTAGTTTGTTTATACTATCTGTACTTTCTGTCCAGGAGAGGTATGTAGTGCCATTTTGATCTGTAAAAAGATACGGAGACTCTCCCTTAAAGGAAACCGAAGTGTTTTCTTTGATATTTTCTGATGTTTCCTCTTTTTGAGGAGTGCTACAGCCAAAAATTAGCAGGCCTAGTACTAAAGTGTATAGTTTTTTCATTGATTGATAAAAGTTTTAATTTCTGAAATGCTTTCTTCACTATCCCAAACCTTACTGCCTGTCTCTGTCCATGCTACTTTACCATCTTTAAAAATAATGGTGGTTGGGAGTGCATATACGCTTAATTCTTCCAAACTCATATCGAGTTGGGCATAGTTGAGATTCCATGGTTTTTGATCAGCAAACTTATTAATCTTCTTAAGAGGTTCGTTTGATGCATAAATGAATACAACTGGATCTTCGCTGCTAAACGACTCTTGCATTTTTTCTAATGAAGGCATCTCCTTGATACAAGGGGCACACCATGTGGCCCAGAAGTTGACAAAAAGCGCTTTACCTTCATACTTAGAAAGATCAATAGGGTTGCCGTCAAGGTCTTTGAGTTTTATCAGGCTATCTACCGGGTCGCTGCTCGTGCTTTCTACCTGATCTTTTGGAGTGCTCGTGCATGCAACTAGCATCAGGATAAATGCCAAATAATATATAGATTTCATCATAATAATTTAAGTGTTAGACAATTGTCTGATGCCTTTAAAGGTTTTGTAAACACCAGTTGCTAAAGCTAATGTGCCTGTAATATAAAATATGGAGCTACCGTACCCTGTTAGAAAAGGTAGGATACCAACTAAAAAGGCTGTGAAAAACCACATGATGCCATAGCCTAATGTGCTTTTGGCCATATTTTTATCAGATGTTATCTCGTATGTAGTTTTCATTTATTCGCTTTTTTTGATCATTTCAGAGAGTTTTGTACCTCCTTTTATACCAAAATCCAATGTTCTGATTGGGAATGGAATAGTCACTCCGTTGGCATCAAAAGCCTCCTTTAGCAACATAATACCTTCACTCTGGGCATTAAGATAATCTGGCTGGGCATCAAATTTGACCCAGTATCTTACTACAAAATTTATTGAGCTATCTGCATAATGACTGTAGAAAAACTCCACATCCTTCCCATCCAGTAAGTTTGGTATTTTTTTGATGGCATTCGTGGCGAGCTCCTTCACTGCTCGGAGGTTTTCTCCATATGATATTCCACATTGAAGGTCGATCCTTCGCTCACCATTGATGGTATAATGCCTGTAAAGGTTTTGAAATACCAGGCGATTTGGAATGATTACATCCTGGCCTTCGGGCACATAAATAGTGGTAGCACGTAGTCCGATTTCCTTAATGCGGCCAAAAATCCCGTTGGTCTCAATAATATCCCCAACAAAGATGGGACTTTTCACCGCCATGAATACGCCAGAAATCAGGTTGGCCGCAGCGTCTTGAAATGCAAAACCCAAAGCCAGGCCAACAACACCAATACCAGCCAGCAAGGATGTTACAGTTTTGTCCAGGTTGAGTACCCCGAGTGCTACCATAAGACCAATAATGATTACGATGAAGCTTGAGCACGCCAAAATGAGTTTAACCACTGATTCGTTGGTCATTACCCTATGCAAAATGGTGCTTAATATTTTTCTTAAAACCCTGGATATAATATAAAACAGGATAAGAACGAGTATGGCAATGATGAAATTAGGTAGCATTTCAATGAGAGTGGCTACCCAACCTTCAACTTTGCTCAGCACGATATTTGAGGCATTGCTTATTTCTTCAAACATTATTGATCCTTTAAGTAAAACGTTTAATGCTTAGAAGTGCTTTACAGTTTATTTTGAAGCTACAGTCTCCTGTACTTTACCACACTTAAGCATTTTATCACCAAAATACGGATTTCTGATTTCTTCTTCACTACTCAACCAGAAAGCACCTTCATTGTCAAA
The DNA here is from genome assembly GCA_965227525.1 of Fulvivirga sp. Taxonomy (GTDB): domain Bacteria; phylum Bacteroidota; class Bacteroidia; order Cytophagales; family Cyclobacteriaceae; genus Fulvivirga. Next base: position 3,255,403 of record OZ245762.1, on the reverse strand, counting down.
AGCCATCGGACAAAACTGCTTATAAACGGTTTTACCGGTATTTTTCACTTTTATCATTTCATACACATTTTGTGACATCAAATCGAAATGCTCACGAATGTGCTCCATTTCGTCTGTTTCAACAATATGGTTAGCATCTTCTAAAATTCCGCTCAGTACTTTTGAGTCAGCGTTACCAGAAAGAATATTTTTTATTTCTTCAGCGGCATTTTGTGCAACTTCAGAGCTGCTTTTTACAAGTGCATCTTTAAGTTCAAGGTAAGCATTTAATATGCCTGAAGCTTGCTCATCGTTGATAGAAGCATAGGCTGTTGCCATTTCATTGTTATCACTATCAGACCCATCATGTTGACCATCTGCGCTATGGTCATGATTACCTTCTTCATGATCATGGCCTTCCATTGCTTCTGTACTTTCTTCAGTCACTTCCGATTTTTGTGTCTGACCACATGAAATAGCCATAAAAGCGATCATGGCAAATAATAGTGTGCTTAGTTTTAATTTAGTTTTCATCGTTTTGATTTAATTTATTATTAAAGTTAAAAGTAATTGATTACAAGTCCTATGATTAGCCAGGCGTAGCATCCTAATGCCAACCATTTTAATATATTTTCTAAGAGTGGGCTTTTGGGAGCCATTTCTTTGTGATGCTTAACATCTTTGCCTTTTATAAAACCGAAATAGATAAGAATGCCTGATATCACTATAAAGGCAATGTTAAGGAAGAATGTATAGTCGATTTTGAAATGTTCTTGCTCTACAATACTCTTACCGCTGGCAGATGGCAGCAAGTCGAGAAAGCTAAAGCCATAATGCAACGTGAGTGAGGTGACTATTAAAGATGTAAAGAGAAGAAACAGAATGAAGAATGACATTTTCCAGCCGTAATATTTAGCATTAATTCTGAGGACAGGAAAGACTACCAAATCGCTAAATATAAATGCTATTACACCTGCAAAGCTTACGCCCTTACCGAATAGCAAGGCTGCTAAAGGTATATTTCCCATAGAGCCAATAAATGTAAGAAACGCAGCCACAGGGCCTATTATTACATGTTCTAACAATGTTAGAAAACTGAAGGATGTCTGACCATCACCGGTATTGATAAATAAGGTTTGAAAGAATGAGTCTGGCACAAAGGCTGAAACTATACCAGCGATGGTAAAGCCTACGGTTACGTCTTTCCAGACCATTTTCCACTCCATAAAGTATTGCTTACCCACTTTGGCCCATTGCTCTGAAGACTGAACTTTATCTTTGAATGAAGCGGTTTCATCTTCCTCGTCATTTGATTTCCCCAGATTCTTACGAGCGGACTCTATGAGCTTTTTGGGCTTAATGAGCCTGATAAGCACCCAGCTGATAAGTATGAGTAATATACCACCAACATACTCCCCAACGACAAATTGCCAACCAAGGAATATCGAAATTAATATTCCCAACTCTATTACTAAATTGGTCGATGCCAGCAAAAATGCTATGGATGAAACAAAACTTGCCCCTTTTTGAAACAATGATTTGGCGGAAGCTAATGCTGAGAAACTGCACGAGCTACTAATAAAGCCAAAAAAAGTACCTAAGAATACACTTTTTGAGCCAGCGTCTCCCATTGTTTTTTGCATGCGTTTCTCAGTAACAAATATCTGAATCATGCTACTGATGGCATATCCTAGTATAAATGCCCAGAGTGCCATCCAGAAAAAACCTACTGAAGTATTAGCAGCTTCGCCCCATTGTGAAAGAAAGTTATTATCCATAGTCAGTTTTTTTGATTAACAACAATCATCGTTGCAGCTAATTTTATTTTCTGTTACTTTTTCAAAGGCCTCTTTACCTTCTTTAAAAGCATACCAAGCAATACCCAGACTGCCGACTGCATCGATATATGGTATTTTAAATAATTCATAAATGATACTAGCTCCAAGTAGAATAAATGAAAGGTAGAAGCATGTTTTAGTACACTTTGCATCTGATATAATAGGGGCAGAGCCTAACGCTTTGCCAACCCTGAGTTTGTATATATACAAAATGTACATAGTGAGAATTGAAAGCGCTGCGATTATTATGCCGGGCAAGGTAGTGCTAGGCATAGCACCATGATAAATGCTTAAAGCTGCACCAATGACAAGCCCTGTTGTAAGTATATAAAATGCTACACCAGTGACTCTAAGTGCCTGTCGCTCAAATTTATCATGTTGGACTACCTCTGTTTTTTGCATCCGTAAAACCATATGAGCAATGCCAACACCAGAGAGTACTTCTACAAAACTATCTGTACCAAAGCCAAACAAGGAGAGTGCTTCATCAGTTGTGCCAAAAAACACAGAAATACTTCCTTCAACTAAGTTATATACAATAGTAATAACGCTGAGTATCAGCGCTAATTTCAAAAGTTCTGTTGTTGACTTATTGTCCATATATTCTAGATTCTAAATTCAAAATTTGAAATTCGAAATGATACCTTATTCTTATACCTCAGGTTTAACTTCTAACCTCCAACTTCTAACTTCTAAAATCTAATATCCCAGATCTAAACTCTAACCTCTAACCTCTAATTTACTCCACTACCTCCAGCTCAAAAGAAACGCGAAGCTTTTCCCAGGCCATACTTATTTTGCCTTTGTTGTCTCCTGTTTCTGTAACTGTATATAACAGCTCTTCCTGGTTTTCTGTTAATTTTTCTGGCTTTACCGTTATTCTCACGACATCTTCCGATGCGTTATAATCATCGGCCATGTGTTGATCCCAATTTTTATTAATGATCAATGTCCAGGTGTCTTCTCCGGGGATCGTGAAAAAACCATATTTACCAGCAGGGACTTCCGTGCCATTAATCATTACATCTTTAGGAAAGTTGATGGCTGTAGCACGATGCGCACCCGTGGCCCACACCTCATCGTAAGCAACTAGGCCCCCCCAGATCTCGCGACCTCTCATTCGTGGCGATGAATAGTCTATATGAATGTGAGCTTCACCAACATTGGCCATGGCGGCAGTTTTTGGACTTTTAGCTTTTGGCTTAGCTGATGATTGCTCTTCATGGCTGCCATGATCATGTCCACTTGATGGCTTATTGCAGCCTCTTGAAAATTGAAGGTGAACTATTTTCCACATACCGTCTTCGATTTTGAGCGATAGTGTAGCCAAACCTGCTGAGCTTATCTGAGATCCGTGCATAGCACCTTCTATAAGATAGTTGCCTCGAACAAGCGCCATATCCATGCCTGATGAAGTCTCTTTTATGTCAAGGCTGAATTTCATGTTTTCCATATCAGCGATTTCTTTCCCCAGATGCCCATCACGATATTTTTCCCAACTTTCATCGACAGAGCCTTGCTCATAGATCTTAGCTTGTGATGAGAATACTTCATTTAAGGGAGTTAAATCTTTTTGATTCACTGATTCTTCAAATAATGAGACAACCTCATCGACAGAGTTTGATGCTTGAGGTTTGCTACACGACATGGCTATAACGCTCATGAATAAAATTGCTAAATGTTTAATTTTCATAGTTGTTTGTTTTATGTATTTATTGTCTAATCCATTTTATAATTCTTCGCTCTACCCCTTAAGGGAACCACCAATCACATCTCATATCTAACTTCTAACTTCTAACTTCTAACTTCTAACTACCGTCTTCCATCTTCTGACTTTATCATTTCACTTAGTAAGTTCCCTCGTTCCTCGGGATGACTTTATTATGTAATAACTAAAGCATCAGACTTTAACCTTCAATCTTCCGTCTTCCGACTTCCAACTCCTATCTAACATCTATAATCTGAACATCTAGCATCTAGCATCTAGCATCTCACATCTCCCATCTCACATCTACTTAAGCCTCAAAGCATTACCAATCACACTCACCGAACTCAAACTCATCGCCAAAGCCGCCAACATAGGACTCAACAATAGTCCGAATATTGGAAATAATACCCCGGCTGCTATTGGCACACCTAGCACATTGTAGAAGAAGGCAAAGAATAAATTCTGTTTAATATTCTTCATCACATCTTCGCTGAGCTTCCTGGCGCGTACAATTCCGTCCAAATCGCCTTTTACAAGAGTGAGACTTGCGCTTTCAATGGCAACATCAGTACCCGTACCCATAGCAATGCCCACATCGGCCTGCGCCAGGGCAGGTGCATCATTAATGCCATCACCAGCCATGGCTACTTTTTTACCTTGTTCCTGAAGCTGTTTTACTTTTTCATATTTGTTTTCTGGCAGTAAGTCAGCCTCATACCCATCGAGATTCAATTGGTCAGCAACTGCTTTAGCCGTGTTTTCATTATCACCAGTGAGCATATGTACTTTTAATCCTAAAGATTGCAGTTGCTTTATGGCTTTAGCCGAAGTTGCTTTAATTGGGTCAGCTACACTTATAAAACCTACCAGCCTTTGAGCTATAATGACAAACATGACGGTTTCCCCTTTAGACTGCCTTTCTTTTGCCTCCTGAAGCTGTCCATGACTTACATTAATGCCGTATTTATCCATTAACTTTTCATTACCCACAGCAGTCTCTTTGCCGTTGATGGTTCCTTTAATGCCCATACCTGTTATGGAATCAAAATCTGAAACATCGAGACGGTCAATTCCTTTGTCCTTAGCGCCTTTTACAATGGCCTGGGCTAATGGGTGCTCACTACTGCTTTCTAATGAAGCTACATATTGTAGTATTTCTTCTGAAGTAACCTGATCGCTATATGATTCAACGGTTTTGAAGGTGGGCTTGCCTTCTGTGATGGTGCCTGTTTTATCTATCACGAGTGTATCGATTTTTTCCATTTCTTCAATGGCGCGAGCATCCTTCACCAAAACACCTTGCTTGGCCCCACGACCTGTGCCCACCATTATAGACATGGGAGTGGCCAGACCTAACGCACAAGGGCAGGCTACAATGAGTACAGCAACTGCATTTGTAAAAGCATAAACCAATGCTGGCTCAGGTCCCCAAATGGCCCAAACAACAAATGAGATGACTGAAATGCTGACCACAATAGGCACGAAGTATCTTGAAATCTTATCAGCCAGATTTTGAATGGGAGCCTTTGAACGACTGGCTTTATTTACCATATCTATAATCTGGGAAAGGAGCGTTTCTGAGCCTACCTTTTCTGCCTCCATCTCAAAACTCGATGTACCATTGATGGTACCGCCAATCACTGAGTCACTTTCGGCTTTTTCTACAGGCACTGGCTCTCCGGTAATCATAGATTCATCAATGGTGGCTTTACCTTTTGATATTTTACCATCTACCGGGATTTTCTCACCAGGCTTTATTTTAAGGATATCTCCAATTACAACATCTTCTAAAGCCACTTTTACCTCTTGTCCATCTCTGATCACTGTGGCCTGAGCCGGTACAAGATTTAGTAACTCTTTGATTGCTGAGTTGGTCTGACTTCGTGCTTTGAGCTCCATTACCTGCCCCAGAATGATGAGTGTGAGAATAACCGTAGCGGCCTCAAAGTATAAGTGTACGGCACCATCTGTTTTAAACTCTGGCGGAAATAAATTGGGGAAAATGAGCGCCACAATACTGAATACATAAGCAGCTCCTGCACCGATGGAGATCAGCGTCCACATGTTGGGGGACTTATTGATAATTGATTTGTAGCCTCTTTTAAAGAACTCACCACTGGCATAGAATACCACCGGTGTGGCCAGCGCAAACTCCAGCCAACCAAGTGTAGTTTTACTGATAAACTGCTTAAGGTTAAGCCCAATCATAGGGCCCATAGCAATGATCAGAACCGGCAAAGTAAGGGCCACTGCTATCCAAAACTTTTTTAGCATGGCCAGGTAGGCTTCTTTCTCGCTATTATCTTCAGCCTGCACAGTCATTGGCTCCAGGTCCATGCCGCATTTCGGGCAACTACCCGGTTGGTCTTCTACCACTTCGGGGTGCATAGGGCATGTGTATTTGGTCTCTGTTTTGGCAGGGCCTGTTTCTTTTTCTAGATCCATACCACAAAGTGGGCAATTGCCCGGTTTATCATACTTTTTATCGCCTTCGCAGAGCATAGGGCAGTAGTACTTATCGCCATCTTTATGCTCGTGTTTTTTGACTTTTGGCAGAGGGTGGGGGTGATCTACTTCAGTGCCTGGTAGGTGAATGTCATATCTTCCCCCGTCATCTTTTAAGGCTTTCTTAAATGTATCTAATTCTACATGAGAATCCATGTGTACAACAGCGTTGCTTTCCTGAAGGTCTACTGATACCTCAGAGACTCCAGCTACTTCACTCAACGTTTTTTCTACGTGAGCTCGGCAGCCATTGCAGGTCATTCCGGTGATTTTATACGTGTGTTTCATCTTTTTTAGAATCTAGTTTTCGTAAGTCGTTATCATCTAACCTCTAACTTCTAAAGTCTAATTTCTAACTCCTTTACTGATGCTAATTTCACTCGTTTTTAACTGTTGTACTGTTATAATTATGGTTATGATCTATATAATTTTGTCTAGTGGTTTTCTACCCCAATAACTTGATTGCTTGTATTCCGTCATGCTCATGCCTGTTGCCTCTTTAAACTGCTTAGCCAGGTGATTGCTATTTGCATAATCGAGCTGGTAAGCGATTTCAGAGAAGCTGTATTTGTTTTCCTGAATCATTTCCTTCACTTTTTCCACCTTCAGTCTGAGAAAAAACTTTTCCAGTGTGATATGTTCATTCCTTGAGAAAAGCTTGCTAAGTCCTGAGTAATCTTTGTTCATTTCTCTTGCTAATACTACCGAAAGCTTTTCCTTGCGCTGAATAGGCAGATTATTGACCATTGAAAGGAGAAAAAGCTTAATTCGTTCGATAAGTAAAATTTCCTCATCCTCGATCAACTCAAAGCCGTTTTTTGTAATGACTTCAGCTACTTTTTCGATATCAATGGCATTACCTTCAATCTCCAGTTTTCCCAGTTCCAGTGATATCACCTGCACACCGATGGCTTCCAGCTCATCCCGGATGACTTTCTTGCATCGATCGCAAACCATGTTTTTTATTAATAGTGTTTTCATTTTTTATTACTGGTTACTGGTTGCTAGTTACTGGCCTCTGGCTTCTAGTTTCTGGTTTCTAGTTACGCCTCTAACTTCAAACCTCTAATCACATTTCCACCATTCGACTTAGTAAGTTCCCTCGTTCCTCGGGATGACTTCTACATTCTAAAATCTAACCTCTATCTTCTAATACTCAGATCTCCAATTAAACTTTACCAATCCTTGCACACCCCAAGCTACCTTCAGGCTTAGCAAAGCACTTTCTAACTTCTATCATCTAATCTCTATCATCTAACTTCTATCATCTAATCTCTAACATCTACTCTCTACTCAATCTCCTCAACCACTTCTCCGCAAGTAAGCATGGCATCACCGAAATAAGGATTTTTCACATCATCTTCTGCACTCAACCAATAAGCACCTTTGTTATCATCAGCCATCGGGCAGAATTGATAATAGCCCTGCAGGCCGTTTACCTCAAACGTTTTTATACTCTTAAATAGATTGTTGGTAAGTGGGATAAGTGCTTCTCTTTGTACCTTTAAGTCAAGGTTTGAAGTCATCTTGTCTATTGCTTTTTGCAATGGATTGAGATAAGACATCCATACATTGTGGGCTTCACCTTTTAAGAGTTCCATATTTACATTGCCCAACTCACTCTTTAGCTTAGTGGCTGATTGTTGCACTTGTGCTGCATTACTTGCAACAAGCGCGTCCTTTACAGGCAAATAGGCGCTGTAAACTGCCTTTATTTGTTTTTTAAACTTATCATCAACATCATAGGTCATCTCCATTTTCGTGTTTTCCATTTGCATACTCTCATTGGCTGAACTCATTTCACCGTGATTGTGGCCAGTCATTACTGTTCCACCTTCAGGCGACATCATACTTGGTTTACCGGCTAGCTGTGCCGCAGCATCAATGCTAAATGTCCCACTTGTGGCTATTTCTTCACCCGGCTGTAAGCCTTCCCTCACAAGGTACGTTTCTCCTAAGGCAGGTCCCAATGTGATTTCTCTCATTATAAAGTTTATACCATTATCGGAGCTATTTTTCACGTATACCACAGATCGCTCTCCTGTCCACATAACAGCAGATTTGGGTACTACTAATGCATCACTTGCGTTTTTTACCGTAGAGATTACTTTACCAGAAGCAAACATTTCGGGCTTCAACATCATGTCAGAATTCTTTACCTCTACGCGGGCTTTGGCTACACGCGTTTTAGGGTCTATTGTTGGATCTATAAATGAAACTTTACCCTCAAACTGTTGGCCAGGAAGTGAGGAAACTGTGAATGTAATTTCATCTCCCTTCTTTATCCATGGCATGTCTGCTTCATAAACATCAAACAAAACCCAAACTCGCGAAAGGTCTGCCACTTTGTAAATAGCCTGACCACGATTGATATAGTCACCAAGGTTTACATTTTTACTTACTACATAACCAGAAACATCTGCAGTAATAGGAAAGCTTTCAATGGGTTTGCCACCTGAAAGGATTTTTTCTATTTGGCTTTCAGAGAGTTTCCAGTTTTTGAGCTTGTCTTTTGCAGACTTAAACAGTGATGGTTGGGTTTCCTCATACTTCTTTGCAACAAAGAGCTCTTCTTGTGCTGTCACAAGTTCTGGGGAGTAGATTCTGGCCAATACTTGTCCTTTTCGTACGTAATCACCTGTAAAATTCACATTTAATTGCTCGACACGACCAGGTACATGACTGGTTTGAGAAACGACCATTCGCTCATCTTCCTGAATTTTACCATTAAGATTGATGGTTTTTGTAGCTTGAGATTGGCTCACAACAGAAGTTCTCACACCCGCTAAAAGCATGGCTGTCTCAGACATTGAAACTGCATCCGGATCAATACCTTCATCGTCACCTTCCTCTACAGGAATAAGGTCCATGCCACATATTGGGCACTGACCAGGCTCGCCTTGACGTATTTGAGGGTGCATGGAGCAAGTCCAGGTTTCAGGTGCTCCACTATGGTCGTGTGCTTCTGTAGTTACCTCTTCGTCTGTGTGAGATGGTTTTATAAACCAGCCTAATAGCCCTCCTACCACTAAGGTGAGGACTACTATAATGATTTTGTTATTGAATATCTTTTTCATTTTTATGATGTTTTGAATGACTGATAGCATTAGCAAATCAGCAAATCATTTAATTTATATAGTCTTTTGATAAAATATAGTTAAGCCTGGCTTCGGCTGTTTTCAATGTTGTTTGTGCTGTAACCAATGACAGCTCATATTGAAGCAATTGTTGCTGCATCTTGAGTAACTCCTCAAAATCTTTACCGGAATTAGAATAGGTGGAATACAGCAGATCTAAAACCTCCTGCGTTTCAGCTGTTTGGTCTTCATACACCTCGATAAGCCTTTGTTGCTTTCTAATGTTAAATAAAGACTCTTCATACGCTGAATTGAGTCCGTTTACAGTTTCCTCTTTTTTAAGTTCAAAAGCTTCTTGCATGAGTTGCGCCTCTTTTTGGGCTGACTTATATTTCTTTCTAAAAATTGGCACACTTACCGTTACCATAGGCATAAATGCGTTTTTACCATTATCTTCAGGTGCTGTCATACCAGCGCCAAGGTCAGTCCGGTCACCTACGAGTACGTAGTCAAGTCCAACACCCAGCTTAGGCAACCCTTGCTTTACAGCCAATAGCTCTTGCTCTTTCATAGCCTTTATTTTAAGGTCGATTTCTTTGAGCCGAGGATTTTCTGCCAGAGTCGAGTCAAAGGCATGACCGATACTTATATGGAGGTCTAATGAGTCACTTATAACAACCGAATCAGAAGGAGCTCGATTAAGTAAATTGTTGAAGCCAATGAGTAATGGTCTTTCCTGATCTTTTAGGATGTCAATTTTTGCTTTTATATCCTTGATCATGATTTCTGTCCGTATCACATCGGCCAATGAACCATCTCCGCCTTCAAATTTTTTCAGCGCGATTTCCTTATAAGATCTAAGTATTCTAAGGTTGTCTTCCTGGATAGCTTGCAACATTTGTCTTTCATATATTGGATAAAATGCTTGCTGAACTTGAAAGAAGAGTACATTTCTGGCATCTAAATAGGCCTGATATTTTGCTTCGGCCATTAAGGCACTAGCGTTGCCTTTTGCTCTTAATGTACCAAACCATGGAAACATTTGAGATAAAGAGAACCTTGCCTGCTGAGGGCCCACACGCGTTTCTACCGGTGATATGAAATAGCCTACAGAGAAATTAGGATCGGGCAATGATCGGGCTTGATTCACCATTTCCATAGCAGCTTCAAACTCCTTGTGTTTGGATTGTAATCCTGGGTTGTTTTCTGCCGCTAGCCCAAGGTAGTCGTTGAGTGACTGACCTGCAACAAAGCTACTGAAGCAAAACAAGTATATTATTGTCAGTAAATATTTCATTTCTTAGGTATTAAAAGTTGAAAATCTCCATTACCTAGTGCCAACTCATCTAAATGGCCTGATATGGTGCGTTGCTTGTTTATAAAATGCATATGAACATCAGAATCGTGATGAGTAAAAATGCCATGATGTTCTGTGGAGTAAAAGCCCAATATATGAACTTCAGACATATTTAAAGAGTCATTTAATGCCCCCTGTTTATGATTTTGAAAATTGGCTTCTTCACCGGAAAAATTGATCACATGGTATTTAAGGTGATCAACAGTGCCGATAAGTTGAAAGGGTAGAGGTTGACTAGCAGAGGTGTGTTTTGCTAAGTATTCCTCCAGATTATTTAATCCTTTAATCTTTAATGTGTCCCAATCATTAACTACCGAATAAACCAATAATGTAGCATTGGTATTAGCAAAATGATTTTCAATTGTAAGCGTATCACCTGCTATTTTCGTAATGAACGGTTTTCCATCAATAATGGTAACTTCTCCTTTCAAACCCGCTATGGCGCCCAATGCGTACATGTCTGATTTTGCAAGGGTATCTAATGCAACCCGAGCCTCTACGCGCCCTTGATGCATTATTTGCTTGAGCTCACCAACATGACGCACAGTTAACACGGTTTCTTTTGGATGATCAGAACAACTGATCAATAAGAGACTAATAATTGCTATTACTGTTTTAGAAACACTAATCATCTGAACCTCCCTTCAACTTTCTCTCCTCACGCATACAGTAGAGCACTGGCACTACAAAAATGCTTACCAATGCGACTGCCATACCTCCAAATGAAGGAATAGCCATAGGCACCATAATATCTGCACCTCTACCTGTCGATGTAAGCACAGGCAATAGCGCAATCATGGTGGTAGAAACTGTCATTAAAGCAGGTCTTATCCTTCGCATACCGGCCTCTACTACCGCTTCTCGTACCTCTTTAAGACTATCAGGTTTGTTTCGAAGAAAACTTTGATCTAAATACGTAGCGATGAGGACACCATCATCAGTTGCTATACCAAAAAGTGCAATGAACCCAACCCAAACGGCAACACTCAGGTTGATGGTTTTCATCTGGAATAGATCACGTATGTTGGTTTCAAAGACACTGAAATCTGCAAACCAGCCTTGTCCATATAGCCAGATCATGATAAAACCACCGCTGAAAGCCATGGCGATACCGGAGAATACCATTAATGAAGTGGAGGTAGATTTAAACTGGAAATACAGAATCAAAAAGACGATTACAAGTACGAGGGGTACAATGATTGACAATCGTTTCTCTGCTCTCACTTGATTTTCATAACTACCAGAAAATTTGTAGCTAATACCGGCTGGCACCAATAGCTCACCGGTATCTATTTTCTCCTGAATCATCTTTTGAGCGTCATTTACAACACCTACTTCAGAGTATCCGTCTCTTTTGTCGAAAAGCACATAACCCACAAGGAAAGTATTTTCACTTTTAATTGCCTGTGGGCCTCGTACGTACTCAAAGTTTACCAATTGAGACAATGGAATCTGCGCTCCGGTAGGAGTAGGGACCAATATTTTGGCCAGAGACTCAGGGTTGTCACGTAACTCCCTTGGGTATCTAACTCTGATTGGAAAACGCTCTCTGCCTTCCACCGTTGAGCTTATTTGCATGCCGCCAATAGCAGTCTCAATAGTTTGCTGCACATCTTCAACATTTAAACCATATCGACCTATCTGATCACGATCAATATTGAGGTGTAAGTACGGTTTGCCAACAATTCGATCAGCGAATGCCGCCTCAGCTTTTACCGAAGGAACAGTTTTTAAGATACCCTCAAGCTTCATTCCGAACTCCTCGATAGTTTTTAAATCTGGTCCATAGACTTTGATACCCATTGGGGCACGCATCCCGGTTTGTAACATAACGAGCCGTGTTTCAATAGGCTGCAGCTTGGGCGCTGATGTAACCCCAGGTATTTTAGTGACTTTAACTATTTCATTCCAAATGTCATCAGGCGATTGTATATGATCACGCCATTGGCGAAAGTACTGGCCGTCTGGATCTCGGATCAAAAGATCCTCGATTTTATTAGAAGTTAGAGGGTAGAGGTTAGAGTTGTTAAGGTCTAGAGCTTGTCGAATAGAAGGTAGGTCTCCATTGATAATAACTGTATCCTTGCTATTAGAAACCCACCGTTTATTCTTATCTAACTTCCAACCTCTAACCTCTAACTTCTCACTTCTAACATCTAAATCCTCACCTCTAACACCTAACACATAGTTGCCATCTCCATCAATTTTAAACCTAGTCTTCCTGCCATGCTCGTCTGTGATGAATTCTGATTTATAGTTAATGACGTTTTCATACATTGAAACAGGGGCAGGGTCAAGTGCTGATTCTACGCGCCCAAGCTTACCTACTGTGATGTCCACTTCCGGAATGTTGGTGACGATCATATCGATCTGCCCGACCACTTTTTTGTTAAATTCCACCCCAGAATGTGGCATAGATGTAGGCATAAGCAAGAAACTACCTTCATCAAGTGAGGGCATAAACTCTTTACCAACACCAGGAAATGCATGTGCCAGCGTTGACCAAACGGAAGTTTTATTGACATTCCACCCAATTGTTTTCTCAAAACCTGTAGAGATAAATCCAAAAATACTATTGAAACCCATCCAAACTGTAGCTCCAAACAAGATGAGGAAGGCAGGTATGACAAGAAATTTTTTCTTATTACCCAGGCACCAGGTCAAAACCTGCTTGTAGTATTTCTCCAAAAGACTAAAACCACCAAGGATAATACCGACAAGGAGCCCTACAAAAATGAAATTGGCAAAAAGGCTTTTCTGTGCGCCCAGCGGCAACCAATATTTAGCGAGCAACCAGGTGACAGCGCCAACAGCAATTATCAACGTTAGATTTCTTACTATCCAAGGCTGCTTTTTATTGTATTTCTGTATAAACCATGCACTGCCAAAAGCGGCTAACGTAATACCCATCCAAGTGCTTTCTACAAACAGCACGATCAGTCCAAGAATGATGAGACCGGCATTTATCACTTTAAGGACTTTCTCATTCTTTATTTTTAAACCAAAAAACCAATACGCCAATGTTGGGAGAATGATGAGTGTCACTAATAATGCGGCAAGCAAGGCAAACGTTTTAGTGAAAGCCAACGGCCTGAAAAGCTTCCCTTCGGCAGCCTCCATGGTGAAAACTGGAATAAAACTAACTACTGTTGTGGCTACGGCAGTAACTATAGCCGTACCGACCTCAGCTGATCCGTTGTATATAGTTTCTAAAATCTTTTGACCAGGAGGAGCTTCATCAATGTGCTTTATGATGTTTTCGGATAAAATAATACCCAAATCGACCATGGTACCGATGGCAATGGCTATTCCTGAAAGTGCGACAATATTGGCGTCCACCCCAAAATATCGCATAGAAATAAAAACCATGAGTACTGCGATGGGTAGAATACTCGAGATGAGCAATGATGCTCTAAGGTTAAATACCATCACAATGACGACTAATATGGAGATCAACACTTCAAGTGAAAGTGCCTCTTCCAATGTCCCCAGCGTTTCATATATCAAGGTAGATCTGTCGTAAAATGGAACGATCGTCAACTGGCTTACAACACCATTATCCAACGTTTTCTTGGGTAAGCCAGGTGCTATCTCCTTGATTTTGTCCTTGACATTATTAATTACCATTAGCGGATTGGAGCCATAGCGCGCTACTACAACCCCTCCAACTACTTCGGCACCACCTTTGTCAAGCACACCTCTACGTGATGCTGGGCCAAGTGTGACAACGCCAATGTCTTTGACACGAACCGGCACATTGTCTTCAACAGCTACAACGGCCTTTTCTATATCTTCAAGCTTTTTTACATAACCAAGGCCGCGTACAAGGTATTCAGCTTGGTTGATTTCTATGGTTTTTGCGCCAACATCCTTGTTAGAATTTTTGACTGCAGTCATTACCTTATGCAGTGGTATGTTGTAAGCCTTCAAAGCATCCGGGTTGACGTCTATTTGATATTCCTGAACATAACCACCAATAGAGGCTACTTCAGAAACACCCTCTGTAGCGTTCAATCCATATTTTACATAGAAATCCTGTGTAGTACGGATTTCATGCAAATCCCAACCACCGGTTGGGTTGCCCTGCTTGTCACGACCTTCCAATGTGTACCAAAATACCTGACCCAATGCTGTGGCATCCGGTCCAAGCGAAGGGTTAACCCCTTCAGGTAAAAGGTTGGTGGGCAGTGAACTAAGTTTTTCTAGTATCCTTGACCGGCTCCAGTAAAACTCGGTTTCTTCATCGAAAATGATGTAAATGCTTGAGAAACCAAAAATAGAAGAGCTTCTAATTGTTTTTACTCCAGGTATTCCCAGTAAATAGGTCGTAAGTGGATAAGAAATTTGATCTTCAATATCCTGAGGAGATCTGCCGGGCCATTTTGTAAAAACAATTTGCTGGTTCTCACCAATGTCCGGAATAGCATCTACGGGTACAGGGTCATTAGGCAGGCCAATGTCCCAGTTGAAAGGTGCTGTGACAATTCCCCAGACTACAAAACCAACGAGTATGAGTGTGGTGATGAGTCTGTTATCGAGAAAGTATCGAATAATTTTATTTAGCATGTTTTATAATTCTTTAAATCAAATTTTGTTAGCTCAAGAGGTCTGTAACACCAAAGAGTCGGGTCATTCCGAGCTTGCGAGGAATCTTACTAAGTCGTTTTAAGTGAAATTCTAGTAGAATCCTTATTTCGTCAGGCTGACGAAAGAGCCTGGAATCATTTTGATTTAAAAACTATAGAAGGAAAGATTGCACCTCGACCGGTATGTCGTGGTCAATCAGAGGGGGAGAGTAATCTTTATAAAAAGAATTTGATGCTACATCGGTAGCGTGGATGTCGGTAAGCAGTACATAAGTGAACGCAACAAACTGAAAATCATTAATAAGTTGCTTTTCAGCCTTTTTGGCCATATTAAACTCACTGGTTTTTACCTTATCTTGTTCGTTTTCACAGCAAGCATTGTTTTCATTAGAAGTGTCGTGGCATGCAGGTACAGCTTCTTTAGCCTTACACATAGGGCATGGATCAACATCAGCGTTAATAGCAATTTCCTGTAATTCACCACCACAATAATGTTTGTTGATGGTGAATCCCAAAGAGGATATAAGCACTAGAAGTGCCATGGAAACTATTGATATGTTGAAAGTTGCTTTTTTCACGCTAATACAAATGTACGAAAAATTTGAAATTATGTTTTAACTATATTTCTATCATTACAAATTGCTTGCTACATCTGTATTATTCAATTTTGCTGCATTGGCAATCTGATGAAACCATACAGTGCTGGTTGTCGTTCTATATTTGAAGTGAAAAATTTAGTTTCCATATTAAGTATTAGCCTTTATTTACTCTTGTCAATTGGAGTATTAAAGAGTACTCACTATTGCCTCGGACAGGTAAAAGATGTAAACTATTTTTCAACCGAGGATAAGTGTTCAGACGAACAAGAAGCGCCTCATTCTTGCTGCGACTATCAGGTTGAAGTAATTCAACTAGACGAGGATCAGCAACAAATGAAAGTTAAATTCAATTCAGTCGAATTGAATGAAATTGCTCCACTTTTAGTGCAGATTGAATTTGCAAGCCTTGCAAGTGAAATTGAAGCCGATGAAGATTATCCTTTAATAAAATCACCGCCACTCGAACGGGCACCATTATATCAACTCAACTGTAACTACACCTACTACGGGTAATCTGTAATTCTTAATAATCAGCTTGGTTGCCCATATGGGTAAACCACAATAATCCTATATGAAATTTTAAGAATTACAAAGATGAAATTTACAATTATATCATTATTTACACTACTATTATCAACGGCTGGCTTCAGCCAAAAGAAGATTGTTGAAGACAGTATTCCGGTATCGGGAAATTGTGAAATGTGCAAAACCAGAATTGAAACAGCTTTAGATAAGCCGGGCATCAAGCTTGCAGAATGGAATAGAAAGACTCAAAAGCTTTTTATCGCCTATCGCTCAGATAAAATCTCTGGAGACGAGATTCATGATTTTATCGTTGGTGTTGGTCATGATACTGATAAGAAAAAAGCGGCTGATTCAGTGTATGCAGAGTTGCCGTACTGTTGCCTACATAGGGATGTGAAGCCACACAGCGATAAAAAGAAAAATCACAAGCCAAATCACTAATTCAAGTTATGAGATTTTTACTGAAAGCTATGGCAATGGTGCTGTTGTTATCAACTGCAGCAAATGGCCAGGGTAAATTGCTCGGCTTAGTGGTTGAAGTGACAGATGAAGGCGAAGAAGCACCTTTACCTGGAGCAAATGTGTTTTGGAAAGGAACAACCCATGGGATTGTAACAGGTGCCAACGGTGTATTCTTATTAGAAAGGACTGATGCATCAAATACATTAATTGTAAGCTATGTTGGCTACAAGCCAGATACACTTGAAGTTGCAGACGATGAAAGCAATCTAAAGGTGATCTTGCAACCTAGCAGAGAGCTGGATGAAGTAGTTGTGGAAGGTTGGCAACCCAGTTCTGGTGTTGATTACCTCAAAGGCATTAATACCATTGAAATGTCTGAAGAAGAGTTGTTTAAAGCAGCTTGCTGCAACTTATCAGAAAGTTTTGAGACAAATCCTTCGGTGGATGTATCATTTACTGATGCAGTTACGGGTACCCGACAAATACAAATGCTGGGTCTGGCTGGTCCTAACAGTATGATCAGTGTAGAAAATATGCCAGGAATCAGAGGCTTAGCATCAAACTATGGTTTAAGCTACATACCTGGCACCTGGATTAACTCCATCCAGGTTACGAAAGGCGTTGGCTCCGTGGTGAATGGTTATGAAAGTATTGCAGGTCAAATAAATGTGGAGCTGAAGAAACCTCAGGAAAGTGATAAACTTTTTGTAAACGGATATGTCAATCAATCAGGCAGATCGGAACTTAATGTGGTAACTACACAAATGGTGGGTAGCCAATGGGCAACAACTACTTTACTTCATGGATCTATTAGGCCTTTTGAAAACGATATGAATGACGATGGATTTCTTGACTTCCCTAAAAGTGATCAATTAAACTTTGTTAATCGATGGGTTTATAAAGGTGATAAAGGCTGGATGGGTCAGTTTGGTGTGAAGCTACTTGCTGATAATAAGCTTGGTGGTCAGGTTGATTTTGATGAGGATATGCCACGTACTACTTCAAACCCATATGGCGTGAATATCGAGACAAGGAGGTATGAAGGCTGGGGTAAACTGGGCTTTGTATTTGATGGAAAGCCGTATAAAAGCTTTGGTATCCAAATGTTAGCATTGAAACATGAGCAGGATAGCTATTTTGGGTTAAATGACTATCAGGCAGATCAGGGAACCTTCTATAGTAACTTTATTTACCAATCTATTATAGATAATACGAGTCACAAATTCAAAACTGGAGTTTCTTACATGTATGATAACTATGATGAAACATTTAATACGTTGGATTTTAATCGCACAGAACATGTGCCAGGTGTATTTGCTGAATATACTTACGAGAATCTTTCAAACCTGACAATAATAGCGGGAGCAAGATTTGACTATAATAGTCTGTTTGGCGAAATATTTACTCCGCGTCTGCATATCAGATATAACCCTTGGGAACCTACTACTATCAGGCTTTCGGGTGGTAGAGGTACAAGAACGGCTAATGTGATTGCCGAAAATACCAATATATTGGCCTCGTCAAGACAGATTCTGTTTGAAAACCAGCAAACCAATAATGCTTATGGGTTTGTACAGGATAAGGCCTGGAACTTTGGCGCTAATATCACGCAGGAGTTTAGACTCAACTATATGAATGGGGTATTGAACTTTGATTTCTATCACACCAACTTTGATGAGCAGGTGATATTAGACCTGGATAGAAATCCACAACAGGCTGTATTTAGTTCAATGCTAGGTGAGTCATCAGCCAATAGTTTGCAAGCGCAATTAGACTATGAGTTGATTAGAAATCTGGATATTCGAATGGCTTACAGATGGTTAGATGTGCAAGTGACTTATAATACAGGTACGTTGCAAAAACCGTTAATACCAACGAATAGAGCATTTTTTAATGCTGAGTATACCACTAAAAATAATTGGGCTATTGATTATACACTCCAATGGACAGGGGAGCAGCGAATACCAAATACATCGTCTAATCCTGAGCAGTATCAGCTCGAAAGTTTCTCACCTGATTTTATTACTATGAATGCACAGGTGACTAAAACCTTTGACAAAGGTTGGGCTGTATATCTAGGTGTGGAAAATGCAACTAATTATCGACAAGATGATCCTATATTATCAGCTGGAGATCCTTTTGGGCCTTACTTTGATAGTAGTTTGGTTTGGGGCCCCATATTTGGTCGAATGATGTATGCCGGTTTTAGGTATAGAATTAATTAAAATCATAAAGCCACCTTATTTCATGTCACGCTCGTGGTAATACAATAAGGTGGCTGTTTTTCTAAAATAATTATCTTCTTTTTTAGAACTCTTGAGCCTTAGGTTGTTATCAGTAGAAACATAACAACATGGCTACAGCTACAAGAAAAAAAACAACGAAGGTAAAGGAAAGTGTTGAGTCTAAGATTAGTAATGCATACAAACATTACATTTTAATCCATGATAAAGATCCTGCATCAGTTTATGCTTTCACTAAAGACCTAAAAATTAAAGAAGATACCTTTTATAATCATTTCTCTTCTTTCGGGGCAGTCAAGCAGTCGATTTGGACTGACTTCATGGCTCAGACAAGGGCTATTTTAGAAAAAGATAATAATTACGGAGAGTTCAGTGTAAGAGAAAAACTATTGTCTTTTTATTATACACTAATTGAAGTGCTGAAGACAGACAGGAGTTTTGTAATGCTTTGTGTTAAACACACAAAAAAATCTGATTTAACCCCAGCGTTTCTAAAAGAGTTTAAAGAAGTTTTTAATGCCTATGCCGATGAGCTTATAGGAGAAGGAATTGAAACCAATGAAGTTCAGGACAGGCCCGTTATTGGTAAAAGATATAGTGAGGCACTGTGGCTACAGTTGATGTTTGTAATTAATTTTTGGGTTAACGACACTAGCAAGAAGTTCGAAAAAACAGATGCGGCAATAGAGAAAGCTGTAGGATTATCATTTGATCTAATGCAACCTGGTCCGCTGGATTCGATGGTCGACTTTGCCAAATTTTTATATCAGAACAGAAGATGAAAGAACAGGTAAGTATTCCGACTTCGAAAGTGAGGCGTGCTTCGAAGTTTCTAAAAACTGGAGCCAAAGTGGGCGGCAATTATGTGAAGCATTATAGCAAAAAACTGTTTAACCCAAGTCTCGATCGCTCAGAACTAGATCAGGAAAACGCTGAGGATATATATGAGTCACTCAGTGAGTTGAAAGGGAGCGCCTTAAAGGTGGCTCAAATGCTAAGTATGGATAAAAATGTGCTGCCAACAGCATTCCAGGATAAATTTGCTATGAGTCAGTATAGCGCACCACCGCTTTCTTATCCTTTGGTGGTAAAAACCTTTAAAGACAACCTAGGGAAATCTCCGGAAGACATTTTCGATACATTTACTAAAAAAGCAGTAAATGCAGCTTCTATTGGTCAGGTACATCAGGCAACTAAGGGAGATAAAAAGTTTGCAGTAAAAGTGCAATACCCAGGTGTGGCCGAAAGCATAAGCTCTGACCTTAAGATTGTAAGACCTATAGCCGCCAGGATGTTTAATGTAAAGGCAGCAGAACTGGAGCAATACATTGGTGAAGTTGAAAATAAATTAATTGAGGAGACTAATTACAACCTTGAGATAGAAACTTCAATTCGTCTTACTGAAGCATCAGCTCATTTTAAAAATATCATTTTCCCAAAATATTACAGGGAGTACTCCAATGACCGTGTGCTCACAATGGACTGGATTGATGGGGTGCATCTTAAGGACTGGTTAAAAACAGACCCAACTCAAGAAGAAAGAGATCGGATAGGACAGGCAATGTGGGATTTTTATGATTTTCAAATACATAAACTCAAAGAGGTGCATGCAGACCCACATCCGGGTAACTTTTTAATTACAACAGAAGGCAAGTTGGCTATTCTAGATTTTGGTTGTGTGAAGAAAATACCAAATGAATTTTATGATTTGTATTTTCAGTTATTGAGTGAGAGAATATTAGACAGTGACTTCAATCTTGAAGAGCTTTTTCTGAAACTTGGTTTCATTTCTGACGAAGACTCTGAAAAAGAAAAGAAGTTTTTTGTGGGACTATTTAAGCAAATGATTGATTTGTTGGGTAAACCTTTTAGAAACGAGCAGTTTGATTTTGGCAATGATACATACTTCAAACAGATATTCGAAATAGGGGAGCGTGTGTCAAAAATGCAGGAAATTAGAAAATCAACTACCGCGAGAGGCAACAAGCATGGCCTTTATGTAAACCGTACATACTTTGGTTTATATAACCTGCTGAATATGCTGCAGGCAAATGTGATAATAAAAAGAAAGGCCTTAGCTTACTAAGGCCTTTTAAGAGATTTATTTTATTTCAAATACAGCTCTCACTTCAGCTTTGATTTTAATGGTTTTGAAATCTAAATCAGATTGGTACCCACTTGAATCAGCCATTTTGGCTTCAAAATTTCTTGCCATCATAGGCTGATTGTACCCATAATCAATTTCCTGAATTTCCAAAGCTGTACCCAGTTGCTCACCAATAGACTCAAGTAGGTAGGTAGCCTTTTCTTTGGCATTTTGCAATGCTTCTATTTTTAATTCTCTGTTATACTTATCTAATGCTGTATGAGAATAGCTGCTTACACCAGAGCTGTTAATACCTTCAGGATCAAGGTTGGCCATAAGGTCATTGATCTGTTTCAAATCAGTTAGTTTTACAATAAAGCTTTTGATCGCCAAAAATTCATCAGGTTGCTTTTTCTTATAACTCCAGTTGTAACCATAGATGTTTTCTACCTGTAAGCTTTCTTTTGGCAGGCCGAGTTTTTTTATTGTGGTGACTAACTCGCTCTCCAACTGGTCCAGTGTGATCTTCCTGCTCCCATCTTTAAACTCCCTCAAAGCAATTCTAAAATATATCTCATTGGGAGTTATTTCTTTTTCGGCCGTACCCTTTACCTCAATCTTTTTAGTTTGATTTTGATCTTGAGCAAAGCTCGTGCTCCCAAAAAGGAAACATATGGCTAATAATGTGTATTTCATAGTCTTTTTATTTATGTGATGCAGGGCCAGACGAAATTCCATAAAATCAATAAATAAAATCAAACTAAATTTAAGCTTTTGCTTTATTATATTGAGAAACTATCAACCCTAGCTAAATTATGAACGACAAAGTAATCAATTCGTTTGAAGCCTATTGGCAAAATGTAATGAACAGCCTGCCACAAATTACCGTTGGAACAACGCTATTAATCATTTTTATATTACTAGCAATTTTTATCAGGAAGATGGTGGTAAGGCGCTTAAAAAAGAAAATGGCTGACTTGCTATTATTAAATTTTATTGGTCGCGTAGTATTTCTATTTTTCGTGATTGTAGGAGTAATTGTTTTTTTAAATCAGGTAGGTCTTGGAAAAGCGGCCAGTGGACTACTGGCTGGCGCTGGAGTTTCAGCATTGATTCTGGGGTTTGCATTTAAAGATATTGGTGAGAACTTTTTAGCTGGGTTTTTTCTGGCATTTGGTAGACCATTCAGCATCGGTGATATTATAGAAGTTGATGGACTTACAGGTACAGTTAAAGCAATGAGTTTTAGGAATAGTCATATACGTACTTTCGATGGACGAGATATATTCATTCCAAATGCCATAATGATCAAAAACCCACTTACCAATTATACACGAGATGGACTCATGCGGCATGATTTTGAGCTAGGCATTGATTATGGGGAAAATGTGGCTAATGCTTCGGAGATCATCATGAGTACGCTTAAAAAACTCGACAACATTGTTCAGGAAGGGCAGGATATCACACCTTTCGTGATTATTAATTCATTTGGTGCCAGCACTATTAATCTCAAAGTATTCTTTTGGATAAATACATATGATTTTCTTGGCTCTGTTACAGTGCTGAAAAGTACAGTAATGCAAACTGTCATAAACAAATTACTGCAATCAAATGTAAGTATGCCTGCTGATATTATAGAGTTTAAACTCTATGATCACGAAAAGTCAATACCCATTGATGTTTCTGGCAAATAAATTGGTTTGGATATCCATATCACGTGATAGATGAATCGTATGAAAAATTGAATGCAATAAATTAAAATTATATAAAAATAATTATATTTTGATAATTCATCAGAAAATAGATGTAAGGTTTTGAGCGAATATAATGCGTTATAATGAATGAAATAATTATAAAATGAGTATAACGTCATTGATGGATTCATTTCTATATGTAATATTATTTGAAATATTGATAAAAATATTTAATTGATTAACCTTATGTTTGAGGTTTATTTTTAAATTATTTCACTAAAATATTATATTGTGCGTTGTCTATTTTCTCTCCTTGCGCTTTTTCTATTTTCATTTTGTTTAAAGGCCCAAAACTCAAACCTGGTTACAGAAAATGTAATTAGAATTAAGGTTAAAGAGTCATTTGTTTCTAAGCTCGAAAATACCCAATTAAAAAGAACCGATAATGGGGTAGTTCTTACTGGAATCGAGTCTATTAATCAATTAAATACTAAAAATTCAGCCATCTCCTTTAGACGGTTATTTTCCGATGGGGGTAAATTTGAGGCACGTAGAAGGGCCCATGGATTACACCTTTGGTATGAAGTTACCTTTGGTAGCAATAAGGCTGAAGTAGAGCAGCTATTAGCAGATTATGCTTCAGATATGAGTATTCAAATGGCTGAGCCAATCTATAAAAAAGCCATTATTGGCTCAGATAGACCTGAGTTTGGGTCTAGACTATCAGAAAAGTCAGGAGCAGGTAAAACTGCAACTTTTAATGATCCTAGAATTAACGAACAATGGCATTATAATAACACGGGACAAACTAGCGGACTTGATGACGCTGATATAGACCTTTTTGAGGCTTGGGATGTGACTGCAGGTTCTGCTGATGTTATTGTTTCAATACATGATGGCGGTGTCGACTATGACCATGAAGATTTAACTGATAATATGTGGGTTAATACTGTTGAACAATCTGGGACAGCAGGAGTAGACGATGATGGCAACGGTTATATAGATGATATTTACGGTTATAATTTTGTAGATGGTAATGGAAATGTTGTTCCTGACCCTGACGGGCATGGTACGCATGTGGCAGGTACTGTTGGAGCTGTGAATAACAATGGAACAGGTGTAGCCGGTGTAGCTGGTGGAACAGGAGTAGGAGATGGAACACGACTTATGTCTTGTCAGGTTTTTACCAGTGGAGGAGGAGGCTTTGCTGAGTCGTATGCTTATGCTGCTGACAATGGAGCTATCATTTCTCAAAACAGTTGGGGTTACACAAGCCCTGGATTTTTTGAACAAGCAGTATTAGATGGAATAGATTATTTTATTGCAAATGCTGGGTATGATGAGTCAGGCAACCCAATCGGTCCGATGCAAGGTGGTATTGTCATATTTGCCGCTGGTAATAGTGACTCTTCCGCAGAATATTATCCTGGTTTTTACGATCCAATATTGACTGTTGCATCCACAAATCATAATGATCAAAAAGCGTGGTATTCAAATTATGGAACATGGGTGGATATTTCAGCACCAGGAGGTGAGACTGCTGTTTCTACTGAAGGTGTTCTAAGTACTTTACCAAATAACACATACGGATTTTTTCAGGGTACTTCTATGGCATGTCCGCATGTATCTGGAGTAGCTGCTCTTATAGTAGCTGAATATGGAGGTTCTGGTTTTACACCAGTACAACTAAGAGGTAGGCTGGTTGGAACAACAGATGACATTGAAGATTTGAACCCCACTTATACAGGGCAATTGGGTTCAGGAAGAATGAATGCTTTTGGCTCCTTATTGTCCGATGATGGTATAGCTCCCGATGCTATTGCCGATTTGGTAACAAGTGATGTGAGATTCAATAAAATAACACTTTCATGGACTGCACCAGCTGATGCTGACAATGTTTCAGCATCTTCTTATGAAGTAAGATATAGTACTGCTAATATTGATTCAGCAAATTTTGCTTCAGCTACACTGGCAGGTTATGTCTCAGCTCAAACCTCTGGTTCTGCTGAACTATATGATGTCGTAGGGCTTGTTGAAAATACTACGTATTATTTTGCCATTAAATCTTATGATTTCTTTAGTAATGCTTCTGATATATCAAATATCGCTTCGATAGCAACAGAACAAGCACCTGAAATTTCAGTTACTCCGACATCATTAACGTCTAATTTGTTTAGCGGTGATTCTGAAGTGCAAAATATTGTTATAGAAAATGTTGGCCTTGGTACCTTAGACTACTCACTTCCAGCTTTTACTTCTGTTTCCACATCTGCAATAAGAAAAAACAAACAGAATGGAGACATATTAACAAAAGGAGAAAAAGACACTAGAAGAGGCAACCCAGTCCTTACAGGAGCAGGTGATGATGGTGATACTTTTGGATATCAATGGATTGATAGTAATGAAGCAGGTGGGCCAGGTTTCAATTGGGTAGAAATATCTGGTATAGGAACACAAATGCCATTGAGTGATGATGATTTTGACTCGACCACCTTACAATTTAACTTCCCCTTTTATCAAGAAGTAAAGAACACAATCTATGTCTCTTCTAATGGATTTTTATCGTTTTCGCCAACAAGCGCAAGCTCACTTTCAAATAGTACCCTACCTAACCCAAATACGCCAAATGACCTGATTGCCTTATTGTGGGATGACTTGAATCCTTCATCAGGGGGAGAAGTGTATTATTTATCAGAAGCAGATCGATTTATTGTTCAGTACAATAATGTGCCTTTATTTGGATCTGGAGGAAGTTATACATTCCAATGTATATTATATCCAAACGGTGATATCACTATACAGTACCTAAGTTTAAGTTCTGCACTAGCAACCTATACCTCAGGAATTGAAAACTCAGATGGTACTGGTGGCTTAGAAATAGCGTTTAATGCCGTGCACGCAGAAGATAATTTGGCGGTTTCAATTTCTCGTCAAAAGCCTCTCATTGAGAGTATAACACCTGTGTCAGGCGTGATCAATCCTGGTGAGCAGGTAGTGTTAGATGTAAATATACAAGCGTTGGGGCTAGAATCTGGAACCTATGAGGACGAGATACTTATATCATCTAATGACCCTGAAAACTCGACAGTATCGGTGCCATTGACACTTAATGTTACTGGTGCACCAAGCATTGATGTTGTCAATGAAGTCAATTTTTCCAATACATTCATTAACGGAGTTGACAGTGTAGATCTAATTATATTGAATAATGGAACTGAAACGTTAGATGTCAACTCTTTAACTTTAAATGATAGTACTGATTTTAACGTAGATACTGATCCTTTTTCATTGGCACCAGAAGAATCAAAGACACTCACAGTTTATTATACTCCTAAAAGTGCTGAGAGTCATAGCGCTATACTCAGCATAAACTCTAATGATGATACCAATTCAACTGTTGAAGTCGAACTAAATGGTCAGGGTGTGGAACCTCCTGTGATGGTTGTTACTCCAACTTCAATCATAGAAAACCTTCTCCTCAATGAAACATCGACAAGAACTATCACTGTCACCAATGCGGGTGCTTCAGAATTGAATTATTCACTTGATGCCTCAAGCACATCATTTTCAGTTGTATCTTCAGGTAATCAAAGATATCGTTATGTACCATTAATGGAAGAAAATACGAAACGTGATAATCATGACATTGCTCAAGGTCATGCAGAAATCAACAAAGGAGCTAAACCATTTGAAGTAAAAAGAAATTCAGCTTTTGACGTTATTTTTAGCGACAATATGGATGATAATAACAACCCATGGACAACTGAAGCTTATGCATCAGATGATTTATGGCATATTACAGGTGATAATTTTAATTCACCCGACTCCAGTTGGAATTGTGCAATAGCAGGATTGGGTAATTATGACAATGGCAATAGAATAGACAATGCAGTAGTAACCCCTTCGCTAGATCTTCAGTCCATAGCCAGCGATTCTTTGTTTCTCGAATTTTATGAGAATTATAATACAGAAAGTGGATGGGATTATTGCATGGTTGACGTGACAGTTGATGATGGCGCTAGTTGGCAGAGCTTAAGAGGTGGATATGGCAACGCACCTTCTGGAAATAGCAATGGGTGGATTTTTACTAGTCTCAATCTTTCAGAGTATATAGGAGAGATTATAAAAATAAGGTTTTATTTTGATACAGGAGATGGCGGTTTTAATAATTTCCCCGGATGGTTCTTTGATGACGTGGTTGTGAGAACCAACGAATCACTTTGGTTTGATGTGACTGATACTGGAGATGGTGTATTAGGACCAGGTGAGTCTGCTACAATTGAGGTTACTTTTGATGCATCGGGACTAGAGGCTGGTTCATATGAAGCGGATATAATTATAAATTCCAATGATCCATCAACCCCACAGGAGGTAGTAGCAACAACTTTGAATGTGTGTAGTGAAAGTAATAATAACCCACCTGTATTAGATCAACCGCTTGATGATATATTGGAGTTTATTAATGAAGGCTCAATAGGCATAACTCTGGATGAATATTTCAGTGACAGTGACGGAGATGATGTAATGTATACATTTGAGACTTCAAACCCTTTAATTGCAGATATTACCGTAAGCAATAACATGTTGCAAATATCATCTGTTGCAGAGGGTAAGTCGGTAGTGACAGTGACAGCATACGATGGAAGATGCGGTGAGGTGTCCGACTCTTTTGAATTGACTATTGACACGTATTGCGGAGGATTTACGAACACACCACCAAAATTTGTAGAATCACTTGAAGACGTTGATATAAAATCTGGAGAGACATACACCGTGAACCTGCTTGATTTTGTTGAGGATGAAGATGGTCACTCACTAACATTTGATGTGACAATGAATAACCCCATCGCTGATATATCAATTAATAATGGAATACTATCGATTGCTCCTTTAAATATAGGAGATGCGGAAATTACACTTACTGTTGAAGATGAAAGATGTGGAATTTTAGAAGAAACTTTACAGCTAAGGATCGAGCGAGTAACTGGTTTATCTGAAACAGAGCAGATGTTTACGATTTTTCCTGTACCTGTAGATACAGAATTAATATTAGCTGGAATTAATAACACCTCTGTAATTTCAATTAGAAATTTACACGGTCAAATTGTATATCAAAGAACCGTGAATTCTTCTGGAGAGCACAGGGTATCAACCAATAAGTTCAAAGAAGGGATTTATATTCTGAGGATAAGCTCAGGGGACATCATTGAATACAGAAGATTGACAGTGAAACACTAAAAAACGGTGAACCACTACTAAAAAAGGCGACCAAGTGGTCGCCTTTTTTAGTAGTGGTTTTTCTTTAATGCTAGATTTTAACAAGCTCTGCATTTATGTGGTATTTATCCACAAGCTCCTTTGTAAATTTCATAGATCCGTGAGGAACGAATATTTGAAATACACCTTGCTTGATGTTGGCCAGGGTTTCTAATACCTTCCATTTATTCACAAGCTTTTCGGTTTCTTTAATTTTTCTACTGATTTCAAAATATGCCTTTTGCCCAAGTCGATTTGAAGCTGTGGCATCTGGTACGTATACATCGTCATTGTTTTGACTCACCAGTTTTGCTGGAGCCTCAAGGTCAGCATATTCGGCTTTGATCTCCGTGAAACCTTTTTTTTCAATACTTTGAATCACTTTCTCTAAGGTGGATTCATACCTATCTTCTCGTTTTGTCTTTAACATAAATTCTCTGAAAATTTTAGGGTACAGAAAGAATATAAGAAATAAACATCAGAAAATCAAGTGTTTAAGCATTTTATTTAAATGTATTTATTTAATGAAACTAACTCTAACAGATTGCCTGCAACTCTGTTTTATATCAGGTTATGTATGAATAAGGTAATGATTAATTTATTTTTGTGTAGATGAAAAAGAAATGGATCATAGGCATCATTATACCCTTCCTTTTTGGTTGTGGCAATGATGACATAACACAGAAACAAAGGTTTTTGATTAGGGGCAATAATGCGCTGGCTGACCAAAATTATCGCGATGCTCAACGGTTTCTACAAGAAGCCTTAAAAATTGACTCATGCTATACTCCCGCAGTGAATAATTTAGGAGTTGTGTTTTATGAACAGGGGCAATATTCCAAAGCGGTTTTAGCCTATAACAACACGCTTGCATGTGACCCTTTGTACATTGATGCATATATCAATAGAGCAAATGCCTTTTATGAGCTAAAAGAGTATTACCGTGCGCTAGATGATTTGGAATATGCCAAATCACAGCTGCCTGATTCTGTTAAGGTACATTTCATGCTTGGTTTAGTGCATTCAAAGCTTAGGGATTATGATAAATCTTTGATTGCATTTAACAGTGCATTAAATCTGGATAGCACAAACGCTGAAATTTGGATTAATAGAGGTTCGGTCAAATATTACCAACAAAAGTATAATGAGGCTTTGAGTGATTTGGAAAAAGCTTTGCTTTTGGACCCGTTTGAAGGGAACGCCTACAATGCGATTGCTTTGATAGCAATAGAAAAACAAGAATATAAAAAAGCAAATGAGTTGCTTGAAAAGGCATTGAGCTTTGAGCCTAACGAACCCTATTACTTAAACAATAGAGGCTTTGTTTTTCTACAAACCAACGAGTTGGAAAAAGCTAAAACGGCCATTGACGCCAGTATTGTATATGACCCATCCAATCCATGGGCTTACCGTAACAAAGGGTTGTACTATTTTAAAAAAGGGCAATATGATGAAGCCTTGAAACTACTAAAACAAGCCGCTCGCCTGGATCCTTACGCTGAAAAAGTTCATTTCTACCTGGCCCAAACACTCAGTGAACTGGGAAGAAGAAGTGAGGGATGTGAATTGTTAAGAAAGGCTATAGATGAGAGTTACGCAGGTCAAGAAGAGTATAATAGTATTTGTCAATAATGAAAATAGAGTTATTTCATTCGATAAATGATTTAAGGTATCATGATGTCAAAATGATAAGAAGCCAGGTTTTTTTTGAGGAACAGAGCATTCCAAAAGAAGCCGATAACGATGGCTATGATAAACTAGCTTGGCACGCGCTCTTGTTGGTAAATAATGAACCGGCAGGAGGCGGTAGACTAGTGGTTAAAGAAAAATGGGGGATATTAGCGCGAATAGCAGTCCTGAAAGAACATAGAGGTAAGGGCTTTGCTGCTAATGTTATTGAAGCACTTGAACTAAAGGGAGTACAGCTGGGAATACAGCAGTTTGAACTTTATCCACATACATTCCTGGAAACTTTTTACTCAAACCTGGGGTATGTAACCGATCCAACTTATTCTGAAGAAGTTGCTGGTTATAAATTAATTAGAATGTATAAAAAAAGGGACTGAATTATCAGTCCCTTTTCTCTTATTCGACAATTTTTAATTAATTACCTAATACTGCATTTTCAGTTACAGGTGTTGGGAATGCCGCAATGCGACTATCGCCTGCTCTGTCTAATGGAATTTCATTGAGTCTGTCAAATCTCCTCAAATCAATCCATCTATGGCCCTCTCCGAAAAGTGAGTATCGTCTCTGTTGTAACACTTCATCGGTTAATGCAGCAGGGTTAACTGGTCCTGTATATGGTCCAATTCCAGCGGCAGTTCTCACAACGTTTATAGCATTTACTGCTTCAAGGTTGTTGTTACCAATTTGTGCTTCTGCATATAACAATATGAGTTCTTCATTTCTAATTATAGAAACGGGGTCAACATTACTTTTGTAAAGAAATACCTGGTTGATACCAGTTAGCCCATCAAAGTTTACCCTTGAAGGGTCACCATTTACCTCATAAGGATCTGATTTTGATGATACTCTTGTGTCACCAGGTTCAGCAGCAGCTAACCAAGAATCATGTACCATAAACTCTTGCCCGGACTGATCCTGAATGTAAAATTGAGCATTTGCTATATCATTACCTGTCAATCCGAAAATATGTGCCGGACCAGCATCCAAACTGCCATCAAGATCAAGGAATGAATTGTTTAACATACTTAGTGCTGTATTCTTGTCATCCTGATAGATAGCTACTCTGGCGGCTAATGCTCTGTTAAACTCAGCAAATGTTGCCGGAGTATCAAATCCAGCAAACCCGCTACTCAATGTGAAGTCAAAGGCATCGCCTGCAGATGCAAGGTCGCTATTCGCTTCGTTTAAAAGTGTCATGATTGCACTTAAGGCATTGTCATAACTCACAATAGGGCCGAGGTTGTTAGGGTCAGCTACATCAACTCTGATACCATTGGTAAACTGACGATTTGCATTCATCAATAGGCCGTATGCTTTAAGTGTTTTAGCATAGCCTAAGTATCCAGCGATAGTTGCATTATCAAAACCTGCGCTTGAGTTAGCTACCGCTTTCTCAAGCAAGTTGGCAGACTGCACGATTTTGTACCATGCGGCATAAGCCCGGGTAGTGATAAAACCATTGTTATCTAATGGACCTTTTAAAAGCTCACCTGTAAAACGAGGGTCAACTCCCGTTAAGTCATAATACTCCCGACCGATGATGCTTATTGTTTGGTAGTGGAACTCCAAATCATTTCTCATAACGGCCTCAAGCCCGACTGCTAAAAGTCTCACATCGGCCTGTGAAGCGCCATCTTCAAAACTTTGAAAAGTAGGTGCGTTGGGGTTATCCACTTCATCAAGGCTACAAGAGCCAAGGAGTGCAATGGCACCTAATGTAAATATATAGTTTAGTATCTTTTTCATAATTTCTGATTCTTAAATTTTAGAAATTTACATTTAAGTGGAAATTGATAAACTGTGACGCAGGGTAAGGAGTTACCTCCACGTTGTTTGCCAACACGTTATTACCAAAGTTTGATGCTTCAGGATCATAACTGTTGTAATCAAAAATGTTTATCAGATTTCTTGCTGAAACACCAACTTTAACTTGCGAAAGTTGAGGTATAATATTTCTTGGAAGAGTATAGTAAAGCCCTATTTCTCTCAACCTTATATAGCCAGCATCCTCAATTACAGGATCAGGATTTGCAAATGCCTGGCTCGCTCTGTACTGACCGTTAGTCAATTGTCCTTCAGGGTCTAAACCTGTATCGTCATAATCCCAAGTAGTACCTGCAAGGTCATAAAGAAGCGTTGTAAGGTTAATGGCATCGCCTCCTTGCTTCCAGTGCCACAAGAAGTTAAGGTCAAAATTCTTATAGCTTATCTGGTTATACCATGATAATTGAAAGTCTGGTTCTGCATCGCCATATACTGCGAAACCATCTCCATCAGGGTCACAGCCATTACAGTCAGCAGGGATATAAGTACCCACAATCTGTGTAGCACTCTTTCCTTCTTCGATTCTTAAAGTACCTAATGAAGCTGCAAAACCACCTTCATTAAATGCTGGAACATCTAAGCGAGTCACCTCAGATCTGTTTCTCCACCAGTTCAGCGTTGTACTCCATGAGATATCTCTCTTTTGGATAATCGCAGCGTTCAAACCAATCTCGATACCTTTATTTTCTAACTCAGCAGCATTATCAACTCTGGCTGTAAATCCAGAAGAAGTAGGCACATCAAGTTGTAAAAGTACATCTTCCATCGTCTTTGTATAGAACGTTACGTCTAAGCCAAAACGGCCATCCATAAATCCGAAATCTACACCATACTCAAGCTCTTTTTGTCTTTCAGGCCCTACTTCATCATTACCTTGTAAGTTTGAAGGACTTAAACCTGAATTACCTCCGATCAACTGTGCATTTACAGTGGTAAACCTGTCATTGAAATTGGCAAACCTACCAGACTCACCATAAGCAATTCTAGGTTTCACATTTGTAAGAATGGGTACATTCCAAAAAGAGAATTCATGAAGATTTACAGCTAAACTTGCTTTAGGATAATAAAAGAATTGATCTGCGTCACCATTGTTGGTTGACTTATCACCTCTGATGCCTAAAGTACCAATTATCTTATCATTAAAATTCACCTCTTCCTGTAAGAAGAATCCTTTATCCTGTTGAGGCCTTATAATCTGCTGGGTACCCACGTTAGTAGACTGACCCAAGTTCGTTTGAGAACCATTCAAGCCAGTTGCTGTGGTAATTACAGTGTTTCTATCAAAATCCTGTATAAAATTACCTAACTGTGTAGTAAAGCTTAAGCCATTATCGAGGTATAAAGAGTGCACAAGGTTGGCAGACAAGTTATAGTTTTTATTAACTGTTGTACCAGATATTGAAACTCCCTGTAAAGACGTTGGGCTTCTGAAATAAGAAAGTTCCTGAGGGAATATACTTGTTGTTCTCAACGTATATTGATCCACACCAGCCTGTAATACTAACTTTAATTGGTTGTTTGTTTTACTGATCAACTTTACATTCATAGTAGCTCCACCGATATATCTTTCGACATTTTCTCTGTTGGTAGTAATGGCCACTGTTTCTAAAACATTAGAACCCGCTCCACCTTGAGGAAATGCCCCATCCGTTGGGAATAAGTCTTCCCAGGGGTAGGTAAAAGCAAGTGCATAACCCACCGTTCTGTTGGCATTACCATTGTTGAAGAAGCCTCTGTCGGCCTGACTATTGATGTAGTTGTTCGTTACATATATATCAAGCCAGTCATTAAATTTCTGACCAATATTAAATCTGAAAGATTGCTTTTCATAGCCGGTATTGTCAACAAGACCGGGTTCGTTTTTATTTGTCAAACCCAAAAAGTAATCCGTGTTACTTTTTCCACCGGAAACTGATACCCTTGAGGTACTTGAAACGACATTGTGATCAAACAATTCTGCTTCGTAATCAGTACCATTTCCTCTGTAGTACTCATTCATGGCATTAACACCACCAATTCTTAGTACCTCTCCTTCATCCCAATCCCTGGTACCTAAAAGTTGAGTTGGCCTTCTTATACCTACGGTTTGTGAAAACGATACTTGCGTACCTCCCGTTTTACCTCTCTTTGTTGTGATTATTACAACACCACCTGCTGCACGAGAACCATAAATGGCTGCTGCAGATGCGCCTTTTAGAATTTCAATATTGGAAATATCTTCAGGGTCGATGTCAGCAATTCTGTTTGAAGCATCATCCTGATTGGTTGAAGGGTTACCTCCACCCGCTGCCTGACTCACAATGTTGTTACCCATTGATACAGACGAGTTATCTACATAAACACCATCTATAATGAATAGTGGCTGCTGATCTCCGAAAATAGAAGTTACACCTCTAAGTCTCATAGAAATACCACCACCTGGCGCACCAGAGTTAGACTTAATATCGGCACCTTTAAACTTACCATACAGTGCCCCATCCATATTAGATTGGTTAGTAATACCTGTAATTTTATCTGCTCCAATCGAGGCAACAGAGTTGGCCAGGTTTGATCGTTTTACCGATGTTGCCAAACCGGAAACAACTACTTCTTCAAGACTTGTTACATCCTCAGAAAGACTAATATTCATTGTACTTGAGGTAACTTCCAATTCTTCTGTGAGATAGCCAATGAAACTATACTGAAGTATGGCTCCGCTACTGACAGAAATAGTATAGTTACCATCTATGTCTGTGATGGTACCAGTTGAGGTACCCTTTACAACAACATTGACACCTGCAATTCCCTCTCCTGAGGAGGCATCTGTCACCTTACCGGAGACATTCATTTCTTGTGCTATGGCATTTTGTCCTATGAAAAAGACAGTTAATGCACACAACAGTATGTTTTTTATGTATTTCATAGTTGACATATTATTCGTTAATGATTTTGATTCGAACCGTGTTATTGCCTGAGAGCACTACCTCTCCATCTCCATTACTATCGAATGTTAAAATACTGTAGGAGCCTGTAACATCTGTTCCTGTAAAAGCAGAAGCATCAACAGTAAAGGTCACAGTTCTTGTATTTTCGGTAGGTGAGAATGATACAATGTTGCTTGTATTATTATCTGAAACTCCACCCGGAAGGCCAGTATCATCGAGCACTACAGAAAGTTCGTTAGAAAGTTTGTTGTCAACAGTAATATCTACTGTATAGTCTCCAGGTGAACTAACTATGATTGTATCTGTTGGCTCTATAGTGTAACCTACCATTTTTGTATCATCAGTGATATCAAATACAATATTTCTGTTTGCTACACCAGCAGCCAATGTTGTTTCTGTGTCAGAAGTATTTGCTAACATAATATTGTCTAGTGTTAAACTAATCCTTTCTGTGCCTTCCATCATCAGGTCGTCATTGACCATCATGTAGATAGCTGTATCAGCAGTGCCCGCTGGTAGTATTAGCGGATTAGAAGACAGGAGATCGAAATCACTTCCCTCCATTGCCGACCCCGCAATGGTGTAGTTTAACATAACTTGTCCATCTAAAGCATTAGTAATGCTAATTGGCACCTTAAGCGTATCACCATTAATACTGAATGTTTCTGATATGTCAACTGTATCATTTGCGAGACTGATGGTTTTGATGTCATCAATAAGGTCAAAAGTTGCTGAACTAAATGAAGGATCGTCTTTAATACCCACACTGGCATCAGTTAGTGTAAGTGTAAGCTCTACCGTATCCATACTTATCTGATCATTTTCAGGGGCTACTACATTGAATTTTGCCGTTTGATCCCCACTAGGAATCATAGCGCTACCTGTAAATGATATTCCGGTACCTTCAACTGAATAGTTTACAGTTATATTACTGTTTTGATTTTCAGGAAGACCAAAAAATACTAATTCAAATTCTGCTGGATCACCCTCTACAGCCATACTGCTAGTGGATGAAAGTCCAACGGTATTTGATGCCGTAATTTGTGTTACAGATTCAGCATCATCGTTGCAGGCACTCAACACCAAAACCGAAAAGGCCATAGTTGTCAAGAGCCATGATTGTTTTAACTGTTTCATTAGCTGGTTTTTTAGTTTTAAAAAATATAGTTAAATGGTTAGGTGGAATTTCCACCTTGTTCTGATTTGTTCAAAAATTGGGGGATAGTAAGATTGTTACATAGGCGAAAATTTTAGTTCAAATATCACATATCAGATGAAGTTACTGATATTTTACCAAAATGTAAAGTAATAAGGGTTACTAATTATTGATATAAACTACCGTATAATGAGTCAAAAACAGACAAAATAGGCCTTATAATTGAGATAGTGCAAAATAAAATTGGGTAGACATCCGTCTACTTGAGTAGCTTTCTCGGAGGGACTATAAAGATACTGAAACTTAAAACGAGTGCTTCATTTAGTTGGTTCTCCACAACGACATCAGCATTGATATCGGGAGTGTTGGCCAGGTCAAAGTTGATATTAGTTCTTAAGCCCCCCTCAACAGAAAACCATAACCAGTCGTGCACTTCGCGTTCCCAGGTGAGTAGAAATCTAGCCTCAGACTTATTTAAATATACCAGGCTTTGTTGGTCAGATAACCTCAAGCTGTAGTTCGAGCCATTTAACTCTGCCTTTAAATAGAAGTAGTTTTTTAGGTTAAGAGTGCTATATCTTAGCTTAATTTCAGCGGGTAGTATAGATTCAAGTCCCCACTGATTATCAAAGGACTTATTATAGGCAATTAGGGGATAAAGGCTTCTTCGACCAAAACTGTAGGAATAAGCCAGACCAAAAGCATAGCTCACATAGTCATTTTTTTTCCAACCTATTAACGGGGAGATTGAAAACCTTAAGAAATCTTTTTTGGCAAAAACACTCAAGTTGTAATCTCCATTAAGCCCAGCACTCACACGTAAAATATAATACATATTGCCTAAAGTCGGCTTTATCATAAATACGTCTCCTCTAATACTTCTCAGCGGTCGGTCTTCAAGATTATTATAAAAAGCATATTGCGGGTTTTCAACTTCTTCAAAATTAAACTCCTCTACAAAATATTTAAAACCAACGGCCATTTTGAAGTTGTCTTTCAAAATGATGGGTGCCTTGAGTTTCATTTCCCATCTGCGATTTCTACGGACCTCTGCATTGGAATTGCCAACCGGCTGATCAGCTGATGATCTTATGAAATAGTCTTTGACAAGCTCACGTTTGATGACGATTCCTTTGGTGCGGGGTAGGCCGATTACACTCGGTATGCAAAATGTTGAATCAGTGCAGTTGACAATTGTTTCTTGTCCGCGTAACTCAATACCAGTCACCAGGCATAGTAAGAACAGAAAGCAAGATATTTTTGTCATAAACTTAAATCAGCTGAACAATTTAATCATTAAAGTGCTAACAGCGTAGAATTACAATAGTTTTTAGCCAAATGGACTATTGATACGATGAGATTTTATATTATTACTCAAACAATTTTGTTTTACTAACAATGGAATTCGAGGAAATCATTCAAAAACTAAAATTAAAATTTAAAACTGAATTGCCCGGTCAGGCTGCTCATGAAATAATGATGCCTGTAGAAAGTACTCGTGCCAGATTTGACTTGGACAAGAAAGACGTAAAAAGGGGAGGGGTACTAATACTAATTTATAAAAATGGCGAGGAGGCATTTATTCCGCTTACGCAAAGACATGATTATGGGGGTACTCATGGTGGTCAGGTAAGTTTACCAGGAGGTAAATTAGAAGAGGTAGATACAGATATCACGGCCACGGCCTTGAGAGAAACCTATGAAGAGATAGGGGTCAAACCTGAAAGCGTCACATTAATTGGTGAGTTAACTGATTTGTATATTCCTCCAAGCAACTTTAGGGTGACGCCCATTGTTGGCTATTTACAAGAGCGACCTAGCTTTGCTATAGATTCTTTTGAGGTAAAAGAGCTTATTGAAACTCCAATGCGTCATTTATTAGATAAATCTAAGAGAAAGCGTAAGGACATTACCGTGCGTAACGGTTTTCGATTAAATGCACCTTACTTCGATGTGCATGGCAAAGTGGTATGGGGTGCAACAGCCATGATTTTAGCAGAGTTTACTAGCCTGCTAATTGATAAGGACTAGTCTGCTTTCTCTGCGGATTCTTTTAAAATTTTGTCTATTTCATCAAGTGCATCTTCTCCTTTTATTACATAATCTCTTATGCCAAGTTTGACCAATTCTACTACGGTCTTTGGAGAATCGTTAGCACTAAGAACTATAACATGTGCTTTTGGGTGTGCTCTATTAATTATTTTATATAGTTCATCTCCATTCTTACCCGGCAAATGATAGTCTAATAAAACTACATGTGGCGAAAACCTTCTGATTGCCTCCTGACACTCATCGGAATTCGATACAATTTTGACTTCAAAAGAATTGTAGTATTTAGCCAATACAAAAGCTGAAGTTTTGTCATCCTCAACGATGAGCATCTTTTGCTTTCTCATAAATCAGTAAGTAGGTTGAAAAATTCAAATACAAAACCAATATATCTAATTATATATAAATCATCATATCCGCGCTGAATTAAAAAGAAATAACAATCTTCTTATATTAGGGCTTTTTTAAAACCAACCCTACCTATGGAACACGATGTATTGCTCACTAATGATGCCGTAATCTTTGGAATATTGATGGTGATGTTAGCTGTTATCTTTAAAACAGCCTCACTTAAAAATACATTTTGGGAGAAATTCTACAAAGTCATTCCGGTGATTTTGCTATGTTATTTCCTACCATCGTTACTCAATACTTTTGGGGTGGTAGATGCTGAGAAATCGCGTGTTTATTTTGTGGCTTCACGATATCTGCTACCAGCATGTTTGGTGCTTCTTACAATCAGCATCGACCTCAATGAGATTATCAAATTAGGGCCAAAGGCATTAATCATGTTTTTTACAGCGACTGTTGGTGTAATTATAGGTGGGCCTTTAGCGATTCTGATAACGTCATACATCAATCCGGATTTAGTAGGTGGTGCCGGAGCTGATGAATTGTGGAGGGGTATGACCACTATTGCCGGAAGTTGGATTGGCGGTGGTGCCAAT
This sequence comes from Fulvivirga sp., assembly GCA_965227525.1. Classification (GTDB taxonomy): domain Bacteria; phylum Bacteroidota; class Bacteroidia; order Cytophagales; family Cyclobacteriaceae; genus Fulvivirga. The sequence continues at coordinate 3,216,899 of OZ245762.1, read as the reverse complement.
CAGGCTGCGATGTTTGAGTTATTTGAGCCATCTGCAGATCTGTTTTCTGTATCGATAACGGTAGATGTTATTGTTGCTGAAATTTGGATGGCCGCCTTACTACTCGGTATAGGCCGGAACGACAGTATCAATAATTTCTTCAAGGCTGATAATACAGGCGTTGAAAGTTTAAAAAATAAAATGGAGGCATATAGCTTGAGCATTGCCAAGATACCTTCAGTGGTAGACTTGATGATGATATTGGGTATTGGCTTTGGTATTACTGGTTTTGCACATCTAATGGCTGATGGCATTGCTCCGTTTATTGCTAATAATGCCCCGGAGCTCAAGAAATTTAGTCTGGACTCAAACTTCTTTTGGATTATTGTGATCTCGACAACTATCGGTATCATTTTGTCTTTTACCAAACTAAGGAAGCTCGAAGGGGCAGGAGCGTCAAAAATAGGTACCGTATTTATTTTTATACTGGTTGCTTCAATTGGGATGAAAATGGACGTAATGGCAATTTTCGAAAATCCCGGATTCTTTCTTGTTGGACTCATTTGGATGGCCATACATGTAATACTTCTGGTAATAATGGCTAAAATAGTAAGAGCACCATATTTCTTTCTTGCAGTGGGGAGCAAAGCAAATATAGGAGGGGCAGCTTCGGCACCAGTCTTAGCTGCGGCATTTCACCCATCTTTGGCGCCAGTGGGCGTGCTTCTGGCGGTATTAGGTTATGCGTTAGGTACTTATGGTGCCTATTTGTGTGGTATTTTGATGCAATTTGCGAGTCAGTAAACGGTTTTTGTTGGGGCTGTCTCAAAAGGTCAGAAATTAGACTCTCTGTCATTCTGACGAAGGAAGAATCTTACTTATTTTAAGTGAAAACACTATTTCTTAGTGAGATCCTTCGAAAACTCAGGATGACAGACCTTTTTGAGACAGCCTCTTCGGCTACATGAGCTAATGCTTAAAACAGACCGCTCCTATGGAGCTATATTAAACCGTTGTTTGGAAGTTATTAATAGTTGACCCCTCTGGGGTCGGAGTCATACATTAATGAATATCAGACTTACTCGATTCTATCACCATGAGCTCCCTGGTCGAGTTTGCCGATCTCCTGATCAATAGTCCATAATCCAAGACCTTCTTCCCCAATAATATCAAACAGTTCAACAGCACGTCTGGCTATGGTTTCTTCCTCACGTTGCTCAGTTACATACCACTGTAGAAAGTTGAATGTGGCATAATCCTTTTGCTTAAAGCAGTGGTCAACGATGCTGTTGATGGATAAGGTCACCTCAATCTCATGTTCTAAAATAAGCTCAAAGACCTCACGTAAGTTTTTGAATTTGTGAGGTATGTCAGTAATCTCCGGCTGTAAGGCATGGCCACCGGCATTGTTGATGTATGCAAATAGCTTAAGCATATGTGCGCGCTCTTCTTCTGAATGCTTATATAAAAAGTCTGCTGACTTTGCATAACCTTCAGTATCACACCACGAAGCCATGGAAAGGTAATGAGCTGAGGAGGTGCCCTCCATAACAATTTGTTTGTTGAGTAATGCTTCAGTTTCCTTGGTAAGTGATCTGTGGGGTGTAATTACTTGCTTTGTCATATTGCTGTTGTTTTATGATATGCTACAAAAGAAATTTCAATATATCAAAAGAGTAACATTAATCTAATAAATCTAACGAGCAAGTATGTAGAAAGTTAGATTAGGAAACTAAGAGTGTGTTAGTTAATTAGTTAGTTCTTTTTTCTATTTTCCTTACCCATTTTTGAATTATGTCTTTACAGTCTGTTTCAAGAATTTTGATTATATCTTCAGTATCAAATTTTTTATCCAAATTTTTAGGGAATTTATCTTCAAAAAAGGGAATGAACGTTGATCCGTAGCAATTATAAAGAGCTTCAACTAAGAAATAAAAATTGCTATGATACCACACATAATTCTTAACACCCATTCCCATATATACTGAATTAAAATCAGCTATTTTTGAATACTTGGGTTCGTAATAATCTCTATCAATTTCGTGAAATATTTTAAATTCTTTGAGAGCCTTTAAGTCATAATGTTTAAAGAAGTCAAATGCGAAATAGGTTGCGACAAACTCACCAGTCCATTTGTCTGGGGATTTAGCGTTCGTTAAACGGGAAATGAAATAATGACCTAATTCATGAATGGAATATACTTTATAGAAAGATTTAATCATATTTGAGCTAGTTACCTTCTCTTTTTCAAGTACAGAATCCAACTTCTCAGCTATATTTTCAATTCCATAGATATTTTTAAACTGTTCATATCTAACTCCTGTATTCATAAATATCCACCCGTTACTATAAAAAACATATCCAAATGGAACCCAAGAATTTGGCCATTGTGTTGAATCCAAAATGGCTAATTTTACTTTGAATTTTTCAGATTGCCTATTTTCATAGAATTTAATCGCATCGGTAATTGTATTCTGAAAATCTAAGGCAATTTGTTTATTTCCCGGAGTAAAATATGTGGGTACTTTTCCTATAATTGAATCGGTATCTAGTTTCCTTATCAGCTCATCACCTTTATTTTGAGCATTAGATGATGATACAATTAGGAAAGTTGCTGTTACAGCTAAAAGTATTTGTTTCATAATATGACTTCTGCTTGCTGCCAACGCCTCTGTATGGCGCGGACGCCCCCAGAAGCAAATTAAAGATGAAAACTAGTGATTTCTGTGTTTACAGCCAAGTAGCCAGAGGCTTCCGCAAAGAACTTTCTGCGTCCGCCCCGCCCGAGTCTGCTCGAGGGCTGAAAAGCTGACTTATCCACAAGGAAGACCTGCTGTACTTCACGAAGCACTAAAAAACACAGAAAGAACGGGCGAGCTGCACTTGATGACCAGAAAAGCACTTTAGCGTATGTGTCCATACAGCATGTTGTAGAGCGTGTTTTCAAGTAATTCTAGTTCTTATAGATTTATATAGAGGATATCCTGCTAGTAATCCATGAATGATGCCAAACAAAATAAAAGGAAGCAAACCGTAGATGATCCAACTTATTGATGCTGATTTAAATCCAGATAGTCCATATTCTAGACTTTTTTGAATAGCTGATGTCAACATACAACTTATAAATAAAACTAACCATAAGAAAAAAATTGAAAATGCACCAAAAAGGTATCCCTTTTTTGGTTTAGCTGAAATTAGTTCTGTAATCCTGCCTCCGATTAGCCATATAGCTACTAAAATCACTATAATCTGAATGGATACATATGATAAATTTCCTCTTAAGTCCATGAAAAATGTAGAAGCAATATCTATGAACGATAATTCGATATCCTTGGGCTCATAAAATATATAACCAATCATTGGCAAAATTATAGCAATTAGACATGCAGATGCAATCGCATAAATAAACAGAATATTTCTACCAATCATTTTCAAGTGAACACTATAGTTTTTGGGTCGATCATGCTCTACAACATCCGTGTATATGCAATGGTTGATATTTAGCATATAGCGAAATGACCAATTTAGCTAATTCTGGTTTAATTAAAGGCGTTTAATTTAAAAATATCAAGAAATACTTCAAAACGAAGTATCGATATAAAGCCGTAGATTATACGAATAATTCTACGGATAATCATCACTTACAACCTAAGTTCCAAAGTCACATAATATGTTCTGGGCTCTGCGGGTATAATGCCGGGGCCGGGGTAGCCGGTGGCCCTTCTTGTAAAATAGGCTTCATCAAGCAGGTTGTTAATGCCCGTTTCAAGTTTTAAAAACTTGTATCTGTAAGAAAGAGAAACATCAAGTACACTGTAAGCAGGAATAGGTCCTATAACACCTTCCCGACTGTCACCAGGGTTGGCAATAGGGCTATTTTCCGCATCACTGTATTGCTCAGATAAATACATATACTGGATATTTCCCAATAGGTTTTTATATCCGAATTTGATGCCTGTTTTGAGGTTTACTTCGGGTATAAACTCCACTTTTTTGCCCACCACATTGTTTTCATCGCTTGATGTGTACTTAGAATCAGTAAAGGCGGCATTTACAAAAACATTGAATCGATAACGGTTATAATCCAAACCAAGCGTGTTGATTAAATTCCAGTCAACAAATGTCTCAACTCCATAGATTACTGCATTACCAATGTTCTTTCTTACCCGGTCACCTTTATCAGGGCCTGATTCCACCAGAATTGTACCTATGCGATCATTGTATCTAAGAGCAAATGCACTGATGTCATAAGAAAATAACTTATCCCACTTGCCTCTAAGGCCGATGTCTGAGGTAAAGCCTTTCTCATCGGTAATAGTGGGATCCACAATAAAAGTTGGGTTAACTACCCTGATATCGCTAAATGTAACTGATCGATAATTCTGTGAGGCATTGGCATAGAGCTCTACGCGATCGGAGTAATTATAACTTGCTCCAATACCCAACAACATCAATGATCTTTCAAAGTCACGGTTGTCGGTGGTGTCTAGTCTCGAAATTTCATTTCCGGCCAGATCATAGCCGACTCGTCTATAGTCGCCTATGGATTGTGTTTTGATATACTCATACCTGAATCCGGGAGTTACTGAAAACTTATCGTTGATGAATAAAATGTTTTCACCAAAAATAGAGACATTTCGGTTGGGAAAGTCGAAGTCTGATTGATTTGGATAATCAGGATATTGGTCGTTGGAAAAAGAAAAATCGGGACCAAAGCCATTACTACTAGGCCCCTGGCGAGATTCATTATTGGCATGATAGTACTTTGTGCCAATTAAGAATACAGCATCTCGGCCAACAAGTTTGTACCTGTTCAAAAGGCGAGATTCTATGCCCCAATTTTGAAACTTGCCTTTAATCAAATCTCTGGTGATGTCATTCGGATCATAAGGTGAACTCACGGGATTGTCTTCAGGTGACTTAGGATTACCTCTAAATCCTACTGCATTTCTCTCAGCGTTAAGACCAAATACATTAAAGGAAAAGTCTGTATTGATAGAGAATTTATGTTTGAACTTTAACGCATATAATTGCCAATCTACTTCAAACCAGTTTCTTTCACGAGTACTGAGGGTAGGGTCTGAGTTAAACTGTGTATCCGTCAAACCGCCAGCTTGTTGGGCCAGATATTTTAGGTAAGTAATATCAAAGCTGAGACTGGTTTTGTCGCTAAAGGCGTAGTTTATATTCGAGTAAAAATTCTTTGAATCAAATTCTGAATTGGCTCTGAACCCATCTCCTTGTTTGTAGTTGAAATAGGTGTAATAACTAAACTTACCAATAGTGCCGCTCAAACTATTGAAGCTTGTAAACAGGTTGTAAGAACCATAGGTCTGTCGAGACACCAGCTCTAGTTTTTTCACCGGATTTGGCCGTTTCATCTTGAAGTTGATCAGCCCACCAAATTGTGTTCCATATTGTAATGAAGCTGCTCCTCTGATTACCTGTATTTCACTCAACCCTTCCGCAGGAGGGGTGTAGTAGCTCTCCGGGTAGCCCAGCACATCTGCGCTGATGTCATAACCGTTTTGTCTGGTATTAAAATTGGCTGTCCTGTTAGGGTCTAAGCCACGACCACCGATGTTTAACTGTAAGCCGGCATCGCCATTTTCATAAATATTTAAGCCTACCACTTGTGAGTAAATTTGTCTGGCATTATTTGCGGCCAGGTTACCAACCATCTGATCAAGTAACACCACCTCAGACTTCTTGCCGGCATAAATGGCAGTTCCCTCTACAGGGTTGAGGCGATTGAGGCTAAAAGCCTCTTCTCGCTTCTGGTTGATCACCACTTCAGAAAGTTCGGTGCTATATGGCTCGAGCGCCAGAGTGATTTCAGTATCACCATTCACTGTCACTTGCTGCTCTAAAGGATTGTATTCACTCACAAAAACCAGTAATGTGTAGGTTCCGTTTGGAGTGTTTTCAAAGGTAAATTCGCCTTTGTTATTCGTTCTAACAAGTATATTATTAGTCTTATTAAACACTTCTGCATTGGCAATGCCTTTATCAAGAGAGGCATCTTTTACAACCCCAGTGAGCATATGCTGAGCCAGTGCAGTGGTACACAGACATAGTAATACAAGTATGTTATAAACCTTTAATTTCATCGTTAAAAGGGAGTATCCAGTTTTTATTTTTCAGTGATTCTTTTTCTTGCGCCAAATTTACCTTTGGATCAATATACGGCTGGCTTCTTCGTCCATTCATAGCTACATAACTTTCGACATACACTTCAACATGATTATACCCTTGTTGTTGGAAATGATCACGCAAAAAGTGCGCGTACTCTAAAATAAAGTCGGGCTGGGTAGCCATCTGCTTCTCCTGAAAAGCAGAAAGAAAATCAGTATTGTCAACATAAAATTGATTTTTAGTATCACCATCAATGATTTTGAAATTGGCGTAACCCGCTTTTTCCATAAGCATCACACGCCATGAAAAACGGTAGCCCTGCTCAGTCCAGAATAGCTCACCAGGATAGGCCAAATACCGAAATGGAAAGCTCAGTTGAAGTATAAAAAAAACCGATAGTAATAATAAAATGGGCTTTTGAGTTTTGTTGAGCACCAGTTTTTTGCTGTTGTCAAAGTAGCTCTTGCTGATCTTAAACCATTGCCCCAATTTGCTGAGCATTTGCTCATGTAGCCTTGCATCGAAGAAAATAGTAGCACTTACAATCATAATGTATGGAAACATACCGATGGGAAACAATACCCTGGTGAGCACATGAAAAATTACTACCAGTACAAAGGCAAAGACTCTTGTTGGTCTGTAAAGCAGAAGAAATGGTATCGTAAGGTCGTAAATGGCACCACCCCAGCTAAATGCATAAATCACCCACTCTTTATGAAGTAGATCACCCAGCAATGGGATGTCATATTTTGAAGGCAACCATATACGCAGCGGCATGCCTTCTATTAGCCAGTCTGAGTTGAGCTTAGCCAGCCCGGCATAGAAATAGACAATAACCAGAAGAAGCTTTATAACATCGATTGACCATTTTGGTATGTATTGGTAAGCAACAGTTTCATTACGTCTTGCATCCCATGAAAAGTAGGCGTTAGCTGGTAAGAAAATAAGCAGAAAACTCAAAATGCTAATGAAGTAATAATGATTGAGGTAGGTGGTTTTGTCCATCAGCTCGATGTAGGTGAAGCTGAGGAAGAAGGTGATAATAGCTATTCTGTATTTAAAACCTACCGCAACTGCAAGGGCTGATAAGCCGCAAATAACAAAAAGCAAATATGTCCACTGACCGAGAGAAGTGACCCATTCAAAACCGTAATAGGAGAAGAAAAATTTGGGTTGTATATAAAGCTTATCGATCCATCCGTAGCTCCAAAAACGCACGATGCTGATGAACATCATCAAGCCAAAGAAAATACGAAAGGCTGCCAATGGTGCAGCCTTCGTGTAGGTATTAAAATATTTTTCAGCTAACATCCGAGAATCGATTTTTGGGATTTGATATTCTTGCTAAAACCACCCTTTTTATTCCCTAAAGGGACATCCCGATCTACTCCCTTTAGGGTAGGGGTTGTTTTGAGTATTGAAAAAAAATCATTCTCGGATGCTTTATTTTTTAATCGAAGCATTGTGGATGATCCCATTAGTCACCGTCAGCATCAACGAAGTCTACTTTAATGCTTAGTGCTTGAAGCATGTCTACTTTCAAAAGAATTACATTGTCTTGTAGCTCGTCATAAGTTTTAAGCATGGCTTCATTATTTGTTTCTACCTGCTGGTAAAAATTGTCATTTAAAGACGCAGACATTTCAACCGCTTCCTGAAACTGATTGTTGATCATTGCGCTCAACTGCTCACCTTCACTTATCGTATTCAGAAAATCCAAATAACTCTTTAAGCTTTCACCAGAACCAGTTCCATCGAAATGAGTACCATTAAAAAAATCAATGGAAGCCTCCAATGCTGCATTAAATAATGTCTTAGAAGCATCTTTTGCATAAAAAGCCTCTACATTGCTGCTTAAGGTGGTATTAGAGAATACACCAGCTGGTATTCCCACTTTGCCAGCTCTCAGGTGTTTCTCATAATAAAACATATAATCATTGACCAACTTATTAACCGAACTGGTCGCGCTTGAACCATCATTTGAAACGAAGGTATCTCTATAGCCATTTTGCCAATCATCCAATACAAGCTCCGCATGATTTTTCAATCGCTCGGTGATGTCAGATAAATAAGTTGCAAGTGCTTCTTCACTATTGAATCTTGCCACTATTTCAGCATCTGAGTTGGCCGAACCGTTGATTAGGTAATCCAAAGCAGGGAATCCCTGAGCGTCTCTCGTAGATGGTAAGTCAAAGTCATAGCTACCTGACTGTGCCAATTGCTCAATTTCGTCAGCATTGGTAGGGTAGATGTTAGTATAACCCCGAAGACTGATGGCTTCAGCTTTTCCTATTTCAAACATAGACACCTTTTGCCAGCTGATGTAAGCATCAAGCCAGGCAGCTCTTAAAGTCTCTAGATTTGCCACCGTTGGATTGCTCGTAAAAGAAGTTTTTGTCTCGGCTAGTACGTCTATTTTTGAGTTATAGTTTACATAACCAGGTATGATGATATTGTCGGCCCAATTGACCAACATTGCTGCTCTATCGAAGTTGTCATTATTGTCAACAGTTGTCTCTTCTTCAGTGCAAGCCCAAGTCGCGAAAACGATAAATAAGACCGACAATACCTTTTTCATATCCTTATTAGTATTTAATCTAAATAAAAGTTGTGCAAAAATATAATTAAGATGCCGCCTGAGCAACAGTAAAGTTAAATTTCGTGGCAATAGTCTCAGAAATATCATCTAAAGTGGCTGGAGTTACATCCCAAAGGCCATTTTCACCATCGCCCAAGAGCGCATCAAGCATGCTGTCAACTTCTGCTTTTGTAAAATAAGGTGCGTCAGTATTTGGTATTCTTGTAAACCTTAAACTATATATAAAACCGTATGCTTCTGACAAGTCGTGGAAAGCGGTTCCATAGTTTTGATTGCCTATTGCACCCTTTCCAGCTTGTAAATAATATACTGCGCGTACTCCGATTACAGTTGATATTTTCTCTCTGATGATGTTTGCCTGTTCGTCTCTTAAATCATAATCTCCTGCCACTATAGCGGCTCTACCTAGTTTGAAAGCATTGAAAATGTCATCGGCTATGCCAGCAAAGTCGTCATCCCCATTTACAGCGCCTACATATTTGTTCAAAAAGCTGTCGTCATTTCCGATCGTAGCATTGGGATCAGCAGGGTTAGCCGAAGTTCCATAGAGATAACCATATGCTTCATCCCATTTGTGCTCCATTGTGGTGTAATTTTGGCCATCGGCAAGTGTACCGTTGTCGTTGAGCGTTCTGTTATCAGCTTCGTCAAGTACAGCTACACTTAGGTAGTTATTTAGTGCCTGGTCTGCCATGAGTGCTCCAATCAAAGACTTGTTTACCAGTTGGTTAAACTCAAGGCCTTGAGCATTTACATATCGTTCGGTATCACCATCAGCAATCTGACCAGCCGTACCTGCAGTAGCAGCCTGATCTTTATTAGGGAAAATTTCTTCAACTTGTGCGTTGATCCAGCTTTCAAAATCTGCTTTTATTATGCTGGCTTCAGTAGCATTAGCTGCAAAGAAATCTGCAGAAGCTGCTGTTTTACTCTTAATGCTTTTAGTTGAGGCATTTAGATCTGCATCTTCAAATGGGTTGGCGTCTCCACCATTTTCAGTTTCGTTTCTGAACATTTCCAAAAGAAGATCTTCACTCGCATTGTCTGTTGCTTTTACACTTAATGCACCCAGTAGTTCATGGCCCATTTCTATACGAGTAGTCTGACCACTAAATGACACAGTGCTGCTGCCATTTCTTTCGAAAGTATAAGTATCAGGCGCCTCAACTACAGGAGTGTTTTCGTCATCACTAGAACAAGATGCGAATAAAAATACTGCTAAAAATAGGTGTAGGTATGTTCTTTTCATGTTTTTTTGTGTTGTTGTTTATTTAGACTGATTAAAAATAACAATGCAAATATAATAGCGAGATGCTAATGAACAAACCTTATTTAGATTAATTTTAAATAAAATTCAACCGATCAAATGGATATCTAAATGTATCCTATATTCGCATGGTAAATAATTGAATAAGATGATGAACAAAGCACTCATTAAGAAAATATTACTAGTACTGTTATTGGGCATGTTGGTGATGCAGTTTTTTACTGTAGAAAGGAATAATAAACCTATTGATCCATCTCAAGACCTAATAGCTTTGACTACACCTGAAGTTGAAATCAGGCAGATATTGGAAAATGCTTGCTATGATTGTCATTCTAACCAAACAGATTTTCCCTGGTATACCAACGTAGCTCCACTTTCGTGGTGGATAGGAGATCATATTGAAGAGGGCAGACGTAGTGTTAATTTTTCTGAATGGGACGGCTATACAGATAGAAGAAAAAAATTTAAGCTTAGAGAAGTAATTGAAATGGTAGAAGAAAAGGAAATGCCGCTGGAATCATATACCTGGATGCATAGCGATGCCAGGTTGGATGAGCAGCAGAGGCAACGCTTAATTGAATGGGCTTCAGATTTAAAAGAACAGTATTAACCTTAAGCCTATTGGATATCGAATCTATTGTCTCAAATCTAAAATCTCATAATTTTATGACCACAGAGGTTCACAGAGGAGCCACAAAGTTGCTCAAAGAAATCTTGTAATAGTGAATCCCAGCACCTAAAGGGATGAATCTTAAATCTCAAATCTATTTAATAACCACAGAGACACACAGAGTGACACAGAGTTGCTCAAAGAGGTCTTGTAATAGTGAAATGCCCCCAGCCCCTAAAGGGGTGACTTAACAAATTCAATATTCTAAATTCTAAATTCTAGATTCTAGATTCTAACATCTAACACCTAACATCTAACACCTAACATCTAAAATCTAACATCTCAAATCTAACATCTCAAATCTAATAAGGTGTTCCTTTCGCCCTTTGATTCTTAAGCGCTTCTACATACCATTCAAATTCATCCAGAAAGCGATTAGTTGACTTTGCAGTAAACTCTTCCACGGGTTCATTATTGTCATCAAAAGCATTTTGCACTTTCGGATAAGACTGCATGATGGAAATACTGGGCATACCAAGTTCACCTAATATGGCTCTTACGTGTACAGCAGCTCTCACCCCACCAAATCTTCCTGCTGAATATGAAGCGATGCCACTCGGTTTAAAGAAATATTCTTTTTGAAAATGATCTAACAAATTTTTAAGCGCAGGAGGGATGCTATGGTTGTACTCGCCTGTGACTATAATAAAACCATCAGCTTCTTTGAGCATGGAGGCTATTTTTTCGAGGTAGTCCGGGGCCTCACCTTCATCGTACTCTTTGTACATTTTTTGCAGCAAAGGTAATTGATGCTCTTCGGGGTCTATGAAATGCACTTTGTGACCCCTTGACTCCACCTGTTTCTTCAGATAGTTGGCTGCTAAAATTCCTTTTCTGGCTGGTCTTACTGATCCGTAGAGTATTGCAATAGTATGCGACATAGTCTTGTTGTTTTAAATTAAAACTAAGAAATATTGACGGGTTGTGCGTGTCGTGAAGCTTACTTATGACTTTTCTATCTCAGTACCATCCGCAAATTTGGCAAATCGAGGCCTTGATCGATCATGCACGTTATCATGCTTTGGCCATGGCCAGCCACCAAATTGGGTAAGTTGGTATTCCTGCATCGCTTGTTGGATTTCTTCAATAGTATTCATTACAAACGGGCCATGTTGTACTACAGGCTCATTCAGTGGTTTTCCTTGAAGCAAAAGCAGGTAAGACGTTTCATCACCATTTTTCAAAGTCGTTGGTTCTGAAGCGTGTAACTCTGCTGCATGATACACCTCCAGACTGGTTTCATTGATGGCAAAACCATTTCCTTTATAGAAATACAAACTACGGTTGACCTCTTTACTTGCTTGGGGCAATGTCCAAGTAGCACCTGGTGCCATTTTTATCGTCCAGATCGCTACTTCATTGGCCGGATCTGCCGCCCATGAGTTGGGGGCAGGCTTTGGAGCCACCGTATCTTCAATGCTGCCAGCGATCAAATCAATTGCTGTGAGTTTGCCGTCATTGTCTGTATGCTTATACACAGGAATCATGTCACTCCAGAGCATGGCAAAGTGTGGTTCGACCATTTTACTTTTCTTCGGCAAATTGAGCCAGATTTGGAAAAGCTCAAAAGGGTTGTCTGCATCTTTGTTTAATAACGGGAACATTTCACTGTGTTGTACGCCTTTGCCGGCCGTCATCCATTGCACATCTCCGTTACCAAATCTGCCGGCAGCGCCTAATGAATCTGAATGATCAATGAGACCTCTCTTACCTATGGTGACAGTCTCAAACCCTCTGTGAGGGTGGGCTGGAAACCCCGGTACGGTATCGCCATGGTACATTCGAAAGCCATCTTTGATCGTAAAATCATTACCGATATTACGCCCGGCCAGCGAGACATCTGGCCCCATCTTTTCATTACCCTTTGGATAAAAGTCTTCATGGTGCACGCAGAAAAGGAATGGGTCTTGAGTTTCCCAGGGAAAGCTCATGGGCTTGATTTGTTTGATAGCGGTTGACATAATTGTTGATGTTTAAACAATGAAACGTAAAATGGCAGCCAACTGTTTTATTTATTCGCATAACCCTTGCTGGTCACAAACTGCTGAGTGATGTTCTGAGACCTATTTACCACCAAAGAGGTACCAGTTATCACCCATATCTTCAACGATTTGAATTGTGTAATTGCATACATGGTACTGTTTTTCGCCAACCTCAAGTGGTTCTGCCGAATAGCAATAACCCCAGACATCATCAATCCAGCCATCAACTACGAAGATATTCAGGTTATCTGATCTACAATAGTGTCTCAGCTTTGTTTCTTCAAGCCTGGACCTAAAGTCCAAGTAAACTGCTCTGTCAATCCGAAATTTTGTTAAAACTTCGTCTAATTTTGATCCGTTCCAATTGCAGATGGAGTCGCTTGAGCCACCAAATTTGGCCAATGATAATGGTTGCTCATTCAGGCTTTTGTAGCACCTGGTGGCATCATCCATTTCATAGATTTTCTGGTATTCATTAAAGTCTTGTGTCAGTTCGAAAGCAATACTTTTATTCAGTGGTATATCCTCAGGTCCAGGAAAATCTAATGCCGTCTTCAGAGCAATTATATAAAATAGAAAAATACCTACTATCCCAATTCCCATGATTGAGGCAGCCCATATGATATGCTTTGCGGTAATTTTCATTGGAGAGTGACTAATATCGACCAGTTAAGACAATGGATAATAAAAAATACAAATCTTAATTTTCGTTGGTGATTTAACCAACATCGGAGAGATATGAAAGACCATGTTACCAAACGTTGCTAAATTCATTTTTATGCGCACAGTATGGGCATGTAAATTTACCCAATCGTTGTTCATGTGGTTCTAAGAAGACTTGTTCAGCACAGTTTTCGCAAAGAGAAGGCTCATGACCAATAACGATTGTATCAGCCCATAAATCTCCTAGGCGTTGATTCTTTTTAGTGGTTTTTATCACGATAAGACCTACCAATCCTAAGAAACTTAAGTCAATCCAGTCCAGAAAGCGTCTTTTAAATGAATCTGATAAAGAAATATCAGCGCCATTTGGCTTGGTTACATAAATTCCAACCATTCGCTTACCAAGCGTTTGTCCGCCAAAAGATTCAATGAATGGGAAATATAAAAACCACAGAATAATTGGTAATAGCGCTGGAAACCCACTTACACTATATTTGCCAAATTCATCTTGTTCGCCAACTGCGTAGATGAATGCAGAGGTTAGCGCAAAATAGAGTCCATAATCAATAAACGCAGCTATGCCACGTTGACCTAATTTAGGACTAGTTTTTAGTGTTCTCATTCGTTTAGTGATAATGTGCAGTAACGGTTTTGGTATGGTGCGTGTCCCGCTGGGCGCAATTCCTTATAGGTTTTGTTGGTGGTACTTTTTTTAATAATATTTTTTCATTACTGCTTTTAAATATCTTTTCTCGTCATAAAAGCTTTCAAAATCGTCAATCACTTGCGTTATGAAATTCTGGGCAGTTGACAATTTTTGTCTTAAAACATCAGCTCGATGCCGCTCTCCAATACTTTGGGCAGATTCCCTTCCATGAGCAACTGCGTTTCGTTTGTCTACAATCTCATCAATGGTTGCTCTCACCCTTGGTTCAAAATTCGGATTACTTATTCCAAACGCACTGTACACCTCCATTACAGTAGACATCCAAATATTCTGGAGTTGATTAGAAAATGCCGTTTCGTTTAACCCTCTGATATTCCGACTTCCAATTTCGTGCATTAGGGCTACAGAGCGATTTGTGAAATTTTTGTGGCCACAGTCCTTTAGTGACTGAAGTTTGTCTATTACAGATATAGTGTTAAAAATCAAAGTGTAATGATTATTCTTTACCTGTTTAGAGTTAATAAGCAAAAGTGATTTTTCTACTAGTTCGTTAATCGAATTTTCAATCGCAGCATAGAGGTGTACATAGAATAATCCTCTCATTATTTTAACATCTGCAGGTGTTACCTCTGTTGGATTGTTTGGTTCTTCAGAAGTTATAAAATTTAGGAATATTTGAACCTCATTAAATCTGGAAGAAGTCGTGGTTTTTACTGCAGCAAAACTCATACATCAAGACCATTTTTAACGAATTCAATTCTTTCAAGAAGTTTATTACGTGAATTTGTTGCCCCCGTAGTTAACTTTTTGAGGTCATCATTATTCAGCAATTCTATCAATGTCTGTCCTTGAATATTCTGTGAGTTTCCTGCAGCTATGATATCTGCAACACCAATTGAAATTGCTTCAAACAAAATTAGAGGAGTAATATTTTTCCTATTGCCTCTCACAATTCCTTCAGGTAACAGTTCATTAAGTCTTGCGAATGTGCGATTGAATAAATCTCTATAGCCATCAATTTCGGAAAATGATTTGGTCTTTTTTGCCATGTAATCATTGAGGAACTCCTTTACGCTATGGACAAATTTGTTTCTGTCTTCATAATAGGCGAAAAACTTCAGAACTAACTCTTCACGATTTCCTGTTTGTTCCGCCTTCTTAGTCATTTTCACAACATCTAAAAAATCCTGATTTTGGGCACATTCTTCCAAGAATTCTTTGAATTTCCCTAGGTATATACAGTTTCTAATTTCTTGTGGATGTAAAATGACGCCACCTGTATTTAACCTTTCAAATAGGTCATATCTTACTTCAAAATCGCTTCGATCATTTAAAACAGTGACACGAATTGGCCTGGTCATGAACATTAACTGTATTGACTTTGGAAGTTTTTCATAAAAATTACCATTTAGAGAATCAAGTTTTTCCATCCCTTTGATTTTTAACTTATTCCCTTTGGGATTGATTCTTTTTATTAATTTTTCATCTCCTACGAAATTCACTATGGTCGTGAGCCTCTGTAATCCATCAATTACTTCCCAAGAGGAGTCTCTGTTTGTTGCCATAAATAGATTTGGAACAGGAATCCCTAGGATTAGCGACTCAATCAACTGAGATTGTCTTGTCTCATCCCAAACAAAATGACGCTGGTATTCAGGAGCAATATCAATCAGCTCTTCTTTTATCATGTCGATTATTTGTCGAACAGTAATGTCATAACTGTCAAATGCGACAGACCTTCTATTGTCGTCTATTTGTTCTTGTATTCTATTTGAGTCCATATTGTTTAATAATTACTGCCAACATCCGAGTATATGCAATTGATATTTAGCATATACACTTACCTCCTAATTTATTCAAAATTGATGGATATTACTTCTTTTTGTGTAAAATATTCTCCTAATAATATTATTAAAAGGCGTATAAGCCACCGTAGAATAATTGAGTTTGAGTCGTCTGACCACTCAAAGTGGTCTGACGACTACATTTTAAAAACTTAAAGAATTGCTTCGTCATACTTCCTCGCAATAACCAGTGTAGGGATTGCGAGGCACGAAGCAGTCTCCTTTTTCTTTACTCATACTTCGCTGCCTTATCTCCCGGCTGCGTATTCCTTATAAACTCTCTCAAATGGTTATTGGCAGATTTCAGGTCTTCGCTTCTTAGGTACATCATATGTCCACTTCGGTAGCCCTCAAAGCGCATGCGGTCTTTCATTTTGCCACTAGGGTCTATTTGCCACATGGTATACTTGGCCTGGAAATAGTTCGTAGCGCCATCATAATAGCCCGACTGCACCAGTACGTTGAGGTATGGGTTTTGAGCCATGGCTAGTCTCAACTCTTCTCGCGTGTTGTTGTCGTCATTATTCCATGGCCTTACCGGGCCAAACATGTTATACTTCAGGTCCAGTTTGAGGTTGAGGTGCTCTCGCATATAGTAGTTGATGGCAGGCGTAAACGAATGTAGCCATGAATCCAACTCTGCACTGTAGTCAGGGCTGGTGCCAACTTCCTTGCCGTCAATGCCAATGTACCTGGAGTCTAATCTACCAATCGTCTGCCCGGTTTTGTCTCTCAAAAGCTCTTTCCAAAAGAAACTGGCAGGTACATTGAGGTTATTTCTTAAAATAGACTCTTTAGACAGTCCTGAATAGTAAGCCATTTTCTCCGCTACTGCATTTCTTTCCTCATCAGAAATGAAGCCTCCCTTGGCTATGGCAGGCATTACTTTATCTACTGTATACTTTTCTACCTCAGGTAATATGTCGAGCAGGTCTTTTTGTTGCAGCGCTGCGGGCAGCATGTTATGATGCCAGGCGGCTGCTGCGAAATAAGGCAACTCAAGGCCGTTGGCTACTGGTCGGTCAGAGCTGTAAATTTTATAGTCGGCAGGGGAGACCATAATCACCCCGTTGAGATACATCCACTGGCTGTTTTGTAAAGCATAGGCCAGTCCTGCCACACGCGTGCCACCATAGCTTTCACCAATAATATATTTTGGAGAAGTCCATCTGTTGTTTCTGGAAACAAATGTATTGAGCCACTCAGCGAGATACGCGATGTCTGCATTGATGCCAAAGAAATGATCTCTGTTCACCTCTTCGCCACCAAAAGGAATCGTTCTGGAGTAACCTGTATTGGCAGGGTTTACATACAGGATATCGGCCACGTCTAATACAGAGTGCGGATTGTCTTTCACCCCGTACGGCTGAATAGGATAGCCCTCATCATCAATTCTTAAAACCTTAGGTCCGGTGTAGGCGACATGCATCCATACGGAAGCAGATCCCGGACCACCATTAAATGAAATCAACAAAGGCCTTTTGCCCATATCTGTTTCACCTGATTTTTTGTAATACGTGTAATGCAGCGAGGCGATTACTTTGCCCATTTTATCCCAAACCGGCTGAAAGCCTGTAGTGGCTGTATAGTTTATTCTGGTGCCATTGATCGTGGCACTATGGCTGGTGACAATGGTTGTATCGACCGGAACTTTTAATGCTTGTGCAGATGAAGTGTAAGCAAGGCCAATAAAGGCAATAAGTAAGATGTTTCTCATGATTCTGAAATGGTTAATTCAGAGGCATGATACATCTTAAAATCGTGTTACCACAATGCTTTTATTTGAGTGGTGAAAATTCTATCTAATAACTGCAATCATATTCCTTTCAGTCTCTTTGGATTTCTCGAAGTGTGGAAAACACGTGAGATTACGGCTTTTTCTTTAGTGGTTCTGTAAATAATCTTGTAGCTCCACACTACAAGAAACCTGTACTCGGACTTTTTATGTAAAAGTAATGGTTCAACAGTCCCCATTTGAGGTGAGTGCTCCAGCAATTCTGTGGTTTGAAGAATTTTGTTCAGCACAGTCTCAGCATAACTGATTCCTTGCTCTTCGCGGATGTATTTAATTGCTCGTTCTAATTGGCCAAAAGCTTTTTTCGTCCAAATTACCTTAACCATTCTCTTGAAATGGTTTGAACTTCTTTTTGAGTTAAAGTATCACCTTTTTTTTCCTGCTTTTCAGATTCATCAATATCTGATAGTAGTGCGAGTTGTTCGTATACATCCTCAAGCGTTGATTCAGGTGTTAGCTTTTCAGCAATGTGTATTAAGTATTTTTTGAGCTTTGCTTCTTTCATAATAGTCTCAAGATAACAAAATGGATTTCAAAATAAATCCTGTTGTACAAATATCTTCAATAGTTACTCTTCCAATATATTTTTAACCCTGCCTACAGTGCCATCATCCAGCATCACCTTAATGCCATGGGTGTGCTTGGGTGATTTAGTCAGGATTCTCTTTACTATTCCTTCAGTAAGCTCTCCTGACCTTTGATGATGCTTTTGCACCACTTCGACTAGCTGCCCTTCGTGTATATCTGATCTGTTTTGTCCGTTCATGAGATTGTAAATAGTGGTATTATATGAGAATTATTAACTTGGTATTGGCTTCAAGAAAAGATTTTTTGGAGATTATGATATTCTTTACAATAACCCTTTTATTCCCTAAAGGGGTGTTCCTTGCATCACCCTTTAGGGAGGGGTAGTTTTGAGTACTAAAGAAAAATCTTTTTTTGAATGTATTAAAATGCATCTTCTGGTTTTAGAAAAAACTTAGTCGGTATCATTAACTTGGTGATCTTAATTGCTTATATGATGAAACAAAAATACTTAATCTTATTTGGAATAGGCCTTTTATGTGTGGCTTGTACCCAACAAAAAGAAATTACAGCACAAACAGTGCCTGTTGATCAGGTGATTGAAAATGTAGACGGAGCGCTTGCGTATGAAACCACTGCTTACGTAGAAAAATACTGGAGAGTGGTCGGTAACTCCGGTTTTGACTCAAGTATTTATTTTGTTGTTAACCAATTGGAGAAAGTAGGCTATATCGAAGAAGCGAAAGCCTCACCGTCAGATAAATTGACATACAGGTTAGAAAAACGTGTCCTGGGGAAACCAACCTGGGAGCCGGTAGATGCTACAGCTACCATTGAAGGCGAGAGCACACCGCTTTTAAAATTCAGTAGCAACAGAAATATGATTGCTATGCATTCTCACAGCGCTGATCTTACTGCTGAAGTAGTAAAAGTAGATGATGTAAAAAATATACCGGGCTTAGATGTGAAAGGTAAAATTGTCTATGCTGAAACGCATCCTTTTTACATCTACCAGAGTGCTGTTGTTGATGGTGGAGCTCTTGGCATTATGACATACAACATGCCATCTTACCTTCAGCCTGAAAAGAATACTACTTCGATCCAATTTAGAAGTATACCCATGAACGAGGAGCACAAGTCATGGGGAATTATGCTTTCTTATGAGGCTAAACAAAGATTAGAGGAAGCTTTGGCAGAAGGCACAGTTGAATTGAATGTAAATATTGATACAAAAATATATGCATCGGAAGAGCTGACGGTAGTGGCTGATGTGAAAGGCTCTCAGCTTCCTGAGGAGCGCTTAGTTTTTAGCGCACATGTGCAGGAACCGGGGGCCAACGACAATGCCTCTGGCGTAGGCGTGGCATTAGAAATGGCAGCGGTGACAGCCGATTTAATAAAGAATAACGAATTAGATCTAGCTCGCTCACTTACATTTTTATGGGGTGATGAAATTGTTTCAACGAAGCGCTATGTAGAAGAAGATAAGTCGCGAGCTGAAGATATAAGGTGGGGAATAAGTCTTGACATGGTTGGAGAAAATACGGCAGTCACAGGTGGCTCTTTTCTCATTGAAAAAATGCCAGACCCAAGTGCGATATGGACCAGGGGCAAAGATGAACATACAGAATGGGGAGCTGCAGAAATGACGCTGGAAGATATGCAACCGCATTACCTCAACGATTTTGTGACCCATCGATTTATGGAGCAAGGCGAGAGAGCCAACTGGAAGGTGAAAACGAATCCTTTTGAAGGAGGCAGTGATCATGTACCTTTCTTAAGAGCCGATATACCAGGCGTACTGTTCTGGCACTTTACAGACCAGTTTTATCACACTGATAACGATAGAATAGATAAGGTATCTAAAACCACCTTAGAAAATGTAGGCACTGCAGCGCTTATCTCAGCTTATACATTAGTCAATGCCAATGCAGAGACTGCCAAAAATATTATTGAGGAAGTAAGAACGGCAGCTTTATCGCGTTTGGATGATGAGTTAGGAGAAAGCAAGCAGGCTATATCAAACGGAGCGTCAGTTGATAGTCAAATTGAAATTATTAAAGCCTGGGAAGATTGGTACTTAAAGGCGTTAGATAGCACAAAAGATATGGTGTCTGACGAAAGCAATATTCAGGAAGCCATAAATTCAGCAAAATCTGAAATAAAAGTAAAGACAGAGTCACACGTAAAAGCATTGAACAAGTAATGGTAAAAGGATTTTTAGGAACACTATTCGCTATTTTATTTTTAACGACAGCACAAGCTCAGCTTTTTCCTCATCATGAGAATTTCACCAGGCAAGACACACTAAGAGGCAGTATTACGCCAGATAGAGCATGGTGGGATTTGCAGCATTATCAATTGGATATAAAAGTTGATATAGATGAAAAATTTCTCAGCGGGACTAATACCGTTACATACAAAGTGGTAGGCGATGCCCAACAAATGCAAATAGACCTACAGCCTCCGATGCAGCTTACAAAGGCAGTTCAGGATGGCGCTGAGCTGGACATTGAGCATGATGGCAACGCACATTTCCTCACACTTACAGCTGACCATAAGGAAGGGGAGTCATATCAAGTCACTTTGCATTTTGAAGGAAAGCCTGTGGAAGCTAAACGACCACCTTGGGATGGCGGCATCACATGGACAGAAGATAGTAACGGACTTCCTTTTATAGCCTCAGCCAACCAGGGGATAGGTGCCAGCATTTGGTGGCCCAATAAAGACCATCCCTATGATGAGCCCGACAACGGCATCAACATGAGTGTGGAAGTGCCTGAAAACCTGATGGACGTTTCTAATGGCCGTTTGATCAAGACAGAACATAATAAAAAGGCCAAAACAAAGACCTACCACTGGGAGGTAAAAAATCCCATCAATAATTATGGAGTAAACATCAATATAGGTGACTATGTACACTTTGGTGAGAAATATGAAGGTGAGAATGGCACGCTTGATATGGATTATTATGTATTGAGCTACAACCTGGATAAAGCAAAGGAGCAGTTTAAGGATGCTAAAAGAACAATGGAGGCTTTTGAATATTGGTTTGGGCCTTATCCATTTTACGAAGACAGCTACAAGCTTGTAGAAGTACCTTACTTAGGCATGGAGCATCAAAGTTCTGTGACTTATGGTAATAATTATGGCAATGGTTACCTCGGTCAGGATTTAAGCAGCTCGGGATGGGGCTTGAAATTTGATTTTATAATTATTCATGAAACGGGCCATGAGTGGTTCGCCAACAGCATCACCAATAAAGACGTGGCCGATATGTGGATTCATGAGGGCTTCACTGCTTACTCTGAAAATCTCTATTTGGAATATCATTTTGGTAAAGAAGCCGGGCACGATTATGTGATCGGAACAAGATTAGCCACCGCCAATGATCGACCAATCATTGGTAAATATCACGTGAATTTTGAAGGCTCGAGTGATATGTACTATAAAGGGGCCAATATGCTTCATACTATTCGTCACATCATAGATGACGATAAGAAGTGGCGAGAAATATTAAGAGGTTTAAATAAGGACTTTTACCATCAGACCGTGACAACCCATGAAGTTGAAGAATATATCAGTAAGAAATCAGGCATTAATCTTTCAACGGTTTTTGACCAATACTTAAGGAGTGCCAATGTGCCTGTGTTCTCCTACACAATAAATGGTAATGTGATAATGTACCGATGGACTAATGTGGTCAATGGTTTTAATATGCCAATTAAAGTCTATATCAACGGTGAGGAAAAACTACTCAAGCCGACTTTGGCCTGGGATTATTTTGAGTCTGGTGAAGAGATAGAAACGATAAAGCTTGACCGTAACTTTTATGCGGCCTCTATGAATGTGCTGGGTGAGAAGTAGTTTTTACAATCTTACAATTCAACCATCTCGTCATTTCGCAGTGTAGCGAAGGAATCTTAGGGAGTCCTTGTTTATTCGTTTAGTATCAGCGGGTAGATAATCCAAGAACAGCGCGGCCCATTTGAGGCTTGTGCGTAAGCGGCCTTGGATAGGGTTGGATGTGCGTTTAGCGGGGAAAATGGGCTTTGTTCTTGGTGCCATTTTCTTTTGTTTCTGTTTTCTTTTGGGCAAGCAAAAGAAAATGAAAACCGTAGTTCAAAACTTCAAAAATAGACTATATATCACCTCATTTTGAAGTTTGCTCAAACACCTCTAAAAGCATTTAAACTAACTTTTTTATAAAAAGAATCACGGCCAATTAGCCAAGGTGTAAAGTCAAACGTGATAACGTTATTCTTTAGGCAAAGGAAGGCTATGCATGCGCAGAAATGAGAGTTTGTCCCAATAGCCGCGTTGAAATTTGATTTTATTGTCAACAACATGAAAAAAGCCACAGCCTCTCAGGCCTAAGGGATCTTTCCATTCGAGGATAGCCCATTCACCATCCTCGAAGATTTGTTCAACGATACATGTCATGTTAGCTGAGGCAAACTCTTGTACAAACATATTCTTGATCGCTTGCTTACCTTCAACCGGCTCTTGAGTGATCTGATGGTTTACGGCATCTTCATGATACAAAGCTGCTAGTTCATCAGCGCTGGCCTCATTGAAAGCCACAACCCATTTTTCTACAAGTTGTTTTGGTGTCATTTTACCATATTTTGACTTATTTCCGCTGCTTTATTCCTGATAAGGTTCAACACCTTCTCGATATGCTTCTTCTCAACGTAAGTTTGACCGATCACCATTCTTAGTACATACTTGCCATTTACTTTCGTGTGAGACATAAAAGCTTCACCGCTACTATTTATACCTTCCAGCAGCTGCTGATTTAGTGCGTTAAGTTCCTCTTCTTTTATACCGTCCGGGGCCAGCCTGAATGCAGTAAAGTTTAGCAATGGTTTGGTAACTATCTCAAAGTCTTTGGCTTGCTCAATTTGATTGGCAAACCACGTGTTAAGCTCTATGTGCTTTCTGATCTTATCTTGTAACCCAGAAATGCCATAGCTACGAATGACAAACCAAAGTTTTAAAGCCCTAAATCTTCTGCCCAGTGGAATACCCCAGTCCCGATAATCATTAACCTGACCCCGCGTGCTGGTTTTAAGGTATTCTGGTAATACCTCAAAAGTCTTTATCAGTAGCTCCGCGTTTTTCACGAAATAAACGGAGCAGTCAAAGTTGGTAAACATCCATTTATGTGGATTGAAGACGAAACTGTCAGCCCCTTCTATACCGTCAATCATCCATTGATACTCAGGTAAAAGCAAAGCCGTGCCAGCATATGCTGCGTCCACATGGAGCCATACACTATACTTTTTACATATCACAGCAATTTGTTTGAGCGGGTCTACAGCCACAGTACCAGTGGTGCCAATACTAGCAATTACAATAGTAGGTTTGTAACCAGCCTCAATATCTTTAATAAGACTTTTTTCCAACTCTTCAGGTACCATAGCCATATTTTCATCTACTGCAATTTTTACCAGATTGTTAGTACCAATGCCACTAACGGCTACGCCTTTGTCGATTGAAGAGTGAGTTTCCTTAGAGCAATACACACGTAGGTTATTAGGCACGCCTTGCTTGTTAGCTTTAAAGCCTGTGGCTGCCTCTCTGGCGGTAAGTATAGCGGCCAATGTCGCTGACGATGCAGTATCCTGTATGACTCCCTCAAAATTTTTAGGGATGCCCATGTTATCACGGAGCCATTCCATTATGCGTTCCTCGAGTTCTGCAGCAGCAGGGGAGGTATCCCATATCATGCATTGTGCACCAATAGCTGCAGTGATAAATTCGGCATATAATGACTCAATAGAAGAGTTGCCTGGAAAATATGCATGAAAATTCGGGTGTTGCCAATGTGTAATGCCAGGCTTGATCACGGCATCCAGGTCAGAAATTATAGAGGCCAATGACTCACCATTTTCCGGAGCCTTTGCAGGCACTTGATTATAAATACCCTTGGGCTTTACGGTTGACTTTACTGGCAAAGATTCTAGCTCTTTAAAGTAGTTGTCTATCCAGTCGATTACCTGCCCTACATTCTTTTTGAAATCTGTTCTCTCCAGCATTGAGTAAAAATTTTATATCGGGTATAAAAGTAGCAAAATTAAAAAGGGTGACTTTAAGCCACCCGTATTTTTAATCAAACTTTACACCTTCTAAAGGTGGAGGTCCATCGGGTAAAATTCCTTTATACTGGTAATCTCCTTTGCGCTCTTTAAATTCGGCTTTAATCTCATTTCTTAGCTTCTCCTTTTGAAAGAAGTCGATCATGGTCATTGATAAAGCTTTGGTGGCATATACCAATCCTTTATGTCCGATAGACATGCCACCACAAGCTACGACAGCCCAGCTATGCCAGGGCGTGTCTTTTGGCGCCACAGTAGCACCTAACCTAACGGTGGGTACCACCCAGCTCACGTCACCTACATCTGTTGAACCACCCATTGGATGTTCTTTAGTGTCTTCCAGGGGCCGTATTTCGGTATCCATACCAACTTGTGGTTTGCCTGTCTCTTGCTGAATACGCTTTCCAAAAGCCACTTCCTCTTCAGTATAAGCTATTTCACCAAGGTATTCGAGGTTGTCCTGTAGTGCTTTTCCACCTGTTCGGTTAGGCAACACTTCATGTATACCCGAAATCAACTTAATTTTGTAATCAACATTAGCCATGATCGAAGCACCCTCAGCAATGCGCTCTACTTGTTTCCAAACCACTTCCATACCTTCTCTTTTGGTGTCCCGCACCCTTGTCCATATTCTTGAATAATCTGGTACTACATTTACTACCTGGCCGCCATCTTGAATGTGATAATGAATACGGACTGTAGGCTTTACATGCTCACGATAATAATTTATGCCTGTGGTGTAAAGCTCCAGGGCGTCCGATGCACTGCGGCCATTCCAAGGGTCGCCTGAGGCATGAGCCGCTTGTCCGTAAAACTCTACCATAAAATCTACCAGGGCTAAAGAACTCTGTACGTTGGCTTTGGTTTCAGAGCTTGGGTGCCAGTCCATCATTACATCAACATCGTCAAACAACCCTGCTCTTACCATCCATAGCTTGCCGAAAAACTTCTCTTCAGCAGGAGTACCATAAAACCTAATGGTACCTTCCAGCTCTCCATCAGCTATGAGTTCTTTAATGATGGTAGCCGCTCCCAAAGATGCAGTTCCGAAAAGATTATGCCCACAACCATGACCAGCACCACCTTTATTTAAAGGGTCTTTGTATGGTACTGTTTTTTGCGAAAGCCCAGGCAGCGCATCAAACTCACCCATAATGCCAATGATTGGTTTGCCAGAGCCAAACTCTGCTACAAAGGCAGTAGGTATCTCTGCAACGCCTTTGGTTACCTTAAAGCCGTTGGCCTCGGCATATTCGATCAGTGCTTCAGCAGACTGATCCTCTTTAAAGGCAATCTCCTCAAATGACCATATCTTATCACTCAGCGTTGTGAGTTCATCATACTTTTGATCTGCAGCTTTTATGGCGTGTTGCTTTTCAGCGTTTATCTTATCCTTCTTTTGAGCCTGTATCGCTACTGAGGCTCCAATAGCCAGTAAAAAGACTAATAATTTTTTCATATCTGATTATGTTGATTCAGCATGAATATAGTGGGTTGCAAGGGGGGTTCAAAACCGCTGATGTAATTAACACTTAAAGCTTAAGCCTAAAACCAAAAACGGGTAGTTCTTTCTGTATAAAGTCAAGGTCTATAGAGCGTTGAAAACCCATTCTCTCGTACATGCCCCAGGCTACTTTCATTGATTCTGTCGAGTGAATAATCATTTGAGGGATACCGTCTGCTTTGGCCTGTTCTATACACCTTTGCGAAAGTAATCTACCTATGCCTTTTCCTCTCTTTTGTGGGCTAACCGCCAATAACCTGAAACCTGCTGTATTTTTTTCTTTGGTGGCAGTACCTCCAGAACCATATTGGGCCATGTCTGCGAAATACACAACTGCACCAAGAAGCCCACCGTTTTCATGAGCTACAAAAAGTGTTACACCAGGTTTTTTTGTAATCAGTCCTATATTTTGAAGCATATGATAATATTGGGGCTGTTTTTCTGGTTTAGGGAAGCCATCGAGTTCGCTGTACACTGTTACCATTAGGGAACCAATGTCCATAAGCTCTTCTTCATTTGCTTTTCTTATTGTTATTGACATATGTCTAAGTTAATCAAGATGGTTTTAATAAATTCTTTTGTCGATGTTTAATGAAGTAATATATTGAAGCCATGGATAAGAACATCAATATCACCGGAGCCTATCACTCCAGGTTTGGAAAGTTGGAAGACGAGACACTCTATTCTTTATATGAGAAAGCTGCTTTGGGAGCAATTAATGATGCTAAATTAGATCCAGGAGCCATTGATGGCGTCTTTGTAGGTAACTTTAGTGGCGGTACGCTAAATAACCAGGAAAACATTGCTCCTTATGGCATAAATGCCATTCCTGAATTAAGGTTAAAGCCTCATTATCGTGTGGAAACGGCTTGTACTTCAGGGTCTTCAGCTGTTCAGCTGGCAGCTATGGCCATCATGTCCGGGCAAGTGGATAGGGCACTTGTTGTAGGGGTGGAGAAGATGACAACCGTCAGTACTTCCGATGTAACCAGGACGCTAGCCCTCGCTACCTATTGGCCTGAAGAGGGTGATAGTGGTGTCACTGCACCATGCATGTTTGCCGATTTAGCTAATGACTGGATGAAAAATTATAAGTATAATGAAACACAACTACGAGAGTGGTTGGCTCAGATTTCAGCTAAGGCCTATGAGAATGCTTCGCACAACCCGCTGGCACAGATTCAAAAACCTCGCTCGGCTCAAGAGATTATCGAACTTCCAGATGAGAAAAATCCAGTGATCCATGCTCCTTTAAGGCTTCATGATTGCTCACTGATCTCAGATGGTGCAGCAGCCTTGGTGATAGAAAAAGCTGACCTGACGAAAGGCAATGGGGTAAGGTTAAGAAGTTTTTATAATGCCAGCGACTACCTTGATAGTTTTGGTAAACATAAGTCTGACCACTATTTGGAAGGGGCTGCCTTTGCCATTAAGAAAGTGTTGAACGAAGCTCATTTAAATATCAATGATGTCGATTTGGCCGAAGTCCATGATTGTTTTACCATTACAGAATTGTTGATTTACAGTGCCATGGGTCTTACAAAACCTGGTCAGGAGTATGACGCGATACCAGATGCGGTGGCAGGAGGGAAGCTACCTATTAACCTGTCCGGTGGTTTGAAAGCCAAAGGGCACCCGATTGGCGCTACAGGTGTAGCCATGCATGCGCATATCTATAAACAATTGATGGGTGAAGCCTGGGGCATACAAAAAGAAAATGCCTCAATAGGCATGACAGTGAATATTGGAGGGGCAGGCACTTCCAATTGTGTTTCAGTGCTCGAGCGTGTATAATAATTCACCAGGTGACTCAAAGTCACCCGGTGAATATCTTAATTATTCCCCAACAACCACTCACATAAAATGCCATTTCTGAGTATTATCCTTTTGGTAAACTGACTAAATTGTTGTTTATAAAACTATCAATCTAAAGACTTATGAAATTGACCATAGACCGATCACTGGTACTCATACTTTCACTTTTTTTATTCGCATCATGCGCCACCAACAGCCCGGAGGGTGAAGTAGCCCAATGGGAATCCCAGGCCGAGCGTATCACCATTATCAGAGATGATTATGGTGTGCCGCATATTTATGGAAAAACGGATGCAGATGCGGTATTCGGATTGTTATATGCACAGTGTGAAGATGATTTTAACCGGGTAGAAAGAAATTATATCTGGGCTATTGGTAGGTTGGCTGAGGTAGAAGGAGAGGAGGAACTCTACAGTGACCTGAGAGCAAGGCTTTATATGAGTAAGGAGGAAGCCATTGAAAAATACGAAAGTGCACCTGACTGGTTAAAAGAACTCTGTGATGCTTTTGCCGATGGTATCAATTATTACCTGCACACCCACCCTGAGGTAGAGCCAAAATTACTTACTCGTTTCGAGCCTTGGATGCCTATGTATTTTAGCGAAGGCTCAATCGGTGGAGACATTGAGCGTGTTTCTACGCGTAGGATTAAGGCCTTTTATGAAGACAAGGCTTTGGCTTTATCTGAATATGACGATGGCCTAACACACCCGGCCTTGCTCGATGAGCCACAAGGTTCAAATGGAATTGCAATTTCAGGTCAGCATACAGCCTCTGGCGATGCGATGCTTCTAATCAATCCGCATACCTCATTTTACTTTAGAGGTGAAGTACACGCAGTAAGTGAGGAAGGCCTGAATGCATATGGCGCAGTTACATGGGGACAGTTTTTCGTGTATCAGGGGTTTAATGAAAAAACTGGTTGGATGCACACTTCTACTTATACCGATGTGATTGATGAATTTAAGGAAACTATTATAGAACAGAATGATAGCTTATATTATCAGTATGGAGAAGAGCTAAGGCCTGTTGAGGTAAGTGAAGTCATACTTTCATATAAAGTGGGTGACTCATTACAACAGCAAACATTCCCAACATACCGTACGCATCATGGGCCAATCACTCATAAAATTGATGACCAATGGGTGTCAACAGCTATCATGTGGAATCCGGTGGATGCTCTGATACAGTCATTTACAAGAACTAAAAAAGATGGACTGGAGGAATTTAATGAAATGATGAAAATCAAAACCAATTCTTCAAACAATACGGTATATGCGGATGCCCATGGTAATATTGCGTATTATCATGGCAACTTTATTCCAGTTAGAGATACGTCATTCAATTACAGATACCCGGTAGATGGAAGTAATCCTGCCACTGATTGGCAAGGTCTACACCCTGTTTCTGAAGCTATTAAGGTAATTAACCCTGACAACGGCTGGGTACAAAATTGCAATTCCACCCCATTTACAAGTGCTGCAGAGTATAGTCCTAAACGAGAAGACTATCCATACTATATGTCTTATGCAGATGAAAATTTTAGAGGAATACATGCCAGAAGGTTATTAAAGGACATAGATAGCCTCACGCTCGATAAATTAATTGAGCTTGCTTACGATCCTTTCCTGCCAGCATTTGAAGTGTTGGTGCCTGGTTTAATTGATGCATATGATAAGGAGAAAGTGAACGATCAAAGGACGCAAGAGGCAATAAACATAATGTCAGAATGGGATTATGCTGTGTCTGAGGAAT
Source organism: Fulvivirga sp. (assembly GCA_965227525.1). GTDB lineage: Bacteria > Bacteroidota > Bacteroidia > Cytophagales > Cyclobacteriaceae > Fulvivirga. The sequence continues at coordinate 3,187,598 of OZ245762.1, read as the reverse complement.
CGATCGCCATGTCTCTCGGGCACTTTTATGCCATTCAATTATTGAGAAATGTAGAAACACCCAGGGAGATGAGTTTTATGGCTCGTTTTGCCTACTACGCTACCTTGCTTCCTGTCGAGGAACGACTGAAGCATTTTAATGCTACATTAGATCAGTTAGAAGAGGACTTTGGACAGTGGAATACGCCCTGGGGTGAGATCAATCGTTTTCAAAGGCTCACGGGCGACATTAAGCAACCTTTTGATGATAGTGCGCCAAGTGAGCCGGTAGGTATGGCTTCTGGCAGTTGGGGAGCACTCGCATCTTATGGGGCCAGGCCTTATGATACAAAAAAGATTTACGGAACTTCTGGCAATAGTTTTGTAGCTGTTGTTGAGTTTGGAGACAGCCTCAAGGCTAAAAGCCTTTTGGCTGGAGGGCAAAGTGGTAATCCTAATTCACCGCACTTTGATGATCAAATACCGTTGTATATATCAGGTACATTTAAAGACGTAGCTTACTATAAAGCTGATGTTGAAAAGAGAAGTAAAGAGAAGTATCAGCCAGGGAAAAGATAAGTCTAGCGCATTAATGAGTATCTCTAAATTAGCGGATCAGTTTCCCCCGCTGGCGGGGGTTAGGGGGTGGATGTAAAACACATCGGGCGGCTATACCGTCCGGTGGTTTCTTAGTTTGTCCAAAGTACTGGTTAACAATCCGACTGTTTGAACGGATGTCAGTCCTAGATATTCACCGGGTGACTTCAAGTCACCCGGTAAATAAAATTCCTTCAAAATACTTAGCGATCGGGCGGCTACAGGTCTATCAGGTGGATGTTTACCTAACAAAAAAGCCGCTCATTGAGCGGCTTTTATAATTATTACCAATTATTGATAACAAATTAGCTTTCTTTCTCTTTCGCTGCAATCAAGTTCAAAGCAGAGCCTGCCTTAAACCAACCGATCTGTACTTCATTGTACGTGTGGTTCGTTTTGATTGTATCTTCAGAGCCATCAGCATGCTTTACTAAAAGTGTAAGCTGTCTGTCCGGAGCAAATTTGTCTAAATCTAAAAAGTCGATGGTATCATCTTCTAAGATTTTGTTGTAATCTTCTTCATTGGCGAATGTAAGCCCAAGCATTCCCTGCTTCTTGAGGTTTGTTTCATGAATTCTTGCAAAAGACTTCACTAATACAACTTTTACACCTAAATGACGTGGTTGCATGGCGGCATGCTCTCTAGAAGAACCTTCGCCATAATTGTGGTCACCTACAACAATTGATGGTATGCTTTTAGCTTTATAATCTCTTTGAGTGGCAGGTACCGGGCCATACTCACCCGTGAGTTGATTCTTAACTGAGTCAGTAGCATCATTAAAGAAATTTACAGCACCTGTAAGTGTGTTATCTGCAATATTATCTAAGTGCCCTCTGTATCTCAACCATGGTCCTGCCATAGAAATATGATCAGTAGTACACTTGCCTTTAGCTTTTATCAAAAGCTTCATGCCCGTGATATTTTCTCCATTCCACGGCTCAAACGGGGTAAGCAATTGAAGCCTTTTAGAATCAGGTGCGACTTTCACTTCTACACCACTACCATCTGCTGCCGGCTCTTGATATCCATTGTCTTCCACATCAAAGCCTTTTTCTGGAAGTTCAAAACCAGTAGGCGGGTCAAGTTTTACTTGTTCTCCGTCAGCGTTAGTAAGTGTATCCGTCATTGGGTTAAATCCAAGGTCACCACTTATGGCAACAGCTGCCACCATCTCCGGAGATGTCACAAAAGCGTGTGTATTGGGGTTACCGTCTGCTCTTTTTGAAAAGTTTCTATTGAAAGAGTGAATAATAGTGTTCTTCTCTTTCTTATTAGCTCCTGCTCTGTCCCACTGACCAATACAAGGGCCACAAGCATTCGTAAAGATACGAGCGCCCAGGTCTTCAAATACTTTAAGTATGCCATCACGATCAACCGTAAATCTGATCTGCTCAGAACCAGGGTTGATACCAAAGTCTGATTTTGCTTTTATTTTCTTATCAACTGCCTGTTTTGCAATTGATACTGCTCTTGTGAGATCTTCATACGATGAGTTGGTACATGAACCGATCAGTCCCCACTCAACGTCTAATGGCCATCCGTTTTTCTCAGCCTCTTCTCTCATTTTAGAAACAGGAGTAGCTCTATCTGGAGTGAAAGGACCGTTGATGTGTGGCTCAAGTTCAGAAAGATTGATTTCAATTACTTCATCAAAATACTTTTCAGGGTTTGCATAAACTTCATCATCACCTGTTAGGTGTTCTCTTATTTTGTTAGCCTCATCTGCCACATCAGCTCTGTCAGTAGCTCTAAGGTAGCGTTCCATGCTATCATCGTAGCCGAAAGTAGAAGTAGTGGCTCCAATTTCAGCTCCCATGTTACAAATCGTTCCTTTACCGGTACATGACATCGACTGTGCGCCTTCACCAAAGTATTCCACGATAGCACCGGTACCACCTTTTACAGTTAAAATACCAGCCACTTTTAAAATCACATCTTTAGGTGCTGTCCAGCCACTAAGCTTGCCAGTAAGTTTTACACCAATCATTTTTGGCATTTTTAACTCCCATGGCATACCAGCCATAACATCCACGGCATCGGCACCACCAACACCAATGGCAACCATGCCCAAACCACCGGCATTTACTGTGTGTGAGTCAGTACCGATCATCATTCCACCTGGGAAGGCATAATTTTCAAGTACTACCTGGTGGATGATTCCCGCGCCTGGTTTCCAGAAGCCAATCCCATATTTGTTTGATACTGATTCTAAGAAGTTAAATACTTCTCCACTTGCAGTTAATGAACTTTGTAAGTCTTCTTTAGCACCTTCTTTAGCCAAAATAAGGTGATCGCAATGAACGGTAGACGGTACAGCCACTTTTTTCTTACCAGCTTGCATAAATTGCAAAAGCGCCATTTGGGCTGTGGCATCTTGCATGGCTACACGGTCCGGAGCAAAATTTACATAAGACTTAGCACGCTCGAAGGCCTCAAGTTGCTGATCTTCATGAAGATGTGAGTAAAGTATTTTTTCTGAAAGCGTAAGTGGTTTATTTACAACTTTTCTGGCAGCTTCTATACGCTCAGCCATTGTAGCGTAAACTGCCTTAATCATATCAATATCAAATGCCATATTGTTGCTTTGGTTTATGTGATTAAAAGAGTCGCAAAGTTACAAAATATTGTGATTATTTGGGAACTAGCCCTGTAACTCGCTATAATTTATAATTGAATTAAATAAGCTGCATGCAGAATATTTTCTATTCTATTTCTATTATAACAATAGTCACGATAATGAAGTTTTTGATTTACACTTTTACTTCATATTTGGAAGCTTCAAACAGACATAAAAATGCCATCTAACCACTAATGCATTGAGATGGCGAGAAGAGCTTATAATAAGTTGTGTAGTCTGTGTTTTATAAACTATTGTGTGTTAATGTAGTTTAGAAATTCGTTCTTGGTTTGATCTTCTTTAAACTTTCCTCCAAAGTATGCGGTACCCGTTTTGCTGTTGGTATCGCCTACACCTCTGGAAGCAACACACATATGTGTCGCATCTACAACCACTGCCACATCTTCCGTATCTAATGCTTTTTTGAGTTCATTTCCTATTTGCACGGTCAGCCTTTCCTGAACCTGAGGTCTTCTGGCATAGTATTGAACAATTCGATTAATCTTAGAAAGTCCAATTACTTTACCACTCGATATATAAGCTACATGGGCTTTACCATAAATTGGCACAAAGTGGTGCTCACAATGAGAGTAAAAAGTGATGTCCTTTTCCACAAGCATTTCGTCATACTTGTATTTATTCTCAAAAAGACGAGCATGAGGTTTGTTTTTAGGGTTTAAACCACTAAAAACTTCTTTCACGTACATTTTTGCTACTCGATGGGGCGTTCCTTTTAAAGAGTCATCTGTTAAGTCTAATCCCAAAATTTCCATAATCGACTTGAAATGCTCTTCTACTTTCTCAACCTTTTCCTCATCGCTCATTTCAAAGGCATCTTCACGCATGGGAGTATCATACGAAGTGCCTACATGGTCATTAGCCAGGTCGTCTCCAAGGTCAGTGTCATGCTGGATATTCAACAAAATTTCTTTCTGTTTCATAGAGTTTTACTTTTAAGTCAATGCCATCGTCTATTTCCGACCTGAGCAAGTTATAGATAACCACAGCTATGTTTTCGGCCGTTGGGTTCAAACTCTGAAAATAGGATACATCGAGATTAAGATTTTTATGATCAAACGGTTTGATTACTTTTTCTTTTATCAAATCGCCTAGTTTTTTCATATCATAAACGTAGCCGGTTTTTGCATCTACTTCACCAATTAACTTAACTATTAATTCATAGTTATGGCCATGGTAATTAGGGTTGCTGCATTTACCGAAGAAGGCGTCATTTTTTTCATCACTCCAGTCAGGGTTGTACAACCGATGAGCTGCGTTAAAGTGTTCTTTTCTAAAAACGGCTACTTTCATATTAATGATTCTACAACAAAGGTTAACTTTCTAATGTTCAACCAATGAATAAAATATGTTTAAATATTTTATTTAATTATTAAACACAGATTTTAAGTTGCAAAGTTGATGAATTGTTTAGACAGACCATAGAAATATAGTTACTAAAACTGTCTTTCATCTAAGAAATGAAAATCAAACACTTCCATGTCTAACGTAATAGAAATTTCATGTGAGGTAAATTGGGAGCCTACAGAGTTGTCAGTAGGTACTTCTCCCACGTATCCTATACGTAGATTATCATTAAAATTAACCTGCAATAGCAAGCCGTATGTTTGGAAATTTCTGGTAAGAAGACCTGCTGTATATTTTTCTCTAAAAACAACGCTGGCATTATAGTCTATTGAGGCTGGTGCATCGGCTACACCTTTAACCAAAACTGAAGGTTTGAATCCTAAGTCAACACCTAAGTTGAAAAAATAGCCGGCTCCAAAATAAAAATGTCTTTGATATAACTGCGACTCTACCATCTCTAACTCTTCAACATTATTGACAAGCCGTGGTACGGAAAGGCCTAAGTAAAAATTTGGGCTTTTCAATACTATCCCTGCTCCAATATTGAATTTGCTAAATGATTGATTACCAAAAAATAATGGATCATTAGGATCCCTAACGTTCAGTTCGTCATTATTATCATTGAGTGTGAATACTCCTGCTGACATTCCAAAGGAAAAGTCCATTTCACCTAACTCGATTTTATAAGCACCAGTTGCACTTACTTGGGTATTTGTTGTCGAACCCAACTCATCTCTAACGATGACAATTCCAAGGCCCAATAAGTCGTCAAAAAATGAAGAGTGAGCTGACAAAGCAGCTGTACCTGGTGCACCTTCAAAACCAGTCCATTGTGTACGATAGCTTAATGAAGCATTAAGAACGTTATTAATTCCGGTATAACCCGGGTTAATTACCATCGGGTTATTTATATATTGAGCGTAGAGTGGATCTTGCTGAGCTTGAGAAGCCATGGAAATGAACAAGAATAGGGGAAGTAGAAGTTTTTTCATGGCTTATTTTTTTATCACTACATATCCTTCAAATGTACCCTCCGGACTATTAATTCTGTAAAAATATGTGGCAGCAGGTAAATCGTCCAGATTAATGTTTGCTATTGGAGATGCGGCATTGGCTATTGACTTAACTTCATCACCCCACCTATTGAATAGTACAATATTGTTTGGTTGTGTAAGGCCTTGAATTTCCCAAATATCATTTAAACCATCATTATTTGGAGAGACGGCATTAAAGATGTTGACTTCTGAAATCGCCTCCACTTGAATAGAAAGTGTGTTTTCATCGCACGAGCCTGAAGGGTCGCATGCCTCAATGACGATGTCATCATTACCTGAGAAATTGGTATTAGCATAGTCAATCGTTAAATCACACCCATCAATATTCGTAGTGGCTCCAGATGTTGTGCTTAACACAGATATGGATAACTCATCAAAGTTGTTGTCTGGGTCGGAGATAATCGCACACAAATCAATTGTGATCACACTACCTTCTTGTGTAGTTCCAGGAGTAGTATTGACTATTGGTGGTAGGTTAGCACCAATTACATTTATATCTTTTGTGTAAACAGGGCTGTCATCAGAGCCATCATTTACAACAAATTCAATAGTTCGAGTGCCAGAACCAGCTGTAGTCTCAAATTGTACTGATCTCAATACAGTAATGTAATTTGAGATAGATTCCACGCCAGATAATGAAAGCACCCCTCCGCTAAAACCACCACTAATACTTCCTGCGGGTGTGAACAATAAATTATCACCTGTTTCTGTGCCACTAATAGTAATTGTTGCGCTTGCCAATTGAGTATCATCAAGGTCAGAAATATCTAAAATATCATCAACCACAATAGCGGCAGTACCTGTATTGTAATCCAGTGTGGAGCCTTGGTTATTAGACATTATCTGAGGAGGATCATTAACCGGAATTAAGTTTATAGATCTGCTCATGACGGTACTGTTGAGTGCACCATCAAAAACAGAAAATTCAACGGTTCTTGGTGAGTTGCCGGGGTTATCTGAGATATTTTGATAAGTAACACTTCTCAGTGCTGTTTGATAATCAGCAACAGAGGCTGCGCCTGTTAAGGCAAGCTCTCCGGTTGATGAGTTAAAGCTACCTGAGATTCCATTTTGGGAATTGAAGGCCAATAGGTCATCTCCCTGTACATAGCTTGATCCTAGACTTACTAATGCACTTTGTAATGTGCTATTGTCAACATCGTCAACAATTAAAGCATTGTCGATTGCAACTGGATTACTATTCTCGGTAAAATCAATAGCAGTTGATGCTGTTGTTACTGTAGGTGCATCATTGACCGGGGTTACTTGTACAGATATTTGAAATTCTGGGAACCCATCTGAAAAAGGATCCGTATTGTCAAAATCTGTCACAGCAAACTCAATGGTTCGGGCATTAGGCGTAGGGTTTTCTATATTCGTATTGAAGAACGTAGCTGATTGAAGCATTGCTTCGTATTCCGCCATGGTTGCCGACCCTTGAATGGTGTAAACTCCAGTTGGAGCATCAAAACTACCTGTGACACCTCCTTGCAGTGTGACGTCAATCACATCCTCTCCTTGTACATAATTTGTGACAATAGAGATAGTAGCAGAAATGATATCATCATTAGTATCATCAGAAATGGCAATAAATGGTTCTATGGTAACTGGGCCATCACCTTCGATAAAAGCGATAGAAGTAGGATTACCATTGGTTTGAGGTGGCTGGTTTTGGTTTTCCAGATAATCGATGCTTCCGTTTGAATTACCAACAAAAACATCAAGATCTCCATCATTGTCCCAATCTATAAATGTAGGGTCACTATCGTTACCAACAAAACCTGCAAAAGGGTCGCCAGTGCTCATTTGCTCGGTAAGGATGCCTGCGTCATTTCTAAAAAACAATAGTCTGCCATCTTTCGCGAGCACATTATAATGATGAACTCCAGTGACAATATCAAGGTCGCCATCATGGTCTAAGTCAACAAAATTAGGAGTAGCATGGACGAAAGAATAACCTGGTGATATATTTGCTCCATTAAATGGTGGCCCATCAGTAGGTTGACCAACAAAGTTGGGAGAAGTAGCACTTCCCTGGTTCTCGAAATATTTAAAACTTGCATTGGGATAAAATGCAGAAGTATCACTACCGACTACCATATCCAAGTCACCATCTCCGTCAAAATCCCCGAATGTTTGCGCTATTCGATTGTAATTTGCTGCTGGCCCTAACGTGGCGGTTTCAGCCGTGAAATTATTGGATCCATCATTACTAAAAAAATCTATTACGCCATCTAAGGCAGCATTATCTATATTGCCTAGAAAAAAATCCATATCGCCATCTGCATCAATATCAGCCAACTCGGGTATTAGAGCTTCATAATTTGGGTTTGTTATTCTATAAAATGGATTGTTGGTAGTATCAACTTCAGTTACCGTACCATCACCATTGTTTTCATAAAGAAAGATACCTGCGTTATTGTATTTGGTACCAATTACAATGTCGTAATCTCCGTCATTATCGTAGTCAAAAGGGGTGGGAGACGTATCATACTCTAAGTCAAACCTATCAAAAGGATTTTTGAAACCATTAACTTCATCAAACCCACCACTGCCATCATTTTGAAAATAGTACACAGTGCAACACGAACTTGCGCCAATGAATGCGTCAAAATCTCCATCAGCGTCTAAGTCGGCAAATGTAATTACAGCATCTGTTCCAACATCTACCAAATCAAACGGGTTATTCGCACCAGTTTCTTCAATAAATGCAATATTAGTTCCTATTGATCCATCAAATTCAAAATCGTCATTTCTGAAGTAACGTATGTTACCGTTAACATCCCCTATGAAGAGGTCTTGATCTCCATCTCCATCATAGTCGTGGAATGTAGGTGCTGTATTGGAGCTGCCTGTATCAAATCCAAACTCTCCAAGCCCGGATGGTAGAGGTTGCGAACTAAAAGAACCATTGTTTTCAAAGTATATTAAAGATTGATAAGAGGGGAAACCACCATTTTGGCCAATGAAAGCGTCAAGATCACCATCACCATCAATATCAACAAAGGTTTGTTTTACATTATATTTCGAGGCAGAAATGCCATCTATTGGACTTCCGGGAGAAGTTATTTCTGTAAAGTTAGGCCCATTTCCAATAATGCCGTCATCTTCAAAATCACTATTTTCAAAGTAATATACTCCACTATTAAAATATCCATTAAAATCACCTAAGACCATGTCAAAGTCTCCATCTCCATCAAAATCTACCAACTCTGGTGCGGCCTGCCCATAAGGGGAAAGAATGCCATCAAAAGGAGATTCGATGCCCGAGCGAATGACGTACCTTGCTTGAGTGGCATTGCCAATATTTTCATAAAAGATTATTTCACCAGTATCAACACCAATGGCAGCATCGGTATCACCATCATTATCAATATCAGCAAATGTTATTTTCTTGTTGTTATCATAATTGCTTACCGACCTGAAAAATGGGTTTTTGGAGTCTTCCTGAACAAATGGACCAAGCTGTTGCGCCTGTGTGGGGGCCCCCTGTAGAGAAATAGCAAGTACTCCAGTAGCAATAGCTACTTTTAACTGCCACTTAAGTTGTAAAAGCCGATTGTAAAGCCTTTTTAATCGGCAAACTATTTGATGTTGCTTCCGGTTTGAGATTTCATAAAACTGCCCTGATTGAATATTTTTGTCATATCTCTTTTTAAACTTCCGGTATTTGGAAAGCGTGGAGTTGTAAAGAAGTTGTAAATTGTTTCTCATCCGTTACATAATCTACTGAGGCATAGATATAAATGTCGTTATTTATATTTTAATGTACAAGTTAAATTTTTGTTAAGATTAAATTAAATATCAATAAATTCATATAAATGAAAGAGGCATTTCGATTCGAATATGTTTGGGGGGAAATGGACCTCACTGTTTTACAGGCACTGAAGGCGTTTTGGCTGGACAACCATATACTTTCTAATGAAAAGCTGGATCAAAGAGCAAAAGAGGCGGTGATAGTAATATTTCACGAGTCAGGCAAGATCGCTGGTGTCTCTACAGTTTTTAAGAGTTATTTTGATCAAATAAAAAACAATGTCTATGTTTTTAGGTGCTTTATTGCTCCAGCATTTAGGGTACCTGCACTGGATACTAAGCTGGCGATGCTGACGCATGAGTCTTTAGAAAAGAAACTAAATGAAGAAGTTGATCCAAGGCCAGTGGGCTTACTTATGGTGGTGCAAAATGAAGAGATAAAAAGAAATTGGAGTAAAGCGATATGGCCAGATACTAATATGGTTTTCATTGGTACCAACCCTCAAGGTGATCATTTACGGATCAGGTATTTCAATGAGATTAAGATTTAGCCTTATTCATACAACTGTTGATGTGTTTGCTCAAACTGGCTATTGTTGGATAGTCCCAAAATATTAAAGGGTTCAAATCCAGGCCGGTTTCTTTTTCCATAGCATCGAGTAAAGCAACGGCCCTCATAGAATCTATACCAAAACTACTGAAGTATTCATCGCTGTCAATTTCTTCTATAGAGGTATTAATTTCCTTAGAAATGAGTAGCTTAATGAAGTTTTCTATATCAGTCAACTGAATAATAATTTTGTGATATCGCAGCAAAGTATAACATTTAAGAATGTTTTTAAAGACAATCAGTTACAAAAAGATGCTGTTTCTTTTTGGAATCAAGTTGTTCCCAATGCAAAGTTTGACAGACAAGAACGATCAAAACATGTGGTTTTCATGGCCTACTTTAACCAACAACCAATAGCTGTAACAACCGCCCAACCCAAACTGATCACTAAACTCAATAATAACTATTTTTATAATTTCAGGATACTCATTCATCCCGAGTATCGTATCCCTGGTCTGTTGGATAAACTTTCTCAATCGACAATCAAATACTTAGAAGATCTTTACCTGGAAAACCAGACTGAATGTATTGGATTAATTACTCTGATTGAAAATACCCAACTCAATGAAAAACGTAGAGAACCTATTTATCCTACTACTGGATTTGTTTTTATAGGCTTTAGTAAAAAAGGTTTTCAGGTCAGAGTACGTTATTTTAAAGGTGCTAAAATTTAGCACCTGTATCAACCCAAAGTGATTTTAGGCTTCTAATCGCTAGGTTTCTATTCCAGTTGGGGCTTTGATCTATAAGCTGCATACGGGGGAATTTTTCAATACAGCTTTTAAAGGCTAAACGCGCTGATATTTTTGCCAGCCAATCGCCCAGGCAATAGTGTATTCCCTGACCAAAACCAAAATGTCTTTTTTCTGTCCTGTTAAAATCAATTTCATCTGGGTGACTAAAAATTTCCGGATCTCGATTGGCAGCAGCAATGGCGAGCGTAAGCGTATCGTTTTTTGAGATGTGAGAGTCTCCAATTTGTGTGTCTTCCCCTGCCAGTCTTCCTAGCAATTGTACGGGAGGGTCGTATCTTAATAATTCATCTACAACCTGGTCGAAGTTATCGACCTTTGAAGCTTTATGTGTTAAATCATTCTTTAGTAAATGATACATGCCGGTACTTGTAAAACTTACGCTTGTTTCTTCACCAGCCACAAAAATAAAGATGGCCAAAGAAGTTAGTTCTGAAGTATTGAGCGGGCTTGTAGATTTTTCATTGGCCTCTACCAAGTTGGCTAACAAACCCTCACCATAATTCTTTTCCTTTATGAGGCTTTCAAAATAGTTTATAAATTCTCGTGAAGCATCATTGAGTTTTACCAGATCCTGAAGGCTTACATACAGATCCAGAGCAATAATCATGTGAGAAGCTAGTTCGTGTAAGTATTTATAATCTGCCTGTGGCAATCCTAAAATAGCCGTGGCGTTCATAGAAGGGAGTTGTGAAGTAAATTGCTCATGCAAGTCAACTCTGCCGGTGGGAAGGTGGCCGATAGCCTGATCAATATTATTTTTTATAATTTCTTCAACATCTCTGTTTTTCCAGTTTTCTGAAATAAATTTTCTTAAATGTGTATGTGAAGGAGGGTCAAGCTGGAGTACAAATTTATCCATGGCCTTGATGATATACTTAAGATCAATACCCTTATTAATCAGGTAATCACTTTCTCTTTTGATCCAATTTAGTCGGTTGCCTGATAAGAATTGCTTTCCTGTTAAAACAGTTTTAATGTCAGCATATCTGGTAAGTATCCATTCACCAGTTTGGGCACGATATACAGGTGCTTCTTCCCTTAAAGCCCTATACATTGGATAAGGGTCTTTTATGTTTTGTTGATCTAAAGGCTTCCAAAGACTCATTTGACCTGAATTTCGCTGTATATCTGATTAGAAAGGCTGGAAATAGTAGGGTAATCCCAAAAGTACAGTGGACTAAGTTTTAACTCATACTTTTCTTCCAAAAGCTCAAGAAGGTAAATTGCATTAATTGAATCTAATCCCAAGGTAAAAAAGTCGCCTTCGAGGTCAATGTCAGAGGCTGCAAGACCTACTTCTCTGGCGATGATGGTTCTCATATATTGTGCTATTTCTGCTACTTTAGTCATCCGCTTTTTGCTCAACTGCCCAGAAGTCGCCTACTGGTGACACCAGTGCTACTTTATGATCTTCTTTTTCGTGATTGAGGAGCCCGGGTCTTTTTAGGCCAGGCAGTACTTTTACATCATAGATTTCCTCGACACTGTTTTCATACTTGATATGACCAACAATACTGCATGTAGGCTCATGTAATATGGCTATGCCACTGAATATAGATTTTTTTGAGATAGGTAAGTCATTGAAGGCGGTACTATTCTCCCTTAATTTTGATAAGCCAATAAATAAGTAATCGCCATGATAACTCATGCCACGTACAAAGCCATTTAAACTTTTAACAACTTCATGTTTACCTGAATTAACATCAACAATTGCCAACTCACCGGTAGCGGATAGTAATACATATAGTTTGCCGTTAATCAGTCGGGGTGAATGAGGCATGGCTAACCCCTCTGCAATGATTTCATTGGATTGAACATCGATAATAATCCCTCCACTGCTTTTATTGTCTCTCCAGCCCTCAGCTACATTACTTTTGCCAAGTGCTGTGGCGTATTTTGGTTGAGAGTTTTGCATAGCGATACCATTTAAATGGCAATAATCTTGCGGGGCATATTTATCAATAAATTTAGGTTTCCAGACCGGTGTGAAACTGTTATTTTCATCCAATGTTACAAGACAGGAAAATAATGTATTTATGGCCCATAACTTATTGTCGACCCATTCCAGGTCATGAATATCGATTGCTCCAGTGTAGTAGGTGGCCCTGGGTAAAAAAAGTGCGTCATAAGTGTTTGGTTGTTTAGGGTAATTGGGTGCCATCTGAGGGGCATTTCGCAAAACCAGAACTTCGTCTCGTGTTGCAACAGCTAGTTTTTCGTTATGTAGTGCCATACCCATTGGCTTATTAAAGTTACGAGGCAACTGTATAAGACTATTGTTATCCTTTGGGCTAATGAATATTACTTTACCTGCCTGATAGGTAGAAACAGCCAAACTGCAATTAAGCTGATTTAGTAGTTCTGGAATATTGGGCGAATGAGAGCAGGAAAAAGGAGGTAGGGGTTTAGACATAATTTATATTCAATGTCTGGCTAATTAAATAAAAAATGAGAGAAAGTGGAAGCTGAAACAAGTTAATAGTTAATGTATGATTAAGATATGTGTTAATTAGTGTAGAATTTGCGATTTGCTTGCCTAGGCTCAACTGTTACTTGCATGTTTTAGAAATAATTTTCTTACATGGTAAACTATGGTACCAAATGAACGTAGAAACCTGATGTCGAAAGTATGTTAATGACTATAATTGCAATAGAATAAGGAAGCCATGATTTTTGAGGATATTAAGAAAGAAATAATCGCGTATCAGGCAGATGGAAAAAGAATGTTTACCACATCATCTTTCCAATCTCATAGTTTGGTACTTCTTCATATTCTTAGCAGAATTGACAATAGCATTCCTATTGTATTTATCAACACAGGATACCACTTTCCAGAAACTGTTGAGTTTAGAGATCAGGTGGCCGATCAGTTTGGTTTAAAAAATCTGGTTGATTTAAAGCCAGATACGCCAAAGTTCATGCAAAAAGATGCACAGGGCAGACTTCTTTTTACAAGTGATCCGGATCACTGTTGCTACCTCAATAAAACGCAACCGGTTGATTCCTTATTGCTCAGACATGATGTCTGGATCAATGGTGTTAGAGCTGACCAAAGCGCTACAAGGAGCGCCATGAAGGTAGAACAGCCGGCTCCTCATGGTACAATTAGATTTCATCCCATGCTCGATTGGAATGCAAAAATGATTTATCAATATCAGAAAGAGTATGATTTACCGAAACATCCTTTAGAGTCTAATGGCTATTTAAGTATAGGTTGTGAGCCATGCACGCGCAAAGTGGATCCGGGAATGATTGAGCGAGAAGCGCGGTGGTATGGAATGAACAAAACTGAGTGTGGCCTCCATACTGATTTAGTTTCCAAATAATTAAAATGTTTTAGATGAAAGTATTAATTACCGGTGGGGCCGGATATATTGGAACTGAGCTAGTAAGTGAGCTCGCATTGAGAAAAGATGTAGGTGAAATTATTATCTACGACAACCTCAGTAGATCAAATTATAATCTTTTTTTAGGAAGCGACATTGGTTCAGCAGCTTCAAAAGTTAAGTTTGTTCAAGGCGAGTTATTAGACTCCAGAAACCTAAAAAAACATCTGAAAGGAGTTGAAGTAGTTTATCATTTAGCTGCTAAGGTGACTACTCCTTTTGCCAATACAGATCCCCACTTTTACGAGCAGGTGAACCATTGGGGTACAGCTGAGCTTATTTACGCTTTAGAGGATAGTGATGTGAAGAAACTAATTTTCACCAGTAGTACCGGTGTTTATGGTTCTGCTAATGAGCCTGTTGACGAAGATACCACTCCTAATCCCAAAACCTTTTACGGTATATCAAAATTAAGAGGTGAGGAGCACGTAAGCCGATTGGCAGATAAAATTGAAACGTATATTCTTAGATGTGGTAATGTATACGGTTACAGCAAAAGCATGCGCTTCGATGCGGTGATCAATAAATTTGTATTCGAAGCCAATTTTAATAAACAAATCGCTATTCATGGTGATGGTAAACAGCACCGATCATTTATTCATATCGGTCATGTAAGCAAAGCATTATCAAAGCTTTTGGATGGTAAAGCAAATCCTGGATTATATAATTTAGTCGATCGGGATTTACAAGTACTGGATATAGTAGATGTGCTCAAAGAACAAATACCAGCGCTTGAATTTATCTTTATTAATCAACACTTAAAGTTGCGGGAGTTGATCGTCAAGCCTAACCATGAATTGAATGCCCAGTTAGGTATAGAAAATGGGCAAACGTTTGCTGATGAAATGCTGGAATTTAAATCAAAGTTTAGTTTTTGATGCATTAACCGACACACCTCAATAAAAACTATTTTCAACATAATGTCCTTAATTGATCTCTTACTGTTCATAAAAGGACACTCTTAATATTGTACTACAGCACAATATGCTGTAAAACAGCGTAATAACACCTCGGCACAGCTTTTGAATGTATGGTTTTAGGTCAACATAACAACATTCAAAAACATCAAAATAATGCATAACAACATCAATTATTTTAGAGTGTATGACGAGAAGTTAGATTTACTTTATGAGGCAGTTGTTGATAAGCCAGAAACGGCACCCAATCAATTAAATAATCTGCTTAGAAAAAGTGTTCTATTCCTAAATGTTGGAAATATTTCTTGTTATAGAATAGTACCACAGTTAAAATGAAAAAAGCCATTATCTGAAAGGATAATGGCTTTTGATTTTTTTGTATTTCAAGTATTAACAGTACTCCTTGAAAACTTCCACCAGGTGTTGCCCAATCATTTCGGCAGTTCTACCCTCTATATGGTGTCTTTCTACAAAGTGTACGAGTTCACCGTTTTTAAATAAGGCAATTGATGGTGAAGAAGGAGGGTAGGGAAGAGTAAGCTCTCTGGCTGCATCTACCGCTTCTTTATCAACCCCAGCGAATACAGTAGTTAAATGGTCAGGCTTGGCGGCACTGTTTTCAACAGCCCATTTTACACCTGGTCTTGCTGCACCTGCAGCACATCCACATACTGAGTTAATTACCATTAACGTGGTGCCTTTATGATCATCAAAATGATTATCTACTTCTTCTCCTGTTTTTAATTCCGTAAACCCCACTGATGTCAAATCAGTTCTCATGGGTGCTACTAGTTCTTCTGGATACATTTATTCTATATTTTAAATTCTAAATTCTAAACTGGTAATATCAAATTTTAAATCTCAAATCTGGAATTAAAGGAATCCTAATTCCAATTTAGCCGTTTCCGACATCATATCTTGAGTAAATGGAGGATCAAATGTAATCTCAACATTTACCTCATTGATCTCCTCCACCTCTTTAATTGCCATTTCAACTTCAGCTGGAATAGTTTCCGCTGCAGGGCAATTTGGTGATGTTAGTGTCATTAATACATAAACGTTATTGACAGGATAGACATTGATTTCATATATCAATCCTAACTCATATATGTCAACCGGTATTTCCGGATCATATACTGTTTTAATAGCTTCAACAACCTTATCTCTAAGAGATACTTGCGTTTCGTTATTTTTTGATTCTTCACTCATAATTAAGCTTCTATTTTACTTTTAAGTGCGAAGGCATACATTTTCATTTGCTTGATCATGGCTGCAAAACCATTAGATCTTTGTGTTCCGATGAACCTATCCATGCCAATTTCTTGCGGAAAGAATAAGTCAGCATTTACAATGTCATCTGCTTTCTGACCAGATAATATTCTAACCAGTAAGCTTACAAGTCCTTTTGTGATAGCCGTATTACTGTCAGCTTTAAATATCACAGCTTCACCATCTACATCTGCCGTAAGCCACACTTTAGACTGGCAGCCTTTTACTATATTTTCTTCAGTTTTTAGCTTCTCGTCCATGGCATCTAGTTTCTGACCCAACTCCATAATATAGAAATTGGTCATCTCCTGATCTCCATCGAGAATGCTAAACTCTTCAACAATACTGTTTTGTATGTCTTTTATGCTTTCAGGCATATTATTTCATAAATTTTACAATACGATCCAATCCTTCAACCATTCGATCTATCTCCTCTTTTGTGTTGTAAACAGCAAATGAAGCCCTCACGGTTCCTTCAATACCAAGCCGCTCCATGAGTGGTTGTGTACAATGGTGCCCGGTTCTCACTGCTACTCCTCGCGCATCGAGCATCTGACCAATATCGAAAGGGTGTATCCCCTCAATTAAAAATGATATAACGCTTACTTTTTCTTTAGCTATACCTATTATTTCAAGCCCGTCAATAGCCGAGAGCTGCTTTGTAGCATATGTCAGCAGTTCATTTTCGTAAGCCGCCATGGCCGCTTTGCCATGCTTGTTTACAAAGTTGATTGCTTCGTTGAACGCGATGACATCACCGATATTGGGAGTACCAGCCTCAAACTTATAAGGGATGTCGTTAAAAGTAGTTTTTTTGAAACTTACATCTTTGATCATTTCCCCACCACCCTGGTATGGAGGCATGCTCTCTAATAATTCTCTTTTGCCATACAATGCACCAGTACCTGTTGGGCCATAAAATTTATGTGCAGAAATAGCATAGAAGTCACAATCTAATGCTTGAACATCAATGGGTAGATGTGCAGAAGCCTGAGCTCCATCGACCAACACTTTAGCACCCACGGCATGCGCAGCAGTGATTATTTCCTTTATTGGGTTTATAGTTCCTAAGCTGTTAGAAGCGTGGTTTACAGCAACGAGTTTTGTCTTTTCAGACAGAAGCTTTTTAAAGCTCTCCATGTCCAGCTCACCATTTACAAAGACAGGGATCACCATAATCTCAGCTCCTTTTTCCTCAGCTAAAATTTGCCATGGCACAATATTACTGTGGTGTTCAAGTTCAGAAACGATTATTTCATCTCCAGCTTTAATCTCCTGCCTGCCAAATGTTGCGGCTACAAGGTTGATACTTTCTGTCGTACCCTTTGTAAATATTATTTCCTCACGTTCGCTGGCATTGATAAAAGCTCTGATGCTCTCTCTCGTTACTTCAAAGGCCTTAGTGGCGCGCTCTGCCAAAGTGTGAATACCTCTATGAATATTGGCATTATAGCCTTTGTAATATTCATTGAGTGCATTGATTACGGCAAGTGGTTTTTGTGTAGTGGCCGCATTGTCAAAATAGGCAAGAGGTTTACCATTCACCTCCTGGTGAAGTACAGGAAACTCTTTTCTTATGGCTTCGATATCAATCTGGTCCTTTACGCCTGTTTTAACTTCACTCATATTAGAAGTCTTTCTGTAATCGTTCTGAAATTAGATCTTGTAAAAATGTTTTAAGTGGCTCAAGTTTTACGGTAGATAGTACATCTACAGCAAATGCATACAACATCATGGCTCTTGCAGTCTCCTTGCTTAGACCACGCGCCCTCAAGTAGAAAAGTCCCTCTTCATCTAGTTGGCCTGTGGTACAACCGTGTGAGCATTTTACATCATCAGCCCAGATCTCAAGTTGTGGCTTAGAGTTCATGATGGCATTATCAGACATCAATATATTTTTATTGGACTGAAAGGCATTTGTTTTTTGCGCCTCTTGTCTTACAAATACTTTTCCATTAAAAACACCATGCGATTTATCATCGAGTATGCCCTTATACAATTCATTGCTTACACAATTAGGCTTTACATGGTCTACTTCTGTATGGTTGTCTACATGCGTGTTGCCATTTAGCAAATACAATCCGTACATGTTTGATTCACAACCTTCGCCATCTACCACAATATTCATATTGTTTCTTATCATGGCGCCATTGAGAGTAAATGTGTAGGCACTAAATCGACTATCTCTGGCCTGATATACCTGAGTGGTACCGATATGGTAGGCTGTGTCTTTATTGTTTTGTAGCTTATAGTACTCCACATTGGCGTTTTGCTCTACCACAATTTCCGTCACAATATTTGTGAGGCTTTCGTTGTCACCTTCAGTATTAAAATCTTCTAAAAAAGTCACCTCGCTACTTTGCTCAATTAAAAAGAGGTTTCGCGGGTTATTAAAAGATTGTCCTGCCGAGCTGTCATTTATAAAATACATAGCTATAGGCTTATCCACGATAGTGTTTTTGGGAACATGTATGAAGCAGCCATTATGACTAAAAGCAGTATTTAATGCAACAAACGCATCCTTATTATAGTCTGCTTGCTTGCTAAAAAACCTGTCTATTTTATCTTGATCTTCAGCAAAGGCATCAGCCAAATTTTTGATCACCAATTGATCTTCGGGACTCTTGATGCTAGAAAGCTCTTGCGAAAACTTGCCATTAACAAAGATCAGTTGATTTGCATCCAATGCTGGGATGTAGTATTTAGCAACCTGCTCGGCAGTTAGCTCACTTTTTTGAGGAGCTTTACTAAAGTCAAAAGCTGTTTCTAATGCCTTGCCAAGGTTGGTGTATTTATATTCCTCATTTTTCGGCCCAGGTACTCCCAATGTTTTGAAAGCTTCAATAGCTTCCTTTCTTACACTGTGAATAGGTAGTGAAGCATGACCATTTAGGCGTGCTTCAAATGCCTCAAAATTAGTTACTAATTTTTCTTGTAAACTCATTACGTCAGCGATTTTGCCGTTTTCGATTATGCTACTTTTTCTTCTTTTACCCAGTCATAACCTTTTTCCTCTAGCTCTAAGGCTAGTTCTTTTGAGCCTGACTTTACTATACGACCATTATAAAGTACGTGAACGTAATCTGGTACGATGTATTCCAACAATCTCTGGTAGTGAGTAACCACGATAGTGGCATTATCTTTTGTTTTTAGTTTATTTACACCATCAGAAACGATTCTTAAGGCGTCAATATCAAGACCTGAGTCCGTTTCATCTAAGATAGAAAGTGTTGGCTCCAGCATCGCCATTTGAAAAATCTCATTTCTTTTTTTCTCACCACCTGAGAAGCCTTCATTGAGTGATCTACTCAAAAGGGCCTGGTCGATATCAACCAATTTCATTTTGGTTTTCATTTCCTTTAAGAAAGAGACTGCATCAAGTGCTTCAAGGCCTTTGTGCTCTCTGATTTGATTGATAGCTGTTTTTAAGAAGTTGGTAGTACTTACACCAGGTATTTCTACTGGGTACTGGAAAGCCAGAAAGATGCCTTCACGTGCCCTATCTTCTGGAGCAAGATCCAATACATCCTGATCTTTATAAGTAACACTACCTTGGGTTACTTCATAATCTTCTCTTCCAGCCAATACTGAAGCCAATGTACTCTTACCAGAACCATTAGGTCCCATAATTGCGTGTACTTCGCCAGCCTTTACCTCAAGGTTGATACCCTTAAGTATTTCTTTTCCTTCTATCGATGCGTGTAAATTTTCTATTTTAAGCATGCTCTTAATTCCAAATTCCAGATTTAAAATTTAATATGATTGTTCGTAGTTATTGTAAAACTCAACTGGCTCTTTAAATTTTGAACCTTTGAGTTCACTTTTATTTAGATAATTAACAAATCCATTGATCATCTTCGAAATATTCATACAATGGTTGTCCATTTTTTCAAATTGTTCAGCAGAAATATATTGTCTGTCTGCTGCCCTTATTAGTTGTGATTTAACTTCTCCACATGACCCTCGAGCTATTGTGAGCATTTGTCGAAACTCTTTATTACCTTGTCTCTCAAATCCTTCAGCAATATTATCCATTATTGATCCAGCTGATCTATTAATCTGATCCTTTAATGCGTGATCTTTTATATTGACATTATTTATTATAGAAACAAAAATCAGATTATTTAAATCTCTAGCTTCTTTCCAAAAGGTTAAATCCTCAAATTGCTGAATTGTTGCCATTAATTTCGAATTTCAAATATCAAATTTCGAATTAGCCTACTGATCCTTCAAGGGTTAAAGCAAGTAATTTCTGTGCTTCTACTGCAAACTCCATCGGCAATTGATTCAATACTTCTTTGCAGTATCCATTTACGATCAGCGCTATTGCACTTTCTTCATCAATACCTCTTTGAGTACAATAGAAAATCTGATCTTCACCAATTTTTGATGTTGTCGCTTCGTGCTCAACTTGCGCTGTGCTGTTTTCAATATCTATATATGGAAAGGTATGTGCTCCGCACAGGTTGCCCATCAATAATGAATCACATTGCGAAAAGTTCCGTGCATTTTCTGCTCGTTTCATTACTTTAACCTGGCCTCTGTAACTGTTTTGAGATTTACCAGCAGACACACCTTTGGAAACTACCCTGGATCGAGTGTTTTTACCAATATGTATCATCTTCGTCCCTGTATCGGCCTGTTGCATTTTATTTGTAACGGCTACAGAATAAAATTCTCCAACCGAGTCATTACCCTTAAGGATACACGATGGATATTTCCAGGTAATGGAGGATCCTGTCTCTACCTGAGTCCAGGAGATTTTAGATCTATCCCCGGCACAAATACCTCGTTTAGTTACAAAATTGTAAATACCACCTTTGCCATTTTCATCACCCGGGTACCAGTTTTGTACTGTCGAGTATTTTACTTCAGCATCTGCTTTAGCGTATATTTCAACTACTGCAGCATGAAGTTGATTCTCATCTCTTTGAGGTGCCGTGCAACCTTCAAGATAACTCACATACGATCCTTCTTCGGCAACGATTAGTGTACGCTCAAACTGTCCTGTATTCGCTGCATTTATTCTAAAGTAAGTGGAGAGCTCCATAGGGCATCTCACACCTTTTGGAATGTAGCAGAAAGATCCATCTGAAAACACTGCAGAGTTTAGTGCAGCAAAATAGTTGTCATTTACTGGCACTACTGACCCGATATATTTTTTAACCAATTCAGGATGGTCCTTTACGGCTTCGCTGAAAGAGCAAAAAATTATACCCAATTCGGCAAGTTTATCTTTAAATGTGGTAGCCACAGACACGCTATCAAAAACGGCATCTACAGCAACCCCGGTTAGTCGCTTCTGCTCCTCCAATGAAATACCCAATTTTTTAAAAGTCTCGAGCATTTCAGGATCTACTTCATCTAAACTCTTTGGTTTAGCTTTTTGCTTAGGTGCAGAGTAGTATATAATGTCTTGGTAATTGATTTTTGGAAACTCAACATTGGCCCAGTTTGGCTCTTCCATTTGAGTCCATTTTTCATAAGCTTTAAGTCTCCATTCGAGTAGCCATTCAGGCTCTTCTTTTTTGGCAGAAATAAAGCGAACAATTTCCTCGCTCAGGCCTTTAGGAGCCTGATCGGCTTCCATATCAATGTTCCAACCGTGTTCGTATTCTTTGGAGGTAAACTCCTCTAAAATTTGATTGTCTTTACTCATTCAATGTTATTTAGACTAATTTCAAATTACACTGCAAAGGTACAACAAATATTATACTTTAATGTTCCCCAAATTGGATTTTTGAGATACTCAAAAGTGATCATATCATAATCAAAATTTATGATCTTAGTGCCCTTGAAGTGAGTTTGTGAAGATCACCTAAATTGGTCGTCATGACAAACAAAATGGTGTCTTTTGTAATACATTATACAGTATTATCGCAATGTCAGATTTGGCTCTCTATTTATACTTTCTTCTAATGATATCATTGTGTCTGTCCTGGTGATCCCTTCTACCTTTTGAATTTTATCGTGTAGTACATTTTTCAAGTGTTTGGTGTCTTTGCAGTGCATCTTGGCAAACATGCTGTAGTTACCTGTAGTGTAATGTACACTTGTGATTTCAGGGATCTGCCTTAGCTTTTCAATTACTTCATCATACAACTCGCTTTTTGATAAAAATATCCCGATAAATGCAGTAATATCATATCCGAGTTTTGCATAGTCAATTTGTAAGGTAGTTCCTTGCACTATTCCTGCTTCCTCCAATTTACGCATTCTAACATGAACCGTTCCTCCTGAAACATATACCTGTTTTGCAACTTCAGTATATGGCTTTTTCGCATTTTTGAGTAATAGCTCAAGAATCTGAAGGTCTACATTATCAATTTCATAATTATCATCTCTTTTCATACTTTGAATTTATAATTATCATAATTAATAATCTAAATAAATAAATATATTGTAAATATTAAGTCATATCATTGATAATATTTTAATATATACATGCTTTATTTATATTTGTATTAACAATGTAGGGTGATGAAACAGGCAGACATGCCCTCCGGTCTCGAGGGTGGAGGAAAGGGATAAAGTCTTAGCGCATCCAATAGCAACTAAGATCTAACTGCTCCGTGGAGGTTCGAATCCTCCCTCTACAGCAAATCTTCTTGAGGTTTTAGGTTATGAAAAAGGCTGTATCAAATTTTTGATACAGCCTTTTTGAGTAATACTACACTAGTGGTGTTGATGTAGTGCCTCATCTTTTCTTCTAAGGTGATCAATAGAGAACCTCCCTGAACCAAAAACGGTAAATAAACCTAATGCGATAAGAACTACAATGGATAATTCCAGCTCCATGTGATTACCTACTGATAAGAAGCCTTGTTGATAGTTAACAAAGAAAATGGCACCTAATAAAATAGGGATTTGAATGATGGCCATTATCCGGGTATAAAGACCTACGGTAAGTAAAGGGCCTCCTAAAATGTGAGCAAAAATAACATAGTGCGCCAACCCCGCAGATGCAAAAACTAAATCCATGTTGGCTGTCATCGATCTTAAGGTGTCTAAGTTGATCATAAACATGATACCTTTATAGGTGATAAACAGACCAACTACAATTCTGAAATAATCCAAAATGGCAATGCGGTGAGAATTCCCCCACATTTGAATTTTGTTAAATGGATCCATAGTCGTAAAGTTTGTTACTTCTATAATTTACGACATTTAAATGATAATTGCATCTGAGGGATTTATAATTTTAGGAAGAACCATACCTCGTATGTCCCGAAATTTTGCAATATTTGGTGGCTTGAAATAAAAACCTGCATATATGAATGAGTTTCCATGGGTGAAGAGATACCCGGAAGGCATACCAGCCGAAATTGGCAAACTAGAGTACTCATCACTTCTAGAGCTATTTGAAGATTGTTTTGATAAATATGCTGACCAAGTGGCATATGTAAATATGGGTAAGACTATTACCTATAGAGAACTAGACATTTACTCGCGTAATTTTGCTGCTTTTCTACAGAGCAAGTTTGGATTGCAAAAGGGCGATACAATAGCCATTCAAATGCCAAATTTATTGCAGTACCCAATTGCCTTGTTAGGAGCACTTAGATCAGGTCTTATTGTTGTAAACACAAATCCCTTATATACACCTCGGGAAATGGCCCATCAATTTACAGATGCCAAAGTTAAGGCCATTGTAATTGTGTCAAATTTTGCCTGTAATCTTGAAAAGATCAAAGAGCAGACGGGAATAGAAAATATTATCATCACCGATTTAGGTGATATGCTAGGGGGTATAAAGAAACCATTGGTAAACTTCGTAGTGAAATATATTAAAAAAATGGTGCCTGCATATAAGTTACCTAACGCAGTGAGGTTTAATAATGTCTTGAACTTGGGTAACAGCCTTGACTATAATCGACCAGAGGTTGGAGAGAGTGATTTGGCATTTTTACAATATACTGGAGGTACAACGGGAGTTTCAAAGGGAGCCCAACTTTCGCACAAAAACATGGTGGCGCATACACAGCAAATCAACAATTGGTTTAAGCCTTTATTACAACAAGGAGTAACTGAAACGATGATTACTGCGATCCCTTTATATCACATTTTTGCACTGGCCGTAAACGGAATTTTTATGTTAAGAATTGGGGCAAAGAATGTGTTGATTACAAACCCCAGAGATATGCCTGGTTTTGTAAAAGAACTAAAGAAACATGCCTTTACCTTAATGACAGGGGTAAATACGCTTTTCAACGGCCTATTAAATCAGGAGGAATTTAAAAATGTAGATTTTAGCCAATTGAAAGGTTGCATAGGAGGTGGTATGGCCGTACAGGATGTAGTGGCTAAGAAATGGGAAGGTATTACTAAAAGCCCCTTAGTTGAGGGATATGGTCTTAGCGAAACCTCACCCGTACTCTCTTGCAACCCGCTTGATGGTACACATAATATGGGAACAATTGGCTTGCCTACACCATCAACAGAAATGGCTGTTTTCGATGAAAATGGTAATAAATTGCCTGATGGAGAAGTTGGGGAGATATGCGCAAGAGGCCCACAGGTAATGAACGGGTATTGGGGTAGGTCAAATGAAAATGTTTTTTTTGAAGGCAACTGGTTTCGTACAGGTGATATGGGCCAAATGGATGATGAAGGCTTTTTCAAAATTGTAGATCGTAAAAAGGATATGATCAATGTGTCTGGTTTTAATGTTTACCCAAATGAAATTGAAAATGTGGTGGCTAATCATCCAAAAGTATTAGAAGTAGCTGCCATTGGTGTACCCGACAAACGCTCGACTGAGGCTGTTAAAATCTTTGTAGTTAAGTCGGATGAATCACTTACTATTGATGAACTCAATGAGTATTGCGATGAGAATCTCACCGCTTATAAAACACCTAAGTATATTGAGTTTAAGGCAGAGTTGCCCAAGTCTAATGTGGGCAAAATTTTAAGAAGAGAATTAAGAGAAGCCGAGTCAGCTTAATAATTTCGCACTTCTGATTCAATCAACATAATTATGAATTTACTTGAGGTGCAAGTTCCTTGGTGGAAAAAGGCATGGACCAATCAACCGTTAAACGTAATTTTAATAATTGCTCTTGCAGTAAGATTATTAGCTGCGTTCTTTTCTAAAGGTTATGCCTTTCATGATGATCATTTTGATGTAATTAGAGCCGCCCAGGATTGGGTAGATGGTATACCTCATTGGATCGCAGATGCTATCCCGCCTAATCACAGCATGTTTTATGCAGCCATAAATGCCTTTATTATTTATATAGCCGAGGGGCTTGGTGTGAATGATCCTCAGGTAAAAATGGTCATCATTAGGTTTGTACATGCCATTTATTCACTGCTAGTTGTGTATTATGGTTTTAAGATAACTCTAAGATTATCTGGAAAAAAAGAAGATGCCATTATCGTGGGGTTGATGCTTTCTCTATTATGGTTTATGCCTTATTTGGGGGTTAAAAACTTGGTAGAGATGGTCTGTATTCCACCTTTAATGGCTGCATTTTATCGTCTGATTAAATCTGATGTAAAATACAGGGATTGGTTAGTTGTCGGCCTGTTGATTGGCCTTTCATTTACTTTTCGTTATCACGTAGTCATATTTGCTGGTGGTCTTGGTATTGTGATGCTATTTAGAAAGCAATTTGTACGAGCAATTATATTTAGTTTTGGTTTTCTCATTTCAGCATTTCTGGTAATTGGCATCATTGATATGTTGTTTTGGGAGTACCCATTCCAATCGATTGTAAGTTATTTTGAATATAATGCAGAAAATGCATACAACTATAGCACGGGACCGTTTTATCGCTTTTTCCTAACAGTCATTGGCTTTACTATTATTCCAATTAGCTTGTTTTTGCTAGTTGGATATATGAAAGGATGGAAAATCTCAAAAGAATTAATGTTAGCTGCATCTTTATTCTTTATTATTCATTCTCTATTCCCAAACAAACAGGAGCGATTTATTATTCCATTTTTTCCATTTTTTATTATTCTGGGTGTTATAGGTTGGAATCAATTTATTGGCAATTCCGAAAGGTATAAAGCATTAGTTCGTGGTAGTTGGCTGTTTTTTTGGGGGCTAAATATTTTTGCTACCGTGGCTCTAGCCATCACATATTCTAAGAAAGATCGTATTGAGCCGCTTAGTTTTCTTTCAAAAAAGAATGATGTCAAAGGCGTTCTAATTGAAAGTTCAGGCAATAGTATTAAGCATGTTCCAGATTATTATTTAGGTGGTGTAGCAGCATCGTTTGATCAACTTGATGTTGTTAAGTTTGGCTTAACGAAAGTAATGCTTGATGAGCCTATTGTAGTGATACATACCAAGCCGGCATGGAAAAATATTGAAGACATTAAGCATGAGTTTGAAAAAACAGGATCGGAACCTAACTATATAATATTTAAAAGAGCTCAAGATCTCGAAATGCGT
The DNA here is from genome assembly GCA_965227525.1 of Fulvivirga sp. Taxonomy (GTDB): domain Bacteria; phylum Bacteroidota; class Bacteroidia; order Cytophagales; family Cyclobacteriaceae; genus Fulvivirga. Next base: position 3,160,890 of record OZ245762.1, on the reverse strand, counting down.
AAATCAAACGTACTTTCTATCTTTGAAGGAAAACAGTTAGTGAAACTAAAGGAGATAAGACCTTCATATTTTGATAGGCTCTTGCACATACTTAACCCTAGAGTTCATAAAGAGGAAACTAACCTTATCTACAAAGTTGAACCTATTTAAATTCAGTTTTCCAAGCAAGTCCAAAACCGAAGAAATAGAAACCGGGATTTTCTGTAGTGTTACCATAAATTGCATCGACCTGTAAGTTGTCTGACACCAAATAGGTGATGCCAACATCATAATTTAATGTAGCATCACCAGTTAGTGTGCCATAAAATTCTATAAATCCACCTACTTTATCCGAAATTGAAGTGCCTACAACTGTTGTGTACGACCATTCGCAATCGCAGGTGTAAAGTCTCCCCAAAGAGTTTGTCCAGGTTACTTTGCCCCAGGTGTATTCAAATAAGCCTGTAAGACTACCCTGAAACTCAGGAATATCAAAAGCTTCGGAGCCAAGGTTTGGAAAAGTAAAATTAGCTACTAAAGCTGAGTTTGGAACGATTCCATTTTGCTCAGTCAATGCCATTTTAGGGCTAAAGGTGATTGGCGACAAACCTGTTTTTGAGTCCTCGGTCAATGGGATGTCTGATAGCCTATTGTAAGATGTGATTACCCTCATTTCAAGCCAATCTACTATGCCATATTTGACGCTTAAATTTGGTAGTTGCATCGATTTGATTCCACTAGCATCATCTTCAGAAAATAAAAAGCCAATCTCAGTTTGAAAACGTCCTTGTGGAATGGGATCAACTGCATCCGTAACATTAGGTCTATCGGTAAAGATCGTTTGTGATTGAGCTAACAATGCAATAAATACAAAACATATAGTTAAAAAAAATTGTAAGTGTTTCACGGTCTTTTAATGAGGTTTGTTTGCTTCTAATTTAGTAAAATATTACAAAGTACAATGATAAAATGTTTAGCCCTATTAAACCCGGAGAGTAAATGGTATGGAGCAAATTTATTTTTTATACTATATTAGTATATGTAATAATTGAATTTATGCTATGATAGGCTTTTTTGAACACCAATATTTATCATTTAAAAAGAATCACCTAAGAAACCTCATTGCCCTTGCAAAAGCTGATGGACATTTGCATAAGGAAGAAGAAAAGATGCTCTACAAGATGGGGGAGAAGTATGGTTTAAAAGACCGCCAAATAGCTTCACTCATTAGAAGTAATAAAAAGACTGATCTGCAGATACCAGAAACGCATGAGCAAAAAATGAATCAGTTGTATGATCTGGTGATGATGGTTTATGCTGACGGTGTTGTTGAGCAAAGCGAAGTCGATTTTTGTCAGGAACTTATGGAGGAGTTTGGCTTCAAGAAAGATATTGTCAATTGGTTGATAGACAAGTTTGATGAGGCTAACCCTCCGGCACCAAATGATTGGGATGAATTGATCAAAGAGGGTGCTAAATTTACCAAGTAGCTGTTTAGAGACAATAAAAAAGGTCTGGTTGAATTTCAACCAGACCTTTTTTTATGCGTATGTTTTTCTGTTAAAATATTGACAATATCTTTTCTCCAAGATTTACTCCAAAGAAAGTCTGGAATAATGTTAAGATGAACATTGTTCCGAGAACCAATGGACAAAGTACTGTAATTGCAAAGTTGATATATTTCTGTACTAGTGAACCTTCAAAACCACTATAACCTTTGCTAATCTCATCATTAAGGTTGTGCTTTTTCCATACATAGGCAGCAAAAATTGATGTTAATGCACCTCCTAAAGGAAGAAAAGTGTCATTGGCAACATTTTGGGCAAAGTCCATAAAGCTGGTAGCACTTTCTGCGCCCAGATATGTTATAAAATTGCTAAAGAAATCACTGGCACCTTGAGATAATAGCGAAGGTATGCCTAAGACAAATATAACTACTGCTATACCCCATACGGCTCTTTTTCTTCTAACACCCATTTCGTCAACAACAAAAGCTACAGGCACCTCAAGTAAAGAAACTGTTGAAGTTAATGCTGCAAAAGATAATAGTAAGAAAAATGCTGATCCGACAACCACACCGAGTGTTGGTCCTAAGCTTTCAAAAGCTCCTGGTAAAACTGTAAATATTAAGCCTGCACCCTGGCCTGCACCTTCCATGGTACCGTCTGTTAAATACGCCACAAGCGGGAACATCATAAGGCCGGCAATAAAAGCAATACCAACATCAAAAAGAGTGATAAATGCAGCTGAAGAAACAATATTATCATCTCTGCCAACATAACTACCATAAGTGATTAACGCACCCATACCCAGTGACAGTGAGAAAAAGGCTTGCCCCATGGCATTACCCATTACTCCAAGTGTTAATTTAGAGAAATCAGGTATAAGGTAAAATTCAAGTCCTTTGAAAGCATTATCAAGAGTTAGAGAATAGATGACAATGCCAAGTATCATTATTATTAAGGTTGGCATCAAAATCTTAGAGGCTTTTTCAATACCACCTGATATACCCTTTGAAACTATAAATGCTGTAGCAGCCATAAATACAATAGCATAAAGGCCTACTCTAAGGGCATTATTAGTAAAAGTTGAAAATTGCTCGCCAATAGAAAAGTTACCAGAAACCATTTCCAAAAAGTAACCAAAGGCCCAACCTGCAACCACATTATAAAATGACAGGATTACAAAGCCACTGATGATACCTAGCAGACCCAGAATACTCCATTTTTTAAAACCAAGTTTCTTGTATGCGCCAACGGGGTTCAGTTGAGTTTTTCTTCCTATGGCAATTTCTGTTACCATAACAGGGAAGCATAGTATAAAACAGAAAATGAGGTAAGTAACCAAGAATGCGGCACCCCCACCTGCACCAACTTCAAATGGGAAAGCCCATATATTTCCAAGTCCAACAGCTGAGCCGGCCGCTGCTAATATAAAACCTAATTTACTTGAGAATCCTCCTCTGTTTGCCATAGTCATTTTTAATTTGAAGCGCTGAAAGTATATACATTTTTCGACTAATCAAAAAGATTATTCCAGCACCTCTACATTATATAATTTTAACGGTACATTATCTTACTGTTGTGCAATTATTACCTAAGATTTTAATATGACTAATTACAAACTAGTCGGAAGCCTGATTCGATTTTTCAAACAACTTTTTAACTGTAAGTCCCTGCACTACTATAGAGAAAAGTACCACGCAGTAGGTCATCGTGATGATAATGTCAACTATGCGTGTGTCGAAGTTGGTGGTTTCGTATAACGATAATGCCAGAGCAACTGAGATACCGCCTCGAAGACCACTCCATGTAAGTATCCGGATGGTGTATTTAGGGAAGTGTCGTTTAAGACGCATAACTGAAATAGGTATACTTACACCTATAAATCGTGCTATTAGAACTATTACAATAGCGAACCCAGCAGCAAAGAAGTAATCTATTTCATAATTGATTACAATGATCTGAAGACCAATCAGGATAAATAAAATGGCATTCATTGCTTCATCCATGAGGTGCCAAAACTTATACACATATTCACCTGCAGCATCTTCCAACTCTTTATTCCTGCCTTTTCTACCAACAAAGAGTCCCATGGTTACCATAGCCAGTGGACCAGAAACATGTAGCATTTCAGCGATACTTGCTCCACCGAGCACCATCGATAATGTCACGAGTACTTCAATTTCAGTATGTTCGTTGTCTATAATTTTAAGGAGGTGTAAACCAAAGTAGCCAATTAATGAACCTAACAACAGCCCTCCAAACACCTCTACACCAAATAACTCTATAACATTAAGAGCCTCTACATTTTCTACTCCCTTAGTAGCTATGGCTAAAATGGTTAAGAATACCACCACTCCGATACCATCATTAAACAATGATTCACCTGCTATTTGTGACTCAAGATTTTTAGATACTGTAGTTTTCTTGATCATAGCCAAAACAGCAATCGGGTCAGTAGGAGAGATCAAAGCCCCAAATAGCAAGCAATAAATATAATCAAGCGGTAAACCGATCAATGGCAACAAATAAAAGATAGCGGTGCCAGCTACAAATGTTGAAATAAGCACACCTACCGTTGCCAGTATAAGTATTGGCCATTTTTCTTCACCAAGTTTTCGTAAATCAAGCTCCAATGCTCCCGCAAAAAGCAGAAAACTCAGCATGACCTGAAACAATACTTTTGAAAAATCATACTCAGTCATCAGATTGGTGGCTAGTTCATTGAGAGTTCTGAAAACCCACTCACCCAATATGATGAATAGAGAGAGGCCCAATGCTAATAGCATGAGTCCGATGGTTGATGGTAATTTAAGGTACTTTACATTAATCAATGTAAAAACAGCTGCCATAATAATAAGCAGTGTAATAAAATCCAATACTTCCATGGTTACTTGGTTTGGTGAAATTTTAGGTCAATAAAGTCATAACGAAACGCTTAATTTATAAAAGTGAAACATTAATTAAAAGCTCAATTGTGTATTTAAACTTTAGTGATAGAAAGATTGTATAATAGAATGAGAGGCTGTTAAAAAGTTTTACATTTAAAGTATCAAAACAAATCAGCCAAGTGATTTCGATTATTTATGGACGATTATAGAAAACTCACAACCAAGGAAAAGGCACTTCAAATTAACCTCAGAAAAGACATTTATGGATCTTTTGCAGAAATTGGTGCTGGGCAGGAAGTAGCTGCCAATTTTTTTAAAGCAGGTGGAGCTTCTGGTACAATTGCCAAAACGATGTCAGCCTATGACATGAGTTTCAGTGATGCCATTTATGGAGTTTGTGACAGATACGTTTGTGAGCCTAGGTTGATGATGATGCTTGAGCATGAATATGGTTTGTTACTTGAGCGGTTAGGTCATGTTGCTGATCATACTCAGTTCTTTTCATTTGCCAATACAGTAGAGGCACTTAACTATGAGCGCACTAACCAACCGCATGGTTGGGTGGGTCTAAGGTTTCAAGGTACTCCAGGTGGAGAGTTTAACGAATGTGTGTTACATGTTAAAATGAAGGACAATGATGCACTTCTTCAACAACAGGCTCTGGGCATCATTGGTGTAAATCTCATTTTTGGCTGTTTTTTCATCAAAGACCCCGATGAGCTTTTGGCAAGCCTGATCGATGGACTTGTACCAGGCCGAATTGAAATTGATATGTTTAGAGTCAATGGGCCAGATTTTGAGCATGTCGACAACCGCTTGATGAGCTTAAAACTTGTAAAAAGTGGACTGACGCATGCAGCTATGTTTGGTCCAGATGGTAGAGTTTTACAACCTTCAGAGGCATTATACAAAAAAAATGTGCTGGTTTTAAGAGGCCGATTTAGACCGGTTACGCATGTGAATGTCGACATGTTGTTGGCATCAAGACGTATATTTAAAAATGAACCGGATGTTGATCGAGATAAAATTGTCGTACTCACAGAAATCACGCTTAATGATTTACGCACTGAAGGAGAAATAGATGAAAAGGACTTCCTCAATCGCGTAGATATCATATGTTCTCTTGGTCAAAATGTGATGATCTCTAATTATCCGGAGTATTACAGGCTTGTTGATTACCTGTCAGTAATAACAAAGGGACGAAAAATTGGAATCATCCTGGGTATCTACAACTTGCAGAGAGTTTTTGATGAAAAATATTATACCCACTTAAGAGGAGGAGTATTAGAAGCATTTGGAGTCCTATTTGGGCATAATGTTACGTTGTATGTGTACCCATCTAACAAATACAAGGGAGATGGTTTGTATACACTAGACAACTTTCAGCTTCCTGATAACGAGGCCGGGCTGTTCAAATATTTAACAGACAACAAAAAACTTGTCAGCGTAGAAAATGCTGACACCAAAAACCTTCATATCATTTCAGATAAAGTACTAGATATGATTAAATCTGGAGAAGACGGTTGGGAAAAAATGGTTCCTCGCAAGGTTTCACAAGCGATAAAAGCTAAATGTTTGTTTGACTACCCATGCGATCCAGACGAGTCTGAAGCAAAGAAGCTTGAACAAGCAAAGAAGGAAAAAATTTCTTAAAGAAAGGTCTCACTTTGGTCTGCAGCCTCTGACATCATCTCGGTTGCATCTTTCTCACCAAGATAACGGTCAATGATATAATGTGCCACATAGAGTAGTGGTGTAAGCGCGACTGCTATGATAAATTTATAGATATAATTTATAATACCTACTGAAGCCACTTGGGTCAAACTCCACTTAGATTCGGCTGGTGCCAGAAGGTAAAACGCCAAAAATAATACAACAAAACTATCAATCAGTTGAGAAACTAATGTCGAGCCTGTAGCACGGAGCCATAAAAATTTGGAGCCAGTAAGTTTGCGTAGTTTGTGAAAAACAAAAACATCTAAAAGCTGCCCGATCAGGAAAGCTGCTAAGCTCCCAATTATAATTCTTGCACCTTGCAGAAAGACAGTATCAAAGGCATAATCAATATCGAAAGGTTTACCATTTTCATCGGTGCTATTTACATCCAGCCAAAAGGTAGCTGGCTCTAGCCAGGTAACAATAGAGATAATTACAAAGGCAAAACTTATAAAGAATACGGTGAGATAGCTTATTTTCTTAACACCGGCTTTGCCAAAATATTCGTTAATAATATCTGTTGTGACAAAGACTACAGGCCAAAGTACCACACCTGCAGTAAGATTAAAATCAAGCACCCAGTCACCAAATAACTTAATTTGAGCAGGCTCAAAGCCTAAAGTACCTTCAAGAGAAAATATCTTTGTACCCACTAGCTCGGCCAGAAGTGCATTGGTAAGAAATATACCGCTAAGGACAATAAATAGATTTGTTCTCTTATTTAAAGTTTTAGCCATTCTTTATTCAGGTAAATCAATTACTTCGCCTTCGATAGCTAACTCAGTTTCTGGAAAATAGTTCTGAGTTTCTTCCAGAAAAGGGGAGAGGTCTTTGTATCGCGCAGAGTAATGACCTATGAGTAATTTGCCTGCGTTTGCCGCAGTCGCAATTTTACCCGCCTGGTCAGTCGTACTGTGGAAGGTTTTCTCTGCCCAAATAGCTTTTCCTTCTAAAAAAGTGGCCTCATGATAGAGTAGGTCTACATCTTTTATGTGCTCTATGATTGACTCATCATACTTCGTGTCTGAACAGTATGCATAAGAGCGTGATTTTTTAGGAGGCAATGTGAGGTCACTATTTTTATAAAGCAGGTTGCCCTTTTCATCGGATACATCCTCACCTCTCTTAAGCATTGCAATTTGTAGCAATGAAAGGTTAGCGGGCATTTTGTCTTTATCAATTCTGACAGGCTTTAGTTTTTCTTTGAAGAGAAAACCAGTACAGGGTATCCTATGATTTAATGGAAAGCAATAAACTTCCACAGATGAATCTTCGAAAATAAGTTGCTTTTCTAAGTTGTTAAGCTCATGAAAAACTATGTCATAATTCAGTGTGGAATCTGAGTATTTAAGTTGAATGGTGATTATTTCAGATAATCCTTTCGGGCCATAAATATGCAGTTCTTTCTCTCTTTTTAGCAAATGCATGGTAAAAAGAAGACCCATTAAACCCAGGTAATGGTCTCCGTGCAGATGACTAATAAAAATGTGATCTATCTTCTGCGTTTTACACTTATACTTGGCTAACTGCAATTGGGTGCTTTCACCGCAATCAACCAGGAAAGTGTTTTTTTGAATTTGAAGATATTGGGCAGTATGATGCCTGCCGTAGGCAGGCGTGGCAGAGTTTGAACCGAGTATTGTTAAACTAAAAGACAAGTTTTATTTATGATTCGGCCTCATCGCTTTTCAAATCATTTTCTATCTCATTCATGAAAACGGCATCAACAGCCTCTTCAACAGTTGGCAAAATATTAAGTACACTATCTAACTGTGAGATTTTTATAAGTTTTGTCGTATGATCAGAAAGCCCAGATAACACAAAAATACCTCCATCTTCCTGTACCACGCGGTTGCCAACGAGCAATGCACTCAGGCCAGAGGAGTCTGTGTATTTCACGCCAGATAAATCTAATATGATATTTTTAACACCTTCTGCATGAATGGTGATCAACTCAGACTTAAGTTTAGGTGCAATGCTTGAGTCAAGCTTTTCTTCATGCAACTTAAGTGTACTATATTTCTCCTGCTTGTCTATTGTATATTTCATGATTCTAATTGATCGCTTTGATAATATTTTGTTCTATCCTTTTGTGTACGTTGCCGTAGTCTTGTGGTTGCAAAGGTTCGCCAACAAATTTCTTGTAGAGTTCAAGATACCTATCAGAAATTGATTTTACAACACTATCCGTCATTTCAGGCACTTGTTGATCATCTTTGCCCTGAAAACCTTCGCTGATGAGCCATTGTCTTACAAACTCCTTAGAGAGTTGTTTTTGAGGTTCGCCAGATGCCTGACGCTCTTTATAACCATCAGCATAAAAGTAACGGGATGAGTCAGGAGTATGTATTTCATCAATTAAGTAGATATCGCCTTTTAAGTGCCCAAATTCGTATTTGGTATCTACCAAAATTAGATCCTGGGCACCTGCTATTTGTGTGCCTCGTTCAAATAATTTTCTTGTAAGCTCTTCAAGCTTTTGATATTCAGATTCAGAAACCAGACCTTGGCTTATTATTTCTTCTCTTGAGATATCTTCATCATGTCCCTCATGGGCTTTTGTCGTAGGAGTAATAATTGGCTCAGGCAATTTGTCATTTTCTTTAAGGCCTTCAGGTAAGGGTACTCCACAAACCGACCTTTTGCCTTCTTTATACTCTCGCCAGGCATGACCGGCAAGATATCCACGAATAACCATTTCCACAGGATAGGTCGTGCAGGTAAACCCAATAGCGACATTAGGATCAGGAGAACTTAGCAGCCAGTTTTTACAAATATCTTGTGTTGCGATTAGATTTTTAGTTGCAATTTGGTTGAGTACCTGTCCTTTGTAAGGTATGGCTTTTGGAAGAATTACATCAAATGCACTTATTCGATCTGAGGCAACCATTGCTAATTTATCTCCAAAGAAATAAATGTCTCGTACTTTGCCTCTATAAAAGTCTGTCTGGTTATCGAAGTGAAAATTGGTTTCCTTTATTGCTTCCATAGTTGGCAAAAATAATCACCCCGAAATAGATTAAAAGCTTCTATCTTAATTTTATTATTTTTCAACATCAATCTTTTCAGAGTTCACTAACTTATTGTTTTTATAAGTGTCGATTTGAGTTTTTTCTGAAGATTCGTTGTAGTGGTTCCATGTACCTACCTTCCGATTGCCAGAGTGTTCTCCTTCGAGCTTTAGTGTGCCGTCATCATAGTATACTTTATACTCACCATGCATTTTGTCGTTATGATAATCAGTGCTACTTATTAGCTTGTTATCAAGGTTATAAGTTTTTACAATACCATAGATGGCACCATATTTATAAGGAGTTTCTTTTGCGACATTTCCATTAGGATGATATGATACTTCCAATCCATTTATGGAACCATTTTCATAAGGAGTGGAGGTCTTAAGCTGCCCACTGGAGTAAAATGTTTTCCACGTACCGTTTGGTTTAGCATCAACAAGCACTTTTGTAGCTTCTATTTGTCCCAGACTGTCAAACGTGGATGTTATTTGTGTACGAACTTTCTTGTCTAGCTCGACTTCAATTTGTCGTTTAACATTACCGTTTTCATAATACTCCTTATTGGTATTGATGAATTGTCCTGCTTCATAGAAGTACTCATGTTTTAATTTTCCATTTGAGTAAAAGGCTGTATTTGTACCGTCTAGCATTCCATTTTTATAATGACCAACCAATAGCAGGTTGCCATTCTTATCGTAATTTCGGAATTCACCTGTTTTACTTCCTTCCTCCATTTTGGAAGTAGTGTCTAACTGGCCATTTTCGTAATAAGTATTATAATACCCGTGTAGAATTCCATTTTTATAATTGCCCTCAGTCCATAGTTGTCCTGACGGGTAAAATGTTTTAGTGATTCCTGTCTGCTGACCTTCTTTATAGTTGATTTGTCTTTTTAAGGTGCCGCTGGGGTAATATTCGACCAAAAGTCCTTCCGGCTTTCCATTTATGAAATAGCCCTTACTGCGTAGCTTTCCATCTTCATAGTATATATGCAAGCTATCAGTGAGTTCCCCATTATCAAAGCTTGCCTCCTGAATTAAAGTGCCTTTGTCGCTGTAGACAGTTACTGGCCCATCTTTGACTCCGTCATCAAACCCAATGATGCGCTGAAGTTGTCCATTGTCATAATACTCCTTAAAAACTCCGTGTTTGTAGCCATTATCAAACTGGCCTATTGTTGCTAGTTGCTGATTGGGATGGTACTTCCTGTATTCTCCTACAATAAGGTTTGGATCATTTGCACTTACATGATACACTTCTTTGAGTACTTCTTTTCTGTCATCATAGAAAGTGCGCACCTCCTGCTGTGCGTATGTCAGTGAAGTTGTAAATGTAATAGTTATGAATAATAGGAAGTTGCGCATGATACAAAAATAAAAAGCCTTGCGCTTATAAACGCAAGGCTCTATTCAATATTTGATTATTTGTTAAACTCTTTCTATCACAATGGCGGATGCACCTCCACCACCGTTACAAATACCGGCTACTCCAATGGTCCCGCTATTTTGTTTTAGTACACCATTTAAGGTAGCAATTATTCTTGCACCAGATGCACCTAATGGGTGACCAAGTGATACCGCCCCTCCATTCACATTTACTTTATCAGCATCTAATTCCAATTTAATGTTATTAGCTAATGCCACAGCAGAAAACGCTTCGTTGATTTCATAAAAATCAACATCAGATTTATCGATACCGGCATTTTTCATTGCTTTAGGAATTGCTAAAGATGGAGATGTAGTAAACCATATTGGATCTTGTGCAGCATCAGCAAAACCTTTGATCTTAGCTATTGGCGTTATACCTAACTCTTTAACTTTTTCTTCACTCATTAGAATAATTGAAGAAGCACCATCATTGATTGTTGACGCATTGGCTGCAGTGACAGTACCGTCTTTAGCAAAAACTGGTCGTAATGATGGGATTTTTTCAAACCTCACATTTTTATATTCTTCGTCTTCGCTAAACAAGATAGGGTCACCCTTCCTTTGAGGAATTTCTACAGGTATAATTTCATCTGCAAATTTACCTGCTTCCCATGAAGCTGCTGATCTTTTATAGGAGTTGATGGCATATTCATCTTGTTGCTCCCGTGTAATGCCCATTTCTTTTGCCGTGTTGTCTGCGCAATTGCCCATTGGGAAACCATTGTATACTTCCCACAAGCCGTCATGCATAAGGCCATCAATCATTTGTCCATGACCATATTTGTAACCAAATCGAGCTTTTGGCAAATAGTAAGGTACACTTGACATATTTTCAAATCCTCCTGTAACTACTACATCATTTTGCCCAAGCATGATCGACTGAGCTCCCAGCATTACAGTTTTCATTCCTGAAGAACAAACCTTATTTACCGTAGTACAAGGCACATTATGACTTATGCCAGCACCAATAGCTGCTTGTCTGGCAGGTGCTTGTCCCAAGCCCGCAGAAACTACGTTACCAAGAATTACTTCATTTACTTCTTTAGCATCAACTCCGGCTTTATCCAAAGCGCCCTTTACAGCAATTGATCCTAATTTTGTGGCTGGAATGTTAGCAAGGCTGCCTCCAAAACTTCCAATGGGTGTTCTTACGGCAGAAACGATATATACTTCTTTCATAAAATTATTTTATATAAGTTTTATTCAAACGATTGAGGTGCAAAACTAGCCAAAATAAGGTAGAAAACGTAGAATGACTACCAATCTGGTTTGTCAGGATCTTTACGTTTAGTCGGCTTTCTTTTATTTTGCTGATAGTATTGTATCTCATTATTTTTTAGCGCCTCCAAGATCATTTTAGCCTTTTCCTCTGAGATTTTCATTTCTTTAAGCTTATCTGAGATAGAGTTCATTTGCTCTTCATCTCCTTTCTTATCTTCATTTTCCTCTCCTTCCTGAGGTTTTTGCTCTTCCTTCTTCTCCTTTTCTCCTTCTTTTTCTTGCTGATCTTTCTGCTTTTGTTGTTCCTCGTCTTTTTGCTCTCCTTCTTTACCTTCTTCGTTTTGCTCTTCCTGCTTCTCTTTGTTTTCCTGATCCTGCTTTTCCTGATCTTTATTCTGCTGCTGCTGGTCTTTGTTTTGCTGGTCCTTGTTCTCCTGATCTTTCTTCTCTTGATCTTTGTTTTGGTCGTCTTTATTCTTCTGATCCTGCTGGTTTTTCTCTTGCTCGTCAAGCATTTTCTTCAGCATCTCATAATTATATCGAGCCTCATCATTAGCTGGATTAGTTTTTATAGCACTTTTAAAGTGACTTAGTGCCTCGTCAAATTTTTTGGCTCTATCAGCCATTATACCAAGTTGCTGATGGGCAACTGACTTTACAACCTTGTCTTTGGATGATAATAGATTGTTGTAACTATTTACAGCACTGGTACTGTCATTGGTTTTATAATATGCGTTGGCCAGATTGAGCTTAATATTATCATCTTCTACTTGCATACTATCTAGTAGATAATTGTATTTGTCAATTGCAGTATTATAATCACCTTTATTAAAAGCTGTTTTAGCCTCTTTTTTCAGTTTATTGACCTGAGCGATCTTATCTAAATCCGTCAATGGATTTATTAGTAAAAGTAAGGCAATTAAGTACTTCATATTTTAATAGTTCTAAAACTAGTTAACACTTCAAAACAAAATAAAGCTATAGCTGCAAGAAGGAAGTAATAATATCGATTAGCAGATACGTCAACTTGTCGAGAATCTCTAAGTTCTCCTTCAATCTTGCCTATCGTGTTAATTAAGCGTTCTACATCATTATTTGTTCCATTAATCTCGAAATACTTTCCATCTGTGTCAGAGGCAATTTTTCTTAATGAAGAACTTTCTAATTTTGTAATCACCTCACTACCACGCTTATCTGTTTTGTATCCATTTGGAGTGAGTATGCGACTACCTCTGTCCGTTCCGACACCTAGAGAGAACAGTTTAATGTCATTATCTTCAATTTCTTGAGTTACCTCGTTGGTTTCTTCACCAAAATCTTCACCATCACTTATTAAGACTATTATTTTTGATTTTTGTTGTGTGACCTGTGACTCTTCCTCGTTTAACTTTTCAAGAGCCATTTTTAGTGGTGGTCCAAAGTCAGTTCCTGCATTTGGTACAAGAGAGGTGCTTAATGATTCTACAAATAAATTAAGCGCATTTTGATCATAGGTAAGTGGGCATTGCATAAATGCCTCTGATGAAAATATTATTAGTCCCAGGCGGTCAGAATTAAATGCTGCAATGATATTCTTGAGTTCAAATTTTACCTTTTCGAGCCGAGAGGGTTGAATGTCATTAGCATTCATTGACTGAGAGAGGTCAACCAAAACAAAAATATCCTTACCCTTAGACTTCACCTCTCTTTTTGATTCGCCAAAGGATGGCCCCATAATGGCAACCAAGAGTAATATAAAAAAAAGTGATCTTGGTACCAGTTTTATGAGTACGTTCTTAAAACTGGTATTGAGCTTATTAGCAATATTTACAACTCTGAAAATATACGCAATGTAAACCACAGCAAATATTGCAATGAGCGTAATTTCAAATGAAGTGAACCCGTACAGCCAATTCATACTATCAATTTTTTAATGCAAGCAAATATATAAAAGCAGTGCATAAGCGAGTAATGAATGAATTAAAATCCCTATCATGAACGGTAAAAATCATCGCTTAGTTTAATCTTTTAGAAAAATGAAGAATTGTTTTTGGATTAGTAATATGAGTTCATTTATATTTGCACTCTCATTTCGAAAGAGGGGTTGACAAATACCTACTTAAAATCTAGGTCAAACGTGATTTAGGATTGATTTGAGACCTACGGAGAGGTGGGTGAGTGGCTGAAACCACATGTTTGCTAAACATGCGTACGGGTTAAACCGTACCGGGGGTTCGAATCCCCCTCTCTCCGCGATATTTTGAGAAGATAATTTGCTACGGGGTGTAGCGTAGCCCGGTCATCGCGCCTCGTTTGGGACGAGGAGGTCGCAGGTTCGAATCCTGCCACCCCGACAATGGAGATCATCATGCCTTAAGCGTGACATTCCAACTTTTGGTTCCGTAGCTCAACTGGATAGAGCAACTGCCTTCTAAGCAGTAGGTTCGGGGTTCGAGTCCCTGCGGGATCACTATCCTAAACCGCCCTTATGTGGGCGGTTTTGTTTTTTATGTTTTGCAATTTGAAGATTCATCCAGATCAAAAGCAATGATTTTGGGAAAGAAGATAAAAAAAGTGGAGCAAAACGATTTATCGATGATCATAATCGGGGTGTAGTCCCGCCATTTGCGGGACGCCTCGTTTGGGACGAGGAGGTCGTCACGCTGGAGCGTGACCACCCAAGCGAACAGCAAGTATGTTTGTTTAAATTTTATATAGTAAATCAAATTCGAAATATTATGTTGGTCAAACGGCCAATTTGAAGGAACGAATAAAGAGACATAATCTAGGAAAGGTCAAATCAACCAAATTTGGTATTCCCTGGGTTATAGTTTTGCAACTTGAAGAGTCGTCCAGATCAAAAGCAATGATTTTGGAAAAGAAGATAAAAAAAAGAGGAGCAAAACGATTTATTGATGATCATAATCGGGGTGTAGCGTAGCCCGGTCATCGCGCCTCGTTTGGGACGAGGAGGTCGCAGGTTCGAATCCTGCCACCCCGACATTGGAGGTCGTCACGTCAAAGCGTGATCACCCTGACAAAGGAGTTACTCAAAAAGTAGCTCCTTTTTTTATTGGCAGAAGATTCAATTAAAACTTTTATTACTATTTTCGTTCAAATAATAATCACTGATATGAGGTATTTTATTCTATGTGCAGCATTTGTGAGCACTTTAATTTCTTGTGAAACAAATAAGGAATACAGCTATTATGGAGAGCAAATTGAAGTTAATGGATCTACAGCCTTAGCCAACTTAGAATCAGAAATGGAGGATCGGGATTCTGTCAATATGGATCTTGAAGGAGTTATTGTTGAGACTTGTGAAAAGAAAGGATGCTGGATGACTGCCAAAATGAAGGATGGTAGTGACCTTAGGATTACTTTTAAAGATTATGGCTTTTTTGTTCCAAAAGAGGGAGTTGAAGGTAAAAATTTTGTAGTTCAGGGAATTGCTAAAAAGACTGTAACTGATGTGGCCACATTGAAACATTTTGCAGAAGATGCTGGAAAGTCAGCTGAAGAAATAGCTAAAATCACTGAGCCTAAGGAAGAAATTACATTTGTAGCTACAGGAGTAGCGATTGAAAAATCTCAGGAGTAATATTTTGACTTTGACTTTTTAGGTTGAGTATGTAACATACGAGCCGTTAGGCCTCCCATACCAGCTACCAAACCACCAACTATTGCGCTTACTACAATAAGTAAAAAACCACTGAGTGAGAAAAGCTGAGCTACTCTATCGGTTAATATAGAATCGGTACGATTGTCTATACCTGATGCAACAATAAACCAAAGAATCGCCACTGCAAAAAAGCCACTAAAAAAAGATGACCATCCGTTAGTCCTTATTACCATGTTAATTAAAAAGGACGCTACAGCAACAATCCAAAAGGGTAGGACCAACTGTAGTAAGTAACATAGTCCTATTATTAAGATAATTTTTACTACAAATTTCATTGTTTTTGTGGTGCTAATGTTTGGTTTAACAAAATACTAGTAGTTTCTACTGGCTGTTGAAGAAAATTCATTTTAAGATAGGTTCCGTCTTTCCATGCTTCAATCATATTATCATAAGCAGGGTTACCCGGGTTTCCTGACTGCCCACCAGGAATAATCGCCCAAGCCTGAGGAGGGTTACTCATTTCTACTACAATTCTTTGTGAAGGACCATGATTACGCTTGGTAGAATTTACCGCATCGTCTTCGCCATTTACGTGAATGTTCATTGTGCTGAGTGCTGGTATTCTTGCTAAATGAATGATTGAAGTCGACTTATAATTGCCCCAATTTAAGCTGTTCCCATTGTTTTCTATCCACTTCTGTAAGTCACCCCTCATCGAATCATAGCTCATGCTAATGATATCGCTCAATGTTTCATTGTTAGCTGTTGTCTTGTTGTCAATCAAACTACTTGGGATGCCATTTTTAAATAAATGAATAGTTTGATAATCAGTAGGGGAATTTAACGCAATTTCTTCATTTCGCATTTCATCCCAGAGTAGCTTCTTTATATTTCTCCACCATGAAATAAATGCTGCTGGTGCAAAATAATCAGCGCTGTAATGGTAATCCCAGTTATTTAAAGATCTAAAAATAGAATCATTTGTAATATCAGCACGCACATTTCTCATAGAATCAAGCAGTATAGGCAAAATTTCGGAAGGTAATATCCCGTAGTCATCTTGCTGAAGTTTCATCATGTCATTGGCTGTTATCGATGCACTATCGTATGAGTTAAGTATTTTATTTATTCTTCTGCCTCTGTAACTATCCGGACTGGCCCAACCTTGCCAATATGGATAATTTTGGTCAACAGAATGTTGATTTGCTGAGCTTACAAAACCTCGCTCAGGATTGTGCAGATAAGCATAATGGTCTGTAGGTATAAAGTCTGGCCATTCCATTGACTTCTGAGAGCCATCCATGATAAACAGACCCTGATTTTTCCATTTATTAGGCCATAGACCCTGGACACGAATAGCGATATCGCCAGAAACGCTGGCAAATGCAACATGTTGCGATGGAGCGTCCCAACTTTCTAAAGCATTCAAATAATCGGTATAATTTTTACTTCTATTTAACTCAATTAACGCCTTTTGAACTCTGGAGGGATAATGTCCGATCCACTTTAATGCATAACCATTACTTCCTTCATTAGATGGAAAACTTTCGTCATAGACGATCGGGCCATGATGAGTATAAATTACAGTGTCATATTGTGTTTCTTCACCTCTTATTTTTATCTCTTCAATTACTTTGCTGGTTTTAATGTTGGTCCCTTCAAAAAGGTATTCTTCCTTATTGTCATCAGTAAATGTAATTTTATACCAATCACGTTCGTCTCGAGATACGTCAGTAAAGGCCCATGCGTTATACTTGTTAAACCCCGCCACTACTCCTACATTACCTGCCAGAGCAAACCCCATGACATTAAAGTCTGGTGCGCTTAATTCAATTAAAAACCAAAGTGAAGGTAAGTTCAGGCCTAGGTGCATGTCGCTACTCAAAATTGGATTGCCACTTTTTGTTTTCCAACCAGCTACAACCCAATTGTTACTGCCATTGTCAGGATCGGGCATTTCTGTAGTAGCACTGATAAAGCTGTCGTTGAAAAATAGGCTATCAGGACCAGTATTAGTTTTTACGCTGTCAAATTGCCACCCTTCCTCTGGTGTAGGTGCTATTGGATCTATGTGGGTACTATAATTTGGGTACAACTGGTTAAATACATCTTGTCCAAATAAATTGTAGGCATTAGTTTTCTCGATGTCTTGATCCCAGCCTGTGAGGTTATCTATCATATATTGTAGGAGCAATGCAGATTTTAGTGGAGTCCAAGGCTCTGGAGTATAA
This sequence comes from Fulvivirga sp., assembly GCA_965227525.1. GTDB lineage: Bacteria > Bacteroidota > Bacteroidia > Cytophagales > Cyclobacteriaceae > Fulvivirga. The sequence goes on along the minus strand of OZ245762.1, from coordinate 3,143,308 downwards.
TCCAGCAATTTATATTCGAAAGGTAAATCTTTGTACTTTAAATTATCTATATAACTATTTACTCCTTCAGTATATTTTAATATATAAGCATACAATTCAGGATCATTAGTCATAGCTTCTAGTGCTTTTTCAGCACCGTAAACCATTCCTTTTCGTCTTTGGAGTTTATCAAACTGTAGGGCTTGTTTTCCAATAAGCTCAGAAATTCTACCTGATGCTGCATAGGTTTGAAAGTCCATTTGCCATAAGCGGTGTTGAGCAATTACATAGCCTTGTGCGAAAAATAAATCCTCCTTATTTTCGGCAAAAATATGAGGTACATAAGAAGAGTCGTACTGAATATTTACAGGTGTTCCGAGGCCTTCGATTGTAATTTCGTTTTGATATGGAAGTGGATCAGAGGTAGCATTTTGCCAGAACCCCTGGAAAGGATCCAGAAATTTACCAAGTGGCGGAATAGGTTGGTTGTTGATTACCAATTGGTTATTAAAAATATAAATTAGACCTAATGTGATGGATAGGGTAATAAGAAATTTTATAATTCTCATTTTGCTGGCAAATCGAAATTGATAAGGCGAAAAGATAGTACTTTTTTTATACAAATACCTATAGAAATTTATAAGCCTTTGCGATCATAAATGCTCATATTATCAAGGTGAACCCAAATAATCGTTTTATATTTGATCGCTTTAATTGACAAATGGATAAAATTCTCACAAACTTTACTGAAAAACAGATTGCAAAGGCTAGAGGAGTAAAGGCTCTAATTTTTGATGTAGATGGTGTATTGACAGATGGTCGTATTACATATACTGAAAATGGAGATGAGTTGAAGTCGTTTAATGTGAAGGATGGCCAGATTATAAGGTTTTTAAAAGAAAACGGATTAATTGTAGGAGCGATTACTGGAAGAAATTCAAAAATTGTGGCAAGGAGAAGTGAAGAGTTAAAACTTGATTTTTATTATCAGGGAGCCGAATCTAAGCGGGAAAAGTACGAACAAATAAAGGTTGATTTTTCTTTGACTGACAGTGAAGTAGCATATGTAGGAGATGATATTATTGATTTGTATATTCTCAAAAATGCAGGTTTTAGTGCAGCTCCACAAGATGCTTTGTCTTATGTAAAGGATCAAGTTGATTTTGTAAGCACTAAAAACGGAGGGGAAGGCGTTTTAAGAGAAATTGCAGATATGATTCTTGCTTCCAAAGGTAAATTAGAACAAGTGGTAAATTATTATTTGGGTTAATGGAAATCTTCAAAAATAAAGTAGCTGTTAACGAAAATATCAGTCTTGGAGGAGATAGGTTAGTATTGTTTTCTGGTCCATGTGCAGCCGAGAGTTTGGATATTTGTATGGAAGTGGGTGAGAAAATTAAAGCAATATGCATTGATTTAGGCATAGATTATGTGTTTAAGGCATCGTTTGATAAAGCCAATCGCACTTCGATAAATTCTTATAGAGGCCCTGGGCTTGACAAGGGTCTTAAATTGTTAGAAGAAGTAAAGAATAAATTAAATGTACCTGTTGTTACAGATATACATGAAAGTCAACAGGCCCGGGAAGTGGCATCTGTGGCAGATGTGTTACAGATACCTGCATTTTTGTGTAGACAAACGGATTTATTAGTAGCCGCAGCACAAACAGGTCGATTGGTAAAGGTAAAAAGAGGACAATTTATGTCACCAGATAGCATGCAGTATGCAGTTACAAAAGTTAGAGAGAGTGGTAATGAAAATGTGTGTCTAACAGAGCGTGGTGTTTCTTTTGGCTATAACAATTTAGTAGTTGATATGAGGGCCTTACCAACCATGAGACAATACGCTCCAGTGGTATTTGATGTTACTCATAGTGTGCAGCAGCCTGGTGGAGAAGGAGGGACATCAGGAGGTCAAAGGCAATTTGCTCCTTATTTGGGTAGAGCTGCAGCGGCAGTTGGGGTAGATGGCTTCTTTATTGAAACTCACCCAGACCCGTCCAACGCTAAAAGCGATGGACCTAATATGATACCTTTGCATGAAATGGAAGGTTTTTTAAAGATGTTGAAAGGTGTTTGGAGCACTGGCAAGCAATACGTTAATTAGTATTCTAATTTTTTCAGCTAATGAGGGCTTTATATTTTATAATTATTTCAGGTTTAATATTTGGCGCATGTGTTCCAAATAAAAAAATTGTCTATTTACAATACGAAGATGAGCTTAAGAAAGACTTTCCAACTGATAGTGTTTTAAGAAATTATGGTTTAGCTCAATTTGAATACAAGATTCAACCTCAGGATATTTTATCCATTAGAATTGAAAGTCTTACACCTCAAGAATATGATATTTTTTCAAAGTCACAGCCTGCTATGGGGAATTCGAATCTTACAACTATGGTTGTAAATGGTTATCTGGTTGATGAGGAGGGTAATATAGAATTTCCTGTTGAAGGAAACGTCAAGGTAGCTGGTCTGACTTTGGATCAAGCGAATGATAGGATTCAGCAAATTGCAAATCAATACTTAAAAAATACTACGGTATATGTAAGATTATTAAACTATAGGGTAACAATTCTTGGAGAAGTTAATGCTCCGGGGACTATTACTCTGGTAAATAATAGGGCCAATATACTTGAAGTTATTGGTACTGCTGGAGGTTTAACAGATCTTGCAGATAGAAACTCAGTGAAACTTATACGCCAAACAGAGAACACGGCTAAAGTTATTAAGCTCGATTTATTAAAAGAGGATTTATTACTATCTCCATACTATTACATGCATCAAAATGATGTCCTAATAGTTCCTCCTTTGACACAAAGGCCATTTAGGAAATATTTTGGTCAGAATGTAAGTTTGATATTATCTTCAATATCAACTCTTTTATTGATTATTAACCTCCTTAATAACTGATTCTGTGGCCAATTTTGAGGAGATACAGAAAGAGACAGATGACTTAAGGAATGTAATTTTTAAGATTCTTGGAAGGTGGTATTTGTTATTAATAGCACTAGTGATAAGTTTATCTATTGCTTATTTAATAAACAGGTATACCACACCACATTATATAATAAGTACTTCTGTACTCATAAAACAAACCAAAGAAGTATCAAATTCAGCGGCTGAATTACTTTATGGCGATGAAGCATTTGGGATATCAAGAAATCTGGCAAATGAATCTATCTTACTCAAATCGTATTCATTAGTTGAATCGATCGTAAAAAAGCTAAAATTAAATACAACATACTACAGAGAGGGTAATATTCTATCCTCTGAATATTACAAAAATAACCCGATTGAAGTTGTAGTAGATAGTTCCTCCAGAAAAATCCCCTTCAACGTATTATTTAGGTGTAAAATTGAAGATGAAGGGAATTACAGTTTAGAACCATATGAAGTTGATGGATTCGATTTCGACTTAAAAGGTAAGACTTATGTTTTTGGTGATACAATCAATATTGATGGTTTTAAGCTGGTAATTTATAAAAGGACTAAGAATCATATAAAAGACGATATAATTTTCAAAATTAATAATGTTCGATCAACTACTAATTATTATCGCAGTGCTGTTAAAGTGTCATCATTAAATCCTGAGTCATCTATACTCAAAATTTCCATTGAAGGGACCAATATTGAGAAAGAAACAGACTTTTTGAACAATTTGGTTCGACAGTACATAGAAAACGGTTTAGAGGAAAAAAATCTGAATGCTACAAAAACAATAGAATTCATCGATGGGCAGCTTAAAATAATTAGTGATAGCCTTAGTTCGATAGAAAGGAAACTGGCCTCCTTCAAAAAGGAGAATTATGAAGTATACCTAGACAATACAAGCTCAAAATATTTTGACCAGTTACAAGAATTAGATGCTGATAAAGCGCAAGTAATGGTGCAGAATAAATATTTGGATTACTTAAAATCTTATTTAACAAATGGGCAATATGATGAGGAAATCATTGTTCCAAACTACTTCGAAATATCTGACCCTGTACTTAATAAACTACTGTTGGATTTTGTGGACATACAAGCTAAGATCAAGTCATTGGGGCCTTCAAGCAATAATCCATTGTTAAAACAAAGTCAAGATCTTTTACTTGATCTCAAAGCCAATATTTTAACAAGTATTAAAAATATTAAAAAAGCCAACAATTTAAGGCTAGAGAATATACAGCGTAGAGAGAAAAAGGTTCTGTCTAGCTTAAAAGATTTGCCTGGAGTCGAAATGGAAATGGTAAATATAAGTCGACTTTATTCTTTGAGTGAGACGCTATATTTATTTCTTCAAGAAAAAAGGGCAGAGGCTGGGATCAGTAAGTCTTCTAATATCTCGGATATTCGTTGGGTCGATAGGGCAATGGCGGAAGGTGGTCCTGTAAAACCTCAACCACTAAAAAATTATACAATCGCAGGATTCTTAGGTCTGTTAATACCCATTTTATTGATTATCACATTTGACTATTTCGATAATCGAATTAGGTCAAAAGATGATATTGCCAAGTTTACTTCTATACCCCTTTTGGGTTATATCGGGCACAGCAAGGTAAAATCGGATTTAGTTATTGATCAACAACCTAAATCAGCAATTGCTGAGTCTTTTAGAAATGTAAGATCCAACTTAAGATACCTGACTAATAAAACTGAAGAATCTCAAATAATCTTAATTACTTCTTCGATTAGTGGGGAGGGTAAAACATTTTGTGCAAAGAACTTGGCATATATTTTTTCAATATCTAATGAAAAGGTACTTCTCATCAATTCAGATATGCGGAAACCTTCATCGACTAAGGATTTAGATATAAAAGGAAGTGTAGGACTAAGCAATTATCTTGCGGGAATGGTGGGTATGGAAGAAATTGTTATGAGTAGTGATCAGAAGAATCTAGATGTAATACTCGCAGGAGATATCCCTCCAAACCCCTCTGAATTAATTCTTAGTAATAGGCTGACAGAATTGATCGAATATGCTCGCAAGCAATACGACTACATTATCATAGATACCCCACCTATAGGTATACTTTCTGATGGATTTGAACTAATGAAATTTGCTGATATAAATTTATTTATGATCAGGCAGGATTACAGTTTAAAAATTTATTTAAAAAATCTTCATGAGTTTTATTTAAAAAAGAAAGCCAAAAATTTAGCGATCATATTTAATGATGTAGACATGCGTAAATTGAACTATGGTTACGGTTATGGCTATGGTTACGGTTATGGCTATGGTTACGGTTACTATTCGGATGATAAAAAGAGTAAACGTAAGTCGTGGCTAAAGAAAATGTTCGGTTAGTTCTTACATGTTAGGATTTTTTAAAAGCAGCTTAGTTAAAAAGGGAGTCAAAAATTCCCTTTTTTATTCTTCGGCAAGTGCTTTTGCTTCCCTTATTAACTTCTTCGCCTTTATTTATTACTCCAGGGAATTAGGGCCAGCTTCATATGGGGTTTATAATATCGTGATTTCCTTCATATCAGTAGTGAGTATTTTCTCTTTTACTGGAATGAATAAAGTTATACTGAGATCAACAAGTATTAATTCTGATGATATATCAAAAGTCTACAATGACTCTTATAGTATAAGGCTTCTATTTGTAATTCTTGCTGTGATAGTATGTTTTGTATCGCTACCGTTTACGGATTACTCTAATCGAATAAATACGTTGATTGCAATATTTTCAGTATCCATATTTATTCAATCATTTAATACTTCATTAAACGCTGTAGTTCAGGCAAAGCTAAAATATAGATTAATAAGCGTATTTATATTAACCGAGGCAGTCTTACTTTTCGTTTTAGCAATTTTCTTGCTTGAGTTTGGTTTTGGGGTTTGGGCACTCATCATTAGCCAACTCAGTATTCCCTTTCTTTCGGCAATAATTAAGTATTTCTATTTAAGAAAAGAATTTGGTTTTGACCTTAAGATTAACAGAGTATTTAGAAAAGATTTATTCAATCAAGGTTTTAACTTTAGTCTTCTAAATAACTTAAATGTACTTTCATCTAAAATAGATTTATTCATGTTATCTATTTTGGCATCCGAGTACATAGTCGGAATTTATGCAGTCGCATTTAATTTGGTGAGTAAGATAGGGGTATTAAGAAATTCTGTAATAGTCTCTTTTTTTCCATTAGCAACCAAAAAAATTAATGAGACAGGCATTAGTAAATCTTCTCTTTGGAAATCATCTTTGACAATTTCTGCTCCAGTATTTATCGCTGCATTTATCTTTGGTTTTTTTGCCGAAGAGGTGATTGTTTTACTTGTAGGAGAAGAATTTCGTCAGAGTGCGACTTTTTTAGTCTTATTAATTTATCGCGTGGGGTTTGATTTTTTGATTTTACCAATTGGTTTAGCGTTACAGGCCTCTTTTAATGAACGTGTAAATTTGTTATTTGCATTTTTAAGGGCCGTTTTAAATATTATACTGAACCTGGTATTATTTGAATATTATGGAACAATTGGTATTGCTTATTCAACATTAATTACAACTGGAGTAGTGAGTATATTTATCTTGTTTTACGGCTATAATAGATTAAAAAAAATGAGACTTGTTTACTAGAGTGAAAAATTTGAATAATAGACCTCCAATAATAGTGCTCGGAATGCACCGGTCAGGAACTAGTTTGCTATCGCGGGTTCTCGATGCCTGTAATATTCATATGGGTCGTAAACAGAATATTCATGACGAAGCAATTTTTTATAAAGATCTAAATGATGATTTGCTGAGTAAAGTTCATTCTTTTTGGGATGCACCTTTAAATGCTTCATTTTTGAATAACGATGCTTCTGCCATTAAAAATCTTGCTGCATTTGCCAAAAAAAAACATAATTCATGGCGATATAAAGTAAGGTATACAGGTTGGTCTAAATTTGATCAATGGGGTTGGAAAGATCCAAGGACAATTTTGACACTACCTGTTTACAAGGAGATTTTCCCTAACGCTAAATATATTACTATCATAAGAAATGGGGTAGACGTTGCAGTCAGTTTGTACAATAGAGAAATCAGTAGATTACATCGAAATTTAAATGCAAATATTTCAATCCGATGCCGTGACTTAATGGAGGCGTTTAAATTGTGGGAAGAGTACAATCATATCTACCAACTTAATAAATTGGACATACCAACACAAAACCTACTTGAAATCCGTTATGAAGTTCTCGTACAGAACCCTAATCAAGAATTGCCACGACTACTTCAATTTATCAATACAGATGTGCCAAATATTGAAGATATGGCTTCAGGATTTCGCTCGGACAGTTTATTTAGCTTTAAAAATTCAACAGATGCAGTAAAGTTGTATCAAAAAGTCGAAAAGACTCAGTATATGATGTTGTATGAGTATACTGGCTTGTTAAAATGAATAATGTATCAAAAATACTCTTCATAACAATTGGCAATGAGAAAAGTGCAAGTTCAAGGGTTTATGTTTATCAGTACTTATCGTTCCTGCATAAAGACCAAATAGGGAGTGAAATTATTAATTTTGGTCCTCATCAAAACAACCCATATAACAAAGGAATTTTAAGGTATGCTACAGCGCTTAAGTTCTATTTTTCATTATTTCTCAAAGTCTTCATTCTTAACTTTCGAGTACTATTGACCAGCCGTAACTATGATGTGATATTTTGTCAGAAGGTAGTATTACTTCCTTGGGTTGCTAGAAAATTAAAAAGTCGAATCATTTATTGTATTGATGATGCGGTTTATCTCAAAAAAAATAAACTCACGATTGGTGTTTTATCAAATTCAGCATACTATAATTTTTTAGATCAAGTAGATCGTATGGTTGTAGGCTCCGAGGATTATTTCGAGCTGTTAAGCCGGTATAAACATAAGATGTATTATGTGCCAAATGCAGTTAATATTGTAAACACTAATAATGAGGCAGAAAAAAGCAAAGTAACTTTGGGTTGGATAGGTAGCCCAAATACGACCAAATACCTCGATTTAATTAGAGACGCTCTAAATAGCCTGTTGGAGAATTATGGTGAAGTAGTTCGTGTCGTATTGATAGGTGCAGACTCAATAAAACATAAAAAAATTCCAGCTGCAACCTATCAAGATTGGAGTTTGGAGGATGAGTCTAAACTCTTGTCTCAACTAGATGTAGGATTAATGCCGTTGATGGATGATGAGTGGGAGCGTGGCAAATGTGGGTATAAAATAATACAATATTTTTCTCATGGAATACCTGCCTTAGCATCTCCTGTGGGTATAAATAAACGATTGATAAATAATAGTTCTGGAGGGTATTTGTGCAATAATAATAGTCAGTGGTTAGAGAGATTGATTGAATTAATACAGAATAAAGAGAAAAGAAAGCAAATGGGGCAAAATGCCTTGAGATATGCTTCTGAAAATCATAAACTAAAAAAGGTATACGAAACTAGATATAAACCTGCATTATTTAATGAAAAGTAGAATAAACAAATGGCTTTATCCATGGCTGGATAAATTATTTTTCAAAGCCGATATCAAGAAATTAAGAAGATCACAAAACATCAAAGACATACCACCTGCTGGATTTAGAAGAGGTGGTAAGTCATCATTAGTTGAGTGGAGTCACGTTATTGGTCTTTTTCAAGGCCTTATAGGCTCATCTCTTCCAGAGAATAAAAAAAATATTCAAATCTTGGACATAGGGTGTGGTACTGGTTTACTCTCAATCGCAAGCAAGCCTTTTGTGATCAATAATGGCAAGTACACTGGTATAGATGTAATGAAGGATGATATCCAATATTGCCAAGAGCATTACAAAGGAGATTGCTGTGAGTTTATTCACCATAATGTATTTAATCCAACCTACTCGAAAGATCAAAGCCAATCCCATATACCATGGGAGGTCGAAACGTCTTCAAAAGATATAGTGACCGCATTATCTGTATGGACACATCTAGACGAAAAAGACGCGACATTTTATTTCAGAGAAATAGCAAGAGTGCTAAAAACTGGAGGTAAAGCGGTTATTACATTTTTTGAATTAGATGAAGCATATCAGAAGACCGTAACTTCTAGAAAAAATAAGAGGTCTGCATTTCATAATACCATGCAAACACGGTGGGTTTTTGATGTAAGCGCTTATGGTTCTGAAAACTGGATGACGACAAGTTGGGTAAATGAACCGGAAGATGCTATAGGAGTTACTTCCAACGGAATAAGTAAGCTATTGGAAGCATCGGGGCTTAAATTGATACAAAAATATCCTGGTACTTGGAGGGAAAATAACGGTTTGTATTTTCAGGATGTGTTAATTTTTCAGAAATAAAATGAGCGGCCGGTTGCCTGACTTTTTATTGATTGGTGCTGCAAAAAGTGGTACAACAATGTTGTACAATTTATTAGTGCAGCATCCGCAAGTTTTTGTGCCTGACCTAAAAGAGCCTAGATTTTTTTTATATGAGGGAGAACATATTTCTCAGGAGGATAAAATCAACAACAAAACCATCACGCATGTAAAAGATTATTATCATTTGTTTAAGGATGCTGGCGAATGTAAAACGGGCGAGGCTTCAGGATATCTGATATCCGAAAAAGCACGTGATTTGATTCATTCGCTTTTGCCTGAAGTTAAATTAATTGCAATTTTAAGAAACCCTATAGATCGAGCATTTTCTCATCATACTTTTTCAGTAATGAAAGGGTTTGAGAAAGAAACAAATTTTTCCGAAATCATAGAAAATAATAAAAAGGATATAAATAGTGACAGAAATTATCTTAACCATGGATTATATTCTAGGCATATAAAAATGTATTTAGATAAATTTCCTAGCAAAAATTTCCTAGTCCTATTATATGATGATTTAATACATGATCCGTTAAGTTGCATTAAACAGGTGTATGATCATATAGGTGTTTCTGCTGAATTCACTCCATCCTTAAATGTAAAAAGAAATGTTTCAGGTAAAGTAAAGTCTAAATTAGTAAACAACCTGTATCAAAAGGACTTCAGGTTTAGGAATGAGTTAAAGAAACTTTTGCCTGAAAAATTAAAATCATGGTTTATTCGACTGATAGAACGGAATAACTATAAAAGAGCATCACTTTCTAGTCGAGATAAAGCAAAATTAATAGAGTTTTATCATGAAGATGTAAAAGCACTAGAAAAGATATTAAAAAAAGACTTATCTCATTGGCTTCAAAAGTAAATAGAATTTTATTTGTTGCGTTTCAGTCAGGTAATCGTGCCAACGGTGGCCTAGTCAGTATGACTGAAATTATTAAGATAATTAGTCATGAGGAGCTGTTCATAATAACCCAGGACAAAAGTCACTTTAACGAAGAATGGAAATTGTATGGTGAGGTTATAGTATTGCCATGGGTATCCAAATTACCCTCATTTTTAAGCATTCCCTTATTTAATATTATAATCTTTTATTTCGGGTTTAGGCACAAAATCAATAAGGCATACTGTAATGATATAGATAGCGCAATCCACTCTATTGTGGGATTGAAACTCAAAGGAGTGAAAACTATTTTCAGTATCAGGGGAGTAAAGGCTTCTGGCCAAAGGTATGGCCTTAAATGGAAAATTGTGAAAGTGCTGGTTTCTAAAATTTTAGTATTGTCTAATCATATGAAGGAGACGCTAGTTAGCAGACTAAATATCTCCCCAAACAAAGTACATGTGGTTTACAGTATTGTTCAAAAAGACAAAAATAGCCACCTCGAAGTTGATATAAGTTCCGATTTTAAACCAATTATTGGTATACCGGCTGCCGTTTACCCTCTAAAGCAACAGCTAAACTTTATTCAATTAGGAATTGAGCCAATACTTAAAATTTATCCTAAAGCAGGCTTCATTTTTATAGGCGATAATGATAAAGATATTGATTATTATAAGCTATGTATAATGGAGGCAGAAAAAAAGAATATTTCTCACCATGTGAAATTTTTAGGATACCAAAATGAGATGGCTCCGTGGTATAGAAAATTTGATTGTACACTAGTTATTTCGCAACGTGAAGGGCTATCACGAGCGATGATAGAAAGTCTCACTTATGGTACTCCGGTTGTGTCTTTTGATGTTTGCAGTGCAAGGGAAATACTTGAGACCAATAAATGTGGTAAAGTAGTCCAGCAGGGTGATTATCCGCGCTTATCAGAAGCTATTAGTGAAGTGATATCCGATCAGAAAAACTTAACCAAAAATGCCAATGAAACCTCAAGTAGCCTATTTACCGTGAGCGCAAACAAAAGGGGTATTGAAAATATTTTCCAAGAAGTATGAAAAACTACCTATTTATCGGAGGGGCTCATAAATGTGGCACGAGTTCACTATTCAACTATCTGTCAACACACTCTCAAATCAATGCATCTTCACCCAAGGAGACATTCTATTTTATGGATGAAGAGCATCCACTATTGAACTTTTCTCATAATTTTATAAATAATGGGGTGCATGGGTTTCAAGAATTCTTTAAGCCCAGTTTCTCGTCTGATGAAATATTGCTAGAGGCTACTACACATTATTTGTATCAAAAATCAATCGCGGAAAAACTTAAATCCCTCAATGGGAGTAAAAAAATCATTTTTATTTTACGTGAGCCTGCTAATAGGGTGTATTCTTCCTTCCAGTACACTCAAAATAACTTGGCTCTCTTACCAAAGAATATCAAATTCAGTAAATATGTTGAAGATATAATTTCTAATAATACCACAGATTATTTAAAATCTAACAAGCTCTATGTACTTAAAAATGACGTAGAGTATAGTAAGTATATCAAATACCTATCTTATTGGTACAAACGTTTTGAAGCAGAAGACATAAAGTTACTGTTGTTCGAAGATTTAGTAAAAAAGCCACTTATGTTATTAAGGCAGATTTCTGAATTTTTGGAGATTGACTCAAAGGAATTTGACAGAATAGACATGCAAGCAAAAAATGTAACTGTTGAGATTAAAAATTATTCAATGCACAGAGTCATATTGAAATTAAATAAGTCTTTCGGAAGTATCGTGCCAACCTTATGGAAGAATTGGTACAAATCAATTCAGAGTAAACAAAAAGTAGATATTAATCCTGATGATGCCAAGGCGTTGAAAACATTAAAGGAATATTATAAACCATATAACAGTCAATTGGTCGATAGATTTGGGTTAGATATAACTATGTGGGACTAATTGATAAGTAAATTTTTATTTCGAATGGATGAAATTGATAGCTTTGTCCAAATTGTATAATTGTGAAAAAAGTAATTGTAACTGGTGCTGCTGGATTTATTCCTAGTCATTTGATTGAGGGTTTGCTAAGCAGAGGCTATGAAGTATTAGGCATTGACAACTATTTAACTGGTCTTCCTACTAATTTAAACCAAGCGAAAGCTAACGATAAATTCAGTTTTCAAGAAGCTGATGTAAATAATCTGGCTGAGATTGAAAAGACCTTTTTAGATTTTAGTCCTGATTATGTCTTTCATTATGCGGCATGTGTGGGCGTGAAAAGAACACTTGACAACCCACAATGGGTACTTAATGACATAAAAGGCCTGGACAATATATTGGAATTATGTCGTAAATCTAAAGTGAAACGAATATGCTATAGCAGTTCTAGTGAAGTCTACGGAGAACCGGTAGAATTCCCACAGCATGAACATACTACCCCCCTTAATTCTAAACTACCGTATGCAGTGGTTAAAAATCTGGGGGAAGTGTATTTAAAAACATATAAGAAGGAGCATGACTTAGACTATACAATTTTTAGGTTTTTCAATACTTATGGACCCAGACAGTCACCTGATTTTGTTATATCAAAGTTTATTAAATGTGCATTACAAGGTGAGCCTATTTCTGTGTATGGAGATGGAAGCCAAAGCCGAACTTTTTGTTTCATCAAAGATAATGTTGATGCAACCATTAATGCATTAGAGTCCAAAGAGTGTGCTAATGAGGTGATCAATATTGGCTCTGATAATGAGATGAGTATATTGGAACTTGCCAAAAAAATTATTGCAACCACTAATTCAAAATCTAATATCGTTCATCTACCAGCACTGGAAGAAGGAGATATGACTAGACGTCTTCCTTATATTGAAAAAATGCATGACCTCTTGAAACGGGACTTGACTCAACTTGATATAGGATTACACCAGACCTTAGAATACTTTAGCAAGGATGTCGAGTAAGTTTAAGATAGCATTTTTTTGTCCAAACTTGGGGGGAGGTGGTGCTGAAATGCATCTCACAAGACTTATAAATCATTTGGACTCTGAATCTTTCGAAGTTCACCTCATAAATTCAAGGCCTGGAGGAGACTATTTACAATTCTTACATGAAAGTGTTAAAATTCATTTTCTGAGTGATGGAAGGATAGGGAGTGGTGTGTTAGATATGTTTAAAATCATAAACCCATTGGCCAAAGTATTAAAGGAGTTAAAGCCAATGGTATTCGTGTCAGTAATGGATCATTCGAATCTAATGGCGCATTATGCTCATAAAAAAGCAAGGTCAAAGGCAAAGCTTGTATTTTGCGTACAAACACCGATCCTTCAAAGTCTAAAGTTTGCCTGGAAACCATTCAACCAAATAGTAAGATGGATGATTCCTCTTACTTACACGAAAGCAGACAAAATTATTTCCTTGTCAGAAGGGGTGAAAGCTGATTTAATTAGAATGAATCATAAGCTGGCCAAAAATATTATAGTAATAAACAACATAGGGATAGAAAAAACATCGATATTACAAAAGGGGAAATTTCAAAATTCTAAAATAAAAAAGATTATTGTCTGTGGGAGGCTTATAAAGCTGAAGGGGTTTCATGACGTAATAGCCGCTCTTCCGAAGATCCTAAAGTATATCACGGTTGAATTATTGATATTGGGTGACGGTCCTGAAAAAAATAAGCTTGAGCAGCAATCAAAATCTTTAGGTGTTGACAAAAATGTTAAGTTTTTAGGTTTTCAAAATAATCCCGAAGAATTTATTTCACAAGCCGATTTATTCGTTTTGAGCAGCTATTATGAAGGATTTGGCAATGTTATCATTGAGGCTATGTCATTAGGAGTTCCTGTTGTAGCCACAGATTGTCCATATGGCCCTGGGGAAATTATAAGTGATGGTGAAAATGGTCTACTAGTGCCTGTTGGAAGCCCCGGCATATTAGCCGATGAAATATTGAAAGTATTAAACAATGCTGACCTTGCACAACGTTTGTCAATAGCTGGAGAAAAATCTTCTAAAAAATACTCAGGAGCTGCAATTGCCAAACAGTATGAAGAATGTTTGATTAATACTATTACAGCGGATCTTTAGCGAATGGTAATCCAAACACAAAAACGGAAAGACGTGTTTATAGCCCTATCTTCCACTGCTCGGGCTTTGTTATTGGCGTATCTTTTCGTTTATGTCATTTACCAACCAGCGGTATTGACCTACTTCTCTGATGGGTATAGCTGGATGATGTATTTTATAGATACGGTCAATGAGTTACTGATTTTCCTACCTATTATTTTTTATCGTAGAGAGTTCGGGTGGTTGCATCCACTTATTTTTCCCTTAGTATTTGGATTAGCCAGACAGATTGGGGCTAATCCTGAACTCCTTTTAGGAATTTTTTTCCCTGAGCAATTGAGTGATTATATGTCAGTAAGTCATATTTTATTTTATGATTGGCGGCAGTCAGATCTTAACTTCTCATATATATGGGGTAAAATGCTGAATATAATTTCTCTATCATTTTACTATTTAGCATTCTTTTATAGTAAGCCCAAACAATGGAATATAAATTTTGCTAAACCAACACAGCTCAAATCAAAGGTATTTATAATTGTTGCTGTAAGTTTTGTAGTATTTTTCACTTACATGATTACCAAAGGTGGAATAAGTAGCCATTTGTTGTCTTGGGCACAAGGTAGATTCAACGCTCTTGCAGGAGATGGACCAATCTTTGTATTTGTTAAAATGGCACCATTTTCAGTCTTGATTTGGTATGCTTTTGATAAACAAACGGAACGGAATCCAATATTTTGGTTAGCACTACTTACTACTACACCACTACAATTTTTATTGACGGGATCGAGATCCTCTATAGTTTATTTAGGGACGCTTTTTATTCTTATTTCCATTTGGAAACGTGGTCAGATACCAAAATTAAGAATCGTTGTTTTTGGGGCTCTTGCAATCGTATTAATTGGGCTGCTAGGCAATATTCGATCAAGTACTTTTAAAGGAGATATTGAATGGGAGTCTTTTGTTGATGTGAGTATTTTCGAATTAGTTGAAGATACTCAAGAGGAAATTAAAAGAAGGAATGAGTCTAATGGGTACTTAGCCGTAATTGCAACTGTTCCAAATGAAGTTGATTATCTTTATGGTGAATCATACATTGGCACAATTTTATTCTTCGTTCCACGATTTATTTGGCCTTCCAAACCACGAGGAGCGGGAGCTCTGGCAGGAGAAAGAATATTTAATAAATCTAGTGGTGCCGGAGTTCCTCCAGGTTCTGTAGGTGAGGCGTATTGGAATTTTTCGACATTTGGTGTAATTCTAATTTTTGCTTTATACGGATATTTTCACAAATGGCTTGCCGTAAATTATAGGCTCTATCATAATGAAGCAGGCTATTTTATTTTCTATATCATTACTTTAACTATATTTTCACCTACAGGAATAGCAATGGTTTCTTATTTTCATGCTATTATACCCGTATTTTTAATCTTAAAATGGATGAAAGTGATATGAAAATAGCCTTGGCGTGCACAGGTACTATTGGTTTAAAGTCACTCCAACAAGCTTTAAATCTCCCGAAGAAGATCAAGATTGTTGCTGTATTCACTCAAATAATTGAGCCACCTCAAGAAAGGGCTCACCAAGAGATTATAGATCTAGCAAATCAACATGGCATCGAAAGCTACACACACGAAGGTTTGCCCCACGTAGTAAAAACCTCAGATATAGATTATATCATTGCTATTAAGTGGAGAAAAATGATAGGAGCTGATGTAATTAGTAACATAAAGGAACTTATCGTTTTTCATGCTTCTTTGTTGCCAAAATACAGGGGATTTGCACCAATCAACTGGCCAATTATAAATGGAGAAAAAGAAACAGGTGTAACCATGTTCTTTGCCGTAGATGAAGTTGATTCGGGAGATATTATTGATCAACGAAAAATTGTTATAACTGAAAATGATGATGCCAATACAATTGATCATCAAGTTTCTGAGCTAGTTTCTTTAATGCTATATGAAAACCTGTTGGAATTAAGCAAAGGTATGGTTAACCGTCAAAAACAAAATAGCAGTGAAGCAACCTATTGTATTTGGAGAACTCCAGAAGATGGTTTAATAAACTGGAATAACTCCGCAATAAAGATTAACAACTTAGTTAGAGGACTCACTTATCCATACCCAGGTGCATATACATTTTGGGAGGGTAAAAAGATCTCTATATGGAAAACTAAATTAATCACTGAATTAGAATATGTGGGAAATATTGCTGGGAAAGTAGCAAAAATTGTAAAAGGGGAAGGGGTTTATGTCTTAACAGGAGATGGTGTCTTATGTATTGAAGAAGTTAGTATAGAAAATAAAGAGCGTGTACGTGCGGAAGATGCAATAACAAAATTAAAGATTAGATTTCTAGATGAGTAATAAACTGACTATACTAAGAACGGCTGTTGGCTCACCTGTAGCACCATTTATCTTAAAGGAATTGTCTGCTAATTTAGACTGTAGGCTCATAGGTACGGATTTAGATGAGCTGGCTTGTGGGAAACAATTTTGCGATCAATTCTATGTAGTCAAGCGAGCTTTAGCGCCTGGATACATTGATGATATAATTGATATTTGTCGAAAAGAATCTGTTGACGTTTTTTGGCCCGATCTAGATGAAGAACTTGTCTTGGTTGCTAATAATATACATTCATTCAAACAACTAGGTGTAAAGGTTGTTATTTCAGGAAAAAATGCACTTGAGACTTGTGTTAGTAAATTCAATACCTATCAGTTTTTTACAAGAGAAGGGATACCCTGTCCTGAAACATTTGATAATATAAATGATAATGATCTCAGAATGCCTTACATAATTAAACCTGATTATGGCAGAGGTAGCCAGGGTGTTCATATTATACAATCTCAAAAAGATTTAGACTATTATTGGTCAACGGGATATGTCCTGCAGAAGTTATTAAAAGGTAAAGAACATACTGTGGATGCGTTTTCTGATTTTTCAGGTAAGTTTATATATGCCTCAATAAGGGAACGAGTAGCAACAGACTCTGGAATTTCGATCAAAAGTAAAACAGTAAAAAATGATGATGTCATTCAATATGTTGCTAAAGCCTGTAATGCACTTAAACTTAAAGGTCCTTCATGTTTTCAGTATTTTGAGTCAGATACAGGAGAAATTAATTTTATCGAAATTAACCCTCGTATAGCAGGAACTGCCGCAATATCAGTATTGGCAGGTGCTCCACTAATCACAGATACTATTAAAGCTGTTCTTAATCAACATGTAAGTCCACCACAAGAATATAAATTGGGTTTTTCTGCATCGAGGTATTGGAGTGAAGTTGAAGTTTAAGTGAATGAAAGTACTTTTTTTTGTTTCTGAGTTTGATCGATTTAATGGAGGGCAAAGGAGCCTACTCCAAATGGTTAAGAATCTTCCTTCTGTGGGTATTACTCCTATTGTAGTGTTTCCAGCAATGGGTAAATGCAGTAAGTCATATGAAAAATCGGGAGTCAATATAATGATTATTAAGTGCTCTAAACCCCTTATGCAATTCGGGCAGGGCTTAATGAGACTGTCACTTTTCTCTACAGCCTATTTATTCTTTTTTCACGTGATGCCATATGGTTTTAGGCTAGCCAACCTTATGAGAAAGGAAAAAATTAAAGTGCTTCACTGTAATACAACCAGATCTCTACTCATCGGAGCAACCATACCAAAAATATTAGGCAAGAAGATCATTTGGCATGTAAGAGGTGAGTTAAAAACCATACCTCGTAAGTTGCTGGCTATATCGGAATTTCTCTCTTCACGAATTGTGCTTGTAGCCGAAGCTTTAAAAAATCAAATAGGACATAAAAATGTACGTAAGTGTCGGGTAATCTATAATGCGATTGATAATGACACTTTTCAATCAAACTCTTTTGGTACAATAAAAAATCAACAACTTACCATATCTACTTTTGCTGCTATTACGCCTTTTAAAGGCTACCATCATTTGATAGATGCCATAGATTTAGTTAATAAAAAACATCCTGAGGATAAAATTTCATTTAAGGCTATAGGTGAAGTTTTTGATCAAGAGTACTATAGATATTTAAAAGACAAAATAAAAGAATTGGGGATAACTAACATTGAGTTTGTTGGTTGGACAGATAAGCCTGAACTTTATTATACCAAATCTGATGTAGTGTTATTACCTACTGTTCAGGAAGACACTTTAACTATCAATGGAGTAAAACGAAATTTTGTTACGGGCGAAGGACTGCCACGTACAATTTTAGAGGCTATGTATTTTAAAAAGCCAGTGATTGCTACTAAAGTGGCAGGCACACCAGAACAAATAGAACATGGTAAATCAGGATTTATAATTGAACCTAATAACTCTGAGCAGTTGGCCAAGGCGATAATTGAAATAATTGAAATGGGTGAGAGAAAGAGGTTGCAGATGGGTGAATTTGGTTACAAAATTGTACAGTCAAAGTTTAGCAATAGTACTATGTTAAAGTCATTTACTAATCTATTGTCCGAGATTAAATGAAAAAAAGAAAAATAGTACATTTAGCTAATGTGGAGCAGACAATTGATTTATTTCTAGAGCCCCAATTGGCTGCTCTTATTCAATTAGGTTATGAGGTGCATGCCATTTGTCCTGTGAGAAATTTAAAAAAACAAATAGAGGCCAAGGGAATCATAATTCATAATGTAAAAGTATCACGTGATATTACTCCGATAGACGATTTACTAATGTTTTTAAGAATTTGGAGAATAATGATGCGGGAAAGGTTTTACCTAGTTCATGCACATTCGGCTAAAATGGAGTTTTTTGGTCAATTAGCTGCTTGGCTGTCTTTTACTCCATATATTGTTTATACTAATCATGGAATGATATTTAGATCTCAAGGGTCTAAAATAAAAAATCAGATACTTCGATTAATGGCCAGGATTTCTGGTTGGATTTCCGATTTAATTTTTTCACAGAGTCAAGAAGATATAGAGTTTGCTCAGCAGAATGGCATTTACTCTCATTCCAAAATGCGATATTTAGGCAATGGAATCGATATTATAAAATTTAATAGAAATCGGTATTCAGAGAATGAGATAGTGAAAATCAAAAAGGACGTTGGGATAGATCCTCAAAAACTGGTAATTGGTATTGTTGCTCGCTTTGTAAAAGAAAAGGGTTATGTTGAGTTTATACAGGCTGCTAATGAGTTGATTAATAGACATAAAAATATACACTTCTTATGTGTAGGAAATGAGGTAGAGGTTGAGCGCGATCCTGTTGATTTCGAATTGCTAAATCAGTTCGACCTGGATCATTGCTTTACAATTTTAAAATCACAGAAAGATATGCCTAAGGTATATGCGCTAATGGATATTGTAAGTCTACCTTCCTACAGAGAAGGTTTTCCGCGTACACTAATGGAAGCTGCTGCGATGAGTAAAGCCACGGTAGCTACAAATATTTCTGGATGTAGAGAGGCAGTTGTCGATGGCTACAATGGTATATTGGTGCCCAGAGAAGATAAAACTTCATTAGCTTTGGCTTTGGAAGATCTTATTAAGAATAAGCAATTGAGGGTGCAGATGGGACGTAATGGGAGAACACTTGCAGCCGAAAGATTTGACCAAAATAAAGTTATAGAAAGACTCCTAGAAGGATACACAGAATTAACAGGTGATAAAATATTTACGAGTAAAACATTTTCTTGATTTCATAGTCGCACTCATTGCTTTAATTGTATTGATGCCATTATTTATAACACTTGCCTTGTTGATTAAACTGGATAATAAGGGTCCTGTTATATTTATTCAAAACAGGGTAGGGAAAAATTGTAGACCTTTTAGAATGTTTAAATTCAGAACTATGAGGGTGGATAGTAAACAAATGGTGAGAGAAGATGGCACTGTTATTACGCTAAAAGATGATCCGAGAATTACGAGAATTGGACGTTTTTTGAGAGTTGGTTTTGATGAATTACCCCAGTTGTTTAATGTATTGAAAGGGCAGATGAGCATAGTTGGTCCTAGACCAGATCTGCCAGATCAGATTCTGAGTTTCACTGATCATCAATTAAAGAAGTATCAGGTAAAACCTGGAATCACAAATTTACCAGCAATTTCAGGTAGAAACGAATTGAATTTTGGACAGAGAATTGAAATAGATATTAATTACATCCAAAGGATTTCCTTTTGGCTGGATATGAAAATAATATTTCTCACCATCTTTTTACTGATCGGGGTTTATAGGGTCAAATGATAAGTACTATCATATTTGATTTGGATTTTACACTTTATGATATGCGTCAAGTGTTGAATTCTTCTATGATCAATGTTATCACTGAGCTATCGATTAAAACAGGTGTTGATAGAGACAAAATAGAGAGGTGTTTTCATATTAACATTAAACAAAATGGCATTCTGCATGATCGATTGTTTAATTCCATTTTGGAAGATTTAGACATGGATCTCAGTTTATTGAAGTTTTGTATAACCAAATACCATCAGCATATTCCTGAAAAACTAGAACCATATCACGGAGTAGAGGAGTTATTGGAGAAGTATCAAGCTTTAAATTATCACTTGATATTGTTTACAGATGGAAGATACAAAACTCAGAGACGAAAAGTAGAAGCTCTGCAAATCGAGAGGTATTTTAACAGTATTGTTTTTACCTCATTACTATCAAATCCAAAGCCAAGCGCATTTCAGGAGTTGATTGAACAAAAGAACTTAGCTCCTCATCAATGTGTTATGGTTGGTGATCATCCAATAAAAGATATTGCAGGTGCAAAGAAAAATGGAGTGAAAGCAGTTAGAGTACTTCAAGGTGAGTACAAAAAAATGTCAAATGATGAAAATCACCTGCCAGACTGGCAAATTGAGAATATTGAGGATATAAAATTGATCAATTTATGAAAAGCAGACAAATCCTGATAGTAGGAGCTCATCCCGATGATGAAGTGCTAGGGCTAGGAGGGACAATAGCTAAACACTCACATGATGGTGATACTGTTTCAGTACTAATATTAACTGATGGTCATAGTTCGAGATCAAAGGGTGAGGATAAAGAAGTAATTGAACGTAGGAGAAATTCACTCATTAATTGTTGTCAAGTATTAGGGGTGGAGAACGTATTTTTAGAAGATTTGCCTGATCAAGGTCTTGATCACCAACCATTAACAAAAATTGTAAAGTTGATTGAAAAGTATGCGGAGAAAGTAAAACCAGATATTGCGTACATTCATCACAGAGGTGATTTAAATATGGATCATCAAATTGCTTTTCGAGCGTCATTAACGGCCTTTAGACCAGTCGGAAGCTACCCAAAAAAAATTTATTCTTATGAGACTTTTTCGTCTACCGAATGGGGAGATCCTTTTGAGAAATCCTTTTCACCCAATCATTTCGTAGATATAACAGATTATTTTGATGTTAAACTACGAGCAATTAAATGTTATGAGTCAGAGCTGAGGGAGTATCCCCACCCCAGATCATTAGATGCATTAGAAATTTTTGCGAGAAAATGGGGAACTGTAATTGGGGTTACATACGCTGAATCCTTTGTATTAATAAGAAGCATTGATTGATTAAGGGAATTTTAAGACTAAAAGTCTTATTTTTATAAAGAAGTAATAATAAAGAACATGAAAAAATTAATATATCTATTGGTTGCCGTGACAACAACAGTATCTGCGCAAACATCACTGGTTGTAGATATCAATTCTTCAGGCAGCTCGAATCCGAGTTTATTATCCAATGCAAATGGAACAATTTATTTTAGTGCGGATGACGGTACAACTGGAGAAGCCTTATGGAAATTTGATGGAGCTACAGCATCATTAGTTAAAGATATAAGGACAGGCGGCAACGGTGCTCCAGCAAATATAACCCGATTGCTACCAGTGGGGTCAAGCGTATTTTTTAGAGCCAACGATGATTCAAATGGAAAAGAGCCATGGTTTAGTGATGGCACTGAATTGGGCACCAATATGATTTTAGATATTAATTCCTCTGGAAGTTCGTTCCCGAATAATTACATCAATGTAGGAGGTACAGTTTATTTCCTAGCAAATGATGGGACAAATGGAGCTGAATTGTGGACCAGTGATGGAACTGGAGGAGGTACTTCTATGGTTGCAGATATCAATCCAGGCAGTGGAAGTTCGAATGTTCAAAATTTAGTAGAGATGGCTGGATTTGTATACTTCACTGCAACTGATGGTTCAACAGGGTTTGAATTGTGGAGATCAGATGGCTCTGGAGGAGGGACTACTCAGGTATTGGATATACAATCTGGAGCGGCCAATGGTTTTCCTAAATTCCTTGAAAATGTAAACGGCACATTGTTTTTTCAGGCGGATGACGGTACTAATGGAATAGAATTATGGACAAGTGATGGAACCGGAGGAGGTACATCACTTGTAACTAATATAAACCCAAGTGGCAGTGCATTTATTAGACACATTACTAATCTTAATGGTAGTGCCATTTTTCAAGCTGATGATGGATCATCTGGCGCTGAACTTTGGATTAGTGATGGAACAGCCTTAGGAACCACTCAAATTGCTGATATAAATTCTGGTGCTGGAGCTTCTACTCCTGAGAATTTCATTGTATCAGGTGGAGTCTTATACTTCACGGCTGATGATGGTGTTAATGGATTGGAATTGTGGAGGAGTGATGGCACACCTGGAGGTACCAATATTGTGGCAGATATAAATCCTGCAGGCAGCTCTAACCCTGATAACTTAACCGATTTAAATGGAGCCTTATACTTTAGCGCTACTGACGGAGTTAATGGAGTGGAGCTTTGGAAAACTGATGGCACTTCTGGAGGAACACTGATGGTTGATGATATAAATCCAGCAGGTGATTCTAATCCCAATCATTTTGCGCTTCTTAATGATGAGCTATACTTTTCAGCTGATGATGGAACAAATGGCATTGAATTACATAAAACTGATTTTGCTCAAGCAAGCAACCTAACGGTGGGTGCTGTCACTGCGACCACAATTGACCTTTCATGGACAAATGGTTCTGGAACCAGAAGAATGGTTATTGCCAGAGAAGGTGCCGCTACCTACAGGGAACCAGTTGATGGAATCGAATACACCGCCAATAATGCATTTGGTAGTGGAAGTAATATTGGGGGTGCTCATTATGTGGTTTATGATGGTACAGGTGAAAGTGTGACGGTAACTGACTTTGATCTTACTACCACATATTATTTCACAGTTTTTGAATACCTGGGAACTGGAAATGAGATTAATTACATAACAATTAATAAAGAGAATATCCCTGGTACAACAGCAGGCGTTTCAGAGCCAACAACAATTGCATCTAATTTGGTTTTTAGTAACATCAACGAAAACAGTGTTGACATTTCATGGGATAACACAGGAGATGGCACTAGCAGACTCGTTGTCGCCAGAGAAGGAGCTGCTGTCACAAGAGTTCCTGAAGACGGAGTTACATATGCTTCAAGTAATGTTTTTAATGGAGGTGGTGCTAATCTTGGAGGAGGACAGTACGTTGTATACAATTCAACAGGGAATTCATTTACAATGTCAGGATTGAAGAACTCCACAACTTACCATATTGCAGTGTATGAGTATAATGGTGGAGCCGGTACTGAAAATTATTTGACTTCATCTTCTTTGACAGGTAATGTAACTACGAATAGTCCTCCAGCAGCTGAGCCGACAACCATAGCATCAAACATGACTTTTAGTGAGATCAATTCTACTAGTTTTAGAGTTACTTGGGATAATACAGGAGATGGTGCTAATAGAATTGTTGTGGCAAGAAAGGGGGCAGCAGTGACAAAGGTTCCTTCTGACGGTGTGACATACGCATCAAGCAATGTTTTTGATGGTGGAGGAGCTAACCTTGGTGGAAAACAATATGTAGTATTTAATGGGGCAGGTAACACATTTGTGTTGTCCGGATTAGAATTCTCAACAACATATCATCTGGCCGTTTTTGAATATAATGGTACTGGCTCGAATACGAACTATTTAACATCTATTTCACTGACTGGATCTCAAGCGACTTCTGGTACATCTGAACCAACAACAATTGCATCAAATATGACATTTGGAACAATCACAACATCTAGTATTGAAATTATGTGGGATAATACTGGTAATGGGGCCAGGCGAATGGTGGTTGCTAGAGAAGGAGCAGCAGTAACAAAAAAACCACAAGACGGAGTTACTTATGTAGCTAATAATACTTTTGCTGGTGGAGGCTCTAATCTAGGAGGTCGTCAATATGTTGTATATGACGGAACCGGCAATACATTTAATATGACAGGACTAAATTCTAGTACTACATATCATTTAGCAGTTTATGAGTACAATGGGTCTTCTGGAAGTGAAAACTACCTCACATCAAGCTTCTTGACAGGTTCTAGTTCAACATCTCCGGGACCAATGACACGTATAGCTAGTGGTCAAACTGGTTTTAATTTTAATCAAAACATAGAAAATGTCTGGGGTGACTTCACTGTATCTCACTTTGATAGTAATTCACTACAAGTTACTATTAATGGCCAGATTGAAGAATATTCATTGATCGTTTATGATTTACAGGGTAAAGTTTTATACGAAAGCTTTAATATTAACACACGAGCAGTAATGCTCGAAAAAAATACTTTTTCATTAGACAAAATGTATTTGTTTAGGGTAAAAGATGGAGTAACGGATAAAGTTAAAAAATACGTAATAAAGTAACTTTCATATAATCTTTAGAAAAGCCTTGCATGATAAAGCTCAAGGCTTTTTATTTAACCTATGCATATCCCTTTTTCACCACCTTATATAGATGACGATGTAATTAGTGAAGTCGTTGATACCCTTAAGTCCGGATGGATTACTACAGGTCCTAAAACAAAGCAACTCGAACATGCCATTGCAGAGTTTGTGAAAGCACCAAGGGTTCATTGTGTGAATTCTGCAACAAGCGGACTTATGCTGGCGCTTAAATGGTTTGGAGTTGGACCGGGAGATGAGGTCATCGTTCCAGCTTATACTTACTGCGCAACAGCATTGGCTGCCATACACTTAGGAGCCAAACCCATTATGGTAGATGTTAATACTAGCGACTTTAACATAAATGCAGAAAGTCTGAAGCAGGCCATATCTGAAAAAACCAAGGCAGTTATTCCTGTTGATATTGGAGGTTTCCCTTGTGACTATGATCGGATAAAATCTGTGATCGACAATGGAGAAATTAATGCAATGTTTTCTGGTAACAACAAAGTTCAGAAACAATTAGGCCGCATTCTTATCGTGGCAGATTCGGCACATGCATTTGGGGCCACCTATAAAGGTGGGATGGTAGGTGGTATTGCAGATATGACCGTATTTTCATTCCATGCCGTTAAAAACTTAACAACAGCTGAAGGTGGAGCGATTTGTATAAATTGTAATGAATTTGATAATGATGCGATATATAATGACTTGGCACTCATGAGCCTCAATGGCCAAACAAAGAGTGCACTTAGTAAGTCTAAAGAAGGAAATTGGAGGTATGATGTTGTAATTCCTGGATTCAAAGCAAATATGCCTGATTTGTTGGCATCCGTGGCTTTAGCACAGATGAGATCTTATCCCGAACTGCTAGTGGCCAGGCAAAACATTTTTAAAAATTACAAAAGATTGTTCTCTCATTATGAGTGGGCAATCATACCTAAGTATGATAATTACAAGGCCACATCTTCTTGCCATTTATTTATGCTACGCATTAGAGATATCAGTGAAGAGCAGCGGGATTTAATCATTTACAATGTAACTAAATGTGGTGTTAGCGTAAACGTACATTTTGTACCATTACCATTGCTTTCGGTTTTTAAAGAATCTTATGATAGTGATGAATATCCCCAATCAGTTGAAAACTATAAAGCGGAGATTTCTTTGCCGATCTATCCTCAATTAACAGAAGAGCAAGTAAATTATATTGTTAGTAACTTAGTGAAGGCCTATAATACCGTAGTTAATGAAGAGATGGAGGTTGGGTAAACGCGTTATCGATATCATTACAAGTATTTTACTTTTAGTACTAACTAGTGGAGTGATTATGGTGATAATGCTTATTAATACCCTGACTTTAAAGAATCCTTTTTTTACGCAAAGAAGAATAGGTAAGGGAGGTAATGAGTTTACATTGTTAAAGTTGCGTACGATGGGGCCTGATGGGCAGATTAACCGTTTTAACAGTATAATAAGAGCTATTGGTTTAGATGAGCTACCCCAACTATTAAATGTGTTACAGGGGAAAATGAGTATTGTGGGCCCAAGACCTATGCCATCGGCCTATTTAGAATACTTAACAGTAAGTGAGCTTAAGCGCCATGACGTCAAGCCCGGTATTACAGGCCTGGCCCAGATTAATGGACGTAATCGCTTATCGTGGGACGAGAAGTTTACTTTCGATTTAGAGTATGTAAGTAGGTACTCGTTCATTGTGGATGCTCAAATTATAATCAAAACAATTTTTATAGTATTAAACACAAATATCGTTGCCCCGTCATTAATCCAAGAAAGGAGGGCTTGTTGAAAATGATTGAAAAATGCTCAGCCATATATAGTGGTGATGAAGTTCATCAAGCCGCAGTAGCTTTTAATGAGCATTTGGGTATTCCGATGCTGTCTCAAACCAAGTTTGAAGAAAGAATCAGTAATTATACGCAAATTGAAAATGTATTGGCTACTAGTAGTGGTACAGCGGCTTTGCACCTGGCCTTACTCGCATTGGGTGTGGGGGCCGAAGACGAAGTGATATGTCCAACCTTTACCTTTGTTGCCGTAGCCAATGCTATATTATACTGTAAGGCCACGCCTATATTTGTAGATTGTAAAAAGGGATCATTAAACATGTCTCCAGAGTACCTGGAAATCGCAATTCAAGACAGGCTAAAAAAGGGTAAAAAGTTGCCAAAAGCTGTGATCGTTGTTCATAGCTATGGAATTCCGGCACGATTGGACCTGATTTCTGAAGTTTGTGAAAAATATAACATATACCTTGTTGAAGATGCTGCTGGAGCTATGGGATCATTTTATAAAAACAGGCATGTGGGTAGCTTTGGTCAAGTTGGAATCTCATCTTTTAATTTAAATAAAATCATAACATCCAGTGGTGGAGGTGTTATGTTTTCAACCTCCAAAAATATAATTGAACGCGCCCAGTATTTTGCAAATCAGGCAAAATTGGATTCCAGCCAGTATATTCATGGTGATGTTGGATATAATTACGTAATGCATCCGTTAGCTGCCGAATTAGGGTCTGTAGTGTTACCTAAAATAGACAATTATTTAGATCAGAAGTTGGACTGTTATAATAATTATAGAAAGTGCCTTCAGGGCGGTGATATAAAATTTTATAATTTTTCTGAGTCCGGAACCTGTAATCATTGGATGATACCCGTTACACTAGACCGTGATAAAACCGAAATTAGTGATTTAAAGTCAAGCGAGCTGTTCAAGCCATTTTGGTATCCCCTTCACATGCAAAAGTTTTTTAATGGTTGTAGTTATTATGGAGAAAGTGAGGCCCTGCATGCTTATAATTTTGGCTTTTGCCTTCCGAGTACAATTGGGGAGCCAGAAGAAACATTGGAACTCGCTATAAGTTGTTTAAAAGGGTAGTAATGATTATGAATAAATTTTTTGCGGATTTAAGAATCCTACCCAGGTGGATAATAATTCTTTTGGATTTAATCATCATCTTAATATCTGTTGTTTCTGCTTATTTCCTAAGATTTAATTTTGACTTAACAGTAGTCGAGGAGTCAGATCTTGAATATGCCGTTATGGTTTATGGTATAACGGCATTCATTGCTATTCTCATTTCAAGAAGCTATTCGGGCATCGTGCGATATACGACCTTAAAGGATGGTTTTAGGATAGCCTCAACAATAGCATTGACCACATCGATGGTTGTTATTGTCAATTTCTTAGTGGCACTTAATGCACTTCATTCACCAATTCCTTTATCAATTGTCATCATAACCGGGTTGCAAAGCTCGGTACTCCTTTTTGCTTATCGTGTGGTTGTTAAGTATTTATTTAACTTTTATACTTCCAAGGTGCTTAGAAAAAGAAATGCGATAGTTTTTGGAGCAGGAGTAGGGGGCTCCATTACGAAACAAATTATTGATAATGATACTAATTCCGATATGCGTGTGATGGCATATGTAGAAGATGATCTGAATAAAATAGGGAAAGATCTGGGAGGAATAAAAATCTACGATGCCGGTAACTTAGAGTTATTGATAGAGTCTAATCGCATCGATGATTTAATCATATCTATACAGGATTTGTCTATTGATAGGAAAAATGAAGTTGTAGATATTTGTCTGAAACATGGAATAAGTGTAAGAACTGTGCCATCTGCTGAAACATGGATTAAAGGAGAATTAAGTGTAAATCAAATCAGACAGGTTAGAATTGAGGATTTGTTAGGCAGAAAGTCCATTAAACTTAGAGATAACAACATAATTAATGAAATAAAATCAAAACGTGTTTGTATTACCGGTGCAGCAGGTTCCATTGGAAGCGAATTAGTGAGACAAGTTATTACCTACGAACCATCAATCATAATTTTATTAGATCAGGCAGAGTCAGAACTATATGAACTGGAGAGAGAAATTGATTTGTTAAATAGGGGTGTAACAATAGAAACAATTGTGATTGATATAACAAATGAAGCAAGGTTAGAACGTATGTTCTTTGAGTTTAGGCCTGATATTGTCTATCATGCCGCTGCTTACAAGCACGTTCCTTTAATGGAAAAGAATCCATTGGAAGCTATAAACACAAATGTTATTGCTACAAAAGCATTAGCGGATCTGTCCTTAAAATTTAAGATCTCTAAATTTGTTTTAATTAGCACCGACAAAGCTGTTAACCCAACAAATGTGATGGGTTGCTCAAAGCGAATTGCTGAATTATATGTGCAGTCACTTAATTTTGCTCAAACAAGAAATGAAAGCCTAAATCAAACTAATTTTGTTACGACTCGATTTGGTAACGTACTTGGTTCAAATGGCTCTGTGATTCCATTTTTTAAGAAACAAATAGAAAGTGGGGGTCCCGTAACTGTTACCCACCCAGAAGTTACAAGATACTTTATGACAATCACAGAAGCGTGCCAATTAGTATTGGAAGCAGGAGCCATGGGAAAGGGCGGGGAAATATTTATTTTTGATATGGGGGAGTCAATTAAGATAATTGATCTGGCAAAAAAGATGATACGGTTATCTGGTTTGCAAGAAAGTAAGGATATCGAAATTATTTACACTGGCTTAAGAGATGGTGAAAAACTATACGAAGAGTTACTTGCAGATTTGGAAAATACATTACCTACACATCATGAAAAAATATTAATTGCAAAAACAAATCAGAAAGATTTTAAGGTTATAAATGAATGCATTGAAAAACTCAAGTTGAATGTAATGGAGGGGAATGAAACGGAACTCGTGTCAATGATGAAAAAAATTGTACCAGATTACAGGAGTCACTACTCAAAGTTTGAAGCGTTGGACTATTAAGTTTCTTATCTTCTTCTTTTAATATTTTGTCTGGGTCCTTTATTCCTCCTTCTATCCCCAAATGTAAAGATGTTCGGAGGAAGATAAAATTCTATTTTAAAATTAAGTAAAAAATAACCATCATTTTTATCAGGATTCCCACGAGCATCACCAGGTTCAGATGGAGGTCTGCCAATTTCAGGTTTTCTATCAGCAAGTGCAGCAGCCACCGGATCTTCAAAAGATGATTGTGCCACGTAAGTTGAACTTACATCATCTAAATAATCTGTAAATGTCTGTCTGTATCCAGCTTCTACAACAACATTGAAAAATGGGTTAACCATATATTTAACGCCACCACCATAAATAAGTGCAACTGCGGTTCTCGAATAATCTACACCTTCAGTCATTAAAGGCTGTAAGGCATATTTTTCACCATCTAATTCTGCTTTTGGATTGAAATGGAGTACGCCAATTCCTGCTAAACCGTAAAGATTAAATTGAGGTCTTTGGTAAAATCGTGGACCATTGCTGAATACATTTACTATTCCAACTACATTAAACTCCAAGTTACTTGATGTAAAGGATAAATTTCTTTTTGGTTTCCCAGAATCATTTTTTGATTTTGAATCATCACCACTTAATCGAAACCAGGTAAGTTCGGCTCTGCCTGCAATCCTATCATTAAAAAAATACTGACCTCCAATATTTAAGTTAAGGTCAGGGTCAATGATATCACCTGGATCATTTAAATCGCCAAAGTACGAAGTTACTCCAGTGCCAGCACTCAGTATTACATCTCTACCTTTGCGGGTATTGTAGAAGCTTTGGCTGAATGTCTCTAGACAACAGCATGTTATGAGTACTATAATTATGATTGACCTCATATCTTAAGTTAAATGCTACTAGCAATTTAACAAATTACAGTTTTATTTCTAAATAAATTCATATTCATTAAAAAAGCGCCTTGAATTACAAGACGCTTAAGTGCACTCGGAAGGATTCGAACCCTCAACCCCCAGAGCCGAAATCTGGTATTCTATCCAGTTGAACTACGAGTGCTTCGGTATTTGTTTAAGATAAAACCTCTTTTACCTTATCAGCTGCATCTTTTAAGAGGATTGCAGACGTTACCTTAAGGCCAGATTCTTCTATGATTTTAGCTCCTTCTTCGGCATTAGTACCTTGAAGTCGCACAATAATTGGAATATCAATATCCCCAATTTTTTTGTAAGCCTCAACAACACCGTTGGCTACTCTATCACATCTTACGATTCCGCCAAAAATGTTGATAAGGATTGCCTTTACATTCTGATCCTTAAGGATTATTCTAAAACCAGCTTCAACAGTTTCTGCGTTAGCTCCACCGCCTACGTCTAAGAAGTTGGCAGGTTCCCCCCCAGAAAGTTTAATAATATCCATGGTAGCCATTGCAAGACCAGCACCATTAACCATGCAGCCAACATTTCCATCAAGTTTCACATAGCTTAAGCCAGATTTGCCAGCTTCAACTTCTGCAGGGTCTTCTTCGGTGATATCTCTTAACTCAAGTAAATCTTTATGTCTGAATAAGGCATTATCATCAAGGTTTACCTTGGCATCTACGGCCAGTATCTTGTTGTCTGATGTTTTTAAAACTGGGTTGATCTCAAACATCGATGAATCTGTTGCTTCGTATGCCTTGTAAAGTGAGTGAATGAATTTCACCATTTCTTTAAAGGCGTTGCCTTCTAAGCCAAGAGCAAAAGCGATTTTACGAGCCTGAAATCCCTGAAGACCAACTGATGGATCTATCCACTCTTTTACGATCTTTTCTGGAGTTTTTTCAGCCACTTCTTCGATGTCCATTCCACCTTCAGTAGAGGCCATGATTACATTACACTTCTTAGCCCTATCAAGCAAAATACTTAGATAAAATTCCTTTGGCTCAGAATCACCAGGGTAATACACATCTTCAGCAACGAGGAGTTTATTTACTTTCTTTCCTTCTTCTCCTGTCTGGTGTGTAACAAGAACACCTCCCAGAATCCCTTTGGCTTTTTCGATTACTTCTTCCTGAGATTTTGCTAGTACAACACCATTAGATCCAGTCTCTTTTACTTTTCCTTTCCCTCTACCACCTGCGTGTATTTGTGCTTTTAGAACGTACCAATCAGTTCCGGTTTCATTGTGAAGTTCTTTGGCAGCATTCAATGCCCTTTCAGGATTGTCAGTAACGATACCCCTTTGAACATTTACCCCGTACTTTTTTAATATGTCTTTTGCTTGATATTCGTGTATGTTCATGCTTAGAAAATTTTTGCACGAAAGTAGTCGTTTTGCTGATATATTTCAAGAAATGACTTGCTTAAAATCATTACCAAGAGTTATTAATCAACACCATTTTAGTAAGTTTGAGCAGTTCAAATTGTCGTGACTATGCTTGAAGCAAAAGGTGTGAAAAAATCATATGACCAATTACCTGTTCTAAAGGGGATTGATTTAAACATTAAGAAAGAGGAGGTTGTTTCCATTGTTGGCGCTTCAGGAGCTGGTAAAAGTACTCTTTTACATATATTGGGCACCTTAGATGAAGCGGATGGTGGATCAATAAATATTGGCGGAAAGTTGATAAGTAAATTAGGGGCTCGCTCTAAGGCCAATTTCAGAAATCAACAGATTGGTTTCGTATTTCAATTCCATAATTTGCTTCCAGAGTTTACAGCTTTTGAAAACATTTGTATTCCAGGATATATTGGAAAGAATCCAAATACTGAATCAAAAGCAGAAGAATTATTAGACCGTTTAGGGATAGCTTTAAGAAAAGATCATAAACCTTCAGAATTATCTGGAGGTGAACAGCAAAGGGTAGCGGTGGCCCGAGCACTCATTAACGAACCTGCTATCATTTTTGCAGATGAACCAAGTGGTAACCTTGACTCTAATAATGCAAAAGAACTCCATGATTTATTTTTTAAGTTAAGAGATGAATTTCAGCAGACATTTGTCATAGTTACTCATAATGAAGAATTGGCAAATATGGCCGACCGGAAACTTGAAATTAAGGATGGAATGATTATTTCTTAACTGTATCGAGGTGTTTTATAACCCGTTTGAGGTGTATTTCTGAATTAAATAAATCATTTACTGTTTCTACTATTTCATGCTTAGCATTAAGTAGGTAGGTGATTCGTTTGCTCAAATTTAAGAATGGAATATGCGCTTTATATAGTTTTGATACCTTTCCACCCTTATCGGAGAGTAATTCAAAGGGAAGCCGGTGTTTTGCTTTAAATAATTTATGCCGTGATATCGAATCCGTGCTAATTCCAATCACCTTAACTGATAGGTTACGAAGCAAGTCAAAATTATCACGAAACTGACAAGCTTCAGCAGTACATACCTTAGTATTGTCTTTCGGATAAAAATAAATAATGACGGCTTCGTTTTCTGCGTCTTTGCTCAATTTAAAATCAGCACCGTTTGTAGATGGCAAAGTGAAGTCTGGAGCTTTAGTACCTATGGGTAGCATATTTTTATCATCAAAATTTCTAAGTTGTAAAGTAAACGATTGTTGAAGATGATTGTTGAAAGTAAAAATTGAATATGGAAAAATCTGCAAATACTAAATATAGAATAAACGAAAATATTAAAAATAGATGGAGCCCACGGGCATTTTCTGATGAGGTTCCGTCTAAAGAAAAATTAATGAAACTGTTTGAGGCAGCCCGTTGGGCGGCTTCATCATTTAATGAACAACCCTGGAGGTTTGTGATAGGGATTAAGGGGGTAGAAGGTACTTACCAAAAGCTGTTTAAAGGATTAAATGAATTTAATCAGGCTTGGGCAGAATCTGCTCCTGTATTAGTTTTTGTATGCGCAAAACAACATTTTAGCCATAATGATAAACCAAACAATCATTATATGTATGATTGTGGCGCTGCAATGAGTAATTTATGTGTTCAGGCCTCCGAAGAAGGTTTATATGTTCATCAAATGGCGGGAATACTTGCTGATGAAGCTCAGGAAGGATTAAGTGTGCCTAAAGGCTATAAGCCAATAACTGCAGCGGCTATTGGGTATTTAGGTAATCCGGATCAACTTCCTGAAGATCATAGAAAAACAGAACTAGCCGAAAGAGAAAGAAAAGAGTTTGATGAAATTTTGTTTCTAGGTAGCTGGAATAATACTTTCAACTAATGTGAAAGCACTTGATCTTGAACTTCTTCTATTTCTACAAAACCCGAGGGAGCAATTGAGGTCAGGTGTACTTTTTTTGTTTCATTAATAAGTACTGGATCATACTTAGCTTCAACTCTAACATAATTTTCTGTGAAACCATGCATCATGCCATTTTCAACATCTTCCTCAAAGAGGACCTCCGATGTGTTGCCTAAATTTACCTGATAAAATTTTCTTTTCTTCTTTTCAGAAAGACTTCTTAACATTTTAGACCGCTTATTTCTCACCTTCATAGGTACTGCTTCATTCATTTCAGCGGCAGGAGTATTAGCCCTTTCTGAGTATGTAAACACATGCAAGTAGGAGATGTCTAATTCATTAAGAAAGTTATAGGTGGTGAGGAAGTCTTCTTCAGTTTCACCTGGGAAACCTACAATGACATCCACTCCAATACAACAATGAGGCATTAGGGACTTTATCTTATTGACTCTGGAGATATAAAGGTCACTTAAATAGCGCCTTTTCATTTGTTTTAGGATCTTATCTGAACCGGATTGCAATGGAATGTGAAAATGAGGAACGAACTTATTAGATTTAGATACGAATTCTATGACCTCATCATGAAGTAAGTTAGGTTCTATCGATGAAATTCTGAAACGCTCAATGCTTTCAACATTATCAAGCTCCTTTATCAAATCAATAAATCGGTCTTCTCTCTTGCCATTTCTTATTCCAAAATCACCAGTGTTGACTCCAGTCAGCACTATTTCCTTTACACCAGACTGTCCAATATTATTAGCAGACTCTAAAATACTTGGAATGGTATCGCTTCGGCTTTTTCCTCGCGCCAATGGTATGGTGCAAAAAGTACAACTGTAATCACATCCGTCCTGCACCTTTAAAAAGGTTCTAGTACGATCATTGATGGAAAAAGCATTATTAAATGAAGTGGCTTCTTCAATTTCCGAGGCTAATACCTTTGTTTCATCGGTATGAACAAAACCATCTAGTAATTCTATCAGTCGGAATTTTTCTGCGGCACCTAAAACAGCATCTACTCCAGGTATTTCTGATATTTCTTTCGGCTTTAACTGAGCATAACAACCAATGATGGTTATATAAGCTTTTGGAGATATTTTACGAGCCTCTCTTACAATCTTACGACACTTCTTATCCGCATTTTCAGTGACGGAACAGGTGTTGATTATAAAAATATCAGGCGTGTCAGTAAAGTCAACTTTTTCGTATCCTTTCTGCTCAAACATTCTGGAAATAGTTGATGTTTCTGAGAAGTTGAGCTTACAGCCCAGCGTATAAAATGCGACCTTTTTCATTAGGGCTGCAAAGTTACGATAATAAATTTGAAATAGTAAGTGTCAATTGGTCAATCAAGAGCGTCTATTATCAATCTTACCTAGCTAGCTGTTAAAATTCTTCTGAGATAATTAATTTGCCCTAAATGATAATTTAAATGTGAGTGCAGGTGAATTAAAAAGTACTCTGTACTTACATGTTTATCAAATACCTGAATAGGGTAGGTTGCTTGTAAGTTTTCCTTATTGAGTTTATTGAGTACTTCAGAAATAGAGGCAGTGGTTTTCTTAATATTATTGATTATCGACTCCTTTGATACGTTTTTATCAGAGAATTCCTTATCGCGCTGTCTTATATAACCGGTTTGGCCGAGTGTAGCCCCAATGAAGTGGTTTAAATTTCCACACAGGTGAAGTGCTAAATTACCTATTGAATTAGTAATGCCAGGTTTTTTAACCCATAGCTTATCAT
Organism: Fulvivirga sp.; assembly: GCA_965227525.1. Lineage (GTDB taxonomy): Bacteria > Bacteroidota > Bacteroidia > Cytophagales > Cyclobacteriaceae > Fulvivirga. The sequence continues at coordinate 3,107,681 of OZ245762.1, read as the reverse complement.
CATCTGTCAACTCTATCTCACTGATTAATCGGTCAAGGTCTCGCTTAAATAAACTAGATAAGGACTTGATCATACGGTTTTAATTTTTGTAATCTGAAATTTTCCCAGAAGTTACCGATAATTCAGTAATAAAATAAACCAGATATAACTTTTAAGCGTTTCTGTCAGGCAAAGACATTAAGGTCATTCTCAATCAATCCAATTCGTTTTTTTAGGGAATTATTTGCTTCATCAAATTGAGAAGCATCTGGAAGCTCTTGATTCACACTAATATAAAACTTAATCTTTGGCTCAGTGCCAGATGGCCTGGCAGAAATTTTATAACCATCTGCGGTAATAAATTGAAGCACATTAGATGTTGGTAAATCAATGATTGTAGTCTCATTTGTTTTGGTATTAAGAGCCTTACCGGATTGATAATCCAACACTTCAATGACCTCTGACCCTGCAAATGATGTAGGAGGGTTTTGCCTAAATGTTGTCATCATTTCCGAAATTTCTTCCGACCCTTTTTTACCTTTTTTAGTGATTGATATCAAATGTTCCCTGTAAAATCCAAATTTACAATACATCTCAATGAGCATATCGTATAGTGACATACCTTTAGATTTTGCAAAGGCTACCATTTCTGCAATCATTGAACACGAAGCAACAGCATCTTTGTCTCTTACAAATTCGCCAATCATATAACCATAACTCTCCTCACCACCAACAACAAAAGTGTCTTTGCCTTCTAATTTGTGAATGATACTGGCAATATGTTTAAATCCAGTAAGTGTGTTATAACAGTCCACATTAAAGTGAGCGGCAATTTCATCCATTAGGCTACTTGTAACAATGGTTTTTACTACATATTCATTGCCTTTGAATTTATTAAGCTGACTCCATCGCTGTAAAACATAGTACATCAATAGAGCACCGGTTTGATTACCATTTAAGAGCTCAAATTCACCGTTATTATTTTTGACAGCAATCCCCACGCGATCAGCATCCGGATCTGTTGCCATCACAATATCAGCATCAATTTCCCGGGCTTTTTGTAAGCCAATTTTCATGGCTTCTGCTTCTTCAGGATTGGGATACTCCACGGTTGGAAAATCTCCATTCGGTTCACTTTGCTCCTCAACCACTGTCACATTAGTAAAACCAAAAGTTTTTAGGCTTTGGGGAACCAGCGTAACCCCGGTTCCATGTATTGGAGAATAAACGATTTTTAAATCATTGTGGGCCTCGATAGCGTCTTTGCTGAGAGACAACTCTTTTATTTTTTGAAGATATTTCTTGTCAATTTCACCTCCAATTGGTTCTATCAAACTGTTATTTTTCTGAAACTTCACATCATCAATAGACGAGATGTTATTTACCTCATCTATTATGTTTTTGTCGTGTGGAGCTACTATTTGGGCTCCATCATTCCAATAAGCCTTATACCCATTATACTCTCTTGGATTATGCGATGCAGTAAGTACCACACCACTATGACAGCCAAGTTCTCGTATAGCAAAAGACAATTCTGGCGTAGGTCTTAATTCGTCAAATAGATAGACCTTTATTTGATTTGCTGAAAAGACAGCAGCAACAGATTCAGCAAAAAAGCGGCTATTATTTCTGCTATCATGAGCGATAGCCACTTTTATCTGTTCATTTGGATAAACCTTGCTTAAGTAGTTACTCAGGCCTTGTGTGGCCATTCCAATGGTGTACTTGTTTACTCGATTAGAACCGATTCCCATCACCCCTCGAAGACCACCCGTGCCAAACTCTAAGTTCTTATAAAAGGCATCAATTAGAGCCTCTTCATCGTTCATTAAAGCTTTAATCTCTTCTTTAGCCTCTTGATCTATATTACTGTTAAGCCACACCTGTGCCTTACCCAAAATCCCTTTGTCCATCTTGTAGTTACTTTTTACCTGTATTGTTATAAGTTGCCTCTGAGTTCTTGCTCACGCTCTATAGCTTCGAACAAGGCTTTGAAATTGCCTTTGCCAAATGATTTGGCACCTTTTCTCTGAATGATCTCATAAAATAGAGTAGGGCGGTCTTGTACAGGTTTTGTAAAGATTTGTAATAAATATCCTTCATCATCACGATCTACAAGGATGTTTAGGTCTCTTAATGGTTGTATGTCTTCATCAATTTCACCCACACGCTCCAACAAATCATCGTAATAAGTATCAGGTACTCTTAGAAAATCAACTCCTCTTTTTCTAAGTTCAGAAACTGTGTGAATGATATCATCCGTTGCAATGGCAATATGTTGGACACCTGCACCATTATAGAAATCAATATATTCTTCGATTTGAGATTTCTTTTTGCCTTCAGCTGGTTCATTAATAGGGAATTTAATAAAACCATTACCATTTGAGACAACTTTTGACATTAGTGCTGTGTAATCAGTAGAAATATCTTTATCATCGAAAGTAATGAGCAGACTGAAGCCCATGACTTTTTCATAGAACTCTACCCATTTGTTCATTTCTCCCCAACCTACGTTTCCTACACAGTGATCGATATATTTTAGACCGATTGAGTTCGTTTCTAATTCGCTTGATTTTGCCTCATAGCCAGGTAAAAACGGACCATTGTAGTTTTTTCTTTCGACAAACCTATGGATAGTTTCACCATAAGTTTCTATTGCAGAAACCACTACCTCACCGTTATCATCTTTTAAAACATTAGGTTCTTCTGCGGCTATCGCACCACGTTTTGTAGTTTCTTCAAAAGACTTCTTAGCATCATCAACCCATAGAGCTAACACCTTTACACCGTCCCCGTGCTTCTTTACATGTTCAGCGATTCGGCTATCCTGATGTAGTGCTGTGGTCAAAACAAGTCTGATTTTATCTTGCTTTAGAACATAACTTACCCTGTCTTTTATTCCTGTTTCTGGCCCTGCATAGGCAATTAACTCATATCCAAAAGCAGTTTGATAATACATCGCTGATTGCTTTGCATTTCCAACATAAAATTCTACGTAATCGGTGCCGTTTATAGGTAAAAAGTCTTGATCCATTTTTTGTTATCGGTTGGTTTTTGTCTGCGTAAAATTACGGCTTTGAAAAGATTAAAAAAATGTTTGGGTGTGTTAGATATTTAAGTCAATATTTTTGGATGTTTAGACACTTCAGAACACATTTGTAGGCATACTAATAACTACCAGGGCAAATGATAGACAATAAGGCGCTAGATGGGGATCTAACAACCATTATTGAAAATAAAATCAGGCTTAGTCAGCTAGACTATAACAATGAAGAGTATGATACTTTAGAGGAGCAACTTCATGATTTAGAAGATGATTTTCTTGAAAAATATGGTGATTATCTTGAAGATGCACTACACGAAGTGCACGATGAGTATTGCCCTGATAATGATGTGCTATTACCCATTGCCTATTTGCCCAATAGGATAAATAAATCAGACGATGGGTATGATGTTGATTTTAAAGAAGGTGTTTACGTTGAGGTTGATGACTATGTAGGAAAGGAAACCAAGCTAGTTTTGCTTCCTAAGCCCACACGCATTTTATTACAAATAGATGGCAATCAGCGAGAAATTGTCTGGAAAGCTGATCATTAATCAAAATCACTTATTGATAGCCAATTTTAGCTCTTACACGATCTAATACACTGTTGGCAATTACTCTGGCTTTTTCTTCCCCTTCTTTTAGTTTTTGGTCAAGTTCGGCAGGGTTTTCCATATAGTGATTGAAAATCTTTCTTGGCTCTTCAAATTTTTCAACGATAAGCTCAAATAAGGCCTGTTTGGCATGTCCATAGCCATAGTTTCCACCAGTATAATTTCCCCTCATTGCTTTTATCTGATTTTCGTTAGCAAGTAACTTATATATTGAAAATACATTGCAGATATCAGGATTTTTAGGGTCTTCCATTGGTGTGCTATCAGTAATGATTGACATCACTTGTTTTCTAAGTTTTTTATCTGACAAGAATATATCAATGGTATTGCCATAAGATTTGCTCATTTTTTGACCATCAGTCCCTGGAATAGTCATTACATTTTCATCAATTCTTGATTCCGGTAGTACGAAGGTATCCCCATACTTATGATTAAATGTACTGGCAATATCTCGTGTCATTTCCAGGTGCTGTTTTTGATCCTTACCAACCGGTACAATATCGGCATCATACAGTATAATATCTGCAGCCATTAACACTGGATATGTGAATAGTCCGGCATTTACATCGGCTAGCTTGTCAGACTTCTCTTTGAAAGAGTGCGCATTGGCGAGCATAGGAAATGGCGTAAAACAATTGAGATACCATGTAAGCTCACAAACTTCAGGTAATCTCGATTGACGGTAGAATAGGTTTTTTGATGTATCGAAACCAAAAGCCAACCAGGCGGCAGCAGTAGCATTGATGTTTTCTTTTCTAACCTCAGCATCTTTGATGGTTGTAAGTGAGTGTAAGTCTGCTATAAAAAAGAACGATTCATTTTTCTCATCTTTTGACAACTCAATCGCTGGGATGATTGCTCCCAATATATTTCCTAGATGAGGTCTGCCGCTACTTTGTATTCCTGTAAGTATTCTTGCCATAATTTTTCTTGTATTAAGCGCAAATAAACTTAAAATCTGTGCAATGATAAAGAGTTCCAGATGTTATTAACTTGTTAAAAAGCACTAATGGTCTTCTTTCGAGACCTTTTTTATTATTTTTGTAAGTAGCAAATTAAATGACTCTATGAAAAAATTAACTTTCTTATTCTGTGTATTGATAAGTATCTCGACTCAAGCTCAATTGGCTGAAGAAATAACTTTTTCTGAAAAGCAGTTTGATTTTGGCACTGTAAAAGAAGAAGCGGGACCTATCATTCATGAGTTTAAGTTTATAAACAATAGCGATAAATCGATTAAGATTTTGAATGTGAAAGCATCTTGTGGGTGCACAACACCAGCATGGACGAGAGAGGCTGTGGAGCCAGGCGCTTCTGGTTTTGTGCAAGCTCAATACAACCCGAAGAACAGGCCAGGTCAGTTTAATAAGAGTTTGACGATAACGACAGATTATTCAGACTCCCCGATTAGGCTATATATCAAGGGAAATGTTATTCCTAAACCCAAAACTATTGATGAAGAGTTACCAACCGAACTTGGTGGACTGAGAGTTAAATATCGCTCATTTAACATGGGCAAAGTGCTAACTACAAAGGAACCCACGGTAAAATCTTTCGAAGTGTACAACGCAACTGACTCCGTTCTCTCTTTTGTTAACAATTTAGAAGCACCTGAACATATTACACTAGAGTTTGAACCAAAATCACTTGAGCCTAAAGCAAAAGGAGAGATCAAAGTCATATTTAAAGGTGATAAATACAACGATTTGGGCTTCTCAAATCAAAGTATAAAATTCTATACCGATCAGGAAGGTGAACTTGCATCTAAAGGTATAACCATTTTTGCTACAGTTCTTGAGTACTTTCCACCATTAAGTTCTGAGGAATTAGCCAAAGCACCAAAATTGACAGTCGAAGAGTCTACTCATGATTTTGGTAGAATTAGCAAGGATCAAAAAGTACAGGCAACCTTTACGATGACAAATGAAGGTGAATCAGTACTTAAAATCAGGAAAGCTGCCGCCAACTGTGATTGCACGATAGCCAAACTTGATAAAGATGAAATTAAGCCTGGCAAGAGTATTGAAATGGAGGTCATTTTTGATGCAACTGGTCGTAGAGGGAATCAACAAAAATCGGTAACAATTTACTCAAATGATCCGCGTAACTCGGTACAAAGGGTTACGCTTAAGGCTTACATTGAAGAGTAAAAAAGAGGCTTGAGCCTCTTTTTATATGCCCAACTCTGATGTAAGGTAATATTTGCCATCTACCTTTATTGCTGTAAAATCGATTAGCAATTCATACTCCATTTCGATAGGGATAAACACTTCATAAAGCTCTAAGGGTTGATATTCCCCTCCCTTGTACTCTGTAAAATCGATATCAGCAAGTACTGCTTTATCCAGATCGATATTCTTGGTATCGTAAAAATGGAGTAGATTATCAAAGTATTCTTTTTCCTCATGTAAACTGAAGCCATATTCATCCAGAAACTCCTTTCTGATAGTACTATCTTCTATTTTTGCTGCCTGAGAAAGCTCCATTTCCTCGGTCATTACATGCGAATAATACGATTCATGGTGACGGTCTTTTAAAGATTGTAGCACGGATGCAGCAAGCTTTTCAATAGAATCAAACCCTTCAACCTCATGACTTTCAACACTACCAGGTGTCGTTTCGGGCTTATCAGTTTGGCTCTCAGTATTTTTGGAAGTACATGATACTGACAGTATTGCAAGCATAAACAGCAATGGGTATAAATTTTTCATTAGTTATTATTTGTTGATTAGTTGCTCAAAATAGAAATATACTCTTTAGCATTCAATAAAAACTTAAATATATACTAATAAAAAAGGCCGAGCAAAATGCTCAGCCTTAGTTATGAAATATGTAAATGCTTATTTAAATGCTGGAATACCAGTTATTTCAGCCCCTAAAATGAGTAAATGAATGTCATGTGTACCTTCATAGGTAACAACAGATTCTAAATTCATCATATGTCTCATCATAGGATACTCACCGGTAATACCCATTCCTCCGTGCATTTGACGGGCTTCTCTTGCAATATTTAATGCCACTTCGACAGAATTTCTTTTGGCTAGAGAAATTTGGGCTGTAGTCGCTTTACCCTCTTCCATCATTTTACCAAGTTTCCAATTGAGTAATTGTGCTTTGGTTATCTCAGTGAGCATTTCAGAGAGTTTCTTTTGCTGAAGCTGAAAAGAGCCAATGGGTTTACCAAACTGCTGTCTCTCTGTGGCATAGCGTCTCGCACTATCATAGCAGTCCATAGCCGCTCCAATAGCACCCCAGGCTATTCCATAACGAGCTGAATCAAGGCACATCATAGGTGCGCCCAATCCACTTTTACCAGGTAGGAGGTTTTCTTTAGGCACTTTTACATTATCAAAAACCAGTTCACCCGTGCAGCTAGCCCTAAGTGACCATTTATCGTGTGTCTCTGGAGTAGAAAAACCTTCCATACCACGCTCTACAATTAGTCCATGGATACGACCTTCTTCATTTTTTGCCCAAACTACAGCTACATCGCATTCAGGTGAGTTTGAGATCCACATTTTTGCACCGTTGAGTAAATAGTGGTCACCCTCATCCTTAAAATTAGTTACCATGCCACTCGGGTTAGAGCCATGGTCAGGCTCTGTCAAACCGAAACACCCAAGATACTCGCCTGAAGCGAGTTTAGGTAAGTATTTTTTTCTCTGGTCTTCAGACCCAAACTTATAGATGGGGTACATTACCAATGAGCCTTGAACCGATGCAGTACTTCTCATTCCAGAGTCGCCTCTTTCTACTTCCTGCATTATCAGGCCATAGCTAATATAGTCCAGGCCACCACCACCATACTCAGTTGGTATAGTAGGGCCGAAAGCACCTATTTCGCCAAACTTTGGTACAATTTCAGAAGGAAAGTGTGCATTCTGGCACCAGTCTTCTATATATGGGCTTATTTCTTTTTTAACAAAATCTCTAATCGAGCTTCTTATGAGCTTGTGTTCTTCAGTAAGCAGATCATCTATTTGATAAAAATCAGGTGATTCAAACATGTCGTTTGCGGCCTTTTTGGTTGCCTTTTTTTCATCTGTAATATTGGTAGACATCTATTATTTGGGTTAATTCGTATTAAATTTCAAATTTACGCAACATTAGGAATTTACTATTCAGGATTTTAGAATATTGACCCAAAATTGCTTCAATTTATTTTTTAGATATTATTAAACACTACTCTCCTCATGAAGAAGTCTGAAATAGACCCGAAGATCATTGAACAGATTAAAAAACTGGACGCAAAGTTTGAAGTGATGGGGCAAGATATATCTTCCTACCTGGATGGTCTTCTCTATGCAGATTATCTAACCTATTGGGACTACGTACATTTAGACACACTTTTAAGCCTGCAAAACCCCAAAACACACTTTGAGGATGAATTAATATTTATTACCTATCATCAACACACAGAGCTGTTTTTTAAACTGGCTTTACATGAAATTGATCAGCTTACCAATAAAAAAGACCTGGATGAGACGTTTTTAGTTGCCAAACTTGATCGTTTGATTCGGTATTTCGAGATACTCACTTATTCTTTTGAGGTAATGGTAGATGGCATGGAGCGAGATCAATTCTTAAAATTTAGAATGTCTCTTTTACCGGCTAGTGGTTTCCAATCAGCGCAGTACAGATTGATTGAAATCTCATCAACAGACCTGTACAACCTGGTAGATGTGAAAGAGCGAGCCAAATTTTCTGTGAATGACAACCTTAAAGATCTGCTTGACAATATTTATTGGAAAAATGGTGCTACGGAGCTTTCTTCAGGCAAGAAGACTTTAACGCTAAAGCAGTTTGAAGATAAATACATGACTAGCTTCATGAAAACTGCCACGGAGTTAAAAGATAATAATTTATTGCAGTTATATCAGGCCAACTTCAGCGACAATGCCAGTGAAGTTCTGGTAAAAAAACTTAGACAATACGATGCGTTAGTTAATATTTCGTGGCCATTGGCGCACTACAAGTCTGCGGTTCGCTATCTACAAAAAGATCCTGAAGATATTGCTGCCACTGGAGGTACCAATTGGCAAAAGTTTCTTCCTCCTAAATTTCAAAAGGTGATTTTCTTCCCTGAATTATGGTCTGAGAAAGAAAAAGATGAATGGGGCAAGACTTGGGTTGTCAAGGAGGTATTTGGTCGGTCATAAGGCAAGTCTAACTTAAATCCATTCTACGTATATTAGTATAGACCATGAAGTCTACTGGAATACATATAACTATTTTGTTGACATTGTTGACACTTGGGGCCCAGGCCCAGGTTACAAGATATACGTATCATGATGATGCAAAAAAGCATTTAAAGGAGATGTATCAGGTAACAGATACTATTACCAACATTTTGGAAGGCAAATATATTTCCTATTATCTCAATGGAAATATGGAGTCTCAGGGTCAATTTTCTAACAATGAAACAGTAGGTAGATGGAAGTTTTACTATGAAACTGGTAAACTTAAAATGACAGGGACTTTGAAACCAAACTCCAATGACGGTTTTTGGGAGTATTACTATGAAAATGGTAATAAAAGTATGGAGGGAGAAATAAGCAATAATAAAAGACGAGGTGATTGGAATATCTACTATGAAAGTGGAGAGTTGAAGGCAAACGGAAATTTTAGAAACAATAAAAGAGAAGGCTCCTGGACATATTATTATGAAGATGGTAAGATAAAAGGTGATATAGATTATACATATGGTAATGGTATTATTACTGAGTACTTCCAAACAGGTGAGAAAAGAGCAGTAGGGTCAAAGTCAGGGACCAAAAATGCCGGTGACTGGAAATACTATTACAAAGATGGGAGTTTGCAGGCTGAAGGGTCTTATGAAAATAGTCGGAAAATAGGCGAATGGTATTACTATCACAGAAATGGAAATATTTCTGCTTATGGCGAATTTAAAAATGGTGAGGCACATGGAGAATGGACATATTACTATGAAGATGGAGAGGTAAATTCAAGAGGAGCGTTTGTAGATGGTGAGAAATCAGGTTACTGGGGTGTTTTTTATAAAGATGGTAGTCTCAAAGGAGAAACTACATTCGTAGATGGAGATGGTATCTACAGAGAATACTATGACAATGGTAAACTCAAAGTAAAAGGCCCGGTAACAGATGGTGTAAGCCATGGTACCTGGAATTATTATTACAAAGGCGGGGATCTTGAGGGTGAGTGTGAATTTGACCAGGGTAGAGGTACTTACTTTGGTTATTATCCTGATGGTACCTTACAAACAAAGGGAACCATTGAGGATGGTCAAAGAGTAGGGAAGTGGGAGTTGTATGATAGAAGCGGTGAACTAACCGGGTACTATAAACCTATATATGATGAGTATTTGACTGATGAGGAACAGTCGGAAGCTGCAAACCCTAAGTCCAGACCTGAATACGGAGTGGCGGACTATAGATTTAAAGGGCGTAACATGCGCTACTTTAGGGCGAAAATTAATGAGTTTCAAGGTGTAATAGTAAGTTTTAACCCTCTTTCCTCATTTATAGGCCGAGTGCCATTTGCTGTAGAGTTCTATATGCAGGAGCGCCTTGGCCACGAGTTTGAGTTTGAGGGTATAAAAGACCCATTTTTTACTAGTGATAATGATGTGCCTTTAAATGACACCTTTTCCAGAGGTTATTCGATAGCTGTGAAACAAAAATTTTACAACGGAGATGGTCGCTTTGGATTGTGGTACTTCGGCCATGAATTGAGATTTACAAACCTGAGCCATTTTGCAAATATAGAAAGTATGCAGGTGCCTGGTAATACAGTTAAGGTTAGTGCTTCAGAACAAAAAGTGGAATATTCAATTTTGCTTGGTTACAGACTGATGCAAAATACTGACGCAAAAGGATTTACTATTGATGCACATGTTGGTATTGGCACGGGTTATCGCAGTTTTGATGTTGGAAGTAACTTCGAAAATTCATTTGATAAATTAAATCAATCGTCCATAACATTTCGTCCGAGTTTCGGCCTGAATTTTGGTTACACTATCTCGTTCGGGAAAAGAGGGCGGTAAAATATTTGAGGATAAAAACCTTACTATGAGATCATTAGAATTAAGGCTAAAACCTGAAGAAGCCTTAGATGAACAGCGTTTGAAAAATACCATTGATCAAAAAATAGGTATTGGAGTCAACTATCGTATTAAGAGGAGATCAATTGATGCACGAAAGAAGCAAGTGAAAGTCAGTGTCCTTATCGAAATTTTTGATGGAGCTTTGCCTGACCAAGTCACTGATTCCAAACCTCATAACAACGTAGCTAATGCCAATCAGGCTATTGTTGTAGGCTCTGGTCCTGCAGGGCTATTCGCTGCCTTGCGTCTCATAGAGTATGGTATTAAGCCGATTGTAATAGAGCGTGGTAAAGATGTAAGAACTCGAAGAAGGGATCTGGCCGCCATAAATAAGGAGCATATTGTTAATGAAGACTCTAATTATTGTTTTGGTGAAGGTGGTGCGGGAACCTATTCAGACGGGAAGCTTTATACGAGATCAAAAAAGCGCGGAGATATACAGCGTGTGCTGGAAATATTGGTGTCACATGGAGCTACTGATCAAATATTATATGATGCACACCCTCATATTGGTACTAATAAATTACCGAAAGTAGTAGCTGCTTTACGTGATTCAATTATTGCAGCCGGTGGTGAGGTAAGGTTTGAAAGTAGGGTAGTGGATGTACTTATCAATGGTGATGAAATCAAAGGGGTTAAATTATCCGATGGACAAGAGGTCAAAGGTGAAGGCGTTATATTGGCAACCGGCCACTCGGCCAGGGATATTTTTCATTTATTGCATAGCAAAAAGGTCAAAATTGAGTCTAAGCCATTTGCGCTAGGCGTGCGTATTGAGCATCCACAGCAATTGATTGACCAAATTCAATATAATTGTGGCTCCAGCAGAGGAGATTATTTACCTGCCTCATCCTATTCGCTTGTAAATCAATCTGTTTATAAGGAGGTACAGCGTGGTGTTTTTTCATTCTGTATGTGTCCGGGCGGTTTTATTGTGCCAGCTGCAACAAGCCCCGGAGAAGTGGTGGTTAATGGAATGAGCCCATCAAGAAGAGACTCAAAATATGCTAACTCAGGGATCGTAGTGGCGGTTAATGAAAATGATCTTAAAAATTATAATCATTTAGGCCCTCTTTCTGCACTTCGATTTCAAGCCGAAGTAGAGCAGGCTGCTTGTAAAATAGCTGGTCATACTCAGGTAGCACCAGCACAAAGACTTGTCGATTTTGTCAATAATAAAGTATCGAGCACTTTACCTGAAACATCCTACCAACCTGGCCTTGCTTCTGTACAAATGGACGAGGTTTTACCTCAATTTATTTCTCAAAGTCTAAAACAGGCATTCAAACAATTTGGTAAGAAAATGAAGGGCTATTACACCAATGAAGCACAAATAGTAGGGGTCGAAAGCCGCACTTCTTCACCAGTGAGAATACCCAGGGACAAAGACACACTTGAGCATATAGAATTAAAGAAGCTATTTCCTTGTGGAGAGGGTGCAGGATATGCTGGCGGCATTGTAAGTGCAGCTATGGATGGTGAACGTTGCGCAGAGGCTTTGGTTAAAGTATGTTTTGCCAAAAATTATAAGGAGAGTATATAGGTTGGTTTTTCAGTTGGGGAGGCTCCTAAGTTTTCTTTAAACTTAAACAGGCCTTCATTGACCGTACCATGGTCGGTTGAAAGCCCTAAATCAAGTATGCGATAACCATTGATGTGAGCGTAGCTATATATTTCACCAATCAATGGCACAGCCGGGCTGTTTTTTCTGTAATTAAGGTTATCTCCCAGATAAAAATTATATAGAATTTGACTATTTACACGAATGCAAACACTAGCAGCAATAAGGCTACCATTATGATGTAAGCCAAAGATTAAATATTCTTTAGGAAACTGTGTGACGGTCTCTTTTAAGGCTGAAAAGCTCATAGTTACAGGGTAACCTTTGTTTTCTCGGGAGCTTTTAATCAGTTCATAAACACTTTCAAGCTGATCAACTTTAAGCTGCTTAAACACATACCCATTCTTTTTGGCGTTGTTTAAATACCGTTTTTCACTCGAGTGAAGTGCACCACTAAATGCTTTATCAATAATTAAATATTGGCCAATATCTTGAGAGCTCATTTTAAATCCAGCTTTGAGAAAAATGTCTTGCGATAGATCATACATTTTAGCGTTATAAATGCGTGGAAAGGATTTTATTTTAATTGTCTCTATTTGTCTTTCTCTAAATAGATTAATTAAGTGATCAATCAGGTAGTGTAGTTCTTTAGATGTGATCTCATCCACAGCATTTATCCCACCAAACGGACTTTTGGGTAAGCTGTATGCTGCATGGTCTTTAAAATTAAAAGGGACTGTAGCAATTGGTTGATTTGCCCCCTTAAATAGACTTATATAGGTGGTTTGTAACGAACTATCTCTTTCGATAAATGCCTTTGAATGAAAGAAAAATGAACAATCATTGTAAACTGATGGTTGTTCTTTCGATAATACTATCTGATATAAATCTTTGATATTTGACAATGAGTTACTTATTAGTCAGCTTAAAGATAAAGTAGAATTCTTCAGATTCAAGTTCAAATCAAATTGCTAATTTAAGTACATGAAAAAAACGGCCATCATCGGAGCGACAACAAATCCTGGAAGGTATGCCTATTTTGCGGCAGAATTACTTAAAGAATACGGTCATGATATAGTACCTATCGGTATAAAAAAAGGAAAGGTTACGGATGAAGAAATTCTGGATATTAGACAACAACCTGCAATAGAAGGTATTGATACTATAACGTTATACATAGGAGCTCAAAATCAGCCGGAATGGTACGAGTATCTGTTGGGCCTAAACCCTAAAAGAATAATATTTAATCCAGGTACTGAAAATAGAGAACTGGCTCAAAAGGCACAAAGCCAGGGAATTGAAACTTTAGAAGCCTGTACATTGGTGATGCTACGTGTTGGTAATTATTGATTTAGCGTGTCACTTTTTTAAAGGAATGCGGATTGACCACAACACCACGTTCCACCATGTTATTTACCGTCTCAATAATATGCGCATTTTGTTCGCTGTTGTAATCAATTGGGTTTTCCTGAAAGAAGAATATGTTAAGTTTGTTCAGCTTTGAAAAGCCCTGAGGTATTCTGCTAATCTTATTATTAGAAACATCCAGATTTTCTAATTGATCCAATTGTAAAACTTCTTCCGGAAAATTAGAGATGTAGTTATCATTGACTCTTAGGATTTTCAGTTGTTTAAAATTTATAAGCTTTGGTAAATCACTGAGTCTGTTATGGTGTAAGTAAAGTTTTTCAAGATTTTGCAGCTGGGAGAGCTCGTCTGGTAGCGAGTATAGTAAGTTGTTAGACAGGTATAAAACTTTTAAGTGTTTCAGATCTTTTATCCTTGGCGATATTTTTTCAATATTATTAAAGTAGATGTCAATTTCTTTGAGTTTGGTTAAGTTGTAAAAAGCATCCGGAATTGAGTCAATATCATTTTTGTAAATGGCAATAGTTTCTAATTGTTTCAAATTATCGATCCAATCAGGCAAGTATTTAATGTCATTACTGTTAAGTTGTAATTCTTTTAGGTTAGTGAGGTTTTTGAAATTCTCAGGAATGTAATTCATACCTGTCTTACTTAATCTCAGTTTTTCTAACTGTTTTAACTTGTGCAGCTTTTGGTTATCCAACACCATGCAATTGTCATTCATCGTAAGTGCGGTCAGCTTTTTATTCTTTTTCAGGTAGATTGGTATTCCTTGAAATTCATTGTTACTGAGCTTGATTTCTACAAGTGACTTAAATTTTCTAACATGCCTGGGCAAACAGGTTAGTTCATTATTGTTTAGATACAACCTTTCTACATTTTGGTTCTTTTTTACTTTAAGCTTACGTGATGACAGGTCATTGAAAGAAAGGTTGATAGATTTTAAAGAGTCAAGCCGCCTGATACGTTTATCAATCTCATTGATGCGGTTGTGAGACAGATCAAGGATTTTTACATTTTTAAAGTCAAAAACCCATTCTGGTATGCTCTCAAAATTGCCATAAGATAGATTTAGCCAGGTGGTTGAGTCCTTATTTTCTATTTTTTTATACTCTTCAAAGCGCTCCAAGGCAGCCAGGTGCCTTCTTTGATACCGCAAAGCACTCAATGAGTCCAACTGGGCTGCTGTTGCAGGCTTACCCTTGATCATATAATACCTTACCTGACCATCTGTATATGCAGTAACTGAGAGTAATAAAATTAGCAAGAAAAGTGTTTGCTTGAACATTCTTCAAACTAAATGATTAGTTGATAATAATGCAAGAAATAAGCATGTAAAAAACCATTTAATATTGTAGTTTTGGGGGACTTTGAATAGAGCTTATGAGTGATAATAAAGAAAATAAGAAGAAAGAATATTCAGCTGGTAATATCCAGGTACTAGAAGGGTTAGAAGCAGTAAGAAAGAGACCTGCTATGTACATTGGAGATGTTGGCATTAAGGGTCTGCATCACCTGATTTGGGAGGTTGTAGACAACTCAATTGATGAGGCCTTGGCAGGTTATTGTGACGAAATTGCCGTTACAATTAATGAAGACAACTCTATTACCGTAAATGACAATGGTCGTGGTATACCTGTAGATATCCATAAGAAAGAAGGTCGATCTGCACTTGAAGTAGTAATGACTGTACTTCATGCAGGTGGTAAATTTGATAAAGATACATACAAGGTTTCCGGTGGTTTGCATGGTGTTGGTGTGTCATGTGTTAATGCGCTTTCTGTAAACCTAAAAGCTACAGTACATCGCGATGGTAAAATACATGAGCAAGAGTACGAAAGAGGTGTGCCAAAAGCACCAATAAAAGAAATCGGCAAAACTGACAAAAACGGTACAGTTATCCATTTCCTGCCTGATCCTGAAATCTTCAATGTAACAACCTATACCTTTGATACCGTAGCATCGAGATTGCGCGAACTTGCCTACTTAAATGCTGGTATCAAGATTCACCTCAAAGATTTGAGAGAAATTGAAGATGGTGAGCCTAAGTCAGAAGATTTTTATTCTGAAGGTGGTCTAAAAGAGTTTGTTGAGTACCTTGATAGCACAAGAGAAAACCTTATACCTACACCTATTTTCATGGACAACGAGAAAGGTGAAATTCCGGTGCAGGTAGCAATGAGCTACAATACCTCTTATACAGAAAATGTAGTTTCTTATGTAAACAATATCAACACGATAGAAGGAGGAACACACGTTTCTGGTTTTAGGAGGGCCTTAACACGTACACTTAAATCTTACGCAGATAGGTCTGGTCTTCTCGACAAAGTAAAAGTTGAGATCAGTGGGGATGACTTTAGAGAAGGACTTACAGCAGTTGTTTCTGTGAAAGTAGCTGAGCCTCAGTTTGAAGGACAGACAAAAACAAAGCTTGGTAACTCAGATGTAATGGGTGCAGTTGACACCACGGTGGGAGAGATGCTTACCAATTACCTTGAAGAAAACCCTAAGGAAGCCAAACAAATAGTTTCTAAAGTAATCATCGCTGCCCAAGCACGCCACGCAGCACGTAAGGCGCGTGAAATGGTGCAACGTAAGAATGTAATGAGCGGTAGTGGTTTGCCAGGTAAGTTGGCCGACTGTTCTAACAAGGATCCTGAAATATGTGAATTGTACCTTGTGGAGGGTGACTCTGCGGGTGGTTCAGCCAAGCAGGGAAGAGATAGAAATTTCCAGGCTATATTGCCTTTGAGAGGTAAGATTTTAAATGTAGAAAAAGCACAAGAGCACAAGATTTATGAAAATGACGAGATCAAAAACATGATCACGGCATTAGGTGTTAGCTTTGGTACTGAAGATGATGAGAAGGCGCTGAACCTTGAGAAGCTTCGTTATCATAAGATCGTTATCATGACAGATGCCGATGTTGATGGTAGCCATATTAGAACATTGATACTTACCTTCTTTTTCAGGTATATGCATGAGCTTATCGAGAAAGGCTACTTATATATAGCATTACCTCCATTGTATCTACTTAAAAAAGGTAAAACGGAGCGGTATTGCTGGACAGAAGAACAGCGAATTAAGATTGTGGAGGAGTTGGCAGGTGATGGCAAAATTGAGTCTGTTTCTCAGCAGCGATACAAAGGTCTTGGAGAAATGAACCCGGAGCAGCTTTGGACAACCACAATGGATCCTGAGCATAGAAGCCTGAAGCAAGTAACTATTGAGTCAGCCGCTGAGGCCGATCATTTATTCTCTATGTTGATGGGTGATGAAGTAGCACCTCGCAGAGAATTCATTGAAAAGAATGCGAAATATGCTAACGTTGACGTCTAAAAATTAACGAATCCGAAATATATAAAAAGGGTTCTGAAAGGAACCCTTTTCTTATTTTTACACTATGGTAGTTACAGAAAGAACCAGAAATCAAATTTCAAAAAGTGATTATATAAGCCGTGACCTCAGCTGGCTTAATTTTAATTACCGCGTACTCGATCAGGTAAAAGATGCCAACAAAAGTCTTATAGAAAGACTTAAGTTTTTGGCCATTACATCTTCAAACCTTGACGAATTTTTTACCATCAGGGTGGGCAGTCTGTATAACTACATAGATTATAAAAAGCAACGTATTGATTACTCCGGCCTTAGAGAGATGCCGTTTAGGAAAATTCTCCTAGCCAAAGCAGAACAGTTTACAGCTGAGCAGCACAGGTTATTTGTAAAGGAATTGATACCCCACTTTAAGGGCACTGGTTTTAGGATTAGCACCTATAAAAAGTTGCCAAAGGAATATAAGGAGGTAGTTAATGAATACTTCCAGACCACCATATTTCCAATGCTCACACCGATGGTGTATGATAGCTACCATACGTTTCCGATGCTTAATACAAACAGGTTGGTTTTTGGTGTTGTTACGGAAGGGAATGAATACAATGCTGAGAATAAAAAGCTTTCATTCATTCAGGTGCCGTCAAACCTGCCTAGGTTTTATGAAATTGAAATAGGTGATGAAGTTCACTTTGTCTATATCGAAGACATCATTAAACATAACATTGAGCATCTTTTTAGAAATGTAAAGCCAGTTTCCATAAGTCTATTTAGAATTACTCGAAATGGTGATTTTACTTTAGATGAGAGTGATGATATCGAAGCTAATTTTCTTGATGAGCTTAAGAAAAAACTCAAAACAAGACGATCGGGTAGGGTGGTAAGGCTTGAAGTAATGGGCCGTCTTGACAGTTGGGTGCTTAAAGTATTAAAAACAAGATGGGAAATTGATCATGACAATATCTACAGCGTACCTAAAAAGAGTATGTTGGATTTTACAGGACTTTGGGAGATCATAAAGCATCCTGAGTTCAAAGATATGCTTACAGAAATGCCTGTAGAAGTGCCACCTGTGGCTCATCCCGAGATTAAAGATGATGATATTTTCGAAGTCCTTCAGGATAAGGATGTATTGATGCACCATCCTTATAATAATATGGAGCCAGTAATTGACCTTTTGGAAAAAGCTGCTGAAGACTCAGATGTACTGGCTATAAAAATTACCATCTATAGGTTAGCCAAAGATAGCAGGGTCACAGCTGCATTGCTCAAAGCTGCTGAAAATGGTAAGCATATTTCTGTGCTCTTTGAGGTAAAAGCACGATTTGACGAAGAAAACAACCTAAGAGAAGCACAAAGACTTCAAAAGGCTGGATGTTTCGTAATATATGGCATTAGTAGTTTTAAAACCCATACCAAGTTGATGCTTATCGTACGTAAAGAGGGAAGTAAGGTAACGCGTTACGTGCATTTAAGTAGTGGTAACTACAACGAATCAACTTCAAAGCTATATACTGATTTAGGCTTGCTTACCACAGATGAAGTGTATGCACACGATGTGTCAGAGTTTTTCAATGTAATTACTGGTCATTCAATGCCCAGTGTCTACCGAAACTTAATTACAGCACCCAAAGATATGCGTCAACAACTTATCGAAATGATAAGAGTTGAGACCGAAAATGCAAAAACAGGAGTTGACTCCGGTATTGTTATTAAAATTAACTCCTTACAAGACAAAGAAGTAATTGATGAGCTATATGCGGCTTCAAAGGCCGGTGTGCCTATCAAACTGATCGTGCGAGGCATGTGTTGCCTAAGACCGGGAAGAAAAGAACTTAGTGAAAATATTCAGGTGATCTCTATTGTAGGTCATTACTTAGAGCACAGTCGAATATATTACTTCCACAACGCTGGTGATTATAAACTTTATATTGGCAGTGCAGATATGATGGTGCGTAGTTTCGAAAGAAGACTTGAGTCACTTTTCTTACTTACCGATGACTTATTGAAGAAACAAGTAAAGAATATCCTGCAATACAACTTAAAGGATAATGTAAATGCCTATGTGATGCAGGAAGATGGCACCTATGTGAAAAAGCAAGCCAATGGTGATGCACCATTTAATATTCATAAGGAGTTTTACAATGTATCTAAAGAGAATCTTGAGGAGCTAGACCTTACTTTTGATCATATTGAAAAAGCAGCTAGTAACGGACAGGATTTACCGCAAATCTCTATTTCTGTAGGTTCTGAGTCTCAAAGAGATTCCTGACTTCCGCTATGCTCCATCAGGAATGACGTAAAAGGTAGTAGGATTAGTGGTGTTTCTTTATCAGTAACTTCTCACTAATCCAAGAGCGTCACCCCTGTGAAGGCAGGGGTCTGTCTACAATATAATCAACTAAACTTCACCTTTTCCTTGTTCTTATTTTTTTCATAGAGATGCTGCATCATACCATCTTTAAGACCAACATTCGGTACCAAAATATTCTTTGCACTTGCCCACTCCATTACTGAAATGTAGATTTCTGAAGCGGGAATAATCACATCTGCACGGTCAGGGTTGAGTTGCAATTCATTGATTCGGTCATCGATAGACATATCACTTACAAAAGTTTGCACTTCCTTCAGCTTGCTTATAGTAAGCTTATCACCAGCCGATTTTCCAGCAAGCTCGAAGAGCTTATTTATGTTGCCTCCAGTACCCACTGCTATGATTTTGTCTTCTTTGGCCATAATAGACGACACCCACTTTTTCATATTATTCCATATAATGGGAGAGTCATGGTGTCCTAATCTTCTTACCGAACCAATTTTAAAAGACTTTGAATTCACTTTTTTACCGCCTTTCAGCAATGTGAGCTCAGTACTTCCACCACCTACATCTATATGTAAATAGTTTTTCTTTCTGTCCAGAAAAGAGCTAATGGCATTATTGATAATTTGAGCTTCATTGGCCCCATCAATAATTTTAATTTTAAGTTTTATATCTTCCTCGACTTCCCTAATGATATCTCTTCCATTGGCTGACTCGCGCATGGCGGAGGTAGCACAGGCCATGTAGTCATCTACCTCGTATAAGTCGATAAGTAACTTAAATGCCCGCATGAGTTTTTTAAATTTAGATTTTTTTGCGGGGCTAATCGAACCTGTGTTAAATACATCTTGCCCCAGCCGCAAAGGAAATCTTACATACTCCAATTTTTTGAAATTGAGTTGACCTTTGGTGTGAATAGTTGTTGTCACCTGTAACCTGATTGCATTAGAGCCGATATCAATTGCAGCGAGTTTCAAATTGTCATAAAAGTTTGTTTACAGCCTAAAATAACAAACATCGTGGTGCAATTCACAAGTAATTGGTAATTTTCCATTTTAAAATTAACTGGCAATTACAATGGCTGATATTTACAAAATCCTTGAAGAGAAAATACTGGTTCTTGATGGTGCCATGGGTACCATGATTCAGCGACACACCCTCACTGAAGAGGACTTCAGAGGAGAGAGATTTAAAGATCATCAGCAGCCGCTAAAAGGTAATAATGATTTACTTTCAATCACCAGGCCTGACATCATTAAAGATATTCATAGAGCGTATTTCGAGGCGGGAGCCGATATTGTTGAAACCAATACCTTCAGCGGTACTACCATTGCCCAGGCAGACTATCATCTTGAAGAGGCAGTATATGATATCAACTACGATTCGGCAAAGATTGCAAAAGAAGTAGCGATAGAGTTTACTGCAAATGATCCATCTAAACCAAAGTTTATCGCTGGTTCAATCGGGCCAACGAATAGAACAGCCTCAATTTCACCGGATGTCAACAATCCAGGATTTAGAGCGATTACATTTGACCAACTGGCTAAGGCCTATAAACAACAAGCAGAAGCGCTATTAGAAGGTGGTGTTGATTTGTTTTTAGTAGAGACAGTATTTGACACTCTAAATGCAAAAACGGCTTTATTTGCCATTACAGAACTTCTGGAGGAGAAGGGGAAGTCAGTTCCTATCATGGTTTCCGGTACGATAACTGATGCTAGTGGCCGAACTCTAAGCGGTCAAACAACAGGGGCATTTTTGATATCGCTAGAACATTTTCCTTTGATGAGCATTGGCCTTAATTGCGCGTTGGGTGCCAAGGATCTAAGGCCATACTTGCAGGTATTAGCCAAAGAAGCTCCTTTCTTCGTGAGTGCACATCCCAATGCAGGTCTGCCAAACGAGTTTGGGGAATACGACCAGTCGCCTGAAGATATGGTAAAACAAATAGAAGTGTTTTTGGAAGAAGGCCTTATTAATATCATTGGTGGGTGCTGTGGTACCACGCCAGAGCATATAAGAGCTATTGCTGAAACTGCGGCTAAATATTCACCAAGGAAAATAAGTTTACCTACGCACTAAATAACCAACCACCAATCTTAATTACGGTTTCTAAAATTTAGTAAACCAAAAACTGGCCCAATTGACAATATCATAAATAGATAATGGAAAGGCATTACATCACTTAGAAATGTTACCAGTTGAATGCTGACAATAGTAATGGCAAAGCCTATGCAATTAGTAATGGTCAAAGCGGTTGCTTTTTGTTCATCAGGAGCACTATTAGCTACAAGGCTGGAAAATAATGGAGAGTCTGCAATGACTACAAGCCCCCAAAAAATTAAAAACAACAGGAATATTTGAGTTTCTGTATAAAGAAAAAATACAGGTGAAACCAGGCAACAGACACCAGAAGAAGTAATAAAGAGTTTAGCAAGGTGTTTTGATCCATATTTTTTTGATAGTATGCCTCCCATAGCACAAGCAATACTTCCCCCGGCAATTATCAAAAATGAATATAACGACACATTAAGGTTTTGACCGTGTAATTGATTGTAACCCATGAGCATCAGTGGCACGAACGCCCAAAAGGTGTACAACTCCCACATATGGCCAAAATATCCGAATGCTGCTTTTCTAAACGGTGACACCTTAAAAATGGAAAGCCAGCTTGAGAAATTTGGAGCCTTACTTTTAGAACGGTATGGGCCATCTGGAACAAAAAAATAAATTAAAATTCCGCCTAAAACTGCGCTGATTGAAGTTGTAATAATTACACTTTTCCATGGCAATTCAGTTGAAAAAGTTTTAATGAGATGAGGAAAAGCTGTACCTAAAACCAGAGCACCAACAAGAAACCCCAATGATTTGCCTAAACCCTCTTTATAATAGTCAGCGGCTATTTTCATACCTACAGGGTAGATGCCTGCCAGAAAAAAACCAGTAAGAAATCGCACCGAGAGAGGTGCGAAAAAGTGTCCATAATCAATAACCAAAGATAAATTGAAAATTGCACCTAAAACTGCACAGCAAAAAAATACTTTTGAAGGAGAGAACCTGTCGGCTATTGTAAATATGGCAAAAACAAGTGTGCCGATAATAAAGCCTAACTGAACGGCAGAAGTCAAGTGCCCGGTAGCACCGCTATCTAAGGAGTATAATGAGGTGAGCTCAGCTACAACAGCATTTCCTGCAAACCATAATGAAGTACAAAGAAACTGAGAAAGAACGATAACAGGTAAAATCAGCTTTGCTCTCACACCACCTCTTTTTCTTTCTTCATGGCATGTTTTTCAAAGTCTTTTCTGGTTCTTTTCCAGCGCTTATGCGTCCATAACCAATAGGATGGAGCTTTATTTATGTCTTCCTCTAACATACGTGTGTGCATTTTAGTAATTTCACCAAATGGCAACTCTCTGGGGGTTTCCGTAAGTAGTTTGTAATCAGCAGCATAATGACCTCGTTTAAGCTTTTTTATTACTCCATATATCACAGGTGTATTATAGTCGTATGCAAATTTTTCTGTGCCATATTGTACGGCTGTTTCTTGTTTGAGGAACTCCATGAAGTAAGGCTTTTGTGAAAGTTTGGGGCACTGGTCCGACCCAAAAATGATGGCCAAAGATTGGCTATCACTTTTTTTCATTAAAGCCTTTACCTGCTTATAGTCACGCATCATCAAGCCATACTTAGAGCGACTCTTTAAGATTTTCTCATTGATAAATTTGTTAGTAAGCGGAGTAAATAGAGCGATAGGAGTGTGAAACATATGCATGCCAATACTGACTGCGTATAACTCCCAGTTGCCATTGTGCCCACCAACCATCGTGATGTGTTGCCCCTTGAATTGTTCAAAAATCTCAGTATTGTAATGCTTAAAACGCTTTTGTACTTGAGCTTTTGATATTGTAAATGCTTTGATAGACTCCACTATGATATCACAAAAATGGCTGTAAAATTCTTTTTCTATTTTTAAAACTTCTTTTTTAGACAAAGTGGGGAAAGAATTAGAAATGTTGGTGTTTACTACTTTTCTACGATAGCCCGCGATCTTATAGAGCAGAAAATACATGAAATTAGAAATGAAGTAAAGTGCCCGGAATGGCATAAAGCTTAAAGGAAGGAGTAGGATATAATAAAAAATTTTCATGAATGTGTATTTAGCAATGTAGCGATAACATTGCCAAATGCAAACAACTTTTTATAGCGAAGATCCTTTTAAAAGTAACTCTGCCGTTGCAGGGTTGGTAGCCAGAGGTATATTGTGTACGTCACAAATTCGCATCAACATTTGAATATCAGGCTCATGTGGGTGCTTGTCAAGCGGATCTCTGAAGAAAACCACTAAGTCTATTTTTCCCTCAGCTGCCATTGCAGCTATCTGCGCATCACCGCCTTTAGGCCCTGAAAGTAGTTTGGTTACTTGTAACCCAGACTTTTCTACATGGCCACCGGTTGTACCGGTTGCATAGAGATTGACTTGATTAAGTAATGCCTTATTGTTGAGAAGAAAAGCCACCATCTCAGGCTTCTTTCCGTCATGTGCTATTACAGCAAGATTCATTTTCGACTGATAGCTTTTTTAGCAGCCTTGACAATATCCTGTGGACTTAAGCCATACTTTGTTAAAAGATCTTCTGGCTTGCCACTTTCGCCAAAGCTATCGTTCACAGCAACGTACTCTTGTGGTGTTGGTAGATTTAGTGCCAGGCACTGAGCCACACTATCTCCTAGACCACCATTTATTTGATGTTCTTCAGCCGTTACCACACAACCTGTCTTTTGCGCAGATTTAATAATGGCGTCAGCATCTAATGGTTTAATTGTGTGGATATCAATGATTTCAGCATTTATTCCTTCGCTGGCCAATATAGCTTCAGCCTCAATCGCTTGCCATACCATATGGCCTGTAGCAAAAATTGAGACATCTGCTCCTTCGACTAATGTAATTGCTTTGCCTATTTCGAATTTCTGATTTTCGGGAGTAAAAATAGGCCACTTTGGTCTTCCAAATCTTAAATACACAGGGCCATCATGCTCGGCTATAGCAATTGTTGCTGCTTTGGTTTGGTTATAATCACATGGATTAATTACTGTCATATGAGGCAGCATTTTCATCATACCTAAGTCCTCAAGGATCTGGTGAGTGGCACCGTCTTCTCCTAATGTAAGTCCGGCATGTGAAGCACAGATTTTTACATTTTTGCCACTGTATGCAATTGACTGTCTTATTTGGTCATAAACCCTGCCTGTAGAAAAGTTGGCAAAAGTACCGGTAAAAGGAATTTTACCACCAATTGTTAAACCAGCAGCAAGTCCCATCATGTTGGCTTCCGCGATTCCCACCTGAAAAAATCGATCAGGAAACTCTTTTTTGAAGTCTCCCATTTTTAACGAACCAGTAAGGTCGGCACAAAGGCCAACTACTTTGTCATTTTTTCTACCTAGTTCTAATAATCCGGCTCCAAATCCTGAGCGAGTATCTTTTTTTTCTGTAAAAGTAAGTTTAGTCACGAAGCTGATGTTTATACTGTATGGTACTGCGATTGAAGTCGCAAATTTAATATAGTTATAGAAGAAATCATTAAATCAAACCAGCTAATTGTTAAAACAAGAATCTACCAATAAAAAAGAGTTGCCCTGATAAGAGCAACTCTTTTTAGCTATTATATATTTAATTTACTAGTTAAGTATTCCGGTGATGGTTGTACTTACAACAATTTGCGATTGTGCATCAACTGTTATCACATCAGAGATATTTCCATCTACTTGTGTTTCAGATTCGAGCATCGCATCGAATGTAAATTCACCATCGTTGTCGGTATCCTTATATGAAGCAAATTTCAACTCGTAATTACCTTCATTAAGGAATGAAAGCTCATATTCTCCCGAGCCTTCAGCTACCACTGAACTACTCACAGCGTTAGCAAATCTTATGTTAGCTTCTCCACTTGGTTGAGATTCAGTGTTGGCATTAAATGTACCTTCTTCATAAGCAAACACCACTACTTTACCAGTTTCAGAAGTCATATTTTCATTGTAGTTACCTTTGATAGAACCGGTATTACTTTCATTCATTACTCTAACAGCACTTCTCAATTCAGAGTCGCTGACAAACTCAAAGTCTCTTTCAGCATTATCTGAATACTTTACTGCTTTCCTTAAATCAAAGTCAGCTATAATTCTAGACTGTGTAGAACTTTTTACTTCATAGGCATTATTTACAACTATTTCACCAGTTGACCCTGCACTACTTTCGATCTCTTGTTTCGTTCCATTAGCTGTCATAATATAACAACCGGGAGCGTTTCCACTTGCATCAGATTCATAATCTAAAACAAAGGTGATATTAGAGTAAGCTCTCGCATCTAGTTCACCGCTACCTAAAACTTTGGTGTTGCCATTTTGCAATGCCATAAGATTAAAGGTTTGCTTACCAGTAAATCCAGCAAAGGTTTCACCGTCTACTTTCACATCTGTGACCGTTACAAATACTCCTTCGATGTTAGCATCGTCAATAGGCGCATCTGTCATTTCGATAGAAGCGTTACCCTTTGTCATTGGAGTTTCGCTGTCATCATCACTACATGCAAAAAATAAAATTGATACTAAAAAAGCCATAGACAACTTCACAATATTCATTCTCGTCAATTTCATAGTTTTAATAAGTTTTTAATTTAATTATCAATTGTTTTCAATTATGCATATATCCTCATGCATGTTTGTAACCAAAACTAAAGTGACTTATTGAAAATTATAATTAAAATACGATTGAAAGTGTATTAATGCGCCTTAAACGTACATTTTGATAGTCTTTAAACTCTTTCACCATTGTGTGTGAGGTGAGTATTTTTGTGGAATATAGACCAAATTTGTGAAAGTTATTCCACAAAAAAAGACGCCTTTTTTAAGACGTCTTTATTTTTTGTAATGACTACTGCTATTGTTTAATAATCGCCAAGCGTTTCCTCTAGTTGACCTAGCGCGTTAGTTAGCTCTTCATCGCTAGGGGCGATGCCATGCCATTTGTGCGTACCCACCATGAAATCTACTCCATATCCCATTTCTGTTTTCATAAGGTTGAGCACCGGTTTGCCTTTACCTGTTAATGACTTAGCTTCTTCAATTTTGGCGATGAGCTCAGTTATATTGTTGCCATCACTTTCTATCACTGTCCAGCCAAATGCTTCCCATTTTGCTTTTAAGTCTTTCAAGTCCATTACTTCTTCAATCGGCCCGTCAATTTGCTGTCTGTTGTAGTCTATGGTAGCTACAATATTGTCAATTTTGTGATGGGCACCATACATTGCTGCTTCCCAAACCTGACCTTCATTTTGCTCTCCATCACCCATAAGCACATACACCAATCTATCATCATTATTAAGTTTCTTGGCTTGCGCAGCACCTAAGGCAACTGATAAGCCTTGACCCAGAGAGCCGGAAGCTACTCTTATGCCTGGCAGACCTTCTTCAGTGGCAGGGTGTCCCTGCAGCCGTGAGTCTAATTTTCTGAATGTATTAAGTTCGTTAATATCAAAATACCCGTACCTGGCGAGTGTACTATACCAAACGGGAGAAATGTGCCCATTGGATAAAAAGAATAGGTCTTCATTTTTAGCATCAGGGTTAAAAGATTTATCATGTTGCATAATATGAAAATACATGGCAACAAAATACTCAGTACAACCAAGTGAGCCACCTGGATGGCCAGATTGGACGGCATGTACCATTCTAACAATGTCTCTTCTTACCTGGCTGCAAATTTTCTTTAACTCTTCGGTGCTGGGTTGATTGCTCATAGTGCTTTATTTGGGAAGTAATAAAGCTGCGAAGATAAAGAAGTTTTTTGGAAGATAGAAAAAGCAAGAGACTGATTCAATTGAAACAGCCTCTGTAGTTTATTTTAATATTTGAGCAGTGTGTTCTTTGGTTTTTACTTTACCAATTATCTCCTCAATTTCACCTTGTTCATCGATTATAAAAGTCTTTCTAGCTGTGCCCATATACTTACGCCCGTACATGTTTTTCTCCACCCATGTTCCATATTTCTCATGGATATCTTTTTCTGTATCAGCGAGTAGTTTGAAAGGTAAAGACTGTTTTTCGATAAACTTTTTATGAGACTTTTCATCATCGGTACTTACCCCTAAAATTTCATAACCTGCATTTTGCAATTCATTGTAGTTGTCTCTTAAATTGCAGGCCTCTGCCGTGCAACCGGGAGTATTATCTCTGGGGTAAAAATATAAAACGACTTTCTTTCCATTATAGTCAGAAAGCTTGATTTCATTCCCATCTTGATCATTTACTTTGAAGTCTGGTGCTTTATCACCAACAGATAATGACATATTTATTAAGGTTTAAAGGTTTATAATAGTTTCAGATTTATTGCCGGCATTATCAGTTACAACTAGTTTTACTTTACCTGAGTACTTTTCATCGTCATATTTTTCAGACCAAATCAGATTTCTTTTATAGTCATAGTGCATGAGTACCCATTGATCATCAATAGAGCACTTATATGATTTTATGCCTGACAAGTCATCTTGAATTTTAAACACGAGATCGTTGATGTTTGTTTTGATAACTGTGGTTTGAGGTGGTATAGTATCTTTTATAAAAGTGTAGTTTCCAAAATCACGCGTATAGAAGGTGAATTTTTGATCAGAATATGCGCCACCCTGATAGTTATAATTCCCATTATTTACGGAATAGACAGCGTACTTATCATCATAATCTTTTTTGGGTTTCAATGTTACTTTAATATGCTTTTTGAGGGGTGTAATTTGATTACCAATACTAAATATTTCTTTGTTGAGGGTTGAGTCATAGTGATAATCAGTCTGCATGTACAAAGTATCGAACAGGGATGCTCTTGGGAAAGTGATATCGATATACTCACTATAAAAGTTGTAGTCACTGACTGGAGAGACCGTGTTTTGATAATTGAAAAGTTCCGTTGTATTTGCAGCACGAGCAGAGTGGGGTAGTCCCTTATTCATATCCCATAAGTAAACGGCCATGTCATTAGTTATATAAGCAGGACTTAGTGTAGTGCTTTCTGGTATATATAGTTCGATTGTATTTTCACCATCTGCAATAGGCGTAGGTATTACCAGTGTATTATCTATAAGGGTTGCATTTTTCACAATTGGCTCGCTGGCCGATAGTTTGTAATCCGGAGTTTTACATGTAAGAGTAAAATTTAAATGACTTTTGTTTTTGTAACTATCAATCATAGTGATCTTTACCTGCTTTTCACAATCGCTTGATAGATTTAAAATACCTTTGTTTGTAGCCTTATAAAAGTCTAATTCATTGCCATCGTCCACATAAAGCTTATGGTATCGTCTGCCTGTATTCACAAGTTGTGAGTAGTTCATATGAGCTAAAATGTTCCGCTGTTTGGAAAATGAAAGTTCATCTATAGTCTGCTCAAACAACAATTCTCCATCAACCTCAACAGCGATGGTTACGATTCCGCATCTAAACCTTGAGTTATCTAGTTTGTCATAAGCATAAAGCTCTAACCCAATATTTCCATAGACATTAATTGGTTTATCAATCACATAATCATTACCCACCCTTCTAACATCAAATGTTGACAGGCCAAACTGGTCATTTACTCTGGAATATTTGTCTAATGTTTTAATGGCAAGTTGTTGCGCCACCGGAGGTGTCCTGTCAAGTATTTCTGAAAACCCATAGTAAAGCGGATTGATAGGTTTATTGTTCTTATCTCTTATATCGTAATGTAAATGTGGGCCTCCGGAGGATCCGCTGTTTCCCGACAAGGCAATTACCTCACCTTTTTTTACTTTAAAGCGATCTTTATGAAAGTATAAGTTTACTGATACCGACTGTCTACGGTACTGCTCTTTTTTTACATATTCAGCAATCGGTCCACTAAACTTATCGAGATGGGCATAAACCGTAGTGTGACCGTTTGGGTGTGTTATGTAAAGGGCATTGCCATAACCTGTGGTAGAGACAGCCACTCTGGAGATATAACCTTCGGCTGAAGCCATAACGGGTAGACCTGTTCGTCCCTCGGTTCTAATATCCAACCCTGTATGAAAATGGGAAGACCTTAGCTCGCCCATTGTACCGGCCAATGTGTTTCTCTCTCCCGGTTTGATGGGAAAAAGGTAATAAGGCTCATCATGTTTGTAGGATTCCTCAAGCTGAGCTTGAGAAGTAACAGGTATAAATAATAAAGCCGTAACTACAAATCTACTTAACCACAAAGTCCAACAGTTTTTCATCTTCTATAAATCCTTCAAGTCTATCTTCAACATTAACAGCGCCAACACCTTTAGGGGTTCCTGTAAAAATGAGGTCTCCCTTTTTGAGTGTAAAAAACCTAGACAAATATGAGACTATATAATCAAAGGAAAACAGCATAAGTGATGTGTTGCCCACTTGTCTTAGTTCTCCGTTTACTTCTAATCGAAAGTTAATATCCTGTAAGTCAGAAAAGTCACCAATGGCCTTAAATGCAGATACAGGGGCGGAGCCATTAAAACCTTTAGCGAGATCCCAGGGGAGCCCCTTTTCTTTTGCTTTTTGTTGTAAATCGCGCGCAGTAAAATCAACTCCCAGACCTATCTGATCGTAATACTTATGGGCGAATTTTTTCTGAATATTTTTTCCTTCCCGGCCTATTTTGAGCACTAATTCTACTTCATGATGTACGTCTGTGCTAAAGTCAGGGTAATAGAAAGGGTGATTGTTTTTGAGCAGCGCAGTGTCTGGCTTACTAAATATTACTGGTTCATCAGGCCGCTCATTGTTTAACTCTGCGATGTGCTCAGTGTAATTACGGCCTACTGCAAATATTTTCATTGCTTATATTATTCTGAAAAAGAAATCCTTAATTTAGTTTACTCAGCAATTCAGAGCATTAAATTAACTTTATTGCCAAATTTGATAAATCTTTTCAAACGTAGAAAATACTTTGACCATGTTTAAGAAAATCATCATACTTTTTATTACCGGTATATTTATATATAGCTGTGCTACTGTGCCAGTTACAGGAAGAAGGCAACTCAACCTGGTCTCTAATTCGGAGATATTGCCCCTAAGCTTTGATCAATACCAACAAGTGCTTAAAGAAAATAAACTATCTGATAATAGTGAGTGGGTGAGTATGGTGAAAAACACAGGGCGTAAAATTAAAACTGCCACAGAGCAATACATGAGGCAAAACGGATGGGAAGATCAACTTGAAGGTTATGCCTGGGAATTTAATTTGATTGAAGATGATATAGTAAATGCATGGTGTATGCCAGGAGGTAAAGTGGCATTTTACACCGGCATCATGCCTATTTGTAAAGATGAGGCAGGCGTGGCAGTAGTTATGGGTCATGAGGTGGCACATGCTATAGCCAACCACGGAAGAGAAAGAATGAGCCAGGGTTTGGCAGCTAATTTGGGTTTGAGTTCGGTTAGCCTTGCAATGGGTCAAAACCCAACCATGACACAGGAGTTGTTATTACAGTCTGTTGGTATGGGTACACAACTGGGGATGTTGAAGTTTTCAAGAACACATGAGTCAGAGGCAGATAGAATTGGTTTAATTTTCATGGCTCTGGCAGGTTATGACCCACGAGAAGCTCCTAAGTTTTGGGAGAGAATGGATGCCAGCGGTGGTGGTCAAAGGCCTCCTGAGTTTTTATCTACTCACCCACACCCTGATACCCGAATCAGTGATCTCAAAAAGCAGTTGCCAGAAGCTCTGAAATATTATAAGAAATAAGTAAGTAGCCTATGGTGGGTGATTAAAGATCCATCTTTTTTATAAGATCATTCACCTCTTCGATGAGTTCCTCTCTTTTAGATGGAGAGAGCAGGTACTTGCGTTCCAGCATTCTTATTTCCACATCTTTGAGGATAAAATGATTCTTGAGGAAGTTGATTTTATCCTCAAAAGTCTCTAAGTCGAGATATTTGCTTCTTTCACTTGGAGACTCCATGATGAGCTCAACTTTGGCCATCAAAGGATCATTTTTTGTTGACATATGTGGTTTACTGGATTGGTATAATTAAAAAATGTAATGTGTAAATATAGTAGTTTGTTTTACAATTAGTAAAAATATGCTACAGGTATTTTTACCTATTTGGTTGAGTGATTCTACCTAATTTCATTACTTTAAAATATATGACTGATGTAACAATAGCAGCACTAATTATTTTGACAATTGGTATAGTCCTGATTGCCGTTGGAGTCTTTGGTTTATATCAAAAATCTAAAAAAAGTAAACACATTACTTCATATAACGCAAGTCATAAAACACCTGTAGACCCGTCAATAGTTGAGAAAATTAGAAATGATGAACAATTCAAAAAACAAATTAAGGCCATCATCGACAAGAAAAAGGAGGAAGAGGACTAGCCTACATTGAAAAGTTTCTGAGCTTAATTTCAGTCAATACCTGTTTGGTGTTTTGTGGAAATTCGCCTTTCATCATCCAGTCGTAATACGATGGATCAGTTTTGAAAACAATTGTTACGGGCTTGTTTCTATGTTTGCCAAAATTAAATACCTCAACACCGTCTCTATTTAAAACAATACGACCTGCTAGGTCTACCATATTTGATTTTGTGAGGTTGTGTAGGCTTTCCATATCATTTTCTACAATGCCAAGTTTCTTACCAAGATTATCAACCACTTCCTGACCTGCATATTTTTCAACCTGTGCCTCCAATACTTCGAGTGTAGCTTTGGTATCAGCTTCAGCGCTATGGGCGTTATCAAGGTTTTTACCACAATAAAATTTATAGGCAGCAGATAATGTCCGCTTTTCCATCATATGAAAAATCTTTTGGGCATCTACCAGCTTTCTTTTACTTACATCAAAGTCTACATCTGCCCTTAGAAATTCTTCTACCAGCATAGGTACATCAAACTTTAGGATGTTGAACCCTGCTAAGTCTGACCCTTCTAGAAATTGAGCAAAACTCTTAGCAATGTTTTTAAAAGTGGGACAATCTTTTACATCCTCATCATATATACCATGGATGAGGCTTGTCTCGTGGGGTATTGGTACAGTGGGGTTAACTTTATTTGTTTTGGTAATTGACTCTCCATTTGGCATCAGCTTTACCACAGATATTTCTACAATTCTATCTTTTACAATGTTTGTTCCTGTAGTTTCTAAATCAAAAAAGGTAAGAGGATTCTTTAAGTGTAGTTTCATTAATAATGTGTATTCAAAAAATTAGCCTATTGATTTTGCGATGTCTTTAAAGTCCATGGAGTTAAAAGTCCCAGAGCTCATCATGAGTAAATTTTTGTCAGTCCAGTCTTGAGATTTTAGATAGGTCAAAAGTTTTTCTGAGTCGTCAAAAACTTGAAGTCGCGTCTCAGAAAAGGCACTTTTAATATCATCTGCACTAATTGGGTCTAGCTTTTTATGTTCGATGGTGGTCGGGTTAAAGTATACTACAGGTAGGTTGGCATACTTCATTGTTCCGCTGTATTCGCTTAAAAACTCTTTAGTCAAGCTACTAAAAGTGTGAAGTTCTAAGCATGCAACAAGCTCCCTTTCAGGGTACTGCTCTTTTACAGCAAGGGTGGTGGCTTTTACTTTTGAGGGGGCGTGCGCATAATCCTTGAAAATTGTTGTTCGCTGCTTATCTGCTACTAATTCAAGCCGTTTGTCGGCTCCTTCAAAACTAGGTATCGCCTGGTAAAACTGATCTTCAGATATGCCAATCTTCTTTAAAACTTCCTTAGCGCCACTTATATTCTGTAGGTTGTGTTTGCCAAATAGTTTTATTTGAATTTTATCATTTCCATTTGTCAGATAGGTCGTGCCATCCTCAATCATATGAGGGTGTGTTTGATAGACGAGCCTGTGTACATCCTCCCTTTCTTTATTGCCAATAACAGTTGCCATAGCATCTTCTTCACAATATGCCAACGAGCCCCCCTTAGGAGTAGCGTCAGCAAATATTTCAAACTGCTTGGTATATTCATCTTCATTAGGGAATACATTGATGTGATCCCAGGCTATACCGCTAATCAGGCCGATGTGATGGTGATACTTTAAAAATTTAGGTGTTCTATCAATAGGCGCGGCAAGGTATTCATCACCCTCTATTATAATCAAAGGTGCATCAGAAAGCCTGACCATCGTATCAAAGCCATTAATATGAGCACCTACTGCATAATCAAATTTTCTATCGAAGTATTTCAATACGTGCATAATGATGGAAGTAATGGTTGTCTTACCATGGCTACCTGCAATGACTACACGTTGCTTGTCTTCTGCATGCTCATATATGTACTCAGGGAATGAGTAGACCTTAATCCCTTTGTTTTGAGCCTCCAAAAGTTCTGGGTTATCTTCTCTGGCATGCATGCCAACAATTACAGCGTCTAAATCTGAACTGATATTTGATTTGTCCCACCCTTCATTTGCTGGGAGTAAGCCATTTTCCTCAAGTCTGGATCGTGAGGGTTCGAATATTTCATCATCTGAACCAGATATTACATCGCCCATTTGGTGCAATGCAATGGCCAGATTATGCATTACGCTTCCACCAATTGCTATAAAATGTATTCTTTGAGAAGATTTCGCCATAATTCTATGTCATTAAGCTTCAAAAGTAAAAATAAAAATATTAAATGCGAGGCAATTTTATTGCTTTCACATTTGTTAATAAACTATGTGAATAACTACTTTTTTTGTGAATAACTACATGATTTTTCAACATAATTATCCACACTGTGTGAATAAAATTTTTTGAAATGTTGATAACCTTTAATAGTCATCCACATTACTTTGGAGCATTACGTCTGAAGCTATTTTTGGTTGTGCACAGGATAATTTGGGGTATATATTCACAGAAATTGTAGACTAAATTTTTTCTTTTTAGGTTTGAAAATCAATCAAGGAATTTAACCAACAACTACTACATGGAAAACAAATCATCGTCTTTAAGAGTGGGGCATAAGTCCAATAGATTGTCAAGAGATATTGGAGATAGCTTAGGCAAATTACCACCACAGGCGACTGATTTGGAAGAAGCTGTGCTCGGTGCTTTAATGCTCGAAAAAGACGCTCTATCGACTGTTATCGATATATTAAAGCCCGAAAGCTTCTATTCCGATGCACACAAAGAGATTTACTTAGCTATAACTGAGCTATTTAATAATGCCGAGCCTGTCGATATGCGCACCGTGGCTGCACGGCTTAGAAAAAATGGCAAACTTGAGTTTGTAGGAGGTAGCTATTATATCGCTGAACTGACCTCCAAAGTAAGTTCTGCAGCAAACATCGAGTATCACGCCAGAGTGGTCATAGAGATGGCCATTAAACGAGAGCTTATCAAGGTGGCATCTGAGATACATACTGATGCTTATGAAGATACGACTGATGTTTTCCACCTTTTAGATAAGACGGAACAGTCGTTATTTGAAATATCTGAGGCCAACATCAGAAAGAACTATGATAATATGCAGTCTCTCATGGCTCAGGCTATTCATGAGTTAGAGGAACGTAAAAATCATAAAGACGGCCTTACCGGTATACCAAGCGGTTTTAGTGCACTCGATAGAGTTACTTCTGGGTGGCAAAAATCAGACTTAGTCATTATTGCAGCCCGACCAGGTATGGGTAAAACAGCTTTTGTTGTTTCGGCTTTGCGTAATGCTGCCGTTGATTTTAATCATGCTGTGGCTATTTTCTCACTGGAGATGTCATCAGTACAGCTCGTGAACAGACTTATTTCTGCTGAGGCTGAGCTGGAGAGTGAAAAAATTAAGAAAGGGAGTCTTGCGGATTATGAGTGGCAACAGCTCATTCATAAAACGAATAAATTAAGTAAAGCCCCTATATTCATTGATGATACACCTGCACTTTCTATCCTTGAGTTAAGAGCAAAATGTAGAAGATTAAAAGCTCAGCACGATGTTCAGCTTATTGTTATTGACTATTTGCAGCTTATGAGTGGCGACTCTTCAAAGGGAGGAGGAAACCGTGAGCAGGAGATTGCCTCAATCTCAAGAGCGCTAAAAGGGATTGCTAAAGAACTTGAAGTACCAGTAATTGCACTTTCTCAGTTAAGCAGGGCCGTTGAAACCAGAGGAGGTGATAAAAGACCACAACTTTCTGATTTGAGGGAGTCTGGTTCTATCGAGCAAGATGCTGATATGGTAATGTTCTTGTACAGACCAGAGTATTATGGTATTACTGAGGATGAAAGTGGAATGCCAACAACAGGTACAGGAGAAGTTATCATAGCCAAGCATAGGAATGGTTCTCTGGAAAATGTAAACCTTAAGTTTATTGGCAAGTTTACCAAGTTCGCTGATCTTGATAATGTAGGATTTGCCGGGGATTTCCCTTCAGGCGGTGGAATTCCTTCTGAGTTTGACGGCTCTTCCAATACGATTACACTGGGTAGTAAGCTGAATAGCCCGGGCGGAGATAACCAGCCTGATCCAGGATTTGGTCATCAAGATACTGGTGATGATGAAGATGCTCCATTCTAATTAAAATTACCCTAATGTATTGTGTGCCTTAAGGCAATTTATTAGCTTTCATATAAGTAAACAAAGTTAGTTTAATACTTATGAAAGCACTTACACTCGTTGCTCCGGGAAAGGTTGAAATAGTTTCTATTGATACGCCCAAAGTGGGTAAAGGACAGGTACTTGTCAAGATAAAATCGGCTGCCCTAAATAAACGTGACCAATTCATCAGAGAAGGAAAGTATCCCAATATACAATTAAATTGTGCCCTGGGTTCTGATGGGGCAGGAGTAGTTCAAGAGATTGGAGAAGGTGTAAGTAAGTCATGGAAAGGCGAATCGGTTGTTATTAATCCAAATCAGCAGTGGGGCAAAGAAGATGTTCAGTCAAGAGACTATTCAATTTTAGGCATGCCAGACCACGGCACCTTTGCCGAATATGTAGTGGTGAGTGCAGATAGGTTAGTTACTAAACCAGAACATCTCACTTTCGAAGAAGCTGCTGCAACTCCGCTTGGGGGGCTCACTGCTTATAGAGCGTGTTTTCATCATGGCAGCATAAAGAAAGGTGAAAATGTGCTCATCTCTGGATTTGGTGGAGGAGTTGCTCAATTTGCCTTTCAATTTGCCATGGCTGTAGAGGCCAATGTATTTGTGACCTCTGGCGATCAGAACAAAATGGATCAGGCGATGCAGCTTGGTGCTGTTGCTGCATACAATTACAAAGAAAAAGATTGGTTTAAAAAAGTATGGCAAACCAAAGGTGGTTTTGATGTAGTAATTGATAGTGCTGGAGGTGATCAAATCAATGATTTTATTAAAATAATGAAGCCTGGAGGACGCATTGTTTTTTATGGCGCAACGAATGGTTTACCCACTACGCTTGATCTTTATAGAATGTTCTGGAACCAGATAAAACTACAGGGCTCAACAATGGGCAGTGATAAGGATTTTGACCAAATGATTAAGTTTATTCAAAAGCATAAGATCAAACCGATTATAGCTGGTGTAAAACAGTTCGAACAGATTGTATCTGCTTTTGATGAGTTAGCTAATAACCAAAAAACTGGAAAAATAATTGTTAATATATAGGTTTAAGTTATGTGTCTTAAATAACTGAATTATAGTTATATATAAAACAAAATACTAAAAATATTAGCATTATATTTTAATACATATTTAGTCAGATTTAATCCTCAAATAAAAATTCGTTGTAAGCATTTTGCAGTTCTCTTAGCGATAAGGCATTACCTTGTTTTTGGGCCAACGCAATGCCATTTTTAAAGGTAGTTTCTGCCAGTTCGGGTTCGTTAAATTCAATAAATAATAAGGCCGCATGGTAGTATGTGGCAAGGTAGTCAGGGTGATTTTTTAGTAATGCCTCATAATATTCACGTGCTTTAGAAGGTTGCTCGTTTCGGTATTCTGTAGCGATTGCATACAATATAAAAGGGTCATTAGGATCGTTTTTAAGAAAGTCTTTTAGTTGTTCTAATCGGGATGAATTCATCTATAATTGAATTTTTATTTGCTTCATTATTCGTTATCTTCGCTGCAAATTTAAAGCTTAACAGTTAACTAATTAACACTCGTAAATTAAATGAAAATATTAGTCTGTATAACTCATGTGCCTGATACAACTTCTCGTATCGCATTTACCGATGGAGATACTAAGTTTGATACAAACGGCATACAATTCATAATAGGACCTTACGATGATTATGCACTTGCCAGAGCTGTAGAATTAAAAGAGCAGTCAGGTGGGTCGATCACAGTATTAAATGTGGGTGAGGCCGAAACTGAACCTACTATAAGAAAAGCACTTGCTATTGGAGCCGATGAAGCGATAAGAGTAAATGCGGAACCAACGGATTCTTTCTTTGTAGCACAACAAATTGCACATGTTGCCAAAGAGGGTAATTATGACCTTATACTAATGGGCCGTGAGTCTATTGATTTTAATGGAGGTATGGTACACGGAATGGTTGGCGAGCTGTTAGGTCTTCCATCATTCTCGCCTGTAATGACGCTTGATATTGATGGAGATACTGCTAAAATGAGTCGTGAAATAGAAGGTGGTAAAGAGCACCTTGAAGTTAAGTTACCATTTGTTGCCGGATGTCAGGAGCCTATTGCAGAGTGGAAAATTCCTAACATGAGAGGAATAATGTCGGCTCGAACTAAACCTTTAAATGTTGTAGATCCGGTTGATGACTCAACCAGAACTAGTCTTGAGAAATTTGAATTACCACCAGCTAAAGGTGAGGTAAAAATGATTGATGCTGAAAATGTTTCAGAATTAGTCGATCTTCTTAAGAATGACGCTAAGGTGATATAACTAAATAGATATTAAAACATTAAAAGAATAAAATGGCAACATTAGTATTTGTAGAAAGCGCTGAAGGTAAAGTCAAAAAAACCTCGATAGAAGCTGTGGCTTATGCAGCAGGCATGGGAGGAGATGTAACCGCTATAGCTCTTGGCGATGTAGAGCAAAGTGAGCTAGAAAATCTTGGAAAATACGGAGCTGGAAAAGTTTTACATGCAAATGATGAGCAATTAAATAAAGGTGTTATCCAGGCCTATGCAACGGTTCTAGCGAAAGCTATGGAATCTACAGGGGCAGATATACTGGTATTAGCTAACTCATCTTTAGGTGCCCCGGTTTCTGCCAGGGTTTCTGTAAAGATGGGTGCTAGCCTTGTATCCAACGTGGTAGACTTACCAGACACGAGCAATGGCTTTAAAGTAAAAAGAAGTATCTATACAGGTAAAGCTTTCGCCAATGTAGAGCTTACTTCTGACAAGAAGATATTGGCGATTAAAAAGAATGCCGCTGAAGTAAAAGAAACAGGAAGTGCCGCATCAGTTGAGACTTTTAATGTTGATATAGACAGTGCGGATTTTGCGGCTACTATAACCTCTACAGATAAAGCAACTGGTGAGATATTGTTACCAGAAGCAGAGTTAGTTGTTTCAGGTGGACGTGGGATGAAAGGTCCTGAAAACTGGAATATGATTGAAGATCTTGCCAAGACGTTAGGCGCGGCAACAGGATGTAGCAAGCCGGTTTCTGATATGGGATGGAGGCCACACCATGAGCATGTTGGGCAAACGGGTGTAAAAGTTAGTCCACAATTATATGTAGCTATTGGTATCTCGGGAGCTATTCAGCATCTTGCAGGTGTTAACTCATCAAAATACATCGTAGTGATCAACAAAGATCCGGAGGCACCTTTCTTTAAGGCCGCTGACTATGGTATCGTTGGAGATGCATTCGAAGTAGTACCAAAGTTGACAGAAGCATTAAAAGCAGCTCAATAGTTTGTGGAGAAAATTAAACTAGAAATACTGGGGCTCTCATCGAGCCAATCTCAATCAGGTTCTTTTGCTTTAGTTTTAGGTGAAACCGAAGGAAGCAGAAGACTACCTATCATCATAGGAATGTTTGAAGCTCAGGCTATTGCCATTGAGATTGAAAAAATTATTCCAAATAGACCAATGACACATGATTTGTTCAAGTCATTTGCTCACAGTTTCAACTATAAGGTAAAGGAGATTGTAATTTCCGACTTAAAGGAGGGCGTTTTCTTTGCTAAGATAGTTTGTGACAACGGATCGGATGTGGTTGAGATTGATGCCAGACCCTCTGATGCTATTGCGATTGGTTTGAGATTTGATTCTCCGATTTTTACTTACGAAGCTATTTTGGCTGAGGCCGGTATCGTGCTCACGGATGAGACTGAAGACGATATCGCAGAACTTAAAAGTGAGTTGAAAGCAGAAAAGTCTAAAACCACAAAATCATCTAAAAGTGCTAAAGATGACCTGAAAAACTTATCTGTAGATAAGCTCAATGAGTTACTAGACAAGGCAATAGAGAAGGAAGATTATGAGAGAGCTGCGAAAATCAGAGATGAGTTGAGCCGTAGAAATTAAAGTGAAATTAATTAAAGGCCTTTCCTGAACAAAGGAAAGGCCTTTTTGTGTTTTTATATGGATATTTTAAGAGGTATAATTGGTCTTGGAGTTTTAGTAGGGGTTGCCTACTTGTTTTCAAGAAATAAAAAAGCAATTGACTGGAGGTTAGTCGGTATAGGTATTCTCCTTCAGGTAATTTTTGCATTGCTCATTACGAAGGTTGACTTTGTTGCGTATGCATTCGACTGGATAAGTGAAAAATTTGTGACCTTTTTGAGCTTTTCAGGTGATGGTGCTAAATTTTTGTTTGGTGACCTAGTTGATAGCAGCAAATTTGGTTTCATTTTCGCATTTCAGGTCTTACCAACAGTTATCTTTTTCTCCACTGTATCAACCGGTCTCTACTACCTCGGTGTTTTACAGAAAATAGTGTACGGAATAGCCTGGTTAATGGCTCGCACGATGAGGCTTTCTGGTGCTGAAAGTTTATCTGCGGCAGGTAATATCTTCCTTGGGCAGACGGAGGCACCTCTATTGGTTAGGCCTTTTGTGAAAGATATGACTCGTTCTGAGTTGATGTGCCTAATGACTGGAGGCATGGCCACAATTGCAGGAGGAGTACTTGCAGGGTATGTTGCTTTTCTTGGTGGTGATGACCCGGTTGAGAGAGCCAAATATGCCGCTTATTTGTTGAGTGCATCTATTATGAACGCACCAGCAGCCATTGTTCTTTCAAAAATTATTATCCCTGAATTGCATAAAGATCAGATCAATACAGATCTGTCAGTATCGCAAGAAAGCATGGGAGTTAATCTCATAGATTCTCTGGCCAAAGGGGCATCAGAAGGCGTAAAGCTTGCCATAAATATTGCTGGAATGCTACTGGCATTTATTGCCATTATATTTGCGCTGAATTGGATATTAAAAGATGGTATAGGTAGCTGGACCGGGCTCAACGAGTTCGTAGTAGCGAGTACCAATGGTAGTTTTGATGGTTTCACTTTGGAATATATTCTTGGTCAGATATTTAGAGTTTTTGCTTTTGTGATGGGTGTCGATTGGCATGAAACGATAAATGTTGGAAGCCTCTTAGGGCAAAAAATAGTGATCAATGAGTTTGTTGCTTACCTAAGCTTGGCTGATATGAAACAAGCTGCAGCATTAAGCGACAAGGCTATTGTAATCTCTACATATGCTTTGTGTGGCTTTGCCAACTTCAGCTCGATTGCCATACAAATTGGTGGTATTGGAGGTATGGCTCCATCAAGGCAAAGCGACTTATCAAAACTTGGTATGAAAGCTTTATTAGCTGCTACCTTAGCGACTATGATGACGGCCACTATTGCCGGGGCTTTGTTTGGGTAAATACAATAAAGGAATTACAGTGAAATAAAAAAGTCAGTGCTTGCACTGACTTTTTTCTATATATAATCTTTTTCTACCTGAAAGGTCTAAGCCATCACTTTAGCCATGACATGATACCTTGGATCGTCTACGTTGTGCTCAATGACTCTTTCAAGCTTAGGAGAGGCTTTTATCATTAATCTTTGACACTCCTCACTTAGATGCTGTATCTTAACTTCTTTACCAGCAGCTTCATATTTTTCAACAAGGTTAAATAAGGCCTCTAAGGCAGAATGATCTGAAACTCTTGATTCCATGAAGTCAATGACCACTTTATCAGGGTCTCCGTGTACATCAAATTTACTATTGAATGCCTGAATACTGCCAAAGAATAGCGGCCCCCAGATTTCGTACACCTTAGTGCCAACTTCAAGCAAGTGCTTTCGGGCTCTAATTTTCTTGGCATTTTCCCAAGCAAAGACCAATGCACTCATTATAATTCCTGCTACAACGGCCACAGCCAAATCAAAGATTACAGTTAGTGAAGACACCGCAATAAGTACAATAGCATCACTGATTGGTATTTTATTTAATATCCTAAAGCTACTCCAGGCAAAGGTGCCGATTACGACCATAAACATTACGCCAACAAGTGCTGCAATGGGCACTTGTTCTATGGGTCCAGAGGCAAACAAAATAAACAAAAGCAATGTAACTGCTGCTACAATACCCGATAGTCGTGTTCTACCACCAGATTTAATATTAATGATGGACTGTCCAATCATCGCACAACCACCCATTCCACCAAAAAAGCCTGTCACAATATTGGCACTGCCCTGAGCGAGACATTCACGGTTAGAATTACCTCGTGTTTCAGTTAGTTCATCTACTAAATTTAATGTCATTAATGACTCAATTAAGCCAATAGCAGCCAAAATGATCGCATAGGGTAGAATGAACTTTAGTGTATCCCAGTTAAGAGGGATTTTGTTGAATATGTCAGCCTGGAAAGTCGGAAGACCACCTTTCAGGCCTTCACCACCACCATCTTTAATAAAGCTTCCTACTGTTGCCACATCAAGTCCACCAAGTATAACTACTGCGGAGACCACACCAATGGCAATAAGCGCTTCTGGCAACTTCTTATTAATCTGGGGAAGAAAATGCATAATAACCATTGTCAGACCAACTAAACCAATCATGATCCAAAGATCCATTCCACCCATCCACACTTTCTGTCCATCTACAAACTCTTTGAACATACCTAGTTGAGAGAGAAAAATGACTATCGCCAAACCATTAACAAAGCCCATCATTACAGGGTGGGGTATGAGTCTTACAAATTTTCCCAGCTTTAGTGCTCCAACGATCATTTGAATAATACCCATTAAGATAACCGTAGCAAAAAGATAGTATAACCCGAGGTTTTCATCTGCAGCACCCATTGCATTTCCTTGAGCTACAAGACTAACCATTACCACTGCTAAAGCACCAGTTGCTCCACTGATCATTCCAGGTCTTCCGCCAAATATTGATGTAATAAGACCAATCATAAAGGCAGCGTATAAACCTACCAAGGGGTCTACACCTGCTACAAAGGCAAAAGCAACTGCTTCAGGCACAAGGGCAAGTGCAACGGTAAGACCACTTAATATGTCATTTTTTGCATTCGTAGTTCTCTTTATTATAAACTCTCTCATGATAGTATAGCTCCGGTTGCTTTAAAAGGCTGCAAAACTACGATTTTAGATAATGGGACACAAAGGTAATTTACTATCTTGTATCACATTGTAATTAACTAAAACATATATATCATGAATAGTATTAACCCCTACCTAACATTCAACGGTGACTGTGAAGAAGCCTTTAATTTCTACAAGTCGGTATTCGGTGGCGAATTCCAACATATTGGTCGGTTTGATGAAATGCCAAAGGAGTATACCGTGGCCGATAAAGATAAAAACTTAGTAATGCATGTATCATTACCCATTGGACAACATACTGTGCTTATGGGTAGTGATACATCCGAATCTTTTGGACCGCCTGTAAGCAAAGGGAATAATTTTTCTATATCCTACAATGCGGAAAGTAAAGAAGAGGCAGATGACATCTTTAAGTCGTTATCACAAAATGGTGAAGTAACTATGCCCATGGCCGACACCTTCTGGAATTCATATTTCGGAATGTGCAAAGATCAGTTTGGTATACAGTGGATGGTGAGCTCCCCTCATTAAATTAATAAAAATGTGAATTGAATTTTTCAGACCATCAAAAAAACTCATGATTGGTGTGATTTTTTGTGCTCGCTTGCGACTAATAAAGTAAAACATAAGGATTGAATGAGTAAAGAGACCAGGTTTACTGACTTGATAAAAGAGAATGAAGGGATTATTTATAAGATAACCTCGGTCTATACTCAAACCAGCTATGACCAACAAGACCTTTATCAGGAGATTGTTGTTCAGCTTTGGGGGGCATTTGACAGGTTTAAGAATGAATCAAAAGTAAGCACATGGATTTACCGGGTAGCACTTAATACTGCCATAAGCAGTTTGAGAAAAACCAAACGTAAGGGCCATGAGATACCCATAGACAAGGCCGTCCTTAACCGTGCTGATGTTCATGACCCTGTATTGGAGGATCGCATAAGGTTGCTTTATACACATATTAATGATCTGCAAGATATTGAGAAAGGTATTATGATATTATACCTGGAGGATAAAAGACACGATGAAATAGCTGAAATAGTTGGTATTTCGGTGAGTAATGTGGGCAC
Source organism: Fulvivirga sp. (assembly GCA_965227525.1). Classification (GTDB taxonomy): domain Bacteria; phylum Bacteroidota; class Bacteroidia; order Cytophagales; family Cyclobacteriaceae; genus Fulvivirga. Next base: position 3,063,865 of record OZ245762.1, on the reverse strand, counting down.
CAGACTGTCGCGTATTAAAGAAAAGCTAAAAACCAAAATGGTAAAACAATAGCATGGAACTGGAAGAAATGAAATCGGCATGGAAGGAGCTAAGCACTGAATTGGAAAAGCAGAAAAAGCTTACTAATGATATAATTTTAAAGATGGCTCATAAAAAATCTGCTTCTAGGCTAAGTAGGATAATTTATGCTGAGTCAATAGGCTCTGTTATTACATTGGCTGCGGTAATTTACCTCATTAGCAATTTTCATAAACTCAACGATTGGCTGTCACTTGCATCAGGTGTATTGGTTGCCGTTGTTTTTATGGCTTCCATTTTAATGTCAATGAAAATTGTCTTTCAATCGAGAAAGATAGATTTAATTGGTAGCAGTTTAAGTAGGGTAATTGAAAATTATAATGCACTTAGAAATACACTACGAATATATAAAAAGGTAAGCATGGCATTTTATGTATTTATTCCATTTATTATGCTTCCCGTCTTCTCGGCACTATTCTTAGACAAAAGCCTGCTCAATCGCCTGGATGAATTTGTAGAAGTAATAATAGCATCTGCATTAATTTTGCCCGTATCGTGGTGGTTGGTGTTGCGTTTTTATAAATCAAATATGAGCAAAGTGAGTGAGGCTATTCGAGATATTAAAGAACAAAACAAAAATGACTAACATGATTACAACACTTAATTGGAAAAGAGGCTTATTTAAATGTGCATACCAGCTATTTTCTGGGGATAAACAAGTAGGAAGTTTTAAAGAAAACCCTTGGACTATTAGATCGGCTACTGGTCAATTAAACTCTCGTGTACTACAGTTTAAGGTAAAGGGAGCATTTAATCAGACCGCTGAAATTGTAGATCAAACTGATGCTAAAGTAATTGGAAGAGTGAGGTTTAATTGCTGGTGGCCAAAAGCAAATATTCAAATTGGGGAAAACAGATATGAATGGGCCTTTAAAAATATTTGGAGTACAAAATGGCAAATCAAAGGCTTGGATTCAGAAGATAAAATATTATACAAAGGACCCGCCTGGAAGGGATTAATTGATACGAGCTCATCCAATAGCGATGCATTATTACTCACAGGCCTTTTTATTGCTAATTTTTACTGGCAACTGTTGGCCATTTATGTAGCTTGTTTCTCTCCCTTTTGGATTTTTTGGTTATAGGTCATATACAACTACATTTAACAAAAAAAGCCTTCTCAATTATGAGAAGGCTTTCTATTTTGTCTGCAAATTATCTTATGCGTTTTCTTTGGCAGTTGGAGCCGCTGCCAAGATTTCATCATTGGCGTAGTCGGCAAATTTTTCAAAGTTCTTATTAAAAGCATTTGCAAGTGCATTGGCTTTAGCATCATAAGCTTCTTTGTCATCCCATGTGTTTCGAGGACTCAACACCTCTTCCGGTACATTAGGACACGTAGTAGGCATCATCAATCCGAATACATCATGCTCGGTAAATGTAACATTGTCAAGTTCTCCATCCAATGCAGCTGTTATTAAAGACCTCGTAATCTTTAAGCTCATTCTACTTCCAACTCCGTAAGGCCCGCCTGACCAGCCAGTATTTACAAGCCAAACATTAACGCCAGCCTCTTGCATTTTTTTACTTAGCATTTCTGCATACTTAGTTGGGTGAAGAGGCATAAACGGAGCACCAAAACAAGCTGAAAATGCTGTTACTGGTTCAGTAATTCCAGCTTCTGTTCCCGCTACTTTGGCAGTATAACCAGAGATAAAGTGGAATGCCGCCTGCCCAGGTGAAAGTTTTGATATTGGAGGTAAGACACCGTAAGCGTCACAAGTTAGGAAAAATATGTTTTTAGGATTTTTGCCAATCGAAGGCTCGGCAATATTGTTTATATGATAGATTGGGTAACTTACACGAGTATTTTCTGTCTTAGCGCCACTTTTGTAGTCAACAGATTTGTCGTCTTTCAAAACTACGTTTTCGAGCAAAGCTCCTTCTTTAATGGCATTGTAAATATCAGGTTCCTTTTCAGAGGAAAGGTCAATTACCTTCGCATAACATCCACCTTCAAAGTTAAATACTGTGTTTTCATCAGACCATCCATGCTCATCATCACCAATCAACTGTCTGTTAGGATCTGCCGAAAGTGTAGTTTTACCAGTTCCTGATAGTCCAAAGAAAATTGCCGTGTCACCATCTTTGCCCATGTTGGCTGAGCAGTGCATAGAAAGTGTCTGCTTTTCGTGAGGAAGTATGAAGTTAAGGGCAGAAAAAATTCCCTTTTTAATTTCACCAGTATAACCAGTTCCTCCTACAAGAGCGATTTTCTTCTTAAAATTTAAAATGGCGAAGTTGTGCTGTCTTGTTCCATCAACTGCAGGATCTGCTTTAAATCCGGGAGCATTTATCACGGTCCACTCAGGGTCAAATGACTTTACCTCTTCTTCGGTAGGCCTTAAAAACATGTTGTATACAAACATATTTGACCATGGGTATTCGTTTACTACTCTTATGTTAGTTCTGTATTTTGGGTCAGCACAAGCATATGCGTCTCTCACATATATTTCTTTTCCAGAGAGGTAGTCTACGACTTTGTCATACAATTTATCGAACTTATCTGCTTCAAATGGGATGTTGATATTACCCCACCAAACAGCATCTTCTGTCACATCATCTTTAACGATAAACCTATCTTTTGGAGATCTGCCGGTAAACTCACCGGTGTCAACTGCAATAGCTCCAGACGCAGTTTTTTCTGCCTGGTCTTTATCTACTGCTATTTCTGCTAATTTTTTTGGTGAAAGATTCCAGTGTGCAGTGGCGTTTTTTATCCCCAATTGCTCAACAGATGCTTTGTCTGATTTTAACCCCAATTCTTCCATGATTTAAGTAATATGTTTTATTCCTTGTCGTGTTAGATTTAAAGTGAGCAAAATTAACAAATTATTCATTGGTCTAATAGCACAAATTTAAATTTCAAACGATTGTGCTTTTAATTGCACTTATCATTTCAAATGACCTGTACGTAAGGGTTTATTTGCTTATATCTTTCAACAATGTTAGCTTTAGCGGAATTTTATTTTAAAATCTGACAAACATTAAACAATAAAAGCATGTCAAAAACATTTTTTGGGCACCCTCGTGGTTTAGCAACTCTCTTTTTTACAGAGATGTTTGAGCGTTTCAGTTATTACGGAATGCGTGCGCTACTCATACTTTTTATGACTACAGCAATAGTAGAGGGAGGTTTAGGTTTTGACGACTCGACCTCAGGTGCAATTTATGGTCTCTACACAATGGGCGTATATATATTTGCGTTACCCGGAGGATGGTTAGCTGATAGGCTTTTTGGATTGAAAAAATCAGTTTGGTATGGAGGAATTATTATTGCCTTAGGTCATTTTACAATGGCAATCCCGGGTCTTTTAGTAGAAATTGGAATGGATGACGCCATGACGATTACTCAAACAGATACGGTACCGTTTTTTCTTGGACTTATTTTAATTGCAGTTGGTACAGGATTGCTAAAGCCAAATATAAGCTCAATTGTAGGAGACTTATATACAAATGATTCTGGTGCCAAGCGAGATGCAGGATTTTCAATATTTTACTCTGGTATTAACCTGGGCGCATTGGTTGCTCCATTAATAACAAGTCCGCTTGGTGAGCAAGTAAATTGGCATCTGGGATTTGGTACTGCAGGATTATTTATGGTACTGGGTCTGATTCAATATAAAATGACCGATAAGTATCTTGCTGGTATAGGTGAGATGCCCGTATACGAAACACCAGAGGAGGTTGAAAAGAAAAATAACCTCAACAAGTGGCTAAAAATTATTTGTGGAGGAGCAATTGCATTACTTGTCTTAGCATTTGGAGGTTTCATTCCAATTGATGCGGTAACTCTGGCAGACTCTTCAGGTGTCATTATATTATTAGTTGCATTTGGCTTTTTAGGCTATGTATTGCTAATGGGTGGCTTAGATGCTGACGATAAGAAAAAAGTAATTGCTATTGGTATCGTATTTATATTCTCATCCATTTTTTGGTCAGGTTTTGAGCAAGCGGGTTCAACACTAAACCTTTTTGCATCGAGATTTACAGACAGAACGATATTTGGAATTAATTTGGCAGCGGGTACTTTCCAGTCAATAAACCCGATGTTTATTGTATTATTCGCTCCTGTTTTTGGAGCCATGTGGATTTGGCTAGCAAAGAAAAATTTAGAACCAAGTAGCCCTATTAAGTTTGCACTTGGACTTATTTTACTAGGTGTTGGATTCTTCGTTATGGTGTTTGCCGCAAAGGTAGCTGCCTCTGGAGACCTTGCAGCACCTACCTGGTTATTATTGACTTATATGTTCCATACTTTTGGAGAACTCAGTTTAAGTCCTGTTGGCCTTAGCCTTACGACAAAATTGGCTCCTAAGAAGTTCTATAGCCAAATGATGGGTATTTGGTTTATGTCAGTATCACTCGGTAATCTGATTGCCGGTAGACTAGGAGGGGAGATCTCGGGTGATGGAGAGGAAGCTTTACAACAAATGCCTGATCAATATATGATGATTGTTTATACAACAGTAGGTGCAGGTATTATACTACTCATATTCTCTAAACCAATCAGAAAATTGATGGGTAACGTACATTAAACGTCACTCTTTTCAAGATATTAAAAGCCTCTGTTTCAGAGGCTTTTTTATTATTTTTTCAATTTTGCGGATTATTTATATACAAATATTGTTATCTTAAAACCTTATTGTTATATAATGAATGTCAGCGCATTTGATATAAAAGATCGTTATGAAACCCTCATTGAATCCGGTACGGTTTATAGTTATATAGGCACCCTGCAGGAAAATGATTTCAATGACACTTTAAAAAACATGGAGCAATTCATCGAGACGCAGGTCGAGGCAAAATTGATGAAAAAAAAGATGTTTCATGTGCTAATTGAAATTACTCAAAACCTTCATAATTACAACAAAGATAAAGATGGAAAAGCAGTGGAAGATCATCTGTTTTTCTTGGTTAATGAAACAAAAGATGGTTATAAGGTAATAACCGGAAATTATCTGCTCAAAAAAGAAATGCCAGGCATCAGAACCAGGATTGATATGGTTAATACAATGTCTGAGAAAGAATTAAAAGAGTTGTACCGAGGGATTTTAAATTTCGGAGGAGTTTCTAATGGTGGGGGCGCTGGCTTGGGATTTATAGACCTTGCACGAAGATCTGGTAAAAATTTGATTTATAAATTTGAGGAAATTGATGATAAATTTTCTTTTTTTACTCTGGAAGTTAACGTAATAAGCTAAATATAAAACTCATCAAATAAATGGAAAATTATACACTCACACCAACACCAAAAACACCACGATTATATTTCAATGCCGGCAAAGGTGATTTTGAGATGTCAGGTAGGTCGATACCAGAAAACTCAATTGAGTTTTACAAACCTCTGATGAAGTGGCTTGATAAGTATATAGATGCACCTGCGGAAAAAACCCAATTGAGTGTAAATCTTGAGTATTTTAACACGAGTTCTTCGAAATGCTTAATTGAAATTTTAAGAAAACTAGAAGCTATCAAAGATAAAAGTAAAGTATCGGTTCTGTGGCATTATGAGGAAGAGGATGAAGATATGATGGAATCTGGTGAAGACTTTAAAAAACTACTCAGCATACCTATTGAGCTGGTAGTGGTAAAAGGTGAATAGATAGAAATTATATAATGTAATAAAAAAAGGCTTCGAATTTTCGAAGCCTATTTAGTTTTATTTAGAAAAACCAGATCGATTACATCATGCCTGGCATTCCACCACCTGGCATTCCGCCTGGCATTCCACCACCAGCGTTTTCTTCTTCTGGTAGGTCAGCCACAACTGCCTCTGTTGTTAACAACAATGAAGCAATAGAAGCAGCGTTTTCAAGCGCAAGTCTTGTTACTTTGGTTGGATCAATTACACCAGCCTTAAACATATTTTCATATTTGTTATCTCTGGCATTGTAACCGAAGTCATCTTTTCCTTCTCTGATTTTCTGAACGATTACAGATCCTTCCTGACCAGCATTCTCAACAATTGTTCTCAATGGAGCTTCAATTGCAAGTCTGATGATGTTTACGCCAGTTTCCTGATCTTCGTTTTGAGTATCCATTTTCTTCAATGCATCAATAGCTCTGATAAGTGCTACACCACCACCAGCAACTACACCTTCTTGAACGGCTGCTCTGGTTGCATGCAATGCATCGTCAACTCTATCTTTCTTTTCTTTCATCTCTACTTCAGTAGCTGCACCTATGTAAAGGATTGCAACACCACCAGAAAGCTTAGCCAAACGCTCCTGAAGCTTTTCTTTGTCGTAGTCTGAAGTAGTATTTTCTATTTGCGCTTTGATTTGATTGATACGCGCATCGATATCAGCTTTTTTACCAGCACCATTTACAATGGTTGTATTGTCTTTATCGATATTTACTTTCTCTGCAGTACCAAGGTTATCCAACGTTGCGTTTTCTAATTTATAACCTCTTTCTTCAGAAATTACAGTACCACCAGTCAATACAGCGATGTCTTCTAGCATTGCCTTTCTTCTGTCACCAAAACCAGGAGCTTTAACAGCTGCGATTTTCAGTGCACCTCTGATTTTGTTTACTACTAATGTAGCGAGAGCTTCACCATCTACATCTTCTGAGATAATCAATAAAGGCTTACCTGTCTGAGCAGTTGCCTCAAGTACAGGAAGAAGCTCTTTCATTGCAGATATCTTCTTGTCATAGATCAAGATGTAAGGATTCTCCAACTCAGCTTCCATGCTTTCAGTGTTGGTTACAAAGTATGGTGATAAGTAACCTCTGTCAAACTGCATACCTTCTACAGTTTTCACTTCAGTTTCAGTACCTTTTGCTTCTTCAACAGTGATCACACCGTCTTTTCCAACTTTGTCCATGGCATCGGCAATCATTTGGCCGATTTCAGGATCGTTGTTGGCAGAAATTGTTCCAACTTGAGCGATTTCCTGAGAAGTTTTGATGGTTTTAGACTGCTTATTAAGGTTAGCAACAACAGCACTTACAGCTTTGTCGATACCTCTTTTAAGGTCCATAGGATTAGCACCGGCAGCTACGTTTTTAATTCCGTGTGAAAAGATAGACTGAGCTAGTACAGTAGCAGTAGTAGTACCATCACCAGCATCGTCAGCAGTTTTTGATGCTACTTCTTTTACAAGCTGAGCACCCATGTTTTCTATATTATCTTCCAGCTCGATATCTTTCGCTACCGATACACCATCTTTTGTTACTGTAGGAGCACCAAATTTTTTATCAAGGATTACATTACGTCCTTTTGGTCCTAATGTTACTTTTACTGCGTTAGCCAAAGCGTCAACTCCTTTTTTGAGTTTCTCTCTAGCAGCTGTTTCGAACATTATTTCTTTAGCCATAGTTGTATAATTTTTTGTTTAAAAAATTTTCGATCAATTGATAAATTTAAATTAAAGAGTACCGAGGATATCTGAATTTCTCATGATAAGGTATTCAGTACCATCGATTGTAATTTCAGTTCCAGAGTATTTTCCGTACAATACCGTTTCACCTTCTTTTACGGTAACCGGCTTGTCTTTAAAACCTGGACCAACAGCAACTACTTTACCTTGTTGTGGTTTTTCTTTAGCAGTATCAGGGATAATGATACCTGATGCAGTCTTTTCTTCTGCGGCTGCAGCTTCTACAAGAACTCTGTCCTCGTTTGGTTTGAAATTTACTTTAGACATTTTCGTATTAGGTTTAATTTTTAACTTAAATTCTTTTCAGTACTCTGCATATATCATCTTTTATGCCAATACCGTTATTACTTTATAATCGGACAATTTAGCAGAGTGAGTTGGATAAAACTGACATCTGTCTGCCCACAAGCATGACATTTTTTCACCATATCAGTGATGGCAAATTGTCAGTCTTGTTGCAGATGTAAAATTTGATTAAATTTTACATGGGTTACACTTAAAATGTTAAACGTATGAGGAGACTTAAAGCTGATTGGTTTGTCGATGGATTGCTGGATTTTGAATATAAGAAATACACGCTTTTGTCATACTTAAAAGAGGTAAGCACTTCTTTTAATAAGGTAGAGTTGTATCCATTTTTAGCTGATTTGGTTTTTCATTATAACAACATACTGGAGTTTAAAAAGAACAAAAAGTTTATAAGTGAGAAGTTTCCTGTAAGGCTTAGAGAGATTGATTTGGCAAAGTTGGAATTGTTGTATGCAAAGCTTGTCGAGGAGGATGGCGTATTACAAGAAGTTGAAGATATACTCGAATATGCTTTACCGTTATTCAAACAAAACCTTGAAGAAGGGAAAGAGATTTATGAATTTGTGGAGCAACAATGTGAGCTCTCACCGATTGGGCTTATGCCACTGTATGCCGATGAAGGATATTTCTTTTTGGAGCAGCCCGAAAGGTCTAAGGCCTCAGTGTATAGGTATCAGATTACTGTTTTCGAAAATGCGACCGAAAACTTAAGAGGTATTCATACATCTTATGTAAAATCATTTTCAAGAGGAATAGGGGATACCTATGAAAATTTGAAGATGAAGCTAACCAATACAATCAATGAATTACCCAACCCTGCAGTATTTTTAATTAATACGAAAATGCGGTTTCCAACGGAGCCTACACTATTACCAATTATTAAAAGGCTTTTAGTACGCTACGTATCATCAACATAAATTTGCATTTTACTAAGAAAACGGGTTTAATGGTTATATTTGCTGAAAATAAATTTTCAATCTGAGTACCTGTAATTTGAGAAAATTCGTCCTGTTTCTTAGCATCATGATCACCTTTCAAGCCAATGCGCAAACCAAGGTAGATAGTCTAAAGAATTTAATAGAAGGCACCACAGAGCTAGATGCCAGGATGAGGCTCAGGCTAGAATACATCAAGGAGCTTTCTCTAGTAAACTCAGGGAGGGCGCTAACTGAAGCTAAGGCCTTAGAAGCAGATCTATCAGATGATATGCCTGAGCTTAAAGCCACCACTTATTATTTTATCGGAGACCTATATACCTCGAGAAGCGTATACGACTCAGCTAAGATTTTCTGTGAAAAAGCACTTGCTTTGGCTAAAGAAGTAGAAGATCAAGAGCTTGTTTCAAACACATTAATCACCCTGGGTGTAATTCATGACTATTTAGGGATCTTTGATGAAGCGCTAGAGTACTACTTTGAAGCACTCAAGATTAAATCAGCAATGGGAGATAAACGTGGAGTTGCAGACATCCACAACAATATTGCTATTTTATATAATTTTCAAAGCAACTATCAAAAGGCGATAGAGTACTTTGGTAATAGTCTGAAAACAAGGGAAGAGCTAAATGATGAGATCGGTATGGCTGCCTCTTATAACAATTTAAGTCTGGTGTATATGAGGCTTGGTCAATATGAAAAGTCTCTTGACTATCAGAAACAAAGCTTAGAGCTTAAGGAACAGCTAGAGGATAAGTCGGGGATGACCACTTCATATAACAACATGGGTATTATTTATTTTAAACAAGGCATGATAGAGCGCGCCATTGTTTATTATGAAAAAGCTTTGAAGATTCAAAAGGAGATTGGGTTTATAGCAGACATGGCCGCAACCCATTTAAATATTGGGGAAGGGTTTATGTTGATAGGTAATTATGATAAGGCAAACTATCACCTGCAAACTGCATATGAAATGGCAATTCGGTCAAGCAATAAAGATGACCTAAGACTTATCTATAAAATACTGGCAGAGCTAAACGCAAAAACAGATAATTATAAATCTGCTTATGAGTATCATCAGAAATATGCTTCTCTCAATGACAGTATTTTTAATATTGAAAGTGCAAACAGTATGGCTGAGATGGAAGCTAGATATGAGTTGGAAAAAAAGGAACAGGAGATAGAGCTATTGCAACAAGAGAAACTGATTCAAGAGATACAAACTGAAAATGAAATCTATAATCGAAATGTGTTTCTCATTGGTTTTCTTATCATTAGCGTTTTAGTGTTTGCTGTAATTAGAGCGTATAGAAAGATAAAGCATTGAATGAAAGTCACCTCGAGAAATGCCAAAAAAAAGCCTCTCAAATATTTGAGAGGCTTTTTTTTAAATTATTCGTTTTAAATTATTCGCTATCTTCTTCAGATTCGAGATCTTGTAGTCCATCATTTTGATCTAAAGGGGTAGATTCTTCTGAAGACTCAACATCGCCTAAGTCTAAACTAGGTACGGTACTTTCTTCCTGAGCCCTGTCAATAAATTCGTCTGTAGCCTGAGCACGCTCTATTGTGATGAAGTTTGTAGAGATTGTTAGTGCAAATAAAACAATGATCAACCCCCAGGTTAGGTTAGAAAGTAAATCGCCTGTCTTTTTTACACCTATCATATTACTGGCCCCAGAGCCACCAAATTGACTAGAAAGACCACCACCTTTGGAGTTTTGAGCTAGTATTACTAAAACCAACAAAACAGCCACCAACACGATTAAACTTAAGATTACAGTTAACATTTATAGATTATTTTTTCAGTTCTTCAATTTGAGTTGCAAAGTAAGACTTTTTTTGCGGAAACTTCCAAATTAATTTTTTATAAATATCAATTGCCTTATCCGCTTTACCTTGCGATATAAATATCTTGGCAAGGTTTTCAGAAATTAGATCTTCTGTAAAAGTCGTACTGGGTTGAGATAGGTCTTCCTGATTTGATGGTGCTTTCTTAGATGGCTTTGAAGTAATACTTGGCTCTTTAGAAATGAAATTATCTATAATATGACTTTGATCTTCGTCAATAGATTTCTTTGCCTGAGATTTAGTTTTCTTACTTGAAGGTTTCTTTACCTCTGAGCTGGCTTTAGTCTTTGTTTCAGCCTTTTTTTTGGTTGAGGTCTTCTTTTTTGTTGTTGTGGCTTTCTTTTTAGCCACTGTTTTCTTTGCGGGTGAAGAAGCCTCCTTTTCTGGTTTGGCTTTGCCAGAGCTTTCCTTCTTTGTACTGGACGCAGATTTGGCTTTGCTAGTTTTTTTCTTGGTTGTAGACTTTCTAGGAGATGTTTTTGGTTTATCAACTAAGGGTTTTTCGTCAGGCATTGACAACCACTCTAGGTAATTAGCCTTACTTTCTTTCAATGCCCTTAAATCTGCCATTATTGTATCACTTAAGCTTTCCTTATTAAGTAGAGATACATCAACCGTAATTTTCTCACCTTTCTGCTTAGGGACTAATTTTGGTTTTGGTTTTTCGACAGTAGTATTGGTAGCAGGCTTAGTGCTACTTTGTTGCTTGACTTGTACTGTAGGTGTCTTTGGTTTTTGACTTGCAGGCTTTGCTTCAATTACTTCTTTCAGTACGCTTCTGTCTGCTGCATACATTGCCGCATAGCCTAATGTTTGGTTGGCAATGTCAGTTTTTGCATCCTTGTTAGCTTTGGCAATTAGTGTATGTAAAACCTGACTATACGGATAACTTGATACTAACTCGTGCAGCTTATTACGGTCATCCGTAGAAATTCCATTATAGTCTTTGACGAGTTGAGAGAATTTTTGTTTGTTCAAAGCTGCTTTTTGTTCGGTTAGCAATTTATGCAATAAGTAAAAATATAGTAAAAATTACCAATTGGCAACAGAGGCATTGAATATATCCAAGATTATTTGATCATATATCTCGTCTATCAGTTGACTTTCAATGGCTGTTAAATTCTGACTGTTATCAAAGTCACTATAAAAGGAAAATGACTTATTTTCAAAGTTGAAGGAGTCATCTTCAGTGTTGATATAAGTGGCCTTGACTGTAATTGTAAGTCTCGTAAGGGCAGCTGTATCATCAAAGTCACCCGTTGCAGCACTTGGTGCTACCGGAGATAAGCGATAGCCTGAAACAGCCCCTTCTAACTGCAATTCTCCGTTTTCTTGTACCAAAGTCAGGTTAGTGTTAGCCTGATAATAATCTGTAAGTCTGTTGGTAAATTGTTGTGCTAAATCTGGCGGACCTCCATCCGCATCATTATAGAAATTTTGTATAGATAAGGTCTCTGCTGTAATTGCTACTCCGGTAAATGAGTAAACACCACATCCCGCACAAAAAAATAGGGGCAGGCATGCAATTATTGTTTTCAATGATTTAAAGCTCTTCAAGTTCGTATTGTTTGATTTTCCTATACAAAGTTCGTTCCGAAATGCCTAAATCTTTGGCTGCGTATTTACGTTTATTGTTATTCTTTTTCAATGCCTTAATGATCAACTCTTTCTCTTTTTTCTCTAAAGAAAGAGACTCGTCTTCCATTTCATGTGTAATGTCTTCAATGTCCTCATCAGAGTCTTCATAAGACTGCTGGTCCTGACTGGGAACATTGAGAAGTACTGGCTTAGAAACTTCTTTTGATGGCTTTAAATCATTCTGATCAATATCTTCAAAAAGCTTGCTGTGATCTTCTATAATTTCCGTTTGTGGACCATCGTGTTGAAGTGCATCAAGAACGAATTTTTTCAAATCGTTCATATCTTTTTTCATGTCGAACAGCACCTTGTAAAGCAGGTCCCTCTCCGAGATTCCACTATCCTTAGCATCAGGATTTTTGTATATAGCCGGCAACTGATTTTTATCCTGAGGCAGATAGCTCATCAATTTTTCAGCATCTATAGTCTTTTCCTCTGTAGATAGTACTGAGATTTGCTCTGTTAAGTTTTTAAGCTGCCTGATGTTTCCTGGAAATCTGTACTTAAGTAAAATCTCTTTGGCATCATCAGTGAGAGCAATAGGCTTAACTCTGTATTTTTCAGCAAAATCGGTGGCAAATTTCCTGAAAAGTAGCTCGATATCCGCCCCACGGTCGCGCAATGGAGGCACATAAATCGGTACCGTACTTAATCGATAATAGAGATCTTCACGAAACTTTCCATCCTCTACATTCTTCATCAGGTTTACGTTGGTGGCAGCAACCACTCGCACGTCTGTTTTTTGTACCTTAGATGAACCTACTTTAATGAATTCTCCATTTTCTAATACACGCAAGAGCCTGGCTTGTGTACCTACAGGCATCTCTCCAATTTCGTCTAAGAAAATAGTACCTCCATTGGTGACTTCAAAGTAGCCTTTTCTTGCTTCATGTGCACCGGTAAACGACCCCTTTTCATGACCAAAAAGCTCTGAATCTATAGTGCCTTCTGGAATAGACCCGCAATTGATAGCAATAAACTGGTTGTGCTTTCGAGGGCTTAAGTGATGTATTATTTTACTAAAGGATTCTTTACCACTACCACTCTCGCCAGTGATAAGTACTGACATATCGGTAGCTGCCACTTGTGCGGCTACTTGTATGGCATGGTTTAGCAACGGGGAATTTCCTATAATTCCAAATCGTTGTTTTATGCTTAAAATTTCTTTCTCAGCCATGTTTTAGTCAACGATATTTCCAAAAAGTGTTGCTGGTGTGCAATCATGAACCAACACATCTACATATTGCCCTTTTTTATATTTTTTCTTCGGGAAGATGACTACTTTATTAGCAGTATTTCGTCCTTGCAGATCTTCCTCAGATCTTTTTGAAGTGCCTTCAATCAATACTTTGTGTACCTTGCCGATGTCTCGTTTATTTCGCTCATGAGCATGTCCTTGCTGTTTTTTAATAATTTCAGCAAGCCTTCTCTTCTTAACATCTAATGGAATGTCGTCTTCATACTTTTTTGCTGCCAGCGTGCCTGGTCGCTCACTGTAAAAGAACATGTATGAAAAATCGTACTTTACGTAGTCCATTAGCGTGAGTGTCTCCTGATGCTCTTCTTCAGTTTCCGAACAAAATCCTGCAATCATATCACTTGATATACCACAATCCTCACCAATGATTTCTCTTATGGCATCCACTCTGTTGATATACCACTCACGAGAGTAAGTTCTATTCATAAGTTCTAAAACACGCGTATTACCGCTTTGAGCTGGCAGGTGTATGTAGTTACAGATGTTTTCATACCTCTTCATTGTATGAAGCACTTCGTCTGTTATATCTTTTGGGTGCGAAGTAGAAAATCTAACTCTTAAATCAGGATGTACTTTGGCCACCATTTCTATCAGGTTAGCAAAATTGATTATTTCGCTTACCTCAGTTTTCTCTAATCTGGCTTTATTATTAACTTCTGGAGACCATTTGTAAGAATCTACATTTTGCCCAAGTAGGGTTACCTCACGGTAGCCTCTGTCAAACAAATCCTGTGCTTCCTGCACGATAGAGTGAGGGTCTCTGCTGCGCTCGCGACCTCTGGTAAATGGCACTACACAAAAGGAACACATGTTATCACAGCCTCTCATGATCGATATAAATGCTGTAACACCATTTGAGTTAAGTCTTACAGGACTAATATCAGCATAGGTTTCTTCTCTTGAGAGAAATGTATTTACAGCTTTTTGACCTTCATCTACCTGCTGAACAAGCCCTGGAAGGTCTCTGTAAGCATCAGGCCCAACAACCAGATCAACAATCTTTTCTTCTTCAAGAAGCTTGTCCTTCAGTCGTTCTGCCATACACCCTAATACGCCTATCATCATTTCAGGGCGATCTTTTTTTACCTTATTAAATTGAGAAAGACGCTTTCTTACAGTTTGTTCCGCTTTTTCTCGTATTGAACACGTATTTAAAAATACCACATCAGCTTCGCTGAAGTCTGAAGTAGTATCAAATCCATTTTTTTGCATTATAGATGTCACTATTTCGCTATCGCTGAAATTCATTTGACAACCATAACTTTCTATGTAAAGCTTTCTTTCTTTACCTGTATTATCGTCTTTAGAGACCTTTACTGTTTCACAGGCCTCTTGTTTGTTTTCTTCAGTAATAATATCAAGATCACTGATTAAATTTTCCATGCTCGCTCCTCGATTTTATTAAAGTGCAAAGGTAATAATAAGGAATTAAAGTGACATATTGTCAGTAGTCTTTTATTGAAAATTCCACTTCATCGGTATGTATATGTTGGGTTAACGCTTTTAGTAGAGGTTTTATTTTTAATAGACATTCTTCGTATTCTTTCTCGGGAATAGCATCGCTGGTAATCGCACTTCCAACCATAAATGAACCTTTATTTTCTGACCTGTCGTAGAAAAGCGTTCTGATCACTACACTGAAATCAAAATCACCATTAGGGGTAATGTAACCTATAGCACCAGAATATAAACCTCTTTTAAAGGTTTCGTACTTTTCTATCAACTGCATTACTTTGACTTTTGGTGCGCCAGTCATGCTGCCCATTGGGAATGCATTTTTAATAATTGATATGATATCCTGTGAATCAGTCACCTCGGCTGCCACCGTAGAGATCATTTGGTGCCAGTGCTTAAAGGAGTAGATGCCGAACATTTCTTCAACTTTTACTGTGCCGCTGATAGCGCTTCTTGCCAGATCATTTCTTACCAGGTCAACAATCATCATATTTTCCGCTCGCTCTTTTTCATCATAATAAAGAGCGGTCTTAATTTCTGTGTCTTCCTGAATGGTTGCTCCTCTCTTGGCAGTACCTTTTATTGGCTGTGAGATAAGCCTGTTACTTTCTTTTTTTAGAAACCTTTCAGGGCTTGCCCCAAGTGCGTATTTATTATTGAGTTTATAAAATGATGAAAACGGAGTAGGAGATATCTCACACAAATGCAGGTAAAAATGAATCGGATCTATTTGCAGCTTATTGATGATAAATTCTAAGCAATAATTAATCTCGTATATGTCACCTTCAATAATATGCTGCAAGAGGTTTTCAACCACCTTTAGGTATTCATTTTTTGAAGTAGCAGTGCTTATTGAGCCAATATAGGTATCAGTGGGTTGTTGAAATTTACAATCAACAATTTCTTGAAAGATATTGTCAGGATTACTGTCGGTTTCAATAATTAGTGATGTATCTCCAAAATGGATCAGGTGGTCGGGTTTAAAAAAATGAAGTAGGGGAAAGTCAATTGATGAGGGGTGGTTGCTTTCCAGTTTTTCGATCTGATTTTTAAGATCATAGGAAAGGTGTCCTATTAGCCAGTTTTTATTGACAATTAGTTGTTGAAGCTCATCAAAATTGTTTGTGCTAATTGGATTATTATTACTGACCGCCAATAGATTATTGAAAGGCTCAAATGGGTAGTTTAGTATCTTATTATTGTTGAAAAGGCAACAGTTGGTGAATTTATTTGCCCATTGAAGGGAGTTTTCAATAAAATTGTCAGGCAGTTTGTATGTTTTTCTATTTTTCAATAGCTATTAATTTCAAACAAAAGTACATGAAAAAAGGGAAGCCTAAACTTCCCTTATTTTATTAACAAAGTATTATTAATTACATGTTTTGCTGCTCACTGGCTGTAATGTCAAAGCTTACATTTACTGTATTATAGATAAACTTGTCTTTGGCTTTATCTACAACACTTGCTTCATCTTGGTACATTAACCCCCAATTGGTTCTGTCAATGTTAAACTTCGCCTTAGCCATTATCTTTCCATCTTCCATCATAACGCTCGCTGGGAAAGCCACACTTAATGTTTTGCCTCTCATAGTTAGATTTCCAGTGATTTTATGAGAAGGCGATTCAACCATAAATTGGTCAGCTGAAACAGGTTTGTTTTCTGTGTCAAATTGCTCTTTGCCCTGAGGCTTATCGGCATCAGAATACTCTGTAACGGATGTGATAACAAACTGTGCTGTTGGAAAACTATCTGCATGAAAGAAGTCAGCGGATTTTAAGTGATCAAGCAATTTGTCTTGCATTTCCTCATTCTCAGCTAAGTCATCATTTTGGATACCGGCAACATTAAGTTCGATAGTGCCTCCTACGATCTGTCCATCTTCAGTAGCAATAGTGCCATTGGTGATAGGGATACTTCCATTATGCTTGCCAGTTGGCTTACTTCCGATCCATCCTACAGTACTGTTTTCAGTGGCTACAGTATATTCTGTTGATGCTACTACCTCTTCTACCTCTTTAGCTTCAGTAACTTCAGCATCCTCTCCTTGCTTGCCTGGTCCGCAAGCAATTACTGCCACGGCAAACATTAAAAATCCCAGATAAGATAAAATTTTCATGTGTGTAAATTTTAGTTGGTTTAAATTTGATAATTGTTTAACAAAAATAATAATTAATAATCAATATTACGTGTTTAAACATTGAATTATATGGCGCTATTTAAAACCATCAATAATAAGCATCCTAAATATGGAAAGAATTGTTTTTTCGCTGATAATGCCACTGTGGTTGGTGAGGTTGTAATGGGAGACAATTGTACTGTTTGGTTTAATGCCGTGGTGAGAGGTGATGTGCATTCAATTACAATAGGTAATGACACCAACATTCAGGACGGGGCCATAATCCACTGTACTTATCAAAAGGCAAAAACTGTAATTGGTAGTAAGGTTTCTATTGCTCACAATGCTATTGTACACGGATGCACAATCCACGACAATGTATTAGTTGGAATGGGTGCCATTATAATGGATGATGCCATAGTAGAATCAGGAGCTGTAATTGCGGCAGGGGCTGTTGTATTGCCAGGCACCAAAGTAGAAACTAACAGTATTTATGCAGGTGTACCTGCCAAAAAAGTGAAATCAACTGGCCCTGAAATGCTTGAAGTGATTGAAAGAACAGCCAGAAATTACCCAATGTATGCCAAATGGTACAAAGAGGAAGATTAATAACCAGCGGCTTGCCCGTCTTTTCTCGACTCTGATGCACCGTAATAAACTTGATTGGCCTCATCCCACATAATGGCTTGATAGCCACCATAGGCACCGTCAAGGTATCCGATATTATGGCCTTTTTTCATCAAGCCCCTGATAACTTCATAATCAAAACCAGTTTCCAGGTATAGGGATCCTCCATAGGTCATTTCTGATCCGGTGGGTTGTGAAGATCCAAGGTGTTGCATTCTTGGTGCATCACCAGCTTCCTGGAGGTTCATTTTAAAATCAATTAAATTTATAACAACTTGGACATGCCCCTGAGGCTGCATAGCTCCACCCATAAGACCGAAGCTTACCCATGGCTGCCCATCTTTAGTGATAAACGAAGGAATAATGGTATGAAATGGCCTTTTGCCGGGAGCATAGGCATTGAAATGCTTAGAATCAGAAATATTGAATAATTCTCCGCGATCTTGAAGGATAAAACCTAGTCCGGTAGGTGTCATGCCTGAACCCATACCTCTGAAATTGCTTTGGATAAGTGAAACCATATTTCCTTCCTTATCAGCGACTGTGAGATAGATAGTATCACCATCCTTCAGCATACCTGCCGGGTAACTATCTGCCGATTTATTTTTATCTATAAGTTTTGCTCGCTGCTTTGCATATTCTTTTGAGATTAATTGTTGAATGGGTAAATCATTGAAATCCGGATCGGAATAGAACTTTGCACGATCTTCATATGCGAGTTTCTTTGCTTCCGTAAAAAGGTGTACATAAGTCTCACTGCCAAAGCCCAAGGAGGCAATATCATATTGCTCCAGAATATTGAGCATTTGTAGAGCGGCAATTCCTTGACCGTTGGGTGGCAGCTCCCATACATCATATCCCCGATAGTTTGTGCTTAAAGGCGCCACCCACTCAGACGTGTGAGAGGCCAGGTCTTCATAACTCAGAAAGCCATTATGTTCTTTCATATATTTGTCAATAGTCTTGGCTATTTCTCCTTTATAAAAGGCATCACGACCATCTTTAGCAATAAGTGATAATGTATTTGCAAATGCAGGATTTCTAAAAATTTCTCCTTTTGCTGGAGCTTTACCATTTGGCATGAAAACATCGGAAAATCCTGGGTATTTGTTTAAAAATGTAGCAGAGCGCTGCATGTAATAGGCTATGAGTTCAGAAACGGGGAAGCCATTATTAGCATAATCAATCGTGGGCTGCAATATTTCTGTCATTTCCAATGAACCAAACTTTGAATGTAGTTCAAACCACCCGTCAACGCATCCGGGCACAGACACAGGCAAAGGACCGTGGGAAGGTATTTTTGTGTAACCATTTTCCTTGAAATATTGGAGGGTTAGGGACTTAGGCGATCTCCCACTGGCATTTAAACCATATAGTTGCTTTGTTTTTGCATCCCAAACAATTGCAAACAAATCACCTCCGATGCCAGAGCCTGTAGGTTCTACCAAACCAGTCATAGCATTCGCAGCAATGGCCGCATCTATGGCATTTCCCCCTTTTTTTAATATATCCAGCGCTACTTGTGTTGCTAATGGTTGACTTGTAGCCGCCATGCCATTCTGCGCTATTACTTCAGATCGAGTTGCGAAGGCTTTCCCGGTTATTCGATCCTGTGCAAATATTGATAGTGAAAAAAAGAGAAGAATATTGAGTGGAATAATAAACTTTGCCATTGTTTTATATCTTTAAGAATTACTTTTAAATCAACTCAATTTAATTCTAATGAATTTCTTTATCAAACTTATTTTATCAGCTGTTGCTGTGATAATCACATCATATCTTCTTAGTGGGGTAATTGTAGATGATTTTCTTGTGGCTATAATAGTTGCCGCTTTGCTGGCGTTATTAAATACAGTTGTTAGGCCTATACTAGTGCTGCTGACTATACCGATAACAATATTTACACTAGGCCTGTTCTTATTAGTGATCAATGCAGTTATAATTCTCATTGCCGATGGTATAGTGCCAGGCTTCGAAGTAGATGGTTTTTGGTGGGCACTTTTATTCAGTATTATACTGTCGATTATAAATGCATTGTTTCAAGGATTAGGTAAGGAGAATACAAAAAGAAATTCTTGATTTAAATACCTGATTCTATTATATTAAATTATAAAATGATGCTGCTATGATAATAACCAACCAAGGCTTCGATCCACCCAAAATTGAAGAGTTAAAACATCAAATGTCATCTTCAGGAACAAATCATATTGTAATAGACTCTGAAGATAATACGGATGAGTATGTAAACTTTTATTTTATTGGGATATATGAGGGTAAAGAAGTGGTGTATGATGCTGCGATTTACACGCTGAGGTTACACTACCACAGTGAGTTATATGAAATAGCAGAGCATAAAGCGGCTAAATTTTTTCCGGAATTTGCAAGTATTCGCTACAAGGAAGATGAAAATGGAGACCTTGAAATATTAGATGACAAAGAAGAGGAGATAGGCTTGTACATGGCAGAGGTAATGATGGAGCTGGAAGAAGAAGGAGAGATAAAAGTAAAGGAGCATGTAGAGGTAGACCCCAACCTAGATGTGGTAGTAGGCCTTGATGCTGCACTCAATGTGGGCGAGATAACTAAAGATGTAATAACAAAATTTGTTTCAAAGTATAATGAAGATACTCTGGAACTTGACGATACCTATTTTACGTTTCAGACTCAGGACGAAGAGATAATGGACTGACACGTATTTTATGAACAACGAGAAGGCCAAATTTAGGAGGAGCATATATTTTACGCTATCATTTATTGCTCTTATTTGGCTGGTAAAAACCGCAGAATATTTATTTCATTTAGATTTCAGTGAATTTGGGATTTTACCACGCACTCTGCAAGGTTCTGTCGGCATTATCACAGCACCCCTGGTTCACGGGGATATTTTACATTTATTATCGAATACTTTTCCAATCCTATTTCTAGGAATAGGATTGTTTTACTTTTATGACAGAATTGCACTTTCTGTTATTTTACTCATATATATAATTACCGGTTTTTGGGTATGGATAGCTGCTAGAGATGCATATCACATTGGCGCAAGTGGTTTAGTTTACGGTTTACTTTCTTTCTTGCTCTTGAGTGGGTTTTTGAGAAGAGATACAAAGACTTTGGCTATTTCTTTTATCGTATTGTTCTTATATGGTACAACTCTATTTTCAGGTATTTTCCCATCTCAACCTGGAGTTTCATGGGAATCACATTTAATGGGGGCAATCGCAGGTATTTTTTGTGCTATTTATTTTAAAGGTAGCAGACCAGTAGTTGAGGCTGCTAAATTTGACCCAGAAGAACCTGAACAAAACGATATTGAGTATATCTACCAGTATAAGGCTGACCCCTCAGGAGAAAAGGCCATTTCCAAATCTGGCACTTCATATACTTATACGCTTAACGATCATAGGACTGATCAAGACAAAAAAGATTAGTAAATATCTTACTAGTTTGCTTTATTTGCGCCCACATTTAACTCAAAATCATACAAAACCGTGAAAAATCTATCATTAGTCCTAAACATAGTGTTGTTAGTCGCAGTTGGTGCGTTGTTTTACCTACAGTTTAATAACTCAGAAAGTCCATCTGAAGAAAAAAATATTATGACATCTGCTGCTTATTCTGTAGCATACATTAATTCTGATTCTGTACTTCAGAAATATGATTATTTTGCTGAGCTGCAGGAAGAGCTTCAGGCCAAGTCACAAAAGCTAGAATCTGAATATCAAAATAGAGCTCAGGGACTACAAAAAGAATTTAACGACTATCAGAGGAATATTAATAACCTCACTATAGGTCAGGCTAAAGCCTTAGAGGAGGATTTAATGAAGAAACAACAAAATTTAAGAGTTTATCAGGAGAGCTTAAGTCAGGAGTTGTTGAAAGAAGAGGCCAGGATCAGTCAGGAACTGTATAAACGAGTAACAGGGTTTCTAAATGAATATAGTGAGAATAATGGCTTACAACTTGTCGTGAAATATAATCAAGGAAGTGATGTGCTTTACGCAAATGATAGTATGAATATTACTAATGAAGTTATCAAAGGCTTAAATGAAGCATTTGCTTCTGAAAAATCAGTAACTGCTAAACCTGACTCAGTTAAGAATTAATAAAAAACTTTTACATTAATTCCAACCCTTGCCGAGTATTAGGTGAGGGTTTTTTATTTGTAAATCATTGGAAATTAGCTACCTTATTAATAATTTTTCACGTTGGTTTTAATACTTTTTTAACTATTCGATGTTAAGGGCCTTATTTTTAGCTTTAAATGTTAGGCCTGGGGAAGAGAAGCAAGTGCTTTTTCTGCTCGGGAAAGGTTTCTTTATGGGAATTTTTCTCGCCACTTATCAGGTTACTGCTGAGACACTATTTCTTAATCGCCTACAAGAATATTTAAAGGAAGCTATATTAATTTCTGGTTTCCTTGGTATTGTAACCACCTCCGTTTTTGCATTTCTACAAGGCAGGATTAATTTCAGCAAACTAGCCTTGGGCAATTTACTAGGCATATTCCTATTTACAGCTGGTATATACCTTACATTTAGATGGGCAGATGCTGCTTTTCAAGACTACATCATTTTTTTGATGTTTGCCATGATTGGCCCAATACTGGCAGTAGCTCTTCTTGGGTTTTGGGGTACATTCGGTAGATTATTCAACCTAAGACAATCTAAAAGAATAATTGGTGGTATTGATGTTGGGCAACTAGTAGCTGCAATTATTGCCCTTTATGCTGTACCTTTCTTAGAGCCTTTCATTCCTAATACATACAATTTTCTCATTATAAGTGGAGTAAGCTTATTGTTGTCATTTGTCTTTTTAGCAATGATTACTTCAAAGTATAACCTATCTGAAGCTGAGGTATCTACTGATATTGAAGAAAAGGAAGATACTGGTTTACTTGCACTGGCAAAAGATAATTATGTGAGGCTATTGTCGATTTTCCTGTTTTTTAGTATGGTCACATTTACTTTTGTCCAGTATTCATTTCAGGAAGTAGTGGCAGAGCAATACCCAAATGAAACAGAACTTAGAAATTTTATTGCTACCTTTCAAGGTTCGATTTTAGTAGTTGGCTTACTACTTCAGACCTTTGTTAACGACCGCATAATAGGTGAATACGGGCTAAAAATAGCATTAATGGTGTTGCCGCTCATTGTCTTTATATTTACCATAGGGGCAATAATAGCGGGTACATTTTTTGGAGCAACCATTGCAGCGGGTGCTAGTTTTATCTGGTTCTTTTTATTTATCGCACTGAGTAGACTATTTAATTTCTCCCTTAGAGATTCGCTAGAAAACCCAACCTTTAAACTGTATTTCATGCCACTGGATGCGAGGGTAAGGTTTGATGTACAAACTAAAGTTGAAGGGGTTGTTAATGAAACTTCACGTTTTATTGCAGGTGCAGTAATACTTGGCCTTTCATTGTTAGCATTTTTTGAACGAATCCATTATTCCTATGCCTTAATCATTGTATTAGTATTTTATTTCTTCATTGTAGGTAAGATATACAATGAGTATCGTAATAGAATAAGAATAAAGCTAGAAAGACAACAACGAGCAATTGCCAATACAGTACTTGAACCAAGCCAACAACTGGTTGAAACGCTGAGCAAGTCATTAATCAATGATAACTCGAACAAAGTAATATTTTCATTCAAATTACTTGAAAAAGTAGAACCTCAAATGCTTCCTGAGTCTATTAATAAGCTCATGTCTCATGAGGTCGAGGAGATTAGAGATTTTGCGCAATTAAAGATGAATGAGCTCAAAGGCCTTTCCGTAAGTGATCGCTATGTTATTTCTCAGAAAAAAAATAGCCAGGATGAGGTAAAAAGGAATATAGTAAGTGGTTTAGACATGTTAGACCTTTTTAAGTCCGGGGATATTTCACGGTCAAGGCTACATAGATTGTGCAAGTCGGATAATCCTGAAGATAGACAGTATGCTGCTGAGCTAATTAGCAATACCAGTGATGATGACAACATATCTTTTCTCATAGAATTACTTAATGATGTAAATACAAAAGTTAGAAAAACAGCAATAAAAACAGCTCAGAAAAAATATTCTGATGAAGTACTTACAGCTCTGATAGATAACCTGGCATATTCATCATTTAGTGTTGAAGCCTCTAATACGCTTACCATAATCGGAGGAAAGGCTCTTAATGCGCTTGATTCTTCCTTTTATAAATCTGGCCAAAACACCCAAACAATGATCAAAATTATACAGGTCATTGGTAGAATTGGCGGGAATAAAGCAAAGCAGCAACTTTGGAGCAAAATTGATTTTCCTGACAAGGTCATTGTTTCTGAGGTCTTATTGGCACTGGCTAATACAGGCTTTAAAGCTGGTATGACTCAAATACCAAGAATAAAATATGCCATTGAAACTGATGTAGAGCATATTGCCTGGAATATGGCTTCGATAAGTGAAGTTTCTAGTGAGCAGTTTGGTAAAGATATTAAAATGGCACTTGAAGATGAGGTAAGCTCAGATATTGATCATATTTACATGCTGCTTTCAATGCTATATGATGCACAATCGATCCAGCTTGTTAAAGAGAACATTGAGAGCGGTACTAGTGAAGGGTCAATCTATGCTATAGAGTTATTGGATGTATTTTTATCAGATGACCTAAAACAAAGAGTAATACCTGTGTTAGATGATTTGCCTTACGCTGAAAAAACGAAAAAACTGGAAATATTCTACCCAAGGGATAGGTTAAACAACAGATTGGTTCTGAAATTTATTTTAAATAGAGATTTTTCTCAAATCAACCGATGGACTAAAGCGTGTGTCCTTTACCAAATTGGATTGATGAAAATAAAGGATTATAAGCTTGATTTGATAGCTAATTTATTTAATCCAGATCAACTTATTTACGAAATGGCCGCATGGGCTTTGTATGAAATTGATAGAGAAGAGTATGCCGTAAATGTAAATAGGCTCCCCTTTAAAAAGAGAAAGCACCTCGACACATTAGTTTTAAAAAGCGAAGAATCAAGGACTACATTAGCATTTGAAAAAGTATTATTTCTAGAGAAAATGAATGCATTTTCCGATGTTTCAGGTTTATCGATCACCCGTGTTGTGGATATTATAGACATCTTGATTTTGGAAGAAGGAGAAATGCTTTCTATTGATGAAAATTACAATGACAATTTTTTCATCGTGTATGAAGGGTCTTTAAATATTTATGAAAATGGGAAAGTGTCTGGGGGTACAAAAAAAGGTGAGTTTATTGGAGAGTTAATGAAATCTTCCAACTATATGAAATCTAACCTCATAATTGCGGTAGAGCCAACAACACTTTTTAAACTTAACAAAGATAGTTTTTATGAGCTGCTATCTGATAATGTCAAACTTGCTCAGAAAATTGTAGAATACGTGTAAGGTTTGTGTAATATTTCAACACATATAGTCTTGTTTCTTTGTTTTTTAACAGTTAAAACATTTATTTTAAATGTTTTGAGATATAATGGTAGTGCAAACTCCGATTTTTTTAACTATAGCATACTCCGATGTTAAATTACGACATAAGATCTAAGGAGCACGAAAGTGATTCAACGGAGTATGACATTCATGGGAATGTTTTATCGCCTAACCCATTCCCAGGACTACGCCCGTTTAGTATTAATGAGTGTCATTTATTTTTTGGCAGAGAAGGTCAGGTCGATGAGGTACTTTTAAAACTTGCAGAAAATAGGTTTGTAACCGTTATGGGTTACTCAGGTAGCGGTAAATCATCCTTGATGTATTGCGGCCTTATTCCAGTTTTGTATGGTGGGTTTATGACAGACGCTGGTGCCAATTGGAATGTTGTAATGACTCGCCCAGGTGTAACTCCTATAGAAAACCTGGCTTCTTCTTTGATTTCCTCAGACCCTTCAAGTGAGGATTATACAGCAGAAGAACTAATGGTCAATCAGACTGTAGTTTCTTCTTTGCTAAGAAGTAACACACATGGCTTGGTTGAAGCCATAGAAAAAAGGTTTAAGAAATACGGTGAAAATACGCTTATCCTAGTCGATCAATTTGAGGAGCTTTTTCGACATGGCGAGGATCATTTACTTTATGAGGAATCGAGGGTTTATGTAAATTTATTATTGGATGCATGCCGAAATGCTAATGCACCAGTATATGTGGCCATAACCATGCGCTCGGATTATATTGGTGAGTGTGCCAAATTTCCCGGTTTAACCCAACTTATCAATCAAAGCAACTATCTGGTTCCGCAGATGTCAAGAGAACAAAAACGGGTTGCTATTGAAGGTCCTATTGCCGTTGGTGGAGGCAAAGTAACTAAAAGACTGATTAAAAGACTGCTTAATGAAATTGGTGATAACCAGGACCAATTACCTATACTTCAGCATGCACTAATGCGTACTTGGGATTATTGGATTCGCAACCGCGATGAAGATGAACCAATAGATATAAGGCATTATAATGCAGTAGGTAAAATATCAGAGGCACTATCACAACATGCTAACGAAGCCTTTGATGAACTTTCAACAAAAGAAAAGGAAATAGCAGAGGTTTTATTTAAGGCGCTAACTGAGAAAACCAGTGATAGTTTTGGACTTAGAAGACCTGCACGACTAGGGTATGTGGCAGAAATAGCCAACGCCAACGAAGAAGAAGTCGCAGCTGTAGTTGAAAAATTTAGAAAACCTGGCCGATCGTTTTTAATGCCTCCTGCCTCTGTAGAACTGGATCAAGATTCTGTCATCGAAATTTCTCATGAAAGTTTGATGAGAATCTGGACTAGATTAAAAGCTTGGGTTGATGAAGAGTATGAGTCTGCTCAAATGTATAGGCGACTTTCAGAGGCCGCTGCGATGTATCAAATCGGCAGAACTGGACTTTGGAGGCCACCTGATTTGCAACTGGCACTCAACTGGCAGAAGAAACAAAAACCAACACGTGCATGGGCTCAAAGGTATGATGAAGCTTTTGAGCGTGCGATTGTTTTCCTTGATACGAGTAGGATTACATATGAAGCGGAGCAGAAAAATCAGGAAATGCTCCAAAAACGTTTGTTGAAAAGAACCAAAATTGTGGCAGTAGTTCTGGGTATTGCTGCGGTGATATCAATTCTATTCTTCGTTTACGCTATTACACAAAATATTGAGGCCAGAAGAAATTTAGAAAAAGCACAGCAGCAAGAGGCACTGGCAAACGAGCAAAGAGAACTTGCAGAAGCGAGGCAATTAGAAGCCGAGATGGCAGCAGAAGAAGCAGAAAAACAAAGAAAAATTGCTGAAGAGGCCAGTAGGAGGATGCGCGCGGCATTTGAAGATGCCAATCGCCAAAGATTAATAGCTCAAGAGCAGTTTGAAATCGCTAATGAACAAAGGGATATAGCTGAAAGCCAGAAGTTAGCAGCTCAGGAGGCAAAAGATGTGGCAGAGCAAGAGTATGATCGTGCAGAAAAGAATTACAATTTAGCCAATAGATTATTGTATCAATCAGTTGCTCAGTCTATGGCGGTT
This sequence comes from Fulvivirga sp., assembly GCA_965227525.1. Taxonomy (GTDB): domain Bacteria; phylum Bacteroidota; class Bacteroidia; order Cytophagales; family Cyclobacteriaceae; genus Fulvivirga. The sequence goes on along the minus strand of OZ245762.1, from coordinate 3,036,717 downwards.
AAATCACTAAATATTGAGGACAACAATTTAAAAGGATTATTGGCTCAGCAAGCTTATATGTTCAACAAAAAGTATGGCGGGCGAACTTTCGATCCATACATATATGATGGTTTGTACTATGCTACTGATCAACTACAAGGAAAAGTGTTTAGTACTTTGCCCATTAAGCATCGCAATGCAGTTAGAAGTATAGTATTTGCACATTCGGGTGACCAGTTTTACTCAACAGGAACAGCAGGTGTAGTAAAAAAGAGTTCTCTAACTTCTCCAGATCAAATAGAAAATATTGCTTCAAATAATTACCCGAACAGGGTTTTAGATATTAATAATACTGATCAATGGATAGTAAACGCGAGTGATTCGTCAACAATACAGGTAATCAATAGTGCCGATGGAAGTGTATTTAATATGACAGGGCACAAATCATATGTAAATGATGTAAAGTTTATTCCGGGAACGTCTGAGTTTATTTCGGTAGGTGGAGATAATGAAATTCGTTTGAATAATATTCTAACCAAAGAAAGCAGATTACTCAAAGCCGCAACTTATGAACTCAAAACTATTTCCATTAGCCCGGATGGAAAGTCAATAGCTGGAGGAACCTTATCTGGGCAAGTGGTTATATTGTCTATCAATGCAGACAAAGAAAATATAATATTAAATATACCTGGCAATCCGATGCATGCCATACAGTATAGTCCGGATGGCAAGCTTTTAGTAATTGGTGATGAAAGGGGAACCGTGAAAGTTTGGGATGTTGTACAAAGTAAAATTATTCATGAGTTCACAGCACATAAAGGTAGAGTTAGTGATATAGAATTTAGTAAAGATGGTAGTCTTATGGCTACTTCAAGCTTAGACCGTACAATTCAGATGTGGGTGATGAGTAAGCTGGAGGAACTGCCAGTCACAATGACTGACAATGATGCTTATGTATGGGATATTGAATTTAGTCCGGATTCCAATTATATTGTTGCGGCTTGTGGTGATGGTGACATTCGTATGTGGCCAACCAATCCGGAAATCATGGCTAGAGATATGTGCCTTATGTTGGAAAGAAATCTTTCAGAAGAAGAATGGAAAACGTATGTGGGCAATGACCTTGAATTTGAAAACACTTGTATTAACCTATTACTTGAAGACTATTGATATTGAATGATTTTTAGAGTTTGTCTTTTTTTGGCTTTAATGATTACAACAACTGGCTCTCTGCTTCAAGCGCAAGAGCTTAGTTGCAGTGAGGTATTAGTCAAAGCCAGAGAGAGCTTCGATGCTGGTCATTTATATGGCATTCCATCCACAATTAAACCATGTTTGGATAATGGTTTTGATAAAAGTCAAAAAATACAAGCCTACTTTTTATTAGCAAGGACATACTTATTAATTGATGATCCAATAAGCGCAGAGGACAGCTACTTAAAACTTTTAAGGCTAGATCCGGAATACAAGATCAATGCAGATCTTGATCCAGTTGATATTGTATACTTGAGTAATAAATTTACAACTACCCCAATTTTTGTGTTGTTTGCTAAAGCCGGCTTTAATTTTAGTACCGCAAATGCCATTCAAAATTATGGTACTGATAATACTTCTTTGTCCAATGAAGTTTATAAGAGCGAAGTGGGGTTTCAGGCTGGTGTGGGTGGTGAACTAAATATTTCTGATAATCTTAGTCTGGGTTTGGAATTTAATTTTTTAAGAAACTCATACTCATACTCAAATACATTTTTTAATAATGATAGTCAGAGTTTTGAGGAGAACCAGACATACATTAGTGTCCCGGTATTTTTAAAATATAGAGTGAGAGTAAATAAATTAATGCCATTTGTTTATGTGGGAATTTCTAATGATTTGCTATTAACAGCAAACGCTAACGTTCAATTAGTCGACAAGGTTGGCGCTGCAGGCCCTGGTGAAGATGTGGCCGAATTTTCTGTAACTGGGCCTGATGTAAACATGGATGAGCTTCGTAACGCCTATAATACTTCAGTTTTGGCAGGATTGGGAACCAACTACAGGGTTGGTTACAATTACTTTTTTATAGATATAAGGTATACACTTGGCTTATCAAATTTTGTCAACCCAGACAATCAGTATGCCAATGAGGAATTGCTATACAAATATGCTTTTGTAGACGATTATAAAAAGTTAAACCATGTGAGCATTTCATTTGGTTTGGTTAAACCACTTTATAAGCCGCGAAAGAAAACCAAAAGAGTTAAAGGGTTCTTAAAAAATATATTTAAATAATTGACTAGAATTCGATACTATATCATCATATTCTCGTGTTTGGCAATTTTCGCCTGCGATACTGAGAGCACCATTACACCTAATTTTGAAGATTATTTCATTAAGTATTTTGGTAATGATGGAAATCAATTTGGTGTTGACTTAGTATCGTTACCAGAAGGCTATGCTATGTTGGGCACCGATATCTCCAGTCTGGGCGAAAGTAAAATGTTCCTTGTTCGAACAGATGCTTTGGGTAATCAACAATGGAGTATTAATGTTGGCGGAAATTCAATTGAAGCCAACGCATTAGCGTTAGATAACTCAGGCAATTTTATTTTGCTAGGTACTCATACAATTTCAAACTCTGATAAGGATGTTATAGTAATGCGCGTTTCAGCAGACGGAGTTCAATTAGATAGCATTGGTTTTGGTACTACTGGTACAATAGAAGAAGGCCGTGATCTTACAATTACAAGTGGTGGAGATATCATCCTGGTTGGTAGCACTACTAATGTCGATCAGACTAAACCTAATTATAATCCGGCTACTGACCTCAAAGATATTTATTCAATAAGACTGGATGCAAGTTTTGCACCCTTCACACCAACAAATTGGCGAAGAGTTTCTGGTTTTCCAGGTATAGAAGAAGGGTCATCAATTTTAGAAAAGAACGATGGGACCTTTTTATTTTTTGGAACTACTGACCGTCCACCATCATCAAGTCAGAAGGATGGATTTAATATGTTTTTATATCCTGCTGGGAATGATGGTGAAGCACTATCCATTACTTCATTACAATTATTTGGAACACTAGCGGATGAATCTGGCAATGAAATGGTTCAGACAATTGATGGCGGTTTTGTAATGGTAGGCACTTCTAGCTCAGGAACTAATAATGATATCTTTTTGGCTAGAGTGAGGAGTAATAATGACTTTATCAGTTCTTCTGTCCTAAATTCAGGTAAAAACTTAACGGGCGTTTCTATTAAAGAATCTGCTCAAGGGGGGCTTATATTATTAGGCAGAGAGCTTGAAAATAATACAAATAATATATACTTAGCTCGAGCTAGAGTAGACGGCTCTTTAATATGGGAGCAATCTTTTGGAGGTATTGATAACGATTTACCGGGAAGAGTTATTGAAGAAGCAGATGGTTCAATTATTTTATCTGGCACCATTGAATTGGAAAGCCAAACTAAAATGTGCTTGATTAAGGTAAACACCTTAGGTGAATTAAAACCAATTTAAAGACTATTTAATACGGTTACTTTTATAAGATTATTTGAATTAACGAATTGAAAAAACCGAACCACATATTTGAAAAAACACCTATGCCAAAGGTTAACTCTATAATTTACAGATTGAACCTACTTGCTCTCTCTTTTTTGATGGCATGGGTATTAACATCTGGTGAGTCTTTTGGTCAATGCTTTACCTTGGCATCCGATTACTGTGTGGATGAAACGACAGTGGCATTATCTGGTTGTTCAAGCTATGTGGGTCCTGGGGTATCCGGTACAAATTTCGATCCCTCTTCTGCAGGTGTAGGAAATCACACTGTATATGGTATCAATGGAGCAATTACAACATACACTGTTGATCAAACGGGCGCATTTAACCCTATTTCTGGTACAGGAACTGCAATACCATTACAAGATGATGGAGGAGCTAATGAGAGTTTTTTGCTTTCTATCCCTTTTAATTTTGATTTTTATGGGACTACCTATAATCAAGTTTATTTAGATAATAATGGGTATTTGCAATTTGGAGGTACTCAAACTGACTTTTCACCAAATGCTATACCAAATGCGGCTAACCCAAATAATATAATTGGATTTGCATGGGCTGATTTTGATCCGGAAAGGGGGGGGGAAACAATTGAGTACTTTACATCTGGAAGTTCACCACAACGTGTTTTTGTAATTAATTTTAATGATGTACAGTTTTATAACAGTGACGTTCCGACAACGGCCACTGTCACTATTCAAGTGCAGTTATATGAGTCAACCAATATTATCGAAGTTCACTCGACCAATATCGACTCAGATGGTTTAAATAATGTGCAGGGTGTTGAAAATAGTACTGGTTCCGCAGGTGTAGCTGTCACTGGAAGAAATGCGACTACTTGGACTGCTGTTAATGATTACGTAGCATTTATTCCCGATAATGTAACTATTGAATCTACAACGGTAAATAGTATCCCAAGTAATAGTCTGACTTTAAATTATGATGCAACCAATGTATGTGAAAGTGAAACTGTTACGATAGAGGTAGTGAATAGCGAATCTGGAGTCAATTATCAAATTTTAGATCAGGGGCTAAGTCCGATAAGTGGTGTTATTGCAGGAACTGGGTCGAATATAGATGTTGAGACTATCGCACTTACTACATCTGAAACTAGTTTAATACTTAGAGCCACAAATGCCTCAACAGGTTGTGATGTTGATTTTAGTTCTCAAGCCATTACTGTAGATGTACAGCCTACGGCTGATGCCCATGAGCCAGCTGCGACAACAAACTTTGACGAATGTGCTTTAACGCACACGGTAGATGCCTTAGCTGCGATAGGCACAGGCACCTGGACCCAGCAGAGTGGCCCTGGCACATTAACCTTTGGTACCAATGCGAATGACCCGGACCAAACCTTTACGGTAGATGCTTATGGCACTTATGTATTCAGGTGGACCGATGTGAATGGTACATGCAGTGATTTTGATGAGATAACAGTAAACTTCTATGAGGATCCGACCGCTGCCAATGCGGGCACAGACATCGATCAGTGTAACAACAGCACCTTTACGATGGCTGCCAACACACCTACGGTAGGTACAGGGGCATGGAGTGTAATAGCAGGAACAGTAACGATCACCAATGCCAACAGCGCGACCACGACAGTTACAGGCCTTACAGCGGGCAACAGCGCCACGTTAAGATGGACGATCAGCAATGGCACCTGTGCACCAAGCACCGATGATGTGATCATCACCAATGATGTACAGCCTACGGCCGATGCCGGCACAGGCGGAGATGTGTGTGGTATAGGTGTAGGAAATCCATTTACCTTCAGTGCCACAGCAGCAACCGGCACAGGCACATGGAGCATGACCAGTGGCCCTGGCACACCAAGCTTTGTAGACCCTAATGATGAAACCACAGATGTTACCGTAGATACATATGGCACCTATGTCTTCAGGTGGACCGATGTGAATGGTACATGCAGTGATTTTGATGAGATCACAGTAAACTTCTATGAGAACCCGACCACAGCCAATGCGGGCACAGACATCGATCAGTGTAACAACAGCACCTTTACGATGGCTGCCAACACGCCTACGGTAGGTACAGGCGCATGGAGTGTAATAGCAGGAACAGCAACGATCACCAATGCCAACAGCGCGACCACGACAGTTACAGGCCTTACAGCAGGCAACAGCGCCACGTTAAGATGGACGATCAGCAATGGCACCTGTGTGCCAAGCACCGATGATGTGATCATCACCAATGATGTACAGCCTACGGCAGATGCCCATGAGCCAGCTGCAACAACAAACTTTGACGAATGTGCTTTAACGCACACGGTAGATGCCTTAGCGGCCATAGGCACAGGCACGTGGACCCAGCAGAGTGGTCCTGGCACATTAACCTTCGGCACGAATGCGAATGATCCGGACCAAACCTTTACGGTAGACGCTTACGGCACTTATGTCTTCAGGTGGACCGATGTAAATGGTACATGCAGTGATTTTGATGAGATCACGGTAAACTTCTATGAGAACCCGACCACAGCCAATGCGGGCACAGACATCGATCAGTGTAACAACAGCACCTTTACGATGGCTGCCAACACACCAACGGTAGGTACAGGCGCATGGACAGTGATAGCAGGAACAGCAACGATCACCAATACGACAAGCCCTACCACGACAGTTACTGGCCTTACAGCGGGCAACAGCGCCACGTTAAGATGGACGATCAGCAATGGCACCTGTGTACCAAGCACCGATGATGTGATCATCACCAATGATGTACAGCCTACGGCCGATGCTGGTACAGGCGGAGATGTGTGTGGAAAAGACGGAGCTAATCCATTTACTTTCAGTGCGACAGCAGCAACAGGTACAGGCACGTGGAGCATGACCAGTGGCCCTGGCACACCGAGCTTTGTAGACCCTAATGATGAAACCACAGATGTTACCGTAGATACATATGGAACCTATGTCTTCAGATGGACCGATGTGAATGGCACATGCAGTGATTTTGATGAGATCACGGTAAACTTCTATGAGAACCCGACCGCTGCGAACGCAGGCACAGACATCGATCAGTGTAACAACAGCACCTTTACGATGGCTGCCAACACACCTACGGTAGGTACAGGTACCTGGACAGTGATAGCAGGAACAGCAACGATCACCAATGCCAACAGCGCGACCACGACAGTTACAGGCCTTACAGCAGGCAACAGCGCCACGTTAAGATGGACGATCAGCAATGGCACCTGTGTGCCAAGCACCGATGATGTGATCATCACCAATGATGTACAGCCTACGGCTGATGCCGGCACAGGCGGAGATATATGTGGAAAAGACGGAGCTAATCCATTTACTTTTAGTGCCACAGCAGCAACAGGCACAGGCACGTGGAGCATGACCAGCGGCCCTGGTACACCGAGCTTTGTAGACCCTAATGATGAAACCACAGATGTTACCGTAGATACATATGGAACCTATGTATTCAGATGGACCGATGTGAATGGCACATGCAGTGATTTTGATGAGATCACGGTAAACTTCTATGAGAACCCGACCGCTGCGAACGCAGGCACAGACATCGATCAGTGTAACAACAGCACCTTTACGATGGCCGCTAATACGCCAGCTGTTGGTACAGGCACCTGGACAGTGATAGCAGGCACAGCAACGATCACCAATGCCAACAGCGCGACCACGACAGTTACAGGCCTTACAGCAGGCAACAGCGCCACGTTAAGATGGACGATCAGCAATGGCACCTGTGTGCCAAGCACCGATGATGTAGTCATCACCAATGATGTACAGCCTACGGCCGATGCCGGTACAGGCGGAGATATATGTGGAAAAGACGGAGCTAATCCATTTACTTTCAGTGCGACAGCAGCAACAGGCACAGGCACGTGGAGCATGACCAGTGGCCCTGGTACACCGAGCTTTGTAGACCCTAATGATGAAACCACAGATGTTACCGTAGATACATATGGAACCTATGTCTTCAGATGGACCGATGTGAATGGTACATGCAGTGATTTTGATGAGATCACGGTAAACTTCTATGAGGATCCGACCGCTGCGAACGCAGGCACAGACATCGATCAGTGTAACACCAGCACCTTTACGATGGCTGCCAACACGCCTACGGTAGGTACAGGCGCATGGAGTGTAATAGCAGGAACAGCAACGATCACCAATGCCAACAGCGCGACCACGACAGTTACAGGCCTTACAGCAGGCAACAGCGCCACGTTAAGATGGACGATCAGCAATGGCACCTGTGTGCCAAGCACCGATGATGTGATCATCACCAATGATGTACAGCCTACGGCCGATGCCCATGAGCCAGCTGCAACAACAAACTTTGACGAATGTGCTTTAACGCACACGGTAGATGCCTTAGCGGCCATAGGCACAGGCACGTGGACCCAGCAGAGTGGTCCTGGCACATTAACCTTCGGCACGAATGCGAATGATCCGGACCAAACCTTTACGGTAGACGCTTACGGCACTTATGTCTTCAGGTGGACCGATGTAAATGGTACATGCAGTGATTTTGATGAGATCACGGTAAACTTCTATGAGAACCCGACCACAGCCAATGCGGGCACAGACATCGATCAGTGTAACAACAGCACCTTTACGATGGCTGCCAACACACCTACGGTAGGTACAGGTACCTGGACAGTGATAGCAGGAACAGCAACGATTACCAATACGACAAGCCCTACCACTACAGTAACCGGAGTAACAGCAGGCAACAGCGCCACTTTAAGATGGACGATCAGCAACGGTACATGTACACCGAGCACCGATGATGTGATCATCACCAATGATGTACAGCCTACGGCTGATGCCGGCACAGGCGGAGATATATGTGGAAAAGACGGAGCTAATCCATTTACTTTCAGTGCCACAGCAGCAACAGGTACAGGCACGTGGAGCATGACCAGTGGCCCTGGTACACCGAGCTTTGTAGACCCTAATGATGAAACCACAGATGTTACCGTAGATACATATGGAACCTATGTCTTCAGATGGACCGATGTGAATGGCACATGCAGTGATTTTGATGAGATCACGGTAAACTTCTATGAGAACCCGACCGCTGCGAACGCAGGCACAGACATCGATCAGTGTAACAACAGCACCTTTACGATGGCTGCCAACACACCTACGGTAGGTACAGGTACCTGGACAGTGATAGCAGGAACAGCAACGATCACCAATGCCAACAGCGCGACCACGACAGTTACAGGCCTTACAGCAGGCAACAGCGCCACGTTAAGATGGACGATCAGCAATGGCACCTGTGTGCCAAGCACCGATGATGTGATCATCACCAATGATGTACAGCCTACGGCTGATGCCGGCACAGGCGGAGATATATGTGGAAAAGACGGAGCTAATCCATTTACTTTTAGTGCCACAGCAGCAACAGGCACAGGCACGTGGAGCATGACCAGCGGCCCTGGTACACCGAGCTTTGTAGACCCTAATGATGAAACCACAGATGTTACCGTAGATACATATGGAACCTATGTATTCAGATGGACCGATGTGAATGGCACATGCAGTGATTTTGATGAGATCACGGTAAACTTCTATGAGAACCCGACCGCTGCCAATGCGGGCACAGACATTGCCCAGTGTAACAACAGCACCTTTACGATGGCTGCCAACACACCAACGGTAGGTACAGGGGCATGGAGTGTAATAGCCGGGACAGCAACGATCACCAATACGACAAGCCCAACGACCACAGTAACCGGAGTAACAGCGGGTAACAGCGCCACGTTAAGATGGACGATCAGCAATGGCACCTGTGTACCAAGCACCGATGATGTGATCATCACCAATGATGTACAGCCTACGGCCGATGCTGGTACAGGCGGAGATGTGTGTGGAAAAGACGGAGCTAATCCATTTACATTCAGTGCCACAGCGGCAACCGGCACAGGCACGTGGAGCTTAACGAGCGGTCCGGGTACACCGACTTATGGTAATGTCAACGTAGAAAACACGACAGTATCAGTAGATGCTTACGGTACTTATGTCTTCCGATGGACCGATGTGAATGGTACATGCAGTGATTTTGATGAGATCACGGTAAACTTCTATGAGGATCCGACCGCTGCGAACGCAGGCACAGACATCGATCAGTGTAACAACAGCACCTTTACGATGGCTGCCAACACGCCTACGGTAGGTACAGGGGCATGGAGTGTAATAGCAGGCACAGCAACGATCACCAATGCCAACAGCGCGACCACGACAGTTACAGGCCTTACAGCAGGCAACAGCGCCACGTTAAGATGGATGATCAGCAATGGCACCTGTGTGCCAAGCACCGATGATGTAGTCATCACCAATGATGTACAGCCTACGGCCGATGCCGGTACAGGCGGAGATATATGTGGAAAAGACGGAGCTAATCCATTTACTTTCAGTGCGACAGCAGCAACCGGCACAGGCACGTGGAGCATGACCAGTGGCCCTGGCACACCGAGCTTTGTAGACCCTAATGATGAAACCACAGATGTTACCGTAGATACATATGGAACCTATGTCTTCAGATGGACCGATGTGAATGGCACATGCAGTGATTTTGATGAGATCACGGTAAACTTCTATGAGAACCCGACCGCTGCGAACGCAGGCACAGACATCGATCAGTGTAACAACAGCACCTTTACGATGGCTGCCAACACACCTACGGTAGGTACAGGTACCTGGACAGTGATAGCAGGAACAGCAACGATCACCAATGCCAACAGCGCGACCACGACAGTTACAGGCCTTACAGCAGGCAACAGCGCCACGTTAAGATGGACGATCAGCAATGGCACCTGTGTGCCAAGCACCGATGATGTGATCATCACCAATGATGTACAGCCTACGGCTGATGCCGGCACAGGCGGAGATATATGTGGAAAAGACGGAGCTAATCCATTTACTTTTAGTGCCACAGCAGCAACAGGCACAGGCACGTGGAGCATGACCAGCGGCCCTGGTACACCGAGCTTTGTAGACCCTAATGATGAAACCACAGATGTTACCGTAGATACATATGGAACCTATGTATTCAGATGGACCGATGTGAATGGCACATGCAGTGATTTTGATGAGATCACGGTAAACTTCTATGAGAACCCGACCGCTGCGAACGCAGGCACAGACATCGATCAGTGTAACAACAGCACCTTTACGATGGCCGCTAATACGCCAGCTGTTGGTACAGGCACCTGGACAGTGATAGCAGGCACAGCAACGATCACCAATGCCAACAGCGCGACCACGACAGTTACAGGCCTTACAGCAGGCAACAGCGCCACGTTAAGATGGACGATCAGCAATGGCACCTGTGCACCAAGCACCGATGATGTGATCATCACCAATGATGTACAGCCTACGGCCGATGCCGGTACAGGCGGAGATATATGTGGAAAAGACGGAGCTAATCCATTTACTTTCAGTGCGACAGCAGCAACAGGCACAGGCACGTGGAGCATGACCAGTGGCCCTGGCACACCAAGCTTTGTAGACCCTAATGATGAAACCACAGATGTTACCGTAGATACATATGGAACCTATGTCTTCAGATGGACCGATGTGAATGGTACATGCAGTGATTTTGATGAGATCACGGTAAACTTCTATGAGGATCCGACCGCTGCGAACGCAGGCACAGACATCGATCAGTGTAACACCAGCACCTTTACGATGGCTGCCAACACGCCTACGGTAGGTACAGGCGCATGGAGTGTAATAGCAGGAACAGCAACGATCACCAATGCCAACAGCGCGACCACGACAGTTACAGGCCTTACAGCAGGCAACAGCGCCACGTTAAGATGGACGATCAGCAATGGCACCTGTGTGCCAAGCACCGATGATGTGATCATCACCAATGATGTACAGCCTACGGCCGATGCCCATGAGCCAGCTGCAACAACAAACTTTGACGAATGTGCTTTAACGCACACGGTAGATGCCTTAGCGGCCATAGGCACAGGCACGTGGACCCAGCAGAGTGGTCCTGGCACATTAACCTTCGGCACGAATGCGAATGATCCGGACCAAACCTTTACGGTAGACGCTTACGGCACTTATGTCTTCAGGTGGACCGATGTAAATGGTACATGCAGTGATTTTGATGAGATCACGGTAAACTTCTATGAGAACCCGACCACAGCCAATGCGGGCACAGACATCGATCAGTGTAACAACAGCACCTTTACGATGGCTGCCAACACACCTACGGTAGGTACAGGTACCTGGACAGTGATAGCAGGAACAGCAACGATTACCAATACGACAAGCCCTACCACTACAGTAACCGGAGTAACAGCAGGCAACAGCGCCACTTTAAGATGGACGATCAGCAACGGTACATGTACACCGAGCACCGATGATGTGATCATCACCAATGATGTACAGCCTACGGCTGATGCCGGCACAGGCGGAGATGTGTGTGGAAAAGACGGAGCTAATCCATTTACTTTCAGTGCGACAGCAGCAACAGGTACAGGCACGTGGAGCATGACCAGTGGCCCTGGCACACCGAGCTTTGTAGACCCTAATGATGAAACCACAGATGTTACCGTAGATACATATGGAACCTATGTCTTCAGATGGACCGATGTGAATGGCACATGCAGTGATTTTGATGAGATCACGGTAAACTTCTATGAGAACCCGACCGCTGCGAACGCAGGCACAGACATCGATCAGTGTAACAACAGCACCTTTACGATGGCTGCCAACACACCTACGGTAGGTACAGGTACCTGGACAGTGATAGCAGGAACAGCAACGATCACCAATGCCAACAGCGCGACCACGACAGTTACAGGCCTTACAGCAGGCAACAGCGCCACGTTAAGATGGACGATCAGCAATGGCACCTGTGTGCCAAGCACCGATGATGTGATCATCACCAATGATGTACAGCCTACGGCTGATGCCGGCACAGGCGGAGATATATGTGGAAAAGACGGAGCTAATCCATTTACTTTTAGTGCCACAGCAGCAACAGGCACAGGCACGTGGAGCATGACCAGCGGCCCTGGTACACCGAGCTTTGTAGACCCTAATGATGAAACCACAGATGTTACCGTAGATACATATGGAACCTATGTATTCAGATGGACCGATGTGAATGGCACATGCAGTGATTTTGATGAGATCACGGTAAACTTCTATGAGAACCCGACCGCTGCGAACGCAGGCACAGACATCGATCAGTGTAACAACAGCACCTTTACGATGGCCGCTAATACGCCAGCTGTTGGTACAGGCACCTGGACAGTGATAGCAGGCACAGCAACGATCACCAATGCCAACAGCGCGACCACGACAGTTACAGGCCTTACAGCAGGCAACAGCGCCACGTTAAGATGGACGATCAGCAATGGCACCTGTGTGCCAAGCACCGATGATGTAGTCATCACCAATGATGTACAGCCTACGGCCGATGCCGGTACAGGCGGAGATATATGTGGAAAAGACGGAGCTAATCCATTTACTTTCAGTGCGACAGCAGCAACAGGCACAGGCACGTGGAGCATGACCAGTGGCCCTGGTACACCGAGCTTTGTAGACCCTAATGATGAAACCACAGATGTTACCGTAGATACATATGGAACCTATGTCTTCAGATGGACCGATGTGAATGGTACATGCAGTGATTTTGATGAGATCACGGTAAACTTCTATGAGGATCCGACCGCTGCGAACGCAGGCACAGACATCGATCAGTGTAACACCAGCACCTTTACGATGGCTGCCAACACGCCTACGGTAGGTACAGGCGCATGGAGTGTAATAGCAGGAACAGCAACGATCACCAATGCCAACAGCGCGACCACGACAGTTACAGGCCTTACAGCAGGCAACAGCGCCACGTTAAGATGGACGATCAGCAATGGCACCTGTGTGCCAAGCACCGATGATGTGATCATCACCAATGATGTACAGCCTACGGCCGATGCCCATGAGCCAGCTGCAACAACAAACTTTGACGAATGTGCTTTAACGCACACGGTAGATGCCTTAGCGGCCATAGGCACAGGCACGTGGACCCAGCAGAGTGGTCCTGGCACATTAACCTTCGGCACGAATGCGAATGATCCGGACCAAACCTTTACGGTAGACGCTTACGGCACTTATGTCTTCAGGTGGACCGATGTAAATGGTACATGCAGTGATTTTGATGAGATCACGGTAAACTTCTATGAGAACCCGACCACAGCCAATGCGGGCACAGACATCGATCAGTGTAACAACAGCACCTTTACGATGGCTGCCAACACACCTACGGTAGGTACAGGTACCTGGACAGTGATAGCAGGAACAGCAACGATTACCAATACGACAAGCCCTACCACTACAGTAACCGGAGTAACAGCAGGCAACAGCGCCACTTTAAGATGGACGATCAGCAACGGTACATGTACACCGAGCACCGATGATGTGATCATCACCAATGATGTACAGCCTACGGCTGATGCCGGCACAGGCGGAGATATATGTGGAAAAGACGGAGCTAATCCATTTACTTTCAGTGCCACAGCAGCAACAGGTACAGGCACGTGGAGCATGACCAGTGGCCCTGGTACACCGAGCTTTGTAGACCCTAATGATGAAACCACAGATGTTACCGTAGATACATATGGAACCTATGTCTTCAGATGGACCGATGTGAATGGCACATGCAGTGATTTTGATGAGATCACGGTAAACTTCTATGAGAACCCGACCGCTGCGAACGCAGGCACAGACATCGATCAGTGTAACAACAGCACCTTTACGATGGCTGCCAACACACCTACGGTAGGTACAGGTACCTGGACAGTGATAGCAGGAACAGCAACGATCACCAATGCCAACAGCGCGACCACGACAGTTACAGGCCTTACAGCAGGCAACAGCGCCACGTTAAGATGGACGATCAGCAATGGCACCTGTGTGCCAAGCACCGATGATGTGATCATCACCAATGATGTACAGCCTACGGCTGATGCCGGCACAGGCGGAGATATATGTGGAAAAGACGGAGCTAATCCATTTACTTTTAGTGCCACAGCAGCAACAGGCACAGGCACGTGGAGCATGACCAGCGGCCCTGGTACACCGAGCTTTGTAGACCCTAATGATGAAACCACAGATGTTACCGTAGATACATATGGAACCTATGTATTCAGATGGACCGATGTGAATGGCACATGCAGTGATTTTGATGAGATCACGGTAAACTTCTATGAGAACCCGACCGCTGCCAATGCGGGCACAGACATTGCCCAGTGTAACAACAGCACCTTTACGATGGCTGCCAACACACCAACGGTAGGTACAGGGGCATGGAGTGTAATAGCCGGGACAGCAACGATCACCAATACGACAAGCCCAACGACCACAGTAACCGGAGTAACAGCGGGTAACAGCGCCACGTTAAGATGGACGATCAGCAATGGCACCTGTGTACCAAGCACCGATGATGTGATCATCACCAATGATGTACAGCCTACGGCCGATGCTGGTACAGGCGGAGATGTGTGTGGAAAAGACGGAGCTAATCCATTTACATTCAGTGCCACAGCGGCAACCGGCACAGGCACGTGGAGCTTAACGAGCGGTCCGGGTACACCGACTTATGGTAATGTCAACGTAGAAAACACGACAGTATCAGTAGATGCTTACGGTACTTATGTCTTCCGATGGACCGATGTGAATGGCACATGCAGTGATTTTGATGAGATCACGGTAAACTTCTATGAGAACCCGACCGCTGCCAATGCGGGCACAGACATCGATCAGTGTAACACCAGCACCTTTACGATGGCTGCCAACACACCAACGGTAGGTACAGGGGCATGGAGTGTAATAGCCGGCACAGCAACGATCACCAATACGACAAGCCCAACGACCACAGTAACCGGAGTTACAGCGGGTAACAGCGCCACGTTAAGATGGACGATCAGCAATGGCACCTGTGCACCAAGTACCGATGATGTGATCATCACCAATGATGTACAGCCTACGGCCGATGCCCATGAGCCAGCTGCGACAACAAACTTTGACGAATGTGCTTTAACGCACACGGTAGATGCCTTAGCTGCGATAGGTACAGGCACCTGGACCCAGCAGAGTGGTCCTGGCACACTGACCTTCGGCACGAATGCGAATGATCCGGACCAAACCTTTACGGTAGACGCTTATGGCACTTATGTCTTCAGGTGGACCGATGTGAATGGTACATGCAGTGATTTTGATGAGATCACGGTGAACTTCTATGAGAACCCGACTGCTGCCAATGCGGGCACAGACATCGATCAGTGTAACAACAGCACCTTTACGATGGCTGCCAACACACCAACGGTAGGTACAGGGGCATGGAGTGTAATAGCAGGAACAGCAACGATCACCAACACAGCGAGTGCAACGACCACAGTAACCGGAGTTACAGCGGGCAACAGTGCTACTTTAAGATGGACGATCAGCAATGGCACCTGTGTACCAAGCACCGATGATGTAATCATCACCAATGATGTACAGCCTACGGCCGATGCTGGTACAGGCGGAGATATATGTGGAAAAGACGGAGCTAATCCATTTACTTTCAGTGCCACAGCAGCAACAGGCACAGGCACGTGGAGCTTAACGAGCGGTTCGGGTACACCGACTTATGGTAATGTCAACGTAGAAAACACGACAGTATCAGTAGACGCTTACGGCACTTATGTCTTCAGGTGGACCGATGTGAATGGCACATGCAGTGATTTTGATGAGATCACGGTAAACTTCTATGAGAACCCGACCGCTGCCAATGCGGGCACAGACATTGCCCAGTGTAACAACAGCACCTTTACGATGGCTGCCAACACACCAACGGTAGGTACAGGGGCATGGAGTGTAATAGCCGGCACAGCAACGATCACCAATACGACAAGCCCAACGACCACAGTAACCGGAGTTACAGCGGGTAACAGCGCCACGTTAAGATGGACGATCAGCAATGGCACCTGTGTACCAAGCACCGATGATGTGATCATCACCAATGATGTACAGCCTACGGCCGATGCTGGTACAGGCGGAGATATATGTGGAAAAGACGGAGCTAATCCATTTACTTTCAGTGCCACAGCAGCAACAGGCACAGGCACGTGGAGCTTAACGAGCGGTCCGGGTACACCGAGCTTTGTAGACCCTAATGATGAAACCACAGATGTTACCGTAGACGCTTACGGCACTTATGTCTTCAGGTGGACCGATGTGAATGGTACATGCAGTGATTTTGATGAGATTACGGTGAACTTCTATGAGAATCCGACCACTGCCAATGCAGGCACAGACATCGATCAGTGTAACAACAGCACCTTTACGATGGCTGCCAACACACCAACGGTAGGTACAGGGGCATGGAGTGTAATAGCCGGCACAGCAACGATCACCAATACGACAAGCCCAACGACCACAGTAACCGGAGTAACAGCGGGTAACAGCGCCACGTTAAGATGGACGATCAGCAATGGCACCTGTGTACCAAGCACCGATGATGTGATCATCACCAATGATGTACAGCCTACGGCTGATGCCCATGAGCCAGCTGCGACAACAAACTTTGACGAATGTGCTTTAACGCACACGGTAGATGCCTTAGCGGCCATAGGCACAGGCACCTGGACCCAGCAGAGCGGCCCGGGGACACTGACTTTTGGCACGAATGCGAATGATCCGGATCAAACCTTTACTGTAGATACATATGGAACCTATGTCTTCAGGTGGACCGATGTGAATGGTACATGCAGTGATTTTGATGAGATCACAGTAAACTTCTATGAGAACCCGACCGCTGCCAATGCGGGCACAGACATCGATCAGTGTAACAACAGCACCTTTACGATGGCAGCTAATACGCCAGCTGTCGGCACAGGCACCTGGACAGTGATAGCAGGCACAGCAACGATCACCAATACAGCCAGTGCAACGACCACAGTAACCGGAGTAACAGCGGGCAACAGCGCCACGTTAAGATGGACGATCAGCAATGGCACCTGTGCACCAAGCACCGATGATGTGATCATCACCAATGATGTACAGCCTACGGCCGATGCCGGCACAGGCGGAGATGTGTGTGGTATAGGTGTAGGAAATCCATTTACTTTCAGTGCCACAGCAGCAACAGGCACAGGCACGTGGAGCATGACCAGTGGCCCTGGCACACCGAGCTTTGTAGACCCTAATGATGAAACCACAGATGTTACCGTAGATACATATGGAACCTATGTCTTCCGATGGACCGATGTAAATGGTACATGCAGTGATTTTGATGAGATCACGGTAAACTTCTATGAGAACCCGACCACAGCCAATGCGGGCACAGACATCGATCAGTGTAACACCAGCACCTTTACGATGGCTGCCAACACGCCTACGGTAGGTACAGGGGCATGGAGTGTAATAGCCGGCACAGCAACGATCACCAATACGACAAGCCCAACGACCACAGTAACCGGAGTTACAGCGGGCAACAGCGCCACGTTAAGATGGACGATCAGCAACGGTACATGTACCCCGAGCACCGATGATGTGATCATCACCAATGATGTACAGCCTACGGCCGATGCCGGCACAGGCGGAGATATATGTGGAAAAGACGGAGCTAATCCATTTACTTTCAGTGCCACAGCGGCAACCGGCACAGGCACGTGGAGCATGACCAGTGGCCCTGGCACACCAAGCTTTGTAGACCCTAATGATGAAACCACAGATGTTACCGTAGATACATATGGAACCTATGTCTTCAGATGGACTGACGTAAATGCTACTTGCAGTGATTTTGATGAGATCACAGTAAACTTCTATGAAATTCCGGATGTAGCAACCAATTCCGCTTCTTATGCGCTTTGTGATGGGGAGACTACTAATATTTTAATCTCTAACCCTAATAATGTTTCAGGGACTACTTTTAGTTGGACAATAGGAACAGTTACTGGAACAGTTAGTGGGCAAGCAGTTGGGTCTGGTGGTGTTATTACCCAAACACTTTCAAGCACAGCCGGTGGTTCGGTTGAATATATTATTACTCCATCTGCAAATGGGTGCGTGGGAACATCAATTTTCAGGACAGTAACCGTAGATCCAATACCTGTCGGAAATGCTGTGCCAGCAGGTACTTATGAAGTTTGTGCAGGTACTATGCTTGCCATTACTCCAACCACAAATGTAGCAGGGTCTACATTTACTTGGTTTGGTGATAATGGAAGTGGTGGCACAGGCGATATTGATGATGCCCCATTAAACAGTACGACTTCACCAATTGATGTTACTTACACAGTTACCCCAACAGGTCCAGGCTCAACATTTTGTGAAGGAACTAACTTTGACATTGTTGTTACAGTAAATCCTAACCCGTCATTAAGTATCACCAACAATGCAGACGAAATTTGCTCAGGAGACATTACTGATATCACATTAAATACCCCAACGTTAAACGCTGAAATTAATTTAGTTGATGTAACCTATGGAGCAGTGACAGGTGGAACATTGACTTCAGGTGATAAATTTACTGATGGAGCCAATATCGCTGAGACACTAAATAATTCTACTACAGCGGCCATTGACGTAATTTATGAGTTTAATGTTACTACAACTGATGGCTGCCCTGTTGCTGCTCCTGCTAGTCAGTTTGTAACTGTTACTGTTAGTCCAGCACCTACTTTCAGTGTAACAAATAATGCTGCTGTACTTTGTTCAGAAGACTTGACAGATATTGATATAAGTTCAACCACCTCGGGAGCTGTTATTGAATTGATAAATGTAACAGCATCGCCTTCAATAGTTGGAGTGCCTGCAGTAGGGTCAACGTATTTAAATGGGGCTAATATTTCACGTCAGCTAACAAATACTTCAAACATGGCGGAAACGGTGACTTTCGAGTTTGAAGTTACTTTGAATAATTGTGTGAACCCGACAACACAAATCGTAAATATCGATGTGAATCCAATTCCTACTTTGGCAACCAGCGTAGAAACTCAAACCATATGTGATGGTGAAACTACAAACATTGAATTGAGTAATCCTAATGCGGTTCCTGGCACTTCATATACATGGACAGTTTCTGCTAATTCAGTTGGAGCAACGGCAGGCAATTCAGGAGGATCAGATTTATTTACAATTGCTCAAACTTTAAGTAATGCTTCAAATACACCACAATCTGTTACTTTCACCATTACACCAGCGGCTAGTGGATGTAACGGTAATAGTAGAAATGTAATTGTTACTGTAAATCCAACACCTACAATATCTACTACAGGTGATGAAACACTTTGCTCGGGCGAAACAACAAGTATAGCTTTATCAAATCCTAATAGTGTATCTGGTACTAGTTTTAGCTGGCAGGTAATAAGCAATATAAATTCAGTGTCTGGTGCAACGAGTGGATCGGGTACTTTGATTAATCAGACGCTATTTGTTAATAATAGTTCTCCGGCTGGTTCTGTTACATATAGAATCACTCCTTCAGCTAACAATTGCGATGGTCCATTTGAAGATGTTACGGTAACTGTAAATCCGCAGCCTGTGGTATTTGCAGGGTTTGATTATGAAATATGTGCTGACGCAGGAATAATTGAATTAACAGCTTCTTTAACTGGTGCAGCCACTTCCGGAACCTGGACAGGTGGTAATAACGATCCGGGTGGTTATAGTAATAACCCTGTGGTTGATGGTGAAACTATAGAATATACCTTCAATCAAGCTGATAGCTCTAATGGTTTTGTGACCTTCACGCTCACCTCAAATGACCCTGATGGAGCGGGACCATGTACAACTGCCTCTGATCAAATTACCGTTATTATCAACGATTTGCCGACTGTGTCATTTGGTGGACTTCCTGATTCAGCTGCGGAAAACGACCCTGCAATAAGTTTAACAGGTTCTCCATCAGGAGGTATTTTCTCAGGTGATGGTATTTCTGGTAATAGTTTTAACCCTCCAGGAGCGACTGTCGGTGTTTTTAACTTTGTTACTTACACCTATACCGATCCATCTACTGGTTGTATCAATTCTGCCACAGATTCAGTGTTTATCAATGGTAAACCAGATATTGAGATAGGTAACGATAATGTGCAGGTCTGTTTTTCTGATGATCCTGACTTGTTAGAGGCCACACCTTCGGGTGGTGTCTGGACGGGCACTGGTGTTGCGAATATTGGTGGTGATGACTACGAGTTTACACCGTCAACGGCAGGGGTTGGCACACATATATTGACTTATACCTTTACAGATGAAAATAATGCTACGAATAGTGCTGATATAACATATGAAGTATATCCAAACCCTGATGTTGATTTTAGCCCTGTAAATCTATGTTTTGATGAACCTATTGAGTTTACCGATTTGACAACAGTTGATAACTCGGTATGGTCAACATCATTGGTGGAGTGGGATTGGTCATTCTTTGATGAAAACGGAGTGATTGTTGGAGCCTCAGCAGATCAAAATCCTAATATTCAATTTAGTGTACCAGGTGATAAACGTATCGTTTTAACTGTTACGTCTGAGGCAAATGGTTTTAGATGTTCTGCTACTAAAGATACTGTTATTACGATTGGTTCTGTACCAGACGTATTCTTCAACTGGCAAAGCGTATGTAATGGAGATTTTACAGCTTTTAATAACCAAACTATACTTGATATTGGTAATCAGGATAGTTTAAGATACGATTGGGACTTTGATGATGGGAATGTTATTTCAGGATTAGGCTTAGATCCTATCAATGTTACTCACCCTGATGGTTCTGAAACTGTTGGAACATTTGCAAACCCTGAACATAGGTATAATAATGTAGGTGATTACGATGTGGTGCTTACAGCAAATACAGCCGAAGGTTGCTCTAAAGATTTTACTCAAAATATAGATATTTTGCCGCAAACTCGTATTGACGACTTTCCTTACGAAGTGAATTTTGACTTGAATGATGGTGATTGGGCTGAAGAGGTGGAGTTACTAAGGGATACATCTCAAATTAGTGATAATAGTTGGTTGTATTCAGCAAGTGGTGCTGGGGAGATTGCACCAAAATATAGTGGAGATGGCTTTTGGTGGACAGGTGCAAATACCGATTCGTACTACAATAACGAACAAAGTTGGGTTAACGGGCCATGTTTTGATCTCTCACTTGTAGAACGACCAATGATAAGCATGGATGTTGCGAGTTCAACAGACGAAGGATTCGATGGAGCAGTACTTCAATACTCAACAGACGGTGGTATAAATTGGGAGAATATTGGGTCCCTTGTTGAGAATGGAGGAATTAATTGGTATAACTCCAACTCAATTTCTGCAAAACCTGGTGATCAGCCATTTGGATTTGGCTGGACTGGTGATACAGAAGATATTACTCCAGAAGAGGATTCTGACCTAACTTGGGTGAGAGTAAGTCATAACTTAAATGCGGTTCGAGGATTGTCAAATGTACTTTTAAGAGTTGCTTTTGGAAGTAACTCTGACAACTCAGCTGAACAGAAAAACGGCTTTGCCTTTGACAATGTCTATGTTGGTGAGAAGAAACGTCTGGTACTTGTTGAGAATTTCACGGATACTGAAAGAAACAGTGGTAACCAGGCAAATCAGCACCTAGAAGACATAAGACAAAATCAAATTGCTGATATAGGTGCGACTGATTTTTCTATTCTGCATTATCACATAGATGACTCTGGTATAGATCCTTTCTATCTTGCTAATACCGGAGATCCAAGTGCAAGATCATTATTCTACGGTGTTTCTCAGGCACCAAGTGCGGTGTTGGATGGTAACCAGTTTAATGGTATTCCTTTCAGTATTACAGAACTAGATATTGATAGAAGATCATTAGAAGACCCACAATTTGATTTATCAATTGACACCTTGGCTAGTGCAGGTGATGTTATGTCTGCCTCAATCACAGTTACATCTAATATCACATTTACTGACCAGATAAACGTACAGTTAGCAGTAATTGAAAATGGAATAGATTTTAATGGCATTACTTATAATAATGTTGTTAAGAAACTGATGCTTGGTGGTCAGGGTGAGACGCTTAACATAAGTTGGACTCCTGGAACTCAATCTACGGTTAATGCTGAGTGGAATGTGGATGTAGAGATATTTGATCCTTCAAATCTATTCCTGGTGGCATTTGTACAGGACAAAACAACTAGAGAAATTTATGGAACCGCAATTGTCAAAGCACCTGCAAAGGATGAAAGAACAGTTACCGATATTGATGATGATATTATATCTCAAGTCAAGAATATCGAGATTTATCCTAACCCTGCAAATGGCGTCTTGAATTTTGCTTTAAACGCCAACGAACTAAGTGACTACAATTGGAAGATTGTTGATCAAAGAGGTGTTACCCTGCTTGAAGGTGACATCAACTTTGATGAAGGTCATTATTCAACCAGTACACGTGATTTATCAAATGGTATTTATTATGTGGTAATTGGTAAAGCGGATAAACCTTTGATCTATAGAAAGCTTGCTGTCATGAATAGGGAATAAGGCAAGCAGCTATTTTGGTTTATGTTAAACTAAAATGTGTCTAAAAGACCAAGCAAGTTGCTGTGTTTGCGGATATGATTCTTCCCTTTCTGGTTAGCCTTAGATGCAATGTCTATAAGTTTACACCTACCTTTTGATCTAAATTGATCTACGTCTTTGGTGTGATTAGAAGAGTAAATTATAACATCCGGCTTCAAAGAGGAGTATAATGAAGCCTCCTCAAAATTTATAAAATCATAAACCTTGCAATGTGTTAATTCTTCTAGTTTGACACGAATAGTTTCGTTTTTGAAATCTTTAGAATTAATAAGAAAAATAACCTTTGACTGTTTCATCAATTAACTGGTAAAGTCATTTTTGAGATGCTCTTGCAATTCTCGTATTGCTATTTGACATTTATCGGATAATGAATCGATTAATGAGGGGATTTTATCGGTATGGTTATTTTCTTTACCGTACGTTTCTAACTTTTGAATGGTGGGTTTCAGAGATTCCAAACCCATAAATGCTATGGAAGGTTTTATTCTATGTGCAGTTTGCCCGATTTTGACCCACTCAGCTTTATCTACCCATTTTTGCATTTCATTTATTGCTGAGGGGGTATTGCTAATGAAAGTTTCTACCATTTCTCTCATAAACACCTTATCTCCATTGCATACATTATTGAGATAAGTAAGGTCTGTCAGGGCTTTTTTAGTTTCTTGTTTGTCAACCACTTGATTCTCTATGTTTTTTTGATCTTTAGCAAATTTGGAAATCGATGCAAATAAGTCTTCTGGTTGAAATGGCTTTGGTAAGTAATCATTCATCCCAATTTCGAGGCACTTTTCATTGTCACCTTTAATAGCATTGGCTGTGAGTGCAATTATAGGAATTTTGTTTTTTGGTTCAGGGAATGTATTTCTAATGTTTTTTGTGGCTTCATAGCCATCCATAATGGGCATTTGAATATCCATTAGAATAATATCGTAGTCGTGGCTTCGCAATTTCTCCAATGCGATATATCCATTTTCGGCCCCGTCCACAGAGCACTTCCATTTTTTCAGTATGTTTAAAGCATACAATCTGTTTATATCATTGTCTTCTACTAGGAGTATTTTAAATCCTTCAAATGAGTGACTCAAATCTGCTTTATTTCGACTGTGTTCAGGTTGTACAAGGTCTTGGATATTACCCGATTCATATGGGATTATAAAAGTAAAGGTGGTTCCCTTACTTTCTTCACTATTAACATAAAGCTCCCCATCCTGTAACTCAACAAGCTGCTTGACTATCGATAGTCCGAGTCCGGTACCGCCATATCTTCTGGTTACACTTTCGTCAGCTTGGGTAAAGCTTTCAAATATATGGTGAATTTTTTCTTTAGGAATACCTACACCCGTATCTGAGACTTCGAATTTTATATGTTGCAGTTTATCTTCTTGCTTTTCTAGCGATACATTTACTTTAATCTCTCCAATATGAGTAAATTTCACTGCGTTGCTGATGAGATTGATTAGTATCTGATTTAAACGAACAGGATCACCTAAAAACACAGTGTCAGCGTCATCCGAAATTGTGTAACTTATATCAATACCTTTTTCTTTACATTGAAATTGAAAGGTATCCATGATGGCCCCCAATTGGTATTTAATATTGAAGCCGATTTTTTCAAATTTTAATTTACCGGATTCAATCACTGACAGATCGAGAATGTCATTAATAATTACCTTTAGATTTTCAGTAGAATTTTTAATGGCATTGATATATTTCTTCTTATCGTCTTCCGAGGAAGTTGTCGAGAGAAGGTTAGCCATCCCTGCAATCCCATTGATAGGTGTTCTGATCTCGTGACTCATATTCGCAAGAAATTGCTCTTTGGCTTTTTGCGCACGCACGAGCTCTTCGGCATCTTTTTTTCTCTGAGTTATATCCCGACAATCCAATATCAGCCCCTCAATACCTTCTTTGTGTTTGAGGTTTATAGAGTTAAATTCTAAATACTTAAAAGTACCATCATCACATAAAAATCGGAATTCGATGCTTTCATCGTAGGGTTTTGTAGTGCTTTTTTTAAACTCCTTGTGAAGCATCTTAAGTGTGCCTGGCTCTATATAATCGAAGAAGTTTTGGTTGACTAAGCTACCAGGTGCATGCCCTAAAGTTTCTTCCACCGAAGGGTTGTGATAGAGTATGTTACCATTATAATCAACAATAAATATAATATCGGAGCCATCTTCTACAACGGCTTTGTAAAAACTACCCTTGGTAACGTAATCGTGTAAGTTATTTGAGTCCATTAAATTGTAGTCTCCTCCATTTCTTTTAAGTAGCGGTAAATGGTGGATTTGCCGATATCAAGCTTTTTGGCAACATGAATGACATTGTTATCATACTTTTCTAAATAGTACCTGATTATTTTAAATGTGTAGTCCTTGAGCGACATTTCCTCAAAGAGGAAATTGGTTTCTTTCGAAATGCTGTTGAAATTAATGTCTTCGGGTTCAATACAATCCCCATTGGTCATTACAGCTGCAAGTTCAATAACTGATCTCAACTCACGGACATTGCCAGGGTAGGGGTAATTCATCAATTTCTCTTGTGTATCAGGTGCAAGCTTAAGTGAAGGCAAGTCATTGTCTTTGGCAAACTGCTGTAAGAAAAATTTAGCCAGAATAACAATGTCTTTGCCTCTATCCCTAAGTGGTGGTAGATGTACTGGAAGTCCAAGTAGTCTATAGTACAAGTCTTCTCTGAAATTACCGTTTTTCACTTCTTCTCCCAGATCCCGATGAGTGGCTACTATAAGTCTGATATCGAGCTTGATCATATCATTACCACCAATTCGCACAAGCTCGCGCTCTTGAAGCACGCGCAACAATTTGGCTTGTAAGTTGAGGTCCATTTCTCCAATTTCATCTAAGAATAGTGTTCCTCCTTCGGCCTCTTCGAATTTACCTATTCGTCTTGTGTTAGCTCCGGTAAAAGCACCCTTTTCGTGTCCAAAAAGCTCACTTTCTATTAATTCTGAAGGAATGGCGGCAATATTTACAGCTATAAATGGTTTTTTCTTTCTTTTGGAGTTATAGTGAATAGCTTTTGCCACTAATTCCTTTCCAGTTCCTGTTTCTCCGGTAATACTTACTGTAATATTTGTTTTGACGGCCTTCTCGAGTAGGCCAAAAACCTTTTTCAAAGGGGGGCTATTTCCTACAATGCTCTTGTCAAATTCATATTTCTCGCTAATCTCTTGCTTGAGGTAATCAATCTCTCTTACAAGCGAAATGTTTTTACGCGCGTTGTTGATAGTGTTTAATAGTCGGTCTTTAGTTTCCTCATCTTTAATGATATAATCATAAGCACCAAGTTTGAGTAGCTCTACGGCAGTCCCGATTTTTTCTTGAGCAGAAATAATAATCACCTGAATGTTGCTGTCAAATGCTTTTATTTCTTTTAGCACTTTTTCACCAGGTAGATCGGGCAGGGTATAGTCTAATGTTATAATTGAAGGCTTTTTGTAAAGGTTATCAATACAACTCTTACCATTTTCAAAAACAGATACTTCAAAGTCTGGATTTAGGCTAAGAACATATTGCAAAAATTTAGTGTAGGCAGGGTCGTCCTCTACTACAAAAATCTTTACGGGATCTTTATCATACATAGAATGGTCGTGGGTTTGAGGTTTGAAGTTTTAATATAATTAATTTATGATTAACCAAGACCCAAATTGGGAATGAAAAATAGAATTGATTATGAAATTGATTTAATTCAAATTATTTTGACTCTTAAATTGAGCATTAAAATAATTATTAAACTATTTTAGAGTTCGTGTTTAACTATATTATTTGGCTATGATTGAAGAATTTAAAAATCTCTCTGAAGAAGAAATTGAGACAATGTTAAAAGTGCCTGTATTGGTGTCTATTTTAATTGCTGGAGCTGATGGTACTATTGATAAATCGGAGATAAAGCAGGCAGTTAGTTTGTCGAAAATTAAACAAACTAAAGCACGTGAGGATCTTATCGAGTTTTACAAGGAAGCGGGCAGAGACTTTGAAGATAAGATGAAGATTATGATTACTCAATTGCCAGCCGAGTCAAGTGAGAGAAATCCTGTGATCATCAAAGAGTTGGAAAAGGTAAATGAAATTTTCCCAAAGCTTGATCCTAAGTTTTCTGAAGAATTTTATTTCAGTATCAAAGACATGGCTAAAAAAATCGCAGAGGCTTCGGGAGGCGTACTTGGCTATATGGCTGTTGGTTATGAGGAGTCAAAGCTCATAGGGTTGAATATGATCAAGGACCCAACGAGTTAATTGATACAGACAATTGAAATTAAATTAGGTAGATCGTAATGGCAGGTAGCCATACGATTATTGGAAGCTCAGTACCACCATTTCGGTTGGTGTTTTTAATGTGGTTAGTTTACTATGTAGAGCGCCAATCGGGCTATGACCTTGGGATTTTTGGTATTCATCCTCGTGAGTTATTCGGCCTTTTAGGTATTCTTTTTGCGCCATTACTCCATGGTGGAGTGATACATTTAATATCTAATACTATACCGCTGCTATTTCTAGGGGCGGTTTTGTTTTTTTACTACCATCGATTGGCACCTGCCGTGTTTGCCAGGTGCTATTTAGTTACCAATGTATTGGTCTGGCTGTTTGCCAGGCCAAATATTCATATTGGCGCCAGTGGACTTATTTATGGGCTTGCCAGCTTCCTTATTTTTTACGGTTTGTTTAAACGTGACTTCCAGTCGCTATTTATTTCTGTAATTGTACTGTTTTTATATGGAGGAATATTTTACGGAGTACTTCCTTCAAATCCTTATATCTCTTGGGAGAGCCATTTGTTTGGCGCTATGGTAGGTGTATGGACAGCCATTAGTTTTAGATATAAAAAGGCATAAAAAAACCCCGCTCAGCGGGGTTTTGAATTTGTAATCTATTTAGATCAATTAGTTGTCAACTGATTGAATTTTTACATTAAGGGTAATAGCCCTTTCACTGCCCTGAGTACCAGCAACACTTTCTACTTCAATAACGCCATATCTTGTACCTCTATTATTATCAGTTCGAATGGCAAATACCTGTCCGGCAGAAAGTTGAGTAATTCTTTCCTGGTCATCTCCAACTTCTGGATAAGCATTTTCAAGATCAGCCGAAGTAGTTTGCGCATCATAATCAAAGCTTCCATCTAACAATTTAAATCTTGTGCTCAACCTTGTGGCAAAAGTAGTTAATGACCCACTAGCTGTTTGAGCCTCTAGTGTAGTGTTAGCCTGAGAATTATCCGGTGCAGCGATTGTATAACCAGGAGTATCTGCATAATAGAATAATAAATCCGTTGTTTCTGAGTTATTTTGAGCCTCAGAGTAAGTATACGTTGTATTGTCTATCACATTGTAAAAACTTGGCTCATTTGCATTTTGAAATCCTCCTAACAATACCGCTGTATATTCAGATATGGCCGGAGCCGCATTTACTTGAAAAGTTACAGTTTCTGAAGCTGACCCACCTGTTTGATCTACAATTTCAAAAGTTATTGACACCTGAGATCCTGCTAATGTTTCATTTAATTCAAATCCAAAATTGAAAGAACCTTCATTTGCCTGGGTGGTTAAATCCAAACCCAAATCCACTGCCGGATTTAAAATAACTTCAGATTGCACATTACCATCTACAGATGGAGTGTAAACAAAACTACTGATACCAGCTTCTGAAGTGTAAGCGATGTTGAAATCTACAGTTTCGTCAGAATCAAAATTGCTTTGAGTATCTGTGTCACCTGTAACTGTAATACTAACTTCAGCTACCGGCTCCGGATCATCACTACCACAAGAAGCCAAAAATAGTGTGCCGCCTATGGCACTAAATAAGAATAGTTGATTTAATAATTTTTTCATGTTTCGATTGTTTTTTGATTTAAGTAGTAGATGTCATAAATCATACCAAAATGATGTCTGCATCTCCTGTGATTTATAACGTATAAAATGAAATTAAGGTGTGGCATCCACATAATTTTTGTGGAAAAAATGACCCAACCAATCATTTAATAAATCTAAACACAATAGCACATGAAGTTTTAACACTTCTTTTTTAGATTTGATCTGAATAAACTACTTCTATGGCGAATACAGCAGATCAGGTTTTAGCAGATATCAAAAAGGGCAAGTTTGCACCAGTTTATTTTTTACAGGGCGAAGAAACTTACTACATAGATTTGATCGCTGATTATGTCGAAGATCACGTGCTCAATGAAACAGAAAAAGGTTTTAACCAAACAGTGGTGTACGGTCGCGATGTCAGTATGAGTGACGTATTGACTCATGCCAGAAGGTTTCCCATGATGTCAGAAAGACAGGTGGTGATCGTTAAAGAAGCGCAACAAATAGGAGAAATCAATAAGGAGCAAGGTCAAAAATTATTGATAGACTACCTCAACAATCCTGCTGCTACTACTTTGCTTGTCTTTTGCCATAAGAAAAAAACACTGGATAAGAGAAAGGCGTTAGGCAAACTCATAGACAAAAAAGCAGTTACGGTAACTACCAAAAAGCTTTATGACAACCAGGTGCCAACCTGGGTAGACAATTATATAAAAGATAAAGGATTTGGGGCTACACCCAAAGCTGTACAAATGCTAGCAGAGTCTATTGGAAATGACTTAGAGCGACTATCCAACGAAATTGATAAAATGTTGATCAATTTTAAGGAGAAAGTAAAGCTGGACGAATCTCATGTGCAGAAGCACGTGGGAATTAGCAAAGATTACAATGTTTTTGAATTGCAAAAGGCATTAATGATCAAGGATGTTGTTAAGGCTAATAAAATTGTAAATTATTTTGAATCAAATCCTAAAAACAATCCCCTTATACCAATAATTGCTACTTTGTTTTCATTCTACAGCAAGTTATTGATGGTGCATAGCAGCAAAGATAAATCAGAACGAAACCTGGCTTCTGTTTTAAGGGTAAACCCATACTTTGTAAAAGATTACATTACCGCTAGTAGAAACTATCCTATGCCTCAAATTATCAACAATATCCACTTCATAAAGGTCGCAGACCTTAAATCAAAGGGTGTAGATAATGTTTCGGCCACAGATGGGCAAGTTTTGAAAGAGTTGATCTTCAAATTAATACATTAGTGGTTTCATAAATTGAAACCTGAATCATTACCTTTGATTTGAAAATTAGTACGATATATAACTTTTAAAAAGTTATTCGTTATAACCAGCAATTACTATCAAATTCAAATTTATCTATGCATCATAGACTATTGACCACTTTTTTGCTGTTACTACTTTTGGTAAATGTTTGCATTGCACAGAATACAGCTTACTACGATGAAACTGAAGAAACCTACAGACGTGGTCTTGAGCTTATAGATAAGAACAATTTTGCGGCTGCCAGAGCTACTTTTGAAAATTATCTGGCTCATTCAGAAGAAGGAGCGTATAAGCCAGAGGCCGAATATTATGTGGCCTATACAGCACTAAGTCTCTATCATAAAGATGGGGAAAAACTTATAGCATCGTTTATAAAAAATCACACGAATCACCCTAAGGCCTCATTGGCCTATTTTGAATTGGGTAACTTTTATTTCCAGGACAAGAATTATAATAAAGCTGCCGAATACTTGTCAAAAGTAAGACTGTCTCTTGTAAGTAAAGACCAAAGAGCCGAAACGAGATTTAAGTTAGGCTATGCTTACTTTGCCCAAAGAGAATTTGATAAAGCAATTGACTTCTTCAATGCCTTAAAAGTGGAAAAGGGAGAATACGGGCCCGCATCCAACTATTATGCCGGCTACATCGAGTACGAACAGGAAAAATA
Organism: Fulvivirga sp.; assembly: GCA_965227525.1. Taxonomy (GTDB): domain Bacteria; phylum Bacteroidota; class Bacteroidia; order Cytophagales; family Cyclobacteriaceae; genus Fulvivirga. Next base: position 3,005,874 of record OZ245762.1, on the reverse strand, counting down.
TGATGAGGCCATTACCGACCTGAAAAAAGCAGAACAAGACCCCGCATACAAAAGTGTGGTACCGGGTATGTTGGCCGATCTGTACTATAAGCAAGGCCGATATGACGAACTGTTAGCTTACAGCCAACAGGTGTTAAACAGTGGAACAAGGGTAAATCAGAGGGATTTTTATTTGTTAGCTGCAGAAGCACTTTCTAAACAAGAAAATTATCAGGAAGCGATAAAGTACTATGAGCGTTATAAGCAAGGTATTCAAAACCCTCCGTTGGATGTGAGATATCGTATGGGATATGCCTATTATAAAGTTGGGAATAATGAAGAAGCCATAGCAAATTTTAAGCAAGTAGCTTCAATTACTGATGAAGTTGGCGTTTATGCCTCATATTATTTGGGTGTACTTTATCTTAAAGAGGGTAATAAGATCTATGCCATTACTGCTTTTGATAATGCCCGCAGAAGTAAGTTTAATAACGAGCTAAGTCAGGAAAGTGCATTTCAGTATGTGAAAGTGAGTTATGATTTAGGTAGGGTAGAAGAAGCCATTGAAGGGGCCAGAGAATTTTTGGAAAAGTACCCTCAGAGCAAAAATAGAGAGGAGATAGGTGACTTGTTATCTTCAGCTTATTTGAACTCGAACAACTATAATCTTGCCATTGAGTATATAGAAAGTCAGCCAACGCCAAATAACAGGCAAAAGGTTGTCTATCAAAAAGCCACATTTCTTAAAGGGATGGATTTATTTAATAAAGGGGAATACAGACAGGCCATAGCTACATTTAATAAGTCGCTTAAATACACCTTAGATGAAAAGTTTAAAGCTCAGGCCAGTCTATGGGTTGGAGAAGCTTACAGTGTGGCTAGAAAGTATAAAGAAGCAATTCCATACTATCAGCAAGCATTAAATACAAATGTACCAAGGCAAGATCCGGTTATTAAAAAGGCTAATTATGGTTTGGGATATGCATATTACAATACAAAAGAATATGCTAAGGCCTTATCACAGTTTGATGCTTATATTCAAAAATCTAAAGTGGGTGAGGGGTATTATGATGATGCATTGCTTCGGTTGGCTGATTGCTATTATGTGGCTAAGAATTACAGCAGTGCGCTAAGAAACTATAATAAGGCCATTGATTTAAATAATGTTGACAATGACTATGCCCACCTACAAGCCGGTATTGTGCATAGTCTGCAAGGGTCATCAGAAGCGGCTATAGGTCAGTTTAACTATGTGATTAGAAATTATTCACAGTCCAGGTACATTGATGATGCGCTTTTTAGAAAAGCTCAGTTAAACTTCGAGAATGGCAATTATCAACGAGCTGTACAAGAGTTTTCAGATCTTATACAGAAAAAACCATCGAGTCAGTTTGTACCTTATGCCTACATGCGTAGAGCATCATCAAATTATAACCTTAAAAACTACGAGCAATCCATCAATGATTATGTGGCAGTATTATCAAATTTTTCCACACATTCTGTGGCTGAAGAGGCCTTATTACCTTTACAGGAAGTGCTCAATCTACAAAGTAAATCAGACCAGTTTGATCAATATTTAGCAAGTTATAAAAAGGCTAATCCTGATAAAAAAGGTTTGGAAAGCGTGGAGTTTGAAACTGCCAAAAACCAGTACTTTAACTTGAATTATAACAAGTCTATTGAGAGCTTTAAAGGCTATATTAATACTTATAAAGAGTCAGGTAAAGTACCGGAAGCAAAGTACTATATCGCGGAATCATATTATAGGCTTCAGGAAAATGAGGAAGCTTTAAAGTATTACAATGAAATACTGTCGGCTAAGAGTTATAGCCCATTGAGCAAAGTAATCAATCGAGTGGCAGAGCTAGAGTTTAAAAGCAATCGATTTGAAAATGCCATATACTTCTATTATCAATTGGTAGGTGCTGCCCAAACTAAGAAAGAACAATATTACGCATGGTCTGGTCTTATGGAATCATACTTCAATTTAGGGAGGTATGATTCCACCAAGTACTATGCGGAAGTGATATTAGAGAAAGGTAACGTAAATATAAGCTCTCAAAATAAAGCCTCACTCTATTTAGGGAAAGCAGCCATGCAGGCAGGTGATTTAGAGAATGCCCAGGATGAGTTTATTAATACTTTGAACACTGCAAAAGATGAATACGGTGCCGAGGCACAATATCTATTGGGAGAATTGCTCTATAAACAGGGGAAGTTTCAAAAGTCAATAGAGGCACTTATTGAACTGAATAACAGCTTTAATATTTATAAAGAGTGGGTAGGGAAGTCTTATCTTTTATTGGCAGATAATTATGTTGCGTTAGATGATTTCTTTCAGGCAAAAGGTACCCTTCAATCGATCATTGAAAAATTTCCTTTAGAAGCTGTCAAAGAAAAGGCAAGACAAAAACTTGAAGAAGTTAGAAAATTGGAAGGGAATAAAAAGTCGAGCGACAAAACCGAATCTGATACTTTAATATTTGATAATTAAACAATTGATTAACAGTACTATAAAATTCAGTAATAGACAAAATCTATTAGCAATGCAGGTAAGAATAATATGTTTTTTGGTTGTGCTATTGTTTGTTTCTTCGCCACTTTTAGCTCAAGAAGATTGGGAGAATGATGGCGAGATTGAAGATGTTGAGATTGAAATTGTAAAAGATCTTGAGATTACTCTTCCCCGAGCAAATAGAAATTTTGATAAGATAGCTCCGGTCAACATTGGAAATGGTAGTGATGAAGTCACTTACTATTTCAATACCATAAATTTCACGCTGCCAACACTTAATTTAAAAATGCGTCCACTGAGGATTAAGGACCAACCTATTGACAAGCTATATGGCAACTATGTGAAGGGAGGATTTGGCAACTATACCACTCCATATTTTGAAGGGCATTTTAATAGTAAAAGAAATAATCAATATGCCTATGGTGCACATGTCAATTACTTAAATTCAAAAACAGGACCTGTTGATGATGAAAACTCGGGTTCGGGTAATTTTGGAGTAGATTTATTTGGAAAGGCCTTTGGTAAAATAGCAACGCTAAGCGGAGAGTTAAACTACGATAGAGACAAGTATCATTTCTATGGTTATGATGATGGAGTGGAAGTTGGTGCGGACTCTATAAGACAGATCTATAATACGGTTCGTATGGCTGCTTCAATATCAAATACCGACAAATCTTCAGCAGTTGGGTATAATTTGGGCATAAACTATCAAAATACGGCTGATGATTATCAGGCAAAGGAGGGTATTTTCGGTGCAGACCTCAATACTTCATATAATTTCAGTGAAGAAGCTTCTGTAAGTTTAAATGCAGAGTATAATTTAATCTCCCGTGAAGATGAGCTGATTAGTACTACAAGAAATTTACTAAAATTAAAGCCATCAGTATCATTTGAGGTGAGCGGGTTTAACATAAATGCTGGTTTCAATGCGATTTACGAAGATGATACACTGGGTGGTGCCGATGAGTTACATTTTTTTCCATTGGTAAAAGCTAGCTACGATTTGTCCGACTATTTAAAATTATATGCAGGAATCGGTGGTGACATCGAAAGACAGACATATAATAACCTAATCAACGCCAATCCTTACTTACAATCAAACCAGCAAATTTTTCATAACCACAAAACCTTTGATTTTTATGCTGGCATAAATGGTAAAGTGACAAGTAAAATAGGTTTTGGAGCTGGGTTTAGTTTAGCCAATTATCAGAATTTACACTACTTCATCAATGACCCACTAGATCAATCAAGGTTTATTGCAGCCTATGACCCAGAAAATACAGCCGTTGCCAATATATTCGGAGAAATATCGGTTACTAACGATAAGCTAAGAGCAACGTTGAGAGGCGACTATTTTGGATATGATGTTAATGAATCAATCGGAGATGAAGCCTGGCACAGGCCAAACTATCAATTTTCATTACTGTCAACGTACAATTTGTATGATAAACTATTGTTAGGCGCTGATTTTTATGCGTTTGGAGGGATTAATGCTATTGACTTAAATAATGGAGGAGAAACAATCACCTTAGATCCTGGATTTGATCTTAATTTAAAAGCTGATTACCTCATATCTAGTCAGGTGTCTGCTTTTGTACAGTTCAATAACATATTTGGCCAAAGCTATGAGCGATTTTATCGTTACCCATCAAGGCAACTCCAATTCATGGCTGGTATCACTTACAGTTTTTAGCAGCTTTCTCGAGTTTGTATTTCATAAATATTACCTATATTGGATTGTTGATGCAGATTTTATTTGATTTGCTACAGTTAAAAATTACATTAGTTTTGTAAGACTTATTGCTTTAAAACACCTATAACCATTCTACCAATATGGCAAAGAAGAAAAAAGACGATATAGATAAAGACGAAGATATAAATCAGGAATCGCAAGGCGATATCAATGAAGCTGATGATAATTTCGGTTTACCTGATGTGGATTATGAGCCCATCAACAGGGAAGAAGAACAGGAAGAGTCTACAGCTGAAGAAACAGAGCAACAAGAAGAAACAGAAGATGTATATGCTATGGCATCATCTACAGACGTAGAGGATAGTGCAGCTTCCGAACCTAAGCAGGAGTACGTGCCGGGTAGTTATACACCACCTAAAGGTGACGACTCTATGGCTCCAAAAATCATAGCATTAATTATTGTGCTATTACTTGCAGGTGGAGCAATCTGGTGGTTTGGGTTTGAGTCGCCAAAGAGGGCTGCTGCCGAAAAAGCTAAAATCGAGAGACAGAAGGAAGCCGAAAAACAAAAACAGCAAGCGGCCGCAGCCGCAGCAGAAAAGAAACGTCAGGAAGAGTTGGCGGCACAGCGAGAAGCTGAGGCCAGGGCAGCTGAAGAGGCTAAAAAGAAAGATGGTACAATCGAAATACTATCAGAAAGAACCGGGCGTTACTATGTTGTTATTTCGAGTGCCATCGATGATGATTTGGCGATGGATTATGCCGAAAAGAAAAAGAAAGAAGGCATTGGCACTTTTATAATAAAACCGTTTGGGAAAAGTAAATTTCACCGAATTGCACTTAGCGGGCATGGAACCTGGGCTGAAGCACAAGCTGAAGCAGATGATATGAAAAGTGAGTACGGTGATGGTGTATGGGTAATTAAATACTGATTAGATTAATGATTATAGCACAAATAACTACTGCACAAGACACAGTAAACACCATAGCGACCCAATCTGATACGGTATCAATTTTAGACCTCCTTTTACAAGGAGGTTTTATGATGATACCGATTTTCATTTTGTCGGCAATGGCTGTTTATATTTTTGCTGAACGTGTGTTAACCATCAATAAGGCAGCAAAGACGCCAGATGATTTTATGGGGGGCATCAGAGATAGGGTAGAGAAAGGTGATATTGACGGGGCTAAAGTACTCTGCAGTCAGTATGACTCACCCATTGCTAAAATGATCGAAAAAGGAGTCTCCAGAATAGGGAGCCCATTAAAAAATATTGAAGTATCAATTGAGAATGTAGGCAAAATTGAAATCTTCAAACTGGAAAAAAACCTGGCCCTTTTGGCAACAATCTCTGGAGCTGCGCCAATGCTGGGCTTTTTGGGTACAGTTATAGGTATGATACAGTCATTCATAGCCATTGCACAGGAAGAAGGCTCTGTAAGCCCTAAATTACTTTCTGAAGGTATTTATACCGCTATGGTGACAACCGCAGCAGGTTTGTTTGTAGGTATCCTGGCTTATATAGGTTATAACTATTTAGTATCGAGAGTTCAAAAGGTGGTACATAAAATGGAGTATAACTCAGTCGATTTTATAGACTTGTTGCAGGAGCCAAGATAGTATTTGATACTGAATTTCAAACTTTGAATTTAGAAATTTGAATTAATATATGTCACTCAAATCAAAGCATAATGTAGAGCCCATGTTTAGCATGTCGTCAATGACAGATATTATATTTCTGTTGTTGATCTTTTTTATGCTTACATCCTCATTTATTACACCTTCTGGTCTACCCGTTAATTTACCTTCCAGTAAGGCTTCTACTGTTGAGCTGCAAAAAGTTTCTGTGACTATTACCTCGGATCTCGATTATTATGTAAATGATAAAAAGGTGAGCAAAGCGATGCTTGAAGGGGAACTAAAAAGAAAACTTACGGGTAATGAAGGTGTGGTGGTGCTACATATTGATAAAAGTGTTGCCTCAGAGCACCTTGTAGATGTAGCAGGAATTGCAACGGCATTAGAAGCCAAAGTATCTATTGCAACAAAACCCAACTAGGTTGAAACAAGAAGAAAAAAATAAGAAAGTAGGTTTAATAATTTCAGGGGCTTTTCACCTGCTGTTGTTGCTTGCCTTTTTATTTGTAATCGCCTGGAAAGAGCCAGATCCACCTATTCCTGAGTATGGTATTGAGTTAAACTTTGGGACGTCAGATGTGGGTACTGGAAATGTGCAACCAGAAACCGACCCATTGGATTCTCCTGAAGAGGAAGAGGCTGCCCCTGAGGAATTACCTGAAGAAGTAATCGAGGAGGCTATAGAAGAAACAGAAACTATAGAAGAAACACCGGTAGAGGAAACGGCTGAACAACCTCAAACCACCGATAATACCCAGGCAAGCCCTGATGTGGTCGACAAAACCAAAAAGGAGGAGAAGCAACCAGTTGAAGAAGTAAAGCAAGAAGAATCACAGCAACCTGAAGTAGAAGAAAAACAACCAGAAAAGCAGCCTGAAGCAGGTGCCAAAGGTAAAGACGGGGAGAATGACACCCCTCAAAATTCAAATCAGGGAGATAATATTGACAAGGAAGGTGATAAGGGCGATGAGCAGGGAAGTCTTGACTCAAGGGCTTTGTATGGTCAACAAGGTGGTGGTGGCGGTTCATCACTGGAGATGACGGGTTGGGTTTGGGATTTTAAACCACAACCAAAGGATAACTCCAATGAAAACGGACGAATTGTATTTGAAATAAAAATCGATGATCAGGGTGAGATCATTTCTGTAAGAACATTGGAGCGAAGTGTTAGCCCTGCAATTGAAAAAATATACAGAGCAGAGGTAGAGAGTTTGACCTTTAGTAAAACTTCTGATAATTCATTAGCCGCACCAATTTCTACAGGCAAAATCACCTTTGTAATTAAATCAAAGTAAGCCTTATTTTTCTACCTCTCATTTACGCATTTTTGTGGCGTTATGATCGACAAGTTTGAAGATTACTCAGCCGTATTAGACTTTTTATATACGCAGCTACCTATGTTTCAGCGTATAGGTGGTGCGGCTTATAAAAAGGATCTAAAGAATACAATTGCATTATGCGATGCATTGGGAAACCCGGAGAGAAAGTTTAAATCAATTCATATTGCCGGCACCAATGGCAAAGGGAGCACTTCTCACTACACAGCATCTATATTACAGGAGGCAGGCTATAAGACGGGCCTTTATACTTCACCCCACCTTAAAAACTTTACAGAACGCATCAAAATAAATGGCAATGAGATGCCACCTGAAGAGGTCATTGATTTTGTGAATAAAAACCGAGCTTTAATAGAACGCGTGAAGCCTTCGTTTTTTGAGATAACTGTAGCTATGGCATTTGATTATTTTGCAAATCAGCAAGTTGACATTGCGGTTATTGAGGTAGGAATGGGAGGCAGGCTTGATTCCACTAATGTTGTGATGCCAGAAGTGGCATTGATCACCAACATTAGCCTGGATCATCAGCAGTGGTTGGGTAACGATCTGAGCACAATAGCCAAAGAGAAAGCCGGGATTATAAAAGAGGAAATCCCTGTTGTAATTAGCGAAAGACAGGAAGAAACAATACCTGTATTTTCAGAGGTGGCCCAATTGAACAATGCGCCCATTTGGTTTGCTCAAGACATATATAAGTGTTCGTTATCTAATGGCATTGAAGTTTATAAGGATAACTTGCCACTTTTCTCAATGGCTGATGTGAACCTTCCTCTCTATCAGGAAAAAAATATCCCGGCCGTTTTGTGTGTTACCGATCAGCTAATCAATAAGGGTTATGCAATCACACAAAGTCATGTTATGCATGGTATTAAAAACATGCCATCAAATACAGGGCTGAAAGGCCGTTGGCAGGTACTGCAGGAATCACCACGTATAATTTGTGATGTCGGACACAATCAAGCAGGCGTTGAGCTTATAGTAAACCAACTTAAAAGAGAAGTTTATAATAAACTTCATATTGTCTGGGGTACCGTAAACGATAAGGATGTAACTCCCATATTGAGTTTATTACCTACCGATGCAACATATTACTTTTGCCAGGCTGATATACCAAGGGCATTGCCTGTCGAAGAGCTTGAGGCCAAAGCACGAGATTTTGAGTTGTCTGGTACAAGTTACAGTTCTGTGAATAAGGCGCTAGTCGCAGCCCAAAGCAGGGCCTCTCAAGATGATTTAATTTTTGTTGGCGGTAGTACATTTACTGTTGCCGAAGTGGGTATGTTGTAAAAATCTCGGTTAAGCATTTACTTTGCAGCCTAAATAGCTGAAATGAGTAGAGGAAAACTAAAAAGATTTGCTGAAGTAGCGAACCGACACAACGTACTGGAGCCCGATAAGGAGATGTATGAGAAAATAAAGGGGCAATGGCATTCCTATCAGTTCAAAAACCAAAACCCTATCACTATAGAGCTTGCATGTGGCAGAGGCGAGTATAGTGTTGGCCTTGCTCGCATGTTTCCTGAGCAAAACTTTATTGGAGTTGACATTAAAGGTGATAGGATATGGAAGGGTAGTGGTATGGCCATCGAAGAGGAGTTGGACAATGTCGCTTTCTTAAGAACAATTATTCAGTTACTCGAAAAATTTTTTGACCCCGGAGAGGTGTCGGAGATTTGGATCACTTTTCCAGATCCGAGGCCAAAAGATCGGGATGAAAAGAGAAGACTTACAAACACGCGTTTTCTTGATATTTATAAAAATGTAATCAAAAAAGATGGCTGGGTGCGACTTAAAACGGATAATACAGAGCTGTTTGAATATAGTCTTGAGGTAATTAAAGAAAGAAATGATATTAAGAACCTTACCTATACGCACGACCTTTATAACTCTGAATTGGAACCTGAGTGTCACGGTATTAAGACCCGTTATGAAAAGAAACACGAGGCGCTAGGTGCTGATATTAAGTACTTAAAATTTCAGTTTAGCTAAAGTGCTTTAGAATATCCTTTTTATAACTGGCACCGATAGGTATACTCTCACCAGCTATTACTACTACATTGCCTTCTATGAATTTTACAAATTGCTTATTGATAATGTAAGACTTATGTACTCTCAAAAATGGCTCATTGAGGGTTTCTAATTGTTTCATTGTGGTGTTTACCACTAACTTTAAGTCTTTGGCAAATACCTTCACATAGTCACCTGCACTTTTGAAGAAATAAATATCGTTACGATCAATCAGGTAGATTCTGTTATTGGCTTTAAAAGTAAGCCTTGCCTCACCGACATCCTTTAGCTTTTCTTTCACTTTATCAACTGCCGCTCTAAAACGTTCAAAAGCAATTGGCTTTACCAGGTAATCTGCCGCATTAAGTTCAAAACCATCCACGGCATATTCTGGATTGGCTGTAGTAAACACGACAACAGGTGGGTTTGGTAGTGATTTTATTAAATCGATGCCATTGCCTTGTGGCAAGTTTATATCCTGAAAAATGACGTCAACTTCATTTTCATAAATCCATTTAAGCGCAGAGGCTGCATCACTTTTAACTTCTATGAGTTCGATACCGTCTATTCCTTTGATGAAGTTGCTAAGGATTTCAACGGCAATTGGTTCATCTTCAACAAGTAAAGCCCTGATCATAAGTTAATTTTAAGTATAACTTCATACGTAGTTTTGTTGATGTTGGATTCGAGTTGGTATTTGTCTCCGTAATAATGACTAAGCCTGCTTTTTGCATTATTAATGCCAATACCGGTGGGGAAATCATTTTTTGGTTTAAAGCTATTGCGAGCTATAAACTCAATTTCATTACCCTGTTGCTTCAAATCTATAGTTATAAAACCTTCGATATTTTCTGATATATCGCTGTGTTTAAATGCATTTTCAATAAAAGTGAGCAATACAAATGGGATGATTTTTTTGTTATCATTTTCTAAGTTAACGGTAATAGCTACTTGATCTCGATGCTTAAGCCTTAGCTTTTGAATTGCCACATAATTTTCAATATGCTCCCTTTCATCTTTCAACGTAATAAATTCCTTATTTTCATAAAGCATGTGTTTTAAAAAGCCGCTTAATTGCAGTATGGCCTCTGGTGTTTGGTCAGCTTTTTTTAGCGACAACCCATAAATGGAATTTAGCGCATTGAGTAGAAAATGAGGATTGATTTGAAGTCTGAGATTTTCAAGTTCGACTTTAGTGTTTTGTGACTTCAGCTGTTCTATGAGAAACCATGACTTTGAGAGACTGAGTAATGAGGAAATCAGAATATAAATAGAGAAAATTACAGCTGGTATCCAAAAATCAGTAAATGAAACCATGTAATACTCGATCGGCAGAGCGGGTATCAATATATCGAATGTGAATTGATGGAGAGCGTAGCCGATAACCAAGTTGGCCATGCACCCTACAATGTATAATATATATCTGTCTTGTTTGAAAAACCTTGGGACAGCGATTCTTAAGTTGATGTAAACGACTGGTACCAAACATATGTGAAAAAACAGCCCATAGATGACATCAACAATTTTGACTTGATTAGAAATAGAGAAGTACCAACTGATAATAAAAAGTGACAGCAGCCAGAATAGACTGTGCTGCAACCACTTTTTTGTAAATAGACTGTGAATTAACCTATTCATTAAATTCTTGAATAAATCTGTTCTTTATCGAAAACTGATGGGTCTTTGGAGTAAGCTTTTATAAACTTTTGAATCTCCTCTGGTTGTGCTGTAATTATGATTTCACCAGCATCCGGATCCTCATCCTCAATGATCGGGTCTATGACAAACTCATGCCTTAGTCTAATCATATTTTTTCTAAACAGATCGTGTAATTTACCTACATCGAATTGAGTCAGAGACAAATGATCTTTATCAAATGAAACTTTCATAAACGTGTGTACAGGATACAGGTAATCACCTAAAGGGTCGAGATCATCGGGACTATCCTTGAGGTAAGTAAGGTTTAAATAGTATTCGTTCTCAATGTCTACCAAATGTGCTTTGTATTTATAAGTTTCATCGTCTTCTTTAATTATAAACTTATAACCACCAAATCGATTGTGGTCGTAAATATCTTCCTCTGAATCATCCTGATTCACATTTTCTGTAACTTTTACCTTACCCTGCGCATTTGAAGTATTCAGGTTAAAAGTTTTTGAATGATCCGCTTTAACAATCGTAATTGTTCCATTATTACTTTTGTACGTACCAATTAACTGCTCTTTGTAGACAAGTGTATCTTTTGTGTAGATAGGAAATAGGGAATAGACGCAAGAACTTAAAAGCAATGAGCAGCCTATGAGCATGTATATTAGCCTTTTCATGAATTTTTATGTTTGGTTATGAAAGCTAAATAAGGTGTTAAGATGCATTAAATATAATATTTTCGATCAACACGATATTTTTAATGATGAACACGGCAATAGTACCCAGATTGTAATTATTATCGGTTAAATTTGTGACACCTACAGGGAAAATCGTTTTTTAAACCTAACACTAATACAATACCGAGTGAAGCTTTTTTCCTAGGCCAGGCCTCATCATGCTTTTTAGCGTGACCTCGTTCTTAGAGCAGGTTAACAGTGGAAGGCCGAAGTTGTAAAGCAGCTCAAATCCTGACAAATCAGGGGTTTAAATAAACTTTCTCTGTGGGTTTTTTTATAAGCTACCCAGCTCTTCATCAACAAATTTTGCTTTCTTCAGCAGTAGCCATATTAGTCCTTCATCTATTTCAGCAGCAGAAATAAATGATAAGGTGCCTATTTCTTTTTTATTGCCAAACTTGAGTTTGCTTGTGAGCTCATCATACAGCATGGCCTGGCAAAATCCCATAGACACGCCTTCAGTTATTCCTCCCCAGGGTACACTTGACGGCCAAATGTAACACAGACGCTTATTGAGGTAATAAAACGGTACGTTGTAAGCAAGCTTTTCTGTGGCATCAGGCATGACTTCAAGTATGGTGCCTCTGAGTGTTTCGACAATTTCTAACTCATGAGAAGGCAAGTGTCTCAGAAAGTCTGCAACAGAATTAAATTTTAGCTTTTGAAATTTATTCATTAGTAAAGCACCCTAAACTTAATGGTATGCTCTATTGAGCGCAATGTCTTTATCAAATCTCGGTCATACTCTTTGTCTATATCGGTGATTACATAGCCGATGATCTCGTTGGTTTTGAGATACTGCCCGACAATGTTTATTTCATGATCTGCCAATACCTGATTTATTCTAGCAAGTATTCCAGGCACATTTTCATGGATATGAATTAGTCGATGTGCATTTTCTAATGCAGGAAGCTGCAGGTTAGGAAAGTTTACGCTGTTAGATGTACTACCCGTGTTGATGTAATCCATGATTTTGTTTGGTACAAAACCGGCTATATTTTCCTGGGCCTCAATGGTACTTCCTCCAATATGTGGTGATAAAATTGTGTTTGGCAATTGACGTAGTTCAGATATAAATTCTTCATCATTGCTTTTTGGTTCTTCAGGAAATACATCTACTGCTGCACCGCTAATTTTTCGACTCTCGATATTGGCCTTAAGAGCAGGAATATCTACTACATGGCCTCGACTCAGGTTAATGAAAATCACATCATCCTTCATTTTACTAAACTCTCCATGACTGATCATGTTTTCATTAGATTCCCTGCCATCTACATGCAGAGAAATGATATCAGATCGCTCTAATAATTCAGAAAGACTACTGCATTTCGTTGCATTGCCCAACGCAAGTTTTTCTTCTATGTCATAATAGATCACGTTAAGACCTAATGACTCGGCCAGTACTGATAATTGTGCTCCAATGTTTCCATATCCTATAATTCCCAGGTTTTTACCTCGTATTTCAAAGCTTCCACGAGCGGATTTATCCCATTTACCATGGTGCATGGCTACTGATCTGTCAAATAACTTACGCATGAGCACTATAATCTCAGCAATGGCCAACTCGACTACCGAGCGCGTATTGCTAAAGGGTGCATTAAAAACAGAAACACCTTTTCTTAAACATGCATCTAAATCAATTTGATTGGTGCCAATACAAAAAGCACCAATAGCAATCAGGCGGTTGGCATTCTCCAATACTTTAGCAGTTACCTGTGTTTTAGATCTAATACCCAGGATTGATACATTTTTGATTTTTGCCGCTAACTCCTCTTCATCAAGCCCGGCCGGATACACTTCCACATTGTAGCCTTCATATTTCATCAATTCAATGGCCTTTGGGTGTACATTCTCCAAAAGCAATACATTAATGCGATTTTTAGGATATGATATGGCTGTGTTAAGTTTATTTAAATAGAGAAATTCATCTAAACTTGGTGCTATGTGGTCCGCTTTGTTGGCTACAGTATCCCGATTTACATTTTCCGTAAAAGCATAGAATTTATTAGCAAGTCCAGCCGCTTTGATCTCATAATCTGTATAGCCATCTCCAATGACATAAACATCTCCCTTAAGATCCAGCCGTTTAAGCTGCTCAACCTTACCATTGTTTGAGGATAACACATTGTCCCTGTCATAGCCAATGATATTGCCCTGCTCATCAAACTCAAAGCTATTGGCATAGACGTTTTCTGCTTTGATATGGTAATCTGTTACAATGGGTACGATGAAATCAGTAAACCCATTGGAAACAATAAATACACGGTCGCGGTGCTTATCGAAAAAGTCAATGTTTCTCTTAAATGATTTAGAAACTTGCTTTTTTAACTCTACAACCAATTGGGGTAAATGACTTTTATTGGCATTGAGCAGCTTGATTCGCTGCTCTAAAGAATCTCGAAATGTCAGGCTTCCATTCATGCCCTCATCGGTAATGTCTTTGATTTTTTGTAAGCGCTCAGACTTATCAGACAAACCAGATAAAGCAATTTCACCTAACACATCCAGGGCTTCAACTTGTGTGAACGTGCTATCAAAATCTATAATAAAGTTTTTCTTACCGTTTGCCATACTATTATATTGAAGAAGATTTTATGCTTTGGTCGCCTTGTTCGGCTAAGTAAACCTTAATTCAAATCTAATAAAAGCCATTTTTGAAATAATTATTTTGCAACCGATTGAAAACATAAAACATGAAATTAATAACAGCTTATGAGCACAAGGCCTCCTGGAAAAAAATGAGGCAGATGCTTTATAATGAACTTCCTGATGATTTTCAAGAGGAAGAGATGGCACTCATCGCCAGTGATAAAGATTGGAGAGAATCGTTCATCGTTTTTGATGGCGAAAAGGAAATTGGTTTATTAGAAATGTCTTTGAGGAATTTTGTTGATGGTTGTCTCACGGGCCCCGTGGCCTATGTAGAAGGCATCTTCATTAATAAAGAATATAGAGGAAGGGGCTATGGAAGGAAAATAATCCATAAAGCAAAAGCATGGGGAAAGAGCAGGGGGTGTTCTGAAATGGCTTCTGACAGTGAGTTACATAATGTGGAATCCCAGAAATTTCACAACGCCATGGGTTTTGAAGAAACCTATCGCATTGTGCAATACAGGATGAGTTTAGATTAATGTGACAGTTTATTTATTTACAAATTGTTATCTCTTACAAATTGCTCCAGGTACTTCTTAATCATGTCCCTCACCTTCACAAACTCTTGCATTACTTCCTCTTCTGAGCCTGTTGCTTTTGCTGGGTCAGGAAAGTTCTGATGCAACTTGATCGCCTGAGTAGGGAAGTAAGGGCACCTTTCTTTGGCGTTATCACATACTGTAATTACAAAATCAAATTTGATATCGGCATATTCATCGATGTGATTAGAGGTATGCATACTGATGTCGATACCATCTTGCGCCATCACCTCAATAGCTTTTGGATTCACGCCATGAGTTTCGACCCCAGCACTATAAACGGTATGATCTACATTTATTAAGGAGGTTAAATAACCATGAGCAATTTGACTCCGACAAGAGTTACCTGTGCAGAGCACTAAAATATTTTTATTCATTATTTAGTTTTTTAGTCATACAAACTGCGCTTTGAGGACACAGTTCCGCAAATTGAGTTGTTTCTAATATTACGTTTGGTACAGAAATTCTATCTATCTGAAGGTACCCTAGTTTGTTGAAAAATTTAGCTGCAGTCTCTGTTAATAAATAGACTTGCGAAATGCCATTTTGAAAAGCCATGGCCTCAACATTTTTGACAATTAACTTTCCATAACCGGCATTTTTATATTTTCTGTCAACAGCCACCGATCGCAATAATGCATTATTATCGTATACTTCCAAGGCAGCAACTGCAGCTAAACTATTGTCCTTGAATTCTCCATAAAGTTGATGAGTATCTAGGTCAATATCTTCGGTCATGAGGTTAGCCGTTTTCAATATAAGACTCACCTGACTCAGATAAGTATGATCAAGTCTTGTCATTTATTTGCTTTTAAAAATTTCCAAATCACAATACTCAACGCAGCTCCCGTAACAGGAGCTATGATATACACCCAGAGGTGTTCGATGTGACCACTTATGATTGCTGGCCCAATGGATCTGGCCGGATTCATCGAAGCGCCTGTAATTGGTCCCGCAAATGCAGCTTCTAAAAACACGACAAGGCCAATGGCAATACCCGCTAGTGTGCCCTGCTCTTTAGATCCTGTAGAAACCTGAATGATCACAAACATCAAAATAAAGGTAAGTACAATTTCGAGAATGAAAGTTTGCCTTACTTCAAACGCAGGTAAGGTAGTACCAAGCATTTCATTTTGAGGAAATAAATACCACACCAACGAACTAGCCAATATGGCCCCTGCAATTTGAAAAATAACATATGGCAGTACTTTTTTTAATTTTAGTCGACCCGAAAGATAAAAAGCTATGGTTACGGCCGGATTGATGTGAGCACCCGACTTCTCACCAATAGAATAAATTACTGCGGTAACAATAGCACCAAATGTTGCAGCGACACCCAAATGACTCACTGTACCTCCTGTAACTTCATTTATGACAATTGCCCCGGTGCCGCAAAACACCAGGGCGAATGTTCCAATTAATTCAGCTGTATATTGCTTCAGTGCTTTCATTTACTCAAAGTGGCAGCTTCAAGTTCAGATTTGGGTGCACAGCACTCACTTGCTTTTGACTCAAGACCATTGGAGTCTTCCAAAAATTGATATACTTCCCATTTGTATCCATCAGGATCAGTGACCCAGAATTTATCTTGTTTAGCATAGCAACAATCTACATCTTTTTCCCTGTCAATTGGCAGGTTGTGATGCATAGCGTTACCAAGTTTCTGACCTAATATTTGTTGATCATTAACTTCTATGCCGAAGTGCGCTGCATCTTTATTTACTGCAGTAGGATTCTCAATAAATGAGATGTTTAATGAGGGCTCAGTAAGAAGAAATTTAGCATAACTCTCTTTTATTTTAACTGGCTCTACTTCAAAAAACTTGGTGTAAAAATCAATTGTTTTGCTTAAGTCGCTCACATAGTAGCTGACATGCATCCTTGGAAATGTTTCTAATTTTTTCATAACTAATTATTGGTTCAAAATTAAAATAAAAATTAACTAAATCGTAATATTACGATGGGATTAAGCAAAAAATTTTAGCAACAACCGTCCTCTTCCACATAGGAAGAAAACATTCCGGCAAATGTATTTTGAGCAAATTTCCAAACTTCCGTATTGATACAGTAACACACGCTCGGTCCTTCAATGGTACCTTTTATCAGACCTGCATTTTTGAGTTCTTTCAAATGTTGTGAAACTGTAGATTGGGATAGGGGTAGCTCTTCAACAATATCACCACACACGCAAGACTTTGATTTTGCTAAAAATTCAATAATCGCTACTCGTGCAGGGTGACCCAGTGCCTTAGCCAACTTGGCTAATTCATTTTGTTTTGCTGTAAATTTATCTGCTTTTGTAAGTCCCATTGTTGTAGTAATCGTAAAATTACGATAAATGTTTCATTTACAAGAATTATTTTATTAATAAATAGTGAAAGCTATTTTCTAAAAGCCTTATAGCTATTCATCAAACCGTTGGTAGAGCTATCATGTGAATCTATTTTTCTTGCCGATTGAAGCTCAGGTAGTATCTTTTTAGCTAACTGTTTGCCAAGCTCTACTCCCCATTGATCAAAGCTGAAAATGTTCCATATAACACCTTGAACGAATATCTTATGCTCGTACATGGCAATTAAGCTACCTAATGTGTATGGTGTAAGTTGCTTAAATAGGATGGAGTTTGTGGGTTTGTTGCCTTCAAAAACTTTGTAATTTACCAGTTGCTCAATCTCACTTGATGAGGCTCCATTGGTAGCTAGATCTTGTTCCACTTCTTCCATTGTCTTACCATTCATCAATGCTTCAGTTTGGGCAAAGAAATTAGCCATGAGCTTGTCGTGATGATCCCCAATAGGATTGTGGCTAATGGCTGGAGCTAAAAAATCACAAGGTATAAGTTTAGTGCCCTGATGTATTAATTGGTAAAATGCATGCTGTCCATTAGTGCCAGGCTCACCCCATATAATTGGTCCTGTTTGATAAGAGATTGGCTTTCCAGATCGATCCACCGACTTGCCATTGCTTTCCATATCACCCTGTTGAAAATAAGCAGCAAACCGATGCATATATTGATCGTAAGGCAATATGGCTTGTGATTCTGCTCCAAAGAAATTGTTATACCAAATTCCTAGCAAACCCAATATGACCGGTATGTTTTTGTCAAATTCAGCAGTTTTGAAGTGTTCATCCATTGCATGAGCACCTTTGAGAAGGTCTTTAAAGTTGTCGAAGCCAATGGTGCAGGCGATAGAAAGCCCAATAGATGACCATAAAGAATAGCGACCTCCAACCCAATTCCAGAACTCAAACATATTTTGACTGTCGATCCCAAAGGCTGTTACCGCTTCTTTATTAGTTGAAATAGCAACGAAATGTTTTTTGATTGACTCTTGATCACCACCATTGTTTAAGAACCAATCGCGAGCGGTGTGGGCATTGGTCATGGTTTCCTGCGTAGTAAATGTTTTAGAGGCAATCATAAATAGTGTAGTGGCTGGATCAACCTTTTTCAAAACCTCAGCTATGTGCGTGCCATCTACATTAGATACAAAATATGTCTCTATACCGTCTACTTTGTAGGGTTTAAGAGCCTCAGTTACCATTACTGGCCCAAGGTCAGAACCGCCAATTCCGATATTTACAATACTTTTTATAGGTTGCTCAGAGTAACCCAACCATTTACCACTAGTTACCTTATTGGAGAATGCTTCCACCTGATCAAGCACTTTTCGTACTGCTGGCATCACATCTTCACCGTTTACTAATACACTTTTATTAGACTGATTGCGGAGTGCATTGTGCATTACGGCTCTATTTTCCGTTTCATTTATCAACTCTCCGTTGAACATGCTGTCGATAGCATCTTTGAGTTTTACTTCTTCTGCAAGTGATTTTAGAAGTTTAATAGTCTCTTGATTGATGCGATTTTTTGAAAAGTCAACTAAAATCTCTTCAAACGTCAGACTGAATTTATTGAACCTGTCAGGGTCAGATTTGAAAAGCTCACGAAGTTGTTGAGGGTGAATTTCTTCGAAATGAGCATTTAGTTTTTTCCAGGCCTTAGTTGTAGTGGGATCTATTTTAGGTAGCGTCATGTAAGTCTGTTTAGCACGCTAAAATAGTGAAGCTATGGATATATGTGAAACCTGAGGTTCTAAAAAAAAGAGGGTGCTTTAAACACCCTCTAATTAAAATCTAAATTTTATTGCTGTTTGAGGTAAACGAATCTCTCGAGACGGGCCAACTCTTTGTCATCAACATACTTGCCAATTTCTTTGCGAAACTGCTCCATGTTTTTGTAAGGTCTGTACTCTTCAAATTCATGAGCCATACGCTTACCAACACCTGGTAGTGCTAAAATGTCCTCTTCTGTAGCCGTATTAAGCTCGATAGGTACGAAAATGTATTGCTCTAGTCTGGCCACTTCGTCTTCATCAACGTACTTACCAATTTCTTTTCTAAACTGAGCTAACTTTGTGTAAGGGCGGTATTCTTCAAACTCATGTGCCATGCGGTCACCGACACCAGGAATGATTTTAAAGTTATCCTCATCTGTAGTGTTGATATTGAACGGAACGAAAACTTTACCATAAAGTGCTACCAAACTGGCACTATCCAGTTCCTGACTTACTAAATTGTGTAGATCCATCATGTCTAGAAATGGTCGCTGTTCTAGCACTTGGCTAACTAAAGTTTCACTAAGTCCTGCTGCAGTTAACTCTTCTTCAGTGGCAAGATTTGGGTTGATTAATGTTGTCGATGCTTCAGCCACCTGCTCCTCAGAGCTGCTTTCTTCAGCTGTAGACTCGGCATCGGTATTTTCTTCAGTAGCTTTTGGTTGACAGGCAACGGCAAAAGCCAGTAATGTTATGGTAAAGAGTTTAGTCACTAGTTTCATTGTAATTTAGTTTGTTTAATTAGTAATAAATATATGTATCCTATAAGTGCAAATAATATCATACTTCCAGGAGCCAGGGCTGGTAAGGCACCTGAAAGACTTTCTATAAATGAAGTTGTCCATGATTGAGTAGGGTGGAGCTCCATTTCAAACTCCAAATTGGCCCTTAAATGAAAATATGCTCCAAGAAAACCACTTAATGCACACGCCAATAGCGAAATTTTAAAACTCTGAATAGCCCATGATAATCTTTTCATTCTAATAATAACCATCAAAATCATGCTGAGAGCAATCAGAACAATTGGTAAGAGCTGCCAATTATCTTCATAGTGTGATAACAGTAAAAGTTCCGCAATGGTACCAAGGGCCATGAAAACTATTGCCAGCGCCACCCAGGATTTTATTGATTGTTCTTTGATCTTCATTGCGAGGCGAATTTACATCCACCTCACATTACAAACAAGTACTATTAAGAATTAATCTAAATAAATAGGATGGGTGGTTGTCAAGGGGTCTGACCTCATTGGAGATTTCCATTTAATGGAAAACAACTTTCCATATAGTGGAAAGCATTTATAATAATTATTGCATTAAACCTCTTTAAGGGCGGTTTACGGTAAGAAATAGGTTGCGGTACATTTTTTGGCAAGCACAGAATAAGATTTAAAATATTTTAGCCATGAAAGCAGAAAATACAGCCCTAATTTTAATTGGATTTCAAAACGATTACTTCGCAGAAGACGGTATTTTACATGAAGTAGTTGAAGAGTCGCTGAAAGTCACTAAAGTGCTCGAGAACACAATTAGTTTGATGGAATCTTTTAAACCAAAACTAGTTGTTTCGACACCAATTATTTTCACTGAAGATTATTCTGAATTAAGTGAGCCGGTTGGTATTCTTAAAACCATTACTGAAGTAAAGGCATTCAAAAAGGGTACATCTGGTGCTGAAACTATTGCAGACTTTGAAAAATTTAACGATCAAATTATAGAGGTCCCTGGTAAAATCGGCTTAAATGCATTCAGCAATACAAACCTGGATGCGCTGCTTAGAGAGAATAAGATTGAAAATGTCGTATTAGCTGGTGTCGTTAGTTCAATTTGTATTGATTCTACTGGCAGATCTGCATTTGAGAAAGGTTACAAAGTCACAGTGCTTTCTGATTGTACCTCTGGACGTACAACATTTGAGCAAGATTTTTACTGTGATCATGTATTCCCACTATACTCAATGGTAACAAATTCTAAGTCATTGATAACTCAGGTGGATTATGCAGGTTAACAGTCAACTGGATCGTCATCTTCAAACGCAAATTCAGTACAAAATGCTTGAAGAACTCACAAGTGTAAATGAACACTTGAGAGAAGAAATAGAAAGGCGCAAAAAAACTGAAAAAGAGTTAATACTGTCTAAAGATAAAGCGGATGAAGCCAATCGTGCAAAATCTGATTTTATTGCAAATATGAGTCATGAGATTAGAACTCCTTTAAACATTATTCTAGGATACTCTCAAATGCTTTTGAAGAAAGAAGGTAATGAAAATAATATAGCTCAGCTTAATGCCATTAAGTCATCTTCAGAAACATTAATGCATATCATGAATCAAATTTTAGAGCAATCAAAACTTGATTCAGGAACGGTTGAGCTTAACAAGGAAGTTGTGAACCTTCGACCTTATTTAGAAGAACTTAAGAGGTCATTTGAAATTCAGGCAACATCCAAAAATCTTTATTTCTCCTTAAAAATTGATCCTACTGTTCCAAACGCAATTTTGGCTGATAAAACCCGCCTGACTCAAGTGCTTCTTAATTTACTGGGCAATGCGGTAAAGTTTACAACTGAGGGAAAAGTTGAAATAAATGTGAGTTCTACTTACCAAAATGAACAACAAGCTGGTATCACATTTCAAATCAAAGACACTGGCATAGGTATACCACAAGATAAACAGAAAATAATATTTGATCGATTTAAACAGGAACGTAACGATACTTCCAGAGTTTTTGGGGGTTCAGGTCTTGGTTTATCTATAGCTAAAAGGATCGTTGAGTTGCATGGTGGAAAACTCACTTTGGTAAGTGAAAAAAATATAGGTACATCAGTTACTGTTTCTTTAGAGCTCGAAAAGGTAGAAATAAAGGAAAGTAAGACAAGTAAAAAACCTGTAAAATTCGATTATAGCAAAGCACACTTACTCATTGTTGAAGATAATGTTTGGAACCAGGAAATGGCCAAAATGATATTAAACGACATGGGATGCAAAGTGACAGTAGTCGGATCGGGTAAAGAGTGTATCGAAAAAATGGCTTATGACAAATATTGTGCTGTGCTTTTAGACTTGCATATGCCCGAGATGGATGGATTTGAAACCTCACAAATAATTAGGCAAAATGACAGTGATACGCCAATAGTTGCTTTAACGGCAGATATATCTGACAATACAAAACAAAAAATAAAAAAATCAGGTATAGACAACCTGTTATACAAGCCAATAATTATCGATGAACTAACAACCGTGTTAAATATAATTTGCGAAAAAAGAAATGGTTAGACGCCTCTTAACTCTCTCAATATTTATTACTGGAAATTTAGCTTCGCTCAATGCACAAACCCTCGCCACCTCACAAAATTGGGGTACAACTGGTACATGTATCGGCTGCGATGTTACAGACCCTGATAATGCGGTTAATGGTAATGATGCTAATTATGCTTTAATGAACCTAACGGCATCCACTGCGGGGTCTTCGATTTACCAACAATTGACTTTTCCTGATGATGGATTAAATGGTGACTACGTAGGAGTATACATTCAGGCGGATAATTTAATTGATATTACTCCTGAGATTATTGCTGGAGTTGAGCTGGTTTCATATAAGTCTAGCGTTAGCAATTCAGACACTAAAACTGCTAGTGATCTTAGTATTTTCAGAAGTGCTCCAGGTTCCACCATATGGATACTCGAATACCAAATATCAAACGTAGCCGACATGGTGGAGTTAAAGCTGAAACCATCGGCTTTACCCGCTGCAGTAAATAAGCTACGTATTTATGGTGCTTATCACAATAACACCTCTTTACCGGTAGAGCTCATGTGGTTTAATTTAACCACAGATGGTACAAGTAATGTTATTAAGTGGGCTACTGCTTCAGAAACTAATTGTGATTACTTTCTACTGGAAAGGAGTAATGATGGATTATTCTATGAGGCCTTGGCCTTAATTAAAGGTGCTGGAAACACAAGTCATCAAACAATATATTCCTACATCGATGATAAGCCCTCAAGAAATGTCTACTATAAATTAAAGCAAGTAGATTTTGATGGAACAGTAAATGACTTGGGAGTGAAGTTTATTGAAAATGATAAAAGTTATTTCGATTTTAAAATCTTTCCAAACCCTTCTAAACCTGGTGATCAATTAAACCTGGTTCTCGATCAGTCATCATATAGTGATGCAAAAGTGAGTTTGAATATTTACGACACTTCGTCAAGGCTTGTGTTTGAACAAGTACTTGCTTTTGAAGAGAGTTATAAAAACCCAAAAATCTCACTTCCTTACCATTTAAAAGCTGGAGTATATTCGGTTATTTTATCAAATAGTCGGAGTAAGTCCGTGATTAAATTAATAGTTAATAATTAAGAATATATTACATTTATTGTATTATTAAAGGTAAAAAAGCATTAATTGAATCAGTTTAAAATATTTGTTGTAGAAGATAATGATTGGTACAGAAGTCTGATTGAGCACCACTTATCGAAGAACCCAAATAATGAAATTACTGTTTTTGAAACTGGTGAAGAGTGTATCAATAATTTACATCTCAACCCACATGCTATCACTCTTGACTACTCACTCCCAGATGGCACAGGTGAGGAGATTCTAAGAAAGATAAAGTCACACAACCCTGAGATTGATGTAATTGTGATTTCCGGACAAGAAGATGTTTCCACCGCTCTAAAGCTGTTGAGAGTTGGCGCCTATGATTATTTGGTAAAGGATGAAGAAACAAACGACAGGCTTTGGAATACAATAAATAACCTTAGAGAAAAGGCGGCTCTTAAATCTGAAATAAATGACCTGCAAGACAGAGTAAAAAAAGAATACGACTTTCAAAAGCATATTATTGGTAATAGCCCCGCTATAATTGCGTGCCACAAATACATTGAGAAAGGCACAAAATCAAATATTACCGTATCTATCACCGGAGAAACCGGAACAGGTAAAGAACTAATTGCCCGGGCCATTCACTTTGGGTCGATCAGAGCGTCAAAGCCTTTTGTCGCGGTAAACGTTTCTGCAATTCCAGAAAATTTGGTTGAAAGTGAATTGTTTGGAGCAGAAAAAGGTGCTTTTACAGGGGCTGTTTCCAGACAAATAGGAAAGTTTGAAGAGGCTAACGGAGGTACACTTTTTCTCGATGAAATTGGAGAAATGAGTCTTGCTATTCAGGCAAAAATTCTACGTGTCCTTCAAGAAAAAGAATTGACACGTCTTGGAGGCAGCAATGCTGTAAAACTTGATGTAAGAATTATAACAGCCACTCATAAAAATCTTGCCGATCTGGTTAAGAAGGGGGAGTTTAGAGAAGACCTATATTATAGGTTGTTAGGGCTGACAATTAACTTACCGAGCCTAAGGTCTAGAGAACAAGATATTATTGTATTAGCTAAACACTTTTTAAAAGAAGCCATCAAGGAAAATAAACTCAAACCGCTATCATTTTCAACTCAAGCGCAGCAAAAATTGATGTCATATCATTTTCCAGGCAATGTTAGAGAGTTAAAAGCCATAGTAGATCTCGCAGCAGTTATGGCCGATGAAGAGATTGTTGAAAAGGAACACATAATTTACAATTCTGAATTGGCCGGAGAAAATGTGTATAGGCTAGACATTACCATGGAGGAGCACATTAATAATATTATTAAATGCTACCTTCAAAAAAATGATAATAATGTACTTAAAACCGCTGATCTACTTAAAATTAGCAAATCACGCATTTATAACTTATTGAAGGCAAATAGATTATGAGCTGCAATGAAGATAAACTATATCAGCTTGATAATTTGAATAATATGGCTGATGGAAATAAGCAATTCATAATGAAGATGTTATCAATATTTGTTGATGAAAACTCCAGGTTGATGTCGGAAATTGAGGGTTATTTACATCAAAATAATTTAAAAGAAATTAAGCGAATTGCCCATCAAATAAAGCCTTCGGTAGACTCTGTGTGCAAATCAGAGCTTCGTCTTTTAACCCGTAAAGTAGAAGGTCTTGACCCTGTAGATGAAGATATATTTAAAAGAGATGCATTGCTGTTGATACGTAATATTCGCCTCGTTATAACTCAGATTTCATCTGACTTCCAACTAAAAGTTCCACACTAAAAAACTCGTTTCCACCTGATGGAATTCTTATAATGTAAAATAGGCGTTTGACCCTTCGTAAGCACTAATTATTAACTGGCATACTTATAGAAAGCTTGTTATTACTATGAAAAGAAATCACAATACTATTAAGAATGCCAAGGTGTTTATTGCAGACGATGACAAGTTTTATTGTTCTGCACTATCAAATGTTTTAATAAAATCCGGGTTTAAAAGAATATCCACTTTTCATACAGGAGTGAGCCTACTGTCTTCATTAAACACCAAACCAGATATTATAATTTTAGATTATTATTTGGGTAAGGAGTTGGGTGAAGACATTCTTGCAAAAATAAAGATGGCTTTACCTGAAGTCCTTGTGTTAGTCATTTCTTCACAAGCTGATGTGTCCGTTACACTCAAACTACTCAACTCCGGAGCAACTGATTATCTAATAAAACAAATTGATCAATTAGATAAGGTGCCTCAAGCACTAAAAAGGTTGCTAAAAGGAAGGCAGATCAAATCAACAAAACAGGTAAGTAATTATAAGACCATTGAGAGACAATATTCTGAAATTAAAAAGTTGAATGATGAACTTGATCAATTTATTTATAGCATTTCTCACGAATTAAAAGGTCCATTGCAGGCTGTAAAGGGAGTGGTTCATTTAGCTAAGAAAGAAAAGATGTCGAATGATGTAAATAACTATTTGCACCTTATAGAAAGGAGTGTGCATAAATTTGATGCAGTACTTGAACATACTAATAATTATTTCCTAAATAAAAGTAGCAATTTGTATGTGGAGGAAGTTCAACTTCATGAAATTTTTGATGACCTTATCATAGAGACAAGTGCAGGTCTTTCTAATATGCCCGTTATCAATTATAAAATAACGGGTGATCCGGTGAAGTTAATGTCAGATGAGCTTAGACTTAAGTTAATCATTGAGCAAATTCTTGACAACGCTGTGAAGTACACAATAAATGGAAGTCCAATTAATATCGATGTAAAGAAATCGATTCACGAAGTAGTAATTAGCATTACAGATCAAGGGATAGGTATTAAACCTGAGGTAATGCCTTATATATTAAATCTATTCTATCGAGGTTCAGAGCGATCTAAAGGGTCAGGAATGGGTTTGTATATTGCACATGAGTCAGTAAGAAAGCTCAACGGAAGTATGACAATAGACTCTGAGTTTGGCGTGGGCACAACTGTTAAAATAAGAGTACCCAATTTTATGCAAAAAACCAGGGGAGTAGCTTAATCGGCTTTTCTGATAACTAAAACTATAGTGACAGTTATTATATCTTATTTTTGATATTCAATCTTTTTAATCTGCCAAGAAAAATTAGCCTTAGTTGTTTGGACTATGGCCTTTTCACCAACGGTTTTATTTAAAAGTGCCTGTGCCATGGGAGAGTCCATGGAAATGTAATCTTTATTGCCGATAAGTTCTTCATAACCTACGATGCGTAATCTTTTTTTCAAGCCGCGCTCATTTTCAATTTCAACCCAGGCTCCAAACATCACTTTGCCCTCTTGAAATGGATCGTATTGTACGACCTTAAAATTATCAATGCATTTGCGCAAATATAGAATGCGGCTGTCTATTTCTCGAAGGCGTTTTTTGTTATAATGATAATCTGCATTTTCAGATCGATCACCAAGGCTGGCAGCCCAGGATACTTTTTTTGTTGTTACCGGCCGCTCTACTTTCCATAGATGATTTAACTCTGACTTTAACTTTTCTAATCCCTCGGGAGTAATTAGCTGCGATCTCATCATTAATTAATTATAATTTAAAACAAAAAAGCAGCCCTAGAGCTGCTTTCTATGTAGCGAGGAGCAGAATCGAACTGCCGACCTCAGGGTTATGAATCCTGCGCTCTAACCATCTGAGCTACCTCGCCATTTTATTTTATACTTCAAAACTTTTAAGGCAGTTCGTTAACTGCCGTCCGCCAACTGGCGGATATGAATCCTGCGCTCTAATCCCGATAACTATCGGGAAGCTACCTCGCCATATTTATATTTTTAATTTCAAAATAATATCTTAGCTTTCCGCGAATGTCCTGATCAAAACGTTATCTGATCAACTAAATGGAGCGCAAACTTACAAAGATTGATCTGGAAATTCCAAGGCGTTTTAAAAATTATTTAGTTGTTCATATCACAAAAATGATATATATTAAAAAAACTTAAGAAGGGACTTATGAGTAAGTATTT
The DNA here is from genome assembly GCA_965227525.1 of Fulvivirga sp. Lineage (GTDB taxonomy): Bacteria > Bacteroidota > Bacteroidia > Cytophagales > Cyclobacteriaceae > Fulvivirga. The sequence continues at coordinate 2,978,694 of OZ245762.1, read as the reverse complement.
GTTTACGACTGATTTTGAAATTAATGCATCAAAAAAGATGCTATACCCATACATTAGTTCTGCCAGTGGCCTATCCCAATGGTTTGCCGATGATGTCACAATTAATGAAGACAAGGTCTTTAATTTTATTTGGGATGAAGAAGACCATAAAGCTAAAATGGTTTCTCACAGAACAAACTCATATGTTAAATTTGAATTTATTCCAGAAACAGAAGGCGATGCAGAAGACCCTGCATATTTCGAACTACGCTTAGAAGTTAACGAGCTCACTCAAACAGTATTCATTAAAATAACAGACTATTCCGAGATGGATGATAATGAAGAATTATTTGACATGTGGGAGGGTTTAGTCGATGGTTTAAAAGAAACCGTTGGAGGATAATATCTTTAGTATCTTAATTCATTAATTTTGGCCCTCTTTTTGTTAAGAAGATGTGGTAATGAAGAAGATTGACAAACTTATAATTTCATCCTTTCTAGGGCCATTTTTCCTAACATTTCTTGTAGTAGTGTTTATTCTACTCACTCAACACATGCTCAAATATTTTGATGATATTGTGGGCAAAGATTTGGGTATTGAAGTGCTGGGGCAATTGTTGTTCTATTTTGCGGTATTCATGACGCCAATCGCCATGCCACTGGCTGTGTTGTTATCTTCATTAATGACTTTTGGCAATCTTGGTGAGCATTTCGAGTTAACTGCAATCAAAAGTGCGGGCATCTCACTGTTACGTGCACTGTTACCCATTTTCGTTTTTGTACTCGGCCTTACCGTATTTGCTTATTACTCAAATAATTATTTTGTACCAAAAGCAGCACTGGAAGCCTATAGTTTATTATATGATATCAAACAAAAAAAGCCAGCGCTAGACTTAAAAGAAGGTACTTTTTATAATGGTATTCCAGATTTCAGCATTAAGGTTGATAAAAAATTTGAAGATGGAAGCACGCTTAAAGATGTGATTATTTATGATCATAGAAACCTAAGTGGCAATAAGAAAGTAACTATTGCGGATAGTGGCAAAATGTACACTTTCTTTAATGATCGCTATTTAAAACTTGAACTTTTCGATGGTCATACCTATGGTGAAGATGATAAAACATCTGTTTCAGGTCCAAAAAAGGCCACATTTTACCGAAGCAGTTTCGATAAGAGCGAATTTATTTTAGACCTGTCTTCTTTTGCGTTAGACAGAACCGACAAGAGCTTGTTTGAGGGTAACCGGATTATGAGAAACCTCAGCCAGCTGACGAATGACGTTGATTCTGTTAATAGGGATGTCTTAGCAAAAAAAGTAGAAATTTTTGAGCAAATGCCGGTGTCGTTTTATTATCATTTAAGAGAAGATTCGGTTGCAATGCCTATATACTTAAGAGATTTTAAAGAAGAGCTGGATAGCATAGAAGTGGTGGAGGCAGCCATTAGACAACGTGAAGATTCAATTAAAAGAATAGAGGATGCAAAGAAAAGGGATTCACTAAATGCTCTTCAGCCTGAAACACCAAGAGTAAAGGTTGAACAAGACAAAGATCTTGGTCCTTCAAAACAAAAAGTAAATAGTAACAAGAAAAAACAAACGAGTGAAGCGAGAAAGCTTCGTAATAAAGCCATCGCTAATAAGAGTCAAAGCAAAGACAGGCCAACAATTACAAAGAAGATAACACAAAAGGCACTTCAGGAGGCACAAACTGAAAAGTTAGACCCTGATGATATTAAACCCAATAGACCAGCTCGCGTGAGCCCTGAAAGGAAAATAGTTAAAAAGGATACGCTTACTACACAGGAGCTAGCCGATAGTTTGTTCCAAAAAGATGCTGAAGAAAAAGAACTGCAGACTGCTCTTAACCTGGTAAGGCAAACTAAAAGTAAGGTGCAGTCATTTAATAGTCGTATTGATCGACTCATTTATAATAAAAACGTTTATGACATTCAATGGCATAAAATACTAGCCAATTCAGTGGCATGTATAATTATGTTTTTAATAGGCGCACCTCTTGGGGCCATTATTAAGCGAGGCGGCTTAGGTATACCGGTGTTGGTGTCCATATTATTTTTCATTATTTATTATGTGCTCACCATGACTGGCGAAAAGTACGCCAAACAAGATATCATTGAGCCCGTATATGCCATTTGGTCGGCTAACTTTGTTTTGCTACCCATTGGACTTATATTCTTAAGGCAAGCAAGAAACGATGCTAGAATTTTTGAAGCAGACTTTTACAAAGTGCTCCTGGACAAAATTAAAAGGTGGGTAAACTCACGTAAAAACTCAAATAAAGAACTAGAGTAACTTGGTAATTAGCACTGCACTCTCTAAATTTGCATTTTAATTTTAAAAATTAACAATTTAACTAAGCATGTATTTACACAAGGAGAAGAAACAGGAGTTGTTTGAAAATCATGGTCGGTTAAAGTCAAAAACAGATACAGGGTCACCTGAGTCTCAGATTGCACTTTTTACCCACCGCATCACTCATTTGACTCAACACATGAAACAAAACAAAAAAGACTACTCAACACAGCAGGGTCTTTTGAGATTAGTTGGTAAGAGAAGGAAGTTACTTAACTTCTTGCACAAGACCGACATTGAGAGATATAGAGCAATTATTGCTGAACTCAAATTAAGAAAATAAGAAAACTAAAAAAGGGAATCTGCTAAGGATTCCCTTTTTGCCTTATAATGCTAAAAGTCCGGAATTGCTCCTGGCATTTCCTTAAAGGACATATTTATTTAAACAAACAATTTTTATGCAATTCAATGTAATTAACAAAACCATTAATCTACCAGATGGTAGAACCATTTCTATCGAAACAGGCAAATTGGCCAAACAGGCTGATGGAGCTGTTGTCGTAAGAATGGGAGATACCATGCTACTCGCAACAGTAGTTTCAAGCAAAGAAGCCAAAGAAGGGGTAGACTTCTTGCCTTTGTCAGTTGACTATCAGGAAAAATTCGCATCTGCAGGTAAAGTACCTGGTGGATTTTTGAAAAGAGAAGGTAGACTGTCCGACTATGAGGTGCTTATATGTCGATTAGTTGACAGAGCCATTCGCCCTATGTTCAATGATGATTATCATGCAGATACTCAAATAATGATACAGTTGATCTCTGCAGATCAAACTGCCCCGCCAGATGCATTAGCTGCATTGGCAGCCTCAGCAGCACTATCAGTTTCAGATATTCCGTTTAATGGCCCTATTTCAGAAGCAAGAGTTGCACGTATTAATGGCAAATTTGTGGTGAACCCCTCAATGGAGGACAAGGAAAATGCTGATCTTGATCTAATTGTAGCTGCTACAATAGATAATATATTGATGGTTGAAGGAGAAATGGATGAAGTGTCTGAAGATGATATGCTTGAGGCAATCAAAGTTGCTCACGAAGCCATTAAAGAGATGTGTAAAGTTCAGATGGAACTTACCAAAGAAACAGGAAAGACAGAAAAGCGCGAATACTCACATGAGACAAATGATGATGAGTTAAAAGCTGATATGGAGGCCAAACTTTTCGATAAGGCATATGGCATCGCTCAAAAGCAAATGAACAACAAAGACGATCGTTCTGAAGCATTTAAAGCGCTCAAAGAAGAATATGTTGAGTCTCTGCCAGAAGATAACGAAGTAGATCCGACTTTGATAAGCAAGTATTTCAAGAACATTCAGAAGGATGCTTGCAGGAAATTAGCTCTTGAAGATAAGAAAAGACTTGATGGCCGTAAGTTCAATGAAGTGCGTTCGATAGCCTCTGAGGTTGATTTCTTGCCTTCAACACACGGTTCAGCTCTATTTACCCGTGGCGAAACTCAGTCGTTGAGTACAGTTACACTGGGTACTAAGATGGATGAGCAATTAGTTGATGGAGCCATGATTTCGGGTTCTAACAAATTCATGCTTCATTATAATTTCCCTGGATTTTCAACAGGAGAAGTAAGACCTAACAGAGGTCCTGGTCGTAGAGAAGTTGGGCATGGTAACCTTGCCTGGAGAGCCCTTAAAGTTGTGCTTCCTGAAGAAAACCCATACACCATACGAATTGTATCAGATATTCTTGAGTCTAACGGATCATCATCTATGGCAACTGTGTGTGCAGGAGCGCTAGCTATGATGGATGCCGGTATTCAAATAAAGCGACCTGTTTCAGGTATTGCAATGGGTATGATTTCTGATGGTAAAAATCATGCAATTCTTTCTGATATTCTAGGTGATGAAGATCACTTAGGTGATATGGACTTTAAAGTTACGGGTACTGAGAAAGGTATCACTGCAACGCAGATGGACATTAAAGTGGACGGTCTCTCTTACGATGTATTGAAAGAAGCATTGGAGCAGGCCAGAGAAGGAAGACTTCATATTCTCAATGAGATGAAGAAAACTATAGAGGCGCCAAGAGGTGATCTTAAGCCTAATGCACCAAGATCTGAAATGCTGGTAATCGATCAGGATATGATAGGTGCTGTGATAGGACCTGGTGGTAAAGTAATTCAGGAGATCCAGAAAGAAACTGGAGCTACTGTTGTGATAGAAGAAGTTGACAGAAAAGGGCATGTAAGTGTGTTTGCTGTTGACAAAACTGCCATGGATGACGCTATGGGAAGAATTAAAGCCATTGTGGCAGTTCCTGAGGTAGGAGAAGTGTATGATGGTAAAGTAAAGTCTATCATGCCTTTTGGAGCATTCATAGAGTTTATGCCTGGTAAAGATGGTTTGCTACACATTTCTGAAATTAAATGGGAACGCGTAGAGAACATGGAAGGTGTTATGGAAGTTGGAGAAGAAGTAAAAGTTAAGCTTATCGAAGTGGATAAGAAGACTGGAAAATTCAGACTTTCAAGAAAGGTTTTACTTCCAAAACCAGAGAAAAAAGAAGAAAAGAGCAACTAAAAAGGGCTTTTTGATATAGCTAAAGGCAGTAATCCTACTATGGGTTACTGCCTTTTTTTTGTAATTAAGACACATTATTTTTAGTTCTTAACTATTGTAGTTTGGGTCGAAATTCTTTAACATTGGTATTGATCTTCAATCTAAATGACAAAAATTTAGCACCCACTCAATGAGACAGCTTAAGATAAGTAAGCAAATTACAAATCGAGAGAGTCAATCTCTTGACAAGTATTTGCAGGAAATAGGCAAGGTTGATTTACTCACACCTGATGAAGAGGTTGAATTAGCACAAAGAATAAGAGAGGGAGATCAGCTGGCTTTGGAAAAACTTACTAAAGCCAATCTTAGATTTGTGGTTTCAGTGGCCAAACAATATCAAAATCAAGGCTTATCACTGGGTGATTTAATTAATGAAGGTAATTTAGGTTTAATTAAAGCCGCACAACGCTTCGATGAGACACGAGGATTCAAATTTATTTCTTATGCTGTCTGGTGGATAAGACAATCCATATTGCAGGCATTGGCTGAGCAATCAAGGATTGTAAGACTTCCTTTAAACAGGGTAGGTTCTCTGAATAAAATTTCTAAGACATTTTCTGAGTTAGAGCAAAAATATGAACGTGAGCCATCGCCCGATGAGTTAGCAGAAGTGCTTGAGGTAACAACTGCTGAAGTAGTAGATACCATGAAAATTTCAGGTAGACATGTCTCAATGGACGCGCCATTTGTGTCAGGAGAAGAAAATAGCCTGCTGGATGTACTCGAAAATGAGCTTGAAGAGACTCCAGATAACGAATTGATGAACGACTCTCTTAGAAGAGAAGTGCAACGTGCGTTATCAACACTTACTCAGCGTGAGGCGGATGTCATTACATTATACTTCGGTCTAAATGGAGAACACTCGATGACATTAGAGGAAATAGGCGAAAAATTTAGCCTGACGCGTGAGCGTGTGAGACAGATAAAAGAAAAAGCCATAAGAAGATTACGACATACATCGAGAAGTAAGGCCCTGAAGCCTTACCTTGGATAAGTATAATTAAAAAATCATATTGAGGTCTCAGCTAAGCAATATAGTTGAGACCTATTTTTTTATATTTGCAAGATGGCAGACAAAAATGTAGTAATAGAGAGTTAGATTAAACTCAAAGTCTCTCATTGGTGTTAGCACTTTAGAATTGAAAAACTTACAATAAATGGAACAAGAAAAAGTAAAAGTACTCATCATCGGTTCAGGCCCTGCCGGATATACTGCGGCAATTTATGCTGCAAGAGCTGGGCTAAATCCTGTAATGGTTACGGGTGGTGAACCTGGCGGGCAGCTTACTACGACCAATGATGTAGAAAACTACCCAGGTTATCCTGAAGGTATAAATGGACCTCAAATGATGGTAGATTTCCAGAAGCAAGCTGAGCGATTTGGAACAGATATAAGATATGGAATGGTCACGGCTGTTGACTTTTCAAGTTACCCTCACAAAGCTACGGTTGATGACAAGTATGATTTAGTTGCAGAATCTGTGGTAATTGCAACTGGAGCAAGTGCAAAATACCTTGGTCTTCCATCGGAAGAAAAGTATTACAACAAAGGGGTTTCTGCTTGTGCTGTATGTGATGGTTTCTTTTACAAAGGTAAAACAGTTGCCGTTGTAGGTGGTGGTGATACTGCTGCTGAAGAGGCAACTTATTTAGCTAATCTTTGTCCAAAAGTGTACTTATTGGTTAGAAGAGATGAAATGAGAGCGTCAAAAATAATGCAAAAGCGTGTGCTTAACACACCTAATATTGAGGTTTTGTGGAATACTGAAGCCGATGAGATATTAGGAGATGGAGACAATGTAAAGGGCGTAAGGGTTGTAAATAACCAAACAAACGAAAAATCTGAACTAGAGATTGAAGGTTTCTTTGTGGCTATTGGTCATAAACCAAACACTGATATTTTTAAAGACTTTCTGGATATGGATAATACGGGTTACTTAAAAGTAAAGCCTGGAAGCTCTAAAACAAATGTAGAGGGCGTATTCGCTACTGGTGATGCAGCTGATAAAGTATACCGACAAGCTGTAACTGCAGCAGGTACAGGCTGTATGGGGGCATTGGATGCCGAAAGATTTCTTCAGGAAAGAGAAATGGAGCCAGCTTAGAAGATTATAATATCTTAAAAGATTAAATGTCCTCTTAGTATTTCTGAGAGGACTTTTTTATTGCTCTACCACAATGGCAATTTTATTTCCTGCTGGGTTTATGGCCAGTCTTGTGATGTTTTTAAGAATTTGTTTATCAGCATTAAATATTTCACTTTTTTCAAATTTAACACCTCGCCAACCTTTATCATATGTTGGGTTGTAAGAATAAAGCTGATCATCCTTTCCCATGAATATAGTACCATTAGGCGACCAGCACATATCTTCTGAACCGCTTAAAGTAGCAATGATAGGTTTGGATTTACCTGTCAGTGGGTCTAATGAAATGATTTCCCAATGCTCATATTTTTTACTCACATAACTAATGTTTTTATATTCAGGTATTTTATGCAGCGATCTACCAATGTTAGTGGCAAGTATCTGACAATTTTTTGTTTTGACATTGCAGACTTGAAGGGTAGCTGGCTCACCTAAAACAAAAGTGACGAGTGTTTCTCGGTCAGCCCAACAATGGTAGCCTATGACGACATCTGGTATAATCACAACAGGTGGTCCATCAGTAGGGTATTTCCATAATAGTTGTGTGCCATCTTTCTCCAGGTTAATAGCTGAGAAAGCATTGCTTTCAGGCAATTGGGTCGGTGAGTATTCACTCCCAGGAGTGGTGGTGAGCCACTTCCAATGGTAATTTGTCAATTCTACCTGTGCAACGTCAGTTTGGCCTTGTCTGGTAGAGACAAATAATAAATCACCCGTTTCTGTAAAGTATGGCTGGTTATCATACCCAGGGTTCTGGTGGGTAATATTTACAGGGTTTTGTATTGTATAGGTTGAATCTGATCTACTTAGATCAAATACATAAATTTCAGTATTGGGTTGTGCCTGAATTACAAAGGGTACAGCAACAAAAAGAATAGTTAACATTTTCTTCATACTTTAAATTAACAATACTTCAATAAATAAATACGGAGAAGTATTAATATTGCTTCTAGGCTAAACAACTGATAATGTGTAAATTTATCGTTTAAACATTGATCTATGAAATTAGATATACTGGCTTTTGCCGCCCATCCTGATGATACCGAATTGAGCTGTGCTGGTACTTTAGCCATGCATGTAAGCAATGGAGATAAAGTAGGAGTAGTCGACCTTACCCGAGGTGAAATGGGCACCAGAGGTACCCCTGAAATACGTGATGAAGAGGCCAAAAACTCAGCAGACATATTAGGGTTATCAATTCGAGACAATTTAGGTTTTTTTGATGCATACTTCGTGAACGACAAAGCTCATCAACATGAAGTGGTGAGATCAATTAGAAAGTACCAACCTGATGTTATTTTGGCAAATGCCATATATGATAGACACCCAGATCATGGCAGGGCATCTAAATTGGTAGTGGACGCATGCTTTCTTTCTGGTCTGGCAAAGGTCGAAACAAAGAATGATGATGGTACTAATCAAACCCCCTGGAGACCAAGGGCTGTATATCATTATATTCAGAGCCAATTTATTACTCCCGATTTTATAGTTGACGTCAGTGAACATTGGGAAACTAAAATGAAGGCTATCAAGGCATTTAAGTCTCAATTTTTTGACCCAAATAATAGTGAGCCGGAAACATACATATCATCACCTCAATTCATGGAAATGTTAGAGTCTCGAGGTAAAGAGCTTGGACACTCAATAGGCGTAAAATATGGTGAAGGTTTTACTAAAGACCGACATTTAGGCATAAGAGACCTTAAGGATTTGCTGTGATTAAATTTCAGAACCAAACGCTTTCATTTGGATCATAAAATACTTTTAAGCTTAGTTGAAATAGCATTATTGATTCTTATTGTAGAGTTAGTATTTTGGAATATAACTGATTATGTAATTTTTAATAATTACGCACTCGACACAGATTTAACTATACTTTATTATTGTTCTGCATCAATTCTCGGGTTGATTTTTTCAGCCTTATTAATGACACAACCCGTGGCGGGTCAACTGCTTATATCAAAGTTAATTGCTTTGTTTGCTGCTATTTTTATTACCGTCTCATTGATACAATCTTATGTGCAATATTGTAATGATTATAAAAATATGGATGTAATATACGTTATAATTAATTACGCTATCAATGCCTTATCAGTATTGCTGTTCATAAAATACTTTACACGAATACCATCTTCAAAAGGCCGTATTATTTTAATTACTTCTTACGTGATCCTTATCTTAGATATGAATTATCTGATGATTGGTTTTAGCCTATTTTATTAATTCAGCGCAATCGGTCTAACCGTATAGCCTTCTTCAACAAGCAGATGTAAAACCCCAGAATCTTCGGGTAAATGTGATGTGCCAATTGCAAAGAAGGTTGGGGCCTGTTGCATATAACTCTTCATTTTCGGAATCCATTCTTTGTTTCGCTGGACTATAAAATGTTTTCTGAAATCTTCATTCTGCTCAACAGGATGCATAAAGTACTCAAGTGTTTTATGAAGGTCGCCTTTTTTGTATGCCTCAACCAGGGTTTTATAGTCTTCTATTTGAAGGTCAAAATTCTCTAAAGAATGTTTTAATGCCTCTACTTGAGCATCTAAAGGGAATTTTTCCAGTGCTTCAACTTCACGTTCAACAGTCTCAAGGCCAAGGGTAAGCATGTTATTTTCCTGTGCTTTTGCGATCAGGTCAAGCTCATAAAAATGTACTTCTCCTACTGCAAGTCGAGTCATGGTTGTAGAAAGCATTATGGGCTTAAATTTTTTATAAACTAGATTGAATTTTATATTACTCACATTAAGCCTGTCATGGAATATGTCATGCAACTTATCATATTCAGCCTCCGAGAGGTATTCATCAATGGATTCATGATGTGGCAAATGTGCCGCATTGTTTAATTCATGTTTAGCATGGTGGTCGAGTAAAGTCTCGGTAGATAAGATCTCACACGATTTTAATTTTTCTGTAACTGTTTCTGGAAGAAAATAATCTTCACTGGGTATAAACTTAAGTATTCCAAAAATATAAGAAGGCTGCTCAAGGTCATTGCCCGATATTTCCCATAGCAGTGCATTTTCGCCATGCGACTGAGCATAGGTGCCATAAGGAACTGCTAATAGAACAATGGCAACGAGCTTTTTAATTTGAAACTTAAGTGCGTAATTCATGTTTTTGTGATTTTGAAATGGTTACATCACGAAAGTAATAAATTAATTTTAATCATGTCGATAAATATAACTACTCCTGCGCTCCTTTTTCCTGCTATTTCGTTGCTTTTACTGGCATATACGAACCGATTTTTAGCCATAGCTACACTCATTAGAAACTTGCATAAGAAACATCAGGAAAATCCAAACCATGAATTAATTATTGGGCAAATACAAAATTTGAGATCACGACTGAGCTTAATAAAAGGAATGCAGGTATTTGGGGCCTCAAGCTTCTTTTTGTGCATTCTAAGCATGTTTATGCTGTTTCAGGATGCACAACAATGGGGTAACTATGCTTTTGGATTCAGTATGGTTTTGTTGATGATATCCCTGGGAATTTCTTTGAGGGAGTTACAAATAAGCACGAAAGCATTAAATCTTGAGTTAAGTGATATGGAACTCAAAAAATTGTAGTTAAATAGAGAATCCATCAAAAGAATCAATGTCTCAGCGAGGAGCGAAGCAATCTCCAGTTTATTAAAAACAATTTTGACAAGATTGCTTCACTCCATTCGCATAGACGCTACTTTTTTTATTTACTTTGATTTAAGGCTGTCAATTTCAGCTGATTCAGGCATTTCAAAAAACTCCGATGAAGGAGCCTCTTTATCTAATTTGATATTATTGAAAGCGACTTCATACCTTAAGTCACCGATTGTGTCTGCCACATACTTGTAACCTTTAATGGTAGTTGGTAGCAGCACTCCTCCCACGTTTTTCCAGTCTGGGTATTTTAATGCATTATAGTTTTCTGTTTCTTCTCCAGAAAAATAGGTGACCGTGTATAAAAGTGCCTCGAGTTTGTAAGAATCAGGATTAAATAAAGCTATATAAAGGTCTTCATCCGAATCACCGACTCCTTCATTATAAGATACCTTCAAAGCTCTGTAGTCAGTACCTTGTATTGTTTTTGTACCCTGATCTTCATAGTTGATACCAGGATCGGCAAGTAGATAGGGAATACCAAAAAAATAAAAGTATAGGTTATGGTAGAATCTGGGTGATCCATTTCCGAAGGAAGCTAAGTCAGGTGTTACCCAAACCTGGTCACCATTAAAGCCAATTTGCACCGAGTCTCTATCAATGAGCACTTTTCGATTATGAATATTCACAAGATGGTTTTCAGTACCTTCTCTATTACCCCAAGAAATGTCATAAGACAAAGAAGAATAGCTGTTCCAGGTATCTAAACCACCATGAGCTTCTAAAGCTTTTTGTAATAATTCAGGGTATTGAGTCATATCTACGGAAGTCGATTCTTCTTCCTTTATTGCCTCACTGCCTTCCTTAGATTGTGGCTGACAACCAATAAATAATATGGCTATAAGTATTGTGATTGTAGTTTTTATCATGATTTCTAAATTTTCGTCAAAACTAACCAACTGATCTTGAAAATGTTTGTCAGATAGCCAACACTTAAAGTAATAACAATTTGCGAGGGTGGTGGTTTTAACAAATAAAAAAGACAGAATGGCAAATTATGTAATTGTAGGTGGTACCTCAGGTATAGGGTTATCCCTGGCAAATAAACTCAAACAGAATGGTGATGATGTAACCGTTATTTCGAGAAATAATAATAATGAACTCGCTGATGGTATTTCCCACATTTCTCTTGATGTTTTAAAGGACGAATTTAATGCAAAAGACTTTGATGCAGTGGATGGGTTGGTTTATTGCCCTGGATCAATAAATCTAAAACCTTTCAAAGCGTTAAAGGAAGATGATTTTTTAAATGATTTTAAGATTAACGTAATAGGTGCGGCCAAGGCGGTTAAGGCATTTGAGTCTAATTTAAAGAAATCAGAAAATGGAGCTGTGGTTTTGTTTAGTACCGTGGCCGTAGGTCAGGGTATGCCATATCACGCATCTACTGCAGCTGCAAAAGGCGCAGTTGAAGGACTAGGAAAGTCACTGGCCGCTGAGTTTGCACCCAAAATACGGGTTAATATTGTTGCTCCTTCAATTACAGACACACCGATGGCTAGTCAACTGCTAGGTAGTGATGATAAAAGGGAGAAATCAGCCAACAGACATCCATTAAAGGCTGTAGGGGATGCTGACGATATAGCATCATTAGCTTCATATTTACTATCAACAGAAGCCAAATGGATAACAGGACAGGTGTTTGGTATTGATGGGGGCCTTTCAACATTGCGTTCACTACAATAATTCAACGCTCATGTAAATGACATACTTAAATTAAGCCAAATTGAGTATGTTTATGGGATGAGAATTAATCTTTGTCTTTATGTAGGGGTCTGCCTTATTTTAGTTGGTTTAATAAGTGCTTGCTCACAGGTTGACGATAAGCTTTTGGAACCTGGAATTTCCAAAAAGCTTGCTCAATTACGAAAAGAGACTATTTCTAATCTAAATTACAACCTGCATTTTGAAATACCCAAGCAAAAACAAAGCCCGATAAGCGGTATTGTCGAGATTCAATTTGACTATACTAAATCAGGTAAGCCGCTACTTTTAGATTTTAATAGCAACCCGTCTGATATTGAGTCAATGCTAGTCAATGGAGTTGAAGCTGAGGTGGATTTAAGACATGAGCACTTACTCATAGGTGAAAATTTACTAAGTGAAAAGAATACTATAACCATAAAGTTTAAGGCCGGTGAGCAGTCACTAAATAGGAAAGAAGAATTCTTATATACACTTTTTGTTCCAGAGAGAGCATCGACATGCTTTCCGCTTTTTGATCAACCAGATTTAAAAGCCGTATATAGTCTTTCACTAACAATTCCCGCTGAGTGGGAGGCACTGGCCAATGGGCAACTAGCCAAAGAGACCAACAAATCAGATGGATCGAAAACTTTAAAATTTAGTCCTACCAAAAGAATAAGCAGCTATCTATTTGCATTTGCTGCTGGTGAATTTAAAAGGATTACTCAAACGGTAGATGGTAGGCAGATGTCTTTACTACATCGCGAGACAGATTCTGTAAAAGTAGCCAATAATATAAATGAAATATTTCAATGGCATGTCAAGTCGCTAAACTGGTTGGAGGAATATACAGGACAACCACAGCCATTTGAGCACATGTCATTTGTTCTGATTCCTTCATTTCAATATGGTGGAATGGAACACCCGGGCTCGATATTTTACAAGGCTTCAAGTCTCTTTTTAGAAGAATCAGCCACATTAAATCAAGAGTTGGGCAGGGCGAGGCTTATAGCGCATGAGGTGAGTCATATGTGGTTTGGCAATCTCGTCACTATGGAATGGTTTGATGATGTCTGGCTAAAGGAAGTGTTTGCCAATTTTATGGCAGCTAAAATAGTTAATCCAGAGTTTGAGGAAATCAATCACGACTTGAAGTTTCTTATGTCTCACTATCCGGGTGCCTATGCAGTAGATCGCTCAATGGGTACCCACCCAATCAAACAGGAGTTAGGTAATCTTAAAAATGCTGGGTCATTATATGGTAGTATTATTTACCAAAAAGCACCGATAGTGATGCGTATGTTAGAAGAGAATGTGGGTGTTGATAACTTTAGAGATGCGATGCGTGAATATTTAAAAACCTATGCCTTTGACAATGCGAGCTGGGATGATTTATTGCAGATTATAGAAAAGAACACTGATTATAATGTAGAGTATTGGAATAAAAAATGGGTAATGTCGCCTGGTATGCCATGGGTTTTTTATCAACTAAGAGAAGATGATGAGAAAATAGAAAGGTTTAAACTATGGACAAGAGTAGGCAATACAGAACAGGAAGGTATATGGCCGCAGCAGCTAACTGTTTTATTTGGGGCAACAGATAGTACCTATCAGATTACTGCTGATATAAATTATGGCTTTAAAGAATTGCGTGGAACTCCGCAATTGGACTATTTATTTACCAATGCTGATGGCAAAGGCTATGGTTATTTCCGAATGGGCCCACTTAGTCAAAAACACTTTTTAGAAAATATCACTAAAGAAAATCCAGTAGTCAGAGCTTCATTATGGTTGAATTTTTATGAGATGTTACTCAGAGAAGAAAAAAGCCCCTCTATATTGATGGATCATCTATTAAAGGAATTACCAAATGAAAAAAATGATCTTGTAGCGGAGTATATGCTTGATATGATTGATGAAATATTTTGGCGATATCTAACTCCGGACAAACGAGAAAAAGTTGCACCGAAGCTCGAAGGGCTTTTGCTAAATATGGCCATAAGCTCTGCAAACAGTCAGATCCAGTCGTCTTATTTCAATACATTGAGAAAGATTGTAATTACTGAAAGTGGAGTACAATTGCTCAAAAGTATTTGGAGCGAAGAAATGGAGGTCGAAGGTCTCGATTTGTCTGAAAATGACTACATAAAACTGGCACAATCACTGGCCATAAGAGTTGATAATCCTGGGGATATTTTAGACAATCAGCATTCTCGTATTTCTAATCCCGACAGAAAGCAAAGATTCGAATTTGTAAGGCAATCTCTGTCTAAAGATTTTGAGAGTAGAAAGCAATTTTTCAACAGCTTAAAAGATCCTAAGAATCGTGAGAACGAAGAATGGGTAATTGAGGCAATGGGTTTTTTAAACCATCCATTAAGAGCAGAAAGTGCCGTAGAATTTATAAAGCCAGGGTTAAAATTGTTAGAAGAAATTAAGCTCACTGGCGATATATTTTTTCCAAAACGGTGGCTCGATAGTATGCTAAGTGGGCATAACTCTTATGAAGCTGATGTGATCATCAGACAATTTCTCTTTAGTAATAATAGTTACCCACAAGATTTGAAAAATAAGATATTACAATCTGCTGATCCTGTTTTTAGGAGTGTAAAAGTCAAAGAAAAGTATAGTAAAGAAGATAAAGAAGCAGAAATAAACCAATAACCAGTTGTTTTGAAGTGTAACCTTTTATTACTTCATACTGTCTTTTTAATAAACATTTTTTAAATGAGCGAAGAGCTTTTAAAGGCCATTATTCAACTTTTTGCCATTGTAGCCAAAGAAAGAGTTACTGAAGCTGAACGTGAAAACATTAAGGAATTCCTTTCTGTACACCTCAACCAGGAGGCAATAAGTCACTATGTGGGTCTGTTTGACGCTCATTGCAGCGAAAATGAAATAAGTCAAAAAGAAGAGCTTGACAACCTCGATGATCAAACACTTGAGTTTGTTGATGATTGGGCCAAGATAATGGCCATCACAAAACAGGTAAATAAAGCGCTCACAATGCAGCAAAAAGCTGTGTTAATAATAAAAATCATTGAACTGGTTTATGCCGATGAGGAGATCTCTGAAAGACAAGGCAACCTTATTCATTACATAGGTGAGGCACTTAAAATTTCAAGACAGGATATGTTGGCCTTAAGGGGGTTTGTGTTAGGCGAAGACCTCGATATGCTGTCAGATAAAAATATTCTCATTATAGACGAAGGTTCGGGAGATTATGAGATAGAAGGTCCTCGTTTGGTTGAAAAAAATCTAACCGGTCTGATAGCCATTTTAAGGCTTGAAGATATAGAAAGCTATTTCATTAAGTACATTGGTATATCAGTTTTATCACTCAACGGCCAACCCCTTAAAAGTCGAAAAATTGATGTATTTCCTACGGGAAGTTCCGTAAGAGGTAATAAGGTCAGCACCATTTACTACAGCGATGTTGTCAGTCAGTTTTTTCGAGAAGGAGCCGAGCAGCCAATTACACTTACTGCCGAGCATATATTCTTTCATTTTAAGAATGGGCGAGCCGGATTACAAAATGTAAACATCTCTGAAAAAGGAGGGAAGCTGGTAGGTATCATGGGTGCCAGTGGTTCGGGCAAGTCTACATTACTCAATGTAATTAATGGCACCGAAAAGCCATCCAGCGGTAGGGTGCTTATCAATGGAGTAAATATCCATGAAACACCTAAAGAAGTTGAGGGTGTTGTGGGCTACATCCCTCAGGATGATCTGTTATTGGGTGAGCTTACGGTTTTTGAAAACCTTTATTATGCAGCAAAATTATGCTTTGATCAGTACAACGATAAAGAAATTACTGAGATAGTCAACCAGACACTCTTAAGCCTGGGATTAATTGATATCCAGCATTTAAAAGTAGGTTCTCCGCTTGATAAAACGATAAGTGGTGGTCAGCGAAAACGTGTAAATATTGGTCTTGAACTGCTGAGAGAGCCGAGTGTTTTATTTGTTGATGAACCGACTTCTGGCTTGTCATCCCAAGACTCTGAAAATATTATGGACCTGCTCAAAGAGCTTTCTTTGCGAGGGAAAATGGTCTTTGTGGTTATCCACCAGCCTTCATCAGACATTTTCAAGATGTTTGATAATCTGTTAATTCTTGATGTGGGTGGTCTCCAAATTTACTATGGCAACCCGGTAGAAGCTGTCTCTTACTTTAAAGAAATAATTAATGCCGCCAATAAGAAGCAAAGCTCATGTCCTGAGTGTGGTAACATAAACCCGGAACAAATATTTAGCATAATTGAGACGCGTGTAGTAAACGAATATGGTCGATTTACCAAAACACGAAAGGTATCTCCTGGTCAATGGTATCAGTATTTTAAAGACAATATCAAGCTACCAAAAATTACCCATGCTAAGAAGAAAATAGAAATATCACAGGACATACCCAATTGGTATAAGCAGCTAAAAGTGTATGCTACACGTGATATAAAATCAAAGCTATCAAACACCCAATATTTAATCATAAACCTGCTTCAGGCACCTGTTTTAGCATTATTTGTTGGGTTTTTAATGAAGTATTACTCAACTATTGAAAAGGATAATCCGGTTTATTCATTTTATGCGAATGATAACATCCCTGTTTACTTTTTCATAAGCATTATTGTTGCCCTTTTCATGGGGCTTACGGTAAGTGCAGAAGAGATTTTCAGAGATCGCAAACTTAGAAAGCGCGAGCGCTTTCTTAACCTTAGCAGGAGTAGTTATTTAACAGCAAAGATCATTGTTTTATTTACATTATCGGCCATACAAACTGGCTCTTTCGTGCTCATTGGCAATTGGGTGTTGGAAGTTTATGGGATGAATTTCAGCCTGTGGATAATCTTATTTAGTTGTGCTGCTTTTGCCAACGTGTTGGGACTTAATATTTCGGCAACTTTTAACTCTGCAGTTACTATTTATATTCTTATACCATTGCTGCTTATTCCTCAGCTTATTTTAAGTGGGGTAGTCATTAACTTTGACAAGTTTAATCCCAAAGTAAGCACTTTAGATGGTGTGCCCATGGTTGGTGAGCTGATGGCTTCCAGGTGGGCATTTGAGGCTGCTGTAGTAACTCAGTTTAAGGACAATCGCTTCGATAAAATATTCTATGATATTGATAAAAAGGCAGCAAATGCAGAATATAAAAAGCTGTATTATGTGCCAAGATTAGAGTCAGAGCTTACTTATGTGTTCAATAATATGAGAAGGCGTCTCTCCGGAGAAGCTCCAAATATGAGAAAGTCCTTAGCCTTATTGCGAAATGAGATTGGCGAGGAGCTTGAATTGGTCGGTGAGGATAAGTTTCCTCATATGGATGAACTGGTTTTAGAAAAATTTGATTCAACTACTTATCTGAATACATCGGCATTTCTGTCGACATTAAAACAGCTATACATCAATCAATACAATCAGGCTTTCGCTCACAAAGTTACTATTACTGATAGTCTAACACGCTCAGAAGAAGATCGTCAGCAGTTTGATTCACTCAGGCTTACATATCAAAATGAAGCCATACAAACAGAATTAAAGAATATAAATACTGTTTATAGGGTGATTGAATTAGACGACCACCTCATTCAGAAAATATACCCAATATATTTTGATGACCACGAGCCAGCTCACCTGCTCGACTTTAGAGTGAAATTCTATGCGCCTAAAAAGCACTTTTTTGGGTGCTTTTATGAAACCCTGTTTTTCAACATTAGTGTTATCTGGGTGATGAGCATTTTGTTATTTGTGATTTTATATTTCAATGGCCTAAAGAGACTTATTGCATTATTTGCCAATCGAGCTAAACGAGTCTATAAATAGCATTTATTTAAAATATTCAATAATTTAAGTATTCATCAATGCTTGAGTTATGAAATTCGGTAAAGTCGCACAAGATGATTTACAAAGCTTAGATCTTAGCCTACCTTCAGATCATCCGGAAACAGCCAAAACACTTAAGATGTCTAAGGCCAAAGTCCCTAAGGTGTATGTAGGTTGTGCAAAATGGGGAAGAAAAGAATGGGTAGATCTGATTTATCCTCCAGGTACAAAAGACAAAGATTTTCTGGATGAGTATGTGAAAAATTTCAATGCAATTGAAATGAACACGACCTTTTACTCAATAAAAAAGAATAGTGTTGAAGACTGGGTTTCCAGGGCTCCTGTTGGCTTTATGTTTAGTCCAAAAGTCAATAGAAGTATCTCACATATTAAACGGCTCAACGAAGACGCGAAAAGGTACACAGACTATTTCGTAGAGACTTCATTGTTATTTGGAGAAAGATTGGGGTCAGTATTCCTACAATTACCTGAAAATTTTGCTGGTAAATACCTTGAAAGGGTAGAAGATTATCTGAAAGTAATACCTCAAGACTACCCATTGTACATAGAAATGAGACATGAATCCTGGTTTGCAGATGAAACTGTTCGAAACGAAATGTTTGATTTGCTTGGTGAGAAAGGCATAGGTACTGTGATAACGGATGTGGCTGGCAGAAGAGATATTTTGCATCAAAGGTTGACAATCCCTAAGGCATTTATAAGATTTAACGGCTATGGATTACATCCGACTGACTACAAACGTCTTGACGAATGGGTTGATCGTATCAGGCAATGGATAGATCAGGGATTAGAAGAACTCTATTTTTATGCACATCAGGAATATGAAACACATACACCAAAAACTGCCGATTACTTTATTGAAAAACTCAACGAAGCTTGTGGATTGGAGATAAAAAGACCCAGTTTTTTATGATTCGGTAGCTTCTTTCTTTGCTTCCCTTGCATAGGCATTACTATCTATTTTCTTTAAATGATAGCTATCAATTTCGGATATAGCCCTAATATTTAATTTTTGAAACAGGTTGTACTTCTCTGCAGTTTTGGTAAGCTTTTCATCCTTAGCGTAGAGTATAGCATAATAAAACTGTACAAGCACCTCTTGCTCAGTAAAGTGCGACTTGAGTATAGTAAAGTAAAACTCAGGGTCATGGCTCTTGTCTTCTACCAATAAGATTAATGATTTATAGTTTTCCAGGTAGTGCTGAAAAGTGTTTTTATACCCTTCAAAAACTGTTTTAAAGCAAGCCTCAAATGAGTCATCATCAATAACTAAATGACCACCATCAGATTTCTTTCGTCTTTTAAGAGCCGAAACCTCTTTCTTAAAGTCCTTTAATATAGCCTGAAAAGCATTTGTACTCTTTCCGTTTGAGCCCTTAATCGTGTCTCTAATATTGTTTGTCGCATTGATATGGAAGTTGAGTAATTGAAAAAAGGTATTTTCAAATTGTTGAATGGCAATCGTTTTAGACTGACTTTCCATTATTATTCTACTTTCCTTTAGCTCCTCT
Organism: Fulvivirga sp.; assembly: GCA_965227525.1. Lineage (GTDB taxonomy): Bacteria > Bacteroidota > Bacteroidia > Cytophagales > Cyclobacteriaceae > Fulvivirga. The sequence goes on along the minus strand of OZ245762.1, from coordinate 2,958,956 downwards.
CTCTGTAGCACTAGTTCGTGCTTTTGGTAGATAAGTGCCAGGAAAAATAAAATAACGCCTGCTAGCGCCCATATAGAGCCCACGGTACCTCCTAAAAACTCTCCAATCACACTAAAATTTTGAGGCTCTGACCAGAACGTGGGGTTTTCTTTGGTGGTAAATTCAAAAAACAAGTAAGAAATTACAATGCCACTTGCTATCGCGGTAATAGCACAAATGCCAAGAATATTCGCGAAAATATCCGTGAAGGTTGGTTTTCGAAGCTTCATAACTGGGTTTTAGTTAACCAATACTAATACTTTTTAGAGTAGATTCAAGGTACTAATCTTGGAAATTGTTCATGCTTCCGATGAATTACATTATTTCTGGATAAGAGTAATACCTATGTCATAGAATATATAAATATTCATTAATTTCCGGTAATGGCGCGATCATCTCAATTTGTGCAGGTAGGCAAACATAAGCTTGAATTGTCTAATTTGACAAAGCCTCTATATCATCAGCCAGAGGTGCTAAAAGCTGAGGTGGTACAATATTACTTATCAATAGCACCCACACTATTGTCACACTTAAAAGGGCGAGGCTTATCTTTAGTGCGGTTCCCAGATGGTATTTACGGAGAACAATTTTTTCAAAAAAACCGACCCGATTGGGCACCTGATTGGATAGAGTATGTTTCACTGGGTCGAGAGAGCAAAAAAGACTATATCGTACCTACAGATGAAGCTTCTCTGGTTTGGCTGGCCAATCTGGCATGCCTCGAACTGCATCAGATGCATGGTAAAAAGCCGCATTTCGATTCTCCTGATTATATTGTCTATGATCTTGACCCACCTGAAGGGTACAGTTTTGAAGCACTCAAATCAATTGCATTTGATTTGAAAGCCCACATAGAATCCTATGGGTATGAAGTTTTTGTAAAAACGACCGGAGGAAAAGGACTACATGTTATCACTCCTGTGGTGGCTCAAAACTCATTTGATGAATGCTTTGAGGCGGCAAAAGATGTAGCGCAACCTTTTGTGAAAGCGAATAAAAATACAACCCTGCATATTAAAAAAGAAGCTAGAAAAGGACGGGTACTCATTGATATTTATAGGAATAGAACTAGCCAGACAATAATAGGCGCCTATAGTTTGAGGGGAAGAGAAGGCGCACCTGTGGCAATGCCAATCACATGGGAAGAGCTAAAAAACACCGAGTCTGCTCAAGATTACACGTTGTTTGATGTGCCTGATAAAATAAATTCAGATGGTGATGCCTGGGAAGGGATGCATGCCTATGCAGTCGAAATTCACACACACAGAAAGCATACCAGCAATAAAAAAAAGCTTGGAAAGAACCCAAGGCATAAATCTCCTGAGCAGTTGGCTGAATATGAAAAGAAACGTGATTTTGCTAAAACACCAGAACCAAAAGGACTTTATGAGGGGGGTGATAATACAGGATTTGTTGTACACCGGCATCATGCTTCACATCTGCATTATGATTTAAGGCTAGAAAAAGATGGTGTACTAAGATCATGGGCAGTGCCTAAGGGTTTACCTCCTAGGCCTGGAATTAAACGTTTGGCCGTAGCTACGGAAGACCATCCCATGGAGTACATCACTTTTGAGGGAGAAATACCAAAAGGACAGTATGGAGGTGGTAAAATGTGGATATATGCCAATGGTCGTCACGAGATTACAAAAGTTAAAAAAGATGGTGGACTGTACTTTAACCTTAATAGTCGTCAGATATCAGCAGAATATCGCATATATCCAATTAATGACAAGAAAGAGTGGTTACTAGAGCGAGTAAATAATCCACAGTTTCCATGGCCTGAAAAGCCGCCAGAGCCCATGTTAGCCGATAGCATGAAGCAGGTTCCTACGCGTGATGACCTGGTGTATGAAGTGAAGTGGGATGGCATCAGGGCAATGATTTTATTAGATGAAGGAGAGGTGAAGATATATAGTAGAAATCATATTGATCTTACGGCTCAATTCCCTGAATTGAATATTCCTGAAGAGGCCTTTAGGGTGACTTCTGCGGTATTTGATGCAGAAATAGTTTGTTTCGACAAAAGCGGCAAGCCAAGTTTTAGAAATGTAATTCATCGCATGCAACGTAAAAAAGTAGGCGATATAGAACGAGCGACAGCTAAGTACCCTGCTTTTGCCTATGTATTCGATTGTATATATCTGGACGGAAGATCATTAATCAATGAACCATTTTTAAGACGGAGAGAGTGGATGGTTGACTCTATTAGAAAAGGAGGTGCTTATCGGGTGAGTGAAATAGTGCAAGAAGGAAAGGAGTTGTTTGATGCGACAAAAAAGATGGGATTAGAAGGGATAATGGCAAAAGAAGTGAATGGTAAATATTATCCAGGTAAAAGGTCTTCTTCATGGGTTAAAGTCAAGGTTAGAAATAGTATTGATTTATATATTATAGGTTATTCTGAAGGTAAGGGAGATCGCGCAAAGCAATTTGGCGGTTTACATCTTGCGGAAAAAGTAAAAGGTAAGTGGGTGTATCGAGGAAAAGTAGGTAGTGGCTTTACTGACAAGGCAATGACAGAATTTACAAAAAATCTTAAGAATCAGCCTGAAGTCGATCAGTATGTAACGGGTAAAATAATGGATGAGAAAATTTCTACATGGATAAAGCCTAAACTTAAGTGTGAAGTTGAGTATTCAATGATTACAAAAAATGGAACGTTAAGAGACCCTGTATTTTTAAGGCTTAAAGATGAGTTGTAATGAACTATAAGGTAGCACGGATTCCAGAAGAAATTCCCAAATTATTTGTTGAGTATTGGAACCTCAAGGATGCATCTGGTATTGCGTCATTATTTAAGGAAGATGCTGAATTTGTAAATGTGGTGGGACTCTGGTGGCACAACAAAACTGACATAGAAAAAGCCCATAAATATGGATTAGAGGTCATTTTTAAAGCATCTACATTAAAGTTAACCCGAGTTAAGAAAAGGGTTTTATCTGAGAACATTGCTGTAGTGCATGCCAAATTTAGACTTACAGGACAGGCGCCAGTCAATGACGTACTACAGCCACAAGACAGGTATAATATATTCACTTTTGTCTGCAGCAGGGTAGGAGATTTTTGGATGTGTGAGGCTGCGCATAACACAGATATAGTTCCTGGCAAAGAAACAAATGTTATTGATTCTACTGGTAAGTTTAAGTCGGTTGACTATAGGAAGTAAAAAGTTCTGGTATTATAATTTTTAAAAATAATTATTTAATAAGTTGATTATCTATTGTTTAGATCACTATATTTATAGTGCTACTTGCAATTTTTTAAACTAAACCTAACGTGGCCTTACACGTTAATTTTTGTAACTTACTATAAATAATTCCAGTCATGAGAGCTATTTGGAAAGGACATATTCGTTTTTCTTTAGTGACGATACCTATTCGTATTTATAATGCAATTGATTCAGCACAAACGATTCGCTTCAATCAATTGTCTAAAGAAACCAAAAACCCAGTGGGTTATGACAAGGTAGATAAAGTCACTGGAGAAAAGCTGAAGAATGAAGATATCGTTAAAGGGTATCAATACGAGCCAGGTCAGTATGTGATCATTGAATCAGAAGATTTTGAAAAAATAAAACTTAAGAGTACTAAAGTGATTGAGATAGAGGGATTTGTTAATGCTGATGAAATACATCCTACACTTTATGACTCACCTTACTTTATTGGCCCGGATGGTGATGTGGCTGCAAAAACTTATGCGCTACTGATGCATACCCTAAAAGAATCAGGAAAAATTGGAGTAGGTAAAGTTGTATTACGAGAGAAAGAAAGTATTGTGTTGCTTACTCCTAATGATGGAGGTCTTATGCTATATAAGTTGAGAAACCCTGACGAAGTACGCAGCATGCAGGATGTGCCAAAAATTGATGAAGTAAGTGAAGCCGATAAAGATCAGCTTAAAATGGCAAATACTTTAGTAGATACAATGGCAAAAGATTTTAAAGACATAGATACCACCGATCGCTATAAAGAGGCCTTACGTGAAATGATTGATGCCAAAATTGAAGGCAAAGAGATTGTAACTGTATCTGAGGAAGAGCCTGAAGTGGTAGATATTATGACAGCCCTGAAGGAAAGTATCGATCAGGCCAAGTCTCAGAAGAAGCCAATGAAAAAGGCCACAGGTAAAAAGAAAGAGAAAGCTGCCAAGAAAAAGGCTAGTTAGATTTATTTACACAGAAGACTTTACAAATCAGTAATTTAGCAGATAAATATTGAGTCATAAGTTTTAAAGCAAGGAAGAAATTATCAAGTGACCAGAGTTGTAAAATTTCCAATAACTAATAACAGTAGGCTAGGCTATAAACGTGTTAAAAAACGGAAGAAAGTTGACCTGGAAGACTATGGTCAATTAAATTTATTTAAAGCAAAGCCTGCAGAAGCTAAAGTGGTACCAATGAGAAGTCATGAAAGTGACTTTGAATATGCCTTAACTTTGGATGAAAGAGGGGAAAATGACAAGGCCAGAGAATTTTATTTGAAAGCAGTAAACGCCAATGATTCAGCCGCAGACGCCTATTGTAATTTGGGTATCATTGAGTCTGTAGATCAAAACTTTGCTAAGGCGATAGACTACTTTACTAAGAGCCTGAAGATGGATCCAAGACATTATGAAGCACATTACAACTTAGGTAATGTTTATTCAGAAGCAGGTAATCGTGGTCTCGCTAAAGTACATTACGAATTGGTTTTGGAAATAGAGCCAGAGTTTGCCAGTGCCTATTACAATCTTGGGCTTGTGCTGGCTTTAGAAAACGAATATGAGGAAGCAATTAGAATACTTAAACAATATAAATTGCTTATTGATGATGATCATGAGCAGGTTAACAGGCTAATTCAAAGCCTTCAAAAAACAATGAGTTCACACGGATAATATTACTATTATGGAGTCTACGATTGATTTAATACTTAAAGGGCATTTTCACACAATGAAAGAAAATGTTGATGAATCTACAGGTAAGAACGAGTCTTTGAAAATGTTGTGTGCAAGAGTTGAAGAAGCATTAAGTTACCTTAAAAAACAAAATACCAAGGAAGGAAAAATACTTGTAAGCAAGCTTACTGCAGCACTACATGAAGTAAACCCTGCTTATGGTAAGGCTATTGAAATGGAGAAAAAGCCAATGAAAAAAGCTGGAAAAAAGAAAGTCGATCAGAGTCAGAAAAAAGCAATGTAGTCTATAAATAATCAAACAAAAAAAGGCTGATTCAAGAACTGAATCAGCCTTTTTTTATCAAGTATATTGATTTATGCTGTCCATTCTCCGGTACTGCTTACACTTCCATCTTCATTGTAGTAAGTAAAAGTACCTGCTGTACCAGTTGCGTTCCATGTCCCTGTAAATGATTTTACTCCATCATTGAAGAGCTCCATAGAGCCAGAGTTGTCAGGATTTATCACTAATTCAACTCTTGCGGTAAATATGTCGTAGCTAAAGTTAAATACGCCATCACTATTTTCTTCCCAATCAAATCTTACCAACGATTCTGTACCAGGGTTTTGGTCATCAAAGATGTTGTAAACAATTAAATACCCCTCTCTTAACGAAGATTTAGACTCTTGAGCATATAGATAAGGAATGAAATCTCCGCCATCGAATTTGTAAAATATTTCAAATGTGTAGTCATCACCAGTGTCAGTGATTTGGTAAGCTACACTTACTGTTACACTATTTCCCTCATCATCAAATGTTGTAGCTGTATAAGTATAAACTACTACCTCTTCTTGTGAGGCGGCTATTCTGCCATTACTAGATTTTCTGCCAACAGGGGTGTCTGATTTTTCAGCACCGTCAGGAGCTTCAAATGTGGCGAAAAAATTTGAAATAGAATTTACAATCTGCAACTGACCATTGATCTGAGCAGCATTTTGATCAGAAGATGTAGTCAATGCACTTGGGATCTCTATAGGCGGATTTTGTGACGAAAAGGCCAATTCAGCATTTTCTATTTGAGGTGCTGGAGCCTCATCATCACTGCCACATGATGTGATCAGCGCCACAATAGAAAGCATTAAGAATAATTTTGATAGTAATTTCATAACTGGTTTGAATTAGAATTGATTAATTAAATATAAAAATAAGAATATTATTGGGTTAATACCACTTAACTTAAAAAAGTAAACGCCACTATACTCAATACTAAGATGATCATACTACCAATAATTAGACGGTATCAATCCAGGTCGAGGTCTCTTTAGCCAATTGAGGGATTAAACTTTCTTTGCTAATTTTCTTTGCCCGTTTAAATGAGTGATCTGCATGCTCAAAGTATATGACTTTTGTATTCTTTAAACTATCCGTAACCTCATTTACTAGCTTAGGTTCGGCCAATTTATCATTAGATCCTTGAAGAAACAGCATTGGGAAGTTTATGTCCTTCAGATGCTCAGCTCTTTTAGTGTCAGGTTTACCAGGGGCATGTAAAGGAAACCCAAAATAAATCAACCCTTGAATATCACCTTTCTTTAAGTTTTGAGACACATGTGAAGACATTCGTCCGCCATAAGATTTTCCTGCTAGAAAAATGGGTATGTCGTTACTTATAAAAGCTTTGACATGCCAAAGTGCGGATTGTATTCCTTCAATGCTTGGCTTAGGTGATCCTGGAAATTTTTTACCGGCTTCCATATACGGCAAATTATATCGCAGTGAGCCAATGTTAAAATCGCTTAACGCTTTTGCCAACTCTACCATAAATGGATGATTCATACCTGCACCGGCACCATGTGCTAATAGTATGAAGGCTTTCATTTCTTGAGGTATTAGATAATCACCAGATATTTCTCCCGGATTACTATCAACCTTGATCTTCACTTGGTGTATTTGGCTTGCCATAAGGGTAAGTTATGAAAAATAATTAAGGTGCCATGCAACCTTTGTTGTCTGATTTGCATCTTGTAATTATTAATAAAAAATGCTGTTATGAAATTAATACTTACCCTCTGCGCCTTTACATTAATAACTTTCTCAACGATTGCTCAAAATGTTCAGCAAGTCAATAGTTTTAATAAAATTATAATAAGTCCTAAGGTAGAAGTTGAGCTTGTTAAGGGAGATACAGAGTCAATTTCATGGGAAGCGTTTAATGTAGACGAGTCGAAAGTACAAATTGTAGTTAAGAGAAACCGCCTTTCTATCTTTTTAGAAGATGCACGTATTACCACTAAATACACAAAAGAGCAATATGGAATTAAATACCCGATGTATTCAGATGAGGTAGTTGTGAAGGCAAGAATCACATATGTCGATCTGAAAAAAATTGAAATCAGAGGGGAGGAGCGCCTCACTATTTTATCAGATTTAGAAAATGATAAAAAACTTGTCTTAAAGGCATATGGTACTTCAAAAATCAGAATGGAAGGCGTAAACACCAACAAACTAAAAACCGTATTGATTGGCGAAAACGAACTCGAGATAAAGTCAGGAGCAGCTAATAATCAAAAAATTAAAACCATTGGTGAGAATAGTATTTTCAGTGATAATTTCAACGTTGTGAAGACTAAAGCTAATGCTATTGGTGAAAATGACCTAAACCTCAATGTATCAGGTTTGCTTCAGGTCTGGGCTATAGGTGCTTCGGAGATTTGGGTAAGCGGTAACCCTAGTTTACACAAAGGTCTGGTAATTGGCGAAAATGATATTAGACTTAAACATTAATCTGCCTTAAACACCGAAATCACAGGTCGGTGGTCAGATACCGTAGAAGAATAACTGGTAACACAACTGGCTAATTTAATGGTTCGTGTTTCTTCAAGGTTATCAAACAATTCATCAGAGATTAATATGTGATCAATATGGCTTGGCCAACTTGGGTAGCTCCAATTGCTGCTGCTTCCATCGGCAATAGCTTCATCTGCAAATTGGTAATTGGCATTGTCACTTATGAAATTAGTGAAAGGACTACCAGAGTCAATGTCATCATTAAAATCACCCAATACAATAACATTGTCACTGGCATGATTATCGTCAATGTAAGTCTTTAGATTTCTACTGGCAGTTTCTCGCCTGCTTATGTTATCAGAGCCTCCACAACATTTTAGGTGGATATTAAATAAAACCACTTCCAACCCATTATTGTGCGTAATAGTCGTTTTTACTGCAGGTCTTGGCTCGATTACACTTACATTTGTAGGGTTAGAAAAAGATGAAATTTCACAGGTTTTATATAGGTAGCCCATATTGAGACTCCCTGAAATATCTAAAATTTTCACCTCCCAATCTTCCAGTTGTTCTGCAACGGTATTCATTTCAGCAATTCCTACAATCTCCTGTAATGCTATTACATCGGCATTGGTATTGGCAATTATTGCCTCTACAGCCTCCAAAGTAGTGCTTCCGCTATTAGGAAATTGTTCAATATTCCAGGTTACAACTTCAAGTTTATCCTCATTGGTAGGTTCAACGCAATTAGTAAAAGATGCTTCTATTTCAGTAAATACACAGGTACCACCCCCAGTATTATCACCATTGTTTCCATCATCGCCATCTCCTCCATCATCGGTATTGTCATCATCGTTATCTCCCCCAGTATTTATTACAATAGGATCGTTAGCCTCATCTTCACAGCTCAATGAGACAACACTAAGCGCTACAAAAAATATAAATGTTAATTTTCTCATATATCTACTTACCTAAAATAATAAATGTAGGATAGTGATCACTATATCCGTTTTTATAAACATTTCCGACAAAAGTTCTGTTCGGTGCCCCTTTATACTCACCTTCTTTCACTTGCATCCACACGGGAGCAAATACCTGAAAAGAGTCTTCAATAAAATGATAAGTGTCACTATTGGCCTTCAATAACGAACGACTTACAATAATTTGATCAAATAAATTCCAGGCACCCCTATAATAAAGTGTACCATACCCTTTTTCATAGGTATTGGCAGAAGGGTTATATAATTGATGGGGGTCTTTTTTGTCTAACTTATTGTCTGCATTAAGCACTTTTTTCACACTCTTATTTCTAGGGTCATCGTTAAGATCTCCCATGACAATGATTTTGGCAGCCGGGTATGATGTCGTGATGGAGTCAACTGTATTACGCACTGTTTGTGCAGCCAGAATCCTTTTATCCTCTTTGCCTCCACGTCTGCTTGGCCAATGATTTACAAATACGTTTAATGTATCACCAGCATAAATACCCTTAACATATAAAATATCTCTCGTTCTGAAGCCTTCATCATCAGGATCATTTAAGCCTATTGTTTTGGAGTGAAATGGAATGAACCTACTGGGTTTATACAGAAGTGCTACATCAATACCTCTGAAGTCAGGTGAGTTGAAGTGTATAATTTGATACCGCTCCTGAGCAAGCAAAGGGTGCAAGACAAGGTCTTCCAATACCTTTCTGTTTTCAACCTCACAAACACCTAAAATGTCAGGAGGACCAGGCAAAGCAGCAATTACTTTAGCCATATTGCCCAGTTTTTCATTGTAACGCTCAACCGTCCAGGCCTTATCACTATCAGGTATATATTCCTCATCACTTATCTCTGGGTCATCTTCTGTATCAAAGAGGTTTTCAAGATTATAAAATCCAACAACACCAATTGGTGTGTCACCTTTAACCTGTGCCTGAGTATCTGCACATATAATGGCTAAAAAGGTGAGTATTATGAATTTAAGTTTTGAAGCTAAGCGCATAAGGTTTAAGTTTGTCGGCCTTTAAATTTTTGCAGGCACAAGTTTAGCAACTATGGTGCAGAGTATGGCTATTGAAAAGGTCAAAGTTAATAATAAATTAATTTGTCTTCTTCAATAGCCATGCCAAAGGCAATTAGATTTGTGGCTGCTTTTTTAGAAGTATTTATTTTATACAACCAAACCAAAATTTAATGATTAAACGTTTACTCTTAATGTTCCTGATTGCGGGGCCTGTGCTGGCTTATGCACAAACCGGGTCGGTAAAAGGGACAATCAAAGATGCAGAAAGTGGTGAGCCGCTGATTGGTGCATCTGTGGTGGTAAAAGGAACTACCAAAGGCGGTATTGCAAACCTTAGCGGTGAGTTTAATATCAAAAATGTCCCAACGGGCACGCAAACACTCGAGTTTTCTTATGTCGGTTATGAAGACTTCTCAACTGAGGTTACAGTAAATAATGGGCAGGAAACAACTGTAGAAACAATAAACCTTGAATCAACTGCAGTTGGCCTTAGAGAGGTAGAAGTATTTGCTTCTGTGGTTGATGATAGAAGAACACCAATTGCTGTTTCAGCTATTAAATCGAAAGAAATTGAAGAAAGACACATTGGTGCATCGCTAGCAGAGATCGTTAATAATACACCAGGGGTTTATTCAATACAAGGGGCAGGAGGTTATGGAGACAACGAAGTTTACATTCGTGGTTTTGACCAGACTAACGTGGCATTCCTTGTAAATGGTATCCCGGTAAACGATATGGAAAATGGCCGTATGTTCTGGTCAAATTTTGCCGGGCTCAACGAAGTGACCAGACAACTACAGGTACAAAGAGGCCTCGGTGCATCTAAATTGGCGATCAGTTCTATTGGAGGTACGGTAAATATGATTACTAAGCCAGCCGAAAAGAGTGAAGGTGGACGAATGGAATACCAATTTGGAACAGGTTCATGGAATGAAAGATTAAGATTTTCATATCACACAGGTGAGTCAGATAATGGTTGGGCAGTAAGTTTTCAGGGCTCCAGAACAAGAAGTAACGCTGGCCTGATTGGCCTATCTAACCAAGATCAGGGTACAATACTTCCTGGTGCCTATGTTGATGGTTATTCTTACTATTTAGCTGTTTCAAAGAAAATAAATAAAGAGCATCAGCTGATGTTCTGGGGTTTTGGTGCTCCATTAGATAGAGGTACTGCCTGGATCGTTGATGATTTAACAAGAGAAAAGTTCAACCTTGAAGGCCCGAGGGTAAACGGGGCATATGGTATTTATCAGGGTGAGTATATCAACGCACGTCAAAATAAAATTGATAAGCCCTTGATGGCATTGACGCATTATTGGGATATGGATGCTAATACCAACCTTACAACCTCAGTCTATGCCTCATTTGCGAATGTTTATAGTACTCAGCCAAGAGAAGGAGGTCAAACTATAGACTTTACTGATCCTAATGCATCTGGCTCTTCTTCCTTATTTTTCCCAGTAAGAAACCCTGATGATCCTCAATTTACATCAGATAACCTGATAAATTGGGACTACTTATCTGACCAAAATACAGATCCTAGCAGATTCTTTACTGTAAATAATCCTGGTGGAGATCCAAATATTGGTTCTGTTTCGGGATATGTGTCTAGATATTATTTAGAAGCTAGGTATAATAATCACAATTGGATTGGGGCAATTTCAAATTTTAGAAAGCGAGTTGGAGAATACAACGTACTTGCGGGTATAGATTTAAGGCACTATAGAGGCGAACATTATGCTGAGGTTTATGAATTATTTGGTGGTGATTTTATCTTGAACCAAAGTTCATTTGGAGATGACTTTAATAAGTTGAAACCATTATCCATTGCAAGGGAGGGAGATCGAATTAATTATGATTATGATGGAGTAATTAATTGGGCTGCAGCTTTCATCCAAGCCGAGCGCAGCTGGAATAATTTTGATGCATTTGCTACATTTAGTTACACAAATACGTGGTATCAGAGAATAGGTAACTTTTGGAATTCAAGACCAAGATATAATTTGAATTCTCTTGGTACTTCTGAAACTAAATATTTTGGAACATATACTGCGAAAGCCGGTGTGAATTATAGGCCTTCCAATAGACATAATTTTTTCATTAATGGAGGCTACTATACCAGGCCACCGTTCTTTAGAGATACTTATGCAGATGGAAGATACAGTAGTCAAATTCGTGAGAATTTGCGTGAAGAGACTGTAGCAGCATTTGAAGTTGGTTATGGCTACAGAACAAGTGCCATTAGAGCTAATGTAAATGCATATTACACTAATTGGCAGGATAGAACGACTACTGGTAATTTTGAGAACAATGATGCTGCCTCTGCAGATCTAGAATTTGTTCCGTTCTCGCTACCTGGGTTGAATTCACTACACAAAGGTGTAGAGTTAGATTTTAAATATAATGTTTTATCCTCGCTGGAACTTAGTGGTTGGTTATCCTATGGTGACTGGGAGTGGGAAAATTCTGTTAGTCAGCAATTTGCTGATGAGTCAGGTAACATAATTGATGAGCGCGTATACCCGATGGAAGGCTTGCCAGTAGGTACATCTGCACAAACTACTGCCGGATTAGGGGTTCACTTCAGTGGGATCAGAAATACTTATATGGGTGCCAGATGGAATTACGCAGACCGAATTGCGGTAAGGTACAATCCAGAAGATGTGGCTGATGGTTTTATTACTTCAGAAGTGATTGAAGATACTTTTGACCCTTATTCAACTACGGACATTTATTTTGGCAGATATTTCGATTTTAGTGATAAAGTAGGTGGAAGACTGTCGGTAAGTGTTCAAAACGTATTTGATCAGGAATATACGCGTTGGGCTTCTTATTTCTTCAATCAAACACAGAGAGCCTTTGGCTTCCCTCGCACTTATACTATTGGTTTATCTATAGACTTTTAATCATGAGAAAATATAATTATATACTAGTACTTTTTTTATTTATAGCATTTAGCTGTACAGAAGAAGAGTTTGAACCAGCCACAGTAGCTTTTTACCCTACTCTCAATTTACAGTATAGCGAAGGTGAGCTTAATCAAAATTCATTTGACACTGTATTTCTTGAAACTTCTAGACTAATCACTGAGAAGTCACAAGTTAGGTTGAATGTGACTGGTAACGCAGAATATGGTGTAAACTATACAACTTTTCCTCCTGAACTAACAGCAGGAGAGTTGGTGGTTGAGTTTGAGCCAGGGGCGTCACAAAGCTATTTTGTCTTCTATCCTAAGAATGACGGAGTGATCATTGGATCAGATTATGAGATTACTTACACATTAAATAATGGGAACGGTAACATTAAATCATTATCTCCTAACGGTTTTAATGTTGTAATCAAAGACGATGATAGAGACCCTTCAGACTGTTTCCCAACAGTAGCTACTGAGGAGATAGTAAGTCACGACTTTGAAAACTGTCCGGGTGATTTTGAGATTCCTGAAGGATTCATAGAGGCATTCGTTGATGGTGCCAAATCTGATAGAGGTTGGGGTTGTCGCCCATTTGGAAGAACCGGATCGGCCGTTCAGGCTTCTGCATTTGGTGGAGAAGGAGGTATTGACAACTCATGGTTGATCATGGATTCTTTCAACGCTGACCTTTACAGTGAAGTTGAGCTTTCTTTCTATATCGAATCATTCTTTGAGGGAGATGGTGAGGTACATGTTTGGTACTCCAACAACTATGTTGGGTCTGGAGATCCTCGAGCAGAAGGAAATGTATGGTTTGAAATGATAAACGTTCAAGAGCAACTTCCTGCTGCCGGATCTAGAGGGTTCAATGAAATTGTAACGGCCCCATGTTTTATGGAAGGAGAAAATGTTTATATCGCTTTTCAATTTGTGGGCGGCACAAATAATAACTCTTCTTCATGGACAATAGATGATTTGGGATTAATAGGAGTTAAAAAATGATGACAATGAAGAACTTAAAATATATATACTACGCATTGGCAGTTATTCTTTTAACTGCTTGTGGAGATGACGATGAGTTATCTTTCAATGCCACTAGTAAAGTGGGCTTTGTGACCACTTCTACATCTTTGACAGAGATCACAGCTGAAGATAGTATTAAGGTAAATATGGTAATCAATCCTGCAGCTGTTTCTACAGTAGATGTCACTTTCAATGCAGATGAATTAGCGTATGGAGAAAACTTCACGACATTTCCTGAAGCAAATAATAATACGTTATCGGTAAATGTTGACGCAAACGGAGTTGGCGAGTTTTACTTTATAGGAAGTGATGTTGAAGTTACACGAGACAACAACCTTACGTTTACTATTTCTGGTGCAACTGGTGTAGAACTTGGACAGGATGCTGTATTAACTCACACCATTTCTATAGAAAGCATCTTTCTATTTAAAGAGGATTTTGATGGGTGCGATACAGGTCTACCAACTGGTTGGACATTCTTTAGTGAAGCAAGTGATGCCAACTGGGAGTGCTCAGATAACCTGAGAGGTGAGAGTGGCACAGCTGGTGATTTTGCAATGGAAATTTCTGGTTTTGGCGCAAATACAGCAAGTGCAGACTGGTTAATAACACCTGTAATTTCTTTAAATGACGAAAGCAGTTACGTGTTTGAGTTTGCCTCGATGAAAAGGTTTGAAGGCCCGGATTTACAGATATTAATTTCATCTGATTACACTGGTACAGGAGATCCAAACAGCGCTACTTGGGAAGCTTATGGAGCAACCGAGGCCACACTAGATCAAGATGAGACTAGCTATGATTATAAGCATTCTGGTGAGGTTGCTTTATCTTCAACGGGGGAGGTTTATATCGCTTTTTATTATACTTCTAATGGTGTATCTGCTGGTGAAGGCTCAGTCTATCGCATAGATAATGTTAGAATCAAAGAAGGTGAGGGCTTTAACCCTGGAACAGGTGCAGGTATTGATATTGCTTCTGCCAGATCTCAAGATGGACAAACAGTAACAATCAGTGGGGTGGTAACAACTCCTGACTATGGCTTTGGAAATGGCCAGTTCTTTGTGCAAGATGCAACTGCAGGAATCAATGTATTTTGGACCGGAAATTTTGGAGTAGTTAGCTTGGGAGATATAGTCGAGATAACCGGAGAAATTGGAGGCTTTAGCGGGCAGGTGCAAATAAGCCCTGCTAGCGTCAATATTGTAAGCTCGGGCAACGCTTTACCAACCCCTGCAATAATTACCGGTAGTGAGCTTGATGCAAATAGTAGTTTACAGAGCTCATTGGTACAATTATCTGGTGTTACTTTAGATGACGCTTCTCAATGGCCAACTTCTCCTATAGACAGTGGAAGTGGACTTAATGTGGATGCTACTGTTGATGGTGTGAGCTTCGTTATCCGTATAGATCGTGGTGAGTCTTTCTACGATGGTTCTACAGCACCATCAGGAACGTTTACTGTTACTGGTGTGCTGGGAAGATTTAATGACGAAGTGCAGGTAATGCCGTTTATTGAAGGAGATATCAACTAGCTAGAAAAATATAATCTTATAATAAAGAAAAGCTGGCCATTTGGTCAGCTTTTCTTGTTTATACAACCTGTAAACCTAAATGGGTTGCTACCCTTCAGCTTCATTAGTATCACCTAGTTTAAAAGTGATAGGCAGGATGATTCTTTGTTTCACCGCTTTGCCTCTTTGCGTAGGGGCAGACCATGTTTCATCTAACTGTTCCAAAGCTGCCACCGCTGCTGCATCACAACCTGCACCAATACCTTTTACTACCTTATACTCTGTCAGCTTACCTGTTTTATCTACTATAAACTGGACATACACTTTACCTTCAACGCCTTCTTTTTTAGCTTGAGCAGGATACTTCAGTGTAGATGCCATTCTTTGATAGAAAGCTTTGTAGCCTCCTGGTGGCATTGCGGACTCTTCAACAATTGTAAAAACTCCATCGGCCGGTGTCAATTGGCTAATCGGCCCATTGCGGTTGATGATAACACCCAACTTATTTTCTGATTTAAATGGCCTTATATGGGCGATAGAATTAGGGTCAACATCCTGTAATCTATTAATGGCATCTTTAGATGTTCCCTCAACTTCTATGTACGTGAAGTCTGCATCAGGATATCTCTTTTCTAAACTGTTAAATGTTTCATTCATCACTGCTGGCATCTCGACCTGACTGGCTGTTTCCATAGCCGTGTCAATATCATCCATCACCTGATCGTTACAGCTGACTATAAAAATTATCAAGGCCATAAGCGGAAATGCCAATAATGGTTTCCATGTTTTTACTTTTGATTTTACTTGGTTCATCATGTTAATGCGTTTTAGCGTTTTGGATTTGTTAAAATGGTGTCCAATGGCAAGATGGGCCTTACTCAGGGCCATCTTAGCCAATAGACTTTTGTACTGCTGCGCTTCAGTATTTTTAATGACTTTTTCGTCTGCCAGATATTCATGTACATCCTGTATTTCTTTGCGTAAATACCATGCAATAGGATTAATCCACATCAATATTTTTGACATCTCGAGGATAATTACATCAAGACTGTGTAATTCCTTTATATGAATTATCTCATGGTACATTACTTTAGCTTTTTCAGTCTTTGATAGCGGTATAGAGTTGTCAAAAAACAATAAATTGAAAAAGGAAAAAGTAGGTAAGGTTCCGTTGGTTTCAATGATGTAGAAATACCCTTCTTTTCTAATTTGAGTCTTACGTGATAATGTGAACCACGCCACCTGCATCAATTGAAATAAAAAGACTTGCAACAAAATCAAAGAAATGACCATATAGGCTATAGGAATATAGCTGTTAATGGTATCAATAGGCATTTTTGAATCATTGTTTTGCTCACCAATCACTAACTCTGGAAGTATTGTAGTTGGTATGTTTGACAAAGACGAGGATTCAATAAAACTCATGCTATTAAGTTGGAATAATGGAGCGATGAGAGAAATGATTACTCCTGATAGGATAAAAATTCTTCTGAATTTAATATCGGAATCATTTTTAAGTAGTAACCAATACATCAACCCTACTACAACAAGGCAGCAGTTTACTTCAATAAAATAATTAATATAGCTAGTCATCTTTGTTATCTTTTATGTCATTTTTCACATGCTTCATTAGCTCATCGACCTGCTCAATATCGAGATTATTTTCCTTAGCAAAAAAGGAAACCATTTTTTCAAATGAGCCACTGAAATAGCCAGAAAGGAAGTTGTTTAAGAAGAATTTGCTGTATTTGTCTTTAGCTACTATCGGGAAGTATTCATGAGATTTCCCAAATGCTTTATGAGAAACAAATCCTTTTTGTTCTAAGATGCGCACAATAGTAGAAACCGTATTGTACGCTGGTTTAGGCTCAGGGATTTCATCCATTATGTCCCTTACAAATCCTTTTTTGATTTGCCAAAGGATTTGCATAATCTGCTCTTCTGCTCTTGTTAATTCTTTCATTTATTATCATTTTGGTTGCAACGTATCACAAGTATAATACTAAAGAATTAGTTATACAACTATAAATTTAGTTATATGAAATAAAAAATAACGATAAGATTTTAAATATGTCATTGCAGGCTTGATTATAGATGTATTCCTAGCTCCACTATTATCCTCTGATAAGAATGTAATGATATTGATTGTAAGCTCCAGCGAAGCCACCAGTAAATAGAATTAGCCATAAATCCTTAAGCTCCGTAGGAGCGACCTATTGGTGGTTACTGATATTGCGTAAAGCAGTAGGTAAGAATGTTGGTACCCATTCTTAAAGCTTCCAATCTTTTAGACTGAGGATCGTTGTGGATACTTTGATCTTCCCAGCCATTGCCTAAGTCAGATTCGTAACTATAGAAACATACTAAGCGTCCTTTGTAGATTAATCCAAACCCTTGAGCTGGTTTGCTGTCATGCTCATGAATTTTAGGTAAACCGTTTTTAAAGCTAAACTTTTGATGATAAATAGGATGATCAAATGGCAGTTCTACAAACTCCAATTCAGGGAAAACTTTTTTCATTTCTAGCCTAATAAACTGATCCAGGCCATAATTATCGTCAATATGAAGAAAGCCACCTGCCTCAAGGTATTTTCTTAAGTTTTCAGCCTCACTGTCCGAAAAGACCACATTCCCATGTCCTGTCATATAAACGTATGGATACAAAAATAGGTCAGGAGAACTTACATCTACCACATCATCTTCAAGCTCAAAATTGATCCCTGTTTCACGTTTGGCAAACTCAATTAAGTTAGGTAAGGCTGTTTTATTAGCATACCAGTCGCCACCGCCATCATATTTTAACTTGGCAATTTTGATCTCGTTCTGAGCCTGTGCAGTACAACAATATGCAATTAGCAAAAGGAAAGTCAGTCTGAACATACGGATTATCAAAAGTGAAAAATTAAATTTAAATCTTTTTCTAACTTTGAAAAAATCAAATGTAACACGTTTTGGATTCAACAAGTGTACTTATCAATATTAGAAAGATTATTCGTTCGGTTAACCTTGAGTCTAAACGAATACAGAAGGAGTTTGGTTTATCGATACCCCAGCTATTGACATTAAACTACCTTAATAATGTAAGTGAATTTAAAGCCACACATACAGAGTTGGCTAAATATCTAAATCTAAACTCAAGCACGCTTACCGGAATAATCTCAAGGCTGGAAAAAAAAGGGTGGGTTGCCAAAATTCCAAATCAAAATGACAGGCGTGTGACTTATATTTCACTCACTTCGTCTGGCATCAAATTATTAAAAAGCACACCTCAATTGATGCACCAAAGATTGAGTGAGAAACTTCAAAAGTTATCTTCTCATGAGTTTGCTGAGCTGGAAAATGCTTTTGAGCTGATTATCAAATTTATGGAGATCGAAGATGTAGATGCGTCTGCATTGCTTACTATAGACGAGCTTACTTCAGGTGTGCCAAAATAATTATTTTAATCAATTACTTTCTACACGAACTAATGTCATTCAAAATTTGATATTAATCGCTTAAAAATGGATTTTATGGTATAAAATCCTATTTTTGCGCCTCAAATTGTTTGAGTAGAAATTAAAATTATTGCATGCATATAATCGATCTGGCGATTTTCGTCATCTATATGATAGCCATGTTAGGCGTAGGTTTTTTCTTTTTAAGAAAAAATAAGGGCTTAGACGACTATTACGTAGGGGGTCGAGGGATGTCAAGCTGGCATATCGGATTAAGTGTTGTTGCTACCGATGTTGGTGGCGGTTTTTCTATTGGTCTTGGTGGTCTTGGTTTTACAATGGGTCTTTCAGGTAGCTGGATGTTATTTACAGGTCTTATTGGAGCTTGGCTAGCGGCCGTTTTTCTTATACCGGTGGTTAGAGGTAATCCTGCCTTTAGTAAGTTTCACACGATGCCGCAGATTTACGATTACTTTTTTGATAAAAGAGTGGCTATTACTGCAGCAATAATTTCAGCAATAGGTTATGCGGGTTTTACAAGTTCGCAAATTTTGGCAGGAGCTAAACTTGCTTCAGGTACATTTCAAGGGTTAGATATTTCAACAGCCTTGATCATTATGGGGTCTATCGCAGTGGTTTATACTGTAATGGGTGGCATCAAAGCCGTTATATATACTGACACCATTCAGTGGATCATATTATTGGCAGGTCTAATTTTTATAGGAATACCGCTTTCTTACCACGCCATAGGTGGTTGGGAAGGAGTGACCAGCACTGTGAAACCAGAGATGATCTCCATGAGCAATATTGCCTGGCAAGATGTGGTTTACTGGGGAGTAACGATCATTCCAATTTGGTTTGTGGGGATGACGCTTTATCAAAGAATCTATGCAAGTAAAGATGTAAAGACCGCAAAGAAAGCCTGGTATATTGCCGGGTTGTTTGAGTGGCCGATTATGGCCTTTATGGGCGTTGCTTTGGGCCTTTTTGCCAGAGTAGCTGCAGACCAGGGTATGTTTGACTATCTTGGAGCTGCAAATATCGCTGAGACTGATCCTGAGCAAGGTCTGCCCATGTTGCTAAGAACGATTTTGCCAGTAGGTCTATTAGGACTAATGATGTCTGCTTACTTTTCTGCTATACTTTCTACGGCTGATAGTTGTCTTATGGCTTCATCGGGAAATATAGTATCAGACTTTATCCAAAAGTTTACTACAAAGTTCAATACAGAAAAATCGGTTTTAAGGCTTTCTCAAATTGTAACCTTGGCGATAGGGATACTTGCACTATTGATTGCCAGTGTAATGGAAAACGTACTAAGCCTGATGCTCTATAGCTATGCATTCATGGTTTCTGGTCTTTTTGTACCTATACTTGGCGCACTTTTTTGGAAAAAGAGCAGTCCAACCGGTGCACTTGGAGGAATGCTCACCGGTGGTGTTGTTACAGCACTGCTTCAGGCTAATAAGGTAACATTGGCAACAACACTAAACAAAAGTGAAGTTTTAAGCGTTTTTAACACACTAGGAGGACAGGTAGATTTAACACATATTCCTGTTGAAAATTTAAGCCCAGGTAAAATTATCAATGCTGTAAATTCGGCTCAAATAATTTCTTTTGATACTATTGATACCTATTTTAGGTTGCCATTTAGCTTAGATCCCAATGTGTTTGGTATCGCTGCTTCGGCAATAGTATTTATTACACTTTCATTAGTTTACCCAAAACAGAAAATAAAAAAATGATAAAATACGAAATATTAACTCCAGCAGAAACGATTGGTTTAGTTCAGCGAGATGAAGTGGCTGATTTTCTTTTTCACCACCTGGACGAGTTTGGAGATAAAAAGGAAGATATAAAAAAATGCATTGACTATGCACTGGATAGCGGAGTAACCCCTGGCGGATTTGTGGTTACGGCAAGAGATAACGGTAAAGTAATAGGCGCGGTAGTAATGAACAGAACTGGTATGGCTGGTTATATTCCTGAAAACATACTTGTTTATATAGCTATGCACAGTGAATACAGAGGTAAGGGTATTGGAAAAGAACTCATGAAAAAAGCCATAGACAAAGCAGACGGAAATATTGCCCTTCATGTTGAGCCTCATAATCCGGCAAAAATATTATATGAAAAGTTGGGATTCACCAACAAATATCTTGAAATGAGGTTAAATAAATAGCCTTATTGAACTCATGACAACAACCATAGACCTGCAGGACATCATCAGTTTAAGGCAGGAGATTCACCAGTATCCTGAAGTTTCAGGAGAAGAGAAAGAAACTGCTGCTAGAGTTAAAGAATTTTTAAGTCAATTTAGCCCCGATCATATTATTACTGAAATTGGCGGGCATGGCTTAATTGCACAATGGAAAGGGGAAGAGGAAGGTCCAACAGTTACTATTAGAGCTGAATTGGATGGTTTGCCCATTCAGGAGCTAAGTAATCTACAGTATAAGTCTACAAAGCAAAATAAAGGTCATTTGTGTGGACATGACGGACACATGATGATGGTAGCGGCATTGGCAAAAATTTTGGCTAAAGAGAAACCAAGGAAAGGTAAAGTAAACCTTTTATTTCAACCAGCTGAAGAAACTGGCCAAGGTGCGGAGGCCATGCTAAATGATTCAAAATGTGAAGATATACAGCATGAGTATGTTTTTGCTTTACATAATCTTCCTGGCTATTCAAAGGGTGAAATCATTGTAAAGGAAGATACGTTTGCGGCAGCATCCAAAGGTATAATTATTGAGCTTAATGGGAAAACATCTCATGCTGCTGAGCCAGAAAACGGGATTAGTCCTGCTCAGGCGGTTGCTGAAATAATCCAGCAAATCAAAGTATTACCAGATACAATAAAGCAACTTGAAGATTTTAGTCTTGTTACAATCGTACATGCTAAAATTGGCGAACGTGCATTTGGAACCACACCTGGACAAGCTGTTGTAATGGCCACCTTAAGAGCTTACAAGGATAAAGACTTAGTTATACTCGATGAAGAGGCCAGAAAAATTTGCAAGGAGCTATCTAAAAAGTATGATTTATCGTGCGATATATCAGAAACTGAGGTTTTTAGTAGTACAATCAATTCTCCCGACTGTGTCGAATTGATAGAAAAGGCTGCAAAACAAAATGGTTACACAACCAAAAGCCTTGATGCACCTTTTAGATGGAGTGAAGACTTTGGATTATTTAGTCAGGCTTACAAAGGAGCTATGTTCGGACTAGGCTCCGGAGAAGAAACACCATCTTTACATAATCCGGATTATGATTTTCCTGACGATATCATGGATTATGGAATTAATATGTTTAATAGTATTTTGAAACAACTGGTGTATTAAAATGGGAAGCACTTCAGAAATTTATTTAAGTAAGGCAGCACTAAAGACAAACTACGAATTTTTGAGGTCGCGCATTGAACCAGAAGTAAGACTTTCAGCCGTGGTCAAAGGCAATGCATATGGCCATGGTATCGAAGAGTATATTCCATTAGCCGAATCCGTTGGTTTTGATCACTTTTCTGTTTTTAGCTCCGATGAAGCCAGAAGAGTGAAAAAGGCAAGTACCAAAAACAGCCCTGTGATGGTCATGGGCGAAATTGCCCCGGAAGATATGGAATGGGTGATACAACAGGAAGTTCACTTCTTTGTATTTGAAATTAATCGTGTAGAAGAGGCTTTAAAATATGCTAAAGAGCATAATAAAAAAGCCAAAATTCATATCGAATTCGAAACAGGCTTCAACAGAACAGGTTTCAGTGCTAAGGAATTAGTGCCACTGGTGGAATTGATAAAGGCAAATGAAGGTTACATTGATGTTGAAGGGGTGTGTACACATTATGCAGGGGCAGAAAGTGTGGCAAATCATGTTCGTGTTCAAAAACAAATCAAAACATTTAAGAAACTACACAAGTGGTTAATTGGTCAGGGTATCACACCTAAGACAAGACACACGGCTTGCTCAGCAGCCACCATGTCATATCCAAAGACACAAATGGAAATGGTACGTGTGGGCATCCTTCAATATGGTTTTTGGCCAAGTAGAGAAGTTTTTATTGATTATTTAGGAAAAGTTAAAAATCACAAAGACAAACATGATCCGCTAAGGCGGGTTATATCCTGGAAAAGTAGTGTAATGAACGTTAAATACGTGAAGACCGGAGAATTTATTGGCTACGGTACAAGCTTTTTAGCGCAACAAAATATGAAAGTGGCAGCTGTACCCGTTGGGTATGCTCATGGTTACAGCCGAGAATTAAGTAATCAGGGTAGAGTATTAATTAATGGCCGAAGGGTCGGAGTGATAGGCATTGTCAACATGAATATGTTGATGATGGATATCACAGATGTTCCTAATGTTAATGTGGGGGATGAAGTTATTTTAATAGGAGTAGATAGTGGTGTGGAGATCACGGTAAGTGCTTTTGGTGAGCTGAGTAATCAGCTTAACTATGAGTTACTCACCAGGCTACCCATGAATATTCCGAGATATTTAGTAGATTAAACAAAATGGCATTTTTAGAACTTTATAGAGATAGACTAAAACATAATTATGACTACCTGGGTAAGCTATTCAAGGATAGGGATATAGATTGGGGGGTTGTAACAAAATTGCTTTGTGGAAATAAAGCGTACCTGCAAGAGGTAATAAATCTTGGTGTCAAGGAGATTCATGACTCGCGAATAAGCAATCTCAAGGCGGTTAAGCAAATTGATGATTCTGTTCAAACTGTTTATATCAAACCACCTGCCAAAAGAAGTATAAAAAACCTGATCAGGTATGCGGATGTAAGCTTTAATACATCATTAGAGACTATCAAACTACTTTCTAAAGAAGCCAAAAATCAGGATAAAGTTCATAAAATCATCATCATGATTGAGATGGGCGATTTAAGAGAAGGCGTACTTGGGGAGAATGTAATTGAGTTTTATTCCAAAATTTTTGAACTACCCAACATCGAAGTAATCGGCCTGGGTACAAATTTAAACTGCCTGCATGGTGTAATGCCATCGCAAGATAAGTTGATTCAGCTGAGTCTGTATGAGCAGGTCATTGAGGCAAAATTCGATAGAAAAATACCGTGGGTATCTGGTGGAACTTCAGTAACAATACCTTTATTGCTCAAAAGGATGAGACCGCTAGGTGTAAACCACTTTAGGGTAGGAGAGATCTTATTTTTTGGTTTAAATCTCTTTACCATGAAAACAGTTAAAGGCATGAAAAATGATGTCTTTAAATTGCATACCGAGATTATTGAACTCTATGAGAAACCCAAAGTTCCTATTGGTGAATTAGCCGAAAACCCATCTGGTGATGTAACAGAAATCAATGAAGATGACTATGGTAAAACATCATACAGAGCAATTATTGATATTGGACTGCTCGATATTTCCCCGGAATATTTGATTCCAGACGATCAAAAGATAGAAGTAACAGGTGCCAGTAGTGATATGTTGGTAATAGACCTGGGCAAAACGCGCAGAAATTATAAGGTAGGCGACCTTATATCTTTTAAACTCCGCTATATGGGAGCACTAAGTATACTTAATAGCGCTTACATAGAGAAAAAAATAATATAGCGCTATCCGCTATAGAGGAATCAATTCCACAGTTTTCTTAACTATTACTCAGTTTGCATTTGACAAGAGGCGTTTTACACTACCTCAGTGTTATTTATAACTATTGCACATATTTTGCACCTATTTAAGGTAAAAAGTAGAATTTAAATATAATTATAAGACATGAGTGTTAAAACAGAAGATTTAAAGAAAGAAAAAAAATCTAACAGACTTTGGGCCTATAAAAAATTAGGCTTTACCAAGCTGGAAACAGCTGAATTAGTAAGTGCAATGAACGATCTGTTAGCCAACTATCATGTCCACTTTCAGAAACTTAGAAATTATCATTGGAATGTTAAAGGTTCAGATTTCTTTGATATTCATGAGCAATTTGAACAACAATATGAAGAGGCATTTAATAACATTGATGATATAGCTGAGAGAATACGAGTATTTGGTTATCAGCCTACCAGTACTTTAAAGGAGTATCTGGAGATGTCAGAAATAAAAGAGACAACAACCGATCTTACCGGCATGGAGATGGTTTCAGAAGTATTGAGAGACTTCGAAATACTATTATCTTATATGGTAGATGTTGCAGATGCAGCTATTGAAGTAGGAGATG
Source organism: Fulvivirga sp. (assembly GCA_965227525.1). Classification (GTDB taxonomy): domain Bacteria; phylum Bacteroidota; class Bacteroidia; order Cytophagales; family Cyclobacteriaceae; genus Fulvivirga. The sequence goes on along the minus strand of OZ245762.1, from coordinate 2,934,176 downwards.
TAGGTACAGAAGATATGATCAATTCTTTCATTAAAACAATGGAGAAGTCTCACTGGATGTTTACCGCATTTGCATCTAACAAATAATTTTACTTAACTTGAAGAGGTATAGTTAAATACTATACCTCTTTTTTTATTAAACCAACGAAGATTATGGAGCATATACTGGTTCCTATGGATTTTAGTGAGGCAGCGCAGATAGGTTTACACAAGGCAATAGACATTGCTAGTAAAAACAACTCAGAGATACATCTAATCAACATCGTCAACCCTCCCTCTAAGGCGAAGGAGTCTGAGTTATCTCATGCCATTAATGAATTGAAAGAAAGCGAAGAAAAACTGTCTCAGTTAATTAGCAAAATCGACAATAGAGGAGTAAAAATACATCCGGAAATAAAACTCGCAGATTTCGAGAAAGGCATTCTAAAGTATCTTGACAAAAATAGCATTGACTTAATCGTTGTAGGTATTAATGGTGCTCACACTATAGGCGACTTATTTTGCCTGGAGGGACATGGCAAGTGCATAAAAGTAAACTGTCCGGTAGAAGTTGTCAAACAAGTGGCTGACTAATCATTTAAGCAGTTAGCATTTAGTATAAGATTAGGGTTGGGGCATTGTTCCAGGTAGAATTGTCTCTCAGCTTTTGCTGCAACACCAGGAAAATCACCAAACTTATTATCCATATTTGAGATAATCTGGAAATGTAAGTGTGGGGGCCAATGTACGTTTTCGCTATAAACTCCAAAGGAGGCAAATTGTTCTCCTTTTTTTATTGCATTACCAATTGACTTGTCACCCAGTGAGGCAATGCTCAAATGCCCATAGAGGGTATAAAATTTCAACCCATCCAATTCATGTTGGAGTATAATTGTTGGTCCATAGTCGCCATGTGCATTGTTGTTTTTAAAGCTATGTACTTTGCCATCCATTGGTGCAAAAATTGGAGTACCCGCCTCAGCCCAAATATCTATACCTAAGTGAATAGACCTAACTTTATTGCCACTAAATACCTCACTTCGCTTATATATTTCGCGGTCTTCGTTGTATTTACCTAAACCTACTTTGGTGTCATTAGTACTTAAGGTTTTAAAAATGTAATCATTAAAAGCACCTTCATCATTCAGGTCAATTTTAATGAGAGCTTCGTTGTTTTTTGTCAGGTCAAAGGTATATGGATTGTCTGTGTTTAGATCAAAGGGTGTCACCTGAGCAAAAGACCCTTTATAGCTTTCAAGCACTTCTTTTAGCAATAAACTCATAAAATTTTATTTCGATTTTAAACCTTTCGCCCTTTCTTCAGTCAAAGGGGCAAAACAAACGAAAAGAAATAGAACTATGAAAACGATTGTAAATTTATTGACGAAGAAAATATGGCTGGTTTTGGCCATGGGAATGATTGCGGTGGCTTGTAATGATAGCGAGCTTGATCTTATTACAGATGAGTCTGAGCAGACAGCAGTAAGTGAGGCAGAGATAGACGCTGTGTACGAAGATGTAGATGATATTGCATCGTTAAGTATTCAGTTTTCAGCAGCTAATGATGGTGGAAAAATTGCTGAAGACCCTGAAGATGACCGTTTTTGCAAAGATGTATTTTCATTTGAAGGAGATAAACAGTCTGGAACAATTACCCTTGATTTTGGAGATGGTTGTACGGATAGGAATGGAAATGTGCGTAAGGGAAAAATTATTATTGAATACATGGGAGGCAAACTTGTGCCAGGTTCCAAAATTGTTACAACACTGGTTGATTACTCAATAAATGATATTCAAATAGAGGGTGTAAGAACACTTGAAAATATCTCAGCATCACTTGAAGACTTCCCAACGTTTCATATTACACTGGTTGGCGGTGAAGTGATCTGGCCTGATGGTACAAATGCTACAAGAGAAGTTGATAAAGTAAGAGTATGGGTAAATGCAAACAACCCTTTGAATGATGAACATCATGTAACAGGCACTGCCCATGGTAAAACAAGAAGAGATGTGAATTATGACATGGTGATAACAGATACCCTGGTCTACAAAAGAGCATGCCGAGTAAGTAGAAGAGGCAGACTACCAGTAGCCGGTATAAAAGTCATCACAACTGATAATAAAATCATCACTATAGATTATGGCGATGGCGAGTGTGACAAGCGAGTAGAAATTACAGTTGATGGAAATAGAGAAGAGGTTACTGTAGATTAAGGTTCGGTAAAGCTCTCTCTAGGGTCGTAGGCAACTACGACCTTTTTTATTTATACCACTTAGCTATTATTTCTTGTGCAGGCTTATTTTGAGGAGTATATCTTTTACAATCCGGGCCTCCATACTTATCATGCCAGGCATGCCATTTCCATAAAAATCCACCAGCAAACCACTCTCTGCTCCATAATACTTCCAAAGTAGCATCATATGCATGCGCTTGTGCCTGGAGGTTTACGGCTAAAGTATCCTGATCATACTTCCAATGACCAGCGGTATTGTAGTCGACACTCTGAAAACCAAACTCTGTGAATAGTACTGGCTTATTGTATTTAGCTTGATAAGTCTCTATTTCTTGTAAAGGGCGTTGCCAGCCTTCTTTTATTTCTTCGACACTGGGAGTTTTTGATTCTGATAATGGAAAATATGCATCAATACCTATATAGTCAAGATCATCCCAAAAATCAATGTTTTGATAGTTATCCCAATTGGCTGCATAGGTAACTTTTCCATTATAAACGCTCCTGATTTCTTTAATAAGGCCTTTCCAAAACTTCGGTCTTTCTTTTGCAGGTTTTCTAAATTCAGTGCCTATACAAAGCATTTCCACCTTCATTGAGTCAGCAATTTTAGCAAAGGAAACTATATAGTCGCGATAGTTGCTTTCCCATGCCAGCCAATCTTCTTCACTATCAAGCTCAAAGTCTCCAGCCCAACCTTGCCCGCGTACCCATACATGTGGTTTAAGCATTACATTTAGGTTGAGTGCTTTTGCCATTTGTATAGTCCTAATAGTTCCCTCAGGTTTCTCACCCCACCATTGCCTCTCATAGTTAAAATTTACATCAGGCTGACCTGGTCTGCTAAAGGCATAGGGAATTACAGCAACCCAACCAGCATTGATCTTATTCACGGAGTATAGCTCAAAATCATCTATGGGATTTGGCGGAGCCACAAGACTTACTCCATCAATTTTCGTATCACGTTTAGAAGTGTTAAACGCTATTATTGATAGACCAATAACGAAAATGGATAATATTAGGATGGATCGTTTGTAGCGCATGAACTGATAAACGAAATCCTATTTTTTTGGTTTATAAAAATATATAACCAATACGGGGAGTAGTGTTAAATCGATGATAAGAGCGAAAATGAGGGTGAGACCAATAAGCAACCCAGTGTAGAAAGTACCTCCAAATGACGAGAGTAGAAGGGTGAGAAAGCCCGCAGATAGAATCATACTGGTAACAATTATTGCTTTTCCTGTTGACAAAAAGGTTCTTTTTAAAGCGTAAAGTACGGACTTACCTTTATTGAACTCAATTTTTAGTTTACTTATAAAGTGAATGGTATCATCCACAGCTATGCCAAAAGCAATAGTAAATATTATCGAGGTACTTAGTTTTAGTGTAATGCCAAATAAACCCATGATACCTGCCACCACTACCAACGGGATAACGTTTGGTATTAATGTAATTAAAATCATTCTTAGCGATCTGAACATAAGGCCAGCGATGATGGCAACTACACCGAATGCAATACCTAAGCCTTGAAACATATTTTTAGACAAGTATTCATTGTTCTTATCTATAAGATTGGAAGTACCGGTAACCTGAAAGTCAACAAGAGACGTATCAGTATGCGTGGCAATGTATTCTTTTAGCTCTTCGGTTCTTGCCAATGATATTTTACTACCCACATCTGCAACTCGAGACGATATTCTCCCTACAGTATGGTCGCTGGCTGTCAGTTTATGAGAAGAGGCTGTAGGCGTACTTCTTCTAAGGTATTTTTTAATACGTTGCCACTCTTTATTACTTACTGGCATGCGATAGGCATCAGTTACACCTCCATTGATTGCCTGAGTCATTCCTTTGACCAATGTAACAGGTGAAACCACATTTCCTGCCTGAAAATCTGTTTTTAAATAAGTTTCTACTTTTTGTATTTCATTTAAAACTTCAGCTTCATATACACTACTGCCTGAGTCAACCGTTGCTGTTACTTCAAAAGGTCTGCTGCCACCAAATTTTTCATCGAAAAATGTGAAAGATTGTTTTAGAGGAGCATCGCTTGGAAGGTCCTCAATTAGATATGTATTAATCACTATTAATGAGACCCCATATACTGCAATTGCCGTAAGAATTATATTGATAAAGATTACTTTTTTACCATTCTTTAGCACGTAGAGATAGCTTTTACTGAGCATGCCAAACCAGGCTGACCGGTTTATTACTTTTTTAGAAACTTTTGGTGGGTCTAAAAACACCAGGCAAGAGGGTAATAATGCAAAGGCCACAATAAAGGCCATAAATACACCAATCGCTGTGTAAAGGCCAAACTCTTGTATGGGTGCAATACTTGCCGTAAAAAGTGTTAAAAAGCCTATAGAGGTTGTGAGGGAGGTTAGAAATGTGGCAATTCCGACTTCTTTGAATGTGGTCTTTATGGATTCAATTTTGGAGTAACCTAATCGTAGTTGCTCAATATACTTGGTCATGATGTGTACTACATCTGACATACCCACCACAAACATGATAGTCGGTAGCAGTACCATCAATATATCCAGGGTTTTGCCAGTTAAACCCATCAAACCAAGAATCCAGACTGTGGCCAGTAGTACTACCAACAGCGGAACTAAAATTCCCCACCAACTACGATAGGCAAAAGCCAGAAATATAATAACCAACACAATGCTTGCCGATAAAAATACTGCAAGCTCGGTTTTCATCTTGTTTATAAAAACACCTTGAGCATAAGTTTTACCTGCTATGTAGTATTTTTCAAAATTGTATTGTTTTAAAACTTGCTCTACGCTAAACACAAGTGAGTCAGCTTCCTCTTTAGAACTAAGGAAATCATGTCTTAATAGTATGGCCGTGGCAGATCCATCTTCTGACACTATAGACTCTACCAATAAATCAGTTTTGTAAATACGAATGCTGTCACTTTTATATCGTGAAGGGCTGCCTGGATGAATAACGGGTATCTGAAATAATCCAGCGGGACTTATAACTGGTTTTTCAATGGTTGTTAAGGCATTGATGTCAGAGACATTTTCAATGGTTCTTAATGTCTTTATAAGGCTGTCGAGATCTGTGAGAAATTTTTTTTCAAAAATTGAAGGGTGGTTGACAAGGCCAATCAATAGGTAGTCGTTGTCGTTGCTAAACATCTCTTTGAATTCCTGATAATAGGCAAGATCAGGGTCATCTACCGGGAAAAAATCCTCAAATACATAGTTAAATTTAAGGTCTTTAATAAAATAGCCTAGAAATAGGCTTGTCAGAGTAACTAGTACAACTGCCCAACGGGCTATTGTTTTATTCATAGAGTATTACGTTTATGTAACGTTAACACTCCGAAGATAAGAGAGTTTTATAAAACCAGTGCTTTTAAATTATTTTGAAGGTCGAGCAATTTGCTTTGCCATATTCAATTTTTCAGCTAATAGAATATTTTCATCATTACCTGATGATTGAAGCCAATCAATTGTTTTTTGGATCTGATTTGCGTTGTAAGGAATTGAAGTTGATTCCTGATTATAGTAAGCCCTGACAGACTTGATTAGCTGCCTATGCTTTTTGGTTTCTAGAAAGTTTAATATTCTCATAGCACCTCATTTTGTTCAAATTTTTTACCATTTAAATTGTGTGAGAATACAGGTTGCTTAACTAATTGAAAATCAATATAATAAATTATTTCTTTAAAATCTTACATTTAATTAATATTTCAATTTTGTAGTAATGGGTCAACACTTTGTGGTGGTTATGAAACACAACATCCGTTGAATGCTTTAAGGATTTTTATAACTTTAAAGAATTAATATTAAAACCACTATGAAGCAGTATTTAGATTTAATGCAGGACATTCTTGATAATGGGAATGAAAAAGGAGATAGGACAGGAACAGGCACTTTATCTGTTTTTGGTAGGCAGCTACGTTTTGATTTAAGTGAAGGCTTTCCTGTACTAACGACCAAAAAGTTGCATTTAAGATCAATTATACATGAGTTGCTGTGGTTTCTAAGTGGTGATACCAATATTAAGTACCTAAAAGATAATGGTGTGTCTATATGGGACGAATGGGCAGATGAAAATGGAGATTTGGGTCCTGTTTACGGCCATCAATGGAGAAGTTGGCCAACACCTCACGGAGGCACAGTTGACCAGATCACTAATGTTATCAATCAGATAAAGAATAACCCTAATTCCAGAAGGCATATAGTTAGTGCATGGAATCCAAGTGAAGTAGAAAAAATGGCATTACCGCCATGTCACGCTTTATTTCAATTTTATGTTGCAGATGGTAAATTGTCGTGCCAGTTGTACCAACGCAGCGCTGACTACTTTTTAGGGGTACCGTTTAACATTGCTTCATATGCACTGCTTGTGCATATGTTTGCCCAACAATGTGACCTTGAGCCAGGTGATTTCGTATGGACGGGCGGAGACGTTCATTTGTATACCAACCATTTAGAGCAAGCCAAACTTCAACTCAGTCGAGATCCTATGGCAATACCTCAACTCAAAATTTATAGACAACCTGAATCTATATTCGATTATAAATTTGAGGACTTTGAGTTGATAAATTATGAAGCGCACCCTTCTATAAAGGCGCCTATAGCCGTTTAGAGATTTTCGAACAAATGATGATTCATTTCTGAGGTATCAAATGAATTGTTATCTATGGTGGCAATAAATCGCACCCCATTACAATTTGATGATATAATTGAATCGGCATTTAAGAGTTCTTCTTTACTCCAAAGCCTTTCCTCTATCAATAGGTTGGCCTCAGTCATTTTTTCGATGAGCACCCGCCTCATTACCCCGTCAAGACAACCTGATGATAAAGGTGGAGTGTAGTAGACATTATTTTTTTTCCAAAAAATGTTTGATGAGACACATTCACAAATAAAGCCTTCATTATTTAATACTATGAGTTCATCTAATTTTCGTTTTTGTCTTTCCCTGGCTGCCAAAATATAAGGAAGTGCGTTCATGGTTTTAATACTTGACAAAGAATCAAAGGAGTATCTAATGCTTTCCGCAAAGCCGGCCACTTTTATGATAGAATCTGTTCGCTTATTTGAAACACGACTACTTATCATGTAATGGGTACCATTGTTTTCAAAACTATATCCTCTTGACTCTGATGTCTTTCTCCATACCATCAGTTTTACAGTGCCATCAATTAATTTATTCTCTTCTAATACCGCTATGAGTTGTTTTTTAAAATCTGACTGAGGCAAACTTAGACTTAATACTTTCGCACCTCTATTTAACCTTTCTAGATGATAATCGGGGTATTTTAATTTACCATTGCGCACAGCAATGGTCTCGAACAGGCCATCACCAAATTGAAGCCCTCGATCTAATACCGACAACTCAATTTTATCATCAATTAATCTACCATCAAAAAGTACTTTCATAGTTTAGAATTTCTACTTAAATCTCTCAATTTTGGACAATAATGACCTTTTGTTTTAGCTTAATCACCCAATTTGGGGTTTCAAGTACAAAAACAACCATTTATAATGATTGATAATTAGCGATGGTAAATTTATCATTAATATTGAAACCGATAACATTCTATAATTATGGCAGAGAAGAGCAGTGTATTTGATATGATTGGCCCGGTAATGATCGGCCCGTCAAGTTCACATACTGCAGGAGTAGTTAGGATCGCCAGGGCTGCGATTCGTGTGCTTGGAGGAAAGCCAGAGAAAGCCGTTATTACTTTTTACAATTCGTTTGCCAGAACCTACGAGGGGCATGGTAGCGATAAAGCAATAGTTGCAGGACTATTAGACTTCAAAACGGATGACGATAGAATCAGAAAAGCATTCGATTTTGCCGAAGAAGCCGGTTTGGAGTATACCTTCAAATCAGTTGGTAATGCGTCAACCCTGCATCCAAATTCAATCAAATTAAATTTGGAGAAGGAAGGAAGAAAAATTGAAGTTATTGGAGAAAGTAAGGGTGGGGGTGTTATAAATATCGCAGAGTTAGATGGGTTTAATGCAAATTTCTCTGCGGCTCTTCATACACTTATTTTAAAAGCAGATGACAAGCGTGGAAGTATAGCCTATATCGCTAATATTCTAAACCATGATGATTGCAATATTGCAACAATGTCTGTCTCTAGAAAAGGTAAAAATGATATAGCCTGTCAGGTTATAGAAATGGATAGTGGACTCAAGCCTGTAACACTTGAGTATATGAAGAGTCTAAGTTGGATAAAGGAAGTAATTTATATACCGGATATCGATTTATAAAACAAGGTCAATTATATGAACAAACTAAAGTTACTGATTGTATTTTTTCTCATAGCCTCTGGTGCCCACGCACAAGATGGAGATAAATGGACACTGCAAGAATGCATTGATTATGCGCTTAAAAATAACATCAATGTTAAAAGGTCAAACTTAAACATTATTCAAAATGAAGCGGCATTAACTCAGAGTAAAGGTCAACTCGCTCCAGCAATTAATGGTAGAGCTTCTCACGCTTATAATTTCGGTCAGAATGTAAACCCGGTGACCAACTTGATTACCGATCTTGATTCAAGAACAAATACATTTGGATTAAGTGCTAATGTGACCTTATTTGATGGTTTTGCTAACTATAATACGATTAAGCAGAATAGCTTTTTAGTTGAAGCGTCTATCGCAGACCTCATCCAGGCTAAAAATGATGTTGGGCTCAATGTAGCACAAGCTTATCTACAAGTTATCTTCACAAAAGAGTTAATGGAAGCAGCTAGGTTGCAGCTTTCAACATCGCAAGAACAAGCTCGTAGAACTAATATATTAGTAGAGAACGGTGCTTTGGCAATTGCAGATAAACTTCAAGCAGATGCTCAGCTTGCAACAAACGAAACAAATCTTATAAACAGGCAAAATGATTACAACCTTGCCAAGCTACAATTGATGCAATTAATACAATTGCCGTACAATCCAAATTTTGAGATTGTTGTGCCTGAACTTGAACCAGATAACTTTTCAATTCCGGCATTAAATTCTGAAGCAATATACAACGAAGCACTAACTACTCAGCCTATCATTAAGGCTGCAGAAATGAGAATAGAAGCTAGTGAATTAGGTTTATCAGCGGCAAAAGGTGGCAGACTACCTAGTGTTACTGCGTTTGTTGGAGTTGATACACGTTACAACAATCAAAATGAGGCATTTAGCTTTAGTGATCAATTAGATAATAATTTAGGTCAAAATGTTGGTTTCAACTTGAATGTGCCAATATTTAACAATTTTAGAGTTAGGCAATCTATACAAGTAGCAAAAATAAACAATGAGCGGGCTGAACTTAATGAGCTTGAAACCAAAAATAACTTGCGACAGCAAGTTGAGCAGGCTTATCTAAATGCTCAGGCCGCACTTCAAACCTACAGAAGTAGTGAGAGGCAAGTTGAATCTACTAAGCAGCTTTTTGACAATTTAACAAAACAGCGTGAGGCTGGAGCGGCAAATATTACTGACTATACTGTGGCTGAAAACAACTATAATCAAGCTCTATCGGATTTTATTAGAGCTAAATACGACTATATTTTCAAACTCAAAATTTTAGATTTTTATCAAGGAAAACCTTTAGATTTTTAAACAATGGCTAAAAAACAAAAATCAAATAAGTGGTTATATTATCTCATCGGAGGAGTTATACTTCTCATAGTATTCGTTGTTGTCGGTAAATCAGCTGGCTGGATAGGCAAAACCAAATCAATAGAAGTTGAGCTTACAGAAGTAAAACGTGTTTCTATCACAGAAAAAGTTAGCGCATCTGGGATGGTTCAACCTGTTATCGAAGTAAATTTAAGTCCGGAAGTTTCAGGTGAGTTAATTGAACTCAACGTAGAAGAAGGTGATGCGGTAAATGAAGGCGATATACTTGCAAAAGTAAGACCTGATAATTTTGTTGCCGCTGTAGAACAATCAAGAGCGTCATTAAATCAGCAAAAGGCAAACTTGGCGTCATCAAAGGCTTCTTTGGCACGAGCTAAAGCTACTTTTACAAGAGCTGAGCAGGACTATCAAAGGCAAAAGAAACTTTATGATGAAAAAGTAATATCAGAAGCTGAATGGCAATTGGCACAGCAAAACTATGAAGTGGCCAAAAATGACCTAACCTCCGCCAAAGAGTCGGTTGAAGCTGCCAAATACATTGTAAAGAGTAGTGAGGCTTCACTTTCTCAGCAACAGGAAAACCTAAGAAGAACCACGGTGACTGCGCCTATGAGTGGTACTGTTTCTAAACTAAACGTTGAAGAAGGCGAGACTGTACTAGGTACTCAGCAGTTTCAAGGAACTGAGATAATGCGTATTGCAGACCTCAACAAAATGGAGGTAAGGGTAGACGTAAACGAAAATGATATCATCCGTGTAACGTTAGGCGACACAGCTGTTATTGATGTTGATTCTTACTCACATTTAGAGAAAGAGTTTAAAGGAATAGTAACTGCCATTGCCAATACTGCAAACGACAAAGTATCTGCCGATGCTGTAACAGAGTTTGAGGTGAGAATAAGAATACTTAATTCTTCATACGCTGATTTGGTAAAAGAAGGAAATAAATACCCTTTCAGACCAGGTATGACAGCCAGTGTTGATATTATTACCAACAGTAAAAGCAATGTAATTTCTGTTCCACTTTCTGCAGTTACAACACGTGACCCTAACAAAAAGAAATTTGGTAGAGGTGGTGATGACTCTGAAGAAACAGCCCAAAGAGAGACACAAACTCCGGTAGATCAAGAGACTAAGGAAGTTGTTTTTGTTTTTGATGCGGGTACTGCCAAAATGAAAGAAGTAGAAACAGGCATAAGTGATTATGAAAATATTGAAATCACAAGTGGTTTGTCAGATGGCGATAGAGTGGTGTCAGGGCCATTCCTAGTAGTTTCTAAAAGACTGGAAGATGGAGATTTAGTGGAATCTAAAGGTGATAAACAAAAGAAATCTTCAGAAAAAGAGAATACTGAGGAAGAGGAAACCTCGGAAGAATAGATTTCTTATAGCAATCAATGTAAAAATGCCCTTATATTTGTAAGGGCATTTTTTTGTTTCAAGAGTATCCATTTTTTAATGCAAGGATTGATAAAACCAATTAAGCGCATATTAGTAATTCAAACAGCATTTTTAGGCGATGTTGTACTCGCCACTGGAGTTATTGAGAAATTGCATAAATCTTATCCACAATCAGAGATTCATTTTTTGGTTAGAAAAGGAAATGAAGGTGTACTTGCAAATCATCCTTACATAAAAAAGCTATGGGTTTTGGACAAAAAAAAGAAATGGAGTAGTCTATTTCAAATTGCCAAAGCGCTGAGAAAAATCAACTTTGATCTAGCCATTAACTTACAGCGTTTTTTTACATCAGGGCTCTTAACAGTTCTTTCCGGAGCGAAAACAAAAATTGGTTTCAGAAAAAATCCCATGGCCTTCCTTTTTGATAAGTCGTATCATCATGTGATCGATAAAGACAGTATAGTGCACGAAATCGAGAGAAATCATAATTTAATTAGAGACTATACTGATGGTACACCTGCTAAACCACGTCTCTATCCATCTGAAAGTGATTTTAGGTCTGTAGAACAATATACAACTCGCCCATTTATATGCATTGCACCAGCTTCTATCTGGTTTACTAAACAGTTTCCCAAGGAGAAATGGATTGAGTTTCTTAATAAATTGGAAAGATCGTGTACCGTCTACCTTATTGGAGCACCTAATGACTTGTTGTTGTGTACAGAAATAAATCAGTCTGTAACAAATGACAAGTTGGATATTCACATACTTGCGGGTAAGCTGAAGCATTTAGAATCTGTAGCCTTAATATCCAAAGCTGAGATGAATTTCGTTAATGACTCGGCACCAATGCACTTTGCGTCAGCTATGAATGCTCCAGTTACAGTTACTTATTGTTCTACGGTACCAAATTTTGGTTTTGGTCCACTTTCTTCAGATTCAAACATTGTAGAAACTAACATGAACCTTGATTGCAGACCATGCGGTTTGCATGGCTATAAATCTTGTCCTAAAGGTCATTTTAAATGTGCTCTTTCAATTGATGAATCTTCGCTAATTGAAATGCTAAACTCTACGCAGGTATGATTAGTCTTTCGGCAGTAATAATTACCTTCAACGAAGAGCATAATATCGAGGATTGTCTAAAATCTTTAGACGGCATTGTCGATGAAATATTAGTTATCGACTCATTTTCTACAGATAAAACTGTAGAAATTGCGAAGAGACTAGGAGCAAAGGTGATAGAAAACAAATTTGAAGGGCATATAGAACAAAAGAACTTTGCCGTTGCTTCTGCTTCTCATGATTGGGTAATTTCTTTAGATGCTGATGAACGTTTATCAAAAGAAGCCAGGAAAGCTGCACAGAAGATTAAAGAAAATCCGATTGCTGATGCGTATGCTTTTAACAGACTAAACAATTATTGTGGTAAATGGATAAAATACTCAGGATGGTACCCTGATAGGAAAATACGTCTTTGGAATAGAACTAAAGGCAAGTGGGGAGGTGTAAATCCTCATGATAGTGTAGAAATGTATGAAGGGAGCAAGATTATAAATTCGCAAACTGATATCTTACACTATACCTATAGAAGCATAGAGGATCATATTGTCCAAATTAATAAGTTTACTACTATTGCTGCAGGACAATTATTTATAAAAAGAAAAAAAGCTAATGTTTTAAGAGTTACAGTTTACCCTTTCTGGATTTTTATTAAAAGTTACATCATACAACTCGGGTTTTTAGATGGCTTTTATGGCTTTGTAGTTTCTATAAATAGCGCTTACTATAAATACCTAAAATACACAAAGTTGCGTGAGCTTAATCAAAAGAATAAGCTATGAGGGTGTTGCATATAAGTAGTGAAAGATCATGGCGTGGTGGAGAACAACAAATGGCTTATTTGATTAGCGAATTGGACAAATACAGTGTTCAAAATCATGTATTATGTAGAGAAAACTCTGAATTCCATAATTATTGTAAATCAAACAGTATTGTAAGTTACGCTAAATCCTTTAGTGGGTTAGGGGTTATAACAACAGCTTTTGCGCTTGTCAAAATTTGCAAACAGTATGATTTGATCCATGCGCATACAGCAAAAGCACATTTCGTGGCGTTCTTAGCTGCAATTTTTGGCTTAAAAAGACCAATAATAGCAGCTAGAAGGGTCGATTTTGTTCCTTCAGCGAGTTGGTTGACAAAATGGAGATATAGTCATCAAAGGATTGTTAGAGTTTTATGTGTTTCGCGCAAAATTAAATCTATAATGGATGATTATCTTCCTCAGATTAAAGACAAAACTGTGATGATCCATAGTGGTATTGATTTAAGCAAATTTAAAAATGAAAAAGGTGAACGGTCGATCAGAGAAATATATAATATCCCCTCTCAACATACCTTAGTGTGCAACACCTCAGCACTTGCAGATCACAAAGACTATTTTACTTTTTTAGATACAGCTCATAAGCTGGTAAAAAACAAAGCTGGGATGGCATTGCGTTTTATTATTTTTGGAGATGGCCCTCTTAAGACTGAGATTAAAAACTATGTTGAAAAATTGGGTCTGTCAAATCATGTTATCATGGCAGGGTTTGTTAATAATTTAAATCATTTGCTACCACAAGCAGATATATTTATGATTACGTCTAAGACAGAAGGTTTAGGTACCTCAGTTTTAGATGCACTTGCTTCGGACTTACCAGTGGTGGCAACAAGAGCAGGTGGTATACCCGAAATGATTATTCATGAAGAAACTGGTCTTTTGGCTGATGTAGGAGATTCCGAACAACTAGCTAAGAATGTCCTTCGAGTTATCAGCGATAAGCAGCTACGCCATGAACTTGTCAAAAATGGAGCTTCAAAGGCCTTAGAATTTTCAAAGGAAAAAACTGCGATGAATACTTTGAGTATCTATAGAGAAGTGTTAGATACCTAAATTTTCTTAGCCTTAACAATCATAGTTTCTCCAAACAAAAGTGCTTTAGAAAATAGTTGAGATATGATCTCTTTGTTTATTTTCCTTTGTTTCACATCCTTTTCTTCTTTGTTAAAAACGAATTGAGTTATCATATAACTTATAGGTACAAAAATTGCGTAAAGCCAACTAATGGTCTTAACTCTATTAGTGGTGACACGGGTTATTTCAAATCCATTTGTATGTAATATATACCTTAATCTTTGGTAAGACATCATGTTAATGTGGTGCAATGGAGTAGGACTTAACTCATTTAAAGGTGATTTACATTTATTATGATGTGAAGTCCAAAACCATCTCCATCTGGATCTCAAAGAGTTAATGTTTGGTGTAGATAAAATGATGTGACCTCCTTTTTTTATAACTTTTTGCGAGTTTGTGATGAAGTCAAATGGTCTTTCTAAATGTTCGATACCGTCAATACAGACTACTGAAGAAAAAAAACCTTCAGAGAATGGTAATGGCTCATTCATGTCCGTCACCCTGAAGTTCTCATTGTCGACCATGAGAATATTTTCTATGTCACCAGAAAAAACTTGAATATTCTTGTCAAGAAGCCTTTTGGTGAAGGCTCCATTGCCAGAAGGGATATCTAAAACCGGGCCATTTTGTTCTTCTTCAAATAGTAGCTGGGCAACTACATTGTGAGTATTTTTTGAGGTGTTTTCTGGTAAAGCAGGCATTATTAATATTTATGTAAGCCGTAAAATTAAGTAATCTTTATTTAGAATCTGAATTGATTTAAGGCCTCATACACTTTTTGTACAGGCAGCCCCACCACATTGAAATACGAGCCCTCTATTTTGGTAATACCAACCATACCAATCCACTCCTGGATACCATAGGCACCTGCCTTGTCGTATGGTTCGTAATTGTCTACATAGAATTCAATTTCAGAAAGAGCTAGGTCTTTAAAGTGTACTATGGTAGTGTCATCAAATACAACACGTTGATCGTTGTGAGAAATGCAGACACCAGATGTTACCAAATGCGAGCTGCCTGACATCATCGTCAACATTTCTATTGCTTCAATACGGTTAGAAGGTTTTCCTAAGACCGTATCACCATAAATAACTACCGTGTCTGATGTAATTACAATGTTGTCTTCTATTATATCATTAAAAGCATCAGCTTTCTTTATAGCTATAAATTTGGCTACCTCTTTTGTCTTGAGAGTAACCGGATAAGTCTCATCAATCTCTCTGTTGATCACCTTAAAATTAAAACCAGCGTCTTTTAATAGCTGCTGTCTCCTGGGTGATTTAGAAGCAAGAATAAGGGGGCATGGCAAATTCATCATCCTTTATAGAGCTAAATAAGAAACCACAAATGACTTTAGGGTAAAAGTAAGTTGACTTTTGAGGCATGGTATAACCACTCATACATACCTTCTTAACATCCTGCATCGAAATGTCTTTAGTAATGATGGCCATCTGTTCTTCTTCCCTGATGACTTTTGCCAGGCAATCACTAAAGCTTCTGTCAAAAGTTATCAGATCAGAGTCACGCTGTTCCTTTCCAGGTATGCCTAATATTTTTTCAAATATAAAATAGTGCATCACTGTGAGGTCAAGTTGTTTTACCTCATCCGGAAAATTCCATGCTAATTTGCTGAAAGACTCAGGCTTAAGTCTAATTTTCACCGCACTGTCTTTAAACAAAATGCCAAAAGCCCACTGTTTGCCTAGAATAATTTCATTAATCGTATGCGCTTCCTCAACAGGTTTAATGATAAAGTCTTCCTCAAACTTTCTAAGCATTTCCTCCTTACTAAATCCCTTTAGTCCGTTTACCAAACGATGGGTGGGCAGGATTCTTAAATCATCTGCTTCTGTATTAGTCAAAAACATGAGGTGATAATTGTACCCCTCATTACCAGTATGGTTAGGATTGTTTTCTTCCTGTTCCTTTTTGTACATTAAAGACCCTTCGTATCTATGATGGCCGTCAGCCAATATGATTCGTTTGTCTTTAATCATATCAATAAACCTATTGATAATCTTGGCATCATGTATAACACTTAACACATCTCTCACACCCTGGTAATCCTCAGTTTCATAAATTGGATTCTCCATACTTTCATCCATGTACCTTTCAAGCTCAAACGATGGGTCGGTATAAAGTCCATGTGTGGGACTAACGTTAAGCTGTGTTTTGTCAAGCACATCAACACGATCATTCACTGATTTGGGCATTGTGTTTTCGTGCCTTAAAATCATGCTGTCTTTTTCATTCCAGTCGTAGGCTCTAATGTTGCATATAAAACCTTTACGACAATATGTCTTGTCGCTTCCTGCCAGTGAGAAATATTGATAATAAACATAAATGCCGGGTATTTCATCCTGACTTATAGCGCCTTCTTCTTTCCATCTTTTCAAAAGGTCTTTGGCATTTTCAAAGGCATTATCTCCTTTAGGAACAGACAAATGAATGCTGTTATACGGATTTTTATAAAGTTTTTCCCGTTGTTTTTCAGAAACTACATCAAAAAGGGGAGAGGTGAGTTCATCAATGTTTTGTGCCAACTCATTGTTATACCTCCAGGCTCTGAGGGGTTTTATTTCCGCCATAAATTATCGGTTTCTCCAGGCTCTTCTTTTCCATTTATTTTTTGAAGTCGAGGTGCTTTCAGCAGAGTGTTCCACGCTCTGTTTGGTTTCTTTTACAAGCATTGCGGCTAGCACACCAGCTATTTTTTGCTCCTCTTCACCATTTTTGCCTTCAAGTTTTTCAGGAGTGAAATAGTTCTCAACAAATTTGGTATCAAATTTACCAGATACAAAGGCTTCATGATTTAAAACAAACTCACCAAAGGCCAATGTAGTTTCAATACCTGAAATATCGTATTCAGCAATAGCTCTAAGCATCCTTTTAATGGCCAACTCGCGCGTGTCTGCAAAAGTTACCAATTTAGCTATCATTGGGTCGTAATGAATCGGAATATCCATACCCTGCTCAAAACCATCATCTACACGCACACCTGGGCCTTGCGGACGATTGTAAGTTTCAAGTTTACCGATATCGGGCAAAAAGTTGTTTGAAGGATCTTCAGCATATACTCTCAGTTCAAGGGCATGCCCGGTAAAGTTAAGTTCCTCTTGCTTAAAGGGCAGTTTACCACCTTCAGCAATCTTTATTTGTTCTTTCACCAGATCAATGCCTGTTATCTCCTCAGTTACAGGATGCTCAACTTGTAGACGCGTATTCATCTCAAGGAAATAGAAATTCAATTTATCATCAACAATAAACTCAACAGTACCAGCACCATAATAATTACAAGCTTTTGCTACGCCAATAGCTGCTTCACCCATGGCTTTTCGTTTTTCCTCAGTCAGTACAGCTGAAGGTGCTTCTTCGATAACTTTTTGATGTCTTCTTTGGACAGAACACTCCCGCTCAAAGAGATGAACAATATTGCCATGAGTATCTCCCAAAATCTGAAACTCAATATGTTTTGGCGAGGTCACGAATTTCTCAATAAATACCGCACCATCACCGAATGCAGACTTGGCTTCACTTACAGCGCGATCCATTTGATTCTCGAATTCAGACTCCTCCTCAACGATTCGCATTCCTTTACCACCACCGCCAGCGCTGGCTTTAATAAGTATAGGGTATCCTATTTCTTTAGCTATTTTCTTTGCTTCTGATACATCTGTGATGGCTTCTTCTGTTCCGGGTACCAGTGGCACATCATACTTAGCTACCGCTGCTTTCGCGGCAAGCTTGCTTCCCATCACGCTAATTGCATCAGGTGAAGGACCAATGAATATAATTTTGTTTTTGGTGACTTCTTTGGCGAAATCAGCATTTTCAGACAAGAATCCATACCCTGGGTGTATGGCGTCAACATTGAGGTCCTTACAAACTTTTATGATTTTATCCGTTCTTAGGTATGACTCTGCTGAGGCTGCAGGCCCTATGCAAACAGCTTCATCAGCATATCTGACATGTAAAGCATTTCTATCGGCCTCGCTAAATACAGCTACTGTTGCTATACCCATTTCTTTTGCCGATCTTATTATCCTTAAAGCAATTTCACCACGGTTGGCGATTAGTATTTTCTTTATTTTAGCCATAATTTAAACGCTGGATTTATAGCACAATGCTAACCAAATAATTAAAATTATCTAAATCAGCTTGGGTAATTAAAATGATTAGGCACTTTTGACAAGAACTAGATTAGTGTTAGATTTGTGTGTTTTTTGAACTGAAGCAACATTTACATAATAAAAACCAATAGTAGTGGACATTTTTGATAAGTTAAAAGTAGAGCAAGGTGATTTGGGACAGCATTCGCATCTTCCCAAAGATTATTTTATGTTCCCAAAACTAGAGGGCGATATCGCTCCTAGAATGAAATTTAATGGCAAAGAAGTATTAACCTGGAGTTTAAATAACTACCTGGGACTTGCCAATCATCCTGAAGTAAGAAAGGCAGATGCAGATGCTGCCGCAAGGTGGGGGCTGGCTTACCCAATGGGAGCCAGAATGATGTCAGGTAACTCTGTGCATCATATTGAATTAGAAGAGAAGCTTGCAGAATTTATTGATAAAGAATCAGTAATGCTTCTTAACTATGGCTATCAAGGTGTATTGTCGATCATAGATGCCTGTGTAGATAGAAAGGATGTAATCGTATATGACGGAGAATCTCACGCATGTATATTAGATGGTGTTAGATTACACATGGGTAAACGATTTGTTTTTCCACACAACAATATAGAGAATTGCGAAAAGCAGCTTCAAAGAGCGAAGAAAATAACTGATGAAACAGGTGGTGGTATATTGCTAATTACTGAAGGTGTTTTTGGAATGTCGGGAAATCAGGGTAACCTGAAAGACATCATCAAGTTAAAAGAGAAATATCAATTCAGACTTTTTGTAGACGATGCGCACGGTTTTGGTACCCTCGGTAAAACAGGTGCTGGTACGGGTGAAGCCCAGGGAGTTCAGGATGGTATTGATATTTATTTTTCAACCTTTGCTAAATCGATGGCCAGTATCGGTGCATTTGTAGGTGGAGATAAATCAATCATTGAGTATTTAAGATATACGGTTAGGTCTCAAATATTTGCCAAGTCATTACCAATGCCATTGGTAATAGGTGCAATTAAACGCCTTGAATTACTTAAAAATGATCCTTCATTGAAAGATGACTTATGGAAGGTGGTAAATGCACTACAATCAGGACTTAAAGAGCAAGGCTTTAATATAGGTACAACTACATCATGCGTAACTCCTGTATTATTTCATGGAGGGCTAGGTGAAGCGGCCAACATGGCTATGGATCTTAGGGAGAATTACAACATATTCTGCTCAATGGTAATTTACCCGGTAGTGCCTAAAGATGTAATTATGTTGAGACTCATTCCAACTGCAGTGCACACATTAGATGACGTTAAAGAAACAATTGAAGCATTTGCTTCTGTAAAGAAAAAATTGGATGATGGGATTTACCGTAGGGAAGAAATTATTGCAATAACCAAGTAAAATTTTAAAAAAAGATCGGTTTTTGGTTGAATTATAAACATTTTGACTATATTGCCCATCGAATTAAAACAGGAATTATTCAACAACTTAAAAATTAATCAAGTATGAAAAGATTTGAACAAATTAGAGATTTAGTAGCTTCTTTAGAATCAGACTTTGAGAAATTCTACGATAAAAGCAACAACGCTGCTGGTACTAGAGTAAGAAAAGGAATGCAGGAAATTAAGAACCTTGCTCAAGAAATCAGAATAGAAGTACAAGACAAAAAGAATAAAGGATAATCTGTTCAGATTCTCACAAAAAAAGGGAAGGGCATTAGTCTTTCCCTTTTTTTTGAATCCTTGTTTTTCAAGCTGCTAATATTATATATATTTACAGCTAATACTTATCATGAAAGGTGGAGGGACTTGGCCCTGTGAAACCTTAGCAACCGTCACACTTATACGTGAAAGGTGCTAAATCCAATCCCGCTGATGCGGGAAAAGATAAGCAGGTATTAAAAGAAGCTAAATACAATAAAAAAGCTCTCCTGACTTATCGGGAGAGCTTTTTTTGTTTTTTGACCGAGAGGATTAATGCTAAATAAACATAAATCAACTTTAAGGTTAAGCGGTCTGGATCCACTTATAGCTACAGCTGAAACCAATTTCATCAATATTGGCGAGCGCACCAATGTAACGGGTTCTCGTAAGTTTCTAAGATTAATTAAAGAGGAGAATTATGAGGAAGCTTTAGAAGTGGCTAGAGAGCAAGTAGAAGGCGGTGCGCAGATAATAGATATTAATATGGATGAAGGTATGCTGGATGGCGAAAGCGCCATGGTGACCTTTCTAAACCTCATTGCAGCCGAACCCGATATTGCTCGAGTACCTATCATGATTGACTCTTCTAAATGGCACATTATTGAAGCAGGGCTCAAATGCCTTCAGGGAAAGGGGATTGTTAATTCCATAAGTCTAAAAGAAGGTGAAGACGCATTTTTAAAACAGGCTAAAATTATTCGAAGTTATGGAGCGGCTGTGGTGATTATGGCTTTTGATGAGGAAGGCCAGGCCGATAACTATCAAAGAAGAATCGAGATATGTAAGAGATCATATGACCTACTTACTGCACGAGTCAACTTTCCAAAGCAAGATATCATATTTGATCCTAATATTTTTCCTGTTGCTACAGGTATGGATGAACACGTAAATAATGCGATTGATTTCTTCAGAGCCACTCAATGGATAAAAGAAAATTTACATGGCGTACATGTGAGTGGGGGTGTAAGCAATGTTTCCTTTTCCTTTAGAGGGAATAATGCCGTGAGAGAAGCCATGCACGCATCTTTTCTATATCATGCCATCAACCATGGTATGGACATGGGTATTGTAAACCCAACAATGCTTGAAGTTTACGATGAAGTACCCAAGGAACTTATGACGTATGTTGAAGATGTGTTGCTCAATAGAAGAGAGGACGCTACTGAAAGACTACTTGATTATGCTGAAACGGTTAAGAGTGCTGGTAAAAAGAAACTAAAAGATGATTCATGGAGAAGGGAGCCAGTAGAAGAAAGACTTTCTCATTCACTTGTTAAAGGTATTCTGGAATACATAGAAGAAGATACCGCAGAAGCATTGGAGAAGTACGGTAAGCCTTTAGACGTCATTGAAGGCCCTTTAATGGCCGGGATGAATGTGGTCGGTGATCTGTTCGGGTCGGGTAAGATGTTTCTACCACAGGTCGTAAAAAGTGCCCGTGTAATGAAAAAGTCTGTTGCCTGGTTGCAGCCTTATCTGGAAGAAGAAAAACTTAGAAATAAATCGACTGAAACAGCGGCCAAAATACTATTAGCCACAGTAAAAGGAGATGTGCATGATATTGGTAAAAACATAGTAGGTGTGGTACTCGCATGTAATAATTATGAGATCATAGATATGGGGGTAATGGTACCGGCAGATAAAATCCTCTCCAGGGCCAGGGAGGAAAATGTATCAGCTATTGGATTAAGTGGTCTTATTACACCTTCATTAGACGAGATGGTATTAGTGGCCAGCGAAATGCAAAAACAAAATTTAGATATTCCATTACTTATCGGTGGCGCTACAACTTCAAGAATTCATACAGCTGTAAAAATAGACCCTGAATATAATGGTACCGTAATACACGTATTAGATGCTTCGAGAAGTGTTCCTGTAGCTGGCGAATTGATCAATACACGCACCAAAAGTGAATTCAAATCAAAAACGAAAGATGAATATCAGGCACTCAGAGAAAGCCATGCAAACAGAAAAAGTAATAAGACTTATATAACTTATGAGGAAGCTCAACAAAATCGTCTAAAAATAGATTGGGATAATTTCCAGCCATATGCACCAAATTACATAGGTAATAAGTATTATGAAGAATATCCATTAGAAGAAATAAGAAAGTATATAGATTGGACGCCATTCTTTCAAACCTGGATGCTGAAAGGAAAGTATCCGGCCATATTTGAAAATCAGACCATTGGAAAAGAGGCAAAAAAACTATTTGATGAAGCACAAGAGATGCTTGATGAAATTATTGATAATAAATCATTGAAAGCAAATGCTGCCGTTGGCATTTACCCTGCAAATGCTACAGGCGATGAACTAGCATTTGTTAAAGACAAGGAAGAGGTTACTTTTCATTTTTTAAGACAACAGGGTAAAAAAGGGAAAAACTTACCTAACCTATCTCTCGCAGACTATGTGGCTCCCAAAAATAGTGGTAAAACGGACTATGCAGGGGTATTTGCAGTAACCGCTGGTATTGGTTTAGAAACGCTTGTCGAAAAGTTTACTGCTGAGCATGATGACTATAAAGTGATTATGGTCAAAGCATTAGCTGATCGCCTGGCAGAGGCTTTTGCAGAGCTTATGCATGAGAAAGTACGAAAAGAGATTTGGGGATATACACCAAATGAAACACACTCAAATGATGAGTTGATCAAGGAAAATTATCAGGGTATCAGGCCTGCTCCAGGTTATCCTGCTTGCCCTGATCATACCGAAAAAAGATTGCTGTTTGATTTATTGGAAGTGGAAAAGCATACAGGTATAAAGTTAACTGAATCTTATGCTATGTATCCTGCAGCTGCTGTAAGTGGATTTTATTTTTCTCATCCTCAGTCTAAATATTTTGGATTAGGAGATATTTCTAAAGATCAGGTGCAGGATTATGCTGTGAGAAAAGGAATGACTTTAGAAGAAGCAGAAAGGTGGTTGGCACCGAATCTAAACTATAAGTAAGGAAACGGAATTTATCAATTTAGAACATCGAATGTAAAATATCGAATTATACCTATGAAAGTCACAGAACATATAAATAAGGCGAAAAATACACTTTTCAGTTTTGAAATCTTACCACCTCTAAAGGGAGAAAATATTCAAAACCTATTCAATCATATAGATCCATTGATGGAGTTTAAGCCTCCCTTTATCGATGTGACCTACCATCGTGAAGAATATGTCTATAAAAAACGAGAGAATGGGCTGCTGGAGCGGAAATCAATTAGAAAAAGGCCTGGTACAGTTGGTATTTGTGCGGCAATTAAAAACCGCTATGAAGTAGATGCTGTGCCGCACATTATTTGTGGTGGGTTTAACAAAGAAGAAACAGAAAATGCGCTTATTGATCTTGACTTTCTAGGAATCGAAAACGTATTATTGCTACAAGGAGATGCCATCAAAACGGAATCAATGTTTGTTGCTGAGCCTGATGGGCATCGGTATGCGTCAGATCTGCTGGATCAGGTAGTAAATATGAATTGCGGTAAATATCTGGATGAGGAATTGCAAAATGCCACAGCCACTAATTTCTGCATTGGTGTTGCGGGGTATCCTGAGAAGCACTATACAGCTCCAAACCTGAAAACGGATTTGAAATACCTCAAGATGAAAGTTGAAAATGGAGCAGACTACATTGTGACTCAGATGTTTTATGACAATAAAAAATATTTCGAATTTGTTGAAAAATGCCGCGAGGCAAACATTAATGTCCCAATTATTCCAGGATTAAAACCCATAACTACTAAAAAACATATCACGGTGTTGCCACGATTTTTTCACATAGACATACCGGAAGATTTAGCTGATGCAGTAGAAAAGTGCAAAGACAATAAGGAAGCTAAGGAAGTCGGTATCGAGTGGTGTATTCAACAGTCTAAAGAACTGATGGAATATGGTGTGCCGGTGTTACATTATTACTCAATGGGCAAATCAGACCCGGTTTTTAATGTGGCTAAGGAGTTATTCTAAAGCGTTTCTTCTGAGAAAGATAAAATCACCGCCTTCATCGCCAGCCAAGGTAATGGCACCATACTGAGGAACCTGTCCGGTTTCACTATTGTTGATTACTGCAACTTTAAAATCACCAAATATCTGCTCTGCAGATATCAAAGGTGACGGATTGTTGGTTAAGTTTTTAACCAGGTATTTAATAAAAACACTTTCATCTGGCACGGTTGTTAGCGCCCCACTGGTCATGGCTTTTCTGCTTGGGCGTTTATACATTTCTAGCATAGCTTTACCATTAAAAAAGACGGCTCGTTCTTTTAAAATACTTCCTCCAAAACATGCGTCAGTAATCAATAATGTATGTTTTGAGTTGATGGCTCGTACGTAATCTCGTATAGTGCCATTTGAGAGCCATTGAGCTTTTGAGGATTTAGAAGCATCTGTTGGCAACCAAAAGCCCTGATTCAACCTTTCATCCCAAATACCATGACCTGCATAAAAGATGAGTAAGTTATCGCGATTGGTTATTTCCTTGGAGAGCTTATCAAATGCCTCTATTAATTGTGAACGTGTAGGGTTCTGTAAAAATGTGGTGTATTGATCATTAAAAGTATATTCGGTTTGCAAAGTTTTAATAAGTTGAGAGGCATCGCTGATAGGCTTGTTAAGCGTTGGTATATCTGCATCAGGATAATCATTTATTGCCACTACCAACGCATAATAATTTCTGCTTTTCAGTTCATTTATTAATGAAGTACCTTCAAAATCATCAATTTTCACCACTTGTGTGCTAGTATTCATTAATGGTTCATCTTTTTCCTCTTCAGCAATTCGATTGACATTGATATTCCCACTTACCAAACAACCTCCCCAAACTGCATTAGGGCCATATTTGCCTTCTAATTTATTTTCTTTTAACTCAAGGTTTAGTTTAGGTAAACAATGTAAGATGCTGTTTTTATATATAAATGAACTGGCAGTTAGATTTAACGTCTTATCTTCAATCGTACCTGTCAGATAATAACTTGATGAGTCTCTCTTGTTATAAACTGTTCCAGATCCGGTGATTACCTGTCCTTGTTGGTGAAGACTTAATTTGAAAGTATATTGTTTTTTGCCGTATGTTGAGTATCCTTCCCAAATGCCCGCGGCATCTTGAGCGATGTTTGAGAATATTATACATATAATAAAGACTAAAGTAGAAAGGACTTTCATACTTTGAATATACGGATTATGACCTCATTTACAGTAACTTATTACATTAAATGATCTCCGCGAGCTCTTCCTTCGATAGTTTATTTAAGAATACTCTGGCAAATCTACCCGCGACATATACGGTACCGGTAATGGCCAAACCACCATCGGCAGTTTGTGTAAAACCAGCGATCTCATAAGGCGTTGAGAATCCAATATATTTGCTTCCAAGCAACTCACCATTGTTGTTGTAAACTAGTAGTACTATTTGCCCTCCTTTTGTATTGCTTGCATATAAAGTCACTTGATCTCCATTGATTTCAACTGATTTGATAACAACGGGTGCATTAGCTACCAATTCAGGAAAAGGATTGCCTTCCATATCTGTTGAAGAAGTTGTGCCAAACACTTCAACGCTGCTTGCCGGAAGTAAATAGTTATCGCCAAAGTTGAATCTTGAAAAAGCAAATCTCGAGCCATCCAAATGTAAGGCTGCGCTAATACCACCATCATCTCTTTGACCTTGCAATACACCATCTTCTCCATCACCATTCAGGTCTGTGAATACCAGAGATAAGGTGTAATTATAAAAGCCGTTGAAGAAATAAATGCCTTCTGTTTTGCCAACAAAGAAGGGTAGTTGTCGTCCACTTCTGGTAAAGTGCTCAATGATTGGCGCCTCAACATCATCTCCAGCACCAATGGAGAAGTTCTGAGTCGCTGATGTCGCGCCCGTTGGGCTTATTACAGTGACCACGGTATTCTTTTCATCATTATCATATGACAAAAGAATGAATTCATTGCCTTCCTGTTTCAAATGTAAAGGATAGCTTCTTCCATTTATAGGGTTTGAGTTTATTGTCAGACTATCTGGTGAGACTTCAATGATATTGGCTTGCCAGCTTATATTATTCATGGCAGCGAAATAAAACTTACCGTCTATTTCAATAAGATCTCCAATAGGGTGTATCAAATCGCTTGAAAGGTCTAACTGGCTAATAAATTGGCCATCTGAATCTGTTTTTATAAGAAAAATACCAGTAAAATCAGACTCTTCTAAGCGAGTGGCTCCTAAAACAATAAAATCACCTTTTGGTGTCTCTTTTACATCAATCGGAATGAACGAGGCTTCGAAACTGTCTTCATCATAAATTTTTAAAAATGAATCCTTCGGAAGCACATCATTGTCAGAAATGTCGCAAGCATTTAAAACGATAATTACAGGAGCAAGCAGAAGCAAAAGATATCTTTTCATATGTTCTTAGTTAGTAGATTGATAGCCTTCACTAATAAATCTTAGTGGGAATACGCAGCCAATTGATACTGATATGTTTTTAAGTTTAATGTCGTCCATCGCATCACCGATGCTGGCGAGTTCATTGATGGCATACCTGTTTTTCACATCAACCACATTGTTTAAACCATAGCGGTAGGTGGCATCAAAAACAAGTCTTACATTCCAAAAATCATAACTGAAACCAACACCACCCGCTAACCCTGTAGATGATTTTAAAAACAGGTCATTTGCTCCTATAATCAATTCCTGAGTCTCAAATGGTCCGGCATTTCCTGAAGCAAAATCGGTTCCTGATATTTCTACAGATTTTTGTGCATTAACTAAAGTGGCATAGTATGCGCCTATCTGAATAAACGGTCTGAATGAAGTCTGTGTGATGTCATACTTAATAAAAAATGGCAGCTCTATGTAATCAAGTAAATGATTTTGGCTATAGTTTAACACCAGACTATTGTCAGGATTATTGGTCTCTTCCCACGTATAATCATTGCCATAAGTAAATTGTTGCCTTCGATAATTTGGCTGTAAACTAAATGACCAACCATGATGGTAAAAAGTGATTTCTAAACCGGCATGTCCTGTGATGCCATCGTAATCGTCATAGCTTTTGTTATTTTCCGTAGCACTGTAGTTTACCGGGCTAAAGCCAGAGAATCTAGCCTCAGGAGACGCAGCTGTTGCGTTAGCACCAGCTTTAAAGCCGAGCCACCATTGTGTTTTTAGAAATGATTCGTTTGCTGATGGCCTCTTGGGTACATCATAAACGGGGTAGGTTTTACTTTTCTTTTTACGTTGCGCTTCACTTGCCAATGGTAGCAATATAATGAGGCACAACATGATCAGGGTTGGTTTTATCATGGCTATGGGATAATGATAAGCTTTTTAGTTTTTTTAAGAATACCAGATTCTATCTGATAAAAATACATGCCTGGTCTAACACCAGTGAGATCCAGCCTTACTTCGTGTTCACCTAGTGGTTTAGACTCATTTATAAAGGTCTTTATCGTTTGCCCCTTGTTATCGACAAGCTTCAGCAAAACATGTCCTGTGGTATTTATTTTATACCTGATATTAGAAAAATCTTTAGCTGGATTTGGGAAGGCCTGACTTAGCTCAAACCGTGAACTAAAGAAGCCTCCAGTACCTGTGATTTGTTGCTGAGCGAGTGGGAGAGGTGTATAGTTTCCACTGCCATCTTCTTTAGGTCCATTGATAAAGTTGCCAAAGAAAATATCATTATTAATGATATCTTCATCTACGAGCATCCAGTCTTTTAATAAGTTGGCAAACACCTGTCTATAGTCGTGCTGCATGGCAACATTATTGCCAGATAGGTCATCATTTGTACCCACCACTCCGGGTTGCACTCCTTTGCCGAAAATAAACATCGGGCCACCTGTACCGTGATCGGTACCATAACTTCCATTACTGGCTATCCTTCTTCCAAACTCAGATGTCGTTACTGATAGCACTCTTTCCTCTAATCCACGTGTTCTCAGGTCGGCCTGGAAGGCATTCATGGCAGATGTCAAGTGATACATTAAAGCTGCATGTGCTCCCATTGTAGGGTCATAAC
The DNA here is from genome assembly GCA_965227525.1 of Fulvivirga sp. Taxonomy (GTDB): domain Bacteria; phylum Bacteroidota; class Bacteroidia; order Cytophagales; family Cyclobacteriaceae; genus Fulvivirga. The sequence goes on along the minus strand of OZ245762.1, from coordinate 2,906,175 downwards.
TCTCTACCTGATCGGCATGTGTATCAAAACCACCAATTCTTACCAGGTAAGCTTTGGTTTTGGCTCCACCTGCAACCATACGGGCGACTAATTTAAGTTGATCTGATAGTCTATTGGTTAAGCTGCCTGAGGGAGCATTGAAAGGATACTTCTCAGGGTAGGTCACGGTAGTTTCTGCTGAATTATTATACACCTCCAACATACGCTGGGCATAATCTTCTGATTTGTCTTCCAGTCCAAGAATCCAATTGAGCTCCTTGCCGTAAGGAGAGTTGTCTAAAAAAGTAGGTGGCTTACCACGTGGGTCTACCAGTTTATCTTCAAAGCCTTCAAGTGAATCAACCAAATTGGCAAAATGCTGCGGGTCACCGGGTAAAGAAACTGAGGTTGGAATATTGCCCTGCTGGTGAAATATTAAAGATACGTCACTACCAATTTCTATAGCTAAGGGATCTTCCATCTCAGCATTTGGGAAGTCATCAGGATAAGTTTTTGGTGCAAAGTGCTGCTGGAGATATCTGCCTATCCAACCCGATGAATAATAATCATCAAAGCCACCACCCATAAACCAGATGTCTCTACCTCTAAAATGTGATCCATTATTATTTGGGTATGAGACACCCTGCACAATTGACATTCTTCCTTTGTCATAAAGGTCTTTGGCGCCAATCATATCAGGGTGCAGGCCTACCTGATCTGCCAGAGGCAATGTACTATCAAGTGGTATATATTTTCTAATGCTATTCTTTGCCGGAATGGCAATATTGGCCCTTCTGCTATAGTACTGATCATAATTATCAACCGGTATTACGGTATTTAGCCCATCATTACCTCCATGTAATTGTATGATTACCATTACCCGGTCATTATCACTTTGCTCAGCGAGTCGCAAAAAAGGGCTTTGCTTCGACATTGCTCTTACAGATAAATTATTGAGGGTAAATGATCCTCCGGCAGCCAACGCGGGTATAGACTTGAGAAAGTTTCTTCTTTTCATAATTAAAAAAGTTGATACTCGGGTGATTGTAACATTGAATTAAATAGGCGTCTGAGGTATTCCCCTGCTTCCAGATAGTTGTCATCATTAGTATATAAGCTTACCCAATCATCATTTGCCTGAGTTACCATGGCAGTGTCTGAGTAGTCGGTAAACTGTAAGAAAGTTTGAAGGAAGTATCTCACCCTTTCTTTGGTTAGGTCACCACCATCTGCTTCAAAATCCAGGTTTTCTGCAAAAGGGTAGATGTAGGAAGATAATGCAATGATCAGTTGTTTACCATCCTCTGCTTCGGAATTGAAATTATCCTTTACATAGTTATAAGGAAGTTGTGGATTTTGATTAAAGATCTCCCTGATAAAATTATACCTTAAGGTAAGATAATTAGTTGATATCCAGTTTCTGTTGTAAATGGGGTATTGATGGTACGCCACATAACCAGCCACTTCAAAAGGTTCATAGAAATTCATCCCCATGTCACTCATTTGACCTAGCAGACTACCGGTCACATCATAGAAATTAGCCAGGTCAGTATCGTATGTTGGTAGTTGAAAATCGAAAAATGTCAATGAATTTAAAATCAGATCTAATGGCGATTTAATGATACCTCCAAATTTATCATCCTGATTTCCCGCTATGGCTTCGTAGAAGTGCTCGCTTTGAAAAAGCTCTTCCAATAGTGGTTGTATTTTATAATCATTAGCGATAAGTGTAGCGGCCATATTGGCAATAACATCATCGTCTAAGGGTTCATCAATTTCATAATAAACATAAAATCGATAGAGCTTTCTGCAGATATGTCGAGCGGTTTCTTCCCGGTCAAAGATCATATCAATCAATTGACTGATCTCATCGAGCATACTTTCTTCGGTTGGGTTGCCTCCTGCATCAAGAAGTGTAGCGTCTTGATCAATAGTAGCACTATCAAAGTAGGCGCTAAAAGTTTTAGCAGAAGAATCCGTAGTATGTTGGCCTGGTTCCGCAGTACCTCTTGGGAGACCAGTGTATTGGTCTATGTTAGCAAACGTATCGTCAAACTTAAAGCCCGTAAGCACTCTGGCTGCGGCTTGAACGTCTTGCTCAGTAAAAGTAAAATAATCACCATCACCGGCTGGTGGCATTCCATTTACTCTTGCTTCCAGCCCTCTGCCAATGGTATATAACTCAAACATTTCTCGAGCATAATTTTCATTGGGGCTTCCCTGAACATTCTGATTGCCATCAAGAAACCTCAGCATCGCATTGTCGACACAAATCTTTTTAGTAAGCTCCTTAAAATTGGTTGGAGCAACTTCTGTAGTCACATCACCTGTATCTTCATCGGTGATATCTACCATACGGTCGTCTCTATCAAAAGCAAACAAACGAAACAGTACATTTTGAAAATAAAGAGCCCGGCTGTTTCTCACTTTCTCATCCATTGTTGTAAAATGGATATGTAAAAAAAGTGTGAGCTTTTCTCTGGTTGTATATGCTAGTTTTTGACTATCTACGGTATTACCAACACCCATCATCAAGCCGATAAACCACCGCTTGAAATAGTTTCGAAGCTCATCATCTCCTGAGGTTACACCTTCAATTGCCCCTGTGGATATCCACTCCTGCCCGGTTTCAGTATCCAAAGGCAATGGAACATCTTCTATTGTAGTATCAAAAAGTCTTGAAACTGCTTCTGCAGCAGTTAGCCCTGCAAATGTATCGATATCTGCTTTGGTGCCTCCAAAAGTGACTCTTCTAAGAAGATGCGCTGCTCTTTTAGTTCCTAATGTTCCTGTCAAAGGTGTTAATGGCATAGCATTTCCAATTTAAATAAAAATTAAATCTAAGCGAATCATATTGATTAAATTAGATCGAATAGGTCAGTCGACTATATGTTCGGTGAACGGTTGGTTTTGACCGTAGTTGTCGATGAAATATCTTTGAGTTATGAAGATAATAGAATGCCCGCGAGATGCCATGCAAGGTATCCATGATTTTATACCAACAGAAGTTAAGGCCAATTACATCAATGAGCTCTTACAAGTAGGATTTGATACCATAGATTTTGGAAGCTTTGTGTCTCCCAAAGCCATCCCTCAAATGAAAGATACTGCCGAAGTGCTCAAGGATTTGAATCTGGATAGGACAGAAACGAAATTACTGGCAATCATTGCCAACACACGTGGTGCAGAAGATGCAGTACAATTTGAGGAAATTGATTATTTAGGCTTCCCATTTTCTATTTCTGAGACATTTCAATTAAGAAATACGAATAAATCTATTGTAGAAGCACTTAATACACTTGATAAGGTACAGAGTCTATGTGTCAAGCATAATAAAAAGCTCGTTTCATACATTTCTATGGGTTTTGGCAACCCTTATGACGACCCTTATAGTGTAGATGTTGTGGCAAAGTTTACAGGTATACTTGCTTCCATGGGGATAACTATTATTTCACTGGCTGATACTATTGGTGTTTCTGATGATGAGAATATCACCTATTTATATAAAAACCTTATCAAGCAATATCCGAACGTAGAATTTGGAGCACATTTACATTCAAATCCCGCTACCGCTGTCGAAAAAATAAGTACAGCTTATGCTGCAGGCTGCAGACGATTTGATGGAGCTATTAATGGGTATGGAGGCTGCCCGATGGCTAAAGATGAACTGGTCGGCAACATAGCTACTGAGACAATGATTTCCTATTTTGAGAATAAAAATCTCGAATTGGGAATAAATTCCAATAAATTGGCACAGTCAATGAAGACCGCATCTGCCATTTTCAGCAAATATAGCTGATTTTGATCGGCCTAATATTTTAGGCATCCTTTTGGTAATCGTGTGATAGTTAAAAAAAGAATCACATGAAAAAATTACCCATTATCCTATTCGCCATTTTATTTGCAACTGCCGGTGCAACGGCCCAGTCTTCTGAGGAACTAACAAATACTGGCAAATCCCTCTATGAAAAAAGACAATACATGGAGGCAATTATCAATTTTAATAAGGCTATAGAAATCGATAAAGACTATTATCAGGCTTATTTTATGCGTGGTAAGATCAAAGAAGCTTTTGATGATTTGCATGGTGCCATGCGAGATTATAATTTATCGGTTGAGCTAAATAAAGATTTTGCGGATGGATATTTTGCCAGAGGGATCTTAAAATTTGAACTACAAGATTATTATGGTGCTATAGCTGATTTTACTACATCGATAGAGCTTGACAGCGATAATATAGATGCCTATTACAAAAGAGGTCAGGCAAAACACAAGCTTGAAGCTTATCAGGATGCCATCACCGATTGTTCAAAAATAATTGAACTTAATCCTAAAAACATTGATGCTTACTTCTTAAGAGGTACGCTAAGACTAGACTTTGGTCAGGTGCAGCAGGGATGCCTTGACTTAAGTAAAGCAGGTGAGTTAGGCGACCTTAATGCCTACGATGTGATTCGTGAAAAGTGCAATCACAGATTATACGACACTACTGGTGAATAACTAAGTGGTAATCGGGGTTTTTTCGTGGTTAGGCTCGGGGTGGTTCCCGAGCCTTTTTTTATGCTCGGATTTACCCAAATTGGTTAGCTTGTCAAGGGTGTTTGAAATTACATTTTATATAGAGGCAACCTCAGCACCTTAGGTTCCGTGCTCACATCAAAGGAATATTAAACTTAAACCTTAAAGAGTATGGACAGAAAAGAATTTTTGAAACGTACAATGGCAGCTACAGCCATGTTGCCAATTGCAGGGTCGATTGTTGGATGCGGAGATGATAGTGAGCCTACACCGACTGGAAGTGGTGGAAGCGGAGGTGGTAGTGGAAGTGGTGGAAGTGGTGGCGGAGGAGGTGCAGGTGACTGCCTTGCAAATGGTACCAACGTAAGTATAGGTTCAAATCACGGACATAACTTAACGGTATCTAAAGAAGATGTTGAAGCAGGTACTGCCAAGACCTACTCCATAATGGGAAGCTCTGGACATAACCATACAGTAACAATTACAGAAGGCAATTTCGCCACTTTGCAGTCAAACAGTTCTATTACTGTTGAGTCAAGTTCAGGTGATTCGCACACACATAGCGTAACCGTATCATGCGCTTAACATTTAGTTGGTTACTTGTGTGCTATCGTTTTGGCAGTAGAAGGTAAAATAGGAGTGAGCCCTTGAGTAACCTAGCTGCATAGCGCTCTCGAAATCTGAGCATGCTTTGGCTGAGTCTTGCAGAGAAAGTGAATTTTGACCTCGATAGAAAAAAGCGAGAGGGTTATTACTGTTTGCAGTTATTACTTTTGAATAGCTGTCAATAGCACTTTGGTAATGATTTAACTCTTGTTGGCACCAGCCTTTACCAAACCATGCTGTCTCTAGTTTTATATTTTTATTAATCAGGTAGTTGAAATTCTTTTCTCCTTCATAAAAATCACTTAGTCCAAAAGTATTTAACAATCCTAACTTAAGTTGAATACTGTCCTGGTGATAGTTAAGCGAGTCAGCACGTTTATAATCGGCCAAGGCCTCCGTTGTATTGCTTTCACCATAATGTGCCATTCCTCTAAGAAAAAAAAGGTAGGCATAATTCTGCTCCGACTCTGCATATTCCAGCCCTTTATTCGCAAAAATTCGGCCTTTGGTGTAATCACTCAATTCATAAATATATATTTCACTTGACCTGATCCCGGCTTGTAATGACCTGCCTCCAAACCGGGTCATGGCATTGTTAAAATTGGCTAAGGCATTGGACAAATCACCTTTGTTGTAGGCTTCCAAACCGTTTTCATAGTATCGTACCGATGACTGGTACAACAAAGTGAGTGGAATAAGGACTACCGCCATTAAAAGACCAATAATGAATATTTTGCCATACATCCACGCCATCGGTGTGTACTGCCGCTTTTTTTTAGAATAATAAGAGTCAGGTGGGGCATATCTCGGATAAGTACGGGGTGCTTTGGCTTTGTGATGTTGCTGTTTGCTATAAATTAACTTGCCATCATAATCGGCTTTTTTGTCAAGGTCAGACAACGTTTGGTAAGCCAAACTTACTCGTTTGAACTTTTCCTCATAATCTGGCTTGTTGGGGTTACGGTCAGGGTGATACTTTTTGGCCAATTTTCTATAAGCAAGTTTTACATCAGCTATAGAGGCAAATTCATTAAGACCTAATATGTGATAGTAGTTGTCACTCATTTGACCGATGCAAGCTTGAACCGTTTTCCGGGTAAGGAATTTACGAATCCTTTAAACTCGAGGTTCAGTAAAATTGAGGCCAGTTGATTGACAGGCATTTCTGTTTGCCAACTGAGGTTGTCGATTAATAAACCATTTTTGTGTTCCGTGAGATATTTCACCACTTCCAACTCAGTTTCTTCTAAGCCTGAAAGATCCAATGCCTTACTTTGCGTATTTGCAGATGCCTCCCAGTTCATTATATATTCTAAATCCTTAATACCAGTGAGTAGGTGTGCTTTGTTGGACTTAATCAAATTGTTACAACCTTCAGAATAGGTTTCTCCAATATTTCCCGGCACGGCAAATACATCTCTATTGTAGCCATTGGCAACTTCGGCAGTAATCAGCGCACCACCTTTTTTAGCTGCCTCAACGATTACTATTGCATCAGCCATACCTGCTATAATTCTGTTTCGAGCTGGGAATTTATGTGGATCAGGCTTCACATCATAGCTATGCTCAGTTAGTAAGCCACCCTGTGTAAGCATTTTTTGTGAAAGCTCCCGATGTACCGATGGATAAACAATGTTAATACCACTAGCCATTACACCCACGGTATCTAATTCATTAGAAAGGCATGCTTTATGCGCGCAAATATCGATACCGTAAGCCAATCCGCTAATGACAAGTGTGCCATGTGCTTTGAGTTCATTTACCAGGTGTTCTGTAAACTCTTTGCCATAAGGTGTTGCCTTTCGAGTACCGACAATAGAGACTACTTTTGTTTTATTCAGGTCAGCACTGCCTTTGTAGTATAAGAGTGTTGGAGCATCATTAATATGTTTTAAGCGCTGCGGATATGCTTTATCTGTATAAAGCAAGATTTGAACATTTTCTTTATCGGCCCTTGTTAATTCCGCCTCAGCTTGCTCAAATGGCTTTTGGTTTATTATAAGGTTTGCGGCCGAGGGTCCAATACCCGGTATTTTTAGGAGTTTACTTTTATTAGTTTTAAAAACAGATTCAGCAGAGCCGCAATAGCTTATAAGTTGTTTTATACTATAACTACCAATGCCCGGAATAAAATTTAACGCCAGTTGAGATAACCGGTTTTGATCCATAGTTGAAAACTAGTGTAGTTGCTGCTTGATCTCTTTGAGGAAGGCCTTAACTTTAGTTAAAGATTCAATCATATCCATTTTATCTTTAATGGCATCCGAATCATTCTTCAACATATCTTTGGCACCTTGAAGTGTAAAGCCTTTTTCTTTTACCAGGTGGTAAATGAGCTTTACATTTTCAATATCTTCTTTGGTGAACTGTCGATTGCCTTTTCTGTTTTTCTTGGGTTTTATGATATCAAACTCACTTTCCCAAAAGCGAATGAGAGATGTGGCAACATTAAACTTGGTGGCAACTTCACCAATGGCATAATATTTCTTCTCTATAGCTTTCTCTTTGTAAGGCATGTTCAAATTTAATCTTGAATATAAGTAATTAAACCACTATCGTCAATTTTTATTTCCACTTCTGGAAAATCTTTTGATGTAAGGTATTGCAGTCGTTCAATAACCCGGCCCTTATGGTCTATCTTTGGTCCGCCTGGTGCATATTGTATTATGGGCGTAATCTGTGCATTTATAAATTCACCGTTACTATTGGTAAAAACTTTGATGATAGGAGCCAGTCCATTATCACCTCTCAGGTTAAAACGAGCGTAAGTACAAAAATTGCCTAAGCTATAGGCGATAAACCTGTTTTTATATACATCAACTGCTCGTGTTACATGCGGCCCATGACCAAAGATTACGTCAGCACCGCTGTCTATTAGCTCATGAGCAAAGCGATAGACATTGCCTCTGTTTTCACCATAAAAATATTCAGTTTTTCTTTCTACTCTTTGGTATTTACTGCCCTCTGCTCCACCATGAAAAGAGACAATGACAATGTCACTTACAGAGTCAAGGTGAGCTACAATGGCTTTAGCACCTGCAATGTCATGAATGCTCGTTGTGCCTGTGTTAGGAGCAAATGCTGCAAAGCCATACTTCATACCTTCTTTCTCAAATGTGACATATGGCCTTGACTCTAAACCCGCATGATAAAATCCTAAAGAATCTAAAACCTTCATAGTGTTTTCTCTGCCGGGAGTACCGAAATCACCTGCGTGATTATTGGCTGTACTCATCACATCAAACCCGGCATCTTTTAGGTTTTGTAGCATATACTCTGGCGAGCGAAATATGTAACATACCTTCGGGTCACGACAGTATTTAGGATCACCACCTTCGTTGAGAATTACGCCTTCCAGATTACCAAAAGTTATATCCGCAGACTGTAGTATAGTATCCACCTCGTTTAATAGATTTTTACCCTGATTAGGTGGTAGATAATGATCTTCAGGGAAGTTGGTTCCCATCATAATGTCGCCTACACCAATGATGGAAACTGTGTCTTTCAACACTCTTGTAACAGACAGCTCTACCGAATCCTGTTTAAAGACTTTAAGTATTACCGAATCTTGCTTTACAGTATCACGGACAGCAATTGTTTGATCTGGTTGACTGCTTCTCTGGGTCACTTTGCAGGAGCTTATAACCACCAGGATTAGCATGCCCAATACAGACTTTTGAACTATATGCGAAAGACTTAAATTCATAAGCCGCAAAAATAGGAGAATAGAGCTGAAATTGAATCTAGCTTTCATAAAAGTTAATAAACACTTAAACATAGGGATGCAACTTTTTTCTTTGAAAATTATTTCTTTGCTTATTACTAACAATAGCCCAAGCTTAATTGGATGGTAATTGGACAAAGACAGTTTAAAAGTATGCCGAAATGATTAACGTTTTAGCCTATGTGTTAATGATTGTAGGCTTTCTGTCATATTTTTATTTTGCACTTTCTGGTGCCGGTAAATATGATAAAAAGAAAGATAGTTATTGGGAAAATAAATATGTTAGGGGTTCATATTTAGCCTTTTTTGTAACTATAATTGGTGTGCTGCTACTTATATTTAGTTAGAATCAATTTATCAAACTAGCGATTAAAAAAAGAGTATCCCAAACTAGCGCAAGTGTCCACTTGTGCTAAAAATGACAATAATTATTTACACTGTAGCAGTGACGATTAGTAGTTTGGCTTCGAGTGCCTCAGCCTGACCAAAAAAAAGCTTCATTCAGAGGACGACCCAAGGAGTCCGAAGAATCTCACTTAGTAAGTTACTTCGTTATCACTCAGTATGACTTGCGTTGGTGGCAAAGATCTCTGCGGGATGACATACCATGCCATGGTATTGCGAGTGAAGTATGAACGAAGCAATCTCTTGGAATAAAAGATTGCCGCGCTATGCTCGCAATCACCAGTAAATGGATAGAGGCTCCTCAGCCAAAACAGAATAATTAAGCTATTTTGCAGCTTAAGTGGAGAAATCTTTGCCATTATCATTGTCATTCCGAGGTACGAGGGATCCAACTAAGTAAGTTGCTTCGTTTCCACTCAGCATGACTTGTATGATTATAAAGACCCCTTGGTTTTACGTGAAGCATCAGAGTCCTCCATGAGTGACTCCGATGGACTGTGTGGTGCTTTGCCGAAACCTAACGACCAAACGGTCCAAAAGCCGTCTGGTGGTAATTAATTAAAGTCGAACCACCACCTTCTCCGCCACCGTATCACCAATAGATAGGGAAGAGGTAGCGGCAGGTGAGGGAGCATTACACACATTTACAGCATACTTGTTTTCAAGTATTAAAAAATCATCGATTAAGCCGCCATTGCGATCGCATGCCTGTGCTCTAACGCCCGACCCTCCTGGTACGAGATCATTTTCTGTAAGATCTGGCATGAGTTTTTGCAAGGCTTTAGTGAAGGCTGCTTTCGAAAACGAACGATACATTTCGCCCATTCCGGTTTTCCAATATTTCATTGCCACTTTTTGGAAACCCGGCCAAGCCAAAGACTCTGCCAATTCAGCAATATTTATGTCAGACTTCTTATATCCTTCTCTTTGGAAGGCCAATACGGCATTTGGCCCAGCCTCTATGCCGCCTTTCATCATTCTGGTAAAGTGAACGCCCAGAAATGGGAAGTTAGGGTCTGGCACGGGGTAAATCAGATTCTTAACTAAATACTCTTTCTCAGGTGTAAGCTTATAATACTCACCTCTAAAAGGAATGATTTTTACATTCAAATGTTGTCCGGTAAACTTGGCTACTTTATCTGAATACAGCCCGGAGCAGTTAACCACTAAATCGCATCTATAGCTGTTTTTAGGTGTAATCACCTCTGTTTGTTCACCAGTTCTGATCTTCAGCACTTTTTCACCTAAATGTATTTCTCCGCCACCTTGTTGTATGAGCTTCGCATATTTTTCGGCCACAACGCTGTAATCAACGATACCTGTTTGCGGTACAAAAAGGCCTTTTAGTCCATTTACATGAGGTTCGTATTCTTTGAGTTGAACCTTATTCAAATGTTTGATGCCTTTTAGACCATTCTCCGTTCCTCGCTTGTACAGGTTTTCTAATAAAGGTATTTCTTCCTCCAAGGTGGCGACCACCACTTTACCAGTTAACTCAAAAGGCACTTCATGTTGATTGCAAAAGTCAACCAGCATATTGTAGCCATTGATGCAGTTGGTTGCCTTTAGGCTACCTGGCTTGTAATACAAGCCAGAGTGGATTACACCACTATTATGGCCGGTTTGGTGTGCAGCTAATTTATCTTCTTTATCAAGGATTAAAATCCTGGACTTTGGTTTTTTCTCTTTAATCTTGAGGGCCGTAGCAAGGCCAACAATACCCGCTCCTATAATAATGATGTCGTACTTCAATATCCTTTAGTTTTTGGAAGCTGTAAAGATAGAGATTTAGACGATTTGAGAATTGATGTTTTGTAATTAGTCTAGTTGATTGGTGTTCATCAACTTTGGTAAGGCAAATAGTCGTCTGACCACTTAGAGTGGTCAGACGACTGCATAGCCGATTGCAAGTATCTAAAAGTCCAATGGTTGGATTTTAGGAATGTAAAATGACTCTACTACTTACTACTCAAGACCTGATACTCCTGACTTACTTTTTATCTTTACTTACAAAATCCAGAGAAGCACTATTGATACAATACCTCAAACCGGTAGGCTCAGGGCCATCTGCAAAAACATGTCCTAGATGACCACCACATCGTGCGCAAACCACTTCTTCTCTTACCATTCCAAAACTTGTGTCTTTTACAATCGCCACATTTTCCTCATTTACCGGTTCATAATAACTTGGCCATCCTGTACCTGATTTAAACTTGGTTTTAGAGTCAAATAGCTCTAGTTGGCAACCGCCACAAACATAGATTCCGTTGGCTTTATGGTCCCAAAATTCACCTGAAAAAGCACGTTCGGTGCCTTTTTCACGAAGTATATTATATTCCTCAGCGGTAAGCTGCGCTTTCCACTCACTTTCGGTCTTCTGCACTTTGTATGACATATCGCTTGATTTTTGGTCTGTTTGCTTGCTCTGACTACACGAAATGGTAGTTACAAACAGTATTAGCGTAAATAGTATTGACGTTCGGTTGTTCATAGTTTATTACTTTATCTTATTAAACTGTATTGTAAAGGTAAAGTTCATTATTACAGGTGGTTTGCATTTGAATGTCAAAAACAAGACAAATTTTAGCAAAACGTAGTAGGCTATTTTAATCTAATTGGTTTATATTGCTTTTTTGAATATGGTATGGATAAGTACTGTACTGGTGAGGTCGGAATTTAAATTATGAAGCGGTTAATCTTTTTTATTGGCGTGTTAGCGATATCATTTCAAGCTGTTGGGCAAAACTATCAATTACACGCTGTGTACATGTATCAGTTCATTAAGTATATCAAATGGCCTGATAATACTTCCTCTGGAGATTTTGTTATTGGTGTACTTGGGGAATCCCCAGCCACAGAGTATCTACAAAAGATGGCAGATACAAAAAAGGCAGGTGCACGAAATATTGTTTTAAAAAAATTCGACACTCCTTCAGAGATTGCTCAAACACATATGCTCTTTATTGGAAAAGGAACCACAAATGATATGGCTTCGATACTTGAGTATACAGAAAATACCAATACACTTTTGGTGACCGAAGAAGAAGGCTTTGGTTTGGAGGGGAGCAATATAAACTTTGTTGTCAGAAATGGGCGGCTCGTATTTGAATTAAATCAAAGTGCTATGGACCGAGAAAATTTAAAAGTATCTGCAGAGTTGGCTAAATTGGCAATTGTTATCTAATTTGAAGAAATAAATTCTATATAAAGCATATGCGTAAAATAAGATTAAAGATTGGGAATAAAATTTTTGGTGGATTCTTACTCCTAATTATACTTTTCGTGGTAAATGCAGCCATTGTATTTGACACCGGAAATAAAATAGACCAGGCTGTTGAGCGTGATTCTAATGTGATTCAACCATCAAAAGAAGCGATCAACGACTTCATTTTAATGGTAACCCGATCTAAAATGCTTATCACCAACTGGGTGTACCTGCAAAGTAACACCGATGACAAAGAGGCATTAAAAGACTTACACAACTTTGAATATCCTGCACTTAAAGAAAGATTGGAAAACCTCAAACCTGAATGGCAGTCTGATAGTCAACGCATATTAATAGACTCTGCAATGGTTGAGTTTGAGAAAATGCTTGAAATTGAACAAGAGGTGATGGGGCAACTCGTTACTTTCGAAAACTATGAGGATCCAATCACGAGATTTCTGGGAGAAGATGCGATTGATAGTCAGATAATACCGATGGCGGCATCAATCAGTGCCTTATTAGAAGATGTAGCTGTAAGACAACAGGGAATAACGGAAGCTTCAAATAGCGACCTACAAAGCTCTGTAAATCAGTTAATTAGTATTACAATTACCCTTGGTGTTATCATTGTAATTATTGGACTGCTCAGCGCATATTTTATAACGCGATCAATAACAAAACCTATTAATTACATCAAAGACATCGTGGTAAAACTGGGTCGTGGGGAGCTTGTTGAAGACAAAGGTAGGCGATTTAACAGGGATGAGATTGGAGAGATGGCAAGTGCGATGGATAACCTGATAGATGGTTTAAGAGAAACTACATTGTTTGCAGAAAACATTGGTAAGGGCAATTACGATTCTGATTTTAAGCCTTTAAGTGATGAAGATGTATTAGGAAATGCCTTGTTAGACATGAGAACAAACCTATCTCGTGTGGCGGAAGAAGATAAAAAACGAAATTGGTCTACAGAGGGCTTAGCCAAATTTGGAGATATTCTTCGTAAGAATAATGACAACTTATCTAAACTGGCTGATGATATTATAAGAAACTTAGTGAAGTACCTTGAGGCAAACCAGGGTGGACTATATATTATCGATGATACAGAAGATGAGCCGTTCATGAGTTTAATGGCCTGTTACGCATGGGATAAAAAGAAATATGTAGATCAGAAAGTGTATAGAGGAGAAGGCCTTGCCGGGCAGGTGTGGCAGGAAATGGATACAGTATACCTCACAGATGTACCCGATAATTATATAAAGATCACTTCTGGTCTTGGTGATGCCAACCCGTCCTGCATACTCATTGTACCTCTAAAGGTAAATGAAGAGATCTATGGAGTTGTAGAAGTAGCTTCATTTAAAAATTTCGATGAAAATGAGCGAGAATTCGTTGAAAAAATCGCGGAAAGTATAGCATCGACAGTTTCTTCTGTAAAGATCAATGCTAAAACGCAAAGATTGCTTGAAGAATCTCAGGAAATGACTGAGCAAATGCGTTCTCAGGAAGAGGAAATGCGTCAAAATATGGAAGAACTTCAGGCGACACAAGAAGAAATGCAGCGTGGACAGTCAGAGGCTGAAAACACAATGGATGCCATTAATCAATCAGTAGCTATGGCTGAGTTTGACCCTGAGGGAAAAATTTCTAATGTAAACCAGAACTTCCTCGACATGATGGGATACTACAAAGACGAAATCATGGGTGAGCACCATCGCATCTTTGTGCACAAGGATGAAAAGACATCTGAAGATTATAAACAGTTTTGGAGAGATTTAACAACTGGCATAGTTAAAAAAGGTGAGTTTAGAAGGATGTCGAAAACTGGAAATACGTTATATGTGCGAGAAAACTATGCACCAATTAAACATAGAGACGGATCGATAGCCAAAATCATGTTATTTGCTTCAGACATTACCGAGTTTAAAGCTGAAGTAAGCTAAAACATTATAACATATTATTAATAACAAGGAGTAGTTCATCAGCCGAAGTAGCTGTTTTAACTGCTCCTTTTTTAATTAATGCCTCCTTATGACCTGCTTGGGTATGGCTGCCACCTGTAAATCCAACCACTTTCATCCCTGCGGAAACCGCTGCCATAACCCCACTGACACTATCTTCTATCACAAGACATTCCTCAGGTGAATAGCCATTTGTATTTGCAGCATGTAAGTAAACATCAGGAGCAGGTTTTGGCCTGGAGACCATTTCAGAAGAAAACCGATCCTTTATGTCATCTTCTAGGCCTATAGCGGCCATTGCTTTATTCACTTGCCACAGATAACTGTTAGAAACAACAGCTTTTGGCAGATTTATACTTTTGACTAATTCGGGCATACCGGCTATTGGCATCAGATTTTTGTATACATCATGTTCACATGATTGCACTATTTCAGCAAGTTTGTCTGATGACAATTCAGGTAAGAGTGATTTGAATATGCCTGAGAAGGTTGAGCCGGTATATGTTTGGAAATAATGGTCAGCCGTGATATCGATACCTAGTTCTCTTAATTTTTTTACCATCACTTTGGCAGCGACTATTTCGGTATCTACTAAGACTCCATCACAATCAAATATTATCTGTTTGATCATTATAAATAATTAAAAGCTACAATCATTTGCATTATCGCACTGCAATGATAATATTTTATGCCAAATTGCGAGAGATAAACTAAAAATGACACACCATTGAAATTTGAGGAAATCGGGCTTGATGACAAGCTTATAGAAGGAATAGACGCCATAGGATTTAAAGAGGCTACTGCTGTACAAGAAAAGGCGATTCCTATCATCTTACAAGGAAAAGACATCATAGCATCTGCACAAACTGGGACCGGTAAAACTGCTGCATTTCTATTGCCGGTGATGCATAAAATCATCAGATCAAAAAAACATGATGGCCATATACAAGCGTTGGTGGTAGTGCCGACAAGGGAGCTGGCTGTGCAGATAGACCAACAACTGGAAGGACTGTCATATTATACAGATGTGAGCTCAATTGCCGTGTATGGGGGCGGTGATGGCAATTCTTTTAATAGAGAAAAGAAAGCGCTTTCTGAAGGTGCAGACGTTGTTATCGGCACTCCAGGAAGACTCATTGCGCATTTAAATATGGGCTATGTAAAAATTGACCAATTAGAAACGCTCATTTTAGATGAAGCAGATAGGATGCTTGATATGGGTTTCAATGACGATATCATGAAGATTATCTCTTTTATGCCCAAAGAGCGACAGAATCTATTATTTTCCGCCACCATGCCTGGTAAAATGAGGGAGTTGGCCAGAAAAATCTTGAATAACCCTGAAGAGATTAACATTGCCATTTCAAAACCAGCTGAACGTGTAGTGCAGGCTGCATTCGTGGTATATGATAACCAGAAAATCCCTTTAGTAAAGCACATATTGTCGGCCAAGCAACTAAAGAGTGTGATCGTTTTCTGCTCTACTAAAACCAGTGCTAAGGAACTTAACAAAGAGCTTAAAAAGATGAGTTTTTCGGCTCAGGATATCCATTCGGATCTAGATCAAAAAGAGCGAGAAAAAGTGCTGAGAGAGTTTAAAAACCGTGAATTGAATATATTGGTAGCTACCGATATTTTATCTCGAGGTATTGACGTAGAAGATATTGATTTGGTCATTAATTATGATGTTCCTAATGATGGCGAGGATTACATACACAGAATTGGCCGGACTGCAAGAGCTGCTGCAAAAGGAGTTGCATTTACATTTATCAATGAAAAAGAGCAAAGCAAATTTTTACAAATTGAAGAATTACTCGGGGAACCGGTTGCCAAGGCAAAGGTACCTGCAAGTATAGGAGAGGGGCCAGCGTATAATCCTCGAAAAGATGGCGGTCGTAGAAAATTTAAGAAAAGGAAATTTAGTAAGAAGAAATAAGCATGTGATTATTCACCTAGTTAAGGACATCAGAGTCCTCTACGAGTGACTCTGAAGGAAGTCACATGAATCTCAATGACTCTTCAACTTTGTCCTGACAGTCCCAAATAAAGCAGAGTAGAATAAGATTAGCGATGCCATCCCTTTGAGGGATAGCATCGCTCAAGCTCTAATATCTCCTATAAAATTCATTCACAGCTGCAATCAACTGATCATAGATTGGTCTGGTAAACTCGATAAACAGGTCTTGTGGTGGCGGTGGTGCTACCTCACTTTGCTGACAAATTTTCAACTCTTCGTCTGTTAGTGCACGCTCATCACCATTAAAGCTTCCCCATTGTGTGTACCAGTCAAATTGGCCTGGAAATTTTTGATGAGTTAAAACGGCTTTATTTCCAGCATCGACAACTCGCATACTAAACAGTCCTTTTGAGCTTACTAATTTTTTATAAGTTGTAATCTTTGCATATACTGTATTGTAAGCATCTACCGTAGTGCCATCTTCGAGTGTTACTGTGCCTACTTTTACGCTATCTCTACTTACAGTCTCAGTATTACGCTCTGTATGCGTTTCACCTACCACAAAGTCGTCAAATTGTAAACGCAGGTAGTGATCTACATAAGGCAGGTTTTCTCTTTCTGCTTCTCGTGGTGAGTAAAATCGCACGAAAATATTGCTTCTATATTGTGTGTTGAGATACTCCTCAATTTTGTCCTGAAAGAACCGGGCACTCAGGTCGTATCTCGTTGGGACAGGTATCTGCTCAAAAACTATTTTAAGCGTTGCTTCAAAGAGTGCTTCATCCATTTTGTTTCGCACTTCTTTATAGCCAGGTATAAAATTGTTGGCATCTTTAAATAAATAATAGGCATTCTTTGCATCCTCTCTGGTTTTACGACCTAAGGCAATAAGCCCTGCACTATAACTTTCTTCGGCAGCCTGTTGCTTCAAAGCGGCCACCTTAGGATAAAAAGTTTCTGGTCTAGGCACGACTCTGAGTGCCCCAGGAGATCTTTTAATTTCCTCAGCCATATTATTGATTTTCTCATAGGCATAAAGGGCATCTCTGTATTTAAATGGCGCATTGCTACTGGCACTGTTATTAGCATTACTTTGTAGTGTTTGCACAGCCAAAGGATAACTCTTTTTAAGTGTTTCCTTTGATTTTTTATGTGAAGGTTTTTGTCTTAATCTATTTACTGCTTTCAATACAGCCTCATAGTAATCACCTTGTTCGTAAGCCTTTTTACCAGAGCTGCATTCAAAAAACAGTGCTGGAATTATTAGCAGGAAAATATATGGGTAAAGTTTCTTCATGTTGTTGTTGTTTTCATAAGCAAATAACATAATTGATGCCAATATTTCAATCCGAACTGAATTTTAGACTCAATTATTACTCATTTCATGGATAAATGGCTCCATTTTTTCAATGGTTACATGGTCCATAATTACAACCTTGTACCATTCAGGATTATGATGATTATCAGGCACCAATCCGTATTTTTTGGCAATTGCTGCAGGTATATACTTACTTTTCATCGTTACGATATTAGACTCGGGATGACTAAAATACTCTATGCCGAGATTATCTAAATGGTCACAGAGCCATTTAGCTCTATTCAATAAGACTAATATTTTTTCAAACCAGCCATGTGGCCCATAGGTCATTAATATCATCCAAATGGCTACAGCATTTGCACCTGATCGGCTACCTATTAATGTATAGTCTTCGCCTTCTACGTAGCTTGCATCTTTAGTCATGGCATAGGAAATAAGCCCTTTTCTGGAAAGAAATATACCCGTACCGTATGGAGCTTGTAGCATTTTGTGTGCATCGAGAGTTACAGAACTTACATTAGGATTACTAAAGTCAAGGTTAGTATTGCTTGCGGCAAAAGGGTAGAAGAAACCGCCATAGGCACCGTCAATATGAAGTTTGTAATTGACTTTTGCTTCGTCTAAGGCCTTTGTATACACATCCACATCGTCTACCGAGCCAAACATGGTGGTCATCATATTGGCAATTATTATAAAGTATTTTTTACCTGATGTCTTTTGTTCAGCAATAATTTGAGTAAGCGCAGTGGCATCTATCTGTCGATTTGCATCCTGTACAGGTATTTTTACACAATCTATATTGAGTACATTGGCCGCCTTAGTTGAAGAGTAATGACAATCTGCTGAAGTAAGAATTACAATTTCATTATTATCGGCATCGTGTTCTTCTTTGAAGTAATTTCGATAAATCCAGGCAGCTTGCATATTGGCCTCTGTACCGCCTGAAGCTACATACCCATCAATACTTCCCGGATCGGCATTGAGTATATTTTCTGCACAGATTGCAATCACTTCTTTTTCAACTTCTTGTGTGCCTTTAAAGAAGCTCTCTGAGGTACCCAATGTATGACATCCAATATGGTTTGGATTGTGTATCAGTGTTGATAAGTAAGGAGCGTTGCTTAAAAAAGGCGCATCCTGATAGAATACCTTATCATCTAAATGTGAGGCGGGTACACCCAGAATGTTCTGTTCGTAATAATTAACATTTTGTTTTAATGCACCGAAAATACGTTGCTGTATATCCTCCGGGGATAATTTTTTCCAATGAGCCATAAGATTGATTTATTGTTGCACAAATATAAGAGGATCCTCGTGCGGAACAGTCAGAACGACCGCTGCGAATATAGGAAACATTCCAGATTAGCTCACAATCAATTTGAGTTTTGGTTACCTGGACATCACTGACAACTGGGCTTTGATGTCCTTGCGTAACGTTTCTGATGCCTCAACCAAAGGAAGTCTTACATACTTATGACATACACCTAACACAGCCAATGCCTCTTTTACACCCACAGGGTTGCTTTCAGCATACATCAAAGGGTTAATCTCCAATAACTGAAATAAGGCCTTTTGTACACGCTTAAAATCATCATTTATCGCGCCTTCCCTCATTTCTTTAAACAGATCAGCGAAAGGGTTAGCCAGTACTGAGATAACTCCCACAGCGCCTATGGAGTACAGTGGCCCGGTGAGCAAGTCATCTCCGGAGATAAGCATAAAGTCGGTAGGTTTATGCTTACTTATCTCCATGGCTTGCTCCAGATTACCTGAAGCTTCTTTTACACCAATGATATTTTTATGTTTTGCCAACCTTAGGGTGGTTTGAGCAGTGATGTTTGACATAGTTCTGCCAGGAACATTATACAAGATAACAGGCACCGGGCTGGCATCGGCTATCGCTGTATAGTGTTGAAAAATACCTTCCTGAGAAGGTTTGTTGTAATACGGACTTACAGACAGTATAGCATCCACACCATCTAGGTTCGCACCTTTAATGGTGTCAATTACGGCAGCTGTATTATTACCACCTATTCCATATACAATAGGAAGCTTGTTGACATTATTATCCTTCACAAATTGAAGTATTTCTGCTTTTTCTGAAGTGGTGGTGGTGGCCGACTCTCCAGTTGTACCTTGTACTACATAGTAATCTACACCTTGATCTGCAGTATATTGCAACAGGCTATTAAGTCCATCGTAGTCTACATTTTTATCAACATCAAAAGGCGTGACCAATGCCACGCCAGTTCCGTGTAGCTTTTCCATGATTAAGAAAGTATTTTAGTGTATTTATACATTTCATCAACAAGACTGTTGATGTCGTTTGCCGTTTGTATCATCATTTCACAAAACGGTTCATTCTCTTGGTTGAACTTGCCCACCCTACATTTGGCCTTGCTCATGGCAAGAATATTTCTGATGAATGCATTGCTATCAATATCTATATAGAAAAGATAATCAAATGTTTTGGCGGCAAACTGCTCTACTTTTTGGGAAGTAAAGCTGCCCCAGAAGTTAAGGTCTTTTACAGTGAAAAAATCAAATAAGAACTCGTGATTATCCTTCTTTTTAGGCAGGTAGGCAAGTACTTCGACTTTTTTACCATCATTTTCCAAAAGATGAATGAAGCGCTTTATACTATCGTGCTTCTGCTCATCATCAATGCTGAATACGATTCCGATGGTTTCTGCACTGTTGTATGCCATACTGCTTCTTTGAGCAGTGTTTTTCTTTACAAACGACTTTGTTTTATAAGAAAGTAAAGTCTTGTTTACCATCAGGAGATATTTATCATATCGTTAAACTCTTTCTCTGAGATTATTTTAACTCCCAGTTTTTCAGCTTTTTCTCTTTTTGCAGGGCCCATTTTGTCTCCTGCCAACAGATAATCTAATTTACCTGAAATAGCCGAAATTACCTTGCCACCATTACTTTTTATAACTTCTTTTAACTCATCCCGGCCATAGTTTTCAAAAACTCCGGAGATAACAAAAGATTTCTCTGCCAAAGCATTGGAGGCAAGCTCGACCTCCTCCTCAATATACTCAAGTTGCACTCCGGCTTGTTTTAGTTTATTCACTTCCTCAAGACTCGATTCTTCCTTGAAATACGCTAGCAAACTGTTGGCGATTCTTTCACCTATTTCAGGAACGGCAATTAAGTCGTCATAGGTGGCCGTGGACAACGCGTCCATATTTTTGAAATGAGCAGCGAGTTTTTCAGCCACTGTTTTTCCTACAAACCTGATGCCCATGCCAAACAATACATTTTCAAAAGGAATTGATTTTGAGGCTTCAATACCCTTGAGTACATTTTTGGTGCTGAGGTCTTTAAAACCCTCTAATTGAAAAATATCTTCATAACTTAATGCATATAAGTCAGCCGGACTTTTGACCAGTCCTTTTTCATAAAGCATATGAATAGTGCGCTCACCAATACTGTCTATATCCATTGCTTTGCGCTGAATGAAATGTTCAATCCTCCCTTTAATTTGTGGCGGGCAACCCTTGCTATTTGGACAATAATGTACGGCCTCACCTTCAACTCTAATGAGTTCAGTACCGCATTCAGGGCATTGATCGATATAATCAAGTGGTTTAAGATCAGGTGTTCTGGCTGTGAGGTCGACACCTGTCACTTTTGGTATTATTTCGCCACCTTTTTCAACAAAAACCATGTCTCCAATACGAAGATCTAGCCGCTCTATTTCATTCGCATTATGCAATGATGCACGCTTTACAGTAGTACCGGCTAATAAAACCGGTTGTAATTCTGCCACAGGGGTAATGGCTCCAGTTCTGCCTACCTGGTAGGTGATGTCTTCCAATCGAGTGGCGGCATTTTCGGCTTTATATTTATAGGCTATGGCCCACCTCGGACTTTTTGCTGTAAAGCCAAGCTCTTGCTGCTGAGCCATGCTGTTAATTTTTATTACAATGCCATCTGTCTCCAGGGGTAGTTCAAGCCTTTTTGTTTCCCACTCCTCGATATAATCAAACACCTGATCAATGGTCTTGCATTTACGATAGGTAGGGGATACATTGAAGCCCATACGTTCCAGTAGCTCTATGGCCTCGCTATGTGTATCAACGCCCAGGTCGTCACCATTTAATGAGTATAAGAAGCAGTCTAAATTCCTTTTAGCTACAATAGATGAATCTTGCATTTTGAGTGTGCCAGAAGTAGTATTCCGGGCATTCGCGTAAGGCTCTTCGTTGTTTGAAACTCTTTCTTCATTTAATCGCTTAAAAACATCCTTAGGCATATAAGCCTCACCTCTCGCTTCAAAAATAGGAGGGAATTTCTCACCTCTCACTTTCAGAGGTAGGGATCGAATGGTTTTTACATTATTGGTGATATTATCTCCGCGTGTGCCATCTCCTCGAGTTACCCCGCGACTTAAGAGGCCATTTTCATAAGTCAGACTTAATGCAACACCATCAAATTTTAATTCGCAGAAGTATTCATACTCTGTTGTACCCAATCCTTTGGCCACACGCTTGTCAAAATCCTCCAGCTCTTCTTTTGAGTAAGTATTGCTGAGCGAGAGCATCGGGTATTTGTGATACACTGTTTCAAACTCTTTGGTAATTGTACCTCCCACACGTTGGGTAGGGGAATCCTCAGCTTTGTACTCAGGGTATTTTTCTTCTAAGGAAATAAGTTCTTCCAATAGCTTGTCGAACTCAAAATCAGTTATTTCAGAAGTGTCTTTCTGGTAATATTGGTAATTGTAATGGTTTATTTGCTCAGCTAAGCTATTGATTCTCTTTTGAGCCTCTTCCTTTGTCATCAGCAAGTTTGAATTAAAAAAAGTGCCAGGCTTCTTACCTGACACTTAAAAATTATTTACTTAGTTGGATCGATATATGGGTCCATATTTTCAGCAAAATCTAAGACATTGTTAGACCTGTCAATATCTGCCATTCTTTGAGTGGCATCAATTTCTATACGCTTTATATCAGAAGCTTTTTTGTTGATTTTGAGCGTGTAGGTTGGGTTTGTCCATGGCCACTCTTCTAAAGTCATACGTTGCGTATTCATATCTTCAACATTCTTTGCACCTCTCATGATTCTTAAAGGTATGTAAAATATTTCCTTGCTTCCGTCTTTATATTCGACATGCAAATCTATTGGCATCATCATATCTTTTACACGCTCCAATGTAACATAAGTAGCATCATCAGCACCAAGAGCTGTTTTAATGCCATAATCAATTTGATTTGTAGTATATACAAAATGCTCTAAATACCAGTCGAGTTGAATGCCTGATTCTTTTTCCATCACTCTGATGAAGTCAATTGATGTAGGGTGTTTAAATTTCCAGGTGTTATAATATCTTCTCATACCTTTCATAAAGGCCTCTTCACCTACTATATAGCTCAATTGGTGTAAGAAAACTGCTCCCTTAGAGTAAGAATTGATACCGTAAGACCTATTGGTTTTGTAATGATCAGCATGGGTTGTGAGAGGCTCTTCTTCACCGCTATTGGCCTGATAGAAATATCCGCCATATGAGCCGGCATGTGGATTGCCGCTGCCATCAGGGTCCTGTAAATGCTTCATTACAATATCAGACACATAAGATGTAAAGCCTTCGTCCATCCAGGAATATAAACTTTCGTTGGTAGCCAATACGCCTTGATACCAGCTATGCAATAACTCATGCACAGAAACACCGAGCAGACTGTTAAAACTTCTGTTACCTGTAATTAAAGTCGCCATTGGGTATTCCATACCTCCGTCACCACCTTGAATGAACGAATATTGTTCGTATGGGTATTCACCGAAGTTTTTGTTTAAAAACTCCATGGCACTCACCATCATGCCAGGCAGCTTTTCCCAGTTTTCTTTATTCTCTTCAGTTTCCTGATAAAGGAAGTGTAGGGTGGGGCCGTTTGGCACTTTTGCAGTCGTATGCTTATAGTCAGGATCGGCAGCCCACATAAAATCATGCACATTAGGAGCTTTAAAATGCCAGGTGAGTTTACCATTTTTTCCAGTTTGCTTTTCTGCCACGCCATCATAACCATGACCGATTTTTTTGGCGTTTTGTAGGTAACCTGTTGCTCCTACAGTATAAGTCTCGTCAATGGCTATTTTCACGTCAAAATCACCCCATACGCCATGAAATTCTCTGCCGATGTAAGGGTTGGTATGCCAACCCAGGTAATCGTACTCAGCCAATTTAGGGTACCATTGTGACATTGAGTAAGAAATACCTTCGGCATTGTCTCTACCTGATCTTCGAATTTGTGCTGGCACCTGACCTTCAAATTCCATTTCTAGTTTAGCTTCGGCATTAGGTAATATCGGCTTGTTTAGCCTTACCTCCAATATAGTGCCATCTACTTTATAAGTAGTGGCTTTTCCATCTTGTTTAAGTGACTGTACATGCTGGTAGCCAATTTCGTCATCGTTCAGTTTTGAAATTCTATCACCAACCCTTCTGTCGGGATCTGCAATATTTAACGAACGCATATCCATCATACTGCCTGGCTGGAAAGCATTAAAGTACAAATGGTAATATACTTTTGTGAGTGTATCAGGTGAATTGTTGAAATATATGATTGTTTGCTTACCTGTGAACTTGTGTGTAGCAACATCCATGTCAATATCCATGGCATACTCAACCCTTTGTTGCCAGTATTCCATGGACTTTGGTTGTGCCATGAGGGTTGAAACGGATAATAAGGCAAGAAGTGCCAGTGAATATAATTTTTTCATGTTTTGGTTTTTTAGTTCCTGAATATTAGGGTGTCCAAATTATCAAATTACCCTTATTATAAAAAATGGTTTTATTCCAATTCTTCTAAAGTATCATTAAGGCTTTTCTCAGTTCCTTTTAGTTTTGTCTTGCACTGCTTGATAAGTTTAGCAGCTTTTTTAACTAACTCACCCAGCTCATCTATGTCTGGCTCGTCACTTTCTATTTTTTCAATGATAGCTTCGATTTCAGCTAAAGCCGATTTATAACTTTCTTTTTTACTCATTATTATCTTTGGTTTCGGTGACTTTACTTTTCAATTGCTGCTTTGCCGTTACGGTAACGATAGTATCACCTTGTGTAATATTTGATGTCTTTGACAGTCGTTTGCCACCATGTAATGTAAGTGTGTAACCACGCTCTAATATTGTTAATGGATTCACCAATTTTAAATGATTTTCAAGCCCTTCTATAATCATTCGGTTAGACTTTAACTGAAGTTTAGTGTGTGTTTTTAGCCTGTCTTTTAAATAACCTATTCTTAATGTATGTTGCCTTACCATCTCTCTGGATAAGCTCTTAATTTGCTGAGTCTTACTATCCAATTCTTTTTGATGAGCGGATAACTGAGCCTGAGTAGAATGATATATTTGACTAAAATATCTATCCAATAACTCATCTATTGAACGCATGCCGTTTATCAGAAATTCGGCTACAGCAGTAGGTGTTTTCAGTTTTGTATGTGCCACTAAATCACATATGGTTTCGTCACGTTCGTGGCCTATACCTGTAAGGATAGGAAGGGGAAATTGGGCTAAATGTGTGCTCAGTTCATAATTATCGAAACAATCAAGGTCAATCTGAGAACCACCGCCTCTGATCAGGCATACCAAATCAAAATTTTCTATTTTTTCATGAATGCGATGCAGCGCCTGAATAATCGACTCGGCTGCCTTCTCACCCTGTACTGTTGCTTTGAATAAGGTGACATTAAACTTAAAACCTTTCTCATTGGCTTCAAGTTGGTTGATGAAATCGCCATAGCCCGCTGCGGTAGGAGAGCTTACCACCGCAATTGTCTGAGGTACAGTTGGCAAGCTTTGCATTTTGTTCATTTCGTAAATACCGTCCGCAATAAGCTTGTCGATAATTTCTTTACGTTTCCGTGCTCTTTCTCCCAGTGTGAAGTTGGCATCAATGTCCTTTATGTTTATACTAAAACCATACAACTCGTGGTATTGTATTGCTACATTGCACAGGATCTTCAAGCCTGGCTGTAGTGCCTTGCCTGTCATCCCTTCAAACCAGGTCGATAAATTGCGGTAAGTATAGGCCCAGATTGTTGCTCTTGTTTTGGCAATTACCTGCTCGTCTTCTTTTTCAACCAACTCTAAATAGCAATGACCTTTATAATTGGTGCGTAGCTCACTAATCTCAGCTACAACCCAATATGATGGCGCCAGGTTACTGTCTAAAGTCTGCTTGACAAGTTTGTTGAGCTGATAAAGCGTGAGGTGGCTGGTCATAGCTCAAAGCTATCAATAATCAGCTAATTTGATTTTACAGTTTGATAAAATATGACAGACTTAAATTCAGAACTTTGGAAGTGGAATATGGCAGATCTTCGCCCGGTAACTCCTGTGGTAAATTTAACTGGTATGAGATTCCTGCATTTAAGTTGCCAATAGTAATATAAACAGGTAGTAAAAAGCCAATATTCATTAATCCAAAAGTATTGTCTTCTATTAAAACAAACCTTCGTGAGGGTAAGAGGAATCTTCTATCTACAAAAATTGATGTAACTACTTGATTGCCGAGCAGCATATTTATTGTTGGCCTTAAACTAATTCTGTCGATAAAGGAAAACCCTTTGATGTTTAAATTTCCTATGAGATTAAAACTCAACCTGTGTGCTGTTGGATCATCGCCTAATATGAGAGAGTAATCAAAGCCTGTCTCCATATAGGGCATAATAAAATACAAGCTGGCATTAAAACCATCTGTAAATGGAAAAGTAATTAGGTCGTCTTCGGCACTGCTATTGAAAAAATAGTGTTCATAGCTGGCAGTATAAGTCCAATGCTTTCCTAGTGTTCCAAGATAACCCAAGCTTGTATTGGTTAAATAGTATGAAGGTTGAAACTGAGAGTTGAAAAAGGCGGTGGCATCAATAAAAACACCACTTTTATGATAATAACTGATTCCACCATACATACCGCTTTCATTACCTAGAGATTCTCTATTTTCTGTGAGGGATTCGTTATTATAGCCTGTTTTGATTGCAATTTGAGAGCGATTCAATTCATTTTCTAACCGGATTAAACTATCCAGTAATCCTATGATTGAGGCCGAATCAACTTCAGATAAATATGCGTCTAATGCATCTAATTCGGCCTGCTCTTCAGCTGAAAAAGAATCATCCTGCCCATAAACACAGAAGGAAATAACTAAAAGGTAAGAGATAATGCCAACTTTTAACATAAAGCCATTTAGTTACTCCCATCTCCATCTCTACGATCTCTAACCCGATCACGAATTTGATTTCTACGACCTTGCTGTAGTCTTCTTTTCTGCAATTGTTCTAATATCATTCTTCTAAAATCATCTTCAGCTTTTCTCAATGACATCATTTGTTGTGCCGATATCACCCTTAGCATTTTTTGTGAATAGTCTTTCTCTAGATCAACTTTTCGCTCTTTTAGATTTAATCCCAAATTGAGCAGCTTTCGCTTTTCATCATCAGTAGCAGTTTTAGGATTAATTTTCTCCCTGGCAGCTTCATATTCTTTTTTAAGGCTCTCATTTTTTAACCTAAACTCATTATATAAAGGCCAAAATTTTTCTGCCTGCTCAGGAGTTAAGCCGAGTCGATCAGTGATTAGTGCGATGCGTGCACTTTCTATTTTTTCACGGGCACTAGTTGCTTCCTGACCATAGCCAGTGATAAACAGTGCCATTGTTAGTAATATTAGTGTTAATTTTTTCATGGCTTTTATTATAAAATATCTTCTGTTTCAAAATCATCAATGAGTGCGTCTAGCTCATCGTCCGTAATTTCCAGCTCATTAACGATCCCTGTTTCATTTTCATAAAACTCAAGTTCAAAATCTGATAACTCCAGGCTTTCAACTAATTCTTCAGTAGTAATGTCAGACGATTCCAGGTAAGTTATTAGCTCTTCAGTACTTACCTGTGCTAACAGTTGTTCCGGATTATCTGTTGAAGATGGTTTTATAATCACATAAACAGTGATGGCAAGTAACAATATTGCCGGCAAAGCATACCTCAACCCATAAGTAACAACCCATGTTTTTGGTCTTGATTCTTCTGCAATTCTTGATTGAATTTTTAGAGGCAGGTCTTCGAAGTACTTATCTGGTACCTTGTGAATATTTTGTTTGTCTATATCTTCGAGCTTCATGACTTTACACTTTTTCTCTTTCCTTTGACTTGTTTGCAACCCAAAGGTTTAATGGTCTTTTAAAAATTCTTCAATTTTTTTTACCGCATGATGGTAACTTGCTTTCAGAGCTCCAACACTTGTATCTGTAATATCCGCTATTTGATCATACTTCATATCATCAAAATACTTCATATTAAATACCATACGTTGTTTATCTGGCAATTTTAATAACGCTTTTTGAAGCTTTATTTGTACTGTATCACCATCAATATGTGGTGATGAATCCAGCTTATTATTTAACTCACCTTCCACATCACCTATCGGTAAAAAAAATCTCTTTCGTTTCTTACTTAAAAAGTTCAGACACTCATTGGTTGCTATTCGGTAAATCCAGGTGTAGAGTTGGGCGTCTTGCCTAAACTTATCGAGGTTTTTATAAACCTTTACGAATATATCCTGCACTAAATCATTGGCGTCTTCATGGTCTATTACCATTTTACGCACATGCCAATAGATTCGTTCCTGGTATGTTCTCACCAGCTGATTGAAGCCGAAATTCCGACTTTCAACATTGCTTAATTTTTCAATGAGTTCTTTATCTTCCAAGAGTATTACGCGTAAGGTTCGGTGACTTAGACCACCTAACCAACCGAAGGTTTAATTTAGGAAAATAAAAAAGTGAAAAGGAGGGGCGCTCTATATTTCTCTTAAAGTTTCAAAAACACCAGCGTTTTTACCTTTAAATCTAACGACAAGTAAAGGGTGGCTCATCTTTTCGTTTACCATTTTTTCTGCAAGGCTACCTAGAAATAGCGCAGCAGCCGCGGTTCTTCCTTTTGCTCCAATTACTATGAAATCAGGACTAATTTCATCGGCAAGATCATAAATGTCACTGGCCAGGTTGTCATTAGTGTCTAATGAGTATACGTCAGTTAATTTTGTATCGTGCTTATCGATCTTTTTGATAAACTTCTCAAAGTTTGACTGCGCATTTCTTTTCATTATTTCGGCAAACTCATCAAAAGATTTACCTGTATAATGATAGCCAGCGGGCACAGCATAGACATTTTGACAAACAATTTCGGTGTTGCTACCAGTTTTTACTACAAAATCAATGGTTTGCTCCAGCGCCAGCTTAGCATGCTTAGAGAAATCAACTGGTACAAGTATCTTATCTGCCTTTGGCTCTACATTTTCAGGCACAATTAGTAGATTACAATCTGCTCGTCTTGCCAATCGTAGCGTAGTAACTCCCGTACCATCAAGTGTTTTCTTTTGGCCAATGATAATGAGGTCTGCATTTGATTTCTTCGCTTCTTCAAGGAGCATAGGTGCTTGACCTTTTTTTACTAAAATTTTAGTCTTAACCTTTTTAGTGGGTTTGAAGTATGTATCAATAGATTCCTTGATAAGTTTTTTGCGCTCATCTAAGGCACTTTCTATCAGGTGTGGGAATTCTTTTTTAACCTCAGTCGGTATGTTGAGGTTGCGAATCATATTAACAAACGTTACCCTTTCTGCAGAGCTGTTATCTGTTATGAATGAGGCATATTTAATCAGCGTTTCATCTAATGCTGAAGTGTCTAATCCGACTAATATTTCCTTGAAAGGTTCCATTTTGTTAATAAGCTAAATTCGCTGCAAAGTTACCAGTTAGTTCAACAATTAAAATGTTTATAGGTTTATTATTTTAGCTCACAAAGGCGGTCTGCGATCATTTCTATGTGCTCTTTGGAGTGGGTTGGAAAGTTGGCAATACGCAAATGAGCCTCTTTATACCGCCCATAACCAGCACCTAATACAATGCCCATTTTGGCAAAATGATCAATGATGGTTGAAGAAGGCATATCGGAGGCAGCTACTGGCGTGGTTTTAGACCTGTGTTTATTTGTTTCTACAAATGGTCTTAGGTAAGCTGCCTGTTCAAATGCCTGATAAAGTACCGCAGCCTTATAATCAATTTCTCGTCTTATCTGATCGATACCTTTGTTGAGCATGTCTTCCACAACTTTGCCCAATAGGTATATATTTAAAACATTGGGAGTTTCCGGTGTTTGATAATTCAATGCTTGCTCAAGTAATACGGGTAAGCTATGATAGCTGCCGATGTTGAGACCGTTGTTAAGAAGTTGTTCGCATTTATCTACACATCGTTGGTTAACAATCCAAACACCGAGCCCGGCAGGTAAACCAAAACACTTTTGTACGGAAAAGTAAGCCGTGTCCACCTGGCTATAATCCAATGCTACAGAAGGTGCAGCTGACACCATATCCACTGCAATTAGTTGGTTGGGAAAGGCCTTTCTTAAGCTATAGATATCATCAAGTGGCTGTGCAGCACCTGTGCTCGTTTCGTTTTGTGTTATTGCGATCAGTTCGGCACTTTCAGGTACTAGTAATTTATTAATATCAACAACTTTTCCATCTTCTGTATTAGATTCAAGCCCAGACTTTCCTAGTTGCTCAACTGTATTTTTAAATTTTTTAGAAAACGATCCATTTACCAAATGAAATGACTCTCGTTCTATCAGATTAAGTGCGATTCTTTCCCAAACTTCTGTTGCTGATGATGTAAAAAGTATATGTTGGTCATCACTCAGCCCTAACAATTCTCTAAGTCCATTTGTAGTTTGCTTATAAATATCCTTGAAGGCATCACTTCTGTGAGAAATCGAAGGTATATCTAACTTAAGCGCTTGCTTTAAATGAGACTCAACAGTAAAATACAGTTGAGAGGGACCCGGTGTAAAAAAAAACCTTTTCATACTTAATAATACTTATTACCTATTGGTAAGATCAAAGTTAGATAACACTAATCATATTGAAGTAATATACCCATAACTAATCATAATGTTTAGATAAAAGCCACGTGAAGTGCAGGTAAAAGTCTAAACATAAATTTGTAAAGTAGGGATTTAGGAAGGCCCTTTGGGTTTCAACTGGTAAACACTAAGCGTGCCTTCCTTTATAAAAACCCGATCTTTAATTATTGACAATGGAAGAAGAAAAACGACCTGTCGAACTAGTCATCATTTCAGATGTACATCTTGGCACATACGGGTGCCATGCAGAAGATTTACTTCGTTATTTAAAGTCAATTAATCCAAAAAAACTCATTTTAAACGGTGATATTATTGACATGTGGCAATTCAGTAAACGTTATTGGCCCAAATCACATATGCAAATAGTTAAGCATATCACAGGTTTACTCACAAAAGGAACAGAGGTAGTGTATATCACCGGAAACCATGATGAGATGCTACGCAAATTTGTTGGTTTCAGTCTTGGCTCATTTAGTATTGAAAACAAGGTGGTGCTAAACCTTGATGGAAAGAAGGTTTGGATTTTTCATGGAGACGTTTTTGATGTAACCATGCAATATTCTAAATGGTTGGCAAAATTAGGGGCAATAGGCTATGATGCCCTTATCCTTTTAAATACACTTGTCAATTTTGTCTTAAAGCTGATAGGAAAAGGCAAAATTTCACTTTCCAAAAGAATAAAAGACAGTGTAAAATCTGCCATCAAATTTATCAATGATTTTGAAACGACCGCAGCTGATATAGCCATAAGTAATGCCTACGACTATGTTGTGTGTGGACACATCCATCATCCTCAAATGAAAAAGATAATCACGGATAAAGGTGAGGTGATGTACCTCAACTCAGGTGATTGGGTTGAGAATCTTACAGCTCTAGAGTATGATAACAAAAACTGGCGTATTTACAATTTCACCGAAGACCTGACCGCCCAGGCAATTAAGGTCAATAAGAAAAGCAATATCATACTGAACAATGAAGAGATCTTTTCAGACATGGTGGATGAATTTTTAATGGTAAAAACAGGCAGATGAAAATTTTATATGCAATACAGGGTACTGGTAACGGTCATATGAGCAGAGCGGTAGAGGTAGGGCCGATATTAGAAAAGTTTGGCAATGTTGACTATATGGTGAGTGGGGCTCAAGTTGAGATAGGCTTAAATAAGGAAGTGAAATATAAATCACAGGGGTTTGGATTTTACTTTGGTAAAAGGGGTGGTGTTGATATTACTAAAACCTTTAAGAGGAATTCATCAAGGAGAGTTTATAGAGAAATTAAAGACTTTCCTATAGAGCAATATGACTTGATTGTAAATGATTTTGAGCCAATAAGTGCATGGGCTGCTAAGTTCAAGAAAAAGAAATGTGTTGCTTTAAGTCACCAATCAGCATTACTCTCTAAGAAATGTCCTGAACCAAGATATACAGACCCCATAGGAAAGGTTATCATCCATAAGTATGCACCTGCGAGCAAACACTATGGCTTTCATTTTTCGGCATTTGATAAGAACATATTCACACCAATAGTAAAACAAAGCATTAGAAATGCCAACACAAAAAACTTTGGGCACTACACTGTGTATTTACCGGCCTACGCAGATGAGACATTAATTGGCTTACTACACAACATCAGGGATGTTAAGTGGGAGGTCTTTTCTAAACATACTAAGGTGGCCTATGATCGGCATAATGTAAGTATCAGGCCAGTAGGGGCAAATTCATTTAATGAAAGTATGATTACTTGTGAAGGAGTGCTGTGCGGAGCGGGTTTTGAAACTCCTTCTGAAGCCTTATACCTTGGTAAAAAATTAATGGTTATTCCAATGAAAAACCAATATGAACAAACTTGCAATGCAGTGGCATTGGAGCAAATGGGTGTGCCTGTTTTGACCAAACTAAACTCATGTGCTGTGATGGTAATTAAAAAGTGGGTTGAGCATAAACAAGCATTACAAGTAGCATATCCTGACCAGACTGAAAACATCATTCAAATGCTCATTGCAGACTGTAAAGATGACTAGCCTTCGACACAAGATACTTATCGTAGACGATGATAAAGATATCCTGGACTTGCTGAAGTATAACCTTGAGAGGGAAGGTTACGAAGTCGCAGCCGAGTTAGACAGTAATTATGCCTTATCAAGGGCAAAGGCATTTAATCCAGATCTCATCATTCTTGATATTATGATGCCTATAATAAATGGCATAGAGGTATGCTCCACATTAAGAACTTATGAAGAATTTAAGGGAACGTACATATTCTTTCTCACTGCAAAGTCAGAAAAATATTTACAAATAGAAGCATTGGCTTCTGGAGGTGATGATTATATTGAAAAAATCACTGGGTTAAGAGCCTTAACCCATAAAGTGGAGACCGTTTTAAAAAATAACTTAGTTATAAGGAAATGTGTAAAGCAAATTAGCCTTGGCGACTTACATATCGACAGGGCCGAAAACGCAGTTTTTTATAAGAGTAAAAAAGTGATTTTACCAAGACATGAGTTTGAGCTACTTTACTTCTTGGCTCAAAATCCAAAAAAGGCCATTAGTAAAGAAAGTCTCTTACAAAATATATGGGGCTCCGATGTTTATCTTTTTGCTAAATCTGTGGATGCATACATCAATAATATTGAAACAAGGTTAGGGGTTAATATAATCTCTAAGCTAAATAATCAAGCTTATTGCCTTAAATAGACCATTTCTCGGTCCACCTCTCTATATATATGGAGTAATTGTAATGGTGTGATTTCATCATCAATTGATGAATAGATTTTCTCAACTAAGTCCTTCGCCACATCAAATACAGGTTGGTTAGGGTAAAAATGATCTCGTGCAAAATGAACGTATTTTAAAGCTTTAAACCCATCAAACCAGGCATAGAATTGATTATAGAATACCTTGAGTGAATTTGAGTTTTTATTGATTCTCTGTAATTCGCTCTTGAAACCTACAGAAGCTAAAAATTGAATAATGCTCTGTGGCCATGTACCCATCAGTTGTGAGAGTCTTTTTTCATTGATTTGATATAATGATTCAACTTCTTGTAAAAACTCCTTCAGATCATTAAAGCTTTGAATGGCATATGTTTCCAGTGTTTGACGTTCTTTCCATTGGTTTACAGCTCTTCCTGTACCAAAGGGCACTCGGTCCGAACCGCGAGGAGAGGGGATAACTCGTGTGCTATTGATTTCTCCAAAATGCCCCATGGGTATAATTTTTTGAAGAAAGTAAAAATCTTCGCCTGCTTTTCGCCTATTCATGCCGCCTTGTTTTTGATAGGCACTTGCTCGTACGGCCATACTTGAACCAATAGTTTCGTAAGCATGCAAATGGCCAGCATACCTTAATGCATTTACATAATAACGTAGAAAAAGCTCGTAATCGATGATGGCTTTATAATTTTCATCTGGATCATCACCAGAGGTAGGGTGCTCAAAGTATATAGACGCCCCGGGGCATTTTGGATGATTACGAAAGTATGAATCAATACTTGTGAGATAGTTAGTATCACATGTGCAATCTACATCGTAACATGCTATTACACCATCACTATTTCCTATAGATTCAAATCGTTTGACTGCCTCGTCCATCACAATCTTTCGTGCCAGCCCAACGCCAGCGTGCTTCTTAGGCAGTTGCTCATATATTAAGTAAAAGCGTAGATCTTTCGAGTTATGATTTACAATCCACTCGCTGGCTTCTTTGAAGCACGATTTGTTTGTGTCTGTTATTGGCTGATTTTCAGATACAGACTCATTAATTATTGCAATAACCTCAACAGAAATACCAGTGGGCAACTGACAATTTAATAAGCTCTCAAAACATGGAATTAAAGATCGCTCATTGTAACATGGAATGGTCACAATAAGACTTGTGTCCTGTGATGGGGGCTGTTCAATATAAGTTTTTGGCCATGCGTATCGTTCGAGATAAATACTCAAGGGGCAAGACGACTTATTTTCCAATTTTCACCTTCAAGTGTGTAGATAAGCCGATCATGAAGCCTGCTAGGTCTGCCTTGCCAAAACTCCACCGCCAAAGGTTTTAAAATGTAACCACCCCATTGCTCAGGTTTAGGCAGTTGTTCGTCTTTAGCGAACCTCTCGTTGAGTTGTTTTTCGCGATCTTCTAATATTTTACGATCGGCTATCACAGCACTTTGTGGTGAGGCCCAGGCGCCAATCTGACTCGCTCGAGGCCTACTTTTGAAGTAAGCTTCTGACTTTTCTTTTGATACTTTATCAACTACCCCTTGAATACGGACCTGACGCTCAAGTTCTGGCCAAAAGAAGTTAAGAGCGGCCTGAGGGTTTTCCTCCAGTTCTTTCCCTTTATTACTTTGATAATTTGTGTAAAAAACAAAGCCATCTTTTTCGATACTCTTCAACAGCACAATGCGTGAGGTAGGGGTATTGCTTTTACTGACAGTAGCTAAGTTCATAGCATTTGGCTCAATTACAACACTTGCCAAAGCTTCCTCAAACCATTTCTCAAACTGCCTGATAGGGTGGCTTAAAACGTGTTTTTCATCCAGTTTGTTTTTCTTATAATCGCTACGGATGTCAGATATTTTTTTTGTCATATGTCATCAAAATTAGTAATAAAGCAATTACGGCCTTTAATATTTATCAACTTATCTGTAAGATTGAGTTTATATAATTTCTCATCTTAATTCTGGTAAAGATAAATGAAACTTAGCATTGAACTAGCTAGCGCAAGTAGCAAAGCATGGATAGATACAGTCATGGCAGACTTCGATTCTTTTTTACAAGATCATGCCAATTGTGAGCGTAAAGCCTCAGCAATGGCGATGAGCTTTGTTGCGAAGTATCCCGATAGACTCGAAATCATACCTGAGCTGATAGATACTGCTGTCGAGGAGTTGGAGCACTTTAGATCTGTATATGAAATTATGGAAGAACGAGGTGTACAACTACCAGCACAGATGGGGCAAGACATTTATGTGAAGCAATTGGTTGATCGGTGTAGGTCGACTGTAGACGAGCGTTTTATGGACAGGTTGCTGCTGGCCTCTATAATAGAATGTAGGGGAGCAGAAAGGTTTCGTTTAGTATATGAAAACCTTGAAGAAGGAGAATTGAAAAAATTCTATCATAACCTTTGGGCATCAGAGGCTAAGCACGGAAATATTTTTGTGAAAATGGCGCTTAATTATTTTGATAAGAATGAAGTATACACGAGGTTAGAAGAATTAAATAACGCAGAAGCGGAAGTGTTACAACAGCTACCTCTCAAAGCTGCGTTGCATTAGCAATGGATTATTTTAAGTTTAACAACAGCCACAAGCCCGCCAAGGGAAGCTTTCTGATTTCAGAGCCGTTTCTCCCAGATCCAAATTTTGAACGCACTGTAGTACTACTTTGCGAACATAATGAAGAAGGGTCTTTTGGATTTGTTTTAAATAAAATTTCAGGTGTAGCACTCGAAGATATTATTGAGGATATCAAAAATTTCGAGGAGAAAGTATATATCGGAGGCCCAGTGCAACAAGACACATTACATTTTATTCATAGGGCTGATTATTTAGAAGGTGGTGTAGACATTGGAAATGGCCTTTATTGGGGTGGTAATTTTGAGCAATTGATGGTTTTGATAGATACAAAGCAAATCAAACCTGAAGACTTCAGATTTTTTGTTGGGTACTCTGGCTGGTCAGCTGGCCAGTTGGTTGAAGAGCTGGAAGCAAACTCGTGGATTGTAGCTCCCAATGCTACCCCAGACCTTGTTTTTGATCTCGATAATGAAGCACTTTGGAAAACACTGTTGAAATTACTAGGAGGGAGGTTTAGTATCTACTCAAATTACCCCACCGACCCGAGATTAAATTGAATGATTTTGCTAATTTTACAGTTATTAGGATTGAAATCGAATACTGAATAATGGATATAGAGAAGGATATTAAGGACGCGGAGAACAGTACTGCACAAGAGCAGGAGTCAGCTCAGAATGAGACTGAAGAACAAACTAAAGAAACTACTAACGATGATGCCTCTAATACAACTGAGGAACAGTCAGAAGCTGCCGCAACAACAACTCATGACATTGAAAAGGAACCGTCAGCTGAGTCTGAAAGTGAAATAACCGATGAAGAGGAGCCGGATAACCTGGCTAACAGCTCTGATTACAAAAAACTAGACTCAGAAGAAGATCTTGAAGAAAAAGATCATGAGGATGATGAGCATGAAGATGAAGAAGTCGATTATACCAACCTATCAAAAGAAGAGCTTGTTGAACTCATAAAAACTTTGGCAAAGGATGAACGCATTATGCGCTCAGACAAAATAGTCAGAGAGATCAAACCATTATTTGA
The DNA here is from genome assembly GCA_965227525.1 of Fulvivirga sp. Classification (GTDB taxonomy): domain Bacteria; phylum Bacteroidota; class Bacteroidia; order Cytophagales; family Cyclobacteriaceae; genus Fulvivirga. Next base: position 2,869,238 of record OZ245762.1, on the reverse strand, counting down.
TGAGATAAGAAATGCCGAGAAAGAAGAGGCTTTAAAGAAATTTATTGCTGACGGAGGTATTGAAGAAGATTTTGAATTTAAAAATGACGAACTCATCAATCGCTTTGATGCCAATTACAAACTCATAAAAGACAAAAAATCTGAGTTTGTTAAAAACCGCGAACAGCAGAAAGAAAAGAACCTAAAACGTAAACAAGAGCTTCTCGAGCAGCTTAGAGATTTTGTAGACTCTGAGGAGACAAATATCAGTTTTGAAGATTTCAAGACCATTCAAAACGAGTGGAAAAGTATTGGGCCTGTTCCTGGTGCGTACAATCGTACTTTGTGGGCCAATTATAATGCATTAATTGATCGCTTTTATGATAACAGATCAATTTACTTCGAGCTGAAGGAGCTAGACAGAAAGAAAAATCTTGAGGGCAAACTTGAGCTGTGTGAACGAGCTGAAAATTTGGCTAACGAGGAAAACATGAAGGAGGCCATTAAAGAATTAAATGAACTCCACCATGAATTTAAGCATATTGGTCCGGTACCTAAAGATGATCAGGAGCCGTTGTGGCAAAGATTCAAAGCCGCATCTGATGCTGTGTATGAGAGAAGAAAGGGATTTGTAGAACAGCTAAAAAAAGACCTTGATGAAAATTTAAAGATAAAAGAGCAACTTGTCGAGGAAGTAAAGTCGTTCTTAGATTTCGATTCGGATCGCATCAAGGAGTGGAATAGTAAGACTAAAGAGATTATAGCCATCCAAAAGAAGTGGGAAGCCACCGGTGGTTTGCCTAGAGCTAAAGCCAAAGAGGTAAATAAGAATTTTTGGTCTTCATTCAAGGGATTCTTTAACAACAAAAACGCCTTCTTTAAGAAGTTGGATGCGGGAAGAGAAGAAAACCTTGAGAAGAAAAAAGAACTGCTTGAGCAGGCCGTTGCTATGCAGGATAGCACAGACTGGCAAAAGACAGCAGAAGCCTTTAAACGCCTCCAAAATCAGTGGAGAGATATAGGCCCAGTGCCAGAAAAGAAACGGGGGATATATCATGAGTTCAAAGCTGCTGCAGATAAATTCTTTGAAAATAAGCGAGCTAATAACAAAGAGCTTGAAAAAGAATTTGAAAAAAATTACGAGGCCAAAGTGGTGATATGTGATGAAATTGAAAAAATGGCCAAAGAGAAGTCTGATGACCTAGATTCCTTCAGAGAATTAAGAGATAAGTACCTCGATTTGGGGTTTGTTCCAAGAAAAAATATCTCTGAGATTAAAAGTAAATATGCTGAAGCAGTAGATAAATATATTAACAGTCTGGAAGGTATTAGTAATGAAGACAGACAGCGTATTAGGCTTGAAAATCAGCTAAATAGAATTGCGCAAGGACCAAATGCAGATCAAAAGCTGTATCGCAAAGAGCAGTCCATAAGAAAGCAAATAAGCAAGATAGAAAGTGATATTGCGCTCTGGAAAAACAATATCGAATTCTTCGCAGACTCAAAAACTGCGGATAAAATGAAGGATGAATTTCAAGAAAAAATAGAATCTGCTCAGCACCAATTGAAGAGTCTAAAACAGCAATTGAAAATTGTTAGAACTGCTTGATAAAATTTTTCTTCGAGATGTTTGGAATTAAAATTTCAAGCATTACATTTGCACTCGCTTAACACAAATAAGCGTCTTCAAAAGAGAAGAAAATACACATTTTGCCTCCATAGCTCAGCTGGCCAGAGCAACGCACTTGTAATGCGTGGGTCGTTGGTTCGAATCCGACTGGAGGCTCATAAATTAAATGCCTCGCACTAAAGTGTGAGGCATTTTTGTTTTATAATCGATAGATAGAAAAACCAGTATCTGCTGTATTCCCTGAAATTTTAAAAGCTCTTAACGCTCAACGTGTCAAAGTCTCTTATTAAGATTCTTTTTTTATCAAAATTGATCAGATTTGCTCTTTTATAATCATTAAGTAGTGAGGTTACGGTTTGGCGAGATACACCCAATAAGTTACCAAGCTCCTTGTGCGTAAGATTGTTTTCAAAAACAGTTTCGAAACCTACTTTCACACCAAATTTTTCAGCCATGTGTTTAAGGTAGGCTATCATTTTCTGACTTGCCGAGATGTATTTAAGTCTTCTTTTTTCTTCTTCAGCATTCGTGATCCTCTTGCTGAGTAGCTTAATTACTTCAACACAGAGATTGTGATCAGTTTTTATAGCTTCCCAAAAAGTAGCAGCATTTATACGATAAATGATTGTTGATTTTTCTCTGCTCTGAGCATAAGTTTGTCTTCCTTTAGACTCACTTTGCAGACTCTCTTCTCCGAATAGATCACCTTCTCTTAAAATTGATCCAACCAATTCTTGTCCATTTTCTAAATATGTGTAGGTCTTTATACTCCCTTTGATCACAACATATAAATAATTAGCCGCTTGACCTGGAATATAAACATTACTCCCTTTTTCTAGCCTTACGAATGACTTTTCGTTATTATTTTGAAAGTTTAAATTTCCAACCCATTCCTGTAAGTTGCTTAATTGGCTATTTGGATATAGATTTCGTTCTCCCATGTTTCATTGATCTTGTTTAAGCCTCAATTTCACTATCAGGTATCACGAAAGTGTCACAAAAGGTTAAATTTTATAATATGAGACTCTTGTTATAAAGTGTAGATTGTCGATTTATCCTTAATATTTAACTGACATCAGATAAATTTCGTAGATTCCAATATGGGAAAGTTGATAATTGTGTTGCTTGTTTTTTTTAGTGCTAACATATATAGCCAGGACGTGCCTTTTCTGCCATTAGCAGATTTTGAATTCGAGCTTGATTATGACTTTAAGAGCAAACCACCGCCAGACAAGAATAAAGTCACTTTTACTGAAAAGACACCTTACTCAGCTGATTTACTGCCTTATGTTAAGGTCAATTTTTCATTTACCAATTTACCAGAAGAAGCCTTCAGAGTAAGGGTGGTGAACCTTAGAGGTGGCATTGTAAAATCTAAAAAGGTTAAAAACCTGGATATTCTTGAATTTGATATGGGATTTTCCGATGATATAAAAGATAGGGTAGAGCCTCATGCCTATTATATCTACATAGAAAATAAAACAAAAGATTACCTTTCTAAGGTTAAAATATTCGTGGATGAAAGTGGAGACTTCTACCTCAACGATGAACCCTTTGGTAAAATATAGTTTGTATAGGCTTTTGCGCAGATAGCTTAATTCCTTAAATCTTCAACATGCAGATGATTAATTTCATCATTTAGTTTAAGTTTTAGCTTTTCTATTCTAGTCTCCTTGTCTGTTTCTATCAGCTCCACGCGATTTTCATCTATGATCAGACACAGATAATATGCTGTATATCGCACTGTGTTTGTAGAACCTCTGGAATTATAGGTCTTTGACTTATTACGACTCCCTAAAATAACTTTTTCAATAGAATTATAGCTCACAACTTCACCACGTTTGAACCCTAAGACCCATAAATGCTCAAAGTAATTTTTATTCTCCAAATCAAGTATGATTTGGTATTTGGTAGTGAGTAACAAAAAGGCCATCACAACACCAAGTGCAGCCAATATGTAATTGTTTTGAGTGAGAAAAACCAAACTAAATATAGGTAAGGCGCCCCCAAATATTCTAAACGGTAGGGGGAAGTAGTAGCCTTGATTGATACTGATTATTGACATGAGTAAGTGTGTTTATCTATTGATATACAGAAGTTTATGTGTCGGGTTATTTTTTGGCCTCATAATTGTTTTAATCCAACTGTCAACAAACAGATTGGTTATGAAACGACTATATTTAATACTCCCGGTTTTTGTACTGTTGATGTCATGTGAGGTAATTGTTGTTGAAGAACCAGTACCTGTACATGATGTAAGAGACCATTATTTAGGCATCTATGATGTGGAAGAGTATAATAAAACCGATGGAACATATTCCGAATATAGCTTTAATATCGTGAAGTCTACAAGTGACGCTTATACAATTTTTATAAGAAATTTTTATGGTGTGGGTATAGAAGTAATAGCTGAGGTTGAAGGGTTTGATATTTTCATTCCAGAACAAGTTGTAAATGGATTTCACATTGCAGGAGATGGGTTTTTAGATGGCAATGAACTTATACTAAACTTTTCGTTGGATGATCATTTAAATAGCTACAGTCATGTGCATTACTACGAAATAGTAGCTTGGAGGTAATACTTGTTTGTTGAGTATTTTTTGACCTGAAATCCCGGAGACATGTGCTTCGGGATTTTTTTATGGCCAGGAAATAGATTAGCGTTTATATCTTTTCTGCAAAAGTAAGGTAATAACCATTCACATCTCTGATGGTAAACTGTCTGGTTCCATATCTTGTGTCACGAATTTGATCCACCACGTCAGCAGTAATATACAAGTAGTCATAATATTCGTTCACACCAGTCATCTCAAAATTTATGGTGAAACCGCCTGCTGGCTCGTCATGGCGCAATTCTGGCAGCTCTTTTTTAAGGCTATCTTCACTTTGAAACATAATTTTGGCATTACCTTTTTTTACAACGGCCCGCACAAGTTCGTCTGCGCCTTCTGGCGAGGTGCTTACTGTTTCAAATCCCAAAACTCCGTGATAATAATTGATCGTTTGGCGTACATCTTCAACCATTAAGTTTGGGGTAATTGATTCTAATTTCATAGTTATTATTGTATTGTTTTAAAATTGCTACAATGTAGTAAAAAATCTAATAACGATTTGCAACTGTAATAGTTAAGGAACCTTATTAGGTAATTTTTTTATATGATGTAGTTGAAAAATTTTCAAATTTTAACATGATATTATTCTGACGGCTTAATAAATATGTACTAGGTGACCGCAATTTCATTTCACATTTTAATTATCTAATAAAGTTTTATTAATTACGATATTTGCTCGAAAAAATGTACTTTTACGGCTTTTTATTTGTAGAAAATGAGTAGTCTTCAGCTTAAATCATTAATCGGTATTTTTGGCATTTTATTTAGCTTTGGTATACCCGATTCCTTTTCCCAATGCCTTGAGGAAGGGCAGGTAATGCTTCCCGATCCTGTCCTTTCAAACTCAGATTCTTATGGTCAGCAAATGGAGGGTTTCGAAGATTATTTTTTAACAACTTCGACTAACAATGACGAATACGAATTTGATGGTGGTAAGGTAGAGTTATTTAAGATTAGTGGTGGCACATGGAATAAGCTGGCACAACTTAATCCCTCTGAATATAACCTTCAAATGTTTTTCGGTAGAAGAATAGCCATTGATAATAATATTATAATCATTGCAGGTAATACCTTTACTTCTTCTGGTTTACACTTCGATGAGTTGTTTATCTATACTAAAGATGATGCCGAAGAGTGGTCAACTCAGATAGAATCTGATAGACTTATATTAAGAGATGATTTAGTTGACAATTCTGGTTTGATTGTAAATGAAATAGTAATCAAGGGTGATATTGTGGGCATCTCATATTACATGGCCTATGAAGATAATGTTGCCTTTTACAGGATAAATAGTGATAAGACCTTGTCATTTATTGCTCAGTTAGACGGACCGGATAATGGTACTTATTCAAATGATGGCTTTGGCATAGATTTCGATTTTAATGATGACTACATCGCTGTGAGTGGTTCTGAAATTGTCGGCTACTCTCGAGAGCGCTCGGTCTATGTTTTTAACAGAACCACCGTATTTAATGGAACTAACAGTGAACCTATTGCCCAATTGATGCCATCAAATACTGAGCAGCAAGATTTTGCCATACAAGTTGAAATGGATGAGGAATACATTTATGCGGCTAATGGATATAGCCACGAAGTCACAGGTGAATATCCTACAGAAGTGTACGTTTTTAAACAACCTGTAAGTGGGTGGGTAGACAGCAACGAAAATGCAATATTAGAAACGGGCAATATCACTCATGCCGGTTATAGACCAAAGTTGAAAGTCTATGGCGATTATGTTTTTCTCAGAAGAGAGCGATGGGATGAAAATCTGTATATTTTTAAGAAGGATGTTGAGTGGACAAACAGTATGCCTGCCTTAAGCTTAAACAAGGCACCTGAATTTACTGATGATACAAGACAATTTGCCAAGGGTTTTGCAGTCACTGATAACTACTTGATTACCAGCTATCAAAGTGATTTTAACAAGTATAATGATAAGAATACTGAAAAGTTGCTGAGCTATCACGCTCCAGGTAATGTTTTTGAAAACTGTAACGAGCCTCATCAGGAAATATCTCATACCTATCAATCAGCGGTCGAGTCTAAATATGGATATAACATTTCCTATAATAATAATCGCATGGCAGTTGGATCTATTCATGATAATGCCGTGGGCAAAGATATAGGAGCAGTTTACGTTTACGAGCAAAGTGGAGGAGGAGATAACTATCAACTCATACAAAAAATAACTCCTCCTGACGGTGATGTTGGCGATGCATTTGGTACAGCGGTCGAGCTCTCTGATTCAATACTTTTTGTGGCTTCGCAATATTATGATAGTCTAAATAGCGATGGATCATATTACAATGGCTCTATCGGCAAGGTTTATCAATATAAATTAGAAAGTAATACATGGGTGTTGCAAAATACAATCTACAGCCCTGAAGTGTCCTCGGAGAGTGAAATCAAACATTTTGGCCGATCAATAAGCTATGTTGACGGATATGTGGCAGTTGGTCAGTACTATACCGGAAGTTCAGAGTCTAACGGTAGCGTATATTTATTTAAACAATTACAGGATGGCAGTTGGGAGTATGAGGCCAAAATGACGACCGCAGATCAACAAGGAGGCGATATGTTTGGTCAGAAAGTTTTGTTAGATGAAGATCTACTGATTGTTGGTACGGGTAATGTAGAATATGGCTATACAGATGAAATGAGGGTCTACATTTATAAAAAGGACGGTGACCAATGGGAAAGTAAAACAGAAGATGCTTACCTACTGCCCAGCTCAAAACATCGCTTTGATCGGTTCGGTTTTAGTATCGATCGGTTAAATGATCTTATTGTAGTGGGATCACCCGGCTACAACTATGGCGATACAAAAACATTCGCTGGCCGTGCCTATGTATTTAAGCAACCAGAAAGCGGTTGGGAAGGTGTAATCAATGAAACTTTAATCCTTGAGCCAGAATCACCGGTTGATGAAGATTTTTTTGGTTATTCTGTGCATATAGACCAGAATAACATATTAATTGGAGCAGCCAGTTCAATCAATAATCCATATTCTGTATGGCACCACTCTGACATAGAAGATCTTCAACCCGGCAAGATATATTTTTTCGATCCATATTCAGAGATGGATCAGGAATTGGAAAATAGAAATGAACGATATGTTCAGCTTTCTGATAATAATCGTTACTTAGATGCCTTCGGTTTTGATTTAGAGGGGGCGGAAGATAGGGTTTTTGTCTCTGCTATTTACGACAATAATTCTACAGGTTACAGAGCAGGAGCAGTTTATGAGTTAAAATATTCAACATACATCTATCGCATCAAAGAACCAATCTGTCAAAATGGAGAATCATTTTACCTTGAGTCAAATAGGATAGGGGGGTACTGGAAAGGAGAAGGTATTGCCGACAGTTTAAGTGGCTTGTTTGACCCTTCCCAGGTAGACCAGTATGGCTGGTCGCTTGTTACCTATGTTGCAGGGGACTGTGAAGTTTCTTCAAGTATTTATATTGGTACGCTTCCAGAAATTACTGCGCAGTCTGATGCTACCACTTTTGTTTGTAAAGATGAAAATACCGAGCTATATGTTGATTATTCGTCTTCCACAGCTATGGTTGCTACCGAGTGGTTTTTTAAAGACACAGAAACCGATGAATTTGAATATTTTGATTCGGATAAGGACACCATAACCATCAGCAAAGCTGGTTTTTATCGTGTAGAAATATCGGCCGGACTTTGTCAGGCAATTAGCGCAGAATTTTTTGTTAAAGAGTCTGAAAGTGATATAAAATTAAGTAGACAGGGCGTAGAAGAAGTCTGCTCTTATGAAGAAAAGTATTTGTCTCTTTTAGGAAGCCAGGAGGTAGCTTCTCAAAAATGGTATTTTATGGATTATGAGGAATCATCCTTCAATGAAATTGGCATGGATGAAACTGTTTTGTTAGACAATGGTGGGTTTTATTTTTCTGAGTACTACATTGGGGAGTGTAAATTTGCCAGTGATACGCTCGAAGCCAATGTCAACCATGTGACAATAGGTTTTCAAGAAACCGGTATTATCTGCGATAGTACAAAAACTGTTAAACTTATTGGACAACCAGCAAACGGAGTTTGGAAAGGTGATCAAGTAAATAATGAAGGTTGGGTAGATGTAAATAACCTAAGCAATGGCTGGCACAAAGCTGTCTACGAGGTGCAAGAGCAACATTGCATCTTTAGAGATGAACATAAATTTGAAGTTGAATTGTTAGAAAAACCTGTAATAGAAACCAGTACGAGCAAAGTTTGTGCTGAACAATCAGCAGATATTGTAGTTACCAACAACACCATGAAAGCGGACATTTCTTGGTACTTGATGGATTCCCAAAATTCAATTGGTAAAAAAGAAGATTTAGAGACCAATTTACCTGGACAGTATTACGCAGAATACAGTAAGAATGGGTGTATAGCAAAATCAAATATAGTCATTTTGGAGGCTCAAACAGATAGCGTGTTTGTTCCTAACGTTGTAACAAAGAACAACGATGGATATAATGAAGAATTTCGTATCAGAAGCTCAGGAGCCACAGATATTGAGCTAACCATAATGAATCGCTGGGGAGATGTACTCTATTTTGATAACGATGACCAAGTGTTGTGGAGGGCAGATGATGTAACTTCGGGTGTTTATTATTGGCAAATAAAGTATTTAAGTTGTGATCAAGAGTTAGAAACAGACAAAGGCTGGGTACATGTCTTGGATTAAATTAGATTACAAAATAATTGCTTGTCGGTGACAACCGTCAAGATCCTAAGAAGCCACTCAAAGAACTAAAAAAGCTTAAATAGCAATATGTAAAGACTTTCATTGGTTAGTAGCTGTCGCAGTTATTTTAAAATATGGAAAGCCTAACTTTTATAAGTTGCTGAAAATCTTGCTTCTGCTTATGGAAATTGATACAAAATGGGGCTGTAGGTTCATTTAAAAAATGGAAAAAACTAAACTATCAGATTAACCTTCAACTGTCTATTCCAGAAGTGGAACGTGTAAGTTTTAACCCATTATTTATGAAAATTAAATAATAAAATTAATGTAAGGCATTAATATATATAATGTAATATTATATATATGATATACACAATGTAATAAAAGGAGTCAGATTAAATTTTTTATTACCCATGAATGTAGCATCTTGCTAGCTATTTGAAAATGTATATTCCCTTGCATGAAGAAAGAAATATTACTACTCCTGTTTTGCATCTCTATTTTCACCAATCAATCCGCTGCTCAAGAGTCTACAGATCCGCTTAAAGTCAATGTAATACCACCCGCTCCGGAAGCGGCTTCGCTGGGAAAGTATATTGAGATGCCCGTTAATACCTATACTGGCTTGCCAAAAGTAGAGGTTCCAATTTATACGCTTAAATCATACAATTTAGAGCTGCCGATATATTTAAGTTATCATGCCTCAGGATTGAAAGTCGAGGAGATAGCCTCATCAGTAGGTGCTGGTTGGGCCTTAAACGCAGGTGGTGTGGTGAGCAGAACGATTCGGGGTCTCAATGATGAGCATGATCAGGGTTATTTTTCTACCGGCAAACTAAACGGAAGGTTCTGGGTGCCTCCTTTTTTTAATGGTAACGCGTTAGACGATGATTACATATTTAATAATACTGATCCTAATTGCGATGGAGATGGGAATGATGCCTATGACAACATATATTATGCCTCTCGTGGTGGTTTAGACCTGGAGCCGGATATGTTCTTTTTCACTTTGCCCGATGGGCAGGCAGGCAAATTTGTTTATGACAGGGCTAAAAATATTAATTTAATTCCTAAACAATATGCTGATATAAATTACTCGCTTGATGGCCAGGGCAAACCATTTAATACATGGGAAATATACGGCAGAGATGGGACCAAATACTATTTTGATATTGCTGAAACCACACTTGCTCAGAATACATGCAGAGAACCTGATGTAGAGCCACATCCGGAAAGTCCACAACCAGGCGAACTCCCGCAGGTTGATGCTCCATCAACCTGGAAGCTCACCAAGATTGTTTCTGCCAATGAGTTGGACTCAATACTTTTTGAGTATGAGAATGAAACGATCTCGTATACCCAGTCAGTTGCTGTAACTGACTATGACAGGATTTCAGGCCTTTCCGGTGATGTTCCTTCCAGTGCCTGTTTGAACTATATAACGACTTACGGAAAAAGACTAAAAAAAATTACTGGCTCTAATGGCTATAGTGTGGAGTTCAAATATAACAACGAACGTGAGGATTTAGACGGAGCCAGCGAACTCAATAAGATAGAAGTTTTTTATAAAACTGAGCTAATTAAATATTTTATTCTGGGTCACAGCTATGCTTCTTCAGGTGGCGCTCACTATGAAAAGTACCTCATGCTGGATGACATAACAGAATACAATGATCAGAATCAGGCAATTCCATCCTACACTTTTGAGTATTATCCTTCGATGCCATTTTTTAGTCGCAGGAGCAAGAGTGTAGACCATTGGGGGTATTATAACGGTGCTGAAAACAATCAGCTTAAGGCGCCAGCCATGATACATGATGGCCGCTATTACAGCGGTGCAGACAGAGAGGCAAACCTGCTTGCCTGTTACCAGGGCAGCCTCAAAAAGATCACTTATCCTACAGGCGGGGAGACCTTATTTACCTATGATCTTCATGACTATTCCAATTTACCTGTTCAAAGCCAATACCCATTCAGCCCGGGACTGGAATCCCTGGCTACCATTGAATTTAACATTACCGCAGATGAACAGGTAGACTATGCTGAAACACAACAATTTTCTCTGGCAGAAGATACAGATGTAATATTCATGTATGAAATTCCTGAGATTTATGGTGGTGGAATACCTGCAGGTGGAAATAGTGGTACACTTGTTAATGCATCCAGTACGTTTTCGTTAGATTTTGTTGTTAGCGGGCCTTCCAACCCTCAGGTGGAGACTTTGGAAGCCGGAGATTACATGCTAGACGCAGTTTTTGATCCAAGTATGTTTAACTGGCCACCGGAGCATCCGCTCGATGAACAGGAGTTTTATATCAAGATATTTAAAGTAAAGGCGCTGTCAGACCTAATAGAAGAAGGTAAATTAAAGGGAGGCGGTTTGCGTATTGAAAAGATTACACAGCGAGGTGTTAATGATTATGTAAAGACATATGAATACAAGGAGGTTGATGGACAAACGTCAGGGAAAATTATGAGCTTCCCTTATTACGCCTATACACAACAAATTAACGATGATTCCTGGGACCCGCAATCATCTACTTGTACCGTGAATGGCTCAGGTCAATTCCTGGTAAGGAGTTCTGTTAGTAATATGCCACTGACTAACAGCCAGGGCAGTCATGTAGGTTACGATCGCGTGGTTGAATATGTTGGCACTTCGCTGGTGAACAATGGCTATACCATATTTGAATACTTCAATCAGACCGATGATCTCAACCATCAGCCGGCATACCCGTTCCCATTCGTTCCAACCAAGAGCTATGGTTACAAAAATGGACTTTTAAAGCAAAAGGAAGTGTACACTTCAAGCGGTGAAGTTGTACAAAAGATACGTCATGGCTACTCTTTTACGTCCTTGGAAGAAGTAGGGCTGGGTATAAAAATAGCTGAAAATAAGAGAACAAATTGTTTACAATGCCCTAACAGGGAATTCGTTTACCAATCCTATAAACAACCTACGGCTCTGGTAAGGCTAACTTCGACTGTTGAAGAAACATATGACATGGACTTCGGAGGGCATGTGACACGAGATACTTACTTTGAATATGACAGCTATGATCAGGTCACTAAAAAGACCACTTCTACTAGTGAGGCAAACAGAACAATGGTTACAGAAAGTGACTACCATGGTGTGGATCACACCAGAGTTGAAGAATTTCGTCAGTATTATACCATAGAAACTTCCCCTTCAGTATATGAGTATGAAATGATCAGTGGAAAGAGAACAGTATTTGATGCTGAAATTTTACCGCAAGAGGTTTACCTGGCCGAATCGGATGACCAACTGTTGACAGGGCTAGGAGCATTCTCTGGTTTGTATCAAAAGAGGTTGACGTTTCACAATTATGGTCCTGTCGGCAACCTACAAGCCTTTTCTAAAGAAGGCGATGTGATGAGTAGTTTTATCTGGGGCTATGACCAAATGTATCCCGTGGCTCAGGTGATCGGGGGATCTGCCAACGAGGTGGCGTATACCAGTTTTGAAAACGACCCGCCAGATGGTAATTGGGTTTACAATGGAACTGGCAACAGGTCTGTAGACCCTGGTGCAAAAACCGGTAGTTATCTATTTAACAATGCTTCTGGAACATTCTCTAGAACAAGTCTGAATACCTCGCAGGATTATGTGGTGGCTTGTTGGGTAAAAGGAACAAATAATATTACAATAAACGGTACCTCATATAGTGGATCTACTGATTGGAAATATATTCAGATGACTGTTCCATCTTCTGCCACTGTCAACGTCCAGTTTAGCGGGCATGATATCGATGAACTAAGGCTTTACCCTGTGGGGGCGAAGATTACCACCTATACCTATGATCCGGTAGTTGGCATTACATCTTCTACGGATACGAATGGAATTACTACAAGCTATCATTACGATGCATTTAACAGGCTGGAATATGTAAAAGACCATGAAGGCAACATATTGAGTAAGAATGAATATCACTATGCACTGCAAAATTAATTAGTATGAAGATCAGTAGAATGAAAATACAATGCATAGGAGTATTAATTTTATCATTTAGTGGTATTGTAAAGGCACAGATCAGTGGACCAGGTTCGGTATGTGCAGGTGATCAACTAACTTATTCTGTATCAGTGGGAGGGGGAGGGTTTGGACAAGGTTCATACCAGTGGTCACTGACATCAGGAGCAGGCTTAATTCAAAGATGTTTAATGAATTGTTGGGAAGCGACAGTTACATTCAGCGAATCACCTCCCTCATCTGCAATACTTTCTGTAACCTATTCAGAACAAGGGGGTTACTCAGAATCACACTCAAAAACTATTTATTTCAATGCACCTGGAGTCGTATCAGCCAGTGAAAGTACTGTATGTTATGGAGACAATGTATCAATATCAGTAAATGGTATTTCCGGTTACCCAAGAGTTTGGCAATACAAAGTAGGCAATGGAAGTTGGCAGTCAGCATCCTATACCAATCCGCTCAACTTTACAAATATTACAGATGATACTCAGTTCAAGATTAAAATGAATACCGCGACATGTGGTGTTCTTTACTCTAATACTGTACTTGTTAGTATGAATCCTACACCTGGAAGTCCTACACCAAGCGGAGCTTCGAGATGTGGTAATGGAGTTGTCAATTTAAGTGCTACATCAGGCACACACAGCAACACGGTAAGGTGGTATACCTCATCAAGTGGCGGCTCTCATTTCAGGCAAAATACATCTTATTCACCTAACTTGTCGAGTTCAAAGACCTATTATGTTACTTCTTACAATACCAGTACGGGCTGTGAAAGCTACCCGCGGATAGCTATTACCGCCACAATTAATCCGGTTCCCTCTACTCCTTCAGTATCATCCAATCAGCGCTGTGGCAGTGGGGTTGTTAGCTTAAGTGCCTCGCCAGGCACAAATGGGAACACGGTAAGGTGGTATACCTCATCAAGCGGGGGTTCTCATTTCAGGCAAAGTACAACTTATTCACCCAGCCTTTCATCAACTACAACCTACTATGTCACCAGTTATCATACAGGTACGGGCTGTGAAAGTTCACCGCGTATTGCTGTGACGGGTACCATTAACAATGTACCGGCTCCGCCTGCTGTTACTTCGGCCCAGCGCTGTGGTAGCGGAACTGTTGCTCTGAATACCACACCCGGCTCTCATGGCAATACCGTGAGATGGTATACAGCTTCTTCAGGGGGGACTCATTTCAGGCAAAGTACTTCCTATAGCCCCAGCCTGTCAGGTACCACAACCTATTATGTGAGTTCCTACCATACAACCACAGGATGTGAAAGTGCATCTAGGCAAGCTATCACTGCTACGATAAATCCTGTACCCGCGGCCCCGGCCGTGACGGAAGATACACGTTGTGATGCTGGTATTGTGAACCTGAGTGCCACTCCCGGTGCAAATGCCAATACCATTCGCTGGTACAGTGCACCCACTGGCGGCACCTATTTCAGGCAAAACACTACATACGCACCTAACCTCAGCACCACCACCAGTTACTATGTTTCAAGTTATAATTCAACGACTGGTTGTGAAAGTTCATCACGGGTTGAGTTGACTGCCACGGTCCATGAGCAGCCTGATGACCCAATACCTGATGACACCTACTTCTCTTTTGGGTCAGACCAATTTAATTTTGAAGTCTCAGGAGCAGAAAGCCAGGAGACCTATCAGTGGTATGATGCCAACGACAATCTCTTAGCAGGGGAAACAGCCGGTACACTATCACGGGTGCTATATGAGACTACTTCATTTAAGGTTGAAATAATAGGTACTTATTGTACCAGTGGCCGGGTGACTGTAACAGGTCATATTGTTAGCCCGCCAGCTATCATGGCGAGCAATAATGGTTTTATTGAAGATGGTATTGCAGTGGAATTAAGCCTGCCTGCGAGCTATGCAAGCTACCAGTGGTATAAGGATGGAACGCTTATGTCCGGTGAAACAGGACCAACGTATAATGCAACTGGTGAAGGCAGGTATGCTGTGGTAGTAGATTTGTCAAACGGCAAAACGTTTGAGTCCGACCCGTTTAGGGTATTGACTGTTGCCAATAGTCCTGAATCGGGGAGCATCCCTTTGATAAATGATGACCCCGGAGCAGTGCAAAGCGGGCCTGCCCTCAACTATGTAAGGAATTACACAGCGCGTGTAAAAACCGCTGACCCTATTGATTTTGAAATAGCCAATTTTAATTCTGATACAGTAATGGTTACCACCACCTACCTGGGTGGCCTTGGCCGTCCGGTACAGCAGGTGATAAAATCAGGTTCCCCATCGGGCAACGATATGGTGCAGGCCATGGTATATGATAGCTATAACCGGCAGCCGCGCGAATACCTGCCTTATGCAGCTACAAGCACCCCTGATGCTGACGGCTACAGGGTAAATGCCGTTCAGGAACAGTATCAGTTTTATCGCAATGGCACACCGGCTGTGGCCATAACGGGAGTACCTTACAGCGAAAAGCAGTTTGAAAGCTCACCACTCAACCGGGTGATAAAGCAGGCTGCTCCGGGAGAAAGCTGGAAGCTGGGAACAGGTCATGAGACCAAGGGCTCATCCAATACCAACAGCCCTGCGGTGGACGGTGACATCCTGGTTTGGCATACCAATGACAATGATGAACTCACAGCCCATGGCACCTACGCAGGAGGAATGCTGCTGGTTAGCCATAGCTATGATGAGGAAGACTATGAAAGCCGTGTGTATAAAAACAGCCAGGGCCAGGTGGTGCTTAAGCGTGCTCAAAAAAATGATGGTACCTGGCTTGAGACCTATTATGCTTATGATGCCTTTGGAAACCTTCGGTTTGTACTACCCCCGGCACTGACACAGCGCATAAAGGACTTAGGTGTACCTTTTAACTGGGCCAATACCACACATAAGGAACTCATAGATGTTTGGGCCTTCCAGTATAAATACGATAAAAGACAGCGTATGATAGAAAAACGCGTTCCTGGAATGGACGGGTGGATATATATGATCTACGATCAGCTGGATCGCCTGATACTTAGTCAGGACCCCGAGCTACGCGAAAACGATAAGTGGACGTTTACCAAATACGATGCACTGAGCAGACCGGTGATCACAGGCATTTATGTATCGGCAAACTATGCGGCACTAAGAAGCTCTATATCAGGCCAGGTAAGTCACGAGATGCTTGATGCAAATAATCAGTACACCAATAATGCGCTGCCAGACCACAGCAGTGCGTACTTGCTCAGCACCACCTGGTATGACAACTACCAGCTTCCTGCCCCCTTTACTTCAAGCGCTTATGCGTACCAGCAGCACCTCACCCCTACGACCAATACTCAGTTTGACAGAGTGGAAGGACAGGTGACTGCATCTAAAACGCGCAACCTCGGGGACGACAGCTGGCTGTATGCCGTAAATTATTACGATGACCGCTACCGCCTGATTCAGACAGTTGGAAGTAATGTGTTGGGCACTTTGGACAGAGTAACCAATGAATACCATTTTAACGGGCAGCCAAGAAAAACCAAACTCACACATCAACAGGATACTCCCGATGAAACCGTAATCTTACGCAGCTATAGCTATGATCATGCCGATCGGCTGAAGACAGTATCACACCAACTGGATGGTGGGCAGGAGATTGTACTGAGTAGCCATGCCTATAATGAATTAGGGCAGCTAATAGAAAAAAACCTTCACTCCGAAGATACAGGTACCAGTTTTGCGCAGTCGGTAGATTACCGTTACAACATTAGAGGGTGGCTCAGTGCCATAAATGATACTGCGCTGGATAGCGACATAAATGATGATGTAGACGATTATTTTGGTATGGAACTGTCTTATGACCAGGATTTTTCTCAGACCTGGCACAATGGGAACATCAGTGGGGTGAAGTGGCAGCATGCCAAAGACCAAAAGCTTAAATCGTATAGCTATGTGTATGACGCCCTGAACAGAATAAAGTCGGCTGACTATGTAGTACAGGATGTTAATGGACAATGGACTGCAGATGAGGGTAATCATCAAATGATTGTGGGAGCTTATGACTTAAATGGTAACATCGAAAGCCTGACAAGAAGAGGTCTGGATGTATCGACAAATAGTTATACCCTTATCGATGAACTGACCTATGATTATGGCACTACTGCCAGCAACCGGCTCATGGCGGTTGCCGATGCCGCAATAGAAGAAGGGTTTAATGATGGTAATCCTTCAGGGGAAGACTATGACTATGACCTCAATGGGAACATGATAAAAGACCTGAATAAGGAGATAACAAGTATAAGCTACAACCATCTAAATCTTCCTGAGCGAGTTAATAAAGCAGACGGCCAGTACATGACATACATCTATGATGCAGCTGGTGTGAAACTAGCTCAGGAAGTGTATGATGCTTCCTATAACCTGTTGAAAAAGACAGAATATGTTGGGGAGTTTATCTATGAAACAGCGGATGGCGCTAACAATGGGTTGTCCTTAATACAGCATGAAGAAGGGCGCATCGTTCCATCATCTGATGCGACCAATAATTATGCGTACCAGTATCACCTAAAAGATCATCTTGGCAATACACGGGTGACGTTTACAACAACACCTGTTTCGCTTTCTTTTGTAGCCACCATGGAAACGGAAAACAATATTGATGAGGAAGAAGAAATATTGTTTATGAACCTGGACAGCACGCGGGTGACCTTTAACAGTGCAGATGCTAACAGTGATGGCGGCAATGAAGTGATCCGTGTAAATGGCACCCGTCCGATGGGCATTGGAATAGCACTGCCGGTAGAAGCAGGTGATACACTGGACATGCAGGTAAATGCTTACTATGAAGGAGACTCGACCTACAATACGAATGTAGCTCTTTCTACGTTGATATCAGCCATAGCCGGAGGCTTTGGAGGGCTCAATGGTGGTACAGCGGAGCAGCAGGCGGTGTATGATGTTTTTGATAATAGTGTAGGTACCTACGGCCTTATGGGAACGGGTGATGCCGATGTGCCTGCCGCTTATCTCAATTATATATTGTTTGACAATAGCATGAATGACTACCAGCACGGCCACATACAGGTGAGCAGCGCAGCTAAAATGAACCATGAGTTGCTGGAATTAAATGGGGTTACCGCTTCGCAGGATGGCTTCGTTTATGTATTTTTAAGCAATGAGAGTGCCAGTGATAACTGGGTATACTTTGATGATATGGTGGTGAGGCACACACAAGGAGATATGATTATCCAGACAGATGATTTCACGCCTTTTGGACTCGCTTTTAACAATGGGTATCAACGAATAACTGCCAAGAGAAATGACTTCATGTACAACGGATTTGAAGAGCAAACTGAATTAGATTGGGGTGTTTATGATTATCAGGCAAGATATTATGACCCATCAATAGGCAAGTTCTTGCAGGTCGATCCAATGGCTGACTCCATGAAAAGGCATTCGCCTTACAATTATGCTTTTGATAATCCCATCAGGTACATTGACCCTGATGGAATGAGTCCTGATGATGTTGTTCTAAGGGGTATGGATACCGATAAAACTTTAAAACAATTACAGTCAGGTGTGGAAGGTATTAATGTTATAAAGGGTGAAGGTGGTAAGCTAAGCTATACAGTTGTTGAGGGTGAGAAAATGAATAAAGCAGCTAGGAAACTGACTGAAGCAATAGATGATAATACTATTGAAGTAATAATCAATTCAACTTGGAATTCAACTAACTCACAAGGTGGAGTTTTAATTGGAGGTGCTTTTATGGGTAATGAGGTTGCTCCTGATGGAACCGTAAAGGCGACTAATGAATATGACACTAGTACAGGGGGTAAAATTGATAATGCGTATAGTAAACCTGGTTCTACAATCCTTCATGAGATAACAGAGGCTTATGAAGGAGCTAAGCTCTCTCAGGACGCAAAGCAATCATCTGGTCCGGACGGAACTCCTGGAAATGTATACCAAGCAGCTCATAAAGCTGCCCTTCCACAAGCTGGATCAATTACGCAAACTATTTATGACGATAATGGAAATGTAATGCCACCTAATACAGTTCCTGCAAATATTTCAGGGGGTGTTGTATGGAGGGCAAATAACCGACCTATTTATAGTTTAATCCGCAGGTAAAAAAAAATTATGATTAAAATATTTACAACAATTCTGGCAATTTATATACTTTATAATGTACAAGGTGGAGAGCCACAATATAAGATAGAAAAAATAAAATCTGTTAATGGCTATTATGTAATCTATGCCTCTAGAAATGACAGCATCTTCAAAATTGTTTCGAAAAAAGCGAATCATCAAGTTTGTTCCGAAAAAATCAAAAAGAATAGATGCTATATGTTAAAATTTGAGGAAGTCAATTCTTTAGCTGGGCCTGAAGTAGAATGCTTTTCATTTGATGAAAGGACAGAAATCTGTCGAGAGCTAGGCATAGGCTTATATGTATCTACTAATCTAGCCGGATTGTGTATAAATAATCAATGAAGGAATATGCTTCCGCTTTAGTTACAAAAAAACAACCGTCTCATCTTTAATTGTCTGCTACAAAAGCGACAAAGCCTTAGTTGATCAGGCAATCATATGCCGTGCCGAATGACATAAAGAATGTGATAAAAGGAATTTTCAAAACGTAACATCAGGACCATTAATTAAGAGAGACTAATAAATTATGTTAGGTGAAGTGATTAAAGAAATAGAAAAAGCCAAATCTTTTGGATATAGAGAGGCTACAAATGGATCTAAGTTATATGGCCACACTACTCATGTTGCTCCAGAAGCATGGTTTCATATTATATATCCCCCCCCTTGTAGAAAAAGAAATATATAAACTTGAAGAAGATATGAAGACTAAAATACCAGAGGCTTATAAAAATTTTCTTAAGTGGAGTAATGGTATGAATTTATTTTCTGGAAGTTTATCATTAGATGGTTTAAGGGGTTTGAATTATCGAGAAGGTGACCAAGCAATCCAGCCTTTTAACTTGGTGACACTAAATACTTTGGAAAGACCAAAGGACTCTAAAGACGAATACCTTTTTATAGGCAGTTATAATTGGGATGGATCGAAACTTTACATTGATAATAGTTCATCAAAGGTTTACAGATGTGATCGTTATTTTTCCCAAGAAGTTAAAAATGAATGGAGTAGCTTTGAAGAGATGTTTAACTCTGAAGTAATAAGACTATCTAAACTTTTCGACCATGAAGGGCGAGAATTAAATGAGGATGTACCCACAACACCCAAAACTTCTTTTAATTAAGAGTGAGCTCTATGCCCGAGGCAGGGGCTGTTGTTACACATGAAATTCTTGAGTCTTACTCGGCAGGGGTTGAATCTCCAGGAACAAGTCTTCCTACAATGGAGGATGTTGCAAATAAGACTGATAATGGAAAAAATTACTTAAAAGCTCATAAAACTGCGATGAAACAAGATCCAAGGTTTGTTGAGCCAACAATCATTGGCGATAATTCATCAGGAACAGGGATTTACTACCTTCAGCAAATGCGAAAAATACCTGGGCTTGTTGATCCTTTTCCCTTCGAAAAAGAATTATTTAAGAAACAGAAGTAACATCATATGAGATCAATATTATTAGTTGCGGTACTTCAGGTATTTGCATTTTCATGCAGTGGACAAAGTGATTACCAACGTGTAAGAATTATGAAAATTGACTCAACGGATAACTACTTTTTCATTCGCGGAAAGTATAAGAAATCCGGTGAAAAGATTTTGATAGTATCAAAGAAGTCAACAAATGACGGGTGCAACGAAATTGAGTTAAAGGAGACTTATTCGCTAGAACTTGTTCAGTTTTTGGATGCAGAAACTCTAGAAGATTTGCCCGCAAAGCCACCAGGAACTTTAAAACTTCGAGAAGATGGGTATATCATTTGGGATGGTGAATCCTCCTTTCCACTAAAAGCAAAAAATATTCAAGGACTGTGTGTCCTTGAATAGAAGTTCATGCGAGTATTCTTGAATATTATAGTGCTTATATTCTCAGGCTTCAATCTGTACGCCCAGGGGGATGCTGTTGTAGTTTCTGATACTACCGTTACACAAGAGGTAAATTCGGTTATCAGGCAAGCTCTTTCAGACTCTTTAAAGGCTGCGGTTCCCGTAGACTCTTCAAAACTGGCCGAATATGTTATGTCAACCACAAAACAGGTAGCCAAAGACACACTAAAAAATTATGTAGAAGTGCCTGATGTAAAAATCGACTCGACACTCAACGATCAGATTGTAGAACAAGTACAGACCGAACAGAATGATGATTTAGGAGTTGAGATACCTTCGGACTCTGCGGCTGTGAAGGAATCGGCCAAAAGTAAGCTGGAACAAGAGTTGGACACCAATATCCCTGCAGATGCGGCAGCGGTAAAACAAGAAACCAATAGACTGGCAAAGGAAGAATTAAAGAATAAAATTGGTATTGATGCCCTTGACATTTCTTTAGACTCAACTACTGGGCTACAGATGAAAGACGAAGCAGTGAAAAGAGTCGAAAGTGAATTAAAGAACATTGATGAATTTAAATCATTAGACCAGACAGACAGCGAATGGTCAAAGCTAACTGGAGGCAAGGAACAGATAGAAAAAACACAGACGGAACTACAACAGCTGGCAGCAAAAAAAGAACTCAAAAAACAAATGGCTACTCATGCCAAAGAATACATTGCTGAGCATTCAGGTAAAATTCAGCAGGTGCAGTCAAAAATGGGTGAATTAAAGCAAAAATACAGCACGGTGCCCAACAGCAACGACCTGTCTACAGCAACCAAACGCTCTTCACTCAAAGGTGAATCCTTCTGGAAACGTCTTGTGTTGGGAGGCAATTTCAATGTGAGTAAAACCAACCCTGTAATCATTGACTTGTCACCGGTACTAGGGTGGAAATTTAATAAGCTGTTTGAAGCAGGTATTACAGGTGCTTATAGAGTCAAGTTAGGGGCGGAAAAGAATGGCGCTAATACTTTTGCAAATGAAGAGGCTTATGGGTATTCGGTATTTGTCAACCACATGGTTTTTAAAAACTTCTTTGGTTATCTGGAAGGGGAGAATATGAGCACGGTTACTGGCACAATTGAATACAGCCAACGCTCTTGGCGGCAAAGCCTACTACTCGGCATAGGCAGAAAATTCAAAATCGCCAAATTCTTAGAAATGCAAACCATCATCAGCTACAACTTCCTGCATGATAACAATGACGGAGTGTATAATTCTCCTGTTGTGTTTAAGACGGGGCTTAGGGTGGTGAAGTGATGGCTACTCCAACTCTTTAAAGAAAGTACTGTATTTTACGTTAAGTGCTTTTAGGATTTTGAGTGTAGATTCTAAGGACGGTATTCTTTTACCTTGCTCAATTTTACCTATAAAGTCCGGATGCATGTCTACCAGGGAAGCAAGCATTTCTTGAGTAAAACCCTTTTCCTTTCTGTATTTGGCTATTAATGAACCGATTTGTTTCCGTAAATCCACAAATCGAAGCTACTGCTAACTTCAATTCGAGAACACAGACTATTTGTGCGGGTTTGTATATTTTTTCTACCTTAGCATTAAATCAAACTACTATCTGATTTGGATAAGAGTAAGCTTAGGCCAGTGGTAATCAGAGAAAAAGGAAAAGAATTGAAAGGCTATTTTCATCGCTTCGTATATCAGTCGCAAGAATACTATTCATTTACAAGAGTTTTAGTAGAACTAGAGAATGGCAGACTTAAATATTTCGATCCTGAATTCGTGCAATTCACAGATAGGAAGAGGGGCAAGCCTTGTGAAAATAGAAAATCTAGTGATGACGAAAGTTCACTACCTTTTCAAGGTTCATAAAAACGACCGTTAATCTGAACCGTGATGCGCATCTGTTATATAATTTATATTATGTTAAATAGTAACCTCATATCTATACCCCACTATCTTATACGTTCATTCGCAGGCGATTCTTTATAGGCAAATGTTTTACTCAGACCACGTAAAAAGATTAGCATTAAGATGGAGCCTATGATTAGTAATACAATGCTGTACTCTGAAATAACATATTGTAATTCGTGTCCCACAATAGTTGCTTCATCTACAATTTTATAATCCTTATAATTTTCTGCATTTACTGACAAAGAAATAATATCTCCATGTTGGTAAGGAGCATTATCAATTTCACTTTTATCAATCATCACACGCAAATGATACGCTGTATCTAATATAAAAGTGTCTGCCACAGTAAACTCCATCATAGGCACTAGAATTATATCTGATGGTTTGTTCTCATCATTAAATTCTAAGACTTCTGCTACATAACCTGTTGTATATAAAGTATTGTCGTCATCCTCAGGTGTAGACTCCTTTATGAGTGGCTCTAACGTATAATACAATATACTTATTGCTGTGAGTCCTACTATCGATAAAAATATGAAGCCGCAACCCTTTTTCATTATTACAAGATAGTAAAATCCTAATTATTATTAATTAAAGTTATTGTCGAACCTTATATGTCCTATAACTAAATGTTAATTACTATATTTATTGGCACAGCTATTGTGTTATTCAATAAAAATGCTTCGTTATGAAAGGACTACTAACTACCCTATTTATTGTTATTGCAGTTTTTACTATAAATGCGCAAAATAAAGATTATAGAGGCTTTAAAGGCGCTATTACAGCCTCAACAGTATCCACCCTGGATGCAGCATCTAATGAGGTATTGGCAAGCAGTGAAGAAAGTACCAAAATTCAATTTGACGGTCGCAACATTACCATTGGCGGTGATGTTTATGAAATCGTAACACGCGACTACGATGGAAAGTCAACAACCACTTTCAAAACTACTAAAAGGCGTAGCACGTACATTATTACGCTGATTCCCGATGTATCTCTTTCAGTTGTTGATGAATCTAACAATGTAGAAATTACAGTATATAAACTTAATTAAATAGCCTGGTCAAACCGGATATTTTTTATGCCAATACCTGATTAATGAGTGCAACAGTAAATATACTGAGTAGAAACCACCCAATAAATCCTTCCACAATACACAAGTAACGTGCGAAACCCTTTGTTGGTACAGAACCAAAACCCAGGGTAACAAAGCTGTTTATACTCAAAGTAATCGCATTTATTACTGTTAAAAGCAATGAACCCCCTACTACTATGATTGGTCCCAAATATGTCTTGGTGTTGGCCTTTAAAGCTTTTTCATAGCTTACCAATAGCCTATTTTTGCTATCAGCGTCCCATTCTGAAGGAAAAAAGACATATAAAACAGAGAAGATTAAAATCACATAGAAAGACATCAATACTGCCAACCCAGGATCTGTGCCATGATTGGTATAAATTCTTAGTAAAACATTTAGCTGCCAGCGAAGCAAACTATTAAAGCTTCCCTCCTGTTTGTAACGATGTTTCAGCATCTGTCCCTGTAACTCTTTCATCTCACTATAGCATGCGTTGGCCGACTCCAGATCACCTCGTGATATAAATATTGAGTGCATATCTTTATATATGTTGATGAGATTTTTAAAAGCGATTACGTTATCGAAGTCACCTTCATTCTGAGCACCATACTCTATATACCGCAGTTTATGCCCTTTTAGTTGATCCCAATACAATTCATTCCATATTTCTGAAAAAAGGAATTTTTCAAAGGAAACTGTCTGTTGAAAATCATTATTGACCAGGAAAAAGCGCTCAGATACATTATTTTCAGCAAAATATACTTTTGTTGTAAATGTGTTTTCACGAATATCAAGGTTCAAATAACTCCCCTTATTTAGTATAAATCGTGATGTACTATCACCAGAAAACGTGTTACCCGTAACGTATAAGTCACCCGCAGGTGTGCCTGGAAGCTTGTAGTGGTTGAACTCTCCGTATAACCCTAGTTGTATACTACATCCTTCGACTATTACAGCTCCTGTGCATCATTATCGCCAATTAAAAGATTGCCATCTGCAAGCTTACTAGCCAAAACATCAATTTCACCTCTATTTACACGGTTATTTTCAACCTTTAATTGTGAGCCGGCTAACTTATCTAGAATCAACCCATAATCTATATTATTTTGAACTAACTCTACTCTTTCAAATTTAGCATTGAGCACTTCCACAATATTGCTCGCACCATTGCCAAAAAATATTAAATCATGACCATGCACTCCATCAATGGTCAATCCATTGAATTGGCTATTACGTATTTCCAGCCCGCCTTTAAAATCAAACTGGTTGAGATACAAATGATCTGAGAAGGCGAGATTATCTAAAATTACCCTCCTATTTATTATTATAAGCGATTCATTATTAATGTATTGTGAATAGTTTTCAGAAATGTAATTGAAGACACCTTTATTTCGTTTGAGTTTATTATTAGAGATAGAAATTTCTAAATCAGATATCATAAGATCGCCATCACCTGATACCATTAAACGCTGTGTAAGGTGCTCCAATGACACTTGTTGCTGACTGTTGGCCACAAAGGGAAAAATGGTGATAAGAATGCTTAAACTACGGATGAGGTTACCTACCATATATAAAAGTGCTTAGCCAAACGAATTGATTAAGTTAATAAATTCCATCCAATCTATAATACTTGTTAAAATCGGCTAGAAAGTGAGTAATACATTGATTGTTAATAATTGCTCAATTTGTTACATCAATTAAATTTTAAATTGATTCAATACGATATAACTATCTATAATACAGTTAACTATAATTTATTAATCGAGTGATGATTAAACAGCAACATTACTATGGTCATCGTCAGTTAAATTTTCTATTTTCGGTTATGAATGATTACAAGTTTGCAACTTACGGAAGGCTAGGTGATGAATTCAAAACGCTGATCGATAACCACTACCCTGCCTTGGAATGTATAAATTTTGAAACTCAGGATGAGCTATACAATCAGTTGCACAAGTTCAATGCATTTGCTGGTTTTGGTCTTACGGCAGACATAGATATTTCTCATATCCAATGGATTCATTCTTTTGGAGCTGGAGTCGATGCTTTTACTAATCTACAATTACCTGCGGAGCTTTTACTTACACGTACATCTGGAAACATGGGTTTGAGAATGGCCGAATATTGCCTGGCCTATATTTTAAATGAATTCAAATCGGTGGGCAAAGTATACCAAAATCAGCTGAATAAAGAATGGACTCCGCTACAACTTAAAGATTTAAATACGTCCAACATACTAGTTTTCGGAACCGGGACTATTGGATCGGCAATAGCTCACAAACTGCAGCCACTGGTCAATTTGATTGATGGTGTTAATCGCTCAGGTATGCATGTCTCAGATTATAATGCTGTTTTTAAACTGGGCAAATCCATTGACTTGAGTCGATATGATGTGATCATAAATACATTGCCTGATACTCCGGAAACCAAAGACATGTTTAATGACAAGCTTTTTGCATTATGCAATGACACTATTTTTATCAATGTGGGCAGAGGCGAATCCGTTGAGCAGCAGGCCTTATTAAAAGCCTTAAATGCAGGTAAAATCAAGACGGCAATATTAGATGTATTTGCGGAAGAACCCTTATCAAGTGACAGTCCGCTATGGTCTCATCCCAGTGTAATCGTTACACCGCATCATGCAAGTAAAACTTCCGCACATGATGTTGGCGCTAGTTTTTCGAAGATAGTTGAAGCCATTAAAAGTGGAAGTTCAAACGAATTATTCGTGGATTTATCAAAAGGGTATTAAATGGAGCTTATAAATTACTGAGCTGCCCATCCAGTATAGCCATCTGTATAGTCATAGACTATTTTAAACCCCTTCTCCTTCAATATTTCTGCAGCTTTAGCACTTCTTCCTCCCCTGGCACAATAAACTACTACCGGGCGTGCTGAATCAAGCTTTTGTAAATTTTGTTCAAATTCACCACTAAGAAAATTCATACCAATCACTGCTCCTTCGATGTACCCTTCATTTGTTTCTTCAGGCGTCCTGACATCTACTATCTGTATACTTTCATCCTCCATGAGCACCTTTAGTTCTTCTGTATTTACTTTTTCAAGAGTGACTTGCATCTCCGGCACTTGATTGGATTTACTCTCAGACTGGTCGTTGGTTGAACTGTTACACCCAAATACGAAAATAAGGCAAAAGGCTATTATTAAATTTTTCATGGTTATTTCAAATTATGAAATGAATATAAAAAAAGGGATTGATAATCTATCAACCCCTTTAAGTTAGACATGTTTCTTTTTATTGCTGGTCGCCCATTTCCTCAAGTTGTTTAGATATCTTCACTAATTTCTCATTCATTTTTAACTGATTGTAGATATATTGAAGAGTTTCAAGTGTAGTTCTATCATTAGGCTGTAATTCATTTGCCTTTTCCCAATGAGGTACTGCTAATTTCAACTTAGTATCAATTTTCTTCTGGATTTCCTTTGCTTTTTTCTGCTCAGCTGAAGAAATACCGAGATTATTTTTCTCTTTTATCAATTCAACGGCCACATTGTAGTTGAGTACAGCAAGGTTAAATACAGCATTGTAGTAAGAAGGATCTATCTCAAGTGCCTTTCTGTAAGCTTCAGCAGCCTTATCAAGATTTTCCAACTCCTCGTGCATTACTCCTAATGTGAAGTATAAATCCGTGTTGTCCGGCTCGTTTTCGATAGCCTTTTCTAGCCCTGCTTGTGCTTCATCAATTTTTTCCATTCTTATCAAAGCATTGATCTCAGATTTAGCAAAATCAAGATTGTCCGGAAATTGGTTTTTTGCTTTTCTGATCATTGCAAGTGCCTTGTCATCATCTTTGTTAACCGTACCCTCGATATAAATCAATGAGTTGTAGATGTCCTTACTGTGGTAATCAAGGTCATTGATAAGCACGTAGTAGTTTTTAGCCGCAGTCGCATAGTCTTGACCAGACTGAGCCGCCAAACCAGCATAGATGTAACCTGTGGTGTCTTCTGGTTGCAATACCTGAGTTTTTGTAAAGTACTTTACAGCATCATCAGTATTAGAATTTTGGTAAGCCTCTACTCCTTTATTCAGGTAATGTCCCCATAAAGTATTGATTTGCTGATCTTTCAAAATAGGCAAGCCATTAGCATTATTGATATAATACTTGTTACCATCCGGATCAATCTCATCAGCTTTCGCAAAAGCTTCCATGGCAATTTTTAACGGATTGTTAGCCAAATTTTGATAATCAGGGTTTTGTGTTGTGTCTAGAGAAGCATAAACCAAACCTCTGTAGTACCATGTTTTACCATCGTCCTTTGTTTTTTCATGCTCAATTGCAGCATCTACAATTTCCTTAGCTTCAGCTAAATTACCCTCGCTCCTGGCCTTTTCAGCATTGTTTATCTTTGGCTTCTTCTGAGAATACCCAGCTCCAGCCACAAAACATATAGCAACTAATAAAATAACTTTTTTCATAACGTATTCTGTGTGTCTAATTATTTGGTTTCAATATACTAAATTATTCT
The DNA here is from genome assembly GCA_965227525.1 of Fulvivirga sp. Classification (GTDB taxonomy): domain Bacteria; phylum Bacteroidota; class Bacteroidia; order Cytophagales; family Cyclobacteriaceae; genus Fulvivirga. The sequence goes on along the minus strand of OZ245762.1, from coordinate 2,840,908 downwards.
TTTGAATCTTCAGTTGATTCATCTTTGCCTTCTGATGCGGTATCTTCTGTCTCTTCATCTAAATCATCAGTTTCTATTTTTTCGATTTTCTCTACAGAAGAAATCTTATCATCATCACCAAGCCTGATCAGTTTTACCCCTTGCGTAGCTCTACCCATTACACGTAGATCTTCTACAGCGAGCCTGATTGTAATGCCTGACCTGTTGATGATCATCAAATCATCAGAATCTATTACTTCCTTAATTGCAACAAGCTTGCCAGTTTTGTCAGTCACATTTATTGTCTTGACTCCTTTACCACCTCTTTTAGTGATACGATAGTCTTCAACAAGGGATCTTTTACCGTATCCGTTTTCAGAAACAACCAATAAATTGGCCCCTTCACGGTCAACAATCACCATCCCTACAACTTTATCTTCTGTACCTTCTAAAGTCACCCCTCTTACTCCAGAGGCCGTTCTACCCATACTACGCACGTCAGACTCATGGAAATGTATCGCTTTACCCATGCGTTTGGCTATCACCACATGGTTATCTCCATTTGTAAGCTTGGCTTCCAGCAGTTTATCACCGTCTTTTACAGTTATAGCATTAATACCATTTTGTCGAGGTCTGCTATATGCTTCGAGAGCAGTCTTTTTAATGGTACCATTTTCGGTACACATCATTACAAAGTTGTTGTTTACATACTCTTCATCGGTAAGACTTTCTACATTTATCACCGCTCTTACCACATCGCCCGATTCAATATTGATCAAGTTTTGGATGGCACGGCCCTTAGAAGTTTTACTTCCCTCAGGTATGCCATATACTTTCTTCCAGAATACTTTTCCATATTCTGTGAAGATCAATAGGTAGTTATGCGCTTTGGCTACGAATAAATGTTCGGTAAAATCATCATCTTTAGTACTTACACCTCTGGAACCTACTCCACCTCTACCCTGCGTACGGTACTCGGTAAGTGGGGAGCGTTTGATATAGCCCTGGTGAGAAATGGTAATTACCATTTCATCGTTAGGGATCATATCTTCATAGGTAATGTCATCCGCACTATGAACAATCTCTGTTCTACGCTCATCACCATATCTTTCTTTTACTTCAAGCAACTCATCTTTGATGATCTGCATACGCTTATCTTCGTTTTCTAAAATAGATTTTAGTTCCTCGATAAGCTTCATCACCTCGTCATACTCCGTTTGTATCTTGTCTCTTTCAAGACCTGTCAAACGTTGTAATCTCATCTCCAGGATAGCTTTAGCCTGGATTTCTGATAATTTAAAGCGTTTAATTAAGCCTTCTTTGGCTGTATCAGGGTCTTTCGCCTTTCTAATCAGTTCAATTACCTCATCCAGGTTGTCAAGAGCAATAAGGTACCCTTCCAGGATGTGTGCTCTTTTCTGTGCTTCATCCAATTCGTATTCAGTTCTTCTAACCACTACTTCGTGTCTGTGTTCCACGTAGTATTTGATCATATCCTTGAGGTTGAGCTGTACAGGTCTCCCTTTTACCAGCGCAATATTATTAACCCCAAATGACGATTGAAGCTGAGTATATTTGTATAGGTGATTTAATACAATGTTTGGAATAGCATCTTTCTTAAGGTCATAAACGATCCTTAAACCATTTCTATCAGATTCGTCTCTGATATCAGAGATACCATCAATTTTCTTTTCATTGACCAAAGCAGCTGTCTTTTCGATCATGCTGGCTTTGTTTACCATGTAAGGTATTTCAGTAACAATAATTTGTTCACGCCCAGACTTGGTCGTTTCAAATTCAGCTTTGGCGCGCATCAATACACGGCCACGGCCTGTTTCAAAAGCATCCTTTACCCCAGAATAACCATAAATTGTGGCGCCTGTTGGGAAATCCGGAGCTGTAACGTGCTCCATCAACTCTGCTATTGTGATATCATTGTTATCAATATAAGCAGCAATACCATTGGCAACTTCCGTGAGGTTGTGAGGTGCCATATTTGTAGCCATACCTACTGCAATACCAGAGGCACCGTTTAATAATAGATTTGGCAGCTTTCCTGGGAGTACCGTTGGTTCTTTTAAGGAATCATCAAAGTTCGGAGAAAAATCAACAGTGTTTTTGTTAATGTCTGTCAGCAATTCATCAGCAATACGCTTTAATCTTGCCTCTGTATAACGCATGGCGGCAGGCGAATCTCCATCAATAGAACCAAAGTTACCTTGCCCGTCAACCAGTGGGTATCTCAATGACCAATCTTGAGCCATACGCACCATGGTATCATATACTGCTGTATCACCATGCGGGTGATACTTACCTAAAACCTCACCGACAATTCTCGCTGATTTTTTATAAGACTTATTATAATTAACACCCAGCTCGAGCATCCCAAATAGGATTCTTCTGTGCACAGGTTTAAGGCCATCTCTTACATCTGGTAAGGCCCTGGAGATAATTACCGACATAGAATAATCTATGTAGGCACCACGCATTTCATCCTCTATATTAATCGGGATGATGTTTTCATTTGCTCCTTCTGCCATGTATATTGTAAATTCCTATGTTATCTAAAAATTAAGGCGAATTTACGGAATTCAACGGTCAATTAACAACTAACATAGAACATTTACAGCCTTTTTTGGTTAACACAAATTTTGGGTGTTGAAGACCATAAAAATTCTTGAAATATTACCTATTTAAATAGCTGATTTTGAGTAGATACTACCAGTCTGTAACAATGGTTTGCGGAGTTAATAGGCATTCATTTTTTTCTTATTCTTACCCTTGTATTTGATAAGATTAGGGTAATTCTGGCCATGGTGTGGATTTTGCCATTTATAGAATGGATGCATACGACTCCGATACACTTTATTTCCGTGTTGATGGTTGATCTGCGTTGTACAGTTCTTTATAAAACACTTCTTCAACTCTGGTATTCTATAAATGAACCCAAAAGAAATGTAAAAAGCATTCATCGAATGATTTACAACAAGATCTGTTTCTGGCAGCTCTACCGAAAAATTCTTTATGTCGTACGAAGGCCTTACAAACAGGCTAAAATACTCTGACATTTGTCGCTCTATGGTTGCTCCCAGGTTGAAATAAACACCCTTTTGAATAACCTCTTTATTGAATTTCTTTGAAAGATTAAATGCGCCTATCTGTGCATCAACAGCCAGCACATAGTCATAATACCTATAAACTTTGGCCCCAACTACAGCAAAGTACTTTTTGTAAAAAGTACTACCAAAATTAGGATCAAAACCGCTTAACTCATTTTGAAAGGTGTTGGGCTCGAAGCGTCCAGGTCGATGATACTCAAAGGTAAACCCTGCACCTATCTTATATCTGTCGAATTCTACATGAACAGTTGCCGTAAGGGGTATACTAAAACCCGGTGCTTTATATGCAAGATCAGCAGTATCTCCATTAACCAGAAAATCGTTGGCCGGATTGAAACTAATGCTGGAGTCAGAAGCGATTACATCATTAAACCAGTAGCTATAACCTGATGAAATGCTCCCTCCTGTCGTATTTAAATCTTTACTAAATATGATCGGCATGCTATCCTGACGCTGTAGTATGGCAAAGTCAGAAAGATCCTGTTTGTAAAATGTTCTGCCATAGCCAGGACTAAATCCAAAATGAAGTTTGCTTAAGAGCGCTCTTAAGCCACTTGTATTGGTAGGTTTGGCATAAAAATGATCTAATGGGATAGTGACTTCATCATCATCCTGGGCTAGAACTTTATTTGCACCCAAAGTGAGAAATAAGCCAACAATTGCAAAAAATAATATAGCAGCCCTGAATCGCATTGATCAATAAACATGCAATTTAAAAAAATAGTATGTCAATTCTTTATTAATCAATGCTTACTTGACCTCGAAGGTCTTGCAAAACGCCTTGAATATTGGGTAGTCGCTTAGCCCAAGCTTTTGACCAATATCTTTGACCTTATCAAACTCTACGCTTGAAATTTGTCTTTCTTCAACGATATCTGCATCATCGTGTAGAAAGAATGAAGACAGGCAACGAACAAATAAATACGGGGTATGCATTACTGCCAGGCCAAAACTATCACTATCAACTTTTTCACGCTTCAGGTCTTCCAAATTAAATGTGGATCGCATACATAGTTTTATCACTTCGATAAACTTCTCCTCCCAGGGTTCAAAATTTTTAATTAGAAATTTCATGGCATGAGCTACTGGATCTACTTTCATAAAAAAGCCACCTTTTGACATTTTTCGTGCCATTTTATTAAGTGCCAACTCCTCAAACAGACTTATGCTGCCATTTGCTTTAGCAATACCCACTGTAGGCGTCATCATGATCAGAGATAGAAAATCATGCTCGCTAATCTCTAAAAAATTGGCTTCGTTGGTTATAAAATCTTTTCTTAACTCCGTGACTGCCTCGAGGACTTCGGGCACCTCAATCATGATGGCGATTTCATTTTCTGAGAACATAGCTAGTGTTTATGAGTTTAAAGTCTTGCTAAAGATAATGATAAAAATAAAAAAGATAATCTAATTGAAAAATGATCGCAGCCTAAGGCTTTCTTAACAACAAAAAAGCCTTCCTAATCAAATTAGAAAGGCTTTTTATTAAATATTTATATTTCTTAAACTTCTTCGTCAGCCAACTGCACCTGAACCAGTATAGCTTCGTACTGTGCCTTTACTTCCGGGTCAGATGAAATAGCAGTTTTAATTGCCTTGTAAGCTTTGCCACCATCAGGTAACATTTTGGTAGCTAATATATTTACTACCTCTCCTATTGCAGCCTTTCGAGATTCAATCATCTCTTCTAAATTGGTCATGAATTTTGTTTCAAACTCAGTAGCTGCTTCTCCTTCACCTTTTTTCAATTCATTATATCTTTTGCCGTCAATGCCTTCCTGATTTTTAATCATGTCATTTAATGCAACACTTATTTCACTTTTCATTGCATCAACTGACTCCATCATAATGGCATATCTTCTCAAATTTTCATCAGTGATGTAGTCCTCGTCCTGAGCCATTACATTGGCTGATAGTACTATGAAAAGGGCAACAAATAACAAACTTAACTTCCTCATTTTCTACTCGTTTTTATTGGTTAATAATGATTTTCGATTTTAAAAACCCCGAATAAACGGGTTTTGAGCCTATTAATCAAGCCATTCAAATAAAACTTCCTAAATATCACCCATTTAGCGGGAGTTAATTTATTTTATGCTTGTATTCAAGTGAATAAAAAGGCTGAAAAACAGTTTCGCCACTTGTGATTTCATAATTAAAAACTCTTTCTTCCGTACCGTTATTGTAGGGAGAATGCAATTTAAGCGTTACTTCATTTGATCCCTGCTTTAGCGGAACACGCGAATAATGGATACTGTGGGGCAAAGTCTGCCAGTTTCTGGTATCTGCTTTTTCAGTAAGTGCATTTAAAAAGCTAACTGCAACTGCGATACCCTCGCTCTCTTTTTCAATCTGTTTTTCTGCGGCTTTCTTTAAAGCCACTCTTAATAAACTCCTTCCAAATTCTAACAACATTCGCTGTCTTAATGTTTTGAATGCGAGTGCATTAACATCTTCTGCCAAATCTAACTTGTAGTCTTCCCCATTTAAACTAAGAGAGGCACTTTTATAAAATTTGTCGCGTTCAACATATTTTGGAAAAGCTACTCGGAAAACTTCCAGATCACTTAAAGATGATCTGTTATCCTCTTCAGAAACGGGCACAGAAAATGGGAAGGTAAAGCCATATTCCTCATTGGTGAAATTGAAAACGCCCCCCTGCCCTTCTACTACGGCAAAGTTGATACTCCACTCACTTTTATATGGTCCAAGCCCATTGTTCCAAAAGAATACCAACGTTCCTTCATTAGTCTTGTAGGTATAATTTTCCATTCCAAACTCTCGTTTGTACTGGTTGTATTCTTCATTGAATCCCGTTAAATAAGCTGTTCTAAGAATATCTTCTTTGAGTTGATCAGGTACTGTCACCTGAAACATGGCTTTATAATCCGTTTTGTAAATATCTAAAGCATTTCTATAGGCAATAAAAGCATTGTTGTAATCTTTCTGTGCTTCATAGATGATGCCCATTAATACATGAATAAATGCGTCCTCATCATACTTCTTATCTGACTTGTACTTATCACTGAGTTGTTGCAGTCGAATATTTAACCGTTTGCACTCGACCAAAGCTTCATCGTACCTTGCCATTTGCAGGTAATTAATGGCCTTATAATATAGAAGTAATAGCCTTTCATGGTCTTCACCTTTATAGACGACTGCATTAGGATTAGTAAGTAATGCAGCCGCTTCATTTAGGTAGTTTACCTGATAATCTTCGGTGAATAAATAGGCTTCCTCAAGGTATCGATTGCTTTCTTCGTAATTACCCAGCATGGATAACACGACTCCCCTGTTGGCCAGGTACAAAAATCGTGACTTACCTTTAGCAGCCTTTTTATTTTTGGCCAACAAATCAGCAGCTTGCTCTAGGTTTCCCTGCTCAAAAGCTGCATTGAAATCTTTGTTGACTTCATAGTAAGTGGCACAAGAGGTGAAAAACAGTAAGCATATGATTAACAGATACTTATGTTGAATTAAATTGCGCATTTTATCTTAAAAAGATTGGAGGAGAACGGTTTGGAATGATCCACCGGGTTGCATGAGGCCGCCCGATGGCTGTTAAGCTTAATTAGTTTTCGATAAACTTTTTGATTTCTTCCTGACCGTACCAAACACGCTTGTTAGTTTCTATATCTGTTAGATAAAGCGTCACAATGTAATTGACAACCTTTTTGTTGTTATAAGTATCTGTTTCAGATGTCATTGTTCCGAAAAGCATAAGGTCTGCACCAAATTCTTTGCCCCATTTGGCAGTAGATTCCGGAGAGGCGAATTCTTGCTGATCTGCACGCTCTTCTCTTAGCCTTTCTCTAAACTCACGTGATTCTACCAGATCAGCTAAACCTGAGTTAAATATTTCCAGTTCAAACTTCTTGATGAAGTTATCGGCATCAATGTGCTCACTTGTCTTATTATTGATATACCCAACGATGATTGCAGGAGTTTTTCCATTGTTAGCCGCGTATTGCTCATACCTGGTGCTATTCAAAAATTGTTGTACGGTCTTATTTGCCACTTTTTTAGAGTCTACATCATTCCATCGACCACTTAGATCAATTTGTTGATCAGGATCTACGCGTGTAACAGTTCTTTGTGAGCAAGCGCTAAAAACCAGGCCAGCTACTATAGCCAATCCAGTCATTTTTATCATTGATTTCATTTTAAGTTGTTTAGATCTTTACAGAAAGCTTTATATTCAAAAATCTTGCCGATAATGAATTTGGGACCGCAATTTGTGTATTAGTAACGTCAGTGATCCAAGTAAAAGATATGGGATTACTTGTGCCCAATAAATTCAATATTTCAGCAGTAATTAGAATCCATCTTTCTTCGTTGTATTTTGCTTTGTTTAAATAGATTTGTTTTGCAAAACCTATATCGACTCTTCTATACGAATCTCCGTTAAATACGTTTCTATTTTCAAAACTATCTGGCGGTCCAAATGGTAAACCACTTCCAAACAGCAAGCTCATACTAACTCTAAATGTTGGGTTATTTGGTAAATGATCCTGAAAGAAAACGCCTACATTTACTCTCTGGTCTGTCGGTCGCCTGATATAACCTCTTCCATCTCCTTCTACATTTTCTCGCACATTTAGTATTCCAAGACTAAACCATGATTGTGTGTCTTCTATGAACTCACCACTTACTCGTAGATCAATTCCTGCCGCGTATGCTTCGGCATTATTATTAGCATAATAGCGGACTTTCACATTGTCAATATCATAAGGCACAACGTTATAAGCCTTTTTATAATAAGCCTCTCCAATAAACTTGAAAGGGCGGTTCCACCACCTGAAATTATAATCCACTCCACCGATAATGTGTAAAGATGTTTGTGCCTTCAAATCTCTATTGAGCTGACCAGAAAAGTCTCGCAACTCTCTATAAAATGGTGGTTGTTGATACACACCAACAGCTGCCTTAAAAATCATATCTCGTACCCAATTAGGCTGGTACGACACTTGAGCACGAGGACTTACTAAAAATTGCTCATTAAGGTCATAATAGTTAACTCTTGCACCATAAGTAGCTGATGTACGAGCATTAAAATTTGTAGTGTTTTGAATATAACCAGTAATGTTAGATGTATTTATTTCATTCTCTGATTGTAAACTTTCTATGTTGTTTTCGAGTACGAAGCCAGAGGAATCAATGAAATTATACTCATTAAGTTCGTCTTTAATGTTTTGTAAAGCATAGCCAAAGCCAAAACCCAAATCATTTTTATCATTTAAATGGATTTCATTTCTTATTTCTGCATTAAAAATCTGTGCATTGAGAGTATTTCTTCCATAATCGTAGTTAGTACCTATTCCCCGTGTGATGATACAATCATTGAATGTAGCTGAACCTATGTTTTTATCTACATCACATAACCTATAGCCTCCCTCTACTTCCGTAAACTCCCGTTCTCGCGCATAGACGCCAGAGGTAATCACCTTGGTAAGCCAATTGTTGCTAAATTGATGGGTAAGTTTTACTCCAGCCTGATAGGTGTCATATTCCAGCAATTCCACACCTTCAAAAGCTACAAAAAGCTTCAAAGTTTGAGTGAATGTACCGAATTCTGTTTCTCTACTAGTCGGCTCTACCAGGTATCGATTTCTCGCATAAGCACCTAAGACACCTATTTGAGTTTTGTCTGGATTGGTTGCAGGCCCTATTTTGTAATTAATATACCCTTGAACATCCGTAAATTTTGGTAAGTACTCTCCTTCAGTTTCCAAAGTGTTAAGCAGGTACTGAGACGATTTGTGTCTTACTCCAGCCACATAAGACAACCTTTTTTTAGCACCTTCAATATGTGCAGAGCCACCCAACAAACTTACAGTAGCCGATGCTCCAAATTTTTTCGGCTTTTTATACGTCACATTTAAGACAGAAGATAGCTTATCTCCATAAACAGGTTGCCAGCCTCCTGCCGAAAAGCTTACATTACTTACCAAATTTGTATTGATGAAGCTCAAACCTTCTTGTTGGCCGTTACTGATTAAAAAAGGTCTGTAGATCGGTATATCATTTACATAGACAAGGTTCTCATCAAAGTTACCTCCCCTTACAGAGTAAGTAGACGAAAGTTCATTATTACTTACAACACCAGGCAGCGTACTCAAAATCTTATTAAAATCCTGAAAGGGAGAAGGGAAAGCCTCAATGGTTTTTGGTTTTAACTTGATAACACTTACTTCTTCTCTTTGCCGCTCCCCTTCGATATCAATTGCATCTAAGAAAGAAACGTCTTCTTTCAGCGTTATTGAAAGCTCAATATTGTTAGTAAGTATTATTTTTTGATTGAAAGGAACATAGCCCACATGGGTAAAAACAAGATTAACAGAATCATCAGGTTGGCCTGAAATAGTAATTTGGAATAAACCTTCGGTGTTGGTTTGAGTACCCAGGTTAGTACCTGATACTTTAATATTGGCACCGGGAATTGGACTACCCTCTGAAGTAGCTACAAGACCTCCTATAGTATACTCCTGAGCCCAAATAGACGAAGCCAAAAGAGTAAATATAAAGCCAAGGAGTATTTTCATGCAGAACTGGATACTGCTATGTAACGTTTTTAAGTTTTGAAATAGTATCGGCCGGGTTAGATGATTTAAATACAAAGCTTCCTGCGACTAATACATCAGCGCCTGCTTCTATAAGTGCAGCTGCATTATCCTGATTAACCCCACCATCAATTTCAATTAGTGTGCTCGCACCCACTTCTTCAATCATATCCTTCAGCGCAATTACTTTATCGAAGGTATTTTCTATAAATATCTGACCACCAAAACCCGGGTTAACAGACATAAGGCAGACCATATCTATGTCCATAATAGTATCTTCCAGCAAAGCTATATTGGTATGCGGATTAATTGCCACACCCGCTTTGCAACCTAAATCTTTAATTTGCTGTATGTTTCTATGCAAATGAGGACAGGCCTCATAATGAACAGATATGATCTCCGCCCCAGCATTTTTAAAAGCCTCTACATAATTTTCAGGCTTCTCGATCATAAGGTGTACATCTAAAGGCTTCTTTGCATGCTTGTGTATAGCCTCTGTTACGGGTATACCAAAAGATATATTTGGCACAAAAATACCGTCCATGATATCCACATGAATCCAATCGGCATCACTGGCATTTAACATCTCAACTTCTTGCTGTAAATTGGCGAAATCTGCTGCCAATATGGATGGGGCTATTATTGGTTTACTCATGCGTTCAAAGATAGAAAATTCAGGTATTAGTATTTAACGAATCGCGTCTTATAAATCTGGTCTTTGCTTTGAATGATAAGCTGGTATACGCCTCTGCTTAAATCATCAACAGAAAGCGGGCTTAAATCCTGATTAGAAGTAATTATCTGTTTTTTTACTGTTTGTCCGGTGGGTGATATAATTACAAGCGATGAGTTACCTAGAGAAAGTCCAGATTGTATTGTTATACTATTACCAGAAACAGGATTTGGGTAGACAACTAAATCGTATTCAGATTGTATTGGCAACGCAAGTGTTTGATTGTAGTTAGGTACACCATAGCCCAGGTTATTATCTGGATTTTTACTTTGGCTTCCAATATTTAAAATAAGGTCTCTTATTTCGAAGTTGGTAAACCCCGGATTGGCTTGCCAAAGTAAAGCTGCCAAACCAGCTATTTGCGGTGACGCAAATGAGGTGCCACTGCCTGAAGTGATCCCGCCATTTGAAACTAGCACTGTCCCACTACCTAAGGCTGATACATCAGGTTTTATTCTTCCGTCAGCTGATGGACCTAAAGAACTAAAGCTACTTATACTACCATCGGTATTAACCGAACCTACAGCTAATATATCTTTAGCATCGGCTGGCGCTGTGATAAACTGCCATGGATCATTGCCCATATTCCCAGCACTTACCACCACTAAAATACCCTTTGAAGTGGCGATATTAGCAGCTTGTGTTATAATCGTGGTTTCACCATCCAGTTGATCATAGACATAGTCCATGGTTGGGTCATCGAAGGTATTATAACCCAACGAGCTAGTAATAATATCAACACCGGCACTATCTGCTTTTTCTGCAGCAATCAGCCAATTGTATTCTTCTATTCGGTATTCTGTAGGCGCATCTTCTGTCACAAACAACATGTAATCTGCACCTGTCGATATGCCTATGTACTCATTTTCTAATGACGCAGCCATGGTCGAAAACACTCTTGTACCATGAGTGCTTATTTTGTATACTTCTTGATTATTTTCAACGAAATTGAATACATATTTTAGTTTGTTTCCATTAAATACATCAAGGAAAGCCACTTCAGTATCTACTGCGGTAAATCCTGCATCCAATACCGCAATACTCACTCCAGAGCCATCAAAACCTTCACTCTGAAGCGTATTTACCCCTAACATATTAGATTGAAAATCATTTTCTGCGAAGGTCCGGCCCAACTCTTTCTCTTCTTTATTCGACTTTCTAGAGTTAAATGAAAGCTTAGTACCTGGCGCTATAAAAAGCACCGAGTCTACATAACTTAAAGTATTGATTGAAGCTATATTACTATCATCAGTTTGAATTAATGCTGCATTTAACCATTTTGACGCATAAAAGACATCAACACCTAAATCTTTGACACCTTGCATGTAGGAGTCATTCACAGGAAGATCCTGCTCAATGATGGCAATCCCTTGATTTTCACGTCTATTGATAGCTTCTTGAGATAAAAATTGTTCAGGGTTGTTTATTGAGTACGTGGAACCATTTTTATCGCTGAAAAATACCATATAGCGATTAGTTTGTGCAAACGAAACAATCGGCCATAGCAATAATAAAAGTATGAGATTACATCTTGCCATGCTCCACTAGTTCCTGTTTGTAAGAAAACCCACTTTCAACTTCTTCAAGACCTATGCAATCTGGGTCGGCACAATAGTTTAACAGTAACGACTGTTTATAGACCAAACCAATATCCAAACCATATATCTCAACACGTTTGTCTTGCTGAATAATAAAATCCTGATTATCACTTTGAATGATCGTAAGCGTATTATCAATGGTATCGTTAGGGGTAACGTAGGTAGCACCCAAACTGTCGAGTAGGTAATCGTCCTGTTCTAACGTATTAAGCTTATTACCATCCCACTGGCGCTCATTTTCAATAGGGAATGTGATTTTAAGAAAAGGAATGTTTTCTTCAATTAATACCGCCTGATTGGAATTCAAGTAAGCAGACCATGCTCTTTGGAATTCCCAGGGGTCACTAGCGGTATTTCTTGTATGCCTGTGTATTATATATGTAATGTCACCAGATTGACTGGCAAAAGAGTCAACCACTTCACTCTTTAATTGAAATACTGCTGTATCTACAGTACCAAGTATATCAAACTCGATAGACTCAACATTATAAATACTATATCGACCAACTTGTAATGGAAAGTATTCTTCTCCTGTTCTTTGAAAATCTGGCTCAATAGTCGACTCGCTACAAGCCATCAATAAGAGTAAACCAAATGTAATTAATCTATTCATACAGTTTAGATAACATACCAATCAAAGATAAGGAATTGTGATCAACCATTTATAAGTCTTGATAGGTATAAAAAATTCATTTTTAGCAATCTAATTTCTCATTACAAGCCTTTTGCTATAGCTTTGTAATTACACTATTATTCTACTATGGCATTAAAAACACACGTACTTATAAGTTCTGTAAACAACCTAAGTGATGCACGCTATTGTGCAGGGATGCATGTGAACTATATCGGTTTTGGATTCGAAAAAACAGATAATAACTACATTCCTAGAGAAACTTTCAAGGAGTTAACGGAGTGGTTATCAGGTGTCGACTTTGTAGGTGAGTTCTCCCATTACGAAACGCAAGATGTGCGTATGACGCTGCAGGACTATGGAACCAAATATGTCCAAATCAGAGATACATCTCAGGTTGAGCAGTTGCAGTTGGATGGCTTTACTGTCTTCTTAACCATAGATATTAAAGACTGGGTGAGTTTAGAGGGGGTGAGACCAAACTTTCTGGTTGTAGAATCTTCACATGAAGAATTAACTAAAGAAGAATTAGGTATAATAAGAAATCTAAGTGCAACCCGTAAAGTATTTATCGGAGCTGGTATTACAAAAGATAATGTTGAGGCCATTTTGGAAGAAACTAAGGCGTATGGTATTGCTCTTCAAGGTGGTGATGAGATAAGACCAGGGTATAAAGACTATGACGAGCTTGCTGACATATTGGAGACTCTGGAAGTAGACGACATGGCTTTGGATAATTAATCCAACTTTTCTTTCTCTTTTTTTGAAAGCCACCGTCCTACTGTTGATTTTACATTGCCAGCTGCTTTTCCAATTGAGTCAACACTATTTTTAATGGTGCTCTTACCTGCATTTTTCATAGCATTCATCACACTTTTAACCACCTTACCTGAAGATTCTACAACAAGGCTTCTTAACATACCTGAAGCCTGACTGAATGCCGTTTTTCTCAATGCTCTTTTATCAAGGTTAGGATGTGTAGCTCCACAATACTTTTGTGCGATAATCCCTACTCTCAGGGTGAGAAAAGCATTGGTGGAACCTTCCAAAATGGAGTCTGTAATGATATGAGCAGCATGGCCAACAACAGGTATTGACCTTCCCGGGCTCTTAAGCAATGCATTAATTACTGGCTCCACTTGCCGACTGATGTCAATATCCTCAATCTCTGAAGCGATCAAACCTGCTGCCGCCACATTGCCATAGAGTTTCACCATATCTTTGATTGTGGGTCGCTGCCAATAGATATGTGCCACCTTCCATATCATGCGTGACTGAGTTATTAAAACAGTCAGCGCATCTAATTTACCGTTTTGTGAAATGGCGGTAGAAAGAAATACTGCCGTAGCTGTTTGTTTGATGACTTTCTGCGAATGGTCATCTAAAATTGCTATAGCCTTATCGATGTCGGCCGTAGAATCGACTTTCAGGTTTTCACTCTTAATTAATTTGTTTTGCTTCAGTCGTTTTTGTAGCCTTCTTTGATAAGTATCAGGATTATCATCGTAGTTAATTGATTTTGGAAGTCTGATAATTATGTAAAAAGGAACACTTAGGCAAATAATCACAACAACAGCAACAATTGACGTTACTGTAATGGCTAGCGTTGAATTTATTGCCACAAGATTGGCGTAGAGTCCTATTATCTGGTTGATAGCAAATAGCAAGAACAATATTGTTATGGCTATGCCAGTCAGCAGACCTATTTTCTTTAACAATGTGACCATATATTATTTGACGCTAATTATGTTGGAAGTGTTACAACCTAATCATCATCTTTTAGAGTAATAACACTATTGTGCAAATAACTGTGTAACTTCGCGGCTTCAAAACAAGCAGTATCATGATAGCAGCACAAAATCTTTCACTACAATTCGGTAAGCGAGTACTTTTTGATGAAGTAAACATCAAGTTCGTACAGGGCAATTGCTATGGCGTTATTGGTGCCAATGGAGCTGGAAAATCTACATTCCTGAAAATACTTTCTGGAGAAATAGATCCTAATGGTGGACAAGTAGCCATAGAGCCAGGTAAGCGTATGGCCGTATTGAAGCAAAATCACTTTGAGTTTGATGAAAATACAGTGTTGGATACTGTTATGATGGGCCATGGCCAACTATGGAAGATCATGAAAGAAAAGGATGCCATATATGCTAAACCGGATTTTTCAGAAGAAGATGGTGTGAAAGCCTCAGAGCTTGAAGCAGAGTTTGCAGAAATGGATGGCTGGAATGCTGAATCAGATGCGGCTGCCCTTTTAAGTGGCCTGGGTATTTCTGAAGAAGATCATTATAAGCTCATGCAGGATATGCCAGGTAGCCAGAAAGTAAGGGTGCTGCTAGCCCAAGCCTTATTTGGTAACCCTGATATTCTCATTCTTGATGAACCTACCAACGACCTTGATATACATACTGTGGCGTGGTTAGAGGACTTTTTACTTGAGTTTAAAAATACAGTAATCGTTGTTTCTCACGACCGTCATTTTTTAGATACAGTTTGTACGCATATTGTAGATATTGACTTTAAACAAGTTAAACTGTTTACCGGTAACTATTCTTTCTGGTACGAATCTTCCCAATTGGCACTTGCACAAAGAAGCAGTGCTAACAAAAAGGCTGAAGAAAAGAAGAAAGAATTGCAGGAGTTTATTGCCAGGTTTAGTGCTAACGCATCAAAATCTAAGCAAGCTACGAGTAGAAGAAAACTGCTAGATAAGATTAATGTAGAAGACATACAGCCTTCATCGAGAAGGTATCCAGCTATTATATTTCAACAAGAAAGACAGGCCGGGGATCAGATTCTAGAAGTAAAAAACTTATCCAAATCAATTGATGGCAGACCATTATTCGCAGGTCTTGATTTCATGGTAAATAAAGGTGATAAAATAGCCTTCCTGAGTAAAGATAGTTTGGCACTTACTGCTTTATTTGAAATTCTCAACGGAAATGAATCAGCTGATATTGGTACATTTAAATTTGGTCAGACCATCACAACCGCTTATCTCCCAAATGAAAACGAAGAGTTTTTTAAATCAAATCTCAACCTGATCGATTGGTTGAGACAATATACTGAAGGTGAGAAGGATGAGGTATATATCCGAGGATTTTTAGGGAAAATGCTTTTTACTGGAGAGGAAACTTTCAAAAAATGTAATGTGCTGTCAGGAGGTGAAAAAGTTAGATGTATGGTATCTCGTATGATGCTACAACAAGCTAACTTATTGATGCTTGATGAGCCAACCAACCACCTTGATCTGGAATCTATCGAGGCTTTCAACAACGGTCTAAAAGATTTCCCTGGTACCGTTTTATTTACTTCGCATGACCATACTTTCACACATACCATAGCCAACCGAATTATCGAAATTGGCCCTAATGGTTATATGGATAAGTTGTGTACTTATGATGACTACATCAGCAATGAAAAGTACATGGAAGAAAGGGAGAAGTTGTATACCGGGCAGACGGTTTAAGAGCTTAGCGCTTTGAGCTGCTAGCTATAATCAATTATGTCACTTGGATCATCGGGAGAGGTCTCTTTTTATTTGGTACTGGCTATCAAAGGAACTTCTACAATCGAAGCTCAAGTCATCCCGTTAGGGATCTTTACCATCATTTAGATTCTTCGGACTCTTTTAGGTCGTCCCCTGAATGAGTGTGTTTCGCAGTATCTGGATGAGATACTTGACGCTAATACCAATATTTAAATCACTCATTAGTTCTGTTCGCTATCTTTGTAGAAATGACTCACCACTTAATAACTGTACTATTCACTATCAATCACATTTCTGGACATAATTGAAATGTTGTTTTGGCTAAATGTTGAATTTAACAAAAAAGGGATACCCATTTGAGTATCCCTTTTTTATTATATATGATATGGATTTTACTTCAGTATCACTCTGTAATTCTGAGTAAAGTCTTCATTGCTTAATTGAAGCATATAAACACCTGACTTAAGACCTCCTACTTTTAATGTAGTCGTACCTAAAGTGGTAGTAGCCTGAAGTGCTGAACCAGTCAAAGTCATCAACTTCACTTCTACTTCACCTAGCTCTTCAGAGAGTTCTATAGTAAGGTTTCCATTATTCACTGGGTTAGGGAATAACTTGATGCCTTGCCTGATCACTCGAGGATCTACCGAAGTTACTTCGTCTTCTGTTCCTTCTCCTGAAAGATCAATTACTTGACTATCCACTCCTGTACTGCTATGCGTGATACTACCGGTAGCAGCACCAGCAACTGTCGGAGAGAATCTTACATATACCAACGTAGGCTCTACATCACCTTGTGTATTTTCTATTGTTAATGGTGTACTTGCATCACCCACTAAGGCACTGAAGTCTTCAGTTAAAGATACTTCAAACTCACCAGCAACTGTAAGTGTCATATCCTCAGAAAGACCACTAGCAGATACTATGTAGCTGCTCACTGTAGAGCTTGTACCAATTTGAACTGCTCCAAAATCACCGTTGAAACCCGCTTGGTCAAGGGTGATGCCGGCAGTTTCTTCAGCTATATCACCATCTACGAATGGCATAATTTGAACATCTTCGTTAAATCTTGACAGGATACCCGTTAATACAAATGGCTGGCTTGGTACAGGTGATCCATCGTAAAATGATTCTCCTCTATCGATTCTAATACCAAATGTAGTGCCATCAACCATTGCGTCAACGGTAATACCACTACCAGTATCTATTGCTTCAGTTGGCCATTGTGTCTCATCAACCAATACTACACCAGATATAGTAACTCTTGACCCCTGTAAATCATTATCAACAGCTAAATCAGTAGTTGTGATTGTCTGTGAGGCCGGAAGATCATTACCAGTACTTAATACCGTTACTATTGTAGCACTAATCTGAACTTGATCGCCAAATGAGTCTAAATTACCAGTAATTTCAACTTCATCTCCGATGTTGACACCTGCATCAGCTCCATTGAAAATATTTATACCAGCTGTTGCGTCCTGTATGAAATACTGGTCATTTCCAAATCCAAAGTCTGGCGTTGTCACGATACCCTGAACAGTTACCTCTGTATCAACTGCAAGGCCTCTGGCGGTAAGTATTTCGGTGATTGTTGCAGCACCTTCTGTTCCTTCTACTGTCACTGATTTATCAGTTGCTCCATCACTAGTATGTATAATATCACCGCTATCCGTTGTGCCATCTGCAGCATCAGGAACGAAACGAACAAAAATATCTGTAGACGCTACTACTCCAGTAGATTGTGTCAGTACCAAAGGACTGGCATTTGTTCCAATTGAGCTACTAAAGTCTGAAGTAGTCGAAATCTCAAAGCTTGCGGGAGGAGTAATTGTAATATCTGATGATAAATCCGCTCCTTCTACTAAATATGACCTTACATCTGAGTCTGTGCCAAATTCAACGAAACCAAAATTTCCATTGAATGATGATATATTTAAACCTATGAAAGGATTTGGAGTGGTTGCACCATCAAAAACTCCTAAATTAGAGAAGTCATCTGCTGGTAAAACAATCCACTCAGAGTCATCAGGGTCAGAACCAAATGAACCTAGTGCATTAGGATTACCCTCAGTTATACCCGACTTACGAACTAAAGTATATTCCGAAGTTGCTCCACCACCTGTAACTGTTGGTCCGCCTGCAACCTCCCAGTTAGTACCAGGGTCGACACCTAGCTCTCCAATTTGATCAATAGTTTCAGATCCTTTCATCAGTCTTAAAGCATCATCTCCATTGTAAAATGTAATTTCACTTGTAATGTCTGCAACACTCAAAATAGCAGCATCAGCACTTGGATTAGCGATTACAAGAATGCCCTCAGCAGCTAAATTTGCTGCTATATCGGATAGTTCTAAAGTGTCAGTTGCATCAGTTGTTCCGTTATTATCTCTTAAAATTCGATATTCTGATAGATCAACCTGAGCGCCCGTGGCATTGAAAATTTCTAAAGCTTTATTATTGCTTGATCCTTCTATATATTCAGAAAAAAACAAGGTTCCTGTGGCTACATCAGAAATGCTAATTGTATTTGTATTAGCCATTAAAGCACTTCCTTGATCATCTACAAGTAATGTTATATCTTCTATTACGTTATATTGTAAATCAGTCCAGGTGAATGTACCGTCAAACACATCTTGTGTTAGTCCTACAACAGAACTTAATGTACCCGTTCCCGAAGCCAGGCTTATTTCCATCGTACGACTCGCTAAATCCAAATTGCCATTAGCATCAACGGCTTCGAAGGATACACTAAAGTCTGTGTTTACAACAGCTGAAGATGGAGCAGTAAGAGACAATTCTGTTGCATCAACCTCAATAGTCTGATCATTTGAAGTAATCGCAGAAGCGATATCAGCAACAAACACAGAGCCTGCTACATCGGCCTGGAAACTGTGTGAAATAGGAATTTCAAAAGCCAGTACTTCTTCATCAACCACGTTAGTATTTAGGTATATAGATAAGGTCATATCTACTGATGCACCATCACCAAGTGAGTATTCGTTTCCAACAAGATCAAATGTTATATTATCGGTATTAACAATTGTATTTGTTACTGTTATATCAGCAGAGCCATCAAATAAAGATGCTCCAGCAATTACAGATGACCAATCCGCTACTGTATTGTTTGTACCTTTCTCAATTACTATAGTATTTACAAGTGTAGGTTCTCCATCTGCAGTACCTAAATCTGATAAGGTAAAAGTAAATACTCCAACTGCAGAACCAGCATCATTGGCTAATGATGAAACTGATCCAGCTGCTATTTGAGATGTTGGAGCTAAAATATCAGAATCAGCATCAAATACTATTTCTAATGTCGTAGCAGTGGTTGTTGTAGCAACAGATTGCTCGTTAGGTGTAGTTTCATCATCTGCCAATACGGTATGTACATAATACTGTGTATTATCATTTAGCCCTGAAACATTAAAAGTAACATTAGTAGCTACATCAGTATAAGCAAGACTAGTACCCGTTGAAATAATTGTGGCGGCATCTGGTGCAGTCGCATTTTGATCAACTACATAATAATAAGTACCTTGTTCGTCTGCTTGAAAAGTAACATCAAATGAATTTGTTGTTACGTTTGAAGTAGCTGGATCAATTATAAATAATGGAGCATAGCTGTCTTGAATATCAGAGGAACTTCTAGCTGTTACTATTGGAGTACCATTATTTTCTCTTCCCAATACAATCAAATCTAGCTGACCATAAGGAATAATATCTGCCGAATAATCGATGTTTAAAAATCCATCGGCATCAAAAGTTGTTGTGTTCACACCGTCAGAAACATCTGAGTAATCACTAGTCGGGTCAGTAAAAGTAAGTGCACCATCTGCGTTTGTATAATTTACATTTTCTATAACCAATAGTCTACTTTCATAAGTATCGACAGCAGCATTAAAATCAGCTATAGTTACTATTAATGGAGTAATGGTGTTTCCTGTACTTGAAGTAGCTCCCGGATCAACGTCTGGAACCAATTGTGTAACACCTCCAAAGGCACCTAACGTCCCTTCGAGATCAGTGACACCATCACCCTCAGATAATGAAGTAACAATAGTACCTGACGAATCATCAATTAATATTCCAGCACCACTGTCTTGTATAAATATTTGGTTTCTAGAGTTTCCAGTTACGTATGTTACTAATACTTCACCAGAAATACGCACAGACTCACCAGAGGAAAGGGCTCTTGCCTCAGTTAAATTACCTACAACATTTGTTGTGGTATTGTTAACAACAGTTACATCAGTAAAGCTTGCGAGACTGTTTGCAGTACCATCCTGTACATTTCCAGAAGCATCATTGTATGAAACTAACAATGCTCCTGAATTTTTCGCTATTGTTTCAGAAATGGTGAAAGTTAGCGTAGAAGTACCAGAACCGGTGACATTGGTTATTGTTGCAGTAACTCCGTCAATTGTTAAAGAAAATCCCGTTTCGTCTGTTGTAGTTACATTTTCGCTGAATGTCAACGTAAACGTATTGGTTGTACTAGCAGCTTCGGACTCAGATGCGGTTAGAAAAGGAGCTTGATCAGCCGTTGTGGATACATCAATTTTTGTTTGTACCGATGTTGCATTATTAGCTAAATCCTTTGCAAAAACATAAACATCATATGCCGTTGATGCCACTAAAGATGATATTGTTTCTGCCGTAAAGGTACTTCCTAACACAGTTACAGACCCTGAAAATTCGGCAGAAGCACCACCTGAACCCGTGCCGGCCTCAATTTCACTAGCATTCGGAGCTGTTGCTCCATCAGACAATACTACAAAGTATGCTGTTGCTTCTTCGTCTAATTCGACATTTAGGTCAAAGCCATTTTCGGTTAAATTAGAGACATTAGGCGTAGAATTAATAAAGCTAGGAGCCGTAAGGTCTGGTCCTATCCATGCTCCAGGGTCAAAACCAGCAGGAGCATCTATTGGGCCATCACCACCACCACTGTCATTATCTATATTCCATTCTGATGCTGTCCATGTGGTATTTCCAGCAGAAACGAATCCTTTTCTTTCTGCTCGTCCATCTTCAAATTCGTGCGCAGTACCGCTCCCATCTTCACCTATAACACCAAAAATATCAATAGTAATAGGATTTAATGGATCAGTATTATCTATAAGTAGTATCTGATCATCACCGTTTGAATCGGCTGGACCGCCTGTGCCTATATCTTGATCAGCTGTTAAAGAATATGCAGTATTATAGGCCGTTCCATTTGCAGCTATGACATAAAATCCTCCCGCAGCTATTGTTCCAGTTAATGCAACTGGACTTTGAGGTGTTGTATTTCCATTGGTATATCTCAGAAGTGCGTAATTACTTGCAGCTAAGTCAAATGACGATCCTCCTGAATTGTATAACTCCACGTAACGTGCAGACGCATTGTTATTGGGGTCGGCAATCTCAGTTATAAAAACTTGCCCAAAAGCACTCCCTACCCCAAAACCGAGGAGAAAAATGCATGTAATAATTTTTAAAGAATTGTAAAATTTTATCATAGTGGTTTGTTTGGTTGAAAACAAATAAGATTTAGTAAAACGTACACAAAACAGCGTGCAATTTATTAAAAATAAATTACATTTTAAAAGTTGCCAATTTTACCTTAATGTTATGATTTTCAAATCAGTGTGTAACAATCAGTTTACTGATTTCAGACGTGCTTTTATTTATAAAATGGATGTAATAAATACCATCTTTTAAGTCGTTTACCATCACCACTTCAGGCTTTGTCTTTTCTTTTACCACACCACCATTCATGTTATAAATAATCAATTTATGATACTTTTTACTAAGCGTAATGTGATCCACTGCAGGGTTGGGGTAGAAAAGAATTGGTTCTTCAATGGTGTTCGTTGGCAAACCAGTCACCACGGTGTTACCTTCCCCCGGATTAATAATTAACTCAAAAGTGTTATTGTCACCAATTTCATAATCAGGTCCACTTTGTAATTGAAAAACAATTTTCTTTGTTACCTCTGCATTAATATTATCACCGAATGTTAAAGTGAATGTAGTACTACTTTCACCCTCCGATATATTCAGTGGAATGATGTCCAATGTTTCATCAAACGCAGGTTGCGTTGTAAATCCATTTATCCCATAGGTAAGATTAAGAGTCGAAGCTATACTAACTTCTAAATATAAATCGTCATTTACCACCTGATCAGCATTTAGTACTACCTGGTACTCATTTGAAGGAGGAATTACTGTCGCATTTCCATTAAACGAAATCATAGGAATATCTGGAGTATTAGATGTTTCTGTTCCTGATACAGCGACAAGCTCATCTGATACACCTGTAGTAGAATGTATAATATTACCATTTAACACTCCATTGGCATCATTTTGAGGAGTGAAACGTACATAAATCGTAGTTGTAGTCACAGTTCCAGTTTCCGGAGTTAATGTTAAAGTAGTGGTAAAATCAGCTGAATTATTTGTCAAAGAAATTTCGAAATGAGTAGGAGCTTCTATTAAGATGTCATCAGTAAGGTTACTTCCCTCAATGGTATAGTTTTGGATAGCGGAGCTTTCACCAACGGCAACATTTCCAAAATCAGTTATTGATTCAGTTATAGTTAATATTGGGTCAGGAGTAGTTCCGCATTCATTATTCCAAATACACGTAACCCATTCAGGATGATCAATAAACGGATTTCTATTTCCCTGAAAGTCATAGATAGCTTCATTTCTATCAATCTCTTTTTGGCTTACAGGATCAGCTTCATGCCATTCAATTAGCATTTCAAGTGCCCACGTTTCGTAAACCTGATCTGAACTACCATCTAGCATGGCATTACCATTTGAGTTATTGTTTTCCCAACCTGAAATGACGTCTTCATAGCGAGTGGCCATATATAAATAACCCCGAGCCAAATCACCCTTATATTCATCTGCAGGCTCGAATATAGTGCCAGAGTAACCTGTTATTGCATTAGCACCTAATTTTGAACCATTCAATGAAGTATATGTGGCTGAATTAGTTTCTCCATAAGCGAAGTTTCCTCTTACTGAATTTACTTTTTTGTCAGAAGGTATAACATGAAATGGATCATTATGCATTGGTGATGCGTCATTAAACCAACTTTTAGGAAAAGAGTGCTCTCTGTTGAATACATCACATTCGGTGGTACCACCGGAACCACTGTCTTGATCAGTGACGAACTCAAAATCACAATCAGAGTACATTTCCCATACTTTACCATCAGTTCTTACATCTGAAGTTTCATATAAATCCCAAAGTGCACCATAGCCTCTGTCATTGTGGTCATCGATGATATTGTGTAACTCTGATTTTAAGCTGTAACCCGTTAAACCATCTGCAGTATCGTAGTAACCTGTCGGTATTTGTGCCCAGGCAATACTTTTTACAACCAGTAAGCTGGCTATGAGTAGAATTTGTTTCATGCAATTATTTTTTCTTCAATAAATCTCTTATCTCAACTAGTAGTTGTATGTCTTTAGGGGTTGGCACAGAAGTCTCCTCTTCGTCTTCTGCTTTTCTACGGAGTGAATTAATAAATTTAAGCACTATAAAAATAGATAAAGCTATGATAACAAAATCTAAAATATGGGCACCAAAAGCACCATAATTTAGCGCCACTTCCTGAGCTATTAATTGTCCATCTTCGCTAAGTTCTGCAGGTTTTAATACCCATTTATAACTGGCAAAATCCTTTGAACCCCACAATAAGCCAAAGGGTGGCATGATCACATCGCTAACGAGACTGCTTACGATTTTATTGAAGGCAGAACCTACGACCACACCAATGGCCAGATCAACTACGCTGCCCTTTACTGCAAATTCTTTAAACTCCTGATAAAAGCGTTTCATATTTATTTTTCAGAAAAAATCTCTGCCAACTTTTCTTCCAAAGCCGCTCCTCGAAGGTTTTTCGCAATGATTACTCCTTCGGGATCTAATAGTAGAGCAAAAGGAATTGCTTTGATATTATAAATTTCAGCTGCTTTGCTATTCCAAAATTTAAGATCAGATACCTGGGTCCAATGCAAACCGTCTTCTTCAATGGCCTGCAACCAGTCTTCTCTTTTTCTGTCTAGAGAAACACCAAAAACTTCAAAACCCTGATCATTGTACTTATTATACATTCTTACAACATTAGGATTTTCCAAGCGGCATGGCTTGCACCATTTAGCCCAAAAGTCAACCAGTACATAGTTGCCTCTTAGAGAAGATAAACTCACTGTATCACCTTCAGGATTTGGAAGTGCAATATCAGGAGCAACCTGGCCCACAGCCAGCTTACCCATTTGCTCTACTTCTTTGACAAAATCCTGGGCTAATGGCACACCAGCCATTTCAGCTTTTAATAATGCTGCGTAATCTTTATACACTTCGTAATGCTTGTCTTTGTCGAGCATTCTGCCATTTCTTAGGATCTCAATGACACCAAGTGAGGCACCCATAGTATCAATGGCTGCGATCAGATTTTGTTTCATTTTCGTATCCAATTTCAGGTAAGCTTTTCTTAATGAATCCATTGCTTCCTGGTCTTGTGCCGCACTTGCCTGACCGAATTGCTGATTGATTTGCTGCACCTCTTCAGAAGCTTGTAACTCTTGCATTAGTTGCTGGGCAAGCGCTATAAAATCATGATCTCGCGATCCACTTACCCGTGAAAACCCATTACGAGCGTTACCATCAACGTTTACCTGTACATTGTCCTTATCTAAAATCAATGGTACTTGTTGCAGATTGTAAAAGTTGAGTCTGTAATAACCAGGAGTTTCAATTTTAACTTCTTTGGAGAACGTATAATCCTGTGGGTTTAAATCCAAAGTATCTATAGGTACAGGTTGGTTTCCATCAAAACGTTCTAAGATAATTAGCCCGTTTTGTTGAGGATAGCCAACGGTACCAGAAAGCGTAATGGTACCTTCTGTTGATTGCTCACTCTGATCTGCATTAGAACAACTAATCATCAAAATAACTAAAAATAGATACATAAGTTTATTCATTTTGTTGAAGTTTAACCGTTTGCTGAATGGTTTGTACATATGTTGTAAATCTTTTTGTAATAGAAGCTTCGGGTATTTTTGCATTTAGCTTTTTACTTACTTTTACGAAAAAATCTGAGTGTTTTTCAGGTCGTAAAGCATTATTATATAATAATTCAATAGCTCCAAGATAAGCTTTATTTTCAAGGCCTTCTAATATGACCTCTTTGATCATTTCATCTTTCTCTTCAATAGCCTTTTGATACTTTGCCTTAGCATCTTCAATGAGATCTTGATCTCCTGCAATATTTGCTTTCTCATATTGAGATTTTATAGACTCGACCGATTTTAGTGATCCGAAATTAGAATGTAAAGACTTTACTGCTTCAATTAATTCGTGATCCTTGGATCCTTTTATAGCATATGCGCCTCGAAAATTTGATGCATCAACTTCTACCTCAAAGTCATCATAGCCTACCAAAATCGGAACCTTATTTTTGTACAAAAAATTTATTCTGTAGTAATCAGGCTCTTTATTATCTATTTTGATTTTAAATGTGCTATCTTTTTTGATATAAATCGTATCAATACTTCGATAAATCAGGCCAACTTTCTTTTCAAGAAAAATGGCATTTTTCCCATAATTATTAACCTTTCCTGTAATTACGACACCCTCATCAGCACAGCTCGCCAGCAAAAAAGCGATCAAACCAAATAGTAAGATTTGTTTCATATCAATTTAATTTATCCAGTAATATTTTTTTAGCCAGTTTCGGATCGGCCTTTCCCTTACTTTCTTTCATTACTTCACCCATAAACATACCCAATAGTGCTTTTTTCCCCGTTTTATATGCCTTAACTTTTTCAGGATGATTATTTAAGACTTTATCAATGACTTCTTCAATGGCAGTAGTATTGTTCTCCTGAAGAAGGTTTAAACGTGTAGCCACTGATTGAGCAGACTCACCATTAGTTTTAATTAAAGCCGGGAGGACTCTGTTAGAAGCTACTGAAAAGCTCAACTGATTACTGTCTACCATACTTATGAGTTCTGCAACATGCTCAGGGCTTAGTGGAAACTGTGAAATCTCAATATTATTGTCGTTTAAATATGACTTTATCGGGCCCATAAGCCAGTTAGACGCTGCTTTATAATTTTTCGTATGGTTACAAATGTCTTCAAAATACTTAGCGATTTCTTTTGACTCTGTTAAGACTTCTGCATCGTAAATGGGTATTTTAAATTCGGATACAAATTTTTCACATAATTGGCGAGGCAATGTTGGCATCGTAGAAGCAATTTCTTGAAGCCATTTTTCTGAGACAATTACTGGACTTAGGTCCGGATCAGGAAAATACCTGTAGTCGTTCAACTCTTCCTTTGTACGCATGCCACTAGTAGAGCCTGTATTGGCATCAAAAGTTCTTGTTTCTGAAACTACTCCACTACCACTTTCTATTTGTTGGATCTGGCGCTCAATTTCATGATCAATAGCTCTTTGCACATTTCTCATTGAATTCATGTTTTTAACCTCAACCTTTTTACCCAAAGTAGTTGAATCTTTGAGCATTACAGATATGTTGGCATCACAACGCAATGACCCTTTTTCCATATCACCATCACAAATATCAAGATACCTCACCAGCCTTCTTACTTCAGTAAGAAAGGCATGAGCTTCTGCTGAGGTATGGATATCAGGTTCTGTAACGATTTCAATAAGTGGTACCCCTGCCCTATTAAAATCGACTAATGTATCTTCTTCAGTGGTCAAGTGTATAGACTTGCCAGCATCCTCTTCTATGTGAATACGGTTTAACCTCACCTCACGATCGCGAGCATTTTTAGGTGAAACAAGTACTTGACCTCCAACACAGATTGGTGTTCTGTCTTGGGTAATTTGGTAACCTTTGGGAAGGTCTGGATAGAAATAATTCTTTCTGTCAAAGATCATTTCTTTTGCAATTTCTGAGTTACATGCCAAACCCATTTTAATGGCATACTCTATCACTTTTTTATTCAGCTTAGGCAATGTGCCTGGGTGTCCCAGAGTTATAAAACCAACATTGGTATTTGGTAAATCACCGAAATCAGTTGAGTCAGAATTATATATTTTAGTTTTAGTTTGTAATTGCGCATGCACCTCCAGACCTATTACCGCTTTATATTTTTCTCCCATCGACTTTTCCATTCTGAAAAATGTACTACCAGATTGCTAAATCAGTTTTTCAGCATCACTTACAACTTTGTCTAACCCAGATATGTCCTTTCCTCCTGCTGTGGCGAAAAATGGTTGTCCACCGCCACCACCTTTGATGTTTTTTGCCAGGTCTCTGATTATATTACCAGCATTTAGGTTTTTATCTTTTACAAGGGCGTCTGAAATGGCTACTGCAATCTGTGGCTTGCCAGCAATATCAGCAGCAAGTACCATGAATAACCCGTCTACTTCTTTTCTCAAATCAAAAGCTAATTGCTTCAGCACATCAGCATCAGGTAGGGTTACTTTACTGATGATTTTATTGACCCCATTTTTGGCCACAGCAGACTGCATAAGATCACTTTTTATATCCTTGGCCTGAGCTGCTTTGGCTTTATTGAGCTCTTTCTCTAGTTCTGACTTTTGATCAATAAGTGTTATCACCGCACCCTTTACGTCCTTCGGGGCCTTGAGCATCTCTTTCAATTCCTGAATTAAAGTTTGCTGATTGTTTACAAGTTTTTCTGCTTCATCAGCGGTGATGGCTTCTATCCTTCGAACCCCTGCTGCCACAGAGCCCTCAGAAGTAATTTTGAACAGGCCGATGTTTCCGGTTGCTTTTACGTGAGTACCCCCACAAAGCTCTACAGAATACTGTGGATCAAAAGTGATCACACGAACGCTATCACCATATTTTTCACCAAATAGAGCCATTGCACCCATTTCTTTAGCCTTGGCCAAAGGAATGTTACGCTTTTCTTCGAGGGTAATATTTGCTCTTACTTTTTGATTTACAAGCTGCTCTACTTTATTGATTTCCTCTTCTGTCATCGCTTGAAAGTGAGAAAAGTCAAACCGAAGTAGTTTTTCATTTACAAGAGATCCTTTTTGCTCAACATGTGTTCCTAACACTTCTCTCAATGCAGCATGAAGTAAATGGGTTGCACTATGATTATTCATCGTTAGCATTCGTTTCTTATGATTTACGACTGCCTTAAAAGTGCCATCAAGATTAGTAGGTAATTTATTCACAAAATGAACAATGAGTTCATTCTCCTTTTTTGTGTCCAACACAGAGATTTTCTCATCACCATTTTCTAAATAACCTGTATCTCCTACCTGACCACCGCTTTCTGCATAAAACGGTGTGGTATCAAGCACTAACTGAAAGATCTCCTTGCCCTTTTGCTTTAGCTTTCTGTATCTCAGAATGTGACTTTCACTTTCTAAATTGTCATACCCTACAAAAGAAACATTCTCTCCTTTGTTAACTAATTCCCAATCTCCGGTTTCCTTTTGAGCATCCGCCTTAGAGCGTGACTTTTGCTGCGCCATTTGTTTTTCAAAGCCTTCAGCATCTACACTCAAACCATTTTCACGGGCAATAAGTGAGGTGAGGTCAAATGGAAAACCATATGTGTCGTACAACTCAAAAGCTATTTTACCATCTATAACTTTAGCATTCGCACTATTTAATTCTTGGTTGACTTTATCTAATTTCTTTAAACCATTTTCAAGGGTTCTCAAAAATGACGTTTCCTCTTGTTCGATCACTTTCATTATAAAGTTTTTCTGAGTTTTAATTTCAGGAAACACATCATGGAATTGATCAACCAATAAAGGCACCATATTGTAGATAAACGGCTCTTTCTGATCCAGAAATGTAAAGCCATAACGCACGGCTCTTCTTAAAATCCTTCTTATAACGTAACCAGCTCCGGTGTTAGAAGGTAGCTGACCATCAGTAATGGCAAAAGCAATAGCTCTAACATGATCAGAGATTACACGCATGGCAATATCAGTTGGCTCATCTTTGCCATAATTCTTTTCTGATATAGAAGAAATATGACTTATTAATGGCGTAAAGACATCCGTCTCATAGTTTGATTGCTTATTCTGTATGGCCATACATAGTCGTTCGAAGCCCATGCCTGTATCTACATGCTTAGCTGGCAAGTTTTTGAGCTCACCGCTGGCCTGCCTGTTGTATTCCATAAATACAAGATTCCACACTTCAACCACAAGTGGGTGGTCTTCATTTACCAGTGTTTTACCATCTACTCTTTTACGATCTTCGTCAGGCCTTAAGTCAACATGAATTTCAGAGCATGGGCCACAAGGGCCTGTATCTCCCATTTCCCAGAAATTATCCTTTTTAGACCCGTAAAGGATTCTATCTTCGGCAATGATCTCTTTCCAATAATCAAATGCCTCCTGATCTACATCTAGTTTATCTCCTTTATCGCCACCAAAGACAGTAACGTACAATCTATCTTTAGGTAATTTATAAACATCTGTCAGCAGCTCCCAGGCCCATGTTATTGCTTCTTTCTTGAAATAGTCTCCGAAAGACCAGTTACCCAACATCTCAAATAATGTGTGATGGTATGTATCAAGGCCCACTTCTTCTAAATCATTATGTTTGCCAGATACTCTTAGGCATTTTTGTGTGTCAGCCACCCTCGTATTAGTGATGGTTTTATTACCTAAGAAATAGTCTTTAAATTGATTCATACCAGCATTTGTAAACATAAGTGTTGGATCATCTTTGTTTACAAGTGGTGCTGATGGTACTATTTTGTGTTGCTTGTCTTCAAAAAACTCTAAAAACTTCTTCCTTATCGACCTCGAATTCATTTAATCTTAAAAATTTTGGTAAATTTGCGGCTTATCGTGTTTTTTAATGAAATTTTAATATATTGCGTTGTCTGAAATAGTTGGCATTCGCAATATTTTTATTTTTTCAACTTAAAGAGCACAAAAATATAAGTTTTTAGCTTAGTAATTTAATGGCGCGAATAAAATATTACTACAATACAGATACCTGCCAGTACGAGCGAGCAAAAGTCACTTTATCAGATGTATTTCTGAATTTGATGGGATTTTTATCGGTCGCCTTGGTGTTCGCGGTGGCTATTTTATTAGTTTACAATACCTACTTTGAGTCTCCTTCCGAAACACAATTAAAAAAAGAAAATAAAGAACTTAAATCTCACTACAATACTTTGCAAACTGAAATGGACGAAGTTTCTGAAGTTATTGCAGCTCTTGAAGATAGAGATGATAATATTTACAGAAAGATCTACGAAGCCGAACCATTGGCTGATGAGATAAGACAAGCCGGTAGCGGTGGCGTTGATCTATATAAGCGAATTATGGATAATGGGCTGTCTGATAAAAAGTTAGTTGTAAATACCTACAAGAAAATCGATAAGCTAAAGAAAAAGGCAAGCATTCAAAACCAGTCGTTTGACGAGATCATGCTTTTGGCAAAAGAAAAAGAAGGGCTTCTTAGTTCTTTACCTGCGATACAGCCAATACCTAACCCGGAGTTGTCAAGGCTTTCTTCCGGTTATGGTATGAGAATTAACCCTTTTCATAAAGGTCGTGTTAAGCATGAAGGAATTGATTTTGCGGCACCCAGAGGAACTCCCGTATATGCCACCGGAAATGGCGAGGTGACCTTTACAAAAGACAAGAGCACATTAGAAACAGGCTATGGCAACTACATAGAAATTGACCATGGCTTTGGTTATGTTACAAAATACGCCCATCTTGATGGATTAAATGTATCAGTTGGAGATCAGGTAAAACGTGGTCAGGTGATTGGCTATGTTGGAACTTCTGGAGGTTCTGTTGCTCCTCATGTACATTATGAAGTAATTAAAGACAAAAAGAAAATAGACCCAATAAATTTTTTAATACAAAGGCTTAATGATCACGAGTATAACCAGCTTGTGAAATTAGCCAGCAGGGAAAATCAATCCTTAGATTGATTTCATTTTTTAACCTGAACAACTACGAAAAACCCATGGCAAAAATAAGATATTACTATAACACGGAGACCTGCAAGTACGAGCCAATAAAGGCTACCGGCAAGGCCGTGTTCCTGAATATCATAGGTTTTCTATCTGTATCTCTGATTATCGCATTAGGACTAATTTATGTTTACCGATCAAACTTTACCCCTATTAAGGAATCAAAGCTATTGGCAGAGAATCATGATCTAAGAGTTGAATGGAATGTATTGAAAGAAAATCTCGAAAATGCATACGCCAGTGTAAATGAATTACAATTTAAAGATGATAAAATCTATAGAGTAATTTTAGACACTGATCCGATACCTTCAACAGTAAGAGAAGGTGGTGTTGGTGGTCATGATAAGTACGAAGGTTTAATGTCGCTTGAAGAAAACCAACTTGTAATTGATGCTTACAGGAGTATAGATGACATTAAAAAGAAACTGTACATACAGAGTAAGTCTTACGATCAAATATCAAATTTAATTACTGAAAAAGAAAAAATGTGGGCAGCTCGACCTGCAATACAACCTATAAATAATAAGGAGCTCAAGAGATTGCACACAACATTTGGCCCAAGATGGCACCCAATTCTTAAGAGAATGCATCCTCATGAGGGTTTAGACTTTACAGCTCCCACTGGCACTCCTATTTATGCTACTGGTGATGGTATTGTGACTACTGCCTACCCATCTACAACTTATGGAAACGTAGTATTTATAAATCACGGATATGGCTACCAGACACGATATGCTCATATGCATAAGTATATTGTAAAAAGAGGTCAATCTGTGAAAAGAGGTGACATTATCGGCTATGTAGGTAACACTGGGCGTTCACAGGCAGCTCACCTACATTACGAAGTGTTGTTTAATTACAAGCCGGTAAACCCAATCAATTTCTTTCAAAGAGATCTTAATAATGAAGAATATGAGAAGTTGATTAAAATTTCTGAACAAGAAACAATACCATTAGACTGATTCTAAGCAATTTATATTCAAACCCTGATTTAACCGTCAGGGTTTTTTATTACCAGTGCTTTTTAGAATCTCATAAGTTTTAATAAATTGATATTATATGCCACTTACATTTATCAATTTAAAAGTATACACCAGCATCAGATAATACTTTTTTATGAAACAAGTTGTCATTTTACTACTTATACCCTTTCTACTTTCTGCATGCCTTGAAGAGTTGGAAGATATTGACAAAGCTGAAGTGGGTACACTCAATCCTGATGTAGCTATACCCTTAGTTTCATCAAATTTTACTATGGAAGAGTTTCTTCGAGAAGGTAACTCAGTAGCAGCCATCTCAGAAGAAAATGGGGTAATATTATTGTCCTATAATGATACAATAATATCACAAAGCGCAGATTCTCTATTGGCTATTCAAGATCAGGTAAGCCCAGATTTAGTAGTTTCGGGTACAGCTATGAGTGCAATTCCACCAAATAGCAGTCAGAGCTTTACTCGGTCAGCTACTTTTAATATAAATAACTCCGGAGGTGATCAACTGGACTCCATATGGTTATCAGCAGGTGATTTAATGTCAAGTGTTCAGGTTGAAGCTCCCGTAAGTGGCAATGTGACAATAACTTTCAGCTCTATTCAACAAACTGGACAACCTATCCAACAAACACTCACATGGACATTTGACGGAACTAATAGTAGCCAAACAATAAACGCAAATGATGATCTTGCTGGTGCCAGCATTGTTTTAACCACAGGGGGCGCTACTAATGAAATCAGCTTTGAAGCAACAATTACCATTACAAATGAAGGAACACCTGTTGCAAACACAGATGAAGTTAGAATTAACTTTAGTCTTTCGAACCTCGAATTTGCAGGGATATTTGGAGATATATCAACCAGAAACATTACAACACCACGTAAATCAGTCGACATTGATATTTTCAACAATATTAATGAAGGAGCATTTCAGCTAGATGACCCAAGATTGGAGCTTTCTTTTATCAACAGTTTCGGATTACCAGTAGCACTTGGTATTGATAGAATACGGGCTGAGGCACAAGATGGATCTATAATAGCGTTGACTGGTGAATTAGTTAACACTCAAAGTCCATTTTTATTGGATGCACCAAATTTTAATGAAATTGGAGAAAGCAAAACTTCTTCTATTGCGTTCAATAACTCAAATTCTAACCTAAATGAACTTCTTAATAGCTTTCCTTCAGAGTTCTTCTACCGTTTTCCTGGCCAGATCGATCCAAATGACATTGTAAATAACTTTGTACTTGCAGAAAGCGAAATTGATATCTTTTTGAACATAGAAATACCTTTGAGCGGTACGATTTCAGCACTACAGATTGTAAAAACTTTCGACTTTGACGGTAAGGGCATTAGCGAACTCAACGAAGCTACCATTATCATAAATACCATCAACACTTTTCCTTTGGACGCTCGGTTGCAGGTTTATTTCTTAGATGACGCATCTAACCCTATAGACTCCTTGTATGACGATAATAATGGTCGCCTCATGAATGCAGCAGAAATTGATTCTGATGGGTTTTCAACTATTCCAGGCGAGCTCAACGACCGTGTGTTTGTAGATGCTGATGAAATTGATAGAATTGACCAAGCCACTCAATTGGTAATACGAGTGCAATTGCAAACTGCTAATGGTGGTGTCATTCCAATAAAAATATCACCTTCAAATAATCTACAGGTAAACATCGGAATTGAATCTGAACTTGAAATCAACTTTTAATTCATGGCTAAAGTAGTTGCTTTAATTTTTTCTCTTCATTGCCTGGTATTTTTTGGTTATGCTCAAGGCGACCTTGGATTGTACCAGCTAAATAAAAGCTTACCACAATCGAACAACCTCAATCCGGCATTTATGCCTGAGCATAAGGTAGTTATTGGCTTTCCTATCATTTCATCTACAAAAGTATTCGTTGATAATGACGGACTTTCATTTAACGACTACTTTGCATACGATGCAAATAATAATCTCCGTCTGGATACTTTGGGTCTCCCTGGTAAAGTAAAAGATATTCAACGGTTTGGGGCTAGCACAGAGCTGGGTCTTTTCTATTTCGGACTTAGAGGTAAAAGAAGCTATTTTACATTTACTATAAACCAGATTACTGATTTTAGATTCAATTACTCAGGAGATCTTGTTAGGTGGGCCATTTTGGGCCCGGCAGATCCGAGACTGGCAAATAATGACCTTGAAATAGAAAATTTCGGTTTGAAAAGCTCTTCATACCATGAAATAGGCATTGGGTATAGCCGACAACTAAATGATAAGCTCACTTTAGGTGCACGCTTAAAGTATTTACAGGGACATGGTATCGTAGAAACAGAAGAAATAAGTGGTCTAATCCATGTCGGGTCTGACTCTGTCACTGTTGCTTCAGGAAATATTCTTGTAAATACTGCAGGTATCGCTTTGGAAGATGAAAATGATCCGGACTATGTAGATTACTTTACCAACAACGGCAATCGTGGTGCCGCCATTGATTTGGGTGCTACATATGCTTTAAATGATAAAGTTACCCTTTCAGCTTCAGTGAAGGATTTGGGCTTTATTAGCTGGTCGGATTTTACAAGGTCTTATGAACTTGACCCTATAACATATACCTACAGGGGATTTGATCTGCTCGACCTTGTCAATAAAGACCCGAATGATCAATTTCTTCAAGCAGAGCTAGATTCTGTGGAGAACCTATATAATTTGAATGAAACGAACGATGTGACATTCACATCTACCCTACGCCCAAAAACATATCTTGGTGCAAACTACTCACTTGGCAAAAGGCATAATGTTGGAGCCCTTGTTTATCTTGACTTTTTTAAAGGTCATGTTAATCCTAGCGTGGCGTTGTCATACAACCTCAAGCTTGGACGTATATTAAATATGGTCGTAAACACGGCTTATGTAAATGGAGAATTCACTGGTTTTGGAGCAGGCTTTACACTTAAATTAACCGGATTGCAGGTTTACACTTCTACTGATCATGTGATGTCGGCCATATACCCATCAAGAGCAAGCATTGCCGAAGTACATACAGGTGTAAATTTGGTGTTTGGTAGAGTTAAAAAGCCTATTGTTGAGGAGGAAGAAGAGGAAGATTCTGTAGAAGAAATGACTGAAGAAGAGTTTATAGATTCTTTAGAGGAGGAAGAAGAGGCAATAGAAGAACAGGATTCGGTTGCCACTGACACATTAAACTCAGCGCCTCCAGTTATTGACGAGCCAGAACAACCTGTCGATACTGTACAGTCAGAACCATCCTTACCTTTAATTGAGGAGCAAGATACGGTAATTAAGGAAGAAGAAATTGTAGAACCAGTTGAAGAAGAGCTTACAGAAGTCTATGATGAAATCAATGAAAGAACAATCATTCAACGTGGCTCTAATCCAAACGAGTTACCTGCTGGACATTATGTAATTGTAGGTGTTTTTAGAGAAGTTGACAATGCCAGCGCATACAGTGAAAGATTAAAACAGGCCGGTTATGACAATAATTTTGGTTTTATTTCAAAAAGAAATGCTTATTATATTCACGTAAAGGCCTCTGAGAATTTGCTGGAAATACGGGAGAAAAGAGATGAATTTAGAAAACTAAACCAATTTCAATTCCCAGATGCATGGGTATTGACTATGGTAGAATAAGCTATTTCTTCTCGCTGGGTATATGATGTGTTACTATACTTTCTTCTAAAATAAGATCTACACCTAATCGTGGGAAGTACCATCTCTCAAACTCACCTTCCTTTGTTTTAATTGTTCTTTTCTTCTCTGGAGCTCCTATTGTATTCATTATAAAAACATCATTTAAGACTCCTTTTGCAATAAATGCATCTAACTCTATGCGAAATTCATTCGATTGATAAAATCTACCTAAGTCAAAAGCTGCAACAGCTGAGTCGATGATTGTTTTGCGTGAAGTTTGCACCCAAAGTGCTGAATCTGTAAATAACAAGAACCCTACAGTAGTAAGATCGTCACCTTGACCTGCAAAAGGTGTAAAATGATAAACCCTTTGATGAATATCGAATTCCTTATTGATTTGCTCTAGCAAATGATGCGAACTTTCATATAACTCGCCATTGGGATAGTAGACATGGGCCTGTTGAGCAAAACTGGTCATTGGAGCCCCTAATAATGTTAATATGACTAGTAATCTCATGTTAGTCTATCCTTAGTTCATCGCTGAGCTCATTCGTATCATCTGGTCGTACCGTAAATCCATTTTGTAATAGGAGTTTTTTACAAGCAGCAATAGCATTGATCAGACCTTTGTCCACCTGCTTCTCCTTAATACCCTCAGTAACTAAACTGGTAACATTTTGCCAATCTTCTGAGGTGACTTTGGCATTTATACCAGAATCAGCTAACACTACCACTTCGTGCTCCAACTCACTGACATATATTAAAACACCAGTTCTATCACGAGTTTTAAAGATTTCTTCCTGTAAAAATACAGACATTGCCCTACTCATTACACGCGCATGTAGCGAGTCTTCTGAAAGGAAAAATCGTATAGTAGAGGGAAAAATTACTGGAATAAAAAATCCAATAAGCATTAAAATCCCGATGTATATAGCATCTTCAAGTGGAGTTACCGCAAAAGGTAACATCCAGGTATAAGAGGCTATCGCTAAAAGCAAGGCTCCAAATACACTTAACAATACTGCACACTTCCATCTTGCTTCAAAATATTCATCACTGCGATGAGTGAAGTACGGGACTATTTCACCTGATGAGTGCGTTTCTAAATCAGCAATGGCTTCCTTGATATTTTGTTTCTGCTCTTCAGAAAATTTAAATCTATTTCTCATAGTTAATTTATTCTATTATTACCAACCTCCAGAGGCTCCACCACCACCAAAACTACCGCCACCACCACTAAATCCTCCCCCAAAACTACTGCCGCTACCACCACTAAATCCACCGCCATACCACATTCCGCCACCTCGGCCACCGCGTCCGCTGCTTCCCATTATGGCAGTAAGAATTATTGACATCACAAATCCAATAATTAAATTAAACAACAACCACCCTGCAATGAGTATAATCACCGCAAAAACAATGGACCCAACCTTTTTACCCAATATTTTTTTTAATCCGAAATTGCCTATGGCAACAACAATAATTAAGATTGGGAACAGGCCATTTAAATACTTACCAACATTATTTTTCTTACTACTTTGTGTAGCATGAGTAGGCTCGGGTAACTCCTCTCCTCTTATCAAATCTTCTAAAGCAGCCACGCCCTTTGCAATTCCATGATAAAAATCTCCCGACCTGAATTCAGGTTTGATTATTTGCTCTATTACTCTTTTTGCATAAGCATCGGGTATTGCACCTTCAAGTCCAAAACCAACTTCTATACGCATTTTCCGATCATTCTTAGCAATAATGAGGAGTACGCCATCATCAATCCCTTCTCGACCCAACTTCCATTCTTCCACAACTCTAATACTGTATTGCTCTATCGCTTCAGGCTCAGTGGTTGGTACGATCAAAACACCTACCTGACTGCCGGTTTCTTTTTGAAAACCAAGAATATCAGATTCAATATTCTTGATCTGATTGGCTGATAATGTATTTGTCAAATCTGTGACCGGTGACTTGAGTTCTGGTATTTGCTGCAGTTCCTGGGCAATCGAACTCGTGAAACCAAAGAAAATAATTATCGTAAAAAGAAGGTTGATTTGTCGCACGCGGTTATATGTAAATAGTGTGATTATCTTATATATTGCAATATAATCGTTTAAATTTGAAATAGTTAAACTTAAAATTCATGCAAAAGAAAAAAATCATTCAAATTGGCTTATTGGCCTCTTTAATAGTTTTGTTTATATGGTCGTATAATAAGTTAGTAAATCTTGAGGAAAGTGTAGCTGAAAATTGGTCCAATGTGGAAGCGCAATACCAGCGAAGGGTAGATCTAATACCAAACCTTGTAAATACTGTTAAAGGATTTGCTGCTCAGGAAAAAGATGTGTTAACAAGTGTAATAGAAGCACGAAGCAAAGCTACCAGTATTCAGATTGATCCAGCAAATTTAAATGCGTCACAGATCCAACAATTTCAGCAAGCCCAGGGACAGTTGAGCGGAGCCCTATCAAGATTATTAGTAACAGTAGAGAGGTATCCGGAATTGAAATCAAATCAAAATTTCCTTGAACTACAAGCTCAATTAGAAGGTACAGAAAACCGTATCAACGTATCAAGAGTTAGATATAACTCTATAGTAAAAGATTATAATACTGTTATTAGAAGTATACCGCATGTAATATTAGCCAAATCTTTTGGATATGAAAGAAAGCCATTATTTGAAGCCGATCAAGGAGCTGAAAATGCACCTGCAGTAAGTTTTTAATTCATTAAAAATATCAAATTAAAAAAGCCGATTCGAGAGAATCGGCTTTTTACTTTTCACTTAATTGAATTGCTTAGTTTAGAGTCATTATTACAGACTCACCTAAATTGTAGTCGTAGTATTCAATTACAAGTTGTCCCGTAGAAACAGTTTCCACATCAGCATACCATGAGGAAATTCCATTCCAATAGAAATCGAGTCCGCTATAGCCTGCATAGTATGAACCCGATATGTCAGAAGCTCCTCCAGATCTTGTAAGTGTTACATCACTATTCTCAACATCAAATATAATTGAAACATAGTCGTTGGTCACAGCAGATCCATCTGACTCTCTCACTAAACTAGAAACTGACCAGTCGGCTTTTAAATCGATTACTGCTCTTAATACATTGATATAAAAGCTGATAAATTCATTTTCATCTTTACTAATATAAACCGTTGTTGAGCTTTCAACGTCAACACCATCATGATATATTAATACATAAGAACCTACAGGTACATTTTCATAAATTACCTTTCCCTGAGCATCAGAATTAACTGTGGCAATTGCTAGTGATAAATACTCACTTAGTGAGTTTGCTGCAAAATAAGCATCATTTTTTCTTACGAGTACAGTTTCAAGTCCTTCAACTTCAGCAAAAGTATCATCACTACTATTTCTAAACTGTAGGCTAATGTCCCCTACATAGCTTTCAACATTAGCTTCATATTGTTTTGTAGCTCCAGCCACTACCTGCATTCCTTTGTTAAAGGTGTACTCTTTACCATTTACAGTTGCTTCAACAACAGCGATGTAAGATCCTACATTTAGCTTGCCAAAGTCTGCTAAACCATTTTCTGTAGTAGTTAATTCGTCTAACTCAAATGACCCCTGGTAAAGGGTTACTTCAGCATCTGCAATTAAATTTGCATTGTTGTCAACAAGTGTTAATTGCAAATTTCCATTTTCAATTAAAGTGACCGTAAGGTCTTCATCTTTACAAGCAGTAGTTAATCCAACAGCCGCTACCAAAATGAATAGTAAAATTCTTTTCATTAGATAAAATATTAAAAATTTAAAATATAATAAGATGCAAATAAAATTGTATGGATCATATAAAACAACAATAAATTAATATTTATTTATATACCTTAAAAAATCTTAGTTTTGTAATCGTGAGAAGAAATATTTACATCATACTCTTTCTATTTATTATTGGTTTATATGCATGTAACAGTGCAAATTATACTACCGTAAGGCATGTAAAACCAAACAACTATAACCGTGCTTATAATCCTGCAAAAGACAAACGAAAAAAACGGGTAAAGTACGTTAAGAAGAAAATTCTGAAACGGTCAAAAGCAGTTAAAGTACCCAGACAAAAGACTGCCAAAAAGAAAGAGGTAGCACAGGATACTTTATCTATTGATGAAATAAAACCACCAACAAATGAGCCAGACAGCACAGGATCATTTTAACAAAGGCCTAGCATTATGTAAAGAAAGCCAATTCGCTGAGGCAATTGAATATTTTGATAAGGCCACTACCATACAACCACATCATTTCGAAGCCATTTATAACCGTGCCAAGGCTTATTTTAAATTAAACAATTTCAAAAATGCTATTGCAGACTTCGGTATACTCGTAAAGTTGCAACCAGGCAATGCTTTTATCTTAAGCGAACGTGGTGTAGCTTTTCATTTATTAGGAGACGATCAGTCTGCCCTCAAAGACCTAGACCATGCTGTTGAACTGGAGCCGAATAAGCCATTTAGATACAGTAGTAGAGCCTTTATTAAAGATCGCATGGGAGACTTAGAAGGTGCTATTTTAGATTATGAAAAAACTATAGCCTTGGATCCTGAAGATGCCATTGCCTTCAACAATAAAGGGCTGCTTGAAGAAAAGTTAGGTTATGCAGAAAAATCAAAAGAAAGTTTTAAACACGCTGATGCTTTGGATCCAAAAAAAAATCAATCAGTATCTCAAAGCACAACGATCAAAAAAATACCAAAGCAAACCTCTGTAGTAAGCGCAGAGGAAATGAGAGATAGAAAAGTAACTATAAAAGGATATTTACAGCTTGTAGCCAACCTTCTTACCTCTAAGAAAGAGCGCAAAGAATTCAAATCATTTATTAGCTCATTACTCTCTAAACGTTGAAACAGCCTAAGGTTTCGGTTCTGATAAGTGCTTATAATGCAGAAGAAACAATAGGCAGGTGTCTTGATAGTATAATAGCTCAAACCTACCACGATTTTGAAATTATATTAGTTAATGATGGTTCATCAGATAATACGCTTTCAATAATAACAACTTTTGAAGATGAAAGACTGCAAGTTGTTGACTTGCCCCATATGGGTCTTCAAAAAGCATTAAACACAGGATTGACATATTGTACTGGTATGTATATAGCACGTATGGATGCTGACGATTGGAGCTATCCCGAGCGGCTGGCTCGGCAGGTAAAAATACTAGATACTGACTCGACAATCGGAGTTGTAAGTGGTCTTGTAGAATATGCTGGCGACCGAGATAAAAATAAGGGATATGCGCTGCATGTTGATTGGGTAAATAGTCTTCAAAGTCATGCGGAAATGTATTTAAATCGTTTTGAAGACTCGCCCATTGTAAATCCTTCAAGTATGTTTAGAAAAAGTCTTGTCGATGTTTATGGAGCATATTCAGAAGATGCCATCCCTGAAGATTATGAATTCTGGATGAGGTTATTCCATCATAATATTAAATTTCACAAAGTACCCTACCCGGTTTTAAAATGGTATGATCTTGACAAAAGAATAACACGAACGTCTGAGCACTACAGCAGTAATGCTTTTCAAAAAGTTAAAACCCATTACCTCCTTAAACAATTGAAGTTTGATAGCTTTAAACACATTTTTATTTTTGGCACGGGTAAAACAGTAAATAAGAAAATAAAGTCTCTCATCTCACATGGCATTGTTGTCAATAAATTTTTAGAAGTGAAGGACGGGCCCTATACTTCAAATAATATCGTGCACTATACAGAGTTACCTCAATACTCTGGGCAAGAATATGTGCTGTCTTATGTAGGTGACAGGGCCGGCAAAGTAAGGATCAGAAGGTATCTTGAAGAGCTTAACTACACACTGGGAAAATCTTTCTTCTTCATGTGTTAGTATTGTTGTGATCCCAATTTTTTAAGTAAACTTTCTAAATTTCTTTTAAAAAAAACTTTAATCGGTTTAATCTGTCTTAAATGGGCCGTGATAATCGTGCCGTATATTACCGATAAGAATAGCCCTGAAACGTCCTTCGTGTCACTTACCCCAATAATTTGCTTTTGAAAAATGGCTTCCAATAAAAATTTTTCAATAAACTGATCGATTGACATTAACTCAACTTTCTTTACTGCCTCATCATTTGGATAAAGCATTTCTCTCTCAATACTCTTTAGCGGAAATGGTGAAGGGGGTCTCTGAAGACTGGTTAGATAACTAATTAGACTCAATATGAGGCCAGGGCTTTTGTCATAGCTATCAGATAATTTTTCTACAAGGTGAAAGATCCCCTGCATACCTTCCTTAGGGTTATGATAA
Organism: Fulvivirga sp.; assembly: GCA_965227525.1. Classification (GTDB taxonomy): domain Bacteria; phylum Bacteroidota; class Bacteroidia; order Cytophagales; family Cyclobacteriaceae; genus Fulvivirga. The sequence continues at coordinate 2,798,918 of OZ245762.1, read as the reverse complement.
AACTCTATAGCTCTATCGAGACACCAAATGCGTAAGTAAAAGAGTAAAACATCATCTTTTTGAGGAAAATACTTGAAAAAGGTAACTTTTGATACACCCGCTTTTTCACATATATCATCTACATATAGATCTCTAAATGGCTTTTTGCCAAGGAGTTGGGTAGATGCAATTAATATATCTAGTTTAATTTTTGCCGACTTTCTTGCCCTAACCCCAGAATCCATAGTTACTATCATTTCTATATAATATATATAGATTTCCGTTGAATATCCTAAACACTTTACTTTAAATCTTACAAGAAAAAGTATACATTACGATTTAACCTATTTGTTATGAAACAATTGTACACCTCGACAGCATTATTACTGCTATGTTTTGTTATTTCTTGCAAACCTTCTGAACAACCAGTAGTTGGCGTTGTAGCCGATAGTGCAATGGTAGTTTCGGCACATCCACTAGCTACAGAAATTGGGCTTGAAGTACTTAAAAATGGAGGTAATGCGGTTGATGCAATGGTAGCCACACACTTTGCGTTGGCAGTGACTTTACCTTGGGCAGGCAATATAGGCGGTGGTGGTTTCATGGTTTTAAGAGAAGTTGATGGTGAAATTTCAACACTTGATTTTAGAGAAAAAGCTCCTGCAGCCGCAGGTCGAAATATGTATCTCGATGATAGTCTTCAGGTAATCGAAAAATTAAGTCGATACGGACACCTTGCTGCAGGAGTACCAGGCAGTGTTAATGGTATGGTAGAGGCTCATAATAAATTTGGGTCTTTGCCTTGGAGTGATTTAGTTCAGCCCTCTATTGATCTGGCATTAGAGGGCTTTGTTCTCACCGAAAAAGAGGCAGCAGCTTTGCGCAATAATTTAACAGAGTTTGAAAATTATAATACTGTTACCCCTGAATTTTTGATGCATGAGTGGCAGGCAGGCGACACCATTTACTGGAAAGCACTCGGTGAAACATTGATTAGAATTAGAGATGAGAAAAAAACAGGTTTTTATGAGGGAAAAACCGCCAATTATATAATAGCTGAGATGGAACGAGGTGGTGGAATAATGACTTTACAAGACCTTGAGAATTATCAGTCTGTTTGGCGAGAGCCAATTGTAGGCACATATAGAAATCACAAAATAATTTCAATGCCACCTCCTTCGAGTGGTGGAGTCGCACTCATACAATTGCTTAATCAGGTTGAAAGCTATCCACTAAATACATATGGTCATAATACGGCTCAGTCAATTCACCTGATGACTGAAGCAGAAAGGCGCGTATATGCAGACAGAGCTACACATCTCGGTGACCCTGACTACTATGAAGTGCCTGTTAATAAACTGATTGAGAAATCATATGCTGAGAGGCGCATGAGTTCTTTTGATGAAGACAAGGCCACATTAAGCGATGAGATAAAAGCTGGCCAATTTAATATTAAGGAGAGCGAACAAACTACCCATTACTCCATTGTTGACCCAATGGGAAATGCTGTAGCAGTAACTACAACGCTTAATGGAGGCTATGGAGCACATGTTGTGGTTGATAGTGCTGGTTTCTTTTTAAATAATGAAATGGATGATTTTAGTATTAAGCCAGGCGTACCCAATATGTATGGCTTGATTGGTGGGGAAGCCAACGCAATAGAACCTGGCAAACGAATGTTGAGTTCTATGACGCCTACTATCGTAGAAAAAGATGGCAAATTGTTTATGGTTGTAGGAACCCCTGGTGGCTCAACCATTATTACTTCTGTATTTCAAAATATTTTAAATGTAATTGATCATGGGATGGGCATGCAAGAATCTGTCAGCTCTCCACGAGTGCATCATCAATGGAGACCTGAAGTAATCTTTACAGAAGACGATGCCTTAGATAGTCTTACGATTGAAACACTTACGAAAATGGGACATATTGTGAAAGAAAGAGGTCAAATGGGCAGAGTCGATGCCATACTTGTGCTAGACAACGGTCAACTAGAAGGTGGTGCTGATCCCCGTGGGGATGACACAGCCATGGGCTTCTAATGACTACTCCTTTATAATCGTAAACTCCACTCTTCTGTTGAGTTTACGTTTTTCAGGATCATCATTATCGGCAATTGGTTTAGCGCCTCCATAGCCTTTACCTTTGATCCTATTAGAAGAAATACCTTTTGACACAAGATAATCCTCAACAGCCTCAACACGGTGTTTAGAAAGCCTTAAATTATGCTTTGCCACTCCCCTGTTATCCGTATGCCCCTCAAGCTTAATTTTCATGGAAGGGTTTTGTTGCATCATATCTACTACCAGGTTAAGCTCAGAATAGGAAGAGGATAAAATTTCAGCTTTAGACTGCTTAAAAAGTACATTTTTGAGGTTAACTCTGGTGCCTAAAGCAATTGGTTGTAAGTTAAAATCAATCTGTAACTTTTTAGCTGTGGCACTTTGCAAATCAACTGTTTCTTGTTGCGTGATATATCCAGGTGCGCTCACAGTAATTACATAGTTTTCAGGTGACCTCAGGTTGGCCAAGTACATTTCAGCATCTAATTTGGACTTTAACTTTTTGCCCTCCTGCGTTTTAATATTTACTACAGGCTTAAATGCAACATTTTCATTTGAAGAAGAGATTTGACCATACAATACGATTTCATTGTCTGCCAACTCTGAGATTTCAACTTCATTAATATTTGCTACTGCTACCGTGTCTTCTTGTTGTTTAAATAATGTATCCTGACTACTGGTAGGTGAGTAAAATTTTATATCTCCGTAGCCATCACTATTAACAGTAGATGTATAAATAGCAAACCCTTCATATTGTCTGTAGCCTAACTCTCTACCTTCAGTATTGATATGCTCAACATTTTCTGGGGCTGACCAATTGAGCCAGGTATCATCAAGACGCTTGGAAACAAAAACATCTGCACTTCCTTTGCCACCGTGCCCATTGCTGGAAAAATACAAAAGACTGTCTTTATATATGTGCGGTGTAAACTCCTGAAAAGGCGTATTGATCAATGAACCAATATTTTTAGGTTCACTCCACTTTTCACCATTTTTAAAGCATACATAAATATCTTCTGCACCAAAAGTTCCATAACTTTCTATTGAGAGAATAAGAACGTCACCGTTTTGACTCAGGCTTCCACCAAAGTATTTAGCCAAATTTTTAAAATACGGAATGCGTATATTCTGAGGCTCACTCCACCCTTTGGAGGTTTTGCTCGCCCTTGAGATACCCTGTGTTTTTAAAAAACTACCCGTTGCATAATGATTATGTAGAATAAGTTGATCATTATTAATGTCAATTATACCATTGTAATCATAGCTGTTAACGCCACTTGCTCTAACGGGCACTGACCAACCCTGTGGCCCTAGAACGCTATACCAGATATCACCAGGATCATTTTCACCGCCTGTGTTTTTGGGGTGATTGCTTCTTGTGAAATAGATTACCTGATTGTCGGAATCTAGCACGGGATTTTGCTCATCATATTCCGAATTGATCTTGCCAAACGGATTGGATTGAGCTAATGAGATAATATTTGCAACCAACAATAAGACACTCAGCAAATATTTTAGGAGCATAAATGATGTTTTGTTAATGGGCTTCCAGTTTGAGCACAAATAACGGCTTATCAGTAGAGTATGACAATATTTTAGTCAAACTTTTGTGAAAAATGCTTTCAACAAAGTTTCGCTGTTTTCTGAACACAACCAGTAGATCACTATTCTCTTCGTGCATGTACTCTTCAATACCCATACCAATATTGTCTTTAAACTTTTTGTTAACGAAGCTAATTTTATTGTATTGTATAAAGCTTTTCAGATCATTTACAAATGCATTGTACTCTTTGTCGTTATCTCCAAGGTTGATATGCAAAACACTGATGCGGGCATTAAAAACTGTCGCAAATGATATAACTTCCTGTATTGCCTGCTTGTCTTCTTTCATAAAATCAGAAGCATAAACAATTTTCCTAAACCCTTCGAAAGAAGCTTCCTGAGGTATACAAAGTGTTGGAATTTTAACCTCGCTAATTACTTCTTCTGTATTACTTCCAAAAAAGACGCCATCCGTTTTACTGACACCGGTTGTACCCATTACTAAAATGTCATGTCCTTCTTTCTCAATCGTTTCTACTAGCTTATCATTTAGTTCACCTAGCTCCAATTGAGTCTGACAAGTGAGCTGACCCTCACATTCTTGATTTATGTTTTCAGCCAGTCTTTTAAGCCTGTTGTTGGCCATGGCCATTAGCTCTTTAAATGACTTTCCTACTGTTTCTTTGCCTACAATTTTATTGAAATCACGTTCGGTAAAAACATGGAATAAGGTAATGTGCGAATGAAATTTTTTACCAATTTCTACCGCAAACTCAATGGCATTGAGCGATGGAGTTGAAAAATCTACCGGACAAATGATTTTATTCATATTATTACCTATCTAAACGTTTAACAAATATACAATAATATGTACGATGTGTTATAAGTGATAAGTGTTATTGCCTTTACTTACATATGGGTTTCCCTTTTCTAAAAACCTCCATGGCAATAGCGCATCTTCTTTTGCATATGCTACTCCAATTCTTGGCGTAGGTTCAACTTTACCAATTTCTAAGTCTCTGTCTTCAATCCATAAATCACTATTCAATAACGATTGTCTGTTATGATTTAAATTAATGTTAAGAGCCTGTGATAATTTACCTGGTCCGGAAGTGAGCGATGTATTTTTTGTCAAGTTTCTATTCTTTTGCATTATGCTGATGTTTTCTATTGGCTCTACAGCTCTAATGAGCACAGCCTCAGCTACTCCTTCTTTATTGGTGACTACATTGAATAATTTATGAATACCATAACATAAATAAACGTAAGCAGTACCACCTTTCATAAAAAGAACCTGCGTGCGTTTCGTATTGCGCGAGTTATATGCGTGGCAGGCTCTTTCTTTATAGGAATACGCCTCAGTTTCTACAATTTTTCCTGAGACAATCGACCCATTTATATTGGTGCATAATACTTTACCAAGCAGCTGCTTAGCCACCTCTACAACATTCTCATTTAGATAAAATGATTCAGATAGTTTCATGTTTGTACATGTTGTTCCCAACTAAAATTGTTAAATTTCGTTATGAATCCATGATTAAACCTAAAACTATTATTAACATGAAAAAAACATTACTTACGGCAATTGCATCAGCATTTATATTCTTTGGTGTAGAAGCCCAAATTTCAACCCCAATACCTAGTCCGGAAGGATCGGTAAGCTCGACTGTAGGTCTTACTGATGTAACAATAGACTACTACCGCCCTAAAATGAAGGGCCGTCAGATATTTGGTAGTGGTGAGCAATACCTTGAGCAATATGGCTCAATCTGGAGAACGGGAGCTAACTCCGGTTCTAAACTAACATTGAGTACAGATGCTACAATAGCAGGTACAAACGTGAAGGCTGGTGAATACCTTATTTTCACTATACCTGGTGAAAACGAGTGGTCATTTATGCTTTACTCAGACCCTAGTATTGGTGGCAATGTAAGCGCGTATGACACTGAAAAAGAGGTATTAAGAGCCACAGTAAAGCCTACTAAACTTGGAAGAAAGATTGAAACACTTACTTTCATGATCTCTGACATTAGTGAGGACAATACCTCAGCTAATATTGAAATGATGTGGTCAGATGTATCTGTAAAAGTACCTATGACGGTAAACTTTGATGAGCAAGTAATGAGTGAGATTGCTGCGAAAACAAAAGTGAACCCAACTAATTACGTACAAGCGGCTAATTATTATTACGCTACAGGCAAAGATCTTAACAAAGCCTTAGAGTGGATGAACATGTACCTGGCCAATGACAATACAAAGGGTCAGTTCTGGAATATTCACTTAAAAGCACAGATCTTAGCCAAGCTTGGTAAGAACAAAGAAGCTATTGAAACTGCTAAAAAATCTATCGAGATTGCGAAAGCCAATGAAGGAGGAGATTTTGGTTACGTAAAAAGAAATGAAGACCTAATTGCTTCTCTGAAGTAAAAGAGTCTTTAATTTAAAATAAAAAACGGCTGACTACTGAGTAGTCAGCCGTTTTTTTATGCTTTGTTCTGGTTTATGCCGGCCTGTATGATAAAGCCAATCACAACAACCAATACACACCCAAAAGCATTGTACCATAAAAAGCCCATTGTGAGAAAACCAGCGTCTCCATTTACATTTAAATAGTGAAGTAAAATGATAACGGCCTGACTTATAATCGCGGCCATAAATACAGCATTAGCCTTAATGTATTTAAAGAAAAAGGCTACTACAAAAATACCCAGCACAATCGGGTAAAATAGCGAACCGATTAGGTTTACTGCCTGAATGAGGTTCTCAAAAAGTGATAAATAAGAAGCGAATATTATTGCCAAAATACCCCAGGCAAGTGTAAACAATTTAGATGACTGCAGGTAATGCTTATCCGAAGCCTTTTGTTTGATCTTGCGCTTGTAAAAATCTATCACAGATGTAGAACCCAGTGCGTTCAGTTCAGATGAGGTAGACGACATGGCGGCTGAAAAAATAACAGCAAATAGTAGCCCAACGATTCCTATTGGAAGATTATTCATGACAAAATTCATAAATATATAATCCTTGTCATTAGTTTCTGCATCGGGCAGCGCTTGTTGGATTACTGCTTTAGCCTCAGTCCTTACTTTTTCTGAAGATTCTTGTAGTGAGTTAAGTGTAGTAGCTGCCACATCGATTGATTCCTGATCTCCAGTTTCTACGGTAGCTACAAGATTATCTACTGCCTTTCTTTTCTCTTCAAATATAGTTTTGTATTCCTCTTCTAATGAAGTAAATGCGTCTCCTTGCTCAGAAACACGGACTTGCTGCGCTACAGTGTCATTAAAAAATACCGGAGGTGCATTGAATTGATAAAACACAAAAACCATAGCACCTATAAAAAGAATGATGAACTGCATAGGCACTTTTAGTAGGCCATTCATCATTAGACCCAAGCGGCTCTCGGAAAGCGATCTGCCTGATAAGTAGCGCTGAACTTGTGATTGATCGGTACCGAAATAGGACATAAAAAGAAACACTGCCCCTGTCATACCTGACCAAAAATTATAGCGATCACTTAAATCAAACTCAAAGTTGACCACATTGAGCTTACCCATCTTTCCTGCCACATGCATGGCATCTACGAAGCCAACGTTGTCTGGTAATGATACTATGACTAAAACACCCGCTGCGATCATCCCTCCCATCATCACAGCCATTTGTTGTTTCTGTGTTTGTGTAACCGCTTTAGTACCACCTGATACGGTGTAAATGATTACTAAAACTCCAATAATCAGAGTAGTGTAGCCGAGCCTCCAATCGAGAAGTGATGAAAGAATTATAGCGGGAGCATAAATTGTAATCCCAGCAGCTAACCCTCTTTGTATGAGAAATATCAAGGCAGCCAACATTCTGGTTTTTACATCAAAACGGCTCTCTAAATATTCATATGCGGTGTATACTTTAAGCTTGTAATAGATCGGGAGAAAAAAGACCGAAATAAGAATCATAGCAAGTGGCAATCCAAAATAAAATTGGATAAAGCGCATACCATCAGTATATGCCTGGCCAGGTGTTGAGAGAAAGGTTATTGCACTGGCCTGTGTTGCCATAATTGAAAGACCGATTGTCCACCATTTGGAAGTGTCACCGCGGAGGTAGCTATCCATGCTATTGGTGCCTCGCGTTTTCCAAACGCCATAAGCTACGATAAAAATAAGTGTACCAAAAAGTACAATCCAATCTATACTACTCATGAAAAATGTCTGGTAAAGAGATAGAACAATAAGATTAACACAACAAGGTTGCCCATAAGCAACCAGTAAATGTTTTTCCAACTACCTAAAAACGGAGGTGGATCGACAGGTATTTCTTTCTCTTTTTTTACTTCACTCATAAGTTAGTTATTAGTATTGTCTGGCTTATTTCCTAAAGACACAAGGTTTACAAATATTCTAAAAGCACCAGGGACACCTGCCGGCAATTCTCTAAACCATGAATATCCCGTATAGACATAGTGACCTTTACCATAGTTTGCAACCAGCAACCCACCCTTTTTGGCATTTTCACCTTTATCATTACTTGACAGGATCGCTTTGTATTGTTTATCCCATGTGTCAGGAAAATAAAGTCCCCGCTCTTGCACCCAGCCTGTAAAATCTTTTTGGGTGATTTTATTTGGCTCATTCATTACAGGGTGTTCAGGTTCTAATATTTTCACCTCAGCGAATTCATCAGTCACACGATCCCTGGAAAGTTCTAATGGAAATGGTGCAAACTCCGATGTTTTCAAACGATGACTGGTATTGTATTGTATTACCATAGTGCCACCATCGTAGACATACTTCAGTAGGTCATCCATAAAAAATGGGAGTCGTTCATTTGTATTCAATGCTCTTATACCCAGCACCACAGCATCTAATGAAGCCAGATTTTCAGGTGTGACATCATCATCATTCATTTCCCATACTTCATACCCGATTTCACGTAACGCTGAAGGAATCACATCCCCAGCTCCTGCGATATAACCAATTGTCTTACCAAACTTTTGGATATCCAACTTTACAACCTTTGCCGATGCATTTGGCATAATAACTTGTGTCTTTATATGGTCATAATCGAGGGTAACCATACTCTTGTTATACGTCTTACCATTTTGTTCTGCAACAGCATTTAAATGACCTTCACTTTGATTTTGAGGTGGTTTTACTTCAAAAGAGAATATAGCTTCCTCACCCTTACTATCAAGGGTATACTCATAATATGCAGGTTCAGTATTCCAAGCATCTGGCAGTTGCAGCATTACTTTTCCGCTGGCGTTTGCTATACCTGCCTTTACGGTTACATCGATATTTCTTTCTGACTCATTGGAAAATATATATACCGACTCCGGTATATTAACAAAGACAGGCGGTGTAATCACAAACGGTCTGTACTGTTCTCCTTTTACCGGGTCATTCCATTTATATACAACAGGGCTACTGTACTTGATGGGTGTTCCAAAGACATCTATAACGTAATTAACTACTATGGCTGGTTTGTTTTCTGGTGTACCAATTAGTTGCTGATCACTGACATGATACATACCCAAAGAGCCTTCTTCTTTTAACCAGTATGGCTGACTGTATTCAGCATCTCGTGGAATGGTCAACTGGCTTTCCCAGCCTAATTCCTTGTTAGGCAAGAGTTGTGCATTAATGGTAGTGTCTTTGATGACACCATAGCTTACACTCATAAGGTTTATAGTCGCACTGGATCTGTTAATAACCTCAACATTAAAACCTATTTCATCACCAGGTGCACTTGAATAATCACTGGCGCTGGTTTCAATATATAAACCTAGTGCTGCTTGAATCAATTCATCTATTTCATTCAGTTTAATGGCCTTCCAGTGCTGATCTTTTAATTGACTTACAGATTCTCTGACTGTTAAAAGAGGCTTTACAATGGCCACTGGGTTTTGAGGATTATACCCTTGTATTATTTTATCAATCATTCTTCCTATCATTTCCCCTCCTTCAACCCTACTCCATGATGTTTCAATTCCTTCAAAAATATCATGTTGAGCTTGGTCTCCCTTGCGATATTCTAAGTACTCCAGTTGTTCCCCTCTGCTGCCGGTAGCACCAAAACCCTGGCTTTTGTGCTGACTTCTGCTCCTTGCAGCCATTTCTGTATATGACTCACCTAATAGCTTGTTATAAGCGCCAATATCAACGGTGATTACGCCTTTATCATCGGCACTAATGTTTGGGTTCCACCACCTTCCTGTATTGAGGTACAGCCTTTTTGGCTGCCATGGTTCTACATATTTTAACTGATCTGAGTATTTTGATTTATCTGCAGCTAACTCGAAGGCCTCATGTGCAAATATGGCAGAAGTGGTATGATGCCCGTGCCCCCCACCTCCATTAGTAGGAAATCTTGTGATAATTACATCGGGTCTAAATTTTCTAAATGTCCAAACTACATCTGAAAGTGCTTTTTCTCGGTCCCAAATTTCCTGCGTTTCTTCAGGCGATTTAGAGTAACCAAAATCATTCGCCCTTGTAAAAAATTGCTTGCCTCCATCTATACTTCTTGCAGCCAAGAGTTCTTGCGTACGAATAACCCCTAAAGCCTCTCTTATCTCAGGTCCAATAAGGTTTTGCCCTCCATCACCTCTTGTCATGGATAAGTATGCCGTATTAGCTAACCTTTCATTAGCCATATAGGCAATGAGACGGGTATTTTCATCATCCGGATGTGCCGCCACATAAAGTACTGTACCTAAAAAGTTAAGTTTTTTGAGCTTTAATAAAATGTCAGCTGCATCGGGTTGGTTGGGTTGCTGGGCAAAAAGGGGTGTTGAAACAACGAACAAACTGAATAGAATGCTGTATATCTTCTTCATAGTGCTTTCACGTAGTTAAACAATAACGCTAACGAGTGCAAAGATTAAAGGTTTGTGCAACTATTCAAGAAAATAAGCTGAATTTACAGGAGTGGTGAATGATAAATTCCGATAATCACACCTTTCTAAATTGAATCCTGTTTTATTGAAGTAAGTTGTTATTTTATTAGTATTTTCGCGCCTAGTTTTTTCACTTTATCATTATTTATGAAAAAGTATTTCCTTTTACTCCATGTTATTCTGTGTTTTACCACTGGGGTTTCGCAAATTGTTGACAGTACTTTCACACCAAACATTGAGGGTCTGCCAGAAATTAGACTCATCAAACCTTTATCTAATGAAAAATTGATCTTATCGGGAGAAATTACGTCTATTCAAGATAAAAAAAACAATGGTGTAGCCTTACTGAATTCTGATGGCACCATTGATGATAGTTTTTCACTAGAAATAATTTCATCCGGTTCTGTGTTTGACGTTATTTATGACTCAAACATCGACAAATACTACGTGGCAGGAGCTTTCGATGATTTCAATGATTTAATTCGTCTCAATCATGATGGCACTTTAGACGATTCATTTAATGTTGAGGTTGATCTTTCAAGAGTTAGTCAGATAGGTCTACAAAGTAATGACAAAATTATCGCTATTTCCAGAACCTCTGGCATGGGAATGATACGCTTGACCCCTGATGGAAGCATTGACTCTACTTTTAATAATAGCATTGGATTTAACTCAGTTTCATCTAATTATGGTGATCTTAAAATTCTTGAAGACGACAAAATATTGTATGGAGGGTATTTTGAAACATTTAACAATGATTCACTATCATATTTATTAAAATTCAATGCCGATGGTCTTATTGATGATAGCTTTAGTTTTTCAAATGCATTGACTTCGTCAAGTTTTTTCACTTACATTAATTCGGTGTTACCATTGGAAAATGGAGACATAATAATAGCAGGAAATTTTAATAGTATTTATGGAAACCCAGCTAAGGGTATTGCAAAAATTAAAGCAAATGGAACACTAGATCCTTCTTTCATTCTTCCAGGGGCAAGTGGTAATACATTTCAAAGATCTGTCAGAGCCGCTTTTGATCATAAGAATAACATTCTTGTTACAGGTATTAACTCTGATGTGGATGGTTATACTTTGCTTAGATTAGATCAGAACGGTGCCGTAGATACCAGTTTTAAGACGGGTAATGCCGAATATGTCAATTTTACAGGGTATTTAGTAGAACCATTGATATCCGTAAGTACAACAGGCGAAATTTATTTTTCTGCATTTTTCACTGAATACGACAATAATTTCAGACAAGGGCTTGTAAAACTTAATAATGACGGAGAACTAATAATTGAATTCGATGCAGATATAGCAGGTAAGGCTTCATTAAGAGCAACTAAATTCATGAGTGATGGCAGTGTATTAGTTGGGGGGAAATTTACCGCAATTAATAATCAACCCATGAATTCATTTGCCAAACTATTTTCAGATGGTTCTGTTGATTTGGAATTCATGGAGAACTTGGGTGATGGTCCAGACCTAACGGTTTATAGCATTGAGGTAGACAATAGCAACAATATTATTCTGGGTGGTGGTTTTCGATATTTTAACAATGAGTATACGGGCTCCTTAGTTAGATTGTTAAATGATGGAACTCTTGACGAAACTTTTACACCAAATGTATATTCTCCTTTTATTGGTCCGGGTGTAAATGAGATTTTGGTTACAGACTCCAACCATATATTTGTTGGAGGCCTTATTACTTCTGTGAGCGGAATACCTATAAATGGCTTTGCAAAAATAAATAATGATGGAACCCTAGATGATTCCTTTGACCTAGGTCTTCCGAGTGAAGCTGACATTAAAAATATTGAATTACGACCTGATGGTTCATTAATCTATGCTGGTAATATTGGATTTGAAAATGACATTATACTAGGCAAAACTGATCAATCTGGTAATAGTGATCCAAGCTTTAATGTAGATTATGACTTCTCTGGCTTGAGATTGTTGTGTGCAGCAGTCATAACTGAAACAGGTGAAATTCTTGTTTCTACTACAGAACCAAACAATTATCAATTAATACAATTTGAATCTAATGGTACACTGAAAGATGATGTTTCTATAGGTACCACAGGATCGTCAGGAATTTCTGAGATTCTCCCACTCGACTCGGAAAACATTATCGTTGGAGGACAGTTTAGTAGTATTAACAGTGTATCCTCTCCAGGGTTGGCAAAGATTAACTTGAGTGGTGGAGTCGATTCTAACTTTAATTTTGGCTTAGTTGAAATCGGGAATTTCTCAGGACCATCAGTAAGCAATATTATTGACCTTGGTGACTCTACATATTTGATTTCAGGCAATTTCTCCAAAGTCGATGGCGTTGATGTAACGAGTATAGCAATTATTGATACAAAATTTCCCATATCTCCTGACGAGATTCAAGGAAACTTTTCCTATGCCAATGGTATTACAATAAACTGGAATGACAATACCAGCCTTGAGTCTGGTTACGAACTGTACAAAAAGAGTTCTGATAATGGGCCTTTTGAATTATTAGCGATGCTAGGTGTTAATGAAACCTCATATGTTGATCCAAATGTTTCTTTGGCAAGTAATTATGGCTATAGGGTCAGGGCAGTTAACGGAGATTTAAGCTCAAGTTATTCCGAAGAACTTGAAATTTCAATTGAAGATTTATCGATTCCCAAGGAGTTCACATTCGATTTCGACTATTCAAAAGGCCTCTCACTATCTTGGGTGAATAATTCTGTTCCTGATGAATCAATTATTGAGTTGTATAAATCGGAGCCCGGTAGTGAATTTGATCTGGTCTTGGAATTGGACGCAAATCAAAACACTTATGAGGATTCTTTAGTTAGCTTGAGTACGGATTATTTATATTTTCTGAAAGTTGTAGCTGGTATTTTTGAAAAAAAATCAGATGTATTAAGTTATACAACCCCTGGGAGTGCAATGCTGCCTACTCCTGAATTACAGTTCACCCAAACTGGAACAGACTATATTTTAGATTGGGAGTATGGAATAAGTCAAATTTTAGGATTTGAAATATATAGATCTAAAGGAAATCTATCGGAGTTTGAATTGATCACTAAGGTCGATGACAATATTTATTACACTTTAGATACTCAGCCAGGTATCGAATACCATTATAAAATCAAAGCTTATAATGCTTTTGAATCATCTGAATTTTCAAATGAAGTCGGTTTTGTAATCACCGATCTGGAGAGTATAGAATTAGAAAATCTAAATTTATCCCCTAACCCAGTGGCTTCTGTGCTTCGTATTGAATCAGATTCTATTCATGGAATATATGAGATATTAAACACACAGGGAGTGGTAATAAAAGGGGGAAACATTAAGCAAGAATTAAACGTGAGCCAGCTGAACAATGGACTTTACGTAATGAATATTTACTCGGGAGGAAAGGTTTTCACTAAAAGATTTGTGGTCTTACATTAATTTGAAATAGATTGATAAAGTATTTAAAGCCAAACTGAATTGGCTTTACCATCCATCCCCGCTTTCAAACTTCTTTTTGAGAGCCAAAAGCTTTTGATGAATGATGTCGTTTGAATCAGTATCAATGTTAATATCATTGAAGACTTTAAAGTGTTTATGTGACAACTCATAAACTTCTTTGAATAACGTCCTAATTTCCGGGGTGTAATAAGTGGCATTATGAAATAGAATATCGGTAATTGGGTGATCGCCTGGCCTTCCATGTGACATAGGTGTTTAAAGTTAGAAAATTGAATAACGGTAAATTAATGGAAAATCGGAATTATGGCTTCAATTCTTCAATTACTTCATGGGTTAGGTTCTTACTATATTCATGCATCTTCCAATGGCCGGGGCTCCAGCCATCTAAGAACCGGTAAAAGTCGGCCCATGCGTAAGGATATAAAGTCAACCATTCATTCTTAACTAATTGAATATCAATACTATTATCCATCGCTAATTCAAGTTGATTGAAGTAATGACCAAGTAGTTCTTTTTCGTACTTTTCACATGTCTCTTCATCGAAACAGCTACTAATAAAATAGGCAACATCTTTCATACCACAACCCCCTCCAACATATTGAAAATCTACAGCTGCCACTTTATCTTTTTTTCCAAAACAGAAGTTAGCCAGCTTGGCATCGCCATGTACTAATGTTTGGTACCTGGCATTGTTTAGCTGTTTGTCAATCGCTTTAGCCGCCTTTTTAAGTGGTAGATTTTGCATTTTCTCCCATTCATCAGGTCTGGTGTCGAGATGCCAATAGGTACCGATAGGCCAAAGTCCGTTAGGTTTTGTATTCATAAATTGAGCATGAAAACTGGCGAGCCAGGAAAGGCAGTTTTTGGCATCATTCAGTGTGACAATATCAGGGTTTGAGCGATTTGGGTATCCACTAGTGTCTAAATCCTCCATGATGAGCAAGAGCTCGGATCCCACCTCTACCGCATGATAACTTTTTGGCACGCGGCAATGATTATTAGTCTTTTCGGCATACTGCTGATACCATGTCCGTTCCACCTGGTATGATTTGAGTTTACGCTGGTGAGATAAGTTGGTGTTCCATCCACGAGGATGCTTATTGTCTTTGGGAAGTTGTATATGTTTGACGATTACACTCGAGTAATTTCCCCCATCCAGGTGATAGCGTTTGAGCTCCCCATAGCCACTCCACAGTGTTTGCACAGATGTAACTTCTGGTATATCTGAAGCCCCTGTAATTCTGAGTACAATATCGTCAACTTTTAACATTATGATTGAAACCTACTATGCTACTTTACTTTCAGAGTAGATGTCATAAGCTGCTACCATTGCTTCGCGATCAGGCGTATCTCCATAGCGCCCGTACTCATCCATTGCATCAAAATCTTCAACAAAGACTGGTTTATAAGTTAAATCATAGGTGTCCCAGACCACTACCATAAACCGGTAACCAATATTGTCTCTCCTTCCCTTTTCCAACCAATTGTGAAATATTTCTTCATCCAGCGGAGCGGGAAACGCTGCATTGTCGTACATTCTTAAATAAGTTTTGAGCAAAAATAGGTGTTAAATATTTAACCCGAGAGAGTTATGAGTTATATAAGGAGGTAATTAAAAGTATCTGAATTTATTCTAAGTATTCTTGATTTTACATTTTTTCTAGCCGCCTAATCTCAGTTATGGCATGTTCGTCCTCAGCATTTATTGACAACACCTTCTTGTAATTTCCAATAGCCTCTTCATTTCTGCCTTGATTTGCTAAAATGTCTGCGTAACTATTATAAACTAGTGGATTGTATTTGTATAAATATGTATTAAGAAAGAATACAAGCTCCGCCTTTTCTAATTCTCCAGCCGCCTTATAGACATACCCTAAAGTATTTAACTCATACACTTTCCCAACTCGCTCATATATCTCATGATAGTGTTTATTAATATTTGTTTTTATTGTATCTAATGAATACTCAGACAGAAGATTCATGATATAATTAGCTGCCTTATAGCTAGGTGCAGAGGGAATACCCAAAGCTATCTGAGCAATATCAGTTTCTAAATCGGTTACTGGGTACTCTACAATGCGTCCTATTTCCTTGTCGTCCCTTTTAAAAATGAATACTGGTACACGATGAATCTTTAATCCTTTTTCCTCGCCATTTAGACCCTGTTTGTATTTACCGTCTATACTCGAGTTGTACAATGCGGTAAATTTTATTTGTTTTCGACTAAGGCCTAAATGATCCCATAACTTAACAAATCTAGGAAGCCAATATTGGGTATCTCCACACCATGTACCCATATAAATATTAACTTCTACATCATTCAAGAGTTTAATCCATTTAGCATACTTAAGACCTGGGTTATAGTCTTTGTAATTTTCTATATACCACCCATTGTAGTTAGTATCAGTTTCAAGTACACCAAGCTCAAAAGGCCCTACTAAATGTGTTTTATCCTCCTTATCGATAAAAGTAGCTTGTGAAAATGCGTTCGTAGATATAGATAGGCTCAATAGGAATAATAATTTCTTCATTGTGAATTTTGGTTAGTTATAACCTGAAGATGGGAATGAGTGACTAAAATTCGTATGCAACCAGTTATGTTTAACTATTCTTTAACAATTGATATCTATAAATTACAAAGTATTACTAGGGGAAGCAATATGCAAAAATGCTATTGATGTGCGTAAATAGAAGCTGAATTAATCATATTCTCTTTTACCTCTTTGACACCTACCCTTTTCTCGTTAATTTCGAGCATTCAAAACACAACGGGGTGTCTCTTAACTGAGACTGAGAAAATACCCGAAAACCTGATCTGGATAATGCCAGCGTAGGAATTGTGCGTACCTTCTTTCAAATTGGCCCGCCATTCATAGCTGAGTACCAGATACAACCGACAGCATATGAGTGACTTGATTAAAAAAGAAAAGTTTGATGTAGCCACGGGTGAATTGCGCAATTGGCAAGGTAGAAAAGAGTGGTTTTTCAACCGCGATGATACTGACCATTATGAAGATTATTACGAAGGCCCTTACAAAAAACAAGAGGTTTGGCAAAAGAAAACATTGGAGGGTCTAATTAAAAAAGATACACGTGTAAAAAACTTACTCGAATTTGGATGTGGCACAACACGCTTCACACGCTGGTGGCACGAGATAGGAATAGAAGCCACTGGAGGCGATATCTCCCCGTTTATGCTAGCTCAGGGTGTACAGCGCTTTGATGGTGATCTTGTATTAGCTGACTCTCACCACATGCCTTTTAAGGATAATTCGTTTGACGCTCTAGCCTTCATAACCACCTTTGAGTATTATAAAAACCCTACTCAAGTGATCAGAGAGGCAGTACGGGTTGGTAAATATGGTATTATCTTCGGTATGATGAACAGGAACACACCCAAGCTAATCCGAAGAAGGGTACAGCAGGCATTTGGTAAAAATAATTACTATGTGACGGCCAATTTCTATACGCCTAAAACTCTAAAAGCATTGATTGCAGAGGCACTCCCAAATCGTGATTATACCATTCGGTGGAATGCCACCGGATTGCCGGACTGGTTTCCTAAAAAGCAATGGCACGTACCCTATGGCGACTTCTTCGGTTTACACCTTCAACTCAACGATGTGTAATGGGAGCTTTTGAGAACCAATTTGGTAAAATAAGTGCTACTGTTTTCAAAGAAAATATCTTTGGCAAGTGTGGTGCATCACGCGAGGAGGTATTATGTGGACCTATGTTTGGTGTAGACACTGCTTTGATCGATCTTGGCAATAATAGAGTGCTGGCCGTCTCAAGTGACCCTTTATCATTAATTCCATCCCTGGGGATGGAAGTTTCGGCTTGGCTTTCAGTCCATCTTTTGATGAATGACATGTGTACCACGGGACTCGCCCCGCAGTTTGCTCAATTTGTGCTCAATCTCCCTACCAATTTACCTCGCGAGCATTTTGAAGAATATTGGGAATACATACATCAAATTTGTAAAAAGGCCAACGTTGCTATTACTGGTGGGCATACGGGTCAAATCCCCGGACAGGATTCCACGATAGCCGGTGGTGGCACTATGTTTTTGCAGGGGCCTAAAAGCAAAGTCATTACAAGCAATGGTACTCAGCCTGGTGATAGTATTATTATAACTAAACAAGCGGCCATCTCTTCAACTGCTTTGCTTGCCAGAGCTTTTCCTAAATATATTTCCAATAATTGTGGCAAAGCAACTCAAGAGCAAGTAGCGAGTAATTTTTGGCAGCTCTCAGTAATGTCAGAGGCGCTATTAGCCACTAAGGTATTGCAACCTCAACATGAGCTTCATGCCATGCATGATGTGACCGAAGGAGGAATTTTAGGTGGAATCTATGAGGTCGCAACTGCCGCAAATTGTGGTTTTGAAGTACAAATCAATAAAATACCTGTAAGTGCTGAGGTGCAACAAGTGTCTGACCTATTTCAAATCGATCCTTTGCTCACTATTGGAGCTGGCTCTATGATCATGGCTGTAAAGCCTGGAACAGAAAGCATATTACTGGAAGCTATGAAAGCAGCTAATATACCTGCAACTCAAATAGGCTCTTTTACTACAGGAGAACAGAAGACCATTATAGATGCCAATGGCAAAGCCAAAGACTTCATTTATGACGGAATAGACCCTTACTGGGGTGCATTTTTTAATGCCATAAATTCCGGACACCAATGAAAAACCTAAGAGGAGTATATTTGGTGATCGACCCAACCCATGAGTGGAACGATTTGCTTTTAAAATTAAAAGCCGCACTTGAAGGAGGAGTAAACATTGTACAAGTTTGGAACCATTGGGGAGCCTCAATCGATGAGGTACACAAACTTCAATTTATTGCTAAAACTAAAGAGCTGACAGATTCGTTTGATGTTCCCTTGCTGATGCATGATGACTGGCAGCTGGCACAACAAGCTAACATGGACGGAGTGCATTTTGACAAACCTCCTAACGATTTAACACAAATTGGTGGACTGAAATTCATTGGTATAACTGTCGGAAATGACTTTGATTTGATACGATGGGCTGCGAGCAATAACGTATCCTACATCAGTTTTTGTGCGATTTTTCCTTCATCATCGGTTGATAGCTGCGACCTTGTAGATTTGGATAAAATTAAACAAGCACGGGAAATAATCGACTGTCCTATATTCCTTTCAGGAGGTCTTACGATTAATAACCTCTATAAACTTAAAGAATTGCCTTTTGATGGCATAGCAGTAATCTCTGGAATATTGAATGCTGAAAATCCAAAGGTAGCCGTAAACGAATACATTGTTAAACTTAAAGAAATTAGAAAACACCAACTTAATAGCTAAACATGCAACGCAAACTACTCGATAAACTATGCTGCCCATTTGATAAAGGTGAATTGCACATTAAAGTTTTTAATGAACTTGAAGAGGGCGAAATACATGAAGGTTTACTCTCCTGCCCTACCTGTAATCGTTATTATCCGATTGTCTATGGAATACCAATTATGACGCCTGATGAATACCGACAAATGGAATTGGAACAACCTCTACTACAAAAATGGGGTGTTGATTTACAAATTTCGGGAGACAGGTTTAGGTTAGAGCAGAGCCTCGAAATTTAACTTTTATTCATTTTTCTTTTAATAGCAGCCTACATACATTGAGTTAATGAGGTACTTCGACATACGGGCGACAATTAAATGGAAACCCCTAGCTTACCTTTGATTTCGAACCAACAAATAAAATTTATGAAATCGACTACTATTTTAAACGTACTGTTTGCTGGAACCATTTTATGTGTATCCTGTACCAACCCTCCTAAGGATGATACTTCTGCAGAAGCGGAAGAAATGATGAACGAAAGCCCAGAAGAACAGCTTTCTTACTCTACCGATGATCCTAAATCAATAATAAAAGCTGTAGAAATGGCCAATGGAACCTGGGATAAGCTTTGGGAACAAAAAGACGTGCAGTTTGACTATTACTACAAACAAGCTGACGGTAAAATAGATGAATCTGTGGAGCGCTATGTATTCGATACTGAGGAATCCTGGGCCAAATACACAAAACACGAAATCAATGTGTTACCTGAAACTGAGGGTATAGCGATTCAATATTACGATGGTGATTCTGCATTTGTATCACTTGATGGAGAAGCCATTGAAAACCCTGAAGCCATTGGAGTGGCTAAATTCTTAAGAAAGGCCAATTACTTTTGGTTTGTAATGATGTATAAACTTGATAATCCAGGTGCCAATTATGACTACATGGGCCAGGAAAGTGTAAAAGGAATGAATTATGATAAAGTAAAAGTCACTTATGAACCGAAGGTAACCGGTAAAGAGCAAAATGATACTTACATATTATATGTAAACCCCGAAACTAAAATGGTTGACCAATTCTATTTCTCCTTACCTGCCTTTGGTGTAAACGAGCCTGTGATTTTGATGACACTGGAATATTCCGAAATAGATGGACTTCAAATACCCACAACCCGAAATATCTATATGCCTGGTGAAAATGGGTACTCAGAAGAACCAAACCTTGTTGAGGTATCTGAAAACGTGAAGTTTAACAATGGATTTACAGAAGATTCGATGCAGTTATGACATGATAAATCATCAGTTGTAATGTATTCAACCCCAACTTAGGCATATGTTTATGTTGGGGTTTTTCATTGGCTCAATAGCTTAGGTTGTGAGCAAAAGGCTTAGAAATATTCTGTAATTCTGAAGATCGTGGTTGTAATTGTTTATCAATGCGCTAATTTTGTTTTTCAATTTTTTTACCATGACAGAAGCTACAAAATCACTCAATTTTATAGAACAAATTGTTGCGGAAGACTTAGAAAAAGGAACGATAACCTCAGATAAATTGCGCTTTCGTTTTCCTCCAGAACCCAACGGATATTTACACATAGGTCATGCAGCCTCCATTTGCCTTAACTTCGGTTTGGGTAAAAGCTTCAACGCACCGGTAAACCTTAGGTTTGACGATACCAACCCTACAAAGGAAGAGCAAGAATTTGTTGATGCCATTAAGAATGATATTGCGTGGTTAGGCTTTCAATGGGCCGAAGAATGCTATACTTCTGACTACTTTCAGCAGCTCTACGATTGGGCAATTATACTCATCAAGAAAGGTAAAGCTTATGTAGACCCACAGTCTGCAGAAACAATGGCCGAGCAGAAAGGAACTCCGACTCAGGCAGGGACAAACAGCCCTTACCGCGATCTCAGTGTAGAAGAGAACCTGGAGATATTTGAAAAAATGAAAAATGGTGAATTTGAAGCTGGCACATATGTTTTAAGAGCAAAGATTGACATGAGTTCACCTAACATGCTCATGCGCGATCCACTTCTCTATAGAATTGTAAATAAAGCACACCATCGTACAGGTACTGAGTGGTGTATATACCCAATGTACGATTGGGCACACGGGCAATCAGACTACATTGAGCAAGTCTCCCATTCTATCTGTACGCTAGAGTTCAAATCTCATCGTGAGTTGTACGACTGGTTGATAGATCAAATTTATGATGAAAATAAGCAACGGCCTAAGCAGCGTGAGTTTGCCAGACGCAACCTAAGCTATACTGTAATGAGTAAGCGTAAGCTATTGCAGTTAGTACAATCCAATACAGTTGCAGGATGGGACGATCCGCGAATGCCTACAATTTCTGGGTTAAGAAGAAGAGGCTACACGCCAACATCAATCAGAAAGTTTAGTGAAGTGTCAGGTATTACCAAAAGAGATGGTGTCACTGATGTATCACTTCTGGAGTATTGCATCCGTGAGGATCTTAATAATACAGCAACGCGAGTTATGGGTGTCTTAGATCCCGTAAAATTGGTAATTACAAACTACCCTGATGGTAAAGTGGAAATGCTTGAAGCAGAAAATAACCCTGAAGATCCTAACTCAGGGTCTCATGAGGTTCCATTCTCAAAAGAACTGTATATCGAACGTGAAGACTTTAAAGAAGAGGCCAGTAATAAATTTTTCAGACTTTCTTTAGGCAAAGAAGTACGTTTAAAGAATGCCTATATTATAAAGGGTGATTCAGTTGTAAAAGACGATGATGGACAAATAACAGAAATACATTGCACTTGTGATTTAGCATCAAAATCAGGAAGTGGAACCGAAGCTAGCAAGCGTAAAGTGAAAGGCACATTACATTGGGTATCTATCGAACATGCTGTGAAAGCCGAAGTGCGTGAATATGACAGGCTGTTTTTGGATGAAGCACCAGATAGCCATCCAGGTAAAGATTTCATGGAATTTATTAATCCTAACTCGCTGAATATCATAAAAGAAGCATATGTCGAGCCCTATTTGAAAGAAGCCAACATGGATGATAAATTTCAATTCCAGCGAGTTGGTTATTTCACATTGGATAAAGACTCAAGTGAGGATAAGCTTGTCTTTAACAAAACTGTTGGACTTAGAGACTCATGGGCCAAGCAAAAACCGAAAGATAATCAGCCAAAACAGCAAAACAACCAAAATCAGGGTCAGCAACAGTCGGGTCGAAGTCCTTTAGGTGAAATACAGAAGATCAGTAAGAAATATGCTAACCTTTCGGGCGATAAACTGGCTAATGCAAGAGCAAATATCATCAAGCTTGCAGAAAAAGTAGATTACGAAGAGTTAGAACCTCTATTTAACACAGCAGCAAAAAAGGTAGGTACGCGTATTGGTGTAACCCTGGTGCTGGGAGTAATGCTTAAGAAAGGATTAGAAAGGAATGAAAATATTGAGGCATTTATTAAAGCAGGTATTGAAGATCGTAATGAATTGCTTTCAGAAGAAGCAAAAGCTTTGAAATAGGAACAAGTTGAAATAGTTTTCAAAAATAAGGGATTGCAGGAGAACTACTGCAATACCTTATTTATTTAAAGGACTGTCATTAAGTCATCAAGCTTTGTATTTAACCTTTCGATAGCAGCACTATAGCGCTGATCCCATTCTTTTAAACGATCAGAAGATTTAAGTGCGATCTCATATTCAAGTCCGGGTAAAATCCATGAGGCGTAGCCACTGAACGGATCAGAAGCCGAATACAATGATCTATACCATGAACCGAAATACATGCCCTTTTCTTCCAAAAAGCTTTTCTCAAGGCCAATAAGTTGCTGATTAATAACCTTTATCTGTTTCCTGGAAAGTGAACCTTCGCTTAGTGCCGCATCTAGTTGCTCCGACCATTCACGAGACTTTGTTTCCAATGTATTAATTGCTGCTTTTGCCTTGTCAAAACCTGTAAAGTTCTCTTCGAATGATTTAACTTTCTCTTCAGCATTTTCGAAATGTAACTTTAGGTCCTGCGCATAACGATTTACGTCATATGGGATGATATCAGCATTAGCTAATCTAAGGCTCATTACACCAACCAGTTTTTCGATGGTCGGCCCCATCTTAAATTCCGGATCAACAAACTTAGAATAGTAGTAAAAATCATCATAGTTAGAGTGATATACAGTAGTACCGCCAGCTCCACCACTCATGGAGGGTACACCTGCATGCATGTAAAAAGCGATATGATCAGATCCACCACCGAGATTACCTATGCCAGGTTCTTCTTTTTCGCCAGCCCATTCTTCATAGATAGTTTTATCAGAGTAAGGATAATCAACTGTTTTTGCTGACTCCATTATCAGGCGCTTTAAAGTAGGTGCAGAAGCAGCCCCAAATCGCTGACCCGAAACACCCCCATCAAAATTGAGATAAGCTACAGCTTTGGCTTCCAATTGCTCACGCATTTGCTCAACCCACTCTGAAGAGCCAATGACTCCATGCTCCTCGGCATCCCAGTGACCGATGAGTATAGATCTTTTAGGTCGCTTACCATCTTTGGCTAATTTACCCAATGTCTCACTTAAACTAAGCAGCATAGACGTTCCACTGTTTGGATCAGTAGCGCCATGCCCCCAAGCATCGTAATGACAACCCAATATGATCCATTCATCTGGATACTCACTGCCTTTTAAAGTGCCGACAACATTATACACACGCTCGAAGGCACGTTCCTGATCAACCTTAAGTCTTACTTTGAGATCGTCACCACCCGTTACTCTATAAGTAAAAGGTAAGCCTCCCTGCCAGCCATTTGGCACAGGCTCACCTTTCATTTTCTCTAAAATCTTTTGCGCAGAGCCATATGAAATTGGTGTAACCGGTATGGTATGTAATTGTGCTTTTGCCGGATCTAATCGATCTACTTTAGTTTTTCCATCTCGAGATAAAGCCGGCTCAAAAGGTGTTAAAGGATCTCCGGTAAAATCTGTTGTTAGCACAGAGCCCCTTTGAATCGTGCTCTCATTGTAAAAAGGCCCTTCCGGAAAAGTAAGCCCACGAGTGAAACCAGCATCTTTTGGATCAGTATATATAATCAGTCCTGCGGCACCACTAGCTTCAGCAAACTTTGCTTTAAAACCTCTAAAATTACCTCCGTAGCGAGCAATAATAATTTTTCCCTGTGTTTCTACACCAAGCTCCTTGAGTTGCTCAAAATCTTCTTTTCTCCCATAGTTTGCATAAACCACATTGGCTGTCATGTCTCCACTTCCTGAGTAGGCATTCCAGCCCTTCCATAAGTTGGGGTCAGCTGTAAACGGATCTTCAGCTATAATATTTTCTTGCTGATTGAGAGGAAGCCGAACAGGTGTTACGAGTTCAACAATTGACTCTCCCGGCTCTTTTGACATATATATATCATACGGATAAAGTTGTACCTCCAGGCCAGCTTCTCTCATTACTTTGGCCATATAATCTCTTACATCTTCATTGGCTTTGTTACCAGCAACATGTGGTTTTGCTGTAAGTGCCTTAAGGTGCTTTTTGAAGGCTTCTGTATCCACAGCCTCTTTAAAATCAGCTTCTAATTTTTGCTGGTTTTGAGCCGTTTCGGTGGTGAAGCCTTCTTGCGCTATGGCACTTTGAAAGCAAGTGACCATAAAAATAAGTGCTACTATGCTATATTTCATAAGGATTAGGAGTTGGTTCTGATAATGACGAATATAATACCCAACTCCAATCATTTAGAAATCAAACCACTTATTTTAACCATTTTTTATATTACTGGCGGCTGCCTATTGCTGGCGGTACGTAAGTTTTCTAAGTCTTATTAATACTAAACAACTTCACCTTATGTTCTTTGCCTCTCAAAGAGTGAGCTCCTACATCTTCTACCTTCATACCTTCGGTAAGTTGAACATTGTTTAATAAATCCTCTGATACCAGCAGGTCATATTGAAGAGTTTTGCACAAACCCTGTATTCTAGAAGTTGTATTGAGGACATCGCCAGAAAAGCTAATCTCTTTTTTAAGGGCACCGACTTCGCCCACAGTGACATCGCCAATATGAATACCGGCTTTAAAATCTGGTAAGGTATCATATCGACCTTTAAAAAATCGAGATTTCTTCTCAAGTGCCCGTTTCATATCAAAAAAGCATTTCACACAATTTGTATTCGTCTCTGGACCATTTACTTTCCATGATATCACTACCTCATCACCGATGTATTGATAGATTTCACCATAATTTTTAATTATGGCATCAGACAAGTTATTATAATAATCTCTTAAAAGTTCAAAGTACTTTACATGTCCCAGTTTTTCTGCAATTGGCGTAGACGATTTCATATCTAAAAACATAAAAATACGTTGCTCCTGAGTTGGTCTATGATACTTACCAGTAAAGAAATTAAACATAATATTTGACCCAATATTTTCACTTATCTCAAAATAGAAAAGAGATGTGAATAGTGAGATGGCCATTTGTAGTGCCGTACTTCTACTTGTTGTGCTATTGAGAAAGCTCAGATATTTGTCCCAAACATCGGGATCAGAAATACTTGTGTTAAGCTCCATGCTTGCCACGATCGGGTATGTGAATGAAATAATAAGGAACATCAATAAGCCATATATTAAAAGCTTAGAAAGTAGCTTGCCTGTAAAACTCTTTCGACTCAAAAGTTTATTCATAACAAATACTTCCAAACTGCCTATAATCATTCCCACAGAGAATACTGCAGGCATTGCAACTAAGAAAATCTCCCATGTAGGACTTATGGCTCCCTCAGGTTTGTATGTAAACTTATCAGTAGCGGCATATTCTGAGTATAGAAAAGCCAGGCCAAATATTAACCAGATGATTCCAAATGGAAGGATTCGTTGGAAATTTCTTTTTGTCTTGGGGTTCATTTAAAGAACACTAGTCTACAAGTGGTACTAATATGGCAAATTAAAATTAATTATCATTTCGTAAGATTACTCTCACTTGTTCATCAACTTGCCATTTAAAGGAGCAATCAAATACTAAAACTATTTGATCAGCAATTTTCAAATACACCTTATCATAACTCCCCATAAATTTTATGTCATGAATTTTTGCTTTTAACCCATTGCCTTTTTTTGATAATCTGATTTGAGTTGGTCGTAAGAATATTTGTCCGTTTATTCTATAAAAATCATCTGTTAAACTATTTATAGACTTGGGGTTGATTAGATTAAACTCTCCAAAAAGTCCTGCCACATACTCATTTAATGGACTGTTGTAAAGTGTTTGCGGGCCACCTTCTTGTATGATTTTTCCTGACTTCAACACCAATATCCTATCAGCCCAGGATAGTACATCATGTGGGTCGTGTGATACAACTATTAAAGTTGTCTTGTATACCGATTCAAGGCTGCTTAATACCTCTTTTATTATTCGTTGGTGATTGAGATCAAGGTTTGAAAACGGTTCATCAAGCAACAACAACTCGGGTTGGTCTCTTAAAATTCTGGCTAATGCTACTCGTTGCCTCTCTCCTCCTGATAGCTGTTGAGTATCCTTATAAATGAGATGTTTTATATCACATGTTGCATACAATTGATCGACATCCTTCTCTGAAATCTTGTAACTATCAAAAATGTGGTCTTCGACAGTGATAAATTTTGGTAGTTCAAAGTGCTGTGAGAGGTATCCAATTTTATCATGGCCGGGCACTAATTGATCTTCAGGTCCGGCTACCTTTTCATTTCTAAAAAGCACTTCTCCAGATGTCGACTGTAAGAGGCCGGCAATTGTTTTTAATAGCGTGGTTTTGCCAGAGCCCGTCTCGCCTACTATCCCTAATCTCTCACCTTTTTTTTGAGTGAAATTCGTGGCATTCAAAAGAACACTGTCACCAACCTCTTTAGATATGTCATTTACTTCAAGAAATGACATTAATTCACTTCTCTTCTCTTTTTTTCAGAGATACTGCGTTCACACAATATCTTAGTCCACTCGGTTTCGGGCCATCAGGGAAAACATGACCTAAATGTGCATCGCATACGTTGCATGTAACCTCTACACGTTGCATACCAAAGCTATTATCAACATGGTAGGCAATGACATCTTCCTTAACCGGCTGCGAGAATGACGGCCAGCCCGTGCCACTATCAAACTTCTCAGCTGAGTCGAAAAGTAAGGTGTTGCAACATAAACAAGCATATTTGCCAGGTTCAAAGGCAGTGCACATATCCGAGCTAAAAGCACGTTCCGTACCATGTTGTCTTGTTACTCTAAACTCCTCTGGAGATAGTTGATCTTTCCATTGCGCTTCAGTTTTTTCTACTCTGCGAGGTGGTTTATGATTACCCTTTTTAGCGAGTTCTATAGATTTATTCCAATCGATCATAATGTCATGTTTAGGTAATAAACGTCTGAGTCTTAAGGAAGTTATTCTAAAGTACAAAGAATGGGCTTACTGTAATTACCGTTTAAACAATTACCTAAAATTAGGTATTGTAAAATTCATTAAAATTTCAGCTCATTTCTTTTCGTAATAATTAATAAAGCAAGCATTTATTCGCTTCAATTATATCAAAGTAAAAATTCGACATTTACCGTCAAAATAATTTTTTTTATTCAGATAAGTTAGCTGCATTGGTTTATCAATAAATACATATATATTGTAGGCTTTTTACAAAAAACATATTCTACTATTATGATCAGAACGTTTACTATTAAAAAATCATTAAAGAGGATTTTCTACCTCAAATGGTTGAAAAAAGTGATTCCTGTGATTTTATTTATGACTGTAACCAATTTAAGCTTTGGTCAGGTCGTAAATATTGGAGTTTCACCTTCAACCATTGTAACTTCAACAACAAATGGAAATACAGTGAGCGAAACATTCACTATTTCGAACACTGGTAATGCACCATTAAATTACTCCCTTGAGTTTTATGGTGAATCTGTCTCATTTGAGAAAGCAAATAATGCGGACTTTACACAACCTTTAAATCAGGATCGCATTTCTTCAAATGTTATTATCACAAGGGGCGATGATCAGGGTATATTTAATATTGCCCAGGAGTTATCATTTAATGGAGGTACTTCTCCGGCAGATACAGAATGGTCTTTTGGCTTTTCAAAAGACTCTGCAGACCACACATACGAAAACTGGAGAAGTGCAGTAGATTTTAATCCGCCAGGTATGGTTGGTCAAACGATGTCAATGCATACAATTACTGATGATCGCTACTATGATGTTTTCTGGGAAAGCTGGACATCTGGTGGTGCAGGTGGTGGCTTTGCTTATACAAGAACAGAAATACCACACTATATTTCAGCACCTATGCTCTCAGGAAGTGTTGAGGGTAAAACCTCTCAAGATATCGAATTGACATTTGACGCATCTAATAATTTGCCTGATGGCACATACATTGCCACGATGGTTATTACCAGCAACGCAGGAAATGCTCCTGAACTCGAAATACCAATAGAGTTCACCGTTTCAGGTGCTGACCCTGCCATTTCAACAGTTACAACACTAGATTTTGGAGATGTTATAAATGGAGCAAGCAAAACAGAAAGTATTGTAATCGAAAATACTGATTTAGGGATTTTAGAAATAAGCGATATAACATTTGATAACCCTTCATTCTCTGTGGCGACATCTACTTTAACTGTTCAAGGTTATCAAGTAGAAGCTTTAGAAGTAACATTTGCACCAGACATGGTTCAGGCATATAACAATACAATGACTTTAACTAGCAATGATGCTACAAGCCCTACAGTTATCACATTAACAGGAAATGGATTAGCTACACCGGCAGTGGATGTAACTACAGGATCATTTGCCGAAGCATTAGATTTTGGCAACACATCAACCCAAGTCCTTACAATAAATAATACCGGAGCGGGAGATTTGGAATGGTCAGCAGACTTATATATACCCGATACCGAAGTGAGTTTTACTAAAGAGGACTTTGCAGATATTACTCTAGAAGAAAATCAGGACCGAATCACACCTCAGGTTTGGATTACTCGAGGTGACAGAAGGGGAATTTTCAATGCATTTTCTGAAAGTAGTTATAGTGGTGGCTCCTCTCCTGAAGGTACAGAATGGACTTATGGTAGAGTAGTTGATGCTACTCCTTTAGATTATGACAATTGGAATAGTGCTGTAGGGGGAAACCCTCCAGGTCAGGTGGGACAGAAAATAGCGATGCACGCGATTACAGCTAACAGATACTTTGAATTAGAATTTTCTCACTGGACTGCCAATGCCAATGGCGGAGGATTTTCTTATGAAAGACGTGAGGTTCCGGGCTGGGTTACTCTTCCCATGACCTCGGGTACTGTGGCAGCCTCTGGCTCCCAGGATATTGATTTAAACTTTGACGCCAACCTTATTGAAGGAACATATGAAGCTCAACTTGTGCTTTCGACAAATGACCCCTCTCAGCCAGAGGTGGTAATTCCACTAACATTAACCATTGAAGGCATACCAGAAATATCTACTGTAACATCTTTAGATTTCAATGATGTTTTTGTAGGGTTTACAAATAATCAGGAAATTACAATCACTAATGTGGGTTCTGACGCCTTAAATATTAGCGATATAACATCTGATAACGCTGATTTTACAGTTAGCCAAACAGTACTTTCAATTTTACCTAATGAAAGTAATACAATTAGTGTTTCAGTTACTGCATCCACCACAGGAGCAATAAGTGGCAACCTAACTATAACAAGTGATGCCTCTAACAATCCGGTGACTATTGCTCTCACTGCCAACGCTTTGACAGCCCCTGATATTAATGTAAGTCACAATACACTGGAGCTAGATATATCTGGCGGGGGCTCTTTGAACGAAACCATTTCGATTGAAAATACACAAGGTGAAAATCTCGAATGGGAAATTTCCGGTGAACTTATAGGTGACTTAACTGAGTCTCTTTCAAAGATAAATGCAAACTATACTAACGTAACAAGCCTGATTCCAAACTTGTACACATTTAGTTATGATGGTGGAACAAATGATATCAACGATGGTGGCAACGATATGTATGATGGTGGTAACGAATTGAGCACCAATTTGTCAGGTGGACCCATTGATTATTCTGACGACATAATTGCAGATGGTTCAACGATATTTGGTGCTGGCACAAGTTATTTCACAAGACACCTACCGGGTTTATTTGTACTAGGTGCTGATATGAATGATGTCTCAACTTTTGAAATAAATGGTAACCTGGGAGCTGATGGTGGCGGAAGTACAGATAATGCTATAATTGAAATCAGCAAAGGAGGTAGAATTTATCAAGGGTTTATTAAGCGAGTGTATGGAACAAGTGACCCATCAGTGAATCATTTAATAATTGTTGAAAAAAATGAAAGTGCTTCACAAGAAACCTCTACAGATACTAACAATGACTTTCATCAATTAAGTGGACTATCAGAATCAAGCATGTTATACTACTTATTATATGCCAGCGGTTCAGGAGGCTACATCAATGACTCACAAACATCGGTCATTATGGATGCCTTTTTAGATGCTATTTTGGGTGTTCCAAACTTTATAACACTTTCTGCAGAAAGTGGTATTACGGCTGCAGCTACAACTGATGATATTACTATTTCAATAAATTCAGTAGATGTACCGGAAGGTCTGACTTCGACTAATTTATATGTAGCTAGCAATGATCCAGATGAGTCGACAATTACAATACCAATCACATTTACAAATAATACAGTTCCGAGAGTAAGCTTGTCAACTACGACTTTATCTTTTGGTCAGACTTTTATTGATTTTGGTCAGACACTTGAAATAGAGGTTGAGAATATTGGATCAGAACAATTGGTGATTGATGACATATCTTCTGATAATGCTGTTTTTGCTAGCTCTCAAACTAGCATGACGTTAGAACCGGGCGAATCTCAGATAATAGAAATTATATATACCCCAACTACTGAAGGTACAGATGTTGGAGTAATTACATTCTCTACCAATGATCCTGACAATAGCACTGTAACGTTAGATGTAGATGGTGAAGCTGCTATTGCGCCTTCAGCTGGTATTCAGCCTTTAGAAGGATTTAACCTAACGCTTTTACCTGCTGAAACCGCTAACGAATCAATCCTGATTGAAAACACTCAAGGTGTTAGTCTGGATTGGTCTATAAGCAATGTACCAGCATATGTTAACTTCTCGATTACTTCAGGCACAGTAGCTTCAGGTACTCAAGAGCAAGTTGACTTCAGCATTGTGGCGGCATCAGTACCTTCTAGTCGTGAGTCATTTGAGATAACCATAACGACTAACGATCCTAATAACACTGAGACAATCATACCGTTTGAGATACAGGTAGGAAATATTACGATTGCAAATGATCTGGCAGATATTGAAGTATATGAAGAGTTTGGGTCAGTAGATGTAGATGTTTCTTCGGTATTTACAGATGCTGAGGGTGATGCTTTAACTTACGTACCGGCCTCTTCAAATGAAGAAGTAGTTGTGGCAAATGTTTCCGGGAGTACGCTTACAATAAATGAAGTAGCTATTGGTTCATCAACTATTTCTCTTCGTGCCGATGATGGCAATGGCAATAGCGCCTTTGCTAATTTTAACGTAACTGTCTTGGCAAAGTCGACTCAAGAAATAACATTCGAATCTATTGACACCAAAGTTTTTGGCGATGCCAGCTTCGAACTGGTTGCTACCGGTGGCGACTCTGGTAACCCAGTAACATTTACTAGTGGAAATACTAATATTGCTACAATCGATGGTTCTACTGTGACAATCATTGATGTTGGTGAGGTAGTAATTACAGCTTCACAGGCAGGTAACGAGCAATATTTCCCAGCTGAAGATGTAACACAAACTCTCATAATAGAAAAAGCAGAACAAGTTATTACTTTTGAATCGATCGAAACCAAAGTTTATGGTGATGCTAATTTCGAGTTGGTTGCTCTTGGTGGCGACTCTGGTAATCCAATAACATTTACTAGCGCAAATACTGATGTTGTAACAATTGATGGAGCCACTGTAACCATTTTAAGCGCAGGTGAGGTTGTTATAACAGCATCTCAGGAAGGCAATGACCAATACTTCCCAGCGGCTGACATAATGCAGACACTTTCTGTAGGAAAAGCACCTCTTACGGTAATGGTGGATGATAAATTAAAATTGTTTGGAGATGATCTTCCAACATTATCTCTAACATATGATGGCTTTGTTAATGGAGATGACAGATCAGTAATCGATACTGAACCAACATTGACAACTGATGCTACAGCTGCAAGTGCAATTGGCACTTATGCAATTATATCATCAGGTGGGTCAGATAATAACTATGACTTCACGCAATATATCGATGGTGTTTTAACGATTGAGACAGTTACCTCAATCAACGAGTTAGACCTGGAAAATGGTAAAGTTAAGCTATTCCCTAACCCAGCTAGTGTAAGATTACAAATCTCTGGATTGGAAGGTTCTTACTCTCTACAGTTAATAGATAACAGCGGAAGAATTATGTTAGACAAAAACTTTGAGGGAGATCAAAGTATTGATGTGCATCACCTGGATGCTGGAATCTATGTGGTATTAATTCAGTCAGAGACAACTCAGCTCAGACAAAAATTCATTAAAGAATAAACCAAATACCAGGGAGGAAACCTCCCTGGTTTTAAAAATATTATTTATGAAAAAGACAATTTTAATAGGACTTCAGGTAATAATAATAATGGCATTTGTATTGCAAATGGCAGGATGTAAAAAAGATGACGATGGAACGCCCTCTAATAGTGTACTCGTTTCAGGTACCTGGAATTTAGAAGAATTATTAGTGGATGGAAGCGTTTATACAGGCGACATCAGTAACTATAGTTTAACCTTAGTGAGTGATAACTCATATAGTCTAACTGATGTTGATGGTTCTCAGATCAACGGTACCTGGGAGTTAACAAATGATGATACAATATTAATGCTTGATGCCAATGAGTATGTTATAGTATCATTAACAGCTCAAAATGCTGAGTTAACCGGTACGGAAAGAAATGATAAGACCGGATCAAGACAGCTAACTTATAAATTGATAAAAGTTTAAAACTTGTTAATTGTAATATTAAAGTCCTTGGATGGTTTCATTCAAGGACTTTTTATATTATGTCTTTTATTTTTTATATAACATTCATTCATTATACTTGCAAATTATCACTTTACATTTCCCATGCTTAAAACATTAACATTATTACTTTTTACTTCTTCTTTCTGCTTCTCCCAGCAAATAATTACTTTAAATGGGCATGACCTTAAATACAGTAGTTCCGAACCATACAGTAAAGAGAAACTAAATAAGGAAAATGGAATATTAAGAACATCTGAAAATGAGCTTTTGAGAGATAGTATTTATTACGATAAATGGGAAAATGGCCAATGGGTTCTTGACTACAAATACGTTTATAATTATGATCAAAATGACTTCAGAACCAGTTTTTATCATTTTAAATTTGATGGTACAAAGTGGGTCAACTACGAAAAGTATGAATACACAAATTCAGAAATTGGACAAATATTAGTTAGTCAAACATCATTGTGGGATACTGAAAGTGATACATGGGTACCCGAAAGTAAGCGTGAATATGATTATCACGACAATGGAGAGGTGATCTCAAGAACGTATTATAACTGGGATACTGTTAATGTTAACTGGCACATATTTAGAACTGTCGAAACTGATTTTGACTCGAATGGTAATAAAATATTAGACAGGAGTTATAATTATAATAACGAATTAGATATGCTCATTGGATTCGGGTTTAATCAAAGGATATATAATGAAAATAATAATTTAATAGAGCATTTGGCATATGGTTGGGATTATGATTTAAATGATTGGTTCCTATTTTGGAAAGGTGAATTTGATTATGATTATGATCAATTAACTGGATATGGCGAATATATGATTCGATTTGATCGAAATGATGAGTTTCGTTTTGATACAAGAGATAGTTTAAAACAAAATCAAAATCATAAAGTGATAGAAAAAATCACTGCACGTTATGATGTTAATTCCGACAGTTGGAACTACACGGAAAAAAATCAATGGACCAGAGATAATTCTAATGGAATTTACCTTCAAAATATTAGATCGACTTTCGATGACATAACAGATGAGTGGGTATACATCCACAAATATGAGCAACTAAATAATTCAATTGATGGTGCTATTGACCTAAGTGCTGATTACTCCTGGAAGGATACAGCATGGGTTGGTAACAATAAGTATGATAGGCTGAGAAATGACAATAATGATCAAACCTATTTTGCCAATTATTCTTGGAATGATGATTCAAACAATTGGAACGCATACAGGGAAGTTATAAGTGATTTTGATGACAATGAAGAACTTATAGGGTATACCTATTTTAATATTATAGATTCAGAATCAACACCTTATTTAAGAGTAAGAATTTTTTATAATAATAAATTAAAGGACCAATCAATAACTTTTGACACTATAGAAACAAAAACATATGGTGATCCATCGTTTGAGTTAATAGCAGTTGGTGGGGAGTCTGGAAACCCAATACAATACTTAAGTAGTAACTCTGATATAGCTACAATTGATGGCAATACAGTAACAATTGTTGGCGCTGGTAAAGTGGAAATCACTGCTTCACAAGAAGGTAATGAACAATATTATCCTGCTGAAGATGAAGTTCAAACGCTTACTATTCATAAAGCAGGTTTGACAGTATCAGCTGATGATAAATTAAAACTTATTGGAGATGAATTACCTGAACTAACCTTTACTTATTTAGGATTTGTGGATGATGATGATGCTAATGACATCGATATTAAACCAACGATTACAACCGATGCAACTAAAAACAGTGCGGCAGGTAGCTATTCTATAGTTGTCTCGAGTGGGTCGGACAACAATTATGAGTTCAATTCATATATTAATGGTATTTTGACGATAGAATCAATTACCTCATTGAGTAACCACAACCTGAATGAAACACCTAGAATTTATCCCAATCCAGTGAAAGACCAACTTCAAATATCTGGATTAATTGGCTCATACCTCATTAAGATTGTAGATACTACTGGAAGTCTGGTGCATTACGGTAAGTACGCGGGCGAACAAACAATTAGAGTAAATAACTTGGATCGAGGAGTCTACACTGTATTAATTCAAGCAATTAATAATCAATACAGACAGAAATTAATAAAAGTCAATTAATCTAAAATTGTATGTAAATAAGCGGGATTCAGCTTTAAGCGTAAGGAAGTATCTATTCAACGCATATGGATTTTAACCAATTCAAAACTGTTAATAACAATAAAAAAGTCCTTGGATGGTTTCATTCAAGGACTTTTTTATAACACATCCCTTATCTCCTCGACTTTATCAAATACGCTTTTGGCAAATGGACAGAGTGGAATGATTTTAATGTTTTTTGATCGGGCGAACTCCACTGCGTTCATCAAGAGTTGTTTACCTGCACCTTTGCCTCTAAGCTCATCACCCACTTCTGTGTGATCTATAATTATACGATCGGTTCCCGCCCAGGTAAATGTCATTTGAGCATGCTCCTCACCATCTACTTCAATGTAGAATTTGCCATGTTTGCCGTCATCTGATAACTGAACATCCATTTTTAATCACCTTAGATATATTTCTCTACATCACCGTAGTTCATAGCTTCTTGCTCACAAATGATTTTAAGCCAAGATGCCACATAATCTAAGAGCTCAGTTTCTCCTTTTGAGCGAATGTATTCGGTGAAATATTTCACATGTGCTATAATCCACATTGATTTCGCCATCTCCATAGTAATTTCATATTTTGCGGACCCTTCAAGGTTAATATCCAGACACATTCCCACTCTGGCCAACTCTTTATATACCTCTTGCAGGGTTGCTCTTTCCACTTCTTTGGAGGAGTATTTCATGCCATCAAGAAAGGCCTTTAACTCCTCTATTGTTAAGTGCTCACCATTTTTAGCCATAAATCTTTCAATCTTGTCGCAAGATTGAGTGCACTCTACTTTTAGTTCGTCTGTTTGTAACGTGATAGGATATTCGCTCATGAGACAAAACTAAATAATTATTACTTCTTCGATTTACAGAAATTGATTTTTAGCTTGAGAAAATTAAGAGGTATAACGTTCATCAAGAGCAAACTTCTCAGGGTGCTTGCCTACTTTATCTTCATAAAATTCCATTATAGTACGCATGTCTTTTTCAATATCACCTGAGGGCATAAAACATGAACCAACGCCACAGGTGCGCTTATCATAATCCATATAAGCAAGGCAAATAGGAACATTAGCAGCCAAAGCAGCATAATAAAAGCCGGTTTTCCATTTAGTGTTTCTACTTCTGGTTCCTTCTACTGTTACTACCATACAGAGAGGTTTGGTAGCATTGCTAAATAGTTCTGCCATAATTTCAGTCATGCTTTTTTTTGCTGTGCCTACATTCCTGGCAGTACGGTCGATCCATAAAGCACCCATACCATTAAAAATCATATTGAGTGGAAACTTATTAAACTCTTTTTTAATTGTAAATCTTGGCTTGACTCCAAGCTGGTCTAAGGCACTTATGGTATATACAAAATCCCAATTACTGGTATGCGGTGCGGCTATCATCACACAATTGCTTGCGGCTTCAGGTACCGGTGTGATTAAGCGCCATTTTTTTAGTTTAAATATCCAGTAAAATATCTTTTTTAACATACCTGCAGTTCGCTAAGCTCCTGTTTATAATCAAGTTGCACATCGTCATGTAATGATTTAAGTGCTTTCTCAATTTTGACTATGAGACGATCATACATGTTTAACAAGACCGTACTTCGATTTAAATTTACGCCACAACTTTTCATCTTATGTGCAAAGTAGAGTAATATTTCAACCTCCGTTTGTTTATTGCCTGAGTACCTAATGTATTTATTTAAGTTTCTCATAATCTTTCTTAGCGTTTTCTTGGCGTAATAAACATTACTTGTGTTCATTTCGTCAAACAGGTCATCAATCTCATACTTTATTTCTTCGATATAGCCTTGCTCATCTTCAGCGTCAAACAGCAGGTAGGTTAAGAGTTCTTTATTATCCTTTTTAAATCGAGCAAGTCTCAGGCAGATCTGCATGACTTCTTCCAAATCACGACTTTTCAATTCTTTTCTTAACTCTGGTAAGCTGGCTGGTTTCATATGGCATATTAACAAATACCGCGATAAAAGTTTAGTTGTTTTATAAATTGAATTGGCAAAATCGAGATATTTGCCATCTTATAACAAACACATTACTATGGGGAGAGCATTTGAATTTCGCAAAGCACGTAAAATGAAACGCTGGGGCCAAATGGCCAAAACTTTTACCAGATTGGGAAAAGATATAACAATGGCTGTGAAAGATGGTGGCCCTGATCCGGATTCAAATTCTCGTCTACGTGCATTAATTCAGAATGCAAAGGCTGCTAATATGCCTAAAGACAACGTAGAGCGCGCTATTAAAAAAGCTACAGACAAAGATCAGGGTGACTATAAAGAAACACTCTTTGAAGGTTATGCCCCTCATGGAATAGCTATTATCGTAGAGACTGCTACTGATAACAACAATCGTACAGTAGCCAATGTGCGTAGTTATTTCACAAAGTGCAATGGCAGTTTAGGCACATCTGGTTCTGTTGAGTTTATGTTTGACCATACCTGTAACTTTAAAATTGCCAATGAGGCAATTGATATTGAAGAGCTCGAACTTGAGTTAATAGATTATGGTGCGGAAGAGGTCTTTGAAGATGAAGATGGGATCATGATATATGCCCCTTTTGAAAGCTATGGAGCTATTCAAAAAGCTTTAGAGGAGAAGAGTTTTGAGATTATTTCATCTGGTTTTGAGCGCATACCTAATGTAACAAAAGAGCTTGAGGGCGATGAGCTTGCAGAGGTAGAGAAGCTACTTGAGAAGCTGGAAGAAGATGATGATGTACAGCAGGTTTATCACAATATGATAGAGAAGAGTTAACATATGCTAACAAACAACGACATACTTAAAAAACTAAGAGTTGCACACAAACTTAGAGATGACGATATTATCAATATTCTGAAATTAGTTGATTTTGAAATATCAAAAGGCGCTTTAGGTGATATGTTTAGAAGCGAGGATCATCCCAAATATGTAGAAGCCGGAGATCAGATTTTGAGAAATTTTTTAAATGGACTGATCATCCATCTGCGAGGGCCAAGACCAAAAGGCAAATTGAAAAAATAAATAACAAAAAAGGCCATCTGTCTGTGGACAAATGGCCTTTTCACTTATCATAAAGGAATAATTAGTCGATCAACTCAACGTTTACAGCGTTCATTCCTTTTCTTCCCATTTCAGTTTCGAATCTCACTTTGTCATTCTCCTGAATGTCATCAACTAAACCACTTTCGTGAACGAAGATATCTTCGTTGCTTCCTGATTCTATAATAAATCCAAACCCTTTCGAGTTATTGAAAAATTTTACTGTTCCTTCTTTCATTATTGTATTAATTATAATTGTTAAAAAAATTCTTTAATCTATAAATGTGTAAGCTTTACCTGTTTGCCCGGCCCTACCCGTTCTACCTATTCGGTGAACATAGCTGTCAAATGTTAATGGCAACTGGTAATTGATTACATGCGAAATATTGTTCACATCAATACCTCTTGCAGCCACATCTGTAGCTACAAGTATTTTTACATTGCCTTTCTTAAACTTATCTAAGGCCTTGCTTCTATAGTTCTGAGATTTATCACCATGGATAATGTCTGTTTTAATGCCCGACTTGTTCAACTTCTTTCCTACCTTGTCAACCATTCTTTTGGTCTCAGCAAAAATCAGCACCTTATCAGCATTGCTCTCGTTTAGCAGGTTCATCAGTAATTCAAATTTATCAGCACCTTGTGGCACTCTTATAATATCCTGATCAATTTGTTCACTTGTGCTCGCACCACTACTTACTTTTACTTCAATCGGATCATTTAGAAGCTCAGCAATTAATGACTTTTGAGTTTTATCGATTGTTGCTGAGAAAAGCATAGTTTGTTTTCTAGAAGACATCATTTTCACCATTTTCTTGATGTCATTGACAAAGCCCATATCGAGCATTCTATCAAACTCATCTAGTACCAGGGTCGATATATTTTGTAGTCTTAAAGCACCTCTATCAGCCATATCCATCAATCGACCAGGTGTTCCAATGATAAGATGATTTTTTCTTGATAATTTCTTTAAGTCAGCCCCTACATTGGTGCCACCAATAAAACTTGAAGAGTAAAGCCCTAATTTATAGGTTAAGGTTCTAAACTCTTGCTCAACTTGAAGCGCCAACTCTCTTGTAGGTACTACTACCAACGTTTGAAAAGGCTGTTTTGTATTTAACAACTGGTGAATAATCGGAATTAAAAAGGCCCCTGTTTTACCAGTACCAGTATTTGCTACACCTAATAAGTCGCGACCTGCAATCAGATGCTCAAAAGTATCATTTTGAATTTGTGTAGGATTTTTAAAGCCCTTCTCATAAAGATTTGCTTTGAGGTTAGGTGCAATATCCATCTGATCAAAAGATCGTGGAGCAGTGTATTTAGTTTCTTCCTTGACTACTGCTTTCTTGATTAACATCTTTGGGTCGATGCTCGAAGTAGCCTTCTTTCGCCCTCCCCTGTTAGCTGGTCTTCTTCTTGAAGCTCCACCAGCATTGTTACTTTTTGAGAAACCATTGTTTCTCTTTCTTTTTGGTTTCGTTGTATTCATAAATGTTTGTTTGTAGCAACAAACCATTAGCATTGTGTGCCTCTCATGACATACATAAGCTTCTGTTTTGAATTAAGAACTGTGTAGGAATTGATCAGAAATCGTGAAAAATGTCGTGAGATTCGTACGGTGAGAACACCATTGTATAGGGGATCTCTGTGTTCTGCTAATAAAAAATATTTGCCTTTTATAATTTATATAATGAAGGGAGAGTGAAATTTACTTAGGCAAATCAATAAACGTTAGTGCCCCCTTTTTGTAATGCTGCGAAGGTAGACTTAATAAAAGTCATAAACTATTATTCCCCATTAAATAAAATTTATTACAGCTTTAGTGACTTTAAACATGCCTTACGTCTAATGCTTAAAATCGATATCATCATGAAATCCTCAGATATAATCATTAGTGTTTTGGTGACACTCTCAACACTAAGCCCTGTTGTTTACTTATACTTTCATAGCAAATCGCGCTACTACCGAGTATTTAAAAGTATTAAATCCTTTTTTAATACGCATAATTACTATCTCTCTGATTTTGAAATATGGGAGTCAAAAGGTTTAGCAATTGATATGGAAAATAAAATCTTAGTCTTTTCAGATCAGTATATTGAGAAGACCGATATACAATTTGTTGAGCTTTCTACTATTAGAAAAGTTGATTTATGTGTGGGTAAAAATGAAATTTTAATAGAGCTAAAATCGAGAAGGGGTCATTCTACCGTCATTCCTATTTATGATGCCATTAAGGATGACCCTTTTCAAAAAGGATTTTACATGGAGATTGCCAAAAGGTGGTCTCAGCAGCTGCAATTTCTGACGAGTTATTCATATCACTCATCACCACCTAAAGCGGCCTGACATTCGACTAAAATTATAACGATGAGTGATTTTTAACCATTCAAATTATACTAAGCGCTATTTTACACTTTCGCTGGCAGATAAATTGTACTTATCTGCCAGTTGCAATGTTTTGGTTTTATCCAGATTAATTATTCGCTCAATGATATTGCCATTATGATCTAATATGAGATAGGTAGGAAAACCATAAACTTCATATTTTTTGGCAATTGCTATCCCTTCACCGTCCTTTGCATTGTATTTCAGATTGATAAATGTTGCGTTCATGGCCTGCCCTACTTCCTCATCTGACAAAACTTCTTTGGCATACTTAATACATGGGCCACACCAAAGTGTATAAAAATCAATGAAAATGGGTTTATTACTTGACTGGGACAAAGCTAGGGCATCTGAAAACACTACCTCTTCAAAATTTACCGCGTGCTCAACATCA
Organism: Fulvivirga sp.; assembly: GCA_965227525.1. Lineage (GTDB taxonomy): Bacteria > Bacteroidota > Bacteroidia > Cytophagales > Cyclobacteriaceae > Fulvivirga. Next base: position 2,757,663 of record OZ245762.1, on the reverse strand, counting down.
AATACATTTTGTGCAACTTCTTGATTGTTTGCATGTGATTTAAAACCAGAATAAACTATAAACGCTGTTCCCAGCAAACCAACAATTCCAATCACATTACTAACCGTAACATTTTTAACAAAACTGTAGGCAATGCCAACAACTATAACGGCTATTGCTGCTATTTTACCAAAAGGCTGCGGGTTGTTAGTAATCAGAAATATGGCACAGGCCAATAGGCCCATTAAAATGCTGTAAATAAAAATTGACCTGGTATTCTTCATAGTTGATTTTTGGCTCAATAATATTGAAATCACAAAAAGTCACAGCTATTTACCTTTCTTTTTCCTCTTTTTCTTCTCAAAAAGTTTTTGCTCCTGCTCTGCCTCCTTCATAAGTGCTTGCCAGCTTGGGGCTTTATCTTCTGAGATATCCAAGGTATATTGGTAATCACTGGCATCAATTTCAAGTCGTGCAATCGGCTGAGTTAAATTGTCTTCAATTTCTTCAAGATTTTCCATCTCTAGTTCGCTACAAAATGACAACGCCTGGCCTTTCATTTTGCCCCTCCCAGTTCGCCCAACACGGTGCACATAATTCTCAGCGAGCTCAGGCATGTCGTAGTTCACCACATAATCTACATTAGGAATGTCAATACCTCTCGCACTTACATCAGTGGCAATCAATATCTTAAGTTCTCCACTTCTAAAAGCACTCATTACTCTGTCACGTTCCTGCTGGTCTTTATCACTATGAATCGAATCTGCCGCAATATCTACTCGACCCATTGCCTTTTTCACGCGTTCTGCTCTAACTTTTGTACGAACGAAAACAAGCATCTTACTTTCTGGATGATTATTGATGAGGTTTTCTAAAAAGAAGCGCTTGTCATCTTTCTCAATGAAGGCCACTGCATGATCTATATTTTTAGCTACTGGGTTTTTAGGAGAAACCTGAATTCTAATTGGCTTACTTACAAGTGTATAAGCTAGTTTTTTAATCTTTTCATTTATGGTGGCTGAGAAAAATAAGGTCTGGCGTTTTTTTGGCAAATGTTTTATTAGATCATTAATATCCTTAATAAAACCAAGGTCTAACATATGGTCTGCCTCATCTAGTACAAGAATTTCAACCCTATGAAGCTTCAGAGCACCCTGGCTTACTAAGTCAAACATTCGGCCGGGAGTGGCTACCAAAATATCTACTCCTTTGTTTAAAGTGGCTATCTGAGGATCTTGATCAACCCCTCCATGAATACACAGACTCCTTAGCCTGGTCTTCTTCAAAAGTGACTTGTAAACTCCTTCTATTTGTATAGCCAATTCATGTGTGGGGGCCATTACAAGGCACTTCACTCCATCTGCCCTTCCCTTCACCTTGTTCTTCATCACATTGTCAATCGTGGGAATAGCGAATGCGGCTGTTTTACCCGTTCCTGTCTGAGCGATAGCTAAAATATCTTCCCCTTTTAAGATATGAGGGATGGCCTTAAATTGTATGTCTGTAGGTTTTTTAAACCCCAGTGTATCAATATTAACCTTTAAGGTTTCTGAAATAAAATACTGATCAAATTTCATTCATAGGTAGTTTCAACAAAGGTCAGACTATTTTATTGGTAATCATAGTTAAATAAAAAAAGTCATCAAACCCCTTGGCTAAAGAAGTATGATGACTTTCTATTTCGTGATTGAATAAAAAGCTAGAACTTTATTTCAATATGTTGTCTGTAATCACTCTCCAACTCATTGAAAGGCATAACGACTTCTAATTTATTTTTTGCTTTTCTAGCCGTAATATTCCGATAATCAATGTTAGGTGTGATTGGAAATGCAGCGACCACTTTAGGAAATTCTACCCACTCATTTTCCTGTTTAAATTGAAGCCAATGATTTACAACAACCTTTTTATCTACAATCTCTACGTCAAACTCTCTGGGATCAACACTCGGTACAAAAACACTCAATAAGTATTGACCAGTCTGTTGTGTTATTTCCACCTGGGGCTCTGCCATTCCACCATTTATAACACTAGTGATATCGGCACTTTTCAATACGTCACGAACCCACTCTTTATCTTTACTGTACTGCATAGCACTTGATTTATTTATTATTTGTTGTTTAAACATCAAGAGTTATGCCGAAGATTAAATGCTGCCAACTAGTCTCCCAATTTGTCACATTGTCACAAACTATATTTATGACAAAAATTTGAAACCAAACTTTGGTGAGTGTGTTAATGGATTAAAATCTTATTAATAATGCAAATCTCTTATATACAGCTACTTTATGCACTGGTGCTCCTAACTAACCTAATAGTTTTATCTTATTTTTTGATAAAGACAAGAAAGAGAAAAAATGGCAGAGATGGTGACGATGAAGGGGGATTAGAAATTTATGAATCACCAGAATTAGATTTGCCTCCAGGAGTAATTCTTCCTCGAGATATGCCAGTAAAAGAAACAATCGAAGTTTAACTAATCATTTAATTTCTCATTTTCTGTTGATTGTATACTATCCTTAAAATGGATGGAATATTTTCGAATTCCGTAGATTTATCAAGGAAAAAATTAGCACCTAGTTCCCTACTTCGCACTCGATATGGCTCCGACTCATGATTACTGAGCATGATTACGTCCACTCCTTTGATATTCTCCTTAATCTCGGCTAGATAGTCTAAACCGCTTTCCTCTTTTAATTGTATATCAAGAATAATCGCGGTAGGACTTTTCTCGGCCATCAATTTCCTTGCTTCCTTTAAATTATAAGCGTGCCCCAGCCACTCGACCCATGGTAGTTTGGTTAATAAAAAAGACACATGATCCGCAATAACTTTAGAATCATCTACGGTAATTAGTTTTAATTTATTCATTACTATTAATTTCTTACGACAATATCATTTTCAGCTAATGGTATTGATATAGTTACTGTGGTTCCTTCACCACTATTATTTTCAATATTAAATGTTCCGTTGAGCATTGCTGCCCGCTCAGCCATACCTAGTAAACCCAGTGAGCTAGAGTTATATTTTCTTTTGTCGCTAATACCAATTCCATCATCTGTTAGTTGCATAATTAACGAATCATCTGACTCAAACAATTTTACTCTTACAATTGATGCCTGTGCATGTCTCATCACATTTGTGAGCGACTCCTGAAATATTCTAAATACTGCGGTATTGGCTTCTTTTGATAAATTAGTTTGCAGTTCATTAAGATCCATTTGACAGGTTATATTGAAACGCTTTTCAAATTGTTCTGCATACCATTTCAATGCTGTAACCAATCCTAAGTCATCAAGAATGCTTGGCCTTAAGTCTGAAGATATCTTTCTTACTGCTGAAATAGTTTCGGAAACTTTTTCACTCATTTGTTCAACTTTAGAAACTAAAACAGTAGTAGCATCAGATTCACTCAATTCACTTTGTAGCATACTTAAGTCTAACTTTAAGCCTGTTAATTGATTACCAAGTTCATCATGTATTTCACGGGCAATATTAGACCTTTCTTCCTCCCTCACACTCTGCAGATGAGCTGAAAGTTTCCTTAACCTGTTATTTATTTCAGTGAGCTCAATTTCTGATTTAATAAGTTTTTGTTCTGATATATAAGCTGAGGTAACATTCTGTACCAGCGACATTATAGATATTACTTCCCCAGCACTATTGTGTATTACTGAGTTAAACCATTGGCAATGTATTACTTCACCACTTTTAGTAATATTTCTGTTAAACGATTGGTTTCCTTTCTTTTCACCCTCTAACTCCTTACGCACCTCTTCGACATCATTCAAATCATCAGGATGTACTAAATTTAGATTATATAATGACTTACCCTTACATTCTTCAGCTGTATATCCAAAAATTTCCTGAGCCTTTGAAGACCATTGTATAACTTTTGAGTTTGCATCCCACTCTATCACCGCCAATGGTGACTGATTTAAATGATTGGCCAGTTTTTGCTCAGCCAGAAAGTACAGTTTTTCTTTCCTTTTCTTTTCGGTAACATCTCTATAAAAAACTGAAAGCCCGTCTTTTGATGGATAAATAAAATGCTCAAAATGGGTATCAAAGGGCTCATAATAATCTTCAAAATACATGAATTTTTGAGTTTTCATGGCCTCATTATATGCTGTATAAATTGGCTGGTCCACCAAGTGTGGGAATAGCTTCCATATGTTATTGCCTACTAAATCTTCACTTGTCAAATCAGATGATTTACCAGCATTTTCATTAGCATATGTGTAGTTCCAATTAGAGTCCAGTGACACAAACCCATCAGAGATTCTATTCAGGAATGTATATATTTTTTCCTCTGCAAGTCGTACAACCTCTTTGTATTGCTGTTTAGATTTAAATAAGATCGAACCAAAAACCACTGCGAATAAAAATGAGCAAATAGTACCAGTCATTGCCACTGGTACTGACATGGCAATGGCATTTTTAGTGTTGTCAGTGTATAGGTAAATAGTCCATTCTCCAGCAAACAAAAAAGTTGACTCAAATACGGTTTCACTTTCAAACCTTTCAGTTTTTAAAAAAAATTCCTCTTGATTAGTGTTTGGATTTACTTTGCTAAAATCTAATCGATATTTATTGTAATCGTCTGCCAGTGCCGTTGCATTAGTCAAAAGATCATTAAGCATTATAATTACAGCGGAAAATCCCCAGAATTCGTTCTGTCTAAAAACAGGAATTCGACCAATTACGGCCATGCCGCCCTGTTTCAGCTCTAAAGGTCCTGCAAAGTACATCTCATTCCGCTCGATAGCTCGGTATGCCTCTCTACTAACCAAAGAATCTGCAAGAATATCGTAACCAATTACACTCTCATTACCCTCAAGAGGGTAGCAATGGGTAATCACTCCGCCAGGTACCATTTGTATGATGCTCACTATAGGGTATCTTTCAATTAGAGAGTGGGCTACCGAATCGAAATCATCGAGTTGGCCATCATCATTTATGGTAAGGGAAGCTTTTAATGCCACAAGATGACTTACATCTATTGTCTGTTGAATGCTTTTTTCAGCAGATAGCATAATGTTTTCTGCCTCACGACTGGCATTGCGCAATTGTAATTGATAATACTCTTGGGTAATGTAGTAAGTGATACCCAGAAGCGCGAATAAGACCATCAATGCAGTGATAATAGGTCTTCTTACAAACCAAACAGATAATTTTGGAAGCTTATTCATTAATCTGATAACTGTAAAGCCAGTGTATTAGAAATTCAAATTGTGACAATGAATTTAAGAATATTAAAATAAATAACCAGCAACCATACATTTCAAGGTGACCTTATAAAAAAAACCGGGAAAGCCCGGTTTTAGATATTTAATTACATGTAAACTATCGCCTTCTTCGACCTCCGCCACCTCGATGGCTTCTACCCTTACCAGAACGCCCTCTTGATGAAGATCGATCTGATCTGTTTCTTTTCTTTTTACCACCCCCTGAAGAACCTTTAACAGGAGCTTCATCATCACGATTCACTCTAATCGCTCGTCCTTCTACCTCTACACCTTCAAAACACTCGCTTAGGCCTTTATCAAAACCAGGCTTTACATTGAAAAAAGAACAACTTTTTTGCAATGAGAAATCAGAAAAATTATTCCTATCAACACCACTAACATCAGAAATGTAATGCATCAGATCAGCTTTTGTAATACCGTCCATCGTACCAATATTGATAAAGAACCTATTGGATTTTCCTTTACTCCCTTTTCTTTTTGATGTATCAGATGAGGTACTTTCATTTAAGTCTCCCTCTTCGACATCGACAGTTAAGTGATCTAATTGGGTTGTTATTAATCGCTTCAATAAATCTTCTTTGCTCAATCCTTCAAACTGGCCGTGAAGATGTTGTAAAATTTCATCGGACTGTTCATCAACTTTAGTATTGACAATTAAACTAGCCCAATTATTGATTCTGGTATATTTAAGCGACTCAACAGAAGGCACTTCAATACGATCAAACTTGACGTTAATCTTTCGCTCAAGAAATTCAATCTTCTTAGCTTCTCTAGGGTTGATGAAAGCCAAAGAAGTTCCTTTTTTACCGGCTCTTCCCGTTCTTCCACTCCTATGTGTGTAGCTTTCCAGCTGATCTGGCAATGTATGATGTATTACATGGGTGAGATCATTTACATCAATACCTCTTGCCGCAACGTCAGTAGCTACTAACAACTGCATAGAACGAGTTTTAAAACGCTTCATGACCGTCTCACGCTGAGCTTGAGAAAGGTCGCCATGCAGTGACTCTGCTCCATATCCTAAATTGCCTAACTCATCGGCTATTTCCTGCGTTTCTCTTCTGGTTCTACAGAACATTATGCCACGCATATCCGGCTGCATGTCTAAAAATCTACGTAAGGCTGCGAGCTTATCCGAAGTTTTAGTGACCACATATTTATGGGCAATATCTTTATTGCTCTTCTCCTGAGTATTGATAGCAACCTCTTTAGGAGAGCGCATGTATTTCTTTACAATCTTTCTAATGTCGGCAGGCATTGTTGCCGAAAACAACCAAGTCACTCTTTCGTCAGGTGTATGTGAAAGAATAGCATCAATATCTTCCTTAAAGCCCATATTGAGCATTTCATCAGCTTCATCAAGCACTACATACTTTATCTCATCAAGTTTAATAGCCTTACGTTTGATAAGATCCAATAATCGCCCAGGCGTTGCCACGACAATTTGTGTTGGCTTTTTTAGTGCCTTGATTTGATTTGTGATGGCAGCACCTCCATAAACGACCTCAACATTGAGCTTCTTGTTATTTTTGGTAAAGTCAACAAGTTGCTTCGCAGTTTGCATACCCAACTCTCGAGTGGGTGCCATAATGAGTGCTTGTGTGCTCCTATCTTCAATATCGATTAGATCTATCAATGGGAGACCAAAAGCCGCTGTTTTACCAGTACCTGTTTGGGCTAATCCAATAAAATCAGTTGGTGTTTCACTTAAAAGAAAAGGTATTGCTTGCTCCTGGATGGGTGTTGGGTCAACAAATCCAAGTTGATCGAGGACTTCCAACACTTTAGTGGAGAGGCCTAGTTTGTTAAAATTATTCAAGAAGTCTGTGTTAAAATGAAGTGCAAAGTTAGGTATATAAAAATGGATAGCTACTATCTTATAAATTTATTCCATAACTTGACTGTTTAAAAAAACCAACATGACAAATAAGTTAGCTGATTTAAGAAGTATCTTAACAGAGGGCAATAAAGCTCTTTATCTTGACGTAGGTATAATAAGTCAAATAAAGAATAATATTTACAGTGTTGTGGCACTTGATACAGCCTATGACCAGATAGTGGAAGGTGCTGAGTTTGACTTAAATGATACCTATTGTAAGGAAGTATTTGATCAGGGAGCAACAAAAACATTTAAGGACGTAGCGGAAATCAAAGAAATGCAAAAACACCCTGTATACCTTGCATTACAGCTTAGGGCATATATCGGCACCCCGCTAATGATCAATAATAAAGTTTGGGGCACACTTAATTATTCTTCGATTAACCCCCGAAATGCACCATTCTTTCCCTCTGAGTATCAGTTCATTGAAAGTCAAGCTAAAAAGGTGTCGAAAATACTATCAGAAAATTTATAGTACATTATTTACCTTCGTACAAAAGCAATCAATGGATCAAACCGTAGAGCAAATACTCGTAAACAATGGCTTTGAGTCTAATCTCATTGAGGAACTAAAGATCAATGGTCGACTCAAAAAGGTAAGTGTAGATTCTATCGTTATCAAACCAGGAATGACTACCACTGAGATCCCTCTCGTAATAACCGGATCACTTAAAGTAATGAGACAAGATGATGATGCACATGAGATTTTTCTATACTATCTGGAAGGTGGAGATACCTGCGCGATGTCCATCACGTGTTGTATGGAAAATAAAAAAAGTGCTTTCAGTGCGGTTGCCGAAGAAGATAGTACATTATGGATGATTCCAATGAATATGCTGAATGAATGGGTGGCTAAATACCCATCTTTCAGGAAATTTATATTTAATGCCTATCAGAGTCGCTTTGATGAGCTATTAATAGCCATCGATAGTGTGGCATTTATGAAAATGGACGAACGATTATACAAATACCTATTAGACAAAAAACAAGCCTCAGGATCATACGAAATTATTAAAACACATGAGCAAATTGCTCGCGAACTCAATACTTCACGCGTTGTCATTTCACGTTTACTTAAGCAGCTAGAAAATGATGGGAAGATAGAGCAACATCGAAATAAAATAGAAGTGTTATAAATTTACCTATTGTAACAAATGTTACAGTAGACCCTCCTTAATTACGATAAGTTTGCATTAAGAAATTTGACTAAAAAAGGTACTATTTACAATGCAAGAATTCATTAACTATATAAGCCAACCGTGGCCATGGTATATTTCAGGGCCTTTAATAGCACTAACCATGTTTATTCTGCTTTTTGCTGGCAAACAATTTGGCATGTCTTCGAACTTAAGAACGGTATGTTCTATTGGGGGAGCAGGTAAAGTTTCTGACTTCTTCAAGTTTGACTGGAAGGCTCAACGCTGGAATTTAGTAGTTGTTTTAGGTGCAATAATCGGTGGCTATATTGGAGCAAAATTTCTCCCAGCAAAAGTAAACATTCAAGAAAGTGCTGTTGAACAACTTGCAGAATATGATATAAAGGTTAATGGATATATGCCGGAGTCACTTTTTGGCAACGAGGTTTTTAGCAATCCGTACTTTTTGATCCTGCTATTAGTTGGTGGTTTTTTAGTTGGCTTTGGTGCCAGGTATGCAGGTGGCTGCACCTCGGGGCACGCCATATCCGGCCTTAGTAATTTACAACTGCCCTCACTTATTGCGGTAATCGGCTTTTTTATTGGTGGCCTTGTAATGGTACACCTATTTTTTCCATTAATTTTTTAATCTACCAATAGCATGAGAGTATTAGTATATTTATTCACAGGTATATTTTTTGGAATTGTTTTATATAAATCTGAAGCTGCATCCTGGTATAGAATTTTTGAAATGTTTCAGTTTGCTTCTTTTCATATGTATGGCATTATGGGTTCGGCATTAGCATTAGGTGCTTTTGGTGTTGCAATCATTAAAAAAAGAAAGATTAAACCTCTTAGGGGAGATAAAATGCAGCTTAACCCGAAAGAACCCGGTTATAGAAGATATTTGTTCGGTGGCATATTATTTGGATTAGGCTGGGCACTAGCTGGTGCTTGTCCTGGGCCTATGTACGTTTTGGCAGGAGCCGGCTACATTCCAATTTTGATAGTTATCGCTGGTGCTACTTTGGGTACATTTGTTTATGGTCTTATGCGTAATAGATTACCTCATTAAATGAGTTTGTTAGAAATATTAGGTCTTATTGGAGCGGCTGCTATTGGGCTTTCATTAGGTCTTATTGGAGGAGGCGGTTCAATACTCACAGTACCGGTTTTAGTATATCTTATGGGTATTGAGCCTATTTTAGCAACAGCCTACAGCTTATTCATTGTTGGTACCACCGCACTCATTGGAGGGCTAAATTATGCCCGAAAAGGATTGGTGAGTTACAAAACCGGAGTTGTATTTGCCATACCCGCATTTATATCGGTGTACCTAACAAGACTTATTATCGTTCCTGCTTTACCTCAACATTGGTTTAGCATCAACGGTATTAGCATTACCAAAGACACAGGAGTTTTACTTCTTTTCGCCTTTTTAATGGTTTTTGCAGCAGTTTCAATGATCAGAAATCAAAGAAACAATATAAAAGATAACAAAGACCAAGAACAAAAGGAACCTAAATTTAACTTGCCACTAATCGTAGTTGAGGGTATTGTGGTTGGAGTCCTTACAGGCCTTGTTGGTGCAGGGGGTGGCTTTCTAATTATTCCTGCGTTGGTACTCTTTGCCAAACTCCCCATGAAAATGGCAGTAGGCACTTCTCTTTTAATTATTGCAGCCAAATCACTCATAGGTTTTATTGGAGATGTGCAAGCAGGCGAACCTATCGATTGGCTTTTCTTGGCTGGTTTTACATCTATTGCCATCCTGGGTATTTTTATTGGTGCGCACTTTGCTAAAGCCATCAACGGTGCTCGTCTCAAAAAAGCCTTTGGTTGGTTTGTTTTAGTAATGGGGTCTTTTATGATTGTAAAAGAACTTATGTTTTAATGTAACTTTTGTTACAACCTCAACCCTTTCTCTACCCTATTTTTGTAATAAATATAAAGATTATGAAAGTAGAACGAATATATGATGAAGCCTTGGCACACGCTTCTTATGCTATCTTAAGTGCAAACGAAGTAGCTCTGATAGATCCTGCCAGAGATCCACAGCCTTATCTTGATTTTGTAAAAAGGAATAACGCTAAAATTGTTGCTGTTTTTGAAACACACCCTCATGCAGATTTTGCAAGCAGCCATTTAGAAATAAGTAAGCGATTAGGAGTTCCGGTATATATTAACCCTAAAGTCGGTGTATCCTATAGTCACAATCCACTTGAGCATAATGATGAGGTAAAGGTTGGAAAAGCAACTGTGAGAGCATTATTTACCCCTGGTCATTCGCCTGATCATAACTCGTATCTTTTATTAGATGATAAGGGTAATGAGACGGCCGTTTTTACGGGTGACGCACTTTTCGTGGGTGACGTTGGTAGGCCAGATCTTAGAGAGGGAACAGGAAATATACAAGTAAGTCGTCAGGAGCTTGCAAGCATGATGTACAACACAATCAATGGTATTTTTAATCAGTTAGATGACCGAGTAACTGTTTACCCAGCACATGGCCCCGGCTCACTTTGCGGTAAAAATATGAGTCCTGACCTGGACAGTACAATTGGTAAGGAAAAACAGAATAATTGGGCCTTTCAGGTTAAAGAAAAGAACAGTTTTATAGAGAGTTATCTTGAAGGGCAGTCATTTATACCCAAATATTTTCCCTTTGAAGTTGAGTTAAATAGAAATGGAGCTGCATCATTTAACGAGAGTATCGAAAAATCTTTGCAATTTGTTGATGTCGATAATATAAAGAGCAACAATTTGATAATTGATGTCAGGCCTGAAGCTACTTTTAAAGCGTCTCACATAAAAGGTGCTATAAACATACAATTGGGTGGTGATAAGACTAAATTCGAAACCTGGTTAGGTTCAGTTGTAAGCCCTGAAGAAGCGTACTACCTGGCAGCATCTACTGAAGGTGATGCGAAAAATGCCGTTAATAGAGCTGCGAAGATAGGTTACGAAACAAAAATCAAAGGAGTGGTTTTGCTCGAAGGTGAAGATGGGCTTGATAAAGACAAGACACTTGATTTAGCTCATTTCAAAAAGCACCCTGAAGCCTACAACATTGTAGATATAAGAAATGCCTCTGAAGTAAATGATGGTAAGTTTTTTAAAAATGCAGTAAATATACCTTTACCAGAATTACGCGAGCGTACAGATGAAATCAATACTGAAAAACCCGTGGTTGTTCATTGTGCTGGTGGATACCGATCTGCCGCAGGATCAAGCATTGTAGCCAAAGCACTCAATAATGTCGAGGTATATGATTTAAGCGAAGCGATAAACGACTTTAAATAAATAAAGGTCTTCAACTCACGGGCATAAATGCTAAGTATTAGTGATAGTGCCCGTGTTCTTCAGACCATACCTTGCCTTCTGGTGCGGGGCCCTCTGGCCTTGTTGATGTTCCTTGTTGTTTTACATCAATAAAAAAATTGGCTATTGCAATGATTACAAAAATTAGAAGTATCGCACCAATGAGAAATGTCTTGTTTCTACTGGTCGACTCTTTATCAACCTTCATGTGACACTGCTTGTACTTTTTTCCGCTACCACATGGGCAGGGCTCATTTCTTCCTACATCTTTCATGACATTTAAGATATTTCTACTGCATTAATATAAACTAATTTTTCGCTTTAAGCAATTGTAATATGTAGGTTACGATAGGTCTAATTAGTTACTTTTGCACCCCTATGGCATTTGACTACTCCACGATTGACCTACCGGTTAAAGATATAATTCCTGACATAAAGAAAGCGCTGGTCAAGGAAAATACACTTATCATATCTGCCCCTCCGGGTGCCGGTAAAAGTACATTGCTCCCTCTGACATTATTTGAAGAGCCGAGCCTGAAAGGCAAAAAGATATTGATGCTGGAGCCACGTAGGTTAGCTGCCAAAACCATCGCCTCGCGAATGGCTGATTTACTGGGAGAGACTGTTGGCAAAACAATAGGCTATCGTGTGCGATTTGAAAGTAAAGTAGGCCCTGAGACTAAAATTGAAGTACTGACAGAGGGCATTCTAACAAGGATGCTCCACAGTGACAATGAACTTTCTGATGTTGGTATGATCATTTTCGATGAGTTTCATGAAAGAAGCATCCATGCTGATGTGGCACTGGCCCTTTCCCGAGAATCTCAAGAGGTACTCAGGCCGGACCTTCGGATAGTCATCATGTCGGCAACGCTAGACATGCCCAAACTATCTGAGTTGCTAAACGCTCCTGTACTTGAGAGTAAGGGCAAACAATATCCGGTCGAAATTAAATACACAGGTGCACAGGATATGTTTATGATGCCGGAGCTGGCAGCAAAAACAGTGCAAACTGCCACTAAAGAACAGAAAGGTGACATATTGGTATTTCTTCCAGGTCAGGGAGAAATAAAAAAATGTGAGGAGATATTGAGAAAGCAACTCTCTGATTTTTCTATTTGCCCTTTGTTTGGACAACTCCCTCAAAATAAACAATACAGAGCCATTATGCCTGACAAAAATGGCAGGCGTAAGGTAGTATTGGCTACTTCAATTGCTGAAACAAGTTTAACTATCGAGGGCATAACGGTAGTAGTAGATTGTGGCTATAGTCGGGTGTCGAAGTTTGACCCTAACTCTGGTTTAAACAGACTCGAAACAGTATTGATTACCAAAGATGCCGCTGACCAACGTGCAGGACGAGCCGGTAGGCTGATGCCTGGTGTATGTTACCGTATGTGGTCCAAAGCTACTGACCTGAGACTACAGGCGCATCGTGACCCTGAAATTATAGATACAGACCTTGCTCCTTTAGTGCTCGATCTGGCACAATGGGGCATAACCAATGCCAACCAGCTGACTTGGCTTACACCACCTCCGGCAGGTCACCTGTCGCAGGCTTCAGAGGTTCTTCATGAACTGGAAGCATTAGAAGACAAGCAGATTACTTCCCATGGAAAGGAAATACATCAATTGCCGTGTCACCCTCGTATTGCTCATATGCTACTAAAAGCTAATGAAATAGACCTTGCAAATCTGGCTACCGATATTGCTGCTACTATTGAGGAGAAAGATCCACTGCCAAAGGATGCTGGTATAGATATCAATTTAAGAATTGAAGCCTTGAGAAGGTATCGCACAAATGGTAATGCTGGTGGTAAATTTGGCAGAATAGAAAAGATTGCATCACAATACAGGAGGCTCTTCAACACAGCACCTGAAAATAGTGTTTTTGATTCCTATGAAACGGGACTATTGCTGGCATATGCCTACCCCGAAAGGATTGCATCATCAAGACCGGGCAATAACGCACAATTCCAATTGGCCAATGGAAGGTTAGCCATGGCTGGTCATAAAGATGATTTGGCTCATGAACCCTGGCTAGCAGTAGCGCACATCGATGCACGGGATGGCATGGGAAAGATATTTATGGCCGCTCCACTCAATCCAAAGGATCTGGCGCCTATGGTCAGGGAAAAAGAAGTAATCAATTGGGATACACGAAAAGGAGGGCTAATTGCCACTAACGACCTTCGCATTGGCTCAATAATCTTGAGATCAAAGCCACTACAATCCCCTGATGAAGGCAAGCTGAGTATGGCAATAATAGGTGCTGTTAAACAGGAAGGCGAACAGCTCTTAGATTTTAGTGAGGCTGTATTTCAATGGCAAAGCAGAGTGATTTCGCTTAAAAAATGGAATCCGGAACAAAACTGGCCTGATGTTGATACAAGCAACTTGCTGTCTACTTCCGAAAAGTGGCTTCTACCCTACCTCAACAATGTAAAAACACCCGAACAGCTTAAAAAATTAGACTTAGTTCAAATTTTACATCACTATTTACCCTACGAACTACAAGAGCAGCTTGATAGATTGGCTCCGGAAAAAATTGAGGTACCAACAGGATCGAAAATCCAGCTAAAATATCAGAGTGATGGATCCCCACCAAAATTGGCCGTCAGATTGCAGGAAGTTTTTGGTATGCTAAACACGCCAACTGTTAATAATGACAAACAGCATGTGATGATGCATCTTTTATCGCCAGGGTTTAAATTAGTACAGATCACGAAGGATCTGAATAGTTTTTGGAAAGATGCCTATTTCGAAGTAAGAAAAGATCTTAGAGGTCGTTATCCAAAGCATGAATGGCCAGAAAACCCTTTGAAGTCTAACCCTATACGAGGTGTAAAAAAGAAAAAGTAATAATCTAGTGTGCTTATGGATAAAATAATGGAGATTAGAATGATTCGATTGTTTATGAAATATCTATCAGGACTAGTCATCATTTGCTTCATATCATCTACTTCAGCTTTATGTCAAAAGGCTGATAGTATCGCTCGCGCCATGTTTGCCAAAACAAAATCTCTCAAAACGGTGACTTACGTAATGACCAAACATGAGCGAATTAATGGAAAACTTCAGAAACAAATCGCTGCCGTAAAGCTTCAAAAAAGCCCTTTTAAAGTCTACTCCAAACAATTGGAGCCCGATGAGGGTCTTGAGGTATTGTATATTGGAGGTGATAAAACTGCATTGATCAATCCCAACGGATTTCCTTGGTTTAATATAAAGCTTTCACCAACGGGTGGTAGAATGACCAAAGGACAGCATCATACCATATTAGATTCTGGTTTTGACACATTTGTGGCCATCCTTGAGCATTTATTTAATAAGTATAGAGGGAGAATTGAAGATATGTCTGAACTCTCCTCACAGACAATTAAGGGCCGAGCTTACTGGAAACTTAGCTTTTATAACCCTAGTTTTAAAATAATAGATTACACAGTAAAGACAAATGAGGATGTTATCAAAATTGCAGACAAAAGATACATATCAGCTTTTATGATTATGGAGCTAAATCCGCAAATTGATGATTTTGAGGATATCTCTGCTGGCGACATCATTAAAATACCAAATGACTACTCACCAAAAATGACGCTATATATTGATAAGCATCTGATGGTGCCATCAGAGATAATTGTGGAAGATGATCAGGGAGTATATGAAAAATATAATTTCAGCAAGATCAAACTAAATCCTGAAATTAAACCAATAGAATTTACACCCGATTTTGAAGCCTATGGATTTTAAAATTAAGCTTATAATTAATCCCTTTTAAATGCCAGCGTTGTCTCTGTTGACGCTGCATCATCGAAATAGTATCCTTCGTAATCAAAACCCTTTAAGTTATCTACACTATCTATCTGATTATCAATGATATATTTACTCATTAAACCTCGCGCCTTTTTGGCGTAAAATGATATTACTTTGTATTCACCATTCTTGAAATCCTTAAAATCTACATCGATAATTTGGGCTTTTAAAGACTTGGTATTTACTGACTTAAAGTACTCAACAGAGGCTAGATTGATGATAACATTATCACCTTGTTTTTTAAGGTCCTTTTTCAGTTGCTTGCCTACCTTCTCCTTCCAAAACTCGTAGAGATTTTTATCTCCATTTACAGCGAGTTGCGTGCCCATTTCAAGTCTGTATGGCTGTATAAGGTCGAGTGGGCGTAGTACACCATAAAGACCTGAAAGTATTCTTAAATGGTCTTGCGCAAAATCAACTTCCTTTTTGTTAAATTTTTCTGCTTCAAGTCCTTGATAAACATCACCTTGAAAGGCAAACATGGCCTGCTTGGCATGCACTGGGTCTTTCTTCTTTGTGAAATTATGGTAGCGCTCGACATTTAAAGTGGCCAGCTTCTCGCTGATACTCATTAGATTTTGTACTTCTTTTTCCGACTTCTCGGTAAGTACATCGATCAGCTTTAATGCGTCTTTCTGAAAAACAGGTAATGTTCGTTCGTGATTGATCTGTGTTTCGAAATCTAATGTTTTGGCTGGAGAAATTACTGCAATCATTTATTCAATCGTTTTATAAAATTTTCTAGTCTTCAATCCAATTATTATTAATAACCCTCAGCATGTGCTATTTGTTTGGCATCAGCATGCCGGCCACAAACGCTGTCGACCAGGCAGCCTGAAAATTGAAACCCCCGGTTATGCCATCAACATCAAGAACTTCGCCTGCAAAGTATAACCCCGGCACTGCCCTACTTTCCATGGTTTTAAAATCTACATCAGCTAAACTAACCCCTCCACAGGTCACAAACTCTTCCTTAAAGGTTGTTTTTCCTTTCACTTCAAACTGATCATTCACAAGCACATTCACTAATCGGTTGAATGACTTCTTATCAATATCTATCCACCTGGTATTCTCAGGCAAGGCAATTTTTCGCAAAAAATACTCCCATAAGCGGGCAGGTATGGATTCAATGCGCTTATTTGCCACTTGCTTTTTACTGCTTCTTAAAACCTGTAAAACTGCTCGTGCTTCTTCTTCCGATTGTTCTCCGAGCCAATTGACCTGTACAGCGAAATTATATCTCTGATCATGAAGGTACCGCGCTCCCCAGGCAGATAGTTTGAGTACAGCAGGACCACTTAATCCCCAATGTGTAATAAGCAATGGGCCTGTGTATTGTAATTTAGTACCAACAATTTTTACTGAGGCATTTAATACACTCAACCCCATTAACTCTTTAATAGGGTCGTGAGGTATGTTAAAAGTAAACAACGAAGGCACCGGATCTTCTATCTTATGACCTAAATCTGCCAACCATTGCAGGCCTTCTTTTTTTGGGCTACCTCCAGTGGCCACAATCACTTTATCAAAAGTCATTGTTCCGTCAGTAGTTTTCATTTTAAAACCGTCATTTGAGGGACAAATAGAAGAAACTGAAGTTTTATATTTGACCTCAATACCCAGTCTTGACACTTCATCAAGAAAGCAATTGATAATGGTTTGTGAACTATCAGTAGTCGGAAACATCCTGTTATCATTTTCCACCTTAAGTTTTACATTACGCTCCTTAAACCATGCGATGGTATCTTTTACATTAAAGTGACCAAAACATTTTTTGAGATGGTTGGCTCCTCTTGGGTAATTTTTTGTAAGCTGAGAAATATTAGGCGCATTATGGGTTACATTACACCTACCTCCTCCAGAGACTTTTACTTTTTGTAGCACCTTGCGGGTCTTTTCAAAAAGTACAACTTTTGAATTAGGATGATGTTTTTTACACGAAAATGCCGCGAAAAATCCCGCGGCACCACCTCCTATTATTGCTATTGAATTAATCTGCACCTAAGAATAAAGTTATCTCTCAAAGATGCAGATATATTTTTTGTGATTCAACTTAGTTTCTCACTGCCGCTATAGCCTCGTGGCTTATTTTAGCATTGTATTCCTGCGCAAGACTTTTGTAGTTTATGATATCGATGATACTACCGATAAAACATAAACCTAATGTAAAAAGGTATAATATACCCATACCGATCTGGTCTACATAAAACCGCTGAAGGCCAGGGATTACAAATAAACCAACGAGCGCAAGTATCAGTACAGTTTGTGGGTCTCTTCTTCGAGCTCGATATACATGGGCAAAAGTCTCCATTTGCGCATCATCGAGATCCTTAGTGATGTTGTGTATGTATGACATCTCTTCTCCTGTTACTTCCGGTAAAAATTTCAATAATCTGTTCATCTTCTTTTTATTTTGAGTTTAACATTCTGATTAACTACAAGGGTTACTATTCTATACAATAACATGATCAAAGCAGGTAGCCCTAAAGGATGTGCATTAAATGAGGCTATTATCTCACCTCTGAAAATAAATGCTATACTGTGGCCTAAGCCACACCCTGGGCAAAAATCCCAACCTAAATTTGCTAACGGACATAATGAAACATGAGCTTCTGTCGGCTCCATTGTTGCCAGCGCAACAATTGCGATTATCCAAATAAGTGCTTCGCTGTTTCTCCTGATATGTCTGATTAATTGTTTCATGTTCTCGTTCTGCCCCTTTTGACCAAACATGTTCTACAGGTGTTACAAACTTTTTTAATTTTTATTTTTCTTAATCTCTAAAATAATTTTCTCACTAACTTGTAACACCTAATGTAGACAAGTAGTCAAAACGAGCAGATGTTGGCAAAAGAGGACTTATTTTATATTGAGCAAATATCACAGGGCAACACCGAAGCTTTTTCAGTCCTGGTTGAGAGATATAAAGATAAAGCCTTTACGCTGGCGCTACGTGTTGTTCGGAATCAGGAAGACGCAGAAGAAGTGGCCCAAGATGCTTTCTTAAAAGCATATAGGGCTCTTGGTAACTTTAAACGTGAAGCTTCTTTCTCGACATGGTTGTATAGGATCGTTTACAACACAGCACTTACAAAAATTAAAAAGAAGCAATTGGTAACTTCCGAAATTAATGATGAGCATCATAATTATTCATCTGGTTCCGCCTTTGAAAGCATGGAGGGATTGGTACAGGAAGATCGATCAAATTATGTCAAATTGGCTTTAAACGAATTAAATGAAGAAGAAGCGTTGTTGGTGAACCTGTATTACACGCATGAGAAAGACATGCACGAGATAGCAAAAATTACAGATCTTACCCACGTGAATGTACGCGTTAAACTTTCGCGTATCAGGAGTAAACTAGAAAGTATTTTTACCCGTTTATTGAAAACAGAAATAAAGGATATAGTGTGATGAAAGCAAGTGAAGAAAATATAGATAATAAAATAAAAAACATCTTAAGTGATGGAGCCCTGGAAACTGTTGGAACTCGCTTTACATCTAATGTGATGTTGAAAGTGAACGCAATAGCTTTACAAAAAGCGAGAATAAAACATATAAGAAAACAGGTCTTACTGGGAATATTGGGTTTTGTTGCATTAGGTACCATATCCACCACACTCTTTTTACTATGGCAGCAAGGCGTAATTACACCCATTATCAATCACGTGATCGGTTTTGTCAAACCTTTGATCTCAACCTTACCATTTGGTATATCACCGTGGTTCTTAATTGCCGGATTAGTACACCTGATACTATTTAGAGGAATAATGGCCTTTTATGTGGTTAACAAACATAGAAAGGTTCATATAAGAAGCTTTTAAAATAGCCTAGTCAATAAATTCAACATGTTGTAATACCAGCCCTGATGCCGGAGCTTTACCCACAATTGCTTTCTCAGCGCCTTCTCTGAGCGTCTTTCGGATGTCATTGATAGTCAGTTTGCCTTGCCCCACATCTACCAACGCCCCCATAATGTACCTGATCTGATACCTTAAAAAGCCACTTGATTTAATTACCAACTTGTATGATTCCTTAGGAAAAAAACTAGCCTTAAAATCATTATTCACACACAATTTACATTGTATTACTTTTTTTACAGTGCTTTGTTGCGCATTAGATCTATCACAAAACCCGCTAAAATCATGCTGACCTTCAAAACAAGTAGCAGCCTCTTGCATGAGCTCAATATTTAATGACTGATGAAAATAGGCCATAAAAGGAGCACAAAACGGATGATACTTTTCACCAAAACTGAATAAGTAATTGTATTCTTTGATTTTAGGCTGTTGAATGATATTAAAATCATCTCCAACTGATTTTATTGACAATACACGAATGTCGGCAGGCAGATTTTTCTGAAAATCTGATAAAAAAAGCTGTTCATCGATTTGTTCTCTGGCAATCAATTGAAAGGCCGCATAATTAGCCGATACCATGGCATCTGTACGACTCATACCAATTACCTTGAGCTTTTGATCGGGCAGAATATAGTTTAGCGTGCGCTCTACCATGCCTTGCACAGTTTTGACACCTGGTTGCGATTGCCAGCCATGAAACCTAAATCCAAGGTATTGAATTTCAACTAAATAATAGCGGTCGTTGGGATGCTTCATTAATCAGCAAAAGTATTGACAAACTCAAAAGATGATCCATCGAAAAGACCTTTGTCACTAAGCTTTAACTGCGGTATCACTAATAGGGCCATAAAAGACAATGTCATAAATGGTGACTCTAACGTGCTACCCATTTGTTTGGCAAAATGATCAATGGCTTTATATTTTTTGGCAACCTCATATCCATCATCTGCTGACATGATCCCTCCAACTGGTAGCTCTACGATCATAGTTTCATTTGATGACACTGCAGACACTCCGCCTTTGGCTTCAATCACCATGTTCACAGCTTTTGTAATACTTTCATCATCGACACCCACTGCCAAAATATTGTGAGAGTCATGCCCTACCGAAGAGGCAATAGCCCCCTCTTTTAGACCGAAATTTTTGATGAAACTTACAGCTGGTGTAGTATTTTCATATCGGTTGATCACGGCAAATTTAAGTATATCATTTACCGTATCTGAAATAACTTTACCTGAGTTAATTTTTGCTAAATGATGTGATTCCTTTGTAATCAACTGTCCATCTTCAGCTTCTATCACCCTGATTTTGTTACCAGAAGCTTCTACTTCGAAATCAGTAACACGCTTAGGGTTTGTATTAAAATTATTGATAATTTGATTCTCAACTTGACCTATATGGGTCTTTCCGTTGGCAGCAACTCGCTCTCCATTTATGAATGTCTGCGTTACTTTAAAATCAGCCAGGTTATTTATAGTTATAAAATCAGCTGGGTCACCCACTTGCAATAAGCCAACCTTTAACCCGTAGTGTTTTACAGGATTTACACAAGCCGCTTTTAAGACCTTATACAAATCGACACCTTTATTGAGTGCTCTTTTAATCAGGATATTTATATGACCTTCTTCCAGATTATCCGGATGCTTGTCATCGGAGCAAAACATCATATCATCAGCATGCTTGTGCATGAGATCAATTAATGCTTCAAAATTTTTGGCTGCGCTACCTTCTCTAATGAGTATTTTCATACCATATTTTAGCTTATCTAAAGCCTCTTCGGCTGTAAAGCATTCATGGTCTGTACTTATTCCTGCGGCCGCATATGTTTTAGCCTGATCT
This sequence comes from Fulvivirga sp., assembly GCA_965227525.1. Classification (GTDB taxonomy): domain Bacteria; phylum Bacteroidota; class Bacteroidia; order Cytophagales; family Cyclobacteriaceae; genus Fulvivirga. The sequence goes on along the minus strand of OZ245762.1, from coordinate 2,736,590 downwards.
CCTTTCAGACCAGGCGCATGACCGTCAACGATCTTTCCTCGCTCTTTGGCTGCAGCAATTTTAGCCAATACAGTTTCATCACCATTTAGCACACCAGGCCAGTTCATCATTTCAGCCAGGTACACAATTTCAGGTTTGTCAAGCAATGCCTCAATTTGCGCCACATTAATCTCAGCTCCAGCCGTTTCGAATGGAGTGGCTGGCACACAGCTTGGAGCCCCAAAGTAAAATTTAAACGGTACCTGATTGCCATTATCGATCATATACTCTACCCCCTCTACCCCAAGCACATTGCCTATTTCGTGTGGATCAGAAATGGTAGCAACGGTACCATGCACAACCGCCATTCTGGCAAATTCTGATGGGACAAGCATCGAGCTCTCAACGTGCACGTGAGCATCTATAAAGCCCGGAAGTATGTACTGATCGTCACATTGATCAACCTTTTTTATAGTATCAATTTTACCATCAATTATGGTGATACTTGCTTTGTAGATTTCTTCTTTTTCAATGTCAATAAGGTTTCCTGTAATGGTCATGGGCTTCATTTAAATTGATAGGCAAATAAAGCCATAATTCAGTACTTCAGACCGATAATAATGATCTTATTAACAACCTTCTGATTTAGAAACATTGACTGGAAGGTCAACTGATTGCCCCCTTTTTAGCACAACAGCATTAGGATAAGTCTCCTTTACTTCTCCCATGGTGGTGCGGCCCCAATTTCTTGGATTATATTTCCTTAAAGTCGTTCCCTGAAACACTCCGGACACCCCACTATTATTAATTGGCCACCAAAGGCTTTCTGAGTTTCTATCCCATAAAATAAAGCTCGACAATGCTTGATATCTATTGGGGTCTCCATAAGTAAATCCACTTACAGCAAAGGTCAGCTCTGTATTACAGTATGTACGCTCATAAATCACTACTAAATCGGCTAAATAGCAATAAACAGCCATTACAGGCGTGCCGTCAGCATCATCATTAATCATTTCATGCTGCCGTAGCAATCGAAAAGGATACACTTTTGTTTGACCATTATTTAATAGTATCAAGGCCTCCATAGAGTCTTCATAATCGTTTGTTACATTTGAAAGGCTTGTGAATTTGGGTTCAACTAATGCCTGAAAATATTCTCTACCCAATCCATTTTCAAGGTAACACCCATTTAAAGACCACTCTGTGATATCAAAATGCGTGGTGGAGTCTTCTCCGGCATATAGGTACGTACGATTATTTTTCTCATAATATTTTCCTGATGATATTACACTTGAATTACACTCTTCAATATTAGGGTCTTCAATAAAAAACACCTCATCGGTACCTTCACAACCCATGAAAAATATTAAAATAAGTAGTGTGTAATACTTGTAGGACATTATTTATTGCTTTTGTAAGAGATTCCAATAGTATAAGAAGGTTCTGAGAAAATAAGCTTACCAGAAACAGGCTTTGCGTACGTAAAAGAAAGACCTATGTGATCACTAAAATTTAAAATCATCTCTGGTTCGACCATCACAAACTCCGTGTTATTCCCTCCAATGTTTGTTCCAACCAATTGATCATTTAAACTTCCATTTTCAAAAGATTTTACACTTCTTACTTTACATAGCGCGGTAATAAAGGACAGGTTAAGACCTACTTCAGCACCAATTCTATAATCATCAGAAAATCCTTCTGTTCTATTGTTTACCGCTGCAAATGCTGAATAATAGGGATAAATGTTACCGAGCCTGACCGAGCCACTCACATCCACTCTGAGCATCTGATTAAACTCACCATCCCCTGTTTGTAACGTACCATCATAACCTCCGCTACTTTCTCCCAAAGGGATACCTAGTATTGTTGACAAAGAAACATTGACAGGTGCAGTTTCATCATTAAGTAAATTGTACTTTAATGCTATTTGGGCATCTCCAACGGAAGTTACTTTATCACCTTCCTCTACAATATTACCCGATTGAGTATTTAGCTGCTCAAATAGCGTTGCTTTACTAAAAAATGGCAAATAAGCGATAGCTGTAAAGCGATCTGTTAGGCCATACTCGACATAAATACTTGTATGCCCAATACTTCTTGTTCTGTCAGTTAAAACCACCCCTTGCTCGTCATAGTATTGATTATAGACAATCCACCATTGACTGAGTTTTATATAAATTGCTCCTTTTGGCTGTGGCCATCCACCTCCAGCCCGTACATTTCCAATAGCAGTGACAAGTGCTAATATGATTAAACATAAAACTTTATGCATCATGTTGAAGATAGATTAATCACGAGAAACTTGACGGATTAATCAATGTCAGTCTACCGACAAAATATACTATTTAAGGATTTCCTGATATTCTTTGTGTTCTTGTATGTATGATTCTACAAATGAACAGGTAGGTACGATTTTCAGATCTCGATCTTTGGCAAAATCTAAAGCATGCTTGGCAAGTGCACTGCCAACTCCCATTTTTCTGGATTCATTAGGTACGACCGTTTCCTTATATACAAGGTAGTTATCCTTATGGCGGTCATACTTGAGTTCGGCATTTCCTCCTTTTACCTTGACAAAGAAAAGGTGCTTATCTACATCGTGCTTAATATCTAAATTGGTCATCGTTTATAATTTTATAATTCTAACTATAGAATACGATAAAATTATTTAACCGCAAGTATTCGGGCACTTAACTACTTAGAAACCATAAACTTTTCAATCATCCCCTCTATTTCAGATTGTGTATAACCCAGTCTTTCTCCTACTGTTACTATTAACTCTTTTTCGGCCTTAGCAAAATCACCATCAACAAGGGCAAATTGGATCATTTCATTTAACTGCTTGCCTTTTTCTTCTAAATTTTGGGGAATTAAATATGCATATTCACCAGCCCTATCGAGCATGAGGTTCATTCGATCCAGTGGTATCCCTTTTTGGAAGGCAATTTTAGATAAATATACTCGCTCGGCTTCGGCCAATACACCATCGGCCATTGCGAGTGATATGAGGTTTCTGAAATGCTCTAATTCTTTATTTAGCATAGATGTAGTTTGTTACCAAAGTTTTAATATAGATATTATTTTCAGAGGTGCAAAAGCCAAAACAAAATTTGTCTAATCAAAGTAAAGACAAAATGTACTTCCCTCATCTTTCACACTTTCTACCTCGATATCTCCATTGATTTTGTGCATCAACTCTTTAACAAAGCTCAGCCCTATACCCGTACCCACTTCACCATTTGTTCCGGGTCTGGTCTGACCAAAATTAAAATCAAAAATACTTTTTCGTAGCTCTTCTGATATACCTATGCCATAGTCCTGTATACATATTAGTTTTCTTTTTTCATCAGCTAAAAAGGCCTTTATTTCACCTCCTTCTTGAGAAAATTTAATAGCATTAGACATTAGGTTTTTTATTATCACCATTAATATCGCTTTATCTGTACTAATGGTAAATACAGAATCTATTGAGTTAGTAATCTGTAGCTTTTTTGCCTCTAGCTGTGGCCGCATAAGGTCAATTGTATCGTCTATCAATGATTTGATATTTACCTCTTCAACTTCAATACTATCTTCTTGTATTTGCGTCTTGGCCCAGTATAGCAATGTGTTTAAAAAATCCTGAGTCACATTCACCCGATTTTTTAACTCAGGTAAAACTTTTTGAAACTCCTCAGGGCTAACAGAAGATGACTCAAGCAATGGAAATAAGGCTGATAAACTGTTTATTGGCGACCGCAAGTCATGGGATAAGATCGATATTAGCTTAGATTTTAGTTGGTTTGCCTTGGTAAGTGCAGCATTTTGCATTTCGATGGCACGGTTTCTAGAATCGACATCTTTGTTTAAATTATTGAGTCTATTATTTTGCTCCGATATCTCAGCATAATTAGCTCGCAACTTTCTAGAAACCGATCGCTTGACCCTAAATAAAATAAAGAACAAGATTGAAAGTACCAGTAATATCAAAACGCCTACTATCATTAAAATATTTCTGTTGCGCTCCGCTCTTAAATCCGCCTCTTGTAACTCTAATTTACTTTGTAATGATTCATTCCAAATTTCTGCATTACGCAGTTGTAGCAAATTGATCTCTTTAGCTTTAGCGTTATTTATTAAGAGGGCTTTTAGATCTGAGTATTCCTGAAAGTAATCTAATGCAATTTTATACTGATTGAGTGATTTATAACTACTCGCTAGTAGTTCGAGCGACTGTAAATACTCCTGTTGAGCGCCAATTTTGGTTGTAATAGATTTGGCCACTTGAGCATACTCTACAGATCTGAGAAATTTCTTTTTTCCCGAGGCTACTTTGGCAAGCCCCAAATAAGCCTTTGCCTGGTTCAGCTCATCATCAATAGATAAAGCCAACGCTGCACTATGATCAAAATAATATGTTGCACTATCAAGCATAACCAGCTGCTGATAGATTTCCCCCAAATTAATATAGGTTTTGATCCTATTAGATGGATTAGGACTGCTTTCCCTTAGTTTGGCAGAAATCTGACAATAATGAAGGGCACTATCATACTTCCCCTGATTGAGATAGATTTCTCCTATATTATTATAAATGGAGCTTTGACTTCGAGGGTTTGTTTCTGAAACTTCAAGCGCATGGAAAAAGTAGTTAAGCGCATCGTCCCACTCCTCAGTTACTTTATACAATACACCCAATGCATTGTAGTTGGCAGCTACATAATAGTCAAACCCATTCTCTTTACTAATTCTAAGTGACTCAACATAATGCTTTGCAGCCTTTAAATAGTTGCCTTTTATTCTTTCTATTACGCCCTTCTTATAGCGCGCTACGGCTTCACCTAATATGTAACCGTGAGTAATTGATAATTTCTGGGCGAGATTGCAATAGTAGCTAGACGAATCTAATGATTGATACCAATAGTAGCGGCACAAAGCATTGTAAATATCAATCTTATCTTCAATGGCTGAAGATTTTTCCAGCGCAACCTTCAGGCTGTCTACCGGTGGTTGTTTTGCACTTACAATACCAACAGAAATGAAATATAACCAAACTACATAATAATATCGCTTCATGCGTTTTACAACACCACACAGTTAAAGTCTAAAATACTACCAGGTGCTGTCTTTAAGACTCAACACCGCACGCATCACATCACGCTGACTTATTTGACCCAACAATTTACCGTCTTTTAATACCGGAAATCTTCTAAGTTTCATTTCAAGGAACTTACCGGCCGCTTCAAATATGTTCATTTCCGGATCCATTGTTTTTACTTCTTTTGCCATGTGATCCTTTACTTTGCCAGATAAGCTCGGTGTATTTGTATACTTTCCTTTCACTACTTCTTTTAGACAGTCACCCTCAGAAATAATTCCCACCAGCTTGTTGTCATCATCCACTACCGGTCCACCAGAAATTCTTTTTGTTAGTAATATTTGAATTACTTCATCCATTGTCTGCTCTGGATGAAATGTTATTAATTGCCTTGTCATGTGGTCTTTTACATGTACATCCTGAACTGGGGCTGTTTTGGGCTTCACTTGCCTTACACCTTGAAAACTTTTTACCATAGGAGATCTTTTTATTTATAATATAGTGATAATTTATTTTAGATTCAATCTCTTTTTCTATTGCAACAACCGTTAACTGGCTTTTAGCAACGAGTTGATCTATATTTGCAAATAGTTATAAAGTCATTGCTATAAACTAGAATTATGAGGCTCGCTCAACTTGCAAGGAAAATCGGAATCACTCAAGGTGAGATCGTTGAAGTATTATCAAAGAATGGTTTCCAGACTGCTGAAAACGGTAATACTAAGTTGGAACAGGAAGAAATTGATCTATTGTATAATCACTATAAAATAGACCCTACTGTTGAAGGTGATGATGAAGATACTACAGAAATTGAACCTGATACGTCAGAAGCTCAGGATCAAATTAAAGAAACTTCGGATGTTGATGAAATAGCTGAATCTTCTCAAAAGCAAGACCCAGAAGATACATCGGAGCATATTAATGTCGAGGAATCAAAAACCCAGGAATCGCAGGATCCGGAAATAGAACCAGAAATCATCAGAGCCAAAAAGGTAAAACTAGAAGGTATAAAAGTTGTAGGTAAAATTGACTTACCAGAACCTGTGGCACCAAAGGAAACTGAGGAAACTACCAAAGAAAAGAAACGACCTGTTAAAATTGAGAGGAGAAGAAAAGAAAGAAAGAAAGGTCGAAAAAAGTTAAGTTATTCTGAAAAAGTCAAGAAAGAAGAACTTAAGGCTGAAAGAGATAAAAAGCAGAAAGAACGTTTAATAAAGCAAAAAAAGAAACAACATTATTTTGAGAACGTGCAGCCCAAGGTAGCAGCAAAACCAAAGAAGAAAACATCAAAAAAGAAGTTTGAAAATACAACCCCTAAAAGAGTAAAGCCACAATACAAAAACCCTCTCCGAAAGTTTTGGGCTTGGCTTAACGGTGAGTATGATGTTTAAGTCATCGGAGCTTAAACCAATACGCTGTTCGTAGTCCTAGCAAGCTATTTTTAAAGTCTGATTCACCCATATCATTTAAACTTTTTTGGTAAGTAATTGATAGCTCAAAACTATTCTGTTTTTTCACCAGCTTGGTAATTCCTAAACTGATATTGGCATAATTAACATACTGAGGTGAGGGTATAAAATTGGCTCCGCTACCGACATTCAATGTTTGGTTTCCTGTCTCAAAAGATTGTTCATAGTCATAAACCTGACTTGAATAAAACACAGATGAAACCCCTAGACTTCCAAAAATAGCGCCCTCTCCTATTGGGTATTTATACTTTACGTTAAGTGGCACCTCAATAAATTCACTTTCAACTTCCATAGTAATTAATTCGCCCCTCGATGGGTCAAATTGAGGTTTTGCTACTCTTGAAAGATCTGGTTGCCCTTCAATTTCACTCTTAATCTGGATATAATTAAAGCCTGTCTCAATACTTATTGAGGGAGACATTATAAAATCAGCCTTCATGCCGTAGACCGGTCTAGTTTCACCTTTTCCTACATCAAAAAATGGCTTGTATACTCCAATTGTCGGCCCGGCCATTATACCAACTCCTTTGGTATAATGCTTTTCCAATTCTCTATGCATTCTCACAGGTAGTAATCCGGATTTTCCTTTACTTTTCTCTTCAACATCTCTCAATTGAGCGACCATCTCTTCATTTGTGTTGCTCAAAGGAACCAGCACAAGCACTTCCTCACCTGATTTTGTGCCTCTCTGCTTATAAAGCAGAGGCATGAATTTGTCGTTTGGCTTTAAATAAGCGTCATTCCCCATTGTAATCAACAAATCATAATCTTCTAGTTTATCCAACAGATCTTGAGGCAACTCTTCCACTTTCCCGAGTTTTACTAACCCTTCTTCTTTCAAAGGACTGGGCACCTTGTCCATACTGCCTACAGTATTTAAGCTATCGATCTTGCTATTAAGTACTTCTAATTCTCTTTGCAGTGCAACCAATTGCATTTCGTTAGTATTTGAAACCATAACGGTATCGCTAGTTATGCTCGCAAATGTGCGTTGCAACCGCCCCAATTCGGCTGTCAATTGTTTAGATTGACTTTGATATAATTGGGCCATTAGGTTGGCTCTGTTTAAGGCATCAACAGACTGATCATTAGTCTTGTTAAGATCTGCAATCTGCTTTTTCAATGCCAAAAGCTCATTCTTGTAATTATTGTTTGCAATGTATATTGTATCCACCATTGCTGTGCCCGAAATTGCGCTATCGCTGAAAGGCTCACTATTTCTAATCCAATCAGGTTCATTTTGCCACATATAGTAAAATAACCCACCATTAAACAGCAGAATAACTACAACAGCTGCTGCAGTCAGCAATGCATATCTGTAAGTAACATACCATGGCGTAACCATATCTGCCGCCATACGCAAATTTAGATCTGCCAGCGCTGCTGGGTCGAAAGACTCCAATGGTCTTTCATCGAGTCTATTTTTTATAAAATCATCAAACCTCTTGTCATCCATGGCTTTCTCTCCTTTCTACACCACTATTAATCAGAACTCTTTTTAGTTTGCTTCTTGCAACCGCAAGGTTCGATTTTGATGTTCCTACTGTTATATTAAGCTTTTGGGCTATTTCCTCATGTTTAAAACCCTCGATGGCATGTAAGTTAAATACCATACGATAAGATGGAGGGAGCTCTTGTACAGCCTCCAATATTTCATCTGCAGCTATTTTTTCAATTATATTTTGAGAAACCTCTTCAGTTTTTGCATAAGAAATATCAACACTATGATAATGCTTCTCATTTTTTCTAAAATGATCAATCGCGGTATTTATTATAATTCTCCTCAACCAACCATTAAAAGAAAGTCCCTTAGAATATTTATCCAGTTTTTTGAAAATTTTTATAAAAGCGTCATTTAAAATTTCCACTGCCTCCCCTCTGGTTTTCGCGTACCTTAAACTAATGGACATGCCATAGCCAAAATAATGCTCATAAAGCTTTTCCTGGCTTTTGCGATTGCCTTTTCTACACCCAGCTAAGAGTTTATATAGCTCCTCTTCTGAAATCAATTCTTACATCTTTACCCAAAGTCAGCACCCATTTTTGGGCACTTATAACATAGTCTACACGGGGAGTACTCTGAAATGGTTGGTTGAAAAATAAACTTATTTTCTAACCAACCCTCTGGTCAATCCGGCTCGTGTAGATTAATGAATTTAGCACATTAACGGTTGAAAATGAATAAAATCATCGCTTTACCCAAACTGATTGTTTTCCTGGCCATGTCAATAATTATTCTTATTGGCGGCCGGGTTTACAGTCAGGATAAAGACTATCAGCAGTTACTTCGAGCCAAGAAAGAGAAAAAGAAATCTTTCAAACCATTCAAATTACCAACACTGATCATTGGGGCTGGAATTGTCGCATTTACAGATAATGACATTCTTAGTAGTGAAGAAATTAGAGATGAAAGAGAATACCGGCTGAAAAATTTTCACAACACATTAGATGACTATCTGCAGTTTACTCCTATTGCAGCTACATACCTGCTTGGTCTATTAAATCAAAATAGTGAATTCAAATTTGGTCGAAGCACGCAAAAACTAATTAAAGCGGAAGTGTTAATGCTTACAACTGTACATATACTTAAGAAAACCACTAAAATAAGGCGTCCGGATGGTAGCGCCATCAACTCATTTCCGTCAGGGCATACCGCTCAGGCATTTCTTGCAGCTACTTTCTTACACAAAGAATATGGGCATTTGAGCAGATGGTACAGTATCGGTGGATATACTGTTGCCAGTGCTGTTGGTATTATGCGCATTCTAAATGACAAACATTGGGCATCAGATGTACTCGTTGGTGCAGGCATAGGCATCTTAAGTACCAATCTTATGTATCTAAAGAATAAAAATTCGAATAAAAAGGGAATCAAAAAAACACACATTAAAGAATGGATTGTAATGCCTGGGTATGCTCGAAAACAGTTTAACATGACACTAACTATGAAAATATGACCTCACTATCAAAATACATACTAGCATTATTAATGGTTATTATGTTCTCCACATGCGAGACAGATAATACCATTGAAGGCACACTGGAAACCGATGAGGACATCTCCAATGTTATCTTGGTGGTGATTGATGGTCCACGTCACTCTGAAACATGGGGAGACCTCAGTCATCAGTATATTCCACGGCAATCTGCACTGAGTGACGAAGGGGTTCTATTTTCTAACTTTACAAATGATGGAATCACTTTTACACTTTCAGGTCATGCTGCGATTACAACAGGTGTATATGAGAATGTAACCAATAATGGCGAAGAATTGCCCAGCCATCCCTCTATTTTCCAGAGATATCTTAAAGCTAAAAATATTAACCCATCGAAGGCACAAATTGTAACAAGCAAATCAAAGTTGCATGCTTTGGGTAACACTAAAGATTTAAACTGGCATAACTCTTACCTACCCCAGGTAAATGCTAAAGACAGGTTTGATATAGACACATTCGAAAAATCAATAAAAATTCTAAGTGACCAAACACCATCGTTAATGATGATCCATTTTAAAGAGCCTGATACCAAAGGCCATCAAGGTGATTGGAATGGCTACTTACAAAAGATTGAAGAAACAGACGAGTATGTAGGAGAATTATGGAATTACATACAGGTACACTCTCATTACAAGAATAAAACGCTACTGCTTGTCACCGCAGACCATGGCAGGCATTTAGATGGTATTGGCTCTGGCTTTGTAGGGCATGGAGATGGTTGTCCTGGCTGTCGTCAAATCTATTTGCTTGCTCTTGGCCCCAACCTTGAGAAAGGTAAAGTTATAACCACACATTACAATCAAGCGGATCTGGCTCCAGCGATAGCAGCGGTACTTAATTTTCACTGGCAGGGAGATGGGCGTATTATTAAAGAACTACAAAATCTAAAAGAATGAAAAAGTTATTAATCATTGCCATATTCATGTGCTCCATCATGGAGTTAAGCGCGCAAACCAGGCAAATTAGTCTTAGTAATTCAGGTTTTTTTGTTGGGCAATCGATAAGAGTGCTCTCAGAACCCATGATTGAATTTCGTAAAGGAAGAAAAGGTTGGAAGTTTGGTCCTACAATCGTGCTTTTGGGTGAAAGCACAGCCTCTGATAAAAAGTATCCCAAACTAAGCGGCTTCAGCACGAGCTACCTGTTTTACCCAGTAAACACGACCAAAAAATTTGATTTCTATTTGTTTACTACTGCCCGATTCCAACTTATTTCAAACAAATGGAAATCACAGATATGGGACATAGACACAGGTTCTTATCAATCTCACAGCTATAAAAGCGATGAATTACTGATAACACAACATGTCGGATATGGTCTAATACTTAACCTTCACGAGCGTTTTAGTCTTAGACAAGGCGTTGGTATTGGGCCCTATTATTCAGCTACAGACAATAATGAGCAGTCAGCTGGTGCTCCAGAAATTGATGATATGAATTTGAGTGGGTATAATAAGTTTGGTTTTAGTTGGCTGTTAAATCTAGAAATAAATTATTCATTTTAGTTATGTCTTACCTTACTAAATGTAATGAAATGGCCAAAGCCGTACTTGAGTCGTTGCCATCAGATTTAAGCTTTCATAATATTGCCCACACAAAGTACGTAGTGGAAGGTGTCGAAATTATTGGTAAAAGAAGCTATGATCTGAGTAAGGAAGAAATAGAAATACTAAAAATCGCAGCATGGTATCATGACACGGGCTATATAAAACAGAAAAAGAATCATGAAAAATTAAGTCAAAAACTGGCTGAACAATATCTAAAAACAACTAATTATAGCCCAGATAAAATAAGGAAAGTGTGCGACTGTATAAGAGCAACGGATTTGGATAAAACACCAAAAACTAAATTAGAAAAGGTACTTTGTGATGCTGACTTAAGGCATTTATCCGATCCAAATTACCTCAAGTTTGCCGAATTGCTACGAAAAGAGTTAGAGGATCATTTTAACTACTCTTTTACAGATAGGCAATGGCTCGAAGGTAATGTTTCATTCCTATCTGACCACAGATATCACACACCATACGGCCATGATGTCTTAGAAAAACGGAAGCAAGTGAATATTACTAAACTGAAAAATCTCTTATTTTCTATTTAGGTAAGTGGTGTTTGCTTTAGAAAGCCTACACACAATACTCACATTCTCTTTATGAATCCTAGGGTTAAAGAAGTGTAATAACCTGTCCAACAAAGAAGGCTGTATAACAGTAAGTTCCTGTAATTCAAAACCCGGAAAAATGGTCATTAATTCTGATTTCCGTTCCTCAATTCTGTCGTTCCCTTTGAATATAATGTAACTGGGAACGGTTCCTGTTTCTTGAATTTCATAAGCCAGAGATGTAGTAGCTTTATCACCACTTTTAACATATACAACTCTGATTTGCTTGGCATCTATACTCTTAACCTGTGTGTATCTCTCTAATTCACTATTTACAATTGATAAACCTCCCAGGTAAAATTCAGGAACTGGTTTAACTCCAGCATTGCTTTCTATTATTACACCACTTACATCATCGTATTGTGAAATATATACCAGTGGCTCGATGCGATCCTTTTTTAGATAGCTAAGCGATAGCGCCACTCCTACTACAATATTAATACCCCAAAAGAAAGTCCATGAAATCTTATGCCATTTCTTATGATTTAGCTCAAAATGTTTAACAATTTGTAGCCACCCGATAACACCAAGAATTATAAAAATTGGTAAAAATGGAATTATAAATCGCTCTTGTTTATTGGGGAATATTGAATGAACAATAAAAAACAACGTTCCTGCAAGCCACATATATTTTGATACTTTCCAGCTTTTGGCATAACCAATTAGTAGAAACGCACTAATTGGAGGAACAACCATGCCTAACACAGTAAGTACAAATCGATAAACTGGGCCTGTGGTAAAAGCATACGCATGGTCCGTGTTGAAAGCAAAATATGCTACGATAGATTGAAATGGGTAGTCCCAAAAAATTATGTCTATCACACCGGTTATTAGGAATGAAACGATCAAAAAACCTAAGCTAAATAGCACAGCCTGCTTAAACTGCTGTTTGAATAACATAACCATACCAATACCACCCGCAAAAATCACAACATGCAAGCGAAATGTAAATGCCAAACCTAATAAAGCACCTGCCATAAGCCAGTCTCCCGATTTACTCTTCTCATAGCTTATCACATAGAAGGCACCTAATACTGGCGGTATGCAAACAATTTCAACTAAATTTTGAACACTGAGCAATGGCAAAAACCATATTACGGAAAAAATGAGCCCAACAATAACTGCCGCAGATTTACTATAAAGTCTTTCGGTAAGTTTGTAGCCAAAATATACTATCAACAAGGAATAAATGGCATGTAATAGTCTAATTACAGTCATTTTGCTGTTAGGGTCATATATGTTAAACCCTTCTAATACATATAGTATAGCTGCGTTGATACCGGCATAGAACATGCTATGGTTGGGGGGCACATCATCGCTTATCCAATGAGGAATACCATTGACCCAATCCTGAGCAACTCGTATTACATCCCAGTGCTCATCATGAAATGGATACCCGTGTGAAAAAAAAGTACTTATTAAGCGAATTGCTAACGCAATAAATAATATTGAATAAAGTGTATTACTTTTCCAATAGTTTCTAACTGATTCAATAACATGCATAAATTACGGAGTGACTAAAAACAAATATATTCGTTAATTACCATTGTCGAAACGCAATCAAATCGAAAATGGTGGGTTAAGAAAATAAAAAAGCCCTGACTTTATTGTCAGGGCCAAAAAATCAAAACCAACTAACTTTTTTAAGTTACTCTTATCTATAGTGGAAAGGCCATATTGCTGCCTCCTCCATTATTTAATCTTATCTTTGGTTGATCATCCTTCTTTTCAGGCTCAGTTCTGTATTGCGCAATAAATCTATATAGCTCCTTCTGTCTCTGCATTATTTCATTTAGCTCAAGATCTAAATGTTTATGATATATACGATAAATCAACTGCCACTCGTCTTTATCCATAAAACCATCCGCATTGGCAATGAGACACATCCAAGCCATTACATTTACCTGATCATTTTTATTAAACTTTAAAAGCTCTGTTACACACTCCTGAAAAATGCTTTCAGGATTTTGTGTTGATAAAATGCGAATGTCTTCACTAAACTGGTCCTGATTAATGGCTTCATGCCACATCATCTTCTCGCCCATTTCAACCTCTTTACTGTGTACTTCCCCATCAGCCTGGGTAAGCAAGAAATAGAGTTTAGTATTTACAGATATTGGTTTCATGACTAATTATAATACTAATGTAATATATTACTTATAAATTAAAAACCGTACCAAACTTATTATCAATTTAAATCACGTTTTTAGCCTATAGCACCATATAATATACTCTCATTTTGGGAATTATTTCTTTTATTCAGACATCTATGGATGTAAGAAATAGCCATTAGATGTTACATTTTTTGCATTATTTTTATAATTCGAATCAAAACTTTCTATTGCGTACAAAAAAAGCCACCTGGTTAGGTGGCTAAAATCTATTTGTTAAAGAAAACTTATTTTATCAAGACAATATCTTGGCGCCTTCTTCTTCCCTCAATGGTGCAATACGCGTTTCTCTAACTTCTGCATGCTCACAGTATGAGCAGCTGAAATAGTTCTTCATCAACCCAGTGTCATCATGTGTTGGCTCGGTGACTACTTCTTCCTTGTAGTCACGCAATGTCCGGAAATTGCAATTAGGGCAAATCTGAGCATGTAAATGAATGTCGTATCGTTCTATAAACTTGTGACCCGTCTCTTCATCGACCCATACATCATACTCATATACGGCTGCATCTTCATGTGCAATCATTTCCTCTGTTAGATGCACATCTTCTTCAGACTCATCCAAAAGCCTCATTTCCTTTCCTGTTTCTGGCGAAATTCTCGGCTTAAAACGTAGTTTATTTAATTTATCTTCAATAACCGATGGGTAGTAATACTTAAAGTAGGCATAAGCGGCATAACCAATCGCAACACCTAAAATCACAGATATGAATATGCCAAAAATAAACTCAAATCCACCGTCAGCATCAAATAGTAGCTGTATGTAGCTATTGAGAAACAAGGCAGCCCCTACTACCAATGAAAGCAAAGCATACCAAAAATACTTGGCCTCATTACCACTTACATATTCATATTTTTTTGAGAGACTCTTAATAGTAGCGTATTTGAGGTAATAAAACAAAGTGATGACTATTCCCAAACCACCAAAAAAATAAGCCGCATACAATGTATACATGTGCCACTCATTCAAAAAGCTCGAACTTGATTCCATTTCAGTATAAATTTGAGTTCTGTTTGACTGTAACTGATACAAGATAATAAACTCATCTGATTTTTAAAACCAAAAATTAATTTTAAACTATGGCGTATCATTGTTAGTATTTACTAAATATTTTAGTATTTTTAATTATGATACGATCAGGAAAAGCCGATTTACCACTCCATGGAGGCAAGGTTCCTGCCTGGCTAGCAGAAAGAATGGCCAAGTTGGGCTTAGCAATCACAGAATCTATATTAAGAGAATATGGCAAAAAGCAATTTATAGAGCGAATGGCAGACCCTTTGTGGTTTCAAAGCCTTGGTTGTGTATTGGGTATGGACTGGCATAGCTCTGGTATTACAACTTCAGTCTTAGGCGCCCTTAAGAAAGCAATTAATCCACATTCACATGCACTGGGCATATATTTGTGTGGAGGCCGAGGCAAGCAATCACTTAAGACACCACAGGAACTCAATCGGGTAGCAGACAAAACAGGACTTCCCGGTAATGAATTAATCAGAAGTAGCAAACTGACAGCCAAAATAGACAATACAGCCATACAGGATGGTTACCAGCTTTACCTTCACTCCTTTATCCTATCAAGTGAGGGCGACTGGTCAGTAGTGCAACAAGGTATGAACAACAAAAACGGTATGGCCAGAAGATATCACTGGTGCTCCTCCTAGCTTACCAGTTATGTAGAAACACCACATACTGCTATATGTGGGACGAACAAGGGACAAATTTTAAACCTTACCGCAAAAGACGCTGGCATTACACGAGACGGAATTCTGATGCTTTCGAAAAACCAAACACAGGAGGTTTTAAGAGAAAGCAGGCAACTATTAATGCCCGGACATCACGATGTAAGAGCATACAATGTTGATCTTAAACGTCTCGGTGCAGTACTTAACCTGGCCTATGAAAACCAACCAGACGGGTTTGAAGACCTCTTACTTATTAAAGGCCTCGGTCCAAGAACATTACAATCTCTAACACTGGTCAGTGAAGTAATTCATGGCACCCCCTCCCGTTTTAATGACCCAGCCCGGTTTTCCTTTGCTCATGGTGGCAAAGACGGTCACCCATTCCCGGTACCAACAAAAGTCTATGATGAAACTATTGAGCTGCTAAGCAAAGCGGTGAGTAATGCAAGAATAGGCATTAATGATAAATCGAAAGCCATTAAAAAATTGCACATCATGGCTGAAAACAGAGAGTCATCCTACAAACCTGACAATCAGAAATTTAAACAAATTATAGACCACGAACGATTCCAGTCTCATCAATTTGGCGGACGAACAGTTTTCGGAAGAGCCAAAAAGCAATCTGGCCAGCTCTTACTATTCCAATAATTTATATTTACTTTTCACTTCCAAACTCCCTCAAGGACAGTGAAATCAACAATCATCAAATTCGGTCTACTAGCTATCGCCACACTTATACTTATTGAGCTAAGTAAGTATTCGTTACTTACAAGAAATATTCAAACAGAAATAACAGTTGGTCTGATTGCCGTGGTGTTTGCTGCTTTTGGTATTTACATCAGCAGGTTTCTATTTAACAAACCTCCAAAAAGTACAGAAATTTATAATTCAGATAAGTTAAAATCATTGGGCATAAGCACACGTGAACTAGACGTACTAAAAGCTGTGGCAAATGGAAGATCGAATAAGGAAATAGCTGAAAAGCTCTTTATATCTGAAAGCACTGTTAAAACTCACGTTTCAAATTTGTTGTCGAAATTAGATGCCAAACGAAGAACAGAAGCCATCGTAAAAGCACGTGAGATCGGACTGATTACCTCATACAAAAGTACTAATGACAAAAATCATACTTTAGTATGAGTCTCAGTGTGGGTAACATCTGCTTATTTGAAGGAAACAAAACAAAATTATTATGAATTTCAAAATCATTTATCGTTACGGCCTATATTCATCGGCTTTTCTCATCGCAACTGGCCTATTACTATTTTTTATATTAGGACCCTCACCAGAATACTACGACATCGGTGAAATTCTTGGTTACTCTTCGATAACCTTGTCATTGGTTTTTATCTATTTTGGGATCAGGCAGTACAGAAATGACCAGCTCAATGGATTTATCAATTTTGGGCAAGCTACAAAAGTAGGTTTGTTGATCGCCTTGTTTCCTGCATTGGCATTTGGTCTTTACAATTTAGTGTATGTCGAGTTCTTAGATCCTGAGTTTATGGAAAATTATTATCAGCATCAATTGCAGTCTATGCAAAACACCATGAGCAGTAAGGAATTTGAATCAGCAAAAGCTCAAATGGAGGCAGAGAAAGACATGTTTATGAGCCCTATCACACAATTTTTTGTGATGTTTCTTACAGTTTGGATCATAGGCATGATCATTACTTTAATTTCATCATTTTCATTAACTAAAAAAAGAAATCTCATGAGCAAAAAGAAAGTAACAGGTGTTGGAGGTATATTTTTTAAATCAAAAGATCCTGAAAAAGCGAAAAACTGGTATCGTGATAACCTGGGACTCGTCACGAATGAGTATGGCTCTCTGTTTGAATTTAGACATTCAGACGAACCGGACCAGAAAGGGTACTTGCAGTGGAGCCCTTTTCAGGATGATACCAAATACTTTGAACCCTCTCAAAAAGAGTTCATGATCAATTTCAGAGTTGAAAATATGGAGGAACTTGTAGAAGAGTTAAAGGCCAACGGTGTGCAGGTTTTAGATGATATTGAATCCTTTGAGTATGGCAAGTTTGTACATATCATGGATCTTGAAGGAAACAAAATTGAACTTTGGGAACCAATCGACTCATCATTTACCGAATTGTACGAAGGCAAAACAACAAAGTAGTTAAAACACGACAGGCGACAAGATAATATCAACCCGCCTGTTCATTCTTCTACCTCCATGAGATCGATTGGTATACAACGGATTGCTGTACCCCAAATCTTTGATCTCCATTAGTTCTTTTGGCACATCGATATTGAGCAACTCCTGGTATACTGATAAACTGCGCATCCTGGATAGCCACTCATTATATTCCTTACCACCTATATTATCAGTGTGGCTAAAGATTACAACTTCATAATACTCAAGATTTTCAACAGCATCGATAAATTCCTTCATTTCCTGAAGCTGTATATCATCAATATAAAAGCTCCCCCCACCAAAATAAATACTTTTTACTATAAGTGAATCTTGCGCTGATGCAGCGGTTGAAATTAGGACAATTAAAAAGATTGTTAAGTACCTAAACATAAAACGGGAAGCTATCTTCGTAAGAATTTAACGAAAATATACTTCCCGAGTTTAACTATTGCCGTGTATTAAAGCCTTACCCAATAGAAGTGATCACTTCTGAAAGAATAATAACACCCTCTTTTAGGTATTTATCATCCATCTCCAACGAATCATCACCGGACTTTTCGCCCTCTTTTGCAATATTGGTTCCTGAAAGCCCTATCTGAGATTTCTTCTTTTCAGCTTCCTCCATTTTCTTTCTACGCTCAGCCTCATTCAGAGAAATTGTGCGTGCGGCTAAAGACTCTTTAAGCTCATTGGTTTCTGCTACCAATTGCTTTAGGTCCGGATCAGAAGCTAGTCGATTGTCATATACATCAGACAATTGGGAAACCAACTGAGGCGAAACCACTTTGGTGTTGTCAAAATCTGTACTTTTTATTTGATCCCACAACAAGGCACTTGGTCTCGCACTTTCCCCAAATTCTTTAGCATCAAATGCTGAAGGAAAATTGATATCTGGGTTTACACCCAAGTGCTGAGTACTACTTCCTGTTACTCTATAAAATTTCTGCAAAGTAATTTTCAACTGGCCTACCTGTTGGCCTTCAGGCATTTTTATGTATCTGCCCAAATCAATAACGCTTTGTACCGTTCCTTTTCCAAAAGTTTGCTCACCCAACACAACACCGCGCTGGTAGTCTTGGATAGCCCCGGCAAAAATCTCTGAAGCTGATGCGCTAAAGCGATTAATTAAAACTGCCATAGGCCCATCATAAATTACTGAAGGGTCTTCATCCTCACCTACTTCAATTCTGTTGTTAGATGTTTTAACTTGTACCACAGGCCCATCTTCAATAAATAAACCTGTCAAATCTATGGCTTCTGCCAACGAACCTCCACCATTGTTTCTCAGGTCCATCATCAGCCCATCTATTCCTTGTGTTTTAAGCTCTTCAACCATGCGCTTGACATCACGCGTAGTACTATTGTAATTAGGATCCCCAGCCTGGTATGCTTCAAAGTCCATATAAAAACTAGGGAGTGTTATCACACCTATTTTCAAGTTTCTTCCATCCCTATTGAAAGAGATGATCTCTGACTTTGCCTGTAAATCTTCAAGCTTTATTTTATCTCTTTGAAGCGTAATGACTTCAGAAGGACCATTTACCCCAGTCTCGGCTGGCAATATTTCAAGCCTCACAATCGTACCTTTAGGACCCTTTATCAACTGCACCACATCATCCAGTCTCCATCCAATCACATCTACCATTTCATCTTCACCTTGTGCCACACCTATAATTCTATCATTTTCATGAATCAAATCACTCTTCTCAGCTGGCCCTCCAGGGAGAATTTGAACAACTTTGGTATAGTCGTTGTCACTTTGTAATCGTGCTCCTATTCCTTCAAGAGAGAGGCTCATGTTTTGCTGAAATCGATCTGCCGTTTTAGGAGAAAAATAGTTGGTATGAGGGTCAAAAGATTCCGCGAGCGCATTCATATATAGCTCAAAAATATCATCGCTTTTATATTGTCTTATGGCTTTTTCAAATCTGGCATAGCGCTTCTCAATATTGTCTCTGCGCTCTTCTTTGTCTTTTCCAGCTAGCTTTAAGCTTAGCATTTGACTCTTAATGATTTTTCTCCATAATTCATCCAGTTCCTGATTAGAGGATGCCCACGATGACTTCGATCTATCGATATTATAAGTTTCATCAATTGTGAAATCAAAATCTTTATTGATCAAATCTGATTTCACATACTCCATGCGCTCTTCAAAGCGCTGCTTAAATACATCATAAATTTCATAAGCCGGACTAAGATCACCTGACTTTGTGAGATCGTCTAGCACCTTTCTGTATTTTTCAAAAGAGGCTAAATCGGATGCTAAAAAATATGACTTGTTATTATCAAGTGTAGTGATGTACTCATCAAGAATAACGGACGACAACGAGTCATCCAATTTTATTTTCTTAAAATGATAAGTATCAAGTATTTGACTCACCAGCTTAGCTTCGTCACTGTAGTGCGCTTTGGGCTCCAGCTTAGTAGAGTCACTCTCCAAACCGGCAACAGCCTGCACTAGAGAACTGAATACTACAATAAATGTCAGGGAAAGATACTTTCTAAATTTCTTCATGCTTGCTTCACAATTATAATTCTCTAATCTAACGAAATAGCTGCGAAAAGGGTGCCAAAGAATTCTAAAAACATAAAAAAGCCAGGCCGTAAATCACAACCTGGCTTCAATGTCCGTTTCTTTAGTTAATTAACTCACCTTATCGAAGTCGTATTCGGAAAGAAATTTTTGCGCTTGCTCAACAGTTTGAAAGTCATAATTTTTCTTTTCACCAGTTGACGAGTGAATTTCAACTTTCACCACATCAATTAAAGCGTTCTTTTCAAAAGCATTTTCATCTGGTTTAAAAGAAGCATAATTCTCTTCTTTGGCAATATTGAACTGGGTAGCTCTCACAGACCCACAATATTGACACTCGTAATGTTTGATGAGTTCGCCTTCTTGCTCTTCTGTGGACTGTTGCACAATTTCCTCTCTAACTACCTTTAATGTATAGAACCCGCAATTCCCGCATTGTAAAGCCTCGAGATGTCCTTGATATTTTTCAATTTTCGTATCACCCGTGGCTTCATCAATCCAAACATCATAGTCAACAGAAAATACGTCCTCCTCTGCCTGCATACCTTCATCGAGATGTACGTCTTCTTCATCTTCACGAAGCAGTCGCATTCTATTTCCTGTTTTAACATTGATGCGAGGCATATATCTCCACTTCTTAAGCTTTTTGTTTAGCCTGGTAGGGTAATAATATTGCAATATTAATGCTGAAATATACCCCACTAAAGTACCACCAGCTACAGACATAAATGCTCTGACAAAAAACCATACCGGGTCAAAAGTTAACTCACCTTGTCCGTATGTATTGATTAACATTGCCACGCCAATAGCAATAAAGATAAAAGCAATCTTGTAATTTTTAATTTCACGATTTCTTATGTAATCGTATTTGGCTTTAAAGTCCTTAATCGATGCAATTTTTATCTGATGTACCAGATAAATGAGAAAAGCAACAGCACACATCGCAATGGCTCCTACGACCATTACCTGATGCCAAACTGCCAAAAAACCATCTGATGATGTTCCTTCCATGTTTAGTTTAGTAATTTAGTTGTTGTAATTTTCCTTGATAGTAATAACATTGTTTAGTCTGTAATATAGTAAAAAAATAGCCTTCTAATATGAAACCACTCAAAAAAGCCTTCTTTAAAATTATGGCGAGAATAAATAAAATAATAATGCCTAAATACAGTAAAAAGGATATCACCAAGCTTACAAAATTTGAAAAGGCAATGGTGGGCTACCGGTACTTCATTACCAAAAATGCACTAGACTAACATTTAATTTATACTATAAACTGCTGAATAACACCAAATTACACATCTGGTGTTTTATTTTATCTCAATATAATGTGCATTATTGCACAATAAATAAATGATATATTTTGTATATAAGATTTTATAATCATATATTCACAATATACGATGTGCAAAATTACACTATTATGAGTGACTTAGAGAAACGTAGAATTGACCGGAAGTTTGAAATCTTCGCAATGAGAAATTTCGAAAAACCACGAAAATGCAAGAATCTTGACCAGGTGAGATTTTACCTACAGGAGGTATCCGCCAAGGTACAGGAATTTAAGTCCCAGTTTGATTATGTACCCGATAGTGCTTATCAACTATTGGCACAATACAATGCCTTACTTAACAGTATGGTATATACAGAATTTAAAAACACCTATTAATACAAATATGCCCTTAGCCGGCAACATGCGCTTTGTCCCCTCTCCTATTCCACTGGAATACAGGATGATTTATAGTGCCACAGCTAATGAATCTGGCCGTATGCAATATCATAAAATCATCCCTGGCAAAAGCAAAGAGCGCATTAGCAGAACAGAATTTGTAGAAAACTTTAATTCACTGAATATTTTAGCTGTACGCCCACTCCCTGTAAACAGCGCCCAGGTATTTCAGTTTGAGTTTTATGTCTAGAAACTAGGTATTTTATAATAAGATGTTAAATTCGTCTTAGTATATTAATCAACTACCTAACTAACACAACAATTATGAAAACTAGATCATTAATAACCGCTTTGGGCCTACTACTGGTCACAAGTGGGGCTTTCTCGCAAAAACTGAAAGTAAAAGGCGATATGAAGTTCATGAAAGAAGTAAAAACTCTTGATCTTGAGTTTACTTACGAAAACATGAGCGTTGGCAAATATGACAAGGAAGAAGAGTACCTCTCCGAAAGAGTCGCAAAAAGAAATGAAGATGAACCTGGTAAGGGGGATGAATGGAGAGAAGCTTGGGTAAACGACCGTGAGGAAAGGTTTGAGCCACAATTTGAAGAACTGATTAACAAATACTTAGTAGATGAAGGCATAAAAGCCGAAAGAGGTATGTCTGACGCTGGATATAAAGCCATTATTCACACCATACATACCGAGCCTGGGTTCAACGTAGGCGTAATGAGGCGTCCTGCACATATTAATGTTGAGGTAATGTTTATCAACAAAGAAAGTGGTGAAACAATGGCCACAATGACTGTTGATAAAGTACCGGGCAGAGATGCTATGGGATATGACTTTGACACAGGCTATAGAATACAAGAAGCTTATGCCAAGCTTGGTAAGGAAATTGGAAAATATATTGTAAAGAAAGTGTTGTAAATCAATACACTTTTTAGTTTTCAAAGAGGCCGTCTCAAAAGTTCAAAATAATTATCTATGTCATTCTGACGAAGGAAGAATCTTACTTAGTTTAAGTGAAAATACTATTTCTAAGTGAGATCCTTCGCAAACTCAGGATGACAGACGCTTTGAGACAGCCTCTTTTCTTTTGGAATTTTGTCTTTCGCAATGAGCTGTTGAACAGTAGTAATCTGGCATTTAGAGAAAATATTCCATTATACAGACCTTTAAAACACTTGCTACGTATGTTATACTGTTAACGATCTACAGTTATGACACTACAACCCATTTATCGTTTTATCTCCTTAAATATCTGGGGAAATTTACCTTCCCAGTTGCAGAGAGCCATTTCTAAGTTGTATGCTGCTATATACAACAAACCATTTACAAAGTATTTTATTAAACCTTATTGTAAGTTAAATTACGCTGATTCCGAATATTTGAATCAATTTGTATCCTCGTCATCTGGTAGCAATACCTACAGCAGTTTTCAAGATTTTTTCACACGAGTGTACAAAACACGACCTCAAGTAAACTCCGATTACATATGGCCATGTGAAGGCCTGCTATGTGACTATGGCCGAATAGACAGCCTGCCAGCAATAAATGTAAAAGGTGATGTGAGAAACATCAGCACAATTTTTGGAAAATCGGGTGACTCCATACCTGCTAACTATTATTTCTCCAATATATTTTTACACAACAACAATTATCATCGTATTCATGCTCCTGTTTCAGGGCGTATATTATCAATAGAAAGGATAAAAGGCGACCTTGTATTATTGCGACCGTGGGTTTATAAAAATTATCCTTCTTTACCCGCTATGAGAAACGAAAGAGTGAATATAGTAATGTCTGATGAATTGAACAGGAATTGGTATATATCGATTGTAGGTGGGCCGGCCGTGGGAACAATCGTATTATCAGAAAACATAGTCGTTGGGGCAAACATCAACATCATAGACCAACTAGGGTTATTTCTTCTAGGGTCCACCTGTTGTATAGCCTCGCCAGTTCCTTGTCAAACTAAAGTCGGCTCAACTGTGTATGTAGGTGATAAGTATTAATCTGAATTTTTATATGGTAGCACAACTTTAAAGCTTGCACCTTCTTTTTTTGTAGACTCAAAGCTTACAGATCCTCTCAATTTAGCCACTGTCTCTTTTACGATAAACAGACCTAATCCAGATCCAGTTTTGGAGTCTGTAGCCCTATAAAACATGTCAAATATCTGATTTCCGTGTGAGGCATCTATACCTATCCCGTTATCAGAAATAACTATTGATACCTCATCTCCGTTGCGTTCGATTAAAATATCTATAAAAGGCTCTTCTTTATCAGCATCAGAGTACCGTAAGGCATTAGATATTAAGTTATTCAAAATAACGCTGACTCTATATGGATCACAGTAAAAACCCTTGATAGCTTCAATATGCTTATTAATCTGCACCCCACCATAGTCTGGTATAAACTCAAAGTCACTCAATATCTCAGATACGATACAATTGAAATCAATTTCCTCATTTTTAAGTGCTGTTCTTGCATTTCGAGAATACTCAACTAAATCATTTACAAATGAAATCAGTTTGTCCACTGACATTTCCATCTTTTCAAGATATTCTGTAGGGTTTGCCTGCTTATCACTTTGTAAAAGATTGATGAGACCTTTGACAGAAGACAGCGGTGCTTTCAGATCATGTGAAGCACTATAAACAAATGCGTCAAGCGCAGCATTTAGTTTTTTCAATTCTTCATTTTTCTCAATGAGCTTCGTTTCTGCTTCTTTTCTTTCAGTAATATCTCTGCCAGTAGCTATAATTACATCTTTACCAAAATATTCGCCTTTCCTAAGTATCAGCTCTTTTAGAAAAATGGTCTTATCCTTTTTCATACTCCACCACTCCATAGACTGTGGTGGACCACCATTCCAAACTGACCCTACCTTTTCACCCACGGCTTCAAAATTATTCATATCAGGTGCTGAGAATATCACAGCTGTGTTGCCGATGATTTCATCCTTACTGTAACCGTACTTGTCAATAACGGCCTTGTTTACGTCAATAAACACACCTTTCTCATCATGGATATAAATGAGGTCGCTGCTATTATCGAAGATATTCTTAAAGGTATTTTCAGCTCCCTTTTTGTCCATAGTCGGCTTCTTCAGTTAAGAAATTACTTTTTGGTGATCTTAATTTAAGCATCAAATAATATACAACATTGACGCTTTTTATCCACCATTTACTTGTTTAAAATTGACTTTAAATCTGCGGGAGAGTAGTTTATTGACTTTATGGTTTTATCATCTGAAGACCTGAATACCAAATATTTACCGTCCATTTCTTTATAGTAGCACTCAGTATCTTTTTCTTTTTTATAAAACTCAACCGTGGCTTTTGCCTCATCTTCTGTATTGCAGGCCTTACTCATATTTGATCTTTGCACCTCATCAAACAAAGCTTTGAATTTATCTCCCAAGCCAAACTCCAAGACAGCACCAGAAAGCACATACTGAATATCACAAAGCGCGTCTGCAACTTCTACAAGATCATTATCAGCGATAGCTTCTTCCAACTCTTTAAGTTCTTCGGCTATGAGCGACACACGCAAGGCACAACGTTTAGCTTCCGGAATTCCCGGCTTCTCCAAAATAGGGTGTTTAAATGTTTTGTGAAATTCTGCTACTTGCTCAAGTGATTCTGGCTGTTTCATAAGTTGTTTTGTGAGTTAAAATTGAAGGATAGGCAATGATAATATTTTAGCACCTAAAAAAAGAAGACCCTTGTATCAATTTGCAACAAGGGTCTTTTCTCATAGTTTATTAAAAAATCATTACTCCACGTATGTTTCAATAATCCCACCTGTAAGCCTCATAAGTGATACTTTAGAATCAATGAGATTATAGATGGCTTGTAATTTTTCTAATGACGCACTCAGACTATTGTTCTGCACTGTTCTGTAGTCGAAAGAATTAATCGAGCCATTTTTAAATTTGTCCTCAGATATTGACAGGTTTGTATCAGCAGCATCTTGTTTACGTTCAGTGATGCCATACAACTGTTTTCTAATCTGATATTGATCATATGCCTTGGCCAAGTCTCTATACAAGTTAGTTTTTAATTGTGCTGTCTGAAGGTTAGCTACATCTTCCTGTACAATGGCATTTTGTATGGCTCTATTTATTTTACCGCCATTAAACAGAGTAAATGAAATCGTAAAATTGGCAAAATAATTATCAGTTACTGCACTTAGCGGCTCTGAAGGTCCCGGCCCAAAACCCCCACCTTCAGCAGGAAACGAAGCATTACTCAAATCCACCCTACTTCTATTATGAGAGTAACCAGAGTTTAAAGAAACCGTTGGGTAACGATCGGCCCTGGCCAAGCCCAAATTATGTTTCATAATTTGCTGACTAATGTATTGCTTTTTTAAATCAACATTTTTACTGTTAAGTTTAGTTAAGAGTTCTTCTAACTGATAGTTTTCATCTTCATAACTCAAGCCATCAGTCATGGTATATGTTGTATTCATGTCATCTTCTCCCAGCAACACATTTAAGTCCCTCATGGCATTTCGATACACCAACTGCTGATTAATAAAATTGGTTGAGTCGGTAAGGTAATTGCCTTCTTCTAGTAATAAGTCTGTGCTTACAGCACTTCCCAATTCTGACTTTATTAGTGTATAATCATACTTATCACTCGAAAGCCTTAGTTGTCTTTCAAACTCATCCATTCTACGCTTCTCAAGCACCACCTTATAATAGCCTAAAATAATTGATTGAATGGCATTAGAAATTACGATATCAGCATTACCGTCAGACTCAGCCTGCAAATCGGCCAAGCGAGACTTTGAAATATTAATCTTAAAGCCATTGAATAACGTCCAATTTAGATTTACCGTAGGGTTAAGGCTATTCGATATTGTTTGATCCTGTAGCTGAAATGGACTTGCCGTTTTAATGTTGTCCGTAAGTGAGTTATTCTGATTTAAATTTAAGCTTACAGTTGGGTAGCGGCCAGCTTCACCCCAATTATTGTTATTCTCAGCTACTTCAACGTTTTTTCTTTCGATTCTTATAGCAAAGTTATTGTCCAGGCCCTGCTGAATGGTCTCACTGAGTGAAAGTTGTTCTTGTGCGATTGCTGTAAAAGCAATTACTAAAAACACACTTGTTAGTATATATTTCATGATTAATTTAAATTCGACCTTTCAAAAAATTAAGCGGATTCTTTATACTCCTCCATGCGTTTTTCATCGATAAGTACACGCTCCACATCTTCACGAGTAGGCTCATCACCTGTCCATAGCCACTTGGCATACCTTCTCACATCATTAAATACCAGTATAAATACCGGGAAGAATAGTAGTATTATGATCGTACCGATGAGTACACCATAGGCAACCGATATAGCCATAGGTATAAGGAACTGTGCCTGAAAGCTCTTCTCTACGATCAAAGGCCATAGACCAACCACTGTGGTGATTGAAGTAAGCATAATCGCTCTGAATCGTGCTAACCCAGCATTGTAAGCAGCTTGATACACACTTTGTCCCTCTTCTTTTATCAGAGAGTTGAACTTTGCCAAAAACACCACCGCATCATTTATAATCACACCAGACAAGGCAATCATACCCCAGGCACTAAGTAATGACACCGGGTGTCCTTCAATGCCATGCCCGTAAGCTGCACCAAGCCACCCAAGCGGTATCATCATGATAATTAGTACCGCCTGATAAAAAGATCTAAATGTGATCATTATGATAAAAAAGATCAACAAAAAAGCGCCCCCAAAATAAAGGCCGATTTCTTGCCCGGCTCGGGCACTTTCCTGAGCCTGACCTCCGTAGTCTACTTTTACAGTGGGAAATTGTGCTTGCAATGCAGGTACAATATCACTTTGCACTTTTTCGATGATCGGAGGCACTTCACCAAAGGGATCAACCATATCAGCTTCAATAGTCACTGCTCTGCTTGTATTGTAATGTCTGATGCCTGAAATACCACGCTCAACATCATAGTCTGCCACCTGAGTTAAAGGATACTGTTCGCCACCAGTAGTTTTTACTTTCATCTCTTCAAGCTGACCTACATTGAGTCTGCCAGATTTAGGGTAACGTACCCATACCCTAACTTCATCGTCACCTTTTTGTAGCCTCTGTACTTCTTCTCCAAAGAAGCCTTGTCTTACCTGTTTGGTAATATCGTTATGCGTTAGACCTAAAAAATAGGCTTGTGGAGAAAGGTTAAATAACATTTCACGTCTTCCTACTGCCACATTATCCTGAATATCTTTCAGGTCAGTGATTTTATTAAGCTCGGCTTTTAGAAAATCCTTTGCCTCCTGTAGCTCTTCATAGTTTTTCCCAAGAAGACGTACAGAAACTGGTTTTCCAAATCTATTAGCACCTCCAATCGTGAATTTTTCTGCTTCTGGTACCGGGCCAATTTCTGCTCTTATTTTTTCTATCAGATCAAAGCTGTTGATGCCATAGTCGTCTAGCTCTTTGTAAAAAACGTTAATATTTCCTGCGTGGCTACCAGATTCAGAACCGTCTCCAGTACCTCCGACAAATCCAAAAGTGTAGTTTACAATATCATCTTCGGTATCGAGCTCTGATTTCAAACTTTCATTTACACTCCAAATCGCATTGTCGAAGCGTTCAAGATATGCTTCCACTTTGTCTTCCCTCTCACCAGGCTTGAAGGCGATGTTTACATTAAAACTGTTGAATGGTATCTGTGGGAAAAATGTGGCTTTAATAAAACCTCCCTGAAACAAACCGACAGTAATAATAAAAAGTGAAATGATGAAGCAAACCGATATGGCTCTGTATTTCATAGTATACTTTAATGCCGTACCATACAGTTTGTATCGTAAGAAATCTATGAACTTATTAATAGCACTTCTGATTTTATAACTCCTTGTATTTTCTTTTTTGGCACTAAGTACTTTTTTACTAGCCAAATGTGCTGGCAAAACGAAAAAAGCTTCAAGTAAAGAAAAGGCCAAACTGAAGATTACTACAAACGCCATGTCTTTAAGAAACTCAAACCCACCTGTAAGAAGTAACAGTGGCATAAACGCTACGATTGTAGTTGTTACAGAAGTAAATACAGCTGGCAATACTTCCATAGTACCCTGCACAGCTGCTTTAATTGGGTTTTTATGTTTCTCAAAGTGCGTGTATATATTTTCAGCTATTACAATCCCATCGTCTACCAGAATACCAATCACGAGAATCATTCCGAAAAGTGAAATCATATTGATGGTAAGGCCAACAAACGCACCGAAGATAAACATCCCTAAAAAAGAGGATGGAATACCCCAAGCCACCCAGAAAGAAAGCCTTAAGCTTAAAAATGTTCCTAATGCAATTAAGACCAACAATAGACCAATCATGCCATTATTAGTAAGCAAATCGAGCCTTTGGTTGAGCATGGACATAAAGTCCCAGGTGAGCTCTAAGTTTATACCTGAATGAGTGGCATTAAACTCATCTACATAAGTAGTTACATAGTCAGATATGATCTGAAGGTCTTCTTCCTCGAGCTTTTGTACTTCAATAAAAACCGCTCTTTTACCATTTAATAAAGCTTTGGTTGGCTGATCAGCAAATTGTTCCTTGATGGTGGCTATATCCTTTAGAAGTAAATTACTACCATCAGGATTAGACCTTACAATAATTTCACTAATCAGTGCTGCCTCCGTTTCTTTAGCTTTCGATCTGATTAAGATCTCTTCGTTACTCGATTTGATTGACCCTGCAGAAATATCTCTGTTGTTAAGACGTACTGCACTGGCCACTTCATCAAAAGTAATTCCATAACGTCTGAGGTCATCTTCTGAGACTTCTATAGAAATCTCTAACGCACTCAAGCCACTTATATTAACTTGAGAAATAACGCCTGAGGCTAGCAGATCATCTTTGATATCTTCAGAATACATTTCCAATGTTTTGAGATCAACATCACCTGTCAACCCTAACCACTGCGCGGTAGACCTCTGTCGTTGCTTAAAAATAATCGGTTTTTCTGCACTTACCGGAAAGGCACTAATACCATCAACGGCATTTTTTACATCAGTATAGACTTCATCGATATCATAACTCTCTAGCGTAACTATGGTGATATTTGCAGCGTTTTCAGATGAGGTCGAAATAATCTCATCTATACCAGCAATACTATTTAGCGCCTCTTCAATCTTAAGCGTTACGCCCTCTTCCATTTCCTCAGGAGATGCACCAGGGTAAGCCACTTGAATATTTATATTTTTATCCGGCCGTGTGGGAAAAAAGGACTTATTGGTATTGACCAAACTAACAATACCTCCAATAAGTGTTAATGCAATAATGATATTTGCCAGTATTGGAAACTTGACAAAATACTCTACGAGATTTTTAACTGCTGAAACCATAATTAGTTATTTACTAGTTTGGTATTCGACCCTTTCTTCTCTAAATCAATATCCTTACTCTTTTCCTCGAGTTTATAGGCCTTCATATTGTTGTGAGCATTGATGAGTGGCTCAACAACAAGTTGTTCTCCTTTGGACAGACCAGAGAAAATGGCTGTTTCAGGATTAGTTTTGTGAATTTTTATTTCTCTAACTTTTAGCAAGCTATCCTGAAGTACAAAAACCTCATTTCCATTGAAAATGGCATTTCTTGGTATAACCATGCCATTGTCAACTATCTTTCCGGGTATTTTAGCTTCAAGGTATTGTCCATCATATAGTCTTTCATTAGACCCATTCACAGCAATATGCACATCTATAGATTGAGTGCTCTGATTAACAAACTCACCTATACGGGTAACTTTACCCTTCCACTCACGGTCATTTTCTGCCATAATGGTCGCGGGAGCTCCTTTTTCAATCCAAAAAATATCTTCAGCACCTACATCTACTTTTATTTCCAGTTTATCAGACCTTAGCACCTTAGCTATATTGCTACCAGGATTTACGAATGATCCTGACTGTAGATTGACCTGAGAAATGGTGCCATCAAACGGTGCATAGAAACGATATTTCCTAAGATTAGCTTCACTGCTCTTAATGGAGTAATAACTACTAAATATATTTTTAGTAGCCAGGAAGGTTTTTTCTTTGTTGGTTTTATAAGCTGGTAACTCTGGAAGCGCATCATTCAGGTTAATACTATTGAAATAATTTTCCCATGTTTTATAATTGTCATTGAAGTCTATTTTCATATCTGGCATAATGGCTGCAAGATCTTTTAGAAAATTACTTTTTTGAGATTGAAGATTAAGTCTGGTTTCCGTATCATCTATCTTGTATAGTAATTGACCTTTTCTAAAAGATTGTCCTTCTTTTAGAGGTACCTGACCAGCAGACATACGACCAGAAACTTCGGCAATCACATCTAATGACTCGGCCGTACGTACTCTTCCGAAGGCCACTACCTGAGTAGGAATTTCACCATACTTTACTGGAGTCGTTTTTACGTATTTTTTGATCTCTATCGGTGGCTTTACTTCTGGAGCCTCTTTCATTCCGCCAAGCATTCCACTCAATAAAATAGAACCTGCCACTACGACTAAACCAATTCCTAGAATTATTAACTGTCTTGATTTCATTACTTGTTGTTGTGTGCTTATTTGATTTTTTATGTTTGAGGATTAGACCTTACCTCCCCATCAACTGTTACTGCAATTATTATAATAATGTTCTACTTTTTTGGCAAAGTGGAATTTTAATACTCAAGCGGCCTTTTAAGGTGTTAAATGAATAATAAATAGCCATTGATAGCTATAGTTAAGAGGCCTGTTATATAGGTATATCTACGCCCTTTTCTATATTTGCAACATTTCTAATTAAATACATCAAAGACTCAATGAAAGATTTTGTATCAGAGCTTAAATGGAGAGGAATGATTCACGACATCATGCCTGGAGCTGAGGAACAACTGAATAAGGAAATGACTACTGCCTATATTGGTTTCGACCCTACTGCAGACTCATTGCATATTGGTAGTCTGGTACAAATCATGACATTGGTTCATTTTCAAAAAGCAGGACACAGACCTTTGGCACTTGTTGGAGGTGCCACAGGTATGGTTGGTGACCCTTCCGGAAAGTCCGCTGAGAGAAATTTACTCTCCGAAGAAGAGCTTGACAAGAACCTTACTGGCGTACAGAAACAATTGGAAAAGTTTTTAGACTTCGACTGTGGTGCAAACTCGGCCGAAGTAGTTAACAACTATGATTGGTTTAAAAATTTTAATTTCTTAGACTTTATCAGAGAAGTCGGTAAGCACATCACGATCAATTATATGATGGCGAAGGATTCTGTACAAAAGAGATTGGAAACAGGCTTGTCATTTACTGAGTTTACTTATCAACTCGTTCAAGGATATGATTTTTATTGGTTATACAAAAACAAAGACTGTAAAGTACAGCTGGGCGGTTCGGATCAGTGGGGAAACATTGTTACGGGTACCGAACTCATTAGGAGAAAAGCCCAGGGGGAAGCTTTTGCTATCACCACTCCGCTCATTAAAAAAGCAGATGGTTCAAAGTTTGGTAAAACCGAAGAGGGCAATGTTTGGTTAGATGCAGAAAGAACATCTCCATACAAGTTTTACCAATATTGGTTAAATGCTTCTGATGAAGATACTGCTAACTATATCAGAATATTTACTTTAAAAAGTAAAGAAGAAATTGAGCCGTTGGAAAAAGAGCATGCAGAAGCACCTCATTTACGAATTTTACAAAAAGCGCTTGCTGAAGACATCACTGTAAGAGTACACTCACAGGAAGACCTTGATATGGCCATTAAAGCTTCGCAAATACTATTTGGTAAGTCCACAACAGAAGATTTGGCCTTAATAGATGAAAAAACCTTGCTTTCTGTGTTTGAAGGTGTGCCTCAAATTGAAGTAGATAAAGCCGCCCTGGAAAACACTGATGACTATATCACATTATTATCCGACACCACAAAAGGTGAAATTTTTAAATCTAAAGGTGAATCCAGGCGCATGATACAAGGTGGTGGTGTAGCAATAAACAAAACTAAAATTGAAGACGGAGCATCTAAGCCAGAGTTAAGTTATTTGCAGGGTAAATATCTACTAGCTCAAAAGGGTAAAAAGAACTACTATTTAATTATAGCCAAATAAAAAAGCCCCGATCGGGGCTTTTTTATGCTATGTTTTAACTGATTTTAGTTTCCGGCAAACTTCCAGCCTACAAACACCTGGAAAGTTTTGTTCTTTACTTCTGTACCAAAACCATCATTTATGTCAGATAGGCCAAATACATACCTGGCTCCACCAACAAGACCTGCAGGTAAGTTTACACCAGCACCTACAACAGCGCTTATGTCAGAGCTTTTCAAAAAGTCTTTTACATCTTGCTCCCCTCCTGTTACCGGATCAACAGATTCTGCACTTGTAAGTATCCCAAACTGAGGTCCAAAATGTATGTTGAGCACTTTAGCAAAGTTCTTCTTTAATAAAATAGGAATCTCCAAATATGTAAGATCAAAATCCTCAGCACCTTTGGCAGAGAATAAAATCTCAGGTTGTAAGTTAATACCACCTAAACCCGCTTCTAAAAATGCACCAAAATGGTATCCCGTTTTTGCATCAGGATCACCCGCGGCATCTACATTTGCAAAGTTTAAACCTCCTTTAAGACCTAAGGCAACTTGAGCATTAGCGCCAACTATAAACCCAAATAAGCATACTGCTAGAATTGAAATCTTTTTCATAATGTTGTTTTTTGATTTTAGTTTCTTCACAAGTATATAAAAAAAGCCGGATAAATCCGGCTATTAATTAAATCGCAACTTATTAATTAATGAATACCTGGAAACCAATTCTGAACACTGGTCCTAATAAAATATCTTTTTGTTCAGGGTCAGAGTCTTTTAAAGTCTGGGTTTGAGAGCGAAAGGCTGCCATACCTTCAATAGCTACATTCTCATTTAAGAAAACTGCATATCCTGGGCCAATCATCCAGGAAAATAATCCAAATTTTGTTTCAAAAGATGTACCTCCACTTGAGCTCTCACTTTTAGAACTACCAAAACCTATCTCAGCATGACCAAATAGACCTGAATCGTGGTAGTACCTAAAAAAAGGGCCGATACTTATAGAATTAGTGGTATTTTCAGAATCAACAGCATCTGCCTTAAATTTAGATGTGAAAAAATTAATTGATAAACCAGCCGCCATTTCCGTCTACGAAAAAATAACCAAAATCGGGGCTAAACATAATTTGAGTAAAATTTCCAATATCTGTTGTAGTACTTCCAACTTCAGCTTTTTGTTTATCAAAGCTTGCAGAAATACTACCACCGGCTAAAACAGAACCTTGTTGCGTTTGAGCAAAAGAAAAAGAAAATAGAAAACACCCGAAAGCAATTGTTAATAAGACCTTTTTCATAATTGTATATGTTTGATTTAATACAATATAAGAATAATTCAATTACTTTATAATATTTCAAATAAAAAAGCCAGACCATAAATGGCCTGGCTTCCAATAAATAGTTCTTTAAAATTAGTTATTCACAAATCTGAAACCAGCAGAAACGTTGAATACTCTATTTTTTGCACTTGCATCAGCAACAATGTCAGAAAGACCTAACTGATATCTTGCTCCAAAGTTGAATTTACCAGCTTTAACACCAAGACCTAGCATAGCTCCGAAATCAGTACTCTCGAATTGATCTTTATTGTCAGTATCAGTTGTACCTAAAGAACCAGAAATGCTTTCTTCAGCGCTTAACAAAAACCCTAAGTAAGGACCAGCCTGTACGTAAAAGTTATCTGCTAAATAAATGTTAGCCATTACTGGAACATTTAAGTAACCAAGCTTTTGCTTTAATTCAAATCCTGACCCACCCGGATCATCAAATTTGTAACCTTGTCCTGAAGATACTAATTCAGCCTGAAGACCGATCTTCTCTGAAAGCATAAATTCTGCAAATAAACCAGCAGTGAAATTAAATTTTGACTCTGTTTCTTCAACGTCATCACCACCAACATTGGCAAAGTTAGCTCCTATTGAAACACCAACACTTTGCGCATTTGAAGCAGCAGCGAATGCAAATACTGCAACGATTGAAAGTAAAACTTTTCTCATAATTGATAATTGTTTAAAAAATTTGATTGTGCCACAAAACTAATAGGCTCATTTAGAATACCAAACAAATCTTCAATATTTTTTGATTAATGTTTGAACTTAAATTATTACAATTATTTAATCCATCAAATTATCATCAACCAAATTAGGTAGTGTAACTTTCAATTTGTTATTACGCTGCATCTCTCTCTTAATGGCGAAAATGGCCTCTTTGTTTCTGGCCCAACTTCTTCTGGCAATTCCATTATTTACATCATAGAAGAGCATATTTTCTATTCGCTGTTGAGCACTTTCTGAGCCATCTAACAGCATACCAAAGCCACCATTAATCACTTCTCCCCAGCCAACGCCACCACCATTGTGTATGCTCACCCAAGTTGCTCCTCTAAAACTATCACCAATTACATTCTGTATGGCCATGTCGGCCGTAAAGCTCGACCCATCATAAATATTTGAAGTTTCGCGATAAGGACTATCTGTGCCAGAAACATCATGATGATCACGGCCAAGCACAACAGGGCCTATCTTTCCGGACTTAATGGCATCATTAAAAGTACTCGCTATTTTCATACGCCCTTCAGCATCTGCATATAATATCCTTGCCTGAGAGCCTACTACCAACTTATTTTCTCCGGCAGCCTTTATCCATCGGATATTATCATCCATTTGTTGCTGTATTTCTTTTGGTGACACTTTCATTATTTC
This sequence comes from Fulvivirga sp., assembly GCA_965227525.1. Taxonomy (GTDB): domain Bacteria; phylum Bacteroidota; class Bacteroidia; order Cytophagales; family Cyclobacteriaceae; genus Fulvivirga. The sequence continues at coordinate 2,700,936 of OZ245762.1, read as the reverse complement.
AGATAATACCTCCGCTGCGATTTCATCGGTTTTTTGCAGGTCTTCTGACTTACCTGAGGTACAAACCCATCTAAAGGGCCCAAAACCATAGTCAAAACACATTGGCCCCATAATATCCTGAACGTAGGACGGGTACTTGAAATTAATGCCATCATCAGCCATAATGTCGGCTCCTGCCCGAGAGGCTTCTAACAGAAATGCATTACCGTAATCAAAGAAATAGGTACCTTTAGTGGTATGAGCATTCACCGCTGCGGCATGTCTTTTTAGCGTCTCTTGCACAGCTTCTTTAAACTTTTCAGGGTTATCGGCCATAAGATCGTTGGCCTCTTCAAAACTATAACCTATTGGGTAGTATCCTCCTGCCCAAGGATTGTGAAGAGAAGTCTGATCTGAGCCTAAATCAATATAGATCCCTTTATTATCAAAGGCTTCCCATACATCAACTATGTTGCCGTGATAAGCTATCGAAACAACTTCCTTAGCTTTTTTAGCTTCGCTTACTCTATTTATTAGCTCAGGTACACTACGGATCACTTCATCGACCCAGCCTTGTGAGTGACGAGTTTGTATGGCTTTCTCATTGACTTCGGCTACCACGGAGATGCACCCTGCAATATTTCCTGCCTTTGGTTGCGCCCCACTCATTCCTCCGAGACCAGATGTAACGAATAATTTTCCTTCCAGACCTTCTCCCGATTTTGATATCTTTCTACCAGCATTTAATACCGTTATGGTAGTACCATGTACTATCCCCTGTGGACCTATATACATATATGAACCTGCGGTCATCTGACCATATTGAGTAACACCCAAAGCATTAAATTTTTCCCAATCATCCTGAGATGAATAATTAGGAATCATCATACCATTGGTAACTACAACTCTTGGTGCCTCACTAGAAGAAGGAAACAATCCCATAGGATGACCAGAATACATATGCAGCGTCTGGTCATCTTCCATAGTTGCCAAATATTGCATGGTAAGTAAATATTGTGCCCAGTTCTGGAATACTGCACCATTACCACCATAAGTGATCAACTCATGAGGGTGTTGAGCAACAGCCGGATCCAGATTATTTTGTATCATCAACATGATAGATGCTGCCTGCTTTGATTTGAATGGATATTCATCAATTGGTCTTGCATACATATCGTAATCAGGCATAAAGCGATACATATAAATCCTTCCGAACCTCTCAAGTTCATCGGTAAACTCTTTTACAAGAACCTCATGATGCTTTGAATCAAAATACCTTAACGCATTTTTTAACGCCAGTTTTTTCTCGCTATCATTTAAAATCTCTTTCCGTCTAGGTGCATGGTTTACTTGATGATCAAATGGTTTTGAATCGGGAAGTTCTTTCGGTATCCCCTGTAATATTTGTTCCTTAAAATTCATGCTAGTTTCTCCAGTAAGTTTTCTTTTTCTATTTTATGCTTGGTGTAAACGTATCCTATTTCAAATATCTCAGCTGATTTTCCTAAATCCATCACCTTGTAGGGTTCAAGACCTGATGGTTCAATAAAAATATCACATTGATCTTTTCTGTTATAAACATTTTGAGTGATGGCCATCATCAATGCTCGTTCCATTACTGCCTTGGCATTCTTAGCTTCAAAGTTAGTACCTACAGGATTACTATGACAAGCAATGATTACATCAGATGTTTTTTTAATGGGCTCTACTGGTAAATTATTTAGAATACCTCCATCAATATACAGCTCATCATCAATCGAAACTGGATTAAACAATACCGGAATGCATGATGAAGCACAGATTACAGCACGTAGTTTTCCAGTATTAAAGTGCTCAGATTGGCCTGTCCGAAGGTTGGTAGCTGTGACAGTCAAAGGTATGTTAAGTGAAGAAAAATCATCAACGGGCAGGTAGTTTTCCAAAAACCTTTCTACCACATCCATATTCAATATTCCTTTCCAACTCAATGCTGGCTGGAAGAGTTTAAAACTTTTAATTTCTCCCAAAATTTTGACAATACTATCAACATCATGTCCGCTGGCGTATAATGCGCCAATTATTGCACCTGCACTTGTGCCAGAAATCTGAGTAAAACGCACGCCATGTTCTTCCAGGGCTTTAATTATTCCTAAATGAGCTATTCCTCTCGCTCCACCACCAGATAGTACAAGGCCTACTTTCACAGCACCTCGCTTAATGGAAAGGTTCTATCCAGTCTTACACCTTTTTCTGTATGCTTAACCGTACAGCATTCGTTGGCAGCGTCATGTTCTAAGAAAATAATGTATTCATTGTCGGCTGCTTCTTTCAAAAATGCTGACTTTTCGTCAAGAGTAAGTAGCGGTCGTGTATCGTATCCCATCACATAGGGTAAAGGAATGTGACCTGTAGAAGGTAACAAATCCGCGGCAAAAACAATTGTTTGATCCTTATACTTGATTTTAGGGATCATCTGCTTATCAGTATGACCATCTGCGGTGAGAATATCAAACTGATTGAAAGGTGAAGAACCATCTAATGGTACAAAGTTGAGGTGACCACTCTCTTCCATTGGCAATATATTTTCTTTGAGAAAGCTAGCCTTCTCACGTGCATTAGGTTGTGTAGCCCAATGCCAATGATCTTTATTGGACCAATATTTTGCATTCTTAAATACTAATTCAAGTTTATCTCCTTGATAGGTTACTCCTCCCCCACAATGATCGAAATGTAAGTGAGTTAGAAACATATCAGTAATATCATCTTCATCGAAGCCTGCTTGATTCAAAGACCCTTTTAAGCTATAGTCTCCATGTAAATAAAAATGACTGAAGAACTTATCACTTTGTTTATTCCCAATTCCATTGTCAATTAGAATAAGTTGGTTACCCTCTTCGATTAAAAGACAGCGCATAGCCCATGTGCACATATTATTATTATCTGCCGGGTTGGTGCGTTGCCATAATGATTTTGGCACAACACCAAACATTGCCCCACCATCTAATTTGAAATAACCTGTATTGATTATATGTAAATTCATACTGCTGATTTCGACTATTCTGAATAAATATTAAACTAAAAAGCCACGGAAATTCCGTGGCTCTAATTTAGTTAATGATTATAATAATTACTCGTTGACTACACCCATGGCACAGAATTTATCTATGCGTTTATCAATTCTTTCCTGAGCTGACATTTTCAAAAGCTCTTGTGCATGAGTAGAAATAGCTTTTTTCAACTCTTTACTCATCCATTTCATATCTGTATGAGCGCCACCTAATGGCTCCTTTACGATATCATCGATCAATTTAAGCTCCAACATATCTGTAGCGGTTAACCTTAAAGCTTCTGCCGCCTGTTCTTTATATTCCCAACTTCTCCATAAAATGGAAGAGCATGATTCTGGAGAGATCACAGAGTACCAGGTATTCTCCAGCATCATCACTCTGTCTCCAATCGCAATACCTAAAGCTCCACCTGATGCACCTTCTCCTATGATTATACATATTACAGGTACTTTAAGCATAAACATTTCTTTCAGGTTACGCGCTATTGCCTCTCCCTGACCTCTTTCTTCTGCTTCAAGCCCCGGAAATGCTCCCGGAGTATCTATTAAGGTAATAATTGGCTTATTAAACTTCTCAGCAAGTTTCATTAACCTTAAGGCTTTTCTATACCCTTCAGGATTGGCCATACCAAAGTTACGCTCTTGCCGCTGCTTGGTATTTCTGCCTTTTTGTTGACCGATCACCATGTACGATTGTTTGTCAATCGTGGCAAACCCGCCTACCATAGCCTTATCATCACCCACTGTGCGATCACCATGCAGTTCGATAAAATCATCTGCAATTTCATAGATATAGTCTAACGTATAAGGCCTTTCCGGGTGGCGTGAGAGTTGTACACGTTGCCATCGGGTGAGGTTATTAAAGGTATCTTTCTTAAGATTCTTAATTTTCGTTTCTAACGATTTTACGGCATCCTTGACATCAACATCACTATCCTGAGCGATTCTCTTCATATCATCAAGTTTAGCCTCTAACTCTGCAATAGGTTTTTCAAAATCCAAAAGCATCTTCTGTTTAGTTAAAGTTACAACAAAATTAGAACTAATATTGATTAATGATAACCCTCACAGGTGTAAATTGAGGTTTTTAAAAAAATTAAAATAAATTTGAAATATGTTTTGCAAATAAAGAATCGCCACTATACATTTGCACCACCTTAAACGAAAGGGAACACACAAACACACGAGTTTAACAGCTCAAAAGTGATAAAAATATTGGTCCGGTAGTTCAGTTGGTTAGAATGCCTGCCTGTCACGCAGGAGGTCGCGAGTTCGAGTCTCGTCCGGACCGCTTAAAAGCTTCTCATTTGAGAAGCTTTTTTGGTTTATGGCCTATTACACTTACATACTATATTCTAAATCAGCTGATAGATATTATATCGGCTATACCAGTGATATTACGTCCAGAGTTGACAAACACAATGCTGGATCGACTCAATCTACCAAGCACGGTATTCCGTGGCTAGTGGCTTATTATGAAGAGTTTGAAAGCAAATCTGAAGCTATAAAAAGAGAGAAGTATCTTGAGAGAATGAAAAGCAGAAAGTTTATTGAAGAGCTGATCAGTGGCAGGAGGTCGTCCCGATAATTCGGGAAGGCTCGTCCGGACCGCTTAAAAGCTTCTCATTTGGGAAGCTTTTTTGGTTTATGGCCTATTACACTTACATATTATATTCTAAATCTGCTGATAGGTATTATATCGGCTATACCAGTGACATCAAATCCAGAGTAGACAAACATAATGCTGGCTCCACTCAATCCACTAAGCATGGCATTCCGTGGATATTAGTTTATCATGAAGCGTATGAAAGTAAATCTGAAGCTATCAAAAGAGAGAAGTTTATCAAGCGGATGAAAAGCAGAAAATTTATCGAAAAGTTAATCCAAAGCAGAAGGTCGTCCCGATAGCTCGGGAAGGCTCGTCCGGACCGTTTAGAAGCTTCTCATTTGGGAAGCTTTTTTAGTTTATGGCCTATTACACTTACATATTATATTCTAAATCTGCTGATAGGTATTATATCGGCTATACCAGTGACATCAAATCCAGAGTAGACAAACATAATGTTGGCTCCACTCAATCAACTAAACATGGCATTCCGTGGACATTGGTTTATCATGAAGCGTTCGAAAGTAAATCTGAAGCTATCAAAAGAGAGAAGTTTATCAAGCGGATGAAAAGCAGAAAATTTATCGAAAAGTTAATCCAAAGCAGGAGGTCGTCCCGATAGCTCGGGAAGGCTCGTCCGGACCGCTTAAAAGCTTCTCATTTGGGAAGCTTTTTTGGTTTATGGCCTATTACAATTATACATGCTTATACCATGTTTAATTACTCATCTTAACGAATTAGGCATCACACTTTCTTAGCAAACACAACGTTTACATCACACCCTTTACCATAATTATCAAACTCATAATTAATAGTATTGGGTTTGCTTTTAATCAACAAACGGTTGTCATCCGTTCTGATAAAAACATCTGAGTTACCATCGAGGTATTCTACATTCACTAAGTTTTCATCAGAAGTCCATGTAAAGGAAAGCTCACCACTACCTGGCTCCTCAGAATACAAACCAGTGCCACCTTCACTAAACCGATACATTAGGCAGTCAGTACTGCAATCAATAAGTATTGCCTGCTCATTACTCCTTTCTTCACAACCGACCACATTGATTGTATACCATTCCCAAGTTCCCTCAACGCTAATCTTTACTAAGGAAGGTGAATCATCGTCACCACAAGAAGACAATAAAACTACACAGATCAGTAAATTCAAATATTTCATAACAACTAAAGTATTGATTACATCAAAAATAACAATGGCCACCAAATTCCATTGCTATTTTCTTACATTTAATCTTAGCATTTGATTTTTGTCATCGTTTGTGGAATCGATTGCGGTTTCCTTTTCTGTGCTTTCCTTACGCATATCTGATATTCTCAGAGGTAATGGTGAATTTTATTATTCATCAAACAACCTAAACCAATGAAAAAAATCAACTATTACTCACTTATCGCTACCATAATTTGTTTATGGTCTTGCGAAGAGAAAATTGAAAGCCCTATTCAGCAAACCAACACTGTAACACCTGAGGGTGATTTCAAAAAAACAACCAAGGAAGGTCGATTACCGGGTCCCGGTGGTGGCGTAATGATGCAGGCCTTTTATTGGGATGTACCCGCTGGTGGCACATGGTACAACACCGTAAAAAGTAAGATTTCAGCATGGGATGCCGCAGGTATCTCTGCCATATGGCTACCTCCTGTATCAAAAGCACAAAACGGTCCTTATTCAATGGGATATGATCCAGCAGATTATTTTGACTTCGGTGAATTTGACCAACATGGGTCTGTGGAAACCAGGTTTGGCTCAAAAAGTGAACTCCTCAGCCTTATCAACCAGGCGCACAGTTATAATATCGATGTATATGCGGATATCGTACTCAACCACAATAGTGGTGGCGATCTGGAAAACAATCCATATACCGGAACACAAACTTATACCGACTTTAATCCTGCTTCAGGTAAATTTTATCGTTCAGCAAGTGATTTTCATCCCAATAGCTATGCTAACAATGATGAAGGTGTTTTTGGAGGGTTCCCTGACTTAAGTCACTCTGCACCCTATGTACAAGACTGGTTATGGAACAGAAGTGATGGTGTCGGTAATTACTACAAAAACACGCTGGGCTTTGATGGCTGGAGATTTGATTATGTAAAAGGTTTTGGCGGTTGGGTAGTTAAAGAATGGATGAATAATGTTGGAGGCTTTGCCGTGGGTGAATATTGGGACAGCAATGTTAACCTACTCAATGATTGGGTAAACAGTACAAATGGTACTGCCTCTGCTTTTGATTTTGCCTGCTATTATAAAATGGATGAGGCTTTTGATAACAATGACTTGACAAAACTCAACGATGACATGTTATGGAAAAGAAACCCCTCCAAAGCAGTGACCTTTGTTGCAAACCATGATACGGATATCATTTGGGATAAAATGCTGGCTTATGCTTACATTATGACACACGAAGGCTATCCAACACTTTTCTACAGAGACTATGAAGAGTGGCTGGACAAAGACAAGCTTAACAATCTTATTTGGATACATAGAAATAAAGCAGTTGGAAATACCTCAATTCTTTATGCTGACAATGATGAGTACTTGGCACGTAGGAATGGTAGTCCTGGTTTGGTGGTATACTTAAATGATTCTGACAACTGGCAAGAGCGCTGGATTGAGACCAACTGGAGCAATACCAAAATCAAAGATTTTACAGGTCACTCTAATTGGGAACCTGTCACACAAGGGGGAAAATGGGTCAAAATTCAAGCTCCACCAAATAGTTATTCTATCTGGTCTCCAAAATAACTTATTCTACTAAAGATTGATCAAGAAAGGCCTTAAAGACTTTTTGCTCTTCAGGGTCTTTTATTCTTGTAAAAAACCCATCTCCCACTTCGTAGATGGTTGCTACCGAATCAAAAGGTAAACGTAAGTGCATCTTTCCACCTGGAAAGTGACAAGGTTGGCATCGGGCCTTCAGAATTGGTAAAATTTCTCCAGCAAACCTCTCTTGCAAGGCATTATCCAGACTATTTAAGGTATCTAAATCCGCACTCTCAACAACCTGAGTCGTGATACTATTACCTTTTTCAGTGTTGAAATGTGCACAGCCAATTAATAATACGATACAATATGTGATAAATAATTTCATTGCTGGTACCTTTATCAACGTGAATTCTGAGTCTAAAGGTTTAAGTACAGATATACACCCGCTTTCTCATGACAAGTGATGGAAATATATTGAGCAATGAAGAGCACCAGCGATACCAAAGACACTACGTTTTACCAGACTTTGGTACAGAAGGACAACTCAAATTAAAAAACTCAAGCATATTGGTTGTTGGTGCAGGTGGTTTAGGCAGTCCGGTGCTACTTTATTTGGCTGCCGCTGGGGTTGGCAAGATTGGCATTATCGATAGCGACAAACTGGAAGTTTCAAACTTGCAGCGTCAGGTTCTTTTTAACTCCGATGATATTGGCAAGTCAAAGGCTTTAACTGCTTCAGAAAAAATAAAAAAGCTAAATCCTTATGTACAGGTCACCCCATATAACGAAAAGCTCAGCACCAGCAATGCATTGGAAATCATTTCTAATTATGACCTTATCATTGACGGCACTGATAACTTTCCTACGCGGTACCTCATAAACGATGCATGCAGTATAAAGGGCAAGCCTTTTGTTTATGGTTCTATTTTTAGGTACGAAGGTCAGGTAGCCGTTTTTAATTTTGAAGGTGGCGTCACCTACAGAGATCTATTTCCAGAACCTCCAGAACCAGAAAGCGTTCCAAATTGTGAAACAGGTGGTGTACTTGGGGTTTTGCCAGGAATCATTGGTAGCATTCAGGCTAATGAGGCTATAAAAATTTTAACTGGAGTTGGTGAGCCTTTAGCAGGAAGGTTACTTATCATTAACTCATTAAATCTAGAAAGCCGCATTATTACTGTTCCTAAAATATCTAGTGCGCCAAAGATTGAGCAATTGATTAATTATGAGCAGTTTTGTGGTGTATCAAATCAATCAGAGGACATGGTAAAGGAAATAACAGTTTCAGATTTAAAAGCAATGATGGATGCCAAAGAAGATTTTCAACTCATTGATGTACGCGAGCAACATGAGTTTGATATTGCCAACCTTGCCGGGGAACTCATTCCATTAGGCAACATTCCTGATGCTACTGATAAAATTTCTACTGATAAAAAGGTTATTATTCACTGCCGTAGTGGTGCTCGCAGTGCTCAGGCTGTACAATATCTACAGCAAAAACTAGGCACTGATAACTTATATAATTTAAAAGGTGGAATTCTTGCCTGGTCCGACCAAATTGACCCGAGCATACCTAAGTACTAATTACTATTTTTGGTATTATACCTGAATTGTTTACCAGCATAGTGATCATTAGCTAAACCATCCTGATCCCAATCAAGGTAGCCTCTGAAAGTAACCGTGTCGTTATCTATAGCATAGAAATATTTATTTTCAGTGCCTCGCTCTACCATTGATAATGTATCTCCTTCAATTTCCCAGGAGCCGTTACTGGTCATAAAAACAGAGTCTTCTAACGTACGGTATTCAGAAATAAAAGTGCCATTTTCATTAAAAGTAGTTCTTATTGGTTTTATACCGAGGACAGCTTCCCATTGTCCTTCGCGCACACTCACAGTAGAATCGGGCATTCTTACAATTAATGAAAGGTTTCTCCACTCCCCGATTATACCAGGTTGAGCTACTTCCTCATTAGCAACGGTTTTCTCTTCGGTTCCAGACGAGCAAGCGATTATAATTATTAGAATAAATGGAAAATAGTTTTTCATTTTATACGTTAGTTTATTTTAATAAAGATCAAGGTAAGCGATTATTCTGGAATATTTACACTAAAAAAACTTCAATGTAGTAGGTTTTTGTTTTTTAATCGTAGCTTTGGATCAAATAATAATTATTAGTAATGAATAATGGAACAGTAAAATTCTTTAATGATTCAAAAGGTTTTGGATTCATTAAAGATGAAGAATCAAACGAAGAGTATTTTGTACACGTTTCTGGTCTCGTTGACGATATCAGAGAAAATGATGAAGTTACGTTTGAGCTTCAAGAAGGAAGAAAAGGATTAAATGCAGTGAATGTTAAATTAGCGTAAGCTGATTTAAATATATACAACGTATTACAAATTTTCGGTCCTGTGATTTTATCACAGGACTTTTTTTATGTCCTTACTAAGCCATTTAAAAATTCATAGGCCCGCATTTCCATGTAGTTTTCATCTCTTCCTTTCAAGCTAAATCCAACATGTCCTCCATGTTTTGGAATTTCAAGGTATAAGTTAGCATGCTTTTCACATTTCTTTTTCGGGTAGCAGGCATCTCCTAAAAATGGGTCGTTAGCTGCATTTACCAACAAAACCGGCACTATGGTATCATACATGTATCCACCAGCACTTGCCTTTTCATAGAAATCATCAGCATTTTTAAACCCATGCAGTGGAGCAGTATACAAGTTATCGAAGTCAGGAAAGAACTTAATGGACTCAAAGCCCTCGTATTTGATCTCTTCAGGATATTGCGCAGCTTTTAACTTGATTTTATTCTCGAGTTTTTTGATAAATCTTTTTCTGTAAAATGTAGTGCCAAAAGTTGAAAGTGCCTCAACGCTACTTTTTAAGCTTACAGGTACTGAAAATGCTGTAGCACCTTTAACCTGTCTAGGTATCTCCTCACCCATTTCACCACAGTATTTCAGTGTCATACTGCCGCCCATACTAAAACCAACAAGCACAATAATATCGTAACCCTTATCTTCAATGGCATAGTCAATCACTTGCTTAAGGTCTTCTGTTGCACCATGGTGATAAAATTTTGGCTTCCAGTTTAATTCACCACTACAACTCCTGCAATTCCATGCCAGTGCATCCCACCCACGCTCAGAGAAATATTTGACCATGCCTTTCATGTAAGGCCTATTCGAGCTTCCCTCCAACCCATGACTAACAACTACAAGTTTGTTGCTATTGCTATTAACCCAGTCAAGATCTAAAAAATCCCCGTCAGGTGTATGTATTCTCTCTCGATCATAGACTACATCTTCTACCTTTCTAAATGAGCTTGGCACTATTGTAGCCAAATGCCCATTCTTTAAATAAAACGGAGCCTTGTATTTTGATTTAATTATAGGCATGGACAAATAAAACAATTAATGCAAATGTCTGCACCATCTATAAGTAGATAATGACCAGCAGTTGAATTTATTTTTGACCATACATGCTCATTACATAGCTTCGCAAACTAACCAAATCAATTCGATGAGATTACTTTTACTTTTTCTCCTTTTCATAAGCACCCATGTAAGTGGTCAGGTAGTACAGGTAGTAGACCAAAAAACAAATCAGCCAATAGAAGATGTGGCTATTTTTAATTTGGAAAAGACTAGTGCTGTAGTCACCAACATCGATGGTAAGGCCAATATTGATGGGTTTTCCGATGAGTCCATCATTACATTTCAACACCCTGCCTATCAGGAGTATGTAATATCTAAAAGCAACTTGAATTCAGATATAATTAAACTTGTTGAGCGAGTAATAAAAATGAAAGATGTCGTGGTTTCCGCTAACAAATGGGAACAAGAAGCAGATGAAATTCCTAATAAAATAGTTAGCATCTCAGCTAATGAGATTGCTTTTAACAATCCTCAAACATCAGCTGATATGCTCAGCCAATCTGGTCAGGTATTTATGCAGAAGAGTCAGTTTGGTGGTGGTAGTCCAAAATTAAGAGGTTTTGCTGCCAATTCAGTATTAATTGTTGTTGATGGGGTTAGAATGAATAATGCTATTTTTAGAGGAGGAAATTTACAGAATGTGATAAATATTGATCCGAATGCCCTGGCAGGTGCTGAAGTGATCTTAGGGCCAGGCTCGGTGATTTACGGTAGCGATGCTCTAGGCGGGGTGATGGATTTTCATGTAAAAGACCCCAAATTTTCATTAGACAGATCATTGCGCAAGTCTGCCACTTTATTTGGTCGGTACTCATCTGCCACAAACGAGAAAACAACCCATGCGAGTTTTGGAATAGGTGGTAAAAAACTCTCATGGTTTTCATCTTTCACCTATAGTGACTTTGAGGACCTGAAAACTGGTAAACACAGACCTGATGGCTATGATAACTTTGGTAAAAAGTTTTTCTTAGTTGAAAAAGATTTTAATGGTAATGATGTGGTAGTCGTAAATCCACACCCCAACACACAATCTCCATCTGGATTTGAATCGTGGAGTACAATTCAAAAACTAGGCCTTAAACTTCATGAAGATGTTAAACTCAATTATAGCTTTTACCTAAGCAATACATCAAACATACCTCGCTATGATCGTTTAGTTGAGGTAGATGACAATGGTGTACCCAATGATGCAGAATGGTATTACGGCCCTCAAAAGTGGATGATGAACAGCCTTAAACTTACCTATAACAGGCCAGCTACTTTTTTTGATCAGGCCAAGCTTATCGTGGCAAAACAAGACTATAAAGAAAGTAGAAATGATCGTGGCTTTGGAGATTACAGACTAAGAACACGAACAGAGGAAGTGGGTATTTGGAGTGTAAATATTGATTTTGACAAACAACTAAGTCATGGTAATTTATTCTATGGTTTCGAATTCCTTCATAATGATGTAAAATCGTCTGCAGTCAGGGTGAACCAGGTTACAGGTGAGTTAACATTTCCTGCTACCCGATATCCTGATGGTGGCAGTGATTATTTGAGTTATGCTGGTTATGTAAATCATAAGTGGGATTTGGGGAGCAATTTTATACTCAATACTGGCTTAAGATTCAGTCAGGTAAATATAGAAGCAAGCATTACCGACAATAGCGGGTTGAATTTCCCTTTTGACCAATTTGAGCTTGATAACAATGCTTTCAACGGAAGTATTGGCCTGGTATACAACCCAAATGAAAAGGTTAAAATAAATGTTGCAGCGGCTTCAGGATTTAGATCTCCTAATATTGATGATGTGGGAAAGGTATTTGACTTTAGTGATGGTGAGGTGCAAGTGCCTAATGTAAACCTTACACCTGAATATACATACAATGTAGAGGCTGGTATTGAGGCTAAACTATCCGACAATATTGAAGTAGGCGCAACCCTTTTCTACACATGGCTGGATAATGCGATCGTACGACAGGATTTTACTTTTAATGGGTCAGACTCCATCGTATTTGATGGCGAATTGAGCAAGGTCGTTGCTTTACAAAATACCGGTGAAGCCAATATTTATGGCTACAGTTTTGAAATAGAGGCCTTATTATCTCCACAATGGGCAGTAGATGCTACTATTACCAATACATTTGGTCGAGACCTCACTAATGATCAACCATTGAGACATACAACTCCTTTGTTTGGTAAAATTAGCTTGTTATATCAGAAAAATAAGATTAGAGGTGAATTCTACAGCGAATTCAACGGTGCAAGGCTTAGAGAAGATATTCCTGAAAGTGAAATAGTTGACAAACCTCACTTATATGCCATTCATAACACAGATGCTGCCAAGGATGGGTCTCCTGCATGGTATACGTTAAACTGGAAAATGTCTTATCAGGTAAGTCCAAATGTCTCAATAAGTGGAGGTATTGAAAATTTACTAGATAAGCATTATCGTACATATTCCAGCGGAATAAGCGCTCCGGGAAGAAACTTCATTGTTTCGATTAAAGGAACTTTATAAGTTTAAAATAGTTAAATTTATGTTCAAGAATTCAAATAATCATACTTATACTTGCCAGAAATGTAAGGAAGTATAACTTGCAAATCTTTAACGTATTTATATTGTAAACCAACATGCAAAAGATTTATTCTTGCTTTTTATTTATGCTGTTTATAACCTGTGCTATACAGGTAAAAGCTCAGGACGATAACATTCAAAATGCCGTTTTATGGGAAGTAACAGGGAACGGAATCGAATCCCCATCTTATATCTACGGTATAATAAACTTTTTACCTAAGGATAAATATAAGGTACCTCGTAAAGTCAAGCAGAAAATCGAAGACTGTGAGACATTTGCTACAAAAATCATTAACAACAATCACGCAAAAAGACAGTTTAATAAAGCTATAAGAATACCAAATGATGGCTGGATAAATGATTACCTCACAGATGACGAACTCAATCAGCTGAGATTATTATTATTACTTGACTTTGAAGTAAAAGAACATCAATATCACGATTTTTACAGCAGGCTGCAACCTATCATACTTGTAACCTCAACTACTGCACTTTATCTCGGTGAAAACATTGTATTGGTTGAAGAAGAGCTCGCGCACCTTGCTAAAAAGAACAGAATGGACTTTGTTGGTTTAGGTACAATAGAGGAAGAAATTGCCGCTTTTGAAAAATTTCCTATCGAAGATCAGGTCGAGGCTGCTAAATATGCAGTGAATGAATTTGATCAACATATTGCAGACTATATGGCTCTTGTTGATGCTTATTTAGAGGATCAAGACCTTGCTAAGGTAAAAGACGAAACCATGAAGGCCACTAATGAAAGTAAAGAGTTTCGTAAGGTCTATTATGACGACCGCGTTGAGCATTGGATGCCTAAAATTGAGGACTTAATACAATCAGACCCTACTTTCTTTGCCTTAGGGGCACCTTACCTCGTTGGTGAAGTTAGCTTAATACAGTTGTTAAGAAATAAAGGCTACACGGTAAAGCCAGTGGAATTATAAGACTTTATTAAAATTTCCCATGTAGCATAAATCGTATCTGTTTATAGTTGTCGTATATAGCTTTGGATGAACTTTCAAAGCAATTCAATGTTAGTGACAACGGAAGATATGATAAAAGCAGCACTGCCTTTAAATGATGAAGAACGCATAAATGCCCTTAAGGCATATGGTATAACTGATACCAAACCAGAGCGAGACTATGATGAAATAGCACAACTTGCTAAAATCATTTGCAATACTCAGATCGCTTTAATCACCTTTATAGACAAGGATACACAATGGTTTAAGGCTCATGATGGCACCGAAATGAATCGTAATACCAGGGAGTTGGCACTTTGCTCTCATGCCCTCAATAATCCTGGTAAAATCACCTATGCGCCTGATACTCTACAGGATGAACGCTTTAAAGAGAACCCTATTGTAACAGGGGCTACAGCCATAAGATTTTATGCTGGGGCTGCTCTCATAAATACTGAAGGCTATGTATTGGGTACAATTTGTGTCATGGACAAATCGCCCCAGGAGCTTAGTGAGAAACAAATGGATGCTTTAAAGCTTTTGGCCAAGCAAGTGATGAATTTGCTCGAATTAAGAAAAAGCAATTTTACATTACAAGCTCATGAAAAAGAACTTGAAGATAAAAACAAAGAACTTGAAAACTTTGCCGCAGCTGTCTCCCATGACATCAAGGGTCCTTTAAACAATATTTCTGCCATTACAGAACTACTCCAAATCGATAACGGTGAAGAGCTTAACGAAAAAGGGCGAGAGTATTTGAGTTATCTTTCCAAATCATCATCTAAACTAAACTCGATTGTAGATGGTATCTTAACTTACTATAAGAACACACATGTTGAAAGAAAAAAATCAACTGTGGACCTAGATCAATCCATAGATGATATTTTGACGATAATTGATGATAAAAATGAAGTAACTCTTATCAAAGAGAGTGAGCTACCAACAATTGAAATAAACAAGGCAGCACTAGAACTTATATTTTCAAACCTGATCACTAATGCCTTGAAATATAACGATAAGCCTAAACCTGAGATTACTGTTAAATATGAAGAACTGCCAAATGATTTTCAGTTTACCATATCAGATAATGGCCCTGGTATTGCACAAAAAGATTTGAATAAGATTTTCAAACATTACACCAACCTTGGCAGAGCAGATAGAAATAAGAAATTAGGAACCGGCCTTGGACTTGCCCTGGTTAAGAAAATAACGACTGACTTTGGTGGTACCATAAAAGTTAAATCAAGCTTGGGCAAAGGCACTGCCTTTACATTTACATTGCCCAAATAACTACTCAGCCTCTAACTCATCGATGATACTGTTAAAGCGCGATACGAACTGGTCATAATACTTACCGGTTGCTGGCCCATTGAAATAGCTATGCACATAGCGTACATACCCATCTTTATCCAAAACAACCAAAGTTGGAAACGCCTCAATTTTCTTCATAAAAGGAAACCCAATAGCTGCCTGACTTTTGCTCAATCGCCCTCCCAGCACCATAGGATACTCTATATCTAACGACTTTTTATAAGATTCGATCCTGCTTAACCCATAGCTTTCGCTAAAATTAGTTTCGTAAGAAACCGCCAGAATTTCAACATCTCTATCCTTATTTTTTTGATACCAATCAGATAAAAATCGACTTTGATCTAAACTATTTGGACACCAGGTACCAAATAATTGTATAACCAATACCTTTCCGAAAAAATCAGACTCATCAATCTTATTGCTCTTACTTCCAGCAGATAAAATATCGAAAAAGGGGCGGTGCTTGCCTTTATCTACTTTCACCAACTCCCATGGATCAGTTAGGTTGGCTTCGGGATTTGGTCTCGCACTCCAATCTTCAATGTAGCTATTGTCAAAGTGAAATGCACCCTCCCAACCTTTGGCTGTTTTTACCCCTTGCAATAAAAAGGCATGAGCACCATCAAAGGACGAAAGCTCTATACTATCACCAAAGGCTATTCCCTCGAAGTACCTAAAATCACTAACACCTGTCATGATGGTACCACTCACCCGGCTCCCAGTCTGCTTCCATAAACCAACACCTGGGTAAGCCAGCGCATTGGGTGGGGAAAATGTAACTTCCCATGGGTCTTTGATCATAAAGTTGGGTGGTAAATCATTTGAATAGCGAGGTGCTTCTAATGAAGCTTTAAAAGGTATTTTACTATTTCGATAGTGTTTAATCCAGTTGCCGGACATCGATTGGCTTGTATATTTGGCTCTCAATTCAGCATCAAATACATCGAGCTGTACCCAAACACTGTCTTCAGTAACAGTGACAACTTCAAGTCTTTTACGTTCTTCTCCATTAATGATGGTACAATTATACTCACCTCCTATTTTATCAATAACGAACTCAAATGGCACTGTTACCTGATCATAAATTATTTCACCTCGCCATGTACCAGTCGCCAGATCCTGACTAAAACCGTAATGTGAAAAGCTCGTAAGTAGTATCAATAAAATTTTCTTCATAGTTCTAAGCTAACTTTAAGCCTTAGTATTTTCAAATAAAAACTGTAAACACATACGGCATTGATTAAAATTCACTTCAAAGAAGTATCAACTTAACTATTAATTCTAATGAACACTATTGTTGACAGTTCAATAAACTGAACGGCAAAAATCCCAATAGCAACAGGCCTTTCCCATTATGGGCAAAATCACCGTTCTTACGTTACATGATATGGTGTAGAAAATTTTTGACAACAAGTGCTGACAATCTACATCAAATCATATGGCCTAAAACTCTCTCTCATGACATTAATTATGACAAGTTAATACAGGCAAAGCCAATATGGTAATAAAAGCATTTAACTGGTTATTAATTTATTAATCATATCATATAAAAATAATATAGCAATAATACCGCTTCTGAAAGATTATGGCACGGTGCTTGTAGCTTTGTAAGCATAAACTTCTTCATAGGTTTAGGTTATAGGTTATAGTAAAAGGTCGACAAAAAGTTGTCGGCCTTTTTTCTTTTAATCCCCTCAGAGTTCTCTGATAAATCCTTCCTTTATAGAGTCGATTGTAATACTTTTGCCCACCTTAAACTAGAGGTATGCATATAGCAATTTGTGGAAATATTGGATCAGGGAAAACTACTCTCGCCAAGATGATCGCCAGGCACTACGGATGGTCTGCAGAACTAGAATCTGTAGAAGACAATCCATATCTTGCCGATTTTTATGAAGATATGAAGAGGTGGGCCTTCCACTTACAAATCTATTTTCTCAACAGTCGTTTTAACCAAATTAAACGCATAAGAGAGAGTAAAGTGACCACAGTACAAGACCGAACGATTTACGAAGACGCTTATATTTTTGCTGCTAACCTTTATAAGTCAAAATTTCTTAACGACAGAGATTACTCAAGTTATCTTACCCTGTTTGAGTCTATGATCCAACATGTGGAAGCACCAGACTTACTGATTTATTTAAAAGCCGATATACCGAAGCTTGTAAAGCAAATCGAGAAACGTGGCAGGGATTATGAAAACGCAATAAGAATAGATTACCTCAAGAACCTCAACCAACATTATGCAGAGTGGATTGAATCTTATGATATTGGTAAACTTCTCGTAATCGATGTCAACGAGGTAGATTTCGTATCAAATACCGAAGATTTCGCAGAGATCATCAGTAAAATTGATGTGGAGTTGCATGGTCTCTTCAGTAAGTCGTAATTCTAATAGGCGCTAAACGCGCTAAAAAATACATAGCCTAACGCTTGTTGGTTTACTATGATGTATTAAGTTAGTTGACTATTTCTAATTTATCATTGTATTATTTTAACTAACGATCGTTTGTTATGGCATCAAAAATAACTGGTACAGGTAGTTTTATTCCTTCTCTTATTAAAACCAATAAGGATTTTGCTGTGCATGAATTTTACCTGGAGGACAATTCCAATATTGGTAAAAGCCCGAATGAAGTAATTCAAAAATTTCAGCAAATCACTGGTATTGAAGAACGAAGGTATGCCGAAGGAGAAATGACCGCTTCTTGCATTGGTACCGAAGCCGCAAAAAAAGCCATTGAAACATCCGGGGTAGACATTGAGACCATAGACCAAATCATTGTGGCACATAACTTCGGAGATGTAAAAAAGCATAGCATTCAAACGGATGTGCTACCTGCGCTGGCTTCGAGGATAAAGCACAACCTTGGCATCAAGAATCCCAAATGCGTACCCTATGATATTCTATTTGGGTGTCCTGGCTGGGTTCAGGGTGTGATTCAGGCCGATGCTTTTATCAAAGCTGGGCTAGCTAAAAAGTGCCTGGTAATAGGCACGGAAACATTATCACGGGTACTCGACCCTTATGACAGGGACAGTATGATATTTTCAGATGGAGCTGGCGCAGCTGTTATCGAAAAATCAGAAGACAAGGCATCAGGTATTTTGTCGGTTGGCACTCAGGCACATTGCGAAGATGAAGCCTTTTACTTATATCTTGGAAAGTCCAACTTTCCAGAGTCAGACCCGAGGGTGCGCTTTATAAAGATGAAGGGACGGAAAGTGTTTGAATATGCCTTAAAACATGTTCCACAAGCCATGAAAGACTGTTTGGACGATGCTGGAGTAAATATTGATCAGGTAAAGAAAGTCTTTATTCACCAGGCCAACGAAAAACTTGATGAGGGCATTATCAAGCGTTTCTACAAACTATATGATCAACAAAATTTACCTGAAAATGTGATGCCGATGAGCATACACAAACTAGGCAATAGCTCCGTAGCCACTGTTCCAACCCTGCTTGATTTGGTTTGGAAAGGCCAGCTCGATAATCATGAACTAAATAAAGGGGACGTTATTCTTTTAGCTTCTGTAGGTGCAGGTATGAATATCAATGCTATTTGCTATCGTGTCTGAGTGTCTGCTGCTGTCTCAAAAGGTCTGTCATCCTGAGTTTGCGAAGGACCTCACTAAGAAATAGTGTATCTCCCTTTTTTGAGACAGCCTATTTCTTTTTGCCTCCTAGTTGAAAGACACGAGAGATATTGAATCCGAAATGGATGTCTCCATCGAAAAAGTCGTCAAACGTTTCTGAAATAATACCTCTTTCAAAACCAAATACTGAGTTTGTAAGGTGTAATTGGAATACATGACCACCGGTTTCAATATCAAAGCCCACTGAAAATGCATTGGTCCTACCTGTGCCTTCTATAGGATCGATTCTATAATAATACTCTGTGTTAAAAGAAACGCCAGGTGTAATTTTAAATCTCCCTCCCACTCCTAAAGCAAATAATTCTGTATCACCTACAGTACCAAATGAATTAGGTGTTGGTGTCGACTTATACACATAGGAAGGCATAAGTTGTAGTGACAAAGTCTTGCTGACTTTTCTTGAAATAAGTAACTGAGCAACATTGGCTAACCTATCACTAAACTCAATACCTGGGCTATCTTCTTCTCTCGGGCTGGCTTTAATTGTAAAGCTATTGAGAGCAACCACAGATAATGGAAAGCTTCCCGGGCCTGTAGATTGTTGCATGATCTGATATTTAGCAAAGAAGTCAAAGGTTTTGTCGAAGGAGTTTCTTCCAAACCCAACATTTAAATCATCAAATGGGGCATATTCCAGAGCTATTCTTACGGAAGAGTCGTCTAGGCCAAAAAGATCGTGAGCTCCTTGATTTACTCGTCCAAACCGGTGCGAAACGATAAACTCCAAAGTATTTTTGGCCTGCATTTTAGTAGAATGCCCCAATATGAGACGAGTACCTTTAAATGTGGCATTTACGGGCTGCTTTTCCTTTTCCTCATCGATTAACTCTAGTAGGTCTTCTTGTGCATAAAGGGTATTTGCAAATAAAAACAGTATTAAAAATGATCCTAATAGTCTCTTCATAATGGTTGATAGATGAATTTAATTTTCACTTCTACTTCTTCAGCAATGTTTTGCCAAAGCACTTTTGGAATTTTTACTTTATAATCCTCCAGCCGTACAATAAACGTACTTTGAATCTCAATTTCATCACCTGTTTTGGTGATGGTTCCGGTGATTTCAACTGGCTGAGTGACTCCATGAATTGTCATATCTCCTTTAGCAGTAGCTTGTTGGTTGCCAGACGTTTGCTTGTCATAGCCTTCAATTTTGCCTGTAAACAACGCTTTCGGATACTCTTCAGATTCCATGTATTTCTCATTGAAATGCTCCTGCATAAGCGACTTGTCAAATTGAAATGATCGAATTGGAATTGAAAAAACAATTTCATTTTTGCCTTCATCAAACACACTACTACCCTCTTTATTCGTAGCGTCAATATTCTCAACTGGAGCTTCTGAGAAAAATGTGATCTCACTGCTCTTACTTTTGTACTTTTGGGCAAATGCTGAGGTAGCACAAAGAGCTACCGTCAACATTAATACCGCTAACTTACGATTTACCATACTAGTTATCTTTAGCGCCTTCATCTACCCAGCAGGCGATTAAAGCTTTTTCTTCTTCCGTAATAGATCCTGTCTGTGGCATAGATCCGTTTTGAGTTCTTCTTTTGATTTCATCAGCCGTATTCTGCACTGAATTAAAACTGGTGAAGTTAGTAATCGAGCCGTTATCTCCATTATGGCATCCAGATATTGCACAACTCGTCATGATTATAAGACCAACTTCATTTTGATAGCTCGTGCCAGTATCACCTTTTCCAACAGATACGGCTAGTGTTACATTACAGCCCACTCCATCTTTTACCATGACTTCATAGTTTCCTGGTGCTAAGGCTGAAAAGGTTGCGCTTGTTGTAAAGCCATTACCAATATTATATTGATAGGGCGTTTCTCCTCCACTCGCAATGATTTCTATTATGCCATTATTTTCAAAACATTTGGTATCTGCAGTAGTTTCTGCACTTGCCGCAAGGTCCGTATCTCCCGGGTCAACCACCGCCTCCGTTTGCCCTGTGCAACCATTGGCATCTCTCACTATGACCTGAAAAGTACCTGCGGCCAAACCTGTGAACTCAGTTGAAGACTGGAAACTACTGCCACCATCGATGCTATATTCCAATGGCTCAATGCCACCACTACCTTCTACGACAACTTTGCCATCAGCTGCATCGCAAGTAGATGTTGCCGTAGTGGATGAAATAGAAATTTGCGGTTTCTCATCACAATTTTGAGGTTCAGGATCATCGCCAGTCCCGCACCCTAGTAACATAAGCATTGCAAAAAATAATACTGTACTAAAAATTAACTTCATAGTTAAGATCAATTCTATTTAGAAAAAATGTATTTAAGGTTAAACATGGCCCCTGTTGATACCAAATTTACCTTTCCCTCACCCACACCATCTAATGGTGATTTTAAAAAGGGTTCAAGTTGAATAAAAAATTGTTGACTAATTCTACGTTCATAACCAATTGACAGGTTGAGTATTCCAAAAAAGTGGTTGTTTTCATTTTCATATTTTTCTGACCATTGTCTGGGATAATAACCTCTCGATTCGAATGAATAATCCTCAGAAAGCATAATGTAGCTTGATAAACCAGTTGAAACAAAGAAGCTCTGACTTTCACTCTTAAACAATGAATAACCAATATTTAAAGGAATATCAATAACGCTACACTCGGCATCTACATAATCAATATCATACTGAGTACTGTATGACTCAAATCCCTTATCTGTATTATAAATCTTACGAGAAAGTATGGCACCTGTTGACACATACCAGCGGCCAGCAAAGTATAGCTCCGCTATCACTCCAAAGTTACTTCCGGGTCGATCAGTTGAAAAATAGCCAACGGAACTTAAATCAGGGGCATATGTGGCTTTAAGGCCTAGTTGTAGAGCGGCCTTTTCTTCTTCCTCATCCTGAGAAGTTTCAGCTTCCACTTTACTCAAACTTCGATCTGTCAAACCTGTGGCATAACTAAGGTTTGCTCCAATCGTCTCCAATTTAGTTAGCTCAAATTTTGAAGCTTTGCTGTATTCAGTTACTTTCTGAGTTTGAGTAGTTGATGTTTGATTACTAATGATTGAATTGTCACCATGCGCTGAAATGACTGGGGATTTGTTTTGACCGATCTGGTGCTGATTATATTGCTCTGTTCGCTCAGCTAAGTGAGTACCTTCCGCACTTTCCGGTGCACTTTGATTTTGAATTACATCTGAAGCTTGTTCATTAGAAATGGATACTTCAGTATTTGAAGAACCCACCTGACCTGATTGAGAAATTAGCAGTAAACTCACCAGTAGTACAGCACTTGCCAAGACGGCTCCTACTTGTTTGAAATATGAAAGATTTCCTGCGCTGGCACCTTCAAGTTTATGTTCAATAATGGACCACACTCCTTCCTCATAAGGACTATCAAAACCCTTAGCAGCATCGCTAAATAGCTTATCTAACTCGTTATCAGATATATTGCTCATATACCTCCTTATTACTCACGTGCAACATCTTTTTTAGATTGGCTCTGGCTTTAAACAGATTAGATTTGGAAGTACCCACTGAAATATCCAATGCTTCAGCTATTTCTTCATGCGAATACCCATCAATAGCGAACAAACTAAAAACCGACCTATACATCGGGCTTAGTTTTTGAATGAGCGTGAGCAATTCATTATAAGACAGGTCATCAAGTGCTGTTTTAGTGATTTCTTTATCATGGCCATCGATTGAGATTTGCTCTCTGTACTTTTTGTTGGCCCGATAATAATCAATAGCCGTATTAATCAATATCCTCTTGATCCAGCCTTCAAAAGACTTCTCAGTATTATATTGTTCAATTTTGGTAAAAACCTTCAAAAAACCATCACTCATAATTTCCTTTGCCTCAGCCTCCGAACCAGAATATCGTATACAAATACTTAATGCATAGGAATAGTAGTGCTTAAAAAGTAAGCGCTGGCTTTCCTTATCTTGGTTTCTGCATCCTTCGATGAGTACCCTCATAATTGATTATATACGTATCGTAATTCCCAATTCATTGTTATCACGTTGAAGTAATATTCGATGGTTGCCTCTGTATATAATAATTTACGAAAATTTAAGAGATCATGGTGGCCTTTCACACTTTGAAATATCATCTAATCAATTTACATTGGGTGATGAAAAAATTTCTCCTATTTCTATTACTCGTAATAGTCCTATTCGTGGGCTATCTTTTATTCAAAACAATAACATTTGAATCAAAGCAAATTGAAGTTGCGCAAGCGGCAGATATGAAAGTTAGCACTACGGCACGACAACATATGTCTGAGGCTATACAAATACCAACAATATCTAATGAAAATTATCTGGATA
Organism: Fulvivirga sp.; assembly: GCA_965227525.1. Classification (GTDB taxonomy): domain Bacteria; phylum Bacteroidota; class Bacteroidia; order Cytophagales; family Cyclobacteriaceae; genus Fulvivirga. The sequence goes on along the minus strand of OZ245762.1, from coordinate 2,677,353 downwards.
TCGATTCAGCGGCATTTTATAAATTCAGAGAATTTATAAAAACGACATATCCATTATCTGATTCGCTATTGGAAACAACCTATATCAATGAATTTAGCATCATCATAAAATGGCAAGGAAGTAATCCAACGCTTAAGCCCATCATAGTGATGGGACATATTGATGTAGTACCTGTACCTGAAGAAAATAAAGACAAGTGGCAAGCCGATCCTTTTGGTGGTGAAATAAGAAATGGTGAAATCTGGGGACGGGGAGCCATCGATGATAAGATAAGTGTGATTGGCAACATGGAGGCTATTGAATATTTACTCAAAAGCGGCTTTAAGCCTGAAAGGAGCATATATTTATGTTTTGGACATGATGAGGAAATCGGAGGAGTAAATGGTGCTATTGCTATTGTAGATCACTTAAAATCTAAAGGTGTTGAAGCAGAGTTTGTCATTGACGAAGGTTCGGCAATTACACAAGGTCTGGTGCCCGGTACAAACAAAGATGTAGCCTTAATTGGCACTGCGGAGAAAGGCTTTGTTTCATTGAAGCTTTCACTTTCCATGGATGGTGGGCACTCCAGTATGCCTGCTCAGGAAACCACTATTGATGTACTTGCAAATGCTATTACCAAACTAAAAGACAACCCTTTTCCTGCGCAGCTTTCGCAACCTGTATTAGATTTCATGGCTCACCTCGGCCCTGAAGCTGGTTTTTTACAAAAAATGGCCTTTGCAAATCCAAAGATATTTAAGCCAATGCTGATCAACACTTTTGAAAAATCGAAAGCAGGTAATGCCACAGTAAGAACTACTACAGCACCCACCATCATACAAGGAGGTGTAAAAGAAAATGTCATCCCTTATCAGGCTAGCGCTACAGTAAACTTTAGAATTTTACCAGGTACAACGATAGATGAGGTAAAGTCTCATGTAAAAGAAACGATAAATGATGATCGTATAACGATCTCTGAGGGAAGTTTTTCAAGCGAAGCACCAAAAGCGTCTGGTACAGATTCTTTTGGATATATGACAATCAACAAAACCATTCGCTCAATATTCCCAGGCACAATCACTACACCTAATCTGGTGATTGGAGCAACGGATTCCAGGCATTATTACCCTCTATCTGATAATATTTACCGTTTTACTCCTTTTTATCTCAATGACGAATCGCTTAAAACCTTTCATGGAATTGATGAGCGCATTTCAGTAAAAGACTTCGATAAAGCCATAGCTTTTTATACAGAGTTGATTAAAAACGGTACATCTGCTCAGTAGACTTGAGTTTTGAAAGGATATAAAACAAAACACCCGATGAAGAACCTTGCCTCATCGGGTGAATCGTTGTCTATAGTTGGCTTTAATACTTCAATGATACGACTCCGCACTAAAACAGCAAACCTGAAAAAGCTGAAGTGATGGTTTTAACGGTAAGTTGCATCATTTGCAGACGAATGATTTTTAATGACTATGGAATGCTGTCTGACTTAAGTGTATCAGAGTCACTTTTGACTTTCTCCTCTCCCATCAGACGCTCTTTTAACTGTGGTTTGGATCCGGGAAACGTAGTACGTGACGAAATATCGTAACCGATATAGATGATCATTGCGAAAAACAATAACGCAAGCAAGAGGAATATCTTCTTTGATTTTTTCATGACAATTTAGGTTCCAACCACAAATATCCGACAGACAGCAGAAACAACAAATAAAACCAAATAAGGTTGATGCTCCTCCAATACGTCCGTTCTTGTGAGCTCGTGCTTAGCTCTCCAAACGCCTTAAGATTTGTTATTTTGTTTTTATTCCTCTTCCACGCGTTGAATTCACCGGATTGATTAATATAAAGCCATGAAGTGTCTGAGTTAATATATACCTCGTGCCAGCCAACAGTATCAGGCCAGTATCGCGCATACCAGTGAGATGGAATCTGTAGATCTTGACGTGGTGCAATCTTTACATTGTTTATTTGAAGATTTGATATGCTGTCCACACCTACAATACTTAAATCCATCGGTTCATCAACAAAATGTGGTCCTTTTGAGGAAACACTTATATCATCACCTTTAAAAATCAGCCGTTTAATAATTGAAGACCACAAGTATTTATAGGCATCATGGTCGCCTTTTAGTACCAATTGATAGGTACTTTTCAAGGTAGTGGTGCCTACCTTGCCCGACTCCAATCGATATGTTGCTGACATGGCATTGAACAAGGGTGTGACTAGTAAGTCATTTTCTATTTTATAGCCATAACTATCCAGACTGATTGACTCATCAGGTAAACTTAGAGGTTGTATAGGGTCGTTTAATGGTGTAAAACTAAAGTTGTGCAATTCTGAAGGTTTGCTAAAGGTTCCCTCTCCTGGCATGATCAATAAACCTGTACCCGATTTTACTACATCAGAAAGCGCATCATTTTCTGTTGTACTTAATTGATCAACAGCCTGTTGAGATATAATAATTAAGTCAAAATCTCCTAATGATTGATTATTTAACCTATAAATCGGTGAGCTATTTGTATTGAAAAATTCAAATTTATAGCGCCCTTTTGTTATCTGATTTCTGACCGTTATTTTGTGACCTTCCTCGGCTAAATAGTTTTTTAAATACTTTAACTCAAAGGTTGGGAAAGCATTTAATATCAATATGTTATTTAACCGTGCTTCCCGAACAATAATTGGTATCGTGTGTGTTTTATACTCGTTGTCAACGTGTTCCTCTAATTTTAAAAGAAACTTGCCTTGTGCTTTAAGGGGTACGTTTAATGTAAATTGTTGACTACCACCTTGTAGTAAAACAGAATCGATGGCAACCCCAAAGGCATTAAGTACGAGTTTGGCAGAATCTCTTGAACAATAATTACCTGTGAGCACTAATACTTCTCCGACATAATTTTCATCATTAAAGTTTACACTTAGTAAACCATATATGGGTTTTGTACTGCCCTCATATTTTAGGTTTTTGCTTTGCCACAAAGGAATATCATATTGTGGTATACCATCACCAATAACAATTGCCCCACTTTGATTGAACCAGGATTTTTTTTGGGTATACCTCATAGAATCATAATGACCTACCCTATCTGAGCTTAGCGCCTTCTGTAATGAATCGAGCTGTTCTGTGTTATAGCCATCGGTAAGCAATATACCAGGAGTGGCACTAGCAGATTGTTTGAAGGATGGTTTAATCACAATAATAAGTAATGATGCAATAGCTATCAGACTGAAGAGCATCCTAAGCCACAGAGACTTCCTATTGGGTCTGACAGCCTCCTTGATTAATAGTGCTACCAATACAACTACACCAATTATTGTTGTTATTAAATATGGTGGCTCCAGCGTGATAAACTCACTCATTGGCACCCTTGTTTAATTGTTCCAAGTACAGTTTTGTCAATGCATCTACTGGTTGCTTTTCTGGTATGATCTGATCATTTTCCAGAGGCAATAGAGTCATCAGCTCTCTGTTAAGATTGGCTAATGTTTTAAATATATTTCCACCTACAATATTTTTGTTGCTAAGCTTTTTTAGCTGCTCCAATGGCTTTAAGTAAACCACCGGCTGCTCTATTGCATATGGCGCCAAAGTATTTGCCGCTTTCTCAAATAAGCTATATTCATCATCTGAAATACCTCTTTTGTTGATAAGAATATCTTCAATAACACTTACTGTCTGCCGGATCGTTATTAAATCATCAGACTTAGCAACATTTTCAGCATATGTCGTAGAGTTTACTTCATTTAACTCACCTGTAAGTCGCTTATCTTCCTTTATTGGAGGTGGATCAAAACCGATACGATGTACATAGATGCGTGCATGATTTTTAATCTTTTTGATCAGCTCCAACGCCTTGTGTTGATAGGGTAAAGACTTTTCTGGTTGGTACAATCTTAAATACAGCTCCGCATCCCACATTTGTGACATGGCCTCTTTCAACATGCTTCGGGTTGACTGTGTGTAAAGTGTAGCCTCCTCAGGGTCGTCATGATCGTGCATATATTCTTCCAAAGGACTTTCATCTTCTCCTTCATGCCCATGGTCATCTTCAACAAGGTTGTGCTCGTTATCTCCGTCATGATCATGAGAATATTCGGCCAATGGATCTTCATTTTCTTCCTGTACTTCTTCCAATACTTCTTCAGTTTCTATGGCTATCCCTGACTCATCTTCTACTCCCATGAACTGACCGTATTTTAATCTTAATGCTTTTTGATCAAAGCCAAGCTCATTACTTTTGAAGTTGAAATCTTGCTCCGAAAGCTGTGTCTTCTCTTCTATTAGCTTCTCTGTGTCTATTATTAACTGACGCTGGCTGCGGAAATAAGCTGGCATGAGATCAACTCCTAATGAGCCTGCCAATGAAAATTCTATATCAGTGGTATCTCTTATCGTGAGAAAATAAGTTTCAGTTCTTGTCTTTTGTCTACTAGGGTGTTTATTATCAAAGGCTTCTACATAAAAATAAAGTTCATCTCCGGGAGTCATTCCCATTTGATCAAGGTTTATTGATTTTGGCAGCGAAGCTTGTCTTCCTCTGACAGCTCTATCAAATGGCAACTTTTCTTCTCTGAACTTTACTGACTCTCCCGAGCCCTTGGCTACTGTAGCTATGATATAAGCATCGGTCAGTCCAAAGTCATCTTGAATTGTAGTCTGAAATTTTATGTCTTTATTATCATCATAATCAAATGACTCATACTGCTTAATGCCATTGATGACAACTGACGGTGGCTGATCTTCGATCATCACTAATTGATACAAATCAGAGATCACACTTGTATGTGCTGTATCGGTTACTCTAAAATTATAGAATCCATTTTCCTTTAATGTGGCACTCACAGTAAACGTATTTTTTGTTTTTTGCATCCGCTGCGCACCTTTACCTGAAGTTTCAAGTAGCATCTCTTTAACAAATTCGTTGGTTGTTATGCGCCAGGTGAGCCTCGTTCCCTCTATAGCTTCAATGTTTAAGTCGGAAGTATTTTGAGTTTTAATTCCTGTATAGTTTGGTGAATTAATACTGACCGATGCACTTATGATGTCGGGAGTATTTGATCGTTGTGTTTTAGTAGAATCCCCTTCTATAATAACATCAACTGGTATTGATTTACTGATCAGCTTTTGATGCACACCTTGAGGTAAAACGTTGTCAATTCCATATCCTGTAAGCATCATAACTACAATAAAAGCAGCCACAAATGACAACCTATTTGGTGGTAGAGAGACCTTATGCTTCGAAATATGCTTAACCACTTTGCTCTGCTGTATTCTTGCTAATAGAGGTAAGTCCTTCTGGTTTTTAAGCACTAAGTGAGTACTGTTTTCAAGCTCTGCGTAGCGATTATCATACAACGTAGTCACATTTTGAAGGGTAATAGACCATGGCTTTAACCACCAAAGTGCTACAAAAGATGATATAAGCACTGTAGCAACAGCAATCTCTGTCCCTGTCAAGGGAAAGACAAACAAACCAATACCAATACCATATGCCAGTGCTTCTGTAATTTTAAGCATTCGCCATACCCTCAATGTTTTATTCAATATGGTTAACGCTTTTTTCATTGTTTCCTAACAAAGGACAACACACGTTCTCCAATAAGTAATGTGAGTAAAAGCCACCACAAGTATGGACTTGCCGCTTGTCTTATTATTTTTTCTGTGTTTGTACGTGTTGATTTTGCGGCCATTTGCTTTTCATCAACTTTCCTTATATCGTATCTGTTGGCAATTTTTAGAGATTGTTCGAAGTGATTTTCTCTTAACAACTTCAATAATTTAATTGCCAGCTTTTCTTCAATCACTACATCTTCTGTGAGCCTCTTGGTAAGCTCGTAAGTTTCATTATTTACATTGTAATTGATAATTTCTTGAGTCTCATTTAATCGAATTGTCAAAAGGTTATTGGCACTATCGTGAGCAACAGCATCGTCTGATAACCAAATAAGCCAGTCAGCATCATAATCTTCAGTTATGATTAAAGCCCATTTTGTATACGTTTTAATAGATCGAATGGCTGCTTTTATAAAAAATACCTCATGGTGATACTTTTCATCAATTTTAAACCTAAAACTCACCGTATCATGATCTATTGTTACTCGCTCAGAAAGGTTTGAAACACGCAATTTATTCTCTTGAATAGAAACCTGATCCACTCCGACTAGTTGTTCCGAAAATGTGATTGATTGTGGAGTTGCCACTCCTTTGGTGATTTTAAAACTATTACTATTCACCCGATGGGCTTCCGCTAAAAATGCTTTAGTAGAGTCGCTTTCTACAAAGATAACAGCTGGGTTAAAGGGTAGCTCTGGCCTTTTACCTAACAGATCCCTTAATTTCAAATCGCAAATAACAACTATATTGTTGCTCTCTAACGCTTGCAATTCACTTAAAAGCTGCCAGTAATATGTAGTGTCTCGTAGCTTCACTGCTTCATCGTAATCAGGGAAACCATCCGACAACCATTTAAGCTTATACCCGTCTTTGGTCAACGAATCTCTTATGGTTTTTATCTGTTGGTTTTCTTTGATGCCTGGAGTTAACAACACAAATTTATCTTTATCAGCCTCTATTGAACTCATCATAGGTTCCGCCAAAATCAAGACTAAAGTTGTAATTAATAATAACCTCAATATCAGCAACCAAACTTCATTGAGATGCAAACTACTTGATTGCTTAGACTCAGCCTCAGGGAAAAATTGTGTACTTCCAACCCTAATTAATCTACCTTCCTTCTTACTCCAAATATGTATGGCTATGGGCAAAAGCAGACCAAATAAACCGTAGAGATATGCAGGGCTAAGAAATGTCATTTACACCAGCAGTTTTCTTTTTTGAATAAACCATTGAAGTGCCTCTCCAATATGTTCATTGGTGAAAAATTGCTGATAGCCGACTCCTTGCTCAAACATATCTGTTTTAAGCTGATTTAAGTGCTTTTCAAAGCGGTAGAGGTAATTTTTTCTTACATCATTGGCATCCAGTTTCATTTGCTCCCCTGTCTCAAGGTCTTCAAAAGTATATGATCCCTGATAATCTAATGTCTTTTCATTAGGTGAAAGGATATGAAAAACAACCACTTCATTACGTTTGGTTTTCAATCGCTCTATGAAGGATGAAAGCTCTTTGCTATGCTCATACATATCGCTGATCACCACAATAAGCTCTTTGTGCTTCCTATCATGTAGTTTTTCAGTAGATGTAGGGTCAGATGGCCATCTTCCTCTATTATTAATCTCTACTAATTGATGCAGAAAACGGTTAAAGTGCTGCTTTACTACTCTTGGATAGACACTATAGAACTCAGCATCATTTAGTGCAAAAAGGCCAATGGCGTCACCCTGATGCTGTGCTAAATAGGCCAATGAAGCTACTAATACCCTTACAAAATCCATTTTGGTAAGACCATCTTCTTCATGGAGCATCGATTTGCTTGCATCAATGATAAACTTGACCGATATATTTGTGTCAATCTCAGATTGTTTGATATAATATCGCTCTGAACGAGCAAGCATTTTCCAATCTAGCAGCCGCAAGTCGTCACCCGGCTCATAGCTGCGGTATTGGCTAAATTCCATACCAGACCCAACACGCGTACTATGGTTTAGGCCAGCCAAATAGCCATCTACAATTACCTTGGCTATAAGCTCTAAGCCCTTAATGCTGTTGAGGATATCGGGTTTTAGCAAATCTTGATAATTGAGTCTCATTGGATTTACTTACCGTTTAAAGGCAACGCAATGGTTTTTAACAGATGGTTGGTGACATCATCTGAGGTAATACCCTCTGCTTCTGCCTTAAAGTTGATCAACACCCTATGCCTTAGAACAGGACGAGCTACAGCTTCCAGGTCTTCTTTAGTAACCGCATACCGACCTTGCAACAAGGCATTTGCTTTGGCTGTAAGAATCATAGCCTGCCCCGCTCTTGGGCCTGCACCCCAGCTCACCCACTCTTTCACATAATCGTCAGTTGTATGTTTCGGTCTGGTTGCTCTTATAAATTTGGTTACATAACCAATCAAATCATCACTTATAACCACCTCGCGAACAAGAGATTGTAACTTAATGATTTCATCACCACTTATAACTTTATTTACCTGCTCGACTTTACCTCCCGTAGTGTTTTTAAGTATATCTAACTCCTGCTGCTCTTCAGGGTAGTTAATCTGAATATATAGTAGAAATCTATCTAATTGAGCTTCTGGCAAAGGGAAAGTACCTGCTTGTTCAATAGGATTTTGTGTAGCAAGGATAAGAAAAGGACGATCTAATGGGTAGGTTTGACCACTGTAAGTAACTTCAAATTCCTGCATAGCTTCAAGTAAAGCTGCCTGTGTTTTAGGAGGAGTACGGTTGATCTCATCTGCTAAAACGATATTGGAAAAAATAGGACCTTTATTAAACTTAAAGAATTTCTTACCGGTAGTATGATCTTCCTCTAATATCTCAGTACCTACAATATCTGATGGCATGAGATCAGGTGTAAATTGTATCCTTCTAAACTCAAGGTCAATTGCCTGCGAAAGTGTTCTGATCATTAAGGTTTTAGCCAGGCCAGGCACGCCTTCAAGTAAAGCGTGGCCACCTGCTAAAAATGTGATAAGGAGTTGATCCACCGTCTTCTCCTGTCCCACTATAACTTTAGCGATTTCTTTTTTTAAGTCATTTAATTTTTCAATTAAAAGTTTGATTTCTTGTTCCTCTTTTTCCAGTTGTTCATTCATTTTGAGTCCTTTAAACTATAGAAGTTAAGATGTTAGTGCATACATTACAATATTGACACTAAATCTTGTGTTGTCAATTTTATACCAGCGTTTGTTTCTGAAGTCATAATCCCACTCGCAGCCATAATCTTTATTGCTGTATAATACTGCAATACGACCGTCAATTTCTATGGCCTTAAGATAGTCGTGTACCAAGTCATCTCCCCAGCCATTCAGCTCTTGTGAAGTCGTGGGTGGTCCGTCATCAAACTCAAAAAAAGACTTGTAAAGCACATGGTCATTTGGCAGTTTTTTCAATGCACCCTCACCAAAAATAGCGGCCATTTGAGATTCGAATGATTTGGCATACAAACCATCGATATCATGATTGCAATCATCGGAAAACACAAAGCCACCGTTCTCGACATACTTTTTGAAATTTTCTCCTTCCTTTTTTGAAAACTGTACAAGCTTGTGGCCCGCCATATATGTAAACGGGCATTCGAAAATTTCATCACTGCTCAAAGGAATAATATTCTCCTGAGTATCAACTTTTAAAGTGGTGTATTCTATCAATGAATTAAGCACATTTGAAGGCATACGCTGATCTACATCCCAGTCGCCAGACTCATATTGTAGTCTGGTAAAAAAGAACGCATTATTTCTCTTAAGTATGGCCTTTCTTTGTTGTTTCATGAGCATAACCGACACGCCAACATAACGCCTACGTGCTATACTAAGTTGCAACTAATGATTTAGGCTACAAAAGTGGATTATTTAAGCGGCTGCAAATAAGGCCTGAGGATATGCCGTTGATGGAAATATTCGGTTTGATTTACTTTAAATATCTATTTTTAGATATGACTTACCACATACTCAATGGAGATGCACTCAAAGATCAGTTTCTCAAAGATATTGAGGGTGAAGTTATAATAGCCAGGGAATGTCTTGTAGATGGTGATATTCATGGCAAAAGTCTGGAACAGCTATTTTCTACACGAGCTAGATATTTGAGTCAAAACTATGAAGAAGTCAGTGAAGCATATTACTATCAATACACGGTACCTGAAATAAAGAAATTAACTCAGATACCAGATGACTCTGAAGTAAATCTATGGTTTGAAGATGACTTGTTTTGTCAGGTTAACTTCTGGTTTGTGTTACATACCCTGATGTCTCATACAAAGAACCAATCTATTTTCCTGGTTAGGCCGGAAGAATTTACATCATATGGGTTTGCCAGCTACAGACCTGATGAGCTCACTGAATTATTGGTCAAAAGAATAGCATTGTCTGATTTAAGTAAATTGTCTACGCTTTGGCCGTTGTATCAAAAACAAGATACTGAAGCTTTAATTGCAACTGCCAAAAGCTTATCATATAAATACCCATTCATTTTAACAGCCGCAAAAGCATATATCGAAAGTATACCTCAAAATGATTATTTAGGCAGGCCTACAGAATCGCTAATTGAAATAATCAACGAACTTGAAACCACCGAATTTGGCCCTGTTTTCAAGGAATTCTGCAAACGAGAAGCTATTTACGTCTATGGCGACCTACAAGTAAAACGACTACTTGAACAGATTCTGAAAAAATAATTTTAAGTAAGTGTAACAATTGAACCATGTCTGGATCAAAGGAGAAATTTTAAAACAAACACAGACATGAAAAATCTATTATTTACAATTATCACATTATTTTGTATTCAATTTGTCAATGGTCAAGACGCCATTAGAATAGACAAAAAAGGTAATGGAGATCCTATTCTATTTTTACCTGGCTTTACAACTCCGGGCTCGGTGTGGAACGAGACCATAGCCAACCTCAATGGTACTTACGAAACACATGTCATTTCATATGCTGGTTTCAACGGAATAGCACCCATAGGTACTCCATGGTATGCGCCTATTAAACAACAACTTATCGATTATATAGCTAAAGAAAAGCTAGATAATCTTACGATAATTGGGCATAGCATGGGCGGCAACCTGGCGACAGAGTTAGCAGCTGAATTACGTACTAAAGTTAATGGGTTGATTATCGTAGATGCACTGGCATGTATGCGAGAGTTGATGATGCCAGGGGTGCCAGTAAGCTCATTGCAATACGATAGCCCTTATAATAATCAGGTGATTGCCATGAATGATGAAGCCTTTGAACAGATGGCTTACGGCATGGCATCGAATATGACAAACAATCAGGAAAAGATGAAGGAAATTGCAAACTGGTCTATCAATGCAGATCGTAAGACATACGTTTATGGATATACTGACTTACTCAAGCTAGACCTACGACCGCAGTTAGAACTGATCGAAATAGAAACGCTAATACTTGGTGCAACATTTCCCACTAAAGAAATGACACAAAAAACTTTTGAGCAGCAGTATACTAATTTGAAAAATAAATCTATCGTTTTGGCTGATAATAGCAAACACTTCATCATGTTTGACCAACCTGAATGGTTTTACATACAAATAAATAAATATCTTACTAAGCATGCCCAATAAAGAGCGTCTTGAACAATTACATGCCGATTATTATGCCATGGTACATCAAATGTGCATGGGGTTTGTCAAAGGAGATAAAGACATGGCCAATGATCTCGCTCAAGAAGTGTTTATCAATACCTGGAGTGCCCTTGACAAGTTCAAGGGTGACTCTAGTTATAAGACCTGGATCTACAGAATAACAGTAAATACATGTCTGAAATATAAAAGAGACCTAAAAAACAAACAGCTCGTAACTTTTGAGGAGAGGCATGATGAAATTGTAAAGCCTGCAGATGTAGAAGTACCTTATCAGTCATTATACATGGCTATTGGAAAACTTAATGAGGTAGACAGGTTGATAATAATGATGGTGCTAGATGAGTTGGACTACAACGAAATCGCTCAAGTAATAGGTATTAGTGAGGGCACGCTTAGAGTAAAAATTCATAGAATAAAAAAGAACATCAAAAAAATATTAGATCATGAGTAATTCATTAGACGATTTAAAAGAGCGGTGGAAAGCTGCCGGATCAGTCTCAGACTCTCCAAATGTTGAGGTCGAGAATTTGATAAGGCTTTCTCAAAGAAAGATGAAGCAGACGATAAACATGCACATAGGAAATATCACAATTTTAGCAATTACATTAATAGGGCTTGCTTTGTTTTTCTATTTTCTGGCTCCGCTTCAAGAGACATTAAGTCATGTGGGTATCACTTTGATGCTTGGCGGACTGCTCTTGAGAATAGTTATAGAGATAATGAGTATCGCTAAGTCAAATAAAATAGACCTAAGTAGCTCTGTGGAAAAAACCAACCACCAATACATTGCTTTTTATAACTATCGAAAAAACATTCATGGTAAAATAACCATGAGTCTACTAGTAGCTTATACCATTGGCTATTATTTACTGATTCCTGAATTTGTTGATTATTTTAGTAAGATAATGGTGATTGTTTTAACAATCTCATATATACCTGTAGCTATGATTTTTGGCTTTTTTATAAGGAAATCGATTCGAGATGAGATGCAGTATTTGGATGAGTTGATGAACGAGAGAAATAAAATAGTAGAATAAAAAAGCCTATCAATTAAATAACTGATAGGCTTTAAACTAAATTAGACAACAATTAGACAGCATCTGACAAACTTGTGAAAGTAAAGTCTCTCACCTTCATGTAAGGAATCAAGTTTCCATTGATCCTCACCTGCTGACCTAACGTCTCCAGATTGTTGAGCATTATAATTGGGCTCTCATTAAACCTGAAATTTTTAATCGGATGTTTCAATTTTCCATTTTCAATAAAGAAAGTACCGTCACGTGTAAGCCCTGTGTAAAGTAATGTCTGTGGGTCAACCGTTCTTATATACCATAGACGAGTGACTAAAATACCACGTTTGGTATCCTTAATCATGTCTTCCAATGAAGCATCACCACCTTCCATTATTCCATTGCTAGGAAAAGGAACGGCCTCTACACCTTGCTGTTCGGCCCAATAGCGGCTGTAGGCTAAATTCTTCACCACACCATTTTCAATCCAATTCATTTTCTTTACTGGTTGCCCGGCACCATTCCAGGTAGCAGTTGGTACTCGCGGATCACGTGGGTCTGACCAAATATTAATTCGCTCGTCAACTATCTTCTCTCCTAGTTTGGTTCCTCCACCTTCTTTAGACATAAAGCTTCGGCCCTCATCTGCAGTACGTGCGTTAAATGAGCCAAACATATTACCTAATAGTTGTTCTGATGCAGCAGGCTCTAAAATCACCGTATATTTACCAGGCTCAATGGCTTTAGCATTTTTTGACATGAGTGCTTTATCAATCGCACTTTTAGAAGCTTCTTCGGCCTTTAAGTTTGCGATGTCATTGGCATCTCTTGTTGCCCAGCCACTTCCCGTGCCATCATTGGTACGCATGGTTACTGAAAAACTCGCATCTGTTGACTTGTTGTATGCAAAAAGACCATTTGAGTTCATCATTGCACTAAAGCCTGATGAGTCATTTAAAAAGCCAGCTGCAGTTACATCTTTTGCTCTTGCTGGTTCTATACTACCATTAGCTATTTCTGCACGTTGTTCTGGAGTAATTTTAGCCGTAGCCTCTACGAAAGTTACGGATTCATCATATTCCTGTGGCCCTAGTGGCTCCATAAATTCAGGATTTTCCGGAGACAGCTTAGCCAGCTCTTCTGCACGCTTCACTACTCGCTCAAGCGAAGCATCATCAAATTCATCAATTGTTGCAGTACCTGATCTTTTACCATAGCTAGATTGTACTACCAAGGTTTGATTTGATCGGTGACCAGCCGTACTTACTGTATTACGGGCATAACGAATGTTTCCACTCTCTGAACCACTAAGATTTACCTCACAGGTATCAGCGGTGGAATAGCTCAGCGCTTTTTCCATTATCGCTCTTGCCTCTTCTTTTGTATATATTGCCATTTTATTTTATACTTTTTTGTTAAACAATAATTAGATAGTTCTACCTGTATTAATCACATTCACGTCATTAAAACGAGTAGTTGAACTACCGTGAGACACAGAGCTAATCTGTGAAGGTTGACCTTTACCATCGAAGAACGATCCGAACAATCGGTAATCATTTTTATCACAAATCTTAGCGCAAGAGTTCCAGAACTCCTGGGTATTTGACTGGTAGGCCACATCATTTAACATACCAGCAATTTCACCATCTTTTATTTCGAAAAATACCGTACCCCCGAATTGGAAGTTGTATCGCTGTTGGTCAATAGAATAAGAACCCCTTCCGGCTATATATATACCTTTTTCTACATCCTTAATCATGTCTTTGGAAGAATATGGCTCCGTACCCGCTTCAAGCGAAACATTTGGCATACGCTGAAATTGTACATCGTTCCAACTTTGCGAGTAGCAGCAGCCATGAGACTCATCTTCATTGATAATATGAGCCTGATCTCTGATTGCCTGGTAATTCACCAAAGTACCATTTCTTACAAGATCCCATTTTTTACATTTCACACCTTCATCATCATAGCCTACTGCGCCAAGTGAGTTTGGCTGCGTTTTATCTGCCACAAGATTAACAATGTCGCTACCGTAATTAAAGTCACCTGCTTTCCACTTATCAAGAGTTGCAAAGCTTGTACCAGCATAGTTGGCTTCATAGCCAAGCACCCTGTCAAGCTCCAGCGGGTGACCTACCGACTCGTGTATTGTAAGTCCCAAATGATTTGGTTCTAGCACTAAATCATATTTACCCGGATCAACAGATTTTGCAGAAAGCATTTCTTTGGCTTGCTTTGCAGCCAAAGTAGCATCCTCTACGATATCATAGCTATTTCTGTACAGGTTAAGGCCTTCAGGCCCCTCAATTTTTTCAGAAGCAAGACCATCCATATATTCATAACCCATACCCATTGGAGCACTCAAGGCTTGCCTTGACTTAAACTTACCTTTAGATCTATCAATAGCAGTTACACCAAATGTTGGCCATATTCTGTGCACATCCTGATCGATATAAGAACCATCTGTCGAAGCGAAATACTTTTGTTCATTCACCATGAATAGTGCTGAATTCACAAAGTTGGCTCCATTGTCCATAGCTGCAGCATTGGCATTCAAAAGCAAATCAACCTTTTCTGATACAGGCACATCTTTGAAGTCTTTTTTAATTGGCGTTTTCCAGCTTACCTCTCCATGACCTTGTACAGGTGCTAGTTTTACAGGTTCTTTTTGAATTTTAGAATTGGCCTTTGCAATAGCCACAGCTTGCTCTGTTGCTTTTTTAATTCCCTCAGGTGTTACCGAGTTTGTTGACGCAAAGCCCCAGGTACCGTTTGCAATGACCCTTACACCAATACCAAAAGACTCAGTGTTTACAACATTTTGTACCTTGTCTTCACGTGTAAACACATACTGGTTAAGATACCTACCTATTCTGGCATCGGCATAACTGGCACCAAGCGAACGGGCCGTATTAAGCGCTACATCTGCCATTTGTTTTTTCTTGGCTACGTCCATTCCAGGGGCAAGAAGTGCCTCTACAGGAATTGAGTTACCCATAAGGTGTGAAGGGAGCATCATCGCTCCTGCACCTAAACCGGCTAACTGGACAAAATTTCTTCTTTTCAAGTTTCCTCCTTTTTTTGGTTTGTAATTGAATGAATTATTTAAAAGTCCGCATTTGACCTTTTGCTTCTTTTAAATTGTTTAAAAGACCATCAAAATCAAATCCTAATTATTTAAGCGGTCGTATACTGCCGTTGTAATGATTCAATAACTTTACCACTTGCGAAAAATCATTCACATAGACATGGATGCATTCTACGCTTCTGTAGAGCAACGAGACAATCCAGAACTCAAAGGCAAACCTATTGCTGTTGGTGGCAGTGCAGAGCGCGGTGTAGTTGCAGCTGCAAGCTATGAGGCACGCAAATTTGGTGTAAAGTCTGCTATGCCATCTAAGATTGCAGCCAGGAAATGCCCTCAATTGATCTTTGTGAAACCGCGTTTTGATGCATACAAATCAGTTTCCCAAGAGATCAGAAACATATTTTATGAATACACTGACTTGGTAGAGCCGTTGTCTTTAGATGAAGCATATTTAGACGTAACAACCAATAAAAAAGAAATGCCTTCTGCCACACTTATTGCTCAGGAAATAAGAAGACGAATAAAAGAAGAAACGCAACTGACCGCTTCAGCTGGTATTTCTATCAACAAATTTCTCGCTAAAACAGCCTCAGATGTCAATAAGCCTGACGGACTCTTTTTGGTAAAACCTGAGGACGCTGAAGCATTTGTTGAAAAACTACCCATAGAGCGATTTTTCGGCATTGGAAAGGTCACAGCTGAGAAGATGCACAAAATGGGTATTAACACAGGCCTTGATCTCAAGAAATGGAGTGAATACTCGTTAATTGACAGGTTTGGAAAATCTGGAAAGTATTATTATAAAATTGCAAGAGCGATAGATAACAGAGAGGTTA
The DNA here is from genome assembly GCA_965227525.1 of Fulvivirga sp. Lineage (GTDB taxonomy): Bacteria > Bacteroidota > Bacteroidia > Cytophagales > Cyclobacteriaceae > Fulvivirga. The sequence goes on along the minus strand of OZ245762.1, from coordinate 2,661,196 downwards.
ACCCTAATCGCATCCGCAAGTCTCTTGGAGCTGAAAACACATTCTCAAAAGATTTGGTTAGTCATGAAGAAGTTCATGCTGAGCTTGCCAAAATTAATGACATTCTCAAAGGCAGAATTGAACGCTCCAAAACGAAAGGAAAAACTCTGACACTAAAAGTAAAGTATACAGACTTTCAACAGATAACCCGCAGTAAGACAGTAGACTATTGGATAGATAACGCAGATAAAGTAGAGGTGCTGTATCCTGAGCTTGTCGAACTCATTGAGCTTGATAAGGGCATCCGGCTGCTGGGTCTTACACTTTCTAACCTAAATCATGATTTAGTGAAAGAAGAGGAATCAAAAAGTATTCAGCTCACTTTGGAGTTTTAAGTAACTACAATTTCTTAATGGTAACATCATCAATATATAAGCCAACTGGACTATTAGTACTATTAGCCGTAATTCCAAACTGAATTCGTTCATAAAACAGTGGAGTTTGTAGCTGAAAGTCAATGTTTTCCTGGGCAAATAGCTCCGCAAATATCTGTTGATTTGGCATGTTGATTCCCGATTCTTCTATTACTAGCTGCTCATTTATGTACAACTGATTTGAGCCATCAGTTTCATCGGATAGGTTCAATACCCATCTAACATTAACCCACTGATCTCGGGGAAACCGAGTAGTGCTTTGTCGTAATGAGGTGAGTCCAATCTTGCCTCGTTCTATGACAAGGTAATCATCTCCCACACTCATTTGCAGCCTTACACCTGGGCATTGATTATCAGGCACATCGGGATCCCAACATTGACAACACTCAAGGTCTATCAGAGTAAGATTTTGCAAACTCTCATTTCCTTCAATATAAAACCATACATCTATTTCAACTTTCTCGTTCTCGAATAATTCTAGTCCTCCTTTTTCGATATCCATTTTTGATACAGGACTAGAAGATGGGAATGCCTGCATATAGAGTGAATAAGCACCTGCGTTTTTTTCTTCTTCTGCCAACCGCACCGTATTTGTAGTTCCAGATGGGTTTACTTGCTGAAGATTGCTCCATCGTTCATTGCTAAACAAATCATTTATTTCACCAGTTGCTGTTTCAAAGCCATCTTCAAATAGAACTTTGCTATTAATTTCAGAGGGAGAATTTTTATCATCAGCGCATGATAATAGTAACAAACCGATTAACAGAAATTCAAGCTTTACTTTTATCATAACAGTTTTATTTAATAAAATCGGCAACATACCTTATTTGCCATAGCATCTTTATTATACTGTTGCATTATAGGCATCCCAGTCAAAGTCACGTTTTCTTACATATACATCTTTCTCCACCTCGCAAACTACTTCCCCTTCAGCATTGGTCAAAACCGTTTTAAATGTATATACTTTCTTTCCTATTTGATTTATTTCTTCCTTTATAGCCTCTACCTCCTTTGGTTTTACTTCAAAGATACCAGTTACTGTACCTTTTCCTGGTTTTACAAATCTTATAGTAGCAGCCTGATCCCAAACGATATAATTTTTACCCAAACAGGCCATTAATATAAACATGTACCACGGATCACACATTGAGTACAGTGACCCGCCATAATGTACATTAACCAGGTTGCGATTATACCATCTTCTCTTTATTTGAACTTCAAAACGGGTGAAGTCGTCAGATATTTTTCGTAAACTAATTCCAGTACCCAACATAGGTGGCCACCAGTTAATTAGTTTCATTTTTGTCTTTCTACTCAGCATGCATACTAAAGTAAATCACCACGAACATAAACCCCACATTTTTTTTAATAGATTTGTCAGAAATTGAAAATCATAACAATCAACAATGAAAACAGCAGATATAAAAACAGAAAAAGGTACAATGAAAGTGGAGTTTTATTCAGAAGATGCTCCTAATACGGTTGAGAATTTCGTAAAACTATCCAAAGCGGGGTTTTATGATGGTCTTACCTTCCATCGTGTTTTACCAAACTTTGTAATTCAAGGCGGTTGTCCTGATGGGACTGGTGCTGGCGGCCCTGGCTACCAAATTGATTGTGAACTTGATGGTGAAAACCAATACCACGATAGAGGGGTATTATCAATGGCGCACGCTGGTAGAAATACAGGAGGAAGCCAGTTTTTCATATGCCATAGTAGGGACAACACCGCACATTTAGATAGAAACCACACTTGCTTTGGTAAGGTTGTTGAAGGACAAGATGTAATAGATCAAATCAAGCAAGGTGATAAAATCGAAAAAATTACAATTAATGAATAAACTTAAATCTTTGATGTTACTGCTCATTGCATGCTTTGGTATGCAATGTGGCAGCGCTCAAAACCAAACTAAAGATCAAAAAGGAATTGCTGCCTCATTTTATAAAAACAAAAACATACAGGCAGAATCAAATAATGGAAACCATTATGTAAAAATAGAATCTGGTGAAAACATCGTTTTTGAAATCACCAGCACTACGGGCGGTGACCCAAAAAACGACACTCAAATAAAAACTCAAATAATATTTCAGATTAGCCAGGATGTTGAAGGCTTTGAAATGAAAGACATATCCCACGCCTACTTACAAAGGCACTGCAGATGTATAGATGCGGGCTACAACCTTATTAAGTCAGGTACGATCACTGGCACGAGAATGAAAAATGGTACATGGAGTCTCTCGGTAGATGTAATGGCTGAGGGCAACGACTCACAAACACTTTACCCTTTTATCTTTAGTGGACCTACTCACCAAAAATAGTTCTATAAAATTTCAAATATTTTCTTAGACATGTAAGGTCTTCAGCATGATTAACTTTTAATTTTCTCTGAGACTACTACCTTGGGTTTTGTAAATATTTTCAAACCTAAACCCAATTAAAATGAGAAAATTAAAGTTATGGGCTGTAGCCCTTTCGCTTACGGCACTTTGGTCTTGTGAGCAACAAGAAGCCAATGAACCTCAACCTCAGGAAGTATCGCCTGAGGTAATTGCTAAGCTAAATCAAGCAGGATTTAACACAGTAGATTTTGATGTACAACGGCTAGATGGAGGTGAATATATTGTAGAGAAGGACATCATATTTACTCATGATCAAATCATGAACCTCACAACGGGCAACGGTGTACCATCTGTTGAGCATTACAGCACCGACAACCTGGTGACTGCTACTCCACGAACTATAAATGTGTATGTAAATATGCCTCAAAAGTATAAGGACGCAACGGACATTGCCTTGGCAAGGTATAATACAGAAAATTTACAGCTCAATTTCCAAAGAGTATCAAGTGCTTCAAGTGCTGACATCACAATAAAAGCTTCACCGTGGTACTATTACTGGTTTGGTATATTAGGTTCAGCGGGGTTTCCAACAGCAAGTGGAGATCCTCACGATGAAATTTTAATGACCCGAGCATATTATGATGGTGTAAGTAATATCAATGGTTTAGCCACTACAATCGCACATGAAATGGGCCATTGCATTGGTTTTAGACATACCGACTATATGGATCGTAGCTATAGTTGTGGTGGTACTCCTGATGATGAAGGAGATGGCGGTGTAGGTGCCAACCATATTGCAGGCACTCCCACAGGGCCTGATTCCAACTCATGGATGCTCGCCTGTGGTAGCCCCGAAGGTGACAGACCATTCACTAATAATGATAAAACTGCTCTAAGTACACTTTATTAAAGTATATCTCTTCAACCTAAACCCGTTAAAGGTCACACACTTGTGTGGCCTTTAATTTTTTTTACCACTTTGAGATTTTTACAACCCTCCATCACTAGTAATTCCCATCAATATAGTATTTGAATTAGGCTCTAAACAATTTCACGTTACTTTGAATTAAGTAATAGGAACCATGAAGACATCTACAAAAATTACTATCGCCATTATCGTCCTTGTATGCCTTGGATTTATAATTGTCCCAAGGCTCGATTTAGGTTCAAAAAAAGAGACAAGCGTCAAAGCGACTCAAAAAAATCAAAAACTAGAAGTTGCGGCTGTGATAGTAAAAAATAAGCCACTGGATAACAACCTCAATGTTACCGGCTCATTAGTTGCGAATGAGTCCGTAACGCTACGGTCTGAAGTGTCAGCTGTAGTAGACAATATACTTTTCAAAGAAGGTCAGCAAGTAAAAAAGGGACAACTACTTGTACAACTCAATGATAGTGAACTGCAGGCAGAGTTAGAGAAGCTACAATTCACCAAAAAACTTAATGAAGACATAGAGTATCGACAAAAGCAGCTTTTAGCCAAAGAGGCCATAAGTAAAGAAGAGTATGAAACTGCATTAACGACTCTCAATACCTCGATTGCTGAAATGAATGTCAAGAAAGTACAGATTAACAAACACAAAATAAAGGCGCCTTTCGATGGTATCATTGGTTTAAGACAAATTAGTGAAGGTAGCTATATCAATCCTGCCGATCAGATCGCTACACTTTACAACATCAATCCAATCAAAGTAGATTTTAGCATACCTGGAAAGTATACCGCAGAGATTAATGAAGGTGACAAAATCAGCTTCACTATTGACGCTTATAACACTCCTTTTCAAGGAGAAATATATGCTATAGAGCCACAAATCGACCCACAAACCAGGTCAATAAAATTACGTGCTATAAGCCAAAATACGGAGGGCAAACTCCTCCCGGGACAATTTGCCAAAATAACGCTAACAATCTCAACTTTTGACACAGCTCTAATGATACCTACTGAAGCCGTAATACCGGAGCTTGATGGTAAAAAAGTCTTTATTATTGAAAATGGCTTGGTAGCTAATAGGTCTGTAGAAACTGGCATTAGGACTGCCGATAGAGTTCAGGTCACAAAAGGCTTACAAGATGGTGACACGGTGGTCACAACTGGAATACTGCAAATCAGGCAAGGTATGGATGTATCGATCAACTTAGGAGATACCACCTATGAGTAGTCTGTCTAATATTAGTATCGATCGGCCTGTATTGGCCATAGTAATGTCACTCCTGATAATTATAATGGGAGTGGTTGGGTTTAACTTCCTGGGTGTTAGAGAGTATCCATCGGTTGACCCTCCTGTTATTACTGTTTCAACAAGCTATGCCGGAGCTAATGCAGAAATTATTGAAACTCAAATTACTGAGCCTTTAGAGGAATCTATAAATGGAATCGCAGGTATAAAGTCATTGATTTCAACTTCCCGAGATGGTCGTAGTACCATTCGTGTAGAGTTTGGTTTAGATAGTGATTTAGAAGCTGCTGCCAACGATGTACGTGACAAAGTATCTCGGGCTGTAAGGAGCCTCCCTCCAGATGCCGAGCCTCCAGTGGTATCAAAGGCAGATGCTGACTCCTCTCCTATAATTGGCGTTAGGGTTTTCAGTAAAAATAGAAATCTCCTGGAGCTTTCAGAGTTAGCCAGCAACTCGTTTAAAGAAAACTTTCAAACCATTTCAGGAGTCAGTGAAGTAAGCATTTGGGGCGACAAACGATATTCAATCAGACTTTGGATGGACCCTGTCAAGCTGGCGGCCTATCAAATCACACCACTAGATGTACTCAATTCTGTTAATGCTCAAAACCTTGAACTTCCTTCCGGTAGAATTGAAGGGAATTCTACAGAGCTTTCTGTAAGAACTCTAGGCCGTTTAAACACCCCGGAAGAATTTAATAGTCTCATTATCAAAGAAGATGAAAGTGGCGTAACGAGGTTTAGAGACATTGGCAGAGCCGAATTCTTCCCTGAAAACGAGCGTACAATTTTAAAAAACAATGGCACCCCGATGGTTATTGTTGTGCTCAGGCCTCAACCGGGTACCAACAATCTTGAGATTTCACAAGAATTTTACAAACGACTGGAATCAATCAGAAAGAATCTCCCGGCAGATATCGAAACAGAGATCTCATTTGATAATACAGAGTATATAACCGAGTCCATAGCAGAGGTTGAGCAAACCATTTACATCGCATTTGGTCTTGTTGCACTGATCATATTCGCTTTCCTCCGTGATTGGCGTACCACCTTCATACCTATTATCACTGTACCCATAGCACTTATTGGCTCATTTTTCCTGATGTACGCCTTCGGGTTCTCCATAAATGTACTTACACTCCTCGGAATTGTATTGGCTATTGGTCTGGTTGTCGATGATGCTATTGTGGTATTAGAAAACATATATTCCAAAATTGAAGCCGGAGAAGAACCACACGAGGCAGGAAAAAAAGGTACGCAAGAGATATTCTTTGCAGTAATTAGTACAACTGTAGCACTCACCTCGGTATTTTTCCCAATTGTATTTCTTGAAGGACTTACCGGAAGATTATTTCGAGAATTTGGTGTAACGGTAGCCGGAGCAGTGATTATTTCTAGTTTTGTTGCCCTTACCCTCACTCCAATGCTGTCTTCTAATATGCTTAAAAAACGCAAAAGAAAGCAATGGATTTATCGAAAAACAGAACCATTTTTCGTCTGGCTCAATGAAAGTTACGCGAATTTGTTAGACAAGTTTATGCGTGTCAAATGGTTGGCATTTATCATTATCATTCTTTCCGGAGCTGGCATTTACCTGCTTAACCAGGACATACCTCAAGAGCTTGCTCCTATGGAAGATCGAGGTAATTTTAGAATTTATGCCACAGGTCCGGAAGGTGCTACATTTGAATATATGGATTTCTATATGGATCAGATTACGGGGCTGGTTCAAGCAGAAGTTCCAGAAAATGAGTCTGTTCTAACCATTACTTCACCTGGGTTTGGCGCCTCTTCTAGCGTCAATTCGGGTTTTGCTGTGATAAACCTGGTAGATGCAGATCAGAGAGAGAGAAGTCAGACAGAAATAGTGAATAGCGTAAAGCCTAAAGTAGCACAAAATACACGTGCCCGGGCATTCGTTTCAGAGCCACAGAGCATAGGCAACAGACGAGGTGGCCTCCCGGTACAATATGTATTGCAGGCTCCTAATCTTGACAAGCTTAAAGAAGCAATACCTGCTTTTATAGAAGCGGCTAATAAAACCGGAGTTTTTGGTTTTGTTGATGTTGACCTTAAATTCAACAAGCCTGAAATAAATATTGAAATCGACCGTGACAAAGCCAGAGATTTAGGTGTATCAGTTAGAAATGTTGCACAAACACTTCAACTTTCCCTCAGTGGTCAGCGCTTTGGCTACTTTATAAAGGATGGAAAGCAATATCAAATTATCGGTCAGGTTGAGCGCTCAGATCGCGATGACCCTTTAGACCTAAAATCTATTTATGTTCAGAGCAACGAAGGTGAGCTCATTCAAATGGATAACCTCGTTACTTTGAGTGAAAAAAGTACACCACCTCAGCTATACAGATATAATCGATTCGCATCTGCCACGATTTCTGCCAGTTTGCAGCCAGGTTATAGTCTGGGCCAAGGTATCAGTACGATGGATGAAGTAGCTGCTAAAGTCCTTGATGGCTCTTTTAGTACCGCTCTGGCAGGCACATCATTAGAATTTCAGCAAAGCTCAGGTAATCTTTATTTTGCTTTTGGCTTTGCGCTCGTATTAATTTACCTCGTGCTGTCAGCTCAATTTGAAAGTTTTAGAGACCCTTTAATCATCATGTTTACAGTACCGCTTGCACTTGCTGGCACACTCCTATCTTTGTATTTCTTTGGAGAAACACTCAACATTTTTAGTCAGATTGGTATTATTATGCTCATTGGTCTGGTTACAAAAAATGGTATACTTATCGTAGAGTTTGCAAACCAAAGAAAAGCTCAGAACATGTCGATTGAAGAAGCCATCGTAGGAGCAGCTAAAGCAAGGTTCCGTCCTATTCTAATGACAAGTCTTTCTACAATCTTAGGCATACTCCCAATCGCTTTGGCCCTTGGTGCGGGTGCAGAAAGTAGGGTATCAATGGGTGTTGCAGTAATTGGAGGTATGTTATTCGCAACAATTTTAACCTTATTTGTGATTCCAGCTGTTTACACATACATCACTGGTAAAGAAAAAAGAAAGGCAAGAGTATGAAAAAGCTTATTCTCACTTTATCTATTATAGCTGTATGGTATAACGGCTATAGTCAGAGCAAATTGACTTTTGAAGAAGCTGTAGCTACCGCATTGGAAAATAACTATGGGATAAAGATTGCAAGAAATACCAAGGCCATTGCGGATAATAATAGCACCTTAGGGAACGCAGGATTTTTACCTACTTTAGACATCAATGCTTCCATAAATAAAGCGATAGTAAATGGTGAGCAAATAACCAGTACAGAAACAAGGCCTATAGAAAATAGTGTCAATCAATCAGAAGCTATCGGTGCGACTTTAAACTGGACTATTTTCGATGGATTGGCGATGTTTCATAATAGAAACATTTTAGAACAACTCAATACACAGTCTGAAAATGATCTACAATTACAAGTGCAGACCACCATTTTCAATGTTGGGATTTCATTTTATCGTACGGCACTGGAGGCTGAAAGGCTGAACTCTCTTATGAGCACTTTAGACTTATCCGAGCAACGACAGAATATAGCAAAAGACAAATATGAGTTAGGTAAAGGGTCAAAGCTCGAATACTTACAGGCGCAGGTAGACTATAATACAGATAAATCAAATGTTGCTAATCAGGAAATTGCGCTTAAAACTCAAAAATATAACCTACTGAGGCAGATGGTGACAGGTGACGATTCCTTGTCTTTTGAAGTTGTTTCACAACTACAAATTGATAAAGACATTAATATTAATGATGTACTTAACTCAATGAGAATGGCAAGCCCTGAGGTGAGAAGTTTAGAACAAACCATGAAAATAGCCCGACTCAATGAGTCTTTAATTAAAGCTGAAAGATTACCAACTGTCTCATTATTTTCTGGATATAATCTATCTGAAGTCACAAGAGCGGTTGGTTTTACATTTACAAGTAATACCAATGAGCTCTCTTATGGAGCAACAGCCAATGTGAGAGTTTTTAATGGATTTAATACCACGCGCAGAATTCAAAATTCTAGAATTGAAGCTCAAAATGCTGAGTTAGTGCTTAAGCAAAGGATTCTCGAAATGGAAACCATGATTAATCAAGCCTATTTAAATTATGCCAACAATCTAACGCTGATTGAACTTGAATCAGAAAATGTAAAAATTGCTGAAGAAAATTATGAGATAGCTCAAGAAAGGTATCGTATTGGTTTATCAAGTCCTGTAGAGCTTAGAGAATCTCAGGTAAACCTTGTCAATGCAGAACTTAGGCTTCAAAACGCTGCCTTTGCTGCGAAACTAGCTGAAATAGAACTTAAGTATCTGAGCGGGCAACTTCTGCAAAAAAACTGATAGCATTGATCGCTCGCAGATTAATTATTAACTTCCGCATCAATCAAAACTTATCATTATGAATCGTTTAAAATTCTTATTTGTACTGTTTTTTAATATAATCGTTGTTTTCACATCTACAGCTCAGGTTAGCAAAACCGAAAAGAAGATCGTAAAAGCTGTTGATCAACACAATGATTACTATACCGATCTTTTAAAAAAGTTGGTAAATATGAACAGCGGTACCATGAATTTTGAAGGTGTAAAAGCTGTAGGTGATGTACTGATGAAAGAGTTTGATGCTTTAGGCTTAGAAACGAAGTGGGTCGATGGAAAGGCATTTAATCGTGCCGGCCATTTAGTCGCTACTACTAAAGGCAACAAAGGCCCAAAAATGTTATTGATAGGTCATTTAGATACAGTATTCGAGCCAGACAGTCCGTTTCAGGAATATACAATGCTCAACGACAGCATTTTAAAAGGGCCCGGTGTGGCTGACATGAAAGGTGGAGATGTGATCATTTTGCAAGCACTAAAAGCCCTAAAGGAAGCCAAAGTACTCGATCAAATGCAGATTAAGGTTGTAATGACTGGCGATGAAGAAAAAAGCGGCAGCCCACTCGACTTATCTAAAAAGGATTTGGTGGAGGGTGCAAAATGGGCCGATATCGCTTTGGCTTTTGAAAATGCCGATGGAGATCCAAAAACAATTGTAGTCTCACGAAGAGGCTCCTCTGGTTGGTCGCTAGAAGTAACAGGTAATGCTGCACATTCTTCTCAGGTATTTACAGATAAGGTTGGTGTGGGAGCTATTTATGAGACCTCCAGAATACTCAACGAATTCTATTTACAACTTTCTAAAGAAGAAAACTTAACCTTTAATCCAGGAGTTATTCTGGGAGGTACTTCTACTACCTATGATGCAGGCCAAAGTGGTGGAACAGCCTATGGTAAAAGTAATGTGGTAGCTCAGCAAGTTAAGGTCACAGGAGATATTCGAGCGGTTTCATTAGAGCAATTAGAAAAAGCTAAGAACATAATGTCTGAAATTGCCTCAAAAAATTACCCTGGTACATCAGCTAAGCTCACCTTCAACCCAGGTGGCTACCCTCCTTTGGCTCCAACTGAAGGCAATAGTAAGCTTTTGGGTTTTTATAGTGCTGTAAGTCAGGACTTAGGTTTTGGATCTGTAGACCCTGTCAATCCAAGAAATGCCGGTGCCGCAGACGTATCTTTTACTTCTGGCCATGTAGATATGGCCATAGATGGCATGGGTTTAAGTGGGGCTGATGATCACACCATCAATGAAACAGGAGATTTAAGCAAACTATCAGTACAAGCAAAAAGAGCAGCAGTGCTCATACATAGACTTGTGCAAGGACAATACAAATAGCCTCTAAGCAGCAGATATTTATACATTTTATGTATCTTATATGTAAGATGTGTCTTGTTGGTTATGAATCAGATCTGTTCAAGTCTTTTTGTATTATTATTTTATTCGACTTTCAGTATTGGTCAGGATATTCCTAAGTCCATGGATCGACTGTCGGTCTACTCCTGGGCAGAACAAAGTGGATTAGATACTAAAAATATAACATCAATTTTCCAATCTTCAAGCGGTTACTTATGGCTTACCTCCTACTCTGGAATTATTAAGTTTGATGGGTACCAATCACATTATTATAATCGCAAAAACCTACCCTTCCTTAATATTGATGCATTCCGAGCCGGATTCGAAGCTCCTGACGAGCCCTTACTATACTTTGCTTCTCAGGGAAGTGGTGTCATAGTATATGAAAACAATGCTTTTAGACCATTGGAAGCGTCAAACGGTAATATACCTAAATCAATTAACTATTTACTCGTAGAGCCGAACAGACAAATTTATATTGGATCAAATGATGGCTTGTACAAGTATAACAATGGAGAAATATCTCTTGTAAAACCTTCAATATTCAAAAGCATGAATATTGTAGATATTAAACGAGATAAAAATAATATTTTATGGATAGCATCTCAGGGCAGTGGTCTCTACTCGCTAGATGAAGAAGGAAACACCAGAAGGTATAGCATCGCAAACGGTCTTCAAAGTAATGTGGTAAATAGTCTTGAAGTGCACCCCAGCCAAATATTTGTAGGTACACAGGCAGGAGTTTCAATTATCAAAAACAAGCAAATTAGTCCATTAAAATTTATGACTAATCAGTCTATAAACACTATTAAAGCCTCTGGGCATTTAGTGTGGATTGGTTCCGACAATGGACTGGGGCTCTATAATTTAAAATCAAATACTGGTGATTTCACCCGGTCTTTAGGTGCTACAACACTAACTCGTATAAATAATATTCATTTTGACCAAGAGGGAAGTTTATGGATATGCACTGGCAGAGATGGACTCGTGCAACTTAGACAAACAGGTATTAGTAATTATACAACGTACGATGGGCTAAGCAGTAATAAGATAAATATTATAAAAAACAGTTATGATGGTAACAGACAGTTTATAGGATGTGACGATGGTAAATTATTTTACTACTCAAATAAGGTTATTGAGCAAATCCCACTCAAATTGCAAGTCTCTCAGACTGGTATCAGAGATGTTTTGGAAGAAAGTGATGGCACCCTGTGGGTTGCTAGTTACAGAGGTCTTATAAGAAAAAGAGGTGATAGTGAATTTATTTACAATTTAAATTCAGGCCTTAAGTCACTTGATATCAGGGTAATACACAAAGACAAAAAGGGTAATATTTGGGTAGGATCCCGGTCTGGTGGACTTACAAAAATTGTTAATGGTAAGGTCGAAAAGACATTTGATGAAAACAATGGTTTGAGGTCAAACTTTATATTTTCAATTGAAGAAGACCAGTCAGGCAATTTGTTTATTGGCACTCATAGTGGCGGACTTTCACAAATATCTATAAATGGTGACATTACCAATCATTCTATTGTCGAAAATGACGCTGGGATCATAATCTTTAATACCCACATAGATGAAAGAGGGTTATTATGGGCAGTTTGTAACTCAGGTTTGTATCTATTTAAAGACAACAAATTCATACCACTAAAACTAAAAAACAGCTTGTCAGGTATAAGTATGTTTGATTGGCTCGAAGGACCCCAGGGAAATGCCTGGATTACTTCAAGTAAGGGTGTAATAAATATACCTAAAAATGAGATTGAACGGTTTTTAAAAGACAGTTCATATGCAGTTGAGACAAATGTAATAAACAGCACTGACGGAATGCGTGAAGAGGAATGTACAGGAGCAGTTAGATCCTCAATTGATAGAGAAGGCAAATTATGGATTCCCACCATTGACGGTGTTTCAGTAATCAATACTCGGCTGCTTCGTACCAATGAAATTGCGCCACCAGTATACATTACCTCATTATTGGCAGACACAACTACCTATGAGAACGGAAATAGTTTTGACCTACCTGCGGGTCATATCAGGTACGTAATCAATTTCACAGCGCTAAGCTATATATCTCCTGATGAAATGAAGTTTAGATATAAACTTGAAAATTTTGATGATGAGTATATTGAAGTAACCAATGAAAGACAAGTAGAATATACCAACCTACGACCAGGTGAATATAAGTTTATTGTAATGGCTTCTAACAATGACGGTATTTGGAATGAAGTGGGAGATGAAATGAGCTTTAGTGTAGCTGCCTATTATTATCAGACAACCTGGTTTTATCTCTTGGTTATCCTGGGTATCACAGCAATTCTATTTTTCACTTATAAATGGCGAATTCATGGTATTGAAAAAATGAACATCAAACTTAGAAAGGTAAATAGCGAGTTGGATAGTTTCGTTTATAGTGCTTCACATGATTTGAGGTCGCCACTTGCATCGCTATTAGGACTAATTGATTTGGCTCATGTCGATAGTCAAAACAGCAAAATCTATCTCGAAAAGATGAAAACCAGTGTGAAAAAACTTGATGCCTTTATCGGAGACATTATTGATTTTTCAAGTAATGAGCGAAAAGAAGTCATGATTGAAAGTTTCGCTTTTGGCAATGTGATACATGACGTATTAGATGAGCTGGAGTTTTTAAATCATGATAACAGTGTCAAAATAAATATTACTCAACATGGTGATAACGAATTTAAAAGCGACAGAAGAAGAGTAGCCATTATTCTAAGAAACCTTATTTCAAATGCTCTCAAATACAAAGACCTACGGAAAGAAACGTCAATAATAAACATAAACGTACACTGTGAGAAGTTATATGCCAACATCGAGATTGCAGACAATGGAATAGGTATTGAGAAAAGTGCTCTCAGAGATATATTTAAAATGTTTTACAGAGCCACAGAAAACAGCTCAGGCTCAGGACTCGGTCTATATATCGTAAAGGAAACTGTAGAGAAACTAGATGGCACAATCACGGTAGATTCTACTGTAAACGAGGGAACAACTTTTACAATTACTCTTCCAAATCTTCCTACCAAGAATAACACTTAGCTATTGATAAATTATAATTATCAATTTGCTTTAATACTACCTAAGAATTCGTTTAGTTTGAAGTTTGTTTAATCCTAAACTTCATTAAATAATGGGAATGTTTACATTTTTAGGAGTGATGCTCATTTTAGGTGCTCTCGCTCTTATGATTTTAAGTTATCAGTTAAGAAAATCCAGTAATATGGAGGTTAACTCTGGTGCAATTTCAAAAATACCAGGGAAAAATATTTTGCTCTGGTTTACTCCAAAAAATAGTATGATACTTATGGCCATTGGGCTTTTTATGGCGCTCAACAGTATGTTTATATTTTATGCTAAGCCAGGTCATCAATATTTCATAGTGTCTCCTACCGGAGCCAAAGGGGCTATATTTTCTTCTGGCATAAAGTTTATCACACCTATGTCCAAAGTGCAGGAGTGGCAAAAGTTCATCGATATAAAAGTGATTACAGGTGACGAGCCAGAGGAAGGAATTGAAGGCGTGATTCCTAATGGCATTCCCATCAGATTTATCGATCAGGTAACTGCTGAAGTTAATCTCTCCGTTCGTATGCAGATGCCTCAAGACGAGCCATCGTTTATTAAATTGGCTGAAGAGTTTCGTCACCCAAAAAATCTGACTAACAACACTTTAGTACCAACTGTAAAGGAACAAGTGATCAATACAGGCTATATGTTTGCAGCCCAGGATTATATTTCAGGTTCTGCGGCTGATTTCAGACAAACATTAGATGAGCAACTAAAGAATGGAGGTTATTCCGTTGAGAAGAAAGAATATTATGATACTATTTATGCTCAAATACAGCAAAAAGAGCGAGTAATTAAAGACATCAGGACAAGGTATGAGGTAAACAAACGTCTCGATGAAACAGGCACTCCAGTTAGGGTTGATCATGACATTACAAAAAATAATATCATTGTTTCTCAGGTTATTGTCGATCAGGTAAATCTGGAAGATGCCTTCAAAAGAAGACTGGAGGCCCAAAGAGACATATCTGCTCAGAAACGTATTGAGATGGAAAAGATTGAAACGGCCAAAGCCGAGCAGCAAAGAATCTTAGCTGAAGGTGAGCGTGACAAAACAGCAGAGCGAGCTAACCAAGAAAAAGAGCAGGTAAAAAAGCTGATTGAAATCGAAACCCGACTTAAACAGGAAGAAACCAATAAGAAACTCGCACAAATTCAGTTGGAGACTGAAAGACTCAAGTCGGCTGCTAAAAAAGTTGCTGCAGACGCAGAGTCTTATCAAAATGCTAAATTGGTACAAGCAGGTTTAACGCCTCAGGAAAGAGCTGAGTGGGAATACAAAACTTCAGTAGGTGTGGCTGAAAAACTTGCCGGACCAAACGGAATTACATTGCCACAAATGTATATGGGAGGTTCTAACGGTGGTTCTAAGAATAGTAACGATGCTTTACAGCAGATTTTAACCATGATGATGGCACAGCAAACTGTAAAGAGTAGTAGAGGTAGTAAATAACAGTCAATATTCACCAGGCGACTCGGAGTCACCTGGTGAATTCCATTCTTTTTTTTAAAACAAAATAACTTAGATGCTAAGTGATTTTTGTATTTTAAAAACTGACCCGCATCATTACATTAGGTGTTAAGCCCAATGCCAATTCATCTACTTTCTGAATGTTCTGATTGTCGTTGATGGTATAATACCGATTGATGACATTTTCATGATCAATAAAATTCCACAATGAGCCACCTATTTGTGCTTTTGCTCTCTTTCCAATGTTGAAGCCATACTTTAGCGAAAAATCAGGCCTGAAGTAATCTTCTACCCTACTGCTATTTGGTAGTTGAAAATTAATGTCGCCATCCATTATTGGTGTATCACCTTCAGGTGTAGTAATTGGTCGCCCCGTATGGTAATTGATACCTGCCGAAACTTCCAATCCCTCATGCTTAAAACTCGTACCCAGGCTTATTGAATGACGAATATCAATGTTGTTGAAAAACTTACTTGGAGTCAGTGACTTAAACTCATACAAGTTTCTTGAAAATGAGTAATTGGTCCATATATTAAACTTTTCAAACTGTTGGTTCACCAACATATCAATACCTTTCGATGTGTAATTGCCATCCGTCCGTACAAATTCGAATTGATTTTGAAAACCCTGACTAGAGGTAATAATCCCCTCTACCCTTTTCAAGTAGCCTTCCAAACTAATTAGTAGCCTTTGTTTTTTATAATGTGTACCTAAAGAAAGCTGACCGCTGGTGATAATAGGTATGTCATCATCGTTTACAAGTACCCATCTTCTTTTCTCAACACCTAAAAAATCGGTTTGAAAATCTATTATTTGTGTGGTCACCTGACTTTTCATTTCACCGAGCAGCTCAATCGTAAGGTTCTCTGCTAAAACTTGGTTGAGTGTAAATCTTGGTTCAAACCGCCATTTATCAAACTTTCCAAAATAGTTAGTTCTCACGCCAAGGCGGCCTAGTGTATTGCCATTTGCAGAGTTGTAAGATATCTCAGTAAACTGACCGTGCACCCTGACTACTTCTTTTATGGACCTCTTAAAATCAGGATTGTTTAAGTCATCAATATTGGTCACACCAATCTCGTTGAAATGGTAACCGGTATTAAGCTTTAGTTTGTCAGACAGTTTAAGAGTTATGTCAGATTTTAAAGCCAGGTCCAGCACTTTATTTTCCTGAAACAATCTTTGATCGTTGAAGATATCAAAATTGATTGACGTTAAATTATAAGATGACATATCTAACGACAATGTGGATTTTACCTTTTCACTCCATACCCGTTTGTATTTGGCACTCCCTGCAATATTGAATTGCTGAAGCTCGCTATTCTTTGACTCTACAACATTGTTTACCAGGCCCGTTTCTTTATAATCAACCTGATTAAATACCTTTAGAAAACTGAATCTCAACTTATCCCTATCGCTGATATCATAAAGCAGCTTTCCGCTATAGTCGTAAAAAAAGAAATTTTCATTAGTACTCAATGTTTCTGTTCGGCCAACGAATTGAGCCACCTCCGTATCACGGAATGCTCTATCAAAATAATTGCTGAAGGTTGGTGAGTTTACGATATCTGCAAGAGACCTTCTGGAGGACAAATGCAATGCCATTTTCTTATTTATTGGCAATTTCAGGAAGATATCTCCATTAAGCATATTTAGGCCAGCCCCAGCCTCTAACTCTTCATTTACCTGATCAAAAGTTTGGATGTCTATCACACTTGAAACCCCTTCAAAATAGCGTGCAGACGCCCCGTTTTTTATCAAAGTGACATCTTTGGTTAGGTATGGATTGAAGGCTGATATTAACCCGAAAAAATGACCTGTTTGATACATTTTTACACCATCCCAAAGCACAAGGTTTTGATCATTTGTGCCCCCACGCACATTAATGTCAGACACCGTTTCATCAATACTTTGTATACCAGGAAGTTTTTGAATTGTAAATAGCACGTCAGGCTCAGTTAGTCCTGGAAGTATCCCTGCTTCGGGGATATCAACCCTTAGGGAGCCATCAAATTTTTTATCGACTCCACGCACCATGAAATTCTTTATCATTACCACCTCCAATAGTGTAACATTAGGCTTAAGCGGTATTTCAAGACAATCATTGAGCACCAATTTATCTACAGGAATAAGTTTAGGCATGTAGCCAAAAAATTGAATGGTTAGACTGTCTGTAGGTTTGTATTTATCAAAACTAAACTTACCTAAAGAGTCGGTGAGTGTAAATCTGTTGTCAATTGAAACTGTTGCATTTTGCAGTATTTCCCCGGTTTCACCATCTACTACCGTTCCACAAAGGACTCTTTCCTTTTTGATCTTTTTAGGAGCAACGGCAATAAATCTATCGCTCAGCACCTTAAACTCCAAGTTTGTGGCCTGCTCCAGCAGTTGAAGGCATGACTCTAAACTACTACATGAGAATTGATCATCAACATTTACACCATTGATATAATTATCAGCATAAGAAAATTTTATTTCAAACCTCTGCTCCAGAGAATCTAGAACTACAGCCAATGGGGTATTTGGTTGAGTTTGCCCAAAACACAAGGTGGTAACTAAAAATGAAATGATAAACGCGAATACCTTACTCGTCACTTGTTATTATAATCTCGCTATCCTTGATTGTATAACTCAAATTTAATGGCTCTGTCAAAGACTGTAAGGCTAAATCTATATTATTATGTGTAAAACTACCTGTATATGACAATTTCTTATTGACAGACCTGACTACTATTCGCCTGTCATATTGCCTTTCAAACTCAGCAATCACGTAACTGTATGGCATACTAAGAAATGAGCTCTCATTGGTCGTCCATGATGGTTTAGCACCTATTTTAATGTTGCTTACAGATATGTTATTGTTTAATACTCTAAACATTTTTCCAGGTTTTAATGCTTCTATTCTATCATTAAAAGTAACCTGCACCAATCCCTCAAAGCATACCACCTCAAAGTAACTATCTCTAACAACAACATTAAATTCCGTTCCCAGCACTGTCACTTTTCCGATGTCGGTATTTACATCGAATTTAGAGCCTTTAGCCACTTCAAAAAATGCTTCCCCCTCCAGTTTCAAAGACCTGTCTTCTTGCCAGTTTCGTGATTGATAAGCAATATTACTCGCTGCATTTAGCGATACTCTGGAAGAATCAGGTAGATAAAATTCGGACTTATCAGCTAAATGAGTCTCTATCTGGCTAGTGGTAAACTGATTAAACAAGGCATAACCCACCACAAACAATAGAAGGATTGCAGCTGCAATTTTCATCGCTGGCTGCCACCAATTTACAGCAACTACTTTGGCTTTTGGCTGTTGAGAAAGTTTGGCGTTCAGTTGTTCATACTCCTCTTTCTCGTCATATGCTGGTGCCCTGAAGTATTGTAAATGCTCATCAAGCTTCTTAAGCTCCATATAATCAGGAGTTTTCTCAAATGCCTTGAGCTCTTCATCTGACAGCGTTCCCGCCAGGTATTTCTCTATGTATTCATTATTTTCCATGATTGTACATATGTAACCGATTAGCTTCCAATACTCCTACCAAAGATTAAAACTTTAAATTCCATCTACCTTTTCGCGAATCAATGCAAGTGCTTTATATATTCTTTTTTCCACAGCCTTTCTAGATAAACCAAGCATATCAGCAATCTCCTGATGCTTCTTGCCTTCAATTCTATTAAGTAAAAATGTTACCCTAAGATCTTCCGACAAATCGTTGATGGCACTTTGTAGTTGTTCCATATACTCATTCTCTTCCAGCACATATTCAGGATTTTCATGCGTATAGTGTTTTGGCTTGATCTCCTGATACTTTTGTGCTGTCTTTTCCTTAGAAATCTCATTAAGCATATGATTGTTTGCCACTGTAAATAAAAAAGACTTCGCTTTCTCAAAAAGTACTTTCGCACAGTTATTCCACAATTTAATAAAAGCCTCCTGTACGATGTCACCAGGGTTTAACGCCTCCCCATATTTATAGTAAAGGAAGTTATGCAAGTCTTTTGAGTGACTGATAAACAGCTCATTAAATACTTTTTCCTTACATACGTCTTTCTTACTTTCTGACATTTAGTTTACTGGTTGAAGTAGGAGTTCAATGATACGAACTGTTTAATATATGAAAATCTTATGGTTTACCTATTGTTTATAGTTGGCTTTGTTATTCTTATAAAAGGGGCAGACTTACTTGTTGATGGCTCTACAATACTGGCAAAGAAATATCACATTTCAAATTTAGTGATCGGACTCACAATCGTATCTATGGGCACAAGTTTGCCAGAACTTTTTGTAAATATTATGGCAAGTATTGATGGTAGTCCCGGCATCGCGATAGGAAATATATTGGGCAGCAACATAAGTAATGTGCTACTTATACTGGGGTTAACGGCCACTATAAACCCATTGCCAATACAAAAGAGTCTTTACTTATCTGAAATACCCATGATGCTTGCAGCTACCTTTATGGTTGGTTTCTTAGCTAATGCTAATTTTCTAAGCAACAGTCCTGGTTTAGAATTAAGCAGGCTGGATGGCTTCTTTCTTCTTATTTTCTTTCTTCTATTTATGGGGTATATTTTTAGTATAGCTAACTATACCAATGGCCATGATACAAATGATAATACTACTTCATTATCTCAAAAGACTAGCAAGCCGATTTTATATATTGGAATAGGCATCTTAGGACTATACTTCGGAGGCAATTGGGTTGTAGGTGGTGCTGTTGCTCTGGCAGAGACATTTAACCTTAGTAAGTCTTTTGTCGGCCTTTCCATTGTGGCCATAGGCACTTCGCTACCAGAATTAGTTACATCCGTAATTGCTGCCAAAAAAGGTGAGACTGATATCGCAATGGGTAATATTATCGGATCAAATATATTTAACGTCTTATGGGTACTCGGGTTAAGTGCCTTGATTCGTCCATTAGCATTTGACACTGCAAGCAATATAGATTTAGGTATGGTAATATTTTCCAGCACATTACTAATTTTTGCTATTATAGCCGGAAAGAAAGTTAAAATAGGTAGATTGAGTGGATTAATATTTATCATAATCTACATTGCCTACATGTGTTTTGTTGCTTTTAGGGGTTAACTGAAATATAAAAAAGGGAGCGATAGTAGGAGTTTCTCAGTCTCATCTGTTTAATTAGTACAGGTGATTAAACCATTATGAAAACACTTATTAAAATTTCATTGTCTATAATTATTTTCTCTTCACTCGGGTTGGTCGGGTGTCAGGAGGAGTCGTCAGAAATAATTGCTCCCCCTGTAGAAGAAACGATTAGTCCTAACTCGAAAAGTGCCACCTTATTAAACAGAATTAGTCAGAATGATGGATCAGAGGATAACATCGTAGATGGAGGAAGCTGTACAACTATTGTTTTTCCTTTTACAGTGATTGTTAACAACACTGAGATAGTCATTGAAAATGAAGACGACTACGACTTGGTTGAAGACATTATTGATGAGTTTGAAAACGATGAAGACAGCATTGCAATTCAATTTCCCATCAATGTAACATTACCAGATCATTCCGTAGTTACAGTTAATAACCATGACGAGCTTGAAGACCTATTGGAAGACTGTATTGAAGATGGCTTTGATGATGATATAGAGTGTGTGGATATTGGTTATCCCATCACTTTTTCAGTCTACAACTCGGCAACCCAGCAAGCCACAACAGTTGACATTGAAAATGATAATGAGCTGTACGATTTCTTAGAATCCATCGATGAAAAAGATATTGTTAGCCTCAACTACCCTGTTACGTTAATTCTGGCTTCGGGAGAAACTATTGTTGCAGAGAGTAACGAAGAATTGGAAGCCACAATTGAGGAATTTGAAGATAGCTGTGATGAAGATGATGATAACGATTTTGATGATGACGATGTCGATGATACAGAACTGAGAAATACACTCCAACAGAATACCTGGATTGTGACTACCTACGACTCTGCAGGTGTAAGTAAGGCTGATCAGGCAAGCGACTTCGAAATAGATTTTCTTAATGACAACCTCTTAATAGGTGCCGATGACTCCGAAGAATATGAAGGAGAATGGAGCACTAGTGGTAATGATGGTTTTTTAGAGCTTGAAATGGAATTTGATACAGATGGAAACCTAAAGCTGCTCAATAAGGAATGGAAGGTTGAAAGCTATGATGCTAATCAAATAGAACTAATTAATCAGGATCCTGAAGTACTTATCAGTGTAACGCTGAATAGTATTTGATTATATTATCCGAATTACTCTAGAAGCAGGCTGTCTCAAAAGTGTAACTTCATAGCGAACAGAGTGAAGCAATTTGGTTAAAAACTACTTTAAACCGTCTTGAGATCGCTTCGTTACCTCGCGAGGACGAATTCCTTATACTTTTGAGACCTCCCCTTTTGTTCATATCCCTTCCATAAATTATATCTAAACAGATCTCATCAGACTGCTTTATGCGAACAGATGGATACTAATGAAATAGAAAAACTATTTAACTTAAAATGGTAATTTAACCTTCATCATAACAGTTAGTGTAAAAAAGTAAAAATTTAAAGTAGGAGTTTTAAATCCTCATCGGTTTTATATTTAGAGAATGCGAAGCACTTAGGCAGGCATTCCTTATCACATTTTTTAACTTGAATTTTATAAATTATGAAAAATCTAATTAGTATTTTATTTCTGGCATCCCTTGTTCTATGTCTTGCAGTTTCATGTAGCGATGACGATGGACCCACTGCATCAGTAACGATAGAAGCCGTGGGTAGCGACCTGGGTGGCGATGTTACAGGAGATGGAGGTAATAGAACTCAGGCTTTTACCTGGACAAACCCTTCGACAACTGCAGAATATAACATGGACATCACAGCAGCTGCTGGAGGCAGTTTTACACTCACAATAGCTGATGCCGATGGTCAGGTGGTAGCTACCAGATCTTTAGTCAAAGGACAGGGAGATGATTCCGCTTCAGGGGTAAGTACCACAGGCACTTCAGGTGATTGGACTATAACTGTAGCCCTGGCAAACTTCAGTGGTGATGGAAGCTTTTCAATTAGTCCGGGAAACTAATTTTAAAATTTATCAACTCAATAAAAAGGAGGCTCGCTGAGCCTCCTTTTTTTATTCTGGCTAATGAGTTTTTCAAATTAACTCAATTGCCCGGTAGGAATAATGCAAACCCATCGGTTTTATTCTCAGAGAATGCAATGACTTAAAGTGACATTCTTCTACTTATTTTTTAAACATTGAAAATTATACAGATTATGAAAAATTACTTTAAAAGCGTATCAATTTTGTTAGCATTGGTAGCAGTACTACTAAGTGCTTGTAGTGATGACGATGGTAGTAACACATTAGCCATTGTAGGTGTCTACACATTGACTCAGGAATCCGTTGCAGGCTGCAATGACCCTGCAGATAATGTAACTGAAAACAAATCTTGTTCAGCCTCAGACTGCGAAACATTAGTCATTAATGGAAACGGCACTTTCTCAGTGACTGAAATTAACAACAGCGTTTCGACAATGACAGACGGCACATATAGTCTAAATGGCAGTCAAATCACTTTTACATACACCGAAAATAACGTTGCCAAAACTGATGTGGCTACTTACACATTAAACGGAGGCGTATTGATTCTAACTTTTGCAGCAGATACGGATGGTTGTGTAGAATCAGACACGTATTCAAAAAATTAAATCATTCAAAAAAAGTCTTATAGTTGGTCTGTTGTCACCGGTATAAAAATATCGGTGATTTTTTTAGCCCTACTACAACAGTCGAGGGACAAAAAAATAGACTCTTTAAAGCATAAATTTTTTAAAATGAAAGTAAACTTATTCCCTATTCCAGGTAAAAAAAGAACCTCTCATATACCAGCTCAGGCACTGACCGGTGAATGGTATTTGGTACCAAAAGGACTTATTACTGACAAAAATTATGATGCTAAATATATCTGCTGGAAATATCATTCTCCTAATGCATATCCAAACAAGGAGGATATTGAATTAGAAAAGCGATATTTTGGATTTTAACATATGTGAATAAAATAAAAATTTTTGGTAGGAGTTTTTCATCCTCATCGGTTTTATACTCAGAGAATGCAAACAATTAAAACGACATTCCTTATCACTTATTTTAACATTAGAAAATTAACAGATTATGAAAAATTATTTTAAAAGCGTTTCGATTTTTTCAGTATTAGCTTTAGTAATACTGAGCGCATGTAGTGATGACTCAGAGTCTCCGAACCCTACAGTTGCTATGAACTTTAACACTGTAAATACAGCTTCCGGAATCCCTGCTGGTGGCAGAGTTGCTGCCAATTCATTAGAATTTACTTCTGGCTTTATTACGCTAACTCAAATTCAATTTGAAACAGAAACAGATGAAGGCGATTCTATTGAAGTAAACATTGAGCAAAATGTAGTGATAGACTTTGCTACAGGTGAAACTACTCCAAGCTTACCTAACTTAGAATTTCCTGCAGGAATTTATACTGAAGCTAGCGTTGAATTGGAGTTATTAGACGAAAACAATGAGCCTTCAGTAGTTATTGAAGGAACGTTTGTGGATAGTGAAGATCAATCACACCCAATCAGATTTGAGTTTAACTCTGGTGAAACCTTTGAAGTTGAAAAGGAAGGTCAAATCAGTTTTTCTGCTGGAGCCAGCGTAATCGCTCAAGTTACATTTGACCCATCAGTATGGTTTGCCGGAGTGACTAGCAGCATGCTAGAGGCAGCTCAAAAAGACAGTGAAGGAGTAATAGTAATTAGTGAAACAAGCAATGTCGAGATATTTGATATTGCAGCTGATGGCCTCGATCTGGCAACAGAGGTTGAGATAGAATTATAATTCAACTAGTAACCATCAAAACAAAAAACCCTGACCATTTTGGTCAGGGTTTTTTTAATACAGATCGTTGGTTAAACTTACTTATTTTACTTTTTTCACTATTTCAGCGAAAGCCTCAGGGTGATTCATCGCTAAGTCTGCTAACACCTTTCTGTTAAGGTCGATGTTTGACTTTTTGATGTTACCCATAAATTGTGAATAAGACATACCGTGCTGTCTTGCACCAGCATTAATTCTCTGAATCCACAATTTTCTGAAGTCTCTCTTCTTCGCTTTTCTATCTCTGTAAGCGTAAGTTAAACCTTTTTCAACGGCATTTTTAGCTACCGTCCATACATTACTTCTTCTGCCCCAATAACCTTTGGCGGCTTTAAGTATCTTTTTTCTACGCGCTCTAGACGCTACATGATTTACTGATCTTGGCATTTCTTAATTTGTTTTTGGTCAAAGGCGCCTCTTTCGAGATCTTTTGTGCCTGTAACCGGGTTAAAAATTTAATAAAACCTAGTTATACTAGTTTGCTTAGATATTAAGCATGTCTCTTACGTTAGATTCATCTGATTTGTGAACCAACGCCATTTTTGTAAGATTTCTCTTCTGCTTGGTTTCCTTTTTAGTAAGGATGTGGCTTTTGAAAGCATGCTTTCTTTTGATTTTACCACTACCAGTCAGCTTGAATCTTTTCTTCGCTCCTGATTTTACTTTTACTTTTGGCATTTCAATTTATCTTTTGTCGATCTGTATTCTTATTTTTTCTTTTGAGGCTTAGGCGAAATAAACATGGTCATACGCTTTCCTTCCAATTTAGGCAACTGCTCCACCTTACCATATTCCTCAACAGCCTGTGCAAACTTAAGTAGTAAAATTTCACCACGCTCTTTAAAGACAATGGTTCTTCCAACAAAGTGTACATAAGCCTTTACTTTAGCCCCGTCCTTCAAAAAGTTTAGTGCATGGTTCAACTTAAAGTTAAAATCATGCTCCTCTGTATTAGGACCAAAACGGATCTCTTTGATTACCGTCTTTTGGGCTTTAGCCTTTATCTCCTTCTGTTTTTTCTTCTGCTCGTACTTAAATTTAGAGTAGTCGATTATTTTACAAACAGGCGGATCTGCCTTTGGAGAAATCTCTACTAAATCGAGATTTTGCTCTTTGGCCATTTTGAGCGCCTGCTCAATTGGGTATACATCAACCTTCACATTTTCTCCCACCACTCTGACTCTGGATGTTCGAATTTTTTCGTTGACTCGATAGGGTTCTTCTACTCTCCCTCGATAACCCCTTCTTTGAAATCTTTGTTTACTAATCTTTACCTCCTTATTTAGTTAGAAAAAACAGGTTGCAAATATCGTTATATATTTTCGATATTCAAAAACTATCTAATTATTTGACTTTTATTTAAAAATGAGCCTTTTGGCTCTTAAACTCCACTTTCTTTGGCGAAATGACTGATGAATTCTTCAACACCCATACTACCTACATCACCTTCACCATGTCTTCTTACTGAAACTTTCTGTTCGTCTCTCTCTTTCTCTCCTACAATAAGCATGTAAGGTACCTTTTTTACCTCGGCATCTCTTATTTTTCTACCAATCTTTTCGTCTCTATTATCAATAAACCCACGAATGTCGTTTTCGTTTAGATTATTCTTCAATTCTTCGGCATACTTGTGATATTTTTCTGAAATAGGAAGTATAGCAATCTGATCAGGCGCTAACCACAGTGGGAAGTTACCACCACAGTGCTCTATCAGTACAGCTACAAATCTCTCCATAGAACCAAAAGGTGCCCTGTGGATCATCACAGGTCTATGCTTCTGGTTATCGGCACCGGTGTACTCTAACTCAAAACGCTCTGGCAATGTATAATCAACTTGAATTGTACCTAGTTGCCAACTTCTACCCAAAGCATCTTTTACCATGAAGTCCAGCTTAGGGCCATAAAATGCTGCCTCACCTAACTCGGTCACAGTTTTGAGACCACGCTCGTCTGCAGCCTCTTGTATTTCTCTTTCGGCCTGATCCCAAAGCTTGTCCTCACCAATATACTTTTCCTTATTTTCAGGATCTCTTAAGGAAACCTGAGCTGTATACTCCTCAAAACCAAGTGCTTGAAAAACATACAATACAAGGTCTATTACTTTTATAAACTCCTCTTTCACCTGATCTGGGCGACAGAAAATATGTGCATCGTCTTGTGTAAAACCTCTAACCCGTGTAAGGCCATGTAACTCACCACTTTGCTCGTACCTATACACGGTACCAAACTCTGCCAGCCTCACAGGAAGGTCTTTATACGACCTCGGTTTTGAGTTGTAAATTTCACAATGATGGGGACAATTCATAGGCTTTAATAAAAACTCCTCATTTTCATTTGGGGTTTTTATCGGTTGAAAAGAGTCTTCACCATACTTTTCATAATGACCAGAAGTTACATATAATTGCTTGCTACCAATATGAGGTGTCACCACAGGATCATAACCCGCCTTAATTTGCGCTTTGCGCATAAAATTTTCCAAACGCTCACGCAATATGGTGCCTTTGGGTAACCAAAGGGGAAGGCCCATCCCTACTTTTTCAGAAAATGTAAAAAGTTCAAGCTCTTTCCCTAACTTTCTATGGTCTCGTTTTTTAGCTTCTTCAAGTCTTTCTAAGTGTTCCTTAAGCTCTTTTTGCTTTGGAAAAGTAACTCCATAAATCCTAGTTAGCTGCTTACGCTTCTCGTCTCCGCGCCAGTAAGCTCCAGCTACATTGAGCAACTTAATTGCTTTAACGAAACCTGTATGTGGTATATGCGGGCCGCGACAAAGGTCGGTGAAATTGCCCTGGTTGTAGAAAGTAATGGTACCATCTTCCAGATCATTTATAAGCTCAATCTTGTACTCGTCACCTTTCTCCTGATAATATTTTAAAGCTTCATCTTTTGATACTTGTGATCTTTTAAACTCGTTTTTCTCACGAGCCAATTCCAGCATCTTTTTTTCTACCTTATCAAGATCATCTTCGCCAAACTCTTTCTCACCAAGATCAACATCGTAGTAAAAGCCATTGTCGATGGGAGGCCCAATTCCGAATTTTATACCCGGATAAAGCTCTTCCAATGCCTCTGCCAAAAGGTGAGCTGAAGAATGCCAAAATGCAGACTTCCCATCATCATCATTCCATGTTAAAAGCTGAATCGAAGCATCTTGCTCGATGGTACGGGTAGCATCCCACACCTCTCCATTAACTTTTGCTGCAAGTACATTTCGGGCTAAACCCTCACTAATACTCATAGCTACATCTAGTCCTGTTACACCATCTTCAAATTCTTTAACCGATCCGTCTGGCAGGGTTATTTTAATCATGAAATTGTCTGATTCTAATTATCTATGTTCTTTTTTTCTAAAGTTGGAGGCAGGTTGTTCAACACTGAGTCTCTGGCCTTGCGCTGCTGCTCCAATTGCCACAAATATGCAACTTTTCTTTTCAAATTGTCTAACTCACTTGCGGCTAAATTATTTGTAGAATCACCCAAAACGATGTTTTCATATATCTCAATGGCTTGTTGGTAATCTCTATTTTTATCTAATGATCGAGCTAATAATAACTTAGCCTCTACTTGAGTTGAATCTAATTGTAGTGCTTTTTGACTGTAATACAGTGAGCTGTCGAATTTACTTGTGGTGTAATGGAGGTTGGATAGCTCATAATTAAGTATATAGTCATTAGAGTCTTTAGCTAATAATTGCTGGTAAATTTGTTTGGCGCTATCATAAGCTTCTATTCTCACCAAAAACCTACCCTTTCTTAATAGCATTACCTTATCACTCACATTATTTTCCAGGTAATTATTTATGAGTACTCCCGCCTTTTGCTCATCAGATTTGGCCATGTATAAATCCACCAACTTTTCGGTTGCAGTTTTTAAATTAGGGTTTATATCAATAGCCTTCCTAAAGCTGACCATCGCGTCTGCAGAATCAGCAATTGCCAGCATCACCTCTCCTTCTAATTGGTAACTGATCGCATCTGGCTGTAATTTAACCAACCTATCTACAGCTGCTCTTGCCATTTTCACCTGACCCAGTTGTAGGTATTCGGATGCTAAAATCTTGTAAAGCTCTTTTTCTCTAGCCCCTAATTTCTCTGCAATTAATAGGCTTTCTATGGCTTCCTCTGGCCTATTATTTTGCTGCTCAATTTTACCTTTTAGCAAATAGGCACGCTCTGATTCCTGATCTATGTTGGTTGCCCTTAAAATATCCCGGTAAGCAGCTTCATTATCTCCCAATTTACTCAGGGCCAAAGCTCGTTGATAGTAAAATGTAGCGTTATTTTTGTTTTGTGAGGCTATATCATTGAGGTATTCAAGTGTTTCCTCAGCCTTCACAGAAAAGCCGGCCTCTTCAATGGCATCTTTGGAATGCTGCTGACAGGCAAACACTACAAAACTTAATGTTACTAGCTTTATAAACTTCATTTACACTAAAGTATAAATTGGAAGCTTATTTTCACACCAAATTTGTTGACATCTGGCCTATCAAGGTAAGTGAGTCTGTGAAAAAACTCTATCCAAAGTACTTTAAACACATTTTCCACACCATAACCAACCTCTACATAAGGCCTGTCATCAAAGAAGCCGATGGGGTCAGTTGGATTTCCATCCTGATCAACCGGAGAGAGGATGTTACGATTAGACTCTCTTAAACGGCCATATAAAACGTCTGCACTCGCTATTAATCGCCACTTAAGTTTTTTCATCAGTGGGATTCTATTCAAAATAAAACCCTGAAACCTATGTAAATAACGCAACTCAACATACCTGTCGCTGGCAAACTCTGAGAAGTTCATGAGATTGTATGCAGCAGTAGTGTAGAAGTTTGACTCATTACCAATATGTGCTTTGAGTAAAGGGTATGGCAATGTCTCAAAAATATACTCCCCCGTAAGTGAGACACTCGATGTACCGAAAAAACCCATTTTCAAATCATTGGCAATATTTAGGCTCAGTTTATTATAATCAAAATCGCTACCTAAGATTCCGCTGATGCCTCTGGTGTATCTCAAAGTAAAAATTGGCCACTTGAGTGTACCTAAACTTATCCTGTCATTATCATTTTGAACAAAGATCTCATCTTTTGCATAGCGGGCCTCAAACGTTACCTCTGCTGTCTCTATTTTTTCCAGTATGGGACTATCTGTATTTTCCGGGTTTTCAAAATAGGCAAAGTTATATAGCGGATTAAAGCTTTTGTATCTGGCAGTAATACTTTGTCGATAGCCTCTAAATAATTGTCGTTGCATCGAAAACTTACCTTGCTCATAGTAATATGGCCTTACCAGGTTACCAAACCTGGTGGCTGTAAGAAAGACACTATTCCCCAATAAATCTTCGGCAGCAAGTCCGACCTGATCTATATCTTTGGTGTATTGCGCTTCAAGAGTGGTCCATTTATCTCTGGAGGCGATGTACTTCAATCTTCCCTGGTATTTATACTCATCGTCATCAGAGCCATAAGCCACATAACCCCCAAGTACCCACTTGTTGCTAAAATTAATATTGGTACGACCGCCTAGCTGAAATCGGTGTCCCTCAACGGTATTGTTGGCATAAAGCGATAAGTAAGGCCCGATATCTATTGGTCCAGCTTTTAAATAGCCGTTAATGGCTATTTTGAGTATCTCTGTATAAGTTTTTACTACTGGGATATTTCTTAGCGTATCAATCATGCTATAAACATTTACCTCAGTTGGCGTCAATGGTTCGTGCCTATGTTCATTCCAATACTCATCTGTGCTACCAATTTTGAAATCTTCGGCTACTTCAATAGGGCGGGCATAGAATTTTTGAGGTTGTGGAAGGTTTACAGCAATGTTCTTATTTGAGGTATAGAATTTTGCTAATACGCCCGCCATGTTATCAGTGATTTCTCCTATATCTATAAGTACCCTGTTTTTTACAGGCATCCATGGGCCCGCTTCTGTAGGCTCCAGTTCTTGTTGAATTTTAATTTTCTCGACATAATTAAGATTTGCCGTTGAGGCCACGGTAGCATCCATTTGCTTGAGCGCATATGTAGCCTTATCTATCCACATGGTTCCTCTGAACGCTAAATCCTGTTCACTTTTTGGAAAGAAATCTAGCCGGTAACAATAGTGTTCGCCCACATAGGCACTATCTGTAAGGTCATATTCATAATACAGCTTCCAGCCGTCAGCAATAGGTGAAATAAATTCTTTGCCTACAATATTGAGCCAGTTTTGATAGAAATTATATTCCTGAAAAGAAGAGCCTATAAATTGAGATACCAGCGTACCATCTTCTACTCCCACCCCGGTAATCTTTGTCTTTAAGATTTTCTCATGTTTAAGTTTTGGATTGTTTCTGTAATAATACTCTGATAGTGATTCTGAAATGAAAATCGGTAAAATTGGCTTCCCATCTTCTCCTGCCATTCGCTCAACACTGTCCATTACACTGGATATTTTACGCATTATTTTTCGTTTCTTAAACTTCTCGGAGATATTGTCTACATCAATCTCAATTTTAGTATATGTCTCATACTGGTAGGCTTCAAGCGACTTTTTGTCGTTATTATTCTTATTTCTCACGACACCACGCATTACTTCAAACGCAGGATTTTCACCAGCTAAAAACACTACTTCTTGTAGCGAAATAACATTTTCCTCTAGTTGAAAGTCAATAACCTGGCTGGTGCCACGGTTTATTTTCTTGCTTCTTGTAATATATCCTATATAAGAAGCTTGAACAGAATCAATTGCCTGCACAGTCTCAATACGGTAGCGACCATCAAAATCTGTAGTGGTGCCGATGGATGTGCCTTTGAAAATCACATTGGCAAATGGAACTGGGTCACCTGAATTGGCATCTGTAACTTTACCGGAAACTACGGTTTGCGCTTGCAAGGAACCGTAGCTACCAATAGCAATAAATAATACAGCTAACTTTAACTTTAAAACTACTTCTCTCACTCTTAATCTTAAATAGCGATTACTTCTTTTTCACCTAAATATTTAGGTTCTCTATGTAAAATGTAAAGATCTAAAACTGCCAATGCACGTGCAAGATACTCTCTGGCTTTTACTTTATACGAGAAATCATCAGGGATATTTGTAACCGACAAAGAAAATGCATCAATATTGTGATAGTTGCTTATAAATAATGCCCTGTAACTATGGAAAGGTTGAGTAATAATTGTGATGTTATCCTGGCCAAAAATTTCTTTACACCTAACAATGGAATCAAGCGTTCTCAGGCCAGCATAATCGAGGTGAATATTTTCTTTATCTACGCCTAACTCGAGTAAAGCATTGTACATTTTTATTGGCTCATTGTAGTATTTGGAGCGATTATCGCCACTTACGATGATATGCTTTACTTTGCCTTGCTTTAACAATTCTGCAGCAAGTCGTATGCGTTCCTGGAAGTATGGATTAGGATCTCCCGACATTAATTTTGGGCTTGTACCTAATACCAACGCAATATCGGTGCTAGGCGCATTTTCAATAGAATCAAAGATTCTATCCTTAGTGCTGTTCACAATCCATAGATTAGAAATAAGTAAAAACAGCAAAGCAACCACACCGAGTGTGACAGACCCTTTAATTAACCAACTAACGTATTTTAACATAGACAATCCAACGAGGAAAATTATATATCCTTATAAGGTCTTTAAATATTCTTTTTCTAAAAGGTCTGACCGATTGACAATTTTACGGTACCAACTTAATCGTAATTGTTTTTTCTCTTCCTCATTAAGTCTCCAATCGTGATTTGAAGAAAAAAGTTTCTCTGCAAGTGTATTTAATATGATGGCTACACTCACTGAAATGTTAAAGCTTTCAGTAAATCCGTACATGGGAATCGTGACCAATTCATCGGCATTTTCTTTTACATAATCAGAAATGCCGGTCATCTCGGTACCAAAAACGAGCGCGGACTTCTGTGATAGGTCTATTGACTGAAAAGGCTTGGCAGACTGATCAGGAACAGTAGCAACAATCCTGAACCCTTGTGTCTTCAATGTTGAAATGCACTTTTCAGCATTCATGCCTTCCTCTTCATATTGATGCACGTCTACCCACTTTGAAGAGCCATGTACCACACGTGGGTTAAGTCTGAACTTATGTTTATGCTCAATAATATGTACATCCTGAATGCCGAAGCAATCGGCTGTACGAATCACGGCACTGGCATTTTGAGGTTGATAAATATCCTCCAACACCACTGTAAGATGTCTCGTACGCTTTTCCAGCGCCTGATCAATCAGGTCGATTTTATGATCTGAGATGTAGCCTGCAAGGTATCGAAGTACCTGCTCTTGCTTTTGATCCATTAGTTAAAAATCAAGCTCAATGGTGTCTCCTATACCATAATCCCCACCCTTTTCTTTCTTATCAGGATCAGTTTTAGGCTTCAATTCTTGTGCAGAACTTACCTTTTTTGGCTCCTCTTTGACTGGCTCAGTAGCGGAACTGGCCTCTTCCTTTACTTTAGATCCTTCTTCTGGTTTTGAATCTTTTTTCTCCTTTACAGGCTCAAGCAATTTTACCTTTTTCACCGTGTACTGAGAAAGCTTGTTACCAATTGCCTTCCACCCTTTGATATCTATCAGAGCTGGCATCGCCAGTTGTTCAGTTTCTTTCGTTTTGCTTTTACCCTTTACAAAGTCAACTTCAATCATTGGATTCACATCAGTACTGACTACGACTAGCTTTGAACCTGAAGACTCTCCAATAAAACTAAAAGGCTTGTTTAGACTGGTAGTTTCTACCTGAAAACGTTTGATGTAGTAATTTTTGCTCTCCACATCGTAATGAATGGCAGAGATTACAGTTTTTGGATCGAAACGCTCAATAATTTCAACTTTCTTGGGTTCGTATCGATTGGTAAGTTCATATGAGGTAAGCTCATAGCTTCCGTCTTTATAAACTACCAAAATACTGTCTTCTCCATTGAATTTGCCAATATGCTTGCCACGCTCATCTTTATTTAAACGCCCCACATGTGGGTCATACCAGATATCTAAACCACTGAGTGTTGATACACCTTCCGCCTTAAGTTCAATTTTACGCACCGGGTATTTGGTAAGAATGTTTCCACCGGCTCCCCTGCCTTTGATATCTAGCTCTGCAAAATCAAACTCAAATACTTTCTTCCTGGCCTTCGAGCCCGAGGTAAGTTTAACAGTTACCAACTCAGCCTCACCATTAGGATTTGCGCTTAAGTAATGCACTTTGGAGTTTGAGTTTCCTTTCGTTAAATCATATTCTTTATCACGGGTAATGGCTTTGACGTTGAACCTTTTTGCCATAGATCTACCTGACTTGCCATCAACGTAAATCAAATTATAGGTCATGCGCTCGTCACCTTTATTCCACACACCTACATGCATGATGTCTTTGCCCATAAATACTTTGTCAGAAATCCGCGAGACCATGCATTTACCATCTTTGCGAATCACTATGATATCGTCAAGGTCTGAACACTCAGTAACGAACTCATCTTTTTTAAGACCATAACCAACAAAGCCGTCTTTTCTATTGACATATAATTTCTGGTTGTTCGCTGCTACTATGGTTGTGTCTATTGAGTCAAAAGACTTAATCTCAGTCTTTCGCTCGCGACCTTTACCATACTTTTCTAATAACCTACTGAAATATGCAATAGAATAATCTATAATATTGGCGAGGTGATGTTCTGTTTCTTTCAGGTCTTCCTCAAGTCTTTTAAGCAGCTCATCGGCTTTAAAGGTGTCAAACTTAGAAATTCGTTTGATTTTAATCTCTGTGAGTCTAACGATATCATCTTCGGTAATTTCTCTATAAAATTGAGGTTTAAATGGCTCTAGACCTTTGTCAATCGTTTCAATTACTGCTTCCCAGGTTTCGCACTCTTCGATATCGCGGTAAATGCGATTTTCAATGAAAATCTTCTCTAATGATGAGAAAAGTATTTTTTCCTTGAGCTCATCGCGCTTAATTTCCAGCTCTTTGGTGAGTAGCTCTACCGTCTGATCAGTATTATACTTTAAAATCTCATGAACAGGTATAAAATGAGGTTTATCTTCGATAATAACACATGCATTAGGCGATATCGACACCTCACAATCGGTAAACGCATAGAGGGCATCTATTGTAATATCCGGAGATTGACCAGATGCCAGAGAAACTAAAATCTCAACATCCTTTGCGGTATTATCTATTACCTGCTTAATTTTTATTTTCCCCTTGTCATTGGCTTTTATGATGGAGTCAATTAAGCTGGTGGTGGTTGTGCCAAAAGGGATGTCCTTAATTACAAGTGTTTTCTTGTCATACTCTTCGATTTTGGCTCTCACTTTGATTTTACCACCTCTAAGGCCATCATTGTATTCTGAAAAGTCGGCCATACCTCCTGTTGGAAAGTCTGGATATAGCTTTGGTTTCTTGCCTTTAAGAATATCTATTGAGCCTTTGATAAGCTCGCAAAAGTTATGTGGGAGTATTTTAGTTGACAATCCTACTGCAATACCTTCTACGCCTTGGGCTAGCAGTAAGGGGAATTTTACAGGTAAGGATACTGGCTCTTTTTTACGGCCATCGTAAGATAATTGCCACTCAGTAGTCTGTGCATTATAAACTACATCTAAAGCAAATTTTGACAGTCTGGCTTCAATATATCTTGGCGCAGCAGCGCTATCTCCTGTACGTATGTCGCCCCAGTTTCCCTGGGTCTCTATAAGCAGATCTTTTTGACCAATATTGACCATTGCATCACCAATGGAAGCATCACCATGAGGATGGTATTGCATGGTTTGACCTATTACATTGGCCACTTTATTGAACCTGCCATCATCCATTTCTTTCAAGGCGTGCATAATTCTACGTTGCACGGGCTTAAAACCATCCTCTACAGCTGGCACTGCTCTTTCGAGAATTACATAAGAGGCGTAATCCAGAAACCAATTTTCGTACATACCTGAAACAGGCGTGACATTATGGATTACATCTTCGTTTTCGTGTTGTGATTTACCGTTGCTATTTTCTTTATTCTCTTCTGACATTTTTTATATTAAAAAATATTGCTCAATCAACTGTAGCGCCCCATTTGACATTTTATTATCATCCTTAATTCAGGTTGCAATTTTAAGTTCTGCAAAAGTGTATGTGTTTATGTTTATTGCAATATTATTACAATAATTTACTTTTTGCATTTTTATTACAATCAAGCCGCAGTATCCTTTAACTCCTCTTCCAGGTCTTTTTCCACTTTTAGGTTATTCACGATAAACTCTTGTCTATCTGGTGTGTTTTTACCCATGTAGAATGACAACAGTTGCTTTATGGTTGTATCCTTATTTAATATAATTGGATCTAGCCTGATGTCTTCACCAATGAAATTTCCAAACTCCTCAGGAGATATCTCACCCAAACCTTTGAATCTTGTAATCTCTGCCTTTTCTCCAATTTTTGCTATAGCTGCCTTTCTTTCCTCATCTGAGTAGCAGTAAATGGTTTCTTTCTTATTTCTTACTCTGAATAGCGGGGTATCAAGTATATACACATGACCTTGCTTGATAAGATCAGGGAAAAATTGAAGGAAAAATGTAAGCAAAAGCAATCTGATGTGCATACCATCAACATCAGCATCTGTCGCTATTACAATCTTTCTATAGCGCAACCCCTCAATGCCATCCTCAATGTTTAAAGCATGTTGCAAAAGGTTAAACTCCTCATTTTCATACACTACTTTTTTGGTCAGGTTAAAGCAGTTGAGCGGTTTTCCTCTCAAACTAAAGACGGCCTGTGTCTGTACATCACGAGATTTTGTAATAGAACCACTCGCAGAGTCTCCCTCTGTAATAAAAATCATGGTTTCTTCCTTTCTGTCACCTTTACTATCATTATAGTGTACACGACAGTCGCGCAATTTCTTGTTGTGTAGATTAGCTTTCTTGGCTCTTTCGTTGGCCAGTTTTTTTACTCCAGCTATTTCTTTACGCTCACGCTCTGATTGCAGTATTCTTTTGTGAAGTGCCTCAGAAATTTCAGAGTTTCTATGCAGAAAATTATCCAGCTCTTTCTTTACAAAATCATTGACGAAAGTACGCATAGTGGGCCCATCCGGACCTACATTCTGAGAACCTAGCTTTGTTTTGGTTTGAGACTCAAATACAGGCTCCTGTACTCTTACAGCAATAGACCCAACTATTGATGCTCTGACATCGGTAGCATCGAAATTTTTACCATAAAAATCACGTATTGTTTTTACAACAGCCTCACGATATGCAGCGAGATGCGTACCTCCATGAGTTGTATTTTGACCGTTTACAAACGAATAATATTCCTCACCATACTGGTTGGTGTGAGTTAAGGCAATTTCTATATCATCACCTCTTAAATGTATAATCGGATATCTTAAATTATCAGCCTCTGTTTTGCGTTCTAACAGGTCTTTTAACCCATTTTCAGAATGAAACTTATTACCATTGAAATTGATAGTAAGACCAGCGTTCAGAAATGCATAGTTCCATAGTAAATCATTAAGGTACTCTGGTATAAAGTGGTAATTTTTAAAAATGGACTCATCTGGTTCAAAAACAACCAAGGTGCCATTTCTACCACTGGAGCTGGAAACAGTATGATCCTTTATGACCTCACCCTGCTTGAATTCTGCCACTTTGGTCTCGCCTTGTCTAAATGACTGCACTTTAAAGTAGTTAGATAATGCATTAACCGCCTTGGTACCTACACCATTCAGACCTACAGATTTTTGAAAAGCACCGCTGTCGTATTTACCCCCTGTATTAATTTTAGAAACGCAGTCTACTACTTTACCCAGTGGGATGCCACGACCGTAGTCTCTTACTTCCACCCGATGGTCAGTGATTTTTACATCGATGGTGCGGCCGTGCCCCATCATATGCTCATCTATACAGTTGTCCATCACCTCTTTGACCAACACATAAATACCATCATCCTGTGCGGATCCATCTCCTAATTTACCAATATACATTCCCGGACGTAACCTGATGTGCTCTTTCCAATCCAGGGATTTAATACTGTCTTCGGTATACTCTACATTCTCAATCGCCATGTATCAATATAGTTTAAAAAATATGCCAACTACGCCATGAAGGGAAGTCATGACCTAGCGAATAAACGTGAATTTTCAGATTTATTCAAGGAAAAGAACTAAATGAATTTTAATTGCTTTTAGAGTAGAAATTCACTTTAACGCCTCTAAGTATCAGACCATTAGAGATTTATAAATGATAAGAGATTACTTCTGCTGGCTACTTCTAAAAGCT
This sequence comes from Fulvivirga sp., assembly GCA_965227525.1. GTDB lineage: Bacteria > Bacteroidota > Bacteroidia > Cytophagales > Cyclobacteriaceae > Fulvivirga. Next base: position 2,623,838 of record OZ245762.1, on the reverse strand, counting down.
CTAACCAGTAGTATTGGCAATGCAATTATCCATAAAACAATAAAGCCAAACGAAATATATATCAGGTAGCCAATATTGTCGAAATCAAATGTCTCTCCGCTATTTACCAAAAAGACGAAGTTCATAATCACAATTGCAAAAATGTTGATCAGCACGGCCAAACTTAACTGCCATTTTTTAATCAACTCGTTGATGGACTCATCCTGGTATTTTAAGTTTTTTGAAAGCGCATAAAGCAGGAAGTTGATGAAAGCAATAAACCCGAGACTAGCATAAAAAAACACTTCTCGTGATATCGCTCCTTTGCCAAAATATTTGTCACTAAGACTGTAAACAACCTGCTCAGGAATTGACGCATACACGTAGAGCAATGCTCCCAGACCTGCAACTAGTGATACTGCCCAACCAAACTTTATAAATCTTAAAATCATAACTTTCAGCACTTAAGTGGCTGCGAAGTTATGTCATTATTTGGAACTATTTAATTTCAAACAGAGGGATTATTACTTAGTCTTCTAAATTATACTCTTTCAGCAACGATTTCCACTGAGCTCCAGCAATATTATTGAGTAACACCGGATCGATTAGTTCACGATTTTTGCTATACTTAGGCAAAGCAAAGCTGTAATATTGGGTTGCAAAGCTGTATGGCAATATGGTTATTTCTTTTGACAGGGCTTGCTGATCAATACTGTATCGCATAATTGGCTCGTCATACACTACGGCATCGGTGTCGCCAGCAGACAACATCTTCAAGGCATCCTGAATATTATCAACTTCTTGAAATTTGATACCATTGTTTTTCAAATATTCTGCGCCAGTAGAGGCACTAACTGCTACCACATCTACCTTCTTCAGGTCAGACGGGTTCTCAATGTTTGATTCAAGCTCGCTAACGGTAAGGGAGGACGCTATACTTGCTGTGAATCCACTGATAATAATTATTGCAGTAAACATCCAAATCAGTGCAACTGCTCTACCTCCTGTTGTTTTTGGTGATTTGTCTCCATAACCTACCGTTGTCATGGTAACGGCAGACCACCAAAGGCCATTCCATACGCCCTTCATACCTGGGCCAAACTCCTCTTTGTTGGCATCTTTCTCAAAAAACCAGACTAATACACCAAATATCATCAAAACTAGAAGTAGCAAGAGGACTGCCTCAAAAAACTGAATCGAGAAAAAATTCTTTATAAAAGACAGCCATTTACTTTTACCCGATTTATCAACTGCAATGGCCAAATTTGTGATATAGAAAGGTTGAGTAAAATCAAACTGCTCTACCCGGCTACTCGTGACTGTCAATGGATTGATACATGCATCGATCTCACCATTTTCTAAAGCGGTCAACAGGCCGGACAAATCATATTCTTTAAAAGTATAAGTATAACCCAGTTCATCAGCTATATTTTTCCAAAGCGCTACACTTATTCCAGCATAGTCGCCTGATGCATCTTTCATTATGAAAGGAGGTGTTTGCTTCACTCCTACTATAAGCTCGCGTTTTAGCGAATCTGAAGTCTGAATAGCAAATAAGTTGACATTTGTGGTTACAATTAAAAAGAATAGTAATAATCGTTTCATATTTTTCAGGTTGTGTTAATTTGTTGGCGAGAACCTTACATGGGCTTTCATTTACTCAACAATTGAATTAATTTTATCCTTAATAAGATAATGAATTTAAATTACTTCTAATGGATATCAATCCTATTGTACTGTCAATCCCTATCTATTTTCTACTTATTGGTATTGAATTGTTAATACAACAATTTTCTAAAAAGAAGCTGTACAGACTCAATGACGCCATCACCAATATTAGTTGTGGTATTACACAGCAGGTAACAGGTATATTTCTCAAGGTAATCGGTGTTGGAGCATATGCACTTGTCTATGAATATTTTGCCATTTGGCATATACCTAATGTGTGGTTCACTGTAATTATATTATTTGTCGCTGCAGATTTCTTTTATTACTGGGCGCATCGCATGAGCCATGAGATTAATCTGTTTTGGGGAGGGCATGTGGTGCACCATCAAAGTGAAGACTATAATTTCTCAGTAGCCCTACGTCAGGGTTCTTTTCAAATCTTATGGACATTTGCGTTCTATCTTCCATTAGCAATAGTCGGGTTCGATCCTGTCACTTTTGTGTTGATTTCTGCCTTGGTAACGGTATATCAATTTTGGATACATACCGAAACCATTGACAAAATGGGCTTTCTCGAGTGGTTTATGAATACACCTTCACACCACCGCGTACACCATGGCAGAGATCCAAAATATATTGATAAGAATCATGCAGGTGTATTTATTATCTGGGATCGCATGTTTGGCACATTTCAAAAAGAAGAGGAACGCCCTACATATGGTATTACAAAGCCTATAAATAGTTGGAATCCAGTATGGGTGAACCTCAACCACTATCACGAAATGTATCAAACCGCAAAATCAATACCCTCGTGGAAGGACAAATTGAAGTTTATGTTTTACAAACCAGGATGGATGCCTGAGCAAATGGGTGGCTATCAATCAGCTCCCGAAGTAGAAAAAAGCACTTATAACAAATACAACGCACTTCCTCCAAAACCGCTGAATCTCTATGTGCTGATGCAATACATTTTGGTTTTAGGAGCTACTGCTTTTTTCCTTTTTCAACAGGCCAACTTTACAATAATTGAGAAAGGTCTTGTGGTATTTGCCATTGTATTGACCATCACTAATTGTGGAGCTTTATTTGAAATGAAGAATTGGGTTTGGATACTCGAAAAAGTAAGAATTGTTACGATAGCAACCGGGCTTATAGCTGCTGCCTATTTTTATTCACTTGATTTATGGCTCGTTGCTTTGGCAATAGGATATACCCTCGTATCATTGGGTTGGCTATTGATTATAAATATGTCAGTTACAACTAAACAGCAAGTAACCATCCCTAAATAGTGAAATACTTAAAATTGTTGCCCCTCGTTTTATTAATCATAAGTTGTTCAACTAAAAAGCAAGATCTTGTAAACTTTGACGAAACCACCTGGCAGGAAGACCCCCATGGTTGTAAAGGAGATAGGTTAGAACAGGTTGATAACCTTCAGGCATCAAAAGACGGACTGAAAGGACTAAACCAGAACGATATAGTCACTATACTTGGTAAACCCGAGCGACATGAGCTGTACAAGAGAAGTCAAAAGTTCTTTTACTATCAAATCACTGCCGATGGCTCTTGCGCTAATGCTTCTGAAGAAAATATCTATTTGAGTATTCGCTTCAATGCAACAGGCCTTGCTAAAGAAGTGATCATCATGAACTATCAAAACTAAATTGACGCTCACCTCAATTCAATTTTCCTTTTTTGCTCCATTAAATTTTAATATCTTAATCGGACAACAAAAATGATTCTATGAGTAGCATTCAATTTCACCCAAATGAGCTTTTGCTAATATATAACGACACGCATACCAACTCTGTAAAACAAACCAGAGCCTATGCAAGGTCGATATCTAACCATGTGAATGAAGTACACCTGGACAATACAAAACTCACTACAACACTTTGGAAAGAAATTGTAAACAGACTTGAGTTAAAACCAAAAGACCTACTTGACAAGTCTAAACCTGAATATCAGGAGAAAGTAAGAGGCAACGATTTTACTATGGAGGGCTGGTTAGAGGTATTGAACCACAACCCCCAATTACTAAAGGCTCCAATGGCTTTTTATAATAACAAGGCAGTTTTATGTGTAAAGCCTACGGACATACTAAAATTGGATGTAAGTAGCATAAGCAACAATAAAATCCCTCCTCACCTGCGGCATGAATCATAAAGGAGCCTCAGGACCCTGTATTTTCAGATATGCATGAATGGAATCCTGACCTTGCCAGATCATAAAATTGTATTGGTGACCAGATACTTTGTTGCGCTTGAACTGCTCAAATGAGCCTATAAATTCATCGCTGTAATAAAGTAAGAATGTATTATAACCCCCTGCTCTGAAATCGATATCTAAGGTTTTTCCATTTTCAAAAAGTGTGATGGTATCTTCAGTCGCTTCGGCAGTCCAATCTATTTTTATTAATTGTGGCTTAGCTTCTCCAAAAGTTTGAACTTCGATGGTATTAGGAAAGAACCAATCCCTAATGTTGTCTTCGTTAATCCAAACCAGGGCAAAAAGAAGTAACGCCAGACCAAAAACCCATAAAATTGCTTTCATATCAACTTAATACCGTCTTCCTCAAGCGTAATTGCTTTTGATTTATACAATCCTCCAATAGCTTTTTTAAATGCCTTTTTACTCATATTAAAAAAATCAGTGATTTCGGCAGCATCGGATTTGTCGTGGTATGGCAAAAATCCATCATGTAGTTTTAGCAAATTATGCACTATTTGCATGTTTTCATCCATGGCCTCCTTACCTATCGCGTTTAGTGTGAGGTCGAGCTTACCATCTTCTCTTATTTTTTTGATAAACCCAATCTTCTTATCTCCCACTGCGATTGGCTCAAAAACCTCATTGCCATAGATAAGCCCCGTATACTTTTGATTGACCACGGCTGTATAACCCTTATCAGTTTGGTTATAGATCAAAAGATCAACTTCCTGACCTTCCTCCAACTCACTTACGTCACTATCAAAAAAAGCTCTCAACTTACCTGTACCTATAAGTCGATCGGTTTTATGATCTAAACACACGCGCACCACATGTGTGCGCCCCACCACATATCTTATTGGCTGCTCTCTGGTAGGTACAAATAGGTCTTTCTCCAAACCCCACTCCATAAAGGCACCGTGATCGTTGGTGTCTTTTACTTGTAACGCTGCAAAGTCACCTAACTTGGCTAACGGATCTAAAGTAGTAGCAATGATTCTATCTTCGGAATCGCGATATATAAATACATTAATCTTATCACCTACCTTGAGTCCTTCAGGCACATATTTGGTAGGCAGTAAGATTTCTCCAACTTCAGAATTAAGGTAAAAGCCGAAATCAACCTCTTTGCCAACTTCTAATTCATGATAAACTCCTATTTGCATGGCCGCAATTTACTCAATAAAAATAACCAAAACAGGTTAAGCAGGTTTTAAGTAAAAGGGAGTGTCAAAAGTTACTATCTTTGACATCCCTAAAGATTTTTCTAACCTAAAAAATAGAATTAAATGAAGAATATTGCTGTTATTGGCTCTGGAACCATGGGCAATGGAATTGCTCACGTTTTTGCTCAACATGGACATAACGTGGCCTTGATTGACATCTCGGAAGATGCACTGCAAAAAGCCCTCGCCACTATCGAAAAGAACCTTGATCGTCAGGTTAAAAAAGAGCTAATATCTGAAGATGATAAAAAAGCAACATTAGACAACATCACTACATACAGCAAAACTGAAGAAGGTGTAAAAAATGCTGAATTGGTAGTTGAAGCTGCTACAGAAAATGTAGACCTCAAGCTGAAGATATTTAAGCAACTGGATGAATTGTGTGCTGAAAACACCATCCTGGCTACCAACACATCTTCTATTTCAATAACCAAAATTGCAGCAGTTACCAATAGAGCAGATAAAGTGATCGGGATGCACTTTATGAACCCTGTACCAGTAATGAAGCTAATTGAAGTCATCAGAGGATACAATACAAGCGATGATGTCACAAATAAGATCATGGACCTTTCTAAGAATCTTAAGAAGGTACCTGTAGAAGTAAATGATTACCCAGGTTTTGTTGCAAACAGAATTTTGATGCCAATGATCAATGAGGCCATATACACTTTGTATGAAAGCGTAGCTGGCGTAGAAGAAATTGATACTGTAATGAAATTAGGCATGGCGCACCCTATGGGGCCTTTACAATTGGCAGACTTTATAGGTTTGGATGTTTGCCTATCAATACTCAACGTGCTTTATGATGGATTTGGTAATCCTAAATACGCACCTTGCCCTTTACTCGTTAATATGGTGGAAGCAGGACATAAGGGTGTGAAGTCTGGTAGCGGTTTCTATAGCTGGAACCATGGTTCCAAAGACCTGATAGTAGCTGATCAGTTTAAAAAGTAACTGTAAACAAATAAAAAGAGCCTGACCAGTTGGTCAGGCTCTTTTTTTGTATCTATCAGTTTGTACTAATTACAATATTTCTTAACCAATTCATCGGCACTTGTAGCTCCTAATGAGCTTGCTAATTTAAAATCAGTACAAGCCCGGCTATATTGTTTGAGGTAGGTTCTAAGTGATCCTCTTGATATGTAGGCATCGGCAAATTCCTTATCAACGCTTATAGCATTATTGTAAGCTGCAACAGCTTCTTTAAGATTTCCTAATTTTTGCTGTCCTTTGCCAATCAATGTATGGGCTAAAGCACTTTCCTCAACTTTCAACACTTTCTGCGCATAGAATATTGTATTCTCATAATCTTGCAGTCTGTAATAATAATCAGAAGACAAACTTAAAAGTGCGTTGGCATTTTGAGGATCTTCTTTCAATACTTTATTAAAATCTTCCAGTGCTTCTGCATGCTTTCCTAGCTCTTCGTAAGCACGACCTCTGTTATAAAGCGATTTTATATGCGTTGGCTCAAGCCTTAAATATTCAGTATAGGCATCAATTGCCTTTTCGTATTCACCACCTTTAAAATACTGATCACCTAGTTTTGATCTTTCATCTTTACAAGCCACTACAGACAAAAGGAGAGATAATCCAATGAGAATGTTACTTACTGCTTTCACTACTTTTCTTCATTTTATTTTAGATAAAAAAATAGTGGTCAACCAGTTTCTGATTGCCACTCATGCAAAGATATATAAATTTTAATCAAATATTTGATAAAAAGGCAGATACGGCAGCCCAATAGTCATCGGCATCTGTAAATTTACTCCAGAGTGCTCTGGATCCGTGGTTACCCATAGACTCTGGCAAGTAATAGGTTTTGTTTTCTGCAGAAATAGCCACATAAATACCCCACCAAGCGTTTTTTTCACCTTTAGCAGAAGTAATAAAAATGGGATCCTTAATTTTTTGTGCAGCAGAAGCGATAAAATCTCGCCCTTCACTGGCAAAATATTCTCCGGGAGAAAAAGCCAATATGCCATCTACCTGGTCTTTCATTTCACTACCAACCTTAATTGACAGTGCTGCAGAATATGAACTACCCCAGATTATAAGTTTACCTTCAGCGAAATGAGTGGCTGCGTATGTAACGGCAGCTCGCATATCTGGTAATGCATGAATGTATTGTGTGTCCTTCATGGCTTTTACCGCATTAAGTTTGGTCTGATTGGTCACATCATTTACGCTACCACCAGATCTAAGGTCGACAGCCATACAGTTATAACCCATGCTATTGAGCTTTGGGGCTATTTCTTTATACTCTCCTCTGCTCCAGTTGGCCTGATGAAAAAGTACTATAAAGGGTGCAGTTTTCGGATGTGGCATATATAGCTCAGAGGCAATATCAATACCATCTTTGGACTTGAAGTATATGGTCTTGCTGTCAGTGGCGTAAATAGCAGAACTAAAGAATAGCAAAACGACAGGTCCTATTTTCAACAATCTCATCATTTGTTTAAGATAACAAATCTCCACCGGACTTGTAGTTTAAACATGTTAAGATTTAGCAATGTTATTTAATCTTAATTACGGGGTTTTTAACGTTATGGTAATCGGTAAGCTCGACACCAGCATGGCCGATGAACATTTTGGCCTCTACTTTTAGTGGGATTTTGTTTTCGTCATCTGATATCCAGGCTAAGATTGAGTCTTCACCATCAAAAAGGTCATTGTCAGGCATTATGGGCTCCAACTTGATAGCTTTAAACTTGCCGGCTTTGGTTTTTACTTTTTCTTTTCCTCTATATTTTACATCCAACTCATAAAACATATCTTCAAAAAATCCGCTTACAGTAAATATTTGTCCCTTTTCCATCTGAGAAAAGTCCATTGTACGTAAATATAGGAGCCCTGACAGCATCTCTCTGACATCATCAGGAGCACCATAAATGATTGGTTCCTTCCACTCTCCAGTCTTCTTATTGAGGGTTTTAGTCTCCAGCACATCATGCTTATGATCAAACCTCACCACCTCATTCTTACGATAGTTACCTTCCTTAATATTTCTATAAGCAATATGTGGCACAAGAGCGGCCGAGTCTACATACGCCCCCCATTGATCATCTACTCTGGCTACCCAGTCGACCATACCGCTTGTGCGGCCATAAATGTCTATTTTATAGCAATCACGGCCATTGATACGATAGAAGTTATCACTGATGATCATTTCTCCTCTCCCAATGGTAAATATGCCGAAGCTTAATTTGTACTCCAGTTTCTCACCTTTGGTGAAGCTATCGTAAACTACTGTATGGTATACCGTGTCAGAATCACCGCTGAAAAACGCTGAGAATAGCAGCCAGGAAGTAAAAAGTGTAATTAAGCGCACCATAGCTCAAGTATTTTTAATGTATACCAGATATACTTACAAAGTAAGTGCCAAAAGTACTGCTGGCTATACAGCTACATCATTTTCTCGTAATGCCTGATTTAATGAAGTTTTCTTATCAGTACTTTCTTTACGCTTACCAATAATTAAGGCACAAGGCACCTGATACTCACCCGCAGCAAACTTTTTGGTATAAGACCCGGGAATTACCACTGACCTTGGTGGTACATACCCTTTTCTTTCTACAGCTTCCGGGCCCGTCACATCAATTATTTTAGAGCTTGCGGTAAGCACTACGTTGGCACCTAATACGGCTTCTTTGCCTATTCTAACTCCTTCAACAATTATACATCTGGAGCCTATAAAGGCATTATCTTCTATAATAACGGGAGCAGCCTGAACTGGTTCCAAAACCCCTCCGATACCAACACCTCCACTTAAATGCACATTTTCACCGATCTGTGCACAACTGCCCACTGTAGCCCAGGTATCTACCATAGTGCCGCTATCTACATAAGCACCGATATTTACATAGGAAGGCATCATCACCACTCCCCGGTTTACAAATGCCCCATATCGCGCTATTGCATGTGGAACAACTCTTACACCAAGCTTTTCATAATTGCTTTTTAAACCTATTTTATCATGAAATTCAAACGGGCCTACTTCAACAGTTTTCATTTTCATCAAAGGGAAATAAAGAATCACTGCCTTTTTGATCCACTCATTTACCTGCCAATCATCGCCATTTGGCTCAGCTACTCTTCGTTGGCCAGAATCGAGGTCATCAACAATTGTTTTTATGGCAATTTGCACGTCTTTTTCCTTGAGCATTTCTCGATTATCCCAGGCTCTTTCAATAATTTCCTTTAATTCCATCTATAGATTTCTTTTGATCTGTTTATAATTACTTATTGATGAAGAAAACCAAATTAGTAATTGCTTCTATTCTCAAGCCTGTTGATGACACCAGGATGTATGAGAAATTTGGTCTTTCATTGAGCCAAACAAACAAATATGATATTAATATCATAGGCTTTTACTCAAAAAATATCCCAACTGTTCCCAACATTACATTTCATCCGCTTTTCGATTTTAAAAGAATAAGTCTGGGCCGACTTATGGCACCTCTGAGCTGTCTGAAAAGATTAATTAAAGTAAAGCCAGAAATACTAATAGTTAATACCCATGAATTACTGACAATTGCGTTTTTATACAAAATAATATTTGGCACAAAATTGATCTATGATGTACGGGAAAACTACTACCGGAACATACGATATACCTCAACATTCAATAAATTTTTAAAGCCTTTAATTGCAGCCTATGTACGTCTAAAAGAATACGCTTCTACCCTATTTGTAGAGCAATACATTTTGGCTGAAAAAGCTTATAAGAATGAACTGAAATTTATCAATGAAAAGGCACTTGTAATAGAGAATAAATTCAAGTCTAGTGATGCTCCTAATGAACAGTATGATAAGTCTGGCAATTTGGATTTGCTATTCACCGGTACTCTGGCGGAAAGCACCGGAATATTTGAAGTTATTAAGATCACCAGGGAGCTTCATAGTCTTGATCCTTCAGTACGGCTAACTATAATAGGCTATTGCGCTCAAGATCATACCTATAATAGGTTAACAAAAGCAATCGAGAGCCTTGACTTTATCAACTTAACTGGTGGCAATCAACTGGTACCTCACAAAGAAATTCTTAAGGCAATTAAACAATCAGATTTTGGATTTATCTATTACCCTGAAAACCTAAGTACCTCAAGTAGCACGCCAACTAAATTGTACGAATACCTGGGTTCAAAGCTCCCTGTACTCATACAAAAACATGAAGGCTGGAATGCCATAGTAAACAAGTATGACGCGGGGCTGATCATCGATTTTGGCGTGATAGATTACACAGATTTACTTGACAAAATGAGGTCTTGCACTTTCTACGAGCAAATAGAGGAAAGTGAGTTATTATGGTCTTCTGAAGAGCCTAAATTGATCGACTGCATCGACTATATTGATACCTATAAATAATTATTAATCAATTATTTAAATATCAATACTTAAACTTTTAAATAAATACAATTTCATAGCGAATTTTAGCTAAAAATCGCTCCAATGCCGGTTTAGCCACCAAAGTGACACTGTTTAAAGGGATTTAGTCTCAAAATTCAACAAAAGTCAACGCTTCTATCTCCCACCAATTATTGACTATATGCAGCATAAAAGCATATTTTCATTTAAATTTAATTATACATTAAATATTTTTTTAGATATATCTAAATTCAATATATTTGCTAAAATTTACAGAAATGACACTAAGTTTCGCAGAGGAGAATTATCTCAAAACAATCTACCATATATCACGTGAACTTGACGGCCCGGTATCTACAAATGCCATTGCCGACAGCCTTAATACCAAGGCTGCTTCAGTCACTGATATGATCAAGAAACTTTCAAACAAGGGAGTGGTCTCCTATCAGAAATATAGAGGTGTAAAAGTTTCAGAAGCTGGCAAAAAAGCCGCACTACATGTCATCAGAAAACACCGCCTTTGGGAAACATTCTTAGTTGAAAAGTTAAAGTTTAATTGGGATGAAGTACACGAGGTGGCAGAGCAACTAGAGCATATCAGGTCTCCCCTTCTCATCAAGCGACTTGATGAATTATTGGGATATCCGAAGTATGACCCTCATGGTGATCCGATACCTGATGAAGACGGTGAGTTTAAACTAAAGGCCAAAATTGCCCTGAGCGAATGTGTGACTGGTAAAGATGGTATTGTGGTGGCTGTAAATGACGATAGCTCCGCTTTCCTTAAGTACCTGGATAAGATTGGTGCCTATATAGGTGCTAAGATCAAAATCATTGATCGTGTAGAGTTTGATGAGTCACTAGAAATAGAATTGGACAATAAAAAAGTGTTTGTATCAAAAGAAGTATCAGAAAATATATGGATTACAGAATAGTTATTGCGGTTGTAGCACTACTTTGGTGTGTGTCTTGTGGAAATATTAATGACAAAACTGATAATGGCAAGCTTTCGATTGTAACTACTACTGGCATGATTGAAGATGCGGTAAAAAATGTAGTTGGAGACTCTGCAGATGTATTAGCCTTAATGGGACCAGGTGTCGACCCGCACTTATACAAGGCTACTCAAGGAGATTTGGAAAGATTAACTCAGGCAGATGTCATTTTCTACAATGGATTGCACTTGGAAGGTAAAATGGGCGAAGTCCTTAGCAAATTAGGTGTGAGAAAACCTGTAATCGCTGTTGCAGACAAGATAGATTCATCGAAATTGAAGTCTGCTCCTAACTATGGCTATGCGATAGATCCACACGTATGGTTTGATGTAAGTCTGTGGATAGAAGCTGTCGAAACTGCCAAAAAAGCGATGCAGGAGATCGACTCTGGTAATGCAGCCTATTATGAGCGTAACGCAACAGACTATATTACTCAGCTTGAAGAACTGCATGTCTGGGTGAAACAGGAAATAGCTCAAATTCCATCAAATCAGAGGATATTAATAACCGCGCACGATGCTTTCGGCTATTTCGGTGAGGCTTATAATATCGAAGTACGTGGCTTGCAGGGTATATCTACACTATCTGAATATGGACTAAAGGATGTTTCTGATCTTGTGAATTTTATCGTTGAAAATAAGATAAAGGCCGTTTTTGTTGAAACTTCGGTACCTCAAAGAGCCATTAATGCAGTAGTTGAAGGTTGTAGAGAACGAGGTTTTGATGTTAAAATTGGTGGCAATTTGTACTCAGACGCAATGGGAGAAAAAGGCACTCCTGAAGGGACATATGTCGGCATGGTAAGGGCAAATGTTAATACAATCGTTAACGCACTTAAATAGAATTATGATTCATCAGGCAGAAGATCCGGTATTAGAAATTCATGACCTTACGGTTTCGTATGACAGAAAACCTGTACTGTGGGACATTGACCTTACTTTGCCTTCGGGGCAGCTGATTGGCATTGTTGGGCCAAATGGAGCGGGTAAGTCGACCTTGATTAAATCAGTTATGGACCTTATACCGAATAGCAGCGGCTATATCAAACTATTCGATCAACCATTAAAAGACGTAAGAGGAAAAATAAGTTATGTACCACAGCGAGAGTCCGTAGATTGGGATTTCCCGGCTTCTGTGATGGATGTAGTGCTCATGGGTCGCTACGGCAAGCTTGGCCTGTTTAAAAGACCTAGAAAAGCCGATAAGGAAGTAGCCTTAGATGCACTTAGAAAGGTTGGCATGGAAGCTTACACCAACAGACAGATATCACAACTGTCCGGAGGACAACAGCAACGCGTATTCCTGGCCAGAGCACTTGCCCAACAGGCTGATCTATACTTTATGGATGAGCCGTTTTCTGGCGTGGATGCAGCGACTGAAAAAGCAATAATTACATTACTGAGAGAAATGTCAGCCAAAGGAAAGACTGTAGTTGTCGTTCATCACGACTTACAGTCGGTCACTCAATATTTTGATTGGCTGATACTTCTAAATATGCGCTTGGTTGCCAGCGGCCCCACAAGTGAGGTATTTAGTAAAGACTTACTGCAAGAAACCTATGGTGGCAAGCTTACACTTTTAAGTGATGTGGGTGACTTAATCAGACGTGAGCGCTTCCCAAGTAGAGAACAATCTGCAAAAGCTAAGAAATAGTAATGGACAGTTTTATTGAATTTTTCTCTTTTACAGACCCCAACATCCGCTATGTGGTGATTGGCTCCATATTGCTGACAGCCAGCTCGGCCATCGTGGGCTCTTTTACTTTCTTAAAGAAAAAAGCACTGGTCGGAGATGCTGTGGCGCATGCCGTATTACCGGGTGTATGTCTTTCTTTTTTACTTTATGGTGAGAAAAACCCTTTCATTTTAATATTGGGAGCATTTTTCACAGGATGGTTGTCATTGATTTTGATTGACTATATCTCTGGAAAATCCAAGATCAAGGAAGACACGTCCATTGGTCTTATACTATCTGTATTTTTTGGTATTGGTATTTTCATGCTCACCATCATTCAAAAATCCGGAAACGCTGCACAAACGGGTTTGGATCAATTTCTATTTGGCAAGGCTGCGTCTTTGGTCGGCCAGGACCTTATCGCCTTTGCTGTAATTGCCGTAATACTTATTAGTGCAGTTATCTTTCTATTTAAAGAATTCACCATTTTGGCCTTCGATGAAGACTATGCCTCTACCCTTGGCCTACCCGTAAGAGCTATTGAGCTTGTGCTTACAACACTTACTGTACTTGCTGTGGTGGTTGGTATTCAGGCAGTAGGTGTCGTACTCATGGCTGCCATGCTCATCACTCCAGCAGCCGCAGCCCGTTTCTGGACAGAGAAAATTCAGATCATGGTACTGCTTGCTGCCATATTTGGTGCTTTTAGCGGACTTTCCGGAGCGTACATCTCCTACATCGCCCCTTCGATGCCTACAGGGCCCTGGATTGTGATCGTAGTATCAACAATTGCCTTTGTTTCTTTTTTCATGGCCCCAAGGAGAGGTATTGTGTATCGCATGCGCAATCAGCGAAAAATTAAAAGACAGATAAATGATGAAAATATCTTGAAGGCACTTTATCATCTTGGTGAAGAGGAAAAGAACTTTTTCGAGAAACGTACCATTGGTGAGATTCTAAACAAACGAGTCTTTCACCCCGCCTCATTGAAAGTTGGGCTCAAGCGACTAAAGCGCCAAGGATATATTCATAATAGTAATGGGCATTGGTTTTTTAGTAAAGCAGGTCGGGATAAAGGACAGCGTGTTGTAAAACTTCACCGATTGTGGGAGCTCTACCTAACTGAATATTTACGTATCGCTCCTGATCACGTACATGACGATGCAGACACTATTGAGCATATTTTAACTCCTGAACTGGAGGCCCGGCTTGAGAAGTTGTTGGATTACCCTAAAGTTGATCCGCATGAGAGTGAGATACCGTACCGGTAGCGAAGAGCTTAGGGCAAAGGGCAAGGGCAGAATTAAATAATGATATGATAAAAAGTAAAACTTACAATTTTAGATTTCAAGACTTACAAATCTGGAAAATGTCAATTGATATATCAGATGATCTTTTCGATTTAGCTGATACGATTGAAACAAATAAACATTACAGGTTTGCAGAACAACTCAGAGCAGCTACTTTAAGCATATCTAATAATATCGCGGAAGGATCGGGATCCTATTCAAAAAAAGATTTTGCTCACTTTCTCAACATTGCTAGAAGATCAATATTTGAGGTGGCTAATATTCTAATCATTTCAGTAAAACGTGAATATTTGGATCATGACTTACTTGATAAAAAGCTTGAAGAATTAGATCATTTAAGTAGAAAAATTTCATCTTTTAGAAAAACGCTTACCTCTTAGCCCTAAGCTCTTTGCTCATGAACTCTTTCCAAATCATACTAGCCGGTTCTTTAGTTGCCATTTCTTGTGGGTTGCTGGGTTGCTTTCTCATACTCAGAAGAATGGCGATGGTAGGCGATGCTATCTCACATGCGGTGCTGCCCGGTATCGTGATTGCTTTTATGCTTACCGGCTCCCGTGATTCTGTTACCATGCTCATTGGAGCAGGATTGATCGGCATCCTCACCACTTTCTTAATAGAGTTTTTTCATACCAAGGGAAAGCTGCAAACAGATGCATCCATTGGTGTTACGTTTACCTGGCTTTTTGCAATTGGTGTCATTCTAATCTCTGTTTTTGCAGGTAAAGTGGACCTCGATCAGGAATGTGTACTGTATGGTGAGATCGCCTATGTACCACTTGACTTATGGATCACTGATAGCGGAACTATCATGGGACCAAGAGTTATTTACATTTCAGCTACTGTACTATTGATTTTGTTAGCTTTCATTGGTTTTGGGTACAAAGAGCTCTTCTTAACTACTTTCGATCCCGCGTATGCCTCCGCTATTGGTATTTCTACTGTTATGTGGCATTATTTACTGATGGGAGCAGTATCGCTTACCACGGTGGCCTCTTTTGAAGCGGTGGGGGCTATTTTGGTTGTGGCCCTGTTAATTGCTCCTCCTGCCACGGCCTATTTACTGGTTGACGATTTTAAGAAAATGATGCTGCTTACGTCACTTCTGGGTGTTATCATTTCTATTTCGGGTTACTATTTAGCGGCCTGGCTAGATGGCTCGATTGCAGGTGCAATGGCATCTATTGCAGGTTTATTATTTGGGCTAGCATTTATTTTTACCAGACGAAGGGCAAAGCTAGGAGCAATAAGTGAGAAAGTTACTTAGGAAGCTTGCGCTGTGTGACAATGCGCACATCTGCCCTACGCTGCATTTCTGGCTCGCTATCTTCGTCAATAGAGCCATAGCCTCTTGCCACGATTCGCTCTTCATTAATTCCTCTGGATAAGAAATAATCGAGCACAATAAGTGCACGTTTATGCGATAGTTCTAAATTGTATCGCGGGTTACCATCTGAACTGGCGAAACCAGCGATATCTATATTTAGCACCTGATGCTTATTGAGTAAGGTGACAATGCTATCCAACTCCTCAGCATGGTCTTCTTTTATGGAGGATTGGTCGGTGCTAAAGTAAATACGGTGCGTATGATCCATTAAGCGCAATTCATCATCACTAAACTCTACTTTCTCTTCCTGTGCGATCACTTCAGCTTCTGCCTTGGTTAGAAACTCATGCTGCTCATCAGTAAGTAATATTACCGGCTGCTGGTCTTTGCTTCCATGATACCGTACCATGAAAATATCTGTAAAGCCCACCCCACCCTCTCTAATAGAAGCGAAATAGCCTCTTCTACCATCATTAGACATTTGGAAGTAGATCTCGTCATCTGGAGTATTTACAGGGTAGCCTAAGTTTTCGGGTTTTGACCATTCACCTTTGGCGCTGTCATAAACGGATCTAAAAATGTCAAACCCACCATAACCTTTATGCCCTGAACTACTAAAATACAATGTTTTGCCATCAGCTGCGAGAAATGGGCTGTCATCATCATATTTTGTATTAATTACAGACCCAAGACTTTTTGATTTATACCACTCTCCCCCTGGTTTATCTTTTACACAGTAATAAATATCCGTGCCGCCTTCACCACCCGGACGGTTACTTGTGTAAATAATCACCTCGGGAGATGACGTTTCTGCCACAGAGTTTTCACTATAAATGGATGAATTAATACGATTAGAAAGATATTTTGGCTCCGACCAGCTGCTACCATCATAATCAGAATAATAAATATCCCCCATGTTTGTATCCTTATAAAGGTACAATCGATTACCATCACGACTCAAGGCTATGTTAGCCTCATGGTTCTCCGTATTAATAGGCGCACCAATATTTTGGGCCTCGCCCCAACTGCCGTCTGCCTGTTTTCTACTAATAAAAACATCTTCAAAATAGAAATTATCCTGGTCTACATCTGGACTGGTATTACCGTCCTGGCGTCTGGAAGTGAATATTAACATCGTCTCATCTGCATTGATTACCGGAGCATAATCTGGCCATTGTGAATTTACACGGTCATCGATAGGCACAATAGAATACTGTGCCGGACGATCAATAATGTCTTTGGCATTGTTGCACTCAAGAATCCTACGGTTGACATCACGTAACAACACACGATCTTTGCCTCTATAATTGCTTCTTCCTAACAACCTCCGCTTGTATGTTTCATAGTAGCTTAGGGCTTGGTCGAAATCAAGACCATAATGATAGGCTCTACCAATGTGGTAAGGTAAATCGAAGCGATAACTGGGTTGCTGCTCTTCAATGCGTTTGAGGTAGGTTAGTGCATTGTCTTTATTAATAGTTTCTAAAAATAACTTACCGGCCATCCAATTTGCCTCGATATTTGTAGGATCTAAGTCGGCCGCCTGGGCATACAGTTCTTTGGCAATTTCTATTGCTTCTTTCTGCTGGCTATAAATGGCGTTGGCCTGCTCAAGATAAACCTTAGCTGTGGCCACAGGGTCTTCCTGAGCCAGGACCATTGTGTTTAGAACTACTAAGCAGGATATTAAAAAATAGCGTTTCACAAGTGTAAATAAGATTAAAAAATCCAAAGGGTGAATAATTCCTAAAGGAATTGAACAGTTGAATATAATTACTATAAAGCTCTATTTCAAATAATTATAATGCAACCCTGTTAAAAGCATTCTAAGCTATCAAAAAATAAAGGCCTGTAAATAGTCATTACAGGCCTTTTAAAGGTCAATATGCTTATGATATCAGTTAAGTTTTACCACAATCTTTCCAGTTGTGTGACCGGTTTCAATTTGCTGAAATGCTTCGTTAACCTCCTCCAGTTTATAAACTTTTTGCAAGGGTACTTTTATATTTCCAGCCTCCACCAGCTCTCTTATATGGTCTAGTTCACGGCTATTTGGTTCAACAAATACAAATGTAAATTTAGTGCCTTCCGGTAAGTCATCTCCCTGGCTTGCAATCGAAACTAGTCTGCCATTTTTCTTAAGACACTTGGCCCCTAATTGAGTAGTATCTCCACCAACAGCATCAAAAGCAAGGTCTACACCCTCTGATGTGATCTTTTTCACTTCACTTTCCACGTCCTGTGTTTTGTAATCTATACAATGGTCTGCGCCCAGACCTTCCAGGTATTTGTGGTTTTCTTTGCTGGCTACCGCAACAACCTTACTTCCTTTGTATTTGGCCAACTGCACGGCAAATGTTCCTACACCACCTGATGCTCCAAGAATCAGTATCGTCTCTTCCGCAGCCAGTTGACCCACATCAAATATAGACTGATAGGCTGTAAGCCCTGCCAATGGAATAGCGCTGGCTTCTTCAAAGTTTATGTTGATTGGCTTCTTGGCGAGGTAGCTTTCTGGCAACACGATATACTCTGCAAAAGTACCATCTTTAAGCTTGGGTCTTCTGGCATAAGCATACACTTCCTCACCGGCTCTAAAAGCTCTTGCACTATGGCCGCACTCTTCTACAACTCCGGCCATATCCCAACCAAGTACAATGGGAAACTCATGGGGAATCATGTCTTTCATGTAGCCCTGTGATAGTTTTACATCTACCGGATTTATCCCACTTGCTTTTATTTTTACCAGTACCTCACCTTCTCCAACTTCTGGGTGGTCTTTCTCTTTTATTTCTAGCTTATTATTAAACTCTTCTAATATTGCAGCTTTCATTTTTGTCGATTTTTTGATTTCATTAATTGTCATATACTAACCGACTAGCCCTGTTAACTGTTTATAATATCTGTAAATTTGCAGGCAAAAGATTTAGACCCAAAACCAAATAGTTTGAGTACTAGACAAATAGGATCAACGGAAGATACCATAGTAGCGCTGGCAACTGCTCCCGGTGTGGGTGCCATTGCTGTTATCAGGCTGTCGGGTAAAGAGGCCATCGATATCACCAACAAAGTTTTTAAAGGTAAAAACCTGCATGAGCAGCCTACCCATACCATCCATTTTGGAACAATACGAGACAAAGAAGATCATGTGGTTGATGAAGTCGTAGTTTCTCTGTTTAAAGAACCAAAATCATTTACTAAAGAAAATGTAGTAGAAATCTCATGCCATGGTTCTCCTTACATTGTAAAGCAACTGGTAAAAGTACTATTAGCTGAAGGCGCACGCTTGGCACTGCCTGGTGAGTTTACAAAACGCGCTTTTCTACATGGTAAGTTTGATTTGGCACAGGCTGAAGCGGTGGCAGATTTGATCAATGCAGATTCAGCAGCTTCTCATGAGACCGCATTGAAGCAGATGCGCGGTGGATTTTCTGATCAGATCAAGCAACTGCGCGAGGAGCTCATTCATTTTGCTTCTATGATTGAACTAGAACTCGATTTTGGTGAAGAAGATGTAGAATTTGCTGATCGCGATGACCTGAAGCAATTGATCAACGCCTTATTGGATGTGATCAATAAGCTGCTTTCTTCCTTTGACTTAGGTAACGTCATAAAAAATGGTGTGCCTACTGTAATTGCTGGTAAGCCCAATGCCGGAAAGTCTACATTGCTCAATGCCCTGCTTAATGAAGAAAAAGCCATTGTCTCTGATATTGCAGGTACTACACGTGATTTTATTGAAGACGAAATCAACCTGGGTGGCGTCACATTCAGGTTTATAGATACGGCCGGCTTACGCGAAACAGAAGATAAGATAGAAGCTATGGGTGTTGAGCGCACCCAACAGCAAATGAAAAAAGCCTCATTAATCATCTATATGATCGATCTTGCCAACGACAATATCGTTGACTTTAACCGCGACATCAATAAACTGGAGAATATGGGTATCCCGTTTATTGTGGTGGGTAACAAGGCTGACAGCGCCCAGCCAGACTTAAAAGCAGCAGTTGAGAATGTAGACGGAGCAGTTGTGATATCAGCGTTGTCTAAGGAAAATCTCGATGCACTCAAAGACCGTATTTTGGAGGTCGTAAATCTCGACAACTTCAAAACCGGTGACACCATTGTAACCAACATCCGCCACTACGACAACCTACTCAAAACCAGAAATTCGCTACAAGACGTACTCAATGGCCTTGGTAATAACATCACAGGCGATTTTCTAGCCATGGACATCCGTCAGTCGTTGCACTATTTAGGTGAGATCACCGGTGAGATCACTACTGATGACTTGCTGGCGAATATTTTTTCAAAGTTTTGTATCGGGAAGTGATTTTGGATGTGAGGTTTGAGTATTGAGTATTGAGATGCTACTACGAACGCGTTGTAAAAGCTCGAACTAGATGAGATACTAATAATTAAAAAGGATACTATTCATTAAGTTCATATTATATAAATTCAAATATTCTGGAAGGTGATTACGGACATATCGACCCAAAAAATCTAGCTCTTTTCAAAAAAGGCAAAGAAATACTTGAAGTGGTGGATCAAATCTGTAAGCTCATACCTGATGACAACAAAATGCTTCAGCATACAAAATCACAAATGTATGAGGACGCAGCTATGCTTACGGTAAAAGTTTCAGGTGCTGAGGCAGCCGGTCTCTATGATTTAAAAATGGAAAATGCAGCTATTATAAGAAAAGCTGCCAGAGATTTAATGGTGCAATACCATTCCCTCAAGGATCGAAATAGAAAAGATTGATCATCATCTGCAAAAAGTAAGATATTTTGATTCATTACCCCAAATTAATATTGAACCATATGCCGAGAATCAGATTGAAAATTATCGGAGAACAGATGAGATATTTCAGGATATCTCAGTCAAATCTGAACATTGGTCATATGAAAGGGAATGGCGTATTTGGAGAAACAAGCCGATGTATTATCATTACAGAGCATCTGAAATCAGGGTTGTTTATTTTGGGGTGAAAACAGAGAGAGACGTAAAACAGACAGTCTTTGAATTGGTAAATAATAATTATGAACAAATTCCAATGTATGATATGGAGTTTAATGAAAACCCTATTAGTTTAAAGTATTAGTATAACAATCTCCCTTAAGATACAAGTACCAGAAGAATCATCTGAAATAAAAAAAAGGCCTCAAATCACATCAAGGCCTTTCCATAACTTAATCTCCTACCTTCCTACTCCACCGGAGGCGCCCCAGCAGCTCGCATATCTTCAATGAGTTTGTCCATCTCATTGTCAATAGTCTCTAATTGCTCGCTCGTTTGTTTTAGCTCTTCTTCAATAATTTGTATTACTTTATTATGCGTCTCCGTAGGGCCATAGGTGGAGTTGCTGATTCCTCTATATACCGCAAAAAGTCGTTCTGATAAAGTCGGCTTTGTTTTTTCTCCAATTTCTAGCTTAGCGGAGTTACCGTTGATTGCCGTATTTAGCGCCTTAACTTTATTATTGATCTCAAAGTATCTTTTGTCTAAATTACCTGGTTCTGCCTGGGATCTTTTTAAAGCGATGCCTATTGCCTTATTGGTTTTGTTCAACTCTTCCAACTCTTCCATTAATTCAGAGTTGGCAGCTACTGCACTTTCATATTGTCTCAAAAACGCTGACACTTCACTATGTGGTGCTCCTTTTAGCGCGCCCTCTCTTAATGGCACTACCTCAAACGGTTTTGGCTCAGCTAGCACAGTTGTTTCACCTTTTTCCACCTTAACTAGAGTAACAGTATACGTTCCAGGAGCAGCCAAAAACCCTGCAGCCTCTGCATTAGTCTCATCGCTCACAAGCTCTGGCGCAGGGTACCTCAGGTCCCAGGCAGTACGATGTATACCGGCTTTGGTCTTACCTTCTACCCTTCTTATTACATTGCCATCACTGTCTTTAACTACCAACCAGATTTTAGGCCCTAACTCATGTTTTTCATCATTTAATGCATCATATCCAGGAAACGGCACATCCCTTTTAGATTTATTAAGTGCTTTTTCATTTTCCTGACGTTTGTCGGTTGATGACTGTAAGTCTTCCTTCAAATAATAAGTAAACACCGCCCCAAAATCCGGGTTTGGTGCTACATAATGCGAAGCACCCTGTGAGCCTTTTTCTTCATCAAAACTTAGATGCGAACGAGGAATGTACCACCATGCTTTTCTAGTGGAGAAAAGTGCTCCATCTTTGTTCAGTGCTTCGGCATCTATTTCTCTGAGTGGGGAATAATCATCCAAAACGAAAAATCCCCTTCCAAATGAGGCCCCCACCAGGTCGTTTTCTCTCTTTTGAATGGCAAGGTCTCGGAATGAAATCGTAGGACTTCCGGCCAGTTTAATCCACTGACTACCTCCGTCTAACGTGAAGTACATGCCAAACTCGGTGGCGGCAAACATCAATTCTTTTTTCACATGATCCTGCACCACGCGCCAAACCAGTGTTCTGTCGGGCAAATCGCCTCTGATGGAAGTCCAGCTGCGGCCTTTGTCCGTACTTTTTACCAGGTAAGGCTTGAAGTCGCCATACTTGTGGTTGTCGAGTGCCACATATACTGTGTTTTCATCAAACATATCGGCTTTTATATCATTGACAAAGGCCGTTGAAGGCACTCCTGAGATAGAGCCAACTTCAATTCTTCTCCAGCTCTCACCTCCATTTTCAGTTACCTGAATGAGACCATCATCTGTACCTGCGTAAATTACAGACTCATTTTGAGGCGATTGGGCCAGAGATGTTATCGTATTGTAATTAGACATGGCCAGGAAGTCCCAGGCATTGTCATAACTCTGCTTTCTACCCATGATAGGCAGTTCTATCCGGTTTTGGTTTCTCGTGAGGTCTCCCGAAATAGCTGTCCAGCTGTCACCACGATTCTCAGATTTCCAAACCCGATATGAAGCAAAAAATAAGGTTGTTGGTGAGTGTGGACTCACCAAAATAGGCGCATCCCAATTGAAACGCTCATGCGGCTCATCTTTACCAGGTTGTGGCTGAATGTCGATCACTTCTCCGGTGATCATATCGATTCTTGACAAATTGCCTTCCTGTCTTTCTCCATATAAAATATTGGGGTTGCCGGGCTCTGTAGCTGGTTGGTGACCATCCCAGTTGAGCACCACGCGCCAATCTGAGTTTTGAATACCATGTACATTGTCGGTACGAGAAGGGCCGCCTTCTGTACTATTGTCCTGAGTACCACCATATATATTGTAGAAAGGCTCAGCATCATCAACAGCCAACTTATAAAACTGTGTGATGGGCAGGTTAGGCATGAACCTCCAATGGTCTCCTAAGTCAAAGCTTTCGTAAAGGCCGCCATCTGTTCCTACCAACAAATAATCAGGGTCACTTGGCTTGAACGCTATCGCGTGATTATCACCATGCTTGTGTTCATTATTAAGTCTTTTAAACGTTTTACCCCCATCTGTAGAGTATTGCATGTGCGCATCGACCAGATACAACATGTCATAATAATGAGGCGAGGCATATAGCTCCTGGTAGTAATGAGGACCCGTGGCACCCGCTACCGCGTCAGATTGTTTCTCCCAGGTAGCCCCTCGATCTGTTGATTTATAAACCCCTCCTGACCTTCTATCGAGTTCAATGGCGGCATACACCACATCTGGTTTCATTGGAGATATTGCAAGACCTATTTTGCCCATATCGCTTTTTGGTAAACCTGAAGTCATTTCGATCCAGGTTTCGCCACCATCGCTACTGCGATGTATGCCTGTGCCTGGCCCTCCACCCATATAAGCGGCTACTGTTCTGTGTCTGTCCCAGGTCGCGGCATAGATCAGGTCAGGATTTCTTGGATCCATAGCAATGTCTGTTACACCCGTCCATTCATTATTTCCCAGTGTTCTCTTCCAACTTTTGCCTCCATCTGTAGACTTATAAAAACCTCTTTCACCACCTTTAGTCCACAGTGGACCCTGTGAAGCGACAAATATTACATTTGAGTTGTCTGGATGTATAATTATTTCCGAAATATGCTCAGAGGCTTTGAGACCCATATTGGTCCAGCTTTCACCTCCATCCTCACTTTTATATATGCCATCTCCATAGCCTATATGGCGACCTCCCACGTTTTCTCCGGTGCCCACCCATACGACATGTGGATTGCGAGGATCAACCGTAACACAACCAATGGAATAAGACCCTTCATCGTCAAAAATGGGAGTCCATGTGGTGCCCGCATTTACAGTTTTCCAAACTCCACCAGAGCCTACTGCCACGTACCACGTATTTTCATTATTTGGGTGTATGGCTACATCTCCGATACGTCCCGACATAAATGCCGGACCTATGTTTCTTAGTTTCAGACCAGAAAAAACTGAATCTGGAAGCTGAGTTGTATTTGACTGATTTCTTCGTTGTGCCTCGGATTGCAGTATAAAGCCGCAAGTGATAAGAAGTATGAGAAATGACTTGAAATATTTCATGAGTAAAGGATTATTAGGTTTACTCTTGAAATTAATTACCTATTTATCTGAATGAAAATTTTTAGTTAACATTTTGACAGACGGTAAGCTTGCTAGCAAAACAAAGCTCACCATTAGTAATTAGTATAATTCTGCGGTAATCTCTGACACAGTCTTTACCACTTTGCTTTCAACCGCATACTCAAAGAGTGAGTTGCCATTGAGGTCTGCTTCTTTAACAATTTCATCATAGGGCACGATATACTTGAGATCAAGATCGTGCTTATCACAATAGTCTCTAATCGCCTGCTCCTCCTGATCGTTTCTCACTTTGTTGGCAATAGCATAAACTTCCTTAATGCCAAGTTCTTTGGCCATTTTACTAAACCGTAAGGCTGCCTCCATTGATCTAAAGTAGGGTTCAATAATGGTGTACATTACATCGACATACTTGGCCGTACCCCGCTTCATATGTTCCATAGAGGCCTCCATATCTAATATTACAACATGTTCATTATCATGGGCCAAAGCCGTATGGATGAGTTCGCGTACCGTAGTATGTGAGCCACACATGCAGCCACTGCCAGCGAGTTCAGGTTTACCTACCATCAGTAGCTTTAGTCCGTCAGCACCATTTTGACCATAATCAGAAAGTATTTCTTCTAAAGGTGACTTAACAATAATTTGATACTGGCCGTTTGCATCTTCTACCCTTTCCAGTATATCAGTACTCAGTGGTTTTGCAGGTTTTTCATCTGACTTAATACCCAATACCGTTGATAAATTTGGATTAGGATCACCATCAATAGCCAATACCTTTTTGCCGTTCGCAGCCAAAATTCTACATAATGTCCCACTTATGGTTGTTTTACCAACACCACCCTTACCAGCTATTGCAATCTTCATTTTCTCTTAGATTTAAGGTGTTTATCGAGTTCCAATTCATCGAGTTCGCCCATGCTTTCTAAAAAGTTCATGGTGTTTTTAGCTTCTTCCTCACTGACGGTACTTATGGCAACACCTACATGTACCAATACATAATCGCCTTCGACTGCCTCTGGCACAAGGTCCAGGTTGATGGATTTCTTGATGCCGCCAAAGCTCACAGTTCCCATTCGCATGCCCTCATACGTTTTTGGAATCAACTCTACTTTACCTGGAATAGCTAAACACATAGGAGTTAGTTTCTTATCAATTTAACTGTTAAAATTCAAGTTAACAACCCCGGGTAGATCAAAGCATCAAATTCCGATCGCCCTTTGTCTGACAGAAATGGTTCTATTTGCATCCAAACGGCCTCTTTAAAACCTCGCTCAGAGTTCTCTGCATCAAGCACTTTTTTTTGTACTACCCAAAAAGAACTGAGTAGCCAGATTATCTCAGCCAGCTTCCGGTATTTAGTGCTTTCGATATCTTTTAGCATGTCATTGCTAAGTTGATTGCACAGCCAGAGGTAAAGTTGCTCTATAAAGCTGTTTATTAATGCCTTCTGCTCTTCATGTACTCGCGGGTAGCTACGCTGTATGTCCAAAACATCTAAAAAATAGAAAGAGTGACGCTCAATCAGGTAGTAGAGCCGCGAAAGTTGGTTATCAAAATCAATGAGTCCGGGAAACTTGTTCCACTTCACAAAAATGTGATCGAGTTCTTCAACAATCAGCTGTGCTACCTTTTTCAGAATCTCCTCCTTTCCGGCAAAATGGTAGGCAAGATTACCCACGCTGATACCCACATCATCAGCGATTTCTTGGAGCCTCACATTTTGCAGGCCCTTTTCATTAAATAATACTAATGCCGAGGCCACAATCCGATTCCTGGTTTCAATGCCACTCATATAGGTAATATAGTCAATTACGTTCAAATAATGCTTACAATAATCCGCAAGACAGTTTTAGAAATCATTTTCTAATTTTCTGAATACGGGTAGTTGCCTTGAAGGTCATCAAATGACTATCTTATAAGAAACCAGCATATTTTATGTCTAGTCTCAATGCCACCGATTCCTTATTACCTAAAACCATAGAAGAAATTCACGCCTTTTGGTTGGCTGGAGGAAGCTGTGATGGCTGCTCAATTGCAACTGTCGGTGCTACTTCCCCCTCAGCCGAAAATTTACTAAATGGCAACCTTCCCGGTCTTCCAAAAATTGTCTTACACCATCCCGTGCTCGCTGTAAATGCCGGAGAAAAGTTTATGGAACCATTTAGAAAAGCGGCAAAGGGCGAATTAGGCGCCCCGTACGTAGTACTTTTTGAAGGTTCAGCCCCAGACGAAACCATGGCAAAGCTAACTGGCGGGTACTGGTCAGGACTAGGTGTTGAAGATGATGAAAATGGAGATCCACAACCGGTTGCCACCGCAGATTGGCTGCAACGGATGGCCAATGGAGCAGCAGCTGTAATAGCTGTAGGCACCTGTGCAACCTGGGGAGGCGTACCAGCCGCTCAAAACGGACCAACCAATGCCTCAGGCGTAATGGATCTACTCGGAGAAGATTATAGAAGTGCCCTCGGACTACCAGTAGTAAACATACCCGGATGCGCACCCCAGGGTGATAATATTACCGAAACGATTGTTACTGTTTTAGAATATTTACATGGTATCGGCCCCTTACCGGAATTTGACGAACTGGGCCGACCTGCATGGTTATTTGATGAAACTGTTCACCGAGGCTGCACAAGAGCAGGTTTTTATGAAGAAGGGGTATTTGCCGAAAAGCATGGTGACAAAGAGTGTCTCGTGGAGGTTGGGTGCTGGGGACCGGTTGTACAATGTAATATAAACAAACGCGGGGCAGTAAATCATGTTGGTGGTTGTATGAATGTGGGTGCCCCTTGTATTGGCTGTACCATGCCCGGGTTTCCGGACGCGTTTGCTCCTTTCTATAAAGCACCACCAGGCACAGCCATATCATCCAACATGAGCAGAACAACAGGTATGCTTATCAGAAACCTCAGAAAACTTACACAGTCATATCAAAACAAAACCAATAAGTGGAGAAAAGACAATCATGTTCCATCAGGTTGGGGCCATGTCGATAAACCAAATATCATAGACAAAGTCACACATTTCTTTTATGAGAAACTTCAATTCTCCGACTCACCTAAGCCTGGCAAAGGAACCAAAAAACTAAAAGTACATAAATAATGGATGACGCAACTTTATATAGCACCTGGCACCTATGGCTCGCAATTGGAGGTGTCATAGTGTTGGCTGCAGCCGGGCTGTTACTTCTGGTTAACGCTGCCGCAGCCCGCATACTCAAACTCGCTGGAGCGGCACTGGGAATTGTTAAGGAGATAAAAGAAAACACAAAAAGCATCTGGCAACTTGAAAACACCAACGCAGTGGCTGGCAACGTGCTTAATGAGGCTAAAAGTATTGACGATCATCTTTCGGTAGTGGCTAAAGCCCTACACGACCTGGACCAAAAGAAGAATTGATATGGAGTATTCAAATGAGGCAATAGTATTTGTATGGGGCGTAACATTGGTTGTTGGAGCTGTGGTGATTATTGTGGTAGCCATTTTGCTCAATCTCATAAAAAATACTGCCAAAAAAATAGACGCGGCTGCCGGCACCATCTGGACCGAGGGAAAGCTTGTAGCCAATAATACAATACATATTCCTTTATTTTTAGGAACAACCAATAAGGCCGCGGGTGAAATTCTAAAGACGGCTGTAAATATACTCGAAGGAGCTAAAACAGTAGAAACACACATAAAAGGGTGCCCCGGATGCCCTCAGTGCGTGCTTTCTTAAACAAATAAAACTATGCAGATATTACTCATGCTTATAACAATATTGGCCGTAGTAGCACTCGTCATCGTGCTGCTGACCTATCTGAGTGCGATTCTCAAGTTGCTAAAAAGTATAGGAGGAACAGGCGATAGTTATTTAGCTAAACTTCGGCTAGGTCTCAGGGCCATTGAAACCGAAACCGGGCATTTACCAACAGAAGTGACAAAATTGAATGGGGGCCTTTCAGATACGCGGGATGGACTGGCACAAGTAAATCAGACGTTGGAAGACGCGATTGAAGCGGCACTGAAACAAGAAAAATACAAATAATATGACCGTTGTACAGATTTTATGGGTTGTGTTGCTCGTGGTGACCGTTTTGGTACTACCATTTATCGTTCGCTATCTGCATAAAGTATATGTAGCCGCACGAAGCATTGAGCGCTATTTCAAAGAAATGAAAGAGGCTGGCATCGGTATCGCAGGAAATACAGAACATATAAAAGCACTGGATGATACCATTTCAGTTGCTTCCGACATCTTAGAAACTGCCGGTAAGATAGACAAGAATGCAGAAACACTTGAAGGGGCACTATCCTCAAGAGCCAAACAAAATGTATAGCTATGAATGAACTCCTAACTCAGATCACCCTGGTAATTGTCGCTCTTGTAGTAGTTGTACTTGTGCTGTATTTAGTTTTGACCATAGTTGCACTTACACGAGCAGGCAACCACCTGAAGGCACTTGCCGGTGGGCTGCAAAAAATCGCTGACGACACTAAGCCGCTGGCCGAGAAGCTTAATACCATCAATGGTGCCTTGGTGAAGTTGCCCGATGGCCTCTCATCGGTAGATGGGCATTTAGTAAAAATCGCAAAAGTTCTTAAATTGATATAACCTAAACTGACAATATGTGCTTTAAAAACCTCCCCATAGATTTTGATAAAGACGGAAAGGCCTTTCTTAAGGAAGGAGTCAACGATCCGTTTGAGTACAAGGTAGTAGAGCTTGACAAAGAGCAGGAAAAGCTACGTGACCTAATGGCTAAAAACGGCTATATCAAAAACATCGATTACGATCCGGTTACACGAGTAGCGGGAGCTCTGGCCTTTCACAGCGTAGTTGACCTAAAAGACAAAAAAGTACTCTCTACCAACTCTATGGCAACATTGTTTAGAGGTTACGAAGTTATTTTAAAAGGTCGCGATCCTCGTGATGCTGCCTATATTAGTAGCCGGGCCTGTGGCGTATGTGGGGGTGTTCATGCTACTACCAGTGCGCTGGCAATTGAAATGGCACTCGGCATCAAGCCACCTCCCTTAGGTATTGTGATGCGCAATATTTTGCTGGCTATCGAATATTTGTACGATCATCCACTTCACTTGTTCTTATTGGCAGGCCCAGACTATTCTGAAGAGCTTGTTAGAGATACAAACCCGGAGCTTATCGACAAAGCAGCCAATACTGCAGCTAAGCATGAAAGTGTGCATGGATATAAATCTATCCTTGACATCATGAAAGACCTGAATCCATTGAAAGGGAAACTTTATCTTGAGGCGCTTAGCATGACTCGTGTAGCACGAGAAGCTTACGTGCTCATCGGGGGTAAATACCCACACCCGCAAAGTGTTGTTCCCGGAGGACTTTCGGTAACGGTAGATTTGAGCGTAATCAACGAAGTATACCACAGGCTTATCAAGTTTTTTGACTATGGTCAGAAAGTTGCCGGCATATGGGACGATGTGTTTGATTTCTTTCTTGAGGCCAACCCGGAATATGCAAATTCTGGTTTACGTGATGCTACCATGGCCGATACCGGTGTTTGGGATCGTCCGGATGCTTATGACGCAACTTATGAAAACTGTGAAAAATGGGGCGAAGCCCGCTGGGCTACTCCTGGCGTGTTGGTCAAGGGTGAAGTCGCTACCACAAGCTTACAACAACTAAATGTTGGACTTGAGGAGTTTGTGGAACATTCATACTATGAGAAATGGAATACACAAGCTTATGCAACAGATCCACTGGGTGCACCGTTAAGTCCTAATCACCCATGGAATAAAACCACCATACCCAAACCAGGAAAACAAAACTGGAAAGAGCGCTACAGTTGGGACACCTCTCCTACCTGGGACCGCATACCGATGGAAGCCGGAGCCTATGCGAGGCTATACCTCACAGCTAAAGCACAGAAATTACCAGAAAGCAAATTCCTCAAAGCCACCGGCCATAGCATGATCATGAACATGCCGGGGCACGACCTTCCGGAAACAACCATGGAGTGGAAAATCCCTGAAAAATGGAACACATTTGAGCGTAATCGTGCGCGAGCTTACTGCATACCTTATTCAGCTCTAGTAGCATTTGAAAATTGGCTACTTGCTCAGCAAATGTTGCGACAAGGAGAAACTGAGGTAAGCACACCTTATGAACTACCCAAAAAAGGTACACAAATTGGTTTTGGTGCCTGGGGTGCAGGCAGGGGTTTCCTTACACATCATCTCATCATAGAAAATGGGGTGATAGGCAACTACCAGATTGTAACACCATCTACACTTAATGCCATGCCCAAAACACCATGGGGAGCGCTCGGCCCGTATGAAGAGGCCGTGCTAAATACACCGCTGCTGGAAAATTTCTCCCGACCAGAAGATTATAAGGGCATTGATATTCTCAGAGCAATCAGAAGTTTTGATCCTTGTATGCCTTGCACTACCCACATTATGGCCAATGATAGCAAGCATGTGGTCACTCGTGAGGTAACTACTTGTGCCTGTGGAGTGGAATAAGCGAATCCTAATCGGTACAATAGGTTATCACAACCTTTCAAACCACTCGGTTGGGCCAATCCTTTTTGACAAAATACAGGAACAGGACTGGTTCAGACATGTAAGTCTCGAAGAAATGAATTGGGGGCCAATTGCTATTGTACAATGGTTTCAGGATCTGGATACACCTTTTGACAGACTTGTTTTGGTTACAGCCATCCAGCGTGAAGGAAGGAAAATTGGAGACTTTACCCTCTTTAAGTGGTGTGGAAAAACCCCTTCTGATCAGGAGATACAGGCTCGCATTGGTGATGCAGTAACGGGTGTTATTTCACCGGAAAACCTCCTCGTCATCGGTGAGCATTTTAAGATATGGCCCGGGGAAGTTATTCTATTTGATATTGAGCCAGGCCCTGAAAAGGCCGGACCAACCCTAACTACAGAGGTTGGAGAGCGTGTAATGGAGTACCTTGAGGCCATTAAAGAGGTGAGCGCCCATGGATTGAAAAGTGGTTTTAAAATCGTAAATTTATATGGAGACCAATTGCCAGTCTGAGATATGAGCAGTCCTCACAATAATGAAACGAACTACCTGTACTGGAAGGACGAAATCCTTCAGGTCATGTATTGGCTGCATGGTGAAGGACTGGATAAACAGGTCAACACCAACCAGCTTCAAAGTTTTCTGAACACAAAAATGAGTACCATTGAGCGCCATTTAAATCAATTGGTAATAGATGGTTTTCTTAAGAAGCAACAAGAACATTATGTACTTACCGAAATGGGTATAAAAGAAGGTGGCCGATATTTCGCTGAAGCATTTGATGGCATGCAAAAGGCTGGCCATGGCGAATGTGGCCCTGACTGTGAGTATTGTTATGGCCCCGATGGTACCAAGCTCGACAATTGTGTGCATGACTGTGGCAGTCATTAATTGTGTCGCATAAGACCTCAATAGAACTATGATTAAAAGCTCAACGTACGTCCTTAGCCTGGTTTTTATTTTAGGTTGCTCACAACAACCAGCAGAAAATCAGACTGATGCAGGTAGCTCTTCACAGGAAGATGATATCACCTCTCCAATGGAGACTTTACCAGGCAATGAAGCCGGTAATGTAGTAGCGCGCTCTATCGAGCAGGCCGGAGGCTGGGATGCATGGCAGGCGGTTAACACCCTATCTTACGAAAAGATTATCCAGTATTATGACTCAACCAGCAGCCTCGAAAGGGAAATCAGGCAGCTCCATCAATATCAAATGCAACCTACTTTTAAGGCCAACATTAGCTGGCATGAAGATGACAACCATTTTGTAATAATCAATAACGGAAAGCAAGCCTGGAAGTACAAAAACGGAGAAGAACTTACCGATCAGGCCTCTCAAAATTCTGCATGGAACAGCTCGTTTGGCTCTCATTATGTCATGTGTATGCCATTTAAACTCACCGACCCAGGCACAGTTCTCACCTATGAGGGAATTGACACGCTCTCTGGTGGACAGGTGGTTCATTCTGTAAAAACTACCTATAAAGAAGAGGTAGGTAGTTCAGCGGTTTATCATACCTGGTGGTATTATTTCGATAAGAATAGTTATGAACCAGCAGCCAATTTTCTCGATTATGGTGATGGGTTTAGCTATACGGCTTACGCAGATTTTACAACGCTTGATGGGTTAAAAATCAATAAACAAAGAAAAGGTTACAGGACCGACAGCACACGGATGTTACAATTTGTTAGGACCATTTATACCAATGAAAACATTCAATTGAATGTGGAGCTGGACAGCACATTATTTGAACAAAAAAACTGAGTTATGGAAAAGGTACATTTCACTGATTCACAATGTGAGGAGATGCTTAATTCTCTTGGGGGCTTAATGGAGAAGCTGGATGATATTGAAGATGAACAGTATAAAGCCCAGTTTACACAGTTAATGCAACATTTTGATGTGATTCACAGAGAGGGTCTTTCAAGGCTTTGGAATTATATGAAAAATCATAATAAAGAAGACTGTGCTGAGATGAAAAAAGATTATGCCATAAGACACCTTCTGGCTGTGTACGACCTGGAACCTTTTGATGGAATTGATCCTGCACTCGATAAGAATTTTCAATCATCAGATGATCTGAATATTATGTAAACCAATGAGCGTAAATGGCTCTGGATACACCAGTTATTTAAAACAACAACAGATTGAAAGCTAAATCCAACAAAAAAGTCCTCATAGCAGGCGTAGGCAACGACTTACGCCAGGATGATGCTTTTGGTTTAGCTGTTGCTAAAAGACTGAACAAAGAAAAGTTACCAGAAGATGCAACCGTACAGGAAGTGGGAATTGGAGGTATTCACTTAGTTCAGGAGCTTCATAACGGCTACGATGTACTCATCATTCTAGATGCAGTGCAGTGGGGCGGCTCTCCGGGCCGGCTTCACTTACGAGAGGCAGAAACTGAAGATATAATGCAGATGCCAAAAGAAGAACGGCTCAA
Organism: Fulvivirga sp.; assembly: GCA_965227525.1. Lineage (GTDB taxonomy): Bacteria > Bacteroidota > Bacteroidia > Cytophagales > Cyclobacteriaceae > Fulvivirga. Next base: position 2,590,652 of record OZ245762.1, on the reverse strand, counting down.
TTTTTTAGCAGACATGCACTACACAAGTCCGGTTAGGGCGCTAATGCTGGCTAAAGCGCTAAATGTACTGCCAAATCGGGTTTACATTTTGGGTTGTGAGGCAAAACTTGTTGATGATTTTGATATGGGCATGAGCCAGGAAGTACAAAATGCCATCGATCCAGCCTGCAAAACCTTGCTAAAAATACTGAATGAAAGCATTAACAAACATGAGAAAATACCTGAAAATTTCATATATTAAGTAAAATCTCACCCGATTCTTAAACCCGTATGAGAAATATGGAAAAGCAAATAAAACACACCGAAAAAAAGACAGAAATTAAAGGGCGCTACCCTTTCAAGTTTCTGATGGAAGTGCGTGACCTGGCTTCCCCTATTACTATCAAAAGAATACAGATTCTTAAAGCTGTGGCAGTAATTGCAGCTGTTGGAGTCTCGGCTTTCTTTGCGTGGCAAAAATTTGTGAAAGCGCCAGATGGTCAGCAGTTGGTGGCACAGATGGTAGATGCCTCGGGTGGTCTGGAAACATGGCAAAGCCTTGAGCGTGGCCAGTTTACACGTACTCATCAACTTTTTTCCAACACAGGTGAGCTCATCAGTGAACGAACGGAGACTTTCTACTTTGGTAAAGATGAAAACAACAGTCTAAAATACATGCTTGACATCGATGCACCTCAGTTTGAGAATGTGACCATTGCCAAGGACGGAGGAGGATTTTGGGCAAGCCAGGAACAAAGTCCCGTTGACCCGGTCGAAACTGCAAAAGAACTCGGATTGATGTGTGACTCCAAATGGTGCTCACCGGATTGTAACATGAGCATGGCCTTTTTTCGCTTTTCAATGCCTTTTAAGCTCATGGACAATGGTGTGATCCCAGAAAACGGTGGGAAAAGTAATATGGACAATGCCGAGTTTCAGGTAGTAAATATAAGCTATAACCCAGAAGTGGGTCGTGATAAATGGGTGTTTCACACCAATCCTGAAACTAATCTCATCCATAAAATGGAGTATCATCATTATAACGATGATGGCGTAAATAAACCAGAAGAACTATACTGGTCAGACTACAGAGAAGTAGCCGGTCTCCAAATCAGTCATAAATGGACACGCTATTGGAGCAATGGGCAAATTCTTGAACAATATACCTTCTCTAACTTTGATTTCGAGTCGGAGTTACCCAAAGCATTTTTCGAAAGACCTTCATACATAGCCTCTAACTAAATAACTTGCCAGGACGTGAACTCAACGACCAAAAGACCCGCAGGCTAACTTTCAAAATATGCCTTGAAGGTCGTGTGCAAGGAGTGGGCTTTAGACCTTTAGTTTATAAACTAGCTACTCAGCACGGAATACATGGAGTAGTGAGGAACGGATCGGATGGAGTTCAAATAGCATGCAACGTCAACAAGTCAGAGGCAGAGCAATTCTTACAATTGATTATTGATCATGCCCCAAAAGAGGCAAATATTAAACATACATCAATTCATGAAATTGACTCCTCCCAGTTTGATGGATTCAGAATTGTAAAAAGCAATAAAGAAAGTAACCCTACCCTATCAATTACACCCGACTTTGCCCTATGTGATGCTTGCAGGCAAGAGCTTCATGAACCAACCAATAGAAGGCACAATTACCCATTCATCACCTGTACCATCTGTGGCCCCCGCTACTCGATCACATCTGATCTGCCATTTGATAGAGAAAACACCTCCATGGCTGATTTCACAATGTGTAAGGCATGTTCTGGAGAGTATGAACTTCCTGGTAAACGAAGACACCACTCTCAAACAAATTCGTGTCATGATTGTGGTATATCGTTGACTTTGTACAACAGGGATTCTGTAAACTTCATAACACACGAGCCGCTTCAAACCATAGTAAGCAACCTGGAAGAAGGCGCTGTTGTTGCTGTAAAGGGCATTGGAGGATTTTTGCTGTTATGTGATGCTACGAATGCAGAGGCAATTAGCAGACTGCGAGAGAGAAAACAGCGACCAACTAAGCCCTTTGCAGTGATGTATCCATCACTACCTGCATTGAGAAATGAGGTTTATCTCACGGATTTCGAAGCAAATGCACTCCAAAGCTCTGCGGCTCCTATTGTGTTATTGAGACAAAAACAACCGCGCGTTGCCGTTCAACATATTGCTCCAAATATGAATACCTTGGGTGTAATGCTTCCTTATGCCCCGCTCTTTGAGTTAATATTATCAACTTTCAACAAACCGGTGGTGGCCACAAGTGGCAATTTGAGCGGCTCTCCTATTGTTTATGAAAACCAGCAGGCAATTAAAGAACTTGGAGCATTTGCAGACATGATCGTCTGCAACAACCGTGAAATTATAGTGCCTCAGGATGACTCCGTCATTCGCTTTTCAGAAAAACATAATCAACGTATAATTCTACGCAGATCTCGCGGATATGCCCCCGCCAACAATGTACAATTAGCTGAGTCACCGCACGGACTTGTGGCATTTGGAGCCTCATTGAAAAGCAGCTTTTCGTTCAATAACCATCAAAATACGATAACAAGCCAATTTCTTGGTGATACAGCAAGCTACCACACGCAGCAAAGCTTTAAGCATACGCTCATGCATTTACTGTCACTTTACGAATTAACACCTTCTGCCATCCTGATAGACAAGCATCCAGGCTACTTTACCCATCGGTATGGAGTTGAAATGGCAGAACAATTAAATGTACCTGTTCGTCAATTTCAGCATCACAAGGCTCATTTTGCAGCAGTTTTGGCAGAAAAAAATCTCCTTAACTCGGACAATAAAGTACTGGGAGTAATCTGGGATGGCACTGGTCTGGGTGATGATGGTCGCATCTGGGGTGGAGAGTTCTTTACATATGAAAGAAGTGCCATCACACGTGTAAATCATTTGGACTACTACCCACAATTAATGGGTGATAAGATGGCCAAACAACCCAGGTTAAGTGCGCTCGCTTTACTTCATGACTACGAAAATGTACAATCTACCTTACAGTCTAAGTTTTCTAAAACGGAATGGAGGCTATATAATAAAAGTGCCCAAAATACCCAAATGAGCACCTCAAGTATGGGCCGTTTGTTTGATGCCGTAGCCTCAATAACAGGTATTGCAAACAATATTTCTTTTGAAGGAGAAGCGGCCATGTTACTCGAGCAAAAGGCAGCTGTTTACCTGAGCAAGCATAACGTTAAGTCCGGTTATGCATTTACAGATGGTAACCATCTTTCCCCAAAACAACTATTATCAGAAGTTGTTGAAGACCACAAAAATGGCCTCGACAATGGACATATTGCGGCTAAATTTCATATCACACTAGTTGATATGATCAGGCATGTAGCTGTAGAGTCCAACACCCCACATTTAGCATTTAGCGGTGGAGTTTTTCAAAATGCTTTACTTGTTGACCTTATTATTGATCGGTTAAGTCCCGATTATTCGTTATATTTTCATAGAGAGTTACCTCCCAATGATGAAAACATCTCGTTTGGTCAACTCGTGATGTACCAACTCTCAGCAACTGTTGAGAACAACTTTAAAGGTTCCAAATATGAAATACATCAGTGAGTTTAGAGATCCGGAGCTTGTTGAAAAGCACCTCAGTGAGATTAGGAAAATAACAAAAAACCCATGGAATATCATGGAGGTTTGTGGCGGACAAACCCACAGTCTGGTAAAAAACGGTCTGTTGAGTCTGCTACCCGAAGAAATTAACATGGTACATGGCCCCGGATGCCCGGTTTGTGTAACCCCTCTCAATCTGATCGATAAAGCTGTACATTTGGCGGCAAATCCTGATGTTATTATATGCTCTTTTGGTGATATGATGCGGGTGCCGGGCTCTGCCAAAAGCCTGCTCGAAGCCAAAGCTGAAGGCGCTGATGTCAGGATTGTGTACTCGCCCTTAGAGGCAGTAAAACTAGCTGAGCAAAAACCGGATAAAGAGATTGTATTTTTCGCTGTTGGCTTCGAAACAACTGCCCCTGCCAATGCGCTTTCGATAAGTGTAGCTGCCAAACAAGGTCTTCAAAACTATTCGATCTTAGCCTCGCATGTGTTGGTGCCTCCGGCCATGGAAGCAGTAATTAATGATGAAAACAACATCATTCAGGGATTTCTAGCTGCCGGGCATGTCTGCACAATCATGGGACTCGATGAATATTACCCTTTAGTAGAAAAGTATAATATCCCAATGGTAGTAACCGGATTTGAACCAGTCGACCTGCTTCAGGGCATTCTCATGACGGTAAAGCAGCTTGAAGCAGGCGAGGCCCGACTAGAGAACCAATACGCCCGTGTAGTAAAAGATAAGGGAAATCCAGAGTCAGTAAAAGTCATTAATGAAGTATTTGAAATAGTCGACCGGGAGTGGCGCGGGATTGGTACGATACCACAAAGCGGCTATGAAGTACGTGAGAAATTTGCCGATTACGATGCTAAAAAGAAGTTTGACGTCAATATTCCACAGGCAGTAGAATGTGAAGATTGTATTGCCGGACTGGTATTGAAAGGCCAGAAAAAGCCACACGAGTGCAGCCAGTTTGGTAAAACCTGCACACCGGAAAATCCACTGGGGGCTCCAATGGTTTCATCTGAGGGTGCCTGTGCGGCTTATTACCATTATTCTAACGCTCAGAACCTGGAGAAAGAACTTTCCTAAAATATTTAATTAGGCCATGTCCAATAAAAAACTCCAAATGCAACTGAATTGTCCAATGCCTAAACTTGACTTTGAGTACATCACTATGGGGCATGGTAGTGGTGGCATGCTTACCCACAAGCTCCTTGAATCTGGCGTATTTGACTTGTTAAGTAACGAGATATTGGACACCCACCATGATGGCGCAGTCCTGGAACTCAATGGGAAAGCAGCTTTTACCACCGACAGTTTTGTGATATCGCCCATCATGTTTCCAGGGGGCAATATTGGAGAACTTGCTGTAAACGGCACGGTAAACGACCTGGCAATGTGCGGGGCGATTCCACAATACATCTCTCTAAGCCTCATACTAGAGGAAGGTTTGCCAATGGAGACGTTATGGGAGGTGCTGGTAGCAATAAAAGTAGCTTCAGCACAGGCTGGTGTACGAGTAGTAACCGGTGATACCAAAGTAGTTGAACGAGGTAAAGGGGATCAAATCTTTATCAATACAACAGGTATAGGCACGTTGCACCCTGAAGCTAATATTTCTGTGAAAAATGTAAAGGCCGGTGATAAAATCATTGTTAGCGGTAACCTCGCCACACATGGCATGGCCATTATGTCGGTACGCGAAGGGCTTGAGTTTGAAACTACCATTGAAAGTGATACAGCGCATCTCAATCATACCGTAAAAAGCTTACTGGACCAGTTTGGGTCTAAAATCCACCTGATGAGAGATCCCACACGTGGCGGTGTAGGCACCGTACTCAACGAAATTGCCAGACAAAGTAAGTTGGGTATAAATGTCTTTCAAAAAGACATACCGATCGAGAAGCAAGTCTATTCAGCCTGCGAATTGTTGGGCCTTGACCCCCTTTACGTGGCTAATGAAGGCATTTTTATAGCCATTGTCGATGCGGGCATTGCTCATGATTTTGTAGAACAGCTCAGAAATGATGTAAATGGCAGCAACGCGTGCTGCATTGGTGAAATAGTTGAAGAGCACAAAGGTCAGGTGGTGCTGACCAGTGCGATTGGTGGTAAAAGAGTCGTGAATATGCTGACCGGTGAGCAGTTACCCAGAATTTGTTAAGTTCAAGCTGTGGATAGATTTCAACAAATGAAAGTAGAGCTGGAAATAAAAGATAAAACCAGGCAGACTGAAGGCTTGAAAATTGCTCCGTTCAGACAGCATATAAGAAAAACTTCCCCACACAAACACAATAATTATTTCGAAATCATCTATCTGATTAAAGGAGAAGGCTCACACACTATAGACACCAAAGCATATGAAATATCTACGCCAGTAATATTCACTATACGAAAAGAGCAAGTTCATTTTTGGGACATCAAAACAGAACCCAAAGGTTTTGTGCTTATCATTAAAAAAACCTTTATCGACAACTGTTTAGATAAAGACATCAAACGTCTCATTTCAAAACTGAGCGCTCAAACCTGCCTTTTCCCTAAAGACAATACAGCTATTGACATTTACAATTTTTTACTAAACGAATATCAAGCAAAGGAAACAAATCAACCGCTGATAGACGGGTTATTAAAAGCACTTTTAGCAAAACTTCTTGAATCCGCAAATACACTATTTCAAAGATTCGTTGACCTTTTGAGCTTAGAACATGAACTCACAAACAGTGTAAACCACTATGCAAGGTTGCTGGACACAACCCCACAAAACCTAAATGCACTTTGTAGGAAAGAAGCAGGACAATCTTCTGCTGAAATACTTTCAGAGCATATTATCAATGAAGCAAAAAGGCTTTTGATCTACACAGACTTTACAATAGGTGAAATTGCACACAGACTTGATTTCAAGGACAATTCTCACTTTACAAAATACTTCAAACGCCACGTTGAACTCACGCCAGTAGGCTTTAGAAACGGCTCTATCTAAAATACCACACATTTTTCAAATAGACCATGTTATCAGCTTTGAGTTGTATAAGTTTACAGCTTTAGAAATGGACTAAATTATCAATGGTCAACATTTTATCAGTGTTAGTAGAGTTTGCCTTGGTGTTCATTATCCATTTGATGTACAGTTGGTCGATTTGAAAACATCAAAATAGAATTTAAAAATGCATAACGAACTAAAGCGAGAATTAAAAACACCAGGCGCCATCTTAATGGGGCTGGGATCAATTGTTGGAACAGGTATTTTTGTGAGTATTGCTATTGCTACACAGATAGCAGGTGACGGAATTATCATTGCGGTTGTTGTCGCTGCCGTACTCGCCACTTTCAATGGTTTAAGCAGTGCCCAGTTGGCAGCCGCTCACCCGGTAAGTGGTGGCACCTATGAGTATGGCAACCGTTTCCTTAATTCTTATTTCGGATTTGCTGCCGGATGGATGTTCTTAATTGCGAAGTCAGCTTCGGCTGCAACTGCTGCACTTGGCTGTGTAGGCTATCTTTTTTATGCTCTAGATGTAAATGCGGATAAGATGGTCATTGTAGGCGCAAGCCTGCTACTACTAATTATCATGACATTCCTGGTTTCAGGTGGTATCAGGCGGAGTAACCAGGCGAATATGATCATTGTATCAGTAACGCTTTTGGGTCTTGCAGCCCTTGTCATTGTTAGCTTCTTCGTAAAGGGATTTCCGGTACAACCCATAATTGATTCTGTACAAGACACTTCTATCAAGTCAATTCTCTATGGGTCGGCTCTTATGTTTGTGGCATACACCGGTTATGGCCGAATAGCAACATTAGGAGAAGAGGTTTCTGAGCCACGCACCACAATACCAAAAGCCATTATTTTGGCAATGGTAGTCATTGTGTTTCTCTATCTTATCGTTTCGCTCACTGCCATACATGTGATGGGAGCCAAAGCATTTGGCCTGACTGTTAATGGCGAAGCAGCACCACTTATGATGGTTGCCCAGGCACTTTCTATACCTGTCATTGGCACTGTAATTACTATTGCAGCTATCACAGCTATGCTCGGGGTATTGCTTAATCTACTATTGGGTCTGTCGCGCGTAATTCTAAGTATGGCGCGCAGAAAAGATGTACCCGCTAAACTCGCCAAAGTTAATACCAAGACACAAAGCCCGGCTGCTGCCGTTTGGATAACTGGTGGAATAATAGGATTGTTGGTATTAAGCGGAGATGTTGTTTTCACCTGGTCGTTTAGCGCATTCACCGTATTGATCTATTATGCAATTACCAATTTGTCTGCCTTTGTGATGCCTGCCCAATTGAGACTATATCCCCGATGGATTCCTGCTCTGGGGTTATTTGGTTGCCTGTTTCTTGCTTTTTGGGTTGAACCAACCTTTTGGGTTGGTGGTCTTGCAGTACTCGGTATCGGTTTAATTTGGCATTCAATTGCTTTAAAAGTAAAATCCCGAAACAATAATTAGTAACGTCTAAAACCAAACACAGCTTACCTAATTAATATTCCTGGGCCCTTTGTATAAATGCTGGAATCTTGATGAACTCAAGTTATAAATTGAGCGAATGAATACTACAATTTAAAAGAAACCTCTTAATAACTTATTTAAGCATTTACTAAAATACTCAAACTATTTTTTTACCTTAACGTTTTAGTAATTACTAAAATATTAAAATATGAGTAAATGTATCAGAGTGCTTGCTGACCCTGTTCAGATTAAGGATTGCAAGGAAACACTTACAAGATTAGATAAAGAGCTCGAACTCACAACAAAAATTTTTAATCTATCAGGTAATCCTGCCCGATTAAAGATTCTTTTCCTTTTGCATAAAGAAGGTGAAATGTGTCCTTGTGATTTAAGTGATATTTTGAACATTTCGGTTGGAGGAATTTCACAGCACCTTAGGAAACTCAGGGATGGTAGCCTAATCAAGGATAAGAAAGTTGGCCAGACTGTTTTTTACTCATTGGTAGATGAGAATATCGATCTTCTAAAACCTGTATTAGATAAACTTATAAAGCAGAATCATAAAACACCAGTATTATGAGTACTTCAAATATTTCATCAAAAAGTGCCGGAGCCGGACTTTTGGCAGCATTTACAGCTTCATTGTGCTGTATTACCCCTGTATTTTCATTGTTGGCAGGGGTTGGAGGCATTGCAGCTACATTCTCATGGATGGAGCCTTTTAGGCCTTATTTGACAGGCCTCACTATTTTAGTATTAGGTTTTGCCTGGTATCAAAAACTCAAACCAAAAACCCAAGAAGAAATCGATTGTGCCTGTGAAGTGAATGATGAAAAACCAACCTTTTGGCAGTCAAAGAAATTTCTTGGGATTGTAACGGTCTTTGCTACTTTGATGCTCACCTTCCCAAGCTATTCTCACATCTTTTATCCTGATCAAAATAAATCAGAATTCACAGCAGATCAGAATTCACAGATCAAACTAGAAAATACGCTATTTCAGCAAGCCACTTTCAACACGATAGAACTTTCTGTTAAAGGAATGACTTGCTCAGGTTGTGAAGCGCACGTGATCAATGCGGTTGGTAAGTTAGAAGGAATTGATAGTGTAAAAGTTTCTTATAAAAATGCCCATGCGCTCATAAAATACGATCCGTCAAAAGTGGGTAAAAATCAAATTGTAGAAGCCATCAATAAAACTGGCTACAAAGTCGTCAAGAAACCTGAAGAAAAATAATCATGGAAAAAGAAATCATCTTAAAATCTACTATTACTTGTCCAAAATGTGGGCATCAAAAAGAAGAAACGATGCCGACCGATGCATGCCAGTATTTTTATGAATGTGAAAATTGTCATGAAGTACTGAAGCCGATAAACAACGACTGTTGCGTTTATTGTAGCTATGGCACCAATGCATGCCCCCCTATTCAAGAAGGTGGCAAAAGTAAATGTTGTTAAAAAATACAACTGAATACTTGACAAACACACCCTAACTCAACGTACATTTGATATAATGCTAACATTATTATTATGATACCCAAAGATCTCACAAAAGATATAAAAACACGTCTGCAGAGCATAAAAGGGCAAATAGATGGCCTGATCAGGATGTTGGATGAAGATAAGGACCCTGAAAAAATCCTTACTCAATTCAAGGCTGCAAAAAATGGTCTTGACAAAGCTCACTTTTTATTACTTGACGAAACCTACCGAAAAACCCTGGCCATCAAGATTTCTGAAACCGTTGAAGCCTGCCCGGGAAATTGCGGCAATGAAGAACGTATTGAGTTTATCAGACAACAATTTCCCAATCTGGAGCTAGATACACTAACCACTATGATGAAAGAGATCAGTGAGCTTAAACAACGAATAGATCCAAACAGTGCTAAAAGTAGTGAATAATTGAGTTTTTCTTTTTAGTCATTATGATACTACCCACTATAGACATTATAGCATCAAAAGATAAATTAACCTGAGTTCGACTTAAAACTGAATAGAAACTCCTTATATCCCCTTTTGGAAGGGGTTGGGGGAAGGTTTTAAGACCAAAAGTTTCTATTACGTTTTTAAGCAATGCTCCCTTTGCCTTGAAATATTATAGTTTTACTACCCTCCTCTTAATCTCCTCCAGGAGGAGGTTAAATGACCATTGCAAGGCAAAAAATCACATAAATTATGTCGAACTGAGGTTAAATTAGATTTTCAAGAAATCTTCTTGGAGACCACCCCCTCCCAGACCCTACCTTTGAATTGTTCTTATTTGAACCAATTGTAAATTAATTGAATAATTAAAAGGAGGTAAAAATGAAACGTCAAGTAGAAGTATTTACAGCAAACTGCCCGGTATGTGACCCGGTAGTAAAACTGGTGGAAGATTTAGCTTGTGACCAATGTGAAATCACAATCTATGACCTGGTAAAGCAGTGTGATGAAAAAACCTGTATTGATAAGCTTTCGGAATATCAAATCAAAAGAGTTCCGGCAATTGCGGTTGATGGTAAACTCTTGGAATGCTGTCAGAATCAGCAGATTACGCGAGATAGCCTTATCGAGGCAGGAATTGGACAACTATTAAACTAATGGCATATGTTGCATAGTTTAGAAAAAGCGGTTGCTTTGGGTGCTTCATTTCTCACGGTGATTGCCCCAAAATTCTGCTGCTGGAGTGCTGCAGTGGCTGCATTGGGAGCTGGTGGCAGCTATCTCGCATGGGTGCACCCGTTACGTCCCTACCTCTGGGGACTGTCTTTTTTGATGGTGGGCGTTAGTTTTTATCATGTCTATAAACCTGCTAAAACCAGCTGCTCCACTTGTAAAGGTACCAAATCATCATTTGTGCATTCAAAGACATTTACCTGGGTCGTTGCAATATTGGTTATTGTGATGTTTACTTTAAGTCAAACACAATGAAGAAAATCTGTATCATATTTTTGTTTTTGCTTTCTATTGGAATAGACGTGAGCGCACAAGGGCCACCGATATTTACCGATACGCCAATTATGCTCGGGCTTGAGGGGCGCGGTATTCGTACCTTTGGCAATATTGTTTCTAAAGAAAACGCCAATGCCTACGTGCATCCTGTGGCTTTTCCGTACAACATTAATAATAAATGGCAGGTGGGTGTAATAGCCCCTTTTGTATCGAAATCACCTGATAACCTGGACACACGATCGGGTCTCGGTGACATGAAAATATTTACCAAATACCAGATCTATCAAAATGATGGTAAAGGTAAGACTACCCGAAGCCTGATTAAGCTTACAGAGACTTTACCTACTGGAGATGTTTCTGAAGCACCACCACTTGGTGCAGATGAATGGCAAACCACCATAAGTATTGTAAGCGGGCATATCACTACAAAATATGGTATTTACACAGAATTAGGATACAATATCTCTGGCAATACGTTACCTGATAACTTCATCTATAACGTGGCTTTTGGCTATCCGCTACTCCCGCAAAAATACCCTCCCAAGCAGGTAAATCTTTTTTTAGAGATGAATGGCAATTATGTTTTCGATGATATTGGCAACAACTTATTCATCTCCCCGGGTGTTCAGTATATAGCCGGTAGAAAGGTGCTCTTTGAGTCGGGTATTCAATTGCCTCTTGATGAGGCAGCTCCCGAGGGCCAGCAAACAAATTTTATACTCAGAATAGGAACAAGAATATTAATCTTTTAAAATATGAAAAATCTATTGATAGTAGCATTTCTGATAGGCTTTGTATCTATCAGTGCCAATGCACAAACAGAAGATAATGAAACACTTAAGGGAATTATAAAGGTGGAAGTCGATGGGCTCTCCTGCCCTTTTTGTGCCTACGGTCTCGAAAAGAAACTAAAGAAAATGGATGGTGTGAAAATCATTGAGATTGATGTTGAAAATGCCTTTGCACAATTGACACTCGCACCTGGAAAAACCGTTACCAAAGCTATTATCAGACAGAAAGTAGATGATGCAGGCTTTACAGCAAGAAAAATAACCGAGATCAGCAATGATGAATAGAGTACTGCCAATTCTGGTTTTGATAGCAGCAATCTCTTGTGAATCAGGCCAAAAAGAAAAGGAGAAGTCAGCTGAATGGCAGTTTATAGAGCAAATTCAGCTTGATGAATCCATTAGGCCTTTAAGTATCGCTAAATCAGGTGATACTTTATGGGTATCTGACCCGGACAACCATCGGGTAGTTGCCATTGACAGACAAGGAAAGACTCTGCATACGCTTAATGATTTGGAACGGCCTATGCACATTGAGATCAACAATAAAGGATTATTAATACCAAACTTTGCCGTTGATTCCATTTCTGTTTATACTAAAAATACACTTGAGAAAGTGACTATTAAAGACTCGCTTGATGCCCCTTCTGGCATTTCAGTCCAGGAAGACGTAATGGCCATCGCAGACTTTTACAATCATCGTATAGTCTTAGCAAACAATGATAAAAATCTCGTAATTGGAAGTAAAGGCCATGCCGATGGCATGCTCAACTACCCTACTGATGTGAAGCTATACAAAGACAATGTTGTCGTTGCTGATGCTTATAACAACAGAGTCCAGGTTTTTGACCTCAACGGCAATTTTCTCAAGGTTATTGGCTGGCAGGAAGATATCAAAGTGGCTACGGGAGTAGATGTATATAATGACCAAATTTATGTTACAGATTACTATGGCAATCGTCTCCTGATTTATGATTTTGAGGGAAATCTCATAACTATTCTATCTGAGCAGTTCAATAAACCTACGGATGTTTTCATTCAAAATGATACCATGTATGTTGCCAATTATGGTTCTAATGAGCTTACGTTATACAGCTTTTAGCAAAAGAGGGTTGACTTATACCAAGGGATATATTTCTTAGCACTCACCTTCTTTCGCATTTTTTCTCAATCTATAAGTGATAGCAAAAAGTATCATCCCAGCTACAAAACATAGCTGAAATACATCGTGAAGAATACTATCGTTAGGCGGAAAAATCATGAGGCATCCGAGCAGAATGAATACATTAGAGGCAGTTTCACAAATTCTTAAGGCCTTCATCTCATTCGGTTCTTAATGAAAATATTGATTTCTTGATCTTTCTCATTCTCTTTTGAGAAGAGAATAACCACATAAACATGCCAATGTTGTAAACGATAAGCTCGTAGTACCATGGGTACTCATCAGGCACTAAAACAAAGGCTCCCAGCATAATACCGACACCTGTGACCAACACTATTTTTCGTAAAATTGAATTTTTCATGCTTCAAAAACTTTATTTATAAATTCTTTTCTACTTAGTTGGTTACAGTGTGACAGTCTCCATTACACTTTTTAAGAATTATTTTTGCAGCAACATTGATCTTTGGTGGAATCAATGAAAGCTTAGTAGTTTTTTTAGAAAATAATCACAGTTTTCAGGTAGAGGGCCTGGATAAAATTACGTTAAGAAATTTGAGAGAAACTCCGTAAAAATTCAAACTGTTTGACCCCGGGAGTTTTTGAATTTTAGGAGTTTAGAGCAAATTTTAGTTCATTTTATCACAGCCTTGACTTTTTTTGTTTCGTTTTTTGGGTCAAGCCAAAAAATGAAAAAATAAGGCTATTGAACACAGAAGTCAATAACCAAAGATTCCCAAGGCTACTTGAGCTTTGTGATACTATAAAGAGCAATTGTCAGGGCATGCATGCACATTTGCGTGCTGGGAGCACTATTTACGCGTAGAAGAGTCTCATTTAGAGTTTAAGATCTGTTTTTCTTTCTGCAGTTCATAAAGATATGACTCCAGTTTGTCTACATATTTGCCAAACCTTAGCTTTTGAGTATAGCGTTGGACAAAGTAAGCCAGATACCCAACGAGAATTGGTAATATTAAAATGATAATGCCCAACAAGTCGAATTCAAAATTTCTGTCATGATAAACATAGGCATAGACAAGCCATGTAAGCACTATAGGCGACATAAGTGCATCAGAATAAATATTGAAACGTATGGATTTTTTCATAGCCTGAATGACCATATCCAAGGATTCTTTTAATGTTAAGGCCTGAGTTTCAGAAGCTGCTACTTTTTTATAAGATTGGTAGTTGAACCATAGCATAGCACTGAGTGAAATTATAAGCGTACTATAGAATACCATAGTTTCATATTCACTAAATATTGAGTCAAGCGTATTAAATTTTTGAGGCGCTATGAACAAGCCCAATAAAAGTGCTAGACCCAAAATACCTACAAGGCTACCAACGATCAATTTGATCTTTAATGCTATTCTAATCTTCCCTAGCTCAGTTTCTGATTTTTGATGTATCGTATCAATTAAGATTTTATCATCCACAAAATCTTTCTCTTTGATATCGGCATTTACCAACTGCCATACGGATTTCAATTCTACTAATTCCATACGCTTATTTACTTACTCTCTTTGAAATTTTTTCCTTTATGCGATTCATTTTTACACGAACATAATTGGCCGTGATGCCCACTATTTCTCCAATCGTCTCGTTACTTTCTCCTTCTAAGTGAAGCATGACTATCGCCTTATCCAACTTGTTAAGATGGCCTATCGCCTGATGAAGTCTTTTTAATTGCTCGTCCGTTGTGCCATCGTAGGCTACATCCTCCAAGTCCTTAAAATCGTAGGACTCGAAGAACAACAGTTTGCGTTTTTTCTTCTTCCTATAATCTTGCAGGGCTACATTTAAAGCCACACGATACATCCAACTAGAGAATTGGCTGTCGCCTCTAAAGGTTGGAAAAGACCTCCATAATTGCACCATAATCTCCTGTAAGAGATCTTTGCGATGCTCTTCATCCTGACCATACATTCGACAGACCTTATGTACAATCCCTTGTGACTGCTTTACCTTTTCGGTAAAATGTTTTTCTAATTGTTTTCTATCCAAAATTCTTTCTTAGTCAAATTTGATGGTCACTGCAACTCCTTAATCATTAATATATCACATCGAGGTGACTCTGCCTTCCCTTCTGCTATTACAAATCCGTTGCTTCTATAGAGCGAAATGGCCGCAGTCATAAGTTTAGAAGTCTCGAGTGTAATATGCTTGGCATGTCTTAGTATTGCCTCTTGCTGTAATGCCAAAAATATACGCTTTCCTAACCCTCGATTTCTATGTGATTTGCTGACGTACATTTTTCTAATCTTAAATATATCATCAGATTCTTTCCTCAATGCTCCCGTGGCAACCACTTCACCCTTTTCTTTAATTACAAGAAAACACCCTCCATTTTTACTATAAGTCTGCTCAATATCTAACAGGTCTGCTTCAGAAGTTTGCGGTTCATATTTAAAACCAAATTCTTGCAGGCCTTCTTTCACGAGGGCAATTATTTCCCGAGTATCTCGATTGTTTGCAATACATATCTCCATAAAATGAGTGTATATGATAAGTAAGTTATAACATCGTTCAATTCATTACACTTTTTCTAAAGTATTTTAAAATGTAATTTTAGTAGTGCCTCACAGGCATATCATAGATCAAGTAATCCTGGTTGTATTTAAAAATGATAAAATGATTGCTAA
This sequence comes from Fulvivirga sp., assembly GCA_965227525.1. Taxonomy (GTDB): domain Bacteria; phylum Bacteroidota; class Bacteroidia; order Cytophagales; family Cyclobacteriaceae; genus Fulvivirga. The sequence continues at coordinate 2,575,112 of OZ245762.1, read as the reverse complement.
AAAAAAGAGTCCCTCTATTAAGAAATCATGGCAAAAATTTAAAAAACTATTAAAATCTAAACCTCCATGGATTTTAGCATTGTTGGCAGAAGGTGTGCTACTTATGCTAAGTGTATTGTTTGCATTAGTGCTTAATGAAAGGCGATTTGAAAATCAGCAAGCAACAAAAGCCAATGTGGCTTTGGAAGCAATAAGATCAGAATTGCAAAAGAATATAGCCGGGCTAGATAGGGCAAAATCGCATCACAAGGCGATAAGAGATACTCTACAATATTTTCAAGATATAAATGCAATGCCGCCACCAGAAATCTACCTTGAAAAAGGTCTGTTTCAACCGGCCTATTTATTCTCAACGGCCTGGGAAACCTCCAAACAGACTGGAATTATTGACGAGTTTTCATATGAATTGAGCTTGGAACTATCGGAAGTTTATGAAGACCAGGCACAATACGAAGAACTTGGTAACATCATCGTACATGAAACCTACAGAAACATGCTAAACCTGGGCCCCTCAGAAGCACTGAGAGATAATTATAAAAATTGGTCGCTCATTACCTGGGACTTTTCAAACAGGGAGGAACGATTAAAGACTAAACTGACTACCGCACTGTCTAAATTGGAAAATAGAAATTAGCTTCAACACTATTGAAATATGGATAATGACACTATTTTATCGAACATAAGCAGAGGCCGCACTGATTACATATTCTACCTGATGAAACAACCCAATTGGCAAGACTTGTTAAATAAGGGGAGAGTTAAACCGCTGCAATGGTTGGTTTATTATAATGATACCACTGCCCTTAGGGCGGTGCTCGATTCTGGAGGATCTCTGGAAAGCATCAGCCTGAATGATGAACTTGGCAACGCAGCCTTCTTCGGTCATTGGAAGGTGTGCGATTTTCTTATAAAACAGGGCGCTGACCCGAATGCAAAGGTCGATGTGACTGATGAAACTCCACTTCACAACGCTTTGGCAAAAGCTGGCAGACCTTATTATTACTATACTGTTAAACTTTTGGTAGAAAAAGGCGCTGATGTAAACGCGGCAACGAAACCAGGTTTAGAAACGGGTGGTTTTATGCGTGATGTACGAACAAAAGGGGAAACGCCAATTCACAGGGCCGCAGCTTATGCAGATGAAAAAACGATTGCATTTCTGATTGAAAATGGTGCCAATAAGGAGGCTAAAGATGCTCATGGTGATACCCCTCTCTCATGGGCAAGCATGCACCTCAGGCCTGGAACGATTTTATACTTGCTTCAGTATGGAAAACATAAGGTCAGCGAAAAACATGCTAAAGTTAACATCAGCGATCATGGTCAGGGTTGGGGCAATAGTATGGATTGGAGTTTGATGGGTGATTATTTACCAGAGTAGACGAGATCAACAAAGCCAAATCCTCAATAATCCACCACAATCATTTGATGATTTAGCTTTACGACATGAGATTGGCAAACTTTTGCCCACCAGGAAATTCGTGGAGTATGGTTTTGCACAACACAGTGATTGGTATGGCGAGAATAAGCCCGGGTACTCCCCACAAAAAGCCCCAGAACATAAGCATTACAAGCACTACAATGATGTTAATTGAAAATGACTTACCCATCAGAATAGGCTCCATTACTGCACCAAACACCACTTGAGCACCAGTAAATAAAATGGCGGCCAGCAAAAGGGTTCCGCTGCTATCAAGTTCGATAAAGGCAAAAATCATTACCAATACCGTAGCTATCACGGAGCCAATCATTTGAATAAAATTTATCACAAAGGCCATAATACCCCAAAATAAAGGAAAACTGATACCTAATGACCAGGCAATGATGCCGAAAGCAATTCCTGTAAGCAAACTCACGACAAATTTCACCTTAAGAAATTTAGATATACTGCGTTCCACCTTCATAAATGTCTTTACCGACCGTGTGCTACCCCCAAATAAAGTGCTTTGTAAGATCTCTTTAAAGTTGAGAGAGCCGGCTAGCAGCAATACCAGAAAGAATAGGGTCATTAGAATATTTACCAGTGTATTTTGCAAAAAGGTTAACGTGATAGAAAAATTGTTATAGACAAATTCCTCAAGCTTATTACTTTTCAAAAGTGTCTCTATTGCCCCATTTTCTTCTTCCACTATTTCAAAATCCAGAATTTCAGCTAGTGGGTTAATCACCTGCTCAACCTTATCATCCAGCTTTAAGAATAATTCCGCTTTACCTTGTTCAATCTGCCTGCCTGATACTTGCAAAAGCTTAACAGCTGCAAAGCCTACCACAATCAGGATCAAAATAACACTTGATAGTGCCACGAGCTGAGGCACTTTACGCTTCTTCATCCAACGCATAAGAGGCGTAAAAAGTAGTGCTATAAAGATGGCAAAAATCAACGGGATAAATATAAAAGACAAGAGCTGAAGACTGTAAAATACGACTGGAATAACCAGGATGAGTAGTAACTTATTGGTGGTTGCGCTGGAGTCTAAATTCATATGACAAAACTACTACTTCGATGAGCAATGTGCAATGAGTAGTTAGTAGTTAGTAGTTAGTAGTAGTAATTAGTAGTTAGAACGCGAGTATAATTTTAAAAACTGCTAATACAGAAAACAATAATATCATTAAAACTACGGTTTGAAGACATCCAAATTTATTCCAATGCTTACTTTGACGATCAATTTTAAACAACCAGTTCCAAAAACTCATGCTTAAATTTAAAGAGTTGCTATGAACTTTACCATTGTAGTGCGCTGGCCCGAACCATCAGCGAGGGTGTGTGAGCTTGAAGGGCTGAAGCTTTGATGGTTCTTGAACTTTTCGTTCTTTTGGTTCAAGCCAAAAGAACAATAATGATAAAATTTATTGAATGGATAAGAGATATGCTCAGTTACCCTAAATTCTCTGATCATGAAATAAGCAAATACAGACAATCTAAAAAGCTAGAAAGTAGTAAAGTGGAGAAGCTATATAGATTTAAAAGAAATTTATACCTTACTATAATTTTAATCCTTTCGATATACTTTATAATTAAAATCACCCTTTTGTGATACCTTAACGCGCCATTAAAAGGAAACTCTGTTAAGTTTGCACAGTTTTACATTTAAATAATTTCAATCATCAACACATCAATAAAAATCGGGGGTGTACCCGAGCATTTTAACTTACCCATTCAGCTGGGTATACAATCGGGAGCTTTTGCTGATGCCGGCATAGATCTACATTGGGTAGACTACCCGGGAGGCACAGGAGCCATGACTCAAGCGTTACGCACTGGCGAGTGCGATGCATGTGTACTCTTGACAGAAGGAATAATCACCGATATCATCAATGGTAACCCTTCCAAAATCATCAGTGGCTATGTACAATCTCCACTTACCTGGGGTATTCATACAGCTACTGATAGCGATATCCAATCTCATGATCAGGTTTTTGGTCAGAAAATTGCCATCAGTCGTTATGGCTCAGGTTCGCATCTCATGCCAACTGTAGATGCTCTAATGAAGGGCGAAAAAATTGCTAGCGATCAATTTATTACGGTACAAAATATTGATGGGGCATTAAAATCATTGGGTGAAAGAGAAACCAATATTTTTTATTGGGAAAAATATACTACCAAGCCCTTTGTACAAAAGGGCTACCTAAGAAGAATTGGTGAATTTTTATCTCCCTGGCCATGCTTTATGATCGCAGCTCGAAATGAACTCATTCAAAACCAGCCAGAAGTTTTGGATAAAATGCTACGCATTATTCATGAAGCCTGTGACGCATTTATGGAGAACGAAAAAGCGCCTAAATTAGTCAGCAAAGCATTTGACATACCCTTTCAAGATGCGGAGTATTGGTTTCACTCTACCGAGTGGACTACCAACAGCTGGGTCAGTAATAAAATGCTCAACAGTGTATTGTTTACTTTAAAGGCTGCCGGAATTGTTGATGAGTCAGCCTCTACAGAAGGACTTGTTTGGGAAAGGCCCAGGTAAATGGTACACAGGCCTATTAAACGTCATATCAGCCTTCAGCCAATTAGCCGTGAGCATCATTTTGGTCTATTGCTCTGCTGGAAAATCCGCACTGGATTTAGCCTGGGAATAAGTCCCGAACGTATTAAAACATACTGCGATTGGTTTTACAAAACACATTTAATCAAGCATTTTGAATTTGAAGAAAAGTTTATCTTCCCAATCCTGACGGAAGATGCACAACTCACTAACCGAGCGCTGCTCGACCATCGTGAATTACACCAACTTTTCAATGCAACAGAAGACTTATCTGAAACTTTAACCAGACTCGAAGAGAAATTGGAACAGCACATTCGCTTTGAGGAAAGAGTGCTATTTAATAAAATTCAAGAGATCGCCACTGCAAAACAACTTACTGTTATTGAAGAGGCACACTCAGCAGAAAAATTTGAAGAAAACAGGTCAGACGAGTTTTGGAAGAAATAGAAGATGTCAGATTACTTGATCTGACATCTTCTAATTTGTCTACTTGCTCGGAGGTGTACTAGGCCTTACTTCAATTTTGCTTGGCAGCGTCCTTGGGTTGAGGCTTATCAAATTTACAACCATCTCCCCTATGTCTTCAATCTGTATTTTCCAGGCATCAGCCTCTGAAGGTTGGTGATCATTAAAATAGGTAGCCACCGAACCAGGCATAATTGTGCTGGTACGTATACCATACTTTCTTAAATCTAGCATTACTGCCTGGGTAAAGCCGGTAAGACCAAACTTACTGGCATTATAAGCGGCACCACCAGCAAAGAAGTTAGTTCCGGCCAGACTAGAAATAGTAATGAAGAATCCTTTAGACTCCTTCAGCGCTGTCATACTTGATTTAATGGTATTAAACACGCCTGTTAAATTTGTATCAATGGTTTGATTCCATTGCTCATCCGTAAGGTCTTCAATTGAGCCAAAATGACCCACTCCTGCATTGGCAATCACTACATCTACCCCACCCCATTGCTGAGTCATTTTATCAATAGCTTTTTGTTGGGCAGCCCTATCTTTTACATCCGCTTCGAAGGCAAGTATATGTTCATTGTTTGTCTTTGACTTAAGCTCATCTGCAGCTTTCTGTGCTGCCTCTAATGAACGGGAGGTAATCCCCACTTTTGCTCCCTTTTCTAATAAGGCTTGTGCAATGCCATATCCTATGCCTTTACTTCCTCCTGTTATGTATGCTTTGATGTTTTTGAATTCCATAGTTTCTATTCTTTGAATGTACAGGTGTAACGCCTAAGCAGAAAGCATGTTTAACTTTTGTAAAATTTAGCCAAATATTGTTTCAATAAAATCCTTTACCCACTGAGCATCTTTCAATCCAAACATGATTAAGACTCTTAATATGGTAAATACTGCCACTATTATGTAAGGTACCGACCATCTCTTATCTTTTCTGTAGTATCTTAAAATCATATAAACCAATATGAGTACTAGAATAAGTACGTTCAACGCTCCTAAAATAAATGGATGGAAAGGAAAATTTTGAGGTGAACCATAAACTCCAATGGCAATCAAAAAGGCCAAACGAGTTGTTGCCGGTGGTAGTACCCAAAACACAGTTGATATCATCCATTGGGCATGTTTATCTACATTTTTCGCATTGAATATTGCTGCAATAACGGAAAACGCAAACCCAGCTACAGTTAATAGTTCTGCCAGTGAGGTAGAATATTTCAATGCAACGCGTGGGCCACTACTAATATCTAGGTTACCTGAAATAACATTTAGTGTAGAGGCTACTACAGCACCCGCAATCATAATCCCAATCATGCCTAACTTTCGATGCCTTGAGACAGACAGATTATTAATAACCCACGGTTGAGCAAGTAACACCAAATACCAGCCAACAGCGCTTAACCCATGCAAGTGCCATTCCAAAGGAGCTTTGGTAAAACCAAGCCAATAACGGCTAAACCCAAAAAGCGTAATGAAAAAAGGTATTAAAAGCCAAAGATGAGTGTTTTTGTAGCGATTCATAGTTCCAGATCGATTGAAGAAGTGATCAAAATACAAAATTATTTTCTAATAATTATATAAAAATAGTTATGGAACGATAGTTTGTAATGCTACAATAAGTAGTCAATGAGCAATTTTACACATATTTGCAGCTCGTAAAATTGCAACCAACTTATGAACGTAACTTCATTTAAAGGTCGACTCCGTCTCATAGCTATTTTAGAAGGTATTAGCTACCTCTTGTTGGGTATCACCATGCCACTCAAATACTTGCTTCATATTCCAGAGCCAAACTTTGTTGTCGGCATGGCACATGGTGTATTATTCATCCTTTATTTACTGCTTTGTGCAACAGCTATTTTTAAATACAAATGGGGAGTGAAGGATTCAGCGCTTTCGCTCATTGCCTCTTTGATACCATTTGGTACTTTCTACGCTGACCAAAAAGTTTTTAGGTCGATGTAATTCAATCCAATTTAACCTGATTTTGTTGTTTCATAATCCTTGCGTAATTCGTTCTTATCGCATCGTAATCACCCGAGCACACGATTAAATTAGTATTTATAGATAATTAGCATTCATGTTAAACTAACGAATTACATTGAATGAAAATGAGTTTACTGATTGATCAAAGTCCTGAAGGAATTATTTACGAAATAAAGACTCGGAACTGCTACAAGCGCGTAAATGCAAGGTGCAATTGTAACAATTGTTACATTGCTTCTCAATTCTAATTGGTTAATTTCCGATATTATTTCATTTACAAATGACCAATAGAAGAAATTTCCTGAAGAAGGGAGCCCTGGCAAGCCTCTCTACTATTATTGGAGCAGAAATCGTATTTGCGAAAAATATTCCAGTAGGAATGACGCCCGTCATAATGCAGGATGATGATTTCTACTCCAAATTCCAAAAACACAAGGATATGGTAGTGCTCAATGATCGTCCCTGGAATGCCGAGGCACAAGCACACTTATTGGATGATGCCGTTACACCTGCCTCAAAAATGTTTGTACGTAATAACGGGCTGATTCCAGAAAATATTGACATAGACAATTGGACACTTACGATTGAGGGAGAATCTGCAAGACAAGCTAAAACATACACGCTGGCTGATTTAAAACGTTTTCCTAAGCACACCTATCAGCTCACGCTGGAGTGCGGTGGTAATGGTCGCAGTGAGTTTAACCCTCCTGCCAAAGGGAACCAATGGAGCATAGGCGCAGTGTCATGTGCAGCCTGGACAGGCGTAAGACTAAGAGATCTGTTAGAAGATGTGGGCATAAAATCAGATGCAGTTTATATTGGCTATTATGGAGCTGATAAGCACCTGAGTGGAAACCCAAGTAAACAACCTATTTCTCGTGGCATGCCCATGTGTAAAGCTCTGCAGGATGAAACTTTGTTGGCTTATGAAATGAATGGTGAGGCTATACCTTTAGCCCATGGCTACCCTCTCAGGCTTGTAGCAGGTGGCTGGCCGGCTTCAGTATCAGGCAAGTGGATTACCCGTCTGGTGGTCCGAGACCAAATACACGATGGAGCCAAAATGGGTGGTCAGTCGTACCGTGTTCCCTGCAAAACCGTTGAGCCAGGAGCTAAAGTATCAGACGATCAGATGTGCATTATTGAATCAATGCCCGTTAAGTCTTTAATAACATACCCTAAATCTGGTGCTTTACTAGATAGGAAAACACTCGATATCAGGGGGCATGCATGGGCAGGTGAGCTCAGTGTAAAATCTGTAGACTACTCAATAGATTTTGGAGCTACGTGGAAGCCTTGCGTTGTGAAAGATCCTGTAAACAGACTAGCATGGCAGCAATGGTCAGCCAAGGTTACTTTCCCTAAAGAAGGATACTATGAAGTTTGGGCTCGCGCTACGGACGAACAAGGAAATATGCAGCCTATGGTGTTACCCGGCTGGAATCCAAAGGGGTACTTAAATAACGCTTGTCATCGCATAGCAGTTAAAGTGTAATGATGGACAAAGGGCTGGTAAAATTAACTCAACTACTCTATCGTATTACCCTCGGTACGCTATGCCTTACACTAATATTAGCTGTTGCGGTAGTTTATATTCAAGTAGACCCGAGCTTGAGCGCTTTTGATAACAAGAAACAAATAGATGCAACTACCGATATGAATGATAACTTAATAAAAAATGGTATTCATATAAAAACCGGTCTCAAAGATGGAGAGTCCCTTATGTTGGTGGTTCAAAATTGTACTGCTTGTCATTCTGCTAAAATAATCATTCAAAACCGAGCAGATAAAGCAGGGTGGAAAGAAATTATCCAATGGATGCAGGAAACCCAAAATCTCTGGGAATTAGGGAGTAATGAAGAAAAGATAATTGACTATTTAGTCACCAATTATCCACCACAAAAAAAAGGCCGCAGGGCATCACTAACTAATATTGATTGGTATGAACTTAATTAATGCTTCTTTTATAACCGTGCTAATTGTTGTCCTTGCTGTAGGTTGTAAATATTCAGAAGATAAAACGGATGTAGCTTTTAAACACAAACCTATCATTGAAGCTGATGAGTTAACCAACATAATAAATGAGGACTCTGTGGTTGTGATAGATATGCGAAAAACAGAAGACTACCAAAAAGGACATATTCCTGGAGCTGTAAATATTTGGCGGACAGATATACAAACAGATACGCTGCCCTACTCTGGTATGATCACTTCAAAAAAACAAATAGAAACACTACTCAGCAACATGGGCATATCTAATAACCATTTTCTAGTAATATATGACGATAAATCCTCTTGTGATGCAGCAAGGCTATGGTGGGCGCTTGACTATTATGGTTTTGATCGAACTGCCCTCTTACATGGGGGCATAAAAGCATGGGAACGTGTGGATCAAGTGACTCAGACTATTCCTCAACGACCCTATCAAAATTTCTCATTCCCTGAAAATTTTTCTTCCTCACGATTTGTTGATCTTGAAACATTGAAAATAAGAAACAACGAGGTCGACATGGTGGTTATTGACAGTCGCTCACTTGCAGAATACAATGGATACTACAAAAAGACTGGTGCCTATGACAGTGGCAGAATACCCGGAAGTATCCATATCGACTGGGCTTCAAATGTAGACTTGGAAAGTCAACGTTTTAAAAACATCAAAGACATTAGAACCAACTATAGCATGATCGATACATTGGCAACTATTGCAGTATATTGCCATTCAGGAGTTCGGTCTGCGCATACTACATTTGTGCTTACGCAACTTCTTGGCTACAAAAATGTAAAAAACTATGACGGATCCTGGACTGAATGGAGTTATTATAAACTTCCGTTGGAACGAGAAACAGTTAATTGATACATAAGAATGGAAAAATACATAGACATATTTGTTAACGGCTACAAGGGGTATGCATCGTATCTCTGGGGGGAAATAACCAACCCTTCCTGGCATAACTACTTTTACTGGCTCATAGGCGTTTCGGCATTTTTTTTCTTATTAGAAATCGTTACTCCCTGGAGAAAAAAGCAAGCCATGTTTCGTAAAGACTTTTGGCTTGACTTCTTCTACATGTTTTTCAACTTTTTCCTTTTTTCATTAATTATTTACAATGCTGCATCCGATGTGTTGGTCAATTTTTTCAACGATGCGCTTGCTTCTATTGGCATTACTAATCTTGTGGCTTTTGAAGTGATGTCATGGCCTATGTGGGCTCATTTATTGCTAGGTTTTGTCGTGAGAGATTTTATACAATGGAATGTACACCGCCTACTGCATCGATCATCTTTTCTATGGGAGTTTCACAAAGTACATCATTCGGTAGAGCAAATGGGGTTTGCCGCACACCTACGCTATCATTGGATGGAAAATGTGGTGTATCGGTCACTTGAATATATCCCTTTAGCTTTGATTGGGATAGGTCTGCGTGATTTCTTTATCATACATATTTTCACCTTAGCTGTTGGTCATTTCAACCACTCAAATTTTAAACTCAACATTGGGCCGTTAAAATACATTTTTAACAATCCACAAATGCATATTTGGCATCATGCGCATGATTTGCCTAAAGAAAGGCGCTTTGGTGTAAACTTCGGTCTTACCCTTAGTATTTGGGACTATTTATGGGGCACCAATTACATCCCTCATGACGGCAGAGATATTAAGCTAGGCTTTCCTGGAGTAGAGCGATTTCCTAAATCTTTCACAAAGCAAAACCTGCATGGTTTTAAATTATTTGATCCAAAAAAGTAGCAGTTAGACCACATGGAATCAATGGTTGTAACACGGCAATATTTTCATATATTGTAGTATAAAATACAATACTATGAAAGCTAAAATCCTCTTTGTCGCCAGCCTATTATTTGGGCTTATGTTTATTAATGCAGGGCTTAATAAATTTTTCCAGTACATCCCCGTGCCGGAAGATATGCCTGAAGCAGCAATGGACATGTTTATAGCTATGGATACTATCACATGGCTCATGCCAATACTTGCTATTTTCGAGATTATTGGTGGTGTACTTATAATTATTCCAAAATACAGAGCTCTAGGGGCCGTTATTATCACACCCATCATGGCAGGGATACTTGCGCACCATTTCACCCTTGGGTTTGGGCTACCTATACCGTTAGTGCTCGCTGCAGTTTTAGTTTGGATAATTGCTGAAAACTGGACCAAATACACACCGATGATTAAATAGGCATGCAATTAACACTAAAATTAGAAATTTGAATTGTTGATGTGCCTTTTAAACACACTACATAGACTTACATTTTAGCAGAGATAATACGGAGTTCTTTAACAGAGATATAAAACCCTCCGATGACTGACAACACCAGTGCTCCCCAGATATATATTGAATCCCATGAATTTATTATCAAAAATGTCGCTGCAACTCCTGAAATCACAATCAACAAAGGCCCGAGACTGGCTCGCAAGCCATTGGGAAGTTTTTTATAATTATCAAACCAATCGGTAGTACCTATTGCATCGGCTGCCATCATTATCATGGTAAACAAGATAATAGGGATTAATATTATAATACCGGGTATACACCAGATCACAGCATTTAGTAGCAACTTTTGTAATGCACCTTTTTTGATTGCAACCGGCTTAATTTGTTCATCCTTTCTCTTTTCATGCCATTCTTTCATGATTGGATTTTCCATGACTCAATATAGCTATTTATGTGAAAATAAAGCTAATTAATTAAATTATTTAATGCGAAACACCGATGATCATGAATCAGCCATCCTAACAGCAATTATGATTAACTTAGTATTATGATTGAGCCCACTTATACATTAGTCAAAGATTATCTCATCATTACGGCAGAAGGAGAACGTAGTAACTTTCATGATGTAGCTTTGGAAAATACCGAAATGGTCAAAGAGATTGACAAGTATAAGCCCTCTAAAATCTTACTTGATCATAGGAAAGTGGTGTATTCAGTAAATCAGTCCGATGCTCTCAATCTGGTTAGGTTATATGAAAAACAGCATGATAAATTTGATGGTATTCAACTGGCATGTTGTGTAAATGAAAAATTCTTACCATTAAGTGAATACTGGAGTGAGATCGCTCAAAAACGCGGGTTTAATTTTAAGGTTTTTGATGACATTGATGAAGCCAAGTCTTGGCTATTAGACGACAAGATTTAATACTTCAAAGTGGTAATGTCTACAACTGTATGCATATACTTGCAGCCTGATGTAAAAAACTTGGGCCAATGAATTTTGAATACGAGGTAAAAGAGGGGTTTGTACATATTAAAACCCATGGAGTGCGAAATAACCTCATGGATATTGTAAACGGTACAGCCCGAATTTATGAGTTAATAAGGCAAAAAAATATCTTTTACTTTCTTTTAGATTATCGTAAAGTGGATTTTAATGTTTCACGAATAGAGGCCTTTAATATTGTCAGACACTTCGAAACAAATTTTCCCGATTTAGCCCAGGCAAGTTTATCCATGGTTGTAAACGAGAAGAGTTTCGATGTGGTGAAATATTGGGAAACCATATGCCAGCAACGTGGTTTTAATAATATGGTTTTTGCAGATGTGAATGAAGCTACACGCTGGATACAGCAACAATCTCTAACTTAACAGAACAATAAAGGCTCCATCTCTTTTGATGAAGCCTTAATTCAGTTTACAACCTGTCAACCTAAACCGTACTTTTATTCTTTTGATTTTATAGCAATACAAGCAATATATGTCATGGCACTGATAAACAAAAAGACGTATAGAAGTGCGTGATATAATTTATTCATTAGTCTAAGAAATCTATAGATGCCACCATTGTTGAAGTGTATGTTTCAGTAAATGAAGCCGTAGACTTTATTCTTGCCATCTGCATCTGATGCTTGTTATATTTTGCAGTATCCAATAGCTCAGACCCTTTCAATACATTTTTTAAAGAATGGAAAGCAACCAGTGAGTTATTATTTATTGGTGAGAATGTTTCTTCTTCCATAAAGTGATCGCCAATTAAAAGCTCTGACTCCAATACATCACCTAATTCTGTAATTACAGTGATCCTATAATAATTTTCGCCTAAAACAGCATTTGTATCTTCTATTGAGTATATCACTTCAAGAGGGCTTGCCTTTAGCTTACCTACTTCTACATACTCCCAATTCTCATCCAATTTCTCAACTAAAAAATAATCAGCATTATCGTAGATTAAGTTAGTCCAGGTTAAATGAAGGTTTCCATTTTCATTGTGAGACCCTACATTATCAAATATGGCTACCTGTGGCAATGATTGTGCTGATAGTCCACCGATAAAAATTACCGTCATGATTAAAGTGGCAAGAGTTGCTTTCAATGCTTTCATATTGCTATTTTGTTTTAAGTTCATATTACAATTATACGAGGCCTGTTTCTACAAAATATCAGTGTATTCCTGAATTTAATATCAAACAAAAAACCTGCCTCTATCTCTATTTTTTACCCTTTTTAATCTCTTCTTGTGAGATTAATATGAACAATCAAAATTACTGTAAGGTAATCTTGTAAACAGATCTAGGTGAATACCCCGATAAAAAACAAAAAGTATATCAGGGTAAACCCTGATAAATAAAAAATGCCGTTTACTTGCCTTAAATAATAGTAAGTACTTGCTTTACAAAAACACATAAAATCACTTGTTATGAAATTGCACATAATTGCCTTCCTTTTTATAGCCATGGCGGCTTGTAGCACGTCCAAAACAACTTCTGTAGCCCAAATTGGTGATTATGAAAAGCTAGCGGAAGATAAGCTGGGAGCCAATGTCACTTTTGAACATAGCCCTGAAGATGAGTATGTCTTATGTTATAAGAATAACAAGGGCACTGTTAAATTTCCTCAAAACACCATCGAGTATATCGTATACGATCTTAAAAAGAATGAAGTGATAAAAGAAGATACTTTCGGGCCAGGTGAGATTAAATGGTATGATGCTAAACACTTGGAAATTTTTCAAATTCCAGGAGTGATGCCTGAAGGCAAAACAAAAGATCATTTTACTTACCTCTATAATGTTGAAACAGGAGAACGCACTCAGAAGAGTGAAATTTAAAACCTGTGGTTATACAGTCTACCTTAGCAAGATTTGATTCTAACGTGTGGGATTATCACCTACACATCACAAAAGAACAAGCTAAAAAATTCGTTGAAGACAACAGAAGAGTAATTTGTACCATCAACAATACTGTAAAGCTTCATTGTGCCTTAATGCCATACCCATCTGGCTATTTCATTTTAATGAATCAGGCTAACGTAAAAAAACTAAATATCAATGAAGGTGACATGGTAAGTATCTTTATCGAAAAGGATACTTCAGCGTATGGTATCCCAATGCCTGATAGTTTCCTTGCCTTATTAAGTCAGGATGATCAAGGCAGTGAATATTTCCACAAATTAACTCCAGGCAAACAGAGGAGTTTAATCTATATTGTTGGTAAAGTAAAAAATATTGACAGCCAAATAAATAAGGGACTAGCGATTTTGGATCACCTTACAGAAGCTAAAGGAAAGTTAGATTTCAAAAATCTTAACACAAAAATCAAGGACTACAACCAACGTTCTAAATTGAACAAGTAGGTTATGATAAATTTTATGCAAGTACCGTTTAAAATAATAGGTGTTTTTACAGATCTGAAAAACAACATTCGTGGCAATACATCTGCTGTCGTTGAATTACCTGAGCCAATAAGTGAAGACGCCATGCAAAATATTGCAAATGATATGAATCAGCCGGCTACCACATTCATTTGGAAAAATGAAGAAAAAAAGTGGCATGTTCGCTGGTATGCTGCAGATGGAGAAATCATGTTGTGCGGTCATGGCTCGATGGCTGCCATTGCATATTTAGATCAGGAAACAGTAGCGTTAAAATATGGCCATGGAATTATACATGGCACTAAACAATCTGAAGATAATTTTACCCTGATCATTGATCCAATTTATTCTGAAAAAGAAGCTTATGATCCTATAATAGCAAAGGGATTGGGTGTAGCAATAGAAGCTTATTATAAGAATGATAATAAACACCTTGTTGTTGTAAAAGATGAGGATACGGTACAATCAATGAAACCAAACTTTGAGCTTTTGAAAAAAAGCAAACCTTTTGGCTATGTTGTTACAGCCCCTGGCTCCAGTGTTGACTTCGTCAGCCGCACAATTGTACCTAAAGTAATACAACTGGAAGATTCGGCCACGGGATCGTCACATGCAGCGCTTGTGCCCTACTGGTCTGAAAGGCTTAAAAAATCAGAACTATCAGCGATGCAACTTAGCGAGAGAGGAGGCTATTTTTTATGCAAGTATGAGAACAAACAAGTCAGTCTTACAGGCCAAATATTTGAGCTCGCTAATGGGCTGTTGCGTTTCTCAAAATAGTTTACGTTTCCCAAATCAGGACACATTCTTTACTCCCCTATCGTTTATTTGTCATATGCTGCCATTGGCATATATATTGATTTATGTCATCTCCTAAACAGTGGTAAGATAAATCTCATATGAAAAATATATTCTTGATTGATGATGATCCTTTTTATGTAAAATTTTTAGGTAAAAAAATTAAAGACTGGGGGTATTCAGTATCCTCATATCAATCAGTTGAGGACGCTTTGCCTGACTTAACTAATCACACCGACCTAATTATTCTTGATCACAATTTTGAGACTCAAACAATTAAAGGTGCAGAATATATACCTCTTTTAAAGCTACATGCCCAAAGATCGGCAGTGTTATATCTTTCATCAGAAACGGCACCGGAAGTAATAAGTCAATCATTAAAGAATGGTGCGGATATGTACATCACAAAGAATGAGAATATATACAATGACCTCCACCAGGTTATTCAAAAATTGATCAATAAAAAAGATCACACCAATTTTTTAAACAAGTTGTGGCGGTAGTCATTCATCTAGAAATACTCACCACTCATCGAGTAATTTTTAAAATTTTAGTATCAAAATCTAACTTCAAGTAAACATTCAAAATAATAGACATGGCAAATAATAGTGTATTTATTGTAGATGATGACCCAGTTTTCAGAACGGTATTTGATAAGTTATTGGCAAGGCACAATTACAAAGATGTATCACACTTCACTTCTGGTGAAGAATGTTTAAACAGGTTGAGCACCAGTAATGAAAAACCCAGTCTTATATTTTTGGATTTCAGCATGCAAGGAATGAATGGACTGGATGTACTTCAAAGAATAAAAATCGTTAGTAAAAAAATAAAAGTCGCAATTGTGACTTCAATCGACAGTCAAGAACTTAGAGATCGGTGTATGGCCAATGGAGCCTTTACATACATCAATAAAAATGATGTAGCTACTCGTATATCCCAATTAGCATCAATTAATAAGAAAGGTATCTTTTCTGCATTGTTAGACTTAAGCAGGTTTAGTCTTAACTAAACCTATTAAAAACCAAAAGGCGAGTTGTCCTCGCCTTTGGGTTGGCTAGCATTTAAGATTTTACCTCAAATCACTGTACAGCCTCCTTTCGCGTTTGAGAGAATTTCAGCCCTCGCAATCGCATAAATGAATTTAGTAATTTAATTCGAATTTCAGAAGCCTGATAACCAATAAATTACAACTACTTACCCGGGTAAATCAATAGATTAAAAAAGGATGATATTATCAGCAAAAATCTTCTTCGGGGTTGATCCCAGGGGAATGCCATTTCGTAGTTGGATTCAGGTGTCACTCCCTACTGTAATTCCTTTCTGAGGTGATTAATTACCCCACCAGCAAGTAATAAATCGCGCTGCCTCTCACTGATGTTGTATGTGAGATTTATTTTATCACCAGTATTGGTATTCAAAGCAATAACTGGTTTCATTTCTTTGATAGATTGCCTTAGCCCCTCTATTTTGAGATTATCCATTTTAGAAATCTTATCGTAATCTTCAGCATTAGCAAACTCAAACGGTACTATGCCAAAATTGATAAGATTTTGCCAGCCAATACGAGCATAGCTCTTTGCAATAACCGCCTTCTGACCCAGGTAGCGTGGGGCCAGTGCAGCATGTTCTCTACTTGACCCCTGGGCATAATTCTCCCCGGCAATTACAATATGTCCGCCATGGCTCTCCATACAAGCCTGAGATCTTTCATAAAAATTGCCATCTATTACCTCAAAAGCATATTTACTAATTTCTGGAATGTTGCTCCTGAGTGGCAGTACTTCTGTTCCAGCTTTGAGTATCTCGTCTGTTGAAACATTATCATCCATTTTTAGAACTACAGGCAACTCAATTGTCTCGGGCAATTCATCAAAGTCTGGAATCGATTTTATGTTAGGCCCTTTATTTAGTTTTATATTGTCACGATTCTTTTTTGGTGCGATGAGCATTTGACTATTCACTTTGATTTGTTTAGGCTCCTCATATTTAGGGTATTTAAGACCTAACAAATCTTCTAATTCACGTGGGTCAGTAATTTTACCGGTGATTGCTGCAGCTGCGGCTGTCTCTGGGCTGCACAAGTATACCTGATCATCGATTGTACCCGACCTGCCCGGAAAATTACGAGGCATAGTACGCAAACTGATCTGACCTGTGGCCGGAGCTTGCCCCATGCCAATACAACCCATACAACCTGATTGATGAAACCTGGCTCCTGCCTGCACTAAGTTTGCAAGACTTCCTTCTGCGGCCATATTTTGAATCACCTGTCTTGACGAAGGGTTGATATCAAATGATACTTCTGCATTTATCTCCTGATCTTTAATGATTTCACTTACTATCCAAAAATCACGAGGACCTGGGTTGGCCGAAGAACCAATTACAACCTGAGATACTGGCTTACCACTCACTTCTTTTACCGGTACTACATTACCAGGGCTACTTGGGCATGCAATCAGTGGCTCGAGAGTTGATAGATCTATTTTTTCGTGTGCGTCATAAGTGGCACCATCATCAGCTTTCAACTCCTTCCAGTCTGCTTCCCTGCTCTCTGTCTTTAAGAATGATTTAGTAATATCATCTGAGGGAAAAACAGTGGTGGTTGCCCCAAGTTCTGTACCCATATTAGCGATAACATGCCTATCCCAGGTGCTAAGTGATTTAACACCTTCACCATAATATTCAAGTATAAAATCTCTCCCTCCTTTTACATCATACCTTCTCAACATCTCAAGAATAACATCTTTTGCACTGACCCAATCAGGTAGCTCACCGGTAAGCTCGACACCCATTATTTTAGGCATTTTTACGAAATATGGTTTGCCAGCAGAAGCTAAAGCCACATCCAAACCACCAGTACCAATTGCGAGCATTCCCAGACCACCTCCTGCGCAGGAATGACTATCTGAGCCTACCAGACTTTTCCCCGGTTTGCCAAATCTCGACATATGTACAGCATGACTTATACCATTGCCAGGCCTGCTATACCAGTAACCAAATTTGTTGGCTGCAGATTGAAGAAATAAATGATCGTCCGCATTTTTAAAATCGGTTTGCAGAAGGTTATGATCTACGTATTGCACCCCAACTTCTGCTTTTACATCATTTAGACCAATCGCCTCAAGCTCCAGCATTATAAGTGTACCTGTGGCATCTTGCTGCAAGACATGATCTATTTTAAGGCCAATTTCTGTACCTGGTTTCATTTCACCAGATAGCAAATGTGACTCAATTAGTTTCTGCGAAGCATTTAGTGGTTTACTCATATGTATTAATTTTTTCTTCCTATAGTATCAACGCAGAGCTGTAACCATTGTTTCTGACGTTATAAATAGAACCAGGGGATTAACCAGGTTGCCAGCAACCAAAAAATAAGGCTCAAGCCTCCGCCTACCTTAAAGAAGTCGGAAAAGGTGTAATTACCCGGCCCAAAGATCATGGCGTTGGTTTGGTACCCAACAGGAGTAATGAAACTCGTATTTGCTCCAAACAGAATGGCAACCAAAAGTGGCTCTGCAGATATACCAATGGAAGACGCAATTTGAATGGCAATAGGTACTAGTAATACCGCTGTGGCCTGGTTAGAAATTACGCCAGTGAGTAAGGTAGTAATTATGAAGAGAACAGAAATAACCAACCTTGGACTGGCCCCTTCTGTTACGTTTAAAATTATCCCTGCTAAATATTGATCACCGCCTGTTTTGGAAAGTGCCGTACCTAATGGTATAATACCGGCTAAAAGAAATACTACTTTCCAATCAACATTTTCATAAGCCTTTTTTACTGAGATACACCCGGTTAAAAACATAAGCACAACACCTAACCAGGCACTTACCAAAATTGGTAAAATATTGTTTACAGCCAATAAAATGATCATGAGTAAAATACCGATTGAGGTCAGCATTTTTTTACGGCTTAAAATCTGTTTTTCAATTCTCTCTCTGGAAATTTGCTGAATGATTATCCAGTCATGCTTTGACTGCTCGGTTTCCTTTTGATTTTTTCCATCCATGAGTAAGATGTCCCCGACTTGTACTTCATGGTCCATAAGCTTTTGACTTTTTAGCAAAGCACCCCTTCGCACAGCTAGTGGAAAGGCATCGTAGAATCTGTTAAATTCAATGTCCTTTATTTTACGCCCAATAAGGTTTGAGTTTGGTACTATGAGAGATTCATATAACACCCTATCATGTTTGGTTCCTTCTTCGATAAAGCGATTTTCAGGATTGGTTAAAATCTGTAAGTTTGGGTTGTTATTAATGTTAATGATCTCGTGAATATTAGTCTTAACAGTAATAATATCACCTTCTTTAATAATCATTTGCCCTACCGGTTGAATGACTCTATCATTTCGAATTAGTCTTTGCAGTTTGTATTCTGTCTTATCATACAGCTTCAGCGCTGTAAAGTTTTCTCCAATAAGCTCAGAATCCGGTGTTACTAATAGTTCTGTTAAGTAGTTTTTAGCTTCGACTTCACGATCAAAGACATTTATATTTTCAGGCTTTTTATACAAAAATTTTATGCCTACAAATAAAATATACAAGACCAGCGCCACGAAAAGTATTGCTCCAAATAGTGTAAGGTCAAATATTTCAAATGACGGCTGACCATTGGCCTGAGCCACTGAGTTGATCAATAAATTGGTAGATGTACCGATCATGGTTGAAGAACCACCGATCATTGCAGCAAAAGACAATGGAATCAATAGCAAGGCCACCTTTATCTTGGCCTGTCTTGAAATTTTGAACATCACTGGAATAAATACAGCCACCACGGCAGTGGTATTAATAAATGCCGAACAAATGGCCGCCAATATCATAATAAACAATACTGTGGTCCATAATCGATCTCCAGCAATTTTCAGCAACTGATCGCCAAGCTCGTCAACTACTCCTGTATTTTTAAGTGATTCGCTCACAATCAAAAGAGCTAAAACGGTAAGTGTCGCAGCATTGCTAAAGCCAGAAACTCCTTCTTCTGGTGTGAGTACGCCTGTAACCATCAAGCTCACCATTATAATAATGGAAGTTTGATCGATGGGTATTGTTCCGGATACAAAAAGAAATAGTCCCCCGACTATTATTATAAATACGATAACTAGGTCTGGCTGCATAGCTATTATTTTCTCAAAATCTTGCGCTTAAAAACGAAATATCTTGAGACACCATAAATAATCAGGGATATGCTACTCACCAGAAAAAACCCGGAAAGAATTAAAAACACTATAGAATCAAAAAATTTAAAGACAAATGCACTGATACCGAGCATTGCCAAAGCGGCACGCAGATAGGCCATGAGTGTTCTCTCATTGGCCATGAGTGTTCTTATTCTTGCAAAATAATGTCTTCTATCCCTCATAAAAATCTAATTTTAATTAAGATAGTTAAATTCAAAAAGCCATTCAAGCTTTATTGCAAAGGGAAAGTATTAATGCTGAGGTAGTGATATATCTATTGTAGTACCTTTTCCTGGTTGGCTTGTGAGTTTAATTTTGCCTTTCAACCTATCTACTGCCTTGCTAACAAGGTATAGACCAAGACCATTACCGACAGAGTGCTCGTTGGCTCTGAAATACATGTCAAATATAAGTTTGTGATAAGCAGGATCAATTCCTATACCGTTATCTTCGACTTTTATTTTCAGGCTGCCTTCATTCTGACTTACGGCTACATGAATTTTGGCATTTTTAGAAGTACAGTAATTAATGCTGTTCTCAATCAGGCTATCAAAAATGATCTCCAACAAGTCGGGGTATGTGGAAAAGGCTCTATTGATTTTAACATCGGTCGTGAGCTCAATTTGTTCATTTTCTAAAGGCACCTTCCATTTTGAAATAAGTAGCGAAATGAAATTGTCAAATTTCATCTCTTTTGCTTCTAAAGTTTCCGCTGAGATTAAACTTATGGCCTTCAGTTTATTTACCAGCTTATCAAGTTGTAAAGCAGTCTTTTCAACCTTATCAAAAAGCTCAAGGGCATAAGGGTCTTCCAGTGTTGATTTAGCCACTTCAGCTAAGCCTAAAAATGTAGTTAAAGGCATTCTAAAGTCATGGGAAGACCTATAAAAGAATGTGTCTAATTCTTTATATGCTTGTCGCAGCTCTCTGGTGCGCTTTCCTACCTTGCCTTCAAGATTTTCGTTTAACGAACTTATG
Source organism: Fulvivirga sp. (assembly GCA_965227525.1). GTDB lineage: Bacteria > Bacteroidota > Bacteroidia > Cytophagales > Cyclobacteriaceae > Fulvivirga. The sequence continues at coordinate 2,554,113 of OZ245762.1, read as the reverse complement.
TGCTGGTTAGCTTCTTGCAACTCCTCCGCCTGTGCAGAAATTTCCTCGCTCTTCTCTTGTATTTCCTTATTCAGTTTAGTCAGGTCAGCATTTGCTTTGTTTTTTACTTTTAATAATCTAACACCTACAAACAGGAGTATAACCAATAATAGGGATCCAATTATAATAAAGGCAATTACTAGCTGCTGATTGCTAATCGTTTTTTCTTTAATACTTAGTTCTTGTATCCGTGTTTTATTTTCAAGATCGAGCAATTCAATAGCTCTTTCCTTATTTTTTATATCGTACTTTATTTCAAGCTCAGCCAATTGTGAGCTCACCGTCTCATTGATAAGGTCATCCTTCAGATCTATATACTCCTTGTAGTAATTTGTTGATTGTCTGTAGTCACCTAGCCTCTCATACAATCGGGCTGTGTATAGCAGGTTGTAGAGTAAGTTGTCTTTAGAGTTGAGTTCGATTAATTTGGCCCTGGATCTATCTAAAAATTCTCTGGCTCTTTCAAATTGGCCAAGTTTAGTATACAAACTTCCCAGCGTGTATTCACTGATAGCAGCTCCAAGAACATTACCTATTTCGTTTTCAATCGCATATGCTTGCAGGTATAAATTAAGCGTTTCTTCATAAGCTTCTTGCTGCTCTTTTACAAAGCCCATATTATATAGCGTGGAAGCTACGCCCTTTTTGTTTCCCACTTCCTGTCTCAGCATTAAAGCTGAATCATATACACTCAGTGCCTCTTCATGTTTGTCTAATTCATCTAAGATTACACCTAGTATATTATATGCACTAGATTGACTGTTTTTGTTTCCAACTTCCTTACTTATTTTAATTGCCTTTAATATATATTCTTGAGCTGTTTCATAAGACCCTTGAGATTGATAAGTCCATGACAATTCGGTATAGACCTTAGCAATTTCATTTAAGTTTTCATTGGTCTCGAAAATTTCCAATGCTTGAAAGTAATTTTTGGATGCTTCGGTGTATTCTGCAATACTTGAATAAAAATTTCCCAAATGTCTCTTTGCCTCTGCAATACCAAAATCATATTCTGCAGAATCATATAGCTGTAAGGCTTTTTCATACCGCATCCTGGCAGACTTAATACTTCCCTTGATCATTAGCACATCTCCCAGTTGCAGGTTTGCCAGTGCACTATTGAATATATCATCTATTTCATTATATGTATTTATGGCTTCATTAAGTATTATTTCTGCGCTGTCATACTCACTGATTAATACCAAATATTTAGCAAGCACAATATCCGTGCGTGCTTTCATTTCACGATCTACCTTATATACATTGCCCTTAAGTACTGGCTCCAGATATTTTTTTGATTCAGTGGCATTTCCAAGCTCAATGAATGCACCTGATGATGATAGTAAGTATTGTGGGTCGGCTGACTGAATTGACGTTTCATCGGGAAGGAGTTTCCGAGTAACATTGATGATTTCAGAATAATTACCTTGTTTTTTTAGCAAACTGAGATAATAAATATGAACGTCAGTTGCCAAACTATCTTTGACGCTCAACTCAATGGCTTTAATATAAAAATGCTCAGCACTGTCATAGTTGCCAACACTATACTCTGCAATTCCCTTATTGGTAAGAGCTGCCAACCGCTGCTCTGGTTTAGAGTTTTCATTAGCAATTAAGTATGCAGAGTCGGCATACGCAATAGCCATTTGCATATTGCTATGCCACAATTGATCTGATAAGGCATTGTAAAGAGAAAGTCGCTCCTCTACATTTTGAGATTGGGACAAAATTCTTTTGAGGCTATCAATCTGTGCAGTAACGAAGGTATTACTAAATAATAGCGCACATGTAAGGATTAGTCGCAAGTACATTTAGTAATAATACGAATAGTGTTTAGAATTGGGTAGGAATAATTATAAAAATATACTAGCGGATATATACTTCAATGAACTCTACATAAGGATTAGGATCTACAGTTAGGCTATCTAAATTGGCTGGTATTAGATAAACATCACCCTTGCTCAATTTTATAGAATGTTCGCTTCCATAAGTCAATTGAGATTCTCCTTCAACACAAATAAGAATTTTGAAAGAGTCGCAATTCTTATTGCTAATTTCCAGTTGATTATCCGCTACCCATTTCCTAGATACAAAGTGTTTGCAGTCAACTAAATCTGCAGATCCATTATGCACCTTATCTACCTTTTGTTTATAACTGTTTAAGACTTCAAAGTTTAAGACTTCAGCGGCCTTATCTACATGTAGTTCTCGTTTGTTACCATCTACATCGATTCTATCAAAATCAAAAATACGATAGGTAACATCCGATGTCTGTTGTATCTCAGCAATCAATATTCCTTTGCCAATGGTATGTATTCTTCCTGCTGGTATGTAAAACACATCGCCTTTCTTTACCTTTTCCCTGTTTAGCGTGACTTCAAGTGTAGAGGCTTCGAGACGTTCTTTAAATTCTTCTTTATCAATTGACTCTTTAAAACCGGAAATGAGACTCGCTCCCTCGTCTGCCTGCATCACATACCACATTTCAGATTTACCCATGGCATCTTCACCATATAGATCTTTAGCAAACACATCATCAGGATGGACCTGCACTGATAAATCCTTATTGGCATCAATAAACTTAATAAGCAATGGAAATTCATCTCCAAATCGTTGGTAGTTTTGCTCTCCCAGCAATTCACCTCTATACAATTTCACCAACTCATGGATGGTTTTTCCCTTCAATTCACCATTTGCCACAATTGACTCATCTCCATCCACAGCGGATAACTCCCAGCTTTCTCCGCAACTTTTCAAAGGAGAAAAATCCTTGTTAAGAAATGATTTGATTTTATCACCTCCCCAAATTTTTTCTTTGAAAATTGGCTTAAATGTAAATGGGTAAAGTTTGGCCATGACTTGCGAAACTATTCATTTTTTAATTTAAACGAATGAAATATATGCAGTAAAATCTCCTCAATCGTTTGAAATTCATAATTTAAAATATCCAATAGTTACTATCCAATGAGAATTTCACTAGTTAGTCAAACCATCTTTTGATTTATATCAGCTAATTTTGGAGCAATGAAATTAGCCAAGCTAAATAACAAGGCCGAGATATTTTATACTATTCAGGGTGAAGGGAAAAACCTCGGAAAACCAAGTGTTTTTGTGAGGACTTCCCTATGCAACTTACATTGCATATGGTGCGATACAGATTACACCTGGAATTGGGAAAACACACCCTTTGAGACTATAACAAACAAAAAGTACAAGCGAGAGGATTATATTTTAGAAGCTACAGCAGAGGACATAGCTAGCGAAATCAGGCAGTATGGATGCTATCATATAGTACTAACAGGAGGCGAGCCCATGATGCAACAAAAAGAGCTTGTCTCACTAATGAGTATCTTGAAATCAGAAAATCCCTCATATTTTTTTGAAATAGAAACCAATGGTACCCTAAAACCATCTACCGAGTTCGATGACTTAATTGACCAATACAACGTTTCTCCAAAATTAGCTAACAGCAATAACGAGAAAAAAATAAGACTTAAACCACATGCTCTAGATTATTACGCTAATCATTCAAATTCAAATTTTAAGTTTGTAATTGCCAATGAAGACGATCTTGAAGAAGTAATTGAAATAATACATTTACATAAAATTAACTCAAGTAAAGTATACCTCATGCCTGAAGGCACTAACCCACAATCACTGAAAAAGAAACAAGCTTGGTTAATAGAAATATGCAAGCGCTATGGGTTCAATTACACCGACCGTCTACACATTCATATTTATGGTAGTAAAAGAGGAGTATGAAGAAACAATTGAATTACCTTCTCTGTTTTTTTAGTATATAAGAAAAATAGTTGCTGATAAACCGTACCAATTATTTTACATTTCGTTATATTAATAAAACACTTAAGTAATTATGATAATAGATATTAGAAGTCATTTCAAAAAAATTCAGAAAGAAACACTTTCTAGAGAAGAGATAGAGAGAAAAGTAAAGAATGCTATGTTTTATGTAGAAACTTCTTTACGAAAAGTATCGCTAAGTAAGAGCAAATAAAAAAAGCTGATTGACAACTCAATCAGCTTTTTTTAGTATCGATATCTCTCTCCTATTACTGTTTCATCTGGATAACCCCACAGGCAACACGAGCTCCGGCAGCTCCAGAAGGCTGTGATTCAAAATCATCTGCCCCGGCATGGATAATAACAGCTCTGTTGATAATGTCAGTGCTCTCTTCACCACCAATAGACCATCCTTCAATAGTCATTTCCATTACTCCTTTACCATCTTCACCAACTTCTACATTGTCTATATCTCCTGCATGAAATTGCATATCTACAGCTCTTTTACCATGATCAACTTCAGCAGGATTCCAGTGACCACCAGCAGATGTGGCATCATCAGCACTACAATCACCATTTTGGTGTAAGTGTATGGCATGAGGACCCGGAGTTGCATTTTCTATTGAAATCTTAAAAGTAACCGTACCATCACCTAAATCGGTAAAAGTAGCAACACCGCTTACTTCGCTTCCGCTAGCACTTGATAGTTGTGCCTCTGCTTCAACAATAGCTCCTTCGGTAGTTTCATCTTCTACCTCATTTACCATCTCCTCCTCAGGTTCTGTGACCTCTGCCTCTGTTTTCTTTTCCGCTGACCCGCAAGCGTACATCAACGCTACTGCTGCTGCCAACATCATTGTTCTAAACATTTTCATAATTCTTTTAATTTTTTGGTTAGTTGTTTCGATTTTCTCTATAGCTATATTACAAAAAATATAGGCCAATTGTTACCAATTATCTATATACATAGGTTATTTCAGCGTATGCATTAAGCACTTTTTATCGGATTTTTATCAGCTTTATCGATATTTTAGCTGATTTTAAATTTTCAGGTGTTCTTAAACGCAGTATGTTATCTATCTTTACCACTCATTTATAAAATTAATTTCACGTGATTCAGATGAATAGAGCACTCATATTATTTTCACTAATTGTAATTACTGGATGGTCAAATGCCCAAACACTTAATGACCAATTCAACACGCTAAAAGAAGATGCCGGAAATTATAAACAATTCAAGGTTATTGATGAGGCGGCTTTGAATAACTTCTGGAAGACCACCATGGATAGCGTTAGATCGTTAAAGAACGAAAAAGCTAATTTAATTGGAGAGAACTCACAAAAAGAAAGTAACATCAGGCAGCTCGAAACGACCATAGATGCTAAGGACGATCAGATTGAAGCATTAGAAACTCAAACAAGTTCCATTTCCGTCTTTGGTGCTGTGATGGAAAAAAGCACTTTTATATTTATTAGTTTCTTTACGATCGGTGCCCTGGTTGTAGTCTTATTGCTATTGCTATATCAGTATAAGGATAATAACAAGGTGGCTAAAGAAAAAGTAAAAGCTTACGATAAGTTGAACAACGATTTTGAGGAGTATAAACGTAATGCGTTAGAAAAACAGATGAAGCTTAGAAGAGATCTTCAGACAGAACGTAATAAATTAGAAGAGGCCAGAAAAAATTAATTCCTGGCCTCCGCTCTTAAGATTATTTTCGATTTATTAGTTAGCCAAATACGGCTTCAATAATTCATTTTTAGGATTCTTAGAAAGCTTTCTCAATGCTTTCTCTTTAATCTGTCTTACACGCTCTCTTGTAAGGCCTAGATTCTCGCCAATATCTTCTAATGACAAGCTAGGAGTCTCGCTCAAGCCAAAGTACTGACTGATTACAGTGCGCTCTCTTTCTGTCAAAGTAGATAGCAATCTAATCACTTCTCTTTTTAAAGAGTCACTATATACGATATTGTCAACTTCATTGCTATCTTCATCTTCCATTACATCTAATAATGAGCTTCCCTCATCTTCAGTAAATGGTTTGTCAATAGAAACCTGTTTTGTTTGAGATCTTACTGTTGTTCTTACCTCATCGATCGTCATGTCTAACAACTCAGCCAACTCCTCATCGGTTGGTTCTCTTTCAAATTGCTGCTCCAATACTGATGTAGCCTGGTCAATTTTAGAAAGCGCTCCAATTTTGTTAGAAGGGATCCTAACAATTCTAGAGTGTTCAGCTAATGCCTGAATGATTGATTGTCTAATCCACCATACTGCATAAGAGATAAATTTAAAACCTCTTTTCTCATCAAATCTTTTTGCCGCTTTTACAAGACCAAGATTTCCTTCGTTGATCAAATCATTTAAAGGAATTTTGTTTGAATAGTGATACTGCTTGGCCACAGATACCACAAATCTCAAGTTTGCTTTTACAAGCTTCTCTAGCGCAGCCTCATCTCCTTCTCTTATTCTCTGAGCTAAATCAACTTCCTCCTCAGGAGTAAGTAATTCATCTTTAGAGATTTCATTGAAATACTTTTCTAACGTTCTACTGTCTCTGTTAGTAATCGACTGCGTAATCTTAAGTTGTCTCATTCTGCTTCTTTTGCTCTACTTATATATTTAAAAACCGTATTCTATCATTACAACCACTAGAAACAAATTAAATACTAAAATGTTCCCATGATTCTTAACCTTTATAATTATTTTTGGAAAGTTTTATGTTTTCAGTGTTCAAAACACAAAATAGACCTATAAATTCCCAGGTTTTCAGGAAATTTCGCATGATACAAAAAATATCAATACGACTCAACTTATACGCTAATATTATAATTAAGTTGTCCCGTTGTTTAACCTTATTTCAATACAAAAGGTTCGTTAATAGTAACCCTCTGCACACATTAATTATTGTATTGTGTCTAACCAATGTCAGTCAGGTACTGGCACAGGAGAGTGTAGATAAAATTTTTAACCGGGCTTATCATTACTTATCTGTTGATCGACAAAAAGCTATAAGCCTTCTTTCCGAATGTATCCATCAGGATCCCAAGTTCACAGAAGCCTACTTTCACAGAGGCATTGCTTTTTTCAAAGAAGGAAAATATGACAGCGCTTTACATGATTTTAAAACGGTAGAAAAACAAAGTCCTGATCGATCTATCATTTGGATGTACAAAGGCTTTACTTATAGAAATCAGGGAAACATTGAGGAGGCTCTGGCATCATTCTCAAATTATATTTCTCTCAACCCGACAGACACTTCGGCTTACTCCTATATACTACGTGGCAAAATTAAATATGAACTTGGAGATTTTGAAGGTGCTGTGAGCGATTATGATATGGCGATGAAGTTACAACCCTTTGAAGAAAAATATCAGTATTATCGCTTTGTTGCACTATTTGAAGCTGAGCAATTTAAACAGGCGCTGGAGGCAGTAGATCGCTTAATCGAAATCAACGATAACTTTTATGGCTACTATTTCTATAAAGGCAATGTATATCTGGAGATGAATGAATATAATAATGCCATCTATATGTATAATGTAGCCATCTTAAAAAACTACAGCAACGCTGACAGCTACTATAAACGGGCAATGGCCTATTTGGCGTTAGATAAGTATAATAAGGCTTTGGAAGATTACAATACTGCAATCGTGCTAAAACCAAATGATGGTACATTTTACTCTCACAGAGGAAATTGCAAATACGAAATGGGTAAGAAATTAGCAGCTTGTGCCGATTGGAATGAGGCTGGCGCACTAGGGTACTATGAAGATTTTGATAAAATGAAGCAAGTGTGTGAAGGGTTAAGTTCTTCACCAGAAAGTGAGGGACAATAATAAGATTGCATTTCAATTAATTAATAGCCAATTTTGGTGTCAAATTAAAAACGAAAAAACACATGGATAACAGGAAATTTTTACCATTCGTGGTAATTGGTATTATCATATTAGTAGTAGTAATGGCGCTTTCTTCAAGCCTATTCTTCACCATTGATGCTGGTGAAAGAGCAGTAATCTTTAAGACTTTTGAAGGTGGTATTGATAAGGAGAATGTACTTACACCAGGATTTGATGTAAAAGCTCCATGGAATGACCTTTATGTATACGATGTGAAGGAAAATTCTGTTGAGGAGAAAATGGATGTATTAGATAAAAATGGTCTAAGTATAAATGTGGATGTAACCGTCCGTTTCCACCCTATTTATGGTCGAATTGGTCATCTACATGAAAACTTTGGTAAAGGTTATATCACTAGCCTTGTTGTACCAGAGGTAAGATCTGCGGTGAGGCAAGTAATGGGCCGATTCACAGCTGAAGAAATCTACTCAACCAAGCGTGGTGAAGTAGAAACAATGATAAAAACAGAAACAGAGTCTAGCCTTGGTGCCAATAATATTCAAATGAGAGCTTTACTCATAAGGTCGATCAATCTTCCGGAGCAAATTAAGCTCGCTATTGAAAATAAACTTAAGCAAGAGCAAGAAGCACTGGCATATCAATTTAGACTTGAGAAAGAAAAAAGTGAAGCAGAGCGTAAAAGAATTGCTGCAGAAGGTGAAGCAACAGCAAATAAAATCATCAACAGCAGTTTGACACCTGAGCTTTTGAAAATGAGAGGAATTGAAGCAACACTTGACTTATCCAAATCTCCAAACTCTAAAGTTGTGGTGATTGGAGGTGGTGATGAGGGCCTACCTTTGATTTTAGGTAACAATTAGTCTTCATGCAGCGTTTTTATTTAATGTGAATTTTGACTAATTTCACGGTCGATTTTTACAGGGTGATTTTTGAAATTTAACTAAATAATTTATTGCGTATGTCTAAGATGGCAGAATTAAAAGTAGGCGACAAGTCATACAACCTTCCTATAGTAGAGGGTACCGAAAAAGAAGAAGGAATTGATATCGGAAAACTGCGAGGAGAAAGTGGTTTGATCACGTTGGACCCGGGCTTTAAAAATACCGGATCTACAAAAAGTGCGATAACTTTCCTTGACGGAGAAAAAGGTATTCTTAGATATAGAGGATATGCCATTGAAGATTTGGCGGAAAACTCAACATTTATTGAAGTAGCATATCTACTCATTTATGGTGAGCTACCAACTCCTGAGGAGTTGACAAAATTCGAAAATGAAATAAAGTACCACACCTTGGTGCATGAAGATATCAAGACAATTCTTGATGGATTCCCTTCAAACGCACACCCAATGGGTGTTCTTTCGAGCTTAGTTACTACGCTTACAGCATTCTACCCAGAGTCATTAGACCCTAATAGATCTGCCGATAAGGTAAACCTAAGTATCATTAGAATTTTGGCTAAAATGCCAACCTTCGCTGCATGGGCTTATAAAAATGAAGTAGGTCACCCGGTAAACTACCCAGACAATAACTTAGATTATTGCTCTAACTTTCTAAAGATGATGTTCGCTTTACCAGCTGCCCAATACGAGGTAGACCCGGTAATAGCTAACGCGCTTGATAAACTTTTGATCTTACATGCCGACCATGAGCAAAACTGCTCTACCTCTACAGTAAGAGTCGTTGGTTCTTCACAGGCAAGTTTATACGCATCGATCTCTGCAGGTATCAATGCACTTTGGGGACCATTGCATGGTGGCGCAAACTCTGCCGTAATCAATATGCTTGAAGGCATCAAAAAAGACGGTGGAGACACGAAAAAATGGATGGCGAAAGCCAAAGACAAAGATGATCCATTCAGATTGATGGGCTTTGGACATAGGGTTTATAAAAACTTTGATCCAAGAGCTAGAATCATCAAAAAAGCAGCTGATGATGTATTAGACAAACTTGGAGTAAATGATCCTGTATTAGATATAGCTAAAGGCCTTGAAGAAGTAGCCCTGAATGATGAGTACTTCATCGAGAGAAAGCTATATCCTAACGTTGACTTCTATTCAGGTATCATCTACAGGGCCTTAGGCATACCAGTAGATATGTTTACTGTGATGTTCGCCTTAGGTAGACTTCCAGGCTGGATAGCTCAGTGGAAAGAAATGAGAGAAAATAATGAGCCTATCGGTAGACCAAGACAAATTTACGTGGGAGAAAACGAGCGTAAGTATGTAGGCGTGGATAAGAGATAGTCTTAAATTCAAATATAAATTATTATAAAGGGCTGAAGCATATTCGGCCTTTTGTGATTATAACCAAATATAAAATGCAAGATAAATTTAATGATGCGGTCGCAAGATCTAAGCAACTTCCACAAAAACCATCTAATGAAGAATTATTGAATCTTTATTCATTATTCAAACAAGCTTCTGAAGGTGATGTCACAGGAGATAGACCCGGTGGATTTGATTTTAAGGCTATTGCTAAATACGATGCGTGGTCAACAATAAAAGGCATGAGTAAGGAAGAAGCAACCGAAAAGTATATCGCTTTGGTAGACGACTTACATGATAAATATGCCTAAGTCATGACTACCTTTTATCTACCAGAGGTAAAAGAAGGCATCACTATATTGTCTCCTGAAGAATCGCGACATGCAGCTAAAGTGCTGAGATTAAAATCAGGAGACAGTATTCAAATATTTGATGGCCATGGCGGTTTGTATACTGCCGAGATAATAGACCCACACCATAAGAAAACAGCCTTTCGCATAGTCGATAAAGAACATTATCCCCCTCCTGTTAGCTATATACACATTGCCATCGCTCCTACCAAAAATATTGATCGCACAGAATGGTTTGTAGAGAAAGCTGTAGAAATCGGCATTAGTGAAATCAGCTTTATTCTTTGTAAAAACTCGGAGAGAAAGGTGCTAAAACTTGATCGTATTGAGAAAAAGGCTATAAGTGCAATGAAGCAATCTATGAATGGGTTTCTTCCCCGAATAAATGAGTTAGCAACTTTTAAGGACTTTATTACTCAAGTTGATCAAGATGGCAAATATATTGCCTACGTTGATTTTAATAACCCAAAGCAACTTGTTGAGGCGGCTAAAGACAACAAAAATCACTGTGTACTAATAGGCCCGGAAGGTGACTTTTCAATTGAAGAACTTGAACTTGCACTTGAACATGGGTTTAAAAAAGTTGCCCTTGGAAACAGTCGACTACGAACAGAAACGGCAGGCATAGTTGCCTGCCATTCCCTTCAAATCATTTAATAGCGATTATCTTTCCTTTATCATCACTCTTTTCACTATTGATTCGACTCCCTGTCTCAGCTTAAGAATGTACAACCCAGGTGCCAAATTAGTACTTAAGTTTAGCTGATATTCATTTGAGGTCAAATCATCCTTGGTTACTTGTTCAATCAGATGTCTGTTACCCACAATATCATACATCTCAATTAATGCAGGAATCTTGTCGTTAATATTCAACATTATCTTGACATTGTCGGAAGTTGTGGGATTAGGAAATGGAACCATTGCCAATCCATCAAACCCATCAATTTGAACACTTACAATTCCACCTTCAAAACTTGATTTGCCATCAAAATCTACCTGCTTTAATCTATAAAAATTGTAACCAGCCTGTGGTTGTTCATGATATAGTGTATAAGTGTTTTCTTCGGATGTGGTTCCGCTACCAGATACGAAACCTAGTGAAGAAAAAGATACTCCATCTGTAGAATGTTCTATTTCAAAATAGTCATTGTTCAACTCAGAGCTGGTTTTCCACTCGAGTTTAACACTTCCTCCTACTGGATTACCAACAAAAGAAATTAGTGAAACAGGTAATGGATTAGCAGAATTACTAGAGCCAATTGTATATATGTGCTCACTAAAGAAGTTATTATTATCTGCAACAAACCTTCCCTGTGACTGTGTGTGACCGCTGCTAAAATTACCTCCACCGAGGTTATCCCATGAAGAAGATGCATCGCTCCAGATCATCACCTGCATCTCTTCACGTTCAGCAAAAACAGAGGACACATCACTTTCCGTACCCCAGCTCAGGCCAACAGTAGCAGTCACACCGGTGGTACCTGCGTTTCCGTCTGAAATTACCCAATGCTCACTTTGTAAGATTGTCGCTATTTCAGATGGGTTTGTTAAGTCATAGTTGTCCACAACCGGGTCACTTAATCCACCTGCAGCTTTGAACTCGGCTTCCCAGGTTAACCCTCCAGCAGATACGTTTTGAACAGTAGCTGGCCTCCAACGACCCGCATCACCAACGGGGAACGTGAAAGATTGGCCTGAACTACTAATAGTTTTTGATAGTTCTCCCTCTATAAAAGCATTTGATTTACCAAGAGAAGGACTTATAGTAGCTGATGAGGATAATTCAAAACGATTACCATTCGTTGCTATAATTCCATTATTTAAAAACAAAATATCATCTACTTCAATTGACCCGCTTGAAACAGTGGCCCCCGCACTATTTGCGATTAATAGTCTGTAAAACCCTGAAGCACCAGTAAAATTACCTGAAATAACCTGGTTTCCAGTTCCAACCAACCTCACCCTATGTGACCCGGATCCACTTAAGTAGGTTCCTGATGAATACTGAAGATTACCCTCTAGATTGAGGTTACCTCCACCACCTGAATTATATGTTCCTCCCTGAATCAATAGATCATTTCGCACAGTAACAGAACCATTAGACTGACCATCAAAAGTCCCTCCATTTAGCACAAAATTATTTGTGATTGCAATAATGCCTGTGCCAGAGTTGAAGGTTCCATTAAGCATAATCAAATCATTATCAACAGTAATATTTCGATTATTGGTATTATTAACCACTGGTCCATCAATAGTTAAGTCATCACAAACCGTTAGATCATTATTTGGAAAGCTTCTAGTTCCTGAGCCACTTAATGTCAAACTCCTTACGGTAGTTATTCCTCCCAGTATGTTATAATTACCAGTACCAGCGTACTCTAACCCACCACCTGTACATGATAAAAAGTCGCCAGAAAAGGCAGGTAAGTTTGCATTAATACCATCACTAATAATTCTTAAATCACCTGTGCCGTCTAAAATTCCTAAACGGTGATTGGATGAATTATCTATTTCAAGTACACCTCCAGGTTGAATTACTGTTCTATAAAATCTAGCATCGTTTTGGTCTAATGATAAAGTAAAGCCATTAGGAACAATAACTACTGACCCCGAGGGTGCTCCACCACCAGGAACAGCAATATCATAGACATCTGTAGTAAAACTACCATTAGTATCCACTGTATATGTAGCTACGTTATCAGGGATTGCTAAATCTATTCCAGCAAAGTAATCACCCGAAATACCGTTGGAATCGCTACCATTAAAAGCGAAATCTATTTCATTAGTTAACTCATTAACTTCATTTGTTGTAAATTTATTTATCAAATTGGTAGGGTTATTAAAGGTCAATATTCTAGCAGCAATATAATCAGCTTCTGAACCATTGAGTGCTTGTACTAATGCATCATTGTATCTAAAAGCCACATCAGAGGTCATACCTGTAATATTTTCTGCAGTCAACGACCAATAGTATTGTAGTACATTATTAATGTCTCCTCCCGCAGTAACATCGTTGCCATCATCAATTGTAGGGTGGTATTCATTTGCAGGACTTACATATATAGTACCTGTTGTCGAACCAGATGTATTAGAATTTGAACTCAAATCAAATTCAACAGGAGTGTAGTAAGCCTGTCCAAGAGGAAATACAAAATCCGTTGTCGTACTAGCTGTAAATGTTTTACCAACTCCTTTATCAACAAATGAACTATTCGTGCGGATCATATTCGACACAGAAAATGGTTGTACCGCAACAACATCTGAATTTTCTCCAAATAATATATTGCTACCACCCACATCAAATACTCCTCCATTAAGTTGAAGGTCATTGTCGATGTTGAAATTATAGCCATTACCATTGGGTATTGTCACCCCGTTAGAATTATTAATTCTAACTCCTCCTATATCACTCGTTCCTGAGGATGATCTCCTTAATTCCTGATTAGCAGCACCGCTAAAGACTAACCCGTTACCTGCTGAACTGGAGTGGGTTCCATCTATTACTGCATCAGATAGCAGGATAATATCATTTGCATTATCATTAACTACACCAGAAGCTATTGAAAACAAACCATCTACTTCTATTGTGTTGGTTAATTCTAAGGAACCGGAACCTGTTTTAGTAAATCTAAAAAAGTTATTTGTACCGGATCCTCGGATCTCTTGAGTAAGGTTTGAATTGAAGATTGTTTCATTACTCTGTGCGTTGTAGACACCATTATTTTCAAAATCACCATTGGCGGTGAGGGTAATTCCATTACCATTAAAAGTAGCACCGGAATTAATGGTTAACGTACCGTTAATGGTTAATGGGTTAGTCCTGATTAAAGCTGTAGGATTATTTGTACCATTTATTGTCAGATCATTTAGCGGCATAAATGAATTTATTCTAAAGTCATTCTGACCAGCAGGTGTGTTTAAGTTGAAAATTGTTATTTCCTGACTAACATCATAATCATCAGGATCTAAGTAAAGTGCCGCTATTGTAGGTGAAGTCTGATGTCTCTCAATGGTTAAAGTACCTCCCGTATAAGTAAACTCACTGCCCACATTATAGATTTGCAGCATACCTCTATTTGATGTTGGGCCTGCTTGAGTACCAATTCTAACATTTCCACCTGTTTGCCTGTATTTTAATACTCCTGTACTGGCAGAGGTGATTGGTCTTATTTGCGAACCGACATCCAAAGTACCTGCGGATATTTCAAGAATGGCGTTTCCCGATGCAGAATATTCTATAAAATTGTTTCCATTACCAATTGCATCATCCATATCTAACGTTCCACCATCAATAATAAGGCTTCCATCAAGTAAAATACCTGTATTGTCACCCTGTATTGCCAAATTACCCTGAGTAATTCTTAGGGCACCCGAAGCAGGGATAGTTAAATCTAAGCCATCAGCTACTACTGCATTTATGCTTGAATTATTTAATATGAGTTCACCATTAAGAATCTCTAGGTTTCTAAAACTTGCGTCTGCGTCAGGCAATGTAAAATTAGTATTGATTTGAAATGAGGTATTCCTATCTGAACCACCATTCATTACAAGTTTGTAAAGTTCTGGAACTATTCTATCATCATTATCCCAACTTTCATTACTTTCATCATCAGTCGCTAGTTCAATAATCACATTATCTCCGGTGGTCAGGTCTGTAAATAGATCAAATTCTGAAACTGTGTTATTGTTAAAGTCAATATCTCCTCTAACTATAACTTTATGTTCAAGATTACCTGCACTGTTATTTATAAAAACTCTATTATCACCATCACTACGAAGTTGAAAATCATCGGCAATATCTAAGACAATGGCTCCATTGCTTCCATCGATTTGAAGGAATCCTTGTCGATATGCTCCTAAGCGAAAATCATCTGTAACAGTGACATTTCTATTCAACCTAAAAGTCGCTCTATTATCCACCAGTAAGTCTCCATTGATCACAGCATCTCCAGGAAACTGGAAAAACCTATCAATAGCAACATTGTTATTCCCTTCAAATCTCACATTTGGGTATGTAGTAATCTCTGACGGAAGATTTAAAACCCCATCAGATGCTCCAAAAAATAGGAAATATGCTCCATTAGCTGATTGAGATACAAAATTTCCAAAATCGGAATCGTTAAATACGGGAGTATTTGTATTTGAAAGAAAGGGCTGGAATGTTGCATCTCCCTCAACTATACCAAAATTAACATTGGCATCCTCAGCTATCATTATCCTATTATCTTCTTCACCACCATTGTTAACATTTTGATCCTCAAAAATCAAACGGGCAACATCCACATCTATTCCAGCATCTCCTGAATAATTCTCTATACCTAAAATAACTTTTCTTTCACCTGATGTGGCAAACGCCCTCACAATGGCAATATCACCCTCTTGAGGATAATCACCAGCAGCTGCACCAGTATGAGATACTAATGACCACGTATTGCCATCATTCCAATCATCTGCACTGCCAACGTTGGAAGTATAACCATTTGTAACCCTCACATAAAACTGCTCTGGAGCACCAATAAACTTTGAAGGATCTCCAGCCGTATAAGCAGCATTAACAAGGTTAAATCCACCAGGAGGGTTACCCGAACCAGTGTTGCCCCAGAAAAATAACCTTATATTAGTTGCATCAACATTATCAATATTGGAAGAAGAGTTAGCCCCACTATTCACTTCAGCTGTTCTGGTAAATGGGTCATCCTCTAAGACGTAGCCGGGTACATAGTTGCCAGGAAAACCATCTGCTCCACCATTAGGATCATCTTTTTCCACCGATCTAAAACGTAATCTCTCGACTACAGGAACAGTTGTAAAATCTCTATAATCAATAATCCAATATCGGTCAGAGATATCATTACCTAATGGATAAGGACCTGCTGTAGCCAATTTCTTGGTGACAGGTACAACGGTCATATACCCCTCGTCTGTAGCAGACAAAAGCCTTATATTCGCAGGTGTAAACTCTGAGGAAGCTTCAACACCACTTGTTCCCGTTCCAAGCGGGAATGAAAATACCCGCGGATTGCTATTTGTATTACCTTCATCATTATTTATAAAACCAGGATTAGTACCATCTGCATTTACTTTCAAAGATAAACCTCCATCTGATGCATTGCCTGCTGTAATAAACATATCTTCCACACTAAACTCCCCATTCCCATTTGGCCCCTGGGCCTGACCATTACTTAGCCTTACATTCAGCACGTCAATTGTTAAGTTATGAACGTCAAGGTTCATTCTACCATGCCGGTATTCCAAATAATCGATTTTTAAATCACTTATGAGATTAATAATTTCATCTGCACTATTTAATTTTATTCCTCCAAATCGTGATGTATCAGCTGTTATAAACACAGTGGCAGGTCCGCCATCATCCCTCAGTTTGAACAAATCATTTTCACTATTTGGATCTGTATCATTTGTAGCTGCAGGATTGTAAACCGTGCATACATCATAATTTACAACCGTATCTGCATACATTCTGATACTATGGACACCCTGATCAAGTGTTCCACTAAGTACTTTAAAATAGTCACCTTCAATTCTCAGTAAATTATTATCATTCCCGGTTACATCAGGCTTGCCAGACTCCAGAGTTACTGTTGCTGTAGTTGGCTTATTTATAATAAGATTCCAAAAGCGTTGCTCATCATTCACCCCTCCAGTACGATTTAAAAATGACATTGAACTATCATCGACACCATTAATAGTAGTAGTATTTGGCACAGAGTTATTGTAAAAATAATCTCCACCAGCTTCAATTTTAAAGTCACTACCTATTTCCACGTCATTTCCGTTGTGATCAAAGGTTATTCCAGACTCAATGGTTAAATCGTTCAAAACAACTAGATCCGGATCGATAATTGTAGTAGCATCTACACCTGCTGCAGATGTTCCTGTTATAAGATCTATCTCGTTACCGCTACCAGAGGTATACCTCATGATTACATTCCAAAATGGAGCTTGAGATGTTAATTTAAAGTTGTCATCTCTATTTACTTCCATAATTACGGTTCCACCTGTAACTGACTGGTTTCCAGCTGCGCTTGCTATAAATATGCCTCCAGTGTTACCGCCAGTTCGTGCGCCTGATACTTTTAAAGTACCTCCGGACATATTAAACGTGTTTCCAGGGTATGTTAAACTGAATGTATAATAATCAGTTTGTATATTGTCGCCTGTAACATTTACTGTTCCACCGCTTTGTGTATACCCCCCTATATTAGTAGCACCTAAAACAGAGGTTCTAATTTGATATGTTGTTAAAACTCCATCAGAAATAACAATATTTCCATTATCCCTGGTGGTTATTCCACTATTCACCGGTGCATTTATAACTCCTCCAGACAGCTGAATAGTGCCATAAGGCACAATTGCAGTACCAGAAGGTTTTTCCGCAGAGCCCCCATTCACCCATAACCTGGCGGCTTCTGATATATTATAGTTACCACCATTATTTAGTACCGGTACATCTACATTATTATTTAGTCTAACTGTCCCTCTCAATAGGCCTAATGCATTGTCGTTAATATTCAGTTGAGCTGTAGAAGCGTGACCGTAGTCTGCCGGGCCAAATAAATTAAAATTAGTAGTTGAATTGGCATTGATGTCAAGAATGTAAGTTTGGTCAGAACCTTTGTCTATTTCTATCCTATAAAAATTCGTGACACCATTACAGTTTATTTCCTGATTGTGAAGTGCACTCAAAAAGTTTGCATCTACAATACCATCTGTTGCTTCATTATTATAATTAGCTGTATTACGATTGGTAAACTCAGCCCTCCCTGAGTTATTAAAATCTCCATAAAAATTGAACTCGTGTCTTGCATTAGCAGTACCTACCGCCAATTCACCAGATGCATTAATCTGTGCTGTACCATAAACGGAGATATTTCTTGAGGTAGCGTCACTGTTACCATTAATTCTCAACACACCACGCTCAACGGTTAAATTACCATTTATAATATAATCAGATAACAATGTCGCTTGGTTACTGGCGACATTAAGGTTTACAATAACATTATTAAATGTTCTATTTTGGTTTAAATTAATGCCAGCTCCTTCAATTTCAACGGTACCACCTACAATCGAGTCTGCGAAAATATTAGTGGAGCCAGATGGGAAGTTGTCATTACTAGACGCATCACCTGCGATACTTATAGTTCCTCCTCCCAAAATATTAAAAAAGTCGTGACCGCTTGTATTTGCTATAATTAGCTCTCCATCTACGGTTAAGTTTATGCCATCATTATCGTCTGAGTCCATGGTGACTGTACGACCTGAGAGAATAGTTACATTATCATCCGAAGCAGGAACTAGTCCAAGTATTGGTGTTCTAAGAGCACCAGATGGGTCAGTTGTCCATGTTAATGGGTCATTCCAATCTCCTGATTGGTAAGAATAAATGTCACCAGGTACTAACTGCTCTCCCTGACCTAAGGTGTAATAACCAGAAGCTAAATTGGCATTGCTGGCATCAACTACTACCTGATCTCCATTCTCCGAAGCGTATGAGTTTACCAAGACACGTGTATAATCAGATGATGTATTGGGTCTATATAATAAAACATAGTCCGTAGGATCACCACTATAAGTTAGGCCCGCATCACCAAAATCAAACCGTAATTCTACACTCACATCGCCTGAGTTTTCTATGTACCAGCTTCTGGCCCAATGCGAATCCAGAACACCAGGATCTACAGTAATGTCAGTTGTCTGTCCTTGCGCATGAGCAGTATTGTCATGAGCAAATAATATAAACTCATTTGCAGCATTTAAACTTCCATTTAGTTCGGACAATTGAAGTGCATCGCTAAAGCCTGATGCCGAAAATTTCGCTGTGCCGTTTGCTGTTCCAATTCCACGAAGGTCGTTCATATAGGCTCCACCCCCTCCACTGAAGTAGTCATTACCTATAATTATGCCATACTTTTCACTTAGATAATTTTCAATTATTAACCTTTCGGCCCCATTCAATACATTCTTGAATAAAATAAACTCAGCTATCTTTCCATTAAAATCCTGATTTGTAGCATAACCTCCATCAACATTATCTTGCTCTCCACCAATTGTGAGTGACCCACCATTGGTAATGGAAGCTCCATTTGAAATCGCTCCTGAATTCACATTAGAGGTGTTTTTATAATGATTTGATATGCCCCCAGCAGCATTCCAGGTACTTGTGAAAATATTGAAGGATGAGGTACCGTCACTGAGATCTCCACCTGCCGCATTGGCATTACTCACATATGTTCTTATATTATTAGCATCATATATGAGGTATTCGTTGCTTTCACCAGTTACGGCATAAGAAATAATACCCTCCCCAGTATTCGGAGTGGCAAAAACAATGATGGCGGTAATTTCATCAACGGCCATATTATTAAACGGATTGACGTTTAATCTTTCAGCATTTCCATCGTTAAATTCAACAACAGGGAGCCCATTCACTTCATTGATTTCAAAATCAGGCAGGTTACCTGATGATGAGGCGGAGAAAACAACTCCGTTTCCTGATATATCTGTCCATGTTGTTACGTCAGTTCCATCGCTTAAACCCAGCGTTCCAGCATCAAGCCAAATTGAATTTTCTGGTTGACCACTTGCCCCTGTTGCATTACCAATACCAGCTGGACCTGTTTGGGCAAAAACTGTTGAAGAAACTATCAACAATAATAATGTAATCTTTTTCATACTTTTATTTATTCCAACTATTGTGCTAAAGACCTATTAATTATGTAATCAGCTGATTATAAGTATTTTAAAAAATACTTAGCTCTAAAAAAATTCCCAATACGGGAAATTGCTTACTGCAAGTAATACTTTTATGATACAATTTTTTCCTGCAAAAAGTAAAAGTAATAAAATTCGATTTTATGTCAATTTTTTATACCATATTTTACAAAAAGGTAACATATGCACTGTTTAGAAAATTTAACTGATGTAAGGTATATCAATTGGTATACTTTTTTATTTACTGATTGTACTTTAATTGGGCACAACAATGACATTAATATATTTTACAACTTCCACCACCGAGACATTGTTATAAAACAATAAAATTTGACATCTTGCAAACCGATTGACAACGCTGACGTATGGTACTCAACTACATCTGGATTGGCTTCTTTCTTATTGCCTTTATAGTGGCATTAGGTAAACTCATTTTCTTTCAGGATTATGAAGTTTTTCAATCTATAGTGCAAGCAACTTTCGATATGTCGAAAGTGGGTTTTGAAATTTCACTTTACCTTACCGGGGTCATGTCACTTTGGCTAGGCCTGATGAAAATTGGGGAAGAGGGTGGCATGGTAAAAGTATTGTCTAAAATAGTAGGTCCATTTTTTGTAAAACTTTTTCCTGAAGTTCCCAAAGATCATCCGGCATCTGGAAGTATCATTATGAACTTCTCTGCCAACATGTTGGGACTTGACAATGCTGCTACTCCTCTTGGGCTAAAAGCTATGAAGGAGATGCAGAGCCTCAACCCTACTCCAGACACGGCAAGTAATGCACAGATCATGTTCCTCGTGCTAAATACTTCAGGGTTGTCAATAATACCTCTTACAGTAATTTTAGATAGGTCTGTAATGGGCGCAGAATATCCTACCGACATCTTTTTACCTATTTTATTAGCTACAGCATGCTCTACATTGGTGGGGCTAATCACGGTAGCCATTTATCAAAAAATCAATTTACTTGACCGAACCATTTTGGCCTACTTAGGTGGGTTTGCACTTTTTATTGGATCAATAGTCTATTACTTTACAACTATTCCACAAGAACAATTAGGGACAATTTCATCTGTTGCAAGTAACCTTATCATTTTCTCGTTTATCATTTTCTTTCTTTTACTTGGTCTTCGTAAACGTATTAATCTATACGAAACTTTTATTGAGGGTGCCAAGGAAGGTTTTAATATTGCTATAAAGATCATTCCTTATCTAATTGCGCTTTTAGTAGGTATAGGAGTATTCAGAGCATCAGGTGCCTTTGATTTTATGATTGATGGTGTTGCTGCTGTTGTTTCCTTATTTGGTGTAAACACAGACTTTGTGGAAGCACTGCCCACGGCATTTATGAAACCGCTCAGCGGAAGCGGTGCTCGCACTATGATGCTCGAAACAATGAATACATATGGGGCCGACTCTTTTGTGGGTAAGCTCTCGGGCGTCTTACGAGGTGCAACGGAGACAACTTTTTACATCGTAGCGGTATATTTTGGTGCTGTGAATATAAGTAAAACAAGATATGCTATCACAGCTGGTTTGATTGCGGACTTTGCTGGTATAATAGCTGCGATTCTTTTTGGGTATATGTTTTTCCATTAAAATACAATTAGTATATTACGTATTACTACAATATATAATTATTGAATCATGACAGGTGAAAAGAAGATAGACATTCAAAAAACCATTTACGACAACGCTAAAAGTCATTTTCTAGGTAATTTCCCAGACTCTCTCCCAATCGAACAGGCCTATGTACATATCGGAATGTATCTCGGCTGGGTGATCGATAATGAGTTGTACTCTGAGTACTTTGAAGAAGAGGCCGAGATGCAGATTTTTAGGTTTAGAAGACGAGAAATCTCTTGTACTATTTTAAGTGAAATCTGGGATGGATATCTTGGATACGAACTCTTCAATAAAGCAGGAAATATGTTTACCTACTACTATTATGGAGGCGGTCTTTACAGAAATGACTATGATGAGGTATTGGTGAAGAAATTACCATCCATCTACCATGTAAAAGACTCTTGGGACAACTATACATCAATTCAAAATAGAATTGATATGAGGTTTCAAGACTGGAAAAAATTGGTGGGGCAGCAATAGGTTAATGTATAAACCAAAAAGAAAGCCGCTAAATAAAATTATTTAGCGGCTTTCTTTTTTCATAACGTCTTTATCATGGGTCAACAATTTCTCCTTCCTTAGAAAGTGTCAATTTATTGCCAACCAACTGACCTCCTACACCTTCAATTTGTGCCATTTCATAATTGATAATGATTTCATCCGTCTGTATGTTATAGGCAAGCTTACCCGGAGCAGATGCTAAAGTGATATTCTTAGACCAAAGCAGCGCTTCATTATTGGCTCTTACAACCATAGCTGTGTACGATTCCTGCTCAGGTAATTGCGCATACAATATCACAAAATAAATACTTAAATCTTCTCCAATTAGTGCTAGAGCATCAGCTTCAATATACTCATAATTCGCTTTGTTAAAGAACTCAGTATCTAAATCGAACTTTGAATGCATTGAGGAAATACGTGAATTATTTACATCTGCTATGTATCCTTGAGCCGGAGTTTCTCCAGACAAATAGAGGCCTGCTGTCACCAACGAGTCAAGCAGTATTGGCAGATATTTTGAATCTCCTACAGGCTCAGGCACAAACAATGGAATAGAATCATTCTCGGCAATTAGCCATCTTGACCTATCTATGCTAGCCTCAAGGGCAATCTCTTTCTGCTTTCTAGTCTCAATCACATGATCAAGCTGATTTTTTATATGATTTTGAAGTTTATCTGCATCAGCATATTGGGAAACTACAAAAGGTTGATAGTTTAAGGACTCTTCCTCAATATTGTAAGCAAGTAAAAGATTGATGAGACTGTCAATTTCTCTCAAACCGTCTACCTCATTACTCAACAGCTTCATTTGCAATAAAACATCGGATGAGTCTTTCAACATTCGGTTTTGCATCACCATAGACTCATAAGCTAGTTGAGCCGTCTTAAACTTAAATAACATAACCGGCATAGGGTTACTATCAAACTCTTTGAGCTTAATGATAGATGGATTGCTATCAATCACAGGAATGTCCTTTGTCACACTAACACTATCTCTATTAACCTTTATAAGCAAGTCTTTAAGTGTTTGATCAATGGCTATCAGTTCACTAAAGAGCGGTAATACGTCATCATTATAGTTTTCAATTACTTCATCGGCCCATGCTGTATAATTCCAAAATGTCACATTGTCTTTGGTTAGGTCTACCTTATCGCCTCCTTCCGAATTGTAATCATTGATTTGTTTCACAACTAAATCCTGATCATAACCCGTTTTTTTTATGTCATCTAACGTGTGTTTATAATTGTTAAAATTTTCAACAGCATGATTATAATTGGCTTCTAATGCACTTAACTGATTTCTTGTTTCCTCATCAAGACGCAGTAGCAATTGCTTTCTAGTTGGAAAAGATTGTTTGATTACGTTATACAATCTATTGGCTGAGTCATAGGCTATTTTCGTGGCTTCAAAATACTTAGACAAATCCGCTACTTTGATTTTTCGTTCTTTTAAAGCCTTGGTTTTCTCTTCAATATCAAACTGAACATCTCCCAGTTTAATACCAAATTTTCCTGTACGAATATCCCTTCTTTTGTAAGCCTGATAGTACTCATCATTCCTCTTCACCTCTTTTTCATCAATAAACTTTAGACTTTCCTCAAAGTACGAGATAGCAGAGTCTGCGTAAGATTGAAACTCAGCGGTTTCAAGTAACACATCAGACTCCATCGCCTCATCCTGATAAATCATGGCCATCTGAAATAAGGAATTAGGATCCTTTTCCCTGTTTTTTTCTTCTTGTAGAAATTGTATTAGAAAAGGCTTGGCTTCCTCATACCGATGTGCGCTTAGCAAGGGATAAAGATCCTTGTATTTGATTTTTTGAGCAATGGAAAGATGCCCGATCAAACACAGGGTAGATAGTAAAATAAGTTTTTTACTCATAAGCCAAATCTATATCACATTACCCTAAGTTAGCAATTATATAAATATCTTACGAATTACTTGTTGAAAAGTCCTTTGAGCTCCTTGAGCTTAGATTGCATATCGCCTTCTGCTTGGTTTTGCTTCTGTTGTCTTTTAGGCTTGCTTGCTTTCTTAGGCGGTTGTTTGCCAAAAGGGTCACTCTTCATTGATAAGGCAATTCGCTTTCTGTTGATATCAACTTCTACTACAGTAACCGTTACTTTTTGCTGTACGGAAACTATATCAGCAGGGTTTTTCACAAATGCATCTGACATGTGACTTACGTGCACCAAACCATCCTGATGCACACCAATATCAACAAAGGCTCCGAAATTGGTAATGTTGGTCACAATGCCGGGAAGTACCATACCAATCTTAAGGTCTTCCATATGGTTTACACCTTCCTGGAAACTAAATACTTCAAATGTATCTCTTGGGTCACGTCCTGGTTTTGCCAACTCTTCAATGATATCGGTTAGCGTTGGCATACCCACCTCATCAGTCACATAGTTTTTAAGATCGATCTTATTCCTTAAAGAAAGATCACTAATTAAATCCTCCACTGTGCAATTGAGGTCTTTAGCCATTTTCTTTACTATATGATAACTCTCCGGGTGTACTGCAGAAGCATCAAGTGGGTTTTTGGCCTTTCTTATACGTAAGAAACCTGCCGCCTGCTCAAACGCTTTGTCACCCAAACGCGGAACCTCTGTCAGCGATTTTCTATCTTCAAAGGGACCTTTTTCATTTCTGTAATCTACGATGGCTTTTGCCAAACTTGGACCAAGACCAGAAACATAAGAAAGTAACTCTTTACTGGCGGTATTAAGCTCCACACCTACAGAGTTTACACAACTCATCACCACATCGTCAAGACCGCTTTTCAAAGCATTTTGATCAACATCATGTTGGTATTGCCCCACGCCAATAGATTTAGGATCAATCTTTACAAGTTCTGCCAAAGGATCCATCAACCTGCGGCCGATTGAAACGGCACCACGCACCGTTACATCAAAATCAGGAAATTCATTTCTGGCAACCTCAGAGGCAGAATAAACAGATGCCCCACTTTCATTAACCATTAGAATCAGTATGCTTTTTGGTAAATCCAGATTTTTAACAAATGCCTCAGTCTCACGGCTTGCTGTACCGTTTCCGATGGCTACTGCTTCCACGTCATATTTCTGACATAAGGCCATCACTACATGTCCCGCCTGCGTAGTCTGCTTTTGTGGTTCGTTGGGGTAAATGGCATCATTATATAATAATTTGCCTTGTTTATCGAGAACGACTACTTTGCATCCGGTTCTAAAGCCCGGGTCGATCGCCAAAACATTTTTTTGCCCCAAAGGTGCAGCTAATAGTAACTGTCTAAGGTTATCAGCAAAAACACGAATAGCTTCCAGATCGGCTTTGTCTTTACTATTGATTCTGATTTCGGTCTCCATTGATGGGTTTAACAGTCTTTTGTAACTGTCTGCAATCGCCAGTTTTATTTGATCAGCTGCCTGACCTGAAGACTCAACAAATTGTTTTACCAAAATAGCTACCGCCTGGTCTGCATCGGGACTGATATCAAGTGACAATATCATCTCTTTCTCACCACGCCTCATCGCCAAAAGACGGTGCGATGGTGTTTTAGAAATAGGCTCTGACCATTCAAAATAGTCTTTATATTTCTGCCCCTCAGTTTCCTTGCCTTTGATTACTTTACTAGTGATGATCGCCTCTTTGTCAAAAAGCTCACGTATTTTCTTTCTAGCTTCCTGGTCTTCATTGACCCATTCTGCGATAATATCTCTTGCACCCTGCAAAGCATCTTCTTCAGAGGTCACTTCTTTTTCTTCATCGATAAATGATGCCGCTTTGCCAGATATATCTGATTCGTTTTGCTCGAAAATTACTTTTGCCAAGGGCTCTAAACCTTTTTCTCGTGCAACCGAAGCCTTTGTTTTTCTTTTAGGCTTGTAAGGAAGATATAAATCTTCTAACTCAGCCAACGTCTCTACTTCATTGATCTGCTTTTCCAGCTCAGGCGTAAGTTTCTCCTGCTTTTCTATCGACTTTAATACCGCTTCTCTGCGTTTATCCAGCTCACGCAGTTGAGTAACACGGTCTCTAATATCTGTAATAGCCACCTCATCGAGGCTTCCTGTCATTTCCTTTCTATAGCGCGAGATAAAAGGCACAGTCGCACCTTCGTCCAACAACTTAACCACGGCATTTACCTGCTTCTCTGCAATACTTAGCTCTTTCGATACTTTGGCAATATTACTCATTCGTCTCTTTTATACGTTTTATTCTTTTTGACAGCCGACAAATCTAAATGAGAATGTTGTATTGAAACAACTGATTATAGGTAAATATACACTGTAAATTTGGCATACTATGTGTCAGTCTTTTGACGTATAACATGTAAATAAAAAATTAACTTTGTAGCGATGAAAAAGAAGTACCTGCTGAAAGAGTTTAAAGAGTTGGGGATTATTGCCGTAATTCTTGGTATCCTATACCTTAGTGGTTTACATACTGATGTAGCTGCATTCACCCAGCGCGTGATATTACAGACAGGAATAATTACTCCAGACATCGAGCTTCCTGAAGATGAAATTGAAACGCTAGATTATAACCTGGCACTAACCTCCATAGACGGAACTGAAGCACACCTGAGTGACTTTAAAGGTAAAGTTATTTTCATAAATATTTGGGCGACCTGGTGTGCGCCTTGCATTGCAGAAATGCCTGGCATACAATCGCTGTATGAAGATATAGAAAATGATGACATTGTATTTGTGATGTTATCGATGGACGACAGTAGAAAAAAAGTCGTAAAATTTATCGATAGAAAAGGATTTACTTTTCCTGCTTATCTAACAGCTAGTAGCGTACCTGATATGCTGAGAGCACCTTCGATACCAACTACCCTGGTTGTGAACAAAGAAGGCAAAGTGGTTTCTAAAAAAGTAGGCATGGCGAAATACAACACGAAAAAGTTTAAGCGGTTTTTGCAGGATTTGAGCGAATAGCGTTCGCTATGTGCTGAGCTCTTTGCTCTTAGCTCTTTGCTCTTAGCGCTAAGCTCTTTCATCCAAACTTTTTTAATAAATCTTCCCGTACTTTCTGCATGCCGGTGGTGGCATTTTCCTGAAACAGGTGAAGGTTGGAACGTTCCCTGACTGCAGGCATTTTTGGGTCTACCACATAGACAGGTGTATCGTAAGGAGCAAAATCAATTAGGCTGGCTGCAGGGTAAACCAACAAAGAAGTACCCACAATCAGTAATACATCAGCTTGTTGCGTGATTAGGGCAGCCTCCTCCATCTTTGGTACCATCTCACCAAACCAGACGATGTTAGGCCTGAGTTGAGAGCCTTTGTCACAGACATCACCCTTCTTCAGTTCCCAGCCATCCATGTCGTAGACTAAATTTTCATCCACTGTACTCCGGCATTGAAAAAGCTCTCCGTGTAAATGTACCACATGACTCGAACCCGCGCGTTCATGCAGGTTATCTACATTCTGTGTGATAATTGAGACCTCAAAATCTTCCTCGAGCTTTGCCAGTATTTTATGTGCGTCATTAGGTTGGGCATCAAGCGCTGTTTTCCTTCGCTGATTGTAAAAATCAAGGACAAGTTCCGGATTTTTCGCCCACCCCTGAGGGGATGCTACCTCCATCATGTCATGTCCTTCCCAAAGACCGTCCGCATCTCTGAAGGTGGCGATTCCACTTTCTGCGCTAACTCCTGCTCCTGTGAGTACTACAACTTTGATCATGGTTTAAAACTAATGGATTGGTTTGATTAGGGCAAATGTTTGCGCTTAGCGTATAGGGCTAAGGGCAGAGAGTAGAGAGCAAAGTCAGAGGTGTATGCCAGAACGCCATCGGGCGGCTATAAGCCCGTCCGGTGGATTAACTAAGGCGTAACAGGTCAGATAGAAATATCTGACCGCACTGCAAGACTGCAAAGTGCAGGGAGCGAAGCGCATAGTGATGAGGGCAGAGCGTAGGTGGCAGAGTCGTCTGACGACTTACAAACCTAAATAGCACAAGTGGACACTTGCGCTAGTTGGGGTGTATGATAATATTTTACTCAATAAGATTCGAACTCTCATTACCCTTCTTTATAGGTCAAAACAAAAAACTCCTCTCTTTTCAGAAAGGAGTTTTTGTTGGATGTATAATATTATTACTTCTTCTTTTTCTTGGCTCCGCCTCTGCCCTTTTTAGCTGGGGCTTTTTCGGCTAGTTCCAGACACTCTTCTAATGAGAGGTCTTCGGGTTTTTTGTCTTTAGGAATTTTTACGTTTTTACGACCTACTTTAATGTATGGTCCGTAGCGACCGTTGAGTACCTGCACATCTGAATTCTCCTCGAATGATTTGATGTGCTTGTTAGCATCAGCTTCGCGCTTAGCTTTGATCAACTCAATAGCTCGCTCTTCGCCTATTGTGTAAGGATCATCTTCCTTAGGGATAGATACAAATTTGCCATCGTGTCTCACATAAGGGCCGAACCTACCTATTGCAGCTTGAATGGTCTTGTCTTCGAAAGTACCCACTTCTCTAGGCAACTTAAACAACTCAAGGGCATCCTCAAGTGTAATGTTTTCAATAAACTGACCTTTTCTCAGGCTTGAGAATTGCTTCTCTTCGTCTTCATCGTCACCGATCTGAACCAACGGCCCATATTTACCCAATCGGGCGATCACCTTTTTACCCGTCTTAGGATCAGTACCTAACTCTCTTGCGTTGGATACGGCAGATCGCTCAATATTTTCTGTGGTTTCTACCTTAGAGTGGAATTCTGTATAGAAATTTTGAATCATATCATCCCACTTCATCAGTCCCTGGGCGATTTCATCAAACTCTTTCTCAACTTCTGCGGTAAAGCTATAGTTAGTCACATTTGGGAAATGCTCTACCAAGAAGTCAGTTACTACCATGGCGATATTGGTAGGAAAAAGCTTATTCTTTTCCGTACCTGTAATTTCGGTTTGCTCCTCGGCTTTTATTTCGCCTTTGTTTAGGTTAACAACCGTATATTTTCTCTCCTTCCCCTCGCGGTATTCTTTAACTACATAGTTTCTTTTCTGGATGGTAGAGATTGTTGGCGCGTAAGTAGACGGTCTACCAATCCCCATCTCTTCTAACTTTTTCACCAAACTAGCTTCTGTATACCTGGCTGGGTGCCTTGTAAACCCTTCTTTTGCTCTCATTGAAAGCATGTCCAGCATTTGGCCAACTTTCAATGGAGGAAGCATTCCTTTCTTCACTTCGTTTTCATCCTCATCGTCAGTAGACTCAAGGTAGACAGATAAGAAACCATCAAATTTCACAACCTCACCACTTGCTGTAAGCATCAGGTCTGAGTTAGAAATCCCAATTTTTGCTGTGGTTTTCTCAATTTCTGCATCAGCCATTTGGGAGGCAATGGCTCTTTTCCAAATCAGCTCATACAACCTGCCCCCGTTTCGGTCTACGCCTGGCTCTCGGTTGGCGAAATTAGTCGGACGAATAGCCTCGTGAGCTTCCTGTGCACCACTTGATTTGGTTTTATATTTTCTGGTTTTTACATATTTATCACCGAACTCTCCTTTGATTTCACCCACTGCACTTTTTACAGCATCATCAGATAAGTTCACAGAGTCTGTTCTCATATATGAGATAAAACCTGCTTCGTATAGCTTTTGAGCTACTGACATAGTCTGAGCTACTGAGAAACCAAGTTTTCTACTTGCCTCTTGTTGTAAGGTAGAGGTAGTAAAAGGGGGTGCTGGTGTTTTCTTAGATGGTTTTTTCTCTAGATCAACAATGGAGAATTCAGCTTCCTTACAGCTTTCAAGAAAGGCTGTGGCCTCTTCTTGCGTTTTAAATTTTGAAGGCAACTCCGCTGTAAGCTGTTTGCCATCACCCAAATCGAAAATCGCAGATACTTTAAAAGACGACTGGGGTTTAAACTCTTGTATTTCTCGCTCTCTCTCTACCACCAATCGCACAGCTACCGACTGCACCCTTCCGGCAGATAGTCCTGTTTTAATTTTCTTCCAAAGGATTGGTGAAAGCTCAAATCCCACAAGTCTGTCTAATACACGTCTGGCTTGTTGTGCATTGACAAGGTCAATATCGATACCTCTTGGGTTTTTGATAGCATTGTCTATTGCATTTTTAGTAATCTCTCTAAATACAATACGTCTAGTGCGCGCATCATCAAGGCTCAAAGCCTCTTTTAAATGCCATGAAATGGCTTCTCCTTCACGGTCATCATCACTCGCAAGGTAGATTGTCTCTGATTCTTTGGCTAGCTTCTTTAGCTCTTTAATCACATCTTTTTTATCGGCTGAAACTTCATAGGTCGGTGTGAAGCCGTTTTCTTTATCAATAGCTTTATCACCTTTAGGAAGATCACGCACGTGACCATAACTTGACGTGACTTTATAATCCTTACCAAGGTAACCTTCAATGGTTTTGGCTTTGGCAGGTGACTCTACGATTACTAAATTTTTAGACATATACTATTTACTACTGATGCTGAAAATTCCAAAGATCACTAAATTTTTGATAAATAAAATAAAGGCACGATTTATTAATTCCTTATTTGTTTTTGTACTTTGAGGCGGAATTTGATTTTTAACAAGTCAAAATTCAAAAAGGTTATGAGCAAAACATTATTTCTTTTGCGTCACGCAAGAGCATTAGATAAAGGGGTAGGTCAACGAGATATAGAACGCGAGCTCGATTCTATCGGTTTACAAAACTCAACCCGTATGGGTATGAATTTTAGCAACAAGTCGATTCAGTTTGATATGATCATGAGCAGCCCGGCTGTAAGAGCGGAGCAAACGGCCTCACTGATCGCAGAGCAAATAAAATATGAGACTGCTCGGATTCATAAAAATGAGGAGATCTTTGAAGCTTCTGTGCGAACCCTTTTGCAAGTAGTAAATCGATTTAAAGATGAGTGGAATACGGTATTATTGGTTGGCCATAACCCATCAATCACCTATTTGGCCGAATATCTGACTGGAGCTGAAATTGGCAACATGACAACCTGTGGTGTATGCCGGATTGAGTTCACAACTGAGCATTGGAAGGAAGTATCAGAGGGTACAGGTGAACTCATCAACTATGAATACCCTGACTTGTTGAATTTTTAATTAACTTCAGATCGCTCCTATAGGGCTTCAATGCACAATTTTATATTTATTAACAGGCCGTTCCTAACGGAACTGTGTTTGACCTGTGTTTAGTTACTATTTATAGGGCGCTCCTAACGGAGCTTATTTTATGACTTCTTGTTGTTTTATAAATAGTACGCTCCTCTGGAGCTTTTAATTCTAAATAACTACTACCACTATTGACAGGTCACTCCTCTGGAGCTGGGTGATTTTATCATAACATCTTTCTATTTACAGATCGCTCCTACTGAGCTTTACTTTTATGAGAGTCGCTCCTAGGAAGCTAACGTTTTGACGAACATGTCTATTCGCTGGACGGTGCGATGGAGCTTCATTTCGACATTGTGTCTTTGCAAGTAATAGAGCTTATGTTTTGTATTTAAAATCTCTTTAGATATGTGCTACTAATGATCTCGTATTTATTGTTGCTTGACACAAATAAAGCCCCAGCGGGGCTTGCTGTTAATAGTTCGATCATTAATTATCATTCACAGCACCGTAGGTGCGACCTGTGTTAAGAAGTAATTTCAGGCTACTATGAAATTTTAATTTTTTTGACTACACATAATTTGTGGGACTAATTCTCACTAGAATATTTTGTTTATTTGCAGCATGCAAAATAAAGAAGAAATCATAGCAGCTTTTGATCCAAATGGGCCATCGATCAGTGGTCAGTTATATGGCTTGCCATTTGGCGTTGAGCATGCCGATTTAGTGATTATTCCTGTCCCCTGGGAAGTGACTGTGTCTTATAATGCGGGTACCGCTGACGCACCTCAGGCCATATTGGAGGCATCTTCTCAGGTTGATCTCTTTGTAAAAGACATCCCTGATGCATGGCACATGGGTATACATCTTGATGAGATGCCTGAAAGTTTTAACGATGAAAATAAAAAGTATCGGGACCTGGCCGTCAGGTATATCAACTGGCTTGAAAGTAATGAAGAGGACTGGGTTTCTGATGAATTGAAAGTAATACCAAAAGCCATTGATGAAGTCTCTGAAAAGCTAGCCATCTATATTAAATCTCAAGCAATGAAATGGCTCGGTCAGGGTAAAATGGTGGGGTTACTTGGAGGAGATCACTCTACTCCGCTTGGACTTATCAAGGCTATGGCCGCCACTCATGATTCTTTTGGCATTTTGCAAATCGATGCACACGCTGATTTAAGGGAAGCCTATGAAGACTTCACCTATTCGCATGCCTCCATCATGTACAATGCGCTAAAATTGAAAAATATATCGAAGCTGATTCAAGTAGGCATAAGAGATTTCTGCGAGGAAGAAATGAATGTGATCAATCGTTCAAATGGACGTGTGATCACTTACTTTGATGAGGATCTAAAGCAGCAACTTTACGAAGGGTCAACCTGGCAAAAAATCTGTGAGCAAATTGTAGACAAACTGCCGAAGAAAGTATATATCAGCTTTGATATTGATGGGCTCGAGCCCCGCTTTTGCCCTAATACAGGTACGCCCGTACCGGGAGGGTTAACTTACGAACAAGTGATGTACTTATTCAGACAAGTTGTAAAATCAGGGCGTGTCATTATCGGATTTGATCTAAACGAAGTCGCACCCGGTGATAGTGAGTGGGATGCCAACGTTGGCGCGCGTGTATTGTGGCAAATGAGTTGCCTGATGGGTGCTTCTCAGGGCAAGCTACAACTTAAGGCTTAAAGCCTAGCACTAATATATCATCAGTCTGCTCTTCATCATCTTTCCAATTTTCAAGTTCAGACTTGATCACGTGTCTTTGATCGGCTAATGCTTTGCCTTGTACGCTCTGCAATACTTCTCTGAAACGCTTGAGCATAAATTTTTTGTTTTTCACACCTCCAAATTGGTCTACATACCCGTCAGTCGTCATATAGAAAGTATCTCCATTACTAAACTTCAGTCGATGTTCCTCAAATTCAACATCAAACTCTCCATCTCCAATACTCTTTCTTGTTCCTTTAATTTCATTGAGTTGTCCATCTTTAAAGTAAAATAATGGCCTATTTGCTCCAGCAAAAGTCACTGTATTCTGATTGTGATCTACCTGGCAAAGCGCGATATCCATTCCATGCTCATTGACATCTTTTTCGTTTTGTCTTATTGCGGCAGTCACTTCCCTGTTTAGCTTTTTGAGTATTTCATTTGGCGAAAGTTTTTCACCCCGATTGACTATGTGCTCAAGTGCTGTCATGCCTACAATAGTCATAAAAGCCCCCGCTACTCCATGACCAGTGCAGTCGGCCACAACTATGATATCTGCGTCACCTATTTCTGCATACCAGTAAAAATCACCACTAACAATATCTTTGGGTTTAAATAACACAAATGATCTATCTGCTTTTTGCGAAGTAATACTAAAGTTGAGCATCGACTTTTGTACACTCTTAGCATAGTCTATACTCTCTGTTATATTTTGATTTTTTTCTTCAATGATTTCATTCTTTTCTTCCAGTTCCGCCTTTTGTGATTCTAATTGTTTCTTGTTTTTCTTTATGATTCTGTATTCTCTCAAAATAATAATTGAAAGTATTGCACCAACCAAAGAGACTAAGACACCTCCAATAATTATAATCTTATCATTTTGAATTTGAAGTTGCTGAAGCTCGCTTTCAACCTTCAAAGACTGAATTTCTGCCTCTTTTCGCTCCAATTGATAGGCACTTTCAAGCGTAGAAATTTGTTTGGAACTTTCCTCCGTAAAAAGACTGTCTTTGGCTGTCGTATGCAGACTCAGAAAACTGTAAGCCATAAACATGTCTCCCTGTTTAAAGTAAGTCTCAGCCAACGACTTGTAAATTATCGACAACAAATATTTATTATCTGCCTCCTGCGCCAGACCTAAAGCTTCATCAAAGTACTCTAACCCTTTTTCAATGTCACCCTGAGCTCTTTTAGCTGATCCCATGTTGTGCAAAGCGTTGGCCTGCCCATTGAGGTCGTTATTGTACTTTTCAAGGTCTAAGGCACTTTGGTAATAGGCCATGGCTGACGCATAATCCCCTTGCCTGTAATACATGTTACCAATATTATTAAAAGGTACAAAGGCAGTAGAATTGTCCTCCAGTTCTTCATAGAACTTTAATGCCTTTAAATAATATTCCAGAGCCAGTTCATGATTTCCCTGTGCTTCATACACATTTCCAATATTACTAAGTGAACCAACAATCCTTAGCTTATGGTTGATGCTTTCAAATTGTACATTGGCCTTGTTAAAGTACTCTAATGCCTTATCATAATTACCCTGCATAGAATAAACGGTACCTACGTTGCTGTAGGTATATGCCAACGCATCCACAAATTTATTCTCCTCTTGTATTTGCAGGGCAGCTATATAATTTTTCAAAGCCTTGTCAAGGTTGCCCTGGTTTTTATAAATCACACCCATATTGTTGTAAGATGAGGCCATCCCACTAGGGTCGTTTATCTTTTCGGCCAATGTCAGTGCTTGCCTGGTATAGCTTAATGCTTTTACGGGGTTGTTATTAACATACAACTTATACAGCTCATTGAGGAGTATCACTTTTTCTTTCCCAGCTGTTTGGTCTAACTGGGACTCCAAACTATCTATTGTCTGGGTGGTGACAGGTGATTGAAAAAGTAAAACAAAAAAACAAGAATAGAGTAGATTCATATACTCGTGAGGTTGTACAATTCAAAAGATAAGCAAATATCCATATTATTCACATTCGCAACCAATAATTTATATCTTAGCAGCCTCTAAAATTGTACCGTTAGTATATGGAAGAATATATAGTTGATTTTGCCAATTGGATTTGGGGCTACCCATTACTCATCTTATTACTTGGAGGTGGGTTATTCTTTATGTTTTACTCGCAGTTTTTGCCTTTCAAATATTTTGGTCATGCCATCAATGTATTGAGGGGTAAGTATGATAATCCGGAAGAAAAGGGTGAAATCAATCATTATCAGGCATTGGCGACACACCTTGCTTCCACCGTAGGTATGGGTAACATTGCCGGAGTAGCTATCGCTATTGCCACTGGAGGCCCAGGGGCTATCTTTTGGATGTGGGTAAGTGCGTTTGCAGGGATTGCTACAAAATTCTTCACATGTACGCTTTCAATCATGTACAGAGGTAAAGACAAGTATGGTATGGTGCATGGTGGGCCTATGCATGTGATAAAAGAAGGCCTTGGTGATAAATGGACTCCCCTTGCCTATATGTTTTGCTTTTTTGGACTTATTGGTTGCCTGCCTATTTTTCAAGCCAATCAACTTACGCAGGTGATCAGAGATGTTTTGATTATCCCCAATGGTATGGGGGATCAATTTTGGTCAGTAGCAGGCTACGACATCAGGCACACAGACCTATATGTCGGCTTGTTTTTAACAGCCCTGGTAGGTATCGTCATTTTTGGTGGGCTTAAACGTATTGCCAATGTTGCCAGCAAAATGGTGCCATTAATGATTGTAGTTTATTTTGGTGCGGTTATTATTATTCTATTGATGAATATCACTGAGGTACCGCAAATGCTTGGCTTTATAGTAAGTG
Source organism: Fulvivirga sp. (assembly GCA_965227525.1). Lineage (GTDB taxonomy): Bacteria > Bacteroidota > Bacteroidia > Cytophagales > Cyclobacteriaceae > Fulvivirga. The sequence goes on along the minus strand of OZ245762.1, from coordinate 2,518,344 downwards.
ACGCCTTTACAGGGAAATCTGTGGCTGGCGGAGTTATAGGCGCTGTAATAGTTACCGGAGCACGTAGAGCGGCCTTCTCCAATGAAGCAGGTATTGGTACAGCACCTATTGCACATGGAGCTGCAAAAACTGATGAACCTGTTCGTGAAGGACTTGTTGCCATGTTAGGACCAGCTATTGACACACTAATAGTTTGTACACTCACCGCATTGGCGATAATGATTACAAACGTATGGCAAACCACCGATGCCGATGGTGTAACACTCACTTCACTGGCATTTGAGTCTGCTTTTCCTGGTGTTGGTAACTATATTTTACTGACTTGCATTTTCTTCTTTGCCGCTTCCTCGCTATTTAGTTTTTCGTGGTACGGCTCGAGGTGTATGGCGTTTATGATTGGAGAGGACAGAAAGCACTATTACAACTATATATATGTGGTGACTATTATTTTCGGCTCTGTAGCTTCCTTAAGCACTATATTTAGCATGATTGATGGTGCCTTTGCTTTGATGTCGATACCAACGATGGTTTCAGCAATTATACTCGCACCTAAGGTAAAGGCTGCGGCTCGCAAATATTTTGCAGAACTCAAGGCCTCACAGGCGTAAAAAGCATTCATCTGTATTTATGTTATAAATAATTCTTTATAACTTCAACAGGTTAGTAAACCTGTTGATCATGAAATACCTATTAGTTTGTTTTTCACTACTTATTATTTCTCCAGGTGTTTACAGCCAGGGCTGTAGCGATGCTGGTTTTTGCACCATGGGTGCCATGAGACCAAGTCAGGTCTATACAAAAGCTATAAATTTTAAGCTTAGAGCCATTGAGTTTAGTTATGGAAAAGGAGAAACCACGCTCTCTCCTACCATAAATGTGGCTACTCTGGATTTTACATTTGGTATAAATGAGAAAATGAATCTTCATTTCAAGTTACCTTACCAATGGGTAAGTGGAAATTTAGGTAATACTTCTGGTATTGCTGATTTATCTCTGAGCCTTACCCGCAATATGTACTCCACAGAAAAATATCACATAAATGCTACAGTGGGAGCTAAAATTCCAACTAATAATGCTGATTTAGACGAGGAACTAAAAACAGAATTTTTGAGCGATGGCACTCAAACAGCTGACTTACCGATGTATTATCAGACCAGCCTGGGGACTTTTGACTTGGTACTTGGTGCCTCTTTCATTTCTAAAAAATGGATGTTTGCTGCTGGCCTTCAGGCACCACTCATTCATAATAATGAAAATGACTTTAGATATGGTGATTGGGCTAACTACCCGGATCAGATGGGTTATCTACGAGATCATGACCTGGCAAATGAACTGCAAAGAGGGACTGATATAATGGTAAGAGCTGAGAGGGCCTTTCACTTCTCAAACCTTGATATAAGAGTTGGTGTGCTACCAATTTTTAGAATCACAAAAGACAAAGTTAGAGATAGAGAGCCTGGGTCTCCGACTGAGGGTTTGATAATAGAGGTTGACGGAACAACAGGTTTGGCATTAACGACTTTGCTAAATGTGGCTTATCACTTCAATACAAAACACAGTGTTAAGTTTCTCTATGGATACAAAATAACAGACCGAGATGTAAACCCTGACGGTCTTACGAGAGATAGCGTTTTGTCTTTATCCTATGTCCATACGTTTTAGTATACTATCATTTTTTTTACTCAGCATAGCAGGTAATGGCTATACGCAATCCTGTAATGAAATTGAAAATTTATTGACATCAGGCAGATTGGTTACAGCTTCCTCTCTGGCTGAAAAATTTACTCTTAATGAAGACGCAACATGCTTAAACCTGGTAGGTGAAGTCTATTTGAGGAAGGGTTTCACCGAAAAGGCACTTGAGATGTTTGAAAATGCACTGAAAAATGCCACTGACAATGACCAAAAGGCTACCAGTCTAAACAAAATTGCCTTAGCGGCCTGGAGCCTTGGCGACAATAACAAGGCGCTGGAATTCATGATACCAGCAGTAGAAATACGAAAGAATGGCCATGACAAAGCCTTACTTGCTGCAGCTTATAATGATTATGGACTCATACAGAGCAATACTGATCCACAAGCAGCGCTCGATCAATACTTAAAAGCACAAGCACTCTATCAGCAGATTGAGGTAGCTCAGGAAAAAATTGCTCAAATAAAAATCAATATTGCCAGTATCTACGGTCAGCTTGAGTTTTACGGAGATGCGGTACTAAATCTGGAAGAGGCTTTAGAAGTTACAACTAAACAATATCCTGATGGTCATCCTACGCAGGGCTTTATCTTCTATAGTTTGGGTAAAACCTATTATGAAATGGGAAATAGCAATGACGCCCATCTCTTTCTTGATAAAGCATTACAGCTCTACAAAAATATCTATGGCAATAAGCATCCTGACATTGCAAGAACACTGAATTTACTTGGTAATGTGGTAAACAAAGCCGGTGAGTTTGAAGAGGCATTAAAATATTATCAGGAGGCACTAATTGCAAATTCGGATATATTTTCAAGCTCTGATCTTGAGCAAAACGCACCTATTGAGAGTTATTACAATTCAAATACTATGCTTAACTCTCTTTTCTTTAAGGCTCAGGCTTTAGAAGACTATCACTTCAACTTTTCACTCGATTTTAAAGACCTGAAACTGAGCCTAAGCACACTTTATGTATGTGACTCCTTAATCGACAATATGAGAAAAACAGCGACCAATAAGGCTGATAAATTAGCCATTGGTGCACTCTCTTCTCAAGTGTATGAAAATGGTGTTAGGATATCTTACGCCATGGCCGACCTGTCATTTAAGAAAGAAGAGTATTTTGAGCATGCCTTTTACTTTGCAGAGAAAAGCAAAGCTGCGGTTCTCTTGCAAGCAATTTCAGATGCTGCGGCTAAATCATTTGCTAATATACCTTCTGAAGAAATTGAAAAAGAAAAGTTCTTTCAATCAGAAATTGCTTTCTACGAACAGAAGCTTTCTCAAAAGAGCACAGATGATCAAGACGATTACAGGCAATCCCTTTTAAAACTAAAACAAGATTATCAGGCTTTTATAAAGAGGCTGGAAAACGAATATCCTCAATACTTTAATTTAAAGTACAATATCGGCATCCCGACTATTGCAGAGTTACAGACTGTGCTAGATGAGCAAACCGCATTAATGAGCTACTTTATTGCCGATGCCACAAACAGAATTTATGTCTTTCAAATTACAGACAGTAAACTAAAGGTTGATAATGTAAATCAAACAGAGGATTTTGATCGTTACCTGAGCGGTTTTAGAAATGGACTTTATTTTCAGGAAAAAGAGGTGTATCAGGTGACTGCTGAAGGACTTTATGACATACTTTTTCCCAGTTCGTTGCCCAAGAGCATCGAAAAATTAGTCATTGTACCTGCAGGTAGACTTGGTACTGTGCCTTTTGAAGCCTTGCTTACTAATAACACCAAGGGTAAAAACTTTGACTATTCAACATTGCCTTATTTATTAAATGATTACAGTATTAGCTACCAATATGCTTCCACATTGTTTTACCAAGCTGCTAAATCTACAGCATCCTCCACAAGCAACGCTGCACTTTTGTGCGCTCCTATTACATTTGCCAGTCTTCAGGATTTGCCAGGATCAGGTGATGAAATTGCTTCGCTAGAAGGAATTTTTACAGGAAAGGGCGTGAACTCTGATGTGCTGTTGGAAGCGAACGCCAGCGAATCATTATTTAAGAACAAACCCCTGAGCAACTACCGATACCTCCACCTCGCAACACATGGTGTCGTAAATGAATATAGCCCCGAGTTATCGCGCATATTTTTATATGATGGCGAAAGCAGCAGTGAAGATAACAGTCTTTATTCTGGTGAGATCTACAACCTCGATTTAAACGCAGAGCTGGTAACACTTTCAGCGTGCGAAACAGGTTTGGGTAAAATCTCCAAGGGAGAAGGTATAATCGGTCTCTCCAGAGCTTTGGTGTATGCAGGGGCTCAGAATATTGTGGTGTCACTATGGAGGGTAGCCGATACTTCCACATCCCAGCTTATGACAAATTTTTATACTACCATCTCTGCTGACGATTACTCAAAAGCCCTGCGCCAATCAAAACTGGATATGATCAAAAGTAAGTATAGCCATCCATTCTATTGGGCTCCGTTTGTTCTTATTGGCGAATAAATGTTACTCACTTCTTAGCGATTCCACCGGATTTACTCGTGTTGCTTTGAGCGTCTGAAAACTCACCGTCACGAAAGATACCACCAATACCGACAAGGCTGCCAATAAAAACACCTCGACAGAAATAGGTTCTTTATAGGCAAACGAGTTGAGCCACATACTCATAAAATAATATGTTAAAGGAATAGCAATGATGATGGCGACACCAATGAGCGACACAAAACTTTTCGATAACAAAATGAATATTTGACTTTCACTAGAGCCTAAAACCTTTCTTACACCAATCTCTTTGGTACGCTGCTGAGCGGTATATGCAGAAAGACCAAATAAGCCCAAACAACCTACCACAATGGCCATAATTGCAAATGCACCAAATAAATCTCCAAACCTTTTCTCATTTTCATATTGCCTGTTAAAATAATCGTCCAGGAAAAAATAATTGAATGGATTCCCAGGAAACGCGGTATTCCAGGCATTCTCAACATGCGCAATGGTACTACTCAAATTATCAGTATCAACGCGCATTGAATAAAACTCACCGCCATACAACGTGCAATAGAAAATGATTGGGTCCTGTGCTTCCTGTAAGGACTCCTGGTTATAGTCATTCACCACTCCTACCACGATTGGGTTCCATTGGAAGGCTGGAATAGCAACTGTGGCACCAATCGCATCTTCCAGGTTTTCGTAGCCAAGCAGCTCTGCAGCAGATTTAGTCAGCACAACCGCTGTGTCAGTATCGCTCGTAAAATCTTCGGCAAACACCCGACCTGCCAACACTTTCATTTCAAATACCTTTTGGAAATCGTAATCCATACTATTCCAACGAAGTGTCACTGCGTCTTCATCAGCTGCGCCATAAGGTTTTACGCCAACTTTATATTCTCGCTTTTTACCGGGTATAGTCACAGAAGATGCTACCGCTTTGATGTTGTTATTTTTATCAAGCTCATTTCTAAAAATATCTACAACCGATCTAAACTCATTGCGATCTCTGGGTGTAATACCAGGTCGCTCAACCACCATCACCTGGTCTACATTCATGCCTATATCTTGATTTTGCATGTAATCTAATTGGTTGTAGATGATCAGTGTACCAGCGATTAAAGCAACAGATGCTATAAACTGAAATACAACAAGACCTTTTCTTAACAAAATACCCTTCCCTTTTGACCTAAGCTTTCCTTTAAGTACCGATACCGGCTTAAATGAAGACAACACAAATGCCGGATATAGTCCGGAAAGTAAAGTACCGACCAACCATAATCCGACTACACAAGTGAGCAGAAATGGAGTGAGTAAACTTATAAATGAGAATGATAAGCCCGAGATATTGTTAAACACAGGGAGTACGAGAAAAACAATAAACAAAGAAAGTGCAATTGAAACCAGGTTGATAATCGCACTTTCTAACATAAATTGTACAATCAGCTGTTTTTTAAAAGCTCCCATAGCTTTACGTACATCTACCTCATTGGCGCGCTCCATGGCTTTTGCCGTTGATAAATTGATGTAATTAACCCAGGCAATGACAATAATAAAAACAGCAATAATCATCATTGCAAATACATTGTCGGCATTGCCATTAGGCTCTGGCTCTTCTGCAAGGTCAGAATGCAAGTGTATGCTTTCAACGGCTTGCAAGGCCAATTCATCTCTTCTATTACGTTCGGCCAAATCTGGTGAGTATTTTGATATCAGGGTTGGTAATTTAGCCTCAACTTCCTCAGGACTTGTGCCTTCAGACAACCTGACATAAGTGTACATATCTTTTCTTCCCCATGACTGGTCATACCTGGCTGGTGCCCAGTCTCCCCTGCTATAAAGCGTTTTGTAAGAAAAAAGCAGATCAAATTTTAAGTGAGTATTGGCTGGTAAGTCTTTAAAAACTGCCGTTATCTTACACAATTCATCATTGTAATCATCGTCTTGCAAATGAAGCATTTTGCCAATAGGGTCCTCATCGCCAAAATACATCCTTGCATAAGATTCTGATATGACGCCTTGATTTGGTTCAGCTAAGGCATTGCTCAAATCTCCTCTTACCAATTCATAACCCATCATGGGCAGGAATGATGAATCTGCATAAAGAAACTTTCTATGCTTGAAGGCAATAGGCCCATCTGCTGCATCTTCATAGGTGACAATGATATTATTTTTGTAACCCATATTGTAGAGCCTCGCAAAACTTTCTACACCTGGTATTTCTTCTACCATGGCGGGCCCTACTCCAGGATAATTTTCTGCACTGCTGATCATTAGCTCATTGTTGAGGTATTGATCGAGCGTGACTCTATAAAGGCTTTCAGAGTTGTGCAAAAAGCTATCGTAACTTCTTTCAAATTTTACGTATTGTACAATTAATAGGAAAGCAGCTGCACCAAGCGAGAGACCAACAATATTGATAATAGAAAATATCTTATGCTTGAGAATACTCCTAAGAGCAACTTTGAGGTAGTTTTTGACCATGATGTTATTGTTGTTGAGTTATAGGGTAGACTTGGTTACCTTAAAATAGTTACAGAAAAAAGAATATTTCTTTATCCTATAAGAAGTACATGGCTAATAAGTCACCAACAAAATAAGCCAGGAATGCTGCCAGCCCTCCCAATAGAAGTGTTTCCAACACGCCTTTTACCCAGGGTTTTTCGGTAACCTTACTCTTCATAAACCCGATAATAAACATGGCGCACGCAGTTGCTACACACGAAATCCAAAACAAATTATCTTGATTGAGATCAAGTAAAGCTGCCGCTATGTATGACAAAAGTGGAATAATGCCAATCAGATTAAAAGAAAGAAAAGTAGCAAAGGCGGTTTTTACAGGTGTTTTATCATCTTTTGTCATCTCTAGCTCTTCCTTCATCATCGTATCTACCCAAATGTCATCGTTTGAGGTAATCACTTCCACCACCTGCTCCAACAGTTCACCCTTAAAGCCTTTTGCTTCATAAATTTCTCTGATCTCCTCCACTTCTTTCTCACGTAAATTTTCTATCTCCCAGTACTCAACAGCCTTATGCTTTTCATAATTATCTCTATCCGCTTTTACAGCAAAATAGTTACCGACAGACATGGAAAAACCATCCGCAATGAGGTTGGCGAAACCGAAGATTAACACCCAATAAATGGCAGCATCGGCACCTGCAGCACCTGCCACTACAGCAAACGTAGTGATGGCTCCATCAACCCCACCATAAACGAACTCTGAAATATATGTCTTATCAAAAAGCCAGTAGTTGCCTTCAGCGTGCAGTTTGTCCTCAGAGATAGGTTGTTTCATATATCCAACTGACTTAAATCCCAATCCTCACCCTTTGAGGATATAAAACCTTCTTTTATCGATAATGGTGAGGGTATATTATTGTGGTATAACTGCCCGGTACCAAGGCCCTGGTAGTCTTCAACCTTCAATTCGGCTGCCAGCTGACTGATTGCATTCAGGCCAATATTAGATTCCAGTGCTGATGTCATCCACCAACCAATTTTGAGTGATTCAGCTATTTCAATCCAATCTAAAGTAGAGGCTATTCCGCCAACCAAGGTGGGTTTTAATATAATATAAGGAGGCCTTATACTTTCTAATAGCTTCTGTTTTTCTTCTTTTCCATAGACTCCAATAAGCTCCTCATCCAATGCAATCTTGATGGGTGATTTTAAGCACAACTCACTCATATCATCGTTCTGACCAGCCTTTATCGGTTGCTCAATTGAGTGTAGGTTAAACTGACTAAGCCTATGCAGCTTCTCCATCGCATCTTCAGGACTAAATGCACCATTGGCATCTACACGAATGACAATATCTTTTTGATAATATTTACGCCTCACATACTGCAGTATATCGCACTCTTTGTCAAAATCAATGGAACCCACTTTCATTTTAATACAGGTGAATCCCTGATCAACTTTCTCGGTAATTTGAGTAAGCATATCTTCCATATGCCCCATCCAAACCAATCCGTTTATCGGTATCCTTGACTTTCCTACCGCAAATTCATTGTTAAAAATAGTTCTGGTGCCACCATTGAGTAGATCAAGCATGGCCGTTTCTAAGCCAAACCTTATTGATGGATAATCCGGACCAGCAAGAGTCTTTGCCAAGGTATAAATACCCTCTCTGTTACCAGGCAAATGTTCAGACTGCAATGTATTTTGTATCTCTTCAAGCTTATCATCAAGAGGTTTGTCATCCACACTGAGTCCTTTCAGTGGGCCTGCCTCGCCCAACCCAAAAAGAGCATCGTTGTCATTTTGTATTTTTATAAAGTAAGTTTCTTTTTGCTTTAATACCCCGCGGGAAGTACCGGCATTAAACTTAAAATCAAGAATATACTTTTGAAAGCTAAGATTCAATATTCCTTTTGTTTGATGAAGACACAATTTGACCTAAATATCCCTTTTAATCAAACATGTGAGGCTATATTTGCACGATGATTGATCCTGAAATTGAGAAAATAGCACTAACCGATTTTACTTATGATCTGCCGGAAGATCGTATTGCAAAACACCCACTGGCCAACCGCAGTGAGTCTAACTTATTGGTTTATAGATCCGGCACCATCAATCATAAAAAATTCATCTCATTACCAGAGGAAATTAGCCCGGGCTCGACTTTATTTTTCAATAATACAAAGGTGATACCTGCCCGATTGCATTTTCAAAAAGACACCGGGGCATTGATTGAGATATTTTTATTAGAGCCTGCTGCTCCTACCAGAGACATTGCAGCGAGTATGCTCGTAAAAAATAGCTGTATATGGAAATGCATGGTTGGGAATTTTAAAAAATGGAAAGGCGATACGCAGCTAACGCTCGATCTTACAATAGCAGGTGTTCAAACTAATTTGCATGCACAAATTAGCAATCGCGATGAAAAACTAATTGAGTTTAGCTGGGAAGGAGATTTAAGCTTTGTTGATATTATAGAAGCCGCAGGCAAAGTTCCTCTACCACCCTATATAGACAGAGAAGTTGATAAAGAAGACCATGACCGCTACCAAACCATTTACTCAGCACATGAAGGGGCTGTAGCTGCCCCTACAGCAGGTCTGCATTTTACTGATGAGGTAATTACTCAGCTAAAAGAAAAGGATATCACATTAGATTACCTCACCCTCCATGTGAGCGCAGGTACGTTTCAGCCAGTAAAAGAAGAAAACGCATTAGATCACCCCATGCACTCTGAGCAGGTTGTGATCTCTTTGAAAAATATTGAGACACTATTAAAGAGCGAGCAAGTGATCTCAGTCGGTACTACTTCAATGCGAACACTTGAGAGCTTGTATTGGTATGGAGTTAAGATCATTAAAGAGCAAGACTATGTCTTCAAAATTCCAAAACTCTATCCGTACCAGCATAATGGGTATCAATCACCCTCAATGAAAGAGGCCATTGAAGCCGTAAAATCATTTATGGTGGCTCAAAACGTAGAGAAAATCAATGGACATACAGAAATATTTATCTTCCCAGGATACCAATTCAGAGTTTGCAATGGATTGATCACCAACTATCACCTACCCGGCTCCACACTCATACTACTGGTAGCAGCTTTTGTTGGAGAAGATTGGAGAAAAATTTACAAGGAGGCCCTTGACAATAACTATCGCTTTTTGAGTTACGGGGATAGTTCTTTGTTGCTGCCATGAAAAATATTTCTTCATTGTGTTGGGTCTTTCGGTCTGACAATATAATCTCAACAGAAAAAAATAAACCCTCCAGGTTTTGAAAACCTGGAGGGTTTGAAGAAGAATTTGATCTTCTCCTAACTATTTCACTCTGCCATGCTTGTTGAGGTCTACAATCTCTATTTCTACTCTCCTGCCTTCCTCCTGACTGGCAGACTCTTCAGCTTCACCTTGTCCTTTAGCGATTATTCGCCTTCTAACTATCTCACCTTTTTGGTTGATATAGTCTAAAACCGAAATCGCTCTCTTGTTTGATAACTCACGGTTAAACTCGGTATTACCTTCTGAAGAAGCATAACCTGAAATTTGTACACCTAACTCTGGGTAATCTTTCAAAATATCTATAATCTCATTTAAATCGCCATTGTACTTTTCCCCAAGATCACTCTTTGCCACTGCGAAATATACTTTTAAGCTTTTATTGATTACTTCAGCAGGATACTCTTTGAATGTTTTGGCCTTGCTGGCTAATTCCCTTTGTTTCTCTGCCTCTTCTGTCACGTACATCGTGGGTAGAGAAAAAATGGTTTTGCCATCGATTTCTTTCTTTTCAAACTTACTTTCATCGCTTTCATCATAGTAATATACTCTAGAGGCAGCCTCTAGCTTATCACTTTTCTGAAATTTGATGTCATCTATAGGGTTGGCCATATAAATTAAACCTGTAAGGTACTCAATGCCCTTTTGGTCTTCAGCGGCAATAAGGTCATTCATCAACTCATACACATCTATACTGTCAGACTTTATCAAAGTTGCTTCATGCGATTTTCTCAGGTCCGTTACTGCATCTTCATGTGTATCATAAAAAGCATTTCTCACTTCTACCTCTTGCCCTACCACCACATCAAATTGTTTAATGGTTTTTAGCAAAATCTCCTGATACAGCTCATAGAAGTAGGTTTGTCCGGGCACATTGATATTTAATGTATAGGGTAAGAATCCTTCAGACTCGATGATCATGTCATAGTTTTTGGCCGGAGGTAGAATAATCAGATAGTTTCCTGTTGCAGGATCAGGTTGATAAACGAAATCCAGTTTTTGCCCAGACTCCTTATCTATAATATAAATTGTAGTTGGTAAAGCTTTCATTGTTTCACCATCCAAAATTCTACCTTTAACCATGGTTAAGGGAATGTTGGCTTCTTCCTCTGGCATTTCTATGCTGTAAATATCCTGACCACCCTGACCGCCTTTGCGGTCTGAGGAGAAATAACCCTTTCTACCATCGGCAGTTAAGTTGAAGTAGTTGTCATTAGCAGTGGTGTTGATAGGATAACCCATATTCTCAGGGCTTGTCCACTCTTCGTTAAAGAGTCTGGTTACAAAAATATCCCTGCCGCCCATCGTATTGTGTCCATCAGAGGTAAAAAAGAGTGTCCACTGATCGGGGTGAATAAAAGGAGCATCCTCATTATACTTAGTATTTACTTTTGGCCCAAGGTTTATTGCCGGGCCCCACTCACCAGACTCCTGCATCTCAGCCATATAAATATCTAACCCACCATAGCCATCCGGTCTATTGCTGGCAAAATAAATGATTTTACCATCTGGTGTCATACTGGCTGTAGTTTCCAAATACCTTGAATTAATCCTGTTCCCCAGAGAAGTCGGAGTTGACCATTCTGCACCTGATTTTCTTATGGAATATAAATTACCCATTCCTTGGGCTCCACCAATAAATACCATCATTCGCTGCCCATCAGCTGATAAGCCTGCAGTACCAACATTGTAATCAGAAACTATTTCTACCCTGTCTGGCTGTGTCCAATTTCCCGAAGTGTTGTATGAAATATAAACTTCTTCAATAAACTCTTCATTAGACCTGGTCTTACCAGTATTAGGCCTCAATGCAGTGAATGCCATCACGCTTTCATCTGCAGATACTACAGGGTTATATTCGGTGTACTCAGAATTGACAACCGTACCAAAATTAAATATCTCAATATCACGTGGGCTACTCATGAGTACCCTCGCATTACCTGCAATTTCAATGGCTCTCTCTACCTCATTTAGCGATCTTCTGTCATTCTTAAGGGTTCCTTTGTATTGCTCATAAAGTTCAATTGCCTTATCTACCTGCTCATTGAGATGGTAAACATTTCCTAAATCAAATAATACCTTGCCAGGTAGTCTGTCATTTCCTTTAGCAATTGCTTTCTCAAAAAATGGTATAGATTTAATCTTCTGATCAACCTGAGGTGACTGTTCATAACTCACAGCGGTTCTATAGTAAGTCATGGCATCATCAGCACCTCCTTCTAAAGCATCTAAATAAAGAGGCAATGCCTTCTCATAGTTTCTTATCTGAAAATATTTATCAGCATCAGAGATAAGTTTATCAACGCTTTGCGCCTGGGTTCCTATAGCTCCCAATACTCCGAAGAGGAAAAAAATAACTGCCAACAATCGTTTCATTACTATATAGTTTTAATATTGTATTGCTAAAATAACACTTGCTTAAAGAACACAAATTTAATTATATTATCCGATAAGCATATTTTCAATTAAACATAACTCCATTTTTGGAGTATATGTTCTTTTTTTATGGATGAAATCAAGGAATTTTTTAATATAATTTGGGATTTCCTAAAACAATTTGGCTATCTCTTTAACGAAACGCTCTTTTCACTCGGAAAGTCGGACATCACGTTATTGACCATTGTCTATGTCTCAGTAGCAATTTTTCTTCTATTTTTCCTTTCCAGCCGATTTAGCAAACTGTTAAGTAGATCGATTTTGGTTAAGTACACAAGCAGTCCTGCTACGGTACACTCTGTGTCTACGATCATACGCTACATCATACTAATTATAGGTCTTATTGTAATTGTACAAACTGCAGGTATTGACCTGAGCACACTTAGCATACTTGCAGGTGCCCTCGGTGTTGGTATTGGTTTTGGTCTGCAAAACATAACAAACAACTTTATTTCAGGCCTTATTATACTTTTCGAACAACCCATAAAAGTAGGAGATCGCATTGAGGTTGGGGAAATAAAAGGTGACGTGATAAAAGTATCTGCACGAGCTACTACTGTAGTCACAAATGACAATATAAGTGTAATCGTCCCTAACTCCGAATTCATTTCTTCGACAGTCATCAACTGGAGTCACAACGATAGAAATGTAAGCTTCAGGTTTAAAGTTGGCGTTTCATACAAAGAAGATCCGAGAATAGTAAAAAAGATACTTATGGAGGTAGCCGAAGAAAATTCCGGTGTACTAAAAAAACCTCCTACACAGGTATTGTTTGATGAGTTTGGCGACAGCTCCCTAAATTTCCACCTACGGGTCTGGACAACCGAATATATAAATCGACCCAACATTTTAAAAAGCCAGTTGTACTTTGCAATGTTTAAAAAATTCAAAGAGGCAGGCATCGAAATACCATTTCCTCAGCGAGACTTAAATCTCAAATCAGGCTTTGAAAACCTTAAATCTGATTCTAGCAATAAAGAGACCGACAGCTGACAATGAATTAGTTATGCATGCATACTTTAATTTTATTACATTATTATTCATTTCTAATGTAATCCTATTAAATTGTAAGGAATTAGTTGGTTTATGGGTCTAAAGAAAACCATATATGGCGTCCTCAACATTGAGGAGAAAGAATCGTTACGTGTCTTTCTTCTTCTTGGTATGGGCTTTTTTATGGGTATTTATCTGGCCACTTTATCAGTTGGCGCCTCCACCCTTTTCCTTAATAGTTATACTGAGGCTGAACTGGAAGAACAACTACCTCTCGCTATATTACTTGCCGGTATTCTGGGAATTGTATTCACTGCAATTTATAATTTCTTTCAGAGCAGATTGAGATTTACTACGCTAGCCATTGGGGCCATTGCAAGTATGGCTCTAATTCTGCTAGGTATAGAAATTGCCTTTCGATCTGTTGAGAATCCAGAGCCAATATACTTCTTTGCATTTACCTTTATAGTGCCTTCAAACTTTATTGTATTATTGGTCTTCTGGGGTTCTTTCGGCCGAATGTTTAACCTGCGGCAATCTAAAAGGATTATCGGCAGCATTGATACTGGCCAGTTAATTGCATCCATCATTGCTCTTTTCGCTATTCCTATAGTTGTAGGCTCATTGGTTACAACGCAAGAACTACTTTTCGTAACCCTCATCAGTATTGTAGGTTATCTTTTTGTCTTTTTGATTGTAGCATTCAAAGGACTTATTAAACCTAGTTTAACCAGCACCTATAGTGTGAGTTATGGAGAGATAGTTCGAAATAAGTATATAGCACTTATGGCACTATTTGTAATAGTTTCCATGATTGCAGTCAACTTTATCGACTACTCTTTTTTAAGTGTTACCACTGCACAATTTGACGATGATACCTTGCCTAAATTTCTAAGTTTATTTGAGGCAACTGTGGTGATCTTCAGCTTTCTGTTTCAAACATTTGTTACAGATAAAATCATTGCTTTATATGGGCTGAGGGTTTCTTTATTAATAAACCCTATCCTTCTGGCGCTTTTCACAGCTATTGCGATCCCAATTGGATATGCCTTTGGCTACACAACCATTAGCGACTCGTTCATATTCTTTTTTATCATCATTTCAATGAGCAAGCTTTTCAATGCTTCTCTAAAAGATGCTTTAGATGGGCCGGCTTTCAAACTATACTTTTTGCCAGTCGATGGCGCCATACGATTTGATGTTCAGACGAAAATTGAAGGTGTAATTACTGCTTTTGCTGGTCTTTTGGCTGGGGGTCTGATTATTCTAATCAACAACGTAGATATCTTTTCAAGAATTCACATATCGATATTTACATTGCCGGCACTTGCTCTTTGGTATTTAATTACCTCCAAAATGCATAATAGCTATAAAGATACCTTGCAAACAACGCTCTTGAGCAATAAAGACAAAAATGTGAGTGACAATGCTCAAACGGAATATGCTGTGAATAAAGTATTAGAAAATGAAATACACGGGAAGGTAGAAAAGAAGGTGATCTATGGCTTAAAGCTGATGGAAAAGCTAGAACCTGCATTATTTGAATCATCAATTTTGAAGCTACAGGAAAGTGACTCCCAGCATATTAAAAGCTATGCTCAAGACAAGATCAAATCACTCGATATTGAATTTGAAAACCCCGGGGAGCTTGGAAAACTGGCTAAAAGAGCAGCACAGGAGGCCGAAGACAGCGAATTAATATCAGTCTCATCTAATAAGCTGCATAAGCTTAGCAAAAGCATTAAAAGTGCTGACCGAATACTGGCAGCCAAACTCTTGCGAAAACTCATCAACGACAATAACATCTTCATCTTACTGGAGTTGATGCGCGACATCGATCCTAAAGTAAAAAAAGAAGCCGTTGTTACAGCACGCAAAGTAAAAAGGCCTGAGACTTTTACTGTTTTATTAGAACTACTTGAGTCTCCAACATACTGCAATGCCGCTGCTGCCGCACTCACTGAAGCAGGTGATAATGCGCTTTTTCACTTGGAGTCCGCCTTCCATAAGTCAGGTCAGTCTGATAAGGTATTATTGAAAATTGTACAAATTATTGGTCGTATTGGTGGTGAAAAAGCAATTGAATTGCTTTGGAATAAAATCGAATATCCAGACAAACGAATTGTAAGGCAAATTTTACTTTCATTTAGGTATTTCGATCATCAGGCAAGTGAGAAAGAAACAAACAACCTGATTTCATTACTTGAAACAGAAATTGGCAAAACCATTTGGAACCTTGCTGCTTTAACCGAAATTCCAAAAGAAAGGCATTACACTTACCTTCGAGATGCTCTCAAAGAAGAGGTCTCAGGTAATTTTGATTCTATTTACATCATTCTCTCGATACTGTACGACCCACAATCAGTGCAATTGATAAGAGAGAATATCGAATCTGGTACAAGTGATGGTATAGCCTTCGCTATTGAGCTTTTAGACTTATTCGTAAAACAAGAGTTAAAGCCCAAACTATTTCCCCTGCTTGACGACATACCCGTTACTGAAAAGTTGAAACAATTGCAGATTCATTTCCCACGCGAGGAATACAACGAAATTCAGGTTTTAAATTACCTCCTCAATAAAAACTATAATGAAATCAATCGATGGACTAAAGCTTGTGCGGTGCATGCGATTGCATTTATTAATGACTTCAGAATCAGTCGGGGTCTCATTGCTCAGCTATTTAACAAAGACAAAATGCTGCAGGAAGTAGCTGCATGGGTGATGTATTATAAAGACAGAGCTACTTTTGAGTCGATTTCTGAAAGGCTTCCTACAGAAACCAGACGATTTTTAATGGACTCCATTGAGAAAAACAAACTCCAGGAAGGGCTAAGTGATGGCTTCTACCTCAGAATTGAAATGGTAATGGTGTTGAAGGACATTCGCGTTTTTAAAGAAATTCATGGAGTGATTTTATGCGATCTGGCAGATAAATGTGAAGTAGAAATTCTTAATTCAGGTAATCAGTTGGCTACTGAACTGCACGAAGACTCCGAGCGTATCTATATTGTTGCTGATGGAGAAGTTTTATTAAAAGAAAACTCAACAGATGTGTCCAAATTGAAGAAGGGTGATGTATATGGCAACATTTTTCACTTGCAAAGTGATCATAGTGCAGATACAATTGAAGCTTTCGGCCGAGCGGTAGTTTTCCATATTTCAGTATTTGATTTTTATAATGTCATGGCAAACCACCATGAGTTAGCACAAGGCTTCATCAACAATGTGGGGAAGCAATTTTTAGAAGAAACCAATAATTAAACTCTATAGTAAATGGCTTTTGATATCGATATTTTAATAGTCTACTCAGAAAATGATAATCAACAGACCTCTGATACAGGAAATGGTTGGGTAACAGATTTTAAAAGATTTTTAGAGATGATGCTCACTCAGGTACTGGGTGATAAACCGAAAGTAATGCTCAAATCCGAGCATGACACTATTACAGCTGCAAACCTTAAAAAGGTTGGCATTCTTATCCCTTTGTTGTCAGAAAGCTTTATGTCTTCAGGTGAATGTCTTGATATAGTGGAGGACTTTCATAAAATATCAGCTAATAGTGATGCCCAGCGACTTTTTAAAGTATTAAAAACACCATTAGCAATAGAAGAACAACCGGGAAAACTTAAAGACCTGATTGGCTATGATTTATACTTTATAAGTCCTGAATCAGGCGAAGTAGAAGACTACAAAGATTTCTTCGGACCAGATGCTGAGAAAAATTATTGGATGAAAATGGTGGACCTGGCCTATGATATACATGAGTCATTGATCACTTTAAAGCAAGTTTCAGGCAGCAAAGATGTCAAATCAATCTACGCGCGGAGAACAATTTACCTGGCAGAAACAGGTCATGACTTATCTGTACAGAGAAATATCATAAAAAGGGACCTTCAACGGCATGGTTATAAGGTTTTGCCTGATCACACATTGCCAAAAGAAGTAGGAAGTCTCAAAAAGGAAGTAGCTAAAGACTTGAAGGATTGCTCGCTTTCCATTCATCTTATTGGTTCAAGTTATGGAGAAATACCTGATGGTGCTGATCGTTCTGTAGTCGATCTACAAAATCAAATCGCTACCGAACGTAGCGCTGAGGTCAAAGATAAATCAACTTTTTCAAGACTTATTTGGATATCTCCCAACCTGCAAAATGCAAGCGAAAAGCAACTGTCATTTATTGAAAACATTAAAAGAGATCTAGCTTCAGCCGAAGGAGCGGAAATTTTACAGACACCGCTCGAAGATTTTAAAAATATAGTTCGTGAAGAACTCATTGATGTAGGTATTGATAAAAAGCTGTCAACATCAGGAGCATCTAAAAATGGAAAGGCCTCCATTTACATCCTTCACGACAAGATAGATGAGAAGGAAACCAAAGCCATTAAGGATGCAGTAAAAGATGCAGGCTATAAAGTGCTTACCCCTTCTTTTGACGGTGAGCTGCTTGAGTTAAGGCAGCATCATATTACTAATTTGAGAGATTTAGATGCAGCCATTATTTACCAGGGCAAGGTAAATGATCAATGGGTGCGTATGAAACTTCTAGACCTGTTAAAAGCTCCGGGTTTTGGAAGGAGAAAGCCAGTAAAAGGTAAAGTTATTATTAGCAGCAAAGACAAGTCAATGGATTTGAGTGCCTACAAAAACCATGAGATCACTGTTATAGGTGGTGATTCTAAAACGGCACTGGAAAGCCTCAAGTCTTTTTTGAAAGACCTAAACTAATACAGCCATGAGTGAAGTTACAGCAGCTCCGCAGAGCGCATCACCACAAGCTACAGCCGACCGAAATAATCCTTTCCCGGGGTTACGCCCATTTAAAATTGAGGAAAGCCATTTATTCTTTGGTCGGGAAGGGCAAAGTGACGAAGTACTCCTTAAACTATCTAAAAATAGATTTGTTGGCGTAATTGGCCCGAGTGGTAGTGGTAAATCATCGTTTATATATTGTGGTGTATTACCGATACTATATGGTGGTTTTCTTACCGATACAAGTCCAAATTGGGAAGTAATAATAACACGACCTGGTGCCGGCCCAATAGACAACCTTGCAGAATCTTTATTATCTAAAGACCCAAAATACATCACTTCTGATGCTGAGGAAAAGAAGATTAAGCGTACAATTATCACCACTCTTCTTCGAAGTAGCTCGATAGGTCTGGTTGAATCTATTTTGCAACTCAGAAGGTCTGAAGACAAAAACTACCTCATACTTGTCGACCAGTTTGAAGAACTCTTTAGATTTAAAGATAGCTCAGATGCCGGAGCAGTAAATGAAACATTGGCATTTGTAAACCTTTTGATGGAAGCAGTAGACTACCTCGATGCTCCTATTTATGTAGGTATTACCATGCGATCTGACTTTATCGGGGATTGTGCGCAATTTCCTGACCTCACAAAGAAAATCAATGATAGCCACTACCTAATCCCACAAATGACAAGGGAGCAGAAACGTAAAGCCATTATTGGCCCTGTTGCTGTAGGTGGAGCCGAAATAACACAGCGACTTACACAACAATTATTAAATGATTTAGGGGATAATCCTGATCAGTTGCCAATCCTGCAGCACTCTTTAATGAGAACGTGGAGCTACTGGTCTAAATATCGAGATCATAAAGATGAAGCTGTCGACATAAAGCATTATGAAGCCATTGGCACCATGAAGGAGGCCCTCTCCTTGCATGCCAATGAAGCCTATGACGAACTCACCGATGACCAAAAAGAGATTTGCGAATCTTTATTTAAGGCCATTACAGAGAAACGCGGAGAGAATTTCGGCATCAGGCGCCCTACCCGACTGGGTGAAATAGCGGCCATTGCCGATGTAAGCGAAGAGGAAGTCGTTGAAGTCATCGACAAATTCAGACAACCGGGCCGTTCGTTGCTCACTCCGGCTAGCCACATAAAGCTTGACTCCAAATCCATGATAGACATCTCGCATGAAAGTTTGATGCGCATCTGGATTAGGTTAAAAAACTGGGTAGACGATGAGGCTGAAGCGGTGCAGATGTATTTAAGACTATCTGAAGCTGCTGCCATGTATCAGGTAGGGAAAGCAGGCCTTTGGAGGCCACCGGATTTGCAACTGGCGCTCAACTGGCAGGCTAAGCATAAGCCTACCCTGGTTTGGGGACAACGATACCACCCTGCTTTTGAGCGTACGATGATCTTTTTGGAGTACTCCAAAAAAGAATTTGAGACAGAGCAACGCATAAAAGAACTACAACAGAAGCGTAGACTCAGAAATGCCCGAATTGTGGCCCTTGTTTTGGCAACAGCAACAGTTATTTCAATTGGATTTTTGATTTATGCTTTTTATCAAAAAGCTCTAGCAGATAAAGCATTGGATGATGCTAAAATTTCTGAAGCAAAAGCTGTTGAAGCAAAAAAAGAAGCTGAAGATAACCTGGTTCTCGCTAAAGAAAATGAAGAAAGAGCTATAGAAGAAGAAAAAAAGGCTGTTGTGGCAAAAAAGGACGCTGAAGATCAGCGAGACATCGCGACAGCAGCACTTGCTTCAGCTGATGAACAAAGAAAAAGAGCAGAAAAGGGTGAAGAGTTAGCAAGGGAAAATGCTGCGTTAGCGCAACAAAGGCAGAAACAGGCCGAGGAATCTGAAGAACTTGCCATACAAAAACAGCGTGAGGCCGAAATTGCTAAAGCTGAGGCTGACAGACTAAGGTATTTAGCTATTGGTAAAGCTATGGGACTTAAATCAACCCAATTCAGGGCTGAACAAAAGGAACTTAAGGGATTGCTGGCTCAGCAAGCGTATGTTTTCAACACGCGATACGAGGGAGATAAATACGATAATGATATTTATGATGGTCTTTATTATGCCATTAAAGAACTTGGAGATCCATTAGTAGAAAGTTTAGGTGGGCATGAAAAAGGCATCAGAGCCTTGGCCTCCTCCTCTACCGGCAACTTTGTGTTTTCTGCAGATACTCAGGGTAAAATCTTGAAATGGTCGCTACAGGGAGAAAGTCGTGTAGCTGATACTCTTGCAAGTGCAAGGAACCAAAGCCATGTGATCAGGGCCTTGGCAGTAACTTCCGACAACCGCAGGTTACTAGCAGGTGGTGAATTTATTGCAGAAAATGGTTCAAACTATGTTGAGCTATTTACTACCAACGGTAAAAATACTCCGAAAAAAATCTCAGGATTTGAGTCGGGTGTATGGAATATCATTATCACACCCGATGACAAAGGTTTTTACACATTAGATAAAAATGGTCGCAGTATCAAATACTCTGATTTCAATAGTGTAAATGAAGTAGCCACCTCAAGCGTAAGACTCAACGATATTGTGTTAAGTGCTGATGGTAAATACCTGCTGGGTGCAGGAAACAATGGAAAAGTGTACCTCTATGATGTAAAGCGCAACTACACTCAGTCAGAAATTATGGACAATGGTGCTACTCTATTGAATATCGCTATAAGCAATGACAACCAGGTAGCCATTGGTGACGAAAACGGTTTAATTAAAATATTTAAACTGTTGGGTACGCAAGGCTTCACGCGACTAATCGGTCATACATCACCGATAGAAGGCATCGAATTTAGCCCGGATGGAAGATTTATTGCTACTGCTTCGAGAGATAAAACAGTACGCCTTTGGAATAGGAATGACATAAATGCCCAACCTATTACATTGAAGGATCATCCTGATTGGGTTTTCTCAATTACTTTTACACCTAATAGCGAACAAATATTGGCCGGGACAAAGGAAACCGTAGTACGCGCATGGCCTACCAATATCGAAGTGATGGCAGATAAAATCTGTAACAAACTCAATAGAAACATGACCAGTGACGAATGGGAAACTTTTGTTGGTGACGATGTGCCATTTGAAAAAACCTGTAAAGACTAATGAAAAGGCTGCTTATATTATTTTTATTCTTATTCATTACTCAGCTGGGTTATTCTCAGTGTGCACAAATATTACGACAGGGCAGAACAGTTTATGATGAAGGTCGAATTCACGAGCTACCTTCCTTATTAGCTAGCTGTATTAAAAGTGGCTTTACCGATGAAGAAAGAACTGAAGCATATAGATTGCTCATCCTCTCCTACATCTACCTTGACGAGCCTGATAAGGCCGATGAAACGATGCTTGCGTTATTGAGAGACAATCCTGAATTCCAGATCAATCAGGAATCTGACCCGGCCGAGCTCATCAACCTGTACGGCACATTCAGAACAAAGCCCATTTTTATGTGGGGTGCTAAGCTCGACATTACTAACACATTTGTAAATGTGATAAACAGTTACGCCACGCACGATCAAAATTCAACTTTTGGAGAGTATACTCCCGAAATTGGTATTGGTGGTAGTTTAATAATTGAAAAGGAGCTTAAAAATAGGATTACAGGTCGATTTGAAGCCAGCCTTTCCACTCATAAGTTTACTTATTCGTCTTCCTTTCTTAATACATCAAACGACCCACAGGGTATAGCTTCTCCTGAGTTAATTGAAACACAAACCTGGTTAGGGGCATCTGTCCTAGGCCAATATGAAGTATTTAAAACCTCATCATGGAAGCCATATGTTACAATAGGCCCCTCTGTGTATTATCTCATGGTAGCAGATCTTTCAGCAGAAACGGCAGTAGATGGAGGTGAGCAAGCTACCGGTGCAAGTCTGGACCTAAATGAGAAAGAAATGAGAAGCAAACTTAATTTAATGGTAAGTGCCGGAGTTGGTATCAAAAAGAAGTTTGGGTCTCTTTATTTTATTGCCAACGCAAGGTATAGTTACGGCCTGGTAAATATTAGTGAAAAGCACTATGACAACGAGTTGACATTAAAATATGGTGCAGCATTAAATGACATTTCTACAGGTGTCGCTTCACTCTCAGTGGGAATACTCCTGCCTCAATTCAGTCCAAAAAAATTAACTAAATAGATCTATGAGAATATTGCTGTCATTATTTTTTATAGCAATGGTCGCTGCTTGTACTTCTGAGCAGGACGCAGAGCCAGCGTCTGCCGCTACTTTCATTAAATTATTTGGGGGAGAAAATTCCGATGTTGGATCTTTGGTACTGGAAACTACCGATCAGGGTTTTATCATTTTAGGCACAACCGAAACAGAAAATGACGATGGTACAAGCAACTTTCAGATCAGGCTCATCAAAACAGATGAGTTTGGAAATACGGAATGGGATCGTTTTTATCCTTCAGAAGAAGGTGCCGAAGATAACTTTACTGGAAACTCCCTGATCCTCAGGGATGACGGTTACTTACTTATAGGTGACCGTATTCATGACAACGAAACCACAAGCATGTACTTACTACATGTAGACCTAAATGGTGAGGAGATCATGAATAACTCAATTACCATAACCAACCAGGAAGACACAATCTCATCTCATGGAATTGATTTATTAGATAACGGAAACAACGAATTAAAAATTACAGGTAAGGTAGAAAGCAGTTCTCAAAATATGTACTTGGGAACAATAAATACTACGGACCTCTCAGCAATACCTTCTTGTACTTTTAGATACTCTTCAGCAAGTAGCAACCCTTCTATTTTTAAGTCAATATGTATTGAAGGGAATGGAGATGTGGTGTTTGGTGCCGCGGTTAATAATAATTCTCGTCTAATTAGAGTACCTACCTGTCAGAATTCACAAATAACAGGACCTTTGATTCAATCTCAAAGCAGTGCAACTTATACCGCCAATCAGATTGTAAAAAGTATATCGGGGTATGCCATGGTAGGTACGACCAACGCTAATACAAATGAGGATATATTTTTAGCAAGAGTCAATGACCTGGGGGCTTCTCCCCAAATAAAAATTTACTCCGAAGTAGATGGCATTGTACTCAACGATCAGGAAGAAGGTTTGACAGTGGCGCTTACCAATGACGGAGGCTTTATAATTGGCGGCTATACTCGCACAGCCACAGCAGGCGAGCTGGATATGTTTATCATTAAAACAGATTTTAAAGGAGATGTACAATGGTCGCAACGATTTGGTGATCAAAATGAAGAAGAAGCTGTATTTATCAGACAGACCAGTGATGGTGGCTATATCATATTAGGAAATACAGAGTTTGGTGGTATTGATACCATGACATTGATTAAAACAGATAACAAGGGACAGGTAAAATAACCTGCAGTTATAAAGTAGAAATTTATGAAGTTGGCTTACAAAACATTATCAAAACTGACATTACTCGTCAGTTTTTTAATCATTAATTCTGTTGTACAAGCTCAGTTAGCTACATACAATTTTGATGGTGATCCGGGATCTGGAGTTGCTAATTCGTCTGGCGCAAATATTACCGCTAATGATTTTAGAGCATCTTCAGCGCTATCCATTGAAGATGTTAATGGTAGGTTTAGCTATAATAATTGGCCGAATTCAGCAAGTGTTGACCTCACAAGATATTATGAGTTTAGTATAGCCGCTGATGTAGGATATACCTTTTCTCTTACAAATCTTCAATTTAAAGAAGAGCGAGAACATGCAGAAACTCCTACAGAATGGCAAGTTAGATCATCACTTGATGGCTATGGTTCAGTTATTGCGAGTGGTTCGACAACAGATGGCTCCTTAACTACTCACGATGTTGATTTAACAGGTGGGACCTATGACAATATTGCAACACCGATATCCTTTAGAATTTACGCCTACAACTTCGGCTCCTCTCACAATTCCAACAGAAGGTGGGAAGTTGATGATGTTATTTTATCAGGGTCGACAACCGCTCCTACAGCGACTAACTTAATTACCATTGATTTTGAATCGGTAAACTACACACTTTCAACACCTACTTCACCAGGCATGACTTCATTTTGGGGAGTATTTGTAGTTGCAGATCATGGAACGACACATTCAATTAATACCGGACCGCCAACAGGTGTCCAGGGAAACAACTATTTAGCCTATCGAGATGGCAACACGGTTGGAACCAATGATATGGTTAATACAACTTCTATAGATGTCACCAATTTCGACAATATCGACCTTAACTTCGCGCTAGCCAACGTATCTATTGGTGATGGATTCGAAACCGATGATATACTCACAATTGAGTATCAATATGATGGAGGAGGCTATCAGTTTCTCACGCAATGGGCAGGTGACGGTGGCGGTGGCTATATGACAGAAGATGCTGATGGTACAGGCGGTGGAGATGGTGTTGCGTCCACAGAATTAGGACCGCTTTTTAAAAATTTCGTTCGCACAGTACCTAAAGAAGGTACAATGCTCGATATACGCATTACCGTGATTACGTCAGTAGAAGATACTGAAATAGACAATATTGCTATTTTTGGAACTACAGATGTAACAAACCCTGTCGCATCAGCACCAACAAATACGCCTCAAACACTATCAGGAGGTACTACCTCTACCTCTACAGTAGAGTCTACAGAATTTGGCAACATATACCTGGTGCTTAACGGTGAAGCTGCCAGCAATCAAACAGAAATAGACGCAGCAATAGCAGCCAATAATGCATTTTTAGGTCAGGCAAGCGCTCTGGCTAATTCTGCATATACAGTTACTCCTCTTGGCACACTTAATGACGGTGTGTATGATATTGTAGCTGTAGATGCAGCAGGGAATATCTCAGCAATTGTAGCCGGGTGGTTGACCGTTGATAATACAGATCCGGCCATACCAACAGCTCTAAATTTGGATGCAGCAGATGATACCGGTACTTCCAATAGTGATGATATTACACAAACAACTTCCGGGCTAACCATCGATGGTGTTGGAGAAAATGGCTCCACGATTACTCTCACAAGCGATATTGATGGTGCATTGGTTGGATCAGATGTAGTGTCAGGCGGTACATGGTCTTTTGACATCACCCTAAGTGACAATACGACCCATAGTATCACAGCCATAGCAACTGATGATGCAGGAAATACCAGTACCGCTTCTGCTCCATTAGTAATTCAGACAGACAACATTGCCCTGGCTCCAGGGTCACTTGATCTAGATGGTACAGATGACACTGGCTCATCCAATAGTGACAATATTACACAGACTATAGCTGGGTTAACTATTGACGGAACTGGGGAAAACGGTGCTACGGTAACCTTAACTAGTAATATCGATGGCGCCCTGGCCGGTTCCACAACGGTTGCTGGTGGTGTATGGAGTCATGATATAAACCTAACTGATGACACAGCACATGATATTACTGCTGTTCAAACTGACCTCGCAGGTAATGTAAGTGTAGCTTCTTCAATACTTCTTATTACAACTGATAATACTGCTCCTGCAGTACCTTCAGCTTTAGATTTAGATGCTTCTGATGACTCTGGAATATTAAATAATGATGATATCACTCAGAACACTTCTGGTCTCACAATTGATGGTAACGGTGAAAACGGTTCTGTCGTAGCCTTATCGAGTAGTATAGATGGTTCACTGGCGGGCTCGGCCACAGTAGCTGGTGGAATGTGGACTTTAGATATTTCACTGACGGCTAATAGTACACATGATGTAACAGCAACCGCTACAGACGTAGCGGGAAATAGTAGCGCGGCAAGTTCTGCACTTTCAATTACTGTGGATACCACTGTTCCTACAACGCCTGCGGCACTCAATCTGGATAACACAGATGATACTGGTGCATCCAATACAGATAATATTACCCAAACTACAGCAGGTCTTACTATCGATGGAACTGGAGAAAATGGCTCCACGATAAACCTAACCAGCGATGTAGACGGAAGCTTAGTTGGTTCTGATGTTGTTTCAGGAGGTACCTGGTCATTTGATATTACGCTAAGTGACAATACCACGCATGGTGTAACTGCCATAGCTACTGATGCAGCTGGCAATACCAGTACCGCTTCCGCTCCAATAATCATTCAAACTGATAACTCTGTTGCGGCCCCAGGTGGGTTAGACCTCGATAATGCGGATGATACAGGTACTTCCAATACTGACAATATCACACAAACTCTATCCGGCTTAACGATTGATGGAACAGGTGAAAATGGCGCCTCAGTAACACTTACGAGTAGTATTGATGGTGTACTTGCAGGGTCAGCAACAGTAGCCGGAGGCACCTGGAGTCACGATATTAGTTTAACGGATAACAGTTCACATAATATTACCGCAGTACAAACAGATTTAGCCGGCAATGTGAGTGTAGCATCTTCAATTTTGAATATCGTTACTGACAATGTTGCACCCGCCTCACCTGCTGGCCTTGATCTCGACAATGCTGACGATAGTGGTTCATCAAATATTGATAATATTACAATGAATACATCCGGTTTGACTTTTAGCGGAACTGGTGTAAATGGAACAATAATTAACCTTAACAGTAATGTTGATGGTGCAATAGCAGGCTCGACAACAGTGGCTGGTGGCGTGTGGTCACTTGATGTCTCGCTTTCGGCAAATGCCAGTCACACAATTACAGCTACTGCGACTGACGAGGCTGGTAACGTGAGTATTGCTTCAGCGCCAATAAATATCACTGTAGATACTACCAATCCATCAATACCTACTGCTCTTAACCTGAATAACCTGGATGATACAGGAATTTCTGACACTGATAATATTACACAAACAACAACCGGATTATCCATTGATGGATCTGGTGAAAATGGCTCGGTTATTACCTTGTCAAGCAGTATTGATGGTGCTTTGGCTGGCTCTGCTACTGTTGCAGGTGGTGTTTGGGGATTTGATATCACTTTAACAGACAACAATACCCATAATGTAACTGCAGTAGCAACAGATGTTGCCGGTAATATGAGCAGCGCCTCTGTGGCTCTGGTTATTCAAACAGATAATTTGATAAGCCCTCCTACTTCTTTGGATTTGGATAATAGTGACGATACGGGGTCATCAAATACAGATAATATCACACAAACCATCACTGGATTGACAATCAATGGTGCTGGTGAAAATGGTGCTACAGTGACCGTCAGCAGTAATATTGACGGAGTGCTCGCAGGAAACACAACCGTAGCCGGGGGCACTTGGTCTCACGATATTTCACTTTCAGATAATACGACACATAGTATCACAGCTACTCAAGTAGATTTGGCAGGCAACACAAGTACTGTATCAACGGCTATTATAATCACTACAGATAATATCAACCCGGCAACTCCAACAGCATTGGATCTAAATAATGCAGATGATACTGGCCTATCAGCCACTGACAACATTACACAAAACATTTCAGGGCTTTCTATCAGCGGTAATGGTGAGAATGGAAGTGTCATAACACTTACAAGCAACATCGATGGCGCACTGGCCGGGTCAAATACTGTGGCCGGTGGCACCTGGGGTTTTGACATAGCGTTAACGGATAATAACACACATAATATAACAGCTATTGCTACGGATGTCGCTGGAAATACGAGTCCCGCATCTGCAGTTATTGTAATAACAACAGACAACATCTCCCCTACTACGCCTGCAGCGCTAGACCTTAATAGTGTTGATGACACAGGAATATCCAATACTGACAACATTACACAAGTAGTTTCCGGTCTTTCAATGAGTGGGTCTGGAGAAAATGGATCTGTAGTAACTTTAACTAGTGACATAGATGGCGCTTTAGCTGGATCTGCAACTGCAGCCGGAGGTACCTGGGGATTAGATATTGGCCTGTCTGATAATACGGTACATAACATTACGGCATCAGCCACCGATCTTGCGGGTAACACAAGTGGTACGAGTGCTTCCCTGCAGATAACCACTGACAATCTCGCACCAATAGTTTCTCCAAATGAATTTAGTTTGGATAACGTAACAACCATCACATTTACAATTAGTGAAGAACTATCACTTTCAGAAGGTCAGTCAGCTTCTGGATTTGCAACAAATAATGGGTTATTACAATCATCGGTTTATAGCGGCAAAGGTTCAAGTAATACGATTACTTTAAATGCTAATGTTTTGTTCCCATGGAATTCTGCTACCACTGTGAGTTATACACCAGGTAATGTTGCGGATGTTGCAGGTAATACCATGGCAGCTTTCCCCGCAACGCTTGTGACACAAAACATTATCAATTTGTCCGCTGGTGATATTGCTTTTACCGGATATCTGGGAGACAACGATGAGTTTTCCTTTGTCTTACTAAAAGATGTCGAAACCGGCACAAGAATAAAATTTACAGATAATGGATGGACCGATGACGATGTATTTACATCAGGAGAGCAAACAGTAATTTGGACAGCCCCTTCTCGCGTGTTTGCAGGTACAGAAATTGTAATAAGTACTGGCTTAACGGCTAGTTTAGGTACTTTGGAAGGTAGCGATCTTGACTTTAGCACTGATGGTGATCAGGTACTGGCTTATCAGGGAAATACGACAACCACGACAACATTTTTAGCAGCCCTCCATATGAATGGAAGCTGGGATTCATTCACTAGCACTAGCAATGACAACAAGTCGAATGTACCGCTAGGTTTGACTGATCAAACAAATGCCATAGATATAGATAGCGAAAATGACAATGCCACTTATGATTATGCTGCAGAAGGAACTACAGGGAATGTAGCCACACTCCTAAATTTGATAAATGGAAGTGACTCACGATGGGGTAAAAATAACGATCCGGGGAATTCAGCTATAACTTTTCCAACTGGTGGTGATAATTATACTATGCCACCAGATGTAAGTGCATTGAGTCCGGCACATAGCTCTACGGTATCTGTAAGTACAGCAGGTACAATTACAGCGACTTATGACGAAAACATTCAAAAATCAATTCCTACTGGTTCAAATATAATCTTAAGGCGTTCTGATAATACCCTTGTCGATTTTTGGGATTTGAACGCCCCGGAAGTCACAGTTTCCGGTACTGACCTTATCATCGATGCAAGCGCTGTCCCATATCAGGATGCTGTAACTTATAGAGTTTATGTTGAGCAATGGTCAATAGAAGATGTAGTTGATGGCAATCACAATACAAGGATTAATCTTGGTGATTGGGAGTTTACCATTGATGACTTAAATCCGTTTGTAACAGACATTGTACTTGACCCTACAGTAACAACTAATGGGAGCACTACCGATGGAGTGATATTGGGAAATGATGTACGATATATTGTCACGTTTAATGAAGATGTAACAGGTGTTGACCCTACAGACTTTGCAGCTAATTCCACATCAGGCTCGTTTAGTGGTACAATTGGTGTTAGTCAAAATACACCTTCGGAGTATGTTGTCACAATCAGTAATATAGATAATGACCCTAATGATCTTGGCGAGTTAAGATTAAATTTCATAAACAACTCTATCGCTGACCTTGTCGGCAATAATGGTGCTGGCACCTTTAATGGATCAACGTTCTTTACCATTATAAAAGATGAACCTACAAACCACCCTACAAACTTTGCGGCTGTGGATGGCGCAGATAATTTTAAGCTTAATTTGTCATGGGATGCACCTGTATCAGGCATTATTCCTGATGGTTATTTAGTTGAGGTGATAGGCCCGACTGGAGCATTTGCCGCTGCACCAACTGATTTGGTGGCCGTTACAGATGATCTCGACTTTTCTGATGACTATGGCGTTTTTAATGTAAGTACAGTTTCAGCTGTTGTAGATAACCTTAATTCTGCAACAAGTTATGATTTTAGAATCTACCCTTACACTAATGATCCAATAAATATAGATTATAAAGTTGATGGGACACCAGTTGAAGTTACAGCGAGTACGAGTAGTGCCGCACGAACTACCTTGAGTTTTCAAGGCTCAGATCCTAGCCTTCCAGCAACGCATAACAATGTTGGTTCACCTACAGTATGGAGTTTAATTTTTGGGGTATGGGATGATGACCCTGGGGTCGCTGGCAATGACGATGATACACCAACGAGATATAATCAATTAACTGTCACTTTAGGTACTGGAAATGAAATACCAGATTTGACAGAGCTGTTAGATGGTGCATTGTTAAGTGATGGTGGTTCGAACACATCAAATGCGACAACGATAACCGCTAACCAAATAATATTCTCTGGATTACCTAATGCCGTATCAGGTAATTTGGGAAGAGTTGACGATAATAATCAAAGACTTTTCGGAATTCGATTGTTCATTAAAACAGACTTATCAACTTCAGTAACCCCAGCTGATCTGCACAACATTGTCGATGGTCTAAATGTGGTAATCGATATAAACGGGTCTGATATTATAACAGAAGCCGCTGGCTCTAGTGGTTTTGCACCCGGAACAACTGTTACTTCTGGTAGCACAAACAATGAAATTGAAGTTACTGCTGACAAATTTTTGGTGGTACAAAACCCCGCTCCAATTGAAGGACAAAACGTTCCTTTTAATTCCGACCCAATTTTTGAAGTAAGGGGCGTAAATAACAACCTTGATTTGGATTATGCGGGCACCTATGACATTTCTGCACCTGAAGCGAATACTAACTTGTCAGGTATATCAGACACTTTTAATGGCGATGGGCAGTTAAATGCTGGCCAACTTCGCTACACTTCGGCGGGAGATGGCACACTTACTATCACAGGACCTTCAATGATTCCCGCAACGACAACACCCGTGGATGTTATAAAAACACTATTTAGAGCACAAAGCACAGGTGTACGACCTGCAGGTAACTTGCCTTCACCTGGAGTAAATCAAATTATTTATGGCTTTACGCTCAATGCAATTTCCTCAACTACCAATCAACCAGCATTTGAGCAAGTAAGGTTAAACTTCACTAAGGACATTACAAACGTATTTGAAAACTTTAGACTTTTTAAAGTTACTAACCTTGTCCCCAACCCTACTCTAGGCGCAGATGCTGTCATCGTACCCGGCTCAGCAATAAATACTGGTTTATCTACTACGACATCTGTAGTGTTTGATAGTTTTTCTGAAATTTTGGACCCTGATACACTAAATGTTGAGCACTACTATTTGGTGGCCGATGTGAGTAAAAATACGTTCTCAGGTTCTGTTAGGGTAACCGCTTCATCTAATGATATAGTTGTTACATCTGGTTCAACGCATGGAGCAGCCGACCCAGGGCCAAACTATACTTTCATAGATGTTGAAGCTCCATTATTTACATTAAACCCAACTCCAGGAGCAATAAATGTGAATTCTGCCATTATGCCTCAAATCACTTTTGACGAGCCAGTGATCCTATTGGATACTACGTTCGTTGTTAAATTGTATTCAGATAATAGCGATGTGGCCACCGTAACCTCAGCTACTGCCAATGCGGACAGTACAGTATTTACGTTCGACCCAGGTTTATTACTAGATGATACACAATATTATATTCTTTTCGCACCAGGCAATACTACAAACCAAACTGGCTTTGTCGATAGGTCAGGAAAAGCTGCACAAGGTATTACAACAAAAGATGGTTGGTCATTTACTACAGCAGACGCAGTAGCACCAAATTTCACCGAATTAAACCCTGCCAATTTATTTATCAATGAGTATGATGAAGGGTTTGATATTAGGGCACAGTTAAATGAACTTGGAACAGTTTATTATATTCTCACAGACGGAACAGAAGGATCTCCCCCTACCACTGCGGAAATATTTGACCCAGGTACTTATACAGATGTGGCCAAGTTAGAATCTGGCACGATAGACATCGAAGCTAGCAATTCATACTTTTACAAATCAATAATAGGTCTAAATTCAGGTTCAAATTATAAAGTGTATATGGTTGCCGAAGATGATGTACCTAACCGACAGAGTGGAATAACTCAGCCTGACGGAAATGCTATACCTTTAGTTATTGATGTAACTACTGATGGGTCTTCACCAGCTCAAATATTTTCGTCTTCCATTGACATGTGCGTTGGAGAATTTCAAACGATTGATCAACCCATACACATCTTAGAAAGTTCGTCAGAAGACGATATTAGAACAGACGGCTCATTCTCATTTGAACTTGCTCTTCCCCCTGGTTTTATATTTAACCAATCGGCAGGGAATGTAAGCCACCTACCTAGTGGAGATATTACCAGTTCCTCTCTGACATTTAGAAATGCAACTGTTGCCAAGATAAACTACAGTGCAACTGGAAATAGTGGGAGAGACAAGTTGACAATTAGTGATTTAGAAATAAAAGCCGATTTAACGGCAATTTCTGGTACAATGGAACTTATTGGCAATGCCACAAATGGAGCATTTAGTTATGGAGATGCTGCAGTGAACATTACATTAAGCTCTATACCACCGGTTAATTTCACTTTTGACCCACAACAAGCTTTATATCGCCTAGAAGACTTCCCTGTAAACAACCCTGTAAGGCTTATTGTTGACCCAACATTTGAAGAAGCCAATAATGTATTTAGTGGACCTCAAGGTATTGTAGGGGATCTACTGGTCGTACCATTCGCGGGTGTAGGAACTCATGACATTACCCTCCTTCACACAGATGACAATGGTTGTCAGGCCACAACTGTAAAGTCAATTGAAATAATTGATGAAAGTATTTTCGGATTGGAGTCCAGTTATTGCGATTTGGATGCTACTGATATAATACTTGCCGATGATCCTGATCCGGACAACCCAAGGAGTAGTTTTACTCTTGTGAGCCTTGAAATAGACACAGTTGGCATCGCAAGTCCGGGAAACCCAAATAGTTTAACACCCAACGGGTTGAATTGGGACTTTGTGGCGGAAAATTCATTCATTAGTGATACGAGCAATTTTGTAGAGATGAATTTTATAGGTATCTACGAAAGGAAATCCAACCCTGCACAAAAAGATACAATAACACAGCGAGTGACAGTTTATGCGTTACCTGAGGTAAGCCTCCAAGTGTCTAACCAACAACATGAGGACCCTAGCTTAATAAATAATTTCTGTGATGACTTTAATTCAATAGAAATTGAAGGCTCCCCCGCACCTATCAATGGCATTTCTACTGGCTTTTTTGAAGTTGAATATAATTCTGAGCTATTAGATGACAGTTTATTTGTTGACAACGGAGATGGGTTACTTACAATGATTCCATCAGAATTGGCAGAATTAGGATTTGGAACATATACAGTTACATATAATTATACAAATGACACTACATTTTGTTCGAGCGTTGCTTCTCTAGATATTGAAATTAACCAAAAACCTACAGTTGCAATAGCCCAAATTACTGGTTGTGAAGGACAGGAAGTGATACTTGAAAATACTTCAACAGCAGTAATAAATAGAAGACGTTGGGATTTTGATGACGAGGGAAAAGTAAAAGAGACACTAAATCCTTCTGATAATTTTGCTGCTAACGTTTATAGCAACCCAGGATCATATAACATTACGCTTGAAGTTGAGAGTGACAAGGGGTGTTTAGGAGATAATTTCGCCTCTCCATATATCCTCAATATAGGTGGAATACCTCAGGCAGAATTTAACTACACCGGTGTTGACATTGAAGACGAATTTAGTTTTACAAATACAACGGGTAAACCAGGTATACTTAGTTTTGATACTGTTACTACTTTAACATGGCATTTTGGTGATGGCAATCAACAGAGTATAAATCGAGATACAAATGTTAGTGATATTATAAATTATAACTACAATATGACATTGATCGATACTGTTAGCTTGATTGTAGAGTCATCCATAGGATGTGTAGATACTATAGCGAAGCCGATTGCAGTATTAGATAAATACAATGTAACAAATGCACCAAGCAATGGTTTTGAAACAGGATCAGAAGGATGGACTATTATTGACCCTAACAACAACTCATGGATGAGGTCTAGTCAAAATGACAATATAGGACAAAATGGTAATTTCATGTGGGTAACTGGTGTGAATTCGAGCTATAATGGTAATGAAGTATCATATGTTTATAGCCCAACTATGGATATAAGTGCAGTAGCGCGACCATTGATTCAATTCGATGCATTTTGGGATATGGCAACGGGTGATGGCGCCATACTGCAATATTCTCTCGATAATAAAAATGTAGCCGACCCAACCAAGTTGTGGTCTCCTTTGGGAGAAATAGAATCTGGTGAGGACTGGTACAATGGTGACAACCTGCCCTCAAGACCGGGCAAAGGAACTACTGACTACGGATGGTCAGACTCTTTAGGTATGCAGCAGCCGAAGCATGTTCTGGATAGCATTCCAATCGCTAGTCGTCAAAATGTAAACTTTAGATTTGCATTTAGTAGTATCAACAGTAGCCCAAATAATGCGGGTTTTGCCTTTGATAACCTCTTCTTCGGTACACGTACAAGAACTGTTATGGTAGAGAACTTCACCAATACCTCCCAAAGTGGGGTTACAAAAGCAGAAAGTGATTACCTCAAAGGATTTGATGTTGAAGATGCAGATGGTACAGTGATGATAAAAATTAACTATCATACTGACTTCCCTGGCTTCGACCCACTAAATGATGCCAACACGGTAGATCCAAGTGCCAGAGCACTGTACTACGATATATCACAGACACCAAGAGCCGTAATTGATGGATTCATATCAGAAGATGCACCATTCTCAGATTGGGGACTTCAGCGCTTCAATTTACGCTCATTAATACTCGCTCAATTTGATTTGGATTTGGATGTTTCTAACAGCAACGGAGCAATTAATATTGAAGCAATTCCAACACCACAAAACAATAGTGTGTTAAATGAAAACATACTTATTACGGCTGCGGTACTTGAAAAGGATGTAGCATTATCTCAATTAGGGATTTCATCTGTAGCTAGTACAGAAACTGATTTCGAATTTGTATTACGTAAACTGTTGCCAAATGCTGCCGGTTTTAGACTAAATACAAGTGGAGCACAAAATCAAGTGCCTATGGATCCAGTTAATTTCTCATGGATCCCAGGTAATGTCATTGACTTAGATGATTTGGCGGTTGTAGTTTTTGTACAAAATGAAATGACAAAAGAGATCTACCAATCTGAAATCATTCTGGATGTAACAGCTCCTGATCAGGTTACAAGTATAGAGGCCGAATCAATCGAGAACTTCAACCTCTACCCTAACCCGGCTAATGAGCAGGTAACAATCGTACTTGGCTCACATCAATCAGACAATATTGAGATGTATGATTCATTTGGCAAGCTGATCTACAGCAAATCTATTGATCAAAATGATCGACAAATAGATGTAGATACTCGAGACCTCGCTGCCGGGCTATATCATGTGCAGCTCAGAGGCAAAGACAACTTACCTGTGAGAAAAAGGTTGGTTATAATGCACCGGGAGTAAAGAACTTCAAAATTTTAATTTTAAAGGCCAGTTCTTAAAGGGATTGGCCTTTGTCATTTCTTCACAAACCGTTCTTTACGATTTTGAATAGCTAAGTAATATTCACCGGGTTTAAGGTCCTGTATGGAAATTTCTATGCCTTCACCACGCTTTACCTCTTTACCTAGAAAATCAGTGATAATATAGCTGGCCGAATCTGACAATGTAAGTGTTGTCGTGGCAATTGCCGGATAGAAAGTTATCCTATCGTCCATTGTAAAGAACATTTCTACAGAATATTTAATCTCTCCAGCGGTATTTGTGTACTTTACTCTATATGCATTCTCTCCTTTCTGATGTGGGGCCGGTACTGTATATTGATTATTTCCCAGCTCTCCCTTACCAGGTATACTATCTATTGCTGTCCAGTCTTGTTCCTCAGCTTTTTGTTCTATTACAAATAGTCCCTGCCCTATTTCACCTTCACTCGTCCAGTTGATCGAATTATGGTCAGCCTCAGATGTGAGAATGCTAAATCCTGCATCTGTTTTCTTAAGCACATGAGGGTTGACAATTCGTGGCTTACAACTTTCAGAATGTTCTATTCTAATGACAACAAGATCGTTCAGCTCCAGGTAAGATAAATCTATTTTATAGGCCGAAATTTTAGGGTTATCATACACCTTGCGGTCATTGACAAAAACACCTAGTGTACAAAATTGCTTTGTCTGTATATCAAATGGGTTTTGGACATAAATATCTTTACCCTGATATGCCCCAGACAATACCAGTTCCGCAGCCTTAATATTTTGAGTGGAGAGCAAAATTAAGAATACGATGACAACGAATTTTTTCACCCTTACTAGATAGGTAAAATTCATTTGTAAATCAATATGTAGTCTTACTATTCGAACCTCAAAGATTCTATTGGGTCAAGTTTGGAAGCTTTCCTGGCAGGATAATAGCCAGAAAAAAGACCTACAACAATACAAACCACTAGGCCAACAAAAATCCATACCCAAGGCAGCACCAGACCTTCGATACCTATCACACGACTTATCAGGTTGCCAATGCCGATGCCTAGTAATACTCCAGTTATGCCACCCAATAAGCACACTACGATGGCTTCAATGATAAATTGTTGCCTAATTCTTAAAGGGGTAGCACCAAGTGCCTTCCTGACTCCTACTTCTCTTGTTCTTTCTGTTACTGAAACTAACATGATATTCATAAGAGCAATAGATGCCCCTAGTAATGTAATAAACCCAATGCCAAATCCTCCCAAACGCATGACACTTGTCACTTCTTCAAGTCTTTCAGCCAACGATTCACTTTTAGCAATTTCGAATGAGTTTGGATCACCTAACCGGTCCTGTCTAATTTGTCGCATAAGACCAGTGGCCTCTCCCATCGCAAAATCGAGATCATTAGGATTATTTATCCCTACTGTTAAACTATACCTTAAATCTCTATTAGAAGACAGTCTACTCGCATTGATAATTGGTATGATCACCGAGTTGTCGGGTCCACCTCCACCACCAATCTGACCTTTCTCTTCCAGCACCCCTATGATTTTATACTTTGAGCCCAAAAGTGATATCTCCTCATTTATTGGATCTTGATTATTTTTCATCAAAGCATCAACAATATCTTTACCAACTACAGCCACATTGGTACCATATTGCATTTCTATAATTGAAAAGTTCCTTCCCTTTTCTATATTCAGCCCTTCAAGTGCCACATACTCTTCATTGGCCCCTTGTACCCACACATTTGGGTTGGTTTTTTCTGATTTATACTTCACCTCAGCTACACCCGTTACGCTGGTAGACAAACTGATATCTGCAGGATAAGAATAATTGCTTACAAATCTTTGTGCTTCTTTTAGCTTCAATGGTGGATAAGATCTCTCTGTTATACCTCCCTGTCGTCCTCCTCTATTACGTTTAGAATATATATCAAAAGTATTTACACCAAGTTCAGACAAGCTATCGGTTACTGAGTATTGAATACCATCAATTGCTGTAAGTATACCCACCAAGGATGTAATACCCAGTGCAACAATAAGAGCTGTAAGTATAGTTCTTAGCAGGTTGGCATTTACCGACCTTAATCCTTCTCTTATATTTTCAATTAGATTCATAGAAAGCCCGCTTATTTTGAAACTAAATTAAATAAAACTAACGTTGTACAAAGAGTAAATGCCATGATAAGTAAATTCTATCCCTTATCGGTTATTTTACATGCTGAAGTTATCTACATATGAAAAAACTTGCTCTCACTTTTATCTGCGTCTTCGTTTTATCGCTTTGCCATGCCAGCTATATCATGATCCCAATGGACGAAAAACAAAGCAATCACCTCAAAGCGTATGGTATCGCGTATTGGATCTTGCAAAATGAAATAGAGATCGATTGGCTACTCAATTTCAGAGGTGGGAGTTTTATGTGTAAATACTATCAAAAATTTGAAAATGAACTCATAATAAGAGGTGTAAGTTACGAGGTAATTTCTGACGCTCAATCTAATAGTATTGTAGAGCAACTGGCAAGTCCAACGGCTAATACTGACGTAATGCGATTGGAAAAATTTCCAAAGATTGCCGTTTATTCACCTAAAAGTAAGCAACCCTGGGATGATGCAGTAACACTTGTACTCACTTATGCCGAAATACCTTATGATGTAATATTTGATGATGAAGCATTGGAGGGTGAGTTACCGCAGTATGACTGGTTGCACCTCCATCATGAAGATTTTACAGGTCAGTATGGTAAATTTTACAGGTCATTTAAAAACATGCCCTGGTACATAGAGCAGCAAAGAGAGTTTGAAGAATCAGCACGTAAACATGGATTCAGTAAGGTATCCCATTTAAAGTTAGCCGTTGCAAAAAACATTAGAGATTTTGTTTCTGGTGGTGGATTTCTATTTGCCATGTGCTCGGCCACTGACACCTATGACATAGCACTTGCCGGGGCTGGAATAGATATGATAGAACGAATGTTTGATGGTGATGCGGCCGATCCGATGGCGCAACAAAAGCTAAATTATGACAACACATTTGCTTTCGAAAATTTTAAAATATCAAAAGACCCTTACGAGTACGAATACTCCAATATCGATAATCAGCTTTCTGAAAGAGGTTTACGAGAAGAAAACGACTACTTCAATTTGTTTGAGTTTTCTGCCAAATGGGATCCCATCCCAACCATGTTAACGCAAAATCACACCCGTGTGATCAAGGGGTTTTATGGTCAGACGACAGGTTATAAAAAGAGTTTAGTAAAACCCGATGTGGTCATAATGGGTGAAAATAAGTCAATAAAGGAAGCTAAATACATACATGGCGTGTTTGGCAAAGGTTTTTGGACTTTCTATGGTGGCCACGATCCGGAAGATTACCAGCACATGGTAAATGAAGAGCCTACAGACCTCAACTTACATCCCAATTCACCTGGTTACAGATTGATTCTTAATAACATCCTTTTCCCAGCTGCTAAAAAGAAAAAACAGAAAACTTGATTAACTTTAAAGTAGTAATCTTTTCAACCTGAACCTTTAACCTATAAATGAAATTAATACCCATTTTCACACTTGTTTTATTACTGTGCTCATGTCAAAGTACTAAAACAAATTCCAACAGCGTGAACATAGACACTATTGTAGAAAACGAACTTGGAGAACCCACCTCTTTTGATACTTCCGGGATATTCACAATTTATAGAATTGAAAAAGACAATGCCACGAATTACCCATGGGTCAAATATGTTGTTATAAATAATGACAATGGAGCCATTTTAAAAAAAGGTATTATCACCATGGGGTATATCAAATGGACCGGAGAAGCAACAATCGAAGTTTTAGACCTTCCAGGAGCTCTTCCTGATGGTAGGAATACTGATGATTATAAAGAAATAATAAACCTAAACCTTAAATAATTTTAAAGTACGATGCGAATTAAATTTAGATTGCTTACTGCAATTACGATTTCATGTATTGTCATATTATCGATGTGGCATATTAATAATAATGGGAAATGGACTGGTGAAGAAGCCTGGACAAGGCAACTTGAAGAAAAGAGAATTAAAAAGCAAAATGGCCTTGTAAAAATGGATCAGCCTGATAAATTTCAGGAATTTCATAATGGCATTAGAACACGAGAAAGTGAAAAGTACCCTGGTTATGGCCCAACTTATAGGTTGTTGGAGCTTCAAAAAGCAAAAAGATCCGTTTTTCGCAATGCAAGAGTAGCAAGTACTGCAAATGGAGTACTCGAGTATATTGAAAGAGGTCCGGCTAATGTACCAGGTAGAACTCGAGGTTTGTTGGTGCTCCCTGGTGATCCGGACAAAAACACCTGGTTAGCAGGTGCTTCAGGTGGCGGAATTTGGAAGACTACAGATGCGGGCCAATCTTGGATTAACAAATCACCAGATCTCCCAAGTTTAGCTGTGACTTCGCTGGCGATGTCTGAAGTGAACACTAGTATCATTTATGCAGGTACTGGTGAATATATTGCTTCAGCGGGTACTGCTATAGAAGGTGATGGAATTTTTAAATCTGAAGATGGTGGAGAAACATGGTTTCAATTACCTTCTACAGCCGGAAGCACAGATTTTATTTCTGTAACCAGAATTATTGTAGA
The DNA here is from genome assembly GCA_965227525.1 of Fulvivirga sp. GTDB lineage: Bacteria > Bacteroidota > Bacteroidia > Cytophagales > Cyclobacteriaceae > Fulvivirga. Next base: position 2,478,244 of record OZ245762.1, on the reverse strand, counting down.
CCCTAACGACCCCAATATTATACTATCATGTAGTGCTCCCAACACCTGGGATCAACAGTTTAATTCTGTAATTATGAAATCAACAGATGGTGGGAATACCTGGACACAGGTTTTTGAAGTGACTTCAGGGGGCGCAATCGAACAGCTCATTTTTGAGCCCAATAATTTTAATATTCAGTATGCAGCACAAAATGGAGTTGGAGTATTAAAATCAGTTGATGGTGGAGATTCTTGGACACTATCAAATGATGGAATGAGTATAAACGGTCGAGTGGAGCTTGCAATCTCACCTGCCAACGTTAATAAAATTTATGCATCTACTCAAGGTACAATTTCTACAACCTCATCTGATCTATATGTTAGTTCAGATGCTGGTATCACATGGTCTCTTGTAGATGTTTCATTCAATAGTCAGCCGGTAAACTTTTTAGGCGGGCAAGGTTGGTATGACAATACAATAGTATGTGACCCTTACGATGAAAATATAGTTTATTACGGTGGTGTCGGACTTTTTCGATCACTGATCGGTACCAACCAGATTGAAACAGGCTTTTATGACCTTACTAATAATACAAATTTTGTTGAATTTGTGAATTTTGGTGCTGAGGCAGCTGGTGGAATTATGGCATTAGGGCCAAATGCCAATGAAATGGATATAGAAATACGCTTTGGAACTGGCATTAATCAATTGGCACATAGATTCAGTATACCATCCGATGGCGGAAGTAATGGTGATGGAGGTGCCGGTGTTCCTGCTTCAGATTATTCATATGAAGATTATATCTCTGTACCCTTTGAAGTTTGGGAAGTTGATGAATCTGGCAATGACATCCGTCAATTAATGGTTTCGTTTAGAGATCAGGAAAATGATGGAGTTTTTAATCTCAATGCGAGGGATGATGCCAACGATCCTAATCTGCTTACAGCGAGGGAGTATATATATGTAAATGATATTAATTATTCAACATCACCGGATAGTGATATTTCTGTAGCCGGAGGTCATGAATTTAATCATGCTTACTTTGTATGGCCTCTTTTGGCACAAGGTGCAACTTGGGATCCAGCTAACCTACCTGATAGTGATTTTAAAATGTTTTTTAGAAATGTTCAGGCAATTGAGGCTGAAACTTCGCCTGTGGTTGATCCATATAACCAGTTCACTGGAATAAATAACTATGGGGTTAATGGCGTAGATGTCCACCCAGACCAGCACAATATGGTGGCCATTGTAATGGATGAGACTGATCAAACTTATAAAATACTATTATCAAATGACGGAGGTGTTTTTATTTCTAATGTTAGCACAACCCCAGGCATCAATGAAGGTGACTGGACTTTTGCAGGAAGTACATATAATACAAGTCAATTTTACGGTGCAGATAAAATGCCCGGAGGGGATCGGTATCTGGGTGGCATGCAAGATAATGGCACATGGGTTAGCCCCTCAAATGAAACTGCAGATGCATCGACCAATTACGAATTTAGTATTGGCGGTGATGGTTTTGAAGTTTTATGGCATAGTTTGGACTCAAACAAATTAATTGGGGGTTCACAAAACAACGGTTTTGCCAGGTCATTAGACGGTGGATCAACATGGAGTCAAGCAACCTCAGGCTTAAGTGGTTCATTTCCTTTTATTTCTAAACTTGCAAATTCAAAAAGCTTTCCAGACAAAATTTATGCTGTATCATCTGATGGGGTCTTTGTTTCTGAAAATTTTGGTGGTAATTGGGAACTTACCTCTATAGTGGAAAAATGGGGTGGTGCTTCAACTTTTTTAGATGTAGAAGTTTCGCGTGCCAACGGAAGCATTGTATGGGCCGGAAGCGGAATGACTGATTCTAGAAATTTGCATGTATCCACAGATGGAGGTAAAAGCTTTTCTACCACAAATAATTACACTGACGTAACATTGGGAAGTATAAGCAGACTTGCCTCACACCCAACAGAAGACAGCACCGTTTATGCCCTATTTTCCTTTGCAAAAGGACCAAAGGTCTTACGTTCCCAGGATTTGGGTGAAAATTGGGAAGATATTTCAGGGTTCAATACAAATACAACAAGTGGTAATGGTTTTCCGGATGTTGCCGTATATACTCTTTATGTCAGGCCTGACAACCCTAACATAATTTGGGTAGGTAGCGAAATAGGTATTATAGAATCACTAGACAATGGTGCTACATGGGCGATCCTTGATGAATTCCCAAATGCTTCTGTCTGGGATTTAAAAGGGCAGGATGATCAAATTGTGATTGCGACACATGGCCGAGGTATTTGGACAGCACAATTAGAGCAAAATCAAAATGATGAGACTAATCCAGCTTCTATCTCCAAGGTTGGTCAGTCACCGCAAAATGAATTAAAAGTTCGGGTTTCAATAACCAATGACTTCGACAGCCTTGAGGTATTTATAAATGGTCAAAAACTTTCAGTATTGAATGATGCCATTATAGGAGACTATACAGTAACTATTAATACTCAAGCAACGGGTCTCACTGAGCTCAAGACCATAGGATACATCAACGGAGCACCTTATCAATCTGTCGACTTTCAATACGATGCTATATCATTAAACAACCCTTCACAGACATACTCAACAGATTTTTCCGGTGCATTGAGTCTGACATCTACTGACTTTACAACCGGTTTACTTGGTGGCGATCCATCTTTCCAGACTGAACATAATTATGTAAACAATAAGGAAGCAATATCAATTTTAAAAGTTCCTATAATTATAGATGCAAATTACCCATTAATTACATATAGGGATATTGCCTTAGTTGAACCTATTAATGACTTTGTAGCCATTGAAGCTACCATGGACGGTCTAAACTGGGAAGTGCTTAACAAGTATGATGCTTCACTACACAGTGATTGGGAAGAAGCATATAATCAACAACAGCCTGGTACCGTTGAATTATTTAAAGAACAAAACCTTGATCTTACAGATAATTTCAATGACGGAGATTTAATATTAATTAGATTTAGGCTCAATGCCAATGAGTCAGAAAATGGCTGGGGATGGGCTATAGACGACTTATATATTCAAGAGGAACCTACATCGACTAATTCGTTTATAAACAATTTGAGTAGTACACTTGATGTATTCCCAAACCCTTCGAATGGTAAGTTTACTATTAGAAATGGTGAATTAACTCAAAATGAATTATCAGTCGATCTTTATAATACTTATGGGCAATTGATTAAAGAATATGAGTTAGGAAAAAATGTAAACGGAAATTATGAAATAGTTGATTACTCGCTACCAAAAGGACATTACATTCTGTCTATCAAATCAAATCAGGTTCAAATAGATACAAAGAGAGTTATAATAGAATAGAAGAGAATGACAGGATGCTTTCAATGCATCCTGTCTCCTCTCAACTCGATGTTTGAGAGTATATCTGATTCAGCTTTAAGTATCTCTTTCCAGCGCTTGTTTACATGCGCTTCAGGCATATACTCTTTGGCGAGTTGAATAAAGTTTTTATAATGACTTGCCTCTGAAACCATCAGCTCGTAATAAAACTTCTGGAGTTCTTCGTCTTCGATGTGTTTCCAGAGAAGTCTAAACCTTTCACAACTCCTCGCTTCAATAAGTGCATTAATCAATAGCTTTTCAACCAATTGTTGCTCACGGCTTCCACCCTTCTTTTCAATCTGAGATAGAGCAATTACGTACTCATCTTTTCTTTGTTTTCCTAAGTTGTAACCACGTTTGGTCAGTTGCTCAATTACTCTTTCAAAATGGCTCCATTCTTCAGCAACCACAGGGGTTAGCATTTCAACAAGTTTCTCTTTATCTGGATACTTAACAATAAGAGAAATACATGAGCTGGCTGCCTTTTGCTCACAGTAAGCATGGTCAACTAATATATCTTCTATCCTTTTTTCAGCAATATTTACCCAACGTGGATCTGTGGGCAAATCAAGTCCTAAAACATGTTTTTCCATAAATCAATCGTAAAAAGACCAATCGAAACCAAAATCGAAAATTGTTGTTTGTCCTGGATACTCAGGTGTAGCGAAGTAGCCAATATCTGTAAATATCTCATAGACATTATTGAGCTTAAGAAAAAATCTACCTCGATTAATCTTAGCATCTAAATACATATCAATCAAAGGAAACGACTCAACTTCAAAATCATTCTGCACATAAAACTGCATGATAGCAGGATCATAACCATTGGCAAAGTAGGTAGATTTCCAATACGCATCAAAGCCTAAATTCCACTCTAAGTTACCATCAAAACTTATGTCTCCATAATACAATTGGGCGCGTGTGTAAATTTCAGGTAATCGCACTGCATCAGCCGAGCCACCAGAAACATTGTTGACTATGGTGTGGGATTTGAAAGTGAAATTTTTCAAAAACTTAAGCTCGATACCCAGCTCCGGGCTCAAAATATTTATATCTGAAGAGGCTTGTTTCGGCAAGACCGTCTGACCATCGCTTGAAGCCATGTTATCTTTTTCAAAATATAAATACTTACTAAGAAGCCTATTTGTCACACCGGGCTTAAAGGTAATTGGTCCTAGCTTTACATTTAAGTTAGCATGAAGTTTTGTAGAAATACCAGATTCAAAGTCATTAACCCAAACATCATGCGTACCACGGTAGGCTTGATATATATATGCTGGTGCGTATTGCTGAGTTTCGCCATCAATTGATAACCAATTAGTTTTTAGCTCACCACCAATTTTAAAATTACCACCTTGCTGGTACTCTGCATACCCTCTGATATAGCTTATCGAATCATTCCCAAACCGCACATCTACTCCACCATAGCTTTCTTTAACATTACTGTCAACATTATTTACTGTATCAATATTTAAATGCTTGTAACTAAAATCAACATCCCGGTATTTATAATAGAAATTGTAGAATGACTTGCCTATATCACCTTTCAGGCCTAGTTCATGCTGTCTATATGTTATCTTTGATCTATCTTTTACATTATTAATGGTATCAATTTCAACAAAGTCAAAGTATTCAGGATTGGAGTCAAAACTGTTTTCAAAGTCATTTTGCTGTTTATACCTATCATATTCGTGATAAACATTTATAATACTATTGAGCTGGTATTGCTGATATAAATGGTAGTTGGTGCGCAACTCATTGTTTTTTGCTTCATTGAGACTCAATTGCCGATTTTCATCGAAATATTCAGGAATGGCTCCTTCCTCTGTAAGGATCCCCCCGTATTCGTTCACTAAATGATTGTTTCTAATAAAATTACCCAGCACCTGATACTTGCCATTTCTGGTGGCATAATGACCAAATAAGGTATAATAGGTTCCTCTCACGTTTCTATCTCCCCGTCCGGATCTTTGAATCTGTTTGTCAATGAATAAGCCTCTGTAATCGAAGCCAAAGCCAGATCTTTCATCTACATTGATGGCATAGTTAACATCAGTAATTGCACGGCCCTGGCCTCCCCAAATGATTTTGAAGCTCGAGTATGGAGATTTCGTATTGTAATACTTAATATCATCAGGCCCTTTCCAATATAAGTCATACAATGTATATCCAGATGTTGCCCCAATATTTTCTTGTTGTAATGGATATATGCTGTTAGATGGTGTGCCTATATTACCAAGGTTAGTATACAGTCGCTCTTCTTTTACTACAAATTGATATTTATGAAGGTCCAATACCGATGTATCAATTGTGTAGTAGTGTCTGTTGTTGAATTTGATATTCCTTTGATACGTAAATAAACTAGTCGAAGGGCCGAAAATCTGCTTTGTGGAGTCATCGAGTATTGATGAACCAGATCGCTCTTCAACCTCACCTTCATCCTCGACATCAATGATCTGGCTATATACACCAGTCAGAGTGCACAGAAGTAAAATTGTTGTTATAAGAACCTTTTGTAAAAACACGCCCAAAATTATAGAAAAGTATTTAAGACTGACTGACAAATGATCATAAAGAATGTACCTCAACTAATTGATTTCATGTTACTCAAAACCATTGAATCAAATTCCTTACCATCTTTTATGAAGGTCGATTCAATAGGAATGTAAAACACGGGATAGTTTCCAAACAAAGCACTAAGCTCAGGGGATAAGAGTTTAACCATATCCTTTTCTGTCGTTATAAAACAAATATTCTGATCCAGATGAGCATCCCTGAGAGCAATCAGTTTAGCTATGTCACTTGTTGTATAGCGATGATGATCTCCTAATACTACTTCTTCAATTACGTTGTACTTACTTCTCACATACTTGCTAAATAAACTGGCTGATGCTAATCCTGAAAAGAGTATGACGTTAAGCGTAGGCACGCTGTTCTGATTATAAACCTGAGTAAGCTGGCCATAATTAATAGTAGAAAAATAGACGGGTGCATCAGTATATTTAGCAATTTGATTACTAATTTCTTTTTGGCTTTTATCATTTAGGTTTTCAGGGCATTTTGTAACCACTACTACATCGGCTCGATCGGCACCCTTTTTGGCTTCCCGTAATCTTCCTGATGGCATTAAGAAATCTGAATAAAAAGGTTGGTGGTAATTTGATAGCAAAATACTGAAATTTGGTTTAACAGGTCGATGCTGGTAAGCATCATCAAGCACTATCAAATTTGTCTCTGGCCTTTCTGCAAGTATAAAAGGAATTGCAACAGCACGCTCTTCACCAACCGTAACAGTTATGTCCTTGTATTTTTTAAAGAATTGAAAAGGCTCGTCCCCTAAAGTGGTAGCATCATCTTCATTGGTAGCAATCTTAAATCCTTTAGATTTTCTGCCGTAACCACGACTTAGTGTGGCCAGATGATAATCATCTTTAAGTAATCTTATCAGATACTCAACCATCGGTGTTTTACCAGTACCTCCAACAGATAAATTTCCGACAGAAACAACACGTGTATCAAATTCAAATGCTCTTTTATAACCAATATCGAAAAGATAATTTCTAAAACGTGTGCCTGCATCGTAAAGCACAGCAAATGGATAGAGTAATACGCCTAAAAAATTCATGTTAACTTTTCAGATATGATATTTTGTATATCTTTGATCGACTGCAAAATTGGCTTTTTATGACTAAAATAAAAGACATTGTTCAGTATTTAGGAGAACATGCACCTCCCGCCTACCAGGAGTCATACGACAATGCTCAACTGATCACAGGCAACCCTGGTGATGAAGTGCGTGGCATACTCGTATCTCTCGATTGCATTGAAAGTATTATAGAGGAAGCAATAAATAAAAACTGCAACCTCATTGTGGCGCATCATCCGATAGTTTTCAAAGGTTTGAAATCTCTAACTGGTAAGGATTATGTAGAACGCACAATCATTAAAGCTATCAAGCATGACATTGCCATTTTTGCGATTCATACCAACCTTGACAACGTACATACAGGAGTAAACAAAAAGATTGGAGAACAGATAGGCATTGATTCACCTAAAATACTAGCACCAAAAAAACAGCTCTTGAGTAAGATTGTCACTTTTGTACCCTCTGAAAATCGTGATGACATTTTAAACGCCATGTACAATGCAGGTGCCGGAGAAATAGGAGAATACAGCAATTGTAGCTTTACTGTTTCTGGTACTGGTACATTTAAGCCTAGTGATTCGGCCAACCCACATATTGGCGAAAAGAATGAACTGGAAAGCGCCTCTGAAGATCGTATTGAGCTAATGTATCCATCCTACCTGGAGGGAGTAGTTGTTTCAGCTTTAAAACAGGCTCACCCCTACGAAGAAGTGGCATATTATATCACACAACTTGAAAACAGCAATCAAGAAGTTGGTAGTGGTATGATTGGCACATTACATGAGCCAATGGAACCTATTGAATTCTTGGAGACGTTAAAAGAAAAGATGTCTCTCAATTGTATAAGACATACACAATTGATTGATCGTAAAATAAAAACTGTTGCCTGGTGTGGTGGCGCTGGTAGCTTTTTACTTAGAAAGGCAATGGCCAAAAAAGCAGACGTTTTTATCACAGCTGATTTCAAATATCATGAGTTCTTTGATGCAGAAGGAAAGATCATCATCGCAGACATAGGTCATTATGAAAGTGAAGTCTTTACAAAAGAATTATTACATGATATATTAAGTAAAAAATTTACTACCTTTGCAACCAATTTATCAGAAACTGTAACAAACCCAATTAGTTACTTATAAAATACATGGAAAATAACACCGTAGCCCAAAAACTCGAAGCACTCGTAAAACTACAATCCATTGATTCTAAACTAGATGAATTAAAAAAACTAAGAGGTGATCTGCCTGATGAGGTTCAAGACCTTGAAGACGAGATCGAAGGGTATAAAACCCGATTAGGGAGATTCAATGATGATCTCGATCAACTACAAGAAAGCATTAAAAGCAATAAGGCAGGAACCAAAGAAGCCGAAGCTTTAATTAAAAAATACAATGAGCAGCAAAACAATGTTAGAAATAACAGAGAGTTTGATGCCATTACAAAAGAAGTTGAGCTGCAAGAGTTGGAAATCCAAATTCTGGAAAAGAAAACAAAAGAAGCTCATGAGGCTATTGAAAGAAAGAAAGAAGAAATAGCTGCTACTGAAGAAATTATCAGTGAAAGAGGAAAAGACCTAAGTAGCAAACAAGACGAGTTGAAAGCTATACTTAAGGAAAGTGAGTCAGAAGAAAAGAAATTATTATCTGACCGTGATAAGGCAACAAAAAAGATTGAAGATAAACTGCTTAGATATTACGAAAAACTTAGAGCTAACCTCTCCAATGGTTTAGCCGTAGTAACAGTAAAAAGAGGAGCAGCTGAGGGTTGCAACATCGTAATACCTCCTCAAAAGATTGCCGAAATCAGAGAAAAGAAAAAAATCGTGATTGACGAACACTCAGGGCGTATACTCGCTGATGTTGACATGGAATCTTTAAAAGAGGAAAAGCCTAAGAGAACCACACGTAGAAAAAAGAGTACTACTAAAACAAAAAAGGCCTAAAAAGATAAGTTTGGCTTTGAGTACATACATTTCAATGAAAAAGGTAAGCTGCATAGCTTACCTTTTTTGCTTTTTACAGACGGCCGCACTAACAAGTAAAGGACAAACATTACCTTTTGACAAGGTAGCCTACGAAAACACAATTGAGCTTAATTTTGATTATAATTCTCTAAAGGCATATTCTCCTACAACACCAGGAGAAGCTTTCATTTATCATTATAGACTAACGCTGGCATACCTTGTAACCGAAAACTCAGAGCTTGTTGACTTACTCGATGATCAAGAATCTAAAATTGAAGAACTCATCATTCACCTGCAAGGCCCATGGCAGAGATTCTTTCTTGCCGAAATAAAACTTAGGTCAGCATTTATCAATTTAAAATTAGGTAATGAACTATCAGCTGCCTGGAACATTAGGCAAGCATATAAGCTGATTGTTGAAAATATAGCATTGTATCCAACATTTATTTACAATAATAAAACCAGTGGAATACTACACGTGCTCATTGGAAGTATTCCTGAACAATATCAATGGATCGTAAATTTAATGGGTATGAGTGGAGATGTACAAACAGGCCTTCATAAACTCGATAGTGTTGCTTCAAATAATGGCGTGTTTAGTGTCGAAGCTTCGTTACTCCACAGCGTAATTGATGCGTTCTTACTTAGCAATACTGAACGTGCGAGCGATAATATCGAGGACATTTCGGATGAAGGCCCTCTTCTCAACTATGTTAAGATGGCCATTGCAATGAAAAACTCAGATGCTGCAAAGGCAATTAGGCTTTATGATTTATCACGTAATAGGGGGCAAAACCCTTTAATACAATATTTGGCAGGTGACGCTTTTCTCCAGTTGGGCAATTATGATCGTGCACAAGAAGCATTGAACTTATTTATTGAAACATTTGAAGGTCAGAACTTTATAAAAGATGCCTATTATAAACTTGGATTAGCCGCACTACTCCAACAAGATCTCGAAGGGGCTCAGCAGTTATTTAATAAGGCTAAAAACAGGGGTCAGAAACTAACCGAAGCTGATAAACATGCTCAACGGATGGTTCTTAATGGCCTACCAGACCCCGTTATTATGAAGATTAGGCTATTTACAGATGGTGGTCAATTTCAAAAGGCTGATAGTATCATCAAACTAGTGTCTACCAATCAAATAAAAATTAAAGACCACCTTGAGTTTACTTATAGAAAAGCCAGACTGCAACATAAATTAGATAAATATGATATGGCTATCAGCCTATATAAAAACGTAATCTCAATACAGGATAATGACGCCTATTTCGCCCCCAACAGCTGCCTCCAGCTAGGTTATATTTATCAGGAGTATAAAAATCAAGACCAAGCGAAATACTTTTTTGAGAAAGTTCTTACGTATAAACATCATGTCTACAAAAACAGCCTGGATAACAAGGCTAAGACAGCCTTAAAAGGCATTAAGAATACTTCCCGTTAAGATGGGCGGTATAGTTGAACAGTTCCACCGAAAACATATTCCCTGTATAGTTGAGCTTGTAAAGACACAGGTTTGAGTGCTCAAACATATCCATACACTGCAATGGATAGTTTAACATTTGGCAAAGCAAAATTCTCATTGCTCTACCATGCATGCAAATCAGTATGGTCTCTTCATTGTGATTGGCCCTAACAATATCAAGCGCTTTTGTTTGCCTGTCAAATACCTGTTGTGGACTCTCCCCTCCTTCTATTTCCAATGTAACATCACCCTCTTGCCATTTTTTTATCACAGAGTGATAATATTCATCTTCTTCAGGAGTTATTTTTATTCCCTCTCTAGTGCCCCAATTTATCTCATTGAGTTCTGGTACAATTTGATGAGGGACACAATCATCTATAAATTTTTGAACAGACTGAATACTACGTTTTAAGGCTGAAGTATATACTTTATCGAATGAGACATTTGAGAAAGAGTTATAAAATATATCAGCTTGCTGCTGCCCCTTATCATTAAGAGAAGCATCAATACCGCTACCCTGCACTATACCATTAAGGTTATAATCTGTCTGCCCGTGACGAACTAAATATATTTTTTTGCTTTTCAATTTCTCGTATTTTTGGCTAGCAAATTTAACTTTTTTTACGAACTCACATGATTAATCCCAGGATAACTGTAGAAGACCTCAACAAGATGAATAATAACACCATGATGGAGCATCTTGGGCTTGAGTTTACAGAAGTAGGTAAAGACTTCATATCAGCTAAAATGCCAGTTGACCATAGACATCATCAGCCTTATGGTCTTCTCCATGGCGGGGCCAGTGCAGCCATGGCTGAGACCTTAGGCAGTGTTGCAGCCCATTGTACTGTAATTGACCAGAACAAATACACGGTGGGATTAGAAATTAATGCAAATCACATCAAATCGGTTAAATCAGGATATGTTTATGGTAAAACAACCCCAATTCATGTGGGACGATCTACGCAGGTTTGGGAAATAAAAATTACAAACGAACAAGGTCAGTTATTATGCGTTAGTCGTATTACGATGGCGGTTATAGATAAGGTATGATAGAATCTACTGCTACTTCACATAAATTTCAGACACTTACTGAGGATGAATTTCTTGCGGGAATTCTTAATTTTTGTAAGGAGAACTCTTATGGAGTAGCCGTATGGCAGTTGCCATCTCAAGACTCAATAAGTATATTCATTGACGATTCGAAAGATTTTTCGCTTATTGAGTCAACCCTCGAAGAATTATCAGAGGGTTTTATTTTTGCACCTTTTGAGAAAGAAGGTAAGCGATACTTTATCAAGGCCACACTTAAAATAAGCCTTCAAAGCAGAACAGTTGAAGGCTCCGATACACTACGTGAGCATCTGGAAGATCATCTAAACAACTTTACTTACAACCACAAGTTAAACAACCTCAATTTCTCAATTGAATCAAATCCATCTGACGATTTTATAAGTTTAGTAAACGACTCAATTAGCAATATTGAGTGTGGTAACTTTCAAAAAGTTGTACCCTCAAGATTCAAAAAAATTACCTTCAACGAAAGTATAGATCCTGGTCAAATTTTCATTAAGCTTATAGCAAAATATAAGACTTCCTTTGTATCACTTGTTTACACCTCAGAAACTAACTTGTGGATTGGAGCAACGCCAGAAACGCTTATAAGCACCAAAGACGCTAAGTTTACTACGGTTGCGTTGGCTGGTACGCAAGTTCATAACCCAGATGTCGATATAACAGATATTGCCTGGACGCAAAAAGAGATCGAGGAGCAAGCATTTGTCAGTAGATATATAATCAATTGTTTTAAAAAAATAAGGCTTAGAGAATTTGAAGAATTAGGCCCAAAAACTATTCAGGCAGGTAATTTAATACACCTGAAGACAATATTTACTGTAGATATGGAAGCCACGAATTTCCCCCAATTAGGATCGGTAATGCTGGATTTGCTACACCCGACCTCTGCTGTATGTGGCATGCCCTTAGAGAGCGCTTATGATTTTATTAAAAAGAATGAAAATTACGACAGAAGATTCTTCAGTGGGTATTTAGGGCCTGTTAATACAAACGATGCTACGGCTATTTTTGTAAACTTGAGATGCCTTGAGTTAATTGGTAACGAAGGCATACTTTATGCTGGTGCTGGAGTAACTGAATCTTCTAACCCCACGAAGGAATGGAATGAGACAGAATTAAAAATGAATACGATTTTAAATGTATTGGAGTCTTGAGTTTACAACCCATTTTTGACATTGCAGAGATTTGTCACCAACTAGGTGTAAAAGATGCTATTTTATCACCAGGTTCTCGTTGCGCTCCCCTGACTTTGGCATTCGCCAGGCACCCCGGGATAAAGACCAAAACAATTAGTGATGAAAGATCTGCTGCATTTATTGCATTGGGTATGTCACTACAAACCGAAATACTAACTGTCCTTGTGTGTACTTCGGGATCCGCAGCACTTAATTATGCACCAGCTGTAGCTGAGGCATACTTTCAACAAGTTCCCCTACTTATTATTACTGCTGACCGACCCCCTGAATGGATAGATCAGCAGGATGGACAAACAATAAGGCAGCAAAATATTTATGGGCAACATATTAAGAAAAGTTTTCAGTTTCCTACTGACTTAAATCATGATGATGCCAAATGGCATGGTCAACGTATGATTTCTGAAGCTTTTAATAGCGCCATGTCCTATCCACACGGTCCTGCGCACATCAATATTCCATTCCGTGAGCCATTTTACCCGTCTGACAAAGACGATTACAGGTTTGACTCCAATGTAAAGGTGGTAAAGCAAACAAGAGGAGTAAATATTACAGATCAGGAAGAACTGGATCACTATTTCAAAAAATGGAGTAAATTCAATAAAAAGATCATTATCGGGGGTCAACAAAAACTTGATAGTGGAATAGTTGATCTATTAAGTAAAATTACCTCTAAGCAGAAAGTCCCGGTGCTTGGTGACATCATTTCTAACCTGCATGCTGTAGAAAATATCATCTCACATAGTGATGTGTTTCTAGGTCAAAATAAAAATGGTCTGCATGAAAGCTTGCAACCAGAATTGTTAGTCACTTTTGGTAATTCAACCATCAGTAAAAACTTAAAACTTTTTCTCAGACATCATCAAGCGATTGAACATTGGCATATTCAAGAAAGTGGGCAGGTAGCCGACACGTACCAGTCATTAACCAATATTATCAATTGCACCCCTTCCTTTTTTCTTCAAAAATTGGCAGATTGTGAAGTTGAATCAGACTTTGACACACAGAAAAAAGAGAACTTCTACCACTTGTGGGAAATAGAAGAGCGTAAATCCAGGAGGCTAATTTCTGAATTTTTCCCTCAGGAAAAATTGAGGGAGTTTGAGGTAATATATGAAGTACTCTCAAATCTCGAGCATGTTGATTTGCATCTTGCAAACAGCATGGCTGTACGGTATGCCAATTACATAGGATTAAATGCCAGCCAGCAAGTAAATGTATTTGCCAATAGAGGCACAAGTGGTATAGATGGTAGCACAAGCACTGCTGTAGGATCTTCACTCGCATCAGGACAAGAAACGATATTAATTACAGGTGATATGGCGTTCTTCTATGACCGCAATGCTTTTTGGCACAACTACTCACTAAAGAATTTTAAAGTAGTCGTACTTAATAACCATGCAGGGGGCATATTTAGAATGATTAATGGCCCAGCCAGCCAACCTGAGTTAGAAGAGTATTTCGAAACAAAACAATCTTTATCAGCAGAGCACCTCGCCAAAGAGTTTGGCATCACTTATCTTCATTTAGATAAACGCAGTAAATTAAAAAATCTAGTGAAGGAGTTTATTACTTCGGAGGGGCCAATTATTTTGGAGTTTGAGTCCAGCAGTCAGGAAAATGTTGACATATTAAAAGCATTTAAGGCGCAATTAAATGATATGCAATAATGGAAAACTTCATTGTTTTCGATGGTAATAAGTTCGACATCAATCGAATAACTGAAGTAACACCAAATAGCGATTTTCAGGAATATTGCATCTCATTTATTCAAGAATGGAACTCAGGGCAAGAATACTTTCCTCAGCACACTTCGGGTAGCACAGGCACACCAAAGCTGATTGAGATCAACCGCTCGCAAATGATGGCTAGTGCCATGTTGACTATCAAAGCCTTGGACCTAAAACCACAAACGAATAGCCTACTGTGTCTAAGCCCTGATTACATTGCGGGTAAAATGATGATTGTTAGATCTCTTATCAATAATATGAATATTGTGACGGTAGAACCTGCAGCCAGCCCTCCTATTACTAGTTTAAATGATGATATTCATTTTGCGGCATTTACCCCCATGCAGATGCAAAACATTCTATCTGAAAATTCGGATCGTAAAAAAATCGATGAATATGACACCATTATTTTAGGTGGTGGTAACATCCCTGCATCACTCAAAGCTAAATTAGCAACCCTTAAAAGTAATTGCTTTAGTACATATGGCATGACTGAAACCGTATCTCACATAGCATTAAAAAAACTGAACGGACCAGACCAGTCTAACTACTATACTACTCTTGATGGTGTAGAAATCAATATTGACCATAGAGAATGTTTAACCATTAAAAGTGCTGTTACCAATTTCAAAACCATTATAACTAATGACAGGGTTAACCTCGTAAGTGATCATAAATTTGAGTGGTTAGGCCGAGTTGATAACGTAATAAATTCAGGTGGAGTTAAAATTCAATGTGAAAAATTAGAAAGTCATATTGAGACTTTATTAGCTCAGTTGCAAACAAAGAATAGGTTTTTTGTTTATGGTATACCAGATGACCAACTAGGAGAAAAGCTGGTTCTTATCTTAGAAGGGAACCTATCAAGTATTAAACTTGGCGAGCTAAATCAAAAGTTGAAAGAAGAACTCCCAAAGTATGAGGTGCCAAAAGATATTTTGTTCATCAAAAAATTCAAAGAAACACCTACCGGCAAAATTCAAAGAAAAGCCACTGTAACATCTATTTAGCCTTTCTCTCTTCCTTTAGCTTTAAAATTTCCTTTTGTAAATCAAGAACAATTGATGCTAAATGTTCGGTGCTTACTTCATTCTTTTCATCAGCATCTGGAAATTGCACACTGATATAGGCCTTGCTCGACCATATTTCTAACACATCTTCAGCTTGTATTTGATACGGAGCATATTGCCGGTTATCTGAAACCAAAAACAGTTTTCCATTTTCATCCAAATAATTAAATACTCTTTTATAAACAATACCTTCAGATTTAGTAACGAGTATATAAGTTTTACCATTTTTAATGTCTCGCAAATCCTCAACATACTCGCCAATAATCACCGTACCTGGTAAAATAGGTAGCATAGAATCACCCGTAATCTCAAACGCCCTATAGGTAGCGTTAGACGGAAGAATCGGAAGTTTAAATTTAGGCAGCTCAGTAATATATTCAGGATCAGCATAACCAGCTGTATAACCAGCCGCAGCTTTTTGAGGCACCAATTCTATGTTTTCTTTATCATTTTCATCAACTGTAATAGCCAACACCTCTTTGCCACGCTTCAGTTTATCTACGTTAAGCTCACTTTCAGTAAGCTTGCTTACATCTTTGCTTATAATTAAATCAACTGAGGTACCACACATTTCGGCCATTTTTATGAGGTTGTTGATTCGAGGATCTGCCCTGGCTTCCTCATAGGCCCCGAGAAGAGATCTTTTAATACCAATGGCCTCAGAAAACTGCTCTTGAGTTAATCCTAATTTCTTTCTTAGATATTTAATATTCTCACTTATGAGTGTCATAATCAATTATTAAAAATGAGTATATGATCATTATTCATGTCACGGGTTGCTAAATTATATAAATGAGATTGATAATGTTGACTTGCAGACTCAATCGTACGTACTTTGTGCTCAATCTTACCAACCACTTCCTTCAAGGTTGTACCCGATTCAGCCAAAAGATACCCGTACATGTTCTTTCGTGTATTTGAGGATACATAGAATTTAATCTGGCATTTACCTGATTTTAGTTTTTTACTCAACAATTTAAGTTTACAATCTGTCTTCATACTAATTATTTTAGTAATTGACTCCAAATTAGGTCCTGATTATTTAAATAACAAATTTTTATACTAATTTATTTAGTATTTATTTTTGAGTTGAGTTTTGCTATTTTCGCTGCATGGAAGATAGCTACAAGCATAGAGGGTTAAGAAAATCGTTGGTGAAGACAATACAGGGTAAGGGTATTTCAGACCCAAATGTTATTGCGGCCATTGGTAAAATACCGAGACACTTCTTTTTTGACAATGCACTTTTAGCTCATGCTTATCAGGATAAGGCCTTTCCTATTGGCGAGGGTCAAACCATTTCTCAGCCTTACACTGTAGCTTTTCAATCAGAGAAACTAGAAGTATCACCAGGCCTAAAAGTGCTTGAAGTAGGTACAGGATCCGGTTATCAGGCATGTGTATTAATGGAGCTGGGTGCTAAAGTCTATACAATAGAGTATAATAAAGTGCTCTATGAGCGTACAAAAAAATTTCTTCCAAAAATGGGTTATAAACCTTACTTTTTTCAGGGTGATGGGTCCAAAGGATTGCCAAGTAAAGCTCCGTTTGACAGGATAATTGTGACTGCCGGTGCACCTTCCGTACCAAAAAGCCTTATCGAACAACTTGCTGTTGGTGGAATCATGATAATACCTGTAGGTGATAATAACTCACAAAAGATGATCAGAATCTTTAAGGAAGGTGATAAAAAGATTAAAAAAGAAACTTTTGATTATTTCAGCTTCGTACCTTTGCGTGGCGAACAAGGATGGGGTAAATAAGTTAATAGTTAATCGCTAATAACTATTAACACAATAACAAGTAACCATGGCTAAAAAGAAAAAATTTGCTAGAGAGTCTTATGTCACAATGACTGAACTGGTGTTACCCAATGATACCAATACCTTAAACAATCTAATGGGAGGTCGATTGATGCATTGGATGGACATCGTTTCAGCAATCGCTGCCCAAAAGCATTCTAACAGAATTGTAGTCACAGCTTCAGTAGATAATGTGTCATTCGGCAAGCCTATACAGTTAGGCAATGTCGTTACACTTAAAGCTAAGGTTACTCGTGCATTTAGTTCATCTATGGAGGTGCATATAGAAGTTGAGGCTGAAGATATACCTAGCGGTAAAAAATTCGCAAGTAACAGTGCCTTTTTCACCTTCGTTGCAGTAGATCAGTCAGGCAGGCCTATTGATGTACCAACAGCTGTAGCCGAAACAGAAGACGAAAAAGCATTGTTTGATGGCGCATTAAGAAGAAGACAGCTAAGGTTAGTTTTAGCTGGCAGAATGAAACCGGATGAGGCCACTGAGCTAAAGTCGATCTTCAATTTAGATAAAGCCAATGGAAAATAATTATCTCAAGTTCCTTATCACTGAAGACGTTTATGTTATTGATGAATCCTCTGCGGACTTAACAAAACAAGGTAATTCAAAAGCCGAAAATGATGAGCCAGGCGTTGTAAATGAACCTGTTTCAGAAGCTTATTCAAAAAATATTCCTTTCAAAGGAAATAACACAAGTGCCATTCTCATTTTAAACCATGAAAAAGATGTAGAATTCATATCCGAGCAGGATATGGCATTTCTTAAAAACATACTGTCAGCCGTAAAACTCGACATTGAGCATGTTGCTCTGGTTAATTTGGCCAAGCTTGAATTGGATCTTGATGCTATCATCAAAGAATTGAAACCCAATACTGTTATTGGTTTTGGAGTAGCGCATATTGAGCAATTAAAGACTATTTCACTCTATGAAGTGTCAACTCAACAAGAACACAAAATGCTTTTAGCAGATAATCTCAAACACATCGAATCAGACAAATCAAAGAAAAAGGCCTTGTGGGAAGGTTTACAAGAGTTGTTCTTAAAATAATGTTATTCCGATTTGTTTCACCTTTTTATTTTATAATAATCTAGGTTCTTCTATCTTTGCGCTGGATTTTAAAAGAGGGCTTTTCTGCCCTTTTTAGTTTTAAAATTGATTTTAATTTAATAAAGAATGGATAATTTAATTTTTGTGCCGATTGGCTTAGCTGTATTAGGCCTCGTTTTTATGCTTATAAAAATGGCATGGGTAAAAAAACAAAGCCCTGGAAACGAGAAAATGCAGGAAATTTCTAAAAACATAAAAGATGGTGCACTAGCTTTCTTAAGTGCTGAATACAGGCTTTTAGCCATTTTTGTTGTGTTGGCCTCGGTTGCATTATTTGGTATATCAATGGCAGTTGAAACCACAAGTTGGATGATTGTACCTGCATTTATTGTTGGTGCTATCTTCTCAGCTGTAGCTGGTAACATAGGAATGCGTATTGCGACTGAAGCAAATGCACGTACTACAGAAGCTGCAAGAACAAGCTTACCACAGGCATTAAAAGTGTCATTCGGTGGTGGTACTGTAATGGGACTTGGTGTAGCTGGCTTGGCTGTTTTAGGTCTTAGTTTATTTTTCTTAATATTCGTGAGTACTTTCATGGGTGTAGAAGGCTCATTCTACGACAACATGACTGTAGTTCTTGAGGCGCTCGCAGGATTCTCACTAGGAGCTGAGTCTATTGCACTTTTTGCACGAGTTGGTGGCGGTATCTACACTAAAGCTGCTGACGTTGGTGCAGACCTTGTAGGTAAAGTAGAAGCGGGTATCCCAGAAGATGACCCTAGAAACCCTGCAACAATTGCAGATAACGTGGGTGACAACGTAGGTGACGTTGCTGGTATGGGTGCTGACTTATTTGGATCATACGTTGCAACTGTACTTGCCTCAATGGTGTTAGGTAACTACATCATTAAAGATATGGCTGATGCCGGCCAGGTGATTGATGCTTTCAACGGTATGGGCCCTATCCTACTCCCTATTATGATTGCTGGTGTAGGTATTGTTGCATCTATTATTGGTACTTTCCTTATCAATATAAAAGACAATACAGCTAAAGAAGCTCAAGTGCAAAAAGCACTCAATTTAGGTAATATTACTTCAATCCTTTTAACAGCGGTTGCTGGTTGGTTCTTAATAGATTGGATGCTTCCTGAGACAATTACAGGTATGAAATTCTTCGGAGAAGGCACAATGGACATCCCAAGTAGACATGTATTCTATGCTACTTTAGTTGGTCTAGGTGTGGGCTACTTAATTTCATTATTCACAGAATACTACACAGCTTTAGGTAAAAAACCTGTGTTGGATATTGTAGAAAATTCATCTACCGGGGCTGCAACTAATATTATAGCTGGTTTAGCCACAGGTATGATTTCAACTTTTTCATCTGTAGTACTGTTTGCTGTTGCGATTTGGGGTTCATATGAGCTTGCAGGCTTCTACGGAGTGGCGATCGCTGCTTCTGCTATGATGGCTACCACGGCTATGCAGCTTGCAATAGATGCCTTCGGTCCTATCGCTGATAACGCTGGTGGTGTGGCAGAAATGAGCGAATTACCTGACGAGGTGAGAGAAAGAACTGACATCCTTGACTCTGTTGGAAACACCACTGCAGCCGTTGGTAAAGGTTTTGCGATTGCTTCTGCAGCGCTTACAGCGCTTGCACTATTCGCAGCATACGTAACTTTCACAGGTATTGACGGAATTAATATTTTCAAAGCTGATGTATTGGCTGCTTTATTTATCGGTGGTATGATACCAGTTGTTTTCTCTGCCTTGGCAATGAAATCTGTTGGAAAAGCAGCGATGGATATGGTGATGGAAGTGAGACGTCAGTTCAAAGAGATACCAGGTATCATGGAAGGTACTGGCACTCCTGAGTATGGTAAATGCGTTGAAATATCGACTAAAGCAGCTTTAAGAGAAATGATGTTGCCAGGTGCGATCACTATCCTTACACCAATCATTGTTGGTTTTGTAATGGGACCTGAAGCATTGGGTGCATATATGGCTGGTGTAGCTGTATCTGGTGTACTTTGGGCAATCTTCCAAAACAATGCCGGTGGTGCGTGGGACAACGCGAAGAAATCATTTGAAGCTGGTGTAATGATCAATGGAGAAATGACTTTTAAAGGCTCTGATGCTCACAAAGCTGCCGTCACTGGAGATACTGTTGGTGATCCTTTTAAAGATACATCGGGTCCATCAATGAATATCTTAATCAAACTTACATGTCTTGTTGGACTTGTTATTGCTCCAATATTGGGTGAGTTTAATGACACAGGTCATAATGCACACAGCCAGGCAGGTATTCACCAAGAAGAAGTTATCAATGAAGTAAAAGTTGAGATGACATCAACTGATGGTGAGCAGGTAAAAGCTGTTGTTACAAAAACTGTTTCTGAAAACGGTGAAAAGGTGACAAAAGTTGAGGAGTTTGAGGGCACTGAAGAAGAAGTGAAAGAACAAGTAGAAAAGGTAAAGAACTGATTTAGCCTTTCATCTAAAAAATATAAAAGAGCTCCCTTTCGGGAGCTTTTTTTGTTTTGAGTTAAAATGAAATATATTTAGCCTAGCAATAACTTATAAAATGAAAATTATACTAAGCACATTTTTGATATTCAGCAGTTTGATAGTTGTCAACGCTCAAGATATATCAGGTAAATGGAAAACCATTGATGACGAAACTGGCGAAGCCAAATCAGTGGTAGAAATCTATTCGAAAAATGATAAATACTATGGTAAAATAATAAAGCTTTTTAGAGAGCCGGATCAAAATCCAGATCCTATTTGTGACGAATGCCCTAGTGATGACCCCAGGTACAAGCAGAAAGTAATCGGAATGGAAATAATTAAAGACCTGGAAAAAGATGGTGATGAGTATACTAATGGCACGGTCTTGAAACCTGACGAAGGCAAAATTTATAAATGTAAAATTTGGATTGAGGATAATGAACTAAAAATAAGAGGTTATTGGGGTTGGTTTTACAGGACACAAACCTGGCTTAAAGTCCAATAAATAGCATTATTTAAATTAATTTATTGTTGAAACAATAAAAATTGCACAATACTAATAATCGGGGGTTACCTACCTGAATGTGGATGTATAAAAAAGCAGAGCTCAAATGAAAGATCAGGAGATTTTTGAGAAAATATGCAAAGGTGATGAAAAAACGCTGGAGGTTCTCTATAAAAAATATTATAGAATGATGACTAAAATGGTCATATCCAACAGTGGCACAGAGCAAGAAGCCAAAGATATTTATCAAGACGCGCTTGTTGTATTTTGGCAAAAAGCTGTGAGTGGTAACCTGGTGCTTACGTCAAAAATAAGTACTTACCTGTACAGCATCTGTCAAAACCTTTGGAGAAAAGAGCTTGACAGAAAAAAGAGACTGTCGCATGAAGAAAAAGATGGGGTTGAGTTTGCACAGCATGACCAGAAAGAACGTGCTAAGTTGATAAATCAATGCATCAGACAGTTGGGTGGAACATGTAAAAAAGTGTTGATGTTTTATTATTTCGATGGGATGTCAATGCAGGAAATAGCAGATAAACTAGGTTTTGCAAATACAAATACTGCAAAAACTAAAAAGTATAAGTGTAAGAAAAAATTAGACGAACTAGTCAAATCTCAGTACTCTGAGAGCGACTTTCTTGATTAAATAATATGAGTAATTTAGAAAAAATTAGTGCCTATTTGGAGAACGACATGTCTGTGGTGGAAAGGCAAGAATTTGAACAAGCTGTTGCTAACGACCCTGAGTTGAAGCAAGAACTTGAACTTCAAAGTGATATCATTGAAGGTATTCGTGATGCACGAAGAAGTGAACTAAAGGCAATAATGGACAATGTGCCTGTCGGTGGAAGTATGGGCATTGGCGGCTCTATTACTTTTGGTAAGTTGGCTTCAGGTATAGCAATACTTGGGCTTCTTTCATTAGGGGCTTATTATTTAATTGATGGTAACGATACTGCCGAATTTATGCCGCCTAAGTCTAACTCCAATATTGAATTACCGGAAACAGAGGAGGAGACAGTAACGGAATCAGAAGTTGAAGATAAAAAAGATAATAATGAAGAGCCTGTCGTTAAGCCTAACAGAGTAGCAGAGAGAACAAACACTGCATCTGTAGATAAGAACAGTAATGAAATTGTAGAACCTGAAATTAACAGGCCTACGGCAGCTCCTATTTTTGAAACCTCAGAATCTGATAGCCTAGAAGCGCCTACCAATGAAATAGTGGACAACATTGAGGGCAACCTTACTTCTTTAGATGTCGAAATAGACAATACCAAAAAGAAATACTCGTTTCATTATCAATTCAATAGAGGAAAATTATTCTTATACGGTGATTTTGATAAGGAGCTTTACGAGATTCTGGAATTTAAAACTAAGTCTGATAAAACACTCTTCTTATATTATGAAGGAAAGTTTTATCCGCTTAATAAGCAACAGGTAAAGATTGTAGAATTAAAGCCTGTTAAAGAAAGAACACTTATCGAAAAACTTGAAAAGGTCGTAGATATCGAATAGTTAAATACCCTTTTTATTGATTTGAGCCTTTGTTTGTACCGCCTTCAAACAAAGGCTTTTTTATTGCCTTTATTCTTCCAAGCCTTTTGCAGGAACTAGCAAAATAATTACTAAATTTGGCTGCAACCGTGGAAAAAGATAGTAGAAAAAAGAAAAAACTCGGAAGCTACCCTTTTGTAAGTGTAGTTTTCAGCATTACACTTGCATTATTTGTGATCGGCCTATTTGGCTTACTCCTACTACACACAAATAAACTTACCTCCATTATCAAAGAAAATATTGAGGTACAGGTATATCTTAAAAAAGACATTACAGACAACCAAAGGATCCAGGTACAACAGGCACTATCTTCAAAAGACTATGCTGCCAAAAAGGATGATGAAGTACTTATTGGTTTCATTTCTAAAGAAGAAGCTGCAGAACAATTTATAAAAGAAACGGGTGAAGATTTCAGTGAATTTTTAGGTGAAAACCCACTCAGAGATGCTTATATACTAAAAATAGCTCCGGCTTTTCAGGAGAATGAAAAGCTCCTGACTATCAAAAATGACATTGAAGATATGGCAGGCGTATTTGAAGTAGTGTATGTAGAAAGCCTGGTAGACTCAATAAATCAAAACCTTACAAAAATTAGCCTGGTATTGATTGGATTTGCATTCGTATTACTACTCGCGGTAGTAATTCTAATAAACAATACAATCAAGCTTGCGCTGTTTTCTCAACGATTCTTGATCAGAAGCATGCAGCTGGTTGGAGCAAAATCTGGTTTTATTCAAAAACCATTTCTTCTAAGAGCGACAAGTCATGGAGTATTAGCCGGATTTATAGCCTCTATGGTATTGTTTGGCTTAATGAATTTTGCTAATCAAAAAGTAGAAGATTTGTCTAACCTTCAGGAAACGGATAAAATACTTATTCTTTTTGGAGGTCTATTGATTGTTGGAGGAGTTATTGGATTTTTTAGCACCTATCGTGCGATCAAAAAATACCTGAGAATGTCATTAGACGAGCTGTACTAAGACATAAATTTTTGATATTATTTGCAATTACAGATAACATGGAAAAAAAGAACAAATTACCATTCGGAAAGAAAAATTATAAGCTCATGCTTCTTGGCATTGCAGTATTAGTTATTGGATTTGTAACCATGAGTATGGATAGCGAACCGCATGGTTTTGGTTTTCTGGGACTTACCCTGGGCCCTATTATTATCATGTTGGGATTTATAATTGAATTATTTGCCATTCTGCACAATCCCAAAGACAATAAATGACCTTAATTGAAGCAATTGTCCTTGGCATTATTCAAGGACTCACCGAGTTTTTGCCAGTAAGTAGCAGTGGGCATTTAGAACTCGGAAGCGCAGTGCTTGGTATCACAACTAAAGACAACCTACTCTTTTCAATTTTGGTGCATGCCGCAACAGCCTTAAGTACTATCCTGGTGTTTAGAAAGGAAATTATGGCCATTATAAAAGATATTTTCCAATTTAAATGGAATGAGTCTACCCAGTATGTGGTAAAAATCATACTCTCGATGATACCAGTTGGCATTGTAGGTGTGTTTTTTGAAGATAAAGTAAGCGCTCTATTCGGAGGTCAGGTATTATTGGTGAGCAGTATGCTAATTATCACTGGTTTATTACTACTTATCTCCCACTATACCAACCACAAAACTGGCTCAGTTACATTTGCGAAGTCAATAATTATAGGTATTGCACAGGCCGTTGCAATCATGCCTGGCATTTCCAGATCAGGAGCGACAATCACCACTGCACTATTTCTGGGTATTGATAGATCAAAAGCAGCTCGATTTTCGTTCTTGATGGTATTACCTCCAATACTTGGAGCTGCATTATTAAAAACTATTGATCTGGTAAAACAAGAAGCTTCAGTTACAACAGATATATCCTCTGCTGTATTAATTAGCGGTTTTATAGCAGCCTTTTTATCAGGTCTAATTGCTTGTAATTGGATGATACGTCTGGTACGTAAAGGCAAGCTAATTTATTTTGCCTACTATTGTTTTGCAATCGCATTAATTGGAATTATCGCCTCACAACTTTAATCAAAAATGGATTCGACAGAGGGAAGTGTAATACTGGTTGATAAACCACTGGAATGGACATCTTTTGATATTGTCAAGAAACTAAGATACTTTCTTAAAGTAAAAAAAATTGGTCATGCCGGTACTTTAGACCCATTGGCCACGGGGCTACTAGTATTATGTACTGGTAAAATGACCAAACAAATAGAAAAATTTCAAGGGCAGGAAAAAGAGTACACCGGCCAATTTACAATAGGACAAACTACCCCTTCTTATGACCTCGAAACTAAGCCTACAGACCCACAAGATATTTCTCATATCACTGATAAACTTCTCAACGAAACAAAAAAACACTTTGAAGGTGTTATAGACCAAACGCCACCGATATTCTCTGCTATCAAAGTAAAAGGTAAGCGTGCTTATGAAAGTGCGCGAAAAGGAGAAGACATCAAATTAAAATCAAGACAGGTTGAAGTTAAATCTTTCGAAATAGTATCATTTGAAGGCAATAAGGTGGCTTTCAGGGTTGTCTGCACAAAAGGTACCTATATAAGAAGTTTAGCTCACGATTTTGGCCAAAAGTTAGGAACTGGAGCATATTTAAGTGAGCTCAGAAGAACTAGAATTGGTAACTTTAAGGTTGAAGACGCCAAAACAATTGAAGAACTGACCACGCATAAATGAACATCTACCACGGACTAGAAGATTTTAAAAAACTCGAATATGCCGTAGTTACCAGTGGTACATTTGATGGCGTTCACATTGGGCATCAAAAAATACTTGAACGACTCAAAGAAGTAGCGCGTAAAAACAATGGAGAAACTGTACTCCTCACCTATTGGCCTCATCCGCGACTAGTTTTATATCCTGAAGAAACCGATCTAAAATTACTCAACACATTTGAAGAAAAAGCTGAACTGTTACGCGAACAAGGAATTGATCATTTACTCCGACTCCCCTTCACAAAAGAATTTTCTAAAACCTCTAGTGAGTCATTTATCAAAAAAATACTTGTCGATCAAATAGGTACCAAGAAATTAGTAATCGGTTATGATCATCGCTTTGGTAAAAACAGAGAGGGGAGTTTTGAGCACTTAAAAGCCAACTCCTCTAAGTATGGATTTGATGTTGAAGAAATTTCTCGTCAGGATGTTGAAAATGTTGCGGTGAGCTCTACTAAAATAAGAAATGGGTTGAGTGAGGGTGATGTAGCAACTGCCAGTCACTTACTCGGAAGACCCTACAGAATGCTTGGAAGGGTCGTAAAAGGCGAGAAAATTGGAAGAATGATTGGTTTCCCCACCGCCAATATTGAAATAGAGTTTAAGCATAAACTGATTCCAGCAAATGGATCCTATGCAGTAAATGTATACCATGGCAACAATCAATACAATGGCATGCTTAACATCGGCTACAGGCCCACCGTTGGTGGTAAACTTAAAACGATCGAAGTCAACATTTTTGATTTTGAAAAAGACATTTACGGAGAAAATATTGCCATAGATTTTATAGATAAAATAAGAGATGAAAAGAAGTTTGAAGATATTGAGGCGCTGAAAAATCAGCTTCAAGCTGATAAAATCTTGGTAAATGACATTTTAAATAAGTAAATTTTGAAAGTATTTAGTTATATCTATAATTAGTAATCTGGACTTATTACTAATTAATAACATAACCCGAAATTATGATAAACAAAGTTGTAGAGAGTGCCGATGTAGCAGTAAGGGATATAAAGGACAATGCTGTCCTGATGCTGGGAGGCTTTGGTCTTTGTGGCATCCCCGAAAATGCTATTTCAGCGTTACTAAAAATTGGCGTAAAAGGTCTTACTTGCATTTCTAATAATGCCGGTGTAGATGATTTTGGAATAGGCCTTATGCTCAAAACACGTCAGGTTAAAAAAATGATAAGTTCTTATGTTGGTGAAAATGCCGAATTTGAACGCCAACTACTCGCAGGTGAATTGGAGGTTGATCTGATACCTCAAGGTACACTAGCCGAGCGTATCAGAGCAGGCGGAGCTGGAATTCCAGCTTTTTTTACACCTGCCGGCTATGGTACCGAAGTGGCCGAAGGTAAAGAGGTAAGAGAGTTTCATGGCAAACAATACCTCATGGAAGAATGGCTTCAGGCAGATTTCTCCCTAGTAAAAGCCTGGAAAGGTGATGCGGCTGGTAATCTAATCTTTAAGGGCACTGCCAGAAACTTTAACCCGATGATGGCCGCTGCTGGTAAAATAACTATCGCTGAAGTAGAAGAGCTTGTGCCTTTAGGCGAACTCGACCCAAATGAAATTCACACGCCAGGTATTTATGTTCAACGCATTTTCAAAGGGAGCAATTACGAAAAGAGGATTGAGCAACGTACAATCACCGAAAAAAATAACTGATTATGGCATTAGATAAAATAGGAATAGCAAAAAGAATTGCACAAGAAGTTAAGGACGGGTCTTATATCAATCTCGGTATAGGTATTCCCACGTTGGTGGCCAATTATATTCCAGATGATATTGAGGTTGTACTGCAATCTGAAAATGGACTTTTAGGAATAGGGCAATTTCCATATGAGGAAGATGTAGATGCTGACTTGATCAATGCTGGGAAGCAAACGGTAACCATGCGCCCTGGCTCTGTGCTGTTTAATTCTTCTGAAAGTTTCGGCATGATTAGAGGCGGCCATGTGCACCTCACTATTCTTGGAGCCATGGAGGTTTCTGAGCAAGGCGATATTGCCAACTGGAAGATTCCCGGTAAAATGGTAAAAGGTATGGGTGGAGCGATGGACCTGGTAGCTTCTGCAGAAAATATTATAGTAGCCATGCAACACACCAGTCGATCTGGAAGCTCAAAACTCTTAAAATCATGTAGCCTGCCTATTACTGGTCTAAAATGTGTAAAAAAGATAGTTACCGACCTTGCAGTAATGGAAGTAGTTGAAGGTGGTGGTTTTAGGCTTTTAGAAAGAGCTCCAGGAGTTTCTGTAGATGAAATAAAGAAAGCCACCGAAGGTAAATTAATTGTTGATGGTGATGTACCAGAAATGAATTTGTAAGTGAAATAAATTGAAATGAAGATAGCTGGACTAGTTTATTAATATCATTAGTCCGGCTATTTGTTTTTTTAACTAAGAATGAAATGAAAAAATCTAAAATTAATTTTGACATATCCCTTGATAGCGAAAACATACCAGAAAAGATACTTTGGGATGCCACTGAAAAACCAAAGGATGGACCTGAAGAAACAAGCGCAATTAACATTTCTTTATGGGATCCTAATGAGCGTAATACATTACGCATAGACCTTTGGACAAAAGAAATGCCTGTAGATGAGATGAAAAGGTTTTATGTTGACTGCCTCGGTGGCATGGCACAAAGTATATTGAACAGCACTGGCGATGAGTTTATGGCTTCAGAAATGAATAATCTTTGTGATAAACTGGTTGAGCATCTAAAGAAAGAAGCACAAAACTAGTTTGAGTGGCTAAATAAGACGTTGAGAGGGATTTAAAACGTATGCATGCCTACTATTTTAGAATTTTTTATTGTACATTTAGATGTTTTTAAGCTTAAGTTTTGCTTAGAAGAGTATTTATAATTTTTTATTTTGACTTTGAAAATAAAACCAAAACCTATGAAGAAGATTTTTACTAAGACAACCTTCCTTCTTTTTATGCTTTTAGGAAGTGTTAGTTTCACTTTTGCTCAGAGCACGAGCGTATCAGGTACAGTTACCGATGCGGCTTATAGTGACCCTTTGGCCGGAGTGAACATTGTTGTAAAAGGTAAAGTTATCGGGACAATTTCAGACCCTGATGGAAAGTTTCAACTAAATGTTGATATGGCACCTCCTTTTACCTTACAGTTTTCATTTATTGGCTTCGAAACACAGGATGTTGAAGTCACTCAAAGCGGAATGACTATTGATGTCGCCATGGAAGAAGCATCCTTGCTAGGACAAGAAGTAGTTGTTTCGGCCTCAAGAGTTGAGGAAAGTATCCTTGAGTCACCTGTATCTATTGAAAAAATGGATATCAGAGCTATTCGTGAATCAGCTGCTCCAAGTTTTTACGATGCCATCAAATCACTAAAAGGTATTGATGTAAGTACTCAGAGTATGACATTTACATCTATAAACCCTAGAGGATTTGGAGCAAATGGTAATACCAGAACAGTACAACTTATTGATGGTATTGATAACCAGGCACCAGGCCTCAACTTCCCTGTTGGTAACATTGTTGGTATCAACGAACTGGATCTGGAGAGTGTGGAAATTCTTCCAGGAGCAGCCTCTGCCCTATACGGGCCAAATGCAATCCAGGGAATTATCTTAATGAACAGTAAAAGTCCATTTGAATACCAGGGGTTAAGCGTTACTGCCAAACTGGGTGTAAACCATGTTGATGACGAAGATGACGACATGTCCATGTATAACAACTACGCGCTAAGATATGCCAAAGCATTCAACAATAAAGTTGCATTTAAAGTAACTGCATCCTATCTACAAGCCAATGACTTCCGAGGTGTTGATTACAGAGACCGTACAGCTGGTGTAGAATTAAGTGGAGTGTACGACCCAACTGTTGCAGGGTACAGACAACAATCAGGTCTTAATGATTACAATGGAGTAAATGTTTATGGAGATGGCTTGGTACTCAATGTTGGTCAGTTAGGACAAGGAACTGGCGCAGAAGCCCTACTCCCAACTGATGAGAGAGGTAATTTCACCCCTACAGGATTTACTGAATCAGAATTTGTAGATAATAATACTGAAAGCTTAAAACTAGGTGGTGCACTTCACTACCGACTTAATGATGATCTGGAACTTTCAGGACAATATAATATAGGTTTTGGTAGTACAGTTTACACAGCGAATGACCGTTTTGTATTAGATGACTTTTCTATCTGGACAGGAAAATTAGAGCTTAAAGGTTCAAATTTCTATGCAAGAGTATACACTACTCAAGAAGATGCTGGTGATAGCTATGCAGCTAACACACTTGCCACCCTCATCAATGCAGAATATTTATTAGCTAATGGTGGTGGAGAAACTTATGTTCAGACATTTGCCGGAGCCAGGCTTCAGGGAGCCTCAATTGATCAGGCGCATATAGCGGCTAGAGGTGCTTATGATGCAAACAGACCTCAGGTTGGCGATGCTACATATAATGAGGCATTTGACAGATTGAGAAAAACTCCAATCTCCCAGGGTGGTGCGCAGTTTCTTGATGAAACAAGTCTTTACCATGGTGAGGTGATGTACAATCTTAAGGAGCAAATCGACTTTGCTGAGGTAATAGTTGGTGGTAATTTCAGAAGATATAACCTAAAATCAGATGGTACTTTATTTGCCCTGGAAAATATTGACACTGGCGATGAGTTTAATATCAACGAGTTTGGAGGCTATGTACAAATAAAAAAATCAGTGGCTAATGAAAGACTAGATTTAACGGGCTCAATGAGATATGATAAAAATGAGAATTTCGATGGTCAGGTATCTCCCAGACTTTCAGCCGTATATAATCTAGGTTCTAATAGAAACCACAACTTAAGAGCGTCATTCCAAAGAGGCTTTAGAATACCTACTACACAGGATCAGTTTATCAACCTTGATGTTGTAACTAGAAGACTTGTTGGTAGCAATGAGGCACTAGTAGATCAGTTTAACTTCAGAACTAACGAGGTGTACACTTTAGAAAGCGTTGTTGCAGCACAGGCTTCTGGTAATACCGGAGACTTAGTAGTATGGGAAGATTTTGATTTCCAGACTGAAAAAGTGAGCACTTATGAGATTGGATATAAGAGTCTAATTTCAAATAAATTATTAATCGATGCTTACTATTACTACAGTGCTTACAACGACTTTATTGTTGAAGTAGACTTGGTACAAACTCCAGTTGGCAACTCAAATGGTGATCCGAATGGAACTCCACTTTATGCTGGACCAGCTGATAGAGCAGGTATTGTAGATGGCACTTACGGAACAGGATCAAACACTGGAGCGCGTTATGGATTTGATGTAAACTCAGAAGAAACTGTAAATACACAAGGTATGGCTATTGGTTTAGAGTATTCATTACCTGGAGGCTATCAAATTGGTGGTAATGCTTCATACAATGAGCTACTTGATGCCGATGAGTTGGAGTCAAAAGGATTCAGCGCTCAGTTTAATACACCAGAGTGGAGATTTAACGTGAAATTTGCTAATAGAAAGCTTACTGATAAACTTGGATTTTCTGTTAACTACAGATGGCAAGATGCTTACCTGTGGCAGTCATCATTTGGCGAAGCTGTAGTCCCATCATTTGGTACTTTAGATGCTCAAATTAGCTACCGTTTACCTAGTTTGAAGTCTGTTGTAAAACTAGGTGGATCGAATATCACTAATGAGCGTTACACCACTTCTTTTGGAAACCCTCGCGTTGGTGGTATCTATTACATCTCCGTTACATTTGATGAATTCTTTAATTAATACTGAAATAAGATAATTATGAAAAAGATATATTATTCCATATTCCTTTTACTTGGCTTCACAATTTCATTTGTGGCGTGCGAAACAGAAGAGGAATTAGTAGAAGCACAAAAAGAGAAGTTGCAAAAGGCCGAAGAACTCGCTGAAGCATCTTCAGGTGATGCAGATTTCGACACTTATGTAGCAATTGGTAACTCATTGACCGCAGGCTTTATGGATGGAGCTTTATACACAAGAGGTCAATCGAATAGTTTTCCTAATTTATTGGCAGCCAGATTTGCAGCAGCAGGTGGTGGCGAGTTTAACCAGCCTGATATTAATTCAGAAAATGGATTTAACACGAGCTTTAACGACCCTGCAAATGCCTTTACAGGACCTGCAACATTTGGTAAACTGGTTTTGGATTTGACTATACCGGGACCTGTTCCTACAACTCCTGGGGACGTAATGAATATGGTTGATGTTGAAGATCGAGAGGATATTAACAATCTCGGTGTACCAGGCATGAGATTGATAGAACTAAATGCCAATGGGTACGGGATGTTAAATCCTTTTTATACCAGATTTGCACTTGACCCTAGTACCACTTCAATAATTGAGCAAGCATTAGCTAAAGAGCCCACTTTTATGACTTTTTGGTTAGGTAACAATGATGCGCTCTCATGGGCAACTGGTGGTGGTGTTGGTCCTGATGGCCAAGACGAAATGGGCAACCCTAATGGGCAGGATGCTGAGACAAATGCACTTGTAAGTGAATTTAGTTTCAATGCAGCCCTACAAGGCAACTTACAGGCCATGTTTGGCACTTTCCCAGATTTACAAGGTGTTATTTTAAATGTTCCTAACGTAACATTAATACCTTATTTCCAAGCCGTTGCTTATAATGCCATACCTATGGATCAAGCTACTGCAGATGCAACTAACTCTGCATACGCTGGTTACAATGCTGCATTACAAGGACTACAAGATCCTGCATTAGCTTTCTTCGGCTTTAGCCCTGCTTTAACTCCAGAAGAAGTTGAATATAGATCAATCTCATTTGCTGCTGGTAATAATGCTGTTGTTGTTGAAGATGACGGTGTAAGGGATCTAGCTGATGGTTTTGATGCACTTGAAAGTGCTGGAGCAATTACGGCCGAGCAAAGAGCAGCACTCGTTCCTTTCGAGCAAGTAAAACAATTAAAATCTGCTACTGACGAGCCGGGTTTGGCCCCGTTTGGATTGCCTGCAGAGCTTTTAACGCTACCCTCTGGTTCTGTCTTAGGTACGCTTGCTGACCCAGGTAACCCTGCTTCTGTGATTGGTGTAGGTGTACCACTTGGGGACCAGTATACATTGACGGTTGATGAGATAGCTAAGCTATTGACAAGAATCACTGCATTCAATACAACTATTTCTACTACAGCCGCTAACTATGCTAACCTGCATGTATTCGATGCCAACGCATTATTTACAAGCATTGCAGTAAATGGTGGGTACACTATAGACAATGGCTTTACCTATTCTCCTGATTTTAGACCTAATGGAATCTTTTCAACAGATGGTATTCATCCTAATCCAGCGGGCCACGCCATTTTGGCAAATGAGATTATGGCTGTAATAGAAGCTAACTTCAATGCTGAACTTCCAAGATATGATGTTTCAGAATTTAGCACTGTGCTATCAGCACAATAATCCGGTGTAAGCAAGTACAAAAAAAGCCCAGCTCAAATATTGAGCTGGGCTTTTTTAATATTCAGATTTCACGTCTTTAGCTCAATATCTTCTTCAAGCTTAAAGTTGTAATTAAATAAGTAGGCTTCACTCCTTCCATACCTAAACTTCCTGAAGCTAATGTACTTCCAGTTTTCAATGGATTATCAGAGGCATAGTAAGCATATCTAACTATCACATCTTCTTTTATACTTTTTCTTATTTTGGCTGCTGACTGAATCGCCTTTTGATAATGCGCTCCTTCCATTTCAAGTCCAACAGCATTCCAGGTACTCGTTACAAAATGATTAAGGACATCCTTATTTTGAAGTGAAGTGCCCAACACAGTAATCATAGTGCCCTCATATACAGCATGTTGGTCTTTAAAATCAGCTTCCACAAAATCATTGTCGATAGGATAGTTATCAGCTGTTCCTTCAAACACATGAGCAGTTGGGATCATAATATCTCCTTTATTGCCAAGCAGGATACCAGCCTTACCCATTATTGTTACTGATCTGATATTTAAATCAACATTATCCTTATTTCCTGAAGTTTCATATGGCTTAAGTAATTCGTCAAGGCATTCAAATGCTTGCTCTCCAAAGGCATAATCCATGACAATAAGTAATGGCATATCCTTTTTGTCCATCTTACCATCAGGCTTTATCTCATCTGGAAGGTCATTTATACTCAGTGCGGCCATATCAATGAGCTGCACAGGAAGGTTAGTACCGGATTGGTCTTCGATTTCAATCAGCCCATTTTTAAGCGCATGCTTTTTTATTTTATCTCTCAGAGCATTATTTTCAGCCTTGCTGGTTTCAATGGCCATCTTTTCAATTGAAGCATATTTCTTTGACTTTAACGCTCCAAACCCATAAACAGCATTAAGAAAACTGTGCATATTGGCACTTATGACATGAATAGGTCTATCATTCCATTTATGCTCGTATATGCACTTTTTAATCTTATTGGCCCATTGTTCTCCATAGATATGATGCCCAACAATCTCACGTAGTTTTGCACTAAATGTAATCTCTTTATCATGTTGGTCTTTATGCTCAGCAATGGTAGTCTTACCTAGCCAATAAACTATATGGTATAGACTATTCTTATTATTGCCCTTCTTAAATTTTTTAATAGCCTCCTGAGTTTCTTTTACAGTTCTGCCCAAGAAGTTACTTAAATAAACAGCAGCTTTTTTCTCATCAAAAGATTTTCCCTGATCCTCAAGTGTAACAATCTCCTCCAGCTTTTTCCAATCATCTTTTAGCCTCCCTTTTTGATCGAGGCTATGATTTTTTATTTTCTCACCTTCAACGCACATAAAAGTTAGGTGAGTAAGAATATCGTAGATATCACTTCGACCCCTGGTCATTTCTATATACATGCGGTTATCATCGATACGATAACAGTTTCTTCTTCTTTTTGGAGGTATTATTACCGAATGCCCTGCCTCTTCAAAGCCTTCTCTTGCTACTAACTTAATAAACCTACATTCCTCAATACCATCAGGAAGTCTTTCTATGATATAAAGTAATCCATCCAGCTCTACCTTTTCGGGGTCTTCTATGGTCCCGTAAATTTCAGGTTTTAAGGTAAGTAGAGCATCTATCAATGATCGGCCGGAAATGCCTAATGGCTTATAAGACCCTCTAATGAATAAATGCCGCATGGTAATATAGAGCCTTTCTATGGCCGCACGCGATTCTCTGGTTCTTTGCTTACTAATATCTAACATATTCTAAATTTCTATTTTTAAAGGAAGGCCGTTTTCATCTTTTTCAAAAGGATGGGTAGCCTTATAACTATCCTCAATCATATACTTTTGCTTATAACACTGAATGACGTGACCTTCGACCAATTCATTGATTTCTTTTTGAGTAAATAATCGAAGTAAATCTGACAATTTAACCCACTTCACTTTATTGGTTGTAAATTGTTGAAGTCGCTCAGCATACTTAAAGACAAGGTAATTGTATCTGTCTCTATTATTTTTAAAGTATTTAGCTTCCTGTTCTGTTTTCTTTCTCAATTGCTCAACCTCAAGAGGAAAATTTCTCTCGAACTCAGCAACTACTTTGCTTAATTTCTTAAAAGCATTTTTCGCATAATACTTTTGGAAGCTCTCCTCACCTTTATACAAATTTACTCTCTCATTAATATCCGGATCTTCCTTTTCGCTTATAACCAATTGTCTCACGATTAAGAAAACTGTAAGCAATAAGGCCAGAGCTATAAGAATTGATCCAAGCATGACTTAAAAAAGTATTTTAAAATACTAATTATAAGTCAGCTAACCATAAGATATTACTAGTCTTGCTCAACTTCCGACAGCGGCTTCAAGTTAGATGGGATCTCTTCACGCTCATACGGGTACACTTCAATAATGTTAGTCAAGGTTATTGATGGTATATCGTATGGTACCAACATCCCTTTAAAATGCTCTTCTATCATTTCAAATGCTTGCTTTGCATGCAAAGCCGCCACTAACATATAAGTGTTTATTTTCTTCTCTTTGTCGTTATCACCATCAACAGTAGAATACGTCACCTTACATTTGAACCAGGTTTCTGCCTCCTCGCTGGGAATAACCTCAACGATATTTGTTTTGGTTATCTGAGTTACACCCCACTCACCTGCAAAATCCTGAGCTCCTATTTCGTTCATCCTGGTTTCTGCATCTGTATATGACACAGCATCAATTAGAAAAGATTCTGTTACTTGTTTTAACATGCCGTCTTCGGCCTCTTTGTTGTGCTTTACTTTACAGTTGTACCAGGTTTTCATTGAGAATAAAATTAATGGTTAGATTAAAAATGGTTAAATTCAGGGCAAATATATGATACCGACATGTTTCACAAAGTTTTTTATCAACAAAGGCAACTTCACAAAAAGCACAGCTCATAAATTAAATAATCAATTATTGCATTTTTTATTATAGAAGTCAACTATCAATTCAATATCCCTAGCCTTAAATTCTTTATTCAAAATTTTTTCTGAGAGTCTGGGACAATCATCGAAATATGTAGACATGTCTTTTTTAAACGAAATTGGTCTTGGTCTTTTGAGTTCACCTCCGGACTTTTTGAGTATATATCTATCCACGCTATATGCATAGCCACCCGACATAGTACCAGTCGATGCATTATATGCACCAGGGGCCTGTTGTTTGTAATAGTACTTGAAAAGCTTCAGCTTCCCATCAATGATTTCCCTTAACAAGATATTTTCGTTACTAGAAAAAATAGAATTTAGATTTAGATCATCTTTTACAGATATCATAGTTATAGGCTCACCATGATAGGTAAAAGAAAGCTCACTCACTTCTTCGGGAAACAACTTGCCTTTTTTTCCATTTTTATAATAGATTACTTTTTTCTGCAATGCGATAAAATTAATATCACCAAACAAACTAGTTTTTACTTTAATCACAGTATTAATTTTCTCACCATTGCTAAGAATAATTTTCGCATCAATTTTAGCAGCTTCAGACACAGTAATTAGCATCAACGCAAGCACTACCAGTATTAGGGATTTCTTCATATTAAAGGTTTATAAAAGACTGGGTAAAGAAACTAGCTTAAACAAAAAACCCTCTCAGTTTGCACTAAGAGGGTTTAATTAAGTAGCCCGTAGGGGAATCGAACCCCTGTTACCAGGATGAAAACCTGGCGTCCTAACCCCTAGACGAACGGGCCGTTTGTTTAAGGTGGTGCAAATATATATTGCCGGATTATAATTGCAAAACCTTCGTGAAAAATTTTTGAAAAATATTTCACCCCAGTGATAAGAAGTGAATTTAATTGGTTTTGCTTATAGGGTAATGTATTTTTGCGGTCAAATTTTCAGTCTAACTCTTAACACCTTAAAATAATGACAAAAGTTGCAATCAACGGTTTTGGTAGAATCGGTCGACTTGCTTTTAAAGCACTCCTGGAAAAAAATAATATCGAAGTAGTAGCCATCAATGATTTGACGGATACCGCCACTTTGGCTCATCTATTGAAATATGACTCAATACATGGCCGTTTTGATGGAACTGTTGAGCATACTGCTGACTCATTCATTGTTAACGGAAAAACAATAAAGGTCACTGCAGAAAAAGACCCTGCACAATTACCTTGGGGTGATTTGGGAGTCGAAGTTGTACTTGAGTCAACTGGTAGATTTGTAGATGAGGAAGGTTCTAAAAAGCACCTAACAGCAGGAGCCAAAAAGGTGGTAATCTCTGCACCCGCTAAAGGTAATATCCCTACAGTGGTTCTTGGAGTTAATGATGACATCTTAACTGGCAGTGAAGAAGTAATGTCTAACGCTTCATGTACGACTAACTGCTTAGCTCCTATTGCCAAAGTATTGCATGACAATTTTGGCCTGGAGAAAGGTTTTATTACAACAATACATGCATACACCGCTGACCAAAATCTACAGGATGCCCCTCATAAGGACTTAAGGAGAGCACGAGCAGCTGCAATCAATATGGTACCAACGTCTACAGGAGCGGCTAAGGCTGTGGGATTAGTTTTGCCTGATCTTAATGGCAAGCTTGATGGTAATGCTGTAAGAGTCCCTACTCCTACTGGATCTTTAACCGACTTGGTTTGTACGCTAAGTAAAGACGTAACCGCAGAGGAAATTAATGCCGCGATGAAGGCTGCCGCAGAAGGACCAATGAAAGGAATATTGAAGTATACCGAGGACCCAATTGTCTCTACAGATATTATTGGTGATCCTCATTCATCTATTTTTGATGCAGGAATGACTTCTGCCAACGGAAAACTGGTAAAGGTTGTAAGCTGGTATGATAATGAGGCAGGATACTCAAACCGAGTGGCAGATCTTATTGAAAAAATAGGCTAATTGTAAACTAGCTAAATAAAAAAAGAGCTTTCGGATGAAAGCTCTTTTTTTATTTATAATTATAACCTTTTACTCATTAAGGGTAGCTAGCTGCTCTTCGGTCGCATTGAGATTATGATATACCTTTTGCACGTCATCATCATCTTCAAGGGCATCAATTAGCTTCATTACCTGTCCGAATTCTTCATCGGCAAGATCCACAACTGTGGTGGGTATACGTTGAAGTTCGCTAGACTCTGCTTCTAGTTGCAACTCATCTAATTTAGCCTGCATATTCCCAAAATCTTCCATAACCGTAGTAATGTGTATGTAACCTTCATCAAAATCAACTTCTTCCGCACCACCGTCAATCAACTCGAGTGTGATTTCATCCTTATCGAATGCTTTTTCTTCCTCAGGTTTGATTAAAAAAATGCCTTTTCTTTCAAACATATAATCTACTGAGCCATTTACGCTTAAACTCCCCCCATATTTCGAAAATACTGCCCGCACAGCGGCAACAGTCCTATTTAGATTATCAGTTGCACACTCGACAAACACAGCCACGCCATGAGGAGCATAACCCTCGTAAGTTGGCTCGAAATACTCCACACTTTCAGAACCTGTAGCCTTTTTTATTGCCCTTTCAATATTGTCTTTGGGCATATTTTGTCCCTTGGCATTTTGTATTGCTAGCCTCAGCCTGGGGTTTGCTTCCGGATCACCTCCACCCTCTCTGGCCGCAACCGAAATCTCTTTTATAAGCTTGGTAAATATTTTACCTCTTTTCTTATCCTGGGCTCCTTTCCGATGCTTAATATTTGCCCACTTACTATGTCCTGCCATGGTTTAAGTAGTAAATTATAAATTCGAAACTATCTCTAAATTAATTAATTTTTTAGTGTCAGTCGATGCTTGTACCAGATATTCAAAACCACTCCGATCAAGACAACAGACATACCTAAATATGTCATAATATTAAATGTCTCTTTAAAAAAGACATAGCCAAAGCCTAATGCATAAATTATTCCCAAATACTTAAGACTGGCAATCTTAGAAAGCTCTTCTGATTGGTAAGCTTTGGTCATAAAATACTGAGCAATTTGAGTAAAAACACCGATAAGTAATAACAATATCCATTGCTCCCACCCGTTGGGTTGCACCCAATCAAAAGCAGAATAAATACCAGTAATTGGTAGGGTCACTAACGGAAAGTAAAAAACTATGACGAGCGGGTGCTCACTGTGTTTCAGTTTTCTAATCCAATTGTAAGCCAAACCAGAGAAAAATGCAGAAATAACACCGATGACCAAATAAAAGGTTGTGATCCTTGCGTCAAAACCCTGGACCATTATTACTCCGGCAAAAGCCATCAAAAAGAATAGCCATTGCAATGGTTTTACCTTTTCTTTAACTATGAATACCCCTAAAATAGACGTGAATATGGGTGAAAGAAATTGGATGGTCACTGCACTCGCCAACGGAATGTACTGGAGAGTTGTGAAATACATAATAAGTGCTACAGCACCACTCATGCCACGAAATAGCAATACTTTTTTATTATTACCCCAAATGCTTACTTTTTGACGAGTTAGAAAAACATAGCACAATACCAACGACACAACTGATCGAAAAAATACTATTTCGACTGCAGGAATATTATCAACCATCTTAACAAAAACATTCATTAATGAAAAGAAGAAGGTTGCCAGCAGCATATACTTCACCCCTTTAGAAAACATTCGGCAAATGTCTACTAAATGGCTGAGAAAGGAAAATAAATTGTAGTATTGAGATCAGATTACAATTAAG
Source organism: Fulvivirga sp. (assembly GCA_965227525.1). GTDB lineage: Bacteria > Bacteroidota > Bacteroidia > Cytophagales > Cyclobacteriaceae > Fulvivirga. The sequence goes on along the minus strand of OZ245762.1, from coordinate 2,438,474 downwards.
TTAATGTAATAACAATGCATCCGATACTCTTTAGTTTTGAACTACCTGAATTTTTAAATTTTCTTGGTGATGATTTTACAGTTTACTCCTATGGTTTCTTCATCGTTATAGGGGCAATTCTAGCAGTGACATATGTTGCTGTACAAAGCAAAAAACAATTTAACCTAAGTTTTGACAAAGTAAATAGTCTTTTTTTATTGCTGTTGATTTCAGCATTTGTAGGTGGTAAGGTATTTCTATTTTTTGAAGACCCTGCCTATTACTCAAATAACTTTTCTGATCTACTAAGTGGTCGAGGTTTTGTGTTTTTCGGTTCGCTGCTGTTTTGTATACCGGCCATGTTAATTTTTTTCAAAATCAACAATCTACCAAAGTTGTTCATGCTTGATATTATGGCTATCACAACTTGCATTGTCCATTTCTTCGGAAGGCTGGGATGTTTTATGGCAGGTTGCTGTCATGGTATTGAGTGGCATGGACCATTGTCGGTAGTGTTTACTGACCCAAACTGTCTGGCACCAACCAATATACCCCTGCACCCTACACAATTATACAGTATGACCGGAATTTTATTAATTCTGATTATACTGCTCTACATAAAAAATAACAAAAAGTTTAATGGCCAACTTTTTATCCTATATCTCATGCTCTACTCAGTGGTAAGAGTTGTCATCGAAATCTTTCGCGGAGATATAAGTAGAGGGTTTGTTATAGATGGAATACTGTCACACTCTCAATTTATTTCCTTAATTGTATTTGTAATTGCTGGTTATTACTATCATAGGCTAAATAAAAAGTCAGATTCTCGGCAAAAGAATGCCCAATAATTGATTAAATTTATTTATGCTTAATTATTATGACATATTGGGCATAAGTAGGCAGGCCAGTCAACATGACATTAAATCGGCCTTTAAAAGACTTGCTTTAAAATATCATCCAGATAAAAACCCAGGTAATGTAGCGGCTGAAGAATATTTCAAACAAGTAAATGAAGCTTATCAAGTCTTATCTAATGCCGAGAAAAAAAAGCAGTATGATTTCATACTAAACTATAGCTATCAAAACCCTCATAGTACTCAACAAAAAACACAATACAGCACACCAAAAAAATCCTCAGATAAAAGTGTCTACGACCGATATGGCAAATATGATTGGCGCAAGTCACCGCGTTATAAAAAAGCTCCAACCTATAAAGTTGATAAAAACTACTTTAAAGTACAGGTATTGACATTCGTGGTAATGCTGGGATTAAGTGCTCTTATTATGGTCGGTAATACTTATTTGGAGTATAAGGAAGATCAAAAAATATTAGCTGAAAAACGAGCCACAACTGAAGCATTGCAAAAAGCATATGCATTATATGATCAAGAAAAATACAGGGAGGCCATTGATATGGTGATACACTTAGGAGAGCTTAAGCCATACGAAGTGCAATTTTATGAAGAACGGGAAAAAATGGTAGCCGGATTGTCGTTAACTGCAACAAAATTCTTTGAAAACGATCAGTATTATAAGGCCGTTGATGCTCTGGAAATAGTGAAAGACTATGAAAGGCCATCAAAAATGAAGACATGGGACATGCTCGCTGATGCGTACTTTGAAATTGGCGACTTTCGTAAAACCGCTTATGCTTTGGATTATATCCTTCAAAGAGACAAATATAATATCCGGCTCGCAGTAAAGATTGCCAAACTTTATAATCATGAATTGTCAGACCCTGACAAGGCGCTAGAGTATTATGACGAGGCCAAATTACTCTTTAAAGAATTTCAAAGTTCTACCTATGGAGAAGCATTTGAGTTAGTTATTAATCCAAGCACTTTACCCGACTTTTATTTTGACCTATTCAGCGAACGAGCCAATTTGAATTATAAAGTAGGCAATTATAAAGAATCGCTAACTGACTGTAATTGGGCGATTTTTTTAAGGCCAAATATAGCATTGACATATGACCTTCGGGCACACTGTAAGAAGGCATTAAATTTAAACTCACGGGCATGCAAAGACTGGCAAAGGGCGATAAAAAGAGGTCACATTAAAAGTAAAGAATCGTTAAATAAGTATTGCTTATAGCGATTAATTCAGTTCATTTTGTTATAATTAAACTTTAACCAAATCTAAGATCACGTACATGAAGTTGGGGCCAGAAGAAATAGCATCTATAAAACAAAGTTACTTTAATATTTTATCACTTTTTTTGAGTGAAGAGAGTGTTGAAAGTAAATACGTAGCATGTCTATTAAAATGGAGTGCACAATTGAGTCTGTCTCAAGATGATTTACATCATATAGAGGATAATTTTGACAAGTTGGAGTTCGCAATCCCAGAATCTAAAGTAGATCGAATGGAGGCCATTTATCACCTTGTTCATATGATTTACCTTGATAATGTTGTTGAGGATATAGAATTAGAAGTTGCGGCTATATATGCTGCAAAATTGGGTTTTAAGAGTTACATAGTGGGTGAGTTATTTAAAGCTATTGCCACCGCCCCATTCGATGGCAAATCGACATCTGAAGTACGCAAGGAAGTAGAAGAATTTTTGGCTATGTATGATGAATAGGTAATTTAATATCTACTTCATGTATATTCTTCAGGCATAAATACCCATAGTATCAAATAAATAAGGATTCCAGGAAATGCAGCACTAACCACAGATATCAGCACATAAAGCAACCTTACATGGCCTGAGTCCCAACCTATATATTGTGCTATTCCTCCACAAACACCTCCCAAAACTTTGTCCTGACGCGATCTTGTTAATCTTTGTTTATACATATTATAAATGGCTATATTGAAGGCTAGTAATAAGCTGTGAAGATATAATCTATGAGCGATCTTTCAAAAAACCAGCAAAGAGCGATACTTGTTTCTACAATTTTGGCATCTAGTATGGCCTTTGTTGATTCTACAGCCTTAAATGTGGCATTGCCGGTATTGCAAAAGGATCTCGGCATTGAAGGATCAGAACTTCTCTGGATAGTCAATGGCTATTCCCTTTTTCTTTCTGCGCTATTATTGGTTGGTGGTTCATTAGGGGATCATTTCGGCCGTAAAAAAGTCTTTGGGCTAGGAATTATTTTGTTTATGCTTTCCTCATTATGGTGTGGTTTTTCATCCTCTCCTTTGATGTTAATAATTGCACGTTGTTTTCAGGGGGCAGGGGGTGCTCTTATGATCCCTGGCAGTTTATCTATTATTTCGGCTCTTTTTCCTCAACAAAAAAGAGGCTGGGCTATAGGCATATGGTCTATGTTTAGTGCAATGACAACAATTATTGGTCCGGCAATTGGAGGTGTGTTGGCAGGAATGAATTTATGGAGAGCTGTATTTTTTATAAACATACCTTTTGCATTGATAGCGCTTTTCTTTCTGAGAAAAGTACCTGAGTCTAAAGAAATAGATGCCAAGGGGATTGATGCCATTGGGGCAGCAATAGCTACTCTGGCCTTGGCGGGTCTAACTTATGGGTTTATTGAAGCTCCGGAAAATGGCTTTTTCGCACCTAAAATTTACATTTCATTAGTGGCAGGTGTTGCATTTCTTATTTCGTTTATTATTTACGAGGCAAAGTCCAGCCACCCCATGATGCCTCTTAGTCTTTTTAAATCAAAGCTATTTAGCAGTACCAACTTTATAACGCTGCTGATTTATGGAGCCTTGGGAGGATTTCTTTTCTTTTTTCCGCTTAATCTTATACAAGTACAAGGTTATCCTGCAGAAATTGCGGGGCTTACCATGCTGCCATTTGGACTTTTAATTTCAATTCTATCACGATGGTCAGGGGCCTGGTGCGACCGTGTAGGAGCACGAACTCCTCTGATTCTTGGTGCTGCCATAACTGCCGCTGGATTTTTTCTTTTTAGTTTGCCACAATTAACCAATGGGCCTGGTGATTTTTGGCATACATTCTTCCCTGCTATACTTATTTTGGGAGTGGGAATGGGCATAACTGTCGCACCGCTCACAACAGCAGTAATGAGTGCCGTTCCACAAAACAGAACAGGCACAGCGTCCGGAGTAAATAATACGATTGCTCGTACCGCTGGAGTACTAGCCATTGCAATAATGGGAGGCTTTGGAGTGATCACCTTTCAAAGCTCTCTTCAAACTAAAGTAGCAGAACTAGAGCTATCAGATGAGGCCAAACAAGAACTTGATAAAGAAATTCCAAAACTAGCCGAGGCTCAACCACCTAAATCGGCAAGTCTAATTCAACAAGAAAAAATTGAACGGTATATCAAAACATCATTTATTGATTCTTTTAGACAATCGGCACTAATAGCAACCATTTTAGCTGGTTTAGGTTGCATAACCGCATATTATTTCGTTCAAAAGCGTGAAAATTGATGAGTTATTGATTCTTTTTTAACTGACAGTCATTATATTACTCTGTGTAAGTTATTTTTACAAAATGCCTCTGTATAAATCATTCAAGGTTTACGTTTTTTTGTTAATAGTAGTATTACTATCTGCTTGTAGTAGTGAAAGATTTAGGTCACAGCACTCCAGAAACTATTTTAGTAATCGCTATAAGGGAAAACTGCTTACTTCAAAGCAGCAATGCGATCGACTTGTGAAGAGGAAAAGTCGTAAGAGAAAGAGTAGTAAAACATTCTTCTGGAAAAAAACATATTCAGGCGGCACATCAAAGAAGTCTACAGCTCTTGCAGAGGTCGACCCTAATGATACCCCTCCACCTCCAAAGCCTCAGCCAAAACCAGAACCAGAACCAACAAGTGAAGAAAAACTTGCTGAAAGAATGCATGGTGAAGATTTTGAAAACCTTTCGCTTGATGAAAAACATAAAATCGAGGATGAAGTATTAAAAGAAAATAATATACCCGCACCTACTTCTGAAGAACATGAAAGGATCAGAAAGGAAGTTGAAGAAAAAATCGCCAATGAAAATTTTCCTCAGGATCTGGAGCCTCTTTATTTCGTGCATGATGACGATGAGTTTTCCGTTGTAGACATGGAGCCTTTTTTAATAGCTGTTGAGTATGCACTTCAGGGGAGGATGATTCTTATAGAAGGACATACTGATGCTAGTGGTGCAGATGAATACAATGTAAAGCTATCCATACAACGGGTTGAAAAAATTAGGCAATTGATGCATGATATGGGAGTCCCAGATGACCGCATTTCCGTTATCGGTTATGGAGAAGAGCATGCCGAAGGTGAAGTAAAGTCAGAAACAAGTAGACGGGTAGATTTCAAAGTCTTTTAAAAGAGTTTGTTAGCTTTGTCGGCATGGAATTTAACCATGATATATTCTTAAAGCATATTGCTCAAACCACAGGTTCTCCCTTCTTAATTGATATTGAAAGAGCGGAAGGAACTTACCTCTTTACGCCTGATGGAAGTGCTTACATGGATCTCATTTCAGGAGTTGCAGTAAGTAATCTTGGGCATAAACACCCAAAGGTTATTGAGGCTATCAAACAACAGGTGGATAGTCATTTGCACGTTATGGTTTATGGTGAGTTTGTGCAATCATCTCCCAATTTGCTAGCTAGGAAGCTATCTGAACTACTTCCTCCGAATCTCAACTGTTGCTATTTCACAAACAGTGGAACTGAAGCCAACGAAGGAGCACTCAAACTTGCAAAAAGATATACTGGAAGAACTGAAATTATTTCATTCAGAGGAGCATACCATGGCAGCACTCATGGCTCATTAAGTATTTCAGGAAATGAGGTAAAAAAACAGGCTTTTAGACCTCTTCTGCCAGACGTTAGATTTTTATCATTTAACGATAGCAAAGACCTGGACCAAATCACTGAAAAAACTGCCTGTGTAATTATTGAACCAATTCAGGGTGATGCCGGTGTGCGAATTGCTGATCAGAAGTATTTGCAGGCGCTAAGAGACCGATGTACTGCAGTGGGTGCACTGCTGATTTTCGATGAAATACAAACTGGTATTGGCAGAACTGGGAAACTTTATGCTTTCGAGCACTACAATATTATTCCTGACATACTCACCACAGCAAAAGCACTTGGTGGTGGATTACCAATTGGCTCGTTTATAGCTTCTTATGAAATGATGCAAACTTTAACTCATGAGCCGATGTTGGGACATATTACGACTTTTGGTGGCAACCCAGTATCGTGTGCAGCTGCACTTGCCACTTTAAATGTGATCGAAGAAGAGAACCTTCTTAAGCAAACTGAAAACAAAGGTCTCTTGTTCGAATCTTTCCTTAAACACCCAAAAGTAAAAGAAGTAAGAAGAAAAGGACTTATGTTTGCCATAGAGTTTGAAACAGCGGAAGAAGTGGCACAAATAGTAAAATACTGCCTTGAAAATGGAGTGATTACCTTTTGGTTTCTTAGCTGCCCAAATAGCTTTCGAATAGCTCCTCCCCTCACGATAACTGATGAAGAAATAAAAAAAGCATGCCGGGTGATGCAGCATGCTTTTGATTCAATTTAATTCACTCAGGAATCATAGTAAAGTGTTCACATTTTCAGGAGGTCTTCCTAAAACAGCTTTATCGCCCTTGACCACGATGGGTCTTTCAATGAGTTTAGGGTATTGCACCATTGCCTCCAACCACTCCTCATCAGTTAGGCTCTTGCCTTTGAAATTTTCTTTAAAATCCTTTTCACCCTTTCTAAGCAAATCAGTTGGTTTAATGCCAAGCTTCTCGATGATTTCAGCTAGTTCTTCTTTGGTAGGAACCGTTTTTAAGTATTCTACAACCTGCACCATTTGGCCGGTTTCTTCAATTATACTTAGTGTTTGTCTGCTTTTTGAGCAACGTGGGTTATGATATATAGTGAGCATTTTATGATACTTTTTCTACAACAAGGTTGTGATTTGTATAAATACAGATATCTGCAGCAATATTGAGACTTTCTCTCACAATTTCTTCGGCTGTTAAATTTGATGCATGTTTTTTAAGTGCGTAGGCTGCTGATTGGGCATACATAGCTCCCGAGCCAACTGCAGCAATATCATTATCTGGCTCAAGTACATCCCCAGTACCGGAAACTACCAAAATCTCTTCCTTATCTGCCGTGATAAGCATGGCCTCTAACTTTCTTAGATACCGATCGGTACGCCAGTCTTTGGCCAGCTCAACAGCTGCTCGTTTCATATTGCCTCCATAGCTATTAAGTTTTTCATCAAATCGCTCTAGTAATGTAAAAGCATCTGCTGTTGATCCTGCAAAACCTGTCACGATCTTACCGTCTTGCAATTTACGTATCTTCTTCACATTGCTTTTAGCCACGTAATTGCCCATGGTAGCCTGTCCATCTGCTCCAATGGCTACCTCCCCTTTATGTATTACCGCCAGTACGGTTGTTGCTCTTACTCTTGTCATTATTATCTACTTAAAGTATAGTCTTATTAAAAAGCAATCCCCGGTATTCCGGGGATTTAGCTTATATCAATTTCCGGATCAAGTCCGATTTTAATCGTTATACCAAAATTCTCACAGGATTTTCTAACAACCCTTTTAGCGTTTGTAAAAACGCTGCCCCTAGTGCGCCATCAACCACTCGGTGATCACATGATAAAGTTACTTTCATTACGTTGCCAGGTACCAACTGCCCGTCTTTAACTACTGCAGTTTCCTTGATACCCCCCACTGCTAAAATGCACGAATCTGGCGGGTTGATAATCGCTGTAAACTCCTCAATACCAAACATACCTAAATTAGAAATTGTGAATGTATTACCTTCCCACTCATGTGGTTGTAACTCTTTGCTCGTAGCCTTTTTGGCCAATTGTTTTACCTCTGCAGATATGTGAGAGAGGTTTTTGCTATCTGCAAACCTTACTACAGGCACCAACAAACCTTCATCTACCGCCACAGCTACACCAATATGTACATGCTTGTTATACCTTATTTTGTCACCTAACCACGATGAGTTCACTTTAGGGTGTTGTCTCAACGAAGCCGCAACAGCTTTAATCACAATATCATTGAAACTAATCTTGACTGGAGAGAATTCATTCATGGATTTACGTGCTTCAATGGCCTTATCCATGTTTATTTCCATCGTCAGGTAGAAATGAGGAGCAGTAAACTTACTTTCAGCCAATCTCTTAGCAATAGTTTTACGCATTTGCGATACGTTTTGCTCTTCATAGCTTTCCTCTCCGACTACTTGTGGAATATTGAAAGTTTTTCCTTCCTCGGCTGCTGCTTGCTGAACTACCTCTTTAGCAGGTGTGTAGTTTTCAACATCTTTCTTGACTATTCTACCGTTATCCCCTGAACCAGGTATCTTCGAAAGGTCATAACCTTTGTCAGAGGCCATTTTTTTAGCCAAAGGAGATGCTTTTATTCGGCCACCATCAGTAGTTGTGTCCTGAGTGGCTTTATTAGATGTGCTTTCCTTACTTTCACTTTTCGATGAGGAATCATCAGATGAGGACTCTTGTTTTTTCTCTTCTTTGTTTTCTTCTGCTCCACCTTCTTTTTTCTGACTAGCCTTGTGTGCCTTAAGTAAGGTTTCCCAGTCGGCACCTTTTTCGCCAACTATAGCTAGTACACCATCTACTTCTACAGAGTCTCCTTCTTGTACTCCAATATGGAGTAGAATACCATCTTCATAAGCCTCGAGCTCCATAGTAGCCTTATCTGTCTCTACTTCTGCCAAAATATCTCCAGACTCCACTTTATCACCTTCTTTCTTCTGCCATGAAGCGATGGTACCTTCTGTCATGGTATCGCTCATTTTAGGCATGGTGATAATGGATGCGTTTATTTCAGAAGTATCTATTTCTTCTTCATTAGATTCATCTGACTTCGAATTTTCCTCTTCTTTATTATCTTCTCCGTTATCGCTTGAAGATCCACCGTCTTTTATTTCTTTAAGTAAATCATCTATGTTTTCCCCTTTTTCACCGATAATGGCAATTACTCCATCCACAGGCACAGCGTCTTTTTCCTTGACACCTATATAAAGCAACGTGCCATCTTCATAAGACTCGAGCTCCATGGTCGCTTTGTCGGTCTCAACTTCTGCTAAAATATCTCCAGATTGTACTTTATCTCCTTCCTTTACCAGCCATGATGCGATTACACCTTCTTCCATGGTATCGCTCATTTTGGGCATTTTTATTACTTCCGCCATAGTGATTTATATATCTAAAAAATTGGAAATCAAAAATAGGTGTTAATCTCCCTTTATTCAAATAATTGATTTTTATTTTAATCGCATTTAAAGGCTAATACTTCCAATGATAAGCTCGACCTGACTTCTAGCTGGAATAAAATCAGTAGCCCTGTTATAGACATATCTGGCCCCTACAGAAAATAAAGGACTGAACCTCATAACATTGAAATCAAATGTTATTTCTGCACCCCAAGAGGCATAAGTATTTTCTATCGTCCTGGTCGAGAACAAATTATCATTGTCCTGTCTTTTAAAGAAAATATTCACCTGATCGAAACCAGTATCAAAAAAGAAATTTGCCTTAACCCGCTGTACATTTAGTATTGGCCCTAATGCTATGTCAGGGTACCATAATGGCATTGTATAATTGAAACGAAACGTACTCGCCTGTTTATCAGTGAAAAATTCATACCCTCTCGGCCTGAATATACGGTTTCTAAAAGCATAAAGATTGGTTTGGTCATTCTGCTTTCTCCACTGAAAACCAGTTTGCAGATAAAATGAATGATGCTTGAAAAAACCCGGGAAGAAAACTGATGTATTAAGTGCGGTTAGAGAACCTTGAAAGTCACCAGAAACAGTACTTAGTTGTTCAAAATTGGTGCTAAAGCCCCACTTACTTCTAATATCCCTTTTACTCCGCTTCATTAAGCTAAAGTAAGACCACTGAAAGCGGTTAAATATTAGATCCCCATTACTCAGCACATCATTGTCTAAAGTGTATAATGGAACTTCTACTGTGTCCGAATCCGAAATTAATCTTCCTGGGGTTGTGGTAGGCCTTAATCTACCTGACTGGTCAATATTGTTTTTAAACTCAGATATTTTACGAACGCCAACACCATTACTTACCTCCATCTCTCTAAAGAATTTGGAGTTGGTAAAAACCCAAGGGATTCTAAGTCCTGTTTCTACAGACGTTTCAGACCATGTGTACTGTAATCCACCCGAGTCTTCTTTTCTATCTCCATAAGATGCATCTACGTCAAGGATTGGATAAAGACCCTGGTAACTTAATCCTGCAGTAAAAAAACCTGTCTCTTCATTAACATCATAAGTGTAACCCAACTCCATAGCGGTTGTACTCAATACATCTTTAGAAAAAATTCCAAATTGCGCTTTGTTAATATCCGTTGTGGCAAATGGGCCCCAGCTATGTACATTGAGCATATGCCCCAGCTTGCTATACTTCTTAACAGGATACTCGTTATCACTCACCTGTTCAAGAATGTCAGCATGACCTTCCTGCTCTAATAAGGGCTCATAGTATTTTACATTTCTATCTACTACATCATCAAGAGGTATCCATTTGCTATCATCTAGCTTGGTTTGTACCACATCAAACCCATTGGCTGTATGCTCATTATATACCAAGTACCCATCATCAGTAAAGCTGGGATTGTAGGCTCCGTATTTGCTATTTGTAACTTGAAATTTCTGATCGTTATTCAGGTTTAATGCATAAATGTTATCTATTCCATTGTATGGTGAATTGTAATATAAATGCCCTTTGTAAATTACAGGATAGCCTATGTTTTCTTGGCTCGCTTTTATTAATTGATTTTTCTTACCACTTTCAAAGTCAAATAACTGTACAGACCTACCCGTCTCTCCAAGTTCAAGCACAACAATCGATTCTCCATCATCTGACCATCGTGGCATGGAGTAAAAATGGTTTTGAGGATTATCAAATCGCTTGATTTCTCTACCATAGATATCCAGAACAACTAAATAGTGCTTACTCTCAACTGTTGTTTCAGTAGTAGTTACTTTGCTACCATCAGGTGAGATAGCCGAGCCAGCATATCTCGATTTTTCTGTAAGCACTTCCAATTTACCCTTCTCAAAGTCATAGGACTTTATTACGGAAAATGTCTCTGCACGCCACCTTGGATCAAAATGATATTCATCCCAAACTACCTTAGTCCCAGATGATGAAAGCATTCCGGTGTTGTTCATAAATCCCGTAACAAATTTATCTATCTCATTGCCGTCTTTATCTAGTCTGACCAACTGACCAACATCTCCGATTCCTTGTTTAAAAGCTACAATAGTGCCATCAGAAAGTGCTTGTGGGTAGCTATAATCAACAAATACATCATTTCTCCGCTTTGTTATGGTTTCAAAAGTAGTAGGCTGGATACCATCTAATTGCTCACCCCACTCCTGCTTCAATTCTTCCAGCATGAGATTGTAATTTTCTACCAGGTATTTATCTGTGTTTTTTTTAAGTGCATTAGAAAATGTGAACGGAATAAAAGGCAAGCCAAAGGCATCGTGAGAAACATCTTCCCAGATATCTGCCTTGCCGGTTCTTCTTCTAATATGCGTTACAAAATGATAGCCCAGTCTATAATGGTCAGGTATAAAATCTTTGAATGACCTTAGGTGTTGTTTATTATAATTATATGCCTTCTTCTCTAACAGATTTGTTTTGAAAACCCTGCTAAACTCAGGGATTCGCCCCCTTCCACTTGGTGTGTTTAAAGTTTCTATAGTAGTGGCATCGCCTTCCCAAAACCATGGAGGAGCAGCTGAAAATGCCATGCCTGCCTGTGTGTTTTCTCCAAATAAGTAGTAAAATAACTTATTAAAGCCTGTTTTACTCTGTTGAAACTGAGCAATATGCCGATACTCATGTACCGAAAGTAAGTCTAACCAATCGTTGGTACCCAAAAACTGGTTGTTCTGCGATGGCATCGTATAAAACTCCGAGCGTCTCGGACCAAGCGTTACAAAGCCATTTGAAATGGCATGTTGATTTCTTAAAATGATTGATATTTTTTTTGGGGCTTTATCCCCCATTTTCTGAGGCTCATGTATTGTCTGCAATGTATTGGCAACACGCTGAGCTTCTGCCTCAAAGCCTTCAGGAAAAATAACTCTGAAATCAGGCGTGTTGACTTGCTTCCACTTCAAGGAGGGTGCATTATTATTTAACACTTCCTGACCATACAGTGTGCTGGTAAAGAAGACTAAGAGTAATAGTATTCTGACAGTTTTTCCAAGCTTCATAAAATATGACTAATTAGCAAAACACATAAATAACCAAATATTACCATTAAACGAAATGTAGCACCACCCAAGGTGATTGATTGTACTTTTCTGATAAATAATTACTACATTCAACGTCTTAAAAAAATAACATACTAAACATGCAAATGAAAAAATTATCTTTTAGTCTGCTATTGGCAATTCTGGTGATTTTCCAGGCTTGTCAACCAGGTGAGAAAAAAGAAGAAAGTGATGCTAAGCTTTCTATTGAAAATGAAAAGTACACATTGCCTAACGGGTTGGATGTGATTTTACATCAAGATGATTCTGACCCTATTGTAGCGGTTGCTATCCAAGTACATGTTGGCTCGAACCGAGAAAAGCCCGGAAGAACTGGCTTTGCTCATTTCTTTGAGCACATGCTTTTCCAAAAATCTGAAAATGTTGAAGATGGTGCATTCTTTAAAAACATCAACGATTTGGGTGGCACCTTTAACGGTGGTACCTGGGGTGATGGTACGGTGTATTATGAAGTTGTTCCCAAAGATGCTTTGGAGCGTATTTTATGGATGGAGTCTGACCGAATGGGTTTCTTTATCAATGCGGTAACAAAATCTGACCTTGAAGGAGAAAAGCCAGTTGTTAAAAATGAGAAAAGACAGCGTGTGGATAACGTACCTTACGGACACCGCACGTATATAATTAAGAAAGCACTTTACCCAGAAGGTCATCCTTATAATTGGGAAGTGATTGGTGAGCTTGAAGATTTGGAAGCTGCTACGCTTGATGATGTTAAGGAGTTTTACGACAAATGGTACGGTCCGAATAATGCTACGCTTGTAATCGCAGGTGACTTTAGCAAAGAAGAAACAAAAGCATGGGTTGAAAAGTATTTTGGTGAAATACCTTCAAGAGGTGACGATAAGCCACTAGAACCTATGCCTGTTAGTCTTAATGAGACTAAAAAGCTATATCATGAAGATGATTATGCAAAAGTGCCGGACTTGAGATTAGTATACCCTACAGTAGAGCAATATCATGAAGACAGCTGGGCTTTAAGCGCCTTAGCAGAAATCTTAACAGAAGGTAAGCGAGCTCCACTTTACAAAAAGCTTGTGGAAGAAACAGAATACGCACAAAGTGTATTTGCTTACAATGGTTCTAACGAACTAGCAGGAGAGTTTCACATCGGTGTAAGAGCTAAAGATGGTATAGACCTTGATTCGGTACACATGGCGATTGAAGCAGCCCTTGCAAAGTTTGAGCAAGAAGGATTTTCTGACAAAGATCTCCAAAGAATAAAAGCACGACAAGAGACAAACTTCTATAACGGTGTTTCTTCCGTATTGGGAAAGGCCTTTCAGTTAAGTAGCTACAATGAATTTGCTGGCTCACCAGACTACATATCTGAAGATATTGCAAACATACTTGCGGTAACTAAAGAAGATGTGATGAATGTTTACCAAAAATACATTAAGGGTAAGCCTTTCATAATGACAAGCTTTGTACCTAAGGAACAATTAGATCTTATTGTTGATGGGTCTGAAAAAGCAACTGTAAAAATTGAAGAGGTAGTACCTAATGAAGAATCTGCTGATGAGGAAGAAACCGTTGCTGAAGTGGAGAAAACACCATCAGATATAGACAGATCAGTAGAGCCGGCTCTTGGTGAAACGCCATTGGTAAGCGCACCTAAAATCTATGAAACTACTCTGTCTAACGGACTAAAAGTGTATGGTATTCAATCTGAAGAATTACCGTTGGTTAATTTCAGTATCAGAATCAAAGGTGGACAATTGCTTGACAACCCTGAATTGCCAGGAGTAGCCAACTTAATGACTGATATCATGCAGGAAGGAACTGCTAACAAAACTCCTGAGGAGTTGGAAGATGCTATCGGACAGATCGGTGCCAGTATAAATATGTATACTTCAAGTGAGTATATAACTGTAAGCGCCAATTGTTTAGCCAGATACTTTGACGAAACAGTGGCACTTGTAGAAGAAATGTTACTTGAGCCGCGATGGGATGAGACTGAGTTTGACAGAATCAAGAAGAATCAGATCAACTCAATAAAGCAGCGTAATGCCAACCCTAACATCATTGCATCAAATGTATCTGATCAAATGATGTACGGACCCAACCATATTTTCTCAAAGCCAATTAGTGGTACGGAAGAGTCAGTAAATAAAATTACTATTGATGACTTGAAAAACTACTATGCAGCTAACTACGCTCCAAATATTGCTACATTCCATGTGGCGGGTAGCGTTGATGAAAATGATGTAAATTCTGCACTTAAGGGCATGGAAGAAAAATGGGCTAAAAAGGATGTCAACTTCCCCGAATATGAAGTGAATGATATACCAGGGAATGCTGAAGTCTACTTTGCAAACTTTGAAAATGCTAAGCAATCGGTAGTACGTATTCAAAGAATGGCTGTACCAAGAAATGATCCAGATTACTTCCCACTTACAGTGGCCAATTATGGACTAGGTGGAAATTCTGGTGCTAAGCTGTTCCAGGTTTTACGTGAAGAAAAAGGTTATACTTATGGTGCTTATTCTTTCTTAAGCAGTAGCAATCAAAAATCTCCATTTACCATGTACTCAAGTGTAAAAACAAATGTGACGCCTGAGTCTGTGCAAACCTTTAAGGATGTATTGGAAGAATATAAAGCTAACTATGATGAAGCTGAATTGGAAAAAGCCAGAACAGCGATGATTAGAAAAGAAGCACGTGATTACGAAACGTTAAATCAAAAGCTTAATATCCTACAGCAAATTTCTACTTATAACCTACCGGAAGATTTTGTTAGGCAGAATCAAGAAGAGTTAAAGAACTACACTGTTGAAGACATGAAGGCTATTATGGATAAATATATGAATCCTAATGAGATGACCTACATTGTTGTCGGTGATGCCAAAACTCAACTTGAAGGTGTTGAAAAACTCAACATTGCTCCTGTTGTGAAAGTGGATAGTGATGGAAATCCTATTGATAAAAAGATAGAAGCTAACTAATCTAAAAAAAGCTAGTAAACATTAGGGCCACAATTAAATGTGGCCCTTTTTATTTATTTTTTTACTTGATTTTATAGTGTGTTGCGCAAGAGGAAAGAAAAGGTATTATATTTAAATAACTACCAAATCCCATACACATGCAAGCAGGCAAAAGATACACCCTTCCTCAAGTACTCAACTGGACCAAAAAGTACATATTCATATTTATTATTTTTGATTCTATTCCCGTGGCACTCTATTATTTTTTAGACCTTCAATGGCTTATCATACCCTGGCAACCTATTTCTCTAGTTGGTATTGCTGTTGCATTTTATTTGGGTTTTAAAAACAATTCTTCCTATGAGCGACTATGGGAAGCACGTAAAATTTGGGGTGGAATAGTCAATACATCAAGGTCGCTTACCGTTATGGTACGCGACTTTGTAACCAATGATTTTGCCAGTGAAAAGCTATCCGCTGAAGATCTGCGTTTAAAACATAAAGCAGTTGTGCACAGGCATGTCGCCTGGTTGCGCGCATTGGCTTTGCAGTTAAGAAAGCTACAGCCATGGGAGCATAACCATAAAAGAGATCAAAGATTCAGAGATCATTTAGGTCTAAAAGACGATAGTAGCTTCTCAGAAATAAAGTCCTACCTCTCTGAGGACGACTATAACTATATGATGAAAAAGGGAAACAAAGCCTCTCACCTATTGAGTCTACAGTCTGCAGACTTTAAAAAACTGAGAGAAGCAGGGCTTATTGACGATTTTCGTCATATGGAAATGCAAGGCCTGATAACAGAACTGTATGCATTACAAGGTAAATCAGAAAGAATAAAAAACTTCCCTTTTCCACGGCAGTATGCATCAGCAAACTATTATTTCGTTTGCCTATTTATTGCACTTCTCCCTTTTGGCATGTTAAGTATATTCACTGAATTATCCCCAAGTTTTTTGGTTTGGCTGGCTGTTCCATTTTCTGTTTTATGCTCATGGGTATTTTGGATGATGGAAATGATTGGTGAATACAGTGAAAATCCTTTTGAAGGTCTCTATAACGATGTTCCTATTACCTCGATTGCCCGAGGTATAGAAATAGACATTCGTCAAATGATAGAAGAAACCGACTTACCCGAACCAATGAAACCTCATGGTGAGTTTCAGATTTTGTATTAAGGTCAGCGCCTTATGAAAAATTATAACCACCGGACGAACTTTAGCCGCTCGGTGGTTTATAGTTTAATCTTCTTGCTGAGCTTTCAAGCCCAACACTTCTACTCCCTGTTCGAAAACAATGTCGACAGGAATGCCTTCTTCAGCCAGTCTATCTAAGTCAGACTGCAATTCTGGTTTGATTAAGCCTTTTTCTGCTACAAGTTCAGACACGCCATCATAATCACCATCCCCCTGTAATGTCAGAATTTTATCAGACAAGGCATTCATAGCCTGCTGCATTTTATCAAAGTTCACTTTGTAGGTACCGGTCTTGGCATCTTTTTCAAATGCTCCCATTTCGTTGAAGTAGTTAAACCTAATCATATTAGCCTTGCCATGTGCACTTGAAGCTCCAAAGCGTACTGACCTGAATATACTGGCCATAAATGTCGTGTAGTACTCCATCAACTCGCCTTCAACCTCGCCCTGTTCGTGCAGTTTGGTGATCATGTAGAGGCCTAAAATATCTGCTTTACCTTCTTCTAAAGCAGAGGCATTTTCCTTCAATGCTTCTCTAACCGTGCTACTTCCATCTATCGTATTTTTAATGCCCAAACCATGTGCAACTTCATGAAACATAGTATTGGCAAAAAATGCATCGAAAGTGATATTTTTTCTCTGAGATGAGTCGATAAGCATTTCTGAAATTGGAACAAGAATTTTATCAAATTTCGCTCTCATGGCATTCTTTAACTGCGACCTTCTCGTACCTTTCTCCAGTTGCACTTTTTCATCATTTGGTAAGTTTACAGCAATAGTTTTACTGCCAGCGTTGCAATCACCTGCATAGTAGACCACATCAAATGCTGCTAGCTGACTGTCGGTACCTGGTTGTTCCTGCTTGTACTGATCAGCCACAGGCAGCCCTTTTTGAAGATCGGGCAATAGCGCTGCATACTTAGAAAGTCTTTCGCTCCATTCCATATCCTTGATCAGCACATAGGTTTCGTGGGCGGCTTTATATCCAAATAACTGATCTTCATATGTCTCAATTGGGCCTGTTATAATATCAATTTGGTTGGATTTCATATCCATCCAGGCAATATCACTTTCATAATATTCATCAGTGAGTAAGGCTTCAGCCCTGAGTTTAAGGTAATTTTTGAGCTCTTCGTTTTCGGCCAATTCCGCTGCCTGTTTTAATAAAGAAGAAGCTCGCTGCACTTCGGAATAAAATTGCTTATTGTAAGGTATGGTCTCGAGCTCACCGTTAGGGTTTCTCCTAAGAAAAGTATAAAGCGACTTTTTATCGTCCAACTCTGCAGCTTCAAACTCTTCTTTGGTCATGTCTTCCGGATAGAAATTGGCACCAGCTGGCTTCTCCCCCACACCATTTATAAATGGTTTGTTACCATCTAATCTATCCCATGGGCCATAGTTGATATTAACAAATTGCCTGGCAGACTCATTCTGAAGAGTATCTAATAAAACCTGCTTATTGCCATAGGCCTCATACCAAAACATCTCATCCATGATCTCTCCCACTTCAATTAGTAAAGGGATCATTTGTTTTTGCTTTTCAGATAATTGACTCAGATCTGCCGTGAGCTTTACAGCAGTATACTTCGATAATAATTGGTCGTATTTAGAATTGTCAACGGCAGTTTTTTCTTCTGTCTGTTTCTCTTCAGAAGTACAGCTAATCAGTAATAACGTTGAAAATAAGAATGGTAATAGATTTCGATAAGTCATTTATAATAGAATTAATTATGATGAAAAGATACCAAAAATGATGAAAGCAAAAAAGCTCATGTCATGGGCTAATACTTATTTCCAGAAATCGGTAGCAATGGATTCAATCAATTGAATTTAATTACTCTTCCAGTCTTTTCCCAGCAGATGAAACGGCCGAAACAGTAAAGAATCCAACTACCTCAGAGGACGGATTATCACTGACGTTGACAATATTTGTTGCGACATTTTCTAATGGCTCCGCGAAAATTTCATCAAAACCACCATCTCTTTGCGTTTGAATCTGCACTTCTTGTAGGAAGAAAAATGCCTCATTGCTTATGGAGTGTATCTCAACATACAATGAATCACCCGGCTCGTAAGGCACTACAGCGTCCAACTCATCATTTAACGGATTGACGGCATCTTGTATGGGCTGAATAAACACAACTCCATCAATATTCCCTCCGGCATTAAACCCTGCATCGTAGGCGATATTAAGCTCAAAAGGTCTGTTTAAAAACTGCCCATTTTTATACGATTTTATCCAATAACTGTCTCCGGCTCCCACAGGATCTTTTGAAACGAATTCTCCATAGTAGCCTTCCGGCTGGAATGGATTGCGTTCTTCTTTAAACGTAAAAACCAATGAGTCCAATGCCGGAACACGGTTCATAGTGGAGGTAGCGAGATAATTTTGGCCTTCAGCATTTATTGAGAGTGTATAGGTAAGCGGATCAGTAGGTAATGGACTACCTGCCGGATCCCACTCATACACACCGCTTTCTGTTTCTAAAAAACTGTAATTAAAACCATTTTCATCGGTTATCATTACGTTAGCACCACTTACACCTGATGGCTCAGTGCTGTCAAAGTAAGGTTGAGTTTTGGTAAGCTTGATCACCTGCACCTCATCCTTATTATTTATCCATGCATCGACCACCAAGGCCTCAGGCGCATCTTCCAACTGCACATCGACCTGGTCTTCACAGGCTTGTATAGCCAGGGCAGCAATAACTATAAACATCAAATGACGCATCTTCATCAAAATTTAAAATTGTAAGAAATGGCTGGAACCGGTGCCCCTATAATAGCGAACTGATAAGCAAAAGTATCTATGGCTTCCCCAACTGTAGCTCTTCCATCTTGTTGCGCAAAGAATAATGAAAATGGGTTTTTGTTGCCGTAAACATTATATATTGAGAAAACTATATAGTCATCATTCTTTTTCTTGTCTCGCTTAGAGGGTTTAGTCGGGTCCCACTTTAGCGCTAAATCCAGACGGTGTGAGGCTGGTATCCTAAAGTTATTTCTACTGTCATAATAATTGTAGGGAATTACCATGCCTTGCACTTCAAATCTTGAAGTTGGCGCAGTAATAGGCGCCCCTGTAATGTATGTGAAGTTCGCTGAAAAGGTCGTTCGCGGACTTAACTTCATCTCTCCAAAGACTTTCAGGTTATGTGTCTGATCAAACCTGGCACTGTACCAATCGCCTTTGTTGATTCCAGCGGTTTTCAGCTCAGACTTACCTATGGTATAGCTCACCCAACCATTGATCTTGCCAACGTTTTTCTTTAGACTGAACTCAAGTCCATAAGCTCGGCCAATGCCATTGAGTAAGTCTCCTTCTAAAAATTCATTAATGAATATATCGGCACCCTTCACGTAGTCGACCTGATTTTTTGTTTCTCTGTAGTAGCCTTCCACACTCGCTTCATAGTCATTTCCTTTTCCGAAATTCTTGAAATAACCTAACGTATATTGATCACCAATCTGTGGCTTGATGTTGTTGGTAGATGGTGTCCAAAGATCGATAGGAGTGGAAGCCGCTGTGTTGGAAACCAGATGTATATATTGCGTAGTACGTGTGTAACTTGCTTTAATTGAACTACGGTTAAATTGGTATCTCAATGAGGCCCTGGGTTCAAGGTTAGTGTAGGTGGCAATTTCTTCCCCGCTGCCCACAGCTACTGCACTCACCAATTCTTTTCTACGGCCAGGCTCTACTAAATCAAATTCGTATTTATTACCAGGTCCATAGTTTTGAAAAGCCGAAAAACGAAGACCATACCTGACAGTCAGCCGGTCATTTAATTTTTGTGTATTATCTATGTAGACCGCACTTTCTAAACCAAATTTTTCATTAAGACTTATGTCTTGAGTTACACCATCCGAGACACCAATTGCCTCAGCAGGCTTAAAATCATAGTAAGTCGCCTCCCCACCGATAAGCAATTCATTATTGGTATTGAGGAAGTAATTGAAATATGGTTTGAAAGTGTAGGTTAGTATTCTTGAAGACCAATCGAATTTATCCCGGTCATTTTCACCGAAACTAAATCCATAATCGAAGCTACTTACGATAAAAGCGAAATTGGAAAATAACCGATCATTAAATAAATGATTCCACCTTAGTGTGCCCGTTACATTACCCCAGTCAAAGCCCTGTCGTTCATCAAATTTAAAGACATCTCGCCCAAAGTAACCTGAAAGGAAAAAACGATTATTCTCATTGAGCTTATAATTCACTTTGGTAGTAAGATCATAGAAATACAGCGTGGCATCATTATCTATGAAGGGTTTTGCCAGGATGTCAATGTAAGACCTTCGCCCGGCCACAATAAAAGAAGCTTTATCTTTTTTAATAGGACCCTGCACAGCCAACCTCGAAAATACAGTACCTATACCACCAGAAATTTCTTTCTTTTTCATATTCCCTTCCTTCATTCTCACATCCAAAATAGAGGAAATCCGACCTCCGTAATTTGCAGGAATGGCACCTTTTATCAGGTTCACATCTTTCACTGCATCAGGATTGAATACAGAAAAGAACCCGAATAAATGAGATGAGTTGTACACAGGAGCATCGTCTAGCAAGACAAGGTTTTGACCCACACCTCCACCTCTCACATTGAAGCCTGAGGAACCCTCCCCTACAGAACTTACACCCGGCAGCAACTGAATACTTTTGATCACATCAACCTCACCTAAAAAAGCAGGAATCTTCTCGATCGTTTTCATATCGAGCTTTTCAGCACTCATTTGAATGTCTGATATATTGGCGTCTTCAGCTTCAGCATTGATCACGACCTCCTGCAACTGCTGACTTTCAGTGCTCAGCTCAACATCAAGTTTCTGATTACTCTCAAGCTGTATCTCTTTTATTTGCGTTTCATACCCAATATACCTGTACTCTACGGTATATTCACCAGCAGGTAAGGTGATTGAATAGAAACCATATACATTGGTAGAAGTACCCGTGCTTAATTCATTAATTAGTAATGTGGCACCAATCAACGCTTCGCCATTATTGGCATCTTTCATGTAACCATTGAGTGTATATTTTTCCTGGCAAAACGCAGAAATATTGAGAAAAGACAAGAGTACAAGACTCAATAAAATTTTATAATTCATAGCCAATAATGTCTTACACAAAAGCAAGACGCACAAGTGAACTAATTGTTCAGTTAAAAATCAAAAAAATTATTCGATATAAGCTGTGTCACTTACCATTGCGCTGGTTTGGAAGTATCCCATCGCTCCATTAGAGATATTGTTTCTTGGGTTTACTGGTGGCGAACCGAACATTCCTCCATCACTTTTCAGCAAATTGATTAGGTCATTGTAATAAATAAATGCCTGCTTGCTGATACTATACATTTCAACCATTGCCGTATCTCCTTTTGTATAGAAACCGGCAGTTGGAATACCATTGATGCTTTCTGCCAAAACTTCATCATCCGAAAAATAAATATCGGTTTCATCATCTAGTATAAGTGAATCGTTTCTATAAAACTTAAACAGATAATAGTCTTCCGTTTCCTGTGGCTCTTGAGCATAGAAAAGCACTTCATAAAAGTAATTAGGGTCATCAGGATCCTCAAACTCATCTTCATTGATGATCACCTCCAACGAGTCTATGGCAGTAACCCTATACAATTGGTCGCTGGCTGTGTAAGTTTCTCCATCATGCTCTACTTCCATGTTATAGCTCCTGTCAATCACCCCGGCAAACGGAACTTCAGGGAAATAATAGCCGTCAAATTCCGGCTGCCCACTTTGGTTATGCTCAAATAGGTAGGAATTCCCACTATCGTCAGTGACCACTACAGATGCTGAAGTTATAGGTGTCGGCTTATCTGTTGAGTAGAAATCAACGGTTTCTGTTACGCGTATGTAATGGTATTTCTCCTGATCAGTAATTAAGCCTTCAATGACCACCAGAGATTCCACCTGACCGGGATCTAATTCAATCGTTTCTTCACACGCAACAAGCGCTGTTAGCATTAAAAGGAAATATTTATTTATGCTTTTCATTTTCTAAAATTTTATGGAGTAAGTAACTGAAGGTAGTATTGGAAAAAGATAAATCATGCGAGCCTCTTTTTCTGTGCCATTGCCAACAACATTACCATCCTCATCTTGTTTCACCCTGGTATAAATTGAGAAGGCATTACTTCTATTGTAAACGTTGTAAATGGAAAAAATCCAACTGCTTTTCATTTTACGGTTTGCATTTTTACGTGGTGTTAACGTGGCCGATACATCCATCCGATGATAGTCTGGTAGCCGATATCCATTTCTTTCTGTTATTAAATCTACCTGGTAGCCTTCATAGCTGTACCTTGCCGAAGGAATCGTTATTGGTCTTCCGGTTGTGTAAGTAAAATTGGCTCCAAACGTCCACCTGTCATTTAGCTCGTAGGTAGCCACCATATTTAAAGAATTACGCCTGTCATAGTTTGCAAAAAAGGTTTCATCTTGATTTACATCAGGAATATTTCTCTCGGTCTTGGACCATGTGTAACTTAAGAAACCAGTAAAATCACCAGTCTTTTTCTGTGCCATCAATTCTAAACCATAAGACCATGAATCTCCCTGCCGATACTCTGTGGGTAAATCTCTGTTGAAGAAAACCTGCGCATTATCTGCAAAATCTGTTACATTATCGATGTCTTTGTAGTACGCCTCAGCTGATATCTCAAAGATGTTGTCTTTCAGGTTTTTGAAATATCCCACCGCCCATTGGTCTGCGATCTGTGGCTCCAGGTAATAATCACTGGGGTTCCATGTATTAAAAGGAATAGGTACCGTTCCGCTGGAAATCAAATGTGTATTTTGCACCATTCGATTGTAAGAAGCTTTTAGAGAGGATGAAGCATTGAGCATGTAGCGCATAGACAGCCTGGGTTCTATATTCACATAGGTTTTTATATTTTCGAATGAGTCAAAAGAAAGTGTATCGGTACGTTCAATGTTCACATTATCCTGAGGATCGGTGTACAAATACACATCCTGCTCACCTATACTCTGGAAAATCGAAAGCCTTGCACCATAGCTGAAGGACAAACGCTCAGTGGCCTTATACTCATGGTTGGCATACAATGCATGATCTAAAGCATATTGATTTTGAATCTTCAGTTCTTCGAAAATGGAATTGTCAGAGGTAGGTGACAGCTTGCCGGGGGCAAATCTGCGATAGGTTACATGGTAACCAAAATCTATCACACTCGATGGGCTTATAAAATAGTTGAGATCTTCTTTAATACTTAGTTCCTGCAAATTACTTACCCAACTAAAGCCTTGCACATTGTCGTCCAGTTTCATTTCATAATCAAAATTGCTGGCAATTACAGAGGTGTTAGAAAACAGCCGGTCGTTAAACAGATGGTTCCATCTAAAAGTTGCCGTGGCATTGCCCCAATCAAAGCCAAAGACATCTTCAAACTCAAAGACATCTCTACCCAGGTAGACAGCCGCAAAAAACCGATTATTGTTATTATGTTTCCAGCTGCCCTTGGCATTTACATCATAAAAGTGGACGGAATTTTTCTCACCCGCTGCTTTAAGAAAAAGATCGACATAAGATCTTCTCCCTGATACAATAAATGAACTTTTATCCCTTTTGATTGGCCCCTCAACCATGAGCTTACTCGCCAGCAAACCCACCCCTGCAGATCCGCTGAGATTTTTATTATTGCCATCTTTAGTACGTACATCAAGTATCGAAGATAATCGCCCTCCATAGTTTGGAGGTATGCCTCCTTTATAAAGTTTGCTATCCTTTATTACATCCGAATTGAACACTGAAAACAAACCGAAGAGATGTGAAGGGTCATACACAGGTGCCTCATCAATTAGAATTAAATTCTGATCTGCACTCCCTCCCCTTACAAAAAAGCTTGAAGTGCCCTCTCCGGCTGAAATCACTCCTGGCAGCATTTGTATGGTCTTTATAATATCAGGTTCACCAAAAAGTGCAGGTAATTTTTTCACTTGCTGTATGTCAAGCTCATTCTGGCTCATATTAATGTCAGAAACATTGGCATCTTCAGCCTCTCCTGTCACCACCACTTCATCCATTTGGGTAACCGCAGGAGACAATTCTATGTTGAGCTCAAGATCTTTGTTTAAGTCCAGCTGTTGTGTATGGGTCTGATAACCAATCGAGCTAAATGAAATACTATATCTTCCCTTAGGTAAACTCAAGGCATAAAATCCATATACATTAGTTACCGTTCCACTGGATAACTCCTGTACATATACAGTTACACCAATGAGCTCTTCGCCATTTTCAGCATCTTTGATATAGCCGTTAATGGTGTGTTTCTCTTGCGCTTTCAGTGGTTCACTAAAAACAAGGAATAATGGAATGAATATTCCCAATAATATATTTCGCTTCATTACAGTTGGTAAATATTATTTATCAAGTATTTAGTTGACGTTCTTTAACAAGACGCAATAATAAACCAACCGTTGCTCGATCGTGATAAATAAATTGTTAAAAAGATAAACGGTAGGAATTTAGAGGTAAAGTATAATTATTTTTTACTCAGCCTTTTTTACACCTACAATAGTCACATCACAAATACTTCTAAAACCCACCCAAACATTGGGCTTTTCATCCCAGTATCGGCCTTTATCCAGATTTATGTCATCAATTTTATTCAACCAACTACCGCCTTTTACTCTATTTGGTTCAGTAGTCATTTCGGCTACATTTCCAACCACATGGCTTAATCCCAAATAATTGGTTGGGCCATTATGTATGAGTATGGGAATAAGGTCTCGGACTGTTACAAAATAAGGAATTGAATCTGGCAAAACTTGCAAAGCCAGCCGTTCTGTTTGGGTATACTTTTTTAATTTTCTTCTAAGTGTTCGAAGGTTTACCGTATCTCCTAATATTGACTTTACTCCTAAGTTATCAAGCTGATTTAAAATTAGGTCCCGCTTCTCTAAAGGCCTATCGTGCATGCCAAAAGATGTGGGTGATAAAGACCCATAAGCAGCCATTTCCCATTCTTTAGCCGTAGGTAATCTAAACTCGTAAATGATGCTGTCAATCGAATTCTCTATGAGTATATCTCTGTGTTTTTCATTAAACAAAATATTCACTGCATGGCTTCTCCACTCATTGTATTTTATAGCCTGTTCTCGTGTAACACCTACAAGAGGTTTATATCTACTTTTCGGAAATCGAAAATAATGACTTCCTCCCCAGACAGAATCAAGACCAGAAACAGCTGCCCATACAGTAGTATCAGGGAGCATGGCCTCATAAACAGCTTTGGATGAATCAAGATTAAGGTAGTGCATAAACTCCAACCAATGTATATTAGCGATCTCTGTTTTATCGATATATAGATTATCTTTAATCTTTATACCATTTGGTGGAGCAAGCTCATCTGGTAATGTTTGCCCCACGATTGTTGAGGCATAAATGATTAGGTAAGAAAGGAAAAATATACGCATGGATAAATGAATTACAA
Organism: Fulvivirga sp.; assembly: GCA_965227525.1. Classification (GTDB taxonomy): domain Bacteria; phylum Bacteroidota; class Bacteroidia; order Cytophagales; family Cyclobacteriaceae; genus Fulvivirga. Next base: position 2,412,678 of record OZ245762.1, on the reverse strand, counting down.
TCGCCCAAAACTACTTTTTTCTTCACATCTCGAAACCATTTTTCCAGCGCTTTTCCGAACCGTCAAAGACATTACCTATGAACGTGAGCGAATAGATACCCCTGATGGAGATTTTCTTGATTTGGATTGGGTTAAAAAAGGAAATAGCAAACTGGTAATAATTTCTCATGGCCTTGAAGGCAGCGCTGACAGACCATATATGAAGGGCATGGCTAAAGTATTTAGTGAAAACGGATTTGATGTGCTCACATGGAATTTTAGAGGATGCAGTGAAGAAATGAACAAACTCCCTCGATTTTATCACAGTGGGGCTACCGAAGATCTGGAAACTGTTGTGGAGCATGCATCAAAGCAGAACTACGGTGAGATAAATCTCGTAGGATTTAGTCTGGGAGGCAACCTCACATTGAAATATATTGGAGAAAAAAAGCGGCCAGTAATCAATCGAGGGGTTGCTATTTCTGTGCCGCTTAATCTGCATACAAGCTGCATTAAAATTTCTGAAGCATCTAACTTTCTATATTCCAGGAGGTTTTTAAAGAACTTAAAAGCAAAAATCAGGAAGAAAGCAGAGTTGATGCCGGAAAAGATAAAGTTAAATGGCATCTCTTCTATAAATACTTTAATGGAATTTGATGATGCCTATACGGCCCCGCTTCATGGTTTCGCAAACGCCATTCATTACTACGAATCTTGCAGTTCGATCAACTTTCTGGGAAGTATTGAAACGCCTACACTGATCATTAATGCAGCAAACGATCCTTTTCTATCTAAAGAGTGCTACCCGGTTGAGGAACTTCAAAACCATGATTTTGTCAAATTTGAAATGCCATCACATGGTGGACATGTTGGTTTCACACAATTTGGTCACAACAACACATACTGGTCGGAATCTCGTGCGTTAGATTTCGTTCAGCGTGGAGAATAGTCATTATTTTGTAGTTTAGTAAACTATGGGAGATCGGTATACAATTACGGCCAATATTGAAAAGATGAACGAGCGATTTTCGGTGGAAATACCCGAGTCGTATAAGCCCAGATACAATGCCGCGCCCACCCAGATTTTGCCTGTCATTACCCAACAAAGTAAGGGGCTTTCTTTTTTCTACTGGGGGCAAATTCCAGATTTTACAAAAAATAGAGCCGTATCTACCAAACTTTTATATGCAGAGGCAGAAACTATTCACCAAAAAGCATCAACTAAAAGATTGCTAAGTGCGGCACGGTGTATTGTACCTGCCGATGGGTTTTACGATTGGAAGAAGGTCTCAAAAAAAGGCAAAATTCCTCATCGGTTTATTTTTGGAGAAAATGCAATTAAATCATTCCCGGCAATCTGGGAAGAATTTGAAGATAACGAAGGAAACGAGCTACATACATTCAAAATCATTACAACCCAGCCCAATGACATAGTGGGCGAAATGAGCGATCGCATGCCAGTAATATTTGAAAAAGCTCAGGAAGAGGTATGGCTAAGTCAGACAACAGACGAAAATGCATTGCTTGAGCTATTAAAACCCTATCCCAGTGATAAAATGGGGTCATATACGGTTTCTCCTCGTTTTGGTGATATAAATAATGATGACCCATCTCTCATTGCGCCATTTGCACCTGCAGATCAGTTTGGCAACTACTCATTGTTTGATTAGATGGTGAGGCTGATTTCGACCTTATTACTCCTTTTCCCTTTGAGCCTCGTTGCGCAGCAAAGAGAGTCTTTGGATATGTTGGTAAAAGCTGAACGCACGCTGGCTGAAGGAGATACGGCATTGGCAATTGATCAATTTCAGGAAGTATTAAAAACTTACCCACAAAGCTATGCGGCCATTTCTCGATTGGCCGAAATCACATTTGCGCAAAAAGCTTATAGCAAGTCAGTGCAATACATCTTCCTTGCGATGGATATTATTGAAGCCAGGCTGGATATAAATGAAAGTGAGCTACTTCAAAACCCTTCCGCACAACGTAAGTCAATGCACAATGACTTAAATAACAGGTATAAGCGAGACCTTTCTAATTTATATCACTTATTAGGTTTGAACCGTGTGCGGCAGGAGCAGCCAGACGAGGCAATCGTGGCTTATAAAAAAGCAATAAGTCTTAATAAAAGCAGTGCTCATTACATTGATCTTGGTCTGGTACATTTCAATAATAATCAGTTTGAAAAAGGGGTTGAGTCCATGCAAAAGGCCATTTTAATTGATAGCTCTAATTATAAGACTTATTACAATTTGGCCAATGCCTACAATGCCGCTCGACAATACGATAGCGCCATTTATTATTATAGAAAAACTACCCAACACAATGCCGATCTACCCTACCCTTATCTATATCTGGCTCAGATTTACACTTCCCAATCAGACACCTATCCTGCAATATTGAATCTGACGGAGTTCATCAAGCGTGACTCAAACAAAGTGGAGCCTTACTTCAGGCGAGCACTGCTTTATACCAACCAGGCCGAATTTAAAAGCGCTTTGAAAGACTGGAATAAAGTAATTGCTCTTGATCCGGCCAATAATGAAGCACTGCGCAACCGAGGCCTTACACATTTCTATTTAGAGCGATTTGAAGATGCCATTGATGATTTCACCCTGGCGCTGGAATCAAACGAAGAACCTTATACCTTAATCAACCGTGGGTACAGCTATTATCTCAACGGTCAATCCGAGCTGGCTTTGGCAGACCTCAGTCAGGGGTTAGGCGTATTGAGCAAGTATAACCTGGGCTACTACATCCGGGCACTTACACTACTGGACCTTAAGAAAAAGAAAAAAGCATGTGCAGATCTCAGAAAAGCACTTGAGCTAGGTTTTAATGAAAATGAAGTAGATAGGAAGTTGATGCGGAAATGTTTTTAGCGCAGAGCGCAGAGAGCGGAGAGCAAAGAGGGCGGGTCCCTTCAGGGATTTTAGGGTGAGCGTTGGGTACTGGTCGCTGGTTAGCTGGTTGCTGGTGATTTGTGGACGTAAGGAATGGCGATGGGCTTAGAGCGGAGAGCGAAGAAGGTAGACGGAAGTCAGAAGTTGGAAGTCAGAAGTCGATTCACTTAAAGCAAATAGCTTACCGCTTGAAACTTACAGCTCACAGATTACGCTAATAACTAGCTGCCAACAGCAATGCGCTTTGCACTATGCGCTTTGTTAGAAGTCGTCCTCTTCTTCAGATTCCTCCTCCTCAGTAGCCTCTTCATTATTATCCGGCTCTTCTGCCTGTTTGTCTTTCTTACCTTTTTTTAGGAAGCCGAATATGCCTTTTTTCTGAGGCGCTTCTTCACCATCCAATTCGCTCGCTGAAGTTTCTACACCAGTAGTGTCTGACTTGTTTTTCTTGCCTCCAAAAAGCCTTTTAAAGAAACCAGAGATACCTTTTTTCTTCTTTTCTTCTTTAGCAACAGCTTCAGCATTTTCTTCTAATTGTAGCCTTACATCAGGGTAAACAAGGAAATCTTTCAAATACCATAGGTACAACTCCTGATCTACATTGAAATTTTCTTTCTTAAGTGAGATCATATAGATGCTATCAGCCGCTGTGGCCACGGTATCTTCACTTATCACCGCTGTAGAATCATACCCATAATCTCTTTCGGCCAATTCAATCTTATCATCAAAAGCAAGAGAGTCATCCTCCTGAGGGTACACATCTTGCATGGGTATTGTCTGTAGCTGACGTAATTTTTTACGATAAGCTGTAGGTTCAATAATAAGAAAACGGTCTTTACTGGCCGTGGCCATTACCTTAGGCGTGGAGTCTTCTTTAAAGTAGCTGAAATGACGATCTAAGGCGTCTTTATCGTGTATGAATGCACTTTGATAGGCAGGGCATATCATCCGCTCCGTGCATGCCTGCATCGCGAGGAATAATAGTAAGCCAACTACTAAATAATGTGCGTTCTTCATGAAATAGAGATCCGAATCAACGTCTGTTGGTTAAAGAAACGAAAAAATGACGGTATTCGCATACATCTTACCAAGATGCAAAGGTAACTTCAATAATTAATAAGTTAAAGTAAAAACTTGTAAAATGGTCGACACTTTAGCGGTTTATTACTTCAAACTTACGTGTGATGGTCTCTCCTGTGCTCGAAACCACCGTTAACCGATGCACACCAGCCACTGGCTGCAACTCAATTTGATGCGTACCTGTGGTGCTTTGCAGGTACTTGTCATTCAGGTGCCAGTGTAACGTACCTGATGTTAGTCGATGCGTGGCTTCAAATACAAGGTACTCTTTTTCTCCTGAGAAACCCCTCGGCACAAATACCCGGGCATTGGGCTGTGGGTACACCAAGTCGAAATTTATGGTACTTTCAGGTCGACATCCTGGCGCGTATTCTGGTAGCTTCTTGTAATACGGATCTGTAGATGTATAATACCACTCCATCACGGGCGGTAGCACAAACCAGGGCTGCTTCACCATGCTGGTGACTGCATAGCAGTCTGCGTTTACACGAAAGTTGGCCTCAGCATCTAAGTACACCCACTCATGATACGGACAGGTACGGGTTTGATCAGCCGCCAATGTTACGTCAGCCGCTATCGTTTCAGGACAAATGGTTGAGGCTTTGTAGCCCGAGCTTGCACATACCTGTAGCGACTGCACATCCGATTCGGGTTTGTCAAACCACTGGCTGCCATCCAGCTTTCTAAAAATATCAAACATGACGGGAGCAGCTGTAGAAACTCCTGTGAGACCCGGCCTTCCCTCGCCATCGGCATTGCCTACCCACACACCTACCACATAATCGGGTGTAACGCCAATGGCCCAGGCATCTTTATGTCCAAAGCTGGTGCCCGTCTTCCAGGCAATGGTTTTTGAGGCATTGAACTGGCGCCAATCGTTGCCTTCTATGGGGCGATCCATGTTTTTGAGGGCTTCCAACGTTAGCCAACTGGCCCCGGCCGTGGTGGGCAGTGACTTGACCGGCTTTCCTGACTGTTGGGCCAAATGGATATCCTGCAACGGAAAATCCTTTTCATGATGCTGTAATACACTTAAGGCCATTTTACGATAGTTTCTTACCAAATCCCAAAGCCTGACCTCGGCCCCACCCAGAATAAGCGACAAGCCGTAGTTGCCCGCACTACGGTTGATAGAGCCAAAACCCATAGCCTGTAAATCGTAATGGAAAATCTCTACCCCATAGTCTTGCAGCATACGTACCGCAGGCACGTTGAGCGATCGCGCCAACGCCTCATCTGCAGCGACAGCCCCATCAAAAGACTCATCGAAGTTTTTGGGTGCATAGCCAGAAATGTACGTAGGAATGTCAGGCAGTAAAGATTTGGGTAATAACTGCCCTTTTTCCTGCATATGGGCATATAAAAACGGTTTGAGCGTGCTCCCAGAGCTGCGCACCGCCTGGATAATGTCTACCGAGTTTTCATTACGAAACAGCGGGTCTTGTGTATTGCCCACATAAGCCTTTACCTCACCGCTCTTGGTATCTACCACCAATGCAGCGGCATTGTAGATTTCATTTTGCCTGAGTCGCTGATAATGACTTTGCACCACTGCGGCAGCCTGTTGTTGCATTGACTCAATGAGCGTAGTTTTGGCTCGGATGCCAGTCGGATGTTGGGCATGAAAGTAAGCCAACGCATGGGATGCCGTTTGGGGCAACTCATAGGGGCGGCCCGGTAAAGGCTCTGCTTTGGCCAGTGTGGCGGTTGTCTCATCTATGATGTCATACTCCTGCAACTTATCGAGCAGCCGATCTCTTTTGGCCTTGAGAAGCTCATGGTTTTTACCCGGAAAGATCAGTGACGGTGCATTGGGCAACACGGCCAGCGTGCTTGCTTCACCCCAGGAAAGCTTGTGGGGCGGGCGATTGAAATAGCGCCACGAGGCAGCCTCTAGCCCTACCACGTTGCCACCAAAAGGCGCTTGCGCTGCATATAATTGCAAGATCTCTGCTTTGGAATACCGCAACTCCAACCTGAGTGCCAGCACACACTCATACAACTTCTCCAGGTACGTGCGCGGTTGGCCCTGCCGAGACAACCTGATCACCTGCATAGACAGCGTGCTCCCACCTCTTACCACCTTGCCGGCCTGCACATTTTGCACGAGCGCCTTCACCATAGACACTGGGTTCACCCCGGGATGGTAATAAAAGTGTCTGTCCTCAAAATGGAGGATACTCTGCTCAAACTTAACGGGCACACTATCAGCTTTAGGAAAGCGCCACTGCTCATCCTGCGCCACCATGGCCCCGAGCAGCCTGTCCTCCACATCGAGCAGCACCGTACTGTATGGCGTTTGAAACAACGGCTCCGGCAGACAGAAGTAAAACCATACCAACGCAGGCACCAACAGTAGCACCAGGTAATGTTTCTTTTTTATGGTTTTAGGTAGTTGCAAGCCACCAAAATTAAGGTTTATGCAGAGATAACCACTTATAAAATAATATTATTAAAAGGAGGATTAATTGTATATATTAGGGTGAAGTAGTACGATGCATAGTGGGTATGTAGTTTATACAGTTGTTTACATCAATTTAAAGGATATGAAAGAAAGAATTGTCTCTACTAATGAAATTGTAGAATTATCAAAAAGAGATGAAAGTCATTTCTATGATAATAAAGCTTTTGAAATCAAAGGAGATAAGATTCAAAAAATAGCTGTTGCTTTTGCTAACGCTGATGGTGGGGAATTTATTATAGGTATAAAAGACAAGAAAGAAGAGACTGACCCTTTAAAGCGCTGGCAAGGAATTCAAGATATCGAATCATTCAACTTTGTATTTCAAAATTTAACTCAGTTGTCCCCAACAATACCTCATAGCTATGAATTCCTAAAAGATGAAAATGGTAAATTTTCTCTGAGAATTACAATTGAAAAAAGTGAATCTGTCCATAAAACTGCTAATAACACTGTTTATGTAAGGAAATCGGCTCAATCTTTGCCATTAAAAGATCCCGCTCAAATACAAGCGTTATCATATGCAAAAGGTGAATCGTCATACGAAGACACAGTAGTCAACTCAGCTATTGCCGAAGATATTTTTGAATCACAGGAGATAGTAAAATTTCTTGCAGACTATTCACCTAAATCTGATCCAATTGACTTCACTGTTAATCAGAATTTAGTAGACAGAAAATCTTATGACCCTCGAACTGCAGGAATTTTATTATTTAGTGATAATCCAATTCCTTTATTGCCTAAAAGATGCGGAATAAAGATAAACAGGTACGAGACGTCAGAAGAAATACCTGAACGTACTCACCTAAAAGATCAGTATTCAGTTGAGGGGTGCTTGAACGAGCAGATAAAACATGCAGCTAAAATTATAACTGACATCATGGAGTCTGTTCAAATAATGGGAACAAAGGGTTTAGAAAAAGTAAAATACCCTCCTGAAACTATTTGGGAAATTTTGGTAAACGCAGTAATTCATAGGGATTACTCTATTTCAGACGATATTCAAGTGTTAATATTTAATAACAGAATCGAGATAAAAAGCCCCGGAAAACTTCCAGGTTATGTTACCATAGATAATATTCTTGATGCTCGATTTTCCAGAAACTCAAAGCTTGTACGAGTTTTGAATAAATATAAAAACCCAGCCAACAAGGATATGGGAGAAGGCTTAAACACGGCTTTTCAAAAAATGGAAGAGTTTCGACTTGAGCCACCCAAAATAGTTGAAGATGGAAATTATATTAAAGTAATTATCGCTCATACTTCATTAGCCTCGCCTGAAGAAAGAATCATGGAATATTTAGAGGGGAATGAAAAAATTAAAAATAGACAGGCAAGAGAAATTACTGGAGTAAAGTCTGAAAATGTAATGAAAAGGCATTTCTACGACCTAAGAGATAAAGAATTAATTGAACCAGTAATGAGTAAAACTGGTAATAAAATTGTGGCTTGGAAAAAGAAAAACTAGTCATACCTATACACAATTGAAATACACTATGACAAACCAAGACAATATAGACAAACCAGAAGAAGAATTTGACAAAAATTTAAGCTTCGAGTTGCCAAGTGCAATTCGATGGAAGATTACAATTCCGACAAGTCTCCTGATAGCTTTGATCCTTGGAGTTTATATATACCTTATTTTCTGTAACCCAGATTATATAGACCCTGAAAAATTTGGGCTACCAACGATACTAATTATTCTAATAGTTATTTTAATTGTAATCAATTTGCCGTGGGACAAAATGGGTTTCAGAATTAAGAAAATTGGAATGATAGAACTTGAAAATGTAGTCAAAACTCAGGCACGTGGCAACTCCAAGGAACTTGCTGACTTACAACAACAGATTGACGAATTAAAAAGAAACCTACCAAAAGAAAATGATGATCTGGAAAGAGATAATGATTTAGACATGTTAGTAACTAAATTCTTAGAACAATATAGCCAATGGGCCTTTTCAGCCTTAAAAATTAAAAAATGGGGAGCTTTACAAAGTGGTTTTGAAAGCCTAAAAAATTATGGGACACAAGAAATAAGGGAAAGCCTTAGAAGATTGTTATCGAAAAATGTTGTCATAACGAGAATAAGTAAAAAGGGAAATACGATTTATAAAATAAAGTAACTTGTGCCAATAAAATCCATACGCAATACCCTTCGGGTCTTTCGCTACTTCTCATATATGATTTTAAAACGTGCTCTAATCATTCTCTTTCTTCTTGCCTTTAAGGTAGAATTAGCCGCACAAGAAAATGAAATCAAGGTTATAAGGGAGCACTTTGATTACGTTGAAGCCAATCTTGAACAATTTGAGGTTAACTCCACCACCACATATGAAGCCACAACTGATGGTGCCATAGTCAATAAATACTTTAATGAAGGGGCATTAGTCAAAATTAGAATTGAGTATTTAGGAGAAACGGGTAAACTCTACAGGGAATTTTATATTGATGAGGGTCAGTTGTTATTCGTCTTTGATCAGGAGTTCAATTATAATATGCCTTATTATATTGACTCATTAAAAGCTCAGGAATTGGGTTTCAAAGAGAGCTACGACCCCGATAAAACCAAGAAGTTAGAGCACCGCTATTACTTTTATAATGACAAGATGATCCGCTGGATAAATTCGGATGGCGAACATCAGAGTCAAACACATACAGAATGGAAGGAAAAGGAGGAGTACTATTTTAATGAACTAAAGAAATTGAATAAAAGTTAAAGCTGTCAGAAATTTATGAAAGAACTAGTTTCAATAATAAAGCTAACCATAATCCTTACTGTATTTATGGCAGGCTGTACTAATATTGAACAATCAAAAACAACGAATACTGCCTTGATTGATTTAATTGCTGACTTTATTAATTCAGATGACTTTATTTATGATGATTCAACATATATCATCCCTGAATTTAGTAGCTATGAGTATTACGAACCTGAATTTATTAATGGACTTGAAGCACCTCCACCTGGCCAATTAAGTTATTTAAACGAAATTAACATTGCTCGCTCAATTACTGCAAAAGATTACTTTGAAAGTGATCAGGAAATTGAATTTTTGAAGGAGCAAATTCTCAACTCAAATGAAATTTCAGCATCGCTTAGCTTGAATCAAATTGAAGATAAAATTGACCTCCGATTGATAAATGAATCTTCGTCTATATGGATTAATTTTTATGTTCCATTGTATAATTTAGATTCAACGGTTGCATACCTTCAATACAACTATTATGATCATGGGTACGAAGAAGGAGCCGGAATAATCTTAGCACGTAAAGATACAACATGGAAGATTGAAGGTATGGTCAAGCAATGGGAGTATTAGCAATTTTTCAATAGATTGCCGCAGTCGTGCCTCCCTCGCAATGTCCAGAAAAGAACTGGTTATTGCGAGCGCCAGCGAAGCCATCTTTAAGTGTCAATCCACAGGTAAAGAATATATAATTTGAATATATTGGGGTTCGTTATTTCTGAGTATAGTGCATGATGCATTTACTTATATGTTTAACTGGCCAACGAAATTAAATTAATATCCCATGGCAAAGAATAAAACCACTGAAACTGAAGTCGATGTAACTGAATTTATTGATTCATACGTTGACAATGAGCAAAAGAAAATCGACAGTCATAGGCTCACTGAACTAATGGTGCAATGGTCTGGCTTTAAACCTAAGATGTGGGGGCCAACGATTATTGGTTTTGGCAGCTATCACTACAAATATGCGAGCGGTCATGAAGGCGATGCGCCTATGCTAGGTTTCTCACCACGAAAAGCGCAGTTTTCGCTCTATGTGTATTCCAAAACACCTAAGAGTGATGAACTATTGAAAGATTTGGGCAAATTTAAAATGGGGAAAGCCTGTATTTATATTAAAAAACTCGCTGATATAGATATTTCAATTTTAGAAAAGCTCTGTAAAGAAAGCATTGCCTATCTCAATGAGCATCATGAGTGTGCCTGTAGAAGTTATTAATCATCTGTAATGCGATGAATTCAAGAACTGTAGTCTGCGGTTATTCAACGGATTACTGGGATCATTCTTTCCTCTGCCTCACCCCTGAGTAAAACCAAAATTTCCACGCCCTCAGAGTCCTCTATGAGTGACTCTGAGTAGGTTTCAACTCAAAATGGTCAGACAAATCTGCAGAAACATAGAATTGATGCCACCCCTCAAAGGGATCGCATCAATGGTTATATCTAATACCCTTTGCGCTTTGCGCTGCGCTCTTAGCTCTACGCGCTTAGCGCTCTTCGCTTTACTCTCCCCCACTCGGCACTACTTCCACCCATTGCCCAGACTTGTAAGCGCTGATCTCATCATCATACATGGCCCCGGCATGTACCGCTGGCTGGTAGAACTTACCCAAATAAGCAGCATTCAATACCACCCTAAATGTTTTACTTTTCGAAGCATACAAATCAAAATACGTATACACGCGATCGTCCCGGATGTCCTGATACTCCGGTACATCACCGGTGCTAATACCCGTGGTCAGGTCCATGCGTAGGTTTCTGATTTCCCATCCGGATGGGAATATCTGTGTAAGCGCCATTTCTTCATAGTGGTACTTAATGCCTCCAGGATGTTTCACAGTTACCTCTGCCATGAAATCTGACCCTTGTTCCAATTTGGAGACATCGAGGGTTCTGCCCGTCATATCCTCGTACCTTACCGTCATTTGCAACCCGTTGGATTCATCAATCTGGTCGCTCGTCATCGGTGTGCCTTCATTGATCAGACGCACGAATATGGATTGGCCGCTGGTATTTTTCAAGGTGACTTTGTCCGAATTAAAGTTTAGCGCATGCTGCACTACCGGCTTATCTGGATTAGCCGTTTTTGACCTTTCGCCATTGATAGTGTACTCGTAGCCAAACGGTGAGTCGTCTTCTCTACTTCCTACAAACTTGGAGATGCCTAATAAAGTGTAAGCCACTGTTTGTGTACTAAACCACCTACGCGAGCCAATCTCCTCGACAAGTTCGTCCAACACCTTTTTTGCAGTGCTCTTATCATCCATCAGCACAAGCGCTTCCAAAATCATGGCGCGGTCTCTCATGGAACTTCCGTAAGAATAGCCCAGCTCCCTATACTTGCCAACTTCAGTAGAAGCACCTCCGATGACTTGTTTGGCCACCTGACCACGACCTATTACTTGGTAAGCAGCGGCAAGCCTCCAACGCGCAGTATTGGTAAGGTTTGGTACTTCTCGCATACGGTTCATGGCTCCCAGTGCAGGACTACCTGCAAGGGCCAAAGTATATAACCTATAGGCTTGAGTATTCTGATTGCTTCTGTACCAGTAGTGGTAATCCGAATTTCTAGTGTTTTCCCATTCATTTGCCCTGGCAGTCTGAAAACGGATCCAACTTTTCTTAAAGCCTGTGGGCAAAGAATATCCAGCAGCTTCGGCTTCTATCATAAAATGACCCGCATAGTTGGTACCCCAGCCGCTATAATTGCTGTAATGCCCCGGCCAATAAGAAAGTCCTCCATCTGAGTTTTGAAAGTTTCTTAACCTTTCGATGGCTGCTCTTATGTTATTCTCGATCTGTACTTTTCTATCCTGACTCAAGTCGAGCACTTTGTCAAGATGCAACTGAGGAAATACCGATGAAGTCACCTGCTCTACACAACCATGAGGATAGCGTATGAGATAGTCTAATCGACTTTCAAGGTTTAGCTGTGGCAAACTTGAAACTTCAAGCGTAGCACTGTTGGTACCTTCTACGCCTATTGTGGCATAATCTGTCGACCAGTTTTGGCCAGGTTCGATCACTGCATCTGTAAATCTTTTGAGCGGTGGGTTGGCCAGTCTTACATCCATTTCCACCTCATGGCTGGCACGCTCGCCATGCCCTGAAACTACTACTTCAACCATGCCCACACCGATTGCTTCTTTTGCTTCTAATTCGAAGTACACAACCTGGTCTCCTTCTTCTGTAAATCTGATGTTTTTAGTATCTTCTCCCTTCACGGTGAACAGTTCGTTGGCCTGAATCTCAGCACGCACATTTCTGATTTTCTTATCCATCGCAAATACCGTCACAGGTACTTTCACGGTTTCACCCGGACCAATCACTCGAGGTAGTGTAGTGAGTACCATTAAAGGTTTTTTCACTGGTGTGGCTTTCTCGGCCTTTCCATAGGCTTCTCCTCCACCGGCTACCACCATGGTACGCACCGAACCCACATAATTGGGCATAGTGAAAGTATGTTTGGCATTTTCACCCGGATTCAAGTAAAAAGGACCAGCAAATTTTACCACTGGCGTGAAACGATTAGCTTTTTTACCACCTTCTTTGCCCAGGAGCTCTTCATCACCACCGAGGGCCAACAGACCAGACATTTCTCCCGCCATGGCCCCCACTACATACTGGTACATATCCCAGGTTTTAACACCTAGCGCTTCACGCGAAAAGAAATAATTCCACGGATCGGGTGTCTTAAAACGCGTAAGGTCAAGCAATCCTTCATCTACCACCGCAACGGTGTAGGCCATGCCTTTGCCATCCTGCTCACTTACCTCCACGGTAAAGCGTTGCTCCGGTTCCAGCACATCAGGCATATTTATTTGAGGGTTGAGGTGTGTTTCAGCATTTTCTACGGCAATAGACTGCACACCATACATGCGAATAGGCAAGTCGTTGGAGGTCACATTGTGCGGCTGAATGTATGAAATATGCACAAAAACATTGGGTGACATTTCTGTTGTCGTTTCGAAAGTAAAAGTTGAAGCCTCTTTTTTGGATTCCACCCAAAATGCATCAACCACTTTTGAGCCCGACTCGAGGCTGACTAGTGCGCGCCCGGTTTCGCCAGCTGGCAGTGTTACTTCCACTTGCTCTCCTATACCGTACTTCTCTTTGTTTGTCTTGAAGGTCAACATTTCAGCCCCTCCCGGCCCTTCCTGCCCGGAACTCCACCAGCCTCTATATGAAGTATAGAAAATCTTACCTGTGCTGTGGCCCGAAACGGGATCAGTGATTCTAATGATCTTTCTGCCCCAGGATCTTTGATCCAGGTTGAAGTCATACATGGCCTTGCCATCGGCTCCGGTACTTACGTAATCGGTTTTCAGCAAATTGCTGCTACGACTTCTTATATATTGTGACAGGTCTTCCTGATCACCACGCTGCCACCACCAGCGCCAACCGATGTTATATATTTCCACTTTCAGCTTTTGCCTACTCACAGGTTTGCCTTCCGCATCTAGAGTCACGATAGGCAGTAAATTCGATTCGTTACTGTAGAGCGCATCTCTCCAACCCTGGCCTTTAGGTATCTTTACCCCTACATAGGAAGAGTAAGGAGAATATGGCATGCTAAACCGATCGACACTAAAATCACCACCCTGCTCAAAGGCACGCACCTTAAAATTGGCATCCAACACTCCAGGTGCGTTGTCAGATACATTGAAAGAAGCCTTAATTTGCGCCTTTCCCTGCTCATCTAAATTACCATCAAAAATAAACTCTGACTCTGATTCAAACCTTTTGATCGGATCGTTGAAGTGGTAGTCCTTATATTTCTCAAAAGGTGCGTTGCCTTCTGTGAGTGTCACTTCGATATCTGTTTTTAAGCTTTTGGCGATAGCTCCGTGCAGCCATTTTACCTCAATCTCTCCAGGTGCAGGCTGTCCTGATTTGATGATTTTATCTTCAAAATCGATGTTAATTTTGAGCCTGTTCGGTTTTACCGTTTCTATCTTTAAGGTTTTGGTAAATGAAGCTCCACCTACTTTTACTTTAGCGAGCCAGTTACCCGTTGGTGATTCCTGCTTGGTGGCCGTTCTAAAATCGTAGAGTCCTTTGACAGATTTGGTCTTTACGTGCCGTGAGAAAAGCTGATTTTCCGGAGTAAATAATTCAAAAACAATAGGATGATCATCAGGAATAAGTTTGAGCTTATCTTCCATCATAAACGAAACGTACAGCGAGTCGCCAGGACGCCAAACACCTCTTTCACCATAGATAAAGCCTTTTAGTCCTTTTTTGACTTCACTTCCGCTTACATCAAACATACTCAGTGAAAGTGCTGAGCCATCATCGAGGCGCAAGTAGCCTCGCTGATTACCATCTTTGGCTGTAAGTAAATAAGGCTTCGCATCTACAGGTATTTTCACCATACCGTTGCTCTCCGTCACACCCGAGGCGATCAGTTGGTTTTGCAGGTTTAAAACCTCCACTGTCACTCCTTGTTTAGGATCGGTTGATTTGAGGTCGGTGACTGCTACCAGTAATTCTTTGCTATCTCCTCCTTTTACTATTATGCCTAAATCAGAGGCCAATACATTGCGCGACACACGATGTCTGTTACGTAAGAAATAGGATGGTCTACATGGGTTGTCTCGCTCATCCCATCGGTAGCTATCATTATAATTGTAGTAATAGTCATTATAATACCCACGGGCATTATCATCATAGCTCAACATTTCAGGGTCTTCAAGCAAGAAGTTTACTTCACCTTCCTCCTCCTGCTCATCATCTGAATCGCTACACGGGAATAGCGAGTGCTTTTTATCAAAATCTAAAATGACGCGATAAATAGCCCCCGGCTCCACCTGAATAAGAGTAGAAAGGTCTAATGCAAACGAGTTCCAGCTACCAAAGTCCACAGATCCGATAAAAGGCACTTCATCTTTATAAATGAGTCGGCCGACACGCTTCAACTCTCTTTGACCATCGAGCTGGTTTATCTGTAAGAATTGACCAATATTATCCTCAAAAATTTTGATTACTCTTACATTAACTCCATTGAGATTGACAGCTTTGAATGGAAAAATCAGCCCATCTGTACTTGGTAAGATCACTCCATCACCAATTAACTCAACACTTGGTTTGATATTAGAGAACTTCACTGTTTGCGTAAAGGCCTCCTTCATCTGATAACCCATTGAGTTGCGTACACCTTTAGTCACCACCACTTCAGTTTGTGCTGTCATTCGCTCAGCAGGATAAGCTTTTACAGAATTGTCATTGATGACAAACCGCAGGTTGGTACCTGATTTCAGGTAAATAAGCCCTTTCAGCTCTTGATTATCAGCCAGCGGATCTGAAAAGTAAAGTGTAATGTATTGCTCAGGTTGTTGTGTAAGACGCATGTTCATTACTGTAAAATCTCCAAGCGGTGGAATTTCTATGGATTCCGAACCATTAGATGCAGAGCCTATGGGTTCTCCATCCCACTCTAGCACTACCTGGCTGGAACTCTTTGTTCTGCTGATGCTATCAATAATAAAACTGTGAGTCCTTCCATTGGCCGAGTGTTCCCATTTTAAAGTAACTTTGCTACCAGCCTGTGTGGCTTTTAGAGATTTTTCTACAGCCTCATCAAACGCAAAGTCTGCCGTTATTAATTCTCCATTTAACTTCTGCCATTCAAGGCTCTTTTTATCATAAGCATCAAGACCACCGAAGTTTACTGAGATGTGTTGCTCCATAGTCTGAAACTGAAAAGTAAGTGTCTTGAGCTTGTCGGGCACCTCCACGAGGTCGCTTAAAGCAAAATCTACTTCAAATAATTTTCCTGAAGGCAATGTCTCCGATGGGGTAAATTCGATTATCCGATCAGAGACCCAATGTGCTTCCCCATCTATTTTAGGTTTGAACTCAAACAGTTCTTCAGCTGCCTTCTCACCTGTAACAGCACCATGCACGGCTTCTCGCATACGTACCTGAATGGTGCTTTCATTGGAAATGATTCCTGAAGTGAAGGCAGAAACATAACCTGTAAATGCCTGATCGACTTCGATAGGTTCCTTGGAGGGTTCCTCACCGCCACATGATAATAGAAGTATAGTAAGAGTTGATAATAAAATATTGCGTAAAGAACAACTTGACATAATTAAATAGATTGGCTATAGAATAAAATTGCTCACAATATACGAGCATTAATATGCACTTCTATGGTTAACCTAAAATAATTTTACACTTCGCTGTTCCTAACACTTTTCTCATCCGTATTATTTTTAAACTCTGACAAAAGTTTACTTAGCTTAGGTTTGATATAAGTCTGGCAAAACGGTTTTTCAGGGTCTTTCTGGTAGTAGTTTTGATACCTAGGAGGTGAAGGTCTAAACGCTTTAAAGGGTAATGATTTTGTCACAATAGCGTCTTCAAAGTCAGATTGTTGTTGCTTTAAAATCTTAGGAATTAATGACTTTTGATGCTCATCAAAATAATAAATCGCTGAGCGGTACTTTGCTCGCATGGAATGGTCACTAGTACATTGATGTGTATGTAGGTGGATTGACACGAGATCGTTAATAGAAATGACCTCTTCGTTGAAATGCACGACAACGGCTTCTGAAAATGACTCGTCAGGAGGGTTTGAAGAAATCCAACCCTGTTCTACTTTATTGACGCCTTTTAAAAACGAAAAAACTGCCTCTGTGCACCAATGGCAACCTCCTCCAAATCCGATTTTCGATAAATCAGCCATCAAGTGCCTCTAGTTCTTCTTTTAGTTTTTTTGGTAGGCCTTTTACTACCAAATCATAGCTGTGATCGATGAGTTCTTTGATAAGGTTGTCTGGCACGGAGCCATCGCATTCTACGGTGTTCCAATGCTTTTTATTCATGTGGTATCCGCCAGTTATACCTGCATATCGATCTCTGAGCTCAACGGCATACTCCGGATCACATTTCAGGTTGATGCTGGTGAAAAGATCGACATCTGTAAGGGCGAACATTTTGCCCATCACTTTAAAAACCAGTACGTTTTCATCAAATGGAAACGCTTCGGTGGTGCCGGGCTTGGTAAGGCAATATTCGCGGTAGCTTTCTATGTCCATAGATTAAATATACAAAGCTTTTATTACGAGATAGCTCCTATCGGACGGCTTTAAGCCCGTCCGGTGGTTTATTACCAATAGCAATCATGAAAAAATTAAAGCCTCAAGCCTTTGCGCTCATCCACGCACCATTTTTTCTCCCTCCCTCATTGACTTTATCCCATCAGGCGGCTACAAGGGCATCCTGTTAATTAGGAAGTCCTAAATATCTTAAAACAAATGTTTACCAATAAAGTAAAGCATTCCGAGCAAGAATATGGTAATCGACAGCTTATTGACAAAATGCATCGACTTAATGCTGAAATTGGATGGCCTGTTTGGATCTTTCTTTCTAAAAAAATAACCCCACAGTTCTCCTAACTGGAAATAGTCCTTGACTGAGTTCTTATCCTTTTTATCTGTTTGATTATCCATTTTCTTCAATTTAGAAATTAACTACTTTGTGGTTCCACCCACTGTCCGTCTTCTCGTATTATTTCTATCAACTCATCTACGGCATGTTCTGAAGGCACACCACGCTTCATCACTTCCTGGCCTTTATAGAGGGTAATCTTACCTTTTCCAGAACCAACGTAACCATAATCTGCATCTGCCATTTCACCTGGGCCGTTTACGATACATCCCATGATACCAATTTTTACACCTTTTAGATGATCTGTACGTTTTCTGATCATGGCGGTTGTCTCCTGTAAATCAAACAAGGTACGTCCACATGAAGGACAAGATATGTATTCTGTTTTGGTCATCCGCGTACGGGCAGCCTGAAGAATACCAAAGCTTGTATTATTAAAATTTTCAACCAGTTTTAGTTGTTCGTCTTTTGACAGCTGCTTATCCCAATGGTGAGCCAGCATCACTCCATCTCCAAGACCATCAATCAACAAGCCACCTACGTCAGTAGCAGCATATATTTGCAGCTGATCCTCAGATACCTCATGGTAGTCTCGTTTTATAATGACTGGTATAGTCAACTCAGCGTTGATAAGTTTCATAAAAGCTCTACGTTGCTCGGCCAAACCATGCTTATTGCTCGTTTCTAAAATAAGTGCCGTAGTCTTATCCTGTTTCAAAGTATTCAACAGACTGTCTGTGAGCTCATTGATGCTAGCGGCTACAAAATTTAATCCTTTATGCTTTGGTTTATCATCAAGGTATTCGGCACCGGTCATCAAAGGTATTTTATTGCTTTTATCTTCAGCAGCTAACCATACCTTATAGTTCAACAGCTCTTTAAGGCCATTTGGCAACATAAACGGTGCAGGTCGATCTCCAGTGTAGATATAGTCTGCCCCGAGATCATTCATACGCCATTTATCAGGTTCAGGCAGATAAAAATGGCCAATGGCCTTCAGGTCCTTATAGTTGTCGAGCTCGATACCACTTAAGTCCGTAATCACGCGCGGCACATTTTGCCCACCGATGTTGATTACTTCATGTGAGTCTCTTCTTTCATACTTAAATGGATCAAGTGGATTTTCATTGATTTCTGCAATCTCATCATGCCCTTCCCGATCAGCATATCGATCGACCATGGTTTGTGCTACTGGCGCTTCAAACTCGGGTTCCTCTGTAAGCGAAACTCTCACGGTATCTCCTAGCCCATCTTCCAGCAATGTGCCTATACCTACAGCACTTTTTATTCTACCGTCTTCGCCTTCACCCGCCTCAGTTACACCGAGGTGTAGCGGGTATGGCTTCAAGCCCTCTTCCTCCAGCTTATTGACCAACAATCGATAAGCCTGCACCATCACCTGTGTGTTACTGGCTTTCATAGAAAGCACGATGTTGTAATACTCAAGATCCTCACAAATACGCAAAAATTCCAGAGCGGATTCCACCATTCCTAAAGGTGTGTCTCCATATCGGCTCATAATACGATCTGAAAGTGATCCGTGATTAGTACCTATACGCATGGCCGTACCATGCTCTTTACATATCTCTACTAATGGTGTAAACTTCTCTCTGATTCTGTCTAACTCGGCCTGGTAGGTCTCATCTGTATATTCTATCTGCTCAAACTTCTTCTTATCAGCATAGTTTCCAGGATTGACGCGTACTTTCTCAACTATTTTAGCGGCCAGCTCCGCAGCATTGGGCGTGAAATGAATATCAGCTATTAGAGGAACGTCATATCCACGTTTTTTTAATTCCTTCTTAATCTCAGCCAGGTTTTGCGCCTCTTTCAGACTTGGTGCAGTGATGCGTACATACTCGCAACCGGCCTCCACCATTCGTATGGTCTGCTCGACAGAACCCATAGTATCCATGGTATCGACCGTTGTCATCGATTGTACTCTTATAGGATTATCACCACCCAATGGCACACCACCAATATTAACCTCAATCGTTTTTCTGCGAGAATATTTTGTGAGGCTGTCACAGTACTTTTTTGTAGAAGCTATTAAATCCGGATTCACTTAAATTGATATTTTCTTTTGCGTAAAGTTAACCGTTAGGAAGAATAAAATGTTTCTGATTTATCGGTTTATAAAACTAATATAAAGTATACCGCCAAAACAATTAGAAATACCAAACCCAGCACATTGCTTACTATCACCCTTCTCTTGTTCTCTGTTTTAGTATAATTGAGCCAGAGCAACGTAAAGAGACTTAAAAGAAATAATATCCCTGCCTCATCTCGTTTTCTTGTTTCTGTTTCACTAAAATCTTTTGCCACATAATCCATTTCCACATCTGAACTATACTCTGCTCTGTAAATACGAGCATTGACTAACAGGCGGGCAATGTTGATAGTTATGAAAAATAAAATGATCCCAACATCAGTAAAACTCATAAATCACATTTTGAAGTTTGCTCAACTTTAGCGCTAAGCTCTTAACATCTAGCGCACTGCCTTACATCATATGTGTCACGTTGCTCAATTGGCCTTTATATCTTTCTACTGTCACCCCAAATTTTTCCAGAAAGTCTACTCCTTCATCGCTTTTTATACCTTTATACTCGGCATAGCTGTTGAGATAAATTACCTTTTCCACTCCCATGGTGTAAATAATACGTGCACAGGCCAGGCATGGAGCTAAAGTAACAAACATTGTTGCTCCACGCACCTCGGTTTTGTTCTTGACCGCATATAATAAGGCATTTTGTTCCGCATGAATAGCTAAAGAGCAGCCTCCTTTAGAGTCTCGTGGGCACCCCTCATCAGGGTATTCTTCATCACAATTGTGCGTACCTGATGGTGGACCATTGTATCCTATAGAAATGATACGCGTATCCTTCGTAAGCACGGCACCCACGTGTCTTTTAATACAGTGAGAACGCTTAGCCAGGTTCACGGCCAATTCCATAAATATGTCGTCAAAAGCAGGTTTTTCCATAATTTCTTATTATCCAGCGATTTGAATCAAAACTAATAAAATCAATTGGTGACTAATCTAAAAAGTGAAGATAATTCTTAGTTAGTAAGAAAGAGTTGTTTTAGTATCTTTAGCCTTTAGTTGATTTAATAGCGATATGAGAAAAATTTTCTTTACTGGCTTACTCTTAATCATAACTTTTGCCAGCTACTCACAGCTACCTGTTGAGCCCAGGCCAAGCCCTTTGGCCATCACGAAAATGAAGCATAAAAACACCTACTTGAAGGTGACCTATAGTCAGCCTCACAAAAATGGACGTGAAATATTCGGCTCTCTGGTACCCTATGGCAAAGTATGGCGAACTGGTGCTAATGAAGCTACTGAAATCACTCTAAGCGATACGCTATTGATAGCTGGTGATACTTTGGCCGCTGGCACTTACAGTATTTACACCATACCAAACAAAGACAAATGGATCGTTATATTTAATGAAGAAGTTGGTCAATGGGGCGCTTATAATTATCTGGAGAAAAGTGATGCATTACGGATAGAGGTACCTGTTGAGAAAATTACTGATGTAATTTGGGAGCCCTTTACTATCCAATTTGAACCCCATAATGGGACTGCAGATTTGCTTATGCTCTGGGATAGAACCAGGATCAAAGTACCTATTGAATTTTTGGATTAGCCCAACCTAAAGACTAATTAATTAGTATATTAAGGCATGGAGCCTTCATTAGATCATTGGTCTACGTTGTTTGCTGTCGCAGCTATTCAAGGTATATTTCTGAGTGTCATGCTTTTCTTAAGGCACTCAAAAGTCAATAATCTGCTGGCTGGTTTAATACTCTCCTTCAGTGTTCTGTTATTGTTTTATGTGGCTTATTGGTCGAGATACCTCTCTTATTTGCCACAAGGAATTGGTATGGTTCAAGGCTTGGTTTATTTATTTGGGCCACTAGCCTATTTTTATGTTAAATCTTCCAGAAAGGACTTTTATTTCCGTTTTGCTCATTTAATTCCTTTTGGTCTATTTCTTATTTTCTTCTTCAGTTGGAATTTCTATCCTGCAACTATTCGTCCCGATATGGTTCTGGGGCAAATCATTTTTCAGAACCTTCACCTTGCTATTTATACTTTTTTTATTTTTCAGTTTACCTGGAAAAACAAAGGACATTTCAATGGGGCGCTAAAGCTTTTTAAGTGGCGAAAGAAAGTAGCATTTGCATTTGCAGGCTATACCCTTTCCTTTCTCGCCTATTGGGTGTTGGTCTGGACTGAGCTATTGCAATTAGAATATGATTACATCATTTCATTGGCGTCATCTATATTCATCTATTTTATCGGATATCATGGTTTTCAAAAACAAGAAGTGCTTAAAATGTATGAAAACAGCCGGTATGATAATACGTCATTATCTCCTTCGGCCAGTAAAGCCATTCTGGAAAAAGTCAAGAAATCAATGTCTGAAGAACTGCTTTTCCTCAATAGTGACTTAAAACTCAATGACCTGGCAGCACATTTGGAACTATCACCACACCAAATTTCTCAAGTCGTCAACGAGCTGGAAGAGAAAAACTATACTGATTTTGTAAATGCTTACAGGGTGGAAGCAGCCAAACGGTTGCTCACCACGACTGATGATAAAATTATTCACATAGCTTACGATAGCGGATTCAACAATAAGGCTTCATTCAATAATGCCTTTAAAAAAATAACTGGAATGTCACCCTCACAATACCGCTCCAAACAACCTACTGCTGTCATTTAAAGGTAAAATATTATAAATATTGCCCTTTAATGTCACTTTTGAAGTGATATTTAAAATAAAAAATCACATGAAAAATATCCTAACTCTATTCGCTCTATTGTCCTGTTACATTTGCTATGCACAGCAGGAATTAAAGCAAACCGCTGATGATCATTTTGCTAACAGCGAGTGGCAATTGGCCGTAGATAGTTATCAAAACTATTTAAAGAAAAACAAGACGGATTCTTCCGCTTTATACAACACGGGCTTTGCATTATTTCAGCTTGAAAAATACGAGCCTGCCATAAAGTATTTTGATCAGGCCGAGAGTAATAACTTCAATAGCACATTTACCACAATAGGTAAAACGAGATCCCTCATTGGGCTAGAGAAAAACGAAGAGGCTACCGCGACTTTGTTAACCGGAGCTAAAAACGGTGTTTTCGCATATATGCGACTGAAAAATGATCCCGAATTTGACCCATTGAGAGCTCACCCAGACTTCGAAGAAGCGCTCAAATTAATAAAATTGAATGCTTACCCCTGTCTTTCAAGTGAAAATTACAGGCATTTCGATTTTTGGCTTGGCGAATGGGATGTGTATGTAAATGGTCAAAAAGTGGGTGACAACAGCATTACTATGGCCAATGGTGGTTGTGCTATTCATGAAGACTACACCACTGGAAACCGTAATTACACTGGGCAGAGCATCAACTTCTACGACCCAATAGACAAGAAGTGGCACCAGCATTGGGTAGGAAGCAGCGGTGATGTATACAATTACATAGAAACAGACCGAGCTGAGGGTATGCTACAGTTTGAAAGCAAGTTCATGACCCGAAGCGGTCAAATTACGATGTCACGATTGACATTCACACTAAATGAAGATCGCACTGTAAGACAGCTGTTTGAAAGCTCTACCGATGAAGGAGAAACATGGACGCCTGCCTTTGATGGATTGTATAAGAAGAAAAAATAGATAGAAAGAGCTATGTTCTCCTATTCAGAATAACTTATCCGATACACCTTGTTGCCATAATCATCGGACAATAACAACGACCCATCGGCCATTTGCAATACATCTACAGGGCGTCCAGTTTGATCCTGAGTGCGATCGTTGAGCCAACCATCGGCAAATACCGTGGCTCCCATGGCGCGGTTGTCTTTTACATCGATGTGCATTACGCGATAACCAATTTTTGAAGACCGGTTCCATGAGCCATGTTGGGCTACAAAAATATCGCCTTTGTATTCGGAAGGAAACATGTCTCCGGTATAGAAAGTCATGCCCAGGGGTGCTGTGTGAGCTTTGAAATTATACTGTGGCCTCACAAAATCATTACAATGCCTTTTAGAGCCAAATTGAGGGTCACCAATATCGCCACCATGGCAATAGGGATAACCAAAGTGCTGCCCTTCTTTACTTACTTTATTCAATTCACATGGCGGAATATTATCGCCCATCATGTCTCGACCGTTATCTGTAAACCATAACTCACCAGTATTCGGATGCCAATCAAAACCCACTGTGTTTCTAACACCTCGAGCAACAATTTCTCTACCGGTACCATCCGTATTTATCCTGGTGATGGAGGCGTATATTTCATCACTTTCACAAATATTGCAAGGTGCGCCTACAGGTACATATAATTTACCGTCAGGTCCGAAAGCAATATACTTCCAACCGTGATGCCGGTCTGTCGGGTAGTTATCTGTTACTAAAACTGGTTCAGGAGGATTATCAAGGTTAGCCTCAATATTTGGATAACGCCATATTTTACTCACTTCAGCTACATATAGATCGCCATCTTTAAATGCCACACCATTGGGCATGCGTAAGCCTGAAGCAATAACATATTTTTCATCAGCCTTCCAGTCGCCATCTGTATCTTTTAGTGCATACACTTTATCCTCTGCACGATTGCCCACATATACTACTCCAGCAGGACTTACCGCCAACGATCTTGCATTTTCTACTTCGGCAAATACTTCGATTTTGAATCCATCTGGTAAACTAACTCCAAAATTACCCACAGGAGGATCGTTATCAGTATCTGGTGTTTGACCTGTGTCTGAATTTTCTTCTGACGAACTACAGGCGAAGGGTATGATGATCATACCAACGAATAGAAAAGCTTTATATATTACGTTTTTCATAGTAGTGAAATTACTTTTTTATAACAGCCCATGCAACCACATGTTTATGGCAGCATACCTAAATTACAAAAAATCGGACCTTTATAAGTACGAAACCCACTTAAAGACATAACATTACTAAAAGTGGATATGAAAGAAGTTAGTACACAAGCAGCAATCAATTTCTGATAACAAAATACTTGTTTAAGAAGTCAATCACTTTTTCCCTAGGCATTTCACAAGGTTTGAGGGACTTGCTTTTATGGGTGATATAAAAGTTAAAGCTGATAAAATCTTCACCTCCCAGCTCTTCGGCATAAACTTTTATACTTTGGCCATTATTAAAGTCCTTCCTGGTGACACCATACGTCTCACCATTATAACTTACTTTGCTAAACCCAATTGGCAATGACTGTATTTTATCAAGCATAGTACCTCATTTAAATTAAATAAAAAAAGGCAGCCCCACGTAGGCTGCCTCCTCTTTTTTACTGTCTTTCTTTATGCTTTTGGAAAATCCGCCTCCTCTTTCAACTCTTCAATTTGTTTGATATGACGTGTTGTATGTCCTGACATAAACAATATTACCTGATATGCATCAATCTTTCCGAAAGGTAAATCGGCATAGCGATTACGTAAATCGTCTTCAGTCTTTTTTACATAGTTTAAATTAGATTTTCTCTTGGTTTTAAACTCCTTAACACTCTCTTTGTAGGTTTTACACGTTGGTTCAAACTCTTTTCTCGTTTTCACCTTCTGATCTCTGGTAGAAATAAACCCAACAATTTGTTCGTCAGACATCTTAACTTCACTTCTCAACGAGGGGTCTGGTTCATTTTCAAGCGACATTTGTAATAAGGCAAAGATATTGGTTTCAGAAATGGCCAGGTGCTCGACCACCTCAGCAATAGACCACACTTCTGATGAAGGCTTGTAGTTCAACTGTTCATCCGAAAGTCCTTTAACACTTTCCAAAAGATTTTTTTGAGTCATTTCAAGATGCTCCATTGCCTGCTTTCTATCTGTATCCGACAAAGGATTTTGAGCCCAAAGTAGTTGGGCAAAAAAGCAAATACACAGCGTTGTAGTTAAGATCTTTTTCATAGTTAATTCTGTTTTAAGTTTTCTTTATGACGAGCAACCCGAATGAATTAAGACACTTTTTAAAAATTATTTTTAACCCCGTGGGTAAACCACTCATAGTCATCTACATTTGCAGCTATGATAGCCATCAACAACCTTTCTTATTTCATTGGAGGCAGAGCTTTGTACGAAGAGGCAAACCTCCATATAAAACCCAAAGACAAAATCGGACTGATTGGACTCAATGGTACTGGCAAATCTACTTTACTCAAGTTAATCAATGGCGAATATCAGGTTGATAAAGGCGAAATTAGTAAAAGTAATGAGTGTACAGTAGGCTTTCTTAATCAGGACTTACTCTCTTATCAAACCGATGACAGCATCCTCTCGGTGGCTATGGAAGCTTTTTCTGAAGCTGTGGAAACGCAAAGGAAAATAGATAAAATCTTAAAGCAGCTTGAAACTGAATACACAGACAAGCTCGTTGAACAACTCACAAAGCTGCAGGAAAAATTCGAACGGCTTGAAGGGTATACCATGCAAGCTAAGGCTGAAGAGATTTTGGAAGGAATCGGTTTCAACACTGCAGATTTACAACGGCCGTTGAGAGAATTTTCTGGTGGATGGAGAATGCGAGTCATGTTGGCCAAGCTTCTTCTTGAGCAACCCTCCTTACTCATGCTCGATGAGCCTACCAACCACCTTGACTTACCATCTATAGAATGGGTAGAAAGCTATTTGCGCAACTACGAAGGAGCTGTAATTGTGGTTTCTCACGATAGGCAATTTATAAACAACACCGTAACATCTATAGTCGAGGTGGCCAATAGAGATCTAACCTCATATGAGGGTAATTATGACTTTTATCTGGAAGAGAAAGAGTTACGCTCAGAAATACAGCAAAATGCTTATGAAAATCAGCAGCAGAAAATAAAACAGACCGAGCAGTTTATAAATCGGTTCCGGGCAAAGGCCACCAAAGCCAGGCAAGTGCAGTCTAGAGTAAAAGCCCTTGAGAAAATGGACAAGGTTGAAGAAGTGATTGACGAAAATGCAGTTGTTGACTTCAACTTCACATTCAAACAAAAGTCAGGCAGGCATGTGATACGCCTCGAAGATGTAGGCAAGGCATATGGTGACCTTACTATTCTCAAAAATACAACGGCTCACATTGAGCGTGGAGATAAGATTGCCCTGATTGGCGCCAATGGTAAAGGTAAATCTACCTTGCTACGAATAATTGCCGGCACAGAGCCTATTGAAGGGAAAAGAGAGGAAGGATATAATGTAAATATGGGTTTCTATGCTCAGCATCAGCTGGAAGCATTGCATGTAAATAATGAGATATTAGAAGAGCTCAAACAGGAAGGTACAGATAAGTCAGAGCTTCAGTTGAGACAGATTCTTGGTTCTTTTCTTTTTACAGGTGACGATGTATTTAAGAAAATTAAGGTGCTTTCCGGTGGTGAAAAATCACGAGTAGCACTAGCAAAAACATTGATTGGAGAGGCAAACTTTCTGTTGCTTGATGAGCCTACCAACCACCTGGACTTCCAGTCGGAAAACATTTTGATACAGGCTATGCAACAGTATCAGGGTACATTTATCACGGTTTCTCACAACAGGCATTTTGTATCTAATGTCGCCAATAAGATCTGGTACATCGAAGACCATGAGATAAAAGAATACCCGGGTACCTACAGCGAGTATATGTACTGGAAAAGCAAGCAGGCGCCTAAGAAGGAAGAAAGCTTTACCCAAAAATCTGAGAAGAAAGTCAAAAAAGAAAAGCCTAAAACCCCTAAGACACCAGATCAAGAGAAGCTTGTAAAGAGTGCTCTAAAGGCACTGAGTGATGTAGAAAATAAAATTGCTGATTTAGAGAATAAAGCTAAATCCTTAGAGGAAGAAATGGCCGAGCCCGATGTGTTTGGAAATCCTGATAAATTAGCAGAGATCAATGCGAAATACCAGGAAGTAAAAGATCAGTTGGAGTCACTCAATGAGGAATGGGAAGAGAAAGCCTTGGAACTTGAGGAAATGGAGGGGTAACTAAAAAGTCACCCCTAATTTCATTTCCACGCTATTCAAACGTTGCTTAAGCGTATAACTGTAATCACCGGGAGCAAACCAGCTGTCCCATGGATTAGCATATCTTAGTGATATTTTTTGTTGCATCCAACCAATTGAAAAGTGCATTGGAACTGATCCTGTGTTAAACTGGTAACCCAACCCTGCTTTAAGAAATCGACCTGTTTCCAAGTCATTGCAATTACAATCTTCCCTCTCCCAACCAAATGACTGGCCGTAACCTACATAGTAGAATATGCCTCTATTAAAAGGCGAAAGACTCCCTTTGTACGTTAAATACACTGGCATGGTAGCTAAATTTTCATACCACATCACATCTGAGGCTAAACCAAGCTGAAGGTATTGACCAACCTGATATTCAGCTCCCAAAGACAAGGAAGTGCGCATTTGAGCTCCGTCATAGTCATCATCTACAAAACCACCTAACCCAATGAGTACATTAGGCCCTTTTTTATTTTCTTGAAAGATGGTCAACAATTCGGCTTTGAGCTCAACATTCTGCCTGGATGATTTACTGAGTTTTGCCGACCTAATGGAAGCTTTACTTAATGAAATGGTATCTGCATCAATGAGTATATTAAGGTGATCCACACCTACTCTGACAATGCTTCCCTTCAGTAGACTTCCATTTTCAAGGTAAAGCTTATCATTTTGAGCATTAGAGACATTGATGGCAATAAATAACCCTAAAAGAGAAAAAAATGTCAATTTCATAGCTCAGGAGTGATTTTTAAATGGCTCAATAATTTGATATTATTCAAATCAGAGTAATCATATTGATAAAGGCCATCTTCACCAATCATCATGGCCACCTTATTAAACGGTATGATATCAAATGCATCAATACTGGGATAATGTGCGATGAGGTTATCACCAATTTGAGAAATATCTCCAGCATTAAACACCTTCAGTCCATCATATCCATCACAAATAAATAGTGCATCGCCATCCTTACCCAAACCATGAGGATTAGTCATCTGATACACATGCTCCACTTGAGGAGCTGTTAAGTCTGTTATTTCAATCACCTCAAGTTGGTTGGTAAAACCAGCACATTCATTGCCTGAGCGTAGTGTTACATATGCATAGTTGCCATCAACAATTACAGGGTCACAACTATTCACATGTTGGTAGGTAGATAAAAGCGTTGGATTAATTGGTTCATCTAAATTCATAATATGCATACCATTTTGCGCACCAATAAACAAATGATCTTTTGCAGGAAAAAGAGTCTCTATACCCCAGTCAATATATACACGCTCACCAGGTATCGGCTGAGAAGGATTGTCTAAAGAAAGTGCCAACAATTCACCCTGGTCTATGAGGTATAAGTGATCATGTGATAAAGCAAACCGAGACATTGATCCTGCCATACCCGGGTTGCCCGGAGAGACGGCAACATTAGCATCAAAGTTAGCCGTTGTCTCCAGGGCAATGCCACGATTGTAGTAATGCCCCCATGGATAAACTTGTCCAGAATTACAATCTGATTTGGCGATATCAACTTGTTGAACTTCCACCCAATCTGTAACCACACCCCTTGTCTCATCGACATAAAATCCATAAGAATTGAAACCAATAAAGATGTCTTTTTCACGAGAAACTTCAATTGCATTATCAATATCAGAAATATCAATAATTACTAAATCCATATAACTATCCGTATATAGTAAATTATTCTTTACTACCAGATCAAATGAGCCCGGCACGTTGATAAATGTTTCGTTGATCGGATTTGAAGGGTCAGCATTGTTGATCACATGAATACCTTTATTCGGCTCGTTGATGAAAAGGTAACTGTCTTTATAAAATATCTTTCCATGAGTGCGTAAAGGTTCAGCTGGTAACGTAGTCACTGCTGACCTTACATCTTCAAGCGAGGTATAAACAGGCTCAAAATAAGTGTAACTAATTTCTGTTTCGCAGCTGTCTTCACAGCCCTGTAATACAAACGAAACTAATGTAAGTAAAGCGGCAAAGAGTATAAGCTCCAGCCCAAGCGCCTTCTTCTCCGATAATTTTTGAGGGGTATTTTTCATGGTGTCGTTTAAAGTTTGTCTTCTTACCTCTATGACCCATGATTTTATCTAAAGGTTGGAATTTGACATTATGTCAGTGAAAATAATTGCTATATTTTATATAAGTGATTATTTAATATAAATACTATTATCAATTATAAATCATCAAGTTATGATGTCTATATTAAAGTAATTTCAAATATAAAATTTGCTAATCAAACTGATATTTAAACCTAAGCCCCACAGTCAGAAGTAATGGTCGATTTGAGTTATTATCATCTGATTTCAGAAATGAATTCAGAGATTTTTGAACCTGAGGCACCAGTGAAATGTGGTAGTTCTCTCCTACCTGATACCGTAACTCACTCCCCACTGTTCCATTGAGAATATATATGTTATAAGGTGAATCCGACCCGGCAGAAACTGTAACATTATTATAATTCCCGTCAGTATCTTCCACCTCATTCCACAAAAGGAATTCATTCACAATACCCGCTTTCATATAAAGATCAAGTGTGCCATCTACCACTAAATATCCGGCTTGGAGAGGTACGGAAATAGAGTTGTAAGTATTCCTTAACTCATAGCTGTCTGTAAAAATTAGGGAGCCTTCAGCAGAGGCTTCATCAAAGCTATTTAGTGCTTCTACACGACCGTTGCTGGCCACAGCTAAATTGGACTCTACGAAGGTATTTCTTTTTGCATATGCCAAACCACTTTCTAAAATCCAGCGTTCTCCCAATTGTTTGCCAATGCCCAATCCCGCCACAACTACTGACCCTTGTTGCTCTTCAGAAACCGTTGCATCAGCTACTGTCAATGCACCATTGGCGTCATTCAATGCAAGTGTTTGAGCTTGTTCTTGAGAGGCTCCTCCGGCAGGAGAATTGCTGCCCATTGCAAAGTTAACTCCCAGCCAAAGCTTATCCGTTTTTCCATTGGCCGCATGCAATAGATCAAGTCTTGGAACCATGTTCAGTTCCCTGTCCGGAAGACTTATATTATAGCTTGTCTCTGCTCCTATTTTGTCTAAGACATCAGGATTATTATATGAAGCCAAATTGCTAATGGAATTCCTTTCTGGCTCTTGCGCGGAGACAACACTCTGAGACTTATTTTGGTCCTTAATGACCACTAATGTCAATTGGTTAGACTCATCATTGACTTTTGAATTATGAATGACATTTTCATTACCATTAATACTCGAAATATTAGTTGACGCTGCATTAGAATCGTTACTTGGTGAAGCCGAAGCACTCTCATTCAATTGATCAGAACCTGATGCTTTAGATGATAATTCATCAGTCGGCTGTATTTCACCTTCCCTGGTTAACGTTTCCGCCTCAATGCTCTGTGAGGCAACAGTAGAATCACTTTTACTTTGATAAAATTGTTTAAATACAACTCCCCCACCTATGATGGCCGCCAATGATATAGAAGCCGCTGCCAATAGCTTTAAGAAGAGTATTCTCTTCTTATAATTACCATTGGCGTTCCTGGCCAATTCCAGCTCGATATTATTCCACACGCGAGCATCGGGAGTCATTTGCGCCTCTGCAAATGCTTCTCTCCACTCGTTGGTGTTATTATTATTTTGCGCGTTCATAAGTCATCCTTTCTTCTTTTTCAATTTTCTCACGCATCAAAGCTCTAGCACGAGCAAATTGCGATTTTGAAGTTCCTTCGGATATATTCAACTGCTCAGCTATTTCTTTATGAGAATACCCCTCAATGGCAAAAAGGTTGAATATCACCTGACAACCTGAGGGAAGCTCCTGTATCATTTGTAATAAATCTTGCCAGGCCAACCCTTTTAAATCCATCGATTCATCCGCCTGATTTAAAGTCGACACATCTACCATAGGAAATAAATAGAGTTTGCTTCTTTGGCTATTAAGAGCAGTATTTACCACTATTCGCTTTATCCAGTAGAATAGAGAACTTTCCCCTTTGAATTCTTTGATGTGTTTAAAAACTTTAAGAAAAGCCTCTTGCAGTATATCTTCGGCCTCTTGTTGAGATTTTGAATAGCGCAGACTTACGACCAGCATTTTAGGAGCAAATGCTTCGTATAGCCTTTTCTGAGCATCAGAGTTTTCTTTTCTGCAGCTCTCAATAAGCGCTTTTTCGTTATCCATTTATAATAATATACAAGAGGCTTTGTTATAAAGACACAAGGTATGTCAAATTGGTTGTAATGCCTATCTTAGTATTTTTAGAAGTACGAAAAATCGCCCATGAAGTTCATTAAAGCTATATTCCTTTGTTCTTTAATTATTACTATTCACGCCCACGCAAAACAAAGTAAAAAGCTAAAATTTGAGGATGCAACCTATGAGCATGAGATCAGGACTGTACAGCTCTACCCTAATGACAACAAAAACTGGAATGTACTTGAGCCCCCTGTAACCAAGCTTGGGAGTATGAATCTTATACTTGAGTTTGATGATTTAGTACAAGAACCGGAAGATTATAAGGCCAAAATTATTCATTGCAACAAAGACTGGACGAAATCTCGATTAAGTAACATAGACTTCCTTTACGATTTCAATGAATTCGTCATTACCAATGATCAATTTTCTGTAGACACGAAAGTGCCTTATATTCATTATTCAATGAGGCTACCTCAGGTTAAAATGCCTGGTAACTACTTAATTATCGTATATCGAGGGTCTGATGAGTCAGATATCATCCTTACAAAGCGGTTTATGGTTTACAATAATCGTGTATCTATTGAACTTACCAGCTCGCTAAATGCCCTTAACTCCACCAATAGGTTTAAACAGCAGCTTGATTTTAAGATCAATTATAAGAACTATGAAATCCTCAACCCGTTAGAAACCGTTTCGGTAGTCATTCGTCAAAACGAAAGGTGGGACAATGCTGTAACCAACCTGAAGCCAAGCTTCATCAGGGACCATATTACAGAATTAGAGTATCGCTTTTTTAACTTTGAGAATAGTTTTGAGGCTGGAAATGAATACCGATTTTTTGACATGCGATCATTAAGAAACCCCGGACAGGGCGTTCAGAATGTCGACTGGAATCAATATCCAATATCGGTCACATTAATGCCCGATGCGCCAAGAATCTATCAGGCCTATTCACATCTACCAGACATCAATGGTGATTACTATATTGTTAACGTTGATTCTGGAAACGGAGATACCTACTCTGACTACGTGTATACCAGATTTTATCTTAAGCCTGACAGAGCCATTGGAGAAAATATTTATGTGGTGGGTAAAATGAACAACTGGGCAAAAAATGAAGAGAGTCGTATGAAGTTTGAGCCCAAAAGTCAGATGTATAGCACTGAGCTATTGCTAAAGCAAGGGTGGTACGATTACAAGTACGTTGTTTCCAGCGATACTACAGATTTAAATTATCTGGAGGGAAATCACTTTCAGACCGAAAACAGTTATGAGATCTTTGTCTACCACAGGCCACCAAATATGCGAGCAGATATGCTTATCGGCTATGGATTTTATCAAATGAATAGAAGGGAAAATTAGGCGTAGCTGAATTCGTATTTCAGCACCCTGTCATTTGGGTTAGCATTGGCTAAATCAAGCATACCAAATCCTTTATGTGTAAACTGTCCCAAGCCGCAATGAAAAGCAAATTGCTGCACTTCTTTAGCTGCATATAGCGTAAATGGGAATGTATAGCCTCTTACCTCATATTTCACATCCTGATCGTACACAGGGTAAATCCTGGCAAACTTCTTTTGGGCTGCTGAGAGCCGTGCTATATAGTCTTTATCAGGTACAATCTGAAACTTATAGAAGCTGGCCAGCTGCTCCTCTGTAAAGAGGTTAGCCTTTTGCATCCTCGCAATGGTAGATTCATAGAGCATATCCGAAAAACTATCTGTTTCAGGTGATATAAATCTTTTGCCACTGCTGTCGTTAAAAGATGAGTTGAGCAAAACCAGAGGTGAGATACAAATAAATTTGTCGTTTTCCTTATGCTCCATTGGTTCTTCTAACTCAACAGATTCTGGTTGTAATGACAACCCTGATATCTCAATTTGTTTATTCTCAAACAGATTGAAAAGGAAATAATCTATAAATGATTTATTAGGACTTGAAAAAACAAGTGTGACTTTCGCAGAGTAAAAATGTAAACCCTTGCGGCTAACTTTAGTCTGACCTTTGAGTCCAGAGAAATTGAAAAAAGAATAGTTTGCAAAGTTTTGATCCCCACCCTTTAGCAGTATTCCTTTAATGACTTGCGCCAATAAATACTGATGGTGAAAAGGGACATGTCCCCCTCTATTCCTTAACAGAAATATAATTCGGACTCTCAAAGTAAAAATATAACCTAATTAAAAAATAAGGTCTGGAAGCCGTATCTCACCCTTCTAAAAATGATGAGACTTCATCTCAAAAATTCAAAATCTACTACAGCCAGATATCTTAAAAATAAACAGGTAATAAAAATAGTGCTAAAAAAGCAATTCTGAAAGTAGATGTACTATAAAAATGCCTTTTAAACGTTAAATCTGAAATGCATAATATCACCATCTTTGACAATATACTCTTTGCCTTCTACAGCTATCTTGCCAGCTTCTTTACAAGCAACTTCAGTTTTATAATTTTTATAATCATCTAATTTTATCACTTCAGCCTTGATAAAGCCTTTCTCAAAGTCCGTATGAATCACTCCGGCAGCTTGTGGGGCTTTCCAGCCTTTCCTTATTGTCCATGCTCTTACCTCGGTTGGACCTGCTGTGAAGTAAGTAATTAAATCAAGAATATGGTAAGCAGCTCTAATCAACTTGCTCAAACCAGATGTTTTAAGTCCATATTCCGATAAAAACATTTCTCGCTCCTCCTTATCTTCCAGCTCAGCTATTTGCGCCTCAATAGAAGCCGAAACAACCACTACCTGGGCATCTTCGTCTTTTACTGCTTCTTTGAGCTTTTCTACATGTTCATTTCCATCAGGCAAGGCTTCTTCTTCTACATTGGCTACATAAATCACTGGCTTTGATGTAAGCAATTGTAGGTCTGCTACTACTTTTTTGTCCTCTTTATCTACCTCCAGTGTTCGGGCATTATTGCCTGACTCAAGATGTGTCTTATATTTCGTCAGTATCGCTAACTCTTTCTTAGCTGTGGCATCACCCGTTTTAGCTATTTTTTCAATCCTCTGTATCTTCTTATCAATCGACTCTAAATCTTTTAATTGAAGCTCCACATCAATAACACCTTTGTCAGTAACTGGATCTACCTTACCATCCACATGAACAATATTATCGTCCTCAAAGCATCTAATAACATGCGCAATGGCATCAACCTCACGGATGTTGGCCAAAAATTGGTTACCCAATCCTTCTCCTTTGCTGGCTCCTTTCACTAAACCGGCAATATCTACAAACTCAATAGTAGTAGGCAACACTTTTTGAGGGTTTACGAGTTCTTCCAGCACGCCCAATCTTTCATCAGGTACTGTGATGACCCCAACATTTGGTTCGATTGTACAAAATGGAAAGTTTGCTGCCTCAGCTTTATTATTAGAGATTGCATTAAAAAGTGTTGATTTACCAACATTTGGTAAGCCTACAATTCCGCATTTTAGTGCCATTAAAGAGTTATTTTTTCTGTACTTTAAAAATTCTGTAGCTTCTGTAGCCCTCGTACAATTCCGAGGTAGAAACTCGCATAACAGTGTAAACTGGTATTGCAGCGATCATACCCGGAATGCCCGCCAGCGAAGCGCCTGCAAATATAATTATAAATATTTCCAAAGGATGAGCTTTTACACTTTTTGAAAATATAAGTGGTTGTAAGAAAATATTATCAACTATTTGCACTGCCCCAAACACTGAAGTTATTTTAAATATTAGGATTAAGTAATCCTGTGCAGAGACCAAATCTGCTCCGGTTGATACGCCTACGAGTATTCCAAATGTCGCGCCCAATAAAGGTCCCAGGTATGGAATTAGGTTGGCTACAGCTGCAAACAAAGCTATAGTCAGTGCATATTTAATACCTAAGATACTAAGACCCACCGAGGCCATTGTGAAAATGGAAACCATCTGAAATAAGAGCCCAACAAGATAATTGGAAAGCAATCTTTCTATCTTATTGTAGGCCGCAATGGTAACTTCAAAATATCTATTCGGAATTAATGAAATGAGTTTTTTACGAATACTGCCCATTTCATACAAGAAAAAGAAAGAAATAAAGCCAACCGCAATCACACCAACAAAGAAACTTCCTGTAAATGAAAGTATCTGATTAAGGATGTTGCCAATTCTTATACCTGCAATAAGATTTAAAATATTTTCTTTCAGGCTATTTACAATGAATCCTTCTTTCTCCGAAGTGAGTCCATTGGCAATAAGAAAATCCTCAAAAGTGGTAAGCGGGGTCGTAACCCGAGCATAAAGTTGTTCAAAATCTATTTTTGATATCACTTCAATTTGCTCACTGATTAAGGGAATAAATAGAATAATGAATAGTGCGATGAGGGCCGAGAATATAAGATATGAAGTAATGACAGCTAGAAATCGAGGTACTCTTATTTTAAAAAATTGTGCAGTTGAAATATAATGTGTTAAAGGTCTAAGTAATGAGCTTACTACAATAGCCAATACGACATAGATGAAAATGTCTATAAACAACCAGGCTAATAGCACAAAGACGACTAAGAACAAAAAAATATAGACTATCGTACGCATGGCACTAAGATATCAACTTCATTTTTTAAAAAACTAATATAAAAAAAATGCCTTCGAAATCTCGAAGGCATTAAATATTTTCATCATCTATTGAGCTAATCCCACTTCAACTCGGAATCAACTTCTGATTCTACTTTTCCTTCCTCATTCCCTTCTACAGTTACCTCTGAAGGTCTGTCAAACTGTGTAAAATCAACATCAGGTAAGAGCTCGTCTTTTACATGATTTACTGTATTATTAAGCGCACTCACAAACTTGTTAAAATCTTCTTTATACAAGAATATTTTATGTTTTTCATAAGTATAACCATCATCCTTGTATCTTCTCTTGCTTTCTGTAATGGTTAGGTAATAGTCATTAGAGCGGGTAGCTTTCACATCAAAGAAATAAGTCCGTTTACCAGCTCTTACCCTCTCAGAATAGATTTCCTCTCTTTCATTGTTATTATTCTCTTCCACAATCCAAATAGTTTAGTTGACAAATGCCATTTAATAAATGAAATCAGTTTTAAATATAGTATAATAATTAGATTCATTGCAAAGTATCCGTGTTATTATTAAAACATTTTTGGCCATTTGGCGTTAAAAACATCTTGTTTTTCGTACAATTGAAATATGAAGCTTGATTTAGAAAAGGTAAAGGATTTAGGTAATATTGATTTTCTTGCCAGGCAATTGGTGGAAGGCTTTATCACTGGTTTACACAAGTCACCCTATCATGGCTTCTCAGTAGAGTTTGCGGAGCATCGACTCTATAATACAGGCGAAAGTACACGACATATAGACTGGAAAGTATATGCTAAAACTGACCGCCTGTATACCAAAAGGTATGAAGAAGAAACCAACCTGAGGTGCCAGATTGTAATCGACAATTCATCCTCCATGCACTACCCTTCCGACTCCAAAGGGAAGTTAAAGTTCAGCATTCTTTCTGCTGCATCGATCGCATTTTTATTACAAAAACAACGAGATGCTGTTGGTCTCACTACATTTTCCGATAGCATTGAACTCACCACACAAATAAAGTCTACTGGCTCACATTTAAATAAAATCTTTGTTGCTCTTCAAAATCTGGCTAAAGAAGATAGAAAACTTCAGAAGACCAGAGTTGCCGATATATTACACGAGATCGCTGAAAAAAATCATAGAAGATCACTCATCGTAATTTTTAGTGACATGATGGACGATGAAAAGGAACTTGATGAGATTTTTAAGGGTTTGCAACACCTTAAACACAATAAGCATGAAGTGCTGTTGTTTCATGTATCAGACATTGCAACCGAATACGAATTTGATTTTGATGATCGCCCTTATCAGTTCATTGATTTAGAATCTGGAGAGAAATTGAAACTGCAACCTGGGGAAATTAAAGACCACTATCGAAAGGCAATTGGCAAATACTATAATGAGCTGAAGTTGCGATGTGGTCAGCTAAAAATTGACTTCATTGAAGCAGACATCAGTCAGGATTACAATGAGGTATTAAATGCTTACCTGATTAAGCGCTCTAAAATGAAGTGATTTTGATTCAAAATTTGAGACTCAAAGTTTAAAATTATTTCGAATCTCAAATCATGAATTTAATAACAGAGAAATGAATCGAATTTCAAATCTCGAATTATTACTCCTGATGCATCCAGGATTGTTTGGCGAGTAATTCTTCTTCAGTTTCCTCATAATCCGGATCAGGTACACAGCAGTCTACCGGGCACACAGCAGCACATTGAGGCTCTTCGTGGAATCCCATACACTCCGTACACTTACCTGAAACAATATAGTAAAATTCATCAGAGACCGGCTCCTGAGACTCATTACCGTCTACAACTACACCATCCTCCATTTCAACTTCTTTCAAATCCGTACCACCGCTCCATGTCCATTCGATACCACCTTCATAGATGGCTGTATTAGGACATTCCGGTTCGCATGCACCACAATTGATGCATTCGTCTGTTATCATTATTGCCATTTCTAGCTACGTTTATGCGTTATTACTTATAATTTTGAAACTTTGCAAAAATAGAAAGTATCTTCATGCAATCAAACACATTGCAAAGACTAAAGGTTTTATAAAATGACAATAAATGAACGAATTGAGGCTTTCGTGGCTCTGGGAGATCACCTCACCAAATTAGACACCGAAATACGTGAAGAACTTCAATTAAAAGCTGGTTCAGAGAACCCATGGTTTACTCCGGCCAATGTGGATGCAGCAATCAATGGGATTGCACATTTTCTAAAGAGTGAAACACTCAAGTCATGGGTTTCTCAATACGAAATTAAAGATCAAAACAAGGTAGTTGGTGTAGTCATGGCAGGCAATATTCCTTTGGTGGGCTTTCATGATATGTTGTGCGTACTTATAAGTGGAAATACACTTAAAGTCAAATTAAGCAGTAAAGACACAGCCTTAATGCAATATGTTATGGATCAATTGATAACCATAAACCAAGAATTTGAAAATAAGTTGGTAAAGGCAGACCAACTCAAAGACATTGATGCCATTATAGCTACAGGTAGCGACAATTCTTCAAGGTATTTCGATTACTATTTTTCTAAATACCCACATATCATCAGAAAAAACAGGACATCCGTTGCAGTAATCGATAAAGATCTTGAGGTGAAAGACGTTATGCCATTAGGACATGATATATTTCAATATTATGGATTAGGATGTAGAAATGTCTCCAAGCTTTTTGTACCCGAGGGCTATGACTTTCATCCATTTTATCAGGCTATGGAAAATTTCGATGATGTAAAGCAACATCATAAGTATAGTAACAACTACGACTACAATAAATCGATTTATCTGGTCAATAAGCAAAAGCATCTTGACAATGGCTTTTTAATACTTAAACCGGACGAGGCTATGGTATCACCAATTTCGGTACTCTTCTATGAGGAGTATAGTGATGCGTCTGATTTAAATCAGAAATTATCAGGCGCTAAAGATAAAATTCAATGTATTGTATCCTATCAAGGTAAATTAGAGGGAAGTCATCCGTTTGGACAAGCTCAACTACCTAAAATTGATGATTATGCTGATGGAGTAGATACGATGGAATTTTTGACTTCGCTTTAAAATAAAAATGCCGATCTGTTCGATCGGCATTTTTAATTAGTCTTTAATCTTCATTTTACGGAGAGGAGCCTCTTAAGATTTCAACCCAGCCAGTATATATTTGACCATCTGGTGATTCTAACCGGTAATAATATACTCCATCTGGAGTTTCTTCTCCATCCCATGCGGTCTCATTACTGTAATTATCACTTCTGAATATTTCATTACCCCATCTGTTTGTTATCAGTAATTTACTACCCTCTTTAAGGTTTCTTATTTTGAAGAAATCATTGAGATCATCATTATTCGGAGTAAATATATTTGGAATAAACAAAGTAGAGTCAAGCGGTATTTCAATTAAGAATGGCTGTGGCTGTGGTTGAATGCACCCTTGAGCATCCATAACCATTATTTCATACTCACCAGTTGGCTTTCCTTCATAAACAATCTCAAACCTGTCTTCAATCGAATTAAAAGTGAGTGTATCTGGTCCTGACGATTCATTGCCGGTAAGCACGTAATCCGGGTGTTTAGTTTGTGTTACAAAGTCACTAGCCACTACATATGGAGCAACACCAGTTTCATTTTCCACTTCCACCCTGTAAGATCCTGAAGCTAAATCTGGAGCCGAACTAGACAGAATTGTAATGCTGGCATTTAGATTTTCTTCTACACGTAAAATCATCTTTCCAGAGTTTATGTCATCCGTACACTGTGGTTGTGACTGTATTAGCTCTAAATCATAGTCAGCAGGTTGATTTAGGAATGCTGTACCCATTACCTCGTATTCATCATCAAGTCCAGATAACGTAAATGTTTCTGTCATTATCTCAGTAGGGCCTTCAGTGACTCTCAGTGTATAGTCTACAGAATTATCACCTTGAATATTAGATAGTACTAGTTGTTTACTATCACCGTTATTGCCACATGACAACACAGGAGTGTCAAAACTTACTGGTACCGGACCACCAGATACTGTAAATAAGGTATCTGCTTCACAAATACCTGTACCTTCCGATGATACGAATGCAATATAATCTCCACTAACAAGTCCTGTTTCAGTAATTGGAGGGAATACTCTCGTTCCTCCTGTCCAGCCGTCATTAATATTAAATAATGTGTCTGAAGGATTATCCTGATCAACAATTGTTACCTCAAACTGCGTATTCAAAGTACTTCTGTTATCAACTGTTAGTGTTATTCTACCTTCATCAACATCAGTACAGCTAGTGCTTGATACAGTAGCTGATAGATCGATCGTACCAGGAGCATTTATATCAAATTGTTCACTTACAGTACAGCTGGAAATATCTCGAATATAAACTGTGTAGCTTTCTGCGACCAGATTATTAAACGTGACATCTTCACTAAAAAGTCCAAAGTCACCATCTGTCACTGGTATACTTGTTCTCTTGAAAGCAATAAACCAGTCATCTCCTGAACCATTGGCACCCCCTGAAGGAGGGAAGTCCACAGATATTTCACCATCGTTGCTGTCGCAAGTAGTTAAGTTTTGATCTACTTGTGCATTAAATGTGATCATTGGATTTGTATTCGCTACCGAAACTTCTAATCGAGCTGGGCATGGATCGTTTATCATATCACCAACCCTAATCACGTTGATACCAGACACCAAGCCATTTGGATCACTTGCATTAGGTATGCGGGCTGCATTTAGTAAGGTCCAGGTACCTCCGTTGATAGAATAGAAGTAATCACCACTACTTGAGCCACTCAGATTTTCAACTTCGAGACTTCCAGATGGTTGTCCAAAACATGTTACATTCTGCAAGCTTCCTGCTACAATATCAGCATTCACAGAAGTTTTAGGTGCCAGATTAAAGTTTAAGAAACAAGTATCGACACCAGCCGTTACAAAATATCTGTAATTGAGCGCTGCTAGATCTGTAAAATCAGGATTATTCAATTGCGTATTAAATACTGAATCTGCAATATCTTCATCATAATACTGTAATCCATAAATCACGGATGACTGAGCCGGAGAGAATGTTGCGTCTATTCGAAGCGAACCGTTTTCTAACCCGCAGTCAGGGTTTACAACATTAGATATGCTTAGCGAAGTGACTGAGCTACAAATTGGTCCGCCACCACCGCCACCGCCACATGATGGATCTGATGAAGGTAAAATATTAACGTTAAATGTACCTGATACAGAACCACATGAAGCCGAGAATGCAACAACTTCAATTTCCTGACCATCACTTAATCCACTATTTGTAAATGTGTTTGAAGCAGAAGCTGCTTGTAGTATTGGACCACCAACTCCGTCTCTAAATTCGTAAGTATC
This sequence comes from Fulvivirga sp., assembly GCA_965227525.1. Classification (GTDB taxonomy): domain Bacteria; phylum Bacteroidota; class Bacteroidia; order Cytophagales; family Cyclobacteriaceae; genus Fulvivirga. The sequence goes on along the minus strand of OZ245762.1, from coordinate 2,371,009 downwards.
AAAACCAGTAGTAGCTGTTAGTGTTAAGTTGAGGCCTTGACAAACAGGATCTGGTGATTGCGATAATGTAACCGTTGGTGCTGCATTGACATTCACGGTGATGGTTTCAGTAAATGTGCCACAACCAGCCGAAATTGCTTCAACCTCAATCACCTGTCCATCAGTAAAGGTGGTTGCATCAAAGGTATTATCTGCTGATGCTGCCTGAAGTACTGGTCCGCTCACTCCATCTCTAAACTCATAAGTATCATATCCAGCAATAGCTGTTAATTCAACGGAGCTACCTACACATAGCCCGGGATCAGGGTTTTGTGTAATTGACAATGCCGGTACTGCATCGAGACTTAATGTTATTGTGCTTGTTGTAGTACCACAAACAGCTGATACTGCTTCAACTTCTATTTCCTGACCGTTGGTAAATGTTGTTGCATCAAATGTATTATCGGCAGAGGCTGCCTGCAAGACCGGTCCTCCTACTCCATCTCTAAACTCATAAGTATCAAAACCAAGTGATGCCGTAATTTCCAATGAATTTCCAACACAACCTGGGTCCGGAGACTGAGATAATGTTAATGAAGCTACTGTAGTAACATTTACATTAATGGTGGTAGTTAATGTACCACAACTTGCTGAAACAGCTTCCACTTCTATTTCCTGTCCATTGGTAAATGTAGTTGCGTCAAAGGTGTTATCTGCAGAAGCCACTTGTAGTACCGGACCTCCTATACCGTCTCTAAATTCATAAGTATCAAATCCTGTGGTAGCAGTTAACTCTATACTAGCACCAGCGCAACCAGGATCAGGTGACTGACTAAGTGTTACTGACGGTGCTGCATTTACCGACATTGTAATTGTCTCTGTTACTGTTCCGCAGGTGGCTGAAATAGCTTCTACTTCAATAATTTGACCATCCGTAAATGTTGTTGCATCAAAGGTATTATCTGCTGATGCTGCCTGTAAGACCGGACCGCTCACTCCGTCTCTAAACTCATAGGTGTCAAACCCTACACTGGCTGAAACCTCAATCGAAGAGCCAGGACATAAGCCGGGATCTGGTGTTTGAGTTAAAGTAAGTGCAGGAGTTGCCGAAACATTTATGGTAATTGTTTCAGTCGATGAACCACAACCCGCTACAATAGCTTCCACTTCAATGATTTGACCATCAGTGAAAGTTGTTGCATCAAAGGTATTATCAGCTGATGCTGCCTGTAACACAGGGCCACTAACTCCATCTCTAAACTCATAGGTATCATAACCTGTTGTGGCAGTAATTTCAATAGAAGCACCAGGACAAGTACCTGGATCAGGCGATTGACTTAATGCCAGTGCCGCCACAGTAGTTACATTCAATGAAATTGTTTCTGTAAATATGCCACATGTAGCGGTTGTTCCTTCTACTTCTATAACCTGCCCATCAGTAAAGTTAGACGCATCGAAAGTATTATCAGCTGAAGCTGCCTGTAAAACAGGGCCTCCAACTCCATCTCTAAATTCATAAGTATCAAATCCAGCACTAGCTGTAATTTCAATCAAGCTTCCATCACAACCAGGGTCAGGACTTTGACTTAATGTCAATGTTGGAGGAGTAACAATATTCATTAAAATTGTGGTTGTCAATGTACCACAGGTAGCTGAAACTGCTTCTACCTCAATTTCCTGACCATCTGTAAATGTAGTGGCATCAAAGGTATTATCTGCCGAAGCTGCCTGTAATACAGGCCCTCCTACTCCATCTCTGAATTCATAAGTATCGAAACCAGCAGTGGCCGTAAGTTCTACACTTGACCCTGCACAACCTGGATCTGGTGATTGCGTTAACGCAACTGAAGGTGCTGCATCTACATTTACAATAATAGTTTCAGTAATTGTACCACACACGCCAGATACTGCTTCAACTTCTATTTCCTGTCCGTCTGTAAATATTGTTGCATCAAATGTGTTATCTGCTGATGCTGCTTGAAGCACCGGTCCTCCTACTCCATCTCTAAATTCATAGGTATCAAATCCGGCACTTGCCGTAAGCTCTATTGATGCACCAGGACACAAACCAGGATCTGGTGATTGACTGAGAGTTAAATTAGGATTTACAACAGTAATTGCTTGAGTAGTTGGAGTAGCCGCTGTACATCCGTTAGCGTCCTCATAATTTACACTTACTTCATAAGTAGGTCCTGCACCATTCCATTCAACTGCTATAGTATTCCCTGCTCCGCCAACAACTATTGTTCCTCCGGTTACCGTCCAGTTATAATTACTTTGTCCAGCTTCCGTATTATAAAACTCGCTATCTCCCATACACACAGTAGTAACACCGGAAATTGTAGGTGTCGGTAGTGGATTAACAGTAATCGCCTGCGCGGTGGCTGTAGCAGCTGAGCACCCATTAGCATCATCATAGTTTACTTCTAATGAGTAGGGGCCTGTTCCATCCCATTGCACGGTCACATTATCATCTGTGGCTGCGCCTCCTGCGGTAACCGTACCTCCATTCACAGTCCATACATAATTAGTTTGGCCTGCTTCTGTCGTATAATTCTCTGTATCATCGAAACAAACAGTAGTCGTGCCGGTAATCGTTGGTGTTGGTAAAGGATTAACAGTGATTGCCTGTGAAGTTGCTGTGGCTGCGGTACATCCGTTGCCATCATCGTAGTTAACTTCTACTGAATATGGACCTGCACCATCCCATTGTATTGTTACATTATCATCTGTGGCTGTGCCTCCAGCGGTAACTGTTCCTCCATTTACTGTCCATGCATAATTTGTCTGGCCTGCCTCTGTAGTGTAATTCTCAATATCATCGAAACAAACAGTAGTTGTACCGGTAATCGTTGGCGTTGGTAATGGATTAACAGTGATTGCCTGTGAGGTTGGTGCTGCTGCAGTACACCCGTTAGCGTCATCATAATTCACTTCTACTGAATATGGACCCGCGCCATCCCATTGTACTGTTACATTGTCGTCAGTAGCCGCTCCACCTGCGGTAACTGTTCCTCCATTTACTGTCCATGCATAATTTGTCTGGCCTGCCTCTGTAGTATAATTCTCAATATCATCAAAACATACCGTTGTAGTACCGGTAATCGTAGGGGTTGGTAGTGGGTTTACTGTGATTGTTTGTGAGGTTGCTGTAGATGCACTACAACCATTCGCGTCCTCATAATTCACTTCTACTGAATATGGACCTGCTCCATCCCATTGTACCGTTACGTTATCGTCTGTGGCAGTACCACCAGCTGTTATCGTACCTCCATTCACAATCCATACATAATTAGTTTGGCCTGCTTCTGTCGTATAATTCTCTGAATCATCAAAACATACTGTTGTCGTACCTGTAATCGTTGGTGTTGGTAATGGATTGACCGTAATGGGCTGAGACGTAGGAGTTGCCGCAGTACATCCATTTATATCCTGATAGTTTACTTCTACTGAATAAGGTCCTGCACCATCCCATTGTACGGTTACATTATCATCTGTGGCTGTGCCACCTGCTGTAATCGTACCGCCATTTACTGTCCATACGTAATTAGATTGGCCTGCTTCTGTTGTGTAATTTTCTATGTCATCGAAACAAACGGTGGTCGTGCCTGAAATGGTCGGTGTAACTGTGATTACTGTAATTGCCTCTGACGTAGCTGCCGAAGCACTACAACCATTAGCATCTTCATAGTTTACCTCCACTGAATAAGGACCTACACCATCCCATTGGATTGTTACGTTATCATCTGTGGCTGCGCCTCCTGCGGTAACCGTACCTCCATTCACAGTCCATACATAATTAGTCTGGCCTGCCTCTGTAGTATAGTTTTCTATATCATCAAAGCACACTGTAGTTGCTCCTGTAATGGTTGGGTTTGGTTGCGGATTAACAGTAATCGCCTGCGCGGTGGCTGTAGCAGCTGAGCACCCATTGGCATCATCATAGTTGACTTCTAATGAGTAAGGGCCTGTTCCATCCCATTGCACGGTCACGTTATCATCTGTGGCTGTTCCTCCCGCGGTAACCGTACCTCCATTCACAGTCCATACATAATTAGACTGGCCTGCTTCTGTCGTATAATTCTCTGTATCATCGAAACAAACAGTAGTCGTACCAGTAATCGTTGGCGTTGGTAAAGGATTAACAGTGATTGCCTGTGAAGTTGGTGTGGCTGCGGTACATCCGTTGCCATCATCGTAGTTAACTTCTACTGAATATGGACCCGCGCCATCCCATTGTATTGTTACATTATCATCTGTGGCTGTGCCTCCAGCGGTAACTGTTCCTCCATTTACTGTCCATGCATAATTTGTCTGGCCTACCTCTGTAGTGTAATTCTCTGTATCATCGAAACAAACAGTAGTAGTACCGGTAATCGTTGGCGTTGGTAATGGATTAACAGTGATTGCCTGTGAGGTTGGTGCTGCTGCAGTACACCCGTTAGCATCATCATAGTTCACTTCTACTGAATATGGACCCGCGCCATCCCATTGTACTGTTACATTGTCGTCAGTAGCCGCTCCACCTGCGGTAACTGTTCCTCCATTTACTGTCCATGCATAATTTGTCTGGCCTGCCTCTGTGGTATAATTCTCAATATCATCAAAACATACCGTTGTAGTGCCGGTAATCGTAGGGGTTGGTAGTGGGTTTACTGTGATTGTTTGTGAGGTTGCTGTAGATGCACTACAACCATTCGTGTCCTCATAATTCACTTCTACTGAATATGGACCTGCTCCATCCCATTGTACCGTTACGTTATCGTCTGTGGCAGTACCACCTGCTGTTATCGTGCCTCCATTCACAGTCCATACATAATTAGTTTGGCCTGCTTCTGTCGTATAATTCTCTGAATCATCAAAACATACTGTTGTCGTACCTGTAATCGTTGGTGTTGGTAATGGATTGACCGTAATGGACTGAGACGTTGGAGTTGCCGCAGTACATCCATTTATATCCTGATAGTTTACTTCTACTGAATAAGGTCCTGCGCCATCCCATTGTACTGTTACATTGTCGTCAGTAGCTGCTCCACCTGCGGTAACTGTTCCTCCATTTACTGTCCATACGTAATTAGATTGGCCTGCTTCTGTTGTGTAATTTTCTATGTCATCGAAACAAACGGTGGTCGTGCCTGAAATGGTCGGTGTAACTGTGATTACTGTAATTGCCTCTGAAGTAGCTGCCGAAGCACTACAACCATTAGCATCTTCATAGTTTACCTCCACTGAATAAGGACCTACACCATCCCACTGGATTGATACGTTATCGTCTGTGGCTGCGCCTCCTGCGGTAACCGTACCTCCATTCACAGTCCATACATAATTAGTCTGGCCTGCCTCTGTAGTATAATTTTCTATATCATCAAAGCACACTGTAGTTGCTCCTGTAATGGTTGGGTTTGGTTGTGGATTAACAGTAATCGCCTGCGCGGTGGCTGTAGCAGCTGAGCACCCATTGGCATCATCATAGTTGACTTCTAATGAGTAAGGGCCCGTTCCATCCCATTGTACGGTCACATTATCATCTGTGGCTGTGCCTCCTGCGGTAACCGTACCTCCATTCACAGTCCATGCATAATTTGTTTGGCCTGCTTCTGTCGTATAATTCTCTGTATCATCGAAACAAACAGTAGTCGTGCCGGTAATCGTTGGTGTTGGTAAAGGATTAACAGTGATTGCCTGTGAAGTTGGTGTGGCTGGGGTACATCCGTTGCCATCATCGTAGTTAACTTCTACTGAATAAGGACCTGCACCATCCCATTGTATTGTTACATTATCATCTGTGGCTGTGCCTCCAGCGGTAACTGTTCCTCCATTTACTGTCCATGCATAATTTGTCTGGCCTGCCTCTGTAGTGTAATTCTCTATATCATCGAAACAAACAGTAGTTGTACCGGTAATCGTTGGCGTTGGTAATGGATTAACAGTGATTGCCTGTGAGGTTGGTGCTGCTGCAGTACACCCGTTAGCATCATCATAATTCACTTCTACTGAATATGGACCCGCGCCATCCCATTGTACTGTTACATTGTCGTCAGTAGCCGCTCCACCTGCGGTAACTGTTCCTCCATTTACTGTCCATGCATAATTTGTCTGGCCTGCCTCTGTAGTGTAATTCTCTATATCATCGAAACATACCGTTGTAGTGCCTGTAATCGTAGGGGTTGGTAGTGGGTTTACTGTTACATTAATTGTATTTGTTGAAAATACCGAGGTACAACCCCCGATTGCACCTTGAACATCAATGTCTTGCAAATTAGTATAACCGAATGCACCCGGCAAGGTTATGTTTATTGGATCACCAACATTCGGTGCGCCAGGGCCTGTTCCGGTTTCACCAGTTGCAGCTCCAGCAACAAAAATTTCATAAGTCACTCCTTCATCTGTATTATCAACCGTGACTATAATATCATCGCCATCACATATAGGGTTAGTAGTGGTTGAAATCGTAAATGGATTTGGCTTAGGATCTGTGACTACAAAATCCTGCGAAACTATATTACAGTTTGAAAACTGATCTGTGATGGTAATCGTATAGGTACCTCCCGGTAATGCTGTTACCGATAATTCAGTGGCAAAATCAACAGTTGTTCCCGCTCTGGTATCACCAGAAACAGGTCCTAAACCATTATCAGTGGTAATGGTCCAATCGACATACCCACCATCAGGTGAATCTGCAGTTGCCGCCACAGGAATGGAGCCATCACTTAAAGTTACATTTATCTGAGCATCTAAAACTGCGCATGTTGGATCGTCATTGACTAAATCAGTTGGGGGTGTATTTGTGGTAATAACGGGATCTGATAAATCAAATATGTCGATAGACCTTGAGATACCACCTGAATTATCCGATGTTATTAATAATGAATAAGTATCTGCTGGCAATCCGGCTGGCGCTACGGAACCATCAACTACTACAGGAACTCCAAATGGAAGTGTGACATTAAAGTCGAATTCTGAAAATCCTGCATTAAATAAGTCAAGTTCAGCATCCTCACTTCCAACGGAAGTGGTAACTGTAAATGTTATCTCACCATCATCGCTGCCATTGCATCCATTAACAGCAACTGCTTCTACAACTAAACTACCATTTGTAAAAGTGAATTCTTGCGCTCGTAGGTTGAAAACAAAAAATATGGTGAATATCGCAAAAAACGCTATTCTCTTCATGGTATAAGGAGGCATAATATGATACAATAGAACAGTAAATTTACCACTATTTAACATTAAAAAAATTTACCAATATATATAGTTTAAAAAATTAAAGTAACCGTTGAAGCACTTATTGAACTTTAAACAGGTTTCAATACAAATAAAAATATGAAATCCGTAAGTTAATTCAACTAGAAAATGCCACAAGGAAGCAATTTAGCGATATAACTGATTTTATTGAAGAAAAAAAACCTTTTTACTTAAATAACACCGTCAAATTAGTGATTATTAAATAATAATAATATTTTTTAGTATTTTCTATTGATTATTTCGCTAAATATTATCGCCTTTCTTGCACCCTCCTCATTTTGAAGTGCTTCTACGAACTCGTTATTCACATTTTCTTCCTGTTCTTCATAGCCAGCAAAGTGCTTAAAGTTTCCTGTATGCCTATCGTCTTCCAGGTCTACGAGCTCATCGATTGTTTTTAACTCTTTGGGGTTGGAGTCCATACTCTCATACGTCTCAATCTCATCATCGGCCTCGTACTCTTCCTCATATGATGTAACTTCGGTTTCTACTGCAGTTGACTCTCCAGTAAATTCTTTAAGAAGGTCTTCAAAAGATTTTGGTTTTGGAGAACTGGTTTCATACTCTTCCGCTTCTGACTGTTGTTGGGGTTGAGGCTGCTCTTTCTTCTTCGACTTAAAGACTCTTGTAAGAATTGCGATTGCTACAAAGATTATGTAGAGTATTAATTGAATATCATCCATGGTATAACAAATTTATCATTTTTAATTTTAAATTTGTTGCCTTTTCTCCTATCATTAATTCTATTTACTGATCAGGGGAAGCAGATAGCCGTCTGAACCGAATCTGCCATTTTAATTTAATTATTATCTAACCAATTTTGATGGATGGAGCTTTCAAAACTTGAAATAAAAGGCTTTAAGAGTTTTGGTGATAAAGTAACAATAAACTTCGATGAAGGGATTACCGGTATAGTTGGTCCTAATGGTTGTGGTAAATCAAATATAGTTGACTCGATACGTTGGGTGCTTGGAGAGCAAAGCAGCAAAACACTTCGCTCAGATAAAATGGAGAACGTCATTTTTAATGGCACCAAAAAACGTAAGGCCAGTCAGATGGCTGAGGTGAGTCTTACATTTAATAACACTAAAAACCTCCTCCCTACCGAATACTCTCAGGTAAGTATTACAAGACGCTACTACAGATCTGGAGATAGTGAGTATTTATTAAATGGCGTGACTTGTCGCAGAAAGGATATCACAAACCTATTCCTCGATACTGGTATTGCCTCAAACAGTTATGCCATCATCGAATTGAAAATGGTCGATGACCTGCTCAATGATAAAGATAACTCCAGACGCGAACTCTTTGAGGAAGCTGCGGGAATCTCAAAATTTAAAACTCGCAAAAAGGAAACCCTAAGAAAACTCGAAGATACCGATGCGGATCTTGACCGTGTAGAAGATTTGCTTTATGAGATTGAGAAGAATATGAAATCTCTTGAGCGACAGGCTAAGCAGACTGAGAAATATTACAAGCTCAAAGAAGAGTACAAAGTTTTAAGCATTACACTTGCCAGGCTTACGGTAAAAAAACACACCGACAAGCATCGCTCTTTGAGCAAGCAAATAGAGTCAGAAAATGACAAAAAAATAAGCCTTAACAAGCAGGTAAAAGAAAAAGAGGCTTTCCTGGAACATGCCAAAGCAGAACTTATTAAGAAAGAAAAAACTTTGGCTTCACGCCAAAAGACGCTCAATGAACATGTGGCCAAGATCAGGCAATATGAAAGTGAGAAAAAGATAAAAAATGAGAGACTAAGATATCTCAACGATAAGTCTGAAAGTCTAAGAGATCAACTAACTCAGGATAAAAAAAGCAACGAGCGTGCATCCTTTAGCCTTGAAAGCCTTAATCAGGAAAAAGAATCTGCACAAAAGATTCTGAATGAGATTGAGCAAAAGGTCAAAATACTCAAAGAAGATTATCAGGTGCAGAAAAATAAAACTACGCACCTACAGGAAGAAACAGATACGCTAAGAAGAGTTCAGAAAAATGAGCAGGAAGAGGTCTACCAGCTTAAAAAATCTGTAGAACTTAAAGAGTTGCAGCTATCTTCCTTTAAACAAGAGCTTGAGCGCACGGCCACTGACACGAGTGAACAAAGCGCGAGCTTGATCGAATTTGACAAGAAGGTAAACGAACTATCAGAACAACTTAAGGTAAAGAGAAAGCAACAAGAGAAGCTAAAAGCGGCAGACGAAGATCTAAAGCACCGTATTGAGTCAACAGAAAAGACTATTGGTGTTATTAAAGAAGAACTGACGCAAACCAACAGAAAACTCGATGCGCGTCAAAATGAGTTTAACCTAACCAAGTCGCTGGTAGAAAACCTGGAAGGATTTCCTGAAGCTATCAAATTTTTAAAGAAAAAGGCAGGTTGGAAGAAAAACGCACCTCTCCTTTCTGATATTTTGACATGTAAAGATGAGTATAGGGTAACTGTAGAAAATTACCTTGAGCCTTATCTTAATTATTACATTGTGGAAAAAGAGGCAGATGCTTACGAGGCGATTAACATCTTAAGTGATGCTGCCAAGGGTAAGGCAAACTTCTTTATACTTGAAACCTTTGAAGGTTTTGTGCCCTCCGATACGAAAATATATGATAGCGCATTTCCTGTAACTGAGATTATGGAATATGATGCCAAGTATAGAAAGCTCATGGGCCATATACTTGATAGCGTATACATTTTTGAAGGAGACTATAAGGACATCCCTAAAGACAATAGTATTTTCATTACTAAAAATGGGAAAGTAACTAAGCGTAAATTCAGTATATCAGGAGGCTCTGTAGGTCTTTTTGAAGGTAAAAAGATAGGTCGAGCTAAAAATTTAGAGAAGCTGGAAAAAGAGATCAAGCAGCTTTCTAAAAAACTAAACGAGGTTGAGCAAGGTCTTAGTGAAAAGAACAAAGAGCTTGAAAAGCTAAAGGCCAATGTAAACTCTGAGGAACTTGAGGAACTTCAAGAGGAGATCAGGCACATTAACGAAGAATATATCTCAATTAAGACCAAGCAAGAGCAGTTTAGTCAAATGCTTTCTGACGCTGATTCCAGAAAGGAAAACATGCTTGATAAGATTGAAGAGCTGAGTAGTGAAATAGAAGAAAGCAAACCGCGAGCAGAGAAAGAAGAGATAGAGCTAAAAGCCACGGAAGAAAAGCTTGCCAAATTGGTTTCAGAACTTAACGAACAAAATGAGATTTTAAGTGAAAAATCAAGTGCATTTAACGAGCAAAACATCTTCTTTCATCAACAGGAAAATAGAGTAAAAAGTATTGAGCAGGAAGCTGAATACAAACAAGACACTTTTAATAGTAGCAAAGAGCGCATAGAGAAGAATCAGGAGGAGCTCAAGCGGAATGATGAGGAAATAAAACAGCTAATTGAAAAATCTGAGTCTAGTGATGACGAACTCATTGGTATGTATGATGAGAAGGAAAGCATTGAAGAAGGCGTGAATGAGGCCGAGAAATCATATTATGCTGCTCGTGGAGAAATCGATGAGATAGACAAATCGGAAAGAGAGATACAACGATCAAGAGAGCAAATAGACACTGTACTCATGGAGTTGCAAAACTCATTGAATGAGACAAAGCTTGAGTTGAACGCTGTTAAAGAGCGCTTGTCTGTAGAATTTAATATTGACCTGGATGATATTCTTGAGGAAGAATCTGAAACTGAGGCGACAACTGATGAAGAAGACCTAAGAAATCAGGTAACTAAAATAAAAGAGCGTCTGGAGCGTATGGGACCTATCAACCCTATGGCATTGGAAGCTTACGAGGAAATTAAAGAAAGAAATGACTTTATAACAGCTCAGAGAGACGATTTAATTAAAGCCAAGGAATCATTATTAACAACCATCTCAGAAATTGATACTGTAGCCAAGGAAACCTTCCTTGAAGCTTACGAAAAGGTAAAAGAAAACTTCATGAAAGTATTTAGAAGCCTTTTCACCGAAGAAGATGATTGTGACTTAAAATTACTGGATCCTGAGAATCCGTTGGAGTCAAAGATTGAAATTATAGCTAAGCCTAAAGGCAAAAGACCACTAACAATCAATCAACTTTCTGGTGGTGAGAAAACCCTAACAGCAACGTCTCTGCTTTTTGCCATTTACCTACTTAAACCAGCGCCCTTCTGTATATTTGATGAGGTTGATGCTCCGCTTGATGATGCCAACATTGATAAGTTCAACAACATTATCAAGACTTTTTCTAAAGATTCGCAGTTCATTATCGTAACGCACAATAAGAGAACCATGGCATCTACAGATATTATTTATGGTATCACCATGATCGAGCAAGGTGTATCGCGAGTAGTGCCTGTAGACTTAAGAGAACTGGCGTAAATAAGAGTTATCCCTGATATATAGGGCAATTGTGTATTTGTGAAAATCAAAATTTCCCCTGACGATTTTCACCTCTGATCTATGGACATTTGGTTTAATATTTATCAAATAAGCCAAAGCCATGTACAGATTTGAGATACCATTTAAAGTTTACCTGACACTGTTAATATTTTTGCTTATTGTGCAATGCGTCAAAGCCCAAGTTCCACAGAATGGTGATAAAGTCAAGAGCGAACTAATAATCAAATTAGTAAACAAACTTGACTGGGCAGTTGACAAAGAAGAAATAAAAATAGGTGTGCTAGGAGAGAATATTAATTTCTCAATGAACCTGATTAATCAAGTTGCTAACTCACAAAAGCAAGTTGTTATTGAAAGAGATTTGAGGCAGTGTGATATTATCTACGTACCCCATGAAGGTATGGCTCAGTATGCATTGATAAAGCGCTTTGAAAATAATTCACTTGTAATTACCTCTGCTAAATCTTATGCTTCGTTGTATTTTGAATATGACAATGGTGCCATGACTTTAAAATTGAGTGACCTAAATAAAATCACAAAGAAAAACCTGCCAGCTGATTTCCAACTAATAGCACCTTAATGAAGTTGGCGTTTAAAGTTGTCACAAATAATTGCGGTTGCCATGGCTACATTGAGTGACTCCGCCCCTCCATATTTTGGTATGGTTATTTTAAAGTCAATTAACTCCTCAATCTCAGGAGATATCCCATTCGCCTCATTACCCATCACGATGATTCCATGTTGATTAAACTTCTGGTCATGCACATTTTCACCTGACATAAATGCTCCATACTTTGTTAGTTTGCTGTCGGCTAAAGCAGCCTTCAGGTCCTGATAATATACACTAACTCTGCAAAATGACCCTTTAGATGCAGCAATCACTTTAGGGTTGTAAACCTCCACCGTGTCTTTAGTAGCTATAATTTTACTAATTCCGTACCAGTCGGCTATACGGATTATCGTTCCTAAATTACCAGGATCATTGATTCCATCCAGGGCAATAAACAAGTCATCGCTAAATATAGGTGATATACTGGTTTGTTGATATACCACAGCAAGAGCCCCATCATTTGTTTTGAAGCTCCCTAATTGAGCAAGCTCCTTTCTTGTAGCTTTTATAACCTCTATGCCTGATAAATCCCTATCTTGGATAAACGATTCTTCTGCAACTATTGTCTTTATTTCAAACGCTGAGTTAATGACTTCATCAACACTTTTTACCCCTTCAACCACAAACAATTGTTCGATATTTCTGTATTTTTTTAATTGGAGTGATTTGATGAACTTCGCGCTTGCTTTCGTTAACATAATTTTTGCTAAAAGTTGAGGAGTATAAAAAACATAGCTCTCCTATCTATTTTATTACCGCTACTTGCAGGGTGCCTTGGTACCAAATATCTGAAAGATGATGAAAAATTACTCTATAAACAGAAAATAAAAGCAGAAAGCAAAGTTGACAAAGAGGAGCTGGCTCAGTTATATGTGCAAAGACCAAATCGTCAGTTTCCTATTATACCTTTCTCACCTTACGTATGGTTTTACTACCATGGCTTAAAAAGGCACGATATTGCAAAGTATAATGCCAGAAAAGAAGAAATCAGAGAGAAATACAACGGCAAAATTGCTAACACTACCAAAGAAAAAAAGAAGTTAAAACTCGAACGCAGAAAACGGAAAAAGGTAGCAAAACAAAATAAAAACATACAGGAAGGTAATGTTTGGATGCGTTGGGGTGAGCCAGTATCAATATATGATTCTGTGCAAATGGAGGAGACAAAAGACCGTTTCAAATTATACCTGAGCTCTAAGGGATATTTTTTAGCAGATGTAGCGTCCGAAGTAAAAACCCGGGGTAACCGAGTCTCGGTGAAATACGAAATTAATCCTAAAGAACCCTACAGAATTGACACATTATTTCACCAAACAACTGATAGTGCAATTTATGAACTATTGGTAGAACATAATGATGCCAGCTTATTAGAGGTTGGTGATAATTATGACCAGTCGAATATAACACAGGAAAGAGAACGAATTGATTTATTATTAAAAGATAACGGGTACTTCGATTTTAGCAGGCAATACGTTTCATTTGATGTGGATACATCCTTCAATGGAGATAAAAAGGTTGCGATCAGAACTGTGATTAAAAACCCTACCAAACGAGACTACCATAAGGTTTTTCATGTAGACTCAATCATTTTTGTAACGGATGCCAATGTCACCGGCTTGCCAGATAGTCTTAGACAAACCGAAACTTACGATGGCATTTCTTACAAGTTTTTTGAGAAGCAGTACAACAAAAAAGTACTCAGCAGGCGTGTGTTTATTGAAAAAGATAGTCTCTACAGTAAAACAAATACTTTTGATACCCAAAGGCAGTTGGCCAACCTCGACATGTTTAGGTTTATCAATATCAATTATGACTCACTGGGAGGAAAACTGGTTGCCAATTTGTATACGAGCCCACTGAGCAGATATCAGTGGTCTAATGAGGTGGGAATAAATGTAACGCAAGGCTTTCCCGGCCCATTTTATAACCTCTCTTTCAAAAAGCGAAACGTTTTTGGTGGACTGGAAAACTTCGAGGTAAATGGTAGAATTGGTATTGAAGGAGTTGCTCCAGCTACGGAGGTTCAAGATGTATATCGAAGTATCGAGGCCGGCACCACTGCATCTCTGACTTTCCCACAGTTTTTATTGCCACTCAGTGCTAAGGCCAAACAGAGATTAGGTAAAATAAACCCAAAAACGCGCCTGCAAGCGGGCTATACCTATACTGATCGACCTGAGTATGTTCGTGAAAATCTAAACTTTACGAATACATACTCCTGGCAAAAATTAGGTAAGACGTTATATCAATTCACTATTACAGATGTCAGTTTAATCAATTCTGAGCTATCCAATAATTTCAGAGATATACTCACAGAACTCAAAAGAAATGGCAACCGTTTGATCAATTCCTTTGCCCCTTCATTTGTAAGCAGCATGAATTTTAGCGCTACATGGAATTTTAATAGTTATGGTCTAAACTTTACAAACTCATCATTTTTCAGAGTCTTTGCCGAAAGTGGAGGCACCACGTTAAACTTTGTAAATACCGAGTTTCTGGAGCGAGAAAGCCTTGAGTTTTATAAATTCTTAAAACTTAATGTAGACTATCGTAAAATACACCCGGTAAATGCCAATACTACCGTGGCTTACAGAATTAATGCTGGTATCGCCAGACCTTACGGAGATAATGAAGTTTTGCCATATGAGAAGTACTTTTTTGCTGGTGGGAGTAACGGAATCAGAGCTTGGAGACCAAGGCGGTTAGGACCAGGCTCCTACACACCAATAGACACGGTGACCAACCTTGTGAGCTATGATTTTGAACAACAAGGTGAAATACTGATTGAAGGAAGTCTTGAGCTACGCAAAAACCTTATTGGGTTTATTGATTATGCCTTGTTTGTAGATTTTGGTAACATCTGGACGATTGATAACGACCCATCAAGACCAGGTGCCAGCTTCAAACCAGACAGCTTTTTTAAAGAAATTGCTGTTGGTTCAGGGCTAGGTCTACGCTTCGACTTTTCATTTCTGGTACTCAGGCTAGATGCCGGAATAAAAATTTATGACCCCGCAAGAGCACCAGGAAAGCGCTTTATACTTAACGATGGCTTTAATGATGCCCCTTTTATCCCTGCAGCAGCTGAACCTGTTGTATTTAATATTGGGATAGGGTATCCGTTTTAATTTAGACTTTAGATTCTGGATATTAGACTTTAGACCTTAGATGTTAGATATTTGGATGTTAGATATCGAACGCTAGTATTCCAATAACTGTCGTAAAGCAGTCTCAACTTTTTCAGCATTAGGCAACATTTGCTTTTCAAGATCTACATTCAAAGGAATAGCTGGAAGATTGGCCGCTCCCAGAGTTTGTACTGGTGCATCCAGTTCTTCAAAGCATTCTTTGCTTATCCTACCTGCCAATGATTCTGCAAAAGAGTTCATCAAAGGCTCCTCAGTAAGCACAAATGCTTTGTTATGCGTTTTCACTCTTTCCACAACTTTCTCCCAATCCAATGGATTCAACGTACGCAAGTCAAGTATCTCCACTTGGTCTTTAAAAGACTTAGAAGCATTCTTAGCCCAGTGTACGCCCATTCCATAGGTAATAACAACTAACGATTTGCCTGCTTCTATCGATTCTTCACTCGCCTGCTGAACTACAAGCGCCTTACCTAAAGGTAAAATATAGTCTTCATCTGGTTCAAAGGTCTTTGCGTCTCCGGTGCCTGGTACTTTAGACCAATACAACCCCTTGTGCTCCAACATCACTACAGGATTAGGATCATAAAAGGCAGATTTTACAAGACCCTTCATATCTGCAGCATTGGATGGATAAACAACCTTGATACCTCTAATATTTAACAATGTAGACTCAATACTACCAGAATGGTAAGGTCCACCTCCACCATATGCACCAATAGGTACACGTATGAGCGATTGTATTGGAAACTTCCCTTTTGATAAGTAGCAGCTCTTTGAAAGCTCTTCAACCAGTTGGTTGATCCCCGGCCAGATATAATCGGCAAACTGAATTTCTACAATCGCTTTGGCCCCTACCGCAGACATACCTGCTGTAGAACCCACAATATATGCTTCCTGAATTGGCGTATTAAAAATTCTCTCATCTCCATACTTTTGAGCTAATGTGGCAGCTTCTCTAAATACACCACCTAAAGTCCCACCCACATCCTGACCATAGAATAATGCTTCAGGGTGTTTCTTTAGAATATCATCTACCGCATGAAGTGCCGCATCTACCATCACTACCTTTTCAGCTCCTTTTGGCTTTCTTACTCCCTTCTCGTCAACAATAGGCGTTGGAGCAAATTCGTGCGTGTCATATTCTTCAATAATAGGATCTGGCGAATTTAATGAATACTCATAATCCTTAGCCACTATGCCTGAAGCTGTTTTCTTTATATCCGCTAATGACTTTTTTGTTTCGCCATTTGCAAGTAAGTATTTTTCAAAAGCTGGGATAGGATCTGTTTTTGAATGAAGTTTCAAGTCGCTATCTCCTCGGTACCACTCTTTTCTTACCCCTGATGTATGGTGGCCTAGCAAAGGACATTTAGCATGCACCAAAATAGGCCCCTTTCTGTCTCTCACGTGCTTGTAAGCTTTCTGAAGGCCAAGATAAGAATCTTCGAAATCAGCGCCATTTACACGCATACGGCTCATACCTTTAAAACCAGCTGCAAACTCATAAGCATCCATGGCACGCATTTCTTTACCAGTTGCAGATATGCCCCAATCATTGTCTTGTATCAGGTAAACAATTGGCATTTGCTTCAACACAGCCATCTGAAAGGCTTCTGAGACCTCCCCTTCCGTAACCGATCCATCTCCCAATGAGCATAGCACCACAGGCTTATCTTTACCTTTAAGCAACCCCTGGCTCTCGAGATACTTCAACCCATGAGCCATACCAGTAGCAGGTATGGCTTGCATGCCTGTAGCTGAGCTTTGGTGAGGAATAATAGGAAAACCATCTCTTTTAAGTGATGGGTGGCCATAGTAGGTACGACCTCCTGAAAACGGATCGTCTTCTTTACCCATAAGCTGCATCATCAACTCATAAGGCTGCATACCGATTCCTAGTAAAATGGATTCATCTCTGTAATACAAAGAGGCAAAATCGTGACTTTTGAGTTGCATACCAGCCGCTAGCTGTATTGCCTCATGTCCTCTAGAGGTACTGTGTACATATTTGCTACAGATTTCTTTGTTCTCATCATAAGTTTCAGCCATACGCTGTGCCGTACACATGAGTTCATAGGCTTTGAGAAGATTCTCTCTCTTTATTTTTAGTTTTGAATTTGTATTTGCTTTGCTGGACTTCTTAGATGATTTTGTAGCTGGCATATGTCGATTATTGCGTTTTTGAGTCGTTTGCGAAGTTACTTAATTTACAAAAAACAGCCGTACGCAAAAGACCAAATATTGAAAGTAATCTGATAGATTTGCGCCTATGCCTACAAAAGAGACAATCACTGAAGAGTTTAAAAAACTTCAGGACCATATATGTAAAGCTTTAGAAGCAGAAGACGGAAAAGGCCAGTTCAGAGAAGACCAATGGGAACGGCCCGGTGGAGGTGGTGGTAGATCCAGAATTTTAGCCGATGGGAATATTATTGAAAAAGGTGGTGTTAATTTCTCTGCTGTAGAAGGTGAAACGCCAGCAAAAATACTTCAGGCTCTCAATCTTGAAAAATCAAACTTCTTTGCAACTGGCGTAAGTATTGTCCTGCACCCATACAACCCATTTGTTCCGATCATTCATATGAACATAAGGTACTTTGAAATGAGCAACGGTACCTGGTGGTTTGGCGGTGGCATAGACCTTACGCCCCACTACATCGATAAAAAAGACGCTGCTTACTTTCATAAGCAACTTAAAACGGTTTGCGATAAACACCACAGCAAATTTTACGAGGAATTTAAAGAATGGGCAGATGATTACTTTTACATCAAACACAGAAAAGAAACGCGTGGAATAGGCGGTATCTTTTTTGACCGACTCAACGAGAGTCGTGATCTTTCAAAAGAAGAACTGTTTGAATTTGTGTTGGATGTAGGCAAAGCCTTCGCTCCAATTTATACCCATTTTATGAATTCCAATAAGAGCCTCACGTATAATGACGACAATTTGCAATGGCAAAAGCTTAGAAGAGGCCGATATGTTGAGTTTAACCTTGTATGGGATAAAGGCACCAAGTTTGGCCTGGAAACAGACGGTCGCACAGAATCCATACTTATGAGCCTTCCTCCTCAGGCTAACTGGATTTATGACTTTCAGCCCAAGCCGAACAGCAAAGAAGCTAACACACTTGAGTTACTTAAAAAAGGAATTAACTGGATAGACTAATGCTGGAAACTTTAATTGACTGGGATCATCAACTTTTCTTTTTTCTTAATGGCTTACATACTGAGTGGCTTGATACCTTTATGTATTGGTATACAAATAAAAAAGTATGGATACCATTCTACATCTTGCTGATAGTATGGATGATAAAAGAATACAAGTGGAAAGGTCTGATATTCGTCTTAGCTGTAGCAGCATCTGTTGGGTTAGCCGATTTGATTATATCTGGCTTTATGAAGCCTTTCTTTGAACGTTATAGACCTTCCAGAGACCCACAATGGGAAGGCCTGGTGCATATAGTGCGAGGCCACACTGGCGGAAGATTTGGTTTCGCTTCAGCACATGCAGGTACGGCATTTGCCTTGGCTACTTTTATTTATTTACTCTTCAGAGAAAAGTATAAGGGGGTTATTTGGATGTTTCTCTGGGCTTCATTGATGTCCTATACCAGGGTGTACATTGGAGTCCATTACCCGGGAGACATTATTGTCGGAGGAATTATTGGGGCTATTTTGGGGTGGTTGTTTTACTTGTTGGCGAAAACAATTAAAACCAAGTACTTTAGCCATTAACTATTCTTCATCAACTTCTGCACATACTTTCCTACAATGTCAAACTCCAGATTGACCATATCTCCTGTTTGTAGGTCTTTCATCGTGGTATGCTCATAAGTATAGGGAATAATTGCTACAGAAAAGCTGCTAGCTGTTGAGTTAAAGCAGGTAAGACTAATCCCATTGATTGTGATGGAGCCTTTTTCTACCGTTACATTGCCTTTATTCACTTCATGCTCAATATCAAAAATCCAGCTACCTCCCTCCTCTTTGATATTCTTTATCACACCAGTCTGATCTACGTGCCCCTGAACTATATGACCATCAAATCGTCCATTATTAAGCATGCACCTTTCCAAATTTACAGTGCCACCAGGCTTAAGCTTACCCAGATTTGATTTATCCAAAGTTTCTTTAATGGCAGTCACTCTATGAAAATCATCATGGATAGATACAACTGTCAGGCAAACTCCATTATGAGCAACGCTTTGATCAATCTTCAACTCACTACTAATCGTACTTCTTATTTCAAAATGCTTATTAGTACCTTCAGATTCAATGGCGTGTATGGTCCCCAACGACTCAATTATTCCTGTAAACATATGCTTAGTTTTAACTGGTAGTCAAAGTTAGCTGAAAATAGAAATCTTGCCCAACGAAACCTTTTTGTTTTAAATTAGGTTTATATTATAAACTACTTTATATTTAAATAAAAATTAATAAACATGGAAAAAGAAACAGAACTTACAAGTACAGAGAGTCTGGAAATCATAACAAGAATGATTCACCAGACCAAAGGAAATGCAAAAGAAGGTAGCTTCTATTTCCTTTTTTGGGGATGGATTACTGTAATCGCCAGTTTGGGACACTTTTATTTAGATTATTTTACAGAAATTCAGCACCCTTATATGGTATGGCTAATTGGTATACCTGGCTGGATTATATCGATGATCTATGGCTATAAACAGTCAGGTAAAAAGAAAGTAAGAAGCTACAGCGATGGACTGATCATGTGGACGTGGTTGTCATTTTTATTTAGCATATTAATCGTAATCTTTGCTGGCTCGTACCTCAACTTTCATATTACTGCATTAATATTGCTGTTTTCAGGAATGGCCACTTTCATCACTGGTTTAATCATTCGTTTCAACCCACTGGTGATTGGTGGTAGTAGTTTTTGGATATTTTCACCAATTGCCATTTATCTTGGTATTACCTACGCTCCACTAGTAATGGCAGTTGCGGTGACTGTTGGATACTTAATACCTGGCTACTTATTAAGAAAATCGTAATTCGATGGATCAATTTAAAGATTTAGACCCCTTATTACATTCTCAACTCAGGTTGGCAATAATGTCTTTACTTATGAGCGTGAGGTCTGCTGAGTTTGTATATATAAGAGAAAAAACCGGAGCTACTGCTGGCAATCTTAGTGTTCAAATTGATAAGCTTTCTACTGCCGGGTATATTGAGGTGATCAAATCATTTAAGGGGAAAAAGCCTCTTACCACTTGTAAAATGACTAAGCAAGGTATTAATGCGTTTGAAAACTACGTGAATAACTTACAACAATATATAAACAAATAATTTTTTACTTATTTAGTTTACTTTATAAACTACTTTACATTAAATATAAATTATATGAAAAAGCTACATTTTATTCTATTCGCTTATTTAATGGTCGGCATTCACCCTGAGAGTATTGCTCAGGATGAGTCACCTATTACTGAATTATCACAAAAAATCACTGGCCATTGGCAAGGGTCAGGATGGTCTCGAATGCCTGATGGCCAACAGGTAGAGTTTAATCAGACTGAAAACATTTATACTAAACTTGATGGAAAAATTCTAGTAATAAATGGTCTCGGTACTGATCAAACTACAAACGAAAAGGTATTTGGAGCCTTTGGAGTTGTGAATTACGACTCCAATCAAAACAAACTCTTTATGAATGCCTATACACATAATGGCCGGCATACCCTGGCCAACTTCGAAGTCACTCCAGAGGGGTTTAGTTGGTGGTTTGATACAGGTAACGGAACCGTAAAATACAAGGCTAAGTTAACATCAGATACCTGGGTCGAGGAAGGTTTTTATTCTCCAGATGAAGAAAACTGGTACCCATTTTTTAAAATGGAGTTGAAAAAGAAGAGCTAATCTAATTAATGCCTCCAAATTTTAGGTTTGGAGGCATTTTCTCTTTTTCAATTTCTCTTACATTATTAAGCGATAGTCCTGAATACGTGCTATTTTTGATGCTTTTAGAATTCAAGGTAGAAAAAGTACGATATGTCGCTTAAAGAGAAGTATCCTATACATTTATACAATACACTTAGTAAGAAAAAGGAAAAGTTTGAGCCTATACAGAAAGACAAGGTAGGTATGTATGTGTGTGGACCTACTGTATATAGCGATGTGCATCTGGGTAACGTGCGTACATTTATGAGTTTTGATGTAATCTATCGATACCTTATGTACTTGGGCTATAAAGTACGCTATGTTAGAAATATCACCGATGTAGGTCACCTTGAAAATGACGCGGATGAAGGTGAAGATAAGATTGCAAAAAAAGCAAGGTTAGAGCAATTGGAGCCAATGGAAATTGTACAACAATACTCCAATGGTTTTCATGATGTGCTTACTCAGTTTAACAACCTCCCTCCCAGCATTGAGCCAACAGCCACAGGCCATATCATGGAACAAATAGAAATGGTGCAGGATCTTTTGGATCGCGGCTATGCCTATGAGGTAAATGGCTCTGTCTATTTCGATGTAACTACTTATGACAAAGACCACAACTATGGTCGTCTCTCAGGTAGAAAAATAGAAGAACTGATGGAAAGTGGCCGAGCACTCGACAGTCAGGATGAAAAAAAGAATAAGATTGACTTTGCCATTTGGAAAAAAGCCTCCCCTGCTCATATCATGCGCTGGAATTCACCTTGGGGTGAAGGTTTCCCCGGCTGGCATTTGGAGTGTACCGTTATGAGCACAAAGTATCTTGGCGATACTTTCGACATACACGGTGGCGGCATGGACCTCACTTTCCCTCACCACGAGTGTGAAATCGCTCAATCAGTTGGCACAACAGGCAAAGACCCAGTGAAATACTGGCTCCACACCAATATGCTGACTGTAAATGGTCAAAAAATGAGCAAATCTTTGGGCAATTCATTTTTGCCAAGAGAACTATTCACAGGAGACCATGAAATACTCGACCGAGGTTACAGCCCGATGGTCGTGCGATTCTTTATGTTACAGTCTCACTACTCCAGCACATTAGACTTCTCAAATGAAGCCTTAAATGCAGCAGAAAAAGGATACAAAAGATTGATAGAAGGTCTGCGCATCTCCAATAATTTACAGTACGAAAAGGCTGATATTAATGAAGAACTTGATGCCAGAGTAAGAAAGACTATAGACACACTTTTTGAAGACATGAGCGATGATTTCAACTCTGCTAAGGCGTTAGCCGCCTTGTTTGAAATCACTACACTTATGAACAATTTCAAAGCCGGCAACCATAAAACCGGTGAGCTGAGCAAAGACTTGTTTGATGAATTGCTACAACACTATCAAGGCTTTATTACAGAAGTGTTGGGCTTACAGGAAGAAAAAGAAAGCCAGGACGACAAATTTGATGGGGTTGTGCAGCTACTCATTCAAGTAAGACAAAACGCCAAAGCAGCCAAGAATTATCAGCTTTCTGATAAAATCAGGGACGATTTGAAAGCTTTAGGCGTTACCCTCAAAGACGGAAAAGAAGGCACTGACTACTCTATTGATTAGTGCCATAAGCATTTATGGGCATACTAAAAGCCATTTTAATTTTCTTTATTCGCGTATATCAGGTTACGCTAAGTCCGCTGCTCGGGCAAAACTGCAGGCATATGCCTTCCTGCTCTAAATATGCTGTAGAAGCTATTCAAGTTTGGGGACCTTTCAAAGGCTTTTGGCTAGGACTCAAACGAATTTCAAGATGTCACCCCTGGGGCACCTCTGGATGGGATCCGGTTCCTAAAAAGGAGAAATAAAAAAATGGCCGTCTGTAATTTACTCACAATACAGACGGCCATTTTTAATCTAGCTATATTACTATTTCTTTTCTTTCCAGCTGGAGAACCAGTCACCTAGCGCCTTTCCTGCTTCTTCTCTACCCCCTAAACCAAAGGCTAGGGCAAAGGCAACAGCCACGGAGCCAAGAGTTAATGCAAAGGCAAGGTTCACTATTTCTTCACCTATACCCATTGTATTCAATCCAATAGATATAAACAGACCCCAAATAGCAAATCGAGCAATGTTTGCTACCCAAGGCTTATTCTGACTTTCATTTATTGATTTATAAGCCATGTTGGCTATGAAATTACCAATAACAAATACGACCAGACCCAAAAGGATTGAGCCAGATAGGGCAAGCAAATCATTTAATACATCAGACAAGGCCGTCATTTCCAACTTTTCAACTGCGGCAATCACACCTGCAAATACGATAAAGAACATTACAACATTGCCAATGATATCAGATAAAGACCTATTTGCACCAACTACTTTGGTCAAGTGCATTTTCTCAGTCAGTTTATCAAAACCTAGCCCTTGTAATAATTTTACAAGGCCTCCTACAACGAACTTACCCCCAATAAAAAATACAATAAGAATAAGTGCAGCACCAATAATATTCGGTATGGCGGCCAACAACTCTTCAAGCATTGAAATTGCCGGATCAGATATAGCTCTAAGCTCCAACGTGTCGAGAGCGACTATTGCAATGGGTATGAATACAAACAAGTAAACAACCTGGCTTAATACTTTAGAAAAATCAATAGATGATTTAATGTTTAGACTTTCTGAAACCGCAACGATTTGATCGGAAAAGAAGCTCACTGCGGCTGCCGCTAATTTTGCAAAAATAAAACCGGCATATAGAATAATACCTGCTGCTAATACATTAGGTAAAAATGCAAGGAACGTTCTCAGCATATCCAATAAAGGATTGAGCACATTCTCAACACCCATTAGATCAAGCACTAGTAATAGTGTATAAACTACCACTACGTAATAAAAAATACTACCAAAAAATTTGTCTAGCCGGAAGCTTTCCGGGTCGATGCGTTTTTCAATCTGCTTTTGTAGACCTGTCTTCTTAAAAATAAAAATCACTATCTTCTTTAATACGAACGCAACTATAAAACCTAGTATTAAGACAATAATTGCCGTTAGTACGTTAGGGAAGATTTGACCCATGCGGGTTAAGAGAGAATCAATAAAGCTTTGTATAGAATCCATAATGTTTTGTTTAGGTTGAACATTGATGGAACAGGTTGTGTACCAGATTGTTTAGAAATGATACAAAACATCATTTTAAAAACACATCATTTTACTTTAACAGGGTTGAATGTTAACACCGCTTGCACCCTTATTTTATACCACTGACAAACACAGAGAGCCACAGAGCTGCGCTGAGAGATGTATTGACAATTATAAAATCTATCGTCATATTGAAGACTTCATTTCCTAAGTCTAACTTCTCACATCTAATATCTAACTTCTATTTTCTAAATTTCTTTTAATACATTTGTAGGATTAGTCATTTCACAATTAAACCTAATTTTCTATGCTTAAAATAGACATGCACACCCATATTATTCCGGAAAAAATGCCCAATTGGACAGAGAAATTCGGTTATGGGGACTTTATCTATTTACAGCATCACAAGCCCGGTTTCGCCAAAATGATGAAGGGCAATCAGTTCTTCAGAGAGATCAACGAAAACTGCTGGGAGCCCGAGGTGAGAATAAAAGAGTACCAACAATTTAACACACAAGTACAGGTGGTTTGCACTATACCTGTCATGTTTTCATACTGGGCAAAGCCAGACGACTGCCTCGATCTGTCCATGTTCCTCAATGACCATCTGGCACAGTTGGCAGCAGATTACCCTAAAAATTATATTGGCTTAGGTACTATACCCATGCAGGATACAGACCTAGCCATTCAAGAGCTGGAGCGCCTCAAAGAAATCGGCATTCCCGGTATTCAAATTGGCTCAAACATCAATGACGAGAACCTTAACGAGGAGCGTTTCTTTCCTATTTTCGAAGCTTGTCAATCACTTGATTTAGCTGTGATGGTTCACCCTTGGAATATGATGGGCATGAAAAAAATGGAAAAATACTGGCTGCCATGGCTTGTAGGAATGCCTGCAGAAACTTCAAGGGCGATTTGCTCAATGATATTTGGAGGAGTACTGGAACGTCTGCCCGACTTAAGGGTAAACTTTGTACATGCCGGTGGTTCTTTTCTTGCTACTGTAGGCCGTGTAGAGCATGGTTTTAATTGCAGACCTGATCTGGTGGCTATTGACAACCCCGTAAACCCCAGAGAGTATTTAGGCAAATTTTGGGTAGACTGTATCACACATGATCCGGAAATCATGAAATACATCCTTAAAGTACAAGGCTCGAAAAAAATCACCTTGGGTTCTGATTATCCTTTCCCTTTAGGTGATCTGGAAATTGGCAAGTTTATTGAAGAGATGGACCTTGAACCACAGGTGGTTGAAGACATCTTTTGTAATTCAACGCTAGAGTGGTTGAAATTAGATAAGAAAGATTACGTAAATGATTAGATACCTTATAGTTGTTGCCAGCCTCACTTTTCCAACCCTGGCATTCGGTCAAACCCAGGAAGCACAAATTTTACAGCAGGTGCGCGATCAGGAGCATGCTCGCAATGCAGCCATCATGCGTAAAATGGATCAGGGAGTAGACTCAATGAACGTTGGCAGCTATGCGGTGGCTGAAAAGCTTTATAGAGAGGTGCTAAAAGAAGCCAAAGTGGTACCTACGGATCTTACCTTTTACTTTGGTAAAAACTCTTACTTGATGGAAAAGTACCAGCAAAGTATCGATTGGCTTAATAAATACATTGAGATTAAAGGTACAGGCGGCAGGTACTATGAAGAAACCATACAGCTATTGGGCAATGCCAAAAACGAGTTTTTAAAAATCCGTAGTGAAGAGCGTAAAGAGGCATCACAATTAATAAGCACTGCAAATTATGAAATCGACTGTGGCCCTACAGGCAAAGTAGTTTGCCCTGTGTGCCGTGGTGAGGGAGTGATAATCGAAAGAGGCGCCTTTGGCAACACCTACCGTGACTGCCCTTACAGCGATGACCATGGCTACCTGACCTGCGAAGAGTACAACCAGTTGCTCAGGGGTGAGTTGAAGGAGAAGAATTAATAATTGTAAATGTTTGTAAACGTTTACAAACGGGTGTATCTACCACTGTTTTGATACAAAATCTTTATTATTTTCATTTTTAAGACGTATTATTGGTTGATGAAAGGTAAGTATATACCACCCTGGATAGTGGCATATACACAGATGTTGTAGCCAATGCATGAAACTAAAAGATGAAAGCAGTATTATTTTCAATAGGTACAAGAGGAGATATCGAACCATTTCTTGCAATTGCTGAACTTTTGAAAAAGAAAGATTGGGATATAGTGTGTGTTTTTCCAGAACAATTTCGTGAAACTGTTGAGAATATGGGGATTTCTTTCAAGGGATTCAGTAGGGAATTTCTGGACCTATTAGATGGTAAAGAAGCCAGAATGTTTATGGGAGGGCAGAGCTCTATTTTTAGACGAGTAAAATTCCTAATAAAAATGGCAAGTGTTGGCATAAAGCTGTCAAAAGATATAATAGCCATTCAACATCATATCCAAAAAGAAGAAAGGCCAGATAGAGTCCTATACCACCCAAAGTGCAATTACAGTCTTATCTGGGGAATGGCTAATCCAGGTAAAGCGATAATGGTTAGTCCCATTCCCGGTACGGCACATACTATTAATCATCTTACCATTTTAGGGAACTATGGGAGGTTTTTAAATAAACTAAGTGCTTGGTTAGGAAATGCCATGAAGGTAATTGTGCTCAAGAAGTTTTCTAAAAGATATCGCACAGACTACCCTGAATTAAGGATGACCTTTTCATCAATAAAAAAAGCCATGCTTGAAAAGGAAAAAACACTTTATTCTATTTCTCCTTCTCTTTTTCCAAGACCCGAATATTGGCCTTTACCTGCTCAAGTTATTGGTTATTATGAAAGGGATAAAATGTCAAATTGGCGAGCAGATGACGAATTGCTGGAGTTTCTCAAGAGGAATGAAAAGATAATTCTTATTTCCTTTGGGAGTATGTCCAATTCAAATCCAAAAGAGAAAACACAGATCGTAGTTGATGTATTGAAAAGAAATAATATTTCAGCTATTATCAATACATCATGGGGAGGACTGGAAAAAACTGATGAGTGCCCAGACAATATCCACTTTGTAAGTAATTTACCTTACGACTGGATATTTCCAAAAATGTATGCTATAGTCCACCATGGTGGGTCTGGAACAACGCATACAGCCTTAAAATATGCTTGTCCAAGTTTGATTATCCCTCATATCTTGGATCAATTCTTCTGGGAAAAAACAATATCAGCATTGAAACTCGGCCCAAAAGGTATTTCGATAAAAAAACTTAATGAACACAATTTTGAAAACAAATTGATAGATCTGTATAATAATAAAGGCTACAAGAAAAATGCGGAATTAATAAGTAAAAAAATGAAAATTGAAAGTAGTAGAGATAAACTCTATGAAATGATAGTAACCCTGAATAACACAGGCTACAACAGGATGTAAAAATGCATTAAAACGCATTTTACACGAAACGTTAGCGGCAATGCAATGACTGACAACATATTCATAGGACTGATTTTTACCCTTACGACTCTTAATTGTTTAGGGCAAGACCACATACCCGAACAACAACGAAAAGCATATCTCGATGCAGGTTGGACATATTCAAAAACGGACAGTGCCTATGTTGAGTACCAAGTTTTCGACACTTTGTTCTCGCCTGATAAAAAATTCAAAATTCTCATCAGAGCAGTCGGACTTTCTGACAACGTCAAGAAATCACAATACTGGCTCATCAGGACAGAAAAAAAGGAAACGACTGAGCTAATGACCGCACTTCGTCATGACTTCCCACCACCAAATTTCTTTTGGACTTCAAACGACTACGTAATCTATGAGCAAAGTGATTACGGACAAAACTCAAGAATTCAAATGCGTAACTTGTTGACAAATAAGATTGACTTTTCGACTATGGGAGCCCTTCCGATCAGGGCAAAATGGAGTCAAAACTTCTATGACAAAGACAATGAAGTCTTGATTTTCTTCAGACTTGGCACCAAAGATACGGACTATAAAGCTGATCTTATGGCACTGGAGATAAAACAAAAATCAGTCAAAAAACTCATGACTTTCAAGACAACATTTGACTATGATTATCCTGTTGTCTTGCTGGACACAAAGACCAGAAAACTAAAAGTAAAATCATGGGACTTTGTAAGTGGCGAGACAATTGAAGACGAACTTAACTATTAAAAATTGAAAAAGCGCATGCCGCTAACAGAGTTTAAGAATGCATAGCTAAAGGCCATCACACGAAGCCACGAATCTTACACAAAACATTACCCTTAGATAACTTCATAGTACCCAACCACCACACTATTCCCAACTTGCCCCGCTGGCGCATTTGTAACCCGTGCTTAAGGAAATCTTTATGGAGAAAACACTGAAGCATACAAATCCTCACAGGCTGGAAGCGATCCAATTGTTTTATTATATTTAATTAGTCAAAAAATTAAGCCATGAAAATAGAATTTCTGGAAGATCAAGGAGCTATTAAAATTTATGATCATCAAAAGCAATCCAATCAACTTTTGAAATTAGTTTTTGTTCTTAACAGTTTTGTGGGAATACTCAATTTATGGAAAGCTGATTATTCTGAGCTCACATGGTTAAACTGGACTTGGATCGGGCTTACTTTTACCAACATTTTAATCTTGGCACTTTTCACTTTTAAAAAAAGTAGTCGAACTGTTATACCTCTGAATCAAATTGTTGGATATAGAGAACGCAACTATTGGGGCCAACAAGTATTATCACTAGTCCTTAAAAATGGTAAAAAACGTGATCTCAATTGGCACGGCTCGAAAGAAGAGGCTAAGAACCTCTTTCATCAATTAAACATAAAGCCACTTTAATCCGGCTGGCTGCCCGGCTGGCGCGCGTTTGTAACGCGTGTCTTGTTTTCCTTTGTGCAACTCTGCGGCTTCTTTGTGGCCTCTGTGATGATAAATTCATTCTATTCTGTACTATTTTTCTTTTCACTATCTTTGCCCCTTTCTTAGATTAACAAGCCGCTTAATATGCAATTGAGCGCAACAGATTATGATCTTACACAACAGAGTTAACAAAAAAATTCTGAAGGAGAAGATTCAACAAAGTGATGAAAAGCGCATCACCCTCTCCTTCTATCGTTATGTCAAACTACCTGATCCGCAAGCCTACCGGGATCAGTTGTACTTCGATTTAAGCAAACTTGGAGTATTTGGCCGTATTTATGTCGCAGAAGAAGGTGTAAATGCCCAAATAAGTGTTCCTGAAGAGCATTTTGATGCATTTGAAACATATATCAATGACTCTGAAGAACTGCAGGGTGAAAGACTCAATGTAGCTGTAGACGATGATGGAAAATCGTTCTTTAAGCTCAAAATACAGGTTCGTAATAAGATTGTGGCTGATGGTCTTGATGACAAATATTTCGATGTAACCAAACGAGGCGTGCATCTAAAAGCCGAAGACTTCAATAAGTTAGCCAATGATCCCAACACCGTGATCGTAGACATGCGCAACCATTATGAGAGTGAGGTCGGCCACTTCAAAGGAGCCATCACACCCGATGTGGATACATTCAAGCAGGCCCTGCCAGTGGTTGAAGAAATTTTACAAGACAAGAAAGACAAAAATATTGTCATGTACTGCACCGGTGGTATCCGTTGTGAGAAAGCCAGTGCCTACTACAAACACAAGGGTTTTAAAAATGTCTTTCAGTTGGAAGGTGGTATTATCGAATACGCCCGCAGAGCCAAAGAACGGGGCATTGACAATTATTTTGTGGGTAAAAATTTTGTTTTCGATGAGCGTTTAGGTGAGCGTATATCAGAGGAAGTCATCAGTCAGTGCCACCAATGTGGTGCGGCCTGTGACGATCACACCAACTGCAAAAATGACGGCTGTCACCTGCTATTTATACAATGCGAAAATTGCGCTAAGGAGTTAGAAGGTTGTTGTAGTACAGAGTGCAAAGACGTGATCAATCTACCTAAAGAAGAGCAGAAAAAATTAAGACAAGGCACAAACAAAGGCCGACAAGTATTTAAAAAAGGACGTTCAGAAAAGTTAATATTCAAAAAATAATGTCAGAAACAGCCAAAATAGGAATCATCAATGTTTCAGATCGTGCCAGTAAGGGTGTTTATGAAGATACTCCTGGTAAGGCAATAGTCAGTACGCTCAATGAATACCTCACTTCTTCATGGGAAAGTGTATATGCGATTATCCCTGATGAGCAGGATCAGATTGAGGCCAAAATGAAAGAAATGGCTGATGAAAAAGGTTGTTGCCTGATCATTACGTCAGGAGGTACAGGACCTGCCAAAAGAGATGTGACACCCGAGGCTACGGAAGCCGTTTGTGACAAAATGATGCCTGGCTTTGGTGAGCTGATGAGACAGGAAAGCTTGAAGTTTGTACCTACTGCAATACTGTCGAGACAGACCGCAGGTATTAGAAATCAAACTTTAATTGTTAACTTACCCGGGAAACCAAAAGCAATAAAAGAGTGTTTAGACGCTGTATTTCCGGCCATTCCTTACTGTATAGACTTGTTGGAAGGGCCTTATTTAGTGTGTAACGAGCAAAATATCAAGGCTTTTAGGCCCAAAAAGTAACCATTTAGAGATGGCAAGAATAAAATACTACTACGATACCGAGACCTGTAAGTATGAGCGGGTAAAGGTAAAAACCCAGGATGTGATCCTCAATTTCCTTGGGTTGGCATCACTTATTGTGGCTGTAGCGGTAGGTTTATTACTGCTTTACAACAACTATTTTGAGTCACCAAAGGAGCTGATGCTCAAAAATGAAGTAGCTGAAATGGAATATTATTACAATAGCCTGCAAGACAAAGTTGACGAACTAGAGCAGGTAATAGCTTCTTTAGAAAAGAGAGATGACGACATTTATCGCGTTGTTTTAGGTGCCGATCCTATAGATCCTGCGGTAAGAAATGCCGGTATTGGTGGTGTAGATCGGTATGAAGATATCCGTGAAAAAGGCATTAATCATGAAGAATTTATCGTCTCGTTAAGCGAAGATGTAGACAAACTCAAAAGAAAGATGTACATCCAGTCGAAGTCATATGACGACATCGTGGAGTTGGCAGAAAATAAAGCCGCAATGTTTGCAGCGATTCCTGCGATCCAGCCCATATCAAATCAGGAATTGATTAGGCTGGCATCGGGCTATGGTTACAGAATTCATCCCGTGTACAAGGTTAAAAAACTACATACCGGTATTGATTTCTCTGCCCCAACCGGCACACCTATTTATGCAACAGCCGATGGCAATGTTTCTAAAGTTCGTATTAGATTTAGCGGCTATGGCAAAACAGTGGAAATAGATCATGGCTTTGGTTTCAAAACTCGTTATGCCCACATGCATGACTTTGCAGTAAAAGAAGGTCAGGAGGTAAAACGTGGACAAATCATCGGATATGTAGGAAACACAGGGCTATCTACTGCTCCTCATCTGCACTATGAAGTGATCAGAAATGATAGAAAGATCAACCCAGTACACTATTTCTTTAACGACCTCAACCCTGAGGATTACGAAAAAGTGATCGAATTGGCCTCAATTGAGAATCAGTCTTTAGGTGGAGGGGAGTAAGCTGAGAATTTGAATATTTACTAAAGTGAAATGTATTTTACTTAGTAAGTTTCTTCGTTTCACTCAGAATGACTGCCTCCCATGTCATCCCGAGGTACGAGGGATCTTACTAAGTTTCAAACACTATTCGGCTTAGTAGGTTTCTTCGTTTCACTCAGAATGACTTGTGTTTCGTATTACTCATATATAGAATGTCATCCCGAGGCACGAGGGATCTTACTAAGTAGTTTGGCACCAGGAACTTAGTATGTTTCTTCGATTTATTCAGAATGACTGCCTCCCATGTCATCCCGAGGTACGAGGGATCTTACTAAGTTTCAAACACTATTCGGCTTAGTAGGTTTCTTCGTTTCACTCAGAATGACTTGTGTTATGTGAGAATACAGAGTCGAATAGATTTTAAATGGATTTATTCAGGAAACCCAATTGAGGATTACTATTCTTTATTAATGTCAACTTTTTTGATCTCGTCCAACCCTTAATTTCTTTTTCACGCTGTATAGCATGATTTACATCACTAAATCTTTCATAATAGATTAGGTTATAACAGTAGTATCTTCCAGCAAATGTTTCTTTCTTACCACGGTTAAAATAATGCTCTTGGATTCTGGTGTACAGGTCATTAGTTACTCCGGTATAGAGTACAGTTTTTGCCGGATTTGTAGTTATGTAAGTAAAATAATTCATTGATAGTGAAAGTTAAAAAGTTAAGGTATTATCAGAGATATTACGACATTTTCAACATAGTAAGTTTCTTTGTTTCACTCAGAATGACTTGTGTTTCGTATTACTCATATATAGAATGTCATCCCGAGGCACGAGGGATCTTACTAAGTAGGTTGGCACCAGGAACTTAGTATGTTTCTTCGTTTCACTCAGAATGACTTGTATTACGAAATATAATGACCCCTTTATAATATGTCATCCCGAGGCACGAGGGATCTTACTTAGTTTATTTCACAATTCCTTTGATCTTAAAAAATCTTTACGCTATTTCGCACTCAACAATGCAATTATACAGCGCGACATATAACCATCATCACCATCATCATGTTAACTCAGCATCGATGCATGGGCGGTTTATGTTATAGCTATTACTAAATAGATATTTATACAAAAACATTAAGGCTTACCATGCGGTAAGCCTTTTTTATTTTATGGCTGTTTCAAAACGAGCAGTCAGTCTGAGGGTCTCGAAGACAATCAAGTAAATAAGAATACATTTCGAGTACCTCAATGTGACATTGAATAGAACTTTAAAAAATTTGAGACAGCACGTTCAAAACAAAAATCTATGAGCACAAAACTTAGAATTGCCATTCAAAAATCAGGAAGACTACAAGAGAAGTCTGTAAAACTATTAAGAGAATGTGGGCTTTACTTCAGCAATGGGCCGAATAGGCTCAAAACCGAGTCTTACAATTTCCCTGCTGAAATTTTATTCCTCAGAGATGACGACATCCCTCAATATGTTGAAGACGGTGTAGCCGATATAGGCATAGTGGGAGAAAATGTGGTATTAGAGAAACAAAAGGCAATTGAAATCATCCAACGACTCGATTTTGCAAAATGCAGACTTTCATTAGCCATTCCAAAAGGAGAAGAATATGAAGGCATTCAATCATTTGATGGAAAACAGATCGCTACCTCCTACCCTAATATTATCAAAGGTTTTCTAGCTAAAAATAACATCTCTGCCGACATCCATGAGATAAGTGGCTCTGTAGAAATTGCTCCGGGTATTGGTCTGGCTGATGCTATTTGCGATATCGTGAGCACTGGTAGCACATTGATGAGCAACGGACTGAAAGAAGTCGAAACAGTGATCAAATCTGAAGCCGTATTGGTGTCTGGTCAATCTTTGGCTGACGAAAAACAAGCCATTTTAGACAAATTGATTTTTAGAATTAAATCTGTCAATACAGCTAAAAACACCAAATACATGCTACTCAACGCACCAAACGATCGCATTGAAGAAATTTGTAATGTATTACCAGGCATGAAAAGTCCCACTGTCTTGCCTCTCAATGATGGAGAGTGGTCATCGATTCACTCGGTGGTAAAAGAAGATGAGTTTTGGGAGAAAATTGATGAGCTTAAAGCTTTAGGCGCCCAGGGAATACTGGTAGTACCCATTGAAAAAATGATAATCTAAGTGTCATGTTGAAGATTAGTAAATACCCTGAAACATCAACTTTAAAGTCATTGTTGGCGAGGCCAGCGTTGGAGACCGACTACCTGGAAAGCGCAGTGAGAAACATATTAAATCGAGTACAAACTTCTGGCGACCAGGCGTTGCTAGAATTCAACAAGAAGTTTGATAAGGCAACACTCACAAGCCTTCTTACAACCTCAGACGAGGTAAGTGTAGCCGTTGATAAAGTTTCTGAAGACTTGAAAAATGCCATTAAACAGGCATATGATAACATATACAAGTTTCATAAAATACAGCAGCGCGATGAGTTGCGTGTTGACACTATGAAAGGTGTCACTTGCTGGAGAAAGTCTTTGCCTATTGAGAAAGTTGGCTTATACATCCCTGGTGGTACTGCGCCCTTGTTTTCTTCAGTGTTGATGCTGGGCATACCAGCACAAATTGCCGGCTGCAAAGAAGTTATATTATGCACGCCTCCACAATCCGATGGATCGATCAACCCAGCCATATTATTTACGGCCAATCTGGTAGGTATCACTAAAATATTTAAAGTGGGTGGTGCACAGGCAATAGCAGCCATGGCCTATGGAACAGAAAGCATTCCTCAAGTGGACAAAATTTTTGGCCCCGGAAATCAATATGTAACTGCTGCCAAACAAATGGTGAGCTTGCAAGGTACAGCTATTGACATGCCTGCCGGACCTTCAGAAGTGATGGTATTAGCAGACAAAAGCAGTAACGCAGACTTTATCGCCTCAGACCTGCTATCACAGGCAGAACACGGCAAAGACAGTCAGGTGGTACTCATCAGTACTGATGAAACCATATTGGACCTTGTAAATAAGTCTTTGGAAACACAACTAGAGCGATTACCACGCAAGGCATTGGCCGCTGAAGCCTTAACAAAGAGCCTTGGCATTTTGGTCACTGATACTACAGAAATGATAAAAATAAGTAACTACTATGCCCCTGAGCATTTAATTATTGCTACTGCAGATGCTGATGACTTGGCTACACAAGTTACAAATGCTGGTTCTGTCTTTATAGGTCCCTTTACTCCTGAGTCTGCTGGAGATTATGCTTCTGGTACTAACCACACGCTACCAACCAATGGAGCTGCACGCGCATACAGTGGTGTAAGCCTCGACAGTTTCATGAAGCAAGTAACCTTTCAAAAAATAACAGAAGCAGGATTAAACGAGCTTGGCCAGACCATAGAAATAATGGCGGAAGCTGAGCAGCTAGAAGCGCACAAAAATGCAGTGTCTTTAAGGTTAAAAGCAATAAAGTCATGAAACTGGAAGAATTAGTGAGGCCTAATATATTATCATTAAAAGCTTATTCATCCGCGAGAGACGAGAATAGTGGAGATCAAGCCGTAATGCTCGATGCCAACGAAAACCCTTTTACATCGGAAGTAAATCGCTACCCTGATCCTTATCAGCGTACTTTGAAACAAGAGATTGCCAAAATTAAAGGCGTTGAAACCTCACAAATTTTTCTTGGCAACGGCAGTGATGAGGCCATCGACCTATTAATTAGAATATTTTGTGAGCCAGGTAAGGACAATATTGTAATTACTGAACCTACATACGGGATGTATGAAGTATCAGCGGGCATCAACGATGTGGCGATAAAAAAAGCCTTATTAAATGAAGACTTTAGTCTGAATGCCAACGGTGTGTTAGATCAGGTGGACTCAAATACAAAACTTATTTTTCTATGCTCACCTAACAACCCTTCTGGCAATTTACTTGACGCTTCAGAAGTTTTGCAAGTAGTTGAAGGCTTTAGCGGAATAGTAGTAGTTGATGAAGCTTATAACGACTTTACTGAAACTACCTCGCTTACTGAAAAAATATCTGAGTTTGACAATTTGGTAATTCTACAAACCTTTTCCAAAGCCTGGGGAATGGCTGGTGTTCGACTGGGCATGGCATTTGCCAATGCTGAAATCATTAAGTATTTCAATAAGGTTAAACCTCCGTATAATATTAACTCATTGACGCAGACCTATGCATTAGAGCAACTCGCAAAAAAAGAGCTTGTAGATGAGCAGATAGCAACGATAAAAGCAGAGCGTCAGCGTTTAGCCACTGAGCTTGTCAAATTTGATTTCGTATCTAAGCTATACCCTTCAGACAGTAACTTTATACTTGTGAAGTTTGATGATGCCAATCGCATTTACGATTATCTGGTAGAAAAACGAATTGTTGTCAGAGATCGGTCTAAGGTAAAATTTGGAGAAAATTGTTTAAGAATAACTGTCGGTACTGATGCCGAAAACATATTACTATTAAACGCACTGAGTGCACTAGAGCAATAAATATGAAAAAAGTATTATTTATAGATAGAGATGGCACCCTCATTTTAGAACCTGAAGATGAACAAATTGATAGTCTAGAAAAGTTAGACTACTACCCAAAAGTATTTACAGAGCTATCTAAAGTAGCCAAAAGCAACCAGTTTGAACTGGTTATGGTGACCAACCAGGATGGGTTGGGCACCGACTCCTTCCCTGAAGGAGACTTTTGGCCCGCACACAATAAAATGATGGAAACGCTTGAAAATGAAGGTATCTCTTTCGATGAAGTACTGATTGATCGTTCATTCCCTAACGAAAATCAACCTACTCGTAAGCCGGGCACTGCCATGCTTTCGGCATATATGACCGGTGAGTATGATTTGGAGAACTCTTTTGTAATAGGCGATCGGTTAAGTGACATTGCTTTGGCTAAAAATCTTGGATGTAAGGGTATTCTCATGAATGAGAATCTGGTGGAAGACCTGGCCGACCAACAACTCACAGAAAGCTGTGCTTTAATTTCTGCCGACTGGTCTAAGATCAGTGCTTTTCTCTTACAGAAATCAAGGATAGGGTCTGTCAAGCGTAAAACAAACGAAACTGACATTGACATCACAATTAACCTTGATGGCACTGGAAAAGCTGAAATCAGTACGGGGATTGTATTTTTCGATCATATGCTTGAGCAAATCGCCAAACACGGACAAGTAGATCTCAAAATAAAGACGATCGGAGACCTTGAGGTTGATGAGCACCACACCATTGAAGATACAGCGATCGCTTTAGGTGAGGCTTTTTCCAAAGCATTGGGTGATAAAAGAGGTATTGAGCGTTATGGCTTTTGCTTGCCTATGGACGATGCTTTGGCCCAGGTTGCTCTTGACTTTGGAGGTAGAAACTGGATTGTGTGGGAGGCAGAATTTAAAAGAGAAATGATTGGTAAAATGCCTACAGAGATGTTTTATCACTTCTTTAAATCATTCTCTGATAGTGCAAAATGCAATCTCAATATTACTGTGAAAGGCGACAACGAGCACCATAAGATTGAAGGTATTTTTAAGGCTTTTGCAAAAGCAATAAAAATGGCTGTGAAAAAAGAAGGAGATCAGCTTCCTAGTACGAAGGGAGTGTTATAAGGTGATTTGATATTTGAAATTCAACATTTAAAATTTAAGAACAACTGTCAAGAATTTAGAATATTAAATCTAGAATCTTGAATTAATCGAATGAAAGTAGCTATTATAAAATATAACGCTGGCAACACACAATCCGTGATTTTTGCACTAGAACGTATGGGTATTCACCCAATTCTTACCAATGATTGGGAGGAGCTGAAGTCCGCAGATAAAGTCATATTTCCAGGTGTAGGTGAAGCCAGCACTACTATGGCAAACCTAAAGGAATTTATGCTCGATGAACTTATCGTTGACTTAAAACAGCCTGTTTTAGGTATCTGTTTAGGTATGCAGTTGATGTGTAAACACACCGAAGAGGGTGATGCTCAAGGATTAGGCATTTTTGATGTGGATGTAAAGCGTTTTCAACCAAAACCAGGTGAAAAAGTACCTCACATGGGATGGAATAACCTCACCTACCTTAAAGGAAACTGGATTGCAAGAGGACTACCCGATACGAATATGTACTTTGTACATAGCTATTATGTTCCTGTTTGTAAAGATACTGCGGCTGAGTGCGATTACATATTACCCTTTAGTGCTGCATTACAAAAAGACAACTTTTATGCAGTTCAATTTCACCCGGAAAAATCAGGTAAACAAGGAGAAAAATTACTTCAAAAATTTATAGAACTACTATGAGAGTAATACCAGCAATAGATATTATCAACGGACAGTGTGTACGCCTCACACAGGGTGATTACAACCAAAAAAAGGTGTACAATGAAGACCCACTAGAGATAGCGAAAATGTTTGAGGATGCCGGTATACAATATTTACACCTGGTTGACCTTGACGGGGCAAAAAGTGGTCACATTGTAAATGAAAAAGTACTGGAAACCATTGCTGCAAAGACCTCTCTACAAGTAGATTTTGGAGGTGGCGTAAAGAGTGATGAAGATATAAAAAAGGCGCTCAATGCAGGCGCCAAACAGGTGACTTGCGGAAGTATTGCTGTTAAAAAGCCTACCAAAGTACAAGAGTGGGGCCATAAATTTGGTTTCGACACGATCATAATCGGTGCTGATGTAAAAGGCAAGAAAATAGCAGTACAGGGCTGGACAGAAGCCACAGAACTTTCTGTCGAAGACCTATTGCACAAATATCTAAGCGATGGGTTTGAATATGTGATTTGCACAGATATTGCCACAGACGGCATGTTACAAGGCCCAAATTTCGATTTATACGAAGATTTGCTCAATATCTTTCCTGTGATTAAACTCATTGCCAGTGGGGGTGTAAGTAATATGGAAGACCTCAAAAAGTTGGATGTATTAGGTGTCGAAGGTGCCATTATAGGTAAGGCCATTTATGAGGGAAAAATCACACTTAAAGAATTAGAGCTTTATCATGCTTAAGAAACGAATCATACCTTGCCTGGATATTAAAGACGGTAGAACCGTCAAGGGAATCAACTTTGAAGGTCTGAGAGATGCAGGAGACCCCGTGCAACTGGCAGCTCTATATGCTCAACAAGGAGCTGATGAGTTGGTTTTTCTGGATATTTCGGCCACGAACGAAAAACGCAAAACATTGGCTGCCTTGGTCAAAGACATTGCTAAGCATGTAAACATCCCATTTACCGTGGGCGGTGGCATCAGCAGTGTAGAAGATGTTGCTCCCCTACTTATGGCTGGTGCAGATAAGGTTACCATTAACTCCTCTGCCGTGAAACAACCACAACTGATCGATGATTTGGTTAAGGCATATGGCAGCCAATGTATTGTGGTCGCGATTGATGCCAGACAGATTGATGGAGCCTGGATTGTTCATACACATGGCGGTAAAAAACCTACAGAAAAAGAGCTCTTTAGCTGGGCACAGGAGGTTGAGCAAAGAGGTGCGGGAGAAATCATGTTTACCAGTATGGATCATGATGGAACCAAAAATGGATTTGCCAACGAAGCATTGGCCAAATTATCAGACTCAGTGAGCATTCCAATCATTGCATCAGGTGGTGCAGGCAATATGGATCACTTTGTAGAAGTATTTACAAAAGGAAAATCAGATGCTGCACTGGCAGCAAGCATTTTTCACTTCAAAGAAATCGGTGTTCCAGAACTTAAAAAATATTTGTACAACAAAGGATTTCCAATCAGATAATGGATTTAGACAACATAGCATTCGACAAACTAGATGGCCTTATACCAGCCGTGGTGCAAGATTACTTCACCAAAAATGTATTAATGGTGGGTTTTATGAACCGAGAAGCCATCGAAAAAACTCAAAGCGAAGGTAAAGTCACTTTCTTCAGCCGATCAAAAAATCGTCTCTGGACAAAAGGAGAAACATCCAACAATTTCCTCTTGCTTAAGTCTATGGAATTGGATTGCGATAATGATACCGTGTTGATCATGGCCAGCCCGGCAGGTCCTGCCTGCCACAAGGGTAATGACACCTGTTTTGGTGAAAAACAAAATATAGCCACTGACCTTGGTTTCCTGGAGTCCACCATCCAAGACAGAGTTGCTCATCCCAAAGAGGGCTCATACACTAATCAACTGCTAAAAGCAGGTATCAATAAAGTGGCTCAAAAAGTAGGGGAAGAAGCTGTAGAATTGGTCATTGAAGCTAAAGATGATAATAAAGAGCTTTTTTTAAATGAAGCCTCTGACCTGATGTACCACTACCTCGTGCTTTTAGCTGCCAAAGGTTATAGTTTAAATGATGTGATTAAAGTGCTGAAAGAAAGGCATAGTTAGCCTAATAAATGCTGCTGTTAGCTTGGCAAAATCTCGCTTGGACGTGCCCCTTAATTGCTAAGTGCATCAATGGCATCCCTCCAAGGGATGCTATCGTTTCAGGTAAATATCTTCCCTTGAGCTGAGTCTCCACAGTCCAGCTTTGGTCTGTGAGGACCCAGGCCATGTATAAATTGGTGACTTCGCGTCTCGAGAATAATTACTCCCATGTTCAACAATTTGTCAGACCGCTTACAAAATCAAAACTCCCTCTTTTCCTATTATTGCCGATATTGCAAAAAACAAGAAGGATACACATGTCAAAAATCAAAATAATAGACGGATTTGAGTTTGAAGCTTATGAGCGAGAACCGCTTCCCGAAAATAAAGTAATTGAAAACAGCCACAATTACTTTGAATTTATGGACCAAAGGAGGTCTGTAAGAGAGTTTTCTGATCATCCTATTCCCAGAGAAGTAATAGAAAATATCATAAAAACAGCATCTACTGCACCATCAGGTGCGCATAAGCAACCGTGGACGTTTGCTATAGTTTCAAACCCTGACTTGAAAAAACAAATTAGAGAAGCTGCTGAAAAAGAGGAGTATGAAAGCTACAACAGCCGAATGAGTGAAGAGTGGCTGGACGATTTAAGACCTCTACAGACAGACTGGCACAAACCATTTTTAGAAATAGCACCTTATCTTATCATTGTATTTAAGAAAGCCTACGATATAGATGATGACGGCAACAAACACACCAATTATTATGTGAATGAATCAGTCGGACTCGCTGCTGGTTTCTTGATTTCGGCTATACATCACGCAGGCCTGGTAGGTCTTACGCATACCCCCTCACCAATGAATTTCTTAACTAAATTACTCGATCGGTCAGCTAATGAAAGACCAATACTACTTGTACCTGTTGGGCACCCTGCCGAAGACACATATGTGCCCAAGCTTTCAAGAAAACCACTAGATGAGGTTGCTATTTTTTATGAGTAGCATGAAATCCTAACCTTCAAAAGTCGTCAGACCACTCAAAGTGGTCTGACGACTAACTTTTTCATATATTAAATTATGAACCTTTAACTAATAAGCCCGACTTACTTAAAAATCGGGCTTATGAAATTTTATATTCTAGCGTATTGCATACTCACTTGCTTGTTGCGTCTTCTCACCATGTCAACGTTAGTCCCCTGGTACATAAATATGCTGACCTAGGAAAATCGCATTTAAGAACAATCGATTGGTGCCATACCAACTTCCTCTAAAGTTAGGATTGTCAGCAAACATTACTACTCTGCCTCTACCTACCGGACTTACTATTAGCGAAGCCGAGGGTTTTAAAAACTCATTCAAGTTTTTATCAGTAATGAATCCGTCTACATGAGGGCTTGTAGTGTATTTGGCTACGGTTGAATATTTGTTTTCACTTGGGGCTAGCCATACTGTACTATTTCTATAGACAGGTAGCTTATCACGCTTATAACCAAACGCCAGTGGATGCGTAAGGTCTAAATCTACCTCAAAAATTGCCCCGCCTACACTTTCTTTACCTCTGTTTTCTCTGGCTGTTACATAAGGTAAACGTTCTACCTCTTTATTTTCTTCATCTTTTTCCTCTTCAATTAATTTTTCACCTACAAGTTTATTTTTAATGGC
Source organism: Fulvivirga sp. (assembly GCA_965227525.1). Classification (GTDB taxonomy): domain Bacteria; phylum Bacteroidota; class Bacteroidia; order Cytophagales; family Cyclobacteriaceae; genus Fulvivirga. The sequence continues at coordinate 2,329,100 of OZ245762.1, read as the reverse complement.
CCAGGCTGTAGCTGTTCTACTCGTTATTAAGGTATTGCCCTGAGCAACCCAGTCTTTAATTTTATCTCTTTGTAGAGAATCGAGGTTATAGTATCCAGAAACCATCACCATCACATTGTATTTGTTCCAATCAATGCCATCGAAATCTCTCATAGGTATTTTAGTGATTGGCATGTTCACGCGCGTATCCAGCAAATGCCATACTTCACCCGCCTCATAAGAAGATACTCCATCTTCAACCAGCATTACAGCTTTTGGCTGTTCCACAAATTCAACATAACCACTGCCCAGATCAATACCGGAAGTACTGTAGCCAGTTTCGACTGTACTCACCTCAACACCGTATTTATTAGCAGCTTCTGTCACAAGGTTGTACAACGAATCAGAATTTATTTTTTGTTTGCTTACGGGCACCACCATAGTGCCATAGTCATACGCTTCACCCCCAATGGAAAATGGTTTAAACGAAGACAGAACATTTGCCCCTCCTTTTTGCAAATGATACATGACTGCGGGAGCATAGTAATCTTCCCATTTTATGATATACGCATATCCGGATTTTGAAACTGACACCGAAGCTGGAGTTACTTCGGTTACCTCCTCACCCATTGTTGGTGTGTTTGTTATGCCAGCATAAGGCATATTGTAAAAATTAGCCAGAGACCAAGCCGATGCATCATAAAATACGCTGTCGGTATATTCATCATAGGTTTCAAACATCGTTTGCACCATCCTATACTGTGGCTGGTCTGTAGGTACTACATAAGCAAATGATGGGTCATAGACCTGGCCCTTTTGAGTAGTTTTTTGAGCCAGTTTATAAACTTTAACTCTATGCAAAAGAAGTTTATCAATAAAAGCATTGGTTCTGTTTCTATCATAAGGATCGCCAAACACATAACCATCAATATTACTTTTCTTTGCGTTGTCTAAAGCTGATTTGAAAAACCGCTGTTGATAATCATAAAGCATAGCTTTATTTTCTACTGCGGCTTTTACTGTCGCAAGACTTGAAGTCAACTGGTTACGTATAGTAAAGGCAAAAGTAATTTTGCCAGTCGGGGTTTGCTGTAAATGTCCTCTGGAGCTGGCCTGCTCAAATAGTATTCCCAGGCCACCATGTAAATCGGGATATGATGACCCATAGCCAGGATAGGTACCATCAAACACCTCTTTGGTGAAATAAAATGACCCGATATCATCCATAGCCTCAACATAGTATTCGGCAAATTTATCGTTGAGGGTAGTATAGTTTTCTTCCGGCATGATTGGGTCTTTGGAGGCATTGGCCTTCATGGGTTCAAAGAAATAACTACTATTAGTACCCATTTCATGAAAATCAGTGACTACGTTGGGGTACCATTTGTGATACCAATTGAGTTTACCCCTACTCTCAGGGTGTATGCCCAGCAACCAATCTCTATTTAGGTCAAACCAATAGTGGTTGGTGCGTCCGCTAGGCCATCTTTCATTATGTTCGGCATCATCGGGGTCTGCAACCAAAGGATCACCCTTAAACATATTAGCCCATTGTGTATGACGATCCCTGCCGTCAGGGTTAATGGTCGGGTCGATAAATACGATAGACTCGTTGATGTATTTTTTAATTTCTTCATTTTCAGAAGCTACCAAAATATAAGCTGTCAAAAGTGCTGCCTCGGAGCTTGATGGCTCGTTTCCGTGCACGTTATAACCCAGATTTATAAATACAGGTATGTCTTGAGTTACGGCTGATTCTGGCTGCACAGCATTTAGGTGCTCCTCTCTCAAAGACTCAAGATTAGACATATGTCGAGGATCAGAAACAGTAAGTATTACTAAAGATCTGTGTTCATAAGTCTTACCATAGCTATTTATTTGTGCTCGATCAGATAGCTCAGCTAATTTGGTAAGGTAAGCAACAATTTGATCATGACGCGTATGATGAGTGCCAATTTCATACCCTAGAAAGGCCTCTGGTGTTGGTATGCTACTATTAAATGGGCCTTTATCTTTTAAAAAGAAATCCTGAGCTACACATAAGCTCGTAAGTATGACGAAAGTGAAGGTAAAAATACTTTTCATATTAAACAGTTTATTTAGGTCTGCGATTAAGGTACTAAAGCTGTATAATTTGGCATAGTGTAATTATATAATCGGTTAGTCGGTTTCTTTTTTATTGAGACTCAATAATCATTTATAAAAACTTATTATTTTTGATACCATGAAACAACTATTGATTTTATCCGCAATTCTATTTTTGGCCAGCTGCCAGCAAAGAAATTATCCAACTGGTAAGGAGCCTGAAAACATGATTATTCCAAGTGAAATGGATGTTACCAAACTCATGATGAGCGGTGAAAATAAAACTGATGAATTAGGTCAGGTACGACTTACAAAAACCCAATGGAGCGAATACGATAGAGATGGCAATGTGATTGGAGTAGCTGAAATAGTATCGGTAAACAATAGAACTATAGAGGTAAAGTGGACAATGGCCGAAAATGGTGCTACTGTTGGTGACAATACGTTTTATGACTATCACATTCTTTCTGATAAGGTGATCTTTACAATCTGGCAGAGAAATACGCAGAAAGGTTATTTTGAAGCATCATTGAAATAGTCCTCAACTATTTTAACTGAGCGGCAAATTCTTCTACGTCAAACTTCACATCATCTTCACCGATTTGATCAAATGGGTTTTCCAGATGCTCCTGAATGTTGTCTAAGCTCACAAGGATAAAACTAAATATGACTGGCATGAAATACTCCAGTCCGTGTGAGTATTCCTGTGCCGCATGTACAAAATAGGGCCCATATAAGATTGGAAAACTATAAATAAAAACACGGCTATAGGCTCTTAGCGTAATGGGCGTTCTGTACTGTTTTATAACTTTTATATTTTCAACATCAATAGTTAGTTTACTTACATATTGATTTACACGTGACACCTCACCTAAATACATATCCAACGCCCGTAGAGCCTGTAGCGCCTGAGATAGCTCACTGATACGATTATAAACAGCGCGCTCTGCTTTTTCAAAACTTTTGTCACTGACGCTACAAAGGTTTCTCAAAGCAGCAAAAACTTCAACTAGTTGATTTTTGATTTCAATAGCGAATTGTTCATTTTTTGGTTCTATCCATTGATGCGATGCCATGTAAATAGCGTTAAGGTGGGCTTTAAAATCACTCAGCAACATAAGCGTTCGTTCTCTACGTTTATAAGCGCTGTCAATAGAAAAAACTACCGGAAATACGATGGCAATACCAATAATAGTGAGCGGAAAGTCGGCCTGCAAACCGTAATAATCACAAAGCCATGTGGATAAAACAGCCAATACGGTCACAATGAAGGTCTTGTAATTTATGATTATAAAGATGCTTCTAAATAGCTTCATGAGTGAAGGGTTAACATATTGTTAATTAACTCAAAATTTAAATTCAATCAAAGAGTTATTTTATGTGAATTTATTGTGATATTATTTTATAAAATGTAGTTTAGGAATTAACTAAATTTGAATTTATGAGTAGTATTTTATTATTAGGCATTCCGGGTGATTGGATCTATTTGATTATTTTAATCTATTTGATTCCAGGCATTTTGTGGCTTTGGGCATTGATCGATCTTGTGAAAAGTGAATTTTCTGATAAAAATATGAAGTTAATTTGGGCTTTAATCATCATTTTCATTCCATTCATAGGCTCAATCATTTATCTAGTACTAGGCAGAAAGCAAAAATTATCTAACCCACAGTAAGTTTTCCGTTGGAGCCATCACGTTGTTTGGCATGAACAGTAGGCCAAGAGTCTAATCTGCTTAACAGTATCATATCATACTCGTAAACTTGGATAAAACCCATTGTTTATGAGATTTCTAAGTATTGTTACCCTTATCATTTTATCATTTGCGTGCTCTACTGCCCAAGACAGAATAGTCGGAGGTCCTTGTGAAGGTTGTGAGGCATTATTGGAGTATGGCAATCGGAATTTAGAACCCATAGATACTTTACCCGGATTTGAAACTGCCAATGAAAAAATCAAACTGAGCGGCATTATCTACAAGTCAGATGGAAAAACACCAGCTCAAGGCGTAATTATCTACGTTTATCATACCGACCAAAAAGGCATCTATCCTACAAAAGGTAGTGAAACGGGTTGGGATAAAAGGCATGGGTACATAAGAGGCTGGATGAAAACAAATGAAAAAGGAGAATATACCTTTTATACCTTCAGGCCTGCGTCATATCCTAACTCTACTGTAGCGCAGCACATTCATATCACAATAAAAGAACCAGGCCTTATACCCTACTACATTGACAGCTATCATTTTGCCGATGACCCTAATTATAAAGAGGATAATTCCTCTCGCCATAGAGGGAGTAATGGACTTGTCAGTCTGAAAAAATCAGATCAGGGGTTGCTCGTGGCTACACGAGATATTATTCTTGGTAAGAATATTCCTAATTACTAAAATAGAATATCAGCATATGCACCATTGGTGTAGCTCTTGCAAGAAAGCTTCCCTTTTAATGCATCAGGTTTAAACATCGATTTGCCTAATAGCATACGCACGCATTCTTGAATACCTTCTGTAATAGACGGGTGAGGGTGCACACATTCAGCTAGTTCTTCTATCCCTTTATCCATGCTTATGAGTAGCGCTACCGCCTGTATTGCACTGGAGGCATGATTACCCACCACGCGCATGCCCAGTATTTTCATTTGCTCGTCATCGGTTACCAAAAGCTTGATAAACCCTTGCGTATTGCGCTTTGCGATAGCTCGTGGTATACATGAGTAATCAAGCGTAACTACTTTATAGGAAATCTCCTTTTTTCTTGCCTGAATCTCATTGAGTCCTACACCTGCCACTTCAGGGTTAAGAAACATGATAGTCGATATATTCTCATAAACCAACTTTCTTTTTGGTTTGCCAAATATTTTTTCTACAGCATAGCGACCTTCCAGCTCTCCAACATTTACCAATGCTATATCAGCTGTAATATCTCCCACTGCATAAATATTGGGCACGCTCGTTTGGGTATCGTTGTCCTCAATACCCCGGTTGGTCAGAGCCACATCTACCTGGCCATTATCCCATAGGTTTTCGTAGTTGGGAACTCTTCCCACAGACACTAAGGCCTTTTCAACATTAAATATTTCTTTTCGGCCATCATCATACTCCAGTTCATACTCTACTCTGCCATCAACAATATCCATTCTTATGAGTTGTGAGTTCCTGTGAATATGGACACCTCGTTGTTCCATGTTATTTTCAATAACATTCACCACATCCTCATCTTCAAAAGGCAAAATTCTATCTCCTTTATCAATAAGGTTTACTTTTGTTTTACCAAACCCTGAAAATATTGTGGCAAACTCACAGCCAATAACACCGGCACCTAATATAACCATGCTTTCAGGAAACTCCTCCAAGCCTTCAATGCCATCGCTTGTAAGTATGACTTTTTCATCAATGGGGATATGAGGTAGTTTTCTTGGTCTGCTTCCTGTAGCTAATATGACATATTCTGCCTGTACAGTTTCTTTTGATCCATTATGGTCTGATATTTCAACCTCATGTTGACTAAGCAATTTGGCATTACCAATTTTAAATTCCAGCAAATGAGCAAACGTTGAGTCTTCCAATAACTGCATATGATCATTCAGCATTGCCTTTCGCTCATCTACAGCTTTTGCAACCTCGGCTTTCACCTCTTGAAAATTGATGTCAGGAACTTTTAAATTGAATCGCTTTAGATTTTTATTAACAGCACTGACCTCACGAGAAATTTCCCACCAGGTTTTGGAAGAAAGGGCACCATTAGTGACTCCTGCACCTCCTACCTTGGATTTTTCAATCAGTAATACTTTCTTTTTGAAATCGACTGCACGCATGGCGGCCGCATAGCCGGATGGGCCAGCTCCGATAACAACTAAATCATATTTTTTCATAGACAAAAACCAACGTTGACATTTTAAATATAATGATTTATTCTTCAAATACTTATATCAACCAAAATTCTCAAAACGTATTAAAAAACAAAACCCAATGACATGAAAGCCATTGGGTTTTTTAAAGTCAACATCAATTGAAACTACCCGCACATTGCTACCTGGTTTAACTTCTGCTTAAGCAAGGCTCTGATTTCACCTATGGAATCAAATAGCTGCTCATAAGATTCAATAATGAAATAGCGATCCTGAAATTTATCCTTTCTGTACGGAGTATCAAGTATCTGCTCAACATCATAATCAAAATGTTGAGGTTCGTTACTTAACGCGAACTTTGACTCTCCGGCAGAGCTTAATATACCAGCGCCATATATTCTCAAGCCTTCTTCCTCTCTAATTAGACCAAACTCTACAGTAAACCAATAAACTCTTGAGAGTAAGTCTATTGCTACAGGGTCATCGGCATATTCATGACCGATCTGGCTTAAGGCTTGCAAAAAACTGGTAAACGGCCTGTTTGTTAAAAGAGGCACATGTGCAAACACATCGTGAAACATATCTGGCTCTTCCAGGTAGTCGAGCTCACTCATTTTTCGCAACCATGTGGTTGCTGGAAATTTTTTGTTAGACATCAATTCGAAAAACAACTGATCATCAACAATGCCTTCAACCGCTACAAGCTCCCAGCCTGTCATCCATTCTAAAATGCTGTTGGTAACATTAAAATCAGGTATTTGATCTGCACTGAAATTTGTATGCTTGAGACCTTTGAGATACTCTGTTGTAGCCGCCTTTGGTAGATTTTCAATTTGTCTTGAATAAAGAATATTCCATACTTGCTGGTCTTCCTCAGTATAATTTTCGTATACCTGTTGCATGTTTTTTAATGTTGGAATCTGTCGATCATTTTCGGTTACCTTTTTCATTTTTTCAGGTTAGTTTTCAAAATTGGACATAAAAAAAGCCCCACTCTTGGAGTGGGGCTGTATATCTTAAATTTATTATTTGCTAAGCTATGAACATACGCATCCTACTCCGAGTTGGTTGATTCGGTAATAGTAATAATAATATGCGTTGTTGAATTGTTTCATTTGACTGCTAAAGTATTGAAGTATTATTAAACGCCAAAGCTTTTGATACATATATTTGAAAAATACAACATTATTTATAGTTACCGACATGTAAACGATCATAATATTTATTAAATTATACTATGAGAGGTGGTATACTATGGTTGGTTTTTATGGTTTATGGTATTTTGGCATCTGGTCAAAATAGTACTACCTGGGATGAAGCGCTTAAAGCAGACAGCGCAACTCTTCATTGCTTTTGGTTTGATTCGGAGCCTTTTATTTACCCATCTGGAGATACGATTGCCGGCATAGAGTACGATATGTTAAATAAGTTTGTTGCTTTCACCAATGAAGCTTACGGTACAAACATTACCATCAACTGGGTTAGATGCAATAGTTTTAAACAGTCATATGATACTATTAAAAGTATTGATCTGCCAAATGCAATGGGTGCCTCGGCATTTTCCATTACCGCAGAACGGGCACAAGAAGTAAACTTTACTCCTGGCTACATACCCGACATTTCGGTGATTGTATCTGACTACAACTTGCCTATAGCCTACAATGAAAATGAATTTGACAGTACGTTTAATGGCAAAACGGCCATCTCTATTAGGCAAACTACATTTGAGCAACATCTGGCTGATTTACGAGCTCAACGAAATATAAAATTTGACATTAAGTATATTTCAAGTTCTGGAAACCTTATAAGTACTATTGCCAAAACTCCAAATAGCTTTGGGTATATCGACTTGCCTACGTACCTCAATGCTCTGCAAGATACAATTAATGTAAAAAGGCAATATCTCTTCTCATTTAGCAATCAAGGGATTGGATTTATATTACCTACGCACTCTGACTGGTCGATACCTTTCAATAACTTTTTTACCAACGAGAATTTCGGCCAAATGAGAGACGAAATTATCGCTCATCATTTTGGGGTTGATGTGCCTTTCTTAATAAATAATATTGCCTCTGGGGTCGACATAAGCTCAAAAGATGAGATATTATTATTAACAAAAGAGAAGGAAATTCAATCCAGAGAGCTCATTAAATCTGCATTGGCAATACAGCGTGAAAACCTGACGGTAAAGGGATTTGTAATTGGTACAATTATACTGGTTTTGGTGTCCGTGATCACTTTTAATCAATACAGGTTGGCTTCGAACGCAAACAAGATGTTGAACGAGCAAAAAATAGAGATAGAAAATCAGAACAAACAACTTGTAGACCTGAATACTGAAAAAAACAATCTGATAAGCATTTTGGCGCATGATTTAAGGTCTCCCATCAACAATATTGAGGGTCTGGCTTCTCTACTCGAGCTTGAAAGCAACAAGGATGATCGTAAGGAATATATTGGACAAATTCAGAAATCTACAAAGCGCCTGAGCTCTATGATCGAGAAAATTTTGGATGTAGAGTCCATTGAATCTAATAGCACAAATCTATCAATCGAGAATATCAAGTTAAAAGAGGTAATTGAAGTTGTAATTGATGAGTTTGAGGAAGTAGCTAAAAAGAAGCAGATCTCACTTAGTACGGAGATACAGAATAATGAGCTGTCTATTTCAGGTGATAAAATTTTTACTCAACAAATCGTACAAAACCTAGTGTCTAATGCACTTAAATTTTCTGAAAAAGGAAAATCTGTTGTACTAAAGCTTAAAGAAACTCAATACAAAGCTCAAATCATTGTAAGCGATGAAGGCCCGGGGATTTCTAAAGAAGAACAAACAAAGCTTTTTAATAAATTTCAAAGACTTAGTGCAAAACCAACTGCAGGCGAGCAGTCAACAGGTTTAGGACTCTCAATTGTAAAAAAATATGTGGACTTAATGAATGGCTCAATAAGATGTGAAAGTGAATTAGGAAAAGGAACTGATTTTATTGTTGAGTTCAAAAAGCACTAACCCAACGATTCAGGAAGTGAAAGCTCAAAAACTGTATAGCCTCCGTCAATTGCATTTTCCTTTAACTTAACCTCTCCTTTTAATACTTTGGTGGCCGTTTTTACTGTGTATAAGCCCAGTCCGGTGCCAGAAACAACATCCTGACCAACAAAAAACATATCAAATATCTTATCGGCCACCGTTTTTGGAATACCCACCCCATTGTCTTTTACACGGATAGAAACTCCAGTCTTCTCTAACGTGCTACATTCTACAATAACTTTGGAGGGTTTTCCATTTTTACCGAATTTCATGGCATTATCAATGAGTTGATAAAGCAAAACTTCAAGTATTTCTTCATCAGTATTTAACTTAAACTTCTCATCTTTTTTGATCTTCACATCTACCTGACTTGCATCCGGTATCCTATTAATTATGCGGCCTATCAATTGATTTATATCAATATTCACCGCCTTGATCTCCGATGCTTTGAGCCTGGCAATATTTAACAAACTAAAAAAGACCTCGTTCATCTCATCAGCTGTATTGTTAAGGCGATTTACCAACTGTGAGATATTTTCATCGGTTGTCTCCAACGATAATAGATGACTCAAGCCTTGCAACCTGGCCAGTGGGCCTCGCACATCGTGCACTGATCGGTATATGAATGTGTCAAACTCAGAGTTTACCTCCAACAATTCATTATAGGCATTTTTAAGCTGTTCCGTGCGCTCTTGCACTATGTCCTCAAGGTTTATATTAATCTTCTGAAGCTCCTTATTCTTCTCTTCTATTTGTTGTTGCTGTTGCTCAATTTCTACTTTCTGTTTTTCTATTTCTTCTTTCTGATCCACGACCTCTTTCGTTCGAATCTCAACCATTTTGGCAAGCTCGGCTTTCGATTTTTCAAGGGACTTTACCCTTAGCTTATAAACCACTACAACAAGTAAGATGGTAGCTACAATACAGATTACAATAAAACCATTGGTTTGGTAAAAAGATGGTTTAACATAAAATGCTACTGAGGCCCCTTCTTCATTCCAAATTCCGTCACTATTGGCTGCTTTAACGCTAAAAGTATAATCGCCATATGGCAAATTGGTATAAGTTGTTTCAAGCTTTTTATCAGGAGTAAGCCAGGCATCATCATAGCCCTCCAACATGTACTTATATTTAACATCATTAGGGGCTACATAGCTCAAGGCCGCAAATGTGATTGTTACACGATTCTTACCAGAAGGAATAGTGATTGCACTGTCTGTACGGTAAAATTTACCATCAGCGATGAATGACTCTATCTTCACTGGCGGCTCCTTTTTATTAACCTCAATATTAGTCGGGTCGATCATCTCTACTCCATTGCTTGTGGCCAAAAAGAGACGACCACGATTATCTTTGTAGCTCATACCTGAAGAGGTGGCTGATGTGCTTTTTAAACCATCGGCCTGGGTAAACATTGTAGAGTTAATGGTATTAGTTTTACCATCAGCGTAATCATTCAAATTGCTCTTATGAACTTTAAAAACTGTGATGTTTTTTTGATTTGTGGTAAGCCAAAAATATCCATTCTCATCTTCCAAAATTTGAAACAGGGTATTACTTGGGAGCCCATTTTGAGTAGTTATCTTGGTAAATTTTCCATCTTTTAATCTGGTAAGCCCTGCATTACCACAAACCCATAATGTGCCATCGGTGTCTTGAAAAGTTTTAAAGACAAATTCACCGGCCATACCATCTCGAATATAAAAGGCATGAAATTGATCATTGTTAAATACGTTTAAACCATTGCGAGTGCCTATCCATATTTTACCCTCCTTATCGGATTGAATACTCATAATGTACTCGTGGGATAATCCATCATCAACTGAGTAGTTATCAATCGAATTATCGGGCCTTATGATACTTATACCATTTGTAGTACCCGCCCATATGTTATTATCAGCATCTTCAAAAAGTACCCTTACACTATTGTTTATCAACCCGGTTTCTGAGTCTAGTTTGATGGTTCTACCATTCTCATATTTAATTAAATAATCCTGTGTAGCTATCCACAACCTGCCATTGCTATCTTTTAATCCAAACTTTAATTTAGTATCAGAAAAATCATGACCAATATCCAACTGCTCTAACCTATTTTCATCAGGATAGAGTACATCGATTGATGTCTCGTTGATAATATAGAGGCTTTCATCATCTTTTTTGATGATACAATGGACAATATAAGGTTGTAAATCATTTACACTGGTTTGTGAGTAGTTAGTAAATTTGCCATCCCACAATTTGTACAACCCCTGCCTGTAAGTACCAATCCATACATTGCCTTCATTGTCTTGCATCATTGAGGTAAAATCATTCTCAAATAATGGGTGACTTGGTGAGAAGTAAGACCAATTTTCATCGGCATCCATACGTCCCATACCTCGAAAAGAACCTATCCATGGCAAACCATTATGATCTATGAAAGAAGACGAAATCATATTGTTTGGGATACCGTCATCAACAGTCATGTTTCTAAATTGCCCCCCACTTAAAATAGATAGTCCTTGATCAGAACCTATCCATAACACGGTATCCCGCTCCACCTTGATGTAGTTGATATTGTTACTTAATAGGCCGTTTTCCTCTGTGTAATGATTAATAATCTTGCCAGATCTCACCTGGTACAACCCTTGGTTGGTAGTAGCCACCCAAAGGTTGTTTTCACTATCAACATCAATACTTTTTAAATGATTTTTCTTTAAAGGTTCAGGCACTTCCTGGTTTACAAAAATTTTACCGTCTTTGTAGGCTAGCCCATCACTGGTAGCGATCCATACTCTACCATTTTTATCCTGAACTATTTCTTCGGTAAAATTACTCGGTAGCCCATCGTCTGTGGTGTATATTTTCAATTGACCTTTATCAACCGCTACGGCACCATTGCCGCTGGTAGCTGTCCAGATTACCCCATCATCATCCTCATAGATATAGGTAAATGAATTATTGATGATAGAAGGTGTATTGTAGGCACTGTAAGTAAGAAAATCTATGCCGTTGAACCTCGTAATGCCACCATAAGATGCCATCCATATGTACCCATCTTTAGATTGAATAATATGGATCACAGCATTATCTGGCAGGCCTTCTTTACTATCCCAGTGATTGTAGTTGTACTGCTCTAAACTTTTGTTAGGATCAAGGCGATATTGACCATAGAGTATGGTCATGCTTAATAAAATTATCAAACAAAGAGAAGCCGTATGTTTAAAGACGATATTCACATTTACCCGAAAAGTGAGGTATATGTAATATCGTCAATATCCTTGATTACGCCAATAGGTGTTTTTTCAATAATTCAACAATAAATTGTTATAAACTTCTTTTCAGTTCAAATACCTTCCTCATTTTCGAAATCAACTTTTCTGATTCTCTGAAATTTAAAGTTTGTTGTCCGTCAGAGTAAGCCTCTTCAGGCTTCTCATGTGTCTCATATATGATGCCATCAGCGCCAGCCATTATGCAGGCTAAAGCCACTGGCTCAACATGATCTCTAATGCCAATACCATGCGATGGATCGGCTATCACTGGTAAATGTGTCTTTTCTTTAAGGATTGAAATAGCATTGATATCCATTGTATTTCTGGTAGCCTTTTCATAGGTTCTTATACCACGCTCACATAGCATGAGATTCTCATTACCCGCAGAGAAAACATATTCTGCAGAATAAAGCAACTCATCAATTGTTCCGGATATTCCTCTTTTAATCAACACAGGTTTATCCACTTTCCCTAACTCATCTAGCAGGTTGAAATTTTGAGTATTTCTGGCACCCACCTGATATATATCAATGTAATCATACATCTCTTTGATTTGAGAAACCTGCATTACTTCAGTTATGATTTTAATGCCCGCCTTACGTGCCTCTGTGTACCAGGTTTTTAACCCATCAATACCCATTCCTCTAAACGAATATGGTGAACTTCGTGGTTTGAATACGCCACCGCGCATAATTTTCACATCATTTGCCACCAAATGGTCAATGGTTTTCTTAATCTGATCTTCTCCTTCAATCGAGCAAGGTCCGGCCATAATTGCCATACCTCCATCTTTAATAACGACACCATCACCCAGATCAATTTCTGTTGATTTTACTTTCCATTTTTTAGAGACCAATTTATAGTCGTCAGAAACGATATGTATATCGCTGATACCTTCCATGAATCCGATATCTCTGATATCGAATTCTTTTTTACCAATACCAATGATATAGCTTCCTTTTTGGGTATTCACCTCAGTGGTTTTGTATTTGAGATGATTTACTCTTTCAATGATATCTGACTTAGCGGATGGGTTTATGTTATTTGATATTTGTATGATCATGCTTTTATATCTTTTATAAATGTATTAATGTCATTTGTTAAATCTTTACTTTGAGACAGTAGCTTAATGAACGCGCTCCCGATAATAGCACCACTACTATTTTCACAAGCTGACAAAAATGTTTGGTTGTTTGAAATGCCGAAACCTACCAAAGTGGGATTAGACAAATCCATTTGTTTAATTCTAGTAAAATAAGCTGTTTGTGCTTCTCCAAAGCTATCCTGAGCTCCAGTAGTGCTGGCGGTAGAGACCATATAGATAAACCCATGGGTCTCATTATCAATTTGTCTTATCCTGTTTTCACTTGTTTGTGGGGTGATCAGAAAAACATTATGCAGGCCATAACTTTCACAAATAGATTTGTATTCCCGGGTATATACATCTATCGGTAAGTCTGGTAGTATTATGCCGTCAATCCCACAAGCTTTACATTTTTCACAAAAATGCTCGAAGCCATATTGTAGCACAGGGTTTATATACCCCATTAATATCACAGGTATACTCACTGTCTTTCTCAGGTTTTCAATCTGCTCAAATAGCAGGTTGATACTCATTCCATTATCAAGCGCTTTCTTATTGCTCTCCTGTATGGTTGGGCCATCAGCAACCGGGTCAGAAAATGGTATGCCAATTTCAATCATATCTGCTCCAGCATTTTCGAGTTTTTCAGCAATGGCTAAAGTATCTTCTAAATTGGGATATCCAGCTGTGAAGTATATTGAAAGAATCTTATCTTCCTTTTCTTTAAATAATTTATCTATTCTGTTCATTGAAATTTCTTAACTGTTATGGATATTAATATTTACCCCATTTGATGTAAGTTTCAAGATCCTTATCTCCTCTTCCTGAAAGATTCACTACTACTACATCATCTTTTTTAAAGTCGATTTTCTCAAGGGCAGCCAATGCATGCGCTGTCTCAATGGCAGGAATGATGCCTTCTAGTCGACTTAAATTTATTCCGGCCTGCATGGCCTCCTCATCTGTTGCACTTAAAAAATTCACCCTGCCCGTTTCGAATAAATGGGCATGCATAGGCCCTATTCCAGGATAGTCAAGACCTGCTGAAATGCTGTAAGGTTCCACCACCTGACCATCTTTCGTTTGCATAAGCAATGTTTTACTTCCATGTAAAACGCCTGACTTACCGAGTGCTGTAGTTGCTGCTGATTTGCCACTATTCACTCCAAGCCCTGAGGCTTCAACAGCAACTAGTTGCACATTTTCCTGGTCGAGGTAGTGATAAAAACAACCTGCTGCATTGCTACCTCCTCCTACGCAGGCGAGCACATAATCAGGATTTTCGTTACCTGTTTGTGCTGTCAATTGAGATTTCATTTCAGCACTGATTACTGATTGAAACCTCGCCACCATATCCGGGTATGGGTGTGGCCCAACAACTGAACCTATGATGTAGTGTGTATCACTCGGGTTATTAATCCAGTGTCTCATGGCTTCATTGGTGGCATCTTTTAGCGTTTTGCTACCGCTTTCAGCGGGCCTCACTTCAGCACCTAGTATGCGCATACGCTCCACATTAGGCTTTTGGCGTTGCATATCAACCTGCCCCATATAGATAATACAATCTATACCCATAAGCGCGCAAACGGTGGCCGTTGCCACACCATGCTGACCGGCACCTGTTTCGGCTATGATTTTTTGTTTACCTAGCTTCTTTGCCAATATAATCTGCCCAATTGTATTGTTTACTTTATGAGCACCCGTGTGACAAAGATCTTCTCTCTTAAGGTAAATCCTGGCTCCATATTTTTCTGAAATACGCTCACCAAAGTACAATGGAGTGGGACGACCTACATAGTCCTTTAATAGGTAATCAAATTCCTTTTTGAACTCATCACTCTCAATTATCGATAGGTAATTATTTCTAAGCTCTTCGATATTAGAATACAACATCTCAGGAATGAAAGCACCTCCAAACTGACCATAATACCCTTTTTCGTCTACCTGATATTTCATTGTATTTGCTCCTTTAAACTCTTTAACATCTTTAGATTTTTCAGTCCTGGTCTGATTTCAAATTTACTATTGACATCAATAGCGTAAATATCCAAGCCATTGAGTTTCAACGCCTCTTCAGCTTCATTTAATCCAATGCCACCGCTAAGTATTATTGGTTTTTTTAAGTTGAATGTTTTTAAAATTTGCCAGTTAAATGTCTGCCCTGTTCCTCCAAAATTTTCATCTCTGGTATCAAACAAATAGTAATCGATTGAGTTGGCATATGTGTCTAACACCTCTTGCTCCACTTGTTCATTGCCTGAAAATACCTTTGTTATTTTCACCAGATCGTGCAAGCTTTTACAGTATTCTACAGGTTCGTGACCATGGAGTTGCACCATATTTAAACCATCTTTAAATACTCTTTCTTTTACATATTCTGAAGATTCGTTGACAAACACTCCTACCTTACACCTTGCATTGATCTTACTCACTTCGAAATCAGCAACATACCTTGGCGATTTTTTGTAGTAGATAAAACCTGCCAAATCTGGGTCAATAGCGTCAATTACTTCCTGTGCATTGTCTCGTAAACCACAAACTTTGAGCTTTATATCAGACATAGGTTTTATCTTCTATTTGGGCTAAATTTTCTATAAATCTGGCGCATGATTTCTCTGGTCTTCCTGAAGCCATAAAGCGCTCCCCAATTAAAAAGCCATTGAACCCATGCCTTTTTAGTTCAGCTATAGTTTGTGGGTCGCTAATACCACTCTCTGACACTTTTACAAAATCGTTTGCGATCTTCGGTGCTAGACCTATTGAGGTTTGTATATCTACATTAAATGTTTTCAGATCTCTGTTATTTACCCCCACGAGGTCTACATTTTCATTGATGGTCGTATTAAGCTCATCTTCATTATGTACTTCCAGTAAGACCTCCAGACCTAGCGATTTGGCCTTTGCGCCTAAGGATTTGATTTGCTCCGGACTCAATGCCGCAGCAATGAGTAAGATTGCATCTGCTCCAATCGATTTAGCTTCAATGATTTGATACTCATCAACAATAAAATCTTTGCGTAAAATAGGACAGAAATTATATTTTCTGGCTTTGGTAAGATCTTCATTTTTGCCTCCAAAATAGTTTTCGTCAGTAAGCACCGACAAGGCTGAAGCACCCGCCTGCATGTAGCCAATTGAAGTACGCTCAACATCTACATGCGCATTTATAACTCCTTTTGAGGGTGACTTACGCTTAATTTCAGCTATTATCCCTGACTTATCTTCTCTAAGAATATATTTCTTTAGAGATATGGTTTTACTTTCAAAATACAGACTTTGCTCAAGCAATTTTGTTGGAAAAAACGATTTTTTCTCAGCAACCTCTTTGTGTTTGTGTGCGATTATCTCATCTAATATATTCATGCCCCTATGTTTACTGTTGTTTTCTTTTCGTTAGAAATTAATTTTTTAAAGGCTTTATAAGCCTTGCCTGACTCAAGCGATTCTTTTGCTCTGGATAGCGCTACATCAAGACCTTCTTCTTGTTTGGCCGCATATATGGCCATACCAGCGTTGGCTATTACTACAGCTTGCTGTGCTTCTGTACCGCTGCCTTGCAAAATAGATTCAAATATATCTGCTGACTCATTTATGGTATTACCACCTCGCAGCGCCTCTTTTGCTACCTTTCTCATGCCAATATCTTCGGGAGATAATATTTTCTCTCCCTCGTTTGAAATCATCTTGAAGTCACTTGTCAGAGAAATTTCATCGTATCCATCGAGTGTGTGTAAAATCACAAATGACTTATCTGTTTGCTGATACAAATAGCCATATAACCGAGCCAATTCAAGGTTAAATACGCCAACCAATTGTTTTTTAGGGAATGAAGGGTTTACCATCGGGCCCAGCATGTTGAAAAAGGTTTTAACTCCTAATTCTTTTCTTATCGGAGCTACATTTTTCATCGCTGGGTGAAATAGCGGTGCATGTAAAAAACAGATATTGGCTTCATCTAAACTTCTCCTCAAATCATCGGCATTGTTGGTAAACTCATAGCCAAAATGTGCCAGCAAGTTAGAAGACCCACAGATGGATGAAACGCCATTATTTCCATGTTTCGCTACTGATTGACCTGCACCTGCTACGATAAATGAGGCAAGTGTGCTTATGTTGAAGGTATCTTTTCCATCACCACCTGTTCCACATAAATCGATTGCATCGTACCCTTCGATACTCAGTGGCACACACAGCTCAAGCATAGCATCTCTGAAACCCTCAAGCTCCTCAACGGTTATCGACCGCATCATATATACTGTAAGAAATGCGGCCACCTGGCTTTGATTAAATTTGCCTTGCGCCAGTTCAATTAAGATTTCCCTGGCCGTCTCTTTATCAAGCGACTTATGTTCTATTAATTGATTTAGTATCTTTTTCATATTAATGCTTTACCCAGTTTTTAATAATTGTTTGACCATACTCTGTTAAGATTGACTCCGGATGGAATTGCAAACCCTTGACGTCTAATTTTTTATGAGCAATAGCCATAATGTTGCCATTAGCATCCCTTGCGGTAACTTCAAGTTCATCTGGCACAGACTCTTGTAGTAGCGCCCAGGAATGATAATGACAGCCTCTAAATGTTTCAGGAACATCTTTAAAAAGATAGTCGTCATTCTTCAATACTGTGATATCACTTGAAACGCCATGTAATACATTGAACAAATTATACAATTCAGCTCCGTAAACTTCACCAATGCCCTGATGTCCCAGACACACACCCAGGATACTTTTATCCTTACCATAGGTTTCTATAACCTCTTTCATGATCCCTGCTTCATCAGGTATTCCTGGCCCTGGAGATAAAAGTATTTTATCGTATGCGGCCACCTCCTGAACGCTCATTTTATCATTTCTAATGACATCCGGCCTGTAACCCAGAGATCTCAAAATATGCACGAGGTTATAAGTGAATGAGTCGTAGTTATCTAATACAAGTAGTTTCATCATTGTGCGTTTATTTTCTGAGCTGATTCAATTGCTTTTCTTAAAGCGGCTAACTTATTATGTACCTCTTGCAACTCACTTTTGGCTGATGATTTTGCCACAACTCCGGCACCTGCTTGAAAATGTAGGGTGTTGGACTGTGCCAAAAAGGAACGAATCATAATGGCATGATTGAAGTCTCCAGTAAAGCCAAGAAACCCTATGGCTCCACCATAATAGTTTCTACCTGTATTCTCATATTTATCAATAAGTTTTAACGCCATATGTTTTGGTGCACCCGAAAGTGTACCTGCCGGGAAGGTATCAGCCACCAACTTGAGTGGCGAGGTTTTTTCAGCCAATTGGCCAGTAACCTTAGACACCAGGTGAATGACATGGGAGTAATATTGAATTTCTTTAAACACCTCGACTTCAACCTTGGCTGAGTTGCGACTTAAGTCATTGCGAGCCAAATCTACCAACATCACATGTTCGGCATTTTCTTTCTCGTCTTCAGACAATGCTTTAGCCAGCTTAGCATCAGCGCTGTCATTGCCAGTTCTTTTAAATGTACCGGCAATCGGATATATACTAGCTTCTTTGCCGTGTATGACAATTTGAGACTCTGGTGAAGAACCGAAAAGCTTAAAGTTGCCATAGTCGAAATAGAAAAGATAAGGTGAAGGATTGATACTTCTCAAAGCTCTGTAAACATTGAACTCATCTCCTTTAAAAGCTTGTTGAAATCGCCTTGATAATACGATTTGAAAAACATCACCCCTGTTGCAATGCTTCTTTCCTTCTAAGAGTATCTCGAGAAACTCTTCATCTGAGTAGTTTGAAGTTTCATCACCACTAAGTTTAAAGTCAAATTGAGGGTTATTATTAGAGTTGATCAAAGACTCGATATAACCCATTTTACCTTTTTTCTCAAAAGGTTGCACCTTATGCTCAAAGATGTAAAGTTCATTTTTGAAGTGATCGATTACAATCACATAGCGATATACACGATAGCAAACTTCAGGTATATTACTGGTATCATTTTCCAGCTCGATCTCTTCAAAGTATTTTACTGATTCATACCCCAGGTACCCAAACAACCCGTTGGTTACAAATTTGAAGTCTGATGATTCATCGGCCTTAAACTTATTTCTAAATAGGTCCAATTCATTTAATAATGAAGCCCTATCTACAGATTTAGACTCAGAGTTACCATCCGGATAGTCGATTTTTAGTTCACCATTTGAGACTTCGAAAGTGGAAATAGGATCACAACATATGTAGGAGAAGCTGTTTTCGTTACCATGATAATCTGAGCTCTCAAGCATTATGCTCTCAGCAAACTGATCTCTAAGCCTGAGGTATATACTTACCGGAGTAAGGGTATCTGCCAGAAGCTTTTTATAAGTTGTTTTTAATTCTATTTTTTTCATTTAAATACGTTTACAGGTCATTTTAATTGAAATAAAAAAGGCTTGCCGAATGAACAGCAAGCCTATTAACCATTGACATAGCAGGGCTGTTCACTCAAAAAGTGTTAAATGCCACCACCAATGCTTGTTTACTTGTAATTTCATTTTCTTCTTTTCTAAACAAAAAAGGCTTGCTGAACGAACAGCAAGCCTTAGATTTTATATTATCTATATACAATAACGCTGTTCACTTTCCTATTTAGGAATGTGCCACCACCAAGCGTTATGTATGTTTATGTTTCTCATCGAGGTGCCAAATATATATCAGATTATTTTAAATCAAAACACCTTCTATAAATAAGTTACTTTTTGTCATCCTTTTTCGTTGTGGCTTTCTTTGTTGTGGCTTTTTTAGCAGTTGTTTTTTTGGTTGTCGTCTTAGAGGCCGTTGCCTTCTTGGTTGAAGATTTGGCCGCTGTCTTTGGCTTGGCTTCGGTAGTCTTAGAAGCCTTTGCAGGTCTGTTTACTTCAATTTTATTTTTTTTATTTTTTGACTTGGGTCGTCTTACACCGTAAGAGCCCATTGCAATTTTTCCTTTCTTAGTTTTTCTATCTCCTTTTCCCATAGTATAGTTATTAAGTTAGATTCTTTTCTAAAATAAGCAACTCAACTTACAAATTCCAGCATAAAGACATTTTAGCTGGCGTTAGAACTAATTAATACCCAATTTGTTTGATTAATAAAGACTCTTGATCATGGCAAAAGCAAATATCCAACTCATACAGGCCTTAAGAAATACCGCTAAAAACCTGGAAGACTCTGACCAATATCAGTGGGGTCATATGGGCAGTTGTAACTGCGGCTTCCTTGCTCAGGAAATCAGTAATTTATCTAAGGAACAAATCCACTCTGGTGCCATGCAGAAATATGGTGACTGGAACGATCAACTGAATGACTATTGCCCTACCAGCGGTATGCTTATGGATGACCTTATATCACAAATGCTAAGTGTCGGTTTAGATACAGATGATCTTAAACATTTAGAAAAGCTTTCTGATACTAAGGTTTTAAGGAGATTACCGGCTAGTGATAGACACCTGTCTCAAAACAAAAAAACTGATGTAATTAAATATATGAAGGCCTGGATTGATTTAATGGAAGAGCAATTAACTAACTCGATTGACGTGCCACAGCCTAAAAGTATTTATTCATCTGAACTTGTCACTACATGAATTTTGTAATTTTGTGACTCATAATTTTTGAGCACATGCAAAACGTAGTACACGAATATTTCAAAAAATCTTTTGAAGATTTTACCATTATCGTTCAAGTAAACCCAGTAAATTATACTGGATTAGAGCTTACTGTATCAGGTGAAGGAGTTAATAAACGTAAACTTGAATTTGATGAAGACATCTATGAGGACTTGAAAGTCGATGGGTTTGAAAAAGCCAGTGCACTTGAATTTAATTTATACCTTAAGGGGTTAACACATTAATGCACTTCCCATTCCAGTGAATATTTGGAATTGCCTGTACTATTACTCAAATCAGTGTTAAATGGTCCTCCTCGCTCGTTAATAAGCATTGAAAACACCCCTAATTTGTCATTAGCTGTTAGTAAATCATAATCCCACAACTCAAGTTCTACAACTTCCCCTTTGTTAATGCCTGCTATATTGAAATTAGCTTTATAATTTCCTTCAGTAACCTTTTTATATTTTGAATCTAACGGCCAAGCACGTTCTTTTTTATATTTAATAAATACTTCATCACCATCTGACTCATCCTGACGGTAGCAGTTAAGGCTAATTATATGCAGGTTATAGGTATTGGTATTTTGCATGACTTTTACAGTTTTTTACTCAATTTAAAAAAAGTCAGCATTAGCCCTTATTCTTTTTACAAAATTTGTGGCATTTAATGATTAACGCTTACCTTTGCATTGGCAAATCAGTACGACCAGCTCCTGCTGAACTCCCCCAGGACCGGAAGGTAGCAAGGGTAGGCGGTTGTAGCGGTGCGATACTTGATTTGCCTTTTTTGTTTTCACTTTTTCATAATATCTTTATCACCTTAAATTAACCCTTAATAACCAGCGCATGAAATTCTTTATTGATACTGCAAACCTCAACGAAATTCAAGAAGCATACGATTTAGGCGTACTTGATGGAGTAACAACAAACCCTTCTTTAATGGCCAAGGAAGGTATTAAGGGTGAAGAGAATGTAAGGAATCATTATAAAGCAATTTGTGATATTGTAGACAACAATGTGAGCGCTGAAGTTATTGCCACCGACTTCGATAATATGGTAAAAGAGGGTGAAGCTTTAGCCAAAATTGATGATAAAATAGTGGTAAAAGTACCCATGATTAAGGATGGTGTAAAGGCACTTAAATACTTCAGCAATAACGGTATAAGAACCAATTGTACCTTGGTATTTTCTGCTGGACAGGCAATATTGGCTGCAAAAGCTGGCGCAAACTATGTATCTCCTTTCATTGGCCGATTAGATGATATAGGTACTGATGGCTTGACACTTATTGAGCAAATTGTTCAAATCTATGATAACTACGG
The DNA here is from genome assembly GCA_965227525.1 of Fulvivirga sp. Taxonomy (GTDB): domain Bacteria; phylum Bacteroidota; class Bacteroidia; order Cytophagales; family Cyclobacteriaceae; genus Fulvivirga. Next base: position 2,306,902 of record OZ245762.1, on the reverse strand, counting down.
TTTTGGCACCGAAGTGCTTGCTGCGAGTATCAGACATACCATGCACCTTATTCAATGTGCAGAAATCGGTGCTGATGTTGCCACTTGTCCTTTGAATGTAATAACAAGCTTATTAAAGCACCCACTTACAGATGCTGGCCTGGAAAAATTCCTTGCTGATCATAAAAAAGCTAATGGATAGGTAATATGTCATTTTCTTCAGACCCTGTGGTTAAAGTAAAAGACGCCACAATTTTTCAGGATAACAACAGCGTACTTAGCGATGTGAATTTTGAAATTGAAAAAGGTGAATTCGTTTTTCTCATTGGAAGAACGGGTGGAGGGAAGACATCATTATTAAAAACTTTATACGCAGATCTCTCCCTAAGACTGGGAGAAATTAATGTGGCCGGGTACAGCATACATAATATAAAATCAGGTGAAGTACCTTTATTAAGGAGAAAGCTCGGAATAATATTTCAGGACTTTCAACTATTTCCTGATAGAACAGTTGCTGAAAACCTCTTATTTGTAATGAAGGCCACAGGATGGAGTGATAAAGCCAAAATGAAAGGCAGGCTCACTGAGGTCCTCATGCGCGTAGGGCTTGGATCTGTTGCTTCAAAAATGCCTCATCAGTTATCTGGAGGTGAGCAGCAGAGAATAGTTATAGCAAGGGCTCTTATCAATGAGCCAGCTATGCTCATTGCAGATGAGCCTACTGGAAATCTCGACCCGGAAGTATCTAAAGGCATATTCAAAATATTTCAGGAAATAAATAAAAGCGGTACGGCTGTACTCATGGCAACACATGACCATAAACTGGTAAAGGACTATCCGGCAAGAGTACTTAAGTGCGAGCAAGGCAAATTAATGGACTCAAAAGTAGAGAAGTTTGAATTGACTACTGATTTATACTGATCACACGTTTACCTCTCCAACGCTCACTTCATCCTCAGTATCATCTAATTCTTGTAATTGCTCATTAAGAATATCTATTCTCACCAATAAGTTAAGGATTAAGGCATCAACCACCTTTTTACTAGGGTTAGCCTGCAGCTCTTCTTTCAACACTAAATACATCGCATCAAGCTTTTGTAAATCTTGCTCAAAATCCTGGTCAATACGCTTGTCTTTCGCCTCATAATCGTAAATCAGAGATTTTTTTTCAGAAATCAACTCAAAGTAATAGTTTTCCACAGCCTCAAATTCACCCGACTCAGCAATTATATTATTTACCTTGCCTTCTTGAGATGATATATAAACCTGAGTGCTCAGCCCAACAGTAGAAACAAAAAATACAATGGCTGCCACTTTCCATAACCAATGTAACATAGGTCTTTCGTTTAGTTGTGCTGCAATATTACCCCAAACCTTTGGTCGAGGTGATTTATCATCAAAAGCAGCTCTATTTTCTTTAACCAGTTGTTCCAAATTGTCCTTCATAATTGCCCTCCTTATTTAAGATTTCCCGCAATTTCTTTTTTGATCTGTTAAACTGAGATTTTGAAGTGGACTCTGTAATGTCCAGAATTTCAGCTATCTCACGGTGATCATAACCTTCTAATAAATACAGCGAAAACACCACCCTGTAACCATCAGGAAGCTCTAGCAGTGCTTTTTTTACTTCATCAACAGTATGGGCAAACTGACCATCGTCATTATAATCATCTATCGCATAACGGTCATGGTCATCAATCGGTACAACTTCTACCCTATTTTTTTTAATAAAGTTGAGAGACTTATTAATGACTATGCGCTTGAGCCAGGCTCCAAATGAAGCTGTGCCACTATAAGAAGAAAGGTTTTTGAATGCACTTACAAATGATTCCTGAAGTACATCTTCTGCATCATCACGGTCATTAGTAATTCGATAACAAACATTAAACATCGCCTTAGAGTAAAGGCGGTAGAGATCAGACTGGGCATACCTATCCCCTGCCAGGCATCGACTTATTACATTCTCATGAATATTTTTGTACTTTTCTTCCAAGCAGCACTGTTTTACTACTTAAAGACAGAAAAGTACACAGCAGGGTTGCATAATTTGAGAATTACTTCTCTAGTTCAGCTAAATTTTCTTTAGCCAGAGCAAACTCAGGAGCTATTGCTAACGCTTGCTGAAAGAAATCTTTAGCAGTAGCTGCGTTGCCTTGCGCTTTATTTATTAATCCTTTAAGATTAAGCAAAGCTACTTTTATAGGGTATTCTTTTTGCTCATCATTTTCTGTAAACACAGCATTCATTTCTTCTGTTTCCTTTTTTGCCAGCAAGATATCTGCATTGGTTATACTTTCCTGATACCTGCCTAACTCATACTGAAGAAAGGCAATTTTATACAGCACCTGGTAGTCATCAGTATTTAGATAGAGACTCTCATATTTATCAAGAGCTTTATCCTTGGCGCCCAGGTTCTCCAATGCATTTGCCGCTATCTCAAGGCCACCTGTGTGGTTAGGGTTCCTTGCAGTTAAGTCATTGGCCGTAAGTGCCGCTGAGGCATATTGCTGCATTTGAAAATATATGGCTGATAAAGAATATAATATTGAATCATTTTGAGGATTTTCTACTAAAAGGCTATAAAGCGCATCTTTAGCCACCCGATAATCATTATATCTCAGAGCAGCCTGATATTTAAAAGCATAGTGATTGCTAAAAATCTGTCTTGCAGTAGGCTGCTTTTCCTTACTCTGCATAGTGGGCTCACCACTTTGAGAAAAAGCAACAATTGATACTAATAAAAAAAGTGCTGTTATCGTTGATTTTAACATAGTTATATAGTTTTTCAAGATGGCAAATGTAATTAATTTTCTACTACTTTTTTCAAGCCTTTAGACTTAGCAATCTTCAACATATACGAGCGTGCCTCATCTGAGTTGTTTTTAATTTTACCTTCCAAAATAGCTTCTTTTATTTCCTCCTTAATCTCACCAACTATTCTGCTCGGTTTAAGGTCGAAAGTCTTGATTATTTCATCGCCAGAAATCGGAGGTTGAAAATTACGGACCTTATCCTTCTCTTCCACTGACTTCATTTTTCTTTCTACTTTGGTAAAGTTTGAAAGGTACTTTTTTACTTTGACGTGATTTTTGGAAGTCACATCTGCACGACACAAGAGCAATAAGTCTTCTACATCATCACCTGCTTCAAATAAAAGTCTACGTATAGCTGTATCGGTGATATTGTCTTTAACTAGCGCAATAGGCCTCAAGTGGAGTCGTACAAGTTTTTGTACATAGTCCATCTTTTCATTTAATGGCAACTTTAATCTTCTGAAAATCTTAGGCACCATGCGTGCGCCTTTGTCTTCATGGCCGTGAAATGTCCATCCTACTTTACTATCAAACCGTTTGGTAGCTGGCTTGGCAATGTCATGCAAAATGGCCGCCCAGCGTAACCATAAGTTATCAGTCTTTTCAGCTGTATTGTCAAGTACCTGTAGGGTATGGTAAAAGTTATCTTTATGCGATTTACCATCTATCGTTTCAACACCATGCAACTCAACCATCTCTGGGAAGATATGGTGCAACAACCCACTATGAAATAGTAATTTGAAGCCATACGAAGGTTTTTTTGACTCTATGATTTTATTGAGCTCAGTGGAAATACGCTCCATAGATACAATACTTATTCTCTCAGCATTTTCTGAGATCCCTTCAAATGTATTCGGTTCAATATCAAAATTTAATTGAGAGGCAAATCGGATGGCTCGCATCATTCTAAGCGGGTCATCAGAAAATGTTATGCCCGGCTCAAGGGGTGTCTTTATTGATTTTCTTTCAATATCTTTTATTCCATCAAAAGGATCGATAAGATCTCCATAGCTATCTTGATTAACGCTAATAGCCATTGCATTGATAGTAAAATCACGCCTGTTTTGATCATCCTCAAGAGTTCCGTCTTCAACGATAGGCTTTCTACTATCCTGTCTATAAGACTCTTTTCTGGCACCTACAAATTCAAGCTCCCATTCCCTGTGCTTGATCATGGCCGTACCGAAATTTTTAAAAACACTCAACTTGGCATGGTTAAGTTTTTTAGATACCTCAGTAGCAAGTTCAATTCCACTGCCCACACATACAAAGTCAATATCCTTCGAGTCTCTTTTTAAAATCAAATCGCGCACATAGCCCCCTACAACATAGGTTTCTAAACCCATTTGTTTAGCACATTGCGCTACTATATCAAATACTGGATGTTCTCTAAGGTGTGATGAAAAATTCATGCAGTGTTTTTAAACCCGACTCAACCCTCAATGGGTTATGCCATTTCAAATCAACTGCAAAAATAGAACTTAATTGATAAGCCTGAAACTCTTGTTTATCTCTATTTAACAAAAGTCGGGCAAGGGATGAATTTATCCTTATGCTTTGTTTTATTTCTGATAGCAATATCGATACTGTACTTTAGAGAAACCTCATGTGCGCCACCCGAAACAGAACTTAACTCAGACACAGTAAAGTCATAGCTGTAACCTATCTCCATATTATCAAATTGCATTCCGAGTATCATTACGATAGCATCTTGAGAGGTATTATCTTTTGCATTTTGTTGAATAGGTATACCGCGATACCAGGCACCTATCATAATCGGTGAGTACATAAAATGAAGGCCTATGTCTAATTGATCAAAATTCCCTTGATTTTGGTATACAAATGAAGGAGAAATACTTGAAATTCTATCCCTTTTGAACACTCCGTTGTAAAGCGGAATCTTCACACCTGCATGTATCGATTTTTTTATAGGTATCTTACTCTCTTCCTCCAATAGCGACTTGTTTGGTTGATTGATATGACTAGCCGAGAACCCTGCCCAAAATGTTTTATTATAAATGAGAATTCCAGCTCCAAAATCAAAATAATTTGCCGAACCAAGGTTATTTAGTACCTGTGAGTCTGTAGTTGGCGCATTGCCATCATCAGAAAAGTCAAGTTGATCTCCAAAAACCAACTTATTAAAATCAATATCTCGTATACCATATCCAAAAGAAAGCCCGGGCGTTACAATCCACTTATTAGACAATTGCACCTTATAAGAGTAAATAAATTGCAATGATGTTGATCTTAGGTCTGCAGATCCGGCTTTATCAACTGTAGCTAACAAGCCTACGCCACTTTTTAAATCAGATAAGTGATAATCATAAGAAAAGGCATATGTAACAAAACCACTTGCAATACTTGGCCATTGGTTTCTATAATTTGCAATGAGCCTATGGTTATTCCCAGTTCCGGCAAATGCTGGATTTAAGTACAATGGAGCTGCATAATATTGTGAAAAGTGTGGGTCTTGGGCTCTAAGATCTCCCAGACTACAAATCATTGTTAAAATTATCGATATGATTAAAATCTTTCTCATCTTATCAAATTCACATCGCCCACTCTGGTACCCTGTTCCCCGTTTTCATATACCAGATTCAATTTATAGATATAGACATCTTGCGGCATCAATTTGCCATTATAGTAACCATCCCAACCTATATTTTTATCCTTTGATTGAAACAGCAATTCTCCCCAACGATTGAAAATGAGCATCTCAAATTCAACTACCTGCTGTGTCATTGGCAAGAAAATATCATTAGTGCCTGGTATACCTCCGGTTTCACCACCAATTGGTCCCTCTGTGTTTGGTGAAAAAGCATTTGGAATAAGTACCCTTCCAACTGCTTTGGCCTCTACAATACCAATTCTAGTTAGCGTATCGGCACATCCATTGCTTGCACGAGCGACTAACGAGATATCGTAGACTCCCTCTTCTTTATAGTAATGAATAGGCTCCGCATCGTTTGAGCCATTTCCATCCCCAAAATCCCATACAAACTGAGTGGCATCCAGTGACCTGTTTGACAAATAAATTGGGTTATCTGGCACCAAAACAACATTAGGCCTTACCTCAAATGCTGCCACAGGTTGAGCAAGGACTTCAATAATGTCAGTTTTAGTTTCTGTTACAGTGTCTTCAAGAATATTAGTTGCCGTTAGTGAAACGGTATAGATTCCGGGCTCATAATATGTATGTATTGGGTTTGATGCTTGAGATGTGCTCTCTCCATCACCAAAGTCCCATAAATAGCTATCAGGCTCTGCGTATTGAGTTAAATTGGTAAATTCAACAGTCAATGGAACACAACCACTTGTTACATCAAAGTCAAAGTCAACCACAGGCGGTATTGGGTTGATTGTAACTGTTTGTACTGCTGTTTCGATACATTCATCTTGCGTGACTGTAAGGGTAATTGTATAAGTACCGTATGTACTATAAGTATGACTGCCAATATTTGGATCAGTAGAGGTAAAACCATCACCAAAATCCCATAAATAATCCCAGGGGCCGTTATTGGTAGTATTTGTTATATCCACTGTAGCATCAGGTAATGTCTGTGTTACTGGGCTCGCAGAAAAACCGGCATTTATATCCAGTAATGGTGGTACCGTGTAGGACTCACTTTCCATTGGACTACTACAATTGGCAAAATTCTCAGTGATTAGTTCAATGCTGACATCAATATTGTTGTTTGTTTTATTTACAGTATGAATAACAAAAGCATCAGAACCTGTTGAAGTTGATACAATAGTGCCGTTTTCACGGATTGTCCAACTGTAGCTAGATAGTCCCTGTTGTGATGCGTCTGCCCTCACTGTCATAAGTTCACAATCAAATGCCAGCGTATCGAGATTGAAGTTTGCCTCTGGGACAGGATTAATACGAATTACACGACTAGAATCGCCAGAACACCCGGAAGGCAGCGTTGACGAAAGGTTGATGCTAAAATTCTTTATAGACTGAGTATCGTTTACAAAATTATAAGTAAACTCAGGGTTGGTACCAGTGCTTTCCTGATAAACCTGACCGTTATCATCACTTATTGTCCAGGTATAATCAGTAGGATTTAGTGACTGTGTTTCTGCATCCGCCTCAAAATCAACTGAAACAGGAGAGCAATTATCTGCAAATGGCGAATAATTTAATGAATTGAAACCCGACCTTGGACCCGGAAGCACAGTAATCGGTACCACAGGGCTAATTGCCTCACAATTATTTTGAGTTACAACTCTAAGCCTTACGTCAAACAGCTTGTTAGCCGTTGTCAGGTTTTCAAAACTTCTGGTAAATGTGTTGGAAAAGCCAGGATCTGCAGGAGACTGTATACTATCAATTACAAACCCGCTACCCTCATCAATTTCCCATATGTATTGAGCTATTACATCAGGCTGAGCTCCTACCCCATTATTTGTGAAATTTACAGTAAGCACACTGCAGTCTGAGGTATTGTCTGCACTAATATCAGCGATAGGCATAGGATCGACCGTTACGCTTTGTACAAATAAGTCGGAGCAGCTATTTTGATCAGTAGTAACGCGTAAGGCCACGTCAAATGTACCCGCTGAGCCATAAGTTCGGTCGAAATCTATTTGGTTATCAAAACCAGCATCTTTGTTAAAAGTCACCCCGTCATAGTCAAAGTCCCACTCCCAACTAACAATACTCTCTCCGTTTATCGGGTTGAGCGTAGACTGATCTGTAAAATGTGTTGGGTCTCCCTCGCAAACTCTATCAGCCATAAAATCTGCTTCAGGTGATTCATAAACTATGACATTCGTTTCATCAATATTTTCACAACCTGTTACAGCGTTTCTCACCAATAGTCTGGCTCGGTAGATCCCGACATTGGCAAAACTCAAATCAAATGGACCTAACTGAACTGCTGAATAACCCGGTCCAGGTTCCTCTTGAACTAATACATTGTTTTCATCATAAAACTCCCATCTCCATCGGGTGTCAGCCGTTGGGGTTCCTGAACTTTGATCTTCAAATCGTACATCAAAGGATTGACTTCCACTCGCATCCTGGCAAAACTCAGGTGTTATCGGGTTGTTGGATAAATCCAGTGTTCCTATTTGGGCAACTAATGCTGGTGTGATGTTTATTAGTAAGTCATATGTCTCTGTACAATTGCTTTGAGCTGCATTGTTTGTAGCACTCAAGCGAATAAGTTTTTGTCCTGGAGTTGAATAAGAAAAAGTCGGGTTGGTCTGGGTCGAAGTACCTAAGGATACTGTTCCGGTGTTATCATCAAAAAATTCCCAATTATACGCATCCGCATTTGTACTTTGATTATCAAAATATATAATATCATCAATACAAAAATCTGTGGTGATCATCCCAACTGCATTGTCTTTTCTAGTAATGAAATCTGGTGTGGGAGCATCTATGATTCTTATAAATGCTGTTGTTGAAATGGCATCTTCATAATTTGGATTGAGTGGATCACCATTGTAAGGATTACACACATTCCAATTAAACAATGTAATTTCGAACAAATTGCCAACAGCATTAGCCGGGTCAGCTGGAGCATTCATTGGAAATGTGGTTGATATAGGGCCGTTGGCTGGAAATGGTATCGCATCCACTGGACCAAAATATGCAGCTGTAATTGGCAAACCTACTGTACCTCTAGTTGTAGTTCCTGCCAATGCACCCGTACCATCTGTCAGTGGTTGAGGACCTCCGTCATTTAGTGAAAGATTATTAATACTTGCGGCTGGATTATGTGTGGCAGCGTTACCGTATACAAACTGAACGTATCTTGTCTGCTGATTTGGATTATCGGGCTCAACGGTAGGATTACAATTGAAAAATGAATCGTCAGCGAAAACTGCATTAACAATCGGGTTATCATAGCACACATCATAAAAATCTGGTGCTATGGCTAAATTACCACCAAACTCATTATCTCTGGCCCACGAAAAGGCTGTTTGAATCTGCTCTGAAGTAGGACACTGCACACCATTTATTAGTATATAAGCAGTTGGAAAAAAAGAACAGTTGTTGTCATCGGGGTAAGTAAAAGTAGCCGTAGCTGTAAATTCAGTATTACCTGCCGATGCCACAAGGCCTGAACCACTATCTACAAAGGTAAATGCATTGGTGGGATCATTCCATTCAAACAAAATTCCAATGTCTGCCGGATTTTGTGCAACATTAAAGTAATATGTGATTGTAAAATCAGTAACAGTTGTGGGTGCACAATCCTGATCAGTATTAAATGTAATATCAATCTGGGATCTCAGCGTATTACATTGACTGAAAGCGTCATTGAAGCCGATAATTGTCATTAAGAGAACTACCAGCCAAAAAATATACTGTGCAAATGGGTTTTTTACTGACACTACTTTAGCGAATTAATTAACACTCACTAAAGCCAACTACTTGTTAAATACGCGAAACTATTAAAAAGAAACCTCTATAATGTTGATTATCATAGCTTTATCGACCAATAGCCGATAAAAGGGATGAAATTACCTAAATGGAGTTAAGTGGAAAGTCTTGCTAGTTCCAGAATCCTTTTTTGCTATTAAAGGTAGGGCATGGAAGCTGTCTGTATTTCTTCTTCACACCCCTTCTAAATGGTTTAGTAACAAACTCATAAATGATAGACACCTCATGAGCTCCACCTGTATCGGTACCTAACTCGGATATTGTAAAATCATAACTATACCCTACCTGAAATGCGTTGAATTGTAAGGACAAAACGAAAGCAAGCGCGTCTTGCAAATTGGCCTTTTCCTCAGCTGCCTCTAATTGAAACGCCCTGGGTACAGGAATACCTCTGTACCAGAAGCCAATGGCCACAGGCTCAATATGATATTGTAACCCTAAATCCAGTTGTTGAAAGGGCCCTTGTGATCTGTAAATAAAAGATGGGGTTAGGTAATCAATTTTTCCAGAAATTTTCATGCCTGATTTTAGTGGTATCCTCATACCACCATGCACGTTAAGCTTCATAGGTAACCTATCCTCCCCACCAAGCACAGATTTATTGGGTTGATTGAGATGATAAGCTGCCACACCCAACCACAGCTGTTTGTTGTACAATATCACACCAGAACCAATATCGAAATAGCCTTCAGTACCTAATCGATTCACATCAGGGTCACTGGTAGGCACACCAGAATCTAACTCATCACCTAGGGAAAGATTGCCACTTATACTTTGCTGACCATAACCGAAAATTAGTCCGGGTGACACTACCCAATCTTTACTTACACGTAACTTATAGCTGTAGAGTAAACTGGCAGACGTAGTTCTCCATCCAGAACTACCCTGTAAATCCGTATGTGCCATCAGCCCAAAGCCACTTTTAAGCTCTCCAATAAACAACTCGTAAGAAACAGCATAAGTAGAATATGCCTGTGGTAGATTCGGCCATTGTAATCTGTGATTGGCCACCACCCTCTGTTGAGGAGTGATCCCAGTAAAACCAGGATTTAGGTACAATGGTGCGTTGTAAAACTGTGAGAACTGCGGATCCTGTGCTTTAAGAGATAACGCCAGGCCCAATCCAAAAAATAATAGTACTAACTTTTTCATATGCTGTAAACCCTCCACAAGTTATCTGATTAAAGTTACATCTCCAACCCTGGTACTCCGCTGTCCATTAGATAGCGTCAATTCTAATTTATAAACATAAACACCTGCCGGCAACAGCTTTCCTTTGGAATTATAGCCATCCCAGCCTATGTTTTTATCATTACTTTCAAATACAAGATTACCCCATCTATCAAAAATGATCATTCTGAACTCTTCTACACCTTGAGTAATTGGTAAGAATACATCATTAAGTGCAGAACCCGATCCACCAGTGGCAACTCCACCCGAAGGACCATTAAGACTAGGTGTAAAGGCATTTGGAGTTTTAGTAAATCCACCTTCTTCTACATTTACCGTTACTGAAGTTGTATCAGAGCAATTCTCATCATTAAATGCCTCAAGTATAACTGTGTACTCTCCTGGTAAATCGTAGAAGTGCTGAGGAGAGGCTCCTGTTTCAATATCTGTATTATCTCCAAAGTCCCAACGGTATCTATCTGCTCCAACAGACCTGTTGATAGGCTTGAAGGGATCATCAGGAATGTAAACCACTTCTTGATTTGACTGTACAATAGCCGTTGGTTGATCATAGACAATAACAGTCAGTTGATCTGTTGCAAACTCACCATATCCATTGGTACCGGTTATAGTCACCTGATAAGAACCGGGCCTGGTAAATGTATACGAAGTATTAGCCGCGTTTGCAGTATTTCCTGTGCCATCACCAAAGTCCCATTGTAGATTTTCAACTTGTATATTCCTTGATAAGAATGGTCCACTACCATCTTCAATATAACTGTTGAAGTCAACGTTTAATGGTGGACAACCTTCAATTTCTTTTTGGAGATTATCTGGACTATTAGCCCTATTACAGTCATCACCAATACACCCAATAACAACTGGTGATGCTGGCTCAACTTGTATGAAGAAATTCTCAACATCGTTACAGTTAAAGGCATTTGGAGTCTCTACTTGCATCTCGAGCGTAAACCCTAGTGTGCCTTGAGGAGAAGGTTCGGTAAAAGTATACTGGAATATCGCCCCTGGTGCTTCAAACGTGCTATCCCCCACTTGTATCACATACGTATTTTGAGGTATGTAATTGTTAATTCTAAACTCAATGGTAGCTGTACCCGAGTTAAAATCCAGGTTAGTTACAGGAGGTGATTTTGTAAAAGCGAAAGTGTTGTTAGCATCTGCGCCCCTTACCTCGAAATCTGCCAGGGCATCTTCGAATACAATATCCACACGATCAGCAGAAGTGGCGATACACCCATTTACATCCTCTATTTGCTCTATATCATATGATACTGTTTCTTGAGCCAAAATTATATGCTGACTTGGTAGATTATCCAAGGTCTCCGTTGTAATTACACCATTGGCATCTGTTTTTTCCAAAGTCAAAGTGAACGGTGGTGCACCAGTGAAGTTAAACCTTATGCCTTCAGCGTCACCCACACATCTAAATCTCGTACCTGTACCCACATCAGGGTCAGGTACAATTGATGCACTCACTGGAGGGCTCAAGGTCATTGTCACAAATCCTGGGATGAAGCCTTCACACTCAGTTAAACCAGTTCCTAACGTCTTATCAAAGAAGGCATTTATCTCATAGCGAATAATAGCCTGGGTTGTACCGGTATTAGTTACCGTATGGTCTATAATGTCTCCATTAGTACCGCTTCCGCTGGCACCTGGCGCTCCAAAGTTTACTGACCCAGCTAGTACAGTAGCTGTCCACTCAAATCTAGAATTTGGAATATTACCATTTAAAACTATACCTGCTCCATCACCATCACATCTTTGAATCTCTGCATCAGCCACAACCACATCAGGAATAGGATTAACTGTTACAAAAATAGATCGTTGAGGACCGCTACATGCCGGATCGAACAGTGAGATTGGTGTTACAATGTACTCCAAAGTTTGTGGTATGGTTGAGTTATTAATTAATGACAGGAATATTCTACTCCCCAGGCCACTAAACTCACCATCAACATTAGGGTTATCTGCAACTGTCCACGTTGCAATACTATTGTCCACATCAGTTGGCAATAAAATTTCTCTCGATTCACCACTACATAGTTCAACATTTGTTTCAGAAGGCGTTACTTCTGCTCTTGGTCGTACCGATACTATCAATTCGATTGACTCTGCGGCACCCACACAAGTTCCTGCATCACTACCCACGATTCTAGGTGTAAATTGATAGGTAACTGTTTGGTTGCTTGTTATACCCGCCCCAATGTTTATCACATCTGTTAATTCATTATTTGGAGCTGATGTATTTAATACCAATCCAGTTGCACTAAAACCAGTTACTGCGGGATCTGAAGCAAATACATTCGTCAATTCATACTCCAACATTCCAGCCCCTGAAGGGGTTTTAGTAGTAGTTATGAAGTTATCCAAATCATCTAAAGACTCTCCTTCACAAATAGTAACAAATGACTGGTTGAATGTACCACTTGGTTCAGGTTCAACAAATACGCTGACAACTGTTGGAGTACCTGCAGTACAGCCTATGCCATTCTTAGCCCCAACAATTTTTGGCGTTATCGTATATTGAATTTCTGCTACTGTAGTTCCAAGGTTTCTTAGCTCATCTTCAATAATAAAACCATTGCTTAAATTTTGTCTGAGGAATGGAGCACCTGTAACTGCTCCAATAGGTAACGCCTGCACATCAAACGTTACATTACCTGCAGTTGGCACCGTGGTCGAATTAAGGGTAATTGATGTTAAGTCTTCATTACAGATATTCTCATTCGGTGGAACCGTCATAGTTGGTTCAGGTTCAACAGTTAACGTTACTGTTTCCTGAGGTCCCTCACATGCTGCTCCACTTATTGGAACAATTTCATATAATACATCCAGTGGGTTATCCGTGTTATTAATGTACTGATCTGCTGCAATTTCATTGACATCAGAAGTAGTAGTGTTATCGGCTGTCTGGAATACTACTGTTAGCGCAGGATCAGGTGTTACAGAGACAATTCTATAATCAGAAGCTGGAGCACTTGCACCAGTTGTCCCAAGACTTATTCCTGACACTTCATTGCTACATACTATTGCATCAAGATCGGCTAAATCCGGTGCTGGATTAATTCTTACTGTCAGTATAAAATTGTCACCTTCACAACCTGCAGTCACTGGTCTTACAGTATACCGTACATCTCTAAATGTACTGTTAACATTTATATACCTGTCATTTACTATTGCATTGGCAGCCAAACCATTACCAGTTGTTGTTACCACCGGAGTAAGGCCAGCATCAGGATTAACAGCGATTATATCATAACTATCTGCAGCTACTGATGTAGGTTCTACACCCAACATCACTCCTAATGGAGTATCACTACATACTGGCGCTGGGCTAATCGAGCTATCAAATACAGGCTCTGGCAATACTTCAAATTGGAAGGTTTCGGTTTCACCTTCACAAGCCAAAGGTCCCACACTAATCGGTATGATGTCATATGTCACGAAAATACTTGCATTAGTTTGATTCGTATAAGAATCACCCTGAATCAGGTTTGTTCCGCCAGTAGCACCTATTACCGCATTTCCTGCATCAGCGGAGAGTCCAACTGGAATAGTTACATTGTCTAATCTATAGCTACCCGCAGCAACAGAAGTACCGTTTGTACTTAAAATAATCCCGGTATCTTCATCACTACAACCAACTGCATCTAATGAAGGATTTACGACAGGCATAGGATCCACAGTCACTGTAATATTAAATGCATCTCCCGGGCATGCTCCATTGTTTGGTATTATCTGATATACTACATCTAATGGAATGCTGGTTACATTTACATATGAATCATTTTGAATGGCGTTATCTGCAAGACCAGTTCCTGTTGTAGGTGTACCTGTAAGCCCGGCATCCTGAGAAACTAACGATATATCATAATCCGTAGGAACAACCGAACTTCCATTGTTTTGAAACACAATACCCGTAGTTGAAGGATTATTTGTTGAGTTGCTACAAATATTTGCTGTAGCCAATGCAGGATCCATTACTGGTTCTGGGTCTATTGTAACAGTAATAGTAAAGTTGTTACCCACACATAGATCTCCTGTTTCTGTAGGAGTTACTGTATACACTACGTTTTGAGAAGATGCCGTTTGATTAGTAATTACGTCATTAATGACACTTCCCGATTGTATAGTTGTGCTCTCACCGGTTACAAAAGCATTGTTTGCTGCTACCCAGGTAAAAGTAGATGGCATGCTATTACCAAACGTATTGACATTATTCTGTAGATCATACGCTATCGCTACATCGCTACAATAATTATCTGTATCGTTGGCACCTACTGGTTCTGAATGTATTGTAATGTCAATAGTAAAAGGATCTCCCAAACAAGTATTACTTGTAGCTGTAGGGGTCGCAGTATAAGTCACCACCTCATCGGCTCCTGATATATTAGTTATAACATCTGAAATAATGGCTCCAGTTTGAGGAGTGGTGCTTTCACCTGTTACATTAGCATTAGGTGTAGCTACCCAGCTAAAGCTAGCTGCCATTCCGTTGCCCAGACTATTGATATTATTCTGTAAGTTATAGGAAAGCGGAACATCAGAACATTCATTATCCGTATCATTTACGCCTAACGGTTCCGATAAGACCGTTACTGCAATTACAAAGTCATCACCCACACAACCATTAGCTGTTTCCGTTGGAGTCACTGTATAATTCACTAACTGATCTACTCCAGAGTTATTGGTGAGCACATCACTAATTGTACCACTCGACTGAATGACCAGACTTTCTCCTGATACATTAGGATTGTCGGTAGCTATCCAATCAAAATTAGATGTCATGCCATTACCAAAAACATCGACATTGTTTTGTAAATCATAGGCTATGGCTACATCACTGCATTCAGTATATGTATCATTACTGGCCGTTGGTTCAGATTGCACAGTTACTGTGATTGTAAAAGGATCACCCACACAATTATCTGTAGCATCTGTTGGCGTCACTGTATAGGTTACCGTTTGATCGACACTAGTTTGATTTGTTAGTACATCGTTGATAGTTCCACCAGATTGAGCAGTTGTACTTTCTCCGCCAACGCTTGCATTTGGAGTAGCCACCCAGCTAAACGTGGAAGCCATATTATTACCTAAAGTGTTTACATTGTTCTGTAAGTTATAAGTTAATGCTACATCACTACAAGTTGTGGCTACATCTGCAACACCTACCGGCTCTGAATGCACGGTAACAGTGACTATAAAATCATTACCTACACAAGCATTTGTCCCATCAGTTGGAGTTACTGTATAAACTACCACCTCATCTGCTCCGGTTGTATTTGTTATAGCGTCTATTATCGTACTACCTCCCTGAGGTGTTGTACTCTCGCCTGTAACGTTAGGGTTATCAGCGGCAATCCAAATGAAATTTGATGCCATACCATTACCTAAGCTATTAACATTATTTTGGAGATCAAATGTTAATGCTACATCACTGCAAACTTCTTCTGTATCATTTTGTCCGCGTGGTTCCGAATTTACTGTAATATCCACAGTAAAGTCAGCTCCTACACATCCGTTGGTATCATCCGTTGGTGTTACCGTGTAGGTAACTATTTGATCAACACCGGTCGTATTAGTAATAACATCATTAATAATATCTCCTGCTTGAGGTGTCGTAGACTCTCCCGTGACAGACGGGTTAGATGCGGCAGTCCACGTAAAATCCGAAGATACCCCATTACCCAGGCTATTTACATTATTTTGAAGATCATAAGTCAACATGATATCGCTACACTCTACATCAGTATCATTGGCACCCAGTGGCTCAGGTTGAACTGTGATAGTTATATCAAAAGGATTTCCAACACACCCATTAATTCCAGTTGGAGTAACAGTGTACACAACATCCTGATCAACATTTGTGAAGTTTCTTAATAAGTCATTTATAACGGTCAATGCCTGTGGAGTTGTACTCTCTCCCGTAACATTAGGATTATCGGCAGCGGCCCAACTAAAATTGGAAGTGCGATTATTACCGAGTGTATTGATGTTATTTTGCAAATCATAAAGTGTAGTAGTGTTACTGCAAATAGCTTTTGTATCATCTACTCCCAAAGGTTCAGCTCTAATGGTCACAGTAATGGTAAAATCATTACCAACACAACCATTTGTTGTTTCTGTTGGAGTAACTGTATAGACAACAGTTTGATCGGTTGTACTAGTATTAGTAATTACATCATTTATAATATCACCTGACTGCGGTACTAAGCTCTCACCCGTTACACTAGGGTTATCAGCAGCAATCCAGCTAAAGTCTGAGTCCATACTGTTACCACTTGGAGAATTTATATTGGCCTGTAAGTCATATGCTAGTGCAACATCACTACACTCTGACAGTACATCATTGGCTCCACGAGGTTCACTTTGTACAGTTACAGTAATTATAAAAGGATTACCTACACAACCATTGGCGGTTTCAGTTGGCGTAACTGTATAGGTAACTGTTTCGTCTGCACCAGTTGTATTGGTAAGCACATCGTTGATAGTTGCACCTGCCTGAGGTGTGGTAGACTCACCTGTTACATTAGCATTAGCAGTTGCCACCCAGCTGAAATTAGATGCCATGTTGTTACCCAACGTGTTCACATTGTTTTGCAAGTCATATGCTAAGGCTACATCACTGCATGTGATGTCTGCATCCGCAACTCCTACAGGTTCGCTTTGTACCGTTACTGTAATAACAAAATCATCGCCTACACATCCATTGGTATTATCGGTTGGCGTAACTGTATAGGTAATTGTTTCATCTGCTCCAGTAGTGTTGGTCAGAACGTCATTGATTGTTGCTCCTGCCTGTGGTGTGGTGGACTCGCCTGTTACATTGGCGTTTGCAGTAGCCACCCAGCTGAAATTGGATGCCATGCTATTTCCCAGCGTATTTACATTATTTTGCAGGTTGTATGCTAAGGATACATCACTGCATGTGATGTCTGCATCCGCAACTCCCACCGGTTCGCTTTGTACGGTAACTGTGATCACAAAATCATTGCCTACACAACCATTGGTGTTATCGGTCGGAGTAACTGTATATGTCACAGTTTCATCTGCTCCCGTAGTATTGGTCAACACATCGTTAATTGTTGCTCCCGCCTGAGGCGTGGTTGACTCACCTGTAACATTGGCATTGGCTGTAGCAACCCAGCTAAAATTGGATGCCATGCTATTTCCTAATGTATTCACATTGTTTTGTAAGTCGTATGATAAGGCTACATCGCTACACACCGATGTGGCTTCAGCCACACCAACCGGTTCACTTTGCACTGTTACGGTGATTATAAAGTCATTTCCTACACAGCCATTAGTATTATCTGTCGGTGTAACTGTATATGTAACTATCTCATCAGCACCTGTAGTATTTGTAAGCACATCATTGATAGTAGCCCCTGCTTGTGGAGTTGTAGACTCACCTGTGACGTTCGCATTTGAGGTAGCTACCCAACTGAAATTCGAGGCCATGCTATTCCCCAGTGTATTAACATTGTTTTGCAAATCATAAGCTAAAGCTATATCGCTACAAACCGAGGTCGCTTCCGACACACCAACTGGTTCGCTTTGAACTGTAACAGTAATGACAAAATCATTGCCTACGCAGCCATTTGTATTATCGGTTGGCGTAACTGTATAGGTAACCGTTTCATCTGCTCCAGTAGTATTGGTCAGAACGTCATTAATTGTGGCTCCTGCCTGTGGCGTAGTGGACTCGCCTGTTACATTAGCGTTTGCAGTAGCCACCCAACTGAAATTGGATGCCAAGCTATTTCCTAAGGTATTTACATTGTTTTGAAGATCATATGTTAAGGCTACATCACTACAAGTTGTTGCCACATCTGCTGCTCCTACTGGCTCGCTTTGAACAGTTACGGTAATTACAAAATCATTACCAACACATCCATTTACATTGTCTGTTGGTGTTACAGTATAAGTAACTGTCTCATCTGCTCCAGTAGTGTTAGTCAACACATCATTAATTGTGGCTCCTGCCTGTGGTGCAGTAGATTCTCCAGTAACATTGGCATTTGCAGTAGCAATCCATGAGAAATTAGATGCCATACTATTTCCTAAAGTATTGACATTGTTTTGCAGGTCATATGTTAATGCAACATCACTACACACCGATGTGGCTTCAGCCACACCAACTGGTTCACTTTGTACTGTTACGGTTATTATAAAGTCATTTCCTACACATCCATTTGTAGTTTCAGTAGGTGTAACTGTATAAATTACTGTCTCATCAACACCAGTTGTATTTGTTAATATATCATTAATAGTAGCACCTGCTTGTGGTGTTGTAGACTCGCCAGTTACGTTTGCATTTGCTGTTGCTACCCATGAGAAATTAGATGCCATACTATTTCCTAAAGTATTGACATTATTTTGTAAATCGTATACTAATGCAACATCACTACAGGTTGTTGCAGCATCAGGTACTCCTACTGGCTCGCTTTGTACGGTAACAGTGATAATAAAATCATTGCCTACACATCCATTAGTATTATCTGTTGGTGTAACTGTATAAGTAACTGTTTCATCAGCGCCAGTTGTATTGGTAAGCACATCGTTGATAGTAGCTCCTGCCTGTGGAGTGGTAGATTCTCCTGTAACATTGGCATTTGCAGTAGCCACCCAGCTGAAGTTAGCTACTCTACCATTGCCCAAAGTATTTATATTATTTTGCAAATCATAGGTCAGGGCAATATCGCTACATATTGAAATATTCTCAGCGACCCCAAGTGGCTCTGGCCCTACAGTAACTGTAATTGTAAAATCATTTCCCACACAACCATTGGTTGTTTCAGATGGTGTTACGGTATAAACAACAATTTGATCTGTTGCACTTGTATTGACAATGACATCATTGATCACATCACCAGCTTGCGCTATCAAACTTTCTCCAGTTACACTTGGATTATCAACTGCCACCCAACTAAAATCCGAGTCCATGCTGTTACCACTTGGGGAGTTAACATTCGCTTGTAAATCATATGATAATGCAATATTACTACACTCCGTAACTACATCATTGGCCCCTCTTGGCTCGCTTTGCACAGTTACTGTAATAATAAAATCATTACCAACACATCCATTAGTATTATCTGTCGGTGTAACTGTATAAGTAACTGTTTCATCAGCACCAGTTGTATTGGTAAGCACATCGTTGATAGTAGCTCCCGCTTGTGGCGCGGTAGACTCACCCGACACGTTGGCATTTGCAGTGGCCACCCAGCTGAAATTAGACGCCATGCTATTTCCCAGCGTATTTACATTATTTTGCAGGTCATATGTTAAGGCTACATCGCTACAAGTAGTTGCCGCATCAGCAGCACCCACTGGTTCACTTTGTACTGTAACGGTAATCACAAAATCATTACCAACACATCCATTCACATTCTCTGTTGGTGTTACAGTGTATGTAACTGTCTCATCTGCTCCAGTGGTGTTAGTCAGCACATCATTAATTGTTGCTCCTGCCTGTGGTGTAGTAGATTCTCCAGTAACATTGGCATTTGCAGTCGCAACCCAACTGAAATTGGATGCCATGCTATTCCCTAATGTATTCACATTGTTTTGCAGGTCATAAGCCAAAGCTATATCACTACACACCGAAGTAGCTTCCGAAACTCCTACCGGCTCACTTTGGACGGTTACTGTTATAACAAAATCATTACCTAAACATCCATTTACATTGTCTGTTGGTGTTACTGTGTATGTAACCGTCTCGTCAGCTCCTGTTATGTTTGTCAACACATCATTAATTGTGGCTCCTGCCTGTGGTGTGGTAGATTCTCCAGTAACATTGGCATTTGCAGTCGCTACCCATGAGAAATTAGATGTCATACTATTTCCTAAAGTATTGACATTGTTTTGTAAGTCATATGATAAGACTACATCACTGCAAGTGGTAACCCCATCGGCTGCTCCTACTGGCTCGCTTTGTACGGTTACGGTGATAATAAAATCATTGCCTACACATCCATTGGTGGTTTCCGTTGGTGTGACTGTATAGATAACCGTTTCATCAGCTCCTGTTGTATTGGTCAATACATCAGTGATTGTAGCCCCTGCTTGTGGAGTAGTAGATTCTCCAGTAACATTGGCATTTGCAGTTGCAACCCAACTGAAATTGGATGCCATGCTATTCCCTAAAGTATTCACATTGTTTTGCAGGTCATAAGCCAAAGCTATATCGCTACATGTGGTTGCTACATCTGCTGCTCCCACAGGCTCGCTTTGGACAGTTATTGTAATGACAAAATCATCACCTACACAATTATTAGTATTATCTGTTGGTGTAACAGTATAAGTAACTATTTCATCTGCTCCGGTTGTATTGGTCAAAACATCATTGATAGTTGCTCCTGCCTGTGGTGTTGTAGATTCTCCTGTAACATTGGCATTAGCAGTTGCCACCCAACTAAAGTTGGATACCATACTGTTACCCAATGTGTTGACGTTACTTTGTAAATCATACCCAACACTAACACCAGCACAAACCGTAGATGCATCAGCAACACCTACTGGTTCAGAATTGATCGTAATATTAATCGTAAAGTCACTACCAGGACAACCAGTTCCTTCAGCAACTGGACTGACAGTATAGGAAACAATTTCATTTGCTCCAGTAACGTTATTAATGTTATCTGTAATGAAATCTCCTGCTTGTGGGGTGGTACTTTCACCGGTTACGTTTGGATTTGCAGCAGCCACCCATGTAAAATCAGATGCCACATTATTACCTGATACTGTTATGTTGTTTTGAAGGTCATAACTCAAAGCAACATCACTACATTCGTTACTCGTTGCATTAACACCAACTGGCTCCGTATTCACAGAAATTGTTACCACTTGAGTTGCACCTACACAATTTGCGGGTGCTGGCCCTGTTGGTGTAACTTCATAAGTTACAGAACCAGGTGCCCCTGAAGTATTAGTAAGTGTCTGAGTAATATTTCCACTGCCGGTATTTCCAACGGTCGCTCCTCCCACTGAGCCTGTTTTTGAAAGCACAACCCAATCATAAGTAGTACTGCCAACGTCTGAGGTAAATGTTAAATAAGTATCAACTTGCTCACCACTACACAATGTTGCGGTAGATGCTGAGGTCATATTTGGACGTGGATTAACAGTTACAGGATAAGGAGCAGCAGCAGGACTCGTACATCCTGCGGAACTAGTTTCTGTCACAGTAATATTATCGCTAGTTGTTCCAATATTTACTATAATAGAGCTAGTACCTTGACCGCTAACAATTGAACCTAAGCTTCCAATATTCCAAGTATATGTAGACCCGACAATTGGTGATGCTATTGAGTAAGTTACATTAGACTGATTTTCACAAACTTCTTGATTACCATTAATAGTTGGCGCAGGGGGCGCATCATCAACAATAATATCTATACTATTGGTATTACCAGTACAACCATCAGCCGAAGTTTCTACGACAGAAAGAGTAACTCCAGGACTTGCAATTGTATTAGGTGCTCTCACTAGTACAAAGAAGTCATTAACACCACCTCCTCCTACTAATTCAAGTTCGCCAGGAGCGGTTGGAACTGTCCATGTATATGTGGTTCCTGGATTAAGAGCAGGGTCAACCTGAAAAAATAAAACATTATTGCTTCTACAAACTGTAACTGATGCTGGTGTTGAGCCATCAGGAGCAATAATTGGGTTATTTATAGGACGAGGATTAACAGTGATTTCAACTTCTGCAATATCTTCACAAAGTGTAAGATCGTTTACAACAATAGCATAGAATAAATCTCCGTTAGTCACATTGTCCACGTCAGTTGGAGTTGCCACTTCATTGCCTGTTAAATCGGCTCGAGTTGTAACTACACCTCCCGGATCAAAAAACCATTCAACAGATCTGTCTGCTGCACTATTACTAACATTATCATCTAAGGTAGTTAGATCAATATCATCCTTATCAGCGCTTCCCACCGATTGCTCACAAAAAACGGTTTCTGGATTTGTATTATCCTGATCAATAGCATCAGGTAGTGTATTTACGGTAAATGTAATAGTTGCATCCTGAGAACAATAATTTGATGGAAAAGCCGAAGTCGCTTCATCCGTAATAGTAACATAAATAATTTCACCATTGCTAATATCATAGTTAGCAGGTGTTGCAATTAAATCTGCAGGATTATTTCTAGCTGGAGCATCAAAATATAAAATTGATCTATCTGCTAAATTAGCAGGAGCAACTAAAGCCGCTGCATATGATGTTAAATCTACACCTGCGACTAGGTCGCTTCCCTGAGGTAAATCTTCACACAGTTCCGGGGTAAGGTTATTAGCCACTGGCAGAGGGTGCCTTGTTACATCTACCGTGCCTGAAGAATTGTTACAAGCGCCTAAAGCACTAGAAACTGTCCAGGTTAATGTAGTAGTTCCTATCTGCAATCCACTAACCGTAGTATTCGGGTCATTAGCATCTACAAAAGCAATAGGATCAGCACCTGTTTCTACTAATCTGACGTTATCAAAGCTTAATGCATCAGCATCTGCCCTTACATCGACTTTTATTCTTATAGTAAGTTGACTTCCTCCACCAGTCGCAGCACTTCCAGAAATTGTTCCCGAAGTGAAGTTTCCATCTAATCTGGCACCAACCTGTTGTTCAGGATTAGCATCAATTTGATAGTAAAGCTCTATCCAGTCATTTGCATCATTATTGGTACTTTCAAACGCATCTACAGAAATATCGAAGTTAGCAATTGAAGATATGTCTATTGGGTTTGACTCCCAGATTGCAACCCCATCTGTGTCGTTCGCTTCAAATGCCCCGGAACGTACTTCAAAGTGATCGGGTGGCACCATTGATGTTGCACTTATGTCAATTGTCCATCCAAATAGGTCATTATCCGATACTGTACCATCAGCTAGGCTTTCAAAATCCTCACTAAATAATAGGCCAGGTGCAGACCATGTCCCAGTACCACCGTTGTCAGCAGCAGTCGCTCCTAAAACCAATTGATCATCACATGTTTCCAAAAATTCAGGGTCGTCATCAAAATCTGCATCTGCAGCTGATGGCTCCAGATCTTGTGTGTGCTCTACAGCAATGGCGTTATTACTATGACAATTTGTAGGAGCAGTAGTACTTTCTATCACCGCCAAGTAAGTTTGAGTTGCATTGCTGGTTGGAGTAAAAGTTTCGTCTCTAGTTCCACCTGTTGTACCAATTGCCGGGGTATTTGTGATTTCATCAGTATACGCTGTATACCACCTTACAACAAATCCCACTCCAGGATCGTCAACTGATATTGTTGCTCCGGTTGCATCCGTAGAACATGCTATTGCGTCTACAGGATTAGTTGGGTCTGCGGGACGTGGGTTTATTGTGATAAATTGAGAAGCCGGTAAACCTGAAGCATTACAACCTGTGCCTGTATTAACAATAGACGTAATTCTAAACTCATAAGTATCTGGAATCTGTCCTAAATCAGCCACATAATCCGGATCGATGGTTGTTACTCCCGCAGCATCTGTCGTTCTATTAATTGTTTGTGTACCAACTAATGCCGGAGATGAATCGAAGATGCTAAATGTAATATCATATGTTTGAACGGAATTTGGAGCCAAATCTAATGTAAGTTGAGGTGCGGTGGTTGTTGCACCATCATCACAAACAGCAGCTCCGGGCGTAAATGAATCTATACTTGGAGGTGCTGTGGCAATTACTGCCACGGAAGCAACTCCTCCCATAGATGTAGCATTACAACCATTGGCATCTTGAAGTGCAGTCATTTCATAATCTGTATTCACTCCTGGATTTGGTGAGCTTATGGTATAGGTATTTGACGCGTATCCGGTCTCAACTATATTTGCTCCAGGAGTTAGCGTGATGGTAAAGTCATAAGGAGCCGTACCTGTCATAGTCCAAACAATATCCGGAGCTGGGTTTCCAGCACAAACGGAACCTCCCCCAGAGACGGTTGCAGTTGGCAAAGGGTTGATGACTACATCAATGGGGTCTGAAATTGCACTTTCACAGTCTGTTGGATTTATACCAATAGTTTGAACATAATATCTACCTGATTCAGCTACCGAGTTTAGTATCAACTGATTACTTCCACTTGGACCTTGAACGGGTGTTATTAAATCTGGATCTTTAAACCATTGGTATTCATCTGCATCACCTCCTGAATTTGAAGATTGAAGTATAGTTTGGTCACCGTTTTCACATATAGTCAAACCATCACCAACTTCTGTAATTGTCGGTTTTGAGGGGATTGGGTTAACCTCAATAGTGGTGACAGAACTATTTTCAGTATTACATGGACCATTATCGATCACAGCACGATATTCGTAAGTTCCTGCGGTTGCTAAAACCTGGCTAAAAGTTGTATTGCCATTATTCCCTATATCCACAAAAGGTCCAGAGTTAACGCTACGCTCCCAGTTTAAAATTGTACCTCTATGACCTGAAAGAGTAATTACACCGCTGTTATCACCTTCACAAATTGTATTGTCAGATGAAGTGGTTCCACCTAGTGTTTCTCCAAAAATAGTTACAGTAAATGTCCTCCATGGAGAATTACATCTCGGATTATTGACATATCTCCTTCTAACTCTAATATTGCGAGTTACCGTTGTAAAAGAGCCTCCGATTGCAAAATCAGCAGTTATGTTTTGTCCTGTGTTGGAACTAAGTGTAACCCCTCCACCACCAGTAGATTGCCATTGATATTCAGCATTTCCTCCAAATGGAGTAGATCCTGCTGGGTTAGGCAATGAAAATGCAACTCCATTAGTGTTATTACAAATTGGACTCGTACCCGTTATGGCATCAGGTTGATTTAGATCATCCCTTACAGTAACAGTTGTTTCCACAGGGTCACTTTCACAACTGTTAGTAGCTCCTATAACATAAGTCGCCCAAACTGAGTAATCTCCCGGGGTATTATTGTCAAAAGCCGGTAAATCATTTACAGGGAACGTTGTAGAATTGTTTCCATCTCCATTTAACCCTGTAATATCTACCCCTCCTGCATTCGGATCATCATCATACCAGTTAATTGCAGTGCTTCCTGCTGTGCCTGCTATTTGAAAGTCTACACCACCGGTACCACTACCTTCACAAATTTCGTTATTTACAGCAGTTGGAGTAGGAGGAATATCAATAATTTCAATAAAGTCGGAAATTGAGACCTGATTACTAGATGGATTCCCTATAGAATAAGCATTACATTTATTCCAATACTCAATTCTAACATAAAATCGATCCCCAATATCTCTATTGAGCTGCCCTGTAGCTGTTGTAATACTAGTTATTGCATCTAAGGCACCAAAAGGAAGTTGAGTAGCAGGTGTTGCAAATGAAACCACCCCAATGACATCACCAGTGCCTAATGCTCCAGTGCCTCCCCCAAAAGTGGGGATATATTCTCCAGCAATAAGAGCACCATTATCATCAGTAACTTGCACACCGCCAACGTATACATTGGGGATTCTATCAGTATCGGGTCTAGTAACATCACCATAAATCACTCGCACCCATCTTTGCTCTGTATTTGCTTCAGTCGGATCAGCAATGCAGTTTAAGGTACTCACATCAGAAAAAGACATATTAACTTCATCATTGAGACAAACCAGATCTGTATTGGCCACGGTAGGATCTAAAGCTAATACTCCATCTCCTTCATTATCTTCATTATGTGATGCATAGGTTATAAATTGCTGGGCATTAAAAACTGGGCAAATACCAACGCCTCTAATTGCAAATAACCATCTAGAATCATAACTACAAACCGGATCATTGGCGGGATATGTATAAGTATCTAATGCAGCATCCACCGACACAAAATTTGTATTGGCCGAAGCATTCCCTGTATTATCACTTTCAAAAACAGCTAAGTCAGAAAATGGATCTCCTGGTGAACCCCACCTAGCTCGTACGAAAAAATCAGAAATGTCATAATTAGAAGAGTTACGAGCTCCTGGAAGAATTTCGAATACCATTCTTTCTGTTGGTTCAACAGCAGCACATTCATCTGCAGGAGTATTTTGACCAAAATATCTAAAATCATTACAAGTAATGATCCTATTATTCTCAGAGTTAATTGTTTGACCCGTTGGATCATACTCAACCGAAAAGCTACTCGTACCAATAGGTACCGCAGCGGATAAGGTTAAAAAGGCTGTGTTACCAGAGACAAAAACAGAGGAAACCCCGATTGAACCTCCGTCCAATATATAGTCAGCAGCATTTCCTGATGGCGGTGAATCAAAATTTACTGTAACCTGTAACTGATCATCAGTTTCATGAGATGCAGTTGACATTGTTTGCGCGTAACCAACACTAGAAAAGACAACTAAGAAAAATAGAATTATAAAGCGACCTTTAGCGATCATATGAGGTAAAAGTTAAATGCAATAGTTTTGACGCTTGAAAATAGTATAAAGCATCTCAATTACCTAATACTAAATAAGGCAATTATACAATATACCTATTTCTGGTATTAATCCGATATGAATGGTAGTGGTAACCTTAGCTCTGAATTAATTAAAAGCAGTTTACTTTAAGAGAATAAAAAATTAATCAATATTCGGTATATCAGCATATTCATGTACCTTTGTGTCCCATAAGTTTTATTATAAATAACGTCCTACAAAATAACTTATGGCCGCTGCTAAATACATCTTCGTTACCGGTGGGGTAACATCTTCTTTAGGTAAAGGAATTATATCTGCATCTTTAGGTAAGCTCCTACAAGCCAGAGGGTTTAAGGTAACTATTCAAAAATTTGACCCTTATATTAATATCGACCCTGGTACACTCAACCCATATGAGCATGGTGAATGTTATGTAACTGATGATGGTGCTGAAACAGATTTGGATTTAGGTCATTATGAACGTTTTCTCAATACCCCTACTTCACAGGCCAATAATGTCACTACAGGTAGAATATATAATAACGTAATCACCAAAGAGCGAAAAGGTGAATATTTGGGAAAAACCGTACAAGTTGTACCCCACATTACCGATGAAATAAAAAGAAATGTTTTCATGCTTGGGGAGAGTGGTGAATATGATTTTGTCATCACTGAAATTGGTGGTTGTGTTGGTGATATTGAATCACTACCCTTTATAGAAGCAGTAAGGCAGGTTAAGTGGGATGTGGGGGTAAATAATTTTTTAGTTATTCACTTAACACTTATCCCCTACTTAAGTGCTGCAAAAGAGCTTAAGACAAAACCAACACAACATTCGGTAAAACAACTTTTAGAGGCTGGTATTCAGCCTGATATTTTAGTTTGTCGTTCAGAAAGGCACCTGCCACAGGAAATTCGAAAAAAGCTTGCTCTATTTTGTAACGTGCACCTCAACTCTGTCATAGAGGCATTAGATGCTGACACAATATATGATGTACCGCTACTAATGAAAAAGGAGAAATTAGCGGAGAGAGTGCTGGCCAAACTTAAAATCCCTAATAAAACCGAACCTGACCTGGAGCAATGGAAAGATTTCCTTGGCAACTTAAAAAACCCTACTGATGAGATTAGAATAGGTCTTATTGGTAAATATGTAGAGCTGCCAGATGCTTACAAGTCTATTGTTGAAGCTTTTGTACATGCAGGCTCAGTAAATGAATGCAAAGTAAACCTCAAATGGATAAGCTCTGAAACAATCGAAAAAGATAACTGCCAAACTGTCTTAGAAAAACTCGATGGCATATTAGTTGCACCTGGATTTGGCGAACGAGGAGTAGAGGGTAAAATTGAAGCCGTAAGGTATGCCAGGGAGAATAAAATTCCGTTTTTCGGCATTTGTCTCGGCATGCAATGTGCTGTAATAGAGTTCGCTCGAAATGTATTAAAACTAAAGAATGCTTCTTCAACTGAAATGAGCCCGGATACCAAACACCCTGTAATTGACCTCATGGAGGAACAGAAAAAAATTGTTGATCTGGGAGGAACAATGAGATTAGGGGCCTATCCTTGCAACCTGAAAAAAAGCAGCAAGGTGTACAATGTTTATGGAAAAAAATCTATTTCAGAAAGACACCGTCACCGTTATGAGTTTAACAATAAGTATTTGGAACAAACAGAAAAAGCAGGTTTGATTGCATCAGGGATAAATCCTGAAACAAAGCTGGTAGAAGTCGTTGAACTAAAAGACCATCCCTGGTTTATAGGTTCACAGTTTCACCCTGAGTTAAAAAGCACTGTATTGAACCCTCACCCACTTTTTGTAAAATTTGTTGAAGCTGCAATTGAATATAAAAAATCAGTAATCAAGAATTAATCGAGATTTATACAATCATAAGTTATGGATAGAAATCAAGCTACAGGCTTAATATTGATCGCTTTAATGGTGATCTTATATTTTCAATTTTTTGCACCTGAGACACCTAAATCTGAAGAAACACCAGATATAACTAAAACTGAGAGTAGTACTCCAGAAGAAGTGTCACCAACAACTGATGAAGAAAACTCAAAGTCAGTTGTAAATGATTCAGTACTCAGTGAAGAATTGAGACAACAATATGGTGTATTTGCTGCCGGAGCATCTGGTAGTGAGACCAAAACTACTTTAGAAAATGATAAGCTAGATATTACATTTTCTAGTAAAGGAGGTTTTCCTGAAAATGTTGTACTGAAACAGTTTAAAAACAACAAGCAAGAGCCACTAGCACTTTTCACTAAAGAAAGTAATGAATTTAAATTACTTGCAACAACCATAGGTAAGCAAGTTGACTTAAATAGTTTGTATTATACACCAACTCAGAAAGTTGAAAATGATACAACCATTCTTACATACCAACTTGATTTAGGTGACGGCAAATCAGTTAAGCATATATATACCCTAGGCGCAGATAGTTATGAGCTTGGCTATCACCTTGAGTTAAATGGCCTGGCAAACTATGTTACTAAAGATGAGCTAATTCTTGAATGGCATGACAATATGATTGCCCAGGAAAAAGACATCGAAATGAGTAGAAGAAACTCAACGATTAACTATTATACAGCGAGTGACGATTTCGACTACCTCACAGAGGCCAGTAACAGTTTGGAAGAAGCCAGTGTAAATGAGCCTGTCAAATGGGTTTCACTCAAGCAAAGATTCTTTCTTGCAGCCTTTGTCGCGGAGAATTCTTTTGCAAAAGGTAAGTTTTCGACCAATGTAGATGTTAATGACACTACCACCGTAAAATCTGCAAGAGCAACTTTAAGCTTACCATTAAGTGACATCAAAGAAGGTAACGGTAAATACAAATATTTTTTCGGGCCGAACGATTACTACCTATTAGGCGATGTAGCTGACGAATTTGAAAGAAATCTGGCATTGGGCTGGCCTCCGATGAAGTGGGTAAACAAATTTGTGATTATTCCATTATTTGAATTCCTCAGTTCATTTATTAGCAACTACGGGGTGATCATCATCATCATGGTGTTCCTAATCAAATTAGCGCTTTCTCCTCTTTCTTATAAATCATATGTGTCTATGGCAAAAATGAAAGTTTTAAAGCCACAGCTCGATGAGATAAAAGAACAGCACGGTGAAGATATGCAGAAGGCTCAGCAAGAGCAGATGAAGCTGTATCAAAAAGTAGGTGTAAATCCTGTAAGTGGTTGTATACCAATGCTCTTACAAATGCCTATTCTATTAGCTATGTTCTATTTCTTCCCGCAGTCTATTGAGCTACGACAAGAAGGATTCCTTTGGGCTGATGACCTTTCTACTTATGACTCAATACTGAACTTACCATTTGAGATCCCATTCTATGGCGACCATGTGAGTTTATTTGTATTGTTAATGACAGTCTCTACTGTGTTGATGACTTACTCACAACAACAAGTGAGCACAGTACAAGGACCGATGAAAGCATTTAGTTATATGATGCCGCTCATATTTATGTTTGTCCTTAACTCCTACCCTGCTGCTTTAAGTTTCTACTACTTTGTTTCAAACATCGTAACCTTCGGGCAGCAAACAGTAATACGAAAGTTTATCGATGAGGATAAGATTAAAACCATCCTTGAGGAAAACAAAAAAAGAAATGCCAATAAAAAGAAATCGAAATTTCAACAGCGTCTTGAAGATGCTATGAAAGCACAGGGCAAAAAGAAATAATTTTCTTAAAAATATTGCCCTAAAATGATCAAAAGGTTCCCTAAGTGGAGCCTTTTGTTTTATTATCTTTTCAGACTCTTGGGGCTCTTACATAATTCAATTAAACTTATATCTTTGTAACCCTATTTCGACAAAAAGTTCTTCTGATTGTTATGAACATCACCTATTATGGACATTCATGCTTTGAGGTTGAAATATCAGGTAAAAAGTTGCTTTTTGACCCTTTTATTTCACCTAATGAAAAGGCAAATCATATAGATTTAAGCGTTATAAAACCTGACTATATTTTGCTTTCTCATGGACATCAGGATCATGTTGCCGATGTAGATACAATTTATAAACAAAGTGATTGTAAAATCATTTCAACATTTGAAGTAGTTTCATGGTTTGAGGCACACGGTTTAGAAAACATTCACCCTATGAATCATGGAGGTGAGTGGGCTTTTGATTTTGGAACAGTAAAAATGGTAAATGCCGTTCACTCGAGTGTAATGCCTGACGGCAGCTATGGTGGAAATCCTGCTGGCTTTGTGATCACAGGTAACGGCCTATCTTTTTATTATGCCGGAGATACCGCACTTCATCTTGATATGCAATTGATTGCAGATGACTACAAAATAGATTTTGCTTTTTTGCCTATCGGTAGCAATTTTACCATGGGCTTAAAAGATGCAATTAAGGCTGCTGATTTTGTTGGGACAAAGAAAATAATAGGCATGCATTATGATACTTTTCCTTTTATAGAAATAGATCATGAACATGCCCGATCGTTGTTTAAAGAGGCTGGTAAAGAGTTAAACTTATTAACGATCGGATCAAATATTAATATATAAATATATATGAGCAAAGTAATAGCTATCGCTAACCAAAAAGGTGGAGTTGGTAAAACAACATCCGCCATCAACCTTGCAGCTAGTTTAGCTGCGCTGGAATATAAGACCCTTGTTGTAGATGCCGACCCACAAGCTAACTCCACCTCTGGTGTAGGCTTAAACCCAAAAGAGGTTGAAATAAGTATTTACGAATGCATGGTTGATGAAATAGATGTAAATGAGGCTATTACTGAAACCGACATAGATTATCTACACATTTTACCTTCTCATATCGATCTGGTAGGTGCTGAAGTAGAAATGGTAAGTATCGATCGCAGGGAAGAACGCATGAAGGATGCGTTGAAAAAAGTAAGAAAAGAATATGACTTTATAATCATCGACTGCTCGCCTTCTCTTGGCTTAATCACTATTAATGCTCTCACTGCAGCAGATTCGGTAATTATTCCTGTTCAGTGTGAGTACTTCGCCCTTGAAGGTTTGGGTAAATTATTAAATACCATTAAAATCATACAAACGAGACTCAATAAGGAGTTGAAAATTGAAGGTATCCTTCTAACGATGTATGACGTAAGGTTAAGACTATCAAATCAGGTTGTTGAAGAGGTCAAAACTCATTTCAAGCAAATTGTGTTTGATACAATAATCCCGAGAAATATAAAACTAAGTGAGTCTCCAAGCTTTGGAGTACCTGCTATCGCTCATGATGCAGAAAGTAAGGGAGCCATTAGTTATCTAAATCTGGCAAAAGAAATTATTAATAAAAACGGAATATCGTAGAAGGGAAAGCGGGTATGGCTAAGAAACCTACAAAAAGAAGAAATGCATTAGGAAGAGGGCTTGGGGCACTTTTAGAAGACTCTCCTGCAAAAGAAAAGAAAGGGCTGGAAATTTCTGAAAAATCAGATGCAGCCGGGTCAATGCATGAAATTTCTCTGGATGAGATAGAAGTTAATCCATTTCAGCCCAGAACTCATTTCGATAAAGAAGCACTTCAAGAGCTTTCCGACTCTATAAAAGTGCAGGGTATCATTCAACCTATTACGGTTAGAAAGCTCAGTAAAAACAAATACCAGCTTATCTCTGGTGAGAGAAGGTTTCAAGCCTCTAAACTGGCTAGCCTAGAAAAGATCCCTGCATATGTACGCACTGCCGATGATCAGCAGATGCTCGAAATGGCGCTTATCGAAAACATACAGCGCGAGAATCTCAATAGCATTGAAATAGCACTCAGCTACCAGAGGTTACTTACAGAGTGTGACCTGAAGCAAGAAGAATTAGGTGATCGTGTTGGAAAAAACAGGACGACTGTTAATAATTACCTAAGACTTTTAAAACTCCCGCCAGATATTCAGGCCGCTTTGCGAGATAAGCGTATATCTATGGGTCATGCCAGGGCGATTATAAACATAGAAAATGTCGATATACAGTTAGATATATTCAAGAAGATCATCTCACAGGACTTATCTGTAAGAAAAGTAGAGCAGCTTGTGCGAGATGCTATGTCACCAAAAAAGGAAAAGTCTGAGCCTAAAAAAGATCAAAATGATGGTGGCAAAGAAATTGCTAGACTACAAACGCAGTTAGCTTCGCATTTTGGTACGAGAGTGCAAGTGAAATCTGATGGCAAAAAGGGAGAGATAAAAATACCTTTTGTTTCTGTTGAGGACTTAAATAGGATCCTCGACATACTTGAAGTCTAATGAAAAGATACCTTTCAATAATTTTTCTCAGCTTTTGTACTGGTTCTGTGATGGCACAGGTACCTGATACCGAAATAGCTGTTGACACTACCAATAACCAGGCACCCCTTAGGCGAGAGAGTAGAGAGAATGTAGAGGTAAAAGAAATCGAAACCTATGCCGATAAATTTGTACCACGGAAAGCTTCTTTGTATTCAGCGATATTGCCAGGACTGGGGCAGGCATACAATAAGAACTACTGGAAAATTCCCATCATTTATGGTGGTTTTTTTGCTTTGGGCTATGCTGTCAATTATTACGATGACAGGTACAAAACTTTCAGAAAAGATCTATTTACCTTATTAGAAGAAGGTGGCAATACCACCCCGCTAGGACTTTCCGAAGATCAGGTTCGAAGCTTAATCGACAAGTCTCGGAGAGAACGTGACTTCTATATGATCATGACTGGTGTGCTTTACCTATTGCAAGTTGCCGAAGCGCATATAGATGCCCACCTCAAAGAATTTAAACTCAACCCAGACCTGAAAGTCTCTATTGAGCCAATGTTTGAACGGCCACAATTTGCTAACTACAATGCTGGAATTAGCTTAAAATTTAAATTCTAATGAGGATTTTACTACTTGGCTACGGTAAAATGGGTGAAATAATTGAGCGAATTGCGGTTGATAGAGGTCATACTATCTCAGCCAAAATTTCAAGTAAAAACAGGGAAGAACTAGATCAATTGGAAACTGATACGATTGACGTAGCAATCGAGTTTAGCCAACCAGAAGCCGCATTTGACAATATTTCATACTGCCTTGAAAATAACATACCGGTGCTATCCGGCACAACGGGTTGGCTGGATAAGTTAAAAGATGTTGAGCAGCAATGTGAGAAGCTATCAGGCACTTTCTTTTATGCCTCAAATTTTAGCATTGGCGTTAATCTATTTTTCAAACTCAATGAGCAACTCGCTCAAATGATGGATAAGTTTGAAGCTTATGAAGTTGAAATAGACGAAACCCATCACATACATAAGAAAGATGCACCCAGTGGTACGGCCATAACGCTTGCAGAAGGTGTAATTAATAACATCGATCGCATTAAGGAATGGCAGCTTGAAAATAAGACAACTAATGGTCTTAATATAAGTGCCTACCGAGAAGACGAGGTACCTGGTACTCACCTTGTAAAATATAAATCAACTATTGATGATATTGAGATCAAACACACGGCACACTCCAGAGAAGGTTTTGCTCAAGGTGCTGTACTGGTAGCAGAGTGGCTAAAAGATAAAAAAGGAGTCTTATCAATGGGTGATTTTTTAAAAACATAAAATAAAAAAAGGGTTATTTGTAAGTTTCCTGAAAGGGTGAACACAGATAAGAAAAACAAAATACTAAAACATATGAATTTAAAGTTTTGGCAGAAAAAGGAAAAGGAGGAAAACAAGAAGCCTAAATCCAAATCTAGAGAGTGGATTGATGCCATTGTATTTGCCGTAGTTGCCGCAACGCTAATACGTTTTTTAATCATGGAGGCATTTACAATACCCACGCCTTCGATGGAAAAATCTCTATTGGTGGGTGACTTCCTGTTTGTAAGTAAGTTCCACTATGGGGCTCGTACTCCGGCAACGCCTCTGCAAGTGCCACTTACACATCAAAAAATATGGCTGACTAACATCCCTTCTTACCTCGACTGGATACAACTACCGCAATACAGACTACCAGGCTTTTCTGAGGTTAAAAGAAATGACGTGGTTGTATTTAACATCCCCCCCATTAGTCTCAATGAGGGTATTGATTACCCCGTAGACCTTAAGACCAACTATATCAAAAGATGCGTAGGACTGCCTGGAGATGTACTAAAAATCGAGGATAAGCAGGTGATAGTTAATGGTGAGGCTATTGATAACCCTGAAAAGATGCAGTTTGCCTATTTAGTGATATCTACTAACCGATTAAGTCAAAGAGTACTAGAAAAATTTGATATCCCTGAAGTACAGGTTGTGGGCACAAACCCTGATGTGGCTCAGATATTATACCTTACGGATGAACAAGTTGCAGCACTCAAACAAGAGTCTTTTATAAAAGAGATAAGACCTGCCTCTAATAATCCTTATAAAAGATATAGCCCTTACGAAAAAGGTGAATTAGATGAGGGTATATTCCCGTCAGACCCAGAATTATTTCCATGGAACAGTGATTGGTATGGCCCCATTACGATTCCTAAAGAAGGTGCTACCATTGAGATTAATAGGGAAACATTGGCCACTTATGGTGATGTAATCACTCTCTATGATCACAATGAAGATGCTGTGATTAATGGCGATAAGTTGCTGATAGATGGTAAAGAAGTATTGAGCTACACATTTAAGCAGAATTACTACTTTATGATGGGTGACAACCGACATAACTCACTTGACTCAAGGTATTGGGGTTTTGTACCTGAAGATCATATTGTGGGTAAGGGCTTCTTTATATGGCTTTCTTTAGATCCTAATTCAGGATTATTTAGTAAAGTAAGATGGAGCAGGTTCTTTAACCTGATTGAGTAAAAGACAAGTATTAAGTTCTAAGTTTAAGGTTCTAATTTAAGGGCTCGATTTGGTCTGAATGGAACCTGGAACTTAGTACTTTAAATGTGTTTACCATTCAATCGGTATTCTCCCCTTTTCTTTTAAGTACGTATTGGTTTTGCTAAAATGCTTGTTACCAAAAAAACCACGGTGTGCTGCAAATGGTGATGGGTGTGCAGATTTTAAGACCAAGTGCTTTTCTTCGTTTATAATAGCACCTTTATTTTGTGCATAAGCTCCCCAAAGTAAGAAAACAAGTTTATCTTTTTTATCTGATAATACTTTGATAACAGCATCTGTAAACTCTTCCCAGCCCTTATTTTGGTGCGAACCTGGGGTATTAGCTCTCACGGTGAGTGTTGCATTTAACAAGAGTACACCCTGTTGAGCCCATCTTTCAAGGTTGCCAGATTCTGGTATTTCATTGCCAATATCTGAAGCAATTTCTTTGAAAATATTTACTAGAGAGGGCGGCTTTCTCACACCATCTCTCACAGAGAAGCACAGTCCGTTGGCCTGCCCCGGACCGTGGTATGGGTCTTGCCCAATAACTACAACTTTTACATCTTCAAAGCTGCAATGATCAAACGCACTAAATATTTCATTGCCCGGTGGAAAAACAGTATGAGTTTTATACTCGCTCTTTACAAAATTGACCAAATTTGTAAAATATGGCTTTTCAAATTCTGATTGAAGGTGTGTTTTCCATGATTGGGCTATTTTTACGTCCATAATATTATTTTAATAAGTAGTATAATTAAAAATAAAAACTTCTTATATTCCTTTTCCGTTTTGCTCTAAAGGGAATATCAAAACTACAATGGTTACTGAAATCACAAAAGGTATTAAAGTATGTGTTGAGACTGAGTACCAACCATCTTACTCGAGTCCGAGCCAATATCACTATGTGTTTACTTACAAAGTAACGATTGAAAACCAAAGTGATAATACGATCCAGTTATTAAGACGACATTGGCACATTCACGATGCCGCATTTAATCCCCGAGAAGTTGAAGGGGAAGGCGTAGTTGGACAGCAGCCTATTCTGGAGCCCGGTCAATACCATAAGTATGTCTCGGGATGCAATCTAAAGTCGGGTTTGGGCAAGATGACCGGAACATACTTAATAGAAAGAATTGTAGATGGTCAGCGCTTTGAGGTAACCATACCGGAGTTTAGCCTCATTGCTCCATTTAAGGAAAATTAAAGCAAGTGTCTAAATTACATCGTGTAATAAGCTACTTATCTTATTGGCTTAATGCTGTAAATGAACATTCATTACAGGCACCTTTCATCTATGACTTGTACAAAAAGGTATTAAAAAAACCTTTAGCTCCGGATACTATCAATGAGGTGAGGAAAAGACTTGAAAATAGTACCCATCAAGTAAGTATAAATGGATATGGAGCCGGATCTGAGGTAGATAAAAGTAATGTAAGAAATGTCTCAGATATTGCTAAATATGGCATTACAAGGCATAAATATGCACAACTGCTAGAGCGGTTAATTGAATATTTAGGGTCTGAAAAAATACTTGAACTAGGTACCTCTCTAGGTGTAAACACCCTCTACCTATCAAAAAATCAAAATAGTAAAGTAATTACTGTAGAGGGAGAAGAAAGTTTAATAAACATTGCAGAATCTGTTTTTGAGGCCCAAAACAGAACCAATATTGATGCGATGTGTGGCAATATCGATGATATATTACCTGAGATCATACAAAAGGAAAAGAAGTTGGATTTCGTTTTTTTTGATGCCAATCACACCAAGGAGGCTACGTTCAATTATTTTTCCCAATGCTTAAAAAGAGTACATGACAACACGTGCTTTGTATTTGATGATATACATTGGTCAATAGAGATGGAAGAGGCGTGGGATAGAATCAAAAATCATTATGAAGTGACTTTGTCCATTGACATCTATCAAATGGGGATTGTTTTTTTCAACCCAGAAATAAGAAAGCAGCAATACATACTTGAATACTAAGCCAACCTGGCTTTCTCCCACCAATATGACTTAACAGTCTTTAATATTTCTACCAAATCGCTGTATTTTGATGGTTTTGTGAAATAGGTATTCACACCATTTTGATAGGAAGTTTTGATATCATCAAGGCTATTGGAAGTGGAGAAAACAATCACTGGTATATGTTTTAGTCTCTTGTCTTCTTTGATTTCTTTCAAGGCTTGTCTGCCATCTTTTTTTGGCATATTTAAATCCAAAAACACCATACATGGCGAGTTCGTATTACCGTCCAGTGTCTCAATCAAAGCCTCACCATCATCAACAAACATCAAATCTTCACTTGATATATTATTTTCGTTAAGGGCATCTTCAATGAGTAGCCTGTCGTCAGCATCATCTTCTGCAATGATGATTGTAGTGATTTTAATCTCTTCCATATTTATGATATAGCAAATTAAACGATAATTTACTTAGGAAGTATGCACACCAGCGGGTTTTTACATGTTAGTATAAAATCACTTTATGTATACAGTTTTGGCATTAACAAACTCTTTGATCCCATAAGGGCTAAGTTCACGGCCATAACCACTCTCTTTTATTCCACCAAAGGGTAACCTGGGATCTGACTTCACGAAATCGTTGACAAAGCAGCAACCAGCATCTAAATATTTCTCAGCCAACATTTTACCTTTTGCAATGTCACTGGTAAAAATTGCAGCACCTAGTCCGTAAGTCGTGCTGTTAGCTACTTGTAACGCCTCTTCCTGATTTTTTACTTTTATTATTGAGGCTACAGGGCCAAATAGCTCGTCATTATAAGCTGGAGAACTTTTAGGAATATCTGTAAGAACCGTTGCCGGATAGAAATAACCATCACCTTCAGGTAATATTCCGCCTAAGAGTAATTTAGCACCAGCCTCCACTGACTTGCTTACCTGGCTATGTAATAGTTCTCTCAGGTCTTCACGTGCTATGGGGCCTATATCTGTTTCTTCTTTCTTAGGATCACCCAGAACCTTACTCTCCATAAGTTCAACGACTTTCTCAGAGAAGGCGTCTGATACTGTCTCTTCTACAATAAACCTTTTAGCTGCAATACAGCTTTGCCCATTGTTGATTAGTCTGCTTGTGACACACTGCTCTGCTGCCTTCTCAATATCAGCATCGGCCAGTATTACATAAGGATCACTACCTCCCAATTCTAAAACAGTCTTTTTTAAATTTTTACCTGCAACAGCTGCAACTTCCTTACCCGCTCTCGTACTACCGGTAAGTGTAACAGCCTTTACTTTATTATTGCCGATAACAGACTCTACGATGTCAACATCGATTGGTAGATTGACAAATAAATTATTGGGAAAGCCTGCTCTTTTGAATAAGTCTTCAAGTGCTTGCGCACACCCAGGTACATTTGGTGCATGTTTGAGCAATCCGGCATTTCCAGCCATAAGTGCTGGGGCAGCAAATCTGATCACTTGCCAAAAGGGAAAATTCCATGGCATAATAGCCAATACTATACCCAGTGGTTGAAAAGACACATAACTTTCAGAGGCATCTGACTTTAAATGATCAGGTTTCAAAAATTCTTCGGCATTTTCTGCAAAGTATTTACATGTCCATGCACACTTTTCAACTTCTGAAATACCCTGATTATATACCTTGCCCATTTCTTCCGTCATCAATCGGGCAAGTTTTTCTTTTTCTTGTTCCAGTAATCTGGACAACTCAAACATATGTTCGGATCTCTGTTTATAGGGAGTTGTTTTCCATGATTGCCAGGCGTTTTCAACCTCGACAATAACTTCAGAAGTTTTTTCAGAGGACCATTCGTTGTAAGTTCTTAATTGCTCACCTGTTGCAGGATTGATGACTTGTATCATAATTTATAAAGGCTTTATTTATCAACAGGTAATTACCTCTCCGTGTTAAAATAAATTTTAAATGTGGTGCCCTCTCCTATTTCACTTTCAACATCAATTTGAGCTTTATGACTATTCAATATGTTTTGAGTAGAGGTTAGCCCCAAACCCATGCCGCCCTGCTTGCCTGTAAAGAAAGGGTCGAAGAGCTTTCTTATCTCGTCTTCAGGAATACCTTTACCATTGTCTGCCACACTCACCAGTATATGCGCATCTCCTTTTTGTGTTGCAATAGTAAGTTCCCCCTTATTTTCTTCCATGGCCTCAATTGCATTTATTATTATATTGAGAAATGCTGTTTTAAGCTGCTCTTTATCTACACTAAGTTGAGGGAGCTCGCTGGCAAGACTTTTGGTCAATTTAATACCTCGAAGTTTCAGTCGGTCCTTGGTAAACTCAATTGTCTCTTCTATCACATCATTTATTGAAAGTTGTTCTTTATTGAGCTGTTTTGGCTTGGAAGATTTGAGCATATCTGTAATTAATTGCTCAATCCGGCTAGAGTTTCTCTTTATGATATCGAGAAACATATCTGCATCTTCATTACTCTCAACTTCATCTCTTAGTTGCTCAAGGGCCAGACTTAAGTTGGTGAGAGGATTCCTAACCTCATGAGCGATACTTCTGGCGATTTGTCCCGTCATGGCAAGTTTTTCAGCAACAAGCAGTTCTTTTTCTGCTCTTTTTCGCATCGTGAGGTCATGAATTATCCCTTGATAAGCATATATGTTATCATTTTCATCTTTAAGGGCAACACTGTTTATGATACAGTCGAGCTCATTATCATCTACAGTGCAGAGTTTGGTTTCAAAATCTTTAACCTGTGAATGTTTTATTAAAGATTCATTGAAATGGCTATAGGTCTTTTTACTTTTAAAAACCGCTTTCATCGACATTCTGAGCAGGTCCTGAGCAGAGTAACCGAGTAAATTGACCAATGAAGGGTTTACATCAATAAACTGATGCTCTTTGCTAGTGATAAATATTGCATCTACTGACCTTAAAAAAAGTGACCTGTATTTTTCTTCATTAGCGTTTAACTCTCTCACTGAAATGGCGTGATTGATAGCATACCGGATACTTCTTCCTAACAGGCCTGCATCAAACTGACCTTTTACCAAATAATCAGAAGCTCCGAGTTTCATTGCTTTATAATCAATTTCACTATCACCCTGACCGGTTAAAAGAATCATAGGGGTGTCATTGCCCGTGGCTCTTACTGACTCGATAAAATCGAGGCCACTAAATTTTCCTAAGCGAAAATCGACCAGACATATATCATATGATTTTTGAGCTATCTTTTCTAATGCCGACTTATAATCGGGCTCCCAGTCAACAGTAATATTAAATGAGCCATTTAGCTCCTCCAGCATGTCTTCTACAATGATGAAGTCGTCTTCATCATCGTCAAGTAAAAGAACATCTATGTCCGTTATTTCTGTAGAAAAATTAGATAACTCTGTCATGTCAAGATCTTTTTATTGGAAGCATAATTATAAACTTAGCTCCTCCATTAATTGTACTTTCAGCACGCATGAACCCATTATGGTTTTGTACTACTTTTTGACAAATAGCAAGACCGATGCCCGTTCCTTTAAATTTATACTTACCGTGTAGTCTTTCAAAAATATGGAAAATACGATCTGCATATTTTTGATCAAAACCAATACCATTGTCCTGCACTTCGATGCGTAAGTATAATTTTGCTGAGTTGATATTAAAATCCTTTTGAGAGGAGCCTCTTACCTTCTTACCGCTAATCTTTATTTTTGGGTCGGTATCATCAGGTGTGAATTTGATTGCGTTGCTAATCAGGTTTTGAAAAAGTTGCCTGAGTTGAGTTTTGTCTCCATCGACAGGTACCAGACCAGAGATTTTGAAGGTAGCGTTGCGCTCGTTAATTACTGTTTCGAAATCTACTCTTACGTTATTAATAATTTCTTCAACATCGATTCTATTAAACTCTTTCGGGTTTCTGGCCACACGTGAGTATTTCAGCAAGTCATCGATTAGTAACTGCATACGCTCTGCAGCACCGTTCATCCTGGCTATATAGTCTTTCCCTTTATCGTCAACTACATCATTGTATTTGTTTACTATCCTATCTCCAAAGGCTCTGATTTTTCGCAATGGCTCTTGCAAATCGTGAGATGCAACATATGCAAATTGCTCCAGGTTTTTGTTAGACTCTTCCAGTTCCTGGTTTTTCACTAAAATATCCTGCTCAAACTTTTTGCGCTGAGTAATATTGGAGAACGTAACCACCAGACCATCTTCAAGTTTTGTGGCCGTGACGTGAAACCATGCGTTTATTTTCTCATGGTCGTAAAAAAACTCGCGATCCAAAGACTTGCCTTGGTCTACCACTGAGATATAGTCATTGTAAAGACCTTTTTCTTCAGTTCCCGGGAACAAGGTCAATAGCGTCTGGCCTTCAATTTGGTTTGGCTTATAATCAATGATTTTCTCAATGCCTTTATTGGCCAACATGTATTCAAAATCAACAATTTTACCGTTTTTTCTTATTGACTTAAGAAATAGTATGCCGTTTGTTGAACTGTCTAATACCTTCTGTAAAGAATGCTGTGCTAGCTCTTTTTGATTTACTTCTTCACTTAAAAGCTTAAGATTTTGTTCCAGCTCATACTCTGTGGCATTCTTAACCTTTATAGTTTTAAACAACTGTAAGAAAAGGTAAGATAAGGCTGTAGTGGCTGAGATAAAGCTTATTAATAAAAATATAGGAGCGATTACCCCAGACCTGTTTTGTTGTGATGTTCTTGTATTGAGCAGCTCTTCCTCCGTTTTTGACATTCGCATCACCAATTCTCTTA
Organism: Fulvivirga sp.; assembly: GCA_965227525.1. Classification (GTDB taxonomy): domain Bacteria; phylum Bacteroidota; class Bacteroidia; order Cytophagales; family Cyclobacteriaceae; genus Fulvivirga. The sequence continues at coordinate 2,264,610 of OZ245762.1, read as the reverse complement.
TTTTGGTCATGTTTTCCTCATCAAAAACTATGAGATTCATACCATATCTATCAAGGCCGCTTTCAGTCTTTCTCCTCGTCAATATTTCATCGGTTATTCTAAATTGTTTTTCTACTAGTTTTTGAAGTGAATCTAGTCTTTGCCTTTGCACTATATGTCCTAATAAAAGGCTATCTGCATTATTTATTTTGTCATAAACAGTGCTTCTAATATCATTGTAAGGCTTCAAAAAGGAAGAGTCACCCGTTAACTCATAGCCTCTGTGTGCGGTCTGGGCATCTTTTACAGATGAGATTATACTTTCCAGGTCCTTAAGTACCAGGGAGGCATGGCTAACCCATTTGGCGTCAGAGCTAAAATTATTTAAGCTTATGTAAGTAAAAATAGACATAGCCAAAAGGAAGGCTATGACTATTACAAAGAGTATACTAAATGAGCGAAGTGATGTCATGCAGTACTATATATTTATATCATAAGCTTTGAGCTTATTGTACAAAGTCTTACGATCGATATTAAGCACTTCAGCGGCCTTGGTTTTGTTATAACCTGTCTTTTCCAAAACATTGATAATGGCATTTCTTTCTGCATTTTCTGAAACAGCCTTAAGGTCGGTAGGGTCGGCTGCTGAATCATTTTTATCATTTATGGCTCCACCAATATAATCAGGTGATATAATCTCAGAAGGAAGACTTTCGATAGCGATACTTTCTCCGTTGGTGAGTAACACCGCTCTTTTTATTACATTTTGTAATTCTCTAAGGTTACCGTGCCAGTAGTAATTTTTAAGCTTGTCTTCAACATCTTTATCAAACCCTTCTACATCCTTATCCAACTGGTTATTGGCATTACTCAAAAAGTGATTAGCAAAAACCATAATGTCAGATTTTCGCTCCCTCAATGGTGAGAGATCTATTTTAAATTCATTAAGCCTGTGATAAATATCTTCTCTGAATTTGCCTTGCTTTACCAGATCTTTTAAGTCTTCATTACTTGCTGCAATTACCCGTACATCTATGGCGATATCTTTTGTACCACCTAAGCGTTTTATTTTTCTCTCCTGAAGTACTCGAAGTAATTTTATCTGGTTATCATATGTTAAGTTGCCTATTTCATCTAAAAATAACGTTCCTCCATCGGCCAACTCAAAGCTACCCTTCTTATCGGCCAAGGCTCCAGTAAAGGCACCTTTCATGTGACCGAAAAGTTCACTGCCGGCAAGCTCTTTAGGTAGAGCTCCGCAATCTATAGCTACAAAAGGCTGATCTTTGCGCTTACTTTGGTTGTGGATTTCATTCGCTACAAATTCTTTACCTGAACCGGTTTCACCAGATATTATTACCGACATATCCGTTGGAGCGATAAGTTCTATATGCTTTTGTACAGTCTCAGACTGACTACTTTTTCCTACTATAAAATGCTTTTTATTCGAAGGTTTTTTAGCTTTTCCTTTAGAGATATTTTCACGCTGAATCTGCTGGTCTTTTTTCGCATCTATTGCATCTTCAATAGTGACTAAAATCTCATCAGGATAAAGAGGCTTGGTAACATAATCATAGGCCCCATGCTTAAGCGTTTCCACCGCGGTTCTTACATCAGAGTAGCCTGTGATAATAATTACAGCTGACTCAGGGTTTATTATTTTTATCTTTTTCAAAATACTGATACCATCGTCATCTGGTAGCCTATAATCACTTATAACCAGATCGTAATGCTGTTTTTTTAAAGCATTGATGCCTTCGTTACCAGTAACTTCATAGGCTGCTTCATACCCCTTCTTGGTAAGAAACTTTTGGAGTAAAAGACAAATGTCTTTATCGTCATCGATTATCAGAACCTTATTCATAAGTTAGAATTAGTAAGTTTAAGATTTATAGGTATATGATATGTTAAGTTGGTCTAGAGCATCTACTACAGCTTTTTTACTAAAAGGTTTCGCAATAAAATAATCTGCCCCCTGTGATGTTGCGCGTTGCCTTTCAACATTCCCATCATAAGCACTTATTATAATTACCTTTGCTCCTGGGCTAGATTCTTTAACCTTATCGATTAAATGAAACCCAATGCCATCTGGTAGGTTTAAGTCAAGAAAAACTATGTCATATTCACTGTTTGAAAGTTTAGTCCTTCCCTCTGAAAGGGAGTGCCCATGATCAGATGCGAAACCAAGTTTCTTCATCATACTTGAAAGCAACAAACAGATTTCCTTTTCATCATCTACTACCAGCGCTCTACTCATTATCCAACATAGTTATATCTCTCTTACTCTTTCTGCTCGTATTGAAAATTTTGTACCATTTTCATTAGCCTCTCTGATTATCTGAAAAAAGAATATATAATAAAACCATTAATAAAGTTGGGGAATATTTTCTACAATTCTATGAGTAATTTAATCTACATATCTACTTCGTACGTATAAGGAGGTACTGGCACGAGATTTTCATAAGTGTTAGTAAATATAAGTGCATGAAAAATTACGAATATACATTTGAAGACTACGCCACCAGTATTTTACCGAGTCGAGTAGAAATGATGGAATCATTGCTTCCTCATGCTTTTAAAGTAGAAAAGTTGTTTGGAAAAGGAAGTGGCGAGCGCGGTGTAGTTAAAAAACTTGGACGAATGATGGATTTTAAGGGCGTATATGCATTTGCCAGAAAAGAAAAGATCATTTACATCGGCACTTCAGAGAAAGTCATCAATCGTGTAGTATATCATGTAAAAGGTCACACAAAATACCAGGCTCATTTGGCCTGGGAAATAGCTAAGGATAAAGGTTTGTGGGTAAACAAAAAGATGGGCATCCCCGACCTTGATGCGGCTAAAAAAGAAGTAGGTAAACTGAATGTGCTTTTTATGGAGGTGACCTCTCCTATTGAAAGATATTTGTTGGAAGCATTTGCAGCTATGCATTTCAACTGCAAATTCAATGTTTTTGAAGGTAAATAACTATTGATTTAACTTTTTTTCAGGCATTTCAACCTCCTTTTTCTCAAGCAATACCGCATCTTTCCCTGGCCTGATATTACTACCTATATCTCTTGAATAAACAAAAGTAAACTCGGCTCCGAAAAGCATGATAATCGAAGAATAGTACACCCAAACCAACAGCAAGACTAAAGAGCCTGCTGCTCCATATGCATTAGCCACTGTACTTGCACCCAAATACAGCCCTATTAAATATTTACCGAAAGTAAACAGTAATGTTGTGACGAAGGCGCCTACCCATACATCTCTCCATTTAATTTTGGCATCTGGTAAGACCTTGAAAATTACCGCAAAAATCAGAGTGATAATGGCCAAAGAAACTGTGAGGTTTATTGCCGTAACTACATAAAAAGCAGCACCCGAGAGTAGCTGATCAAGGACATTATTGAATAGTACTATGAGTGCATCTACCACAAGTGATACCAACAAGAGAAAGCCTATACTGATAACCATAGCCAGGGAAAGCAATCTATTCAAAAGAAAGCCTAAAATTTCCTTTTTTGGCTTTGGTTTGATTCCCCAAATGGAGTTGAGACCATTTTGCAATGAAATAAAAACTGTAGTCGCACTAAATATAAGCGTACCTATACCAATGATTTTAGCCAGTGTAGATGAGGCTGATTGGCTGGCATTTTCCATTATCTTGTTTACCTGTTGTGCACTTTCGGAACCAAACAGACCACTTATTTGATCAATTATTGTCTGCTTTACCTCTTGGTCCTCATAAAAAGATCCTGCGATAACCATCGTTATGATTAGAATAGCAGGCATCGAAAATATCGTGTAAAAAGCAATCGATGCACTATAGCTCATCGGATCATCTTCAATAAACTTTTTTACAGCATCTCTAAATAATTTTAAGTAACGTTTTACCTGTTTCACTTTTTATTAAATATTTTACCAACTTTCTTCTTTAGACTACCTCGCTTACTATGCACGTCATCTCTCATAAGAAGAGATATAGGTCTTAATTGTTTATAGTGTTCACAAAAAACTTTCAATATAGCCGCAAATGGTAAAAACAAAATCATGCCTGCTATTCCCCATATAAATCCACCAGTAATAAGAGCAAGAATCGCTGCTATTGCATTTACATTTAAATTGCCTCCGACAATTTTTGGGCTGAGCAAATTGCCTTCTAAAAGCTGAATAAACCAGAATACCAAAATCACTCCGAATGGGTACCAATAACTATCATAGGTAATGAAGGCATATAATGCAGGAATGGCGCCTCCTATGATAGTACCTACATAGGGTATAATTGCCAAAAAGCCCGCTAAAAATCCGAAAAACAAAGCATAGTCAATACCAATTATGAATAAGCCCAAGGTATTTAGAATACCCAGAACGATTATAAGAGTGAACATACCTGTTAAATACTTCTGACCAACTTTTTGAATCTGTTTAAGCATCTCATTAAACTGATCCCTGTGATTTTCAGCACTAAAACTCGCTACAGCATTTTTAAATCCTTTGCGATATAGTAGTATCAGAAAGCTATAAATAACAGTGAGCGTCAACCCGGTAATAAAAAGGGCGGTTGAATTTAATGTATTGGTAAGCATACCACCAGAATTGCTGGAAAACCATTTCATACCAAGGTCTACCAGACTGTTTTTATCGAGCTTTGGCACAAAAGATATATTTGTATTTACAAACTCAGTCATTGCGACAAGTACCTCGTTGAGTTTGGCTCCAAAATCATCTAATTCTTTAACGATGTCGATAATTTGAGCTGAGAATAAAACGGTGATACCCACCAACAATAAAGTCACGGAAAGCATCGTCCAGACTATGGACCATAAACGGCTGACTCCTTTCTTTTCAAGATAAACACAGATTGGATAGAGAATAAATGCTATCAATAAACCAAATGCTAATGGCACGAGCACCGATCTTCCCAGATAGAGCAAAAAAATTACAGCGAAACATGTGGCTAGTGAGAAGAAGGCATTTTTAAACGAAATGCTCATCAACTCTTTGTTTTCTTCAGGTTCTGGCAATTTCTTATACTTTATGTAAGTTAATTGTTAATACAGGTATATTGGAGTCCTTGGTCATCTCTTCAGAGGTGCTGGTCTGAAACATTCTAAACAGACCTCCATCAGCATGTGTAAGCACTGCTATAGCTGCCGCATTGATCTTGTGCCCATATTCTAACAATCCAGCTATCTCATCCTTATTTTTTACTGTAGCGATTTCATAATTGAGCAGTCCATAATTTTTAGCAAAACCTTCAAGTCGTTCGGCATCACCATTGGTATCTTTTCCAACGTGTACTACATGTACTTTTGAACCCATACTCGAAGCTAGGTCATTGATGTAACCAACTGCTTTTAAATAATTATCCTGATGGTCTTTTTGAAAATCTACACCTAAAACTATTTTTGATAGATTACCTATTATATCCTCGTCTCTGACTGAAATCACCGGACATGGGGCCGACTCTACGATCTGTTGGGCATGATTTCCGGTAAAAAACTCTTCTGCATTTTCTTCTCCTGAAGTGCCCATTACTACCATATCAATGGCGTTAGTTTTGATATACTTCAATACTCCATTTTCAAAGTCTTCATCTTCAATTCCAAAAGTTACATCTGCCCCCTCAGATGAGTGCTTCTTAGCCAAATCACTAAGGGTCCTATAATTTTTTCTCAACAACTGCACAGTGAAAAGATTTTCCTCGTCAGATGCTTTTAGCTCCATCTCTCCTGTAGCTGTAAAAGTCTTTCCGTATGGGTGTTCGTAAAAATTTACAATATGCATACTCCCTCCCGTCTTCTTTGCGATTTGTGAAGCGAGTTCGAGCGCCTTGTTTGATACATCGGATAAGTCTGTTGGTATTAATATCTTATTCATAGTTTATAAATGCTTTTTGTTTGATGTTACAACAGAAAAAATCGCACCAATTTGTGTTTCTTCTTTATTTGTGATCAGACAATGGAGACCGCTATTTATCTGTGTATTTTTTTCTACAGCAAAAGGTAAGATAGGCCACTATTGTATTCTAATTAAATATTTATCGTTATCATTGAAGTTTTTAAAACAAGACCCAAAGTGTTTAAAAAGATATTATACATCCTGGCGCTCTTATTTGTAATCGTAGTCCTGGGTTATAGACTAGCTGACGAACCATTGCCAAAAGGTGAAGCTGGCCCCAGAGCAGAATACCTTACCGATAAAATGATGACTGCTCTAAATTTTGAAGCATGGCAAAATCTGGATGCAGTTGCCTGGAGTTATCCGCGTGGGCATGACTATATCTGGGATAAGAAGTCAAACTATGTGTCTGTGAGTTGGGATGAATTTACAGTATTGTTAAATCCAGAAAACAAAGAAGGAATTGTTTTAAAAGACAAAAAAGAAATCTCAGAAAATAAAAGTGAGTATTTAAACCAAGCGTTTGAATATTTTGCCAATGATTCATTTTGGTTAATTGCACCGTTTAAGGCACGTGACCCAGGCACTACAAGAAAGGTGGTAAAGTATAAAGGAAGTGACGCATTGTTAGTACAATATAGTACCGGTGGAGTTACGCCCGGAGACTCATATTTATGGATACTTGATGATGACGGCATACCTAAGGCCTGGAAATTTTGGGCAAGCATAGTACCAGTAGGAGGTTTGAAATTTACATGGGAAAATTGGGAAAATGTTGGTGGTTCTAAAGTCTCTACGTTTCACGATGGCCTTCTAGATATAGAAATCACAAACCTGAGGTGGTCTGAAAATGTAATCAACTTAAATAATGGCATAGACCCATTTTCCAAGTTGCGGTAGTTTAATAGTTTTCCTTTATCTAATCATAATAAAAGGATATCAACAGAGATCAATGTTGTAACGCTATTTTAAGTATCTTCGCATCTTCATGAATAAAGAGCGACTATTACTGCTAGTACTTGCCTCGGCATTATTTACTCATATCATGGATTTCATGATAGTTATGCCATTGGGCCCGCAACTTATGAGGCTCTTTGACATCAGCCCTCAGCAGTTTAGTTTCTTAGTTTCATCCTACACTTTTACAGCAGGTGGATCAGGGTTTTTAGCTGCTTTCTTTATCGATCGCTTTGATAGAAAGGTAAGTCTCATATTTGTTTATTTTGGATTTACTCTGGGTACACTTGCTTGCGCCTTTGCGCCTAGTTATGAATTATTACTGCTCACCAGATCAATTGCAGGTGGTTTTGGAGGAGTACTTGGTGCATTAGTGCTAAGTATTGTAAGTGATGCCATCCCACTACACCGGAGGGCTGCAGGCATTGGATTCGTAATGGCATCATTTTCCGTTGCTTCTGTATTTGGTGTTCCTTTTGGTCTATACCTTGCCACCCTGTTTAGTTGGCATGCACCGTTTTTATTTCTTGGTGGACTGGGTGTAATTATTAATGTTTTGATCATTCTTTACATCCCTTCTATTAGAGGTCATCTCACTAATGGGAAGACCAACAACAACCCATGGCATATTATCAAAACTATTTTTGGCAGAAGAAATCCTTTGATGGGACTGCTATTCACTTCAGTATTGATGCTCGGGCATTTCACCATAATACCTTTCATAGCCCCTTACATGGTTGGAAATGTCGGATTTACTGAACAAGAGCTTACCTACATTTACTTAGTCGGTGGTGGGTTAACCATTTTTACCTCACCCATGGTTGGCAGACTTGCTGATAAGCACGGAAGGTTAAGGATTTTCACAATTTTTGGGATTATGGTAATGATACCATTACTGGTAATTACCCATCTGCCTCAAATACCTCTCTGGCAGGCTCTGGTAGTAAGTGGTGTCTTTTTCATCATGGCAAATGGACGTATCGTTCCCTCAACCACAATGGTGACCTCGGTAATCAAGCCTGAAAACAGAGGTAGCTTTATGAGCATCAGATCCTCCGTTCAACAACTATCTTCGGGCGCTGCTGCAATGTTGGCTGGTTTTATAATTACAGAGAAGCCATCAACGGCCATTGAAGGTGCCAAGGCACTAGTAAACTACGAGTATGTAGGTTATGTAGCTGTTGTATTCAGTGTTGTGGCAATATTCATTGCACGCTTGCTTAGAGTAGAGAAGGGCTCTTAACGCAGTGAATTAATAAAGCCCTGGTCTTTCAAAATTTGCTGAACCCATAAACTGTACTGTAGGCCTGAAGGATGGAGACCATCTTTAGCCACCAGTTTAATATCATGCTTGCGAGAAATGTCTGTGATATAATAGTATTTAATACCCATGGTCTTCGCTATAGACTTATTTATCTTATTATAGCTATCCAACTCACTAGATATCTTCTCTTGATTGTCTTTTCCAAAAGGAGTGTACCCATAGTCAGGTATCGAAACAACAAAAACCCGGCCTTTGTCACCACCTGCATGCTCAATTGCTATTGATAGCAATTCTTCAAACTCGGGGAGGTATGATTCAGCAGATTTGCCCTGATATTGATTATTTACACCAATTAACAAACCCACCAAGTCATAATTTTTACCTGGATTTCTATCTTCAATAGCTTTTTTGAGTTCATCGGTTCGCCAACCTGTTCTGGCAATAATCTCAGGTTGTTTCACGGAAATGCCTCTACTTTTTAAAGAATCTACCAGTTGAACAGGCCAACGCGCAGATTCATCAACGCTCTCACCGATAGTGTAAGAATCTCCTAAGGCTAAAAAACTCAGACTATCCTGACCAAAGGCAAAATGAGTAATAAGAATAAATAATAAAGTAACTAGTGATCTAATTATCATCCTTGAGTTGAATGTACTCGGCTACGACAATAATCATACCCGTGAAGACCAACATTCCTTTTTTAATTTTATTAGAGGTTCCATTTGAATCAACCTGAACAACCTCTTGTTTGGCAGTCTTTTGAGTAAGGATTTTACCCCAACTTACTGCAGAGGTAAATAGTAAAATAGCCACCAAAGCTACAATTACTGATCTTTCTACATGGTTCTTTAGGTCTGTAAACATAAAATGTTGGTCAGTACTACTCTTTAGACTGCAATTGGTTGTATTTTGTTACAACATTATGACTATTTTTTTAGAAAAAAGAAATATTCAGACAAATTTAGTCTCCCAGCAGAACCTCAAACTCCTGTACCTCTGTTGGTCCCTTTGCAAATTCGGCTACTTTTTTAAGTTTTAAATTGCGTTGTTCTTTTCCGTCAGCGCTTTTCCAATTGCCATTTAGCATTTTGCCAAAATTATTCTCAGTGCTCACAAACTTTGCCTCTATGGAGGCTACAAATATATTATTTGAGTTATAGACGAGTACGCCAATACCCTGTCGCTCAAGACCCATGCGACCATTAAACACAAACATGTCTCCGGAGCTCTCAATAATGTAAGAACCCGACACCATATTCCCATTAAACTGAAGGTTAAACTCTACCTTGTCATTATCACCTATTGACCCGCTGTAGTAATATAGCCCTCGTGACGGTTCAATTTCGTCTACCTGTGCGTTTGCAGAAGTTATAGCACAGAATAAAAGACCCATAAACAAAATGAAGAAATGCTTTTTCAATCGCATAAACATTTAATACACAGCTAATTTAGTGTTAAAACCCCTTTAAAACAATTTGGTTTTAAAAAACATAAGAAACAGTCCGCTATTTTTTTTAGTTCATTTGTAAGAAGTTAGCACCAACTGACACAAATGGTATACAACATATAGGTTTTGAGCGAAAAAGAATTCATAGATCTTATTGAACAACATCAAGGTATAATTCACAAAGTATGTCGAATTTACTCTGATAACAATGATGACTATGACGATCTTTTTCAGGAAATCATGATGCAGTTGTGGCAATCAATAACTCGATACAGCGGTAAATCAAAGCTTACTACTTACATGTATAAAATCGCATTGTTTACGGCATTAAACAAAGTAAAGAAGGCAAAAAATAAAGCACTTGTTTTGGCTGACTTACCTGATGATAGAACCGATGAACCAAAAGAAAGTGCTGAGGTTATACTCGACAGGGTTATTCGTCACTTAAATGAAGCAGAGAAGGCACTGATAAGCCTTTATCTAGATGAAAAAGACTACAGAGAAATGGCTGAAATATTGGGTATCACGGAAAGTAATGTAGGCGTGCGACTCAATCGAGTAAAGGAAAAAATGCGTAAAATTTTAAAAGTACAAGATTATGGAGCTTGAAGCATTAAAAGAAATCCTGAATAAAAATGAACCAAGATATAGCCGGCAAGAAATAGAAGGTATTTTTGAAGTTAGGGCTCAAAGAACAGTAGGGAATCTGACAAAGATTATGCGCTATGATCTAATAATAATGATAGTGATGGCTATTGCAATGATTAGCCTGACTTTTGCTCTGAACCTACAAGACAGGTACTTTATATCTCTTGAGATATTGCTTGTCACCGGAGTGCTTTATCTACATTACGCGATTAAGAGAAAAGTAATTTATAATCAACTATCAAAAGTTGGGATTAAAAGCTCAATCGAAAACATTCTTGCAAAGATTAAACTGTACATCAACTTATATTTAGCACTGGTACCTATTATTCTGTGCACTGTTTATTTAAAAACTTCATTTGATGTTATGCAGGCATTTGAGTTTTCTCATACATTATTTTGGGTGCTAATTTTGATAACAATCCCCCTGGCCTATGTAACTTATAAAGTGACAGAATGGCTTGCCAACAGACTCTATAAACCAACTCTAGAAAAGCTCACTCTGCTAAATAACCAGTTTAAGCTAAGCCTTTAAAAAGTTCTGGGTTTATAAAAGCCACTGTAAACGTAATAAGCATTACTGCAAACATGAATAGTAGCAGACCTAATATGAGTACTAAAAGGCCTTTAATAAAATTCCAAAGTTTATTGCCTTTATAAAAATTGGCACAAACAAAAGCAAAATACAAATACGAAACGGGTGTAATATATAGCTGTATGTGTACCCAATCAAAAAATTTATAACCAAATAAAGCCAAGATACTCAATATCATAGGGTGGCCTTGCCCATAAAAAGTGACTACTGAAGATTCGAGAAAATTATATTTCTTATTCTTAAAAATCAGCCAGGTTGCCGTGATAAAAAATGGTATCATTAAAAAACTAAACAAGCGGAAATTTGAAAAAATCCTTTGATTTAATTCCATTTGTAGTTGCTGCTGGTTTGGAGTCCCTTCAGAACTAAAAGCAGCTGATATATCTTTAGTCATTGCAGACAAATCGATATCCAGGAATGAAAGTGTGAGAACAAACAGGGTTATCAGTAGAAAATAATACCCAATAGGCCCTATGTACCTTACCCTGATACCGTCAATTGTGGCACCTATCACTTTTCCAGGTGCAACCGTTAAATCTTTAAAAGTTCGGGCAAAGTTGTTATCAAACCCAAACCATCTTTTCTGGAGTTCTTCAAACAACGACCTCCATGCGAGCTTATGTACATCTCTTTTCTGACCACAGTTGTGGCAATAGTTGCCTATTACTTCATTGCCACAATTGCGGCAGCTTTTATCTTCCATAAATCAATTGCTAAAAAAATCAGGACAATATAATAAAATATATTATTACCTATCCAGCCACTGCTTGAAAGTTGACACCCTTTCCCTGCTCACAATCACTTCCTCATCATGCTCGTCTTTAAATACCACCTTTAATCTACTATTTGAGTAGCTAATGATATCCTTAATAGAGTCCATGGAAATGATAAATTTTCTGTTAATTCTAAAATATTGCTCAGGATCTACCTTCGACTCTATTTCATCTAAAGTATAATCAACTAAAAAGTTTTTGTTTTCATAGGTATGGCAATAGCTCGCCTTATCACGACTAAAAAAGTAGGCAATTTCAAGTATGGGTATTGACTTTATGTGCTCACCGGTTTTTACTAAAAATCGTTGTTTAAACCTGTTAGTCAACATTTCCATTGCCTTAGCAATCTGTTCAGCAGGGTTTATTGAATTATGAGACCTCACTTTTTTAAGTTTGAAAAGTGCCTCTTTCAATTCGTCATTATCTATTGGTTTTAGGAGGTAGTCAATACTATTTACTTTAAATGCTTTGAGTGCATACTCGTCATAGGCAGTAGTAAATATCACCGGTGCGTCAACCTTGATGTGGTCAAAAATCTCGAAGCTCAAACCATCGGCAAGTTGAATATCCATAAATATTAAATCAGGACCTTCATTTGCTGATAACCACTCCACACTACCCGTTACTGTATCAATTTTTGAAAGCACATTAATTTCACTGTCAACAATTTTGGCCAGCTTTTCTAATCGATTAGCAGCCATTTTCTCATCTTCAATAATCAGTACTCGCATATATCTTATTTTATTATCGGGAGGCCTACCTTAAACTCATTATTTTCTTCCTCCACTTTGACCGGCACATTAGATAAAAACTCGTAACGCGCTCTGATATTTGCGAGACCAATACCACTTCCCGCTTCTTTTATGATGTTTTTCTTCTGAAGTGCATTACTCACATATATGTAATCTCCTTCACTGAACATATAAATCGTCAACGGCTGATTTTCTGCAACTATATTGTGCTTGATACTATTTTCAACCAACATTTGTAATGCCATCGGGGCTACTTTTAGACCGTTTACAATACCAAGTTTATTTTCAAATTTTAGGCTATCTGAGTGTCGTATTTTTTGTAAGAAAATATAAGCCTCAACAAATTTGAGTTCCTCAGTCAAAGACACAAGTTCTTTGTTTCTAGCTTCCAGCACATAACGATACACCTCAGACAGCTTTTTAATGAATTTGGCAGCTACATCCTGATCTTCGTATACCAAATTGGTGAGCACGTTGAAGCTGTTGAATAAAAAGTGAGGGTTCACCTGATTCTTTAAGGACTCATATTTAGCAGTAATTGCTTCCTTTTTCATCCGCTCACTATCTATGGCAAGTTCTTTCCACGCACTAAGAAACTCACTGCCATATAGAAATGCTGATACAAGGAAGGTCACGCCAATAGCAATCAACAATGTGAAGTTTAAATTTCCCAGATATAAATCGAAGAAAAGATTATAAAAATAATATATACCCAATATGGCTAGTGCTGTGAACGCTGCGTGGCCCAAAACACCAATTACTAATCTATGCACTGGCTGCTTCAGCCAATCGTACCACTGATCCATGTAATAACCAGTCAATTGATTTCCTTTCCATAGCACGACCCAAATACTGGCACTAATGATGAATGTGTATATTTTAACTTCACAATTGGGGCACATCATATAACCCCACGGGATACCTATTAAAGCAATAAGTGCCGATTCTTTGAGCTCTTTTTTCCAGCTAAATGATTTTTCTTTACAGGGTTGGTGCATGCAGCTAATTAAATCAAATTTATTTTAATACCAATACATCACATGGCTTTGCTCCCTTTTTAAACTTATTCTTATACCGTCTTATCCAAAAAGCTATAAGTGGAGAGCCAATAATTGTGGGCCACAGCCAAGCCCAAATACCAGGAATAAAATCAATAACAGTTACAGAAAAAGCTGTAGTACATGCTATATAACCTATCACAAATCCATTGATATGGGCATAGAGCCAATACATTTTGTCAGATGGTTGTCTTACAAAAGAAATTATATTTGAAACTGACATCATTGAGCCCAGTGTGCCAAAAACAATTGCAAGAATACCTATACCTTGCATCTCATCTAATAAAGTAATTCCCCAAATTACAAAAGCAAGATTGGTCACTCCATTTACTACCAAAGCAAACCAATCAATGGGTTTTATGACCGACTTACTTGCATGCAGCTTTTTATGATAAAGGGCTCTATAACCTGACACAACTGCATAATAGCTCAAAACAGCTATCATTAACAAGAATGGCTGAAACGAAACCAATGACAGTAAAAGGGCTGTTATAAAAACCAATGTCATGCTCCAGAAAAATAAAATACCAGCTCTACGATGCAAAGTATTTCCTTTCCCAACTGCCATTGCCACAGGTGCACTCATTAATGCGACACAACCGGCTGTAATATGAAGTATGAGTAATATGAGTTTCATAATCAGAAATTTAAGTTATTATAAGTGTTAAGGCCTGTCTTACCGACAGGCTTTAACATTGTTTTAGATCGCTTCGCGCGGGATATCCAATCTTTCTTTTAATTGCATGCCTGTGCCGCTCTAATTGCCGACTCTTGTCCCCACATAGGACTTAATTGTCCCTCAGGTTTCTGATTTTCAAACAATTGAACAGCCTTTTGAAGCTTTTCGCATGGTCCCGCTATATCGCTTCCAAAAAACCTCGCTGTTCCAAGCTCCATTTGTCCAAGCATATACATGGCTCTGGGATTATTCGCATCTATTGCGAGTGCTTTATTTAAAGCCTGCATAGATAGGCCAGAATATTGCTGTCCACGTGTGGCCGGGTCTACTGTTACTCGGATCATGTGTATGAAACCTTCCAAAGCCACCAACTCATCTTCTTGTGGCTTAAGCTTTAAACCGGCTTTTACTTTTTCCAATGCCTGGTCTAGAAATTTATCTTTTTCCGACACTTCTTCAGTTCTGGTGGCCATCATAATATACCCAAACCCTGCATAGTACAATGGCTCCCATTTATCATCTTCGTTTTGGGCAATTCGATCCAACGCATTGATGGCTGCCTGAAATTCATCAGGCGTTTGTGCCTGATACACATTATTAATTTGCTTTTTCATGGCCTCTTCATATTTAGAAGGGCTGGTAAAACTCCATAGCATTATGGCCATGGCTAAAAGTGGAAGTAGAATAGATTTTTTCATAATTGTATTGTTTATGTGTTTATAAAATTGTTTTACAGATTTGGCATTTGGTTTACCGCCTTGTTTTTGGCCAGTGTGATAAATACACCAAGAAAAATGAACCTGGGCGCCATTTGCTTTATAGGTTGCGACTCATATACTCCATCCTGATTAGGTTCAGAAGCGTATTCATATCCGAAAATATTATCCACTCCCAAAACATTAGTCACTGAACCGTGAACAATAATATTGCTCCTATGCAGGTAGCTAAAATTGATACTTAGGTCATGATAGGCTGGTGTGCGCCCTGTATTAAAAGTCTCTTCATTGAGATTGTTGTAAGGGCGCGCACTTGCAAATGAGTAAGTGGCACCAACTTGTGTTTTTATGTCTTTGACAAAGTACTTTCCTACAATCGACAGGTTATGCGTGGAGCTAAAGGCTGGTGTTGCCTGCTGAGGGTAATCTCGGTAGTCTCGCTCGCTATCGATGTAAGAATATGACACCCAGTAATCAAGCCCCGAAATAGACTCATTATCTCTCCAAAATACATCGAATCCGGTAGCATAGCCTTTTCCATTATTGTTAGGGCCAAGAGTTGACTCTTTCACTAAATCATCATAGCGCTTATAATAGCCCTCCACCCTAAAAGTGCGCTTATCAGTCATGTACTGATAGTTGGCAATGTAGTGTGCTGCCTTTTCTTCTTGCAGGCTCGTGTTTACCCTCAAATACTCACGCTGAGCTTGCTGAGAAAACTTACCATATCCCAACGACACCTGACTGTTTTCACCAAGTTGCTGAGCGATAGAAAGGCGTGGAAATACATTGGTCTGATTGTTTAAGTTATTGGTCTCGGCACGAGCTCCAGATCGAATAACCAGATCATTAGACAAATAATAATCTGCTTCAATAAATGTAGTCGATATATGCTGGTTGTAGTTTTCGTTAAACTCATTTTCTACCATTAAGATGTAGTTATGTTTTCTGTAGTAATGTTCAACTCCGGAACGAATGGATAGCGAAGCATCAGGATCGAAGTTGACAACACCTTTGACATGAGCCCCTGACAGTTGATCTTTGATGTCTACATCATTGAATAGTATATCTTCCTTACTTGATGTATAAGCCGCACCTGTGTTAAAGGACCATTTTGGGCTTATCACGTCACGGTAGCTCACATTCAGGTAGTAATAGTTATTGTCAACTTCGAGCCTGTCTTCGAGATTAGAAAATGCTTGTGGTTGATAGACCGCAAACCTCGCATTATTCCAATTTGCGTATGTTTTTAACATCCCGGTCTTACCAATTTGATGTCGATACGCCACATTCGCATCCCAGGTCTCAGGTGCCTTGTCATAACTAATGCGCTGGCTTACCAAAGCAAAGTAAGGCTCAAGATTTGTATACTGGATTTTGCCAGAAACAGATGATTTACCAAATACTTGAGAATGGGCTACATCAGCTCCCACAGACATGAGAGAAAGATCAGTACGATTTTGAGCAGCCATATCTTTGGTGTTGAGTATCAGTGCAGAAGAAAGTGCCTGCCCATACTCTGCAGAATAGCCCCCGGTGCTAAACGATGTACCTTTAAACATAAATGGACTAAACCGACCACGACTTGGTGTATTAGGCGCTGATGGACTGTAGCTTTCAAGTACCTCAATGCCATCAATATAAGTTCGTGTTTCATAACCGTCACCGCCTCTAACAAACAATCGACCAGTCTCTCCTACTGTTTGGGTGCCAGGCAAAGTGTTAAGTGCTCCGGCTATATCAGCTGTTGCTCCAGCCGTTGTTACTATATCCAGCGTCTTCAACACTTCACGATTGCTCTCTTCTCCTGCAGAAAAAGAACCAGCCGAAATGACTACAGCATCTAACCTGTTGATGGATTCTTTCAATGTAAAAGATACCTTTCTATCACCCGGCAGTGCTACCTCTTCACTTATCACTTCATAGCCTATAAATGTTGCTTTAAGTTGATAGTTACCCTCTTCAGAAGTGCTGAAGGAAAAATGCCCCTCCAGATCGGTTGAGGTTCCGTCATAGGTATCAACCAGAAAAACATTTACTCCTGGCAACCCTGCTCCTTGCTGATCAACCACACGGCCAGAGATTGTAGACTGGCTCAAGGCCACATTGATGTAGAGTGTAAATAAGATAATTGTGGCTATGGCTTTCATGTGTATTAGCGTTGATGTCTGACACAAATGTTGAAAACCACTACTCGATATAAAAAAATGAATTACCGAACCGTAGAATGAGGTGGATGAGTTGTAACTTTAGCTAACCCAAAAAATATGGCCAAGGACAATTTTTCAGCACAATCGAAATTATATGCTCGTTATAGGCCTCATTACCCACCCTCTCTTTTTGAGTTTCTTTATGAGCAGGTCGAAAGGTTTGACAAAGCCTGGGACTGCGCGACAGGTAATGGTCAGGTAGCAGGTGTGCTTGCACAAAAATTTAATACGGTATATGCAACGGACATTAGCCAGCAGCAGCTGGACCAAGCCGAGGAAAAACAAAATATTGTTTACCAGGTCGGCAGTGCAGAAAACTCGGGGCTTACCACAAAGGTAGACCTGATCACTGTTGCCCAGGCTATTCACTGGTTTGACGTAGATGCGTTTTACAAGGAGGCAAAAAGACTTAGCCATGAAGAAACTTATCTGGCTTATTGGGGCTATGGGTTACTAAAAATAAGCGAAGCCATCGATCCCATATTATTTGATTTTTATGACCATACCGTAGGCCCGTATTGGGATCCGGAAAGGAGAATCATCGAACAAGAGTATCGCGATATTGCAATGCCTTTAAAAAATAGAGTATTAGAAAACTTTTCATTCAGCGATACCTGGTCGCTGGAAACGTTGCGAGGATACCTCACCTCATGGTCTGCGGTACAGCACTACATTAAAAAACATGGAAACAACCCTGTTGATGAGTTCATCCAAGAGGTGGCTCCATTATGGGGTGGACAGCAAAATGTAGACTTCCCAATTTTTCTCAATGGTGGCAGGTTGACCTAAAAAGCAAGAGGTTGTCAAAAATTTGACAACCTCTTGCTTACTTAAGTTTTCCAGCAATTACATCTCATATCGATATACCGCATTGACAATTGTATTACTGACAGGCATCTCATCTTCAGGCACAAGGTATACAGTACCTCCGTGATTGATAGTTTCAACTGCTGCTTTATTGAGCAAGCCCGTGTCTCCTACCCTTCGTACTTCTTCGATATCAATTTTATTTTCTTCCTTAATGTATTTACCCCAGACCTCTTCATTTTCCTTAATGAATAATGTCTCAGCTCTTCCGGTAATTGCTGAAGGTACAATGTCCTCAAGGGTAGTAGATGCCTTTCCATTATTGAGCAGGGCGTTTACTTGTTCTTTGGCTTTTTCTTTTGCCTCTTCAAAATCTTTCTTTATGATGTCCCAGGCTCTTTCTTTAAGCGCCAAGATATCTTCGTGCTCATAATTACCAACCACGTGCTTTTCCTCAAGGTACTTATAGCTATTTACTTCTTTGTATATAGGGTATAAATAATCTACGCAAGCAATAACTAAAGGTGCGTCTTCATCATGCAGCATTTTCATTATTCCTTTATCAACTTCTCTGAAAAACTTCTTGGCCTCTTCCTTTTTCTCGGTGTCTGCGCCTTCGCCATGTCCATGATACATACCTTCAGCGCCACCTTTCTCACCCTGACCAGACCTTCGTTGCAGATGCTTATCTTCATAATCTCCGCCTACAGCCTCTACTAGCGTCTGAGGTACAAGATCTTCAATTCTCACTTCCGTAATAGTATTTTGAGTCGCTTCATAAAATTGTACATCTCCCAAGCTTAGTGCCATGATGAAATGACGTCCTGAACCATGAACCAAATCAGCCATGGGCTTAAGGTATAAGTGCGTATTTACGTAAGTATATTCTTTAAAAACCTTAGGGATTGAATAGGTCATCATATTTTCACCATCATAGAATATGGCAAGGCCGTCCGACTGTTTTCTCCAAAAATCATCGTCCTGCTGTAGGTTAGCGATGGGCTTCAGAAATTCATTAATATCTGCATCGCTCATTTCCCAGGTACTAAGCTGTTGGGCAGCGTCTTTTAATTGATTTTTGAGGGTTGTTTTGTCTTTATACATGCCATCACCAGCGGCATTAGTTCTGTGTGTTGGTATATATATACTCACACAATGGGGTTTATGAATATTTGCTAATGTATTAAAATCTGACTTTTTAAAAATCTCCATAGTGCTTCTTCTTGTAGTTAGAAAAAAATTAAAAAAAGGATGATCCTTCTTATATCTATAGTAGTGGAAAAATTATGCCAACCAGCTGACGTTAAATACAAGGCGATTTGCTGACAATCATAAGAAATCAATGTAGAAAATATTACCCGAATATGGCATCTGGACGTTCATTGGCAATTTTTACTATATTTGCGCCCTATGGAAATTTTACTTCAGCCCGAATCGTGGATTGCATTATTGACCCTCACTTTTTTAGAGATTGTACTAGGTATTGACAATATCATCTTCATATCCATTGTCTCTAATAAACTACCTGAAGCACAACAACCCAAAGCTCGTAATATTGGCTTATCGCTGGCACTTATTTTTAGGGTTGGTCTTCTTCTTGGCATCACATGGATAATCACGTTTACTCAGCCTTTGTTCACTGTTTTTGAAGTAGAATTTAGCGGTCGAGACCTCATACTTCTTGCCGGAGGTTTATTCCTTATTTTTAAAAGTACAATGGAGATACACCATAAAATGGAAGGTGTAGCAGAAGAGCACAGCTCAAAATCAAAGTCTTCCTTATTCTCTGTCATTACACAAATAATTTTACTTGATATAATTTTCTCATTCGATTCTATACTCACAGCTGTCGGGCTCACAGATGAAATACTTTTGATGATAATTGCTGTTGTAATATCGATTGGAGTAATGATGTTATTTGCCAAAAATATTAGTGACTTTATAGCTAAACACCCCACTTTAGAAGTACTGGCACTGTCTTTTCTAATACTTATCGGGTTTATGCTGTCAATCGAATCTTTCGATTATCATGTGCCGAAAGGCTACATCTATTTTGCTGTGTTCTTTTCTTTACTTGTTGAAATTCTTAATATGAAAATGAGAAAGAAAAAAGATCCTGTGAAATTGAGAAAGCACTTGAAATAAATCCAGGCCAACTGATTTTTAATACGTGATTATTAAGTGTATCTTACACTTTATTTTACACAAACAGTCTGGAAAAGTTGGCATCAGAAGTTTCTTTTAATAAGATATCTCATCACTTGTCTGAAACTAAAGACAATATCAAGTCTTTTATTGGAGAAGTTGAAAAGATTGCCGCTAAAAATAAAGACAAAGCACTTATTGAGCTAGTTTCGAATGCTAAACAAAAATTTGATACAGGTTTACCTTCACTAAACAATTCCTTTGAAAAGTTAAAAGACGAGTTTTCATCTACCCTCGAAAAGTCAACCCATGAGCTTAAAAAGGAAATAGATCAACTTAAAAAGGATAAGGAAACGGCAATTTCTAACAATTACCTTCTTGAGTACAAAAAGAAAGATCTGCTGCTACTTGCCGATAATCTAGAAGAGGCATATGAAGAAATTTCAGCTAAAAATGACGCCCTTCAGGAGCAAAAGAGACAAATTTCTGAACAAGCCGCTAAAATTGAAAAAGCCAACGAGGAAATAGTAGCCAAAAATGATGAATTGGAGCAGCAAAAGGAGGCTATTTTAGACCAGGCTGATTACTTACATGAAGCGAATGAGACCATTACCGCTATGCACACCGAAGTGCAAAAACAAAAAGATGAAATTCTTCAAAAAAATGAGGAGTTGGTAAGTCTCAATAATGAAAAAAATAACCTGATAAGTATTGTAGCACATGACTTAAAGAGTCCTTTGAATCAAATAAAGGCGCTAATTGGACTCATTAAACTAACGGCAGGTACACTAGACGATGAAACTCAAAAATACATTGATACAATCGAGCGAAGTGCCACACGATTAAATGAAATGATTGGCAAAATCCTTGATATTGAAGCTATTGAATCCAAAAACCTAAACATCAATATAGAAAAAGTTAACGCAAGTGAAATATTACAAAATTGTGCTGATCGATTTAAAATCACAGCCGAAGCTAAGGAGATAGAACTTACACATGCTATCGAACCTAATTTATATGCAAATCTAGATGCAGGCTTCGCTAACCAGGTATTTGAAAACCTCATTTCTAACGCTCTTAAGTTTTCACCGAAATTTTTAAAAATTCATATAAGCCTTGAGAAAAAAGAGCAGGAATTAATCGCCTGTGTGAAAGATCAGGGCCCGGGTTTGTCTGAAGAAGACCAAAAGAAACTATTTGGTAAATATCAAAAGCTCAGCGCAAAACCTACGGGCAATGAGACCTCAACCGGACTTGGGCTTTCTATTGTAAAAAAATATGTAGAGGCCATGAATGGCAAAATTTGGTGCGAAAGTCAGGTAAATGAAGGCGCCCAATTTTATGTACAATTTAACACTGCTGACTAGTACAAATCTTTAGCCAGAGAAGTATTAACAAAGAAGATACACTTAGACTTTCTAAGCCTCTAGCAACTCCCTTACATTCTTCTTTATTTTTTCGCAAAGCTGGTCGGTAGGCAAGTCATTTCTGTCGTTGCCAAACGGATCTTCAATTTCTTCAGCAATAAGCTCGACACTTACCAAAATAAAGAATATAAATAGCACTATAGGTACAGTGATATAATGAAACTCTGTCATAAATGCGAAAGGGAGTGTCACAGTAAACGTGAAGATAAACTTCTTGATATACATGCTGTAAGAATACGGTATAGGCGTATTTTTAATTCGCTCACACCCGCCAAGAATATCCGAAAATTGTTTTAATTCTTTATCTAGCACAAAAAATTGATCCCCGGTTAATTTTTTATCTATATACAGCTGATTGATTTTCTTATACATCATCTGAGATATGGCATTGGGAATATGATCTTTTCCTTTGAGTTTGCTTAAAAAACCATCCTCAACTAAATCCAAATCCTCCAAATCAACCCCATCACGTAAATGTTCCTTCATGGCAGTAACATAATTCGGGATCATTTGAGCAAAATAGTTTCTGTTTTCGCGATCATCTTCACTTAAAAATGAAGACAATTTAGCTGACAAATTTCTCGTATTGTTCACCAACAAACCCCACAGCTTACGACCTTCCCACCAGCGATCATAGGCTGAGTTTACTCTAAACACTAAAAATAAACCAAGTACTATGCCTAATAAGGAGTGTACTGCGGTGGTACTCAGAAACTCTAATTCGAAATAATCTAAAAGCACATAGCACATACCTGTGGTATAAATACCCATTGCAATAAGGCCTGGTAAAAGTAAGCGTACTACTTGCCTACTGTAAGAATGAAAAATAAGTGCTAGCCACGTTTTAGGATTATACTGGACCATAGTGTTTTTAGTGTTTTTGAAAATTAGTTGCGCAAATTAATTCTAGTTTACAGAAAAATCAAATGTCTCGGCATCAACTACATAAATGGTTTATAACCTTTTATGAAAAATTTGCGTATTGATATTTATAATAATATATTTATAATATCATTTTAATATCACTTCTATGAAACAAGAACAAGAATTTGAAAACAAACCCATTTCAGGTTACATCATGTTGTTTGTATTTGCCATATTATTTTTTGGTTCAATAGCGGGCATCATTGCAGCTAAAAACCCAATCTTCGCCATTGGCATAATACTTTCTCTCATCATGTTGCCTGGTTTCTTTTTTGTAAACCCTAACGGATCTCGGGTTCTCATCCTTTTTGGTGAATACAAAGGCACCGTTAAGGCAAATGGTTTCTTTTGGGTTAATCCCTTTTATGTAAAACAAAGTGTTTCTCTTCGTGCCCGAAACTTTGACAGCGACCGCGTAAAAGTTAATGATAGTGTAGGTAACCCTATTTTGATTGGCGTAATATTAGTTTGGCGCGTAAAAAATACATTTAAGGCTGCCTTTGAGGTGGACGATTATGAAAATTTTGTACGTATTCAGAGTGATGCAGCAGTAAGAAAACTGGCTGGCCAGTACCCATACGACAATTTCGAAGATGGTGAAGCCGAGATTACCCTTCGCTCGGGCCTCGATGAGGTAAATCATGCACTTGAAGGAAACTTAAGCAAACGATTAGACATTGCAGGGATAGAAGTAATAGAAGCCAGAATCGGCTATCTTGCATATGCCTCTGAAATAGCAGGTGCAATGCTCAGACGCCAGCAGGCCACTGCCATTGTTGCCGCCCGACATAAAATTGTGGAAGGGGCCGTGAGTATGGTAGAAATGGCTCTTGAAGATCTATCAAAACGACAAGTAATAGAGTTAGATGAAGATCGCAAAGCAGCTATGGTGAGCAACCTGATGGTTGTGTTATGTGCTGATAAAGATGTCGCCCCTGTTGTAAACTCTGGTACTTTAAATCACTAACAATGGATAACTATAAATTTTTAAAAAAAGGTGCATTTGAAAGCCTATCTAAATTTGAGAAACGTCTAAACTCCGAATCCAGTGCAGGCTGGAAAGCTATCGGTTTTACTAGCGATCATGGGCAATCAGTGGTGTTATTAGAGCGATCAAGGTAATGATTTTCTTCAAAGAAGAGCAGCGATTCAACCAATGGTGGATGTGGGCCATCATTATACCCGTAGTTGTAGGTATGACGATATTAAGTTCGAACAAACTTCATCATTGGCTTTCAAATGAAGAAAGTATACCAGAAGGTATGGCCATCGAATGGAGAATATTGATCCTTATTTTCGGTATGATTATCACACTGCTATTGGCCTACGGGATTTTCAAAGCCAAGCTTGAAACTCTAATAAAAGATGGATCAATTAGCTACCGGTTCAGGCCTTTTATATTTAAGTGGAGAAAATTAAAGAAAGAAGAAATAAGTAACTGGGAAGTAAGATCGTATAGTCCTATAGCAGAATATGGCGGTTGGGGTGTACGATTTACTTTTGGGAATAGTAGAGCTGTAAACGTGAAAGGAAACAAAGGATTACAGCTACATTTAAAATCAGGTAAAAAACTGTTGATTGGCACTCAAAAACCTGAGGAGATAAGACAAGTGATGGAGAAAATGATGACTACTAATAAAGAAAATTATGGCTAAGAAGAAGCCATTTGCATTACGTATAGACTCGGAAATGCTAAAAGCTGTAGAAAAGTGGGCCGCTGATGAGTTTAGGAGCACCAACGGGCAGCTAGAGTGGATAATAAGTAAAGCTTTGAAAGATGCCGGACGTAACAAAAAATGATTAGCAAAGATGCTGATTAATACTATTTTTGTGGACAAACATCACAACTATGCGATTCTTATTTTATTCCATTATACTTCTGTTGACGTCTACAGCCTATGCGCAGGATTATGTAATCACGGTGCAAAAAGACACTTTATATGGGAAAGTTGAAATTCTGCTGCCAGATCAATTTAACGAAGAACTGAGCATCATAGTTGATGGTGATAAAAAAAGACTAAAGTCATTTCAAATACTTGAAGCTTATACTGACTCTACCATATATCATCCGGCCAAGGTTCTAAATAAATATCGCATTTTAGAGCTTATCGAAGGTGGCTACTTAAGCTTATACCTGTATCGTGCAGATGAATCTTACGACTTCAATACTTCTTACTTGCTTAAATCAACCACAGAGGGCATGATCGTGCCAAATATTTCTTTTCGCAAAAGAGTAACAGACTTTGTCAGCGAATGCCCTGAGGTAGTCGCCAAACTTGATGATAAAACGTATAAGAAAAACGATTTAAGACAAATAGTAGAGGACTATAATAATTGCCTGGAGCAACAAACTCAGAATAAATTTAATGAACAGGGCCCTGTCATAAATGAAACGGATATGTCAGCTTTAACTTTAGTTGTAGGCATTCAAAAGAAGTTAAATTCGTCAGCTGACGATGAGTTGAATACCTTATTAAATGATATAAAGCAAAAAGTAAAATCAGGAGATGCCGTCCCCGGCTATTTGATCTCTGCTCTTAAAGAGCAAACTAAATCAATAGATTCGATCAAAAACGAGGTAGAACAGTTATTAAAGGCACTGAGCAAATAATGTCAAAACAAAGACTTCTTGTTTTACATGGAGCATTGGGCTCAGCTAAACAGTTGCAATCTCTTTGTGATAAGTTAGACGCTACTTTTGATGTGCACTCATTCAATTTCTCTGGTCATGGTGGTCGCGCTTTTGAGACCAACTTTTCAATAGACCAATTTGCCACTGATCTCAAAAGTTATATTGAAGAAAACAAGCTTGAAGGAATAGATATTTTTGGATACAGTATGGGCGGTTATGTCGCACTTAGGTTGGCACTGATAGAAAGCAACCTCATCAGTAAAATTCATACACTGGGAACCAAGTTTGGATGGTCACCAGAAACGGCAGCCAAAGAGGTAAAAATGCTCAACCCCGAAAAAATTGAGGAGAAAGTTCCTGCTTTTGCCAAAGTGCTATCAGAAAGGCATGCTCCCAATGATTGGAAGGATGTACTGCTTAACACTAAACAAATGATGCTAGCGCTGGGAGCGCAACCGGTTTTATCGCAACGCGAATATCAACAAATTACTAATGACGTAATCATTGGTATTGGCAGTGAAGATAGTATGGTAAGTATTGAAGAGTCTGAATTAGTCGCCAATCATTTACCCCACGGACAATTGCAGGTATTTGAGGGATTTAAGCACCCCATCGAGCAGATTGATTGTAATATACTGGCAGAAAGCATTGAAGATTTTTGTAACAATTAAGCCATCCCAAATAGAGATGGCTTATGATGTTATTTAATAATGTTCTTAAATCATTTACCTAAAAAATAAATTACTCCAAGACTGAGTGTGCTGTTAGTTGTTTTAAAATCAGCCTTGTCAAAATCAGGATCTTCAGGATCATTAAGAGTTAAATTACTAAATCCCTTCGCATAAGAAAGGGTTAGTGTTACTGGTGCAAGATCATACTCAACACCAATATTTACTCCAAAATCAAATCGGTTGATCTCTTCGTTATTATTATCAGGATCAAACTCGCCAGTATTAAAATCTATAATATCACTTCCTTTTTCTGTTTCTGAGAAAGTTGTGCCTCCAAAATTACCTGAAAAAGTGAAGTCATATTTATTCTTTGCGCTGATCCCAGCCGCTAAATAGAATCCACCAACCGCTCTTACAGGGCCTAATGAATAAGCAACATTTAATGGCATCTCTAAGTAATTAATAATAATGCGATTATATCCATCAGCATCAATACCATTAGGCGCCTGGTCCTGAATATCCGTAGCAGTTCCTTTACTAGTTAACTTCAATCCAGACCTAAAAGAAAGTGCATCATTAAGAGAATAATCAACCAAAACTCCCAGCCTATAACCAACTCGTGGTTTCACATCAGTTTCATCTCCGGAATCAGCAAAATTTTGAGAAATCGTGGAGAAATTCAACCCTCCTTCAAAACCAAATTTAATTTGAGCCAACGATACACTTGAAACAAATACAAGCATTAACAATAGTGTAAATTTATATTTCATGATTAGTTAGTTAATGAAGTTCCAAAGCAACTCATATTTTTCAAAGTTTGAAACAAATGCATAGTAAAATTAAATGATAATCAAGTCTTAAATTTTGAGGTTATATCAAATTCTCCTCACATTCTTTGACTATTTCTCCTATTTTTGCAGGTTCATTGCAAAAAGGTCAATTAATTATAGAAAATGGCAGATTACAACGTCAACGAAATAGAAAAAAAGTGGCAACAATACTGGGAAGAAAACAACAGTTACAAAGCTGAAGTAGACCCTTCCAGACCTAAATTTTATACTTTAGACATGTTCCCCTACCCTTCAGGTGCCGGATTGCATGTTGGTCACCCACTAGGGTATATCGCTTCCGATATTGTATCTCGCTATAAAAGACTTCAGGGTTTTAATGTGTTACACCCAATGGGCTTTGATGCTTTTGGCCTGCCAGCAGAGCAGTATGCCATTCAAACCGGTCAGCACCCTGCCATTACAACCGAAGAAAACATAAAGCGCTACAAAGAGCAGTTAAAAAATATAGGTTTTTCATTTGACTGGGATAAGGAAGTGCGAACGAGCGACCCTAAATTCTACAAGTGGACGCAATGGATTTTTATGCAGCTATTTGACAGTTGGTACAACAAAGCCACTGATAAGGCAGAATCCATAGAGCATCTTATTGAGGCTTTTGAGAAAAATGGCAACCGCGAGATCGATGCTGTATGTGATGAAGATACACCTGAATTTTCGGCACATGACTGGAAAGGTTACGCTGAAAAAGAGCAGCAGGAAATGCTGCTTAAGTATAGGTTGGCTTATTTGGCAAATACCACAGTAAACTGGTGCCCTGCATTGGGTACTGTATTATCAAACGATGAAGTAAAAGACGGTTTTTCTGAGCGTGGTGGCCACCCTGTAGAGCGCAAAAATATGATGCAATGGATGATGCGAATCAGTGCGTACGCTGAGCGATTGCTTCAGGGTCTAGAAAAAATTGATTGGCCGGAACCTTTGAAAGAAATGCAGCGCAACTGGATTGGAAAATCGGTTGGAGCTGAAGTGGATTTTAAAGTGGCCGATCAGGATGAAATCATACGCATCTTCACTACCAGAATGGACACGATATTTGGGGCTACATTTTTAGTATTAGCACCGGAAAGTGAGTTAGTTGATAAGCTAGTCACTCAGGAGCAAAAAAGTGAAGTTCAAAAATATGTTGAAGTAGCAAAAAATCGCTCCGAAAGGGAGCGTATGATGGATGTAAAACATATCACCGGTGTGTTTACTGGTGCTTATGTCGAACATCCGTTTAGTGGCGAAAAACTTCCAATTTGGGTAGCAGACTATGTATTGGCTGGCTATGGCACCGGGGCTGTGATGGCCGTACCTTCCGGAGACCAACGTGACTATGATTTTGCGAAGCATTTCGATCTTCCAATCGTAAAGATTAACGATGCCATGCAAATTGAAGAGCAGGCTGACCCAACCAGAGAAGGAAAAATCATCAACTCAGATTTCTTAGATGGACTGACACCAAACGAGGCCATCGCAAAAGGTACTGAAGAGCTTGAAAAGCGAGGCATCGGCACAGCAAAAATTAATTATCGCATGCGTGATGCCATTTTCACCAGGCAGCGTTACTGGGGCGAACCGCTTCCGGTATATTTCAAAGACGACATGCCATATTTGATGGATGAGAAAGAACTGCCATTGGTATTGCCAGAGGTAGACAAATATTTGCCTACTGAAGATGGAGCGCCTCCATTAGGCAGGGCAAAAGACTGGAAGACAGAACAAGGTCATGCCATCGAAATGAGCACCATGCCTGGTTGGGCTGGCTCAAGCTGGTACTTCTTCAGGTATATGGATGCACACAATGATGAGCGATTTGTAAGCAAAGAAGCTCAGGCTTATTGGGAGAATGTTGACTTATATATCGGTGGGTCAGAGCATGCCACAGGTCATCTCCTCTACTCACGTTTTTGGGTGAAGTTCTTATTCGACATGGGCCTTGTTACAGTTGATGAGCCTTTTAAGAAGCTCATTAATCAGGGAATGATACAGGGTCGATCAAACTTTGTGTATCGGGTTAAAAATACCAATAAATACGTGTCATATAATTTAAGAAAAGACTATGATACAACACCCCTCCATGTTGATGTAAACATCGTTTATAATGATGAATTAAATATCGAAAAATTCAAAGCCTGGAGATCCGAAAACGCTGATGCAGAGTTCATCCTTGAAGATGGCAAATACATCTGTGGCCATGAGGTAGAAAAGATGTCTAAGTCGAAGTACAACGTGGTAAATCCAGATGACATTATCGACCGATATGGTGCAGACACGCTCAGACTTTATGAAATGTTCCTTGGGCCTTTAGAGCAATTTAAGCCTTGGAATACAAATGGCATTGATGGCGTTTATAAATTCTTAAAAAAGGTATGGAACCTGTTTCACGACAATGAAGGTAATTTCTTTGTCTCAAAAGAGGCTCCTACCAAACCGGAACTAAAGATTTTGCACAAAACAATTAAAAAAGCTGCAGATGATATTGAGAGACACTCCTTCAATACTTCCGTAAGTGAGTTTATGATTTGTGTAAATGAATTAACGGCATTAAAATGTAATAAGGCAGAGATTTTGTCTGATCTGATCATTATCATTTCTCCTTATGCCCCACACATAGCTGAGGAATTGTGGCACAAGCTGGGTAATGTTACGAGCATCACCGAGGCCAGTTTCCCTCAGTTTAATGAGTCTTACCTCGTAGAAAGTGAGCACGAGTATCCAGTATCGGTCAATGGTAAAATGAGAGCCAAAATGAGCTTTCCGTTAGATATGCCTAAGAAGGATATTGAAAAACAAGTACTCGCTTCTGAGTCAATACAAAAGTGGACGGAAGGCAAAGAGCCTAAAAAGGTGATTATTGTGCCTAAGAAGATTGTGAACGTAGTGATTTAGCATTGAGCAAGGCGCTTGGAGCTTAGTCTTTCACTTTGCTCCAGGCGCCATGCACTTAGACCTACTCATACCTAAGAGACTTCACCGGATTGACTTTGGCTGCTTTTAAAGACTGATAGCTTACTGTGAGCCAGGCAATGACAAAGGCCGTTATTCCACTAATGGCAAAGACCCATAAATTAATAGCAACGCGGTTTGCAAAATCGTTGAGCCAGCTATCCATTACGTAGTATGCCGGGTAAATGGCTAATACAAATGCAATGACTACAAGTTTGGCAAACTCTTTAGACATCAATGATGTAACGCTCCATAGGCTCGCTCCCATTACTTTTCTAATGCCAATTTCTTTGGTACGTTGCTCAGCCATAAATGCCGCCAGGCCAAATAGTCCCAGACATGCGATGAATATCGCGATTACAGTAAATACCGTGAAGACGGTTCCTAACCTTTGCTCTGCTCTAAATAAGGCATCAAAATCTTCATCCAGAAAAGAGTATTGCAAAGGTTCGCCCGGAGCCATTGCACTCCAGTTTTCTTCCAGTTCGTTGAGCACATTTTGAGGATCTTCCCCGGAAAATCGTACGTATAATACATTACCCGTTTCGGTAAACTTTATAATTAATGGTCTTACACTCATTTTAAGACTTTCAAAATTAAAGTCCTTCATAACCCCTACTACATTAAGTTCAGAAGGTGCATCACCATTATAGTCCACAACTTTTTCTTGTAAAGGGTTTTCCCAACCAAATTCTTTTACAGCCGCTTCATTGAGTATACACGCTGTACTATCTGAAGGAAAATCACGTGAGAAAAATCGACCTTCGATTATCTCAATTCCGAGTGTTTTTTCATGGTCGTAGTCAGCAAAGTATGTGGCGAGAATATGGTCATTCTCTTCACCAGCAGCTCTGAACAACGTGGTATTGTTCACGCCAGGTACCATATTATTTGAATAGCTGGTACCTAATATGCCAGAGCTTCTATCGAGACTCATCTTGAATGCATCCTTATCATTTTCAAGGCGATTTACGTCCTCTACAATGAGAATATGGTCTTTATCAATGCCCAATTTTTTGTTTTGTACATACTGCAATTGTTGGTAAACAACTGATGTACAGATAATCAATACAATAGAAATCCAAAATTGGAAGGTCACAAGAAAGCTTCTGATTCCCCCACTTTTCATGCCTGCTCTAAGCTTGCCTTTCAACACCTCGGTGATTTTAAAACTTGTTAGATAAAATGCAGGATAGCTTCCGGCTAAAATACCCACAAAGATGATCAAGCCTCCAAAGGTACCAGCGATAACTGGCACGGTGAGAATTTCCATTGATAATACCTTACCCGACAATAAATTGAAGTATGGAAGTAGCAGATACACTACACCAACTGCGAGTAGACCAGCTGTTAAAGCATAAATCATCGATTCTGTTAAAAACTGTGCAATCAAGGTAGATCTGATGGAACCTAATGTTTTTCTTAACCCAACTTCTTTGGCTCTGCTGGCCGATTTAGCGGTAGTTAAGTTCATAAAATTGATACATGCAAGAATGACAATAAACAAGCCTATACCACCTAAGATATAGACATAGGCCATGTTTCCTGGGGGCTCAGGTTCATCTTGCATTTCAGATCTTAAGTGAATATCATACAACGGCATACTGAAATAAGAGTAGATCCCTCCATCTTCTCGAAATTTCTCCAGTGATTTTCCGGCAAACTGCATCATAACGGGTGATACATTTCGAGCCATTACCGGTTCAAATTTAGTATCTACATCATCTGCAGTACCAGTTGGGCTAAGTACATAATAGGTATAAAGACTATTACCCAACCAGTTGTCGCTGTTCATCCATGAAAATGAAGTTGATGATAATAGCGCGTTGAATTTAAGATGGGAATCAGCCCTTTCATTTTCCATAACCCCTGTCACTTTATACACTGACTTATCATTACCAATTGACATGGTTTTGCCCAATGGCGACTCATCACCAAAGTATTTCTCTACCAGTTTCTGACTGAGCACAAGACTATTAGGCTCCTTTAGTGCTGTTTCAGGATTTCCTTGATAAAGCTCAAAGCTAAAAACATCAAAGAAATTTGAATCAGCTGTCATAATACCCTCTTCATTGAAAGCAAGCTCTCCATTTCTAAAAATCCACTCTCCCATGGGGTTTACCCGTGTAGCCTCCTCAACTTCAGGTATCTCTTCTACCAGCGCCTGCGACATTGGAAAACTTGTACTTGTTGTAAAAATTTCCTGCTCAGACAATTTCCCATGCAAGTTCATCCGATAAATTCGATCTCCCTTTTCATGAAAATGATCGTAAGTAAGCTCATCGTAGATATACATCGAAACAAACAAGCAGCCCGCAATACCAATAGTAAGGCCCAGTATATTTATGATGCTAAAAAACTTGTGCTTAGTAATGTTGCGAATAGCAACCTTTAAATAGTTCTTGACCATTGTTGATTTATTTTGAGTTTTTGACCTTAGATTGTGTTGTTATGGATTAGACTTAACTACTTTCTTAAATGTTACAGTCTAAATGAAATTTACTCTGTCCTTATTGTTTCTGTTGGGTTAGATGTAGCTGCACGATATACTTTAGTGCCTATCGTAGTCAATGCTATGACCATGAGCAAGGCTATTGATAGCACAAAAGATAGAGCCCCTGGTGTAACATGATATTCCCAAATGCTGCCCATTAAAGCATCTGCCATTACATAGCTTATGCCTGAGCCAATTAAGGCTGCTATAATTAATATGATCACAAAATTCTTGTTAAGAATGACCATCAAATGAGAAAGAGAAGCGCCCAACACTTTTCGTATGCCAATCTCTTTCATTCGTTTCAGTATGCTCAATGACACGAGACTAAAGAGTCCTAAAATTGACATGAATGTGGCTACAACACCAAGGAAACCGAACATCTTGAGTACATTGCCATTTACCAATGACGCCTGGCTCAATTCATCATCCATAAATGAACCTGTATACATTCTATCAGGAAATAGTGTTTTCCATTCATCTTCTAAGTATTCGTTGATAGCAATTAACTCACTGGATGGAGCTTTAATAGTCATAAACTCATATTTCTCTTCAGGCACGTAGCGTAGCATCAATGGGTTGATAGGCCCCCAGAGTCCATCTAAAAAGGCATCTTTCATAACGCCTACTACATAAAAGGAAGCCGTATCTGTCCAAACCAATTTTTGCCCAAGTGGCTCCTCCCAACCGAAAACTCTCACCATCTCCTCACTTACAATTACTGATTCTTTCATGTCAGTTTCAGAATCTTTCCTAAATCTCCGACCCTCCAACAATTCAAAATCAATTGTTTCAAAAAAGTCTTCGCCTATATGCAAAATATCTACATCATATTCTTTACTTCCATTTACAATAGGGTCATTTCTGTAAGACCTATCTATCTGATGCTCAGAACCTGCAATGGCCAAAATTTTAGGGTTGCTCCTTATGGTATTTTCAAAAGCCCTGTATTCATCCAATTCATTAAAGTGCAGTGAGATTGCCCCGGTATTATCAAAGCCATAATCCATCTCTTCTTGAAAAACAGCATTTTGATAGAAAATGACTCCGAGGATAATTGCCATCAAAGAAATAGAAAACTGCAAAGTGAGTAGAATACTGGTGATTCTATTGGTGCCTCCGTACTTCAGAGAGCCTTTTAAAATAGTTGCAGGTTCAAACTTACTGATATAAAAGGCAGGATAACTACCCGCAACCAATCCAGTAAATAGAAGTGTTCCTATTAAGAAAATATAGAATCGGAAGTTTTCGGTAAAGTCTAAACTTAACTCCAAGAATGGCCACATCTCGCTATAAGCCGGCACGAGGAATGCTGCGATGATTAACCCAACAATGAGGGATAAGAAACACAGTACAACGTTTTCTAATAAAAACTGCACGATCAACTGCTTTCTTAAGCCACCCATTACTTTTCTTAAACCAATTTCTTTGAGTCGCTTACTCGCTATAGCCATAGAGGTGTTGGTGAAATTAAAACACGCAATTAATAAAATGAGGATACCCATGATACCTGGCACAAATACCGCTGGCGGTGGCATACTACTTCTTAGCCAATGGCTCCAAACCTCATCATTGGCCGCCCTGTGTGCCATGCCCTCAAAAGGCTCCAGAGTATATTTATCCAGTTTAAAGTCGAGCCTTGCCTGGTTCTGTATTTCTATATAATTATCAGTAACAGTTGTTTCAATGGCCTTGAGTCTGTTTTTCTCACCCACCTTTACAAAAGTGGTTACCCAGTAAGACCAATCAGATTCAACATCTTTTCCTTCTTCCTGAATGTTTTGTAAATCAAACCAATTGTCGATATGCGTGATCGTCTTTTGTCCACCAAAACTGGAGTTGAGTGGTTGATCAGCAAAAACTGCAGCTACCGTATAGTCTTTAGGGCCGTTATCGGTAAAATGTGTGAGCGTCTTGCCAATAGGATCACCATCAGGAAAATACTTTTCTACCATCGACTCGCTAATGACAATATTAGACTTGCTCTTTAGTGCGTCCTTTTGGCCTTCAATAATATCAAAATGGAAGAAGTCAAAAAGATTGTCATCGACAAATGTGAAATTTTCATTAAATAGCTCATCCCCTATTTTAAAGTTACCTCCTGAAGGCATATACCTTAAAACATCATCTACATCTCCCACATTTTCTTTCACCGCCATTGCGAGCGGTAATGGAGTCATACCATAGACTTGTTTCCTTTCCTGGTAGACCCGCTCTGAGTCTATACGATAAACATTATCAATATCGGTTTGTGTACTATCAAAATTTACATTGAAATCGTAATTGAGAAATGCGACAATGCAGCAGCCGATGGCTGTACCCATACCCAATATGTTTATGAGTACGAACAGTTTGCTTTTCCAAAGACTCCGAAAAGTGATTTTGAGGTAATTTTTTAACATGGTTTTGTTGTTTGAGTTGTTTGACCTGGTTGTGTTGTATGTATTAGATGCAAATTTTTAGAAAAGGTTGCACCCTTTAATTTCTTTTTTATCTATAGTACCTTGCATTACATAGTAACTACACGAAATAAAAGCCAAATGGTTTTGGCTTAAAGAAAAAAGACCGTTTTAATTCTTTTGTCATTCCAAACTTGATTTGGAATCTCTATCCAATTATCAGATGCTATCACGAGATTCTGAATTAAATTCAGAATGACACCTCTTTATTAAAACGGCCTTTCAGTTGCTGTTATATATGAAATTGTTCTTTTATGTTCTCTGTCACTACTTTACCATCAAATAAGTTGATGATTCTGTGTGCATAGTTCGCATCATAAGGTGAGTGAGTCACCATGATGATGGTAGTACCCTCTTCGTTTAACTCAGCTAAAAGCTTCATCACTTCCTCACCATTTGCAGAGTCAAGATTACCTGTTGGCTCATCGGCAAGAATCACTTTTGGATTTGCTACAATTGCTCTGGCTACAGCTACACGTTGCTGCTGACCACCCGAAAGTTGCTGTGGAAAGTGATTTCTTCTGTGCATGATGTTCATACGCTCAAGCACCTCTTCCACTCTTTGCTTTCGCTCTGCTGAAGGCACTTTCAAATATAATAATGGTAACTCTACATTTTCGAATACTGTAAGTTCGTCAATCAGGTTAAAGCTTTGGAAAACGAACCCAATGGATCCTTTTCTAAGCTGTGCTCTCTGGCGCTCAGAGTAGCCAGATACTTCGTGCTCTCCAAAATGGTATTCACCATCTGTAGGGTTGTCAAGCAGACCAAGTATGTTAAGTAAAGTAGATTTACCACATCCTGATGGTCCCATCACTGCTACAAATTCACCCTCTTTAATTTCAATGTTGATGCTGTTAAGTGCAGTAGTTTCTACTTCATCAGTAGTGTAAACTTTCTGCAAATTTTTAATCTTAATCATGAGTTTTTGGATTTAATTGATTTTGGTTCTTGACCTTATAAAATTGTTATTGGTGTAAATTCTTTATTTTTTTATTTTAAAACAAGTACTTCATTGTCACCGAAGTTGTCATAAGATGAGGTAATTACTCTTTCACCTGGTTCCAACCCTTCTAAGACTTCGAAATGCTCTGTATTTTTTCTACCTAATCTTATTTCTCTTTTTTCTGCCTTGGTACCGTCATCACTTACCACAAATACCCAGTTTCCTCCCGTGTCTTTGTAAAAGCCTCCAACTGGCAACAACAGTTCTTCTGAAGATTGACCAAGTTCGATTCTTAGTCTTAAAGACTGCCCTCTTTTAATACCCGGAGGTGTTTCTCCAACGAACTGCATATCCACTTCAAACCGGCCATTATTGATGTTAGGATATATATAAGTGATTACCAGCTCATACTCCTTGTTATCAAAAGTCGTTGTGGCTGTTAGGCCTTTAGATATTCTTGGCAGATACAATTCATCAATCAATACCGACACTTTATAGCTACCTGTTTTATCTACCTGCCCCAATCTTTGACCCGGGTTCACTGCTTCTCCTTCAAATAATTGAGGTGCAGTAAGCTGTCCGTCTATGGGTGATTTAATTGTGAGGTTATCTAATATCTGTCCGACACCATTCAAACTTTCCATCATCCGCATTTCAGACCTGTTAAGTTGAGTAAGCTGACGTACCCTTGATATAGAATCATTTTTATAACTCTTATATGTAATTTCTCTGCGCTTAAGGTTATACTCATAATTAGCTTTGGTCTGCTCATACTCCTGCTTAGAAATGAGTTCTTTTTCAAACAACACCTTTTGTCTGCGATATTGGGGCTCCAGAATTTCAAGCTGATTTTCTATGAGTGCAAGTGTCTGCTGTTGATTCAAATCATTTTGTTCTAGCTGGAGTCTGGTTTGTCTTAACCTGTTGATACTTTCATTAAGGCTAGCCTCCTGACTCAGAACGCTCAATTCTCTATTGAGGTTAGAAAGCTCAAGGATCACATCTCCTTCACTAAGCATGGCCCCACTCTCTTTATATATTTTCTTTATGGTACCACCTTCAATGGCATCTAAGTAAAAAGTAACACTTGGCTCAACAGTACCTGTTTGAGGGATAAACTCGAGAAAAACTCCACGCTTTACTTCAGCAATAGTGATTTTCTCTTTTTCGACATTAAGCTTTGATCTTCTGTCAGCGAATAAAAGTTGATAGGCTACAAATACAACCAATAAAGTACCACCACCTATTGTAGCGATACGCTTGAGTGTCCATTTCTTCTTCTTAATCTTCCGATCCATTCAGGAGTTAGTTTTAATTGTTCGATTTGCTAGATGCCAACAAGTGTGCCAATTGGTTTAATGGCTGCTTTGGCGCTGTAAGCCATAATCGATAGTCCGCTATCGTTCATTGATGGACGTAATCGTCCGCTACCGAACAAATTATTTATATTCGCGTAAGAGTACTCATTGGTTATGTCCATTTTAGTTAGTTGAAAGGACATTTTAGGCTTTCAACTAAAAGCGGTACTGGTTTTGTGTAGAAAAACAGGTCGCACCTACAGTGCTTAATGTAAATTAACATAGCTCCATAGGAGCGCACTATTAATAGTTAGGAATGTAAATAAAAAAGAGCTCCAGGGGAGCGGCCTGTTATAACCGCTATATGAGTGAAATAAACAGGTCGCACCTACGGTGCTAAATTATAATTGATATCAGAACTAGTAACAGTAAGCCCCGCTGGGGCTAGGTTTTAGAAGAATTAGATGAAACAGATTAGATCCAACGGAGGGTTCTGTTAATGAAAAAGAGTCTCGAAGATGTGCTTTATTAATTACAGATACAGGTTAAAGAAATGGATAAGCTCCAGAGGAGCGATCTGCTAATAGAAAGAAAAAATGATTGAATTAGCTCCATAGGAGCGGCCTATTTAACAATTGATCAGTTTTAGGACGCACCTACGGTGCTAAATTATAATGAATGAATTGCTAGTAATAGTGAGTCCCGCTGGGGCTAGATTTTAGAAGAAATAGATGAAACAGATTAGCTCCAGAGGAGCGCTCTGATAATAGATCAAAAGACAATTTAAATGAGTTCCAGAGGAGCGATCTGTTAATAGAGATAATACAAGCAATTGAAAAAGCTTCGGAGAAGCGACCTATTAATAGAATTAAATAAACAATAAAATAAGCTCTGGAAGAGCGACCTGTGAAATCACATAAAATATGGCCAATACCTATTCTCAAATATACATCCAAGTAGTTTTCGCTGTAAAAGGCAGGCAAAATCTTATTGCCGAGAAACACCGTGAAGAACTACAAAAATTTATCACAGGAATTATAAGCAAAAGAAATCAAAAACTCATGGCTATTTATTGCATGCCCAATCACACGCATGCATTATTGAGTCTGAACCCTACCATTGCGCTTTCTGATTTAATGCGAGACATCAAGGCCGGCTCCTCCAAATTTATCAATGAAAAAGGTTGGGTAATGGGCAAATTTGCCTGGCAGGAAGGGTACGGAGCCTTCTCCTACTCACAATCACAAATTCAAAATGTTATCGACTATATAATAAATCAAGAAGAACACCACAGAAGGAAAACCTTCAAAGAGGAGTACATCGACTTTTTAAATAAGTTTCAAATAGACTATAAAGCCGAATATTTATTCGATTGGGTTAACAGCTAAAACAACAACACTTATGGCAGAAAGGACAAAAACAGGCAAAATTCTTATTGTAGACGACAACGAAGATCTTTTAAAAGCAGCCAAAATATTTTTAAAACGGCACTTTGAGCAAGTCGATCTCGAAAAGAACCCAGAGACCATTCCAACATTGCTTCAAAATGAAGATTACGATGTGATTTTGCTCGACATGAACTTCACTAAAGATGTGAGCAGCGGAAAAGAAGGATATTATTGGTTGGAAAAAATCCTTGAAATTGATCCCTCTTCTGTGGTAGTTTTAATTACTGCTTATGGAGACGTACAAATGGCCGTGAAAGCCATAAAAGCTGGTGCCACTGATTTTGTACTTAAGCCCTGGGAAAACGAAAAACTACTGGCCACGCTATTTTCAGCAATGAAACTGCGAGAAACCAAACTCGAAGTGGAAGGCCTAAAGAGCAAACAGCGCGAGATCAATTTAAAAATCAACAGTAAGTATGACAACATTATCGGTCAGAGCCCTGCAATACAAAAGGTATTTGAAACCATTGACCGTGTAGCAGTAACAGACGCTAACGTTTTAATACTCGGTGAGAATGGTACCGGAAAAGAGCTTGTTGCCAGGGCCATTCATAACAACTCACCTAGAAAAAATGAAGTTTTTGTAAATGTAGATTTAGGCTCTGTAAGTGAAACCCTGTTTGAAAGCGAACTCTTCGGCCACAAGAAAGGCTCTTTTACTGATGCCAAAGAAGACCGGGCCGGTAGATTTGAAATTGCCAATCGGGGCACACTCTTCTTGGATGAAATTGGTAACCTATCTATGCCATTACAGGCCAAATTGCTAACTGTTTTACAAAACAGAAAAGTCAGCCGTGTAGGCTCCAATAAAGAAATTGATATAGACATACGGCTGGTATGTGCCACTAATATGCCGCTCTATGATATGGTGAAGGAGAATCGTTTTAGACAAGACCTTTTATACCGAATCAATACCATAGAAGTAGAGTTGCCTCCATTGCGCAACAGGTTGGAAGACATCCCCCTTCTTGCCAACCATTTTCTCAAATACTACGCTGAGAAATACAATAAAAATGCTGGTAAACTTAGTGACAGTGTGATCAGTCGCATGCAAAAACATCACTGGCCAGGAAATATTCGCGAGCTTCAGCATGCGTTGGAGCGT
The DNA here is from genome assembly GCA_965227525.1 of Fulvivirga sp. Classification (GTDB taxonomy): domain Bacteria; phylum Bacteroidota; class Bacteroidia; order Cytophagales; family Cyclobacteriaceae; genus Fulvivirga. Next base: position 2,225,514 of record OZ245762.1, on the reverse strand, counting down.
GCCGTTATCATGAGTAATTCACAAGTATTACAGCCCGAAGACTTTAACTTTAGCGCACAAGGTCAAAATAATGTTGACTCTGAAAATGTTACCCTTGATCAGTTTAAACTTGAAGATGTCGAAAAAATACTGATACGCAAGGTATTGAAAAAGTGTAATGGTAATATTACCCAGGCTGCATCAGAGTTGGGTCTCACACGCAGTTCGCTGTATAGAAGGTTAGAGAAATATGGGCTTTAGAGATTTTAGGGTACGCGTTGCTGCAAGAGTAATAATAATTGGGGCCACTTTAAGCCTTTTTAGTTTTACGCTTAACAATCCTGAGCTTTTTATCACCTCAAGTTTGCTTGTAGCGATCGTCATTGTCGAGTTATTTGAGCTTTATAGGTTTATCTCACGAACCAATAGAAAACTCACCCGATTTCTTGAGTCTGTAAAATACTCAGATTTCGTTTCGGGTTTTTCGAGTGACAATAAATTAGGAAACAGCTTCAAAGACCTTAACGTAGCTTTTAATGAAGTATTAGAAGCCTTTAGAAAAGCTCGCTCAGAAAAAGAAGAGCATCTGCAATACCTGAATACCATTGTGGAACATGTGAGTACTGGTCTTCTGTCTTTCGACCAAACCGGAAAGGTAGAGTTGATCAATGCTACGGCTAAAAAATTTCTACAAATAGATAAAATACGCAACATCGATGAGTTGATAGCCACACAGTCGAGATTGTATAAAGTGCTTTTTGATCTTCCGGCAGGCAAAAGCACACTTTTTCGTGCCAAAGGTGACATCCAACTCTCCGTGCACGCTACAGAAATAGTACTGAGAGGTAAAAAAATAAAACTTATTGCTTTTCAAAACATACAACCAGAGTTACAGAAAAAGGAACTGGAGGCCTGGCAAAACCTGACTAAAGTGTTGCGACATGAAATCATGAATAGCATCACCCCTATCGCTTCACTTACCTCTACCATGAAGGATATTTTGATGGAAGACCTCACGCCTAATGGTGAGAAGTTTGAGCTAAATAATGAGGCGGTTGATGATTTACAAGACGGACTTGGCACCATCGAAGGGCGCAGCCAGGGACTGATAAGATTTATTGATGCCTACCGCGATTACACAACAATTCCTCTTCCTCAAATCAAGCCTATCGAGGTCTCGCAGATGGTGGATCACGTGTATCATTTAATGAAGCCAGACCTAAGAAAAGAGCATATCGAGTTTGCCTGCAATATCGTCCCTGAGGACTTGCAGCTGAATATTGATGATGAAATGATTGAGCAAATTCTCATCAATCTTATTAAGAACTCAGCAGAGGCATTAGAAGAAGTGAAACAGGCAAAAATAACCGTATCAGCCTATGTTGACGAAGAGGGTACGCCAAAGATAGAAGTGTATGACAACGGACAAGGCATAGTGAGGGAAGCCCTAGATCAGATTTTCATTCCTTTTTACAGTACCAAGCAGCGTGGCTCCGGTATTGGCCTTAGTCTGTCTCGCCAGATTATGCAGCTGCATAATGGCACCCTTACAGTAGAGTCAGAGTTAGGCGAATACACCAGGTTTACTTTGAGTTTTTAAGTGTTGATAAAACGTATAATTATACACTTACAAACGTTTACAATTGGATGTTTTATTTAGAACATTTACCTTTTAAGTTGTACTATTGTATGTTATAAAGTATATATGTTGCACAAGTGCAACATATCCAATTGTTGTAGGCAATTACTGCAAGATGAAAAATCCTAGCCTTATCATATACATATCAATTCTGTTCTTTCAATTTAGTTGTCAGAATAAGCAAATCAATGATCAACTGACCAAGACAGAACTTTATGGGAAAAGTGCTGAAGAACTTAGAATCATGCGAAATGAAATTTTTGCAAGGCATGGATACATTTTTAAGTCGCAGGATTTGCAGGAGTATTTTAAATCTAAAGAATGGTATAAGCCGCTACATCAAGATGTTACCGATTTACTAACAGAATCAGACAAAAAGAACATTGAGCTAATTGTCGAACAAGAAAAATTGTTGGAAGAGGAAAAGGCCAGAGAAGAAAAACGAAAGCTGGAAAATGCCAAAAAGGTTGTGGTGAATTTTAAGGGAACAAAAAAATTGGATGACTACTTCTTGACTGTACTATCAATCTATGAAATCCCACTGAACGGTATTTTAAGAGAAGACAGCTCTTACTATCGAGAAGGCCATTACCTAACATCATCAAAAATTGATTTGAAGAGTTCATACAATGAGAACACTAATCTTGAAAAATTCAAAAGCAATTGGACGTCATCAATAGAATTGATAAATCCCTGTGGCGAAATATCGACAAGACAATTGCAATTCTTAGAAATGAACATGTTTTCTGCAGATGAACAGACTATACGCTTTTTGCTTCCTGAGTGTAGTGATTATACAGACAATATTTTTATTGCTTGGAGAGATGGTGTTATGACGAAAAAATTCACGGCTGACACTTGGATGGACAAGGAAGTCAACTTTAAAAAAATGAATGACTCCATTTTCTATACCTTGACAGATAACAGAGATGAAATAGTAAGTGCTTTCCAATCAGATTATCGATACGAGTACAACAACCGAACAAACAAGCTACAGTTTACAAAACCGAGCAAACAAAGAATTCATTGGAAGAGTGAAGCGTTAATTGACCTAACTGCTTACGAAACACTGAAAGCTGCAAGTGAGAAAGATAAATCAATGGTGAAATTCATCATTAAAGCCGGAGAGTCATTCTACCTTGATACATTGTTTAGAGACTTTAACTCTCTTTATATAATGAAAGGTGACTCCTCTGGATACCTGAACACTGAAAATTTGAATTACGAGACCATAACTTCTTATGACGCTGGATAAAACTGCCTACAACATATGCTATGACTGAATGGGGTTTCACCGGTCAGGAAATTTTCGTGGGGATTGGAAAGTCCGCCACAAGTTTTAAATTTAAATCAGGGCGTGGCTATGTGCGAGACGAGAGATTAGTGCTTTCTAATCCCCACTCATCATAGCTGGACGTTAGATACTATTCACCACACTTAATATAGGATGTCAACAGAACAAACATTCACTGCTATAACGATAATTCTAACAACTGTGAATGTTCTAATTACCTACTTCAATCTTAGACATAACAAGAAAAAGGACTTCCAAGACAAATTGTATCAAATGAAACTTCAATCGTACAAAGAATTGAATGCTTCGTGTTATAAATCAATCAAAAGGCTGGATATTAATTCAAGCCCATTCGTCCAGATTTACGATTATGAAAAGAAGGAAGATTGGGAACAATATTGCCAACAACACATGGGAGAACAATTCCATGAAAGTTTCGAACTCGAGTCTCTGATTTATGAACATGCAATGCTGTTACCGACAGAAATTGCAGTGAAATATCGAGAATTTGCGAACCACTGTATCTCCTTTGTTACCATGACTTATCATTTTGATACAGGACTTATAATCGACAAACAGAATAGGCTATGGGACATGTATATTGACCTATTGGAAGAATTTAGATCTGATTTGAACATTGAGAAAATTGACGAAAGCCTGAGGCAAAGAATAACCTCAAGAGTTTAGAAACTTATTGATTAGCGAAAAGCAAAAAAACAGTATCTAACAGACGCTGATCGGGCATATGTCGAAAGTGATTTCTGGCTGGTTTAAGTGCAACTCGACCGTGAATCTGCCGCTGAGATATGGCAGTGCTTTCTACAACCTTTTGTTCGTAGGAGTTTTTGATTTTCAGGACGCAGTGCCCCTCTGAACCGTTGTGAGCTTCGGCAGATTTCACTACTTTAGTGCTATTCACTAGCTGCGGACATACGCCCGATAGCTGGTCGTTATGTACCACCTGCGATACGAAATGAGATTTTACCTAATAACAATATTTTGTCTTTTTGCTCTTAACTCTAATGGTCAATCCAGATTGGAAGATTTGACAATTGAATTTTGTACCTGCTTTGAAAATGTTGACAATGAATCAAAAAGTAAAGCCGAAAAGCAGCTTAATAAGTGTATTAGCAAAGGTAATGACAATTTAAAGCGACAGTTAAAAGAAAAAATTGGATCAACTGAGGATTATGTTGAATTCGTCAAATTAATGGCAAGTACATGCAAACCATTCTTAGAGTTTACGACCAAATATTACTATTCAAAAAAAGAGTTGTCAGACAAAGAATACACAGAGAACTTAGAATCTCTTATTAACTATTTTCGGCAATCTAGCGAATACGGTAAACTCCCAAAGTCCGTAGATATAGGAATTGCAGAGGTAGGACTACGTTATAATAAATTGCTCCAAAAAACATACACTGATAGCGTTTACAGAACTGGATTTCATGTAATTAATCCTACTGATTCATTAATAATATTTGACACAAAAGAAAAGTCCATTGAACTTGAAATGGACTGTCTAACAAAACACGATTTATCACTAAGGTTGAGTGAGATGGTAAGGTATGCCGTGAAACCTGATTCCATTGGAAAGCTGATGTACAACTTTGGATCGTCATATGAACGAACCTTCGTAATACCAGAAATTCGATTAGCCACAAGAAAAGTTATCCAGACTTTATCCTCCAATCAATTATACAACCTTAGAGATACAGAACTTACAAACAGGATTATAGATGGAATCAAAACTCAGACCCAGCTAACTGATTTTTTTAACATCCGATTTCTAAAGATTACAAACATTGATTTTCCTCATTTAATAAGTCAGGTTCAGGAAGCTGGACTTATGGACACATACGAATTGCTTCAAAGTCAGGACGAAGAAAAAAGATTAGAGGCAATTAAGGAATTATTTAATGATAACTCACGGACTGCCTACCTGATAATTCTTGATCATTGGCGAAGTGAGGTTGACGAAAATATTCAAAATTTTATTTTGGACAGACTATCTGGAGGATAATGGCGGTACATAACATGCTGTATAGCGCATACGCTTAAGTGCAGCAAAGGAAGCAAGTGCAAATCGGCCGTTCTTTCTGTGTTTTTTAGTGCTTTGTGAAGTTCTGTAGGTCTTCCAGAAGGTTAGTCAGCTTTTCAGCCCTCGAGCAGACTCGGGCGGGGCGGACGCAGAAAGTTCTTTGCGAAATTTTCAGCAACTTGGCTGTAAACACAGAAATCACTAGCTTTCATCATTATTTGCTTCTGGGGGCGTCCGCGCCATACAGAGGCGTTAGCGGTAAGTGAGGGATTCGCAAAACCTATGAACCAAAAATCCATAGAGCAGGCTATTAAATATGCCACATCCAATGAAAGAGCGCTGTCTAATTCAGATATGGCCGGATGTTATTATTGTAAAAATATCTACCCATCCAATGAAGTGACTGATTTTCTTGAGACCGAACGAACTGCTTTGTGCCCTCGATGTGGTATTGATAGTGTAATTCCATCGAATTCACCAATTAAACTAAGTCCTAAAAATTTATCTGAATTAAATAAATATTGGTTTTGACTAATCAAGAACTACTTTTTGCTTCAATTGTAGGGACTATTATTTTTTATTCATTAATGATGTTGTGGTACCGAAATACAATTAAAAAAATTGAAAAATATAATAACAGTACGCATTCGAGATGGGCAAACGAACAAGGGCCACGAACTATTAATTTCATTAAATGGATAAGCGTGGTTTATGGTATACTGATGACAATTCAGATTATTGGTCTTATTTGAGAAGCGAACTATACCGCTAACATCATATAGCATTCATGCCTTTACTCACAATTAATTCAGTAAGTGCGACCAGGCCATATTTCTTGTGTTTCGTGTTCTTTGCTAAGGCCTGTAGTGCTTCCTTGGCGTTATTTGGGCTTCTTGGCGCTCAGTCAACTTCGCGCTAGGACGGACGCAGAATGCTCTTGGCCAAAGACACTGCGGCTTGGTTCAAAACACAAAAAATATTACTTTCACCTCAATTAGTACAGGTACGGCACGAAATGCTATACACGTACGTTATGCTGCATATCCTCCCAAAAATTGCTCATGAGAATACTCACTTTATTATTTCTTTTCACCTTAACAACAACCTTCTCAACGGCTCAACATACTATATCGGGTGTGGTGATTGATACCATTAGTAATACTCCGTTGCCCGGTGTAACTGTCTATGAGGACTCAACAAATCAAACCTTAACTGATCAGCAGGGGCGATTCTCAATTGACGTAAAGAAAATACCATCGCAATTAACTTTTGCATTCATTGGAATGCTTACAAGAACAATTGATGTAAATTCTGATGGCAACCTAAAAGTATATATTAAGCCATACACCTTAACACATTATTTTGACAGTCAAAAGCTAGGCTTTTTCATTTCTTCCGGATTGTTGAATACTCCGGTCGGAGGTAAATTAATACTGACTTCACCTTATATTTTTGACCAAATAGTCATCAAGAGTTCTGTGAATTATCAGACTAACTTGGAAGACCATGATTTTATTTTGGGCTCAGTTGCTTTAGATAATATAATAACCGGTCAACACTTTGGTTTAGGAATGACTGGGTATTATCATCAGGTAGAGTTTGGGTCGTATGACCTAGAGAATAAATCTGTTGATTTTAACTTTTTCATAAGGCGTATTCCATTTAGCTTCTCAATTGGATATAGCAAACTGAACATTGTTGAAGAAAACATTAAAACAACGCATGACGGATTGACCTTTGGAGTGAATAGATACTTTAGTAAACCATCACTTTCAGTCTCTTCAAAAATTCAATTGTATGAAGGACTTCTTGGATATGAAGCTGAACTACAGAAATCTATCAAAAGAATTAATCTTTTTACACGTTATCAACAACTAGATTCATTTTCAGAAGTATCCTTAGGTGTCGGATATATGATTACATACATATTTAATGACTCAAACACATATTAAATAACGCAGCATAACATGCTGTATAGCGCATACGCTTAAGTGCAACAAAGTTATCAAGTGCAGCTCGCCCGTTCTTTCTGTGTTTTTTAGTGCTTCGTGAAGTACAGCAGGTCTTCCTTGTGGATAAGTCAGCTTTTCAGCCCTCGAGCAGACTCGGGCGGGGCGGACGCAGAAATTTCTTTGCCAAATTCTCAGCAACTTGGCTGTAAACACAGAAATCACTAGCTTTCATCTTTATTTGCTTCTGGGGGCTTCCGCGCCATACAGGGGCGTTGTAGAGCATTAGCATTTCGATGATAAAAAGAATATACCCTTATTTTACTCTATTTTTAATTGCATGCACTGCGAATCCTAGTGATGACTGTCAAAATGCAGTAGTATATGAAGAAATAAAAGAACTCTCGGATTACAATTCCATTTTTTTTGATGAAAATTATACTGGTCGTGTAGCAATTAGATCCGATAGTGACAGCACAATAATTGAGAAATACTTATTCTATAAAAATGGTGATCTAATTAAATATGAATCCTATTATAGAAATGGCAACACTAAATTGGCCATCCCGCTAAAATGTAACTCAAAAAATGGTACTGTTTTATATTATTACCAAAATGGTCAAGTTGCTTATGAGGTACCATATGCTTTAGGTAAAATTGATGGTATCGCATTGTCATATTATGAATCTGGTTTAATCGAAAGAGTAGCGAATTATAAAATGGGCAAGAAAGATGGACCAAGTTTTTCGATCAACACAAATCGAGATACTGTTGATTTTAAAATGTATGAAGAAGGGGAATTAATACAGTAAACACTCTACAACATGGCCTAGCAACGCATATGCTATAGTGCTTTACTGGTTTGGCTTGTGCTCCTCGCCCACTCATTCTGTGTTTTCTTTTTTGGCTTAGAACTGTAGGTCTTCCTTGGGGTTATTGCGCTGCGTGGCCCTCGAGCAGACTCGGGCTGGGAACGGGTTACAGGAATGTCTTTGCCAAGGTTTGTGCTGCTTGGACCAAAACACAGAATTTCATTATTTTTACTGCAAATCAGTCCGGGAGGCATACGCGTGCTAGCCGGGCGTTATGCACAATCATTACAATCATCAGTGAGAACTTTTAAGACATTAACTACAATTCTTCTTGCTCTTTGGGGACTTTATGTGATATATACTTTATCAACAACAAGTCAGATTGAGAACCCAATGCCAAATTTTTTCGGTTGGCTTCAAACAATTATTCTATTTCCAATTATTGTCGTAATTGTAGCCTTTTTGTGGAATTGGTTATTTAAACGAATGGCTAATCGAATTAATAAAATAGCTAATAGTTCTAATGATGGGCCGACTAATATTCCAAAATTTATCTTAGGACTGAATTTCATATTGATTTGGTTTTTCATTAGTGGAGGTCTTTCATTAACTATCGGCATTTTTATTGGCTTTGGTGAGCTCTCGCAGTTAGGATTTTTGGCAATCGCATATGGACTCGGACTTATTGGCACTTCGAGGCTTCTCACATCTGAATAAAGTGCATAACATTACCTAGCACGCATATGCTTAAGTGCTTTGCTGGTAAGTGAATGCTAATCGCCCACTCATTCTGTGTTTAAATTCTTCGCTATGAACAGAAGGTCTTCCCTTGGCTTCTTGCGGTGCGTGGCCCTCAAGCAGATGAGGGCGGGCACGGGGTGCAGAAAGGTCTTTGCGGAAGTCTCTGCAACTTGGCTCAAAACACAGAATTCATTAGCTTGCGTTCAAATCAGTCTTGGGTAGCATACAGCGTGCTAGCCGGGCGTTGTGCTCAATTCCCTACCCTGCAAATGCCCTGGAGCAGACTAACCGACATTAAACGCTTACAATCGGGAAATCGCAAACTTATGTCAGAAATTCCTTGTTTTCAGCCTCCAGGCGAGCCTTTACAAGCTTCAATGTGGACGGTGCTGGAAGCTTGCTTAAGCCATGGCGAAGGGTGGAGAAGCTATGTAAGCTAGCCTTGGTTCGGCTGAAAACTGACCCTTTATCGACTGGCTTGCACCTACCGTAGGACGTTTTCTCTTGCAGCGATTCCCTGCGACCTTGGGCCATGAAGCGTTAAGAAATGACCAGTCATTGAGCGGTTAAAAAAGAAATTCATCTGGAAAGCGACGTGAGGAGCTTTTCATCTTATTTCTTTTCAGCGAGAGGACGGGCATTTTAGCTGAAGGGCACACAGTCTTGACTTTTTGATACTTTTTGGTCAAGCAAAAAGTATGGCAAAGAAAAGTACCTACCATGAAAAGACTGAGCACAACATTCCATATATGCCATAGCTTCTGTTGGCTCAGATTGAAGACTTTTATGAGATCGCCAAATCAGTCCTTTTCAGATTTAAGAAAAATTAAATTAATGCTTCAAAGCACAGATTTGGCTTAGTGGCGCAAGCCAACTATATTGCTCTATAAAAACAAAGCTACGGCCATATATGGTGGTCGTTGTAACCCATTCCATGAGAATACTATTTGTAGGCCATATCATAATTTTAGTTCTTATCTGGTCATGTGATTCAAAGAAAGAGATTAAAAATATCTCCGAGCCCAAAACAACTCTTTCGGAATCTATGAATCAATTCCTAGACACTCTTGAATCTTTAATACCTCAGTATACTGACTCATTATATAAATTCTATTATCCCACTGGTGAACTTTGGGCAGAATTAATCATGAAAAATGGAAAACCTGATTCGTTTTTAATTGAGTATTATAAATCCGGTAGACCAAAGCTTTATTTTGAATTTAAAGATGAACGCTTAGCCTATGGACCTCATGGAGAATACTTCGATAAAAATTTTACTCAATTCTACATTGATGCGACAGGTGATACAATGGCTGCTGAAGGACCACAATACAAGACATTTTATTGGACCAATTCGGATGGTAAAATAGTACACCAACGTAATTATGACTTTTCAGGGAACCCAATTTCAAGCAAAGGTCAATTAATTACAAAAATAAAACCTTTCAAACCGGACTCATCAAAACTGGACTCCACAATATGGCATTTCTATTTAGTTGGCTTACCATATAAATATAGATATGATGATTTAAGGCGACACTTAAGACTAATAATTGAGAAGGATGGGCATCGCTTCTTCGATGATTCATTATCATTTCATTATGATGAGAATGTAGCATTTCATCTATCCGAATTACCAGAGCCTGGTCTTTATGATTTTAAAGCAATTGCACGATATGATGATATTCTATTCAAAGGAATGGGTAAATATGAAGTCGAACATTCGCATTATGATTCCACATTTTTTAAAGCTGAAATAAAATAACGGGTTACAACACCATATTCCATGAATAATCCCTTGTGATACAATTTAATAATTAATCCTCTTTATTTTCTTGTTTTGGATGTTTTTAATTCTTGTGGTCCCACATTTATTGAATCGTTTTCGGTCAAGGATGGACATAGTAGTGCCGGTGCGGTGGGGTGTCCACCTGCTATGTCCTTGACGGAATAAGGATTCAATAATTATCTTGATAAGAATTAAAATAAGCCATACTTCCATTAGTAGTTCCCGACCTATCGGGACCACAGTTTCCCGTTAATTTTTTGTGAATACCTGCACCATACTAGCAGCAAGAGATCTTAGAGTCTCACACGGTGTTGAGGAGTCAGGTAAAGTGTTTTGGTCATTCGGCTTTCTTTAAACTCTAATCAATTTGACGCTATTTTATTAATCCAACTACATAAGGCTCTTTGGTTTTAAGTACATGATATATCCTTGACAATAACTTACGAGCAATGATCACTATGGCTCGCTTCTTTGTATGATTACTAAGCAATTGCTCATATTTCTGTAATAAGGCAGGGTCGCGCTGAACGGCTGTCCACGCACACTCAACGATTGAGCTGCGAAGTCCTTGATGACTGCGATAGGTTATATAGCCCTTCCTATCATTGTCTCCACTGGAGTGAGTCATCGGCTTTAGGCCGATATAGCTATTAAACTTCCTGAAATTTGAAAACCGATTAATATCTCCTAGCTCAACCAATAATTGCACAGTCGTCAACGGCCCGATACCTGGTATCTGACGTAGTAACTTTGCATCACGTTTATATCTACTAAGCCGCTGAAGCTTTCTGACCTCAATGGAAGTATCCAGAAAGTGGCGGTGAATTTGATGGTATTGCTTGAGTAATAGATCCAGAGTGGTGCGCATGGTTGCACTCGGTAGTTCCACTTCCGTCAACCAGTACAAAAAGGCTTTGGTCCAATACGGGTTGTCAAACTTAGCAGGTATGCCCTCTCCTGAGCTAATCAGCTTATCTTTAATCCGGTTCTTTATTCTTACTAGGTCTCCCCATAGCTTCTTGCGGTATCGGAATAATTGGCGGTGACCCTCCAGCTCAGGACTGGGAATGTAAATCCCTCGTAACATCCCGGCCTTTAGCGCTTTGGCTATTTTCCGACTATCTACAGGATCGGTCTTTTCGGAGTTCTCTTTGTTGGTGGTCGGTACATCAGCCGGATTTATAACAATGCAGTCATAACCGTAGCTCTCTAGCTCTCTCTGTATCCAATAACCAAATTTGCAGGCTTCGTAGGCACAGTAAACCTGATAATTTTCAGAAAAATGCTTATCAATATAAGCTTTAAGAACAGCAGGATGGGGTGACTGACTGAAGGTCTTATGATGTAGGTGTGCTGTAAAAATACTTACTGACCACTGACGCTTGTGAACGTCAATTCCAATGTATAACTTATGTGTAACTAATTCTTTCATGCCTGTAATCCTTTGGTTGTAATTCAATTTACTATCTGAGGATTATAGCATGGGAACTAGCATTCATGCCTTTACTCCCTTTTAATCAAGCAAGTGCGACCAGGCCATATTTCTTGTGTTTTGTGTTCTTTGCTTAAGGTTTGTAGTTCTTCCTTGAGGATATTTAGCAGAAGCTCAGTCAACTTCGCTCTTGTGCGGATGTAGTAAGTTCTTCGCCAAAAACACTGCAACTTGGTTCAAAACACAAAAAATATTACTTTCACCTCAATTAAGTACGGGAGCGGCACGACATGCTATACACGTACGTTGTGAGCCATAAATACGAACCACGTGGACAGAGATTATGAAGACGAATTTATTCTAAGAGGTGAAAATGGACATATTCATTTAAGAATCTTAGACGCATATGGATTCCCTAATGAAACATGTCACTGGGGCGGTTATGACACTCGTTCGCAGATTCAAATTGTCTGTTCCAACTACCAAGTAACTGGGGAGTTTTATATTTCAACTGGAGAACTCTATCACTTTTATAAATCCCTAAAAAGTCGCTATGAAGATTTGACTGGTGAAGCCCATTTGAATTCCTATGAAAACCATTTACGAATGACAATTTCATTTGATGGAATGGGACACGCTGCTATAAAAGGATCATTTAGAGAGAACCCATCAGAGGTGACAGAATTGACTTTTGAACTTCGAACTGATCAAACCTTCCTTGGTGAGACAATCTCAGGACTCACAGATATCTATCAAAAATTTGGTGATAACACAGGTGTAACTAAATAGTACAGCTCACAACATCATATAGCATTCATGCCTTTACTCACTTTTAATTAAGCAAGTGCGACTAGGCCATATTTCTTGTGTTTCGTTCTTGGTGATAAGCATCCAGATAGCTATGCGGACGCGATTGTGTAAATGCAGAAAGCTCTTCGCGTAAGACACCTATAAGCTGGGAATTACAAATCAGTAATTTACAAATACTTCTACTCAGAGTCATTCATATATACTTGAAACAAAACACAAAAATCACTAGCTTACATAAGATCAGTCCTGGTATAGTTCGTTTGTGCTAACTGGCATTGGTTCTAATCTAAACGATGAAACAATGAAAATAAATTCAAAACTACATGGCATTGTAGACTATCTGGTGGTGGTCTTTTTATGGTTATCTCCAACACTGTTTTCTCTTCCCGAGATTACAAGTATGTTTACTTACATCCTGGGTGGTGTTCATCTTGGTTTAACGCTGCTAACGAGGTTTGAACTTGGCCTGATCAAAGTCATACCGCTAAAAATCCATGGATTAATTGAGTTAATTGTTTCTATAGCACTACTCGGTGTGGCCTTTTACCTTGGTAGTGAAGAAGGCGAGCTTGCCAGAAATTTTTATATCGCATTTGCTGCTGCCGTATTTTTAACTTGGCTAGTTACAGATTACAAGTCGTATAACACCGAACAATAATTTGCCTCCATATATATCGGTTTAAAGTCAGTTCTAAGTAAAGTATGACCTGCTTATAGTTTTCTTCCCTCAAAGTCCTCTTCGAGTGACTCTGAGTAGATTAAATTCAGATATAAGTTTTAAAAAATTAGACTGCAAAAGAATCATTTCTTTAGCAAAGTAGTTTAAGTTAGATTCGTGGATCAAATTAAAACTACGGCTTTCTTTGATGAAAAAGATTCTTTTCCTGATTCTGCTACTCTTATCAGTCAATACTTACGCACAGCAATTGGTTGAATGGTCACCAGACATAAAACTTAAATTGAGCGACTATCAATCTCCACAAACAGAAATCAACGATGAGTTATCTACCTATTCTATCTTCTCTGGTGTGACAATGGATTTCAGCTTTCAGATGCCAACAGCAGTATTTATGTTCACCAAAAATTTCAATTCAAAAGCAACGACTATCTTCAATAGAAATAATGCAATAATTATTTCACCAGATTCAACAACAGCTAAAGCATTGGTTAAATTTGGTCAATACAACTTTGATCTCACTGAACTTTATACTCGGAAATTTAGACAGAAGCTTTATGAGGAAAAGGGTACATTTTCAGATATTAGTTTTTTCAAACCGATATATCAGGAATTACAACAACAGCTAAATGCTGAAATTGCCAGAGTTTTCAAACTCACTGATACTGGTTTAAATGATGTACTTTTAAAAGACGAGCATCAGGAGGTAATAAAGCAGATGGAGGAACTATCTGATTTTTGTAAGTCTTGCAAGCCTCCGAAAAGGAGAAAGAATAAAAATTAATTTATTTGATGGGGTCAAAAATCAATTATGAGGGGTATAATTTTTCTATTATTATTGATAACAACAAGTATTTCTTACGGACAAGGATGTGGAATTATAAGTAACAAGCTAGATAAAAAAACAGGAATCACATATCAGGGTGGAATAGTAACCTCAAAAGATTACTATAGCTTATTGATTAGAAAAGTAACTGATCCTGGTGGTTCTGTAGATTCATTGAATTATGAATTACTCTTTAATGCTGCCTCAAAATTCCCCTTTTCTGATAGCGTTTTAAATGTTCCTGGTCAAATTGAATTTATATCAATCAATGGTAAATCCATTAAATTACCAAACGTACAACATTTAAATAATCCTTTGGGCTTGGGACCTTCAGTTGGATTTTTAGTACGAACTACAAAATCCAATATTTACAAATTAACCAAAGATCCTGCTATCAAATTAGTACTTTCTGGATTACTGGAAACAGAGTTTAATCAAAAAAATCAAAAAAAACTAAGTAAAATCGCAGATTGCCTGACCAATTAGTGGCAAAGCTTATCTTCACTCAAAGTCCTCTTCGAGTGACTCTGAGTAGATTACAGATTCCAACCCGTCTATATCCAAATGCCACCCTGCAATCTTTTCAGGCTCTATATTCTTTTCAGAGTACCTATTAAAGTACCGCTCATAAAATCCTGCAACTCCCTGTTGGTTGATTTTGCTAACTTTAAGTTAAGCTATTAGTTTCAATCAAAAACAATTCAAAATATGGCTAAGTCATTACGTGCTTTTCTACTTATCGCACTCATTCCATTCACATTATTAGCTCAGGATTTTTCAATTTTCAAATACAGAAATGTAGGGCCGCTACGAGGTGGTCGAGCTACTGCTGTAGCTGGTACACAAGCTGAGCCTGGCACCTTCTATGTCGGCTACACTGGCTCTGGCGTATGGAAAACCACAGACTACGGCACCAGCTGGCACAATGTATCTGATGGCTTTTTCGAAACTCCATCTATCGGAGCCATTGCAGTAGATCAAAAAGACCCAAACGTGGTATATGTGGGAACGGGCACTGACGGTCTACGCAGTAATATCATTGAAGGTAAGGGTGTCTATAAATCCGTAGATGGTGGCAAAACATGGTCACATATTGGTCTGAAAGAAGTAGGCCAAATTGGAGCATTAGAAATCCACCCTGACAACCACAACATCGTATATGTCGCAGCCATCGGTAAAGCTTTCAAAGCCAATCCCGACCGTGGTGTATATAAAACAACAGACGGTGGTAGCACATGGCAAAAGATTTTATATAAATCTGACAAAGTTGGTTTTAGCGATTTGGTGTTACTCCCGGGCAATCCTGAAACTGTATTTGCCACTGCCTGGAAGGCTGAGCGTAAACCATGGACGATATTTAGCGGAGGAACTAACGAAGAAGGCGGAATTTATAAATCGGTAAATGGCGGAACCAGCTGGATCAGATTATCAGAAGGATTGCCTAAAGGGCTTATAGGAAAAATAGACCTGGCCATTCCAAAAGTAGATACCAAAGTTGTTTATGCACTTGTTGAGGCGCCTGACGAAGAAGGTGGCGTCTATAAATCAACCAATCAGGGACAATCCTTCAAGCAGGTTTCTAATGAAGGGGGTTTAAGAACGAGGCCTTTTTACTATACCAACATCGAGGTTGACCCTAATAATCCTGACAAGGTATATGTTTTGGCTACAGGCTACTATCGCTCAGATGATGGCGGTAAAGAGTGGATGCGCATCAGTTCACCCCATGGAGACAATCACGACATGTGGATTAACCCAGACAACTCCAATCTTTTCATACAGTCTAATGATGGTGGGGCGAATGTCACGCATAATGGTGGTGATACCTGGTCTACACAATTTAACCAACCAACCTCAGAGATTTACCAGGTAGAAGTAGATGATCAGTATCCATACTGGCTCTATGGTGGCATGCAAGACAATTATACAACGGTAGCAGTACCGAGCAATCCTCCGGGTGCTATTCAAGCTTCTGACGTGGGCTGGATGGTAAACACCGGAGGTTGTGAAACAGGACCTGCCGTGCCCAAGCCTGGCAACCACAATATTGTATACACCAACTGCAAAGGCCGCTTTGGGGTTTTCAACAAAAATACCTCTACAGAAAAAGCATATTATGTAGGTGCGGCTAATTTGTACGGACATAATCCTAAAGATCTGAAGTTTAGATTCCAGCGTGTGTCTCCAGTGCATGTTTCTCCACACAACCCCGATGTAGTATATCACACCTCGCAGTATGTACATAAAACAACAGACGATGGCAAAACATGGGAGATTATTTCTCCCGACCTTACTGCTTTTGAAGAAGATAAGCAGGTAATTTCAGGCAGCCCGATCACCAGAGACATTACGGGTGAAGAATATTACAGTACGATTTATTCGATCAGAGAGTCGCCCATCAAAGCAGGTGTTATTTGGACAGGAGCCAATGATGGCCCGATACATGTTACAACCGATAATGGTAAAACATGGAACAATGTGACACCTAAAAAGATGCCTACGGGAGGCAGAGTAGATGCCGTTGAACCTTCAGCACATAACCCTGCTAAGGCATATTTTGCTGCATTGAGGTATCAACTAGGTGATACCAAACCATACATTTATAAAACAAACGACTATGGTAAAAGCTGGACATTACTCACTGATGGGACCAACGGCCTTCCTGATGATGCTCCAACCCGTGTAATCAGGGAGCACCCTGAGCGTGAAGGATTGTTATTTGCAGGCACAGAGCGAGGGGTTTATGTGTCGCTTGATGATGGCAAAAAATGGCAAAAGTTTCAGCAAAACCTGCCCATCACTCCTATTACCGATATCAAAATACATAGAGGCGATTTGGTGCTTTCTACCATGGGAAGAGGTTATTGGATTACAGATGACATCAACACCCTGCTTAACTACGATGGTAAGAGCAATGAAGCGAAACTATTTGTTGCAGATAAAACAATAAGAAGTCGTGGTACTTATATGCGCACAGATGATAGTACTGTACCTCAGTACACCGAGCCTGCTGTTACTTTCGATTACTACCTAGTCAACAAGCCTGAGCAGCCATTGGTGCTGCAAATATTGGATGATCAAAATGATGTTGTGAATACATATTTCAGTGACACAACAGGTCAAAAGTCAACCAATGAGGTAATTGAGGATATGAGCCTTAATACTGTGACTTATGTTATTGATAAAAAACTTGCCAACACTTCAGGAATGCATCGATTTCATTGGGATATGACCGCAACGGGCCCATGGCACAAAAATGCTAATCGTAGGTTTAAAAACGGGCCTATGGTAACTCCTGGCAAGTATACAGCTCGACTGACAATAGATGATAAAATCATCGAACAGCGATTTGAGTTACTTCCTGATCCTCGCCTTGAAGCCACAAACACCACAGTTGAGGATATCGAAAAGCAATATGAGTTTACCATGGAGCTGCAGACTTTACTAGATGAAGCACGCAAGCTCGAAGAAGAGTTAAACAAGGAATTGAAGCAGTTAGAAAAGAAAGAGCAGAAAGATGAAACATCTAATACCAGAATAACAGCAATTAAGGCTACCCTGGAGCAACTACGAGAAAAAGACATCACGTACCCACAACCAAAAATCATTGACCAAATGGAGTACCTGTACTACATGACCAATGGCGCAGACCAAATGATGGGTAAGGATGCCTATGATCAATTAGAGCACTTAAAAGAGTCATTTGATAAAGTGAAGTCTGAGCTGAAATAAGCTAGTTGCCGATTAAAATAAAAGGAGCCCAATAATAGGGATTAGAAAAGTCTTTGCTTTTTATGAGCTTAAGCTTGGCTTCCCTCAGGGAAGCCGCTTTTGTATTACCCTCTAGTAGATGATTGTAAAAATCAATCATCAGGTCTGAGGTGCTTTGATCTGATACCTTCCAAAGAGAAACCAGCACATTTTCAGCACCTGCATACATAAATGCCCTTGTCAACCCGATGATGCCCTCTCCTTTTACCACTTTGCCTAACCCCGTTTCACAAGCTGAAAGAGCAACCATATCGGCTTTCCATTTTAAGTTATAAATCTCGCCAACATACAATATGCCATCCTCCTCCGAGTCTTCCTCGCTTTGGCTAAGTACTAAGCCAGAAAGCTCAGGCACTTCGTCATTCACAAACCCGTGGGTTGCTAAATGAATAAATTTGTAGTGGCTCAGTTCAGGGTCTTTTAGATTTTCTTCTTTGGCGTCTTTGAAAAGGAAGTATTTCGCAAATAAATTCTTCTTCTGGTGCAAGTCATGGATGTGTTCCACCTCGGTTTTAGTAGATGGAATAGGTGTGATCTTACCATCACGAACAAAACTACGCGTATTTTCCAGTTTAGGATTATAAAATCGTTCCGAAGTGTTCACTAAAAAATTAGTTTCAGTACCATCTGTAAATACGGGAGCAAAGGCCACATAATCCTTATCACCATACGCTGGTGGCCTTTGCGACTGTTTGTACATAATAGTCGATGAAGCTGCATACTTGATGTCATATTTTTTAAGTAAGTACTCCATTTTATCAAATCGCTGGTTACCAGGGGGCTTTGTCAACAAAGCTTCAAAAGGTAGGTAACCTAAAATACCATCTGGAATAATAACGACTTCATCGATTTTATTATCTGAAAGGTAGTTGTCAACCTTTTCAAATACTTGCGTGTAAATATCATGGGACAGCGCTGATATTTTTTCATCGACTCTGTAAATGATCGCATTACGTAACCCTCTGATGTTACGGTCATAATCCCAATTAGCCAGTGTTATAACTTCTGTGTTAGTTGGTGTAATTATAAATGAAAATAAAGCTGAATCTGATTGGAAGTACTCTATTACAGCCGTATTGGGTCGTGTATTTAGGTATTTTGATTGTATCTGATCAACTCCAACTGATTCTAAACTATACTTTAGCCCATAATATGCTGGATAATCAGTCTCAAATGTACTTATCAGCTTTTCGTATTGAGATCTTAATTCAAACAACTGAGAGCGATATGGAGCAATGTCAGTCTCAGACGCCCCACTGTTTAGAGCCAAGGCTATTTCCTGTTTAAGTGCCCCCACCTGTGCCTTGAGTGTATCTTCTTTAGCAATCAGTTCTGTCGGTATTCCTGCAAATTGCTTAGCGTTTGCATCTTCTATAGACGCATTGAGTACTGCACCTTTGGTTCGCTCAATAAACTCAAACATCTTTTTTAGATACTGATCATCGTTATTTTGATTATACATTGTAATAAAAACCTGAACAGCTACAGATGCCAGGTTATGAAATTCCTCGGCAATATGAATCTTATCTTCTGACCCTACCGTGAGCTGCCAGTTATTCAATAGATCAAGTCCGGCTTCAGCATGTGCAGCAGCAGACTCCAAGTGTTTTTGGTTGTTATCAGCTTCATACAACATCAACAATGTACCAGATTTCATTATAATATTTTGTATAAATGATTCCGGGTCGGAATAATTACTTCGCTCAGGTATAGTGTAAACTGAGGAATCTGAGAAAGTAAAGTGATTTGACATGAGCCCAAAATGTGCTGCTTGCAGCGCTTCCTCGAAGTCTTGTTGCAGGAAATTGGTCATTGAAATATTATTCCAGGTGAGTGAAACCGAAACATGTCGTGGCCCTAATATTTCGCTCTTTATTTGGAGCGATTTTCTAAAATATTCTTCTGCCTTAACATAATCGCTTAAATCCTGATAAGCTGTACCCAAATTATTATAGTTATACGCAACACTTAAATTATTCTCTCCCTGAGTAGCTAAATTAACTTCCAGGGATTTTTGTTGCCATTCAATCGCCTTCTCCAGCTGGCTCATGTCATCATATATAACTCCAATATTTTGAGCCAATTGGGCCAATACGGGGTGTTGTTCACCATAAAACATTTTGGCCAGCTCATACCCCTCAGTAGCATAAGCCAAAGCCATTTCAAGTTGTGTAAGCTCTTTATAGATTGTGCTTAAATTGAGGGCAACATTTAGATAATTAGGATCTTGCTTACCATACAGTTTTACATAGGTATTTTCAGCTTGTTTCGAAAACTCTAATGCTTTTTGATACTCGCCTAATTCTGAATAGATGGTGCCGATATTGAGATAAACAGAGGCAATATCTTTATGGTCTTCATCGAGAAACTCTCTGTACATGACCAAAGCTTCGTTATATAATGGCAATGCCTTTTGATAGTCACCCCTGTAGTAAGCGTTAGCGCCAAGATTATTAAAGCTATTTGCTACCTCTACATGCCTTTCACCGTAAATTTGAATCTGCATTTCGTGTGCTTCAGTATATATCTCAAAGGCCTTGTTTAAGTCTCCAGTGCTTTCGAAAAGTATACCCAGATTGTTTAAGCTTTTAGCAATATCTTGATGAGGTCCATCAAATATCTCTTTGCGAAGCTCGTAACCTTTGGTTGTGTTGTCTATTGCCTCTTCATACATTCCCGCTACATAATAAGCTACCCCAATCGAATGATAGCTCGCAGCGACTTGTTCATTTTTACCATTGCCCATTTCCAACCCTCTATCAAGTGCAGGCTGGAGTAGTTCCATACCCTTTTGCGGGTTACCAAGAAGGCTATATAAAAATCCAGCTTGATTTATCGCATTCAATTCTTTAGTCGTATTACCCGCAGTCTCGTACGCTCCGGCTGCTTGTTCATACCAAAAGACCGCACTATCATAGATACCCTGTTCCTTAAAGGTGTTGGCTTTTTCCCATAATACATTAGCCTCCTGAGCGAGCGCTCCAGTGCCAATAAAGATTACTAAAACTGATATATACCTCATCATTTGATACTTACATTAAGTGTATTATTAACTTGAAATTCATTTTGACAAAGTCAGAGCGTTTAATTCTTCTTTAATCTTGTCATATTCCATTTGCACTATTTGGGCGGTCAATTCAAATGCCACAGCTCCAACCTGACATTTGAAACAATATGTTTCCCCGTGCTTAATTGTGGCATAGAGTCTTTCTTTACCAGCAGAGTATATGCCAGCGATAAACTCTCTTTTACCAAAATGCTGATATTGCAGCGTTACTTTACTTCCATTTTTCAATTCAGCGATCACTTCATTGGGATCAATGGTGCCTACTATTATTTTTACGTCCTTACTAGCTTCTTTATAAGGCCTGTAAAAAATTAAAGTAGCCGCTTTTTCCATGCCCGGTGCTTATTCCCAACCAATAGAAAACTCAAGCATCGCAAAGAATGTAGTCTCACTGTACGATGCGAATAGTTCGTTATCACTGACATATCTCTCCTCATCATTTAGTGTGAATACCAGCCCTGAATAAAGCCCCAAACTGAAGTATACACTTCGGTCAGATCTCCAGCGATAGCCGAAATTAGGCACGACTCCCAGGTCAGTTGATTTGCGTTCAGTTTCATCAAGAAATCCTACAGCATAGTTTACATTAGTAATACTAAAATCTAGAAATGCTCCGTAGTAGAATGAGCTACCCTCGTTTTGAGCAAAACTTTTGACACCAAGGCCGAAGGCCAATGTTCCTGGAGAAAGTTCGTCATCCTCTTCAAACTCTGTCCATACTGCATGTGTGAGTAGCCCCGCATAAGCATACCTAAAGTAAGGTACAAGATATGTTTGACCTCCTACTTTAGCCTCATATTGAAATATCGGACCAAACTGCAATAATCCAACCGGGTTAATATTAAAAGAAGATTGAGGAAGCTCCTGACCTATAGCACCAGTCTGAAAACCAACAATACACAAGATTACTAGTAACCGTTTCATAGCATTAAATTTTTTCAAATTCATATTCATCATTGTCCTCATCTTCGACTACCAGTTTAGTGGAGGTAACCTCCTCTATCGTAAGCTCAAAATCATCTCCATCATCATATTCTATCTCAATGGTGTTGCCCACCAGCTGCCATTCGCCCCTGAAGGTGCTAGTAGATCCCTCAAACGTGATTACTTCTTTGTAATCTCCATCGGCCTCCACAGTAATCTCCATTGTGAAATCTGATATGTTTTGGCCATTGATCTCATCGAGTTCCCATTCGCCAATTAGTTTATCTCTGGTCGATGGTTCATCATCTTTACTACATCCGGCTTGCATGATGATCAGAAGTAAAAAGACGGACATCATTAAAAAATTGTTAAACCTTTTCATCTCTTTTATATTTTGGTGAAACATAAAAGCAAGGTAGTATAGGCTCCCTATCAAGAGCTAACACTACTGTTTCAAAGGTTAACAGAAATGTTACATAAGGCTTATTTCACTAATTCTGATGGGTTGACTTTGTATGTTTCTTTAAAGCACTTGGCAAAGTATGAGAGGTTATTGAACCCAACTTCATAGGCAATTTCAGAAACGGTTCCCTTTTGAGCCTGAAGGTATCGGTGTGCCAATTTCAAACGGTATTGCCTTACAAACTCCGAGGCTGAGCAGCCTATTGTTGCTTTCAGTTTACGATGTAATTGCACCCGACTTAAGGCCATTTCATTTGCTAGTTTATCGACACTAAACTGACTTTCTGAAAGATGTTGATCAATGATTTGGGTAAGCTTTTTAAGAAACTGTTCGTCCGCTGACAGAATCTTTTCTGTGCTCGTTGGTCCAGATAAAAACTCAAGGCGATAGTGCTCACTAACCCGAGCACGCTGATCAAGCAGACTTTTTATCCTTATTTTCAACTCACTCATTTCAAAAGGCTTTGTCAAATAATGATCTGCACCTTTTTCGATTCCTGATAGCCTGCTTTCAAAGTCTGCTTTTGCTGTAAGCATGACTACGGGTATATGACTTGTCTGTTGGTTGTATTTTACTTTTTGTAACATGGCCAAACCATCCATTACAGGCATCATAAAGTCGCTCACGATAAGATCTGGAATAAAATCGGAGGCCTTTTCAAATCCCTCCGAACCATCTTGAGCTAATTCTACAACGTATTCATTACCAAGCTCCAAATCTAGATATGCGCGCATATCTTCGTTATCTTCAACAATTAGTATTACCGGTTTCTCTTCTGCAGAAGCTTCCAACCTCTCTTCCAAAGCTTCTATTGCCTGGGTTTCTGCACTAATCGCCACGTTGGTCATACTACTCTCATCAGGCCTGATTTCATTTTTTTCATAATCGCTGAGAGCTACTGGTAGTTGCACGGTAAAACATGTTAGCCCCTCCTTACTAGTGAGAAAAATCTTTCCATGATGTAAATCAACAAGCTCTTTGACCAAAGCCAAGCCAACGCCTGTTCCTGCTAAATCTACATTTTGATTAGCCTGATAAAATCTGTTGAATATTTTCTTTTGATCAGATTCTGAGATCGTGGTTCCTTTGTTTTCGACTTTTAAAGTCAAACTGTTATCACTAACACTTGCTTTAAAATTAACTGCTCCCTCGTGATTTGGTGTAAATTTAATTGCATTACTGAGCAGGTTGACAACCACCTTTTCCAGCTGTTCTTTGTCAAAATAGACGAATGTTTCGTTTGGAGGAAGCTCAACTTTAAATTCAATGCCCTTATGGTCAGCCAAAGAGCTAAAGGATGCTGTAATCATACGTAGAAGATAAGTCACATCAGATTTTGCTACGTTTAGCTTCAACTTACCAGCTTCCAGCTTCGACAAATCAAGTAGCTCATTAATAAGCCCTAATAACCGCCTTGCATTACGCTGAATAATACTTAAAGTACGTTTTTTGCTCTTATTTTTTTCTCCATTAAGTAGCTGTGTTAATGGTGATAACACCAACGTAAGTGGAGTTCTAAACTCATGCGAAATATTGGTAAAAAATCGAGTTTTAACCTGATCAATCTCCTGCATTTTCTCTAATTCAAGATGCTCAAATCTGATTTCTGCCTTGAGTCGCTCTCTGATTACAAAAGATCTTATGATGAGGGCAATGAAGCCGACAAATATTACTGAATAAATGAGGTATGCCCACCACGACCGCCATGGTGGTGGTAGAACTTCAATGGCAAGTGTCGCTGGGTTAGTTGCCCACACACCATCGCTGTTTGCGCCCAACACTTCTAATGTATAACTACCAGGAGCCAGATTGGTAAATGTGGCAAAGTTTCTTGCTCCTGAGTTGATCCACTCTTTATTGAAGCCGTTGAGTCGGTACCTAAACTGATTGTTCTCTGGTTTAAGAAAATGCAGAGCGGCAAAATCAAACGATACAATATTATCTCTATGTGTAAGTTGTACTACCGGTTGTTGCGATATATTTTGAGTTAAAGGTCCACCGTTTGCAATTGACACCCTTTCTCCATTAATTGAGAGATTGGTAAAAACCATTTTTGGGGCAACTCTGTTCGATTTGATATCTCGCGGCCTGAACCTATTCACCCCTTTGATACCCCCAAAATATAAATACCCTTCACTGTCTTTTAGTTTAGCATTAGCATCAAATTCATTACTCTGTAAACCATCTGTGCTGCTATAATTTTTAATTTCACCTGATTTACGATTATAGACTGATATACCTCCGTTGGTACTTAACCACAAATTCTGCAATGAGTCTTCTAGAATGCAATATATCCACTCACTACCTACACCATCTTCCTCGTTTA
This sequence comes from Fulvivirga sp., assembly GCA_965227525.1. GTDB lineage: Bacteria > Bacteroidota > Bacteroidia > Cytophagales > Cyclobacteriaceae > Fulvivirga. The sequence goes on along the minus strand of OZ245762.1, from coordinate 2,200,975 downwards.
TAACACTAAACTCATCGCCCGCAATCCACTGCGCTAGACCTTGATTTGTTGCCAGCCATACGGTGTTATCATGAGCTTCATAAATATCCCAGATATTATTAGATGGCAGAGAAGTAGGTTCCACATCAGCTTGAAATTGTTGAATCTGAGATTTGTCCGTGCTTAGCACATTCAGACCTCCGCCATAGGTGCCTACCAACAACTCACCTGATGACAGCTCTTCAATGGCATAAACGAAATCATTTGTAAGCGCAGGGCTGGTTGAAGTATCAAATGTTGAAACTGTTGAGTCCTGATGGAAGCCAAACAAACCCTCACCATGCGTACCAACCCATACTGTACCATTTTTGCCTTTCCTTATAACATGAATGCTTCCTGTAGGTAATTGATTGTTGTAGTAATCGGCCTCTATTATTGATTTCGTATTTGGGTCGTAAACGCCTATCCCGTAACCGTCATATGCTACTAACACATTGCCCCAGGCATCTTTTTCGAGGTCCAGTACATAACTATTAGGACCAGGTATGAGCTCCTTTTTAGACTGCTCTCCATCCACCCAAAAAACACCTTGTCCGTATGTACCCACCATAACTTTGTCATTATATTTTTCGATTCCGAAAATATTAGTAAGCTCTAACTCATCGCAGCACTTGAACTTTTTCAAATCAGGGCAATATTTGTTTAACCCACCGGCCCATGTCGCCACCCAGATGCAGCCTGCGTCATCTTCTAGAGTGTTTATCACTAAATTACTAGAAAGAGATCCCGACAGACCTTCGGTGTACCTATAGGTTTCTACTCTCATGGTTTCTGGGTTGTATACATACAAGCCGCTACCATAACCTGAAGTCCATATTTTATCACCTATTTTGGTAATTTCTCCACCTAACCTGATTGTATCTAAAACTGGGTTGCCTATTTCATGGAAAGTCTGTTTCTCTAAATCAAATTTTTGAATTCCCCGCCTGGTCGATAGCCACAAAAAGCCTGATTCTATATATTCATTTAGAAAGGAAGTGCCATTCGTTTTAAGACCACTATTACTGGTATTGAAATAGTGATAATCTCCATTAACTATATTTAACTGAAGTAGGCCATGACCCCACGTACTGGCATATAACAGATTGTTAACTACAACTATCGATCTTATTCGATAATCATAAGTGGTGTTTCTTGTATCATCAAAAGTTGAAAAATGACTTAAGTGAGACCTTGTACTATCCAGTCGATAAATACCGTCAATCCAGGTGCCAAACCATAAATTGTTTTCTGCATCTTCATAAATCCTTCCAACAACTCCATTGATGGGTTTTTCAATAGTGTTTACCACTGAGTCAATTGGATAAAACCTGTCTTCAGACCTGTCATAAATACATAACCCCTGATCAGTTCCAATATACATCACCTCATTACTGTCCTCGAAGATTGACCATATCTGATCACCTAATAAGCCCCCTTGATCTGATCTCGAGCTATATTTTTTAAATTCATAACCATCATACCTGTTTAGCCCATGCTCTGTTCCAAACCACATAAACCCCTGGCTATCCTGAATAAGTGATGTCACAGAGTTTTGTGACAGCCCATCATCAATGTCTAGGTGTACGAATTGAACCTGGGCAAACCCTGCCAATGAAAAGGAAAGCAGTATGAAAGTGATCAATACCTTCATACTATAATTTACAAATAATTAATTGATTACCGCTAGCCGACTTTAGCTTTGATCTTCAGAAATGGTCCCCATTCTTCACAATGAAAGCCACTAAAGTCGCGCAAAAACATAATGTAAGAGGGCCTAAATGGCTTAGTTTTTAATTTTACTCCCGCTTCTTGAGGTGAAGAGTCACCTTTCTTGGTGTTGCACCTCTTACAGGCAGTTACCAGATTATTCCAGGAAGACCTCCCTCCTTTTGATCTTGGTGTAACGTGATCAAGAGTTAAATCTTTTACTGCTCCGCAATATTGGCAAGAAAACGCGTCTCTTTTAAAAACATTTTGCCTGGTCAGGTTTACACCTTTATAAGGAACATTTACATATTTACGCAACCTGATTACAGCCGGCATGGGAAAGCTTTGAGATACAGAACGTAATTTATAACCATTGGCGGGAGAGACCAGCTCGGTTTTATTCAGGTATGTGAGTAAGAAGGCACGTTGAACAGTACAGACCGAAATCGGACTAAAATCTGCATTTAACACCAATACCTTGCGATTCATCCATTTAAGATAAATAGTAAAAGGTATGTATGCAATTAAGCCAATGTAAATTAATGTTTAAGAATTCTCCTGATACTGTGAAGTTTGTGTGTCAATTGACCGGATTTTGCATGTGTAATACCATCTTCTCCAACCTTATCAATTCTCACCTTACCTGATGCATGGATGATCTCATCTTCTCCAAGACAAATGCCCACATGGTCAATTTTTGAGTTTTTAGCAAAGAAAGCCAAATCACCCGGCATGATCGATTCCACAGCCTCACCTAAGGTTGCCTGTTGGTAAGCATCTCTGGGTAGTTTATAACCTGATATTCTAAAAACATTTTGCACAAAGCCTGAACAGTCGATACCAAATGGTGATCTGCCGCCCCAGAGATAAGGAGTGTTAAGGTATTTACTGGCTATTTGTTTCACAAACTCAAAATCTCTTCGTTGACTCAAGCTTTTGGCCTCCCCATTGAAAGCCAGCTGCTCCTCAACCTTAAAGATTTCATTGGTAGAAATAGGCAATATGCTCCCAAGTACAATATTAATGTGATGTCTATTAAATAAGATACTCGATGTAAGATCTGTACATACCTTATAGTCAGAATTATTGATCTGATTATAATAGGCTTCTGAAATCTGATAGTGCTGTTTCTTATCTAGCCATCCTTCGTATCCATCAAAGTGAATTTTTATTTTAAGCCAGTTAGCCTCTACTTGTAGTACTTCATAGTGATCTCCAAACAAAAGTTGAGTTACTATCTCAGCTCGATCATTCCCTTCGATACGCACGGGTACAATACTCAGCCTACATATCCCTTTTTCAGAAATATCCATATATTAAAACTTGATCCTATCGAGTTCTCGTTTAGCATCTTTCTCTTTGATGCTATCACGTTTGTCATGCAACTTTTTACCCTTAGCAAGGGCGATCTCTACTTTAGCAAACCCTCTTTTATTAATATAAAGTCGACTGGGTATTAATGTCAAGCCCTTCTCATCGAGCTTTGTTTTTATCTTAGAAAGCTCACGTTTGTGCAATAACAACTTGCGTTCTCTGGTAGATTCGTGATTGTAAAAAGAACTTTGGTCATACGGAGATATATGAATCCCTTTCAAATACAACTCTTTTTTATTGAAGTAGCAATAGCCATCCATCAGGTTTACTTTGCCTTCCCTGATAGATTTTATCTCCGTGCCCTTTAGCACAATACCCGCCTCATAAGTATCGATAAACTCATATTCATATCGAGCCTTACGATTCTTTATATGTACATTATCAGAAAAACGTGATTCCTTTGCCATTACTTAAATGTAGAGAATATCTCCTTTATCTTATCTTTTTTCAAAATTTTTTGCCCTGTCCGTCCTACTGCGACTAGACGATCCTTCACTTTGGCCGCATAGTTACATATTAGCTCATTGTTCTCAAAACGCTCAACTTTTGCTTCCACAAGTATAGTTTCACCAACAAATGCTGGTGACTTGTGTTTGATATCAAGCATTGTGCCAACACCTTCTTCATCATCATCTGTCATTTCTAGCACGAACAATCTTGTCGCCCATTCTATTTCTCTGGCTAAAACAAATGTAGAGCATACGTTATGGACTGTCTCACCATGAAACCGCGCAACATCTTGTGCAGCCACGGTAAAAGTATATTGTTTACTATCTCCTTTCTTAAACAGATTCTTCATTTCCAAACTTCATTCGTGGAGAGGGGCTTACATCCAATGGCACAAACTTTTGCTTTATATAATGATAATGTGCTGCGATAGCAATCATACCTGCATTGTCCGTACAGTATTGAAAATCAGGCCTATATACATTCCAACCTTTTTCTTCAGCCAATCGGTGCAACGCTGCTCTCAGTCCACTGTTTGCTGATACACCCCCGGCAATAGCTATCTCATTGATTTTAGTTTCTTTACTTGCCCTTTTCAGCTTTTGCATCAACATACGTATCAAACTATGCTGTAGGCTTGCACAAATATCATTGAGATTATTCTCAATAAACTTGGGATCCTTTTCCTTCTGATCCCTTAAGAAGTACATAAAAGCAGTTTTAATTCCACTAAATGAGAAATTAAGACCTGGCATGGCACTGTCGGGAAACTCATATGCTGTTGGATTTCCCTCTTTGGCATATTTATCAATTAAAGGTCCACCCGGATATGGCAAATCAAGTAACTTGGCAGATTTGTCAAAAGCCTCTCCTACTGCATCGTCCTGTGTTTCACCAATTATTTCCATATCCAAATAATCTTTTACAATAACCAATTGAGTGTGGCCACCACTCACAGTTAAGCAGAGAAATGGAAATTTAGGCTTAGGATCATCAATAAAATGTGCCAAAATATGTGCCTGCATGTGATTCACTCCAATCAATGGGATATCAAGTCCTAATGCCAATCCCTTTGCATATGATGCCCCTACCAAAAGTGCCCCTAAAAGCCCCGGGCCTTGTGTAAAGGCCACCGCATCTAGCTCAGACTTCATAATATTCGCATTACTTAGAGCCTCATTTACTATAGGCACTATGTTTTGCTGATGTGCACGTGAGGCGAGTTCGGGAACTACTCCGCCATATTTTTCGTGTACTGATTGCGTTGCTATAATATTATTAAGTACTTTGCCATTTTTTATAATAGCTGCGGAAGTTTCATCGCAAGACGATTCTATGGCAAGTATAGTAGGGTTCATTTTTTACAAATTTGGCGCAAGTTATTAAAAAACGCATTGTCAAAGCAATTCTCAGGCTGATACTATCTATCTTCCTGATTTTTGCATTGCTCGCAGGAGCAATACAATTTCCGTTTATTCAAACGAAAATAGTTAAGTACCTTTCTCAAGAGCTATCTGCATTTACTGGTTTTGATATCACACTTGATCGTATTGATATTGATTGGTTTGACCAAGTGGATGTCACCGGTCTCAAGGTACTTGACCCTGAAGGCAACAGACTCTTTTATACGCAACAAGCCATCATCAATTTCGATGTCAGAGCTTTGCTCGACAAAAATAATAGAAACATCGATGAGATCATTGTTTCAGATGCTTCATTATACTTTACCAAAATAGCCACCTCCGATACTACCTCTTCTTTAAACATCAACACCTTGATTCAAAGGATACGTAGAGCTATCCGAAGGCAAACACAAAGCCGCAAGTTATTCACCGTTGATAGGGTAGAATTAAAAAATGCCGTGCTTACCTACTATCAAAACGACTCCTCCAAATCTATGAGAAGCGGCCTTGACTATAAACATTTCTCGATTGAGAACATTTATGGGAATTTTAATGAATTAAAATCTATGGCTGATACTTTGGAGGTTCAAGTCGAAGACCTTTCAGCTAAAGAATACCTGTCTGGGCTTACTCTGAAAAGTCTTAAAAGTAACTTCCATTTATCTCAGCGATCAATGAGATTTGAAGGGCTATCACTCGAAGTAGGCGACAGTTATATAACAGATACTATCATTTTCAATTACAATTCAACCAGAGACTTATCTGATTTTGTAAATGAGGTAACAATCGATGCCCACCTGAAGAATACTACTATTAACAGCAGGGATTTGGCACTATTTGCACCGCAGGTGAGCCGGTACAAAGATAAATATAAGCTGAATGGGTATTTCGAAGGAAAAGTAAAGGCTTTTATCTTCAAAGAAGCATCAGTAAAGTTGGGTCAAAGCACTGTACTTTCTGGAAGAATAAGAATGACGGGACTCCCTGATTTTCAAGAAACTTTTATTGATTTTGATTTAAATAACTCTGAACTGCACGTAACCGACCTCAGGCAGTACCTAAATGACAAGACCTATAGACGAATGGCTCCATTTAGCGATGTTTTACTCAATGCCAGTTTTTTAGGGTTTCCCAGCGATTTTGTGGCAAAGGGAGATTTCTATACAGATCATGGTCGTATTGAATCAGATATTAACCTAAAAGTAAAGCCTGATATTAACGAATCAGTTTACAGTGGAAACCTCAGGCTAGTTGATTTTGATCTGGGTGGTTATACCAGAGATGACTTCCTGGGTAGTGTTTCTTTAAACGGTGAGATTATTGGGTCGGGTTTTACTGTTGAGAAAGCCGACTTTAAACTCAATGGCCGAATTGATAAAATTCAGCTATACGACTATGAGTATAAAAATATCGAAACGGATGCTCGATTTACTAAAGAGTTTTTTGAAGGATTTTTAAAAGTGAATGATCCCAATTTAAAGCTCACCACTACTGGCTCCATAGATTTGAGAGCAGGTATCAATTTTTTCAATGTTGCTGCTCAATTAGATACAGTAAACTTACAACCACTTAATATATCCAAAGAACCATTTTTTCTTAGCAGTACTGTTAATATAAATGCCAGTGGATTAGAAATAGATAACGTTGTAGGCCGAGCAGAACTATTAAAAACGAAAGTGAAATACCGCAAAAAGCAGCTTGAAATAGACTCTCTGAATATCACTTCTCTTAAAAACTTTAATTCTCGCTCCTTGTCTGTAAATACAAACCTTGTTGATATCCAGTTCAATGGTGCTTTTGATTACACCACTCTCTACAAAGATTTGCTCGAGCTAATCAAAGAATACAGGCTTAACTTGCAAAATAACAAAGACTCATTGGATGCATATTATAGTCAGAAAAATGTAACCGAAATTAAAGATTACTCTGTTCAGTATAAGGTGAATCTCAAAAATCCTAATCCCCTATTTGAACTTTTTGCTCCCATGGTTTATATCTCAGAAAACTCAAAAATTGAGGGCTCATTTACAGGAGGTTATACTTCTATCCTATCAATCAATTCGCAACCAGATACGCTACTGCTTAATAATGAAATGTTTTATACCAATGATTTACAGGTGAACATTTCCAAAGTGGCTGACAGTACCAGTGTGCTTGCAATGGCTTATTTCGGTTCTGAAAACCAGATTATATCGGGAATAGAAACACGTGATTTAATTTTTGAAGGCATTTGGAATAACCGCCACATTGATTTCGAATTTGATATCGACCAAGTGAAATACAATAATTTTGCACGACTTTATGGTGAAGTTGATTTCTTAACTTATGAAACCGTGATACATTTCACGCCATCTGACTTACAGATTCTTGATAAAATGTGGTTTGTTAATGATAAGAATTTAATCAGAATCAATCAGGACGAAATAACAATAAGTAACCTAAGCATATTTAGTGAAAACCAATTTATCTCGGTAAACGGTTATCTGTCAAAAGATCCTGAAAAGCTGCTATCTGTCAAAATGGAAAATGTAAGACTCGAAAACCTAAATACGATTTTCAGCCAAAACTTATCTGGCACTGTTAACGGTAATGCGATTGTTAAGGATTATTACAACAACCTGTTTTTAGAGAGCGACTTATCAGTAAAGAAATTAAAAATTGATGATTTTCTGGTTGGCAATATTGATGGCTCTAACACATGGAATAATAGTACAGATCAGTTTGACATGAATTTTTTTATCAATCGGCTGGATGAAAGAGTTCTTGATATTCAAGGCACTTATACGCCAAAACAAGAAAACAAGCTAAATCTCATTGCTAACCTTAACAACACTCAACTCAAAATTATAGAGCCATTTTTTGATAGCTATTTTACTAAAATAAAAGGTACAGCATCAGGTAAGCTCAATATTACTGGAAATCTCAACCATCCTATTATTGAAGGAAGTGGCAATTTGAATAACGCTGGATTACATGTAAACTACCTCAATACTGACTACGACTTTGAAGGAGGATTTTACTTCAAAGAGACCGCCATTGGTTTTGAAGAAGTAAACATAAAAGATCAGTTGGATGGAACTGCAATGCTTGCAGGCACACTTAATCACAACAATTTCAGGGATTTTTATATCAATATTGGAGGCCCGTTTGATCAATTATTGTTGTTAAATACAACTAGCTTACAAAATGACCTTTTCTATGGTACAGGTATCGGCTCAGGACGAGTGGATTTCATTGGCCCCATCAAAAACATGAATATTATTGCCAGGGCAAAAACTGAAAAGGACACCCGAATATTTATTCCACTTGGAGACAGTGAAAGCATAAAGCAAGAAGAGTATATCAACTTTGTAAACTTAACAGACACAACCACAACTATAGAAGTGGAAGAGGAAATAGGACGGGTAGATCTAAGGGGCTTAAAACTCGATTTCGACCTGGACATTACTCAAGATGCTTACACAGAAATCATATTTGACATCAAACGTGGTGACATCATTCGCGGGCGTGGCGAAGGTGACATCAAACTACAGATAGATACTAAAGGAGAGTTTAACATGTTTGGCGACTTCGCTATACAAGAGGGCGGTTACAATTTCACGCTCTATAACATTATCAACAAAGAATTTGAAATTCTCCCAAATAGTAAAATTTCATGGTATGGTGATCCATATGAGGGTATTTTAGATATAAACGCGACCTACAACCAACTGGCTTCGTTATTACCGCTAGTTGTAAAAAATGACAATGATACTATATATCAGGAGTCATTAGAAATGAGACGTAAGTATCCTGTAAAAGTTTTACTTGATATAGACGGACCTTTACTATCCCCGGCAGTAAGTTTCGATATCACTGCTGATAATTTACCAAGAAATGTATTACTCCCAAATGGTGAGGTAAAGGATCTCGAATTTGAATTTTTGGCATTTAAAAATAGGATTGATGAACAAGAATTGAAGAGGCAAGTGTTTAGCCTCATTGTACTCAGGAAGTTCTCACCATTGCAATCCTTTAATACTGGCGGCTCCATAACAAGTAGTGTAAGTGAGCTATTCTCTAACCAATTAAGTTATTGGATCACCCAGGTAGACGAAAACCTTGAAATAGATGTTGACCTTGGCCAGCTGGATGAGGAAGCTTTCAATACCTTCCAGCTAAGATTGTCATATACATTCCTTGATGGTCGTCTTAGAGTGACTCGAGATGGAGGCTTTACCAACCAAGAAAATAAAGCCGACATTTCCAGTGTTGTAGGTGATTGGACTTTGGAGTATTTACTAACACAAGATGGAAAGTTTAAGGTCAAAATGTATAATAGGACAAATTACAACCCAATTACACCTAACAAAGACAACCAAAACACAATCACCACCGGCTTTAGTTTAATACACACACAAAGCTTCGATGAGCTTAAAGATTTGTTTAAGAAAAGCAGAGACAAAGGGCTTCAACAAACAGAACCTGGCGAAGACGATGATGAAAATTCAGTAATAAATAGTGAGGGCATAAGAGAGGAAGATGAAAGTGAATAAGATTCTTCTATGCATGACTTTAGTTATATGCAGTTTAAACAGCTTCGCTCAATCAGACTCTACACGGAGACTAAAACCATTACTTATTGGAAGTGGGATAGCATATACCGGTGCATTGGTAGGGCTCAACCAACTATGGTACAGTGATTTTGAACGGGAGCCTTTTCATTTTTTTAACGACCATGGGGAGTGGAAACAAATGGATAAGATTGGACATTTTTATGCTGCCTTCCAGCTCAGTTCAGGCGGATACCAGGCCTTGCGCTGGGCCAATGTAAAAGAAGATAAATCAATTCTTTGGGGCACAATATTTAGTGCTATTGTACTTACACCCATTGAAATATTTGATGGTTTCTCTGCAGCTTACGGTGCTTCCTATTCTGATATTATTGCAAATACTGCTGGCGCATCTTTTTTTTACTTTCAGCAAAAACAATGGAAAGAAATTCGCATTCACCCAAAGTTTTCATTTCGAAGGACTTCCCTACCCTCAAACCGGCCAGAATTATTAGGTAATGGCTTACTTGAAGAAGTATTTAAAGATTATAACGGGCAGACATATTGGTTTTCATTCGACCTGAGTAAAATGATAAGCGGAAAATTTCCAAAATGGCTGAATTTGGCTATCGGATATGGGGCAAACAACATGGTTGCAGCTCGTGATCAACAAAGTGAATCACTCGGATTCGCTCCGCAAAGGCAATTCTATTTTGCTCTTGACTTTGACTTTAACGAATACAAATTCCGCTCTAAAATTCTAAACACGCTCGTATACCTGGTTAATATGGTGCACCTTCCAGCCCCCACTTTAGAGTTTGGAGATAAATTAAAATTCCATTTTGCTTATTATTAAAAGTAAAATTCCCTAAATTAAAATTCCACTAAAACACTCATACCAATGGATTTAAATGCTTTTATGAAATCGTACGCAGAAGAGATAGATGGGACATACTCTGAGTATGATGTACGCACATCAATTATTATAGTACCTCTTCCAGATGAAAGATTTCAAACAGTATTAGGCACACTAAAACATTCTGAACGCTATGACCGATTAGGCATTGAATTCAGTTCAAAGGTTTGCAAATTTAATGATAGCCATGATTTGAAAGCTTTATTAACCGAAAACGGCAATCTAAATCATGCTAAATTTGCTATTGTAGATGACTTCATTAGAGTTGAAGCTTCCAATTTTGTAGAAACTGCAACCGAAGAAATACTCAAAGAAATTATCCAGGAAGTGGCCAACGTTGCGGACGAGTATGAATTTAAATTAACCGGAGAAGACGTACATTAATTAATAATAAATATTTAGTCATAGGTGCCATGTAGTTGAAGCTACATGGCATTTTTATTTACCTTTGTAGCATTGCAAGCCGCCTTATCGCTCCGATCAGTTATCGGGGAGGAAAGTCCGGGCAGCATAGAGCATCGTACTTCCTAACGGGAAGGTGTCTCGAAAGAGATAACAGATAGTGCCACAGAAAACAAACTACCCTGACGGTTTACCATTAGGGAAAAGGTGAAAAGGTGAGGTAAGAGCTCACCGCTCTGCCGGTGACGTCAGAGGCATGGTAAACCTTACGAGCTGAAAAACCAAATAAGTCCCGCTCGTTGTATAACTAGTTCTTCGGAAATAGTTCAACAACTAGCTGCTCGTTAGTATATTGTTTTAGAACAATTGGCGGGATGGGTAGGTTGATTGATCCTAATAGCGATGTTAGGGCTAGATAAATGATAAGGGCCACGCCTTTGGGCGTGGGACAGAACCCGGCTTACAGGCTTGCATATTTTTTTATTTTCTAAGCCTATACAGATAGGCATTACTTTTGATTATAATTGAGAAAAGAAAGTTAAAATTATGCCGAAAATCCTGATTATAGATGATGAGCAAAGTATTCGTGACACACTTCGTGAAATACTTGAATACGAGAAATATGAGGTTGAAGAAGCGAAAAATGGCGAAGAAGGCTTAAAGCTACTTACCAAGGAAAAATTTGATGCCGCCTTATGCGATATTAAAATGCCAAAAATGGATGGTCTTGAGGTGCTTGATAAATCTATTGAAGAAGGTATTGACACTCCCTTTGTTATGATCAGTGCGCATGGCACTATTGAAACGGCTGTTGAAGCTACGAAAAAAGGAGCTTATGACTTTATTCAGAAGCCGCCTGATCTAAACAGACTTTTGGTTACAATGCGCAACGCGATGGAAAAGTCCAACCTTGTGCAGGAAACGAAAGTGCTCAAGAAAAAAGTTTCTAAAAAATATGATATTGTTGGTGAGTCTAAAGGTATTATTGATGTAAAGGAGACGATCGAAAAAGTAGCCCCTACAGAAGCACGGGTTTTAATTACTGGTGAAAACGGTACAGGAAAAGAATTGGTCGCTCGTTGGCTACATGAGAAAAGCAATCGATCTAAAGGCCCATTGGTTGAAGTTAACTGTGCAGCAATACCTTCAGAACTCATTGAAAGCGAATTATTTGGACACGAAAAAGGATCATTTACTTCAGCTGTAAAACAAAGAATAGGAAAATTTGAGCAGGCAAATGCTGGGACATTATTTTTGGACGAAATCGGTGATATGAGCCTTTCTGCACAGGCCAAAGTTTTGAGGGCCTTACAGGAAAATAAAATATCACGCGTTGGTGGTGATAAAGAAATAAAAGTTAATGTTAGAGTTGTTGCGGCTACCAATAAAGACTTAAAGAAGGCAATCGCAGAAAAAAAGTTTAGAGAAGACCTTTATCACAGACTAAGTGTAATCGTGATCAAAGTTCCTGCACTAAATCAACGATTGGATGATATACCACTGCTTGTCGAAAAATTTCTACAAGACATCGCGGCAGAGTATGGTACTAAACCAAAAACCATTTCGAAAGGAGCAATTCAGAAATTGCAAAAATATGACTGGTCAGGTAATATAAGAGAGCTACGAAATGTTGTCGAGCGACTTATAATATTAGGTGGAAATGAAATTACAGAAAGTGATATAGATAAAAATCTATAGAAGCTAAAGATGCGAAAGCAAATAGCAGTTACATTCTCTGTTTATCCTCAGATACTTCTTTCTTTACGTCCTTTTTTGCGTAAGTAGGGCATGTATACTGGCTACATGCTGAGAGACCAAACAATACCAAAAGGAAAACTGCGATCTTAACTTTCATTACTTAGTGGTTTTTATTTGCCAACAATATATACAAAATTATTAAAGTTACCATTATAAACAAAGCTTATTTGAATTAGTTCAAAGCTTCATTTCTTACATATTGGAAACCAAAAGGTTACAGCCACGAATTTCTGAATTATCTATTCTGCCTAAGACTTCAAAGCCTCCATCGGCATAAACACTACCCATATCCTGAGTTTCAATAAAACTGCAACTATCAATATTAGCCAAATCTATAATATTTAACCCACCAATTTGCTGAAATTTTATCTCAAAAGGATCATTTAAATCTCGGCTATATACTCGCATCCAATTGGGAGGATAAAATACTCCGCTATTAACAGCATAAGCTTGCGACAGTAATTCGGTCATTCCATATTCAGAATGAATCTGATCGACTTTAAAAGCTCGGCATAAAATCTGATGTAATTCAGATCTTACAACTTCCTTTCTCCTCCCTTTCATACCACCGGTTTCCATTACAATAGCCCCTTTCAAATTCAATTGAAAATTTTCCGCTAACTCCAACAAGGCAAACGACACACCTATGATGAATATTTTTTCTTTTTTTTCCTGGAGCCGCTCGATTTGGTCAACCAGCTCTTCAAGGTTATTTAAATAATAACCTGACGATTCCTTTCCATTCTTAATCAACTCATCGACCATATATATGAGAGATGAATCTTGTCGTTCCAGGTATGATGGCAACAATGCCAGAAAATTATATTGAGAAGGGTCACCATAGACGCTTTTGAAGATATGTTGTGTATTTTCCTTATAAAAAGACAAATCCTTAACGTAGTGTCCACTTTTTACTTGATCTGTGGTACCACTACTCTTAAATAAAATTTCCTCATCCCATAGCTCAGTTTTTATTTTTCTATGTTTGAAAAAAGATATTGGCATAAAAGGAATTTCTGTACATGAATTCACGTTATTCACTTTTATATCAAGATTGGCTAGGTATTCTTTATATACATTATTATGGTTAGCTTGGTATTTAAAAACCTGAAGCGCAGTGTCTTCAAAGCTACTTGCATGCAACCGGAATAATTTTTGCTTAAAACTTTTAAAAGAAGTCAACCGTTAGTTTATTTATGGCTTACAAACGTCAATTTAATTCGAGGATGAAGATAAGTACTTTATTATTGTTAATCACTGGAATGGTTTTGTCTTCTTGTATAAATGACCCTCAATTTCCATCAAAGCCACAAATTAAATTAAGGGGTGAAGGGGTACATTTTTTTGAGATTGGAGGAAACAATGAGCCAGATACGCTACAGGTAATAATAGATTTTGAAGATGGCGAGGGAGACCTGGGGCTATCACCAGATGAGCAATTTGCACCATACAATGCTCAAAATTATTTTAATAATAAAACTGGTCAAATTATAAACTTTTCTGCTGGTCCTGTAAGTTCCGATGATCTTATGACACTTGCAGATAGAGCCACAATTGATTCTCTCCCCCCTTTTGTTGAACCATTCACATGCACCAGATGGACTACTGTGCCAGAATTGTTTATAAATGATACCACAAGACTACAGGATACTGTGTATTTTCAATTTAACCCAAGACACAACAATTTTTTTGTTGATTTCATGATAAAAAGAAATGGTTCTTTCGAAAAATTTGACTTTAGAGAAGAATTTGATTGTAGCGTGACATTTGATGGTCGATTTCCATTAATCCAATCAGATACGGACAAAAATAATCCCAAAGAGGGCACTATTACCTATAACATGCAGTCGAGATTCTTTTTGGCATTTTTTGAAAATGAAACTTTAAAGTTGCGGATGCGAATCATTGATCGTGCAGGTAACTACAGCAACTTTATAGAAACAAAAGAATTTACCTTACGCGAAATTCAAGCTAACTAAAATATATCAGGAAACCTTTCTGGGTTCGATTCTGCCATTAAAGCATATATTTTTTCAAAAACATCTTCCGGATTAGGCTTTGAAAAATAGTCCCCATCTGATGCATATGCTGGTCTATGCTCTTTTGCAGCAATTGTAATTGGTTTAGAGTCCAGGTATTTATAGCCATTTTGTTCTTCCAGCACTTTTTGCATCATAAAAGCTGAAGCTCCTCCAGGCACATCTTCATCAGCAAAAACAACTCGATTTGTTTTTTTCAACGACTCTACGATGCTGTGGTGGATATCAAATGGCAACAGTGATTGTACATCAATCACCTCCAAAGATATCCCTACTGCTGCAAGATGTTCAGCTGCATCCATCACAACTCTACACATGGAGCCATAAGTTACAACCGTTATATCCTCACCTTCTCTAATAATTTCAGGGACACCAAGTGGTACAGTAAACTCACCAACATTTTGAGGTATTTGCTCTTTTAACCTGTATCCATTCAAACACTCAATAATCAGTGCAGGATCATCAGATTTCAGCATGGTGTTATAAAATCCGGCAGCCTGCGTCATATTTCTTGGGGTCAAAACATAAATACCTCTGATGCTATTTAATATCATACCCATAGGAGATCCTGAATGCCAAACGCCTTCAAGTCTATGCCCCCTTGTTCTTATAATTAACGGTGCTTTTTGTCCCCCTCGAGTTCTATACTGTAATGTGGCTAAATCGTCAGACAAGATTTGAATTGCATATAACAAATAATCAAGGTATTGAATTTCAGCAATCGGCCTTAAACCACGTAAGGCAGCGCCAATTCCCTGACCAATAATGGTACACTCTCTAATACCTGTATCGGTAACTCTAAGTTCACCATGTTTCTCCTGAAGTCCTGCAAATGCCTGATTTACATCCCCTATTTTGCCAACATCTTCACCAAATGCAAATACTCTGGGGTCACGTGTGAGCGCAGCATCAAAACAGGCTTGTAGTACTTCCCGACCATCAACAGATTTTTCCTTTTCATCGAAAATAGGATCTATTACTTCTACCTTCAAAGCAGACTCACTAGACTCACTGTATAAATGGTCGCTAAACCGTTTATAATTTTCTTGCATTACCCTGTGAACAAAGCCCTTCAATGCTTCACGAGAATCTGAGTTCTCATTTCGCATAGCATATAAGGCTTTTTTCACTGCCTTAATCGCATCCAGTCTTATCGGATTTACAGCATCTGTCAAAGACTTTCTGATGGCTAGTAATTCATCGGCATTAGGAGAGTTTTCTGCAGCCTCATCCAACAGTTGCAAGGCTTCTTTTTCATCAGATTTAAAGGAGTTATTAAAAGCATTCCAGGCAGCTGTTTTTGCTGTTTTTGCTGTTGTTTTTGCCTCGTTTTCAATTTGATCCAGTTCCTCAACTGTAGCGTATTCTTGACTTAATATAAATTCTCTTAACTTTTTTATGCAGTCAAACTCCTGCTCCCATTCCAATCGATCTTTGGATTTATATCGCTCATGAGAACCGGATGTAGAGTGACCTTGTGGCTGAGTCATTTCTACAACATGTACCAAAGTCGGAACATGTTCTTCACGAGAAATCTTTGCTGCTTTTTGGTAAGCCTTTACTAAGGCATCATAGTCCCAACCATTAACCTTAATTATTTCAAATCCTTGCTGATCATTTGATCTCTGAAATCCGGAAAGGACTTCTGAAATACTCCCCTTTGTTGTGTGGTATTCCTGTGGCACTGATATACCGTAGGCATCATCCCATACTGATACTAACATCGGTATTTGCAAAACGCCTGCCGCATTTATCGACTCGTAAAACATACCCTCTGAGGTAGAGGCGTTACCTATGGTACCAAACGCTATTTCGTTACCGTTTTTTGAAAGATTTTTATATGATTTTAAATCTTTATTCTGGCGGAAGAGTTTCGAAGCATAACCCAAGCCTACTAATCTAGGCATTTGAGAAGCTGTTGGAGAAACATCTGAACTACTATTCTTTAGGTTAACAATATCTTTTAAGTTTCCCTCATCATCTAAAGTACGAGTACCAAAATGACCATTCATCAGCCTACCAGCACTAGCAGGTTCAGCATGAATGTCTGTATGGGCGTAAAGCTGGGCAAAATATTGTTGAATCGTTAGTTCTCCAATGGCAAACATGAATGTTTGGTCTCTGTAGTAACCTGACCTAAAGTCTCCTTTTTGAAAAACCTTAGCCATTGCTATTTGAGCAACTTCTTTGCCATCACCAAATATGCCAAATTTCGCCTTACCCATGAAGACCTCTTTGCGACCTAAAATACTTGCCTCTCTACTCTCACATGCCAAACGGTAATCGCTTAGAATTTCAACGGCTTTTTTGGTTTTATTTGCAGTTTTTGTAGTACTCAAACTTCTTAAGATTTAAATGAACTAACCTTTGACTCACTTTTCGTGAAGGGTAACAAAAATAGGCAAAAAGCCCAAGGATTCAAATTAAAGAAAATACATAAACTGCCCTATTGGGCAATATAGGCAATATTCAGTACACGATATTTAGGTTCATCATAAGCACAAACTTTTAGCTTGTAATTTGTCAAATCACAAAATTAAATTTTTACCTGATCATTTTCGTGGTAATATTCTTACATCCAGAATTTTACTGATCTTAATAAGGTAATGTGAGTGGACTTATTATATTTGTAGCCCTTATTAAAGTACAATTATCATGATTATTGGAGTTCCCAAGGAAATAAAAAACAACGAAAACAGAGTGGCACTTACTCCGGCAGGTGCTCAAGAATTAATCAAAAGAGGTCATACAGTCTATATACAAGCTACAGCAGGTGTTGGTAGCGGCTTTGTAGATGAGGAATATGAAACTGCAGGTGCTACAACCCTTTCTACTATAGAAGAGGTCTACGACATTGCTGAAATGATAATGAAAGTGAAAGAGCCAATCGAGGCTGAGTACAAATTGATCAAAGAAGATCAGTTAGTATTCACTTATTTTCACTTTGCCTCCTACGAGCCTTTGACAAAGGCAATGATCGAAAGCAAGTCAATTTGCCTTGCCTATGAAACTGTTGAGAAAGAAGGCGGAGGCCTTCCTCTATTAGTCCCTATGTCAGAGGTAGCAGGGAGAATGTCTGTACAGGAAGGTGCAAAATACCTGGAGAAACCATTAAAAGGTCGCGGGATACTTTTAGGGGGTGTACCGGGAGTGAGACCTGCAAAAGTGTTGATTTTAGGTGGTGGTGTTGTAGGTACTAATGCGGCTAAAATGGCTGCTGGTATGGGTGCCGATGTTACAATAATGGACCTCAACCTGCCACGTCTAAGATATTTAGACGATGTAATGCCTGCTAACGTAAATACTTTTATGTCTAACGAATACAACATAAGAGAACTTATTGGGACTCATGATTTGATTATTGGTGCCGTACTTATACCTGGTGCAAAAGCTCCTAACCTAATAACCAGAGATATGCTAAAAGATATGCAGCCTGGTACGGTTTTAGTAGATGTAGCAGTCGACCAGGGCGGTTGTATAGAAACATGTGAACCTACAACACACCAGGATCCGACATATATTATAGACGATGTTGTACACTATTGTGTTGCCAACATGCCTGGTGCAGTACCTTATACGTCAACCCTTGCACTTACCAATGCTACTTTACCTTATGCAATTCAGTTAGCAAACAAAGGGTGGAAGCAGGCTTGTGCAGATAATAAAGAACTAAGGTTAGGTCTTAATATCATCAATGGAGAGATCGTATATAAAGCGGTAGCAGAAGCATTTGACCTACCTTATGTGGGTGTAGAAAAGTATTTGTAATTTTTGAAAAATAGTAAAAGGGCTATTCTCGAAATGAGAATAGCCTTTATTTTTTAAAGGCAGGTATTTCACTTAAAAATTTAAATCCTTCCTCTTCCTGAGTACAACAATAGTGCTTGAGACCGTTGGTTAATACAAGATATTTAGCATTTATTTTTGAATTATAGACACCGATTTGATTAAATCCTTTTTGATCAATGGCTACCTTAAAAGACTTACACTCTACCAATAAAAACGGTTTCATCTCTCTATCAAAAACAATGATATCGGACCTTTTCTGCATTTTATTATACTGCAACCCTGATTCTACCCTAAACAAGGCCTTTGGATAATCTAATGAGTAAATCAGGTAATGAATAAAATGTTGCCTCACCCACTCCTCAGGGGTAAGAATGATATATTTTTTTCTAATGATGTCAAAAACTTCAACATTCGCACCATTTTTTCTGATATTGCAATTTATTTGTGGCAGATTTAGAGCTTCCATGGCTTATGTTTGGGCAAATCTATTAATTAATCATTAATGAATTTTATTCCAGCAGTATATCATCCGTATTATGTGATTGGCGTGGTAATCATACTATTCTTCTCCATTTATAAGGAGTTACTGAAGCCACCTGTATGTTTCTTGATAGCCATTCTATTACTTGTAATTCCAGGCATATTAATGCCCAAGGATGTACTCGAAGGATTCTCCAACCAATCCATTGCAAGTATTGTTTTATTGATACTTATCACAGCAGGTATAAGAAGTAATTTTAATATTGAAATTTTTCTAGATCGGGTATTCGGCAAACCTAAAACCTACAAATCATTTATCGCTTCAATGATGGCCAAGGTTGCCCTACTATCTTCTGTAGTAAATAATACTCCGGTTGTTGTTTTAATGACTCCATATGTTTTTAACTGGGGTAAAAGAAATAACATTTCTCCTTCAAAGCTGCTTATACCTTTATCTTTTGCAACTATTATTGGAGGTATGCTTACCGTTATTGGAACATCTACGACACTCGTGCTAAATGGTTTTTTAATTGAAAATAAGCTTACAACAATTGACTCTATAGATCTGCTTGTAATAGGCACATGCGTATTGGTAATAAGTCTTTTATTTTTGATTTTATTTAGTAACATGCTACTCCCTAACAAACGCGATGTCATCGAGAAATTTGAGGAGAATAAACGAGAGTACCTTATTGAAAAGCGATTAAGTGAAAATTCCCCACTTGTTGGAAAAACCGTAGTTCAAGGTGGTTTGAGAAACTTAAGTGGAGTGTATCTTGTCGAAATCATAAGAAATGATAAAGTTATTTCTCCAGTAAACCCTAAGGAAATCATTCAAGCCAATGACATTCTAATTTTTGCTGGCAATACAGATACAATAGTAGATTTAACAATAACTGATATTGGTGTAGAGTTACCAGCCAATCTAGCTCCTTCAGCAAATGAAAAAGTGCAAGTTGTTGAAGCCGTAATAAGTGCCAATTCGAGTCTTATCGGAAAAAGCATAAAAGAATCTAACTTTCGAGAGAGGTATGATGCTGCCGTGGTCGCAATTCATCGAAATGGAGAAAAGTTGAGTGGTAAAATTGGCAGGATTAAAATCAAAGCTGGAGATGTGCTTCTTATGTATGTAGGAATGGAGTTTAAAAATAGGGTCGATCTCTATAAGGATTTATATGTAATTTCAGGAGAGGATAAAGAGGTAAAAACAACCAAACACAACCAATACAAATTTATGGCTTTAGTTACGGTTGTAATAACACTGTTGGTCACACAAATCTTTAGTCTATTTGTGTCGCTTCTATTAATTTTTGCCTCAATGGTTATCATGAAGCTAATTACGCTTAAAAACGTTAAGCGAGACCTGGATATGAACCTGGTAGTTATACTTGTCTTGTCGCTTGCTCTAGGTGAAGCAATAACCAAAACAGGGACTGCAGACTTATTGGCAAAATATACATTGCTCATTCTGCATGATCAACCACCAATAATTATACTTGCTGGCCTAATGATAATCACTACTATGCTTACCTCATTTATTACTAATGTTGGGGCTGTCGCGATTGCCTTTCCACTAGCTTTGGCTTTAAGTTCCAGTATTGGTATTGATGGAGCACCCTTATTTCTGGGGATAGCATTTTCAGCTTCAGCCGCATTTCTTACTCCTATTGGCTATCAAACCAATTTGATAATATACGGTCCTGGCGGCTATAATTTTAAAGATTTTATCAAAATAGGACTTCCTACAACTATTGTATATTTAAGCGTTGCCTTACTTGGTATCGGCTATATCTATAAAGACATTCTTTTTAACTAAGTGCTGGAAGGTTTACGAAACCCTGAACGCAATGGAATTTTAGCTAATAATAAAAAGCCCATGCCAACCATAAAAAATAGCATGAGTGCAAGTGCACTGTTTCTCATGCTTCCTGTAATTTGTTCAATAATACCATAAGAAAAGGTGCCCATTACAATGGATACATTGTAAGTCACATCGTAAAAGCTAAAAAATGAAGCATGATCAATGCTTCCTTCAGGTATAAGTTTAGCAAAAGTCGCCCGAGACAGAGATTGAATTCCGCCCATAACCATACCAACAATAAGTGCCAGTACATAAAACTCATAGGCATTGTAAACAAAGTAAGCTCCTAAGCAGATACCGATCCAAATTAACACCATGACTTGTAGAGAAAATTTGTTTCCCTTTACCTTAGACAGGTAAGCGAACAAAAAAGCTCCGCCAACAGCCACTATCTGAATGATGAGAATTGTTAATATTAATTGATCGCTTTCCAGTTTAAGCTCTTTTGATCCAAACAAAGTGGCCAAATACATGATCGTCTGTACACCCATATTGTAGAAAAAAAAGGCAAGAAGGAATAGCTTCATTACTTTAAGGCTTTTGAGACTTTTATATACCTTACTCAATTCCTTATATCCTTCAGTAAGTACATTTCCATCTACTTTGCGATTATATACATTGTCTTTTAACCTCATGAATGATATTTGTGAAAATAGCATCCACCAAACACCTACCATCAAAAAAGCAAAACGAGTAGCATCACCTTCTGAAGCAAAACCGAAAGTTTCATATTGTAAAATCATTGCAAGGTTAACAACCAATAGTATAACACTTCCAATATACCCCAATGCATAACCCTTGGCACTTACTTTGTCAAACTTGTCGATGCTTGTGATCTCAGGTAGGAATGCATCATAAAATACTAAACTTCCTGAATACCCAATGCTTGCCAACACTGAACAAATAATCCCCCATTCGATAGAGTTTCCATCAAAAAAATACAGTCCCAGGCATGAAAACGAGCCAAGGTACATAAACAATTTCATGAAGAACTTTTTCTTTCCACTATAGTCAGCTATGCCTGACAAAAGCGGTAGAATCGCAGCAACAAAAAGAAATGAAAAAGATAATGAGTATGAATAGAGTACGGAATTAACCACTTGTAAACCAAAGAAGTCAACAATGTCTCCGTTGGCTTTCGTTGTGGTCACAGCATCATAATATACTGGAAATATCGCTGATGTAATAACCAGTGAATATACTGAGTTGGCCCAGTCATACATGCACCAACCATTAATTACCTTCTTATCATTTAGTTCCATAAGCTCATAAAAAAAGGGCTACTGGTATCCAGATAGCCCTTTAAACTTTTTACATTACTATATTTTACTGATCCATCTCTTGAAGTGTGGTGTAGAGCAGTTTTCTGGCATTCGCCTTTCTTAACTCAAGTTCTACATCAGAAACCAACCCACGTTGCGCTTCTCTGTCCACTTTCATAGCAATGGTAATTTGATCTCTTTCTACTTCATCCAACTTATCCTTCTCCTGCGTCACCCAAAGAGTTACATCTTTAGGCTCAATAAACACATCGTTGGCCTGTATACGAGGCTCAGAACCCCACTGCTCTACCTTTTTTGGCTCACCTATGTATAGATAGCTTACTAAAGATTTACGCTGTAGTTTTCTCAATTGAGTCGCATCAGGAATACGCTGTTTCACATTTATCGTAACCTCCCTTAATACGGTTGTCACCATAAAAAAGAACAATAGCATGAAGATAATATCAGGCAAAGCTGAAGTTGGAATTTCCTGTTTAGTATTCGCTTTTTTCTTAAACTTAGACATTCTTTATCCTCCTATTTTAGTTGGTTCAGCGATAGACAGGTTCATTGGGTATAGTAAACCGTCTGCCGATTTTCCTCTACCTTCATCATATAACCTTTTGTGCTCAGGGTCAGTAAGATCGTTGGCGATTTCTCTCCATCTTTCATTAGATACTCCTATTCTTTGTCCGTACAAATCATAGTAAGCACCCTGAATGGCGTCTAACACTTCAATAAATTTTTCCTGAGTAGTACCACGGTCTGTTTTCAAAGAAACAATAGCTTCCTTCCAACTATCAGATGATTCAGGATCTCTGCCATTGTTGGTCACAAATTCTTTAATCATCTCTCGTAGTTCATCTGTACTCTTTTCAAATGGATCTCCTTCTACCAACATTTTGTCAGCAGAGTTGATCTGGATTTTAAAAAGGTTTCTTTCAGGAATTTTAATATCCGTTTGTTCAATATCATCCGGATCTGGAGGCAGCTGCAAGCTAAGACCTCTATCGTTTGCAATTGTTGTGGTCACCAGAAAGAATATCAGAAGCAGGAAGGCAATATCTGCCATCGAACTAGAATTAATCTGGGGTTCGTCTCTCTGTTTGCGTGCCATTATTTCAACGCTTTATTAATCTCTGAAAATACAATTCCTACAAGTGCGATAACAAACAACGTATACATTGTCATAAGCAATCCACCAGAAAGCTTAGAAGTTGAAGCTGTAAGGCCTGCATCTACAAACCTCCGGCTTACTTCATCCCCTGCAATTCCCCAACATACCAGGAAAACTACTCCTAGTACGAGGATACCAACACCGCTTTTAATTAATGTTTTTGGATGGCTTAGTGAGTTGACGATTGGCATGACTATCGAAGCAAGTGCCGCGAAAACCACCATTCCCATGGCAACCCAAAGCGCAATATCTATAAATGATTCCATATCTTAAATTTTTAATTTCTCCTATATAATTCACTTGGTGTCAAAAAGACACAAAATTAAGCTTTGCCAGCAAGCTTGTGCTTAACAAGTAAGTCAACCAATGTGATAGAAGCATCTTCCATCTGGTTTACAAGAGAGTCAATTTTTGATACTAGGTAGTTGTAGAATACTTGCAGAATGATACCTACGATAAGACCAGCAACAGTTGTTAAAAGTGCTACTTTAATACCGTTTGCAACAATCTGAGGAGAGATATCACCAGCTGCCTCGATTGCATCGAATGCACCAATCATACCAATTACAGTACCCATGAAACCAAGCATTGGAGCAAGAGCAACGAAAAGTGATACCCATACAAGTCCTTTTTCAAGTCTACCCATTTCTACTGATCCGTAAGCAATGATCGATTTTTCAACCATTTCGATACCTTCAGACATACGCATGAGACCTTGAGTAAAGATAGACGCTACAGGGCCTCTAGTACCTTTTGTAACTTCTTTAGCAGCCTCAACACCACCGTTTGCCAGTGCATCTTCAACATTTGCTAAAAGCTTATCTGTATTAGTAGTCGCAAGGTTTAATGTAATGATTCTCTCAATTGAAATAGCAAGACCAATAATCAAACAAATAAGTACTGGTGTCATAAAGGTAACATCACCTTCAATAAACTTATCTTTTACTATTTGGTGAAAAGAAGCATCCTCTTCAACGATTGGTTCTTCTTCAACCGGCTCAGGGTCTTCAACTACTGCTGGCTGTACGTCAACTGCAGCTGTGTCTTCAGCCATTGCTGATGTATCGCTGTCCATAGCTGTGCTATCTTGAGCCTTAGACTGAAAACTTAGGGTAAGCACCCCTACTAACGCCAATAATGTAAATAGTTTTTTCATAATTCAAGTTTTAAGTATTTCTCTTAGTTGAGACTGTTTCGGTTTAAATTATAGTTTAAAATTAAGTAAAAGTTTCAAGTTCGTTATCAGGAGTGGAAGGTCTGTCTATTGACAGACAACGATTTCGCGTTATTTCCAACCTTTTCATTCCACTCACTACGCGCGGAGAGGAAGGGATTCGAACCCCCGGTACCCTTTTGGGGCACACTCACTTTCCAGGCGAGCACCTTCGACCACTCGGTCACCTCTCCTTTGTAAAGCCTTTGCCTCACAGGAAGCACAAATAAATCAATAAAAAACACTTTATGCAAGCATAAAATAAATTTAATAAGCGCTATGCCAAAGTGAGTTCTCCACATATCGGAGTTATAAATCTATTTCTAATCTCTTCAAAATCATGTTCTTCACCCAGTATCATCATTAACTTGGTTAAAGCGGCCTCAAAAGTAAGGTCTGCTCCTTCAATCACTCCTAAACCACCCAACTGACGGCTCGTGCCATACCTGCCTTGTATAACCCTGCCCCCTGCACATTGAGAGACATTAATTATTATAATTCCTTTATCTCTCGCCATGCTCAGTGCTTCAATAAACCAATTGGAGGTTGGTGCATTACCAGCCCCAAATGTTTCCATTATCACACCGCGCAACCCAGGTATTGACAATACCGCATCCACAGCGTTCTGTGTAATGCCAGGGTAAAGTTTAAGAATCGCTACGTTCCTATCAAACCGCTCGTGGAATATTAAAGGCTTCGTTTCAAGTTGCGGCTTTGAAATAACCGCATGATTATAGTTAATGACTACTCCAGACTCGGCCAGTACAGGATAGTTTTCTGATTCAAAAGCATCAAAATGTAGGCTTTCAACCTTTTTAGATCTATTTCCTCTTAAAAGTACATAATCGAAATAGACACAAACCTCAGGTATGATGATTTCACTTTTTGAAGACGCAATTTCCAGCGCTGTGATTAAATTTTCACGTGCATCAGACCTCAAAGAAGAAATGGGTAGTTGCGCCCCGGTAAAAATAACTGGTTTGTTAAGCTCCTGAAGCATAAAACTCATGGCTGATGCTGTAAAGGCCATGGTATCAGTACCATGCAATACCACAAACCCATCAAAGTCGTTGTAGTTGTCTTTAATAATATTGCCTATTTCAACCCAGTTGTCGGGATTCAAATCTGATGAATCAATCGGGTTTTCGAACGCAATTACTGTAAGATTTATCTGTAGTTGCCTCAAAGAAGGCACATGGTCTAATATTGAAGCAAAATCAAACGGTACCAGTGTTCCGGATGCATCGTGCACCATACCTAATGTACCGCCTGTGTAAATGATTAAAACTGAAGACTCTGGAGCCTGAACCGCAGAGGTGATTATGTGGTCCTTTTTATACTTCATCTATTGAAAAGTTTAAGGCTATTTTCTGAAGTTTTATCTGCCACTTCGTCTAAACCTATTTGTTTGTAAGTAGCTATTTTCTTTGCAATATCAGGAATATAAGAGGGCTCGTTTCGCTTACCTCTATTTGGAGCCGGAGCTAAATATGGGCTGTCTGTTTCAAGCACAATTTTGTCCATAGCCAAATCAGGAATTACTTTATCCATTCCGCCATTTTTAAAAGTACTTACGCCTCCCAGGCCTAAATAAAATCCTAGTTCTTCTATTCTTTTTGCCTGCTCAACACTTCCTGTAAAACAGTGGAATACGCCCTTCAGTGAATCGTCCTTTAATTGTTCAACCAAATCAATTGTTTCATCAATGGAATCTCTACAATGTATTACTACTGGAAGGTTTTTTTCTTTGGCCCAGCCTACCTGAATATTAAAGGCTTCCTTTTGTTGCTCCCAAAATGACTTATCCCAATACAAATCAGTGCCAATCTCACCCACAGCAGCAAAAGCTCTTTTATTGAGCCATTCTTCTACAAGATAAAGTTCTTTTTCGAAATTCTTATTCACTGAGCATGGGTGAAGACCCATCATTGGAAAACAATGGTCAGGATATTTATTTTCAAGCTCCAACATATCATCTATTGAGGTATGGTCGATATTGGGCATAAATATTTTATTCACCCCTTTATCAAAAGCCTTTTGCAACACCTCATCGATATCATCTTTAAATTTATCCAGGTATATGTGCGCATGGCTATCTATAAATTCTGTCATTGGCTCTTATAATTAGAATTATATTAATTGTCACAATTCAGCTTCTCAAAGTTAGTATTTCCTTCCCTTCCAGTAGATTTTGAACGGCAATAAATAAAAAAGACCTGAGGAAATGGCAATAGCGGCTGAGTAAAACTCAAACAACAGAACCTGTACGAATGATAGTTTCATTCTAAGCTTAATGGCAACCAATAAAATAAATATGGTCTGTATCAGCATTTTTGAAGCAAACACCATTGAGCCGCATTCGGGTGATATAGAAAGCAATGCTATAACTGCCGGGTAATATACTGCCTGAATAACTAAAATACTTACTATTAATTTTGGCAGCTGGACGGCACCTCTCATCCATCTTTTACGTTGTTGAAGAAGTCTTTGAAAGCTTTGTTGTGGTTGAGTTTTGGCTACCACATTTTGCTGTAGAAGTTGCACAGTTTTAAACCCGCGGGCATCAACTTGCTTAAATAGCTCGAAATCCTCTGTGATTGAAAATGGAATGGACTCATAACCACCCACTGCCTCATATGCTTCTCTTGTAATAAGCATGTTATTACCCATGGCTGTTACTGGTTTGCCGGCATCATGTAAAGTTTTCATCATACCCAATGCAAACGTCCAGTCTATATTTTGCCAGGTGTGACCACTTACTTTTGTAAAACCATTGACAATCCCAGTTTCCGATACTAGCCCGCTAAGCATTCCATAGATCCACGACTGTGGCACTTCAATATCAGCATCAGTTATAAAATAAACATCCCCAACCGCTTCTTTTGCCAGATGTGCCAATACGTTGGCTTTGCCTTTAGCCAACCCTATGTCGTGCAGTATTCTAAAAAGTTTTATTTGAGGGTTCTGCGCTATAAGATTTTCAACAATCGAATAGGTATTGTCAGTAGATTGATCATCCCCAACCAATATTTCAAGTTTTTCTTTTGGGTAATCCAGCTCAACTAAACTCTTTAAACACCGGTAAATATTATTTTCTTCATTTCTCGCAGCAACCAGGATACTGACTTTGGGAAGGCTCTTTGGTGTTTGATTATAGGTTTTAAATTGAAATACTAAAAAATAAATCAACAGTACATCTACACAAATTGTAAGACCACAAACGATAACCAATACTAAGGCTACTGTACTCATAAGGTTTGAAAACTGTATCCCAGATTTTTAAAGTGCTCAATATATCGTGGCAATGCATACCTTACATTTTTCTCGGCTTTAATATTATCGTGAAAGATTATTATTGAGCCTGGTTTCGTTGAACTAATTGATTTGCTCAGACATCTTTCTTTAGATATAGAGGGAAGAAAATCACCTGAAAGTACATCCCACATAATGATCTCGTACTTTTGTTTTAGGTGCTTGATCTGTGAGCGCTTTATTTTACCATATGGCGGTCTGAGCAGTTGGGGTTCTGGATTTTTCAATTCGTACAAAGCTCTTTGACACCTAACTATATTTGAAACATAATCAAGTGTGCTGGTCTGCCAACCATCTAAATGATTGTAAGAATGATTCCCAAGCCTATGCCCCTCGGATAGGGCACGCTGAGCAATTTCAGTATGCTTTCTCAAATTATCTCCAACACAAAAGAAAGTCGCTTTTACATCTAATTTCTTAAGTTCATCAAGAATATATTCTGTTAACCCAGGGATTGGGCCATCATCAAAGGTTAAGAATATGGTTTTGGATTTTACTTTCTTTCTCCAAGTCAATGAAGGGTAGAGCCATTGGATGAGCCGAGGTGTCTTGTGGAGAAACATGTCTAAGGCTCAATTTTACATGAAAGCATGGTTATATCGTCTCTATAAGCGTTGTTTCCTTTAAATGTATCCAGGTCGATAATTATATCCTGATGAATTTTCTGAAGGTTGAAATCTTTGATTTTGGAAAAATATTCCTGTAATCGCTCTACGCCATACTCCTCATGCTTTTCGTTTTCTGTTTCGGTGACACCATCTGTATAACAAAAAATGAAAAAGTCTTCCAGGTCGGTGATGAATCCTTCGTTGAGGAATGGCAAAGGGTGCATGGCGCCAAGTACAGTTGAGCCATCTTCTAACATTTGTTGCTTCCCATCGTGCAATAATATCGGTGGATTATGACCCGCATTGACATAGACCATAGTTTTAAGTTTATGATCGTAAATAGCGGCAAAAAAAGTAATGAATTTCTCACCTTTTGCGTTTTCAAGCACTTGATAATTTAATTCTTCAATAATCTCTCTTAGATTACCTGTTTGTCTAATAAGTGTTCGTAGAGAGGCCTGAAAATTAGACATGAGTATTGCTGCAGGTATTCCTTTACCAGAAACATCTGCCACGCAAATAAGAAATTGATTTTTATTGATCGGTATATAATCGTAGTAGTCTCCACCCACCCTATCATGTGGCAAATAACTTGCTTCAATCTTTAGCCTTAATCCGTTAGGCAAGTCTTCAGGAAACAGGAATTGCTGCACATCACTGGCGATCTCAAGTTCTTTACGGAATGCCTCTTGCTCCAATTGCTTTCTGGCCAGTTTTTTATTTTCAATAGCAACAATTATGATATTGCTCAAGGCCTGAATAAATCGCATACTGCTTTTCTTGGTCTCCTCCTCCCCTTCTATATCACTCACGAATACCAATGCCAATAATGCTGACTTATGAGAAACGGGAATTACATAATCAAACTCCCCAAACGTATCATCTCGATTCTCCAGGTGGGTAACTGTCTTATACGACAAAAATTCGTCATCTAATGGGGTTTCGAAGCAGTTCATCTCTGTTCCGTAATTAACCTTACAACCCCAACGTTCATCAAAAACATACAAAGCCAAGCGCTGAATATTTAAGTTAGCACGAAGCGTAAAGTCAAATATCTTATAGAGGGAGCTTTCCGGGAGATTGTTATTAATTGCCTGCGTAATCTCTAGCAGGGCATTTAATTCCAGCTCTTTAAGGTTATATTTATTTTGCAGTGAAAGTGTTTCCATTACTTAATCTTGGCAATCTCCCTATTGAATATAATATTTTTATGGCGATTATTAAAGCCGGTGCTTGCGACCTTTCCAACTATATGAACCAAAGTTAGCCGACAGGCCGAATAGTACAACATAATATGGATAGCATATTTGCAAAAATAAAAATGCAGGTATCGAAAGGCTTCGGGCCATGCTTTTCAGAATACTTTTCAGAAAAGAAAACTCAAGAATAACCTTCACTGTCAAAAGTATAATCAGAGATAAATGAGCCTCATTAAGTAGTTCAATAGTTGAAATTATAATAGACAAATTGAAAAATACTATAAGCAAGGCGAGTAAAGAATTTTTCAGTCCTTTATAGCTCTTCCATTTGCTAGCCCATCTTTTACGCTGATTGAAAAAGGTTTTCCAACTATCAGCCGGTGAGGTTGACACAACTGAAGCTTGATTGTTTGAATAAAACACTTTATCGGGTGCTAAGGCATATATTTTATGCATCAAAAATTCATCGTCACCACTGGGAATGTCAATATTGTCGGAGTAGCCTTTCACCTCCTCATAGGTTGATTTAAGAAAGGCTAAATTTGCTCCATTGCACATCGTTGGAAAACCCCATTGCAGTGTAGCAGCTCCACTACCTATGAGGCTGGCAAACTCAACTTGTTGCACTTTTTCAAAAAATGAAGTTTGGCTACTAAAAGCAACAGGGCCAAATACAAGTTTAGCGTTATGATTTTCAAAATATGGTTCCAACTCCGTTAACCAGCCAACAGGCACAATACAGTCTGCGTCTGTGGTAACAATTACATCTCCCTTGGCTGATTGAATACCTTTTGTCAAAGCAGCTTTCTTCCCTTCATCTTCTGCATCTATAACCTTAAAGTTGGCTGGTAAACCGGATAATATATTGAGATAATCATCTGAGGAGTTGTCATTGACCAATACCACTTCAAAATTATCTGATGGAAAATCGATAGCATTTAAACTTGTAATAAGTAACTCTAGATTGGCTCCTTCATTTCTAAAAGGAACTATAATGCTATAAGATAGTCTTGGTGACGCTTTGAGCGGTCTATGTTTTTTCAAACGCCACCAACCTATTACTAACCAAAGCAGGAAAATCAGATAGCTCAGCAGTATAATCTCCAGCACAGGTGTCATTTAATAGATATTTTATACTTCAAAACCATTGGGGCACCTATAATGGTTGGAAGCAAGATATTCACCATCCACACCAAAAAACTCGCAGCCAACACCGGCATAAGTGGAGCGCCAAAATGATCGAAAAAATATACAGCCGAAAACTCTCTCACTCCCAAATCACTTAAGAAATTGAAAGAAGGTAGTACTGATTTTGCAAGGAAGATCCATGTTGTACCAGCAAATTTTAGAATTAAAGATATCTCGGAAAATATTGAAAGCGCGATAACAAACTGAATACAAAAAACGACATACCTGAGTAAAGACAGAAGCATTACTGCAAACATTGTTTTAAACCTATATTCGTTTATTAGACCCAGGTAGTACTTAAGTTTATCAATCAACTTAATGTTATTGCCCAATTTAATTCCTTTTAAGACTAAAAATGAAACAACAACACAGACAACAAGCACATAATACAAGGTTGTAAACTGTGCCCCATATAAAAGATATATACCAATACCTCCAAACATCAAAGTAGCCAGCATTTGCATTAATCGCCCCAGAAGAATTCCTCCAATGAGCTTAGTTCTGTCCTTTTCTTGCAACAAAAGAATTCTGCCAAAATAATCTCCAAGGCCATGAGGGGTGATAAATGCCATACTCAAACCTGACAAGACACCTTTAAATGCTGGTATGATAGAAAGATGAACAATAGGTTTGGCAAGTTTTTTCCATTTCATGGCTTCTAACAGCCAATTTAAAGGCATAAGGAACAGTAATAAAATCAGCAAATGCCAATTGTCAACGCAGCTCTGCCTGACCTTATCAAAATCGAAATTTTCTACACTCTGCTGGTCTTTAATTTTAACAACAATAAAAGTTGCCATTGCAACCAGCAACGCCAGCTTAAAAAGTAGAATAATCGAGCGATATGATTTTTTATTATCAGAAGCCATATGTCTATATTGCAGACTGTGGGCAAAATAGATAAAAAACAGGAAAGCGAAACAATCATTTTAGGCCTAGATCCAGGAACAAGTGTGATGGGTTATGGACTAATAATGGTTAAGGGACAGAAAATGAGCCTTATACAGTTTGGTGTTATACATTTGAGCAAATACAAAAATCATGAAACCAAGCTGAAAAAAATTTTTGAGAGAGTGATAAGCCTTATCAATGACTACAACCCTGATGAAGTAGCGCTTGAGGCACCCTTTTATGGAAAGAATGTACAATCGATGCTCAAGCTGGGTCGTGCACAGGGTGTGGCGATGGCCGCTGCCCTTTCGCGTGAAATTCCTATTACTGAATATGCACCAAAAAAAGTGAAGCAATCTGTGACCAGCAATGGTAATGCTTCTAAAGAACAGGTGGCGAATATGCTAATCACTCTATTAAACATTAAAGAAGCACCCAAAATGCTTGACGCTACCGATGCCTTGGGAGTGGCAGTTTGCCACCACTTTCAAAAAGGAGCTCCTGAAAAATCAGCTAAAAGTTGGAAGGCATTCATCAACGACAACCCTGGGAGGGTTGGGTAACATAATTGAAAAATCTTCGCTATACTTGAACAGCCAAATTGACTGCTGACATTTATGCTCAGAAAACTCATTGATGACTTACTGCTAAAAAACAGCTTTAATAAAAATGTCCTAAAGGTATTTTCTGGCTCTGCAGTTGCCAGCATCATTGCATTTTTCACTCTACCTATTATCACCAGGCTTTACAGTCCGGAAGACTATGGAGTTTTCCAGCTCATGTTATCATTTATTGTACTCTTTTACTCCATTAGTTCTTTGAAGTATGAGATGGCTATTGTACTGCCAACAAATACAAGAAAGTCGCGTGCCATCACCCAACTTGCTTTAATTGTATTGGTTGGAACGACCATATTTTTCTCACTGGCATTGTTCTTGGCAGGTGATTTTATTTTGAATTTGCTCAATGCAGAAAAACTATCTCCCTACTTGATGTATATGGCCATAGGCATATTCCTTGGTGGTATGGTTGAAATCTTCAGGTATTCACTCACATCTAAAAAGCAATTTAAACGACAGAGTTTATGCGTTGTATCGCAGGCAGGTACTAACCAGGGTGCCGCTATTGGCTTGGGCTACCTGGCGCCAAGTTTCTTTGGGCTTTTTTTAAGCTTCATTGCCGGGCAATTGGTGTTTATTGCTCTATACATTTTTAAGAACAGACTGCCTTTTAAGGGTGTGGATTTTGATGAGATTAAGGAGAGTGCCATTGAGTACAAAAACTTTCCGATGATCAATACAATTTCTGTATTTCTCAATCGACTTTCTTTACAGTTGCCAGTTTTCATGTTCTCAGCCTACTTTACTGAGGAGATCGTGGGTATTTACAACCTGGCGTATAAAAGTATAAGCTTGCCACTTACATTTTTAAGTTATGCCATTAGTCAGGTGTATTTAAAAGATGCGGCTGTTGCTTTTGAAAAGTCAGCTGCAGCGCTATTAAAACTCTACAAGTCTTTGATATTCAAACTATCTATATTAGGAATTTTACCAGTATTAGTTATTATTTTATTTGCCCAAGAGCTGGTAGGAATAATTTTTGGTGACGAATGGCTGCAATCAGCGATATTTATGCAGGTAATGATCTTCTGGGTCTATTTTCAGTTTGTAAACGGATCTGTTGCCACTACAATTTCTATCATTAACAAGCAACAATACGGTTTAATCCTAATTATTGGTTCTCTTGCGTTAAGATTTAGTGCTATGTATATT
This sequence comes from Fulvivirga sp., assembly GCA_965227525.1. GTDB lineage: Bacteria > Bacteroidota > Bacteroidia > Cytophagales > Cyclobacteriaceae > Fulvivirga. The sequence goes on along the minus strand of OZ245762.1, from coordinate 2,167,624 downwards.
TTCAGAGATGATGTAATGCACATGTTATATGCCCTAACAGCATCAGCTATTGTTTTTTATATTTTGTATAACTTCACTATTTATATTTTAATCAAGCGTGAGAAAGCTATTTGATTCCATTTTCGCATTTTTTGGTTTGAAATTCTTTTTGCTCAATGAAAGGATAATCAAATACTGCTTGCTTAAATACCACAATCGCAAAATGCAACGTAGTTGTGCTGGTTTTGGAAAAGGTTCAGCACTTAATGGAATTGGCTTTGTCACGGGTCATCGCAATATCACAATTGGAAAAAATGTACAGATTAATGCCAATGCGATAATTAGAGGTGAAGGCGGCTTATCGATCGGTGATAATACTCATATCGCCAAAAACCTTGTGATTTATACGCATAATCACAATTACGAAGGACAGGCTTTACCTTATGATGATACGTTCATATTTAAGAAAGTTGAGATTGGTAAAAATGTCTGGATTGGCATCAATGTAACTATACTTCCCGGAGCGAAAATTGGTGATGGCTCCATAATTGGAGCTGGCAGTGTAGTGAAGGGAGATATACCGTCACTTTCAATTTACAACGCAAGTGAAGGAAAAGTAGTCAAGACGCGTAATGCTGAGCATTACAATAAGCTCGAGTCAGAAGGTAAATATGGCGGCCCTAGTGGAAAACCGTTATAGATTATTGTAAAGATTTACCAACTCCTGAGAAGTCACTTTCCAATTCCACCTTTTTAAAACGGCCTGCTTTCCATTATTTCCAAACCTTTTGGCCTCATCTTTATTCTCAAGTAATTGGAGTAGTTTTTCCGCCAAATCTATATGATCATTTGCCTTGTGTACTAAGCCACAATCTTCTTGCTTAATTACATTAGCTTGAGCTGTAGAATCACTAACTACAACAGGCTTGCCCATAGCCATGTACTGGAAAATCTTGTTGGCAAAGGTGGTGTCGTGATGCAAGTTTCTCTTTAAAGGAGAAATACAAACTGTTGAAGCCTCTACATAACTTGGGAAAAGTGAAACATCTTGCCAACCTTGCATATGGACTACATCTCGTAGCTTCAATTCATCTATCAATTGGTTGAGTATTGGATCCTCAGACTTATTGTTCCCAACCAATACTAACTGAACTTCAACGTCATCTTTTTTTAGTTCTGCCATTGCTTTGACAGCAGTATCTGTACCTCTTCTCAAACCCGTATCACCTAAATATAGTACCGTTGGTATGTTTGAAAATTGATTTATTAAAGATTTATCCAATTCATATTTCAGATAGATTTCTGGGTGGATTGTATTAGGCACCACTACCACATCTTGTTTTTTCTTCGAGCCATATCCAAGTATGCCTTCTTTCGCTTCTTTTGTTACAACTATGATTTTGTCAGCTTGTTTTACGAATTGTTGTTGCTTCTTTTCCCATTTATCAGGATCAATCAACAATCTGCCCTTTAGACTTTTTACATGACCATAGTGGCGCATGATCTCTGGCCTGTTTTCATGAAGGTCGAGCGTGAGAGGAAGTTTAAATTGCTTATTAACTTTAAAAACGGCCTCTGCAATGGCCATATCATGTATATGAATAGCCTCAATGCTATTTCCTTTGATAAACCGTCTGATTTTAGGCTGCATCAACTTATGATAAGCTGAAAAAGTATAAGCCAGAGCAGATAGCTTATATTCCAGATTATTCGATTTATATCTTCGAACTTTTATTTCATTGATTTCCTCTTGTTCTTTTTGATTGCCATAGTGCAAACAGAATAAATACACCTCATGTCCGGCCTCTATCAGGCTGATGGCTTCATTTTCAACCCTAGAATCGGGCGGAAAAGTTTTATCGAGGATCATACCAATGCGCATAGGACCAGTGTTATTAGTTAAATTCTGTTTTCTTTGTAGTCACGAAAGCGGTAAAATAAATGAATGTATTTGTATTAACCACGGGTAGAACCGGTTCTTTGAGTTTTGAACGTGCATGCGCACACATGACCAACTATACGGCTGCACATGAATCCCGGTGCCAAATGATGGGAGGTGAACGGCTCAATTTCGCTGATAACCATATCGAAATTGATAATCGACTGGTTTGGTTTCTTGGTGCGCTCGATAAGAAATATGGGAATGACGCCATCTACATTCATTTGAAACGTGACGATGCAGAGGTAGCAAAAAGTTACGCCAAGCGATGGAATAGGGAAACCAGTATTGTAAGGGCTTATGCTTATGGTGTTTTGAAACTTCAGGAACATCATATTAAAAACCCAGAAGCGATTTGCTTAGACTTTGTACAAAAGACCAATGCAAATATTGAAGCCTTCCTCTCAAACAAGACCAACAGCATGACATTCAATCTGGAAAATCTGGATGCTGACTTTAAACTCTTTTGGGATTTAGTTGGTGCAGAAGGCGACTTTCAAAACGCTTTGGAGGCATTTAAATCAGGGCACAATGCCAGTGGATCTGACAAAAAGGATTATACGCTATGGGCTAAAACTGTGAGAGTCATAAAGAAGTTGCCTGCATTTATCAGAAACGCTTAATCATATCAATCACATACTCTTGCTTTGCTTCAGTCAACCCTGGATAAATCGGTAAAGACAAAATTTGACTAGCAATTTTCTCAGCATTGGGTAGGTTCAAATCGTTGTTAAAAGTCGTCATTTTATGAATAGGTGTAGGATAATGAATAGCTGTTTGAACTCCTGCCTCTGATAAGTGTACTCGCAAATCATCTCTCTGTTCTGAGAGCACCGTAAATTGGTGCCAAACCCTGCCCTTCTGTGATATTGGTAAAGCCAGGTTAGTATTGGCTAGTTCATTCAAATAGACATCAGCTAACCTTTCTCTTTCCTTATTCCATTGGTCTAGATACTGCAGTTTTACAGACAAAATAGCCGCCTGTATGGTGTCGAGTCTGGAATTTCTTCCGACCAATACATGCTTATCCCTTTGCGTTTGACCATGGTCTTTTATCAATCTTATTTTATCATTCAGCGACTTATCATTAGTCACCACAGCACCGCCATCCCCAAGAGCACCAAGGTTCTTTGTAGGATAAAAGCTAAACAAAGCAGCATCTCCGATTGTGCCTATCTTCTGATCTTTATAATGAGCTCCATGTGACTGCGCGCAATCCTCAATTAACTTGATGCCATGCTCTTCACATAAATCTTTTATTGGATCCATATCACAGGGCAAACCAAAAAGATGTACTGCAATAATAGCTTTGGTTTGACTGGTAATATATGGATTGATGTTATCAACTGAAAGATTGAAAGTGGTAAGATTCACATCGGCAAATACAGGTTTAGCACCACATCTGGCCACTGCCTCCGCATCTGACACCCAAGTGAATGAAGGGACAATCACTTCATCATCTGGCCCTATTCCCATTGCCTCTAAGATCAACTCTAAAGCATCGGTACCGTTGCCACAACTCACACAATGATTGACACTTAGATATTTGGCAAATTCATTTTCAAACCGATCTACATACTCACCACCAATATACCAACCTGATTTAACCACCTGCTCAATGGTTGCATCTAGCTCGGCTTGTATGGGCGCATGTTGCCTTGCAATATCTAAGAACTGGACTTTCATAATTGATCAAGCACTTTGGCCAGCGTCTCTGTAAGATTTTTTCGGGTATATTTTTCTATGGCAGAAGGTATAATTTCCTTGCCATCTTCAAAATTCTTTTTCAATGTTAAAAGTGCTTCCATTATACCTTCAACATCACTTTCATCTACAATTATTCCTGCTCCGGTTTCTTTTACTATTTGTGCTGCATCTCCTGTGGTATCACCAATAGCCAGTATTGGTCGTTTGGCTGCCAGATATTCAAAAATTTTACCTGGAATGTTGCCTTTCGCATTTTCGGAATTCATTGGTAGGCTTAACAATACTGCAGATTTTCTGTAAAGCAATAACACTTCACTATGTGGCACATAAGGTATAAATTTTACGCACTTTCGAAGTCTTTCCTTTTCATTGATTTCTGCTTTTAATGTTTCATTGACGTTACCTACAAACTCAATGTTCAAATGAATATTTTGCTCTGCCAGCCTATCGGCCGCGTTGAGTAATGGCCACGGATTTCTGTGTTCGTCTACCACCCCCAGATGGCGAATAACAAAGTTATCTGGTTTTATATCAGCAACTTTTTCAAATTCAGTATCATCAAAACCATTTGTGATCACATGTATTTTGCACGAGTACAACTCTTTCAGTCCCTCTGCATAATGATGACTAACCGTAATCACTTCATCAGCATTTTTTAGCACCTTTTGTTCCAACCGCTTGTGCTTACTCCATGCAAATCGTGTCATACTAAAATTCTGAAACAAGCCCCATTGGGTCCATGGATCGCGAAAATCAGCAACCCATTTAATACCTAATTTCTCCTTGAGTTTGTGGCCAATCAAATGCATACTATGTGGCGGCCCTGTGGTAATAATTACATCTATCTCATTAGACACCAATAAATCTTCCAGCACTTTCACTGCCGGCTTCACCCAAAATTTACGTGGATCCGGAATAAAGAAATTGCCCCTGATCCACAGCAACATTTTTGCGAATACTCCCTTCTTTTTTCTCTTGACAAAATCAGTTTGCTGATTGCCTCTGCCCTTCAGTTTATTTAATATACCGTACGGCTCCCAGATGGGTAGCTTAATTACTTCTACTTTCTTAGGCACATCATGTAGCAGGCTCTCATCTTTTACTTCAAAAGAAGGGTTCTCTGGTGTAAACACAACGGGCTGCCATCCAAAAGCAGGAAGGTATTTTGTGAACTTAAGCCAGCGCTGCACGCCACTTCCTCCACTGGGTGGCCAATAATATGTGATGACAAGCACTTTTTTCATGAACAACAAATATAGAGCAATAGGTGAGTTTATAAACCCATTCGCTTAATAAGGATAATACTTCTTCAATACTTTGGGCTTTACCCCACATTTATATAAAAGTACCAGGCATATATTAATGAGCTGTTGCTTGATGATACCAACTGATTCGAACCTTCTTGATGAAGTAATGATTGGTACCTTAAGCTTTTTGAACCCTACTATCCTTTTTAGTTTTTGCACCATGTCAATATCCTCCATAATGGGTATTTCAGTATAACCTCCTACTTGTTGAAAAACATCCTTTCTCACAAACAAACCCTGATCACCATAGGTAAATAAAGTACTATTGAATCTACTGAAGTAGGTATATTGACTATAGAGCCACCCAATTTTATCAAATTCTAAATAAAAACAACCTGCCTCATATTGATGAATAGCTTGTTGCAATGTATTTAATGATTCAGCGCTAATTCTACTATCCGCATGTAAAAAAAGTAAATGATCATTATTTGCGATAGTTGCACCTTTATTCATTTGATTTGACTTACCTCTGTCAGACACAAGAATGGTCATCTCCAATCTCTCGCATATCTCCTGAGTGCCATCACTACTCCCGCCATCTACTACTATAATTTGAGTTATCGCATCGCAGTGCTTCAAATCAGCAACCAGGTTCACAATTGTATTTGCTTCGTTAAGCGTAGGAATTATTACAGAAATCATAAATGTGTATGCAACCTTTGGGCTGCAACATGTGTCTAAGGTGTACTAAAACGAACTCGTAAGTTGTACGAATTCGGTCAGTTTTATTAGCAAAACTACCCAAACAGGGTTAGAATAACACTGGCACAGGGGTTGTAAATAATGTGACATGCCACGCTATCTAAACAAAAAGACGGTTACCATTTTTATAGGAATTTTAGTAGCTGTGCTCATTATTTTGGGCACACAATCAACTATTGGCTTACCTAAGTATGGCTCATTACCTATTGAACAACCCGAGATAAAACCAATAAAAACTATCACTCAAATATTTACTAAACTTTATATCAAATGAAGATTTTAAAAATTACACTAGTATTACTGACTATTGCCTTTACTACCGAAGCACAAGAGGAATTTAAGTTAGATCAGGAGTACAAAATGAACTTAAGCGGTACGATCTATCTAAACTCTGATGATGCCGATGTTACTATTTCTGGTAGTGATCGACCAGACGTGCGGGTGAGGGTCTATCGTAAGGTAGTAACTAAAGGCTTTGTCTGGGGTGATAAGGATTTTGAGGTAATCGTAAAGGAGGACAATGGAAATCTTAAAATCTATGAGAAAAGTAGTGGGTCAAACATTTCTGTAGTGGGTTATATGGAAGAAAAATATACCATCGATATCGAAGCTCCACACAATGTGAGCCTGACCATCGATGGCGATGATGACGACTATTTAATTACTAACATTAACGGTGCCATAGACTTGGATATTGATGATGGCGATGCCGAACTTAGAAATTGTGGTGGCAGCTATTTTAAATTTGATTTAGATGACGGTGATATTAATGTAGATCAGGCAAGTGGAAAACTAATCGCTCGCCTGGATGATGGCGATATCGAAATTGAAAACGCAACTTTTGATGAGGTAGATGTACGTGTCGATGATGGCGACATTGTAATAGAAACAAGCTTTGCTGCCAACGGTTCTTACAAATTTAGGGCAGATGACTCAGATATTGTGCTCAATATCACCGGAGGAGAGGCAGATATTGAAATCGATCATGATGATTCGAGGCTGTATACTTCAGGAAATTTTCATACTCTACAAGATGGTGACGACTTTACAAGACTAAAGCTAGGTAATGGCGGAGCTGCCGTGCGCATCGATGTTGACGATGCTACAGTGAGACTTACTGCTCGCTAAGCGGAAAATCTTTCTTAAGCAATACTATATCACTTTCTTCTTTAGTCAGGTTTAAATCTTTGACGTACTTCTGAGGTGTAGGTCTATTAATAGAGAGTACAAGCAATAAAAACATATAACTTACGATAAAAACTGAGGAAGTAGTGAGGTACAGCCCGAGTATCATTAAAAGACTACTCCCTTCTATCACTACATAAAACTTCAGTAACTGTGTAAAATATGGGGGTAGTTTTTCTCTTAGATTTTCTAATTGCTGAACCGATCTAAGTCTCTTTCTAAAGTGACGATAGCTTAGAAAAACAGCTATGAATGAAACGGTTGCTAAACCAGCAATGTTCAGCCAGGCCTCCTGACCGTTTTGCAGGCCAGGCTCCATGCCTCGGTTTTTAATTTCTAAAAACAGATATACAAAGGCTGCCAAAGGTACGGCAAGTATCGCATGAAAGATAAAACCTAATCGATTGTGGAAGTCTTCTGGTGTTTTAAACTGCATAGCACGTCAAAACTAAGAAATTACTTTATTGGAAAGCAATTATCATTATTTTTGTAAGATGGTGAGTGTAGAAAATATAAGTCGCAAGGAGCAAGTCATAAGAACAGCTGCCGAACTTTTCAAAGAAAGAGGCTATGCGGCTACCTCTATGCGCGATTTGGCACATGCCCTAGGTATTGAGGCAGCAAGTTTATACTCCCACATCAAATCGAAAGAAGAGATTTTGCAAAGTCTTTGTTTTGAAATGGCTGATCTCTTTAGGCACTCTTTGGCTGAGGTAGAGCAGCAAGATATTTCTTACAGTCTAAAACTAAGAAAAGGAATTCTCGGACATATCGAGGTGATGGCAAAAGATCTTACTGCATCTGCAGTTTTTATGAATGAGCACAGGCACCTGAGTGATCAGCACTTAAAAAGATTTTTGCTATTAAGAATAAATTATATCAATCGGTTTAAAAATATAATCGAAGGAGGTATTGCTTCTGGTGAATTTCAAAAACTAGACACCAAGTTGGCGGTGATGACCTTATTTTCGTCTTTAAACTGGATGCCCAACTGGTACGATCCGAGTGGCATTATCGACCCTATTGAGTTGGGTAATCAACTGGCTGATATGCTTATTGAAGGTTTGAAAACCAAATAAGTGATTATTTTGTTGTAAACTTGAACAAGTAAAAAAAGACAAATATGTACGGAGGAGGAAACACATTTGAATCAGCAAAATTTGAAGGGCTTGAAAACGAAGATCCGCAGAAATTAGCTGAATTTGAAGCGCGAATCGAACGTGGCGAAAAAATAGAGCCCAGCGACTGGATGCCAAAGCTTTATCGTAAGCAGCTGATCAGAATGATCGAGCAGCATGCACATAGCGAAATCATCGGTGCTTTGCCAGAAGGAACGTGGATTACACGTGCTCCGGGTTTCAAAAGAAAACTGGCTCTGATGGCAAAAGTGCAGGACGAAGTGGGTCATGCGCAGCTACTGTACAGTGCGGCCGAGACATTAGGAAAGCCACGTGAGCAAATGATTGATGACCTCATTTCCGGCAAATCAAAATATTCTAACATATTTAACTACCCGGCTTTCACCTGGGCAGATTCTTGTTTTATCTCATGGCTGGTAGATGCAGGTGCCATCGTAAACCAGTTGGCAAATGCGCGAGGTAGCTACGGCCCCTATTGCCGAGCACTGGACAGAATTTGTGCAGAAGAGTCTTTCCACTTGAAGTACGGCCACCACTGTGTGATACACATGGCGACAGGTAGCGAAAAGCAGCGAGAAATGATGCAAGCGGCTATCGACAGATGGTGGGGACCGATGATGCACTTCTTCGGACCACCAGACAAAGTGTCTGTACACACAGAGGTATTGATGAAATGGAAAGTGAAAATGGCAAGTAATGATGATTGTAGAAATCAATTTCTTGACATGTACGTACCTAAGATTTGGGAGCTTGGGTTTACTATTCCTGATAAAAACTTAAAGAAAAATGAAGAGACTGGTAAGTGGGAATACACAGAGCCAGACTGGGATGAATTTAAGCGTGTAATCAATGGCGATGGCCCTTGCAATAAGGAACGCCTCGCTGTAAGAAGAACAGCAGAAGAGCGTGGCAAATGGGTAAGAGAAGCATTGCTTACGCCTAAGACAGAATATGTTGCTCCATTAGCATAAATTAAGATTCTAAATAAGGTCGTTTCTTAAGGGGATAAATCTTAGGGAGCGACCTTTTTTTGTTTATATAATGTAAAGTCTATTTGACTTTTTGTATATTTTGTTTTACATTATACATGAATCAAATTTTAAACAGTATGAATACAAGTATTTACCTACCGCACAAGTTTGAACGCATAGGATGGGCCGGTATACTCATACACGGTGGCCTTCTACTTTCGCTAGCCATACTTGATGCTATCGGACTGCTGCCAGAAACATTATATGAAACAGGATATATCATAAGGGTTCTTTTCAGGTACACACTTATGATTGGGTTAGTGTTTGTGATATGTTCCATAGAAAAGTATGAAGATGAGCTTATCATGCAACTGAGACTTAGGGCTTTTCAGGAAGGGCTGTTTATCACTGTAATTTTGTCACTCTTTATGTTTGCACTGACTTTTATTGTGAGGTACCCTATGGTTTACGAAAGTGCAGAGGGTATCAATGCCACATTAATATTCATTACCATGATATATAAATACAAGCTGTATAAGTTTAGAAAAGAAAATAACTAAGCATGGACAACTGCATAAAAGTAGAAAGAGCCAAAAAGAACCTCACTCAGGAGCAGTTAGCCAATGCCATAGGTGTCTCCCGACAAACAATAAATTCTATAGAGAAAGGGAAATATATACCGTCTACATTGCTGGCTTTAAAACTATCGCAGGTCTTTGGTGAGAGTGTAAACTACTTATTTCAGCTCAGCGATAGCGACTAATGAACTTATGCATTCGATTGCATAACGTAAGATTAAATGACATCTTTGTACACGCCTAGTGGCATTACAACATCGAATTTAAAATCTTAAATGGAATCATTAGACCCAAGAGTTTCTCGACTGAATATTGATGAAAACGCATCACTTTCGCCAAAAGTGCCACTCGACCAGTTTGGCACTTTCGAAGTGTTTGCTCAGCTCAAAGAAGGTAAGCAGTATAAACATGAAGGTATTGTACATGCGCCTAACCGCGACATGGCCTTTATCTTTGCCAAAGAGCAGTTTAGCCGTAGACTTATGTGCTCCGGTTTGTTTGTGGTAGACACACGTAATGTATTTGTAACCGAGTATACTGAAGGAGATACCAATGTGTATGAGAAAGTAGCCGACAATGCAGATGGATCTGGAGAAGCTCAGGAATATGAGTTTTTTCATCTGATGAAACGAGGCAAGCAACACGAGCATATCGGTAGCATCGAAGCACAAAACCCTGAACAGGCCCTGGCTATGGCTAAAACAGAATTCATCAATAGTGACAAACCGATTTACAATGTGTGGGTGGTAGCAACACAAGACATTCTTTTTTCTTCGGAAGAAGATAAGATTATCTGGAACACACTACCTGAAAAGAAATTTAGAGATGCCGTTGCCTATAAGGCGGCAGATAAAATAAAAGCATTTAAAGAGAAGCAAAATAGAAAATGAACCAGACAGCGTTAAAAGAACTACTATATAAAATGGCCGATGACCAATTGATACTTGGCCATCGTAACTCTGAGTGGACCGGTTTTGGGCCTCTACTCGAGGAAGATATTGCTTTCTCATCTATGGCTCAAGACAAGGTGGGCCAAAGTCATGCCTTGTATCAGATTTTACACAGCCTGGGCGAAGGTGAGCCTGATCAGGTAGCTTTTATGAGAAATGCAGATCAATTTCATAATTGTAAAATGGTAGAGTTGCCCAATGGGGAGTATGATTTCAGCCTGGTAAGACATTTTCTCTACGACACAGCGGATGCGCTTAGGTTCGAAATGCTAAAAGACTCTGCTTATGAACCTTTAGCACAGCTGGCCCAAAAAATTATAGGAGAATTGAGGTATCATACCATGCACGCCAACACCTGGATAAAGCAATTGGGTACTGCTACTGAAGAAAGCAAGGCGCGACTACAGACTTCATTAAATGAACTCTACCCTTACGCGCTGGGTATTTTTGAGCCTTCAGAACATGAAGCAGACCTAATCGGTGACAATATCTTTGCTGGCGAAGAAGCCTTAAAAGAAAAGTGGTTGGCAAAGGTTGCAGAGATTATCGACCAGACGGAGTTGGAGCTACCCACTGATGCTGAGCCTGTATTTGGTGGCCGTAAAGGTGAACATACTGAGCACCTACAGCCGCTATTAGACGAGATGTCTGAGGTCTTTAAAATTGACCCGGCTGCGGACTGGTGATGAGAATTTTAGATTTGAGATTCTAGATTTGAGATTTTAGATTTTAGAGATTGGAAGTTGGAAGTTGGAAGTTAGCAGTTCGAAATTGTATGGCTGAAGTATACAAGCAGTGATCCCGAGTACGAGAGATCTTACTTAGCTGGAGGATTGAGTGTCTAAGTTATCGGAACTTAGTTGTGCATGATTTGTTTTAATAACGAATATTGAATTAAGAATTTAGAATATTGAATCTCGAACTAACCAAAGCACAAATACTAGACTGGCTCGATGAAGTAAAAGACCCGGAGATCCCGGTGATTTCATTGATTGACCTGGGGGTAATTACTAATGTAGATATTACAGACGGCAAAGTAACTGTAGATATGACTCCTACTTTTGTCGGTTGCCCGGCCATGGACTACATGAAGCAAGATGTGGTAGATGTACTTAATAAGCATGGTGTTGAGGAAGTTGAAGTAAATATAAGCTTCAAGGAATCATGGAACTCGAATAAAATCACAGACAAAGGTAGAAAGGCGCTGCACGACTTTGGCCTTGCCCCTCCCCCAAAGCACAACCTGCAAGTAGATATTGATATCTTGGAACATATCGAATGCCCCAACTGCGGCAGTGATAACACCATCCTAAAAACCCCTTTTGGCCCAACGGCCTGCCGCTCGATACACCACTGCGATAGTTGCCACGAGACTTTCGAGCAGTTTAAGCCATTGTAAGTTGTAATTTAAATTTCACAATTTCTGGACTTAAAAAGTCTTGCCTAACTTTAACAAGTTCACATGCGCTAACACCTTTTGATCACCGTTGGATTTCCATATACGGCTGCCAGGTAATGAGCACGTATTTATCCCGTTCGTTTTCTATTTTTTTCATGAAGCCATATTCATAACAAAACAACCAAAGGTTGCCATTTTTGGCACGCCAACCATGTGTGAAGTACTTTGGGTTAAAGCCCTTGTCATGTAGCACAGCCTGACGCACAGTTGCTTTACCGGCCACATTATATTTTCTAAGCAGCTTTCTGTTTAATTTTAGTTGACCGTCAATTTTCTTAAACAGCGTTTTTGCCTTGTGCTTATTTTTTTCATAGTGGTAGGCACTTTTACAATATTCGGAACAATATTTTTTGTCTATCCTTCCCTCTAGTTCTTCTCCACACTCCAGGCAACATGTCATATGTCAAGCTTTTTATCCGTAGAATTATACGTATAATTCTACACTTATTTTTGAATGAATGCAACTAATCCTCGAGTATAGCTGTATGCATGCTCAGAAAACACGCTCGATTACGCTTAAACACCTGCTGATTACAGGCAAACGGATGATTGGTTTACAGTTTTATCCAGATAAAGTACTCAATGCATTGGCTAAGTCATTACCAGACCGCAAATGGAGTGATAAATTTAGCATGGCTTATGTGCCTAATACCCCTCGACACTTCGATACTATTTTTAATACATTCAAAGGTGTTGCCTGGATTAACTTTTCCCATTTCTCACATAAAAACAATAAAGTATTTAACCAGGAGCCTCCACAAATTGACCATTATAGAAAGCGCAAATTACCTGAAGGCTACAGAACCTGCCCTGACGAGTTTTTGCAAAAACTGGAAATTAGAAAATATTCACTGAGTACTGCCAGGAGCTATATTGCTCATTTTGAAGGATTTATAAACCATTATAAAACTCTTGATTTATTAGAAATTGGCGAGAAAGAGATTAAAGATTATCTGGCAACACTTGTACGAAAAAAATTTTCAGATTCTTATGTCAATCAAGTCATTAACAGTATAAAATTTTATTATGAAGTTGTGCTGGGCATGCCTAATTGCTTTTATGACATTGATCGCCCAATTAAGGAGGAGCGTTTGCCTGAGGTTATTTCTAAAGAAAAAGCCTTAGAAATGATCAGTAAAACCCAAAATGTAAAACATCGATGTATTTTAAAGCTCCTCTACTCAGCTGGATTGAGGCGTGGCGAAGTTGTAAACCTTAAAATAAAGAACATAGATAGCGATAGAATGCTTATACGCGTTGAATCAGGAAAAGGTAAAAAAGATCGGTACACACTCTTAAGTAAATCATTACTTAACGATTTAAGAGCATATTATAAACAATACAAACCATCACATTACTTATTTGAAGGACCAGGGCGAGAAAAGTACCACGCGACCAGCATAGCAAGAATTGTTAGCCGCGCAGCAGAGGCTGCCAATATTTATAAGCGTGTGACACCTCACATGCTAAGACATAGCTTCGCCACACATATGCTTGAAGAAGGAGTCGATTTAAGGTATATACAGTCATTATTAGGTCATAACTCTAGTAAAACAACTGAGATATACACCCATGTAGCCATCAATAAAATACAAACCATAAAAAATTTGCTAGATTAGGGGTTTAAATTACCAGTTGTTGTGCACCATGATATCATCACCACTCAATGAATATGTTTAAAAAATCACTCTTTATTATATGTATTACATTAATCTTTAATCTTAATATCTATGGGCAAACTCCAACAGCTGCTCAAAAAGACTCTTTGATCTCCGAAATGTGCCTTAACCTTAAGGAAAATTTACAGCTTTCTGACAGCTCAAAAATGCATATCATTTACACAAACTATTTTTCACCTTTTCTAAATAACTTCCCACAAACTCAACACGAACTAATCGGTACAAGTTTATATTACAGAGCTCAAAGGGTGTGTAAGGAATATAAAGAAATTTTGGACAGAATGAACCCGGATCGGGTTTACCAAAAAGTTAAGACGGTTCCCAAGCAAATTATTAACAAAAAAGAATGTGCTCAATTTAGAGATATTGAAAATCTATATTACACAGAATTAAATGGCGACACTGTAGATCTCAAAATTTCTAATGGATATTGGGTTGATAAATTCAAGGACGGCACTTACTCTAAATTAAAGTTGCGGTGGATTGATGACTGCAGCTTTGAAATTGAGTTCATTGAATCAAACAATGAATTACGAATGAATTTTAGTTATCCAGGTGATAAGTATCGTTATACATTAATAGAAAAAAGAAAGAATCACTATTTTACAGCTGTAGAGATTATTGGTACTGACCAACTTGAAGTTTTTAATTTATTTGTAAAGTAGAACGGTGCACAACATCATGTATGAGCGCATGCGCTAAAGTGCGATTCTGGTCGGTTTGTGCGTAGGCCCGTTCTTCTGTGTTTAGAACACCGCTGTTATTTCGGCAGTTCTTCCATGAGGCTTAGGCAGCTTTTCAGCCCTCGAGCAGACTCGGGCGGGCTGTGAAGAGAATGTACTTCGCTTGGGTCAGTGCTATTTGAACATAAACACAGAATTCACTACTTTCACTGCAAATCAGTATGGGTGGCGCACAGCGTCATACACACGTACGTTACCTTGCATAATGAGAATTAGCGAAAACCTACAAGTCTTTCTATTACATTCCGCTATAGCCTTTATTGTCTACTTAATAGCCTTAGCGTTATTGTATAGGAAAGTAAATATTAACAAATTACTCAAAACCAGTCTGACATTTTATCTAATCTTGATAGTTTATACATTTAGCTTTGCCCAATTTCGCAATGTTATTGATTCACAAACTCATTATGAGATCAGCAGAATAAATGGTCCAATTTTGATTGGAGTAGTATTAGGGCATTCCGTTTTTAGTGCATACGGATTAACAACTAGTCAACTTGATCGAGCAATGAAGATCTTGGGTATCTTAACAATTGCGGTGAGTTTTATTCTGCTTCTGGTCTTTTTTACAATATCTTTATTTGTTAGTAATTCTCTTATCTAACACGAACACGTTGATTAATTGAAATACGCAAGGTAACATTACCTAGCAGCGCATATGCTAAAGTGCTTTGCTAGTTTGGCCTTGATACTCGCCCATTCATTCTGTGTTTAAGTGCTTGGCTGTGAACAGCAGGTCTTCCTTGGGCTTCTTGTGATGCGAGAGCCTTCGAGCAGACTCAGGCGGGAAAGGGTGCAGAAATGTCTTTGCTAGAGTCTTTGCAACTTGGCTCAAAACACAGAATTCATTAGCTTGCATCTCAATTTAGTCCGGGAGGCATACAGCGTGCTAGCCGGGCGTTGTCATTCATCGTAGGGACGGGCTTTCAGGGCGTAATATGGGAACTATTGTCAAAATTGGACTGTTTTCAGTCTCCGGTAAATCCTCACAAGCTTAAACGTAGAGTAGTGCCCGGAAGCTCGCTTCGGAAGTTAGCGCGGGCTGGAAGCTATGTGGGATGAACCGCTGATACTGAAAACTTGATAACCCCAGCTCCCTGTTACTGTTTTCCTTTTTTACTCAATGGAGTGCGATCTCGGGGGGTTATGGACTGCAAGCAATTGGGCTACGTGCTACCTCAATTCTCGCCCCAACGGCCTCCCCCCCTAACGGACTTTCAGAATGGCTAATAAAAACGAATGACAACATATGATATGAGCAAATGGCCTAAGTGCTCATCAGCTCGGCCTATAAAAATTGATCCGCTTAGCTGCCTTCTTCGGCCTGCACTGCTTCGCCAGAAGCAAAGCGGGGTGGGCCAGGCCAGAATACCGGGCGTGCCGGGGCCTGAAGGGTGGAAGGTTCTATTCTGGCTTGATTTTTTGTTTCTTTTTCATCTAAGGAAAAAGAAAGTATTGAAAAAGCAGGCAGATTTCGCTACTTTGCTGCTTTTAAATTCCAGGTTAGGCCACTTGCCATATCTGGGTCGTTATATGCAATATGAGATACCTATTAGCACTAATTTTATCGACCTCTTCGATTCTAAGTTTTAGTCAAGAGTTAACCCTTTATTATAACAATCAAGGTGAATTGACAATTCCTGCTCTGTCGAGTCATTTCCGAACTGCTTCTTTTGATTCACTATCCAACGAGTTTGATGGGACTTCTTTTGAATACAATACTGACAGTATTCTCACTGGAATCTACGAATATGATCAAGGAACGCTTTCTAGTATTGATCTGATAACTGAATCTGATACAATAAGCTATAGTCCAGACCAACTTAGTGACTCACTCAACACCATCATTCAGAACAAGAATTCGTATGCACAAGCGACATATATTAGGAAGGGCGACTATAAACCTATTCTAAGTAAGCTAAATGCAATGCCGATGGATGAACCCGATTCAATTATGTGGAAAGGTGAAAAAGTCAAGGCTTCTGAAATCTTTACAATAGTTGAAGATCCTGCATCATTCCCTGGAGGCATGAATACTATGGTTAAATTCCTTTCCTATTACCTTGTTTATCCTAAAGATGCGCAGGAAGCTGGAATTAAGGGCAAGGTTTATACAGAATTTGTCATAAACAAAGACGGACAGATTTCAGATGTTCGCGTAACTAAAGGAATAGGATATGGATGTGATGAGGCTGCAATTTATGCTGTAAGCCAACTCCCTGACTGGAAGCCCGGGTATCAACGAGGTGAACCAGTAAGAGTTAAAATGACCCTTCCAATTACATTTCAATAAAGCATATAACAGTCGCTAAAGTTGCATATGCCAAAGTGCTTCTAGCATATTTTTATACAATTCGACCGCCAATCTGCGCCTTCTGCAGCGACTGTTTCCGTCTGAGAGTTTTGTGGTTCTGGACTTTCACTTTCTTAACGCAGCAGTTTTCTGAGACGTTTGTGCGTGTGACGCAGATCAGCTAGTTTAGTGCCATTAGCAAAGTGTGGGCATACGCACTTTAGCTGATCGTTAATGCTACATATCCTCCCGAAAATTGCTCATGAGAATATTCACTTTATTATTTCTTTTCACCTTACTAACAACCTTCTCATCGGCTCAACATACTATATCGGGTGTGGTGATTGATACCATTAGTAACACTCCGTTGCCCGGTGTAATTGTCTTTGAGGACTCAACAAATCAAACCTTAACTGATCAGCAGGGGCGATTCTCAATTGAAGTAAAGAAAATACCATCGCAATTAACTTTTGCGTTCATTGGAATGCTTACAAGAACAATTGATGTAAAATCTGATAGCAACCTAAAAGTATATATTAAGCCATACACCTTAACACACTATTTTGACAGTCAAAAGCTAGGCCTTTTCATTTCTTCCGGAGTGTTGAATACTCCGATAGGAGGTAAATTAATACTGACATCACCTTATATTTTTAATCAAATAGTCATCAAGAGTTCTGTGAATTATCAGACTAATTTGGAAGACAATGATTTTATTTTAGGCTCAGTTGCTTTGGATAATATTATAACAGGTCAACACTTTGGTTTAGGAATTACTGGGTATTATCATGAAGTAGAGTTTGGATCATTTGAACTGAACAATAAATCATTTGATTTTAACTTTTTCATGAGGCGTGTTCCATTTAACTTCTCAATTGGATACAGCAAACTGAACATTGTTGAAGAAAACGTTAAAACAACGCATGAGGGATTGACCTTTGGTGTGAATAGATACTTTAGTAAACCATCACTTTCAGTCTCTTCAAAAATTCAATTGTACGAAGGGCTTCTTATATCCGACACCTAAGGATACTTCTGAAAATGAATCGAGTTGTTGATAACGTGTAAAAAGATTAACTCGTTTGATAGATTTCTGCAGTTCAGCTTCAAATCCAACTTCCCAGTTTGCACGAAGCGTTATAGTCTCCTGATTCTCACTATTTGTTGATTACATACATATTTAATGACCCAAACACATATTGAATAACGTAGCATAACACCATATTCCATGAATAATCCCTTGTGATACAATTTAATAATTAATCCTCTTTATTTTCTTGTTTTGGATGTTTTTAATTCTTGTGGTCCCACATTTATTGAATCGTTTTCGGTCAAGGATGGACATAGTAGTGCCGGTGCGGTGGGGTGTCCACCTGCTATGTCCTTGACGGAATAAGGATTCAATAATTATCTTGATAAGAATTAAAATAAGCCATACTTCCATTAGTAGTTCCCGACCTATCGGGACCACAGTTTCCCGTTAATTTTTTGTGAATACCTGCACCATACTAGCAGCAAGAGATCTTAGAGTCTCACACGGTGTTGAGGAGTCAGGTAAAGTGTTTTGGTCATTCGGCTTTCTTTAAACTCTAATCAATTTGACGCTATTTTATTAATCCAACTACATAAGGCTCTTTGGTTTTAAGTACATGATATATCCTTGACAATAACTTACGAGCAATGATCACTATGGCTCGCTTCTTTGTATGATTACTAAGCAATTGCTCATATTTCTGTAATAAGGCAGGGTCGCGCTGAACGGCTGTCCACGCACACTCAACGATTGAGCTGCGAAGTCCTTGATGACTGCGATAGGTTATATAGCCCTTCCTATCATTGTCTCCACTGGAGTGAGTCATCGGCTTTAGGCCGATATAGCTATTAAACTTCCTGAAATTTGAAAACCGATTAATATCTCCTAGCTCAACCAATAATTGCACAGTCGTCAACGGCCCGATACCTGGTATCTGACGTAGTAACTTTGCATCACGTTTATATCTACTAAGCCGCTGAAGCTTTCTGACCTCAATGGAAGTATCCAGAAAGTGGCGGTGAATTTGATGGTATTGCTTGAGTAATAGATCCAGAGTGGTGCGCATGGTTGCACTCGGTAGTTCCACTTCCGTCAACCAGTACAAAAAGGCTTTGGTCCAATACGGGTTGTCAAACTTAGCAGGTATGCCCTCTCCTGAGCTAATCAGCTTATCTTTAATCCGGTTCTTTATTCTTACTAGGTCTCCCCATAGCTTCTTGCGGTATCGGAATAATTGGCGGTGACCCTCCAGCTCAGGACTGGGAATGTAAATCCCTCGTAACATCCCGGCCTTTAGCGCTTTGGCTATTTTCCGACTATCTACAGGATCGGTCTTTTCGGAGTTCTCTTTGTTGGTGGTCGGTACATCAGCCGGATTTATAACAATGCAGTCATAACCGTAGCTCTCTAGCTCTCTCTGTATCCAATAACCAAATTTGCAGGCTTCGTAGGCACAGTAAACCTGATAATTTTCAGAAAAATGCTTATCAATATAAGCTTTAAGAACAGCAGGATGGGGTGACTGACTGAAGGTCTTATGATGTAGGTGTGCTGTAAAAATACTTACTGACCACTGACGCTTGTGAACGTCAATTCCAATGTATAACTTATGTGTAACTAATTCTTTCATGCCTGTAATCCTTTGGTTGTAATTCAATTTACTATCTGAGGATTATAGCATGGGAACTAGCATTCATGCCTTTACTCCCTTTTAATCACGCAAGTGCGACTAGGTCATATTTCTTGTGTTTCGTGTTCTTTGCTACTGTCTGAAGTTCTTCCTTGGGGTTATTTGGGTTCCTAGGCGCTCAGTCAACTTTGCGCTTGGGCGGACGCAGAAAACTCTTCGCCAAGACTCTGCAGCTTGGTTCAAAACACAAAAAATATTACTTTCACCTCAATTAGTACGCGTGCGGCACGAAATGCTATACACGTACGTTGTGCTTAATTAAGAAAAACCGAACTAAATGAAAAACCAATCAATATTACTGATACTTTTTTTACTACTAACCAGCTATAATTTAAATGCTCAAAATAGTAAAAATGATTATCCTGCAACTAGCGAAGAAATTACTATAACAATAGGAAAAGATTCAATTGCGGCTTTCGGAATGTTAGCAGCTGGAAAAGAAAAAAAAGAAACAGTTATTCTTCTTCACGGGCTTCCAGGAAATGAAAGAAATCTTGATTTAGCTCACGAACTAAGACGAAACGGTAGAAATGTAGTCTATTTTAATTATCGAGGAGCTTGGGGAAGTCAAGGAGAATTCCTGTACTCAAATTGTATTGAAGATGTGAAAAAAGTGATGGACTTTTTTGATTCGCCTAAAAATTCAGAAAAATATAGAATTAAACCAAACTCATATATTTTATTTGGACATAGTATGGGTGGCGGAATTGCATTATTAAGTGGAGCAAAAGAGGATAGAGTAAAAAAGATTGCTATTTATTCACCTGCACACATCGGAACTGCGTCACAAGACTTATTAGATTGGGTTCATAATTATACTAAAAGCTTATTTATGCTCAATGTTAACCCAGAGAAATTCTATAAGGAACTAATGGACAATAAAGAATCTTTTAACGCTCTAAACTATAAAATGGAATTGTCTAAAATGAATCTATTGATATTTGACGAAAACGAAAGAAATAAAGAATGGATTGAGCAATTAGATAATGTTGAATACCTTTTAATGAAAACCGACCATTCTTTCTCAGACAAAAGACTTGAGCTAATTGCTAAAGTTTCTGAGTGGATAAATAACTAAGCACAACAATGGCTATAAGTAATTGCTTGTTTCTGCCTACTTTGGAAATTCCTGCGGAATTTCCAACTTGGTGTGTACTTATAAAGTTAAACGCTAAACCACGCAACTAGTCATAGCCGAGACCGTTGGCAGTAATTTAAACAACTATATGAGAATAATAACTATAGCAACTATTTTAGCCGTGGCAATTAGCTGTGAGGACAAAAAGCAAGACTCAAGAATGGACTTGGATGAAATGATTGCTGATAAACACAATGAATACTTAGCTTCATTAGAGGAGGGAAACCTAACAATGTTTGGTTACTATGGCTTGATTGACATTTCTGACAGTCTTCATTTGAATAGATTTACTAAGTCTTCTGAAAACTTTGAATCTGAAGGAGAGATACAGACTGTTGATGTTTATGTCTTCGATAAATCTTTTCTAAAAAAATACTTTAATAATCACCCACAAGTAAATCAATTAGACTTAGTAAGTGGAAGAATATTGAATGCTGAATTAATCAATAGCTCAGTAATTCAATTAGATATGACTAAGGAAGACTTTTTAGGCGTATTCTTTCAAACGTCTAAGTTGTTTGACGAAATCGACACAGTGACAATTTATAGAAGTGAGGAAGGCCTAGCACACACCTCTTATATCTTTGAAGACGACCAACTCTCGCAGATCATTTTTGATTCAGCATATGACTGGATCGATAAAGATTTAAGGTAACTACCGCCAACATTTTGTAAAATCAATGGCTGGCCAGTGGGTTAGCTAAGTTCATCACTCCTTTCGGGGTCGCCAATCCTTGCGGCTTGCCTCGTTGGCTATTGAAATGCTACAAGTCAACCGACAAGTCTTGGCTTAGTGCGAACTAGAAAGTATATTGGTTTTAAAAGCGCCACAATTTTTACAATGGCGTAGAGCATAATATGATATTGCAAAAAATCAAAGAAGCATTTGACCCATATTTTGAAGAGTCTCTTGAGAATTGGGAGAAATTTGCATCCCTGGGTCAGATTATTCATTGTCCTAAAGGAGAAGTCCTCAAAAGACCGTATGAAATTGAAAAGCATTTCTACTTAATATTATCTGGCAGCGGGAGTATCCACCTTTGGAGTAAAAACAATTATAAATGTGTAGACTTAGTATATGAGTTTGATTTTTTTGGTGATTATATGTCTTACATGACACAACAACCATCTCCTTTAGAAACGATCACCATTGAGGATTCTGAATTGCTACAATTCTCTTATCACAATTTTCAAAAAATGTTAATGGAGTCAGAAAGAGGGGAGAAAATTACCAGAATAATGGCTGATTTTGCTTTTTTCTCTAAACAACAACAGCAAATCGACCTCTTAACTAAAACGGCATCTGAAAGGCTTCTACAATTGAGGGTTCAAATCCCCAAACTTTTAGAACGGACACCTAAAAAATACATTGCATCCTATTTGGGAATTACGCCACAAAGCTTGAGCAGAATTATAAAAGACATTCGTTGATTTACCATATGATAATTTTTTTCTCATTTCCTTTTCTTTTTTTTGAAAAAAAATGACCAATTCATATTAAAATTAATCAATGGAACAAGAAAGGAAAATTAGTGTTTGGAAGACACTTTCAATAATAATAGGCTTCCCAATATTGTATATATTGTTTTGCAAGAGTTTTATTGCAACAGAACTCTTTGGGAATAAAAATTTGTATTACTATATCCCATTTTGGGGTGGTATAATCATTTTGCATTGGGCATCTGTATTTGTAGTTGCAAATATTTTAAAAAGCCATGGCAAAACGTTTGCAGACATAGGATATAATCTTTCAAGAAAAGGAACTTTACTTCTTATAGGCGGTTACGTTTTAGTTGCTTTACTTGTATTAATAGGAGTAGAAATAATGCTTAGCAATGTTGAATTGGATAGTTCTCAATTTGGAAGCATCTCTGGTTTAATCCCAAAAACAACACCTCACAGAATATTTTTTATTCTTCTTGTATTTTCAACGGGCTTTTGTGAGGAAATATTTTATAGAGGATTTGCAATCACTCAGCTTGAAAAAATTGGATTAAACAGATGGATAGCATTAATTCTTGCAGCGTTTTTATTTATAGGAATTCATGGAATTAACGCCTATTCTCGCAACTTTCTATTTTATTTTGGAGGTGGTTTAATGTTCGGATTGATTTTTCTTTTAAGCAAGAGATTGTTGCCTTCCATACTTATACATTTAGCAATTAATTTATCTGCAATGATGGCAATACTTCAATTAGTAGAATAAAACCGCTCTAGATCAAATGCTAAAACTCCACAAGTTACTTAAGTATTAGTGAAGCCTAGGCTATTTCTAGCTTTAGATTATTTTTAAAAATGTTCAGCTTACGTAGTTAAGCTAGACGTTGGCGGCAACTAAGTTGATTACTTGATTTCGGTGATCATGAGGTATATAGATATAAATAAAGTAAGCATTAGATCACACCTCACAATTCCACCTCTCCATCTACACTTGAGCCTTGTCTGTCTACTGTGAAGATTTCATGAGCAAGAAATAAATAGCTTGGTATCATAAACAATAAACTCTTTGTATATGAACTGCCAAAAACTAAAACTATTATTCTGCTTGCTTCTCTTGCCGCTTATTCACTATGGACAAACATCGGAGATCAAAAAAGATGTCATAAGTGAAATTCAAAAGCTTATGGTTGACAATTATATATTTCTAGACAAGGCCAAGGCAACCAATGCGCATTTAGCAAGCCTGCTCAAAACAGACAGCTTTGAAGATTGTAAAGACCCTGTAACTTTCGCCAAAGCACTATCAAGCGAGATGCAAAAAATCACCAAGGACAAGCACCTAAATATTGCTCCTCCTCCCCCGCCCCCGCAACCAAACCAAGAGCGTGAAGAGGTTGATTTCATTAGCCGACACCTGACCAATATCGAAAGATTTAGAAAAGGAGGGTTTGGCAAGATCGACTTGCTTGAGGGCAATGTAGGTTATATTGAGTTGAAGGGATTCAGAAGAGAAGATATCCCTAAAGTTGATGCCGTAATGGATTATTTTAATACCGCAGATGCGCTTATCATCGACTTACGCGAAAATGGTGGTGGCAATAGCCTGGGACTTTATCTAAGCAGCTATTTTTTGGAAGAAAACATCGCACTCAGTGGTCTCTATGAACGCAGAACTGACGCATACAGCGAGCTAAAAACCACTAAAGTAAAGGGGCAGAAAAGGCTTGATATGCCTATTTACATCCTTACAAGCAGTTTCACCTTTTCAGCAGCTGAGGCCTTTGCGTATGACTTACAAGCCAGAAAAAGAGTTGTCATAGTTGGTGAAAATACAGGTGGAGGTGCCCATCCGGTCAATTTCATGAGACTACCCCACGGCTATGGTATCATCATGCCTTACGCCAGGTCGATCAATCCGGTAACCAAAACCAACTGGGAAGGCGTAGGTGTATCTCCCGATGTGCTTACTACCAAAGACGAAGCGCTGGATAAAGCACTGAAACTGGCAATTAAGGATGCAAGAACATACCGTGAAGCACCCTTTTTGCAACTAAAGTCATTTCTGGAAGCAAAAGACATATCAACAGCCGATGAAATGAAAATTCAAGAGTTACTCGCGCTGATCCTTAGCAGGAAACACCTAGAAGATTTCATGATCAATGATATGGGTTACACTTATTTAGAAAATAAGCAGATGCGAGCTGCGTTGACCATATTTAAGGCTAATACCAACCTGTTTCCTCACTTACCTAATGTACATGACAGCTATGCGGAAGCACTGGCGCAAAATGGCTATAATCAAAAGGCTCGGGAGCAGTACCAACAGGCAATAAGTCTGGCTGAGAAACAAAAAGATCAGATGTTAGAGCTTTACAGAAAGAATATGGCCAAATTTGAGGCTTCTTTGAACCCATAATAAGGTCGAGTTCTTCATTTTCCGTTTATGAATAAGTCACGTGCATTTTTCTCAAACAAAGCGGTAGGTCATAGCTTATTCTGGCTTGTGATGTTGATATACTATATTAGCTCTTCTTGGCCTCACGAGTCTGATAAGTTTTTCTTGTTTGAGCGGATGTTTTCAAAAACCATCTTTCAACTTATCCTGGCCTATGTTTTACTTTATGTGCTCATCCCGCACTTCTTAGATAGAAAACGGAGAATACAATTTGCGGTATACAGTATTTTAGCAATTTATGTCGCTTATGTAATACATACAGCCATACGGTGTTTTTACCTTGTACCGAAATATCCCGAAGTGTACAGCTACCGACCTCCACTTGATTTTATTGAGCGCATAACAAATGGTTTCGCATTTCTGGGTAATATCACGTCTCTCGTTTTTCCGGCTATCATACTAATCGTCATCGATTATTATAGAAAGCAAAAAGAAATCATCAGCCTGCAAGAACAAAAGCGCGCTACCGAACTTAATTTGCTCAAACACCAGCTCAATCCGCACTTCTTATTCAATACACTAAATAACTTGTATACGCTTGCGCTAAAGAAGTCGGACAAAACGCCCGAGGTAATTGAAAAATTATCAGAAATTCTTGATTACATACTCTATCGGTGTGAAGCCAAGTATGTGCCTGTTAGTAATGAAATCAAGCTTATTGAGAACTACATTGCACTGGAAAAAGTCAGGTACGGTCAGCGTGTTGAGGTAGATTTCGCGCACGAGGTAGACCAGAATACTACCATTGCACCATTACTTTTATTGACACTGGTAGAAAACGCTTTTAAACATGGTGTCAGTCAGGAAGTCGGTAAAGCATTTATACGCATTCGGCTAAATGCCAACCAGCAAACCATTCAATTTGATATAGAAAATAGCAAGCCTGCTATGGCCAGCGAAACAAATGAGCGGTCGGCTATCGGATTGAGTAATATTGAAAAACAACTGAAACTTTTGTACCCTGATAACTATAAGCTCCAAATTGACCAGTCTGAGAAAAGTTTTAAATTACACCTTAAGTTAAAAAATGATGGCCTATAAATGTGTAATAGTCGATGATGAGGAGCTGGCCAGGGAGCTGGTGGCCACACATTTGGGCAGACTAGATGACTTTGAGTTAGTATCAAGTTGTGCTTCTGCTATTGAGGCCCATAAAGTGTTGCAGGAAGAAAATATCGATTTGCTTTTCCTGGATATTGAAATGCCCGTATTAAAAGGTCATGATTTCTACAAAAACCTACAAAACAAACCCAAAGTAATATTTACAACAGCCTATCGCGACTACGCCTTTGATGGCTTTGAGTTGAGTGCTGTTGATTTTTTACTCAAACCTATAGTTTTCTCACGGTTTTTATCAGCCATCGAAAAATTTAAAGAAAGTGTTGCACCTGGCGGCTCAGACACTACCTTCGATCAACCTAAACAACACTTGTTCGTCCAGAGTAATAAAAAGCAAATCAAAGTCGAATTAGATAAAATCTTATACATTGAGAGCCTCAAAGACTATTTAAAAATACATTTATCAGATGAGGACCTCATGATAAAGCATACACTGGGGGCATTCGAAGAAAAGCTAGATAGCAGATTTTTGAGAGTTCACCGATCTTTCATTATCAATATTGACAATGTTACAGCCTTCACCAAAAACGACATCGAAATAGGACAAATTGAAATACCGATTGGGGATTTGTATAAAGAGAAGGTACTTGCAAAGTTGGGGTAATAAAATTGACATTAATTATAAACTGCTCTCAATTCACCAGCCCTATTGTGTGTGATACTAGATAAGTGGACAAATAATTGATTTCAATTAACGATTCAATATCAAAGTAAACATATCCAGATTCTAAATCTCACGCTATTTAGAATCTGGAATATCAAATCTTAAATTAATGCGTTGCCTCACAACTACACCGAACCTTCATATACCCCTCTCCTAGTTCGTGCCAGTCAAAGGCCTGGTTGTAATTGTTATTTTCCCAGTAGAACTGCGATCGCTCCGAAGGATTATTGCCAATCTCGTTCATGGTCTCAGTATCATACAGTCGACCATTTACCATCGTATATTTCACACTATTCGTATGCTTTATATCTTCCAGAGGGTTGCCATCCAGCACAATCAGATCGGCTAATTTACCCACTTTCAAAGAGCCAATCTGATCGTCCATACCCAGGTAATTTGCACCATTGAGCGTAGCTGCCCTGAGCGCCTCCATATTGGTCATCCCACCTTGTTCAAACATCCAAAGTTCCCAATGCGCTCCCAACCCTTGTAGTTGTCCATGAGCTCCGAGATTTACCTTTACACCCGCGTCTGTCAGTGATTTACAAGTTTCGGAAACTAAAATATGGCCATTGTCATATTCCTCATCCGGCACCATGGTTCTGTGTCTTGAACGAGAGTCAATGACGCCTCTTGGGTAATATTTCAACAGCTTCTCATTTTCCCAGACATTGTCTTTCTGATAGAAATAATACTCACCGTTGAGGCCACCATAGTTTACGATCAAGGTTGGTGTATAACCTGTTTCGCTATTGCCCCAAAGCGTATGAATGTCTTTATATACTGGCGCAACGGGTATGTTGTGCTCGACACCTGTGTGTCCATCTACTATCATGGTCATGTTGTGAAAGAAGGTAGAGCCACCTTCTGGTACAACCAACATGTTGAGCTCGCGTGCTGCCTGTATCACCTGCTGTCTTTGGTTTCGTCTCGGCTGGTTGTAACTCTTTACAGAAAAGGCGCCAAAAGCTTTGGTCCTCCTCAAAGCTGAGCGTGCATCATCGAGGCTGTTTATTTTTGCTTTAAAATCACCATCAGCCCCATATAAAATAATACCTGTGGAAAATAAACGTGGGCCATGCATTTGCCCTGATTTAATCATTTCAGACAAACCGAACACTGTTGTTGTATTGGCCGAAGGATCGTGGGCGGTGGTAACACCAAACGCCAGATTAGCATATAACGGCCAATGCTTTTTAGGCTGAATGCCGTACCCAAAAGCACTTACATGAGCATGCGCATCAACGATACCCGGCATGATGGTTTTTCCTGATACATCGTAAACTTTGGCGCCTGACAGCACACTTTCATTTGCACCTAATGCCGTAATCTTATTCCCTTCGACTACAATGGTTCCATTTTCAATTACTTCATCACCCTCCATTGTAATGATTCGCGCCCCGGTAAAGGCAATCTTCCCAGAAGGCACATAAGTTTTCTGCGACAGGCCAATGTTCAAGCCTACAGTATCTACCGGAGGCACACTGTCCGGTGAGTTGGCAAGGAAGGTAAATCGCTCGTGAATGTCATTACTAAAATATTCATCACCGAGTGTCCAGAAGATCTTTTTACTATCTGCAGACCAGTGTAAGTTGATGCCTGCATCACGTGTAAGCTGTGATACAGGTACTGCCTTGCTACCCGGGTCGATATTCACTGACTGGCCCGTCTTAGGTAGTGGTGACACATACGTCTTATGTAAATTGATAAAGGCCACCCATTTATTGTCTGGACTAGGCACTATCCTATTGGCATACTTCGACTCTACATGCTCTTTAACATCCTCACCTTGCAGGTTCACACTTTTTAAATGTTTGGTTAGACTGCCAAAGAAATATCCACCTGTTTGGTAGAAAATCCTTTTACCATCCGCACTGTACACAGGGTATTCGCCTTCATCGACAATGTGTTTGGCAGCACCACCATTGCTGGAAACGGTATAAATGCCTGGTTTTTTATCGAAAGTACCTCCTAAAATGCCATTGCCTGACTCTTTCACAAATACAACGGAATTACCATCAGGAGACATATTTGGCGACCTGTAAATACCTTTTTGCTGGGTAAGCTTTACCGGTGTGTTGTTTCTACCTTTTAGTGACAGTTTATAAACTGCACCCATTTGCTCATCATCCCAGGTCACATAAACGAGTGTGCTGCCGTCTTTAGAAAATGATGGTTCAAACTCATGGTCGGCTGATTGTGTAAGTCTTTGAGGCTTGCCATTTGGCAACGATTTTTTATACAAGTGACCTAGCGCATGAAATACAAGCATTTTACCATCAGGAGAGGTCACAGCATTTCTAATCACCTTCACATCAAACTCCTCAGGGTTGATATCTTGCTTAAACTTAAGTGCTTTGGCGATTTTAATCTTGTTCTCAACTTTGAAAGGAACTTCAGCAACTTCGAGACTTGAGACATTAAGTTTCTTGATCTTACCACCTGCCCACAGATAAATAAATTTATCATCCGGACTCCAGGCGTAGTTAGCATAGGTACCAAAAATAGCCCATGCTTCCTGCTGGTCTTTATTGAGCTTGTCATAAATCGGCCACTCTTCCCCAGTTTCCAGGTTGTGCAAATAAAGCACTGACTTCGTACGCACGCGTTTTACAAAAGCCAGCCATTTGCCATTGTGAGAAACCATAGGTCTGGAAGCACCACCAGGGCCACCTGTGATTGTGGTTGTTTCACCATCTTCAAAACTGTAGCGTTTCACCTGATAAATCTGGCTGTTTGGATCTTTGTTGTATTGAAAATAACCACCAGGGTACACATCTTCGCAGTAGTATAAATATTTACCATCAGGCGAAACAGAAGGCTCATTTACATCTTGCTGATCGTTCTTTCTTTTTGTCAGTTGTAGGCCGCTGCCACCTGTAATGTGGTACATCCACATTTCTCCTGCACCCGCGCTTCGCTGAGAAGTAAAGTGTTTTCTTCCGATCAAATACTCACCGTCTGGTGTCCACACAGCATTATTAAGCAAGCGAAAATCTTCCTTAGTGATTTGCTTGGCATCGCTGCCATCAGTATTCATTACCCAAATATTATCCCCTCCACCAGCATCGCTTGTAAAAGATATCTGCTTACCGTCAGGACTAAACCTTGGCTGCAATTCATAAGGCAGACCTGAACGTAGCGCTTTTGCCTCACCTCCTGTAGCTGGCATGATGTATATATCACCCAGCAGGTCAAATACTATTTGGCTGCCATCAGGACTCACATCGAGGTTCATCCATGTGCCCTCATCAGTTGATAAGTCGACTTCCTTGAATCCCCAGTCACCTTCAGGGTTGGAAACATCCCATTCTTTGTCCTGAGCAAACATGCCCATGGGTAAAATGAGTAAAAGTAATAGTTTGGCAATTTTCATTTTTATGGTGGTTTTAGTTATTCACATTCTAAGTCAGGTATAGAAGCACCCAATTTCTCGGCTTGCTGCCAATCAGCTACAGCCGCTTTCTTTTCTCCAATAATACATTTTACACTTCCTCTGTTGAACCATGCCTCTGCATAATTGGGTCGCAGCGCTATGGCTTTATCAAAAGCGGCTATGGCTTTCTGAAATTTATTCAGTTGGAAGTAAGAATAGCCTATTTCGTAATGTACTTCAGCATATTTTGGATCTAGCTTCAAGGCTTTCTCATAACTCTTAATGGCAGCAATATTTAACTGAATCTGTGACTGACAAACACCTTTGAGGTAATATGTTTCAGCATTGGTATTGTCCAACTCAATGGAAGCCTGAAATTGCTCTATGGCCTCATCAAAAGCGCCATTTTGATAGGCAACATAGCCACTGTCGAGTAGTTGTTTGGCTGTTTGTGCCTGCAACAGTCCAGCCACAAAGAGACTTAATATTAAGGTGAGGGTAACTTTCATGTACCGAACTTACGCACAACAATGCAAATTTGGAAATGAGAATTTGTAAACGGATCAAGGTTTCTATAGTAGTAAGACGGAGGTTCTCGCAGGCCAATTAACACAAAACACATTCAGAGCGCCTCAATGTGACAATAAAAGTCAGATTCATTCAAATTATTTGTTATTTTTATAACATGAACCTATTGAGAAAAATCGGCTATTTTACAGCATTTGTCATTCCGGGACTAGTCATTGTTGGCTATTACCTGGGTGGATGGTGGAATTACCTTGCCATTGCTGAGGTGTTTATTATCCTTCCGTTAATTGATCATTTTCTGGGAATAAATACAGACAATGTACCCAAAGAAAAAGAAAATACCGTGTCTAACGATTACTATTATAGGTTTATCACCTTCCTCTGGACATACTTTCAGGTCGCATTCATAGGTTGGGGTATTTACGTTACTTGTTTTGGAAATATCACGGCCTTACATGAGTGGATTGGTTTCACCTTAAGCTTTGCATTAGTGACCGGAGGTATTGGAATTACCGTGGCACATGAGTTGGGGCACAAGAAAGAAGCTATTGAAAGATTTTATAGTAAGGTGCTCTTACTCACAGTCTCGTACATGCACTTTTACATCGAGCACAACAAAGGGCATCATGTACAGGTCGCCACACCTGAAGATCCAGCCACTGCCAGAAAGAATGAAAACTTTTTTGCCTTCTGGTTCAGGTCAGTGGTCAAAGGCTACCAACATGCCTGGCATATGGAAAACAAACGGCTCGAAAGAAAAGGAAAAAGCCCACTCAGTCTGAGCAATAACATGATCTGGTTTACAATACTACCAATCATTATTTGTGCAGCGATTACTGCAGGCTGTAGTTTGTATGCAGGATATTTTACCTGGCAAGTGCCTACTTTCTTTTTTGGACAAAGTTTCCTGGCTTTTACCTTACTTGAGTTGGTCAACTATGTTGAGCATTATGGTATTATGCGTAAGAAAAATGCCGATGGTAGATACGAACGCGTAACTCCCATTCACTCATGGAATGCCAGCCATTTGTTGAGCAATTTCTTTCTATTTCAACTACAAAGACACTCCGACCATCATGCTAATGCTATAAGGAGATATCAAATATTACGGCATTATGATGAAAGTCCGCAATTGCCTGCTGGCTACCCGACCATGATTATGATTGCGATGGTTCCTCCCCTATGGTTTAAAATGATGAATCATAGATTGGAGCAATGGCATGCGAATACAGAAATTTCTTAAGCGAATTATTTATTTCCAAAGCAACCCTTCGACCAGACCGCTGTCTTTATGTAAATATCTTGTAACCATTCGAGGTTTCTTAAGTATTACATCAAAACTCACTTACAACAGCCATGGTCAAAAACTACATTCTGGTTACAATACGTAACCTTTTCAAGAATAGCATTTACTCATTTATTAATATTGCCGGCTTAGCGATCGGTATTACTTGTAGCATTCTCATCTTTCTATGGGTTGAGGATGAAACCTCCTACAATGAATTTCTACCTAAAAATGATCGTCTCTATCAGGTTTGGGCCAATGCAAACTTTGATGGTAAGATTAACTCATGGCGATCGGTACCACTGCCAACATATGAGGCTATTAAAACACAAGATGCTAATATTATAAACTCATCTGTTTTGGGCTGGGGAAGCACTCACCTACTACGGTACGAAGACAACCGTATGAACAAGCAGGGATATTTTGCCAGTAAGGAGTTTTTAGAAATGTTCCAATTTCCGCTCAGTGAAGGTTCGGCAGAAACGGTGCTGGATGACCCCTACTCCATCGTAATCACTGAAAAATTGGCCAAGGTGTTGTTTGGCGAGGAAGACCCAATGAATAAGGTCGTAAGGTTTGACGATGAAAATGACTTGAAAGTAACTGGTATACTAAAGGACATCCCGTCCAATTCATCTTTTGAATTTGAGTATCTCGTACCATGGAAATTTCGATCGATCACTCAACAGTGGGTGCGTGATAATGAAGACAATTGGGGAAATTATTCATTTCAGGTATATATCGAAATCAATGACCCAAAGAATATTAGTGATGTAGAGGCCTCGGTAGCGCCTATGCTCACAGAAAATGGCCAGGATGATATTGAGCGAGAATTCTTTCTGCACCCATTATTGAAATGGAGGCTCTACTCTAATTTTGAAAATGGGGTGGCTACTGGCGGAATGAGTGATTATGTAAAACTGTTTACCATCATTGCAGTATTCATTCTGGTTATCGCCTGTATCAACTTTATGAACCTGGCTACAGCACGCTCTGAACGCAGAGCCAAAGAAGTTGGTATAAGAAAGAGTGTAGGCTCTCGCAGGTGGGAATTGATCATACAGTTTCTTAGTGAATCGGTTTTTATCGCTTTAATTTCATGTGTCATTGCCGTTGTAATCGCTCAACTATTGCTTCCATCATACAATGAGCTAGTCGACAAGGAATTATTTATCGATTATACTTCAGTTCAATTCTGGCTTTCGGTCTTATCAATTATTTTAATTACAGGTGTGGTATCAGGAAGTTACCCTGCCTTCTATCTTTCTGGTTTTCAACCTGTAAAAGTTCTAAAAGGCAAGGTAAAACCGGGTAAGGGTGCAAGTACTCCAAGAAAAATCCTTGTCACACTTCAATTTGGATTTGCCATATTTCTCATCATTGGCACAATTGTGATTTACCAGCAAATACAACTTGTGCAAAATCGTGAATTGGGCTACGATCAAAACAATCTTATTTCTGTAATGCTTAATGATGATATTGATGAAAATTATGAGACCATTAAGCTTGAACTTGAAAGTAGTGGATCTGTCGAATCAGTGACTAAATCAAACAGTCAAATCACCAGTATTAATTCAAACAACTTCCTTGGGTGGCCAGGTAAACCTGAAGATCTAAGGGTGATCTTTACTACGGTTGCCGGAGACTATGATTATGCCAAAACCATGGGTATAAAAGTGCTCATGGGTAGAGATTTCTCAAAAGACTTTAAGAGCGACACTGCGGCCATTGTCATAAATAAGGCTGCGCTAGACCTGATGGATCTCCCAGAACCAGTAATAGGTACACAACTTGACCTGTGGGGAGACAAGAGAACACTAATTGGTGTTGTTGATAATGTTTTAATGGGTTCAGTGCACGATCCGATCAAGCCCATGTTTATGGTGATTGACAACTGGTGGGGTTATGTTACTATCCGTTTGCGAGAAACAAATAACCTGCAAGCTTCTTTAGAAGAAGTAAAAGGGGTGTTCGAAAAACATGATCCTGCACACCCGTTTGAGTACGAGTTTATGGATGTCGAGTTTGAGAAAAAGTTTAGTACCATTAACCTGACAAGTAGATTGGCTTCAATTTTTGCTTTTTTAGCCATACTGATTACCGGCCTTGGTTTATTTGGGCTCGCTAGTTTTACAGCTGAGCAGCGTACCAAAGAGATTGGTATCAGAAAAGTATTAGGTGCCTCTGTAGGCAACTTAGTGGGACTCATCTCCAGAGAATTTTCAAAATTGGTGATCTTGTCATTCCTTATTTCATCGCCTATAGCCTGGTATCTACTTAACCAATACCTTGAAAGGTACCCTATCAGAACAGATATTGGCTGGTGGGTTTTTCCACTAACCGGAATTGTGGCTTTAATATTTGCTGTAGCCATTGTAGCCAATCAGGCCTGGGGCGCAGCTAAGGCCAATCCCGTGAAGTCTTTGAGGAGTGAATAAATTGATATTAGATCTGAGACTTTAGATTTTAGATTGGGTCTTCCTTAGCTTAACAACTACCGATTTACTGATTGGTGTTTTGCTTCCTCTGGCGTAGTGATTATAAGGGACTAACGGGTTAGCCTCGGGGAAATAGGTTCCGATGCATCGACTGGGTATGTCGTAAGGGACTACTAGAAATTTTCTTGCTTCTCGTTCGGTACCATCATAATTACTGACCAAGTCAACAACATCCTTGGAGTTAAGTCCAGCTGCTTTCATATCAACCTCATTCATCATCACTACTCTGCGTTCGTTAAAAATACCTCTGTAGCGATCGTGCAAACCATAAATGGTAGTATTGTACTGATCATGACTTCTGATTGTCATCATCAGGTATTCATCAGGGTTTAATGAATGATCAGGGTTTTCATTAATGGTGAAGTTGGCTTTTCCAGTATTAGTTTTAAAATCGCCCTCGCGCGCTCCATTTGGCAAATAGAAGCCACCTGGTCTTCTCACTCTTTGATTGTAGTTATCGAAGCCCGGAATCGTTTTTTCGATCGCTTCTCTAATGTGGTCATAGTTAGCCACCATGTTATCCCAACCGACACTCGACTTATCACCTAAAGTAGCTTTTGCCAACTCAGCAACTATTTTTGGCTCACTTAATAATTGTTCAGAAGCTGGCTTTTTACCTCCCTGAGATTTGTGCACCACCCCTGTGGAATTCTCAACTGTAACGAATTGTGTGCCGCTAGCTTGTTTATCTATTTCTGTCCGCCCTAAACACGGAAGTATAATCGCTTCCTTGCCATGAATTAAGTGGCTTCTGTTAAGTTTTGTAGATACGTGCACGGTGAGGTCACATTGTTGCAAAGCCCTGGCAGTATACTCTGTGTCAGGTGTGGCTGAAAGAAAATTACCTCCCATGGCAAAAAATACTTTAGCCTTGCCTTCGCCCATGGCTTTAATCGCCTCCACTACATCATATCCAGTTTCTGTAGGAGGATCAAATTTAAAATTCTCCTTCAATTTTTGACCAAACTCTGGTTTGAGCTTTTCCCAAACACCCATCGTACGGTCACCCTGCACATTGCTGTGCCCTCTTACCGGACAAGTACCAGCACCAGGCTTACCAATGCTTCCTTTTATGAGTAGCAGATTTACGATTTCTCTAATATTGTCAACAGCATTTTTGTGTTGTGTGAGTCCCATCGCCCAACAGACAATGATCTTACTCTTTTTTGCCAGCAAATCAACCGCTTGTTGAATTTTCTCCTTCGAGAGGCTGGTTTGAGAAATTAGATCTTCAAGCTCATACCTTTTCAGGTCCTGGAGAAAATCCTCATAGCCGCTGGTCTGATTTTTAATAAAGTCATGATCAATGACACCGCTATTTTCTTCTTCTTTTTGTAGCAACATCTTGAGGATTGCCTTTAGTAAGGGCACATCACCATTGACACGCACTTGTAAAAATATATCTGTAAGTGCAGTGCCACTGCCGAGCATATCCAACGGACTTTGAGGGTGTTTGAATTTTATAAGGCCCGTTTCAGGCAATGGGTTAACGGTAATAATTTTGGCTCCGTTCTTTTTAGCTTTCTGTAAAGCGGTGAGCATCCTCGGATGATTGGTTCCGGGGTTTTGTCCCATGATCACAATCACTTCTGCTTTGTAGAAATCATCAAGCTTCACCGAGCCTTTACCAATGCCCACCGTTTCTGACAAACCTGTACCACTCGACTCATGACACATATTTGAGCAGTCAGGCAGGTTATTAGTACCGTATTGCCTTACAAATAGTTGGTATAAAAAAGCCGCTTCATTACTCGTCCGTCCTGAGGTATAAAAGATGGCTTCATTAGGCGTGTCCAGGGCATTAAGTTTGTCGCCTATTTTTTTGAATGCTTCACCCCAACTTATGGGTTCATAGTGGTTAGAGCCTTTTTGCAACATCATCGGCTCTACTACACGGCCACTTTTGCCTATTTCATAGTCAGACCAAGACGATAACTCAGCCACACTATGTTTTTTAAAGAAAGATGCATCCACCTTCGCAGTCGTAGCTTCTTCGGCCACTGCTTTAGCTCCATTTTCGCAAAACTCCACTGCCGATCGCTCATCGTCAGGATCGGGCCAGGCACAA
The DNA here is from genome assembly GCA_965227525.1 of Fulvivirga sp. Classification (GTDB taxonomy): domain Bacteria; phylum Bacteroidota; class Bacteroidia; order Cytophagales; family Cyclobacteriaceae; genus Fulvivirga. Next base: position 2,131,699 of record OZ245762.1, on the reverse strand, counting down.
CCGGGGCAATCAAAGCCCTTAAACTGATTGAGCTTGAGCATGGCCTTTGTTCCCTGTACAAATCCGACTTCACCAAATACATGTTGCATTGACGAAACTACAGCCGGAAATCCTCCAGCAACCTTCTTAGGCTTCGTTAGTTTCAATCCTGTAAGTGTTTCAGGCGGTTGTGCGTATATTTTATCTGACATATTGCTATAATTTCTGATTTGAAATTCTAGATTCGAAATTCTGTCTTTATTTTACTTCCAATATGGAATTTTGAATTAATTATGCTTTAGGATTCTCAAACAAATCGCTTTCATCTTCACTCCTGGGAATAAGGCACTGAAAATCTTTTTCGATCAATAATTCAAGTTTTTCTCCTCTTTCAATAGGTTGATTTCCAGAAATACCCACCTGTTCGGTTGAAGCCCATTTTTGAGCTTCATTGTGAGGAACAGCTACAGTAATAAACTCTCCATTAAAATTAGCTACAACATCATTTCTATCTTCTGCCTGCAATGCATAAATGAGTTGTTTATCGCCAAATTGGATACTGTCACTCACTCGACCTTCACTTAAAAATTTGTTCACTTCTGATTGTGAAAGCCTCATTCTCAACGAATTGCCTTTGATTCTAATCTTCATCCTATCCTTTCTTCTCCTGTATAAATATTATAATTTCCATTCTTTACAAAGCCGGCTATCGTAAGTCCGTACTCCTTAGCCAACGCTACAGCCAAACTCGAAGGTGCACCAACAGCTCCCAAAATTGGCACCCCTGCGGTGATGCTTTTTTGTACAAGCTCAAAGCCAATACGGCCGCTAACTACAACAAAGTGCTGATGGAGTGGCACCTCTCTTTCAGCCAGTGAAGCACCAATGAGCTTGTCCAATGCATTGTGCCGGCCAATGTCTTCTCTTAAGCGCAAGAGTTCACCACTTGCACTAAATAAGGCTGCAGCGTGTAGCCCACCTGTATGTTCAAAGACATCTTGTTTTGCTCTCATCTTTTCTGGGGCACTTTTTAGTAAATATTCCGAAATAGTTAGCTTGCTTTCTATTGCTGAACATTGCATTTGTAATGACTCGATGGAGCCTTTACCACAAACGCCACAGCTCGATGTCATATAAAAATTGCGATTAAGCTTTTTCTCTTCAATTTTTGCTTTAGGTCGTAAAGAAACCTTTATTACATTCCCTACCTCCTCTTTGGTCTTTACCTGATTGCAATGTTTTATCCCATGAATATCATCATATGATTTTATGATGCCTTCAGTAAAAAGAAACCCAAGAGCCAATTCAAAATCATGACCAGGCGTACGCATAGTAACCGCGATGGCCTCTTCTTTTCGCTCATTTTCAGCACCATAGATCAGTCTGATTTCCAAAGGCTCTTCCACTGCCAAAAGGTCTTCCTTCAGCTCAATTTCCTGACCTCTTTTTTTTATAACATCTATGGTAGCCACTCTGCCATGCTGCATAGATATAAAGTTAACAAAAGCAGATTAATCGCTATTATTTTAAAGTGAGAAGTAATTGGCCACTTCGAATTTTAAAAACTTGTGAATTATTCAATACTTTTGATCGTTTCTCTATTTTAAAATTATCATAGCAAACTATTATATGAAAAGTCGATTTCTATTTATTCTGTCTTTTTTAGTCATTTCATCAGCAGGCTTTGTAAGCTGTAGTGAAGATGATGCCCCTCCATCGCAGCAAGTACTTACTAACCAATGGATCTCGGAGGTAATGAATGAGGTCTATTTCTGGACCAATGAAATACCAGAGGGTGTAAACCAAAATCAGGATCCGTCTAGCTATTTTGATGCATTACTTTTTACTGACGATCGCTTTTCTATTATTGTAGAAAACTATGAAGACCTTGTTAATTCATTAAATGGAGTTTCGTTAGAAGCTGGTTATGAATTCGCCTTACTTCGCTCTGGGAGTGATGGTGTTGTTGCGGCTATTACCTATGTAAAAACCGGAAGTCCGGCTGACGACACCGATTTAATGAGAGGTGACATAATAACAGAAATAAATGGTACAGCTCTAAATCTGAGTAACTATCAATCCGTTTTAGGCGATATATCCAGCAACCATTCTCTAACTTATTTAAGATATGATGAAACAACAGGCACTTTCAGTGAGCAGCCACAAATTTCTGTAGATGCAGTTCAATTCGCTGAAAACCCTATCCACCTGGATACAATTATTGAGATTGACTCCAGGAAAATAGGATATCTGGTATACAATTTCTTTTCTAATGGATCAACAGGTGACAATTTTGACTCACAGCTCAACAGCCGCTTCAGTGAATTTAAAGCTGCCGGGTTAACTGATTTTGTACTTGACTTAAGGTATAACGGTGGTGGTGCAATTGCTTCGGCCACCAAGCTTGCCAGTCAACTGGCTCCTAATGTAACATCATCTGATGTATTTTATCGCAACCAATGGAATGACTTGTACACTCAGTTTTGGAAAAACGAACCCAATGGTGAGTCGCAGTTGGTAGGCTTTTTTAATGATCCGGAAAACAACATCGGTACTGAGATAGATGGAGAAGTATATATATTAACCGGCTCAAGAACGGCTTCAGCCAGTGAATTATTAATTAACGGCTTAGATCCGTATATGAACGTTACAATCATTGGCGACACCACTGTTGGGAAAAATGTGGGCTCGTTTGCCATTGAAGATAAAGAAAACGAGCAGAATGATTATGGGCTCTTGCCGATAGTGATTCGAATTGCCAATAGCGATGGTTTTTCTGAGTATGGCAGTGGTTTCACCCCCTTAGGTGAAAATTTGATAAATGAATTCAACGACCCGTTAGCACCATTTGGAAGCCTGGATGACCCACTATTTGCAAGAGCAGTAGAGTTGATCACCGGAAGCAGTATGGGAGGAAGAAAAAGCAGCAGGCTACATCAACAAGGATTTACCGAAATTGGCAATTCTCTTGACAGACATTTAAGGCATAATAAAGCGATTCTGGAATCTGAGTTGAAGTAAGAATGAAATCACACTTCCTGTGGGTCTGAATACATCTTCTCTTCCTGAAGAAAATAGCGTAATCTACAAATCTTACGATCCAACCGGTGAGGTAGCGCATTTAGTAGAAAAAGTTATGTACGGGCATGCCCCGTCAGGCATCGATTATGAGCTCACAATCCCCCCATCGGGAGGTTTATTCTTGAGCTATGTGCTAGGAGAGTCGATAGATGTTAAGTTCAGCAACAAACTCTACGCTGAAAGGCCGAAAATATTTATTGGTGGTCAACTCAAAACAGAAACTCCGCGCTTACTACCTACTGGTGAATTCAAACTGATTGGTTTTCAACTAAAGCCGTGTGCATTCTTCGAGATTTTCGGATTAAATGCTTCCAGATTCACAGATGATATTGTTGACTTTCAAAAAATTGATTCTGTCGGGCACGAGTTTATCTTAAGGAATCTTAAGGGAGAGTCAAGCATAACTACTATAATAAGCACAATCAGCGGTTACCTGCTAAACAACGCAGGTTACCATGATTGTGCATATATTCCTGCCGTTATAAAATATATGAAAGAGAGAAACGGCTTGGTAAGAGTGAATGAATTGGCCGATAAGTTTAACCAGCCATCCAGGCAACTTAGGCGTAATTTTTTAAAAATTATAGGCCTGTCTCCAAAATACTACGCTAAGATCATTCAATTAAATACTGCGCTTGAGCTTATTAGAAATAATGATGAATCAAAGCTCACTGAACTTGCATTGGAGAGTGGATATTATGACCAATCACATTTTATAAAAGACTTCCACAGGTACCTCGATCAAAACCCTATGCAGTTTATTAAATCAGGAGATTTGTTCTTAAATACATTTTTTGCCAAGGCCAAACGCTGACCGATTTTTACAATTTTTCTTCACGCAATACTTCTATATTTTCTTATAGATCAATATTGGTATTCACTACTGAGTGACAAACCACATCAAAATAATGTCAATGAAAAAATCAGTACTACTATTTCTATTCAGCCTTATGATGATTACTGCTGCGGGGCAGCAAGTAAGTGAGCTGAAAATAAAAAAACTCATCCCTGGTGTTAATAGCAACCCATCAACTACTCTTGAAATTTATGTGCCCATGTCAATGGAAGGATTCGATTGGGACAATCCGATTGATTATACCAAAAGTAATGTACAAGTGTTCACAGATGACACAGGCAAAGATTTGCTAATGGTCCATAACAATATTATAGCTGAGCATAAGAATAAAGGTTACACCACAGAGCGTATTTATCAATTCGGAGGCGCAGCAAACTACGGATCAAATGAGGATATCAATCTGGTATTTAGTGTAAAAACCACACCTGCTCAAGACGCCAAAGAATTGCACTTAAAAGCATCAATAATGCTCAATTTTCGCGATGACTCTGCAACCAAAAGTCTCGAAATTGAAGATATACCAGTAGAAATGGCATACAATAGCAAGGGCCATCAATCTACGATAGGGCCCATAAAAATTGAGGGTCGAGGTTCGGCCACATTGAACGAAAAAAAATATAACATTTTCAGAGTGGTTGGTTCCGAAATACCGATATCACAAGTGGAGATTATGGGTGGGGATGACTCTGAAGTTGTAAAAGGTGTAATCTCCTTAAATCAAAATGATTTTGTTTTTAGTGAAGTACCTGAAACTGTAAACTTAAAAGTGACCTACAGCAACTTCAGAAAAGTGAAAGTGCCTATTGATTTAAAATTTAGTATAGGTCTATAAAGTAGAAGAAATGAAATTACCATTATTAATAACGCTAGTCTGCTGCATTTCAGTTGCTCACAGTCAGTCAAAACGACAAATTCGCGACCAATGGAATGTGCGAGAGAAAGATCGCCTCATTGAGGCCGTAGAGAATAATCAGGCCTATGCAGGTGTATATTATGACAGCTATCATTGGATTGCCCATATGATAAATCCAGGTGAGAATGGAAATTATATCTATACCAAGGTTGATGAATTTTCGAAAGAGACATGCACTTACAAGGCGCCTTCGGCACAGGAAGTCGTGTCTAAAATTATGGACAGCTACCTCAACCCTGTTAAAGGATGCCAAAGAACTTCACTTTCGAAAGTAGATTCTACGCTCAATCCGGACTTTCTTAGATATGTCGGACACAAAGACGGAGCTCTTCTGGCCCTTACTCAACATGACAACAAAAAAGAAGAACCATATTATCAGTTACATTACCTCAATCAGTACGGTATTGGAAAAGCCGCAAATGAAGACCGATACACGGATACTCAACGACCTTTGTTTATCGTTGACCAAAAAAGGATGGAGTTAAAAAATAACAAGGTCTACATCAATAATGGAAAGAAAACATTTGACCTACCTGTTGAAATAGCCGAAGGTTTAATACAGTCTGCCAACTCTCGAGTTGATAAAACAGGAAGCTTAACCAGTTTTAACATGACTTCCGAGGCACTTTATGCTTCGGAAAACCAGACAAATGGTATTTCAAAAGTTTCATTAAAAAATGGTAAACATGAGCTTATGGCTGAAAAAGGATTCACACCTAGAATTTACAATAACCACCTGTATTATTTTAAACCTCCTTTGGAGGACTCAAAAGCAGCTTTTGAAAGCGCTGGTTTTTTTAAGGAAAACTTAAAAAATGGTAACCAAAAGAAATTTTTTGATGGTTTTGTTGCCGAAGAGCTAGGGTTTCAAGGCATATCTTATATACCAATATCAGAAGAAGTAATCATTCGCCAAATCATTCAGCGATGGGGCGGTGAAAACTATATTGGCACTTTGAATCTGGAGAAAATTGACCTACTCCTTAGTATTATAAAAGAAAGGAAAGAAGTCAGGAAGGAATTAAGAGAATTGCAATCTACAACAGTAGCGGTAGCCGAGCCTATGGACGATGACAATGAGATAGTTGACAATGAAGAGCCTAAAAACAAGAATGCCTCCCAGATCGAAGCACTTAAAAAACAGGCTGAGGAAATTGAAGTCCGATACAAAAAGGTGAGTCAAAAACACTTTAAAAGTTACATTGTGCCTGAAGGTTATTTTATGGTTGCTCACCCTGAAACTCAGGTACCCATTTTTATCTCTCACAGACCATACTGGCCTGTCTTAAGCTTTTCAGACATAATGGAAGTAGCTCTTTAGTTAACGTTTTGTGCAGTCTCCCGATGACGTCTAATACTCTACTTTATTAGCCAGTGTATCGTGGTGCTCGTTGAGCAACTCACGCAAATAAAATCCAATATCCGAGGCAGAATCAAAACCTGCAGCCTTAGCTGCAGCTTCCTGCACTTCAGCTGGTTGGTTTGAACCTTTGGCATAAACCTCAAGGCTTTCATATCCACCAATGGTGAAAATATCCCAGATAAAGCCGTTTTCCCGAACGAAGATCAAGTTGCCATCTCGGCTTGTCTCGTTGAGATAGACATTCTCCATTTCACGTTCCTTTTTAAGTTCTTCTTGCTTACCCCCTAGCGAAAGGAACATCTCAATATGGAAAAATGAATTGGGCTCAAAAATATTGTTAAACTCCTCGAGCGAAGGCCCAGAAACAAAGGCCTCTTCTTGCCTTGCCACCAGGTTGTAATAGTCATCTCCATATGTTCGCTCTAAAATATTGCTTCCTTCTCCCTCGTAGTATTCAGTATAGGCACCGATCGGTGAGATCAGCATCAAATCCCATTGGTCACCCTGACTGTGTCGTAAAAGATAGCCCTGGTTATTGGTTGCTGACTTTAGTTTTTCAAGGTCAGATTTTAAACGCTCGATCAGTGTTGGCAACTTACCGGGTGCTGCACGCACAATCATTGTTTTGTACAATTGCTTTTCCTGAGCATTTGTCAAAAAACAACATGCCATTAAAAATACTACAATAGAGGTTTTCAATACTTTCATAATATCAGCTTAAGCCTGTAATTTTTCCATTATTATCTATATCCATACCTTCTGCCGAAGGTGTTGATGGTAATCCCGGCATCCTCAACATATTACCGGTAATGGGTATAGTGAAACCAGCACCAGCTGCGATCTCAATCTCTCTCACCGTGAGCGTGAAATTTTCTGCTCGGCCAAGCCACTTAGGGTCATCGCTAAAGGAATTTTGCGTTTTGGCAATACACACGGGCTTATCACTCATACCAATGCGCTCTATTTTTTTCAAATTTTGTTTGGCTTTAGGTAAAAACTCGACATCCTTAGCTCCGTATACTTTTCTTGCTATAGCCTCAATTTTCTCTTTTATCGACCACTCCCACTCATAAACAGGCTTATATTTTCCTTCACACGCCTCTACAGCAGCTACTACTTCTTTAGCTAAATCCTGAGTACCATCACCGCCTTTTTCCCAACCATCACATAAGGCGACTCGCACGCCCAATTCTTCACATCGGTTGCGTACAATGTCTATCTCATCCTGTGTATCAGAAATAAATCGATTGATCGACACAACAGGTGGAATACCAAACGATTTCACATTTTCTATATGTTTTTCAAGATTAGCCAGACCTCTCACCAAAGAGACAGTGTCAGGTTCTTTAAGATCTTCCAGCGCGTGACCGCCATGATATTTCAATGCTCTGATAGTTGCTACTACTACTACGGCCTTTGGAGAAAGTCCAGAGTAGCCGCACTTAATATTTAAGAACTTCTCAGCACCTAAATCAGCACCGAAGCCTGCTTCAGTCACAACATAATCTGTGAGTGACATGCCCATTTTAGTAGCAATTACCGAATTGGTACCTTGAGCGATATTGGCAAACGGGCCTCCATGTATGATGGCAGGGTTGCCTTCTAAAGTTTGTACCAGGTTAGGCTTTATGGCATCTTTAAGTAAGGCTGCCATGGCACCTTGTGCATTAAGATCACGAGCAAAAACCGCCTCTCCAGCATAGGTGTCACCAATGTAAATATTTCCTATTTTTTCCTTTAGATCATCGCGATCTTTTGCCAAACAAAGAATGGCCATAATTTCAGAAGCTGCCGTAATATTAAATCCCGTTTCACGCATCATTCCGCCTGCTTTGCCACCCATGCCACTTACGATATTTCGTAAGCCCCGGTCATTCATATCCATCACGCGCTTCCACTCCACAGTGCGAGGGTCTATGTTGAGGTTATTAGATTTATTTTGAATATTGTTGTCAATGAGAGCAGCTAGCAGATTATTGGCTTTCTCAATAGCCGCAAAATCACCAGTAAAGTGTAAGTTAATATCTTCCATGGGTACCACTTGTGAGTATCCACCGCCAGCGGCACCACCTTTCATACCAAAAACTGGTCCTAGCGATGGCTCTCTGATAACTACTGTTGTTTTCTTTCCAATTTTATTTAAGCCCTCAGTCAGACCAATTGATGTCGTAGTCTTTCCTTCACCGGCAGGAGTTGGAGTCATTGCTGTAACTAAAACCAAGTTGCTTTTTCCAACTTTACCTTCATCTATCAGACTAAGTGGTAGTTTAGCTTTATAATTACCATACATCTCTAAATCCTCTTCACCAATACCTACGGATTTGGCGATCTCTCGTATATGTTTAAGTTTTGAGGCCTGGGCAATTTCTAAATCAGACTTATAGCTCATCGATAAAATCTTATCTAATTAAAATTATCATTTAAGTGGCCTAAATTTAAGGATGTCAATTGAATTTACTAGGTGTATTTTATACAATTGATTCTTGACGGCAGGTAACAGCAAGTATGGCAATATTTAGATTTAAAAAATTTGATGTAAGGCACGAGCGTAGTGCCATGAAAGTAGGTACCGATGGAGTTTTATTAGGTGCCTGGGCAGATGTAGCGAATGCCAGTCATATACTCGACATAGGTGCAGGCACTGGTCTTATAGCCATGATGTTGGCCCAGCGGACTGCAAATACTTCTATTGTGGCAGTAGAAATTGACGAGTTAGCATACGATGAAATGCGTCTAAATTTTAGTCAATGTCCTTGGAAGGATAGCTTACATGCTGTAAAAGCAGAAATTCAGACTTTTGAAAGTCCCAGATCATTTGATTTAATTGTTACAAATCCACCATATTTTCAAAAGGGTACACTTCCTCCAACAACCGCACGCAAATCAGCAAGACATGAAAATACGATGACACAGCAGGATTTGCTCAAGGCAACAGATAAGTTACTCTCACCCCATGGAAGACTCTGCATTATATTACCTTATCAGGAAGCACTGAATTTTGAAAAGGCCGCCCAACAGTATAATCTACACTTAAATAAAGTGTTGGCTTTTCATTCAAAAATAGAGAAAACAGCTGAAAGATTGTTGATGGACTTTAGTAAAAACTCTTGTAAAAAAGAATATACCAAACTCGTGCACTATACCGATAATGGCGAGTGGACTGATGAATACAAACGGCTTACGCGAGATTTTTATATCAAATTGTAATAATTTCAAAATTCAACCTTTTATAGCGAAAACCGTTTTAATCAACTATATTTGAATAGGAAAGGAATTAGAAAATAGCCAAGGAGCTTCTAAAACCAACAGAATTAACTTTGCTACTACTCATTACCTAACCTTATTTATTACTTATATTATTATTTTGAAATGAACATTTTTGTAGCAAAGTTAAATTACAGAACAACAAGTGAAGAGCTTCAGAAGCACTTCGAACAATTTGGTGAAGTAGTATCAGCGAAGGTTATTTTTGATAGAGAAACTCAAAGATCGAAAGGTTTTGGTTTTGTTGAAATGCCTGATGATGAAGCCGCAAACAACGCAATCAGTCAACTGAATGAAAGCGAATTTGATGGCCGCACCATTGTTGTGAAAGAAGCGAGACCGAAATCTGAAAGTTATTAATTAATAGATAAGATTTTATGTTGCAAGGCTGCCCGTTTAAGGCAGCCTTTTTTTATGTCCTGTGGCTAGGTATTTCAAAAATATTTTCATTGTTGTAACTTTGATGTTTAAACATCGTTTATATACTTAAAACAAAAAACTATGGACATGAAAAAACTAACATTATCATTTATTGCACTATTGGCAACATCAGTTGTATTTAGTCAAACCACATGGAACCTTGACAACTCACATTCTAATATCGGCTTTACCGTGGATCACATGGTGATTTCTGAAACTGAAGGTGAATTTCAAAATTTTACAGCGACTGTGGTTTCAGATAAAGCTGATTTTAATGGAGCCGAAGTAACATTTACCGCTGACGTTAACTCTGTTAGCACAGATAACGAAAAGAGAGATGGTCACTTAAAATCAGACGACTTTTTTGGGGCTGAAAAATATCCGAAAATCACGTTTAAAGGAAAGTTAGTAAAGAAAAGCAACAGTGATTACCAGCTGGAAGGCGACTTTACGATGAAAGGCGTTACTAAAAAAGTCACTTTTCCGGTTGACTACAGAGGTACTATTAAAGATCCTTATGGAATGACACGCGCTGGTTTTAAAATCACTGGTGTAGTAGACAGAACTGAATACGGTTTGAAGTGGAATTCTCTTACTGAGGCTGGCGGAATGGTAGTAGGTGAAGATGTAAACATTACTTGTAATGTAGAGATTATAAAAAAAGGTTAATATTGTGGTTGGGGAGAGCATCCCCAACCATAACTTTTTGATTATCATGCGAATTGAAGACGAAATAAAACAGGAGAAATTTAAGAGCGAGCAGCAGAAAGTTACCATCAATCTGCTATACACATCAAACTGGCTCATTAATAAACACAAGGAGTTTTTTAGTGAATATGAGATCACTCCACAGCAATACAACGTCTTAAGAATACTCCGAGGCCAGCACCCAAAATCTATTTCTACCTCTGCAATAAAAGATCGTATGCTGGATAAAAACTCTGATGTATCTCGCATAGTTGACCGACTAACAAACAAAGAGCTCGTAAGCAAGGGCACCTGTTCTAAAGACAGACGATTGGTAGATGTGCTTATTTCTCAAAAGGGACTCACCCTACTCAAGGCTATGGACAAATCGGTAGATGGCCTAGACACAAATATTAGCCTTAATGAAGAAGAGGCCAAGATGCTCAACAAACTACTCGATAAAGTGCGTTCATAGCACTAAAACAACCTTTCTACAAATCTTCTCAACTTGATGCAACCATTGTTTGCTATCTTGCATCTATGATGTGAGAACGCACCAATGACACTGAACATTCACAGCTCAGAAGAAGATAGACTTATCTCCAAGTGTAGGGAACAAGATGGCAAGGCTCAAAAAGCTTTGTACGATAAATACGCGTCCAAAATGTTGGGTGTGTGCTATCGCTACATTAAGGATAACGATCAGGCTGAAGATGTAATGATTACTGGTTTTGTCAAGGTGTTTGAGAAAATTGACCAGTTTAAAAGTGAAGGAAGTTTTGAGGGATGGATGAGAAGAATTATGGTAAACCAATCCTTGTCATTCATTAGAAAGAATAAAGGGATGTATCTCGAAGTAGATATAGAAGCAGCCGACAGAGAGCCAGATTACAAATCATTAAATGATAATCTTGAGGCTCAGGACCTTTTAGCCCTTATTAGCAACCTTCCTACTGGATATCAGACTGTATTTAATTTATATGCCATAGAGGGTTATAGCCACAAGGAGATAGCTGAGAAATTGCAGATAAGTGAAAATACATCGAAGTCACAATTGAGCAGAGCTCGTATGCTGTTGCAAAAACAGCTGGTAGAGCAAGAGAAGGTGGTAAATGAAAAAATAAAAAGTTATGAGTAATAAAGAACTTGACAGTTTATTTAAAAATAAGCTCGAAAACCTGGAGAGACAGCCTGGTGCTGATGCCTGGAATAAAATACAGGTTCAAACTCAAAAAAAGAAAGCAGGTGCCTGGTTATGGATGAGAGTAGCTGCGGCTATTTTGTTGCTGCTCGTAAGTGGCATTGTTATCTGGAATGTATCTCAGGATACAATGACCACTAACAAAACTGTGGCAACATCTGAGTCAAAATCCGAAAATATAGCTACTGACAAACAACCTGAGTCAGTGGTGAAAGGTGAGATGGAGAACATTGACACCCCACAACAAGACATATCAGCAGTGGATAATACTCAAAAAGTAATTCCTCCAAAAAAGTCACAAGAAGCCAATAGTGCTCCTAAAATAATAGAAAATAAAAATCCTGTAGCCAATAATGAAGCTATAAAAGAAGCTCTTCCAACCATCGATGAAATTGTTGAAGAATCTGGTACAGAAACATTAATTGCAGAAAATGAAACAACAGATGCAACCAATGAAATAGAAAATACATCTACAACACAAGAGGCAACTGGCACTACGTTGGTGTTTAACATAGAAGATTTTCAAAAAACACAAGTAGCTGCCAATGCCACAAATGAGGCAAATACAGATGAAGCTTCGGAGCCTAAAAAAGGACTAAATAAAGTACTAAACCTGATGAAAGAACTAAAAAGCGATGCAGGTATTGGCGACTTAAGAGAAGCAAAAAACGACATCTTCGCCTTCAACTTTAAAAAAGACAGTGATGACGATTCAGAATAAAATAATAGCAACGGCAACAATAGCACTACTCACATTGAGTAGTGTCATCTGCCAGGGTCAGCAAAAAACTGACACCCTGATATTAAATGTTGGTAAGAGTAAAATACTTTTTCTCATCAATGACCATGCTGATCTAAAAAGTATGCAAGCCTATGACCTCAATCAGATACTTGATCAATTGAGTGTAAAGCTTACCGGAGACTCTACCCTAGTCAGACCGGATGGCACTGCTGTCGAAGACACAACCGTGATCGTCAACGAAAATAAGGTCTCGGACAAAGATGCCATAGAAGAGAAAACAAGTTACAATACACATAAGCGTAAAGCTTTCAGCACATTTCACAGTATCAACTTCGATATTGGTACCAACAACTACGTAAATGATGGTAAGTTTCCCGATGAGACCAATGAGCTGTACTCGGTAAAGCCTTTCGGTTCATGGTATGTGGGCATCTCCAGCATTTACAAAACCTATATTGCTGGTCCGGTATATCTCGAATGGGGTGCAGGTGTAAGCTGGTATAATTTCAAATTTGAAAATACAGCTACAAGGTTGGTAGATACACCAGATGGAGTTTCATTTTTGGAAGTTATAGATCCTAATATATCATTTGAAAAGAGTAAACTCACTGTAGCCTATGTACACGCCTCATTTGTACCAATGCTTGACTTTGGCAAACAAAGGCAACGAGACACAAAATTTTGGAGAGGAGACAAGTGGAATAACCATGATAACCGGGGTTTTAGAATAGGTTTTGGTGGCTATGCAGGCTACAAAATAGATAGCTACACCAAAGTAGTAATTGATAACGGGGATAATAAAAAGCAACGTAATCATGATAACTTCCACTTAGAAAATTTCAGATATGGAGCACGTGTGCAATTAGGCTATAGAGGTACAGATATTTTCTTTAACTACGACCTCAATGAACTCTTTGCAGAAGACAAAGGCCCGAAACTTAATGCATTTAGCTTCGGCATAATACTCTAAACTTAACTTACTAAATATCAACCATTTAAAAATCAAACAATTGATTTAACGGAAAAAATATGTCTAATTTAAAACAACTCAAAATGAAAAAATCACAACTATTTTACACCGTAATGATCCTGTTTCTATTTGCTTCATTAGCTGCAAATGCACAGGATGCGGAAGAAAAGAAAAGTAAAAAGAACTATGGCACTCATAATTATTTCGATATTGACCTTGGTATCAACAACTTTTTGGAAGACGGGCAATCACCGGATGAGAACAATGCTGCTTATGCTGTAAAGCCATGGGGCTCGTGGTATGTGGCCTTGAAGTCGGTAAATGAAACGCATGTAGGAGGCCCTTTTAATTTACAATGGGGAGTAGACGTAAGCTGGTATAACTTTAAATTTCAAAACGAAGCCTTACGGTTGTCTGAAGACCCCGATCAAATCGTTTTTAGTGAGGAAACTGGGGACTTCTCTCCTATCAAAAGTAAGCTAACGGCAGCTTATGTAAATGTTAGCCTTGTGCCTATGCTTAAATTTGGTGAACACAGAACACGAAACCATCATCGCGACTGGATCGATTTAGACTGGCATTCCACAGAGGGTTTCAGAATCGGAGCCGGTGGGTATGCAGGATACAAAATAGCAAGCTATGCCAAGTATGTGACCGAAGTAGATGGTGACAAGGAGAAGGATCGTGATAAGGATGGCTTCTATCTCAATAACTTCAGATATGGTGTGAGATTGCAAATGGGCTTTAGAGATGTTGATTTATTTGTTAATTATGATCTCAATGAGCTCTTTGCAGAAAACAGAGGTCCACAACTCAATGCGTTTAGTTTTGGTGTCGTTCTCTAAGTCAACAAACAAACGCAAACAGCCGCGCATCTGCGTGGCTGTTTTATTTTGGTACGATACATCATTCATACCTCAAAGAATCGACCGGGTTAGATCTTGCAGCTCTAAGCGTCTGAAACGTTACTGTAATCCATGCGATTCCTAATGCAAAACAGCCAGCGGCTAAAAATGGCCAAATACGGATAGCACCTTGATAAGCAAAGTTTTCAAGCCAGCTGTCCATACCAAAATAAGCGACAGGTATGGCAATCAGCAATGCAATAAGTACTAAAACTGTAAAGCCTTTGGTCAATAAAATCAATATCTGCCATATCGTAGCCCCCATTACTTTTCTGATACCTATTTCTTTAATTCTACGCTCAGCAATGAAAGATGCAAGGCCAAACAAACCAAGTGCAGCAATTAATACGGCCAGGCCAGAAAACCATGTGACCACATCTGCCAACCTATCTTCACTCTCATACTGATCGCTAAAACGGTTTTCTACCTCATAATAATCAAACGGAAACCCGGGTCGCAGGTAGGTCCATTGTTCTTTTAAATAGCTCTCAACTTCTTCTTTTCTGGATTGATCGTAGCGAACAACGACAGCATTGGCCCGACCGGTGGTTACGAGAAATACTATTGGAGCGATTGATTGGTGTAAAGACTCAAAGTGAAAATCTTTAACCACACCAATGATCCGGCCTTTGCGCTGACCATACTCAAACCTTTTGCCAATGGCCGACTCTGCTGACTCATAGCCTATACCCCTAATAGCTGCCTCATTGAGAACAAAGGCTTCTGTAGAATCACTGGCCCTGTTGACATCAAAGTTTCTACCAGCTACAAACTCCATTTCAAGTGCATTGAGGTAATCATGGTCTACATGTATATCAGCTATTCTTATATTCAAATTTTTCATTTCGTCACCAACTTCAGCACTGGCCCCTTGTGAGTCTAGCAACCTGCCAGAAGGTACTCTACTTGCAAGTGTTACACTTTGAATACCAGGTTGCTCAGAAAATTGCTGTTTTAGTGATTCAAATTGATTGTATACTTCATTACTAGAGGGTAATACCATCACGTTTTCAACATTAAACCCAAGGTTTTTTGTACGCATGTATTCCAACTGATCTTGAACTATACCAACACTTATAATGAGTGCAATAGAAATAAAGAATTGTACCACAACAAGCGCTGAGCGTAAATTAAACTTCTTCCCTGCTGATTTATGACCCCCTTTAAGAATTGATGCTGCCTGAAACTTTGATAAGAAAAAAGCAGGGTAGCTGCCCGCTACAAGACCAACGAAAAGGACACATCCTATCATTAGCAAAAGCACAAATTGATTATTGAAAACATCAATACTCAATTGTTTACCAATAAAATCATTGAAATAAGGCAGGACGATATAAACTATCAATGCAGCTACAATGAGTCCTAATACAGCGAAAATGACCGACTCCATAATGAATTGCTTGATCAAGCCAGAGCGGTAAGCTCCCATCACTTTTCGCAAGCCAACTTCTTTGGCTCTTTTTGCTGACCGGGCAGTCGCCAGATTCATAAAGTTGATACATGCTATGATTAAGATGAAGACGGCTATAATTGTATATATGTACACATATGCAATATCACTGTTTGCCTCAATCTCAGAGTCTAAATGTGAGTGTAGATGAATATCAGTTATAGGCATGAGATGAAGCCTGTTTCGCTCGGAAGGCTTCCTTCCCTGATGTGCCTGCATGTGCTTGTCAAAAAATTCAGGGAATTTACTTTCCAGATCCGTAGGCCTGCTTGATTGAGTCAAAAGCACATAAGTCGCATAATTATTACTACCCCAATTTTGCATCATACTTTCGCGGCCAAACGCTTGCTCTAGCGTGGCAAATGAGGCAAGAAAGTCCCAGGTGAAATGTGAGTTTAAAGGCACATCTTTGGTCACACCTGTGATTTTTAAAGGAAATGTCATTCCAAAGTTGTTAAACTCAAGCTCCTCCCCCAAAACGTCTGTTTTCTCAAAATATTTAAGTGCTGTACTCTCAGTGATAACAACGGTGCCGGGCTCAACTAAGGCAGTCTCAGCTTTGCCATGTATTAAATTCCATGAAAAAACATTGAACACATTGGCATCTGCAATATAAAATCTGTCTTCTTCAATGCGTATATCTTCGTGTACTATCAAAGGACCATAGGCCGAACCTATTCTCACAGCCTCGTCAATGATACCTTGATAGTCATTTTGCAACAATGGCCCAAAAGGTGGAGCGCAGTGACCCAGGTGGAGACTGGTCTCTCCATTTTCATCAACCCACTCTCGAGAGACACGATATATTCGATCTGACTTTTCATGGTATTTGTCGTAGCTTAACTCGTCCTGAACAAACAGAAGGATAAGTATAGTAGCTGCCATACCAATGGCAAGTCCGAAAATGTTTATAAAAGCATAACTTTTTTGATTGCGGATATTGCGAAATGCAATTTTGATATAGTTTTTAAGCATGACCTATGTTGTTTTGGTTAAAACAATGACAAGCATCGACAAAAGAGGTTGCCTATATAAGACTTCTTTTTGAACGTATGGTTACAAAAAAATAAGGCTGTTTCAAAAGTCCAGACCATGCGTCACTCAGAGCGAAGCGTGGAGTCTTATTGTCATTTAGTACACCTTTTCTAAGTGATTCTTCACTGTGTTCTGAATGACGACTAACTTTTGAAACAGCCTTATTTAAACTGAAATATTGGATGTATGTAATTATTGCTTCTTATACTTCTTTAGCTCTCTCTTCACTTCTTCCATAGCTTTTTTAACTTCCTCTTTCACTTCTTTACTCATGTGTTTCATTTCTTCTTTATGATCATCCCAGTCGAAATTAAACTCCCATGACTCATCATCTATGTCAATATCGAAATCAAAATCATGATCGAAGTGGTGATCGAAATCAAAGTCAATACCTGGGATTTCAATAGCAAACCCGGGTAAATCGATATCAATTTTAGGTGTATTGATATTCATATGATGAGCAACAGGCCCATGATGATGTGTAAAATCAGTCAGTAAGTACTTACCGTTACTGCCCACCACTTCGGCACCTAGTATTTCGACTTCATTTTGAGTTTCTATTCTGTTGAGATTACTATTTAATACAGTAAGATCTACTTGCTTCTCGCTATTAACTGTGAGGTACAACACCCCAGCCTCAATCGTTTCTGTGATGTTATCTTTGGTCACTCCTTCAATGGTTACCCTCGGCCTTTCACTATGTCCTTTTTCAGCAATAATAGTCTTCACATCTCCTTTGATTACCATCTTAGTAAAAGCATGTAGATTTTCCAGGTGTGTGGTTTGCGCTATGGCTCCATTAAAAGCAATGATTAATAGTGCCGTTATGGTTAAATTTTTCATTGTTGTTGAGTTTTGGTATTACTATTTACTTAAAAATCGACTCCAGGGTTACTTTTTCCTTAGATAAATATCCCCATTGTAATTTTTAATCATAAATTCTGGCCCTCCACCATTGATATCAGCTCTTACCCAATCGTCCAGATAAACCTTATATGTACCTGATTTTTTCTCTGATTTAGTAACAGGTTCAGTTTTCTTCACACTAAAATCAAAGCCTGAGAAAATCTCGCCTCTATTGCTCTTCATTTTCATGCTTGCCTTAAAGCTTGAAGGCAAAGTGAGGTCTACATTTCCATTGTAAGTAGTAAATGCCATGGGTGTGTCAGGTGTAATCTTATCAAAACTTACTTTTATTTCACCATTGTAAGTATCGGCCACCAAAGAACCAGAAATCTTATCAGCTGTTATCTTTCCGTTGTAGTTATCAGCCACAATTTCACCTTCAATATTCGAAATGAATATATAGCCCTGATTATAAGTTTCTACATGTAAATCAACATTTCTGGGCACCTCGATTTTCAAATCAACCCCATTAGACCAGGAATCTGACTCAATATCTATGAAATTATTTTTTTCACTGATTTCCAGATCCATTGCACCTCCCGATATTCGTTTTAAACCATCTCTGCTTTTGTCCTTATCATCTTCAGGCTTGGCCCTGCTAGAATACTTTACGAGCACATCTTTTCGATCTGTTCCCACCACATCAATCGACCCCTTTCGTAAGTCAATCTTTACTTTTCCTTTCGCACCAGGATTGCTAAATGGTACGGTAAGCTCACCAGAATCCTGTGCCAGAGCAAAGCTGCCCAGCATACATACTGTTAGTACTGTTATTAAAATCTTTTTCATAATCTTCAATTGTTATTATCCTATTTATTTTGAGTTATTGACCCTTTAGGTCGTGTTGTTATTTTAATTTTCTTTTACATATACATCACCGTTGAAAGTTTCGAAATCTAATGCGACTCCTCCACCTCTTACTGTTATGAGTGACTTAGTGTCTACTTTGAATGACACTCCTTTATCCTTTGTCTTCTCCTCGCTCACCACAGCTGGCATGTATTGAATATCATCGATATTGGTAAACAAGTCGCCATTGTAGCTTTTGAAGCTCACATGAGCCTTCAATCCCTTTGGGTAGTTGGCATTGATATCACCGTTTAGTGTATAGAAATATGAACCTCCATCAAATGGTGGAAGTGCATCATAATTTATGGTCACATCTCCATTGATGGTATAGGCATAAACCTCGTTGGTAACATTTTGTAAGTCGATCGATCCATTGATATTATGAGCAGTGAGTTTAGCATCAAGCCCTTTTATAGAAATGTCACCATCATTCACAGTAGACAAATACACATTTAAATTCTTGGGAATCTTTAATGCAAAATCGAAAGTGTAATCATACTGCTCCCGACAGTCATCTTTATAATCATCCCAATTATATCCCCAGCCGGTTTTTCTTTTTTGATAACGTGGACTCTTGTTGCCGAAACGATTACATGGGCTTTTAATATAAACCAAGATCGTATCAACTCGGTCTATTATTCCTATCGAGAGCTCTTCCAGGGCTTTTTCCAAACGTGCGTCTGTTTTGGCTTTTATAGTACGGGTTGCTTCCAGCAATACTTTATTGCCTTCATAACCTTCTGCTTTCACATGTCCGTTGATATTTGCCAGATACAACACATTGCTTGTGCCAGGCTGTTCAAATACTATTTCTTTACTTATTGTTGTTGTCTTTTGCTGAGCAGATGCTATTGCACTTAGGCTTATAGCGATACTCATTATTATAATCCGTTTCATTGTGTTGTTGTTTTTGACCTTTTTTTGATTTTAGATAAGCACTTTAATGCTTTCTTTGATTCTTTCTTTCACCTCAAAAGGTGTTTCTTCATTATTCAAGAGCAACTCAAGTTCCTCAACTGACCGTTTTTCCTGCAGGGCCACCATCAGTTCTGCCAAAGCGACTTGTACCAGAGGCGACTCTTGTTTAGAAATTGACCTGATTAAGCCCTGTCTTACACTAGCGATACCGGCATATGGATAAAGTGCCTCAATAGTAGCCAACCGCACGTTTACATTTTCATCGTTATTGAGTGTCTTCAACAGTGCAGCAGTTACTTTCCCACTGGCATCTGGCAATTCGCTTGTAAGATTTACTGCTTTTAAACGATCACTGGTTGATTCTTTCTCCAGCAGATTTAACATCATCATTTCTTTCATTTGTGTCACTTCAGCAGATAGTTCCTTTATTTCAGACGTCCCGTTGCTATTATTTGAAAGCATATACCCGCCTGCAAGTCCTGCTAGCAATATTACTATAGAGTATGCCCACTGAAAGCCAGGCTGCACTTGCCAGCTCGACTTAAACCAGGCAGCAAATGAAAATCGTGACTTTGCCTCAATCTTCTGATGAAGTGATTCATAAAACTTGTATGACATCTCTTCACTGGGCTCAGGCGAATCCAGTGACATGAATTTGTCATGTGTAGATGTCAATGATTCCAAATCTTTGATATCCACCAACCCGTTTTCAAGGTATTGCTCAATTCTGCCTACATCCTCAGTTGTAGCCTTCCCCGCATTATACCTATCTACCAATTGTTTTATTTCTTTATCCATGATTTTATCATTTAACCCTCAAACTCGAGATTGAATTAATCCATATTCCTCTTTAAGCGCTTGCAAAGCTCTAAACACCTTTACTTTTACTGCACCCTCGCTACACGACAGCACCTCTCCAATTTGTTTGTATTTCATTCCTTCCAGTTTACTCATTGTCAAGACTTCCCGCTTTTCCCGATCTAATTTTCGCATGGCTGCCTGAAGCATCAGCATATCTTCATTGTGCATTATATCTTCATCTCTATTTTTTGCATTATCACCTAATCGATCACTCCAACTTTCTACATCATCTGTCTCTTTCATTTTATTTTTTCTAAAATGATCATGACTAACATTTCTTGCGATGTGAAACATCCAAACCTTAAACTCACCATCTCCTTTAAAACCATTTCTGTATTTCAAAATCCGCATAAACGTATTTTGAACCAGGTCTTCGCTTAGAGAAGCATCGTGATTGATATTGTAGAAAAACCCAAATAGGATTTTTTTGTACCGTTCAAAAAGTAACCCGAGTTTATCGAGGTCACCTTTTTTTACTTTTACCATTAAAGCATTATCAGATATAGACTCCAAGCAGGTTTTGTTTAATCGTTCTTCTTGTCTTCAAACAGGCAAACTGAGGTATTATTAAATGGTTACAGAAAAATTTAGAATTTCTCTGAAGATGTGTTTTTTAAGGCCGTTTGACTATTAAATATACTTATACTTGCATCATTATGGCAAATAGTAAAGCATATGATGTAATAGTTATTGGAGGGGGTCAGAGTGGCTTGGCATGTGGTTATTTTCTAAGAAGAACCAACCTTAGCTATATAATTCTCGATGAACAGCATGACCCCGGAGGCGCCTGGAATCACACCTGGGATTCTCTAAAGCTTTTCTCACCTGCCGAACACAGTTCATTACCAGGATGGCTCATGCCAAAAGCTAAGGAAGAGTATCCAGGTAAAGCACACGTCAGACGCTATCTCGATGAGTATGAGAAAAAATATAAACTAAATATTGAAAGACCAGTGTCGGTAGAAAGCGTCAGCAAAAACGCGGGTTCTTTTGAGTTACAAACTTCTCATGGCGTCTATACATGTAAGGCACTGATAAGCGCAACAGGCACCTGGAAGAATCCATACATCCCTGACTATAGCAACATAGCTGAGTTTAAAGGCAAACAAATCCACTCTGCACATTACAAAAATCATGAGCAGATAGAGGGTACCAATGTATTGATTGTTGGTGGTGGTAACTCAGGAGCTCAAATTATGGCGGATTTATATCAAAAATTTAACACCACATGGGTAACACTTAAAGAACCTAAATATTTACCAGACGAAGTCGATGGACGCTATTTGTTTGAATTTGCCACAAAACAATATAAAGCACGGCTTGCCGGAGAAAAAATAGAGCCTGTGGGCACTTTAGGCGATGTGGTAATGGTAGAAAGTGTAAAAAAAGCCAGAGATAGTGGTGCACTCAAGTCGAGAAGACCTTTCCAATCATTTTATGAAAGTGGAGTGATATGGTCAGATGGATCTCAGGAGCGCTTTGATACGGTAATCTGGTGTACTGGATTTAAATCTTCACTCGATCATTTAGCTGATTTTAAAAATGATCAGGGCAATATAGCTACGCAGCAAACGCGAGCAAGAGATACAGAAGGACTATGGCTCGTTGGCTATGGCAACTGGACTGGCTATGCTTCAGCTACACTTATTGGAGTAGGCAGAACCGCCAGACAGACAGTGAAGGATGTTGAAGGTTATATAGGAGGTTAATAGTTATTGGTTAATAGTTTTTAATGAAAAGAGCAGAGGTGCTTTGACCTAGATAAAATTGCGTTTAAAAATTTGGGTGTAACACTGCAAAAATTCAAAATTGTTTGAGCAACAACAATTGCGAGTTTTTTTGAATTTAGGGTTTCACCCAAATTTTAGCTTATTTTATCATAGTCTTGACTTTTTTTGTTTCGTTTTTTGTGTCAAGACAAAAAATGAAAACCCTACAGAAAACCGGTGATAGACCATTGTATTAATGGTTAATTTTATTTGAAGAGAACGATTAACGAATAAATTACTCCTTCCATTTTATATTACATCCCTGACTCGGGATCTGATTATCCGTAATTGGATTTCCCTGAAGTAAATCATCTAAAGCACCGCGTAAATCTTTACCTGTAAGCTCTTTTTCATTACCAGGTCTTGAGTCATCTAACTGGCCCCTGTATACTAACAATAAGTCCTTATCGAAAATATAAAAATCTGGCGTACACGCTGCATCATATGATCTTGCTACGGTCTGCGTTTCATCATAGAGGTATGGAAAAGGATAACCCCACTTTTTAGCCTCTTCTTTCATTAGCTCAGGTGAGTCCTCCGGGTAATTTTCAACGTCATTTGAGCTTATGGCTACAAAATTCACTCCTTCAGGGATGTAGTCTTCAGCAACTTTTACTAATTCTGGTTGTATGTGCTTAACATAAGGACAATGATTACAGATAAACATAATCACTGTTGCCTTTTCTCCTTTCACATCTTCCAGACTCATATTACGCTCAGTAACCGCATCTGGTAATTGAAATGCCGGAGCCTCTGTCTGCAAAGGCAACATATTTGAAGGTGTCAACGCCATAGTAAATGTATTTTAGCTCAAAGCTAATAAACTAACAGCAACGTAGAAAAGTTTAGATACTTCTCTTCAAAGACATGTAATCAATAAAATAAGTCAGTCGAAAGCTGAGGTTATTATTATGAGGCTCGTCAACTACTTGCTTGAAGTTATCACCAAAGTTTGGAGTCGTATCATCCGTTTGGAACAATGAAGCGTTTCGCCAGGCAACAGTGAAGAAACTTCCAGGTGCCACTTGCCAGCTAAAATTAAAGTCTACATTAAATGCATTGAAATTAATATCGTGTTCATTTACTTCATCATTCGGCCCTTTGTAGCCATTGTCTGTGAGGCTACCATCATCATTTAGGTAATAAAATTCATTATAATCCACAGTGCTCCAAAAGTGTCTTACACGCATATTCATTGCAATTTTATTGGTAAATGTGTAATTGAGACCAATGTTATTTTCCATATTTCTAATATCGCGCGATCCAAAAATAACAGCATCAGATGCTAAATTTTCTTGATTTCTTACCTCCTCACTAATACTCACATAACCGATGTCCTTTAGGCTTTCGCTACCGCTTACGTTGTATGAAAACGAGAGTTTATCATTTACCCTAAGCCTTGAAAAGGCGCCCAAATAATAATCTTCCTGTGACCAGTCAGGTCTAAACCATCTGCCACCCCAAACATTAAAAAATAAAGGCTTTCGACTATCCGTATACATACTGAGATTATAATTCCATGCCCATGGCTGCTCAAATGGCAGGTCGCTGCGAGATTCGAAAAAGTCATTCTCACCTTCAGGTATGAAATTCAACCCATAATTTACTCCCCAAAAATTTGCAAACTGGGCATTGCCTCTATATCCTGTTCTATAGCTAATAAACTCTTTAGGCTCAAATAACGAGTTGTGGTTGAAGTAAATAGACTGGGAATATCTGTTAAAAATGCCCTCCGGTTGAAAAACATTATAACTCAGGTTAGCTGAATGACTTACTTCATTAGCTGATCTAATAAATCCCATATCATTGATCCTGTAATTATCGCTTTCGACATTTCTGCTCACACGATATTGCCAGGTACCACTTACTTTAGAAAAAGAAAAAGCATAGCGATGACCGATGTCTGTAGCATCTTTTCCTTCATCATTTTTTTCAAAAATTGAACTGACAGCTATCCTACCTCCAAAACGATAGGTATTGGTCTTGTCAAATATGGAAGCATCTACTGATGAGACATTTGCATCTCTACCTCCATCAGATCTTATCACACTTGTATTGATAAATCCAATAGTAGAGTTATTCTTTAAGTTTTGATCTACCACCAATACGTTATAATTGGTCAACGGATCGTATATAACATCTTCACGATTATATGCCCTGTATACACTATCACCCACCGCTGCATCGTATACTTTACCTTGGGTTAAGTCAGGTATATCTACTTCGGCATAAGTTCTTCTGGTCAATCCATTAAAAAACCCAATGCCTGTCCCCTTTTTCGTTCTTCCGGATAATTTTGTAGCATTTATTAATGGCGCATTACCTGGTGAGCTAATCACTTGTGCTCCTTCAGGAGTATTAAATACAAGTCCTTTTGATTGCCCCACTCTACGAGAGTAAAAAAGCCCTCCTCTGTTAAAAATGTCTGTATTTTCAGTGAAAAATGGCCTGTTTTCGCTAAATCTCACTTCAAAAGGAGATAGATTAAGTATCTGATCATCAGACCTTACCTGGCTAAAATCAGGTATCAAACTAACGTCTAGCGTAAAACTCTCGTTGATACCATACTTTACGTCCATACCTCCACTGATTGAAGCCTTACCTTCTGCAGCCTCACCGCTATGATCAAATAGCGCAGTCACGTATGGAGAAAATGAAAGTCTTAAAGGCGGCTCTATATTCTTCAGACCAATTAACTCACCCGACTGATTAACTAAACCGCGAACTGCGTTATCAACAGGATTCCAAAATGTTTTCATTCTGTGTCGTTGTACTTTCCGGAAGAAATTCAGCCCCCACTCCTGATGCTCTTGCTTGGCGAATCTTAGCGCGTAGTAAGGAATTTCGATTTCCACATTCCAACCCTCTTCATCAAACGAATAAGCACTGTTCCATACAGCGTCCCAGTTTCTATCACGATTACCCCCTGCATAATAAACATCAGTCTGAACGCCTGCAGACGACACTTTAAAGACAAAAGCATTTTGATCATTGTTGTAGGTGTCAAAGAGTACCCCAAACTCATCCGCATTACGCCCATCATCGTCTCTTGCGCCTAACTCTCGAGGTATGTCATCAGGATTCGGATCGTAAAGCTTGGCGGCTATATAAATTCCTTTGTCTGTGTAAACGATATCCACCGAAGTGATAAACCCAGAGGGACGACCATTTACAGGCTCAAATTCAATAAATTCATACTTTTGTTGAAGATCCCATGCTTCATCATCTAATATGCCATCGATTATGGGGGTAGTTTGACTTTTTCTAGCCGAGAATACATTCTCCTGACCTAAACCAATCTGAGTTGAAAAAATAAATAGAGACAGAATCCCTACAGTTCTGATAAAATTCATGCGCTAAAATTGACTCGCACAGTATACACTACTGTTTTGCTCGGTATTAATTAATCCTAAATTTGCTTCCTGTAAACTTATAAGCCTTGCAAACTTAATTGCAGACTTTTTACTACACAATCATCAACGACATCGAAGGCGATAGAGTTTTATAAAAGGCATTTTTTTGTGAAAATTGGGTTAATCTCAGATACACATAACCACCTTGATGACAAGGTATTTAAGCACTTTGAAGATTGTGATGAAATATGGCATGCAGGTGATATAGGTACGCTAGGCTTATTGGAGGAATTGCAAAATTTCAAAAAGACCAGAGCGGTCTATGGAAATATAGATGGTGCAGACATCCGTGCGGTATGCCCTGAAGACAATTGGTTTTCTGTTGCTGGTATCGAAGTATGGATCACCCACATTGGTGGCTACCCACCTAAATATAACAGACGCACCAAAGAGATTTTAAAAGCAAGACAGCCTGACCTTATGATTTGTGGTCATTCGCACATTCTAAAAATCATGAGAGATCCGGCTATTAACAATATGCTGTACATCAATCCGGGAGCAGCAGGCATCCATGGCTTTCATAAAGTAAAAACCCTTGTCAAATTTGATATCCTTAAAGGTAACATATCAAATATGCAGGTGATTGAGTTAGGAAACAGGGCTCAGGGATAGAAAAAAGTCAAATAAAAAACCCTGATCTAAAAGACCAGGGTTAATGTATATTATGAAGTAAGACTTATTTGTCGTCTTTTTTCTCAGTTTTCTTAGCAGCAGCCTTCTTAGTAGTAGTCTTTTTCTCAGCCTTAGGAGCCTCCTCTTTTTTAGGAGCTGCTTTTTTAGCAGTTGTTTTCTTAGCTGCTGGCTTTTTCTCCTCTTTGGCTGGAGCTTCTGCCTTTTTCTCTTCTTTCTTTTCGGCTTTTTTAGGAGCCTTTTTGAATTCTTCTTTTATCTTCTCAACATCTACAGATTTGATAACAGGCTTGCTATTGAGTCTTTGGATATCTTCCTGTCTTACTCTTGCTACTGTTCTATTTCTGCGTGCTTTTCTTTTAAGTCTAGTTACTGCCATTGTTGTATTTGTTTTATAAAAACAGGCTGCAAAGGTAAATGATTATTTTTAAAATATGAAAACACCATGCGAAATTTAATGACGATATCTGCAATTCCCTTAAACATATCTTTTCAGGGCTTTTTCGTAGATTTGCGGCCATGAGTCAGAAACCTAGTTTACCTAAAGGAACAAGAGATTTTGGGCCAGAACAAATGGCCAAAAGAAACTATATTTTAAATACCATAAGAGGTGTTTTTGAGATTTATGGCTTTATGCCTATTGAAACACCAGCCATGGAAAACCTTAGCACCCTTACAGGTAAATATGGTGATGAAGGTGATAAGTTATTATATCGAATTCTTGATAGTGGAGATTACCTCAAAGAACTGAAGAGAATTAATGATAAAAATAATGATATACAGGTTCAAGAAGCCATTAGGAACATATTAAAACAATTTTGCATTGAATTAAATACCTCACAGGAAACGTTAAGCCTGCAATTTATTAAAGATCAATATGATGATAAAATTAACGGATTAATTCTTTCTGAAAGCAGCTACATAGATTCTCACGAATATCTAGAGCTATTCTTTGAAGCCAAACAAGATATTATTTCTTCATTAGTCAATAGACACTTTTTTTATTCGAGCAAATCAGTTCCAAGTGACAAAATCGAGCCTCAAAATTTTGATTTTCACTTTCAACAATTTGTTAATGAAGATTTAAATACTATTATAATTCCAGATTATTTTGATTTTATACTGGTTTATAAAATAAAAAATGAGCAATATAATATTACTAATTCTTTAGCATCAAAAGGACTCAAATACGACTTAACCGTGCCCTTTGCACGCTATGTTGTTATGAATCGACATGAGCTGGCATTGCCATTCAAAAGATATCAGATACAGCCGGTTTGGAGAGCTGACAGGCCACAGAAAGGCAGATACAGAGAATTTTTCCAGTGCGATGCCGATGTAATTGGCACCAACTCATTGGTGTGCGAGGCTGAAATCATCATGATGATGAACACCACACTTGCCAAGCTAAAGATTGATGATTACACCGTTAAAATCAATAACCGTAAAATTCTAACTGGAATTACAGAAGCTATAGGAGCTCCAGGTAAAGAAAGCGATTTTTGCGTGGCAATTGATAAACTGGATAAAATAGGTCTTGAGAAAGTACTCGAAGAGCTACGAGAAAGAGGTTTATCGAATGACTCTATCAATAAGGTCGTCCCTATCTTGGAACTAAAAGGCAATCTCACGGAAAAAATCAACTATCTTAAAGATATCTTAAAAGACAGCGAGACTGGCCTCAAAGGTCTTCAGGAAATTGAGCAAACGATAGAATATGTAGAAACCATGGATGGAGATCTCAGCAAAGTGAGCTTTGATATCACTTTGGCAAGAGGTCTATCATATTATACAGGAGCAATATTCGAAATCGCTGTTAATAATGTAAAGATCGGAAGTATAAGTGGCGGAGGTCGCTACGATGATCTTACCGGGGTTTTCGGCATGCCAGACATGTCCGGAGTTGGCTTTTCATTTGGAGTCGACCGCCTTTATGATGTAATGGAGGAGTTAAACCTATTTCCTGCCTCATCGTTAACCAGCACCAATGTGCTTATCATTCATTTCGATGAAGCCTCAAAAAATTATGGCCTAGGAGTAGCCACTGCACTTCGAAAATCTGGAATTAAATCTGAGATTTATCCCGATCAGGCTAAGATTAAAAAACAGTTTGCCTATGCAGACAAGAAAAATATTCCTTACACCATTATTATTGGCTCTGAAGAAATTGCTTCAAACCAGCTTACCCTAAGAAATATGGTCTCTGGCGAAGAGGAAAAATTAGAAATAAATCAAATCATACAAAAGCTCAAAAACTGAATGCATCAAATTCATCACATCTCTCAAGAAACGCTAACACTCGAGTCGATCTGTGAAATCGTCAACAATAATCATAAACTTCAATTATCGCCTGAGGCAGAAGCCCTAATTGAAAAGTGCCGAAACTATCTGGACAATAAAGTAAAAAATGCAGACACTCCTATTTATGGTGTAAATACAGGTTTTGGCTCATTATATGATAAAAACATTTCAAAGGACGATTTAAACAAGCTTCAGGAAAACCTGGTAAAGTCACACGCTTGTGGAACCGGTGATGAAGTACCTCGGGAGATTGTAAAATTGATGCTACTTTTAAAGGTTCAATCATTGTCATTCGGGCACTCCGGTGTACAGCTGGCCACGGTCAATAGGTTAATTGATTTTTACAACCACGATGTATATCCGGTGGTGTATGAAATGGGATCACTGGGTGCCTCTGGTGATCTGGCGCCTTTGGCTCACCTTTCACTGCCATTATTAGGACTAGGCGAGGTAGACTACAATGGTAAAAGAATATCGGGTGCCGAACTCAACGACATCATGAAGTGGGAGCCGATTCAATTTAGAGCCAAAGAAGGGCTGGCATTACTCAATGGCACACAGCTTATGGGAGCTTATGGCGTTTACTCGCTCATCCAGGCCGAGCGAATTCTCGATTTATCAAATATAATCGGGGCGCTTTCGATTGATGGCTTTGATGGTAGAATAGAGGCATTTAGTGAAAGCGTGCATCGTATTCGGCCACAGCGAGGTCAGGTGATGGTAGCCAAGAAAATCAGAGAACTGCTTGAAGGTAGTGAAATCATCAAACAGCCTAAAAAACACGTGCAAGATCCCTATTCCTTTAGATGTATACCTCAAGTGCATGGTGCCAGTGCTGACGCCATTTATTACGTAAAAGACATCTTTCACACAGAAATCAATTGTGTAACAGATAATCCCAACGTCTTCCCCGATGAAGATCAGATAATTTCTGCTGGTAATTTTCATGGTCAACCGTTGGCATTGCCGCTAGACTATCTGTGTATTGCCCTTGCAGAGCTAGGTAATATATCTGAAAGAAGAACTTATCAGTTAATTTCAGGATCACGAGAACTACCCAATTACCTTGTAGCAAATCCAGGTATTAACTCAGGATTGATGATACCTCAATACACAGCCGCTTCATTAGTAAGCCAGAACAAACAGTACTGCACGCCTGCTTCCGTGGATAGTATAGTTTCATCTAACGGGCAGGAAGACCATGTAAGTATGGGTGCCAATGCAGCCACTAAAACACTAAAGGTAGTTAATAACTTATATCGTATATTGGCTATCGAGATGATTACGGCAGCTCAGGCATTGGATTTCAGAAAACCAATGCATACGTCTGACTTTTTGGAAGATTTTCATAACAATTTCAGAGAGCATATACCGTTTATCGAAGACGATCGTGTATTGCATGATGATATTGTAAAAGCTGAAGCATTTTTAAAGGAAGTAAAACTATAGTGAAATCACTGGTAAAATTTGGACTTTTAATACTAGGTTTAGCACTTGCAACACCTGGCCTGTCTCAATATACCAGCGTAAGAGGTTTCTTTGATGTCAATGAAATCAATGGTTGTACGGGACTTAATGTTGCAGTTACAGTCAATGCGAGTGCACCATTTGACTGTTTCAATGGTACAAATAGTTGTTTCACAGACTGGGGTGATGGGAGTTCTGTACAGACATCTAACCCTCCTTCTCATACTTATACCGATCCCGGGTCATATGATTTGATTATCAACTTCCAGAACGATGATGGTGCGGATACTATTAGAATTACAATAAGCGAAAGTATCCCGCCAGACTTCACGTTGTATGCCTGCACAGGAAGAAATGTTGCGGTTGAGATTACCGATACTGATTATGACAACTACATCATAAATGACGGAACCTCTGAAACCACTGTCCCACAAGGTGCTCCAAATTTTGTGATTGATTACTCTTCCTCTCCTGTTGGTAGTACACAGACAGTTTCTGTAAGAGGCCTTGATGACGATGCCGCTGATAACTGCCCGGATATTTCAGATAATATCAACATTTTAGACGCTTTACCAGCAGGGGCAATTGATGCTTTAGAAGTTGTATCGAATAATAGCGTTGTGCTTAATTACAGTTTGGCTAATAATGTTTTATATGAACTTCAGGTAGCTGCCAATGGGGGCAGCAACTTTTCTCCGATAAAAATGCTAACACCAAATATCACGAGTGATACAATTACTGGTTTAGATTTGGTCAATAATTACTTCTGTTTTAGAGTTGCAACGATCAACGCCTGTGTAGGTAGTATTGATAACTTATCTACAGAAATATGTAGCATCTCCGGCAATCTTGAAACTTTAGATAACTTCAACCAACTTACCTGGTCTACTTCCAACCCAGATGTTGATTTCGACATACTTAGAGATGATCTAACAAATCCCTTGGTGACTGTCCCTGCCATAAGAAGAGAATATGATGATGCCAACATATTATGCCAAACGGAATATTGCTACACGATAGTAGCCAATTATAGTAATGGAGCCACTAGTACTTCACTTCCAGTTTGTGGCACATCATTTAGTACCAATCCGCCCGATTCAATTCAAAATATTTCTACTCAGGTTGTTGATGAGTCCATCAAATTAATCTGGGATGCACCAAATACAGCCAATCAATTAACTTATTCTATTTATGAACGAAATGGAGGCTTAAGATTTATCGGCACATCTGATACCGCAAACTTTACCATAAATAATGTTGACGTAAATACTCGACATTGCTACGAAATACAGAGTGAAGACCAATGCGGAAACCGTACTACAGCGAGTATAGTTGGTTGTACTATTTTGCTCTCTGGGAATATTGATAAGCAGGATAATGTTACTATTGCCTGGCAGCAACCAACAGGTTGGCTCAATGGTATCGATAGATATACAATTAATAAGGCCTATAATAATGGTGCTGCGGGCAACATTTTGTCGAATGACACTACATTTTCAGAAACCGACAACTCAAACAATCAGGTGATTTTTTATACCATAGTGGCAACCCCTAACGACAATGTGGCCAATAGCATTTCGAATACCATAAAGTTGATCAAACCTAATAACATTTATTTTCCTAATGCTTTCACTCCTGACGGTGATGGCAGAAATGAGACCTTCAAAATTAATGGCCGGTTTATTACCAGTTTCGATCTGAAGATATTTAACCGATGGGGTCAGTTAGTTTACTTTTCTACAAACCTGGAAGACAGCTGGGATGGCACCAGAGATGGTCAAGACCTGGATCAGGGCACATATGCTTTCCGTGCGAGCATCGTAGACGAAGCAGGTAGACAAATAGAAAAAGACGGGACTATCACGCTTTTGCGTAAATAAATAAACGATTTATTACCCAAAATTTTGATATTGGTTCATTCCAAGTCATTTTTGCCACCCGATAATTTAAACGCTCACCGTTTACTACCGTTTTATACTATTAGAAAGACAAAACCCAATTGAGACATGTTTGACATGATGAAGATGATGGGCAAGATGAAAGAAGTGCAAGCTAAGGTAAAGGAAGCACAAGCTAATCTTGTCAATATTAAAACAAGTGCAGAATCAGGCGGTGGCATGGTAAAAGCAACCGTTAACGGAAAGAAAGAACTTATTTCTTTAGAAGTTGATAATGACCTAATCAAACCAGATGATAAAGAAATGCTTCAGGATTTGATTGTTGCTGCTGTAAATAAAGCAACTCAAGAGGCCGAAATATTAGCTAAAGAAGAGATGAAAAAAAGTACCGAGGGCATGCTTCCAAACATCCCCGGAATGGATCTTGGCGGCCTGTTTTAAATGGAGCGAGTAGCAGTTGTTATTTTAAACTACAACGGAAGGAAATTTCTAGAGAAGTTTCTACCAGGAGTTGTAGCACATAGTGAAGGCTGTCGCATTATTGTAGCCGACAACTGCTCTACTGACGATTCTATCGACTTTGTAAAAAGCCAACATCCCACTGTAGAAATTATCCAGAACAGCACTAATAACGGCTACAGCGCAGGCTATAATGAGGCACTTGGCAAAATTACAGGTGTTGAATATTTTGTGCTTCTAAATTCCGATGTTGAGGTAACGCAAAACTGGATTAGCCCCATTATTGATTTGATGGATAACGATGACAACATTGCAGCAGCCCAACCAAAGATTCTCGATTACAAAAGAAAAACTCACTTTGAATACGCTGGAGCCGCGGGTGGCCATATAGACACCTTAGGGTACCCGTTTTGTAGAGGGCGTTTGTTTTTACACCTGGAAGAAGATAAAGGTCAATATAATGATCAAAAGCAGATATTTTGGGCTACGGGTGCTTGCTTATTTGTTAGGGCCAGCTGTTTTCGTGATGTTGGAGGCTTCGATGAAGACTTCTTCGCACACATGGAAGAAATTGATCTGTGCTGGCGATTAAATAATGCCGGGTACAAGATTTACTATAATGGTCATAGCTCAGTATTTCATGTGGGTGGAGGTACACTTGATAAGTCAAATCCTAAAAAAACCTACTTAAACTTTCGAAATGGTCTTTCGCTCTTGTACAAAAACTATACAACCAGCGAGCTATGGATCAAATTGCCTATTCGCATAGTACTTGATGTTATTGCCTCCATTAAATTTATGCTTTTCGATTCTGTAAAAGACGGTGTAGCCGTAATAAAAGCACATCGCGACTTTATTGGAGAGTTTAAAAACAACTATAAGAAAAGGCAGATCACTAAAAAGCAAAAGAAGTTAAAGAGGCTTTCTATTATTTATCAGAAATCGATCGTACTTGAGTATTTTATAAAAGGAAGAAAGAGGTTTGATCAGCTAGGCAAAGGGTAATATCTTAATAGTACCAAACCGAATTATTTCTTCTCCTTAAATGCTTTCTTAAATTCATCACAAAGGCCATTGCGAGATACACAATTATGGGAGATCCGAAGGTTAGAAAAGAGGCATAAATAAAGAACAATCTGATACTGGATGTAGCCAGCCCCAGCTTCTCACCTAACCTTGTGCACACTCCAAACGCATG
Source organism: Fulvivirga sp. (assembly GCA_965227525.1). Taxonomy (GTDB): domain Bacteria; phylum Bacteroidota; class Bacteroidia; order Cytophagales; family Cyclobacteriaceae; genus Fulvivirga. Next base: position 2,098,164 of record OZ245762.1, on the reverse strand, counting down.
CTTTTCAAAGAAGTGTTGGAGTTTTTTCATAATCGCTTATTTTTTTAAAAAAAAACGGCCTTTTCATAAACAAATTGTGCAGTTAAACCTTAATATCATAAGGCTTATCGATAAATATGTGCCTTTACAAATATAATAAGCATATTATCAAAAGTCACTTAGTTAATTCTGATTTTTTTTAACTATTATTGCATTACTAATTAGATAACGATATTTTTGACAACAATCAACCAAGACATTTAAAACAAAAACCAATGAGAAAATTATTCTACGTTATAATTATGTTTGGTGTCCTTACCCTTTCGGGTTGTGCGCTTAATCAGATGGTTAAAATGGCGGAGGACCAAAATCTCACCGTCACTCCTAACCCACTGGAGGTGCATGCAGACACCGTTGCATTTGAAATGTCGGCAAACCTACCTGCGAAAATGCTTAAAAAAGGTAAGGTTTATACGATTAACACATTTTACAAATATGGTGACAGTGAAATTGCACTAGACCCTATTCAATTTAAAGCTGAAGATTACCCTAATGCTGATACACAGCAGCCTCAACAAACGCAGCAGTTTGCATTTGCGTATACTCCTGCGATGAAAAATGGCATGCTACAAATTCAAGGTGTTGCTTTAGATCCTAAAAATGGTAAATCTAAAGAGACTCCTAGAATGGATGTAGCTCCAGGTGTAATCACTACTTCTGAGCTTGTTCAAGCTGTTTACCAGCCAGTATACGCTGATCACGGTTATAACAACAAGGAAGAGTTAGTACCTGTAAAAGTAAACATGTACTTTGATCAGGGTAGATCTGTATTGAAATATTCTGAAAGAAGAAGTGACAGAGGTCAGAAGCTTGATGCTTTTATCGCTGCCAAAAACGTAACAAGAACTGTTACTATCACTGGTACTCACTCACCAGAAGGTGCGGAGAGAATTAACAGCAGATTAGCTAAAGACAGAGCAGAAGCTATTCAGGCTTTCTACAAGAAACAAATGAACAAATATGACTACGCTGGAATGGCTGACTCTATTAAGTTCATCACTAAAGATGTTGTAGAAGACTGGTCTATATTCAAAGATTCACTTGCTGTTTATGAAGGTATTTCTTCTGAAGAGAAGTCTGCATACCTTGACATCGTAAACGGACCTGGTTCTTACGAAGAGAAAGAAGATAAATTACACCAGCTTCCTACTTACAAGAAAGTATTCAGAGAGCTTTACCCTAAATTAAGAGTTGCAAAAACTTCAATTCTTAAAGTAAAAGTTAAGAAGTCTGATGCTGAGATAGCTGTTCTAGCTAAGCAAATTGCTGACGGAAGCGCCAGTGCTGATACATTATCAGAAGAAGAATTAATGTACGGAGCAACACTTACTCCTTCATTGAAAGAAAAAGAAGCTATTTACATGGCTGCTACTAAGAAATCAGGTAGCTGGAATGCACACAATAACTTAGGTGCTGTATACGTTGCTATGGCAATGGAAGGTAATAGTGGAGCTGCTGCAAAAGCAACTTCTCAATTAGAAATTGCTGCAAATAAAAATGCTAATGCACAAGTACACGCTAATTTAGCTTCTGTTGCACTTATGGAAGGTAATGCACGTAAAGCACACGATCACCTTTCTAAAGCATCTGGTCTTTCTGGAGATCAGGCTCAGGGAGTAAATGGCGTTAAAGGTGCTGTTGAGATCATGCTTGCAGATTATGGATCAGCTGTAAGATCTACTTCTAGTGCTTCTGACAATGCGACAAACCTTTTCAACAAAGGATTAGCGCAAATTCTTAACAAGGATTATCAAAACGCTATGACTTCATTCCAGGATGCTATCGAAAAAGATGGTGACATGGCTGTAGCTTATTATGGTGCTGCTATCGCAAGCGCCAGATTAGGAAATAACGATGATGTAATTTCTAATCTTGAACAGGCTGTTGCTAAAAATCCAGAATTGAAATCTAAAGCACTTGAAGATTTAGAATTTGCTTCAATGGCTACTAACGAAGATTTCAGAAATGCTCTGAAATAATCTTCGACATATAGAACTTAAAAGACCTGACTTCATTATGAAGTCAGGTCTTTTTTTTGGCTATTACTTTAATTGAAACTTGCCATCCAACTCCACGCGGTCGGATGTTTTTATTCATTGACTGTTGTGGTTCTTAATAACTGATGTTTGCCACAGCAAAAGTGATTTCGCTATTTAAGCGTTCTATATATTTTGACGTTAATGTATCGAATGCTATTTTTACGAACCAATTTTTAAACCATAGAAAATGAGAGAAATTCAATTCAGACAGGCCTTAGGTGAAGCAATGAGCGAAGAAATGAGAAGAGACGAGAAAGTTTTTCTCATGGGTGAAGAAGTTGCTGAATACAATGGAGCTTACAAAGTAAGTCAGGGGATGCTAGATGAGTTTGGAGCTGATCGTGTAATTGATACTCCTATTGCTGAGCTTGGCTTTGCTGGTGTAGGTGTGGGAGCAGCAATGAATGGTATTAGGCCCATTATTGAATTCATGACCTTTAACTTTTCTCTTGTTGCTATTGATCAGGTGATAAACAGTGCTGCCAAAATGATGTCTATGTCTGGTGGGCAGTTTAATATACCTATGGTCTTTAGAGGCCCTACTGGTAACGCTGGTATGTTGAGTTCACAGCACTCACAAAACTTCGAAAGCTGGTATGCAAATACCCCTGGTTTAAAAGTGGTTGTGCCTTGTAATCCGTATGATGCCAAAGGTCTTTTAAAGTCATCCATCAGAGACAATGATCCAGTAATATTTATGGAGTCTGAGCTGATGTATGGAGATAAAGGTGAAGTGCCTGAAAGCGAATACCTTATACCTTTAGGACAAGCAGATATTAAGAGAGAAGGGTCGGATGTTACAGTGGTATCATTCGGTAAGTTGATGAAGGTAGCCCTGGAAGCTGCTGAGGAAGCAGCTAAAGACAATATCTCAGTTGAGGTGATAGACCTTCGCACTGTGAGACCTATTGACTATGACACACTAGTTGAATCAGTGAAGAAGACGAATAGATTAGTGGTAGTAGAAGAAGCATGGCCTCTAGCGGCCATAAGTTCCGAAATCACATATCACATTCAAAAACATGCATTTGATTATTTAGATGCACCTATACATAGAATAAACAGCATGGATGTGCCATTGCCTTATGCACCAACTTTGATTGATGCAATCCTTCCTAACACGAAGAGAACAGTGCAGGCCATCAAAGATGTGATGTATAGATAAAAACACAGTATTCACAAAAATACAAAATCCCATAATTGAGTTTATGGGATTCTTTTGTGTACTAAAGCCTGTTTCCAATACAAGGTAAGGGTATTACTTCAGCCAGACTAAGGCCTGTATCTCAATGATCATTTCATTGTAAAGGAAGGCGTATATTTAATCATTTTTTTTCAAGTCTTCCAATTTATTAAAGACCATAACCTTATACATTGCGCTTACAGGGACTTTTTTATCGTCAATTGACAAATATGCTCTGGTTGACTTTGTAACTCTGTCCAGATTTATAATGTATGATCGATGTGTGCGTTGAAAATTTTCAGATAATAAATTAGTAATGTTGATAAGGGTTTCCGAGATCAGGTACATTCTTGAATCTGTAAAGATTTTTAAATAATTCCCGAAACTCTGAATGTATAGAATTGATTTAAATGAAATATTAACAGGCATGCCATCATGTTCTATTTGTAGTTCCTCACTACCACTATCTTTTTCAGCCTGCGTGATTTTAGAAGCGGAAAATTTGTTTATTGCCTTCACAAAGCGCTCTATCTTTATAGGCTTCAGTAAATAATCTACTACATCATAATTATAACTTTCTAAGGCATATTCAGAATATGCTGTAGTTAAAATAACTTTAGGCGCTTTTACCATAGAGCGTAAAATTTCCATACCATTAAGTTCGGGCATTTCTATATCAAGAAAGATAAGATCAACTTCTTTATGCCTCATAAAATTGACAAATTCAAGCGGATTACCTGTACTTAACACTAATTCAAAGTTGTCAATTTTAGAACAATATTCGTCTAACACTTGGCGTGCTAGTATTTCGTCATCTATGATGCCTATTTTTATCATTAACTATTTTTTGAAATTGGCTCTCTTAAATCTATAGATAATTTTAAACGATATTCTTCTTCCCTATCATTAATTGTTAAGTGATGAGATTTAGGATATAATAAATTTAAACGTCTTTGTACGTTTTCAAGTCCCATCCCGTTTCTTTTAGATGCAGGAACCACAGAAGGTTTTGAATTAACCACATAAAATTGAAGAGCAGCGTTTTTTAAAGCTACTGAAACATCAACTTTACTCTGTTCATTGGTGCTTTGGGCACCATGTTTAACTGCATTTTCAACAAATGGAATGAGTAACATGGGGGCAATCTTTAGCCCTGACACATCCCCATCAATTGAAAATTCAATTGTACAGCGATTACTCAGTCTTTTTTCTTCCAGTAATAAGTAGTTTTCTATAAACTCAAGCTCTTCTTTTAACAACACGGCATCTTTTTTGGAGCTTTCTAATTGGTATCTCATAAGCTCTGAGAGCTGCATGACAACATCAGGAGTTTCTGGCGATTGCTGCCTGGAAAGAGCGTAAATACTATTTAGCGAGTTGAACAAAAAATGAGGATTTACCTGTTCTTTTAAATAATTAAGCTCCATGTCTTTTTGCAGCTTTTCCTTTTCAGCATTTTCTCTTTGGATGAGCAGATTTCTTCTCAGAAAGAATGCAGCCATCCCTGTTCCGGTGGTGTAAATAAGAAATGAAACCATTTTATAAACGCCAATCCAGTTCGGATACGCCTTTAAACAGGCGCCAAGAAATATGCTTACAACAAGCAGTAAACCATATAAAATGTAGTGTTTCTTATCATAAAAAAAGGGAATGAGGATAAAATGATTGACCCATATGACACCCATTATAACCAATGCATAACTCAGCTGCCATATAAAAAACTCATACTCAGTATCCCAATTATCTCTAAAGAGCCATCCACCAAGTATTTCCAGTGTAGCCACCAATAGAAAGGCTCCTACATTAAGGAGTATAGTATTCTGTAAAGACTTTTTAAACATCAATTCTTGTATTGAAAAGTATAAAGATACTCTCTATTGGTACAAGTCTCCATTATTTCTTACAAACGCCATACATCAATGATGAAATGGTTTTGTCATTTAATTGCCCTGCTTGTCCTATTTAAAAAATTAAGAAAGGAGTATTCTATATTTTCATACAATAATCAACATCCGTTTTCAACTATATAAATAGAGATTATGAAAAACATAATGGGACAACTACTTTTAACTCTTCTGTTTCTTGCATGTACCACCGAACCAAAAACGGACTCGGAAGCCTCAAACGGTACAAGTCCAAAATATGAAACGTATAATTATTCTGGATTTACAAAGGAAGAGAAATACGCTATTCACAAACACTTTTTGGAAGGTGGAAATTGGATGGTAGGTGGAGATATAGAGCGGTACGCTTACCTAAACTTCTCCGAGATCATGAATTATTCGCGAATTCCGAGATCAGACGCACCGAAAATTCTTGAGGAAACACCAAGAGATGATGTGAAGAACTTTATTACCACAACAGATCTAAAAAAGGGAGGCGGATTAGCTTTAAATGACTATGTACAGCAAGTTGAAGTTAATGGGTTAATTATAGTTCATAAAGGTAAAATCGTCTTTGAAGGCTACCCTAGAATGTTTCCAACTGATTTACATACCCATTTAATAGTAACCCACGCCTTCATTAGTACTTCAATTGCTATTTTGGAAGACAGAGGTTTAATCGATACTAGCAAGCCCATTGATCACTATTTTGATACTCTTAAAAATTCAGGATGGGAAGGTGTACCAATTATAAATATACTTTCCATGAGTTCAGGAATGGATAGTCCTTTTAAGACTTACGATGAAGTTTTAGATCCAATTCAAGGCTTAGCAACAGCAAAATCTGCTAAATCGTCAGGAACGGAATACCAATATTCGATTGCAGATGCGCTCATATTATCACTATTAGTCGAAAAAATTAGTGGTCTAACCTTTCGAGATTTTGTAGAACAGGAAATATGGAGAAAAATAGGGTCAGAACATAGCGCCCTTTTAGGAATCAATACCAATGGCACCTCTCTTTCATACTTAAATGGTATGTCATCAACGTTAAGGGATCTTGCCAGGTTCGGTCTTGCTTTTACCCCTAGTGGAAGAAAGAGCAGCAATTCAATAATTTCTGATGCACACTTATTTAAAATCCGAGATGTTAATAAAAACCTCGATATATCGCGGGACGCAAATGAAAAGAAGTATAGCAGTTATCTATGGAGTGCGGTATATGAAGATGGTGATTTTTTCAAAGTGGCACATGGAGGTCAAGGCCTATATATATCGCCTGAAAAGGATTTGGTTATTGCATTTTTCGGAACTGCCAACACTGATCGTGAACGTAGTCAACTTCACATCATTTCAAGACAGCTTTCTAAATCCGGACTGTTTGATCTTGAATGAAATGAGTTACCGTAGGCGTTAAAGTAAGTAAACTAAAAAAAGAAAATATGAATATGACGAGGTTACTAATATTGTTATTCGCTATTTCATTGCAAGCCGTCTATGGGCAAGAAAATAGCGTCACGGATTCACGAGTAGTGAAGGGGTCTTCTCTGGTATCACCACAAATTCAGGTCATCCCAATACAAGATTCTAAAACAGGCAGACATTATGAATTGTATGTAGAGTTACCAGAAGATTATTCTGAGAACGGTAGTAAAACGTATCCTGTCATTTATTATACAGATGCTATGTGGCATCTTGAAATACTATCTGCCGGCCAGGAGTACATCCTTGAAGATGTTATTTTAGTTGGCATTTCCTGGCAAAAAGATCTAATAGGAGAATTAGCTGAATTTGGAGCACATGCAAGTCGGTTTCGAGATTATTCAATACAGCCATCAAGCAACCAGGAAGCACAAGAAAAATATCAATTAGGGCAGGCCAGCAATCATCTGGATTTCATTCGTAATGATGTCATTAAGTATGTTGACAACACCTATCGAACCGACCCAAACAGTCGTACTTATTTCGGGTATTCACTGAGTGGTGAATTTGGTGCATATATACTATTGACCCAACCAGATACTTTTGACAATTACATTATTGGTAGTCCAACGATTAAAAATGAACTCGATTATTTGTTTGAGCTTAATACGAAATTTGGATCCTTCGAGGCGTCAATTAGAAACACCAGCCTGAATGCCAATGTTTTCATTTCATATGGCTCATTAGAAGATGAGGAGGTGGTTGAGCCTATCGAGCATTTCATTGGTTTATTAAATGATAGAAGAGATAATGGACTTTCTTTGAAAAAAGAAGTGATTGAGGGGAGTCATCAAACGGCATTCCCCTTGACTGCGGTTCACAGTATAGCCTGGCTATCTACACTGATTAATCATGATTCAAATATTAAAGATGAGCTCTCTTTCTGGGAGATTCCGCAACTTAATGAAGCCTTTATCAATGCGACACCAGAGGATAGAAAGGATGGGCTTATGGTGGGTGAGCTAGGAGTTGAAGGTGGTGATAAGCAAAAGATTCTAACCCTGGCAGAAGAGATTGCTGACAATAAACATGGCCGGTTCGACAGTTTTCTTATTTTGCATAAAGACAAGCTCCTATTTGAATCTTATTATGCACGTGGTCGCATCAACCTACCACACCCGCAGGCGTCAGCAACTAAAGCTTACACCAGCTTGGCGCTCGGCCGTGCTATCCAGCTGGGTTATCTTACCATGGCCGATTTAGACAAGCCGTTGATTAACTTTCTCAAAGATCTGGATCCAACAAAATTTGTTGAGGGTGCAGAAAAAATCACACTGCACCAGGCATTAACCATGCGTTCAGGAATCGATATCAGTGAAGACAAGAGAAAAGAGATTGAGGAAGGTATGGGCCCTTTAAAAGCTCAGGCTCATCTTCAAGCTTTTCTGGAACATACAGCCCCAATTACCACAGCCTCTCAGACCTTTCAATACAAAGACGACCCAAGGCTGGTAATGCAAGTTATTGAGGCCGTGGTGCCAGGAGCAGCCAAGGACTTTATTACCAACGAACTCCTGGATAAAATGGACATTACCCATTATCGTTGGTTGGAAGATAATGCAAATGGCTTACCACGTTCAGGATCGGGCACAAGTATGACATCGCGGGATATGGTCAAGTGGGGCACTTTGGTCATGAACAAAGGCAAGTGGGATGGCGAACAGTTGATTCCGGAAGCCTTTATCAACAAGGCTACCAGTAGAATTCTACTTACCGGTGATGATGATGTTTATGGTGGAGGTAAAGATGTTTCTAAGCAAGGGTATGGATATTACTGGTGGAGTGGAGATTTAAAATACGGGGATAAAACTTATTTCTGTACCTCTGCCCAGGGAGGCGGGGGTCAATATATCATTCTTATTGAGGAGCTTGATTTGATGGTTGTGGTTACTGCCCATGATAATGATAATACAACCTTGCAAATAATAGCGGAGCGGGTTTTGCCTGCTTTTGTTCAGTAGTCAGCACAGATGGAGGCTTTTTTTCTCACCCAAGGTCTGTGTCTCACAGGCCTTTATTAACAAATGGATTGGAGTGGCTTGTGAGGACACAAACCCGAAGTTAGGGACCCTGAATCAAGTTCAGGGTGACAGGTAAAACCTCCATCGGGTGGCTTCTAGGCCGTCCGGTGGGTTTATTTTGTTTGGAATATCATGATATAAAAAAAGCCCCTAATCGGGGCTTAATCTTATATATCATTTGTATGCGTTACTTCCCAAATGGATTGAGGGCTGCAAGGCCTCTCTTACCTCCTCCCATCTTGTTCATGGTTTTCATCAGCTTCTTCATGTCCTGGAATTGCTTCAATAGGTTGTTTACTTCTTGCACGGAAGTACCACTACCGGCCGCGATTCTCTTTCTTCTGCTTCCATTCATTACATCCGGTTGCTCACGCTCTTCAGTGGTCATAGACTTAATGATGGCTTCAATAGGCTTAAATGAATCATCATCAATATCAATGCCTTTCAATGCCTTGCCCATACCAGGGATCATACCCATGAGGTCTTTGATGTTACCCATCTTTTTGATTTGCTCCAATTGGGATAAGAAGTCGTTAAAATCAAACTGATTTTTACGCATCTTCTTATTAAGTCGCTTGGCTTCTTCTTCGTCAAAGGTTTCCTGTGCTTTCTCAACAAGTGAAACCACATCTCCCATACCGAGAATTCGGTTGGCCATACGATCAGGGTGGAAACGATCAATGGCTTCCATTTTCTCACCATGGGAAATGAACTTGATCGGCTTATCTACTACCCTACGTATAGAAATAGCAGCACCACCACGTGTATCGCCATCTAATTTGGTAAGTACAACACCGTCAAAGTTTAGGCGCTCATTAAAAACCTTAGCTGTATTCACCGCATCCTGACCTGTCATGGAGTCGACTACAAAAAGTGTCTCAGAAGGGTTAAGTGCTTTGTGTAAGGCAGAGATTTCATTCATCATCTCCTCATCTACTGCCAAACGACCTGCTGTATCGACAATCACTACCTTTTTGCCATTAGCTTTTGCTTCTTTAATGGCATTATTAGCAATTTTTACAGCATCTTTATTTTCTGGCTCTGCATAAACATCAACACCGATTTGCTCGCCAAGTACCTTTAGCTGATCAATCGCAGCAGGTCTGTAGATGTCACAAGCCGTAAGCATTACCTGCTTGCCTTGTTTCTTTAAATAGTTTGCCAGCTTACCACTAAAAGTCGTTTTACCCGAACCTTGTAGACCAGAAATAAGAATTACTGCCGGATTACCCTCAATAGTGATGTCTTCAGAAGCTCCACCCATGAGGTTGGAGAGCTCATCATTGGTGATTTTGGTAAGCAATTGTCCTGGAGATACAGCGGTAAGTACATCTTTACCCAGTGCTTTTTCCTTGATTTCATCTGTTACTTCCTTAGCTACCTTATAGTTTACATCGGCATCAATTAAAGCTCTGCGAATTTCCTTAATTGTGGTGGCAACGTTTACCTCCGTGATACTCCCTTGTCCTTTAAGGGTCTGAAAAGCTTTATCTAATTTATAACTAAGATTGTCAAACATAACTTTGTAATGATTTTAACCAGGGCATACCTATATAGGCTGCAAAATTAAAGATTTTAATGCTTTTTAGGTAAGAAAGTATGAAAGACTTTTTAAGTAAAGCCTATAGTATATCACGGTATACAAACAGTGGGTAAGGTTCACCGGCTTTAAAATCCTTTTTGTCTTCAGGGAGTTGTAAAAATGCGTCCGCCTCAAGCAAATTGGCCAAGTCACCGGAACCCTGTCCTTTGATGGGCTCAGCAATCAGGCCTCCTTCAGCTTCGCTAGTCACACTAACTTGAAGGAAATAAGTTAGTGCTGGTGGAAAACTAAAATCAGATTTCAATCTGGCGTAAGTAGTGTTTGCCGGAAGTCCTGCCGACATTTGTAGCCACGGCTTTACATATTTATAGAAACACATAAAAGTAGAAACAGGGTTGCCTGGTAATGCAAAAACTACCTTATCATCTGATCTTTTACCAAACCAAAATGGTTTTCCTGGTCTTTGTTTTACTTTATGAAATAGCTTTTCGACTTTGAGTTTTTCCAATACATCAGGGACATAATCTTTTTTACCTTTAGATACTCCCCCACTCAGAATCACTACATCATGAGTTTTAAAAATATCAGTAAGTCCTTCTTCTACCGCCTCCAAAGAGTCTTCCAAATGAAAATCATTGCTTGCACAGTGTAATAATTTTAAGGCAGCTGTTATAGCATATGTATTAGACTTCCGGATTTGATATGGGTGTGGAGATTGGTCAATATTTACTAATTCATCCCCTGTACTGACAACGGCAATTCGTGGTGTTTTTAAAACATCTACATGTGTCTTACCAACTGTCGCCATAACTGCGATATCTGCTGCAGCTATTTTTCTTCCCGCCTTTATAAGTACTTCTTTCTTCTTTCGGTCTGTCCCTCTCAAGTGTATATTTTGAAAAGGAATCACCTCATCTAAATTTATAGTAATCTCATCTTTACTTTCGAAAGTAATGTCTTCATACCTTATAACAACATCAGTGTTTTGTGGTAAAACAGCACCTGTCATCACTTCCATACAAGATGACTTGTCACTTAGTATTTTCTGTGCTGCCCCCGCTGGCTGCATGTCTTCCACTTTAAATTTCCTCACTCCCTCCTGCCATGCATGGTGATCTATGGCTACACCATCCATCATTACACGGTTGAATGGCGGGAAGTCCCGATCTGCAATAATAGCCTCATTTAAAACACAACCAACAGCATCTTCAATGGGTAATGATTCACTTTTAGAGTGTAATAGATTTTGAAAGACAATTTTCTCTGCTTCTTCTACCGCTATCATTTTCGTATTTTTGATTACCATGAGCAAATTAACACATATAGATGGGGATGGCAATCCTAAAATGGTTGACATTTCTGATAAAGAAATAACTGAGCGTATTGCTGTAGCCGAAAGCATTATTGAAATGCCTGCAGAGGTTATGAATCACCTGGAATCGGGAGAAATAAAAACCAAGAAAGGCCCTGTGTTTCAAACCAGCATTATCGCTGGTGTTATGGGAGCAAAGAAAACATCGGATTTAATACCATTTTGTCACCAGCTCGCACTCACCAATTGCAAAATTGACATTACTACTGATCAGAACCTGATCAAAATAAGATGTTCAGCCAAGGTAAGTGGGAAAACCGGTGTAGAAATGGAAGCGCTAACAGGAGCCTCAATCGCTGCACTAACCGTGTATGATATGTGTAAAGCTTTGTCGCACGAAATTGTGATCAAACAAACTCGCTTGCTATCCAAATCAGGTGGTAAAAGTGACTTTCAACGAAATGCCTAAAATTTACGGACTTGTGCTTTGTGGGGGACAAAGCACAAGGATGGGCCAGGACAAAAGTCTACTCAGCTATCACGGATTACCTCAACGAGAGCATATGTTTCAATTGCTTAACAAATATGTTGATCTATGCTTTTATTCGATTAAAGAAGGCAGCTCAAAAGCGGATATAATTGCCGATAGTTATGATATCCAGAGTCCGTTGAATGGTATTTTAAGTGCTTTTGAAAAACATGGAGATGTTGCCTGGCTGGTAGTTGCCTGCGACATGCCACTTATAGAAGCTCAACACATTGAAAAATTGATACAACTAAGAAACCCCAACCAATTAGCGACCTGCTTTGCCGGGTCTGACAACAAACCACACCCATTATTTACTATTTATGAACACTCTTCCAAAGATAGGTTAATGGCGCACAGCAAGGTTAGCAAGAGCCCAAGGAAGTTTCTCATAAAAGAGCGTGTGGATATTATTAATGCTAGAGACACAAACTTTTTAACCAGTATAGATTCGATTACCGAATTTCAAAAGTTAAAAAATCGCTTGTAATTACTCCCAATACAGTTCGTTCTGTATCAAAATTTCCATATCTGGGACAGTCAACTTCCACGGTCGTAGAATCTAAAAAACGCTTACAGCTTAAACGTATTAAATAACTGCACATTTATTATCCACTAGTTTTTAGGCACTTAACCTTGAAAAAGCCTCCCATTCAGATTTGTAGCAGGAAATTTCTCGCATCATAATTGTAGTACAGTAAATCGAACCAAATAATGAAGTTATGAAAGACCAAAAATTTGATTCTATTTACAGCAATGAAGGAAGCGATACTATCGCAAAGGAATTGACTGGAATACTTATAGGAAGTTTTTTAGTTGCACTTATTGTAGTGATCGCAATATTTATGATAGTTTAAGGATGGGCGGAGACCCATTCTTCGCCATTCTCAAATATTTCCTTCTTCCAGATTGGCACGGTTTGCTTTAATGTATCGATAGCATATTGACAAGCTGCAAAAGCCTCCTTTCTATGAGAAGCTGAGACAGCAATAACCACTGCATCCTCTCCTATTTTCACTATTCCGGTGCGGTGATGAATAGCAATCTGAAGTACATCCCATTTTTCAATAATCTGATTGCTTATTTTCAATAGCTCTTTTAAAGCCATTTGCTCATAGGTTTCAAACTCCAATCGCAGTACTTTTTTATTTGCTGTTTTATTTCTTACAGTACCAATAAAACTGCAAATACCCCCAGCCTCATTTTGCTCAACAGAGCGTATAATCTCATCCCTATCTAATATTTGATCAGTAATTTTTATCATTACCCTCCACTTACAGGTGGTATTAATGCAACTTCGTCATTCGAAGTAATGTTTGTATCAGGTTGGCCATACTCATTATTTACGGCTACAAGCAAGGATTTTAATTTAGCCAACTGAGGAAACTTTGCTGTCATATCCTCTTTTAATCGTGCAACGGTAATGTCACCATCCAATTCCAATGCATACTTGTCAGCCCCGATTATATCTTTAGTAATTCCGAAAAGTAGAATATCAATTGTCATGATCAACTAAACTTTAAAAGTATAAAGTTACTGAGGAACTTTGACAAGCACATAGTAATGCCCATTGACGTGGATTGATTCTTTAGGTAATGGTGTTATTGATTCGAACTGAGTTCGATATAAACCAGTCCGTCATAGGGGAAAATCAGCTTTATTTTTCCAAAAAACTGATCTTATCAGGTAACTATAGCTATGATGAGATTGCGGATATTTTTCTTCAACGAATAAAAGATTGTAAGAAAAATTCCGCAATGACGTTTAAGAAAGAAGAATTTTATCAAACTCAGATAGATTTAGCAAAAAGCGTAAAAAAGAGTAGTTTTGATTATGCCCACTAAAGCATTGATAGACAATTGGGGCCGCCCAATAAATTACCTTAGACTGGCGGTAACGGATCGTTGTAATCTGAGGTGCTTTTATTGTATGCCAGAAGAAGGCATTAATTACCTTCCCAAAGATTCTTTACTCACTTATGAAGAAATGGAGCGGCTGATCCGAATATTCTGCGATTTGGGTATTGATAAGCTCAGAATTACTGGAGGAGAGCCTCTGATCAGGCGTGATGTCATACCCTTTTTATACCGAATAAAGGATACACCAGGTCTGAAGACAATAAACATAACAACTAACGGCCTGCTTACAGAGAAATACCTGGCCGACCTCAAAAAGATAGGTATCACATCAGTAAACCTAAGTTTAGACACATTAGATGTAGAGCGCTTTCATCAAATTACCCGAAGAGATGAATTTGACAAGGTGTTTAGGACACTCAACCGGCTTGTTAAAGAAGGTTTTGACACCAAATTAAACATGGTAGTAATGGCTGAGAAGAATACACAAGACATTGTACCAATGGCAGCTCTCAGCATTGATAAACCTATTTCTGTAAGGTTTATAGAGGAAATGCCCTTCAATGGTTCTGATGGATCCTCAAAGTCAATTCCATGGGATAGGAATAATATTCTTAGGGCACTTTCAGAAAAATTTTCCCTAACCAAACTGGACGATCCAAAAAACTCTACCGCCTCCCACTATAAGATAGATGGAGCGAAAGGCAACCTGGGGATAATAGCCGCCTATACACGCACTTTTTGTGGCAGCTGTAACAGAATAAGACTCACTGCGCAGGGTGAATTGAGGACTTGTTTATATGCAAATTCTGGTTTAGATCTAAGGGCTTTGCTCCGTTCCGGGAAAAGTAATGAGACAATTGCTCAGGCGATAATTGAGGTCGTAAATCATAGGCACAAAGATGGTTTTGAAGCTGAGCAATCTCGATCGGCACAAAGTAATTGGGAATCTATGTCTACGATTGGCGGCTGATGGACAGTGTGCTCACATTAGCATTTTTATTTTTTCTAATTGCTATACTTTACTCTTCCGTTGGCTTCGGTGGTGGCTCAAGCTATCTGGCACTCATGGTACTCCTGGGAGTAGATCTTTATTTGCTGAGATCTACCGCTTTGATGTGCAATATCATAGTCGTATCTGGCGGCACGATAATGTTTATAAAAGGCAACTATTTAAAATTTAAGGAAGCCATTTTGCTTTCTGTATTCAGTGTGCCTTTGGCATTCCTTGGTGGTTATATACCCTTAAGAGCTGAGGTTATATTCTTGACTTTAGGCTTTTCATTATTCCTGGCATCTATCCTACTTTGGATAAGAAAGCCCCAAACTCTCGATGAGCAATCTAATAAAACGAACTCTCGACATAGCGCATCTGTCATTGGTGGTGGCATTGGCTTCCTTTCAGGAATTGTTGGAATTGGTGGTGGAATCTTCCTTTCTCCATTTCTTCATTTTATAAAATGGGATAAGGCAAAACATATTGCTGCCTTGGCAAGCTTTTTTATATTGGTCAACTCACTTGCAGGACTTATCGGACAGTGGGTACAAAATGATGTGAATGTTGACTTAAATTGGTCATGGCCTTTGCTACTAGCAGTATTTCTTGGAGGACAAATTGGGTCTCGGTTAGCCGTCAAACAATTTAATCATGATACAATCAGACGCCTTACGGCCGTTGTGATAATGATCGCATCTCTGAAAATATTATATGATCAATTAATAGCGGTTTAGATACAACCTGTTAAACTATCGCTGTTATATATTTTTTTTATGGTTACAAACTTTTCTATTTTGCAGCCTCAGAAATAAACCAACATGAAAAACATCAAGTTTACTCAACATATACTACCTCATTTGATCGCGGTCATCACTTTTTTGATTGTAACGATCATATTTTTCAAGCCCTTCTTTTTTGATAATAAATCTCTAGATCAGCATGATATCAATCAATGGAAGGGTGGCGCTCAAGAGCTCATCGAGTACAGAGAGGCAACTGGTGAGGAAGGCTTATGGACGAACTCGATGTTTGGGGGTATGCCTGGCTACTTTGTCGATGTAAAATGGAGTGATGGTATTATCACAACCATCAAGACTGTATTAGTTGCTGGCCTGGCACACCCAGTACGTAACATATTTCTAGCTTTTATATCATTTTATATTTTACTTCTGGCATTCAAAGTAAGACCATACCTTGCTATTGGGGGAGCCCTGGCATTTGGACTTTCTTCATTTTTAATCATAGGATTAGGTGCTGGTCATAATGCCAGGATAGGCGCCATCGCATTAATGCCGCTTGTATTGGCTGGTATACATATCACCTTTAAGCGACACACTGTATTAGGATTTGGGGTAACAGCCGCAGCTTTGGCGCTGGAACTTAGAGAAAATCACTTGCAAATCACTTACTACCTCTTACTCATGGTTCTGGTCTATGGTTTGATCATGCTCATCGAAGCATTCAAACAAGGTGAGTTAAAGCCATTTTTATCAAAACTTGGTATCTTGATTATTGCAGCTTTACTAGCTGTAGGCACTTTTGCTGGTAAATTCTGGTCTACTTATGAGTATAGCAAGTATTCTATGAGAGGACCTTCTGAATTATCAACCTTGGGTGATGAGTCAGATAATACCGATGGTCTCAAAAAGGATTATGCCTTTCAGTATAGCAACGGCATATTAGAACCACTCACATTACTTATTCCTGACTACTTCGGAGGCGCAAGCTCTAATTATCTGGTGCAAGATGAAGAAAGCGAAGTGCTAAAAGCTTTGCAACGAGCTGGTGATCAACAAACGGCTAATCAGCTAGCAAGATACACTAGTGCATATTGGGGTAATCAACCACTGACAGCTCCTTACTATGCCGGTGCCATTATATGCTTTTTGTTTATTCTAGGCCTGTTTTTAGCCGACAAAAAAATAGCGATCTGGTTGGGACTAATTACGACTCTTGCCATTGTACTTAGTTGGGGCGATAGTTTTAAGGCCTTCAATTATTTTATGTTTGACTACTTCCCAGGCTATAACAAATTCAGGTCTGTAACCTTTGCTTTAACCATGGCATTTGTAGCTATGCCCCTGCTGGGGTTCATCGGTTTGGAAAAGTTGTTATCAGCTGGATTGACAAAGGAAACGCAAAAGAAACTTTTAATTGCTCTCGGTTCAGCGGCTGGTTTTTGTTTGCTTGTAGTGATGTTTGCTGGTATGGCAAGCTTTACCAAAGAAGGCGAATCTCAGCTGCCTCAATGGTTTTTAAATGCACTCACAGCGGACAGAGAGAGCCTGATGCGCTCAGATGCATTTCGTTCTTTCTTATTTATTATTATTGCGGCTATCGCCATATACCTAAGGTTAAAAGACACCATATCTTACCTGGTAACCGCAGCTATCTTAAGCTTAGCAATACTTATCGACTTAGCCTCTGTCGATAGGCGCTATTTCGGAGATGACAATTACAGAAGAACCACCGATAGAAGCTTCTTTAATCCGACAGAAGCAGACCTGGAGATTAAAAAAGACAAGTCAAAGTACAGGGTTTACAATTTGCAAGGTGCCTGGAGTGAAGCAAGAACTTCCTATCACCACCACTCTATTGGTGGCTACCATGGTGCTAAAATGAGAAGGTATCAGGATTTATATGATTATTGTCTGGCCAACGAAACCCAAGAGATGATCCAAAGCTTACAATCCGGTAATCGTGATATGTCGGAGTTTGGAGTAATCAATATGCTTAATAGTAAATACATAGTTTATGGTGCAGAGCGTAACGCTATCATTCCTAACATTCATGCTAATGGTAATGCCTGGCTAGTATCATCAATTAATAAGGTAAACTCACCTGATGATGAGCTTACAACAACATGTGATCTGAATACGGCCAACACGGCTGTAATCGATGCAAGTAAGTTTGAGTTAGACCAAACCTCTTTCAACACTGGAGGTTCGATTGAGCTAACTTCATATCAGCCAAATAAACTTGAATACAATGCCAGTCTTGAAGGAGAAAGTTTAGCTGTATTTTCCGAAATCTACTATCCAGTAGGTTGGGAAGCCACTATTAATGGTAAGCCAGCAGATATTTTAAGAGTTAATTATGTACTTCGAGCCATGCAGCTTCCGGCAGGTGAACACCAAATTGTTTTTGAGTTTAAGCCTGACTCCTACTACGTAGGTGATAAAATCACTTTTGCTTCATCGATTTTACTGCTATTAGTTTTATTAGGAAGTCTAGGTTACAGCATAAAAAATGAAATAGCTTAAATTACTTATTTAACACATGTAGCCGTTGCAATAACGGTGGATGTGAATAATGTACAAAAACATAAGTCGGATGTGGATATAAATTGCTCAGATTATCCACGGATAGTTTTTTCAATGCATTTTGAAGAGAATTACTTTCATAAGTTTCTTTTGCGTAGGCGTCTGCTTCAAATTCATTTTTTCGACTAAGAATGTTTCCTAAAATGCCCAATACCTTAGATATTGGCGAGTATAATATTCCAAAAGCAATTAGGTTAATGTGTACGGCCAACTGATCTGCACCTAGCGCTAATGACAGATTTTTATTAAAGATCATGAGAGACATAATAAATAACATCAGACCAGTTTGCAATATGGAGATTCCGAAACCATAAACGATATGTTTCTTTTTAAAATGACCAACTTCATGCGCAAGTACTGCCACTAACTCTTCATTTGTATGATTTTCAATCAGTGTATCATACAATACAATTTTCTTTTTCTTCCCTAAGCCTGAGAAAAATGCATTTGCCTTTTTAGACCGCTTTGAGCCATCGATGATGTAAATGTTATCCAAGGGAAAGTCTACTTTCTGACTGTAGTTTTCAATGGCTGTTTTCAAATCTCCATCTTCCAGAGGCGTAAGTTTATTAAATAGAGGAAGGATAAGTGATGTATAAAACATATTGATAAACAAGATGAACACTCCGGCTATTACCCAGAAGTACAACCAGAAATCACCCCCAATTTCTAAAATCAAATAAAGCAGTGTGCCCATCAGGAGACCACCTATTATAGTACCAATCAAATACCCTTTTATTTTATCAACAATAAAAGTTTTAACCGTTGTTTTGTTAAACCCAAACTTCTCTTCAATAACAAATGTGCTGTATATCTGAAACGGTGTGTTAATAATATCTGATGCAATGAACAAAACCCCAAAATAGACCAGTGCCAATACGATTTGATTATCAAAGTATGGCCTGAGCAAAGCATCTAATTCCCCAAAAAAACCAAAGGCAAGAATTACAAAAGAGAGTAAAAAACTAAAGGCAGAAGTGAGAAACGAAAATTTACTTAAAGTCTTATGGTAATGCTGTGATTTGGTGTATTTCTCCTGATTATAAAAGCTACTAATTTCTTCAGGCAGCTCACTTCTCCGTGACTTAAGGTTGATATAATCCAGAAACTGTTCGAAGATATAGTCAGCGGAAATAATAACTAAAATGATAATAAGGATGCTTTGAGGGCTCAATGTCATATTATAATTAATTATGTGACAAAGCTAAGCCAATAAAATCTATAATTACAATCAGTCTCTTTTTGGGAATATGTCTTAATTATGGATTCAATCTCATATTAAATACCATTGAGTATTTATTATATATCTGATTATCAATATTTTATAAAATAAGGCATGTTTGTTGTAAAATATTTTGGCATGAGAAAATGTCAATAATGAAAATTATGAAAACGATAAATACACACCTCCAACGACTGATAAGAAGCGATCTTTTCTTTACTGGTTTGGTATTTCTAATCGGTGTTATTGTTTTTATTTTAGAGCTAATTTTCTAATCAATCTTTCATCTTATTTAGAATCTTTTAAAATAAAAGTCTCTGTTGTTTGCTATTCGGTTGGCGTGTAACTTTGGCAACGTTTGTTTGTTACACATCTAAACTCTGAAGAATCTAAACAATGAGCTGGTTTACTAACGCTATGTCAAGCACCCTGGGACGCAAAGTATTAATGGCGCTCACAGGTTTATTTCTAATAATATTTTTGATTGTTCATCTTACTGGAAACCTTCAACTGTTGATGGATGATGGTGGTAAAGCATTTAATATTTATGCTAAATTTATGACCACCAACCCAATAATTAAAACGACTTCTTACCTATTGTATGCAACATTTTTAGCACATATAGTATGGGCTATAATTCTTTCTGTTCATAACAAAAAGTCAAGACCTGTGGGATATGCGGTCACTAAGGGAAGTACAAATAGTACCTGGAGCTCAAGAAACATGGGAATCCTTGGTACCATCATTTTCATTTTTCTTGTCATTCACTTAAGAAATTTCTGGTATGAAATGCATTGGGGAGGTATACCCAAGGTAAATTATGAAGGAGAAGAAGTTAAAGACCTTTATTCTGTCGTTAACGCATCTTTTTCGCAAATTTGGTATGTTGTGTTATATGTAGTAGCCATGCTCGGATTGATGTTTCACCTCTTCCATGGTTTTAAGTCTGCATTTCAGACATTGGGTGCGAACCACCCTAAATACAATCCAGTTATTCAAGTAGTCGGTTATGCTTTTGCAGTGATAGTACCTGCATTGTTTGCAGCTATTCCGATCATAATGTACCTAAATAATCTGTAATTGAACTACAATTGAATTAGTATGAAATTAGATTCAAAAATACCCGAAGGGCCTTTGGCCGAAAAGTGGTCAAAACATAAATTCAATATTAAATTAGTAAACCCTGCTAACAAGCGTAAATACGATATAATAGTAGTAGGTACCGGTTTAGCGGGAGCTTCTGCAGCAGCTTCATTTGGTGAGCTTGGTTATAACGTTAAAGCATTTTGCTTTCAGGACAGCCCCAGAAGAGCACACAGTATTGCCGCTCAAGGAGGTATCAACGCTGCCAAAAACTATCAAAATGATGGTGACAGTATCTTCAGGCTTTTCTACGATACGGTAAAAGGTGGTGATTATAGATCAAGGGAAGGTAATGTACACCGCTTAGCTGAAGTAAGTGTTGATATTATTGACCAATGTGTTGCACAAGGTGTTCCGTTCGCTAGAGAATATGGCGGTTTATTAGCCAATAGATCGTTTGGTGGTGCTCAGGTATCACGTACTTTTTATGCCAGGGGACAAACAGGTCAGCAATTATTGTTGGGTGCATACAGTGCCTTAAGCAGACAGGTAGCTAATGGTAAAGTGACTTTACATGCAAGAACTGAAATGTTGGATCTTGTAATGATTGATGGCAAAGCCAGAGGTATTGTAACAAGAAATTTAACTACAGGTAAAATTGAATCTCACAGTGCCCATGCTGTAGTATTGGCAACAGGTGGTTATGGTAACGTATTCTACCTTTCTACCAACGCAATGGGCTCAAACGCTACGGCTGCGTGGAGAGCACATAAAAAGGGAGCATTCTTTGCAAACCCTTGTTTTACTCAAATCCACCCCACTTGTATTCCTGTTTCAGGAGATCATCAGTCGAAATTGACACTGATGTCCGAATCCTTAAGAAATGATGGACGCGTTTGGGTGCCTAAAGACAAAGCTGATAGTGAAAAAATACAAAGAGGTGAGTTAAGACCTACTGACTTACCTGAAGAGAAAAGAGATTATTACTTAGAAAGAAAATATCCATCTTTTGGAAACCTTGTGCCCCGAGACGTGGCATCAAGAAATGCTAAATATGTATGCGATGAAGGCCGCGGTGTGAGCAAAACAGGTCTTGCAGTTTATCTTGACTTTGCAGATGCAATCAAGCGAGACGGTCGTAGTACTATTGAAGGTAAGTATGGTAACTTATTTGACATGTACCAGCAGATCACGGGTGAGAATCCATATGAAACTCCAATGATGATCTACCCTGCCGTACACTATACCATGGGTGGCCTTTGGGTTGATTATAACTTAATGACAACCATACCAGGCCTCTATTCAATTGGTGAAAGCAACTTCTCAGATCATGGAGCAAACAGACTTGGAGCAAGTGCTCTCATGCAAGGTCTTGCTGATGGCTACTTTGTAATTCCTTATACAATTGGTGATTATTTAGCCCAAACGCCTTATGATAAAATCCCTACGGATCATGAAGCGTTCAAACAGGCCGAGGCTGATGTAAAAGAAAAAATAGACAAACTACTTAACATTAAAGGCGATAAAACGGTAGATCAATTTCACAAGGAATTGGGCCACATTATGTGGGAATACTGTGGTATGTCTCGTAATGAAGAAGGGCTTAAAAAAGCTAAAGGAGAAATACAAAAACTAAGAAAAGAATTCTGGGAACGTGTAAAAGTTATTGGTGAGAACGAAGAGTTAAATCAATCACTTGAGAAAGCGAACAGAGTTGCAGATTTCTTAGAACTTGGTGAGCTAATGATCGATGATGCTTTAAATAGATCAGAATCTTGTGGAGGACATTTTAGAGAAGAATCGCAAACGGAAGAAGGCGAAGCATTAAGAAAAGATGATGAGTTTTCTTACGCTGCAGCCTGGGAATATAACGGCCCTGAACAACCAGAAACACTTAATAAGGAAGATCTGGTTTTTGAAAACGTAAAATTGACACAAAGAAGTTATAAATAGATATAAAACTATCTGCGCAAAGCAAAAAACAAATAACTATTAACTATTAACAGTTAATCATGAAAATTACACTCAAAGTTTGGAGACAAAAAAACGCTAACGATAAAGGTGGCTTTAACAAGTACAATCTTGACGATGTATCACCTGATATGTCTTTTCTTGAAATGTTTGATGTACTAAACGAACAATTAGTTGAAAAGGACGAAGACCCTGTTCACTTTGATCATGATTGCCGTGAAGGTATTTGTGGTATGTGTAGTATGTACATCAATGGCAAGCCACATGGCCCACAACAGACGACTACGTGCCAATTGCACATGAGATCCTTTAAAGATGGCGATACCATTACAGTTGAACCATGGAGAGCAAAGGCCTTCCCTGTTGTAAAGGACCTCGTAGTTGACAGGAGCTCATTCGACAGAGTTATTCAATCAGGTGGGTATGTTTCAGTAAATACTGGTGGCGTACCTGATGCCAATGAAATACCTATCCCTAAAAAAGTAGCTGATGAAGCTTTTGACTCTGCGACATGTATTGGATGTGGAGCTTGTGTAGCGGCATGTAAAAATGCGTCAGCAATGCTTTTTGTAAGTGCCAAAGTTTCACAATTGGCTATGCTTCCTCAAGGCAAGGTAGAAAGCAAGACCCGTGCAGAGAATATGGTAGCCCAGATGGATGCAGAAGGCTTTGGAGCTTGTACGAATACCGGAGCTTGCTCGGCCGAGTGCCCTAAAGGAATCAGTCTTGAGAATATTGCCAGAATGAATAGGGAATATCTAGGTGCCAAGGCAAAATCTGAAAACTTAGATTAAGACATTAATCACCCGAAGATAAATTAAGGCTACTCAATAATTGAGTAGCCTTTTCTAATTACAATTGTGCCTAGCCTCTAAAATGCTTATGAACGACTATAGCCGAATATATAGCCCCCGGTAACCAAAAGATAATGGTCAACAATAAGCTCAGCCAAAACTCCCCCGTAATTCCATAAGTCAATCCTACACCTAGTGGCGGTATTATAATCGCTAAAATCATCATGACAACATAATCAGCATCAGCATCTTGTTGTTTGAGTGCTTTGATGTTCTTCTTTAGCTCCTTGTTCAACTTTTTCTTTACCTTTTTACTCTCTTTCTTTAGTGCCTTCTTTTCCTCTTTTGTCGATAAATCCTTCGCTTCAATGGCAGCTGCTTTTTCTTCATACTCTTTTACCAACTCTCTAACTTTTGGTGGAGTTTGTGGTAAGACAACGGGTTCTTTATTTGCAGTTAGCTTTTCTGCATCAATTTCAACTTGTGAACGCTCAGGAGAATTCTCGAATTGAGTCAATTTTTCCTGATGATCTAATTTTGGCGCCTCATAAAATTGAGTTGAATTATTAAAATGAGCTCCATATTTTGGGCTACAAGCCCCAAATACCAAGGCCATAAGAGGAATTACTAGAATTGAATAGCTTAATCTGTTTTTCATAATGGTTTTGGTTTAGTTTTACATTTTAATCAAAAGCTGCTATCTATGACCGAATCACGAATTGTAATCACATGCCTTCCCAGAACCACAGCAATAGTTAAACAAGAATTGGAGGCATTAGGTTATGAAGCAGAAGTGACCAGCAAACTTGGTGTAGAAACCTCTGGCACTTATCACGATACCATGCTACTTAATTTGCACCTGAGGTCGGCTACTCGAGTCTTATATCACATCAAGTCGTTTAATGCAGCCACGCCAGATGATTTATATAAGGAAATATATAAAATCGAATGGCAAGACTTAATAAATCACAGAGGATACATCAATATCAATGGTTTTATTAGAAATGATAAAATACTCGATACAAGGTTTGCCAACCTACGCGCTAAAGATGCCATTGTGGATAAGATTTCAAAAGTAAAAGGATCGCGCCCAGACTCCGGACCTAACACTGATAAAACAGTCCTTTTTTTACACTGGATAGAGAATGAAGCAAGCATATACATCAATACGTCAGGAGAAACGATAGCTAAGCATGGGTATAGAAAAATTCCGTTTAAGGCACCCATGATGGAAGCACTAGCCGCTGCGACTATACTGGCCTCGAAATGGGATCAGAAAAGCACTTTTATAAATCCTATGTGTGGAAGTGGTACGCTAGCCATTGAAGCAGCTTTAATTGCGACCAATACAGCTCCTGGACTATATAAAAGCAATTTCGGCTTCATGCACACCAACTTATTCAACAGAGATGAATATATGGAGTTGAGAAAGTCAGCAAAGGAAAGAAAGAACAAGAAATTAGATTTTAAAATTGTGGCAAGTGATATGAGCATGATGGCTCTTGAAGCCGCAAAACAAAATGCAGAAACGGCTGGAGTTGCCCATTTAATTGATTTTCAGAAATGTGATTTTAGAGAAACTCAAATGCCTGATCAACCCGGGGTAATTTTCTTTAACCCTGAATATGGTGAACGCTTGGGGGAAGAAAACGAATTGGCCATTCTTTATAAGCAAATGGGCGATTTTCTCAAACAGAAGGCACAGGGCTATCTGGGGTATATATTTACTGGTAATCTTAATCTGGCAAAAAACATTGGCTTGAAAACGAAAAGAAGAATCGAATTTTTTAATGGCAAAATTGATAGTCGTTTATTGGAATATGAATTATATGCTGGCAGCAAAAAAAATTCGTAAATTGTCCTAATGAAAGCACAATTTTTTGACCTGGGAAAGTCATTTTTTAATTCACTCCCAATACAGCTGCTGATCAACCATTTTAAGAGGAATCAGGTATTGTTGTTGTGCTGGGTTTTCTTGTTTCTTATTGTCTCTGGTAATTTTGGTAATTACCTTGGTATCCCTTACTTATTTTTAGATCCAGTATACATCAACGAGGTTAATTTTAGCAGTTACTTCATTATCGGTGTAGCATTAGCAGGCTTTAGTATTGCGTTTCATATTACGACTTACATTGTCGATGCCCATCGCTTTTCTTTTCTCGGGACTATCTCAAGGCCGTTTACTGTATTTAGTTTTAACAACAGTGTAATTCCCTTTACATTTTTATTTCTTTATGTGATTTACATCATTCGTTACCAGATCACAAACGAAAGTTCTGCGGCCGATAAGCTCTTCATAGATATTTTAGGACTGGTTTCTGGGTATGTCGCGATGACGCTCATATTATTTTTATATTTCTGGTTTACCAATAAGGATATTTTCAAATACGTTGTTTGCAAGCTAGACGAAAAGCTAAAGCAAAACATCAAAGCGACTCGAGCAAGTGCGATGAAAAAGCTTAATATAGCTCGTAAAAAGCAAATTAAGGTAGATAGTTATCTAAACCTCAATTTTGAAGCAAAGCAGGTCAGCAATGAGAGCTTTTATGATCGCAATACCATTCTACAAGTATTTGATCAAAATCATTTTAATCTTGTAATTATAGAAATACTAATTTTTGTATTGCTTTTGCTGATGGGGATATTCAAAGATTATGAAGTTTTTCAACTACCAGCTGCTGCAAGTGTAATTCTCTTTCTTACCATATTTGTAATGTTTGCCGGAGCTTTTTCTTATTGGTTTGGCAATTGGTCAGGCTCTGCTGCTTTAATTCTCCTTATAGTTATTAATTTCTTGGTTGCCGAAAATGTATTTAATACTCAATACAAAGCTCACGGCTTAAATTATGAGAAAGAACCTACGTCTTACACTTTGCACAAAGTAAATGATGGTAGCAATGAGAACTACCGATTGCAAGACAAGGCTAATACGCTTAAGATACTAAATAACTGGAGAGCAAAATTTGATTCGGCTGAGCACCCTAAGATGGTATTTCTATGCACTAGTGGTGGTGGTCAGCGTGCAGCATTATGGACACTCAATGTACTACAAAATGCGGATAGTTTAACCCAGGGGCAACTCATTAAAAACACAATGCTCATTACCGGAGCATCAGGTGGCCTTATTGGAGCTAGCTACTTTCGTGAGCTTTATCTTCGACAGCAATCCGATGAAAATATTGAACTATACAGCAAAAAACACCTGGACCAAATTGCCAGCGATAACCTGAATGCAATTATTTTTAGTATGCTCATGAATGATATGTTTGTTGGGTTTCAAAAATTTGAATATCAAAACTATAAGTACAGAAAAGACAGAGGGTACTCTTTCGAGCAACAGTTAAACAAAAATACAGGCGGTGTACTTGATAAAACAATTACAGACTACTATCAGCCCGAAATAAATGCTGAAATCCCCATGCTTATCATGGCCCCTACAATAATTAACGATGGGCGAAAGCTATATATATCACCTCACCACGTGAGTTACCTAATGAATGCAGGCGACTCTTCTTATCGGGCAGATAAAGTTGATGGTATAGATTTCTTAAGATTTTTCGAAAATCACGGGTCTGATAACCTTAGATTTTTAAGTGGCCTGCGAATGAGTGCTACCTTCCCCTATATCACGCCAAACATTACTTTGCCTAGCGACCCACCGATGGAGATTATGGATGCAGGAATTACTGATAATTTTGGCATCTCAGATGCCGTAAGGTTTTTGTACTCTTTTAAAGATTGGATCTCAGAAAATACAAGTGGTGTAATCATCGTGTCTATTCGAGATTCTGAAAAAGACGGTGAAATTGAGGCAGAAAAGAATATCTCTTTATTTGAACGATTTACATTACCAATAAGCAGTATATATCAAAACTTCGAAAGCTTACAGGACATTAATAATGACAATAAAATTGAGTACGCCAGGTCATGGTATAATGGAACGATTTCAAGGGTAGACATACAATATGAACCGGAAGATAATGCCACTTTAAATCTTTCTACATCGGATAGTCTAAGGATGGAAAATACAAAACGAGCATCATTGAGTTGGAGGCTTACTAGTAGAGAGAAGCAAAGTCTCATGGACAATATAAATAGCCGCAAAAATCAGGATGCCCTTAAAAAGTTGAAAAACTTACTACATTAAACTATCTGATTTTAATCAGCTTTCGAGAAAATATTTGTTCACTATACTTAATCTGCAAAATGTATAGGCCTGCTTTTAGATCAGTGAGGTCAAGTTCTAAAGAAGATTGAACATCGAATTTATCCAGGTATTTCCTCGAACCACTTAAATCCATAACTGAAACTTCTACATCGCTGGCTTCTGGCAGGTTATGCACCGTAAGTTTATCATAGAAAGGGTTAGGAAATGTAACTATTGATGTTGCTACCAATTTTCTCTCAACACTAACAACTGAAGAGTAAGAATTTTGCCTATCGAAGTCTACCTGTTTTATTCTGTAATAGGTAGTGGGAAATAGTGGGTTATTGTCTGAAAATGAATAGGAGTTCCAACTATTAGAGTCACCAGCACCTTTTTTGCTTCCAATTTCAGCCCATTCTTTACCATCAGCACTTTGTTCTATTATAAATTTATCACTGTTAATTTCTGTAACAGTAGACCATTCAACAACATTTGAATGTCCATTTTCAAAAGCATCAATAGTGGCCCAATCTACTGGTAAAGGATTGGCATCGCTCGTGCCAGAAAATCTACCGAATGAGCTCATGTTATTGGCTTGCAATGTATTATTAGCCACATTTTTAGTAGTTGGATGAAGGCTCCAATTATCAGTAAATGTTGCATCGTTAGTAAGCTGTAGGCTAGGCTCAGCTTCCCCTGGAACGGAACCAATATATGCCTCATCATAATGAATTGTTACATTATAGTCGTAATTGGTATTAGCATTTTCAGTAGCCGTTATATCAATATAGTAGTCAAATACATTTAATACTGTACCATCAGCCGGCCATGTGCCGCTAAAAAACTGTACACTTATATCATCCGGTAAATCAGATGTAGGATTAAATTCAATTTCTACCCATTGTCTTTCATTTAGGTTAAAAGTGTATGTTGTCAACGTTGCAAGAGGTCCGGCTTGAGTAATCGTAGCGGGAGGGTTGGTGCTTGGATCATTAGTAAATTCATATGCACCCAAATCAGGTGACCCACCTGCGACAGTAGTTGAACGTGATGAATTGTTAAAATCATCATTCACTGAACTATTAGGTTCGCCCATGCCGTGCACATTCCAACTATTTGTAGCTGTGTTGTCAGGCAATAAATTAGTTGTGCTTGAATACCCCGGATCTCCATGAAATGAGCTCGATTCATTTAGGGTGGATAACCTCCAGGAAGCCATATCTGTATCAGCGTCTGTAAGCAGGTCGGCTAATGAGCCAATCAATCCTATATAGTTATTTGTATAAGAAGTGTTGGCATCGATATGGTAGCCGTTGTAATTTAGATTATCAAATTGGACGCTACTTGTTTGTGCAAAAATTGCCATAGCAGATGCATTGCCACCTAGTGTCGAAGCTCCACCTAATGTGTTTTTAATTATATTATTTCTAAAATCAACACCTGTAGTGTTGTCAGCTACTGCCAGTCCCATCGACACCGATGTGAGAAAATCCATCTCCTCTCCAAATAAATAAACCGAGTTATTATAGATATCAAAGCCCGATTGTGTGTAGGTCTGCAACTGTCCTACCTCTCCCCCTAGCCCTAGAAATATGGCAGCAGGGTTGAAATAGCCTGCATTGGCGGTTGAACTTGCCCCATTGCCAGATATATTTCTAATTACATTGTTCTTAATCGTAACAGCCGAATTTGGAAGTCCTGTATAAACATCCATACCGTGTGCACTTAGACTGCTAGTGGTATTACCGTCAAAACCGAGATTAAAAATTTCATTCTTTTCAACAGCCAGGTTTTGCGTATTTTGATCAAGCACAATTCCTACATCTGCATTAAGATCAGTTTGATTGAAATTTCCTATAGTATTTTGACTAACACTACCTCCATCTACACCCAATAAGTGTATACCTCTCTCCTGGATTGCATTTGTCCCTGTAGACTGCAAGTCATTATTTATAATATCAATGTTTGTGGCATAAGCAGTACTATTAAAGCCACCAATACCATTTCTATCGGCTCCGTCAATGTGAATTGCCTCTCTCACACGACTTATGTTGTTATTCTCCACTAAGAGATTATTAAAAACCGCCTCATCATCAAAATGCCCTGCCACGGTAGTTCCGTGCAGACCAGCAACTATTCCGTACCCATAAGTTTGATCAGTAGTGGAAAGATTAGTATTGATAATTTCAACATTTTCGACTACATCAGTCTCATTAGCTCCAGCTAAATAAATAGCCATTGGCGCGTTTGAGGCACTACCTGCTAACGCATCAATAATTGTCATATCTCTACTTGTACCTCCAATTGTGTTAGATCCATCGAAAGTCACATTACTGACTCCCCAGAGTGTAAACACACCATGACTATCTGTATTTCCTGTAAATGTATTAGAGGATTTAGTAATGGTAGGTGTTGGGTTGGTACTTGGGTCTGGCTTGATGGTCACATTATATGTCCCCATGCCTGGAAAAGGATTTGTCGAACCATCACCTATTTCAAATGGAAAAGTCTCAAAATCTGTAGTATATTCTTCATCTGTTAGGTAAAAATTAACATCTCCAGATAATCCATTAGCATTTAAATAGGTTACAGCTTGAGTAATAGACCCAAAATCAGTTGTACCAGTTCTACCCACAAGATAGTCACCTGACAATGGAGGTGCAGAACTTGATGTAGCAGTTACCAGTACGTTGTCAATTGCCCCAGGTGGCTGATTCCTAATTAATGTATTGTTCTCCCAGGTAAATACTAACAGAGTGTTATTTGTCGAAGAGTTGATAAAATTTTTATTGGCTGCACTCAATGTAATAGTGCCTCTCACCCAATTTGTATAGTTAAATAACCCTGTCGCGATGCCTACAGAATTGGTCCCATTAAGGTTGGCCGGGGTCGGCACCGTAGTACCCGGATCTAAATCTACAAGGTAAACGCTCATAAAATCCGAAATACTACCTTCTACTCTAAAATCAAATTGAATTTTTATTTCATCAGAGGTGACTGTTACAGGCCAACTAGGTGCAACCCAGGCTGCTGATCCCGTGCCTCCGTTACTATACACATTATTTATCCCATCATCGGAAACAGCCAGTGCACCAGATCCAGTTGTAAAACTACTGTTAAGGCTTATAAGATACCATTCATTTGTATGAGGAGTAGACTTGCTCCATCCTGGCGCTACACCTTCAAAATCTTCAAATAAGATTACATCCTGTGCTTGAGAAAGTTTAAAAAGACATAAAAGGCAAATAATAATCAGTAAATAGTGTTTCAAAATCGTGTGGTTTTTCGATTATATAAAAATTAATATTGTTTAAATACAATAAAAAACAGATACAAATATTGATAGTACATATGTACTATTTTTTACCATATTGTCATTTTTCATATAATGGTCAGGTAAATGTACTTTACACAATACTTAATTATAAAATAATTAGATATGGTGTATTTCCCACTCGCTGAATGGTAAGATCTGCTCGATTAACGAATTGGGCTAAAGAGATTTCAGGACAAACGACCGTTAGCAAAATCACTCTTTAATGAGTACTTTTGCAAGCCAACAAAGCTTATTTGCCGTAAGCGTTTATAGTTAATAAAAAGAGTTTTTTATATGAAACAAGTTGCTCCTTATAAGCCTAAAAATAAAGTACGAATTGTAACCGCTGCAAGTCTTTTTGATGGTCACGATGCAGCCATTAATATAATGAGACGCATTATTCAGGCAACAGGATGTGAAGTGATACACCTAGGACATGATAGAAGTGTTGAGGAGGTGGTAAATACCGCGATCCAGGAAGATGCTCAAGCGATTGCCATGACTTCCTATCAAGGTGGCCATACAGAGTATTTCAAGTACATGCATGACTTATTAAAAGAAAAAGGCTCTGGTCATATAAAAATATTTGGTGGCGGTGGTGGTGTAATTTTACCAGACGAAGTAAAGGAGCTCCACGAGTATGGTATCACCAGAATCTACTCTCCAGATGATGGTAGAGAAATGGGCTTGCAAGGCATGATCAATGACATGATCAAGCAATGCGATAACCCAACTGGCAATAACTTAAATGGCGAAGTCAAACGAATTTCTGAAAGAGACAGTCAGTCAATCGCACGGTTAATTTCGGCTGCTGAAAACTTCCCCGAAGAATCTAAAAATGACTTAGATGAGGTTCATAAAATTGCCGATAAAATTACAACTCCAATATTAGGAATCACTGGTACAGGAGGCGCAGGAAAATCATCTCTCGTTGATGAGTTAGTAAGAAGGTTTTTAACTGATTTTGAAGACAAAACCATTGCTATCATATCGGTAGACCCATCAAAAAGAAAAACCGGAGGCGCCCTGCTTGGAGATAGGATAAGAATGAATGCCATTAAAAATGATCGCGTATATATGCGCTCGCTAGCTACAAGGCAAAGTAATTTGGCACTATCCAAACATGTAAAAGAAGCGGTGCAGGTACTTAAAGCTTCAAAGTTTGATCTTATTATTTTAGAAACATCGGGTATTGGTCAGTCAGATACTGAAATTACGGACCACTCTGATGTAAGTCTTTATGTGATGACACCTGAATATGGTGCAGCCACTCAACTTGAGAAAATCGACATGCTCGATTTTGCTGATGTGATTGCGATCAACAAGTTTGACAAACGTGGTGCTTTAGATGCACTAAGAGATGTAAAGAAACAATTTAAGCGCAATCATCAACTGTGGGATACCAAAGATGAAGATATCCCTGTCTATGGAACTATTGCATCACAATTCAATGATCCGGGCATGAACAGGCTCTACAAAGAAGTAATGTCCAAAATTGTGGAAAGGACTGATGCCAAAGAACTAGCATCGACCTTTGAGATTACAGATGAGATGTCTGAAAAGATATTTGTTATCCCTCCGAAAAGAACAAGGTACCTCTCAGAAATTGCTGAAAACAACCGGTCGTATGACTCATGGGTTGATGAGCAATGTAAAATTGCTCAAAAGCTATATGGACTAAGAAAATCAGTAGAGACACTTAAAGATTCTGAAATTGATGATAAAGACCGTTTAATAAAGGGTCTTGAAGAAACTTTTGAGAAGATATCCCTCGATTTTGATCCTAGAAATAAGAAGCTTATCGAAGAGTGGGAAGACAAGGTTAAAAAATATAAGGACCCGATTTATTCCTTCAAGGTACGTGACAAAGAAATTAAAATAAAAACGCATACAGAGTCATTATCTCATTCTCAGATACCAAAAGTTGCGTTACCTAAATATGAAGGTTGGGGTGAAGTGTTGAGATGGAGTTTGCAGGAAAATGTACCCGGGGAGTATCCTTACACAGCAGGAATTTATCCATTTAAAAGAGAAGGAGAAGATCCTACAAGGATGTTTGCAGGTGAAGGCGGACCAGAGCGAACCAACAGAAGATTTCACTATGTAAGTCTGGACATGCCGGCTAAAAGACTCTCTACAGCCTTTGACTCAGTAACGCTCTACGGAAATGATCCTGATTACCGTCCGGATATTTATGGTAAGATAGGAAACTCTGGAGTTTCTATCTGCTGTCTCGATGATGCTAAGAAGTTATATTCAGGCTTTAACCTTGCCGATCCGCTTACATCAGTATCAATGACGATTAATGGCCCTGCTCCGATGTTGCTTGGCTTTTTTATGAATGCCGCTATAGACCAGCAGTGCGAGATATACATAAAAGAAAATGGACTTGAGAAGGAAGTTGAGAAGAAAATCGACAAGCTTTATGATGAAAAAGGGATAACACGTCCTCAATATCAGGGTAAGTTGCCTGAGGGTAACAATGGACTTGGTCTCATGTTACTTGGTGTAACTGGTGATGAGGTATTGCCCAAAGACGTATATGAACAAATTAAAATCAAAACTCTTTCATCAGTAAGGGGTACTGTTCAGGCTGATATACTGAAAGAGGATCAGGCACAGAATACGTGTATTTTCTCTACTGAATTTGCCCTAAGATTGATGGGTGATGTACAGGAATACTTCATAAATCAGAATGTTAGAAACTTCTATTCAGTTTCAATTTCTGGCTATCATATAGCAGAAGCTGGTGCAAATCCAATAACTCAATTGGCATTTACGTTGGCCAATGGGTTTACTTATGTAGAGTACTACCTTAGCCGAGGTATGGATATCAATAAATTTGCACCTAATTTATCCTTCTTTTTCTCAAATGGGATTGATCCAGAATACGCTGTAATCGGACGAGTAGCCAGAAGAATATGGGCAAAGGCCATGCGTGAAAAGTATGGAGCGAATGCAAGATCACAAATGCTTAAATACCATATCCAGACTTCAGGCCGATCGCTACATGCACAAGAAATTGATTTTAATGACATAAGAACAACTCTCCAGGCCCTCTATGCGATTTATGATAATTGTAATTCATTGCACACCAATGCTTACGATGAAGCTATAACGACTCCAACGGAAAACTCTGTGAGGCGTGCTATGGCCATTCAGTTGATTATCAATAAAGAACTTGGGTTAGCAAAAAATGAAAATCCTACACAAGGATCCTTCATTATTGAAGAACTGACCGATCTTGTAGAGGAAGCTGTACTTACTGAGTTTGACCGCATTACCGAGCGTGGTGGTGTACTGGGAGCTATGGAGACTATGTATCAAAGAAGCAAGATACAGGAAGAAAGCTTACACTATGAGACATTGAAACATACTGGTGAGTATCCTATTATTGGTGTAAATACCTTCTTGAGTTCAAAGGGTTCGCCAACAATTGTTCCGCAAGAAGTAATTAGAGCTACGAAAGAAGAAAAAGAGTATCAAATAAAGATGCTCAACAATCTTCATAAACACTATGCAACTGCATGCGACAAAAGCTTGCATGAGGTAAAAGAAGCTGCCATTAAAAATGAAAATTTATTTGAATCACTGATGAAAGCTTGCAAAGTTTGCTCTCTTGGACAAATTACTCAGGCCTTATTTGAAGTTGGCGGACAGTATAGACGAAATATGTAAGGCTTAATTCAAGAAAAAGTTATTCTTGATTTTTTCCTCTTGAAGTAAAACAAATTTTTGATAGCGAAGCCTTTCTTTGAGAAAGGCTTCTCTCTTTTTAATATCCAATAGCTTCAAATATTTAAGCCTATCATCAATATTAAGTTGAAGTTCGTTGGCAATGTCGTGTATATCAAAATCAGCATCGATATCGGATCTTTTTTGCATAGTCAGCAATTCCCTAAAATCACTCAGCAAGCTATTCGATACCTTAACATTTTCTGTAGCATTTAAGGGAGTAATGATACCGCCTGGGTATAGCTTTGGTGTAAGCTTGTTAAAATAATTAGACAGTATAAATGTATCTGTGCATTTTACAACAATATCCGACTTACCAGAGTCATACGCTTGTACAAGAGCCTCTAATTCTACCAGCGCACCCAGTCTATCTTTATTAAGACCATGTGAGTAATAAATACCGAACGATAAATCTTCTGATTCGACATCTGTGACTAATTGTCTATACCTGGGCTCAAAAATATGAAGTGGTACTCTCTCATTAGGTAATGGCAAAATAGGTAGTGGAAATAGTGGTATTTTAGCCTTTTCGATCATACACCATGTCAACAAATGGTGTTGTTTATTGTTTGTAACTCAAGGTGTTAATAATTCAGATTTTGTATATTTGATATCGACCCTTTTATTAAATGAGCTCAAACAGTGATTTATCAGTAATAGCTAACCTCCCATTAGAGTTGGAGGAATTTGCTAATATTGGTGTTTGGCATTATAATTTGCTCTCCGGAGAGATCACCTGGTCTACCGGTCTCTACCATATTTATGAACTGGATGAAGGTGAATTTGATGGCACCTTTGAGAACTACCGGCAATATATATATCCCGATGATATAGAGCTTGTTCAACGCAATATCAGTGAGGCCATTGAGAGTAAGTCAACTTTTTCATTTACTAAAAGAATAATAACAGGAAAAGACAGAAGAAAGACTTTAAAAACCTGGGGCACTGTTAAATTAAATGAGGCTGGAGAAGTAGAGAGGCTTTCAGGGTTTTCCTCAGATATCACAGAGTCTGTTAATGCTGAAAGAGCACTTATAGAAAGCAATGAGTTCAATAAAAAGCTAGTTGACAATACCGCCAACGCCATTTTAATTCAAGACTTTGACGGACTCATCTTATACGCAAATGAGACAAGTGCAAAACTTATTAAGGCCCCGTCTATAGATGCACTCATTGGTTTAAATACCTCTCAATTTCATGATTCTACAAAAGAGAGTGTAATAAAAGATCGATTAAAGCAAATTAAATTGACAGGTAAACCTGCTCCATTATTGGAACAGGAGTTTACTTGCTTTGACGGAAGTAAAATGATTGGTGAGTCTACTGTAATACCATATGACTATAAAGGTCGTGAAGCAGTACTCATCATTGTTAATGACATTACTCATCAAAAAAAGGCTCTACGTGCCTTGGAAAATTCTGAAGAGCAAATTCGTTTCTTTATAAATAACATGCCCGTATCTGTGGCTATGTTCGATCAGGATATGAATTACATTGCCTGTAGCGAACAGTACCTTTCCGATTGGTGGGTAAAGCCTGAGGTCATGACTCCAAGCAAAATTGTAGGGCTAAATCATTATGAGATATATCCGGATGTAAAGGCTGAGTGGCGAAAGCTTCATAGCAGGTCACTAGCAGGTGAAACCTTATCCCGTGAAAATGACTCGTTTGTAAAGGCCAACGGCAAGAAAGAATGGTTAAGGTGGAAAAGTACTCCCTGGAAAAATGCCAACGGTGAAACTGGGGGCATTATACTGTTTACAGAGTTTATCACTGCCAGAAAAGAAGCTGAAGAGGCTATTGCCAACAGTAGAAATAGGTTGAACACTTTGATTCAAAACCTACCTGGCATGGTATATAGTTGTGGCCCTCCTCCAGACTATAGCATGCGTTTTGTGAGCTCCGGGGCCGAGGAAATTACAGGGTATAAAACTGATGAGTTCTTTGGAGAAGGTAAAATCTATTTTGAGAAAGTGGTCCATCCTGATGACTTTCGTGAAAGTCGGGCTGCCGTCAAAAAAGCCATTGATAAAAAAGAGCAATTTGACGTGCATTATAGAATTTATGCCAAATCAGGAGAACTCAAACATCTGCATGAAAGAGGACAAGCACTATTTAACGATGATGGAGAGTTGCTTTCAATTGAAGGTGTTGTAACTGACATTTCAGATGCATTAAAAGCACAGCAAGCGCTAAAGCAGAACAAAGAGAGTTTAGATGCAGCTCAACGTGTTTCTCATCTAGGTAGTTGGGAGTTTCATTTAGCCACAGGCGAAGTTACCTGGTCTGATGAGTATTATCGTATTTGTGGAGAAGAGCCTGGGGCATTTAAACCTACTTTTGAAATAGGGGCGTCATATATTCACCCTGAAGACATCGAGAAGACCCAAAAGGCCATTCAAAACACAATAGAAACAGGCCAACCTTACAAGCTAGACAAAAGAATTCTCAGGAAAGATGGAGACATAAGGTATGTAGAGTCTCAAGGGGAGCTGGTGAAAAATGAAGATGGCAAAGCAAACAAGGTGATAGGGTCCATGCAGGATATTACCGCCAGAAAGCTCACGGAAATTCAGCTTCACGAGAGTCGGCAAAGAAACCAAGCCATGGTAAATGCACTGCCAGATTTATTATTTATCACAACAACTGATGGTAAGTTTCTGGATGCGCAATTCTCAGACCCTAGCCAGCTGTTTTTACCTAAGGATGAGTTTATTGGAAAAAATATCGATGATTTTTTTGACGAAGAAGTATCGAAACTATACATAGAAAAAAGTCGTCATGCAGAAAGCACAAAACAACCTCAAACACTGGAATACTCTTTGGTATTAAACGATGAAAGAAAGTACTACGAAGCCAGAATTGTAAAATATGCTGCAGGTAAAGTGCTTTCTGTAGTACGAGATATCACAAAGAGTAAAATCAATGAGAAAAACCTTATTAAAACAACTGAAGAGCTTACCAGCTCAAATGCTGAGCTAAAGCAGTTTGCTTACATCACATCACATGATTTGAGAGCTCCTGTTGTAAACCTGGATACGCTACTACAGTTGTATAAATCTGAAGACTTTACAGACAACGAAAAAGATGAAGTACTCATAAAAATCACTTCATCAGTTGACCAACTAAAATCTACGCTTAACGACTTAATACAACTTGTTGCGGTAAAAGACGAAAGTAAAACTGAGCTCGTTGAAGTGAAATTTGATGAGATTGTAAATTCAATAACCAAGAGCCTCGAAACCCAAATCACGAAAGCCGGAGCAACTATAAAAAGTGATTTTAGTGAGGTGAAATCAGTGCTGTGTAAAAAGACAACAGTTTACAGTATAGTTCAAAATCTCGTTTCAAATGCTTTAAAATATAAATCAGATGAGCCTCTCGAGATAGTCATTAAATCTTCAACTACTGAAAGTGGCTATACTTGTCTTTCAGTAATTGACAATGGAATTGGAATTGACTTAAACCGTCATGGAAACAAGCTATTTGGCATGTATCAACGATTTCATGAAAATAAGGAAGGAAAAGGTCTTGGATTATATATTATAAAATCACAAATTGAAGCTTTGGGAGGGTACATAGAAGTAGAAAGCGAGGTTGGTAAAGGTACTACTTTCAACGTTTGTTTTAAACAATAACAAATGACAGAATCTATTGATAAATTGGCCAATGTACTCGTCATAGACGATGACGATATATCCAACTTCATCTATACAAGGGTAATTTCAGCTTCAGGTATAGTTAAAAATATCAAATCTTGTATGAGTGGTCAGGAGGCCCTCAATTATTTAAAGGAGTTAAGCGATAATAATCCAGAGCAATTCCCTGCTATGATCTTTCTGGATATAAATATGCCGGTAATGAACGGGTGGGATTTTCTAGATCAATACAACCAGATAATACCTGAACAATTGCAGTCAAACAGTATTCTTTGTATTCTCTCATCTTCCGTCTACAAAGATGATATTGATAAGGCGAACACCTATACTCAAGTAAAAGAATACGTACCTAAGCCGCTTACAACAGAATATCTTAAGACTTTATTTAAAAAGCACTTCTCATAGTTCTCAATACCGTGGCTAACTAGTATCTTCGCTAAATCAATTGGCGAAAGTAACATTCATTATGAAAATCACTACAAAATACCTATCCGATCACGAGTACGAAGCTTTCAATGATGCAGGCAATAAAGTCTTCATCGACATGAAAGATGAAGATAAAACGGGCCAATCTCCCATGGAAATGATACTGTCGGCATTATGTGGGTGTGTTGCAGTGGAAGTAGCTCAAATGATAAAGAAAAGGAGAAAACAGCTGGATGATCTTACTATAACAGCCGAAGGAACCCGTAAGGACGATCATCCTCGTGGTTTTACTCAAATAAAAATGAATTTCATATTAAAATCACCTGATGCCAATAACGAAGAACTTGAAAAAGTGACACGACTTTCTCTTGAGAAGTATTGCTCTGTGGCTGCCTCGCTTAAGGCAGATATTACTTTTGAATCTTCAGTAACTAATTAGTTATTTACCAGCTTACCGTTTAGTATAACTCTATCTACCTGATCACTTCCAAAGGAATATGGTAGATAAGCAACTGAAGGTATCTCTTTAGTTATAAATACGCTACCCGCTTTGCCTTTTGTTATACTTCCGTGTGTATCAGACACTTCCATAGCGTAAGCTGTATTTATAGTAGCCGCATTGATTGCCTCTTCAGGTGTCATTTTCATTTTTACACACGCCAACGACAGCATGTGAGACATCCTGCCACACGGTGCACTGCCTGGATTATAATCGGTGGCTAAGGCTAATGGAAGACCTGCATTTAACATATCTCTTGCTGGTGGATAGCTTGTGCCAAGAAAGAATGCCGCTCCAGGTAACAAGGTAGGCATGACAGCCGTATTTTTTAAAGCTTCTATTTCTTCAGTACCCATGCTTTCCAGGTGATCCACACTTAGTGCACCAACCTTTACCCCTACTTGCACACCACCTGAAATATGCAGCTGATTCGCATGTATTTTAGGCTTCATACCATATTTCTTACCCGCTTCCATTACTCTTTCAGTTTCATCCGGATTAAAAAATCCCTCTTCACAAAAAGCATCAACATAATCAGCAAGGCCTTGCTCAGCAACAGCAGGGATCATTTCATTAATCACTTTATCGAGGTAAGCTTCTTTGGTAGTCTCTTTAGGTACTGCGTGAGCCCCCAGAAAAGTAGTTTTCACTGTTAATCCTGTAGAATCGCCAATTCTTTTTGCCACTTTCAACATCTTTATTTCGTCTTCGGTGGTCAACCCATAGCCACTTTTGATTTCTACAGCCCCCGTGCCATAATTAATAATCTCCCTGGCACGCACCATAGATCTCTCGAATAGCTCGTCTTCAGATGTAGCCTGCAATTTTTTTGCAGAGTTTAAAATACCACCTCCTTTTGCAGCAATCTCAGCATAGGACATGCCTTTAATCTTATACACAAACTCTTCCTCTCTACTGGCAGCAAACACCAAGTGCGTATGTGAGTCGACAAAACTTGGAAATACGAAACGACCACTCGCATCAATAACTTCATCTGCATTATTGATTTGACATGAATCCATCTTGCCGAAGTTGGCGATTTTTCCGTTCTCTACATATAAGAAAGCATCCTCCATAATTGGCAGATGGTCCATTTCTTTTCCTGCAACCCATTTTTTATTTTCCTCCCGAACCTGAACCAGCCCCTTGATGTGTTTGATTAATATTGACATGGTGTAAAAATAAAAAAGGCTAAAACACTATACATGTTTTAGCCTAACTATCTTATACGTTGGTTTATTTATCTACCAAAAGCTTCAACGGAATAGTTTAAGTTGGTACTAAATACAGGGAAGCTAATTTTGACCAATGCATAAAACCCTCTACCACTTATTCCAGGTCTCATACCAACTTCTCCACCGTAAGCCCAACCCCACGTCCTGTTAAATCTACCTTCCATTCCCGCTCTGAATCCGATGATTGAAGTGTCAATAGCATCTGAAGAAAAAGATGTTCCCTGATAAGACACATCATCTACACTCACTGCCGGTGCCACTAAAAGATCCAGAAAAACAGTAAAAATCAAATCGTCTACACCTTCCTGATACTTATTGTCAAAATCAACGGCTATATTTTTGATCCATGACATAGAGCCACCAGCATAAATACCCCCAACAGACATATTTGTAAAAGCCTGAAACTCTTCCTCGCTATTTGATGGCCTGGTAACAGGCAGTGTCTGGCCATCAGCACTTTCAAGCGCCTGAATAGTCTTACCCTGGTTTTCCATTATCCTGTTTAGATCTAAAGAAGTGTCGTAAAAGAAGCCTCCTAATCGTGCTCCATATATTTTTCTCACCTTACATGGTATATCAGTATTGATAGGAACCCTTGCAGCCCACTTGCTACCCTTATAACTTTTCTTATAAAGAAACATAGAAGTCTTAGAGCTCTCCTCAAAATCTTTTATATGATATGTAGCCCCTGCTTCAAAATAATTATAAACAGCTGGCTCGTTGTCTACATCGCTGTTTTTATCTGCGATATCTCTTACCAGATCAAATTTCTTTGTATAGGTTTTCCTGGCATGCGCATTGAAGCGCATTTTATCTTTATGAAAGTATGTAGCTTCTAAACCAAATCCTGCATTGATATTGGCCGTAAACAATTCACCGTAAATTGGCTGAAACTGTACAAACAATGCATTGATAGCATATGGCTCATCGTACAACTCCTCGTAAGTTACCGGATTTTGATCTGAACGATTTTGTGCTATTGTGAATGCATTTGCCCCGAAAAGCACGATTAAAAAAATTAGAATCTTCTTCACAACTTGTATATTAAAAAATTGATCTACTGATAAATATCTGCAATATAAACTATAAAATTAATAAAAAATGAGTACAAACATCAATTGTACGTTCATCGCACTATCCAATTTATCAGCTAAGACCGATTTTGGTAACTCAAAATCGCGATTTTTTATTTATTTTCCACGATTAATATTAATTTAAACGTTCATAATCAGTGAAATGAGAATTAATCGGAAGACTAACAGCTGTCTCAATTGTGGATTTACTTTAGATAAAATCTACAATTACTGTCCCAATTGCGGGCAAGGCAACCATGACGACAATGTATCATTTGGCACACTGGTAGGCGATTTTTTCAGCACATACTTTGCAATTGATTCTAAATTCGGAAAAACTGTAAAGCCTTTCTTTCTTAAACCAGGCTACCTTACCAATCAGTATATTGAAGGTAAAAGAGCCACCTATGCACACCCAATCCGGCTCTATCTTATAGTTAGTATATTCTACTTATTCATGGTGACGCTGGCCGCACACAATCTAGCAGATGATAAAGACGATGAGCCGGTTATCAAAACTTCGAACACTTTCGAAATGCTTAATGGGGTAGCTGGTCTTAGTGATTCTTCTGCCCGGTTGATAACGAAAAGTATGACGGGCCGAGAACGTAGTTTACTGAAAAATGAGCTTGATGATAAAGATATAGAAGAGCTAAGAGATTTTCTCAGCACTCTTGACACAGCATCACAAATAAAAATCAGGAAGTCCGTTGGTGATTCTATTGCAGATAGCCTTCAAATCTTCAGACCGGACTCTCTCTATTTACTAAAATCTAAAAAACAAAAGTCTAAAATTGAGCAAGGTGAGGAAGAGGATGATGAAGATGAGTTTATAGTCTCACGGATTAACACAGCAAGGGTAAAACAGTTGGATAAAGATTACGAGCTAAGTGATGATCAAATTCTTGACTCTCTGGATCTCGGTACTTTGGACTATTTCGATGAACGTATGGCCATGCAAACCATTCGTGTGACAAGAGCCGATGACGACCAGATTGTATCTTATATTGTGAAGAATTTTCCGCTCATGATGCTGGTACTTATACCAATTTTCGCCCTTATATTGAAGCTATTGTACATTCGCAGAAATCAGCTCTACATTAAACATTTAGTACACGCGCTTCACCTTCATACATTCGCATATTTCACTTATGGGCTTTTTATCCTTACCACATTTTTTATAATAACGCATGAAGAAACAGGTAATATCATCAACATTATTGGATTTCTAATAGTCTCTATCTACGCGTATATTTCTTTTCTAAAGGTTTATAAACAGCATTGGTTTAAAACTTTCATAAAGTTTAACATAGTAGGTAGCATCTACTGCTTTAGTATATTCTTGTTTTTCCTCCTGGAAATGATAGTCTCTTTGTTATTATTTTAAGAATGTAGCTGCTCCAAAACCTTATGATTAGCTTCAACCAAATGGTTCAATGTATCTCCTTTTATCTCAGTTGAAACAAATAATGTTTCAAACTGTGAAGGTGGTAGATAGACACCTTCTTTCAGCATCTGTTGAAAGAATTTTCCAAATAGTGCAGTGTCGCAAGACTTAGCAGTTTCAAAATCTATCACCTCCTGATCTGTAAAGAAAAGGCTATACATCGAGCCAATGTGATTCATTGTATAATTAAGCCCAAGCTCTTTCAAACTAGCCTTAAGCTCAGAAACGATTTTTGCAGTATTAGCTTCTAACTCCTGGTAAATCTTCGGGTTATCGTTCAATGTATGCAGCATTGCCAGACCTGCAGCCATTGCGACAGGGTTACCAGATAATGTACCCGCCTGATATACTGGCCCTGATGGAGAAACGAAATCCATAATTTCTTTTTTACCTCCATATGCACCTACAGGCATACCTCCACCTATAATTTTACCTAAAGTGGTGATGTCTGGTTTTACTCCAAACACTTCCTGAGCACCGCCTTTAGCTAACCTAAAGCCGGTCATAACCTCGTCAAATATCAATACTATGCCTTCCTGATCGCACAGTTCTCTTAAACCTTGTAGAAACTCCGATTTAGGGATGATACAACCCATATTACCAGGAACGGGCTCTAGTATAATAGCAGCAATATTGCCCTTATTGCTTGCCACCAGTTTTTTCACAGCATCTATGTCGTTGAAAGGTGCTGTCAACGTATCATTTGCCACTCCTTGTGTGACTCCAGGGCTATTTGGCTCACCCATAGTCATGGCACCACTACCTGCCGCTATTAAAAAGGAATCTCCATGCCCATGGTAGCACCCTTCAAACTTGATGATTTTTTCTCTGTCGGTATAGCCTCTGGCAAGTCTAATAGAAGACATGGTAGCTTCTGTACCAGAGTTGACCATTCGTACCTTTTCTATAGAAGGCACCATAGTAGTAATGAGCTCGGCAATCTCAATTTCTTTTTCAGAAGGTGCTCCAAATGATAAAGAAGTCTTAACAGCTTCAGT
Organism: Fulvivirga sp.; assembly: GCA_965227525.1. Taxonomy (GTDB): domain Bacteria; phylum Bacteroidota; class Bacteroidia; order Cytophagales; family Cyclobacteriaceae; genus Fulvivirga. Next base: position 2,054,355 of record OZ245762.1, on the reverse strand, counting down.
TACATCCGCTTCAATTTTAGGGTGTGCATGCCCAAGAATCATCGGGCCCCATGAATTGATCATGTCTATGTACTTGTTATCATCCTCATCGTACATATATGCCCCTTTGGCACTTTTAATAAAAAGTGGGTCCCCACCTACTGCTTTGAATGCTCTGACTGGTGAGTTAACTCCTCCTGGTATATAATTTTGTGCTTTTGCAAATAGTGATTTACTGTTCTCTATCGTCATCGTCACTTCCTTCTCTATTTAAATAAATTCTCATTTCCTCGCCCTCAAAACTTAACACGGGCACAAGCTTATTGTTGTTTGAATTTCGATAATCGTATCCTAATGAAATAAAACCTGGCAAGTGGTCAACTTTATTCCATCCGATTTGGAAATATTTGCCATATTGGTATAAGCTATGACCGGCAAGCATCATCACTTCATAGCCATCTTCAACATACTTTGAGGGTGACTTTTTATGCCTCTTTACATATTTTTCCCGGAATTGTTCATAACCCAAAGTATCTTGAATAGTGTAGCCAGGTGCGTAAAGTATGGCGTTTAACCTACTATATGCATCATAATTTATTGCTGGGAGTTCCATCCAGTCTGCTGAGCCTATAACTGTAATAGAGTCTCCCCTGGTTTCTACAGCACTTATAACTTTAGATGATATGAGATCATTGGATGATGCTACAAAAATATGCCCTACACTATCCACACCAATAGTAAACTTTTCTCTCGCTTCTTCTGTAGCCGCCTCTTTAATTTTTTCGTCAGATATCAGCAACAAGTCAAGGATAGCTCTGGAGCTATCACGCTCTATCTTTTTGGTAATTATTATATTAAAGCTGTCTTTTTCTAACTCATGTTTGTAAGAATGAGCCAACACCGAGTCTCTCTTGAGTTCACCGTAAAAAATAATGCCTACTTTATTTCTCAATCGATCTTTCACAAAATCGGCTATTCTATGGCCAACAGTTTCGCTACTGGGTTTGTATAAAAAAGAGAAAGGGTTATTTCCAGTAATGTCAGAATCCGGGAAGAAAGGATTTATGACATTAATCTGATTTTTATAAGCAAAGTCGTTTACAAGTGATGTATTGGTAGGATACAAAGGCCCAACAATAAGATCCATGCCCTTCATTTCATCTTTATTTAGAATTTCTGCAGTTTGAGTACTGTCTCTTTTAGTATCATATGCATGTAGTTTGATATTAATACCAATATTTTTCAAACTATCAGCTGCAAGCTGCATACCTTGATAAACATCCAAAATGATATGATTTACCGGTCTTTTATCATTAGGCTCTAAAGACTCAACCATGAAAGGCAGCATAACAGCGACATTGTATTCGTCTTTAAAGATAGATTTTGTGATCACTGGCACGCCAAGAGACTCATGGTCTAACTCAAACTTAAGTATCAATGACTCCAGCAAGTCCTGATCTCTCTCAGCCAATGATTGTGTAGAAATTCTTTTGGCAAGCACCTGGGCTACTGCTCTATCATCATCGTTGTTACCATACAGACTTTTAAGCGTTGAAAGCTTTTCAATCTTATTTAAATGATAGTGCTTTAATGATAGCACAAATTCCTCTTTATCCTTACCTTCAACATCTTTCAAAACATTCAGCGCACTATTGTACTCCTTATTTTCAAAATAAATATTGGCCAGCCAAATATTTACTTCATCCTTTTTAGACCATCTTGGATACACCTGTTTGATCTGAAGGAGCATATTTTTGGCCATAGGTAAGTATCCCTCCCGATAGGCCGACAGTGCATAATAAAATGAAGCATAAGAAGAGTAAGGATTATTTTCATCAGACTGTATTAATGGTTTGAAAGCTTCCATTGCCAAGGCGTAATTGCCTTGTGAGAAAAACAGTTTAGCTCCATTATAGCGCTTTTGATAGTCTGATTGCTCATCCTGAGCATGAGTACTACCAAAGCCAATTAGTAGACAGATAATGAAAATAGTCTTTTTCATAAAATAGATTTATTCCCACTCAATAGTAGCAGGCGGTTTAGAACTAATATCGTAAACAACGCGATTTACCCCCTTCACAGTATTTATGATCTTGTTAGATATATCAGAAAGAAATTCATAGGGTAAGTGACACCAGTCGGCCGTCATACCATCTACACTCGTAACAGCTCTAAGACTCACTACTTGCTCATAGGTGCGCTCATCGCCCATTACCCCAACTGATTGGATCGGAAGAAGGATTGCTCCTGCTTGCCAAACCTCATCATATAGGTCATTTTCTTTGAGGCCGTTTATAAAAATGTGATCTACTTCCTGTAAAATCGCAACTTTTTCGGCAGTAATATCGCCTAATATTCTTATTCCAAGCCCTGGTCCTGGGAAAGGATGACGACCTAAGATTGTCTGATCTATCTCCAGTGTCTTACCTACCAGGCGCACTTCGTCTTTAAATAAAGTGTTTAAAGGTTCTACCACCTTTAGTTTCATAAAATCCGGCAGACCACCGACATTGTGATGCGATTTTATTGTAGCTGAAGGGCCTTGTACTGAAACTGATTCGATAACATCAGGATAGATTGTGCCCTGCCCGAGCCATTTTACATCCTTAATTTTGTGGGCTTCGTCATCGAAAACCTCAATAAAAACACGCCCTATGGCTTTCCGCTTATCTTCAGGATCTGTCAACCCTTTTAGGGCATCGTAGAACCTGGATTTTGCATCAACTCCTTTGACATTCAACCCCATGTGCTTGTAAGAATCAAGTACATCCTCAAACTCATTTTTTCTCAAAAGCCCATTATCTACGAATATACAATGTAGGTTTTCGCCAATAGCCTGGTGTATAAGTGTTGCGGCTACACTAGAATCAACTCCACCTGACAGGCCCATTACCACTTTATCATTACCCAACTGTTTCTTCAGGCTTTCGATGGTAACTTCTGCGAAAATGTCTGGCGTCCAATCTTGTGCACACTTAGATATGTGCACCACAAAATTTCTTAATACAATTTTACCCTCGAGGCTATGTGTCACCTCAGGGTGAAACTGAATACCGTACGTTTGCTCGCCCTTTATTTTATAAGCAGCAACCTGTACTGAAGGGGTGCTGGCTATTAATTCAAAATCTTCTGGCAGCGCAGTGATCGTATCACCATGAGACATCCACACCTGTGAGTCTATAGAAATCTCTTTCATCAGCTCATTATGCTGATCGACTTTGGAAAGCTTTGCTCTTCCATACTCACGCACTTTGGAAGGAGTAACGTCTCCTCCATTCTTTTTTGCCATTAACTGTGCACCATAACACACTCCCAACACAGGCACCTTCTTTCTATATGCTTCTAAAGCAACATTGGGTGCATCATCTTGCATCACCGAGCATGGGCTTCCAGAAAGGATGACTCCTTTTACATCATCAGTAAGTGCTGGAGGATTGTTATATGGGTGGATTTCACAGTAAACGTTGAGCTCCCGGACTCTCCTGGCGATTAGCTGGGTATATTGAGAGCCGAAATCTAAAATCAGTATTTGTTCTGCCATGGCGCAAAAATAGTATGCCTATTGTGGAAATACTATTTTCTTTTACAGAAAAGAGATAACTAATATTGTCTTTGACCAGTTAATAAATAACAGTAGTATATGTTGGCACAGTTTTTACTTACTAACTACCCAATACAAATAATCAAAACAATGAATATCAACAACTCAATTAAACTTTTAGTCTTTAGTGCATTTTTTGCTGTCTTGATGGCTGCATGTGACAAAAATGATAATGTTGTGCTTTTTTCCATCAACGATGATAAAGAACTTGGCGCACAGGTAAGTCAGCAAATTGAAAGTGATCCTAACTTTAATCTGATGAGCCGTAACGAATATCCCGAAGCTTACACATACCTCGATGACATGGTCAATGAAATATTAAACTGTGGTGAGGTGACTTATAGAGATGAGTTTGTTTGGCAAGTCACTTTGATTGATAACGATTCTACATTAAATGCCTTTGCTACTCCGGGAGGATACATTTATGTCTATACAGGTCTCATAAAATTCCTCGACAATGCAGATGATCTGGCTGGCGTATTGGGCCATGAGGTTGCTCATGCAGATTTGAGACATACAAGTCGCAACCTGCAGAAAATGTATGGTATTCAGATATTATTAAGCGTGGTATTAGGGCAAGATGCTTCACAGCTTGAAACTATAGCAGGACAAGTTGCTGGTACTGTGGCCGGCTTAAGCTTTAGCAGAGATTTTGAAGAGGAAGCCGATGCCGAATCTGTGGTATATCTTGCCGAAACTCATTACGCCTGTAATGGTGCCGCTTCATTTTTTGAGAAATTAGAAGAAACCGGTCAAAGCGGTGGTGTACCTGAGTTTTTGAGTACACACCCAAGCCCGGCCAACAGAGTGGCAGATATTAATGCTCAGGCCGAAGCACTTGATTGTGATACCACATTAAGTGGTGATGATTATGCTGGCTTTAAAGCAAGTTTGCCCTAAAATAAAAAAGAGGCTGTCTCAAAAGTCCAGACCATGCGTCACTCAGAGCGAAGCGTAGAGTCTTAGTGTCGGTTATTACACCTTTTCTAGGAGATTTTTCATTGCGTTCTGAATGACGGGTAACTTTTGAGATAGCCTCTTTCAGAATTTACTTCTCCAGCCCTGGCTGCCTTTCTAAAAACTCATCATACAATTTTGTATGTCTGCTCTCCAATGGAATCATCCAACCTTCGATAAAAACATACTTCACCTGAGTTTTTGTTTCAAAAGGATCACCGTCTGTTACAAAAAGTGTAGCACTCTTGCCTTTTTCTAATGAACCTAGCTTATCATCTACACCAAAAATTTGTGCAGGGATAATTGTAATGGCTTTCAGTGCTTCTTCTTTGCCCATACCATACGTGGCTGCGAATCCTGCATTGTAAGGTAAATTTCTCACATTCTCTGCATCGCCAGATTTGACAGCTACTTTAACACCTGCTTTTTGCATAACTCCCGGGTTGGTATATGCTCTATCATATCTGTCATACTGTCGATTTGGGATACTTAATACCGGCCCAACTATTACAGGAATATTTGCATCAGCAATCTCCTGGGCTTTTCTCCAACCTTCAGAAACACCCGTAAATACAACATCAATGTCCTTATCGGCAACCCACTCAATAGCCGCTTCGATATCATCTGCAGCATTAACTTCAATCAATAGTTTTTGCTCACCTCTCACTACAGGCAACAGCGCTTCCATTTCAGGATAGTATTCCAGCTTTTCTGACTTACCGGATGCTTTAAGAGTACTATCTATGCGATGGTATTCATTGGCTCTCTGCCACACTTCATTAAGTTTTTTCAGGGCTTTCTCTGCTTCTTTTTTAATATCTTCATCAGATCTTCTATCCCACCTGCTGCTTCTTCCAGTAGCTGGAAAATTCATCACCACACCTTCAAAACCCGCATACATCTGATCAGGCGTATAGCCATGTAGGTTTACTAAAGAGGCAGTACCGGGAAATAACCCTCCAGCAGGAACGGCTAGTGAAGTAGTCACACCACTTACTCTGGTTACTGGTATAAGCACAGAGTTAGGATTTACGGCCGTTAAAGCCTTCATCTGAGGTATCACGTCACCGATTTCATTGTAATCACGAGTACGAGGATCAGAATTGACCTCTACAAGACCTAAGCGTCCACCCCCCTCAATCATACCAGGGTAAATAGTTTGTCCACTACAATCAATTTGCTCTGCCCCATCAGGGATTGTGACATTAGCACCGATTTCAGCAATGATGCCATCCTTTAAAATGATAGTACCATTGGATATAGTGCCATTTGTAACTGTCTCAATGGTTGCATTTGTAAGCGCGAAAGTGCCTGTTTTGCCTTTGGCATTTTGACCGGATACTTCAAGGCTAAAAGCAACCAGTAGAAATACGATAATAATGTTTTTTAAATTTTTCATAGGTCTGCTTTTTAGTGTTTGAATAAAAATTCGGTGCCTTGCATACATCTATCAACCGTGTGATCATTTTGTGAAAAAGTCACATCAATTTTTTCTTCAGGATTTACGTAAATACGCATGTCGTCAGCATCATTTTGTCGGTCAAACTCCAACACGCCATCAACGATAGTATACATCGGTATTGCATAAATTGATAATGGATGGTTGTTGAAAATTGCAATATCTCCTTCTTTACCTTCCTCTATAGACCCAACTCGTTCTTCAATTCCAAGCTGTTTGGCAGGATTAATTGTAATCATTGCCAGTGCATCTTTATCAGACAGTCTTCCATACTTCTGCGTTTTTGCTGCTTCATGATATAAATGTCTGATGAGTTCACCAGAGTCTGAATTTATTGAAGTAACTACCCCATTCTCTGAAAGAATTGTAGCATTGTAGGCAGTTGAGTAGTAAACCTCAAATTTGTATGCCCACCAATCTGAAAAAACTGATGCTCCAGCACCAAACTCGGCTAACTCAGGGGCAACTTTAAAACCCTCATTCACATGTTGAAAAACAAGTCTTTTGATGCCGAAGTCTTTACACACCTGCATGAGCATATATATCTCATCCGCTCTGTAAGAATGACAATGGATGATGATTTCTCCTTTCAAAATATCAGCTAAAGTTTCTAGCCTTAGATCATATTTGGGAGGTGCTCCTTTAAAACCTTTCTTACTTTTATTAGCATTGTACTGATTCCAGGCAGCCATGTATTCCTGAGCTTCAGAAAACGAGTTTCTAAATACGGCCTCTACACCCATTCTGGTTCTTGGTAGCATATTATTGCCAGCACCATGCACTCTTGTCGGGTTTTCTCCTAAAGCAAACTTAATCGTTCTTGGTGCGCCCTTCATTTTCAATTCTTCAGGGTCTACAGTGCCATACCGGTGTTTGATTGTCTCACACTGACCACCTACTGCATTGGCCGAGCCATGCATTGCGTGAGAGATTGTTACCCCTCCAGCTAAAGCTCTGTAAATAGACACATCTAATGGATCAACTGCATCTCCCGTAAATACTTCTGCTGTCACCGGACTGGTAGCCTCATTTACGGCATCGAGAGCAATGTGTGAGTGGGCATCAATGATCCCAGGCATAACATACATACCTGTAGCATCGATTGTTTTTGCCCCTGAAGGAGCCTTCAGCCCTTTACCAATTTTTGAGATTTTTCCATCCCTAATCAATACATCGGTTTCAGCAAGATCCCCATTGGTTATAGTGATCACCGTTCCGTTTTTAACGAGTACATCGCCCTTTTGCTGTGCCGAAGCGGCAAAAGCCAAAAGCAATGCAAGAATTAATGTGATATTATTTTTCATGATTTTCATCTTTTAATCTTTTATTGTTCTGGAATTCTCTCGCCTTCAACAGGAAAGCTTCCATAAGAGCCCACAGTCATCGTTCCATCGAAAGTGTCACCTTCAATTGTTACAGAAACACTGATTGAAAGCACGCTACCTCCAGCGTTGATCTGAAAGCTATAAGACATACTGTTTCCGCTAATATCGATGTCCGATATAGTAGTGGTTTCACCAGTCTGGCTATTGGTCATTTCTCCTGTAAAGTCACCTGGCTCACCAGTGATTTTGAGTGTACCGGTGGTGGTTCCCTGAGGTGTCTCAGTGGTATAGCTCCAACTACCTTGTGGGTTTACGTCTTCGCCATTGGACTTTTTCTTTTTTGGCTTGGCGTCATATTCATATAATTTCCCATCGACAAACACCATTTTTACATTCGATTTTTCATCAAAATATGGCTTATCCGAAATTACAAGGTTGGCAATTTTACCCGCATCAACTGTCCCCATAGTATTTGAAAGACCCAATAGTTGTGCCGGTGACGTGGTAAGTGCAGCCAGAGCGGCATCTTCTGTCAAGCCGTTTTCTACCATTTTCGATAAGTTTGATTTAATGTCTTTACTCTTCGCTTCAAGTGTTGAAAATCCAAATTTCACACCATTAGCAGTAAACAGAGCTGGCTGCTTGTAATGATTCAAAATCATTTCTTTTTTTCTGGCCTCTAAACGTTGTTGTTCTTCCTCGGCAGCAGTAAGTTCTTTTTCGCTGTCTCCCTCTTCCATATCGGTAGAGTCTTTTTCTTTCTCTTCTTTTAATTCAGGCAATTCCAAAGAAAGAAACACAGATGCATTTGAACTCTTAATTTTATCAATGACATCCCAACCTTGCTTAACTTCTCCCAGCATCAGATTAAAACCAAGATCATTTTTAAGTATAAAAACTCTTTGGATATCAAGTACACTTTCAGCTTTAAATGCCACTGGAATACGCTTGTCTATGACTGGGTAAAATGCTTCAAGCACTCTATCTGAAACTGGTCTTTCCATACCCGCACCGTCTTGTTCGTATCGTTGCTTGTATGACTTTGCATAACTCGCATTTCTATACAAATCGCGATACTTGGCCATCACACCTATAACAGTGTTTGGATAAATACCGGATGCCCCTCTCAATTGACTAAATAGAGATGTGCCTGACTTATAGACCATTTCATCTGGAGTTGATCCAGAAAGTAAAACTATGCCACCAGATCCTGGCAGCATTCTACCTTCAGGTACTACATGCGCGGCAGTAAATCCTAACTTTCGCCAGTCTTCAACTGATTTGTCGGCTGGGTTGAGTAGCCCTCTGACATCTCGTTCCGGCTGAATTCCGGCAATATCATTTGGAGGATTGCCTGGGTCATCGACATCCTGATCCTCATCTTCTTTGGGCATATCAACACCTACATGAGAAAGTCCATCTATAAAACCGGCATATAAATACATAGAATCCGCCTTGATGATTTTAGCATCGGGGGGAATAGAAACCGTTTTGCCAACGGAAACAATCATACCATCTTTTACCACAACAGAGCCCAGTTCAATAGTGCGGCCCGGAGCCTGTGTAATATTCACATTGGTAATGGCGTATGTACCCGTAACGGGAGCAATTTTTTCTTCCTGACCATACAAGCTTGAGGGAAGCACCCCTACAAACAGTGTGATCACGAGCTTCCATACTACAGCATTGTGAAGTCGCTTCATTTATTGTGTGTTTAGGTTAATAAAGGGTTGAAGGTAAGTAAAATATGAGGCAACCGTAAACCAATATACATGAACGGTTAAATGATTACGTGCTACGATCATTTGGCTCACATCAAGCATTTTGCAATTCACTACATTGATCTTACAATTGAATACAATACACTGGTTTGTTTGACAACAAGTAGGCATCATTGTATCGTATAATCATGTAAACGCTCCTGCAGGGCAAGTAACATTAAAGAGAATTTTATGAAAAATATAGGTCAAAAACTCAAAATAAAAGGATGGGTAATACTTGTAGCACTATTGGTCATAAGTGCTACGGGTATTGCGCAAACGGTGATTAAATCAGATAGCGACAAGGAACGAATCGTAATCTCAAAAAACAACAAGACGTGGAAGCATACTAGCAAATCGGGCTTGAGTAGCTTCAACATAGAATATAAAGGAACGATTGAAGTTACCGATGATGATAAGGATATAAAAAGTATCTCACCAGGGGGCTATCTTGAAATCAGCAAGACAACTTTTGGTAGCAAACGTGAAATTTTAGTCGAAGCTACTTCCGGAGGTTCTTTAAGAAAAGAATACTATGAAGGCAGAACAAAAACCGAATGGGAGCCAGCCGGCAGAAAGTGGTTGGCTGAAATTTTACCGGAAATTGTAAGATCTACCGGCATCGCTGCAGAAAGTCGTGTGGATAGATTTTTTAATCAGGGAGGAGTAGAAGCTGTAATAAATGAGATCTCCAGGTTAGACGGCAATTATGTGGTGGCTATCTATGGCAAATTACTTTTGGCCAAAGATGGACTTAGCAACAATGATCTAAAAAAAGCAATTGAGGGCATTGCTAATGAATTGGACTCCGACTATTATCTGGCAGAAATTTTAAAAGATAATGCATCTCGCTTCTTAAAAAATGAATCCACAGTCGATGTCTATTTGGAAGCAGCGACTAAAATAGGTTCTGATTATTATGCCACTGTAGTGTTAAAGGAAGCGTTAGATAGTTACAAGCCAAGTGCTTCTTCACTCACCAAAATAATGGAAGCTAGTAAATCTATTGGTTCTGATTACTACCAGGCTTCTCTACTAAGCAGAGTATTGGAGCTAGATGATCTTGACGGAAACTTATTGGCTGAGGTGATAGAAACCACTAAAGATGTAGGCTCTGACTACTATCAATCACAAATACTTTCTAAAGCTCTAGACAAAAAAGGATTATCTTCCACATCCTTTAACAGTTTAATCGTAGCCGTTTCTGACGTTAGTTCTGATTATTATATGGCTAGTGTGTTTTCAAAACTAGCAGAAAATAAACTGGATGAAGATGTAATAATCAAAATGGTGGATTTGGTAGACAGTAAACTCTCGTCAGACCATTATGCATCGGTAGTCTTGTCTAAATTGATGAAAAACCAGGAGCTCTCTTCAAGGTCTGTAGAAAAGATTGCAAATGCCATCACAGGTTTAGGCTCTAGTCATTATGCTTCTTCAGCTATAAAATCTATTAGTAAAAATGATAACCTTTCTAAAGAAAGCCTGATATCAATTATTAAGGCCATCGGAAATATAAGCTCAGATTATTACGCGGCAAGTGCACTTGAGTCGATCGCACCCCTTGTAAAAAGAAGTGATGAGTCTGTAAAGGATGCATATAGAACCGCAGCCAAAAGCATAAACTCAGATACTTATTATGGTCGTGCAATGCGCGCCATAGACTAATTTACCAATAACAACTGGCCATGATAAGCTTAAAAAAATCACTAAATTGATTAGATTGAGTTTTTCATGGCCTTCCTATTTAAACTATACGAGCTCATGCGTAAATACCGATTGCGGTTTTTAGTCTCAACCTTTATTGGTGTAGTATATTTTATTTATCTGCTTTACAGCGAATTAGGATATCTCGAGTGGCAACCCAACTATTTCATCTACCTGCTGGCTAGTATTGTGTTGGCCAATTTCGTTGGCTTCGTCATATATCTTTCTGACAAAAACCTAAATAAATGGCTACCTTGGAGAGATCACATTAGCTCCAGATTATTACTGGGTTTTGTGAGTAACATCGTCATGTCGTTAACGGTTATGGCTGTTGGCGCTTACCTGTTTTTTGGGCTGTATTTTGGTCAGTTTGATCTCAATACGCTTCTGGTTGAGCATCAGGTACCCATGATTAAGCTTTTAATTATTACCATTATAGCCTCGCTGGTCTATACCATAATTTATTTTGCATTATTCTCTTACAATCAATACGCTGTGGTGCATGTGGATGCCGCTAAAAATTTAAGAGTACAATTACAATTACAGTTTGAAGCCTTAAAAAGTCAACTCAGCCCACACTACCTTTTCAATTGTTTAAATACGATCTCTTCGCTGGTTTACAAAGACAATATGCTGGCGGAAGATTTTATCAGAAGATTGGCTCAGACTTATCAATATATATTGGCTAATAATGAGCGTAGGTTTGTGCTTCTGGAAGATGAGATAGAATTTGTAAAGTCTTACAATTACCTCTTGCAAGTAAGGTTTCAGAATAACCTTCATTTGGAAATAAATCTGCCCTCAAACATTTTACATAGTAAAATACCCCCGCTTACGCTGCAGATGCTTGTAGAAAATGCGGTGAAGCACAATGTAATCAGTAAAGACCAACCACTAAATATATACATATCTGCCATAGATAATACAGACATAAAAATTACCAATACCAAGACAGCCACACCTGCTAATGTAAACTCCTTTCATGTGGGCCTGGATAATATTAAAAAGCGTTATGGCTACTTCACTGATAAGAAAATTAAAATTGAAAACAGTGATAAGTTTACTGTACAATTACCCGTAATTAAAAATGAAATTGCACGATCAGCCTGATGAAAAAAATATTTATACATAACCCATTTTTCAGATTGCTGGTGCCCCCAGTATATGGAGTACTGATCTACCTCCTCATCCTTTTAGTCAATAATGATGTTAGTCAAATTTCTGAGATTTTTCTGGGACAGGAAGTTTATGCCTGCATAGCGTTGAGCTTTTTACTTTCAGAAGTACTGAGGCTCAATATTCTCATAAATGATAAATTTTTTCCTTCAGGGTTTAGTACAGTCAATCGGATGCTGTTACAATCTGCTACTGGCATATTTCTATCAATAATAGTTATTTCGATGGCTATTTCGGCATATTTCGAATATGTATTGGACTTTAGCATTACTGAAACACAACTTATTGTTTTTAATAGCATTTATGCAGTGAGCAGTCTGCTATATAACTTGCTTTATTTCAGCAATATATACATGTATAAGCAAAATGCAGAACGACTTGAAAATGAAAGGTTGCTAACCGAATCAGTTGAAGCGGAGTTGGCACAATTTAAAAATGAAGTTAACCCACTATTACTTTATGATGCGCTTGAGACTTTAATTACACTTGTGCATAGAAATACCGAAGAGGCTGAAGACTATATTGATCATTTATCGGCCATTTACCGCTACATATTAAGTCATAGAAAGGTTGAGCTCTCCACACTGGGTGATGAGCTAAAAGCTGTGAATCACATCATTCATTTACTTACCTATAAACATGAAAATCACATAACATTTGAATGTACTATCGAAGCAAAAGATACACCTGTGGTACCCGGCACCTTGCCTACCTTAATAGAAACGATTGTAAGAAACACCATCATCAACAAATACACGCCCTTGCAAATAAAGCTCTATCTGGAGCCTGAGGATGGTTATATTGTGATACAAAGTAAGCTAAACGATAAGCTGATAGCAGATGACAGAAGTAAAACAACGCTCGAAAATATTCAAAAATCATATAGCTACTATACAGAAAAACCTATGGTGAAAGTGAAGGCCTATGATTTTAGTTATTTTAAAATACCTTTGATGGAACTAAAGGAAGAAGAAGTAGCCTGACTTTATGAAAGTACTTATAATAGAAGATGAGGTACCTGCAGCAGAAAAATTAGAACGATACCTGCACAGGTATGACCAAAATATCGAAGTAATAGAGAAGCTTACATCTGTGGCCTCAGCGGCACAATGGCTACACTCAAATCAAAATGAGTTAGACCTCATTTTTATGGATATTCAACTTACTGATGGTAAAAGTTTTGAGATTTTCGAAAAAGTAGATATCAATAAACCCATTATTTTTATCACCGCCTTTGATGAATTCGCAATTGATGCATTTAAGGTTAACAGCATAGATTATTTGCTCAAGCCTATCACATTTGATGATTTGAGCAATGCATTGGATAAGCTGAAAAATTTTAAAGAAAGTCTATCTGAAACTCCTGATATCAATCAATTCAAGATTGCACTTAATCAATTGCAACAAAAGTCTTACAAAACAAGGTTTATGGTTAAGCTCGGTGAGCATATTAAATCGATCACCACGAGCAATACAGAGTTCTTTTATGCTGAAGGACGAAATGTCTATCTCTATACAAGTGAAAACAGGAAGTTTATTATCGATTTTAAACTTGAGGAGTTAGAGGAGCTTTTAGATCCCACTCAATTCTACAGAGTCAACCGGTCTTATATCATAAATATTGATGCTATACAAGATGTTATAGTTTACTCCAATAGTCGACTAAAAATCTTGCCCCGCCTGGAGTACGATAAGGAAATTATTGTAAGCCGAGACAAAGTTGGGCCGTTTAAGGAGTGGTTGAGTGGTAGTTGAAATCAGACTTTAGAGACCTTCCAGGTTTTGAAAACCTGGAAGGTCTAACATTCTCAAAGCTCAACCCCCTACTCTTTTAGCCTTATAACCTTCCTTTTCTAACACCTGCATAACTTTATCTCTAAGGTCGCCCTGAATGAGTATTTCTCCATCCTTGGCAGAGCCACCAACACCACATTTAGATTTGAGCGTCTTTCCAAGATCTTTTAAATCATCCTCCGTACCTATAAATCCTGTGATCAATGTAACCTGCTTACTGCCACGGGCCTTTTTATCGAGGTGCACACGAAGGTCTTGTTGATTAGGTGGTAGCGTTTCCTCCTCTTCCTGTCCCTCATATTCGTAGTCGAAGTTATCGCTTGTAGAATATACTACACCCTCCCGGTTTTTCCAGTTGTCTTTTTTCTTTCTTCCCATAGTAGTACAAAGTTACGAGGTTATCGGTATCCTAAAAGTCGGGACAAGGGATTTGCATCACATGCTTAGGTGGCTTGCGTGGGTCTTTATTCGACCATGAATAAGACAGTGAAAGTTCATGTGCTCCACCACTGGCAGACCCAAGCTGTGAAATTGTATAATCGTAGCTATACCCGATGTTTAAAACATCTCCCTGACCACCTTTTTTTGTGAAACCTAGTAGCAAAACAATAGACTCATTATTGCTAAAGCCTTCCACTCCTTTGGTGGGTAAGCCTCTGTACCATGCTCCGATTATCATCGGCTCCAAGGTCAAATATAGTCCCAGGTCCAACTGATCAAACTCACCTTGTGATTTATATTGAAAGGTAGGGGTTAAGCTCCTTTCTTGTGGCCGGGCATATAAACCACTACCAACAGTACCTGGTGTAAATGGTATCTTCAATCCACCATGAACGGACATTTTTCGTGGTAATTCTTTTGGATCAGCGCTTTCGCTAAAAGCCTGATTGGGTGTATTTAGATGATTTAGTGTAACACCTAAAAATACATTCTTAGTATATAATATACCTCCGGCAGATAGGTCAAAAAAGCTTTTGTTAGTGTTGCTAAAGCCCTCGCTCGTGGGTGTTATTATATCACCAGTTGCAGGATCAAATTGATCTCCGAAGGTAAGGTCGCTAAAGTTGAGACTTCGATTAAACCAGGCCGCTTGAAATCCCGGCCTGAAAGTAAGCCAGTCTGTAATATAAAGCTGATAAGCATATTGCAACCCAACACTGGTTGAAGTTAGTCCCGCCACAGCATCACGCATCATAAGCAAGCCCACGCCACTGTTCTTACTTTCTATAAAAGTGTCATAATAGGCCGAAAATGTAACAAAATTCGCATCTATTGCAGGCCATTGGTTTCTGTAGTTTAAACCTATTCTCGATTGTTGGGTAGCTCCGGCAAAAGCAGGGTTGAGGTATAAAGGTGCAGCATAGAACTGTGAGAACTGCGGATCCTGGGCAGTTACCTCATCAGGTGCCAAAAGCATCAATAGAGAGATAGAAAGTAATAAAAGTTTTCTCATCAACTTTAGTCCGGTTTTTGCTCTATCAAGCAAAATAGGAATTAAAAAACAATTAATAGTTACAACCAAAAATAAAGAAACAAAGTTGTATCGCAACATAGATCGCTTAAAACAACTGAAAATAGTCGCATACAGACATTAACATAAAATATGTCGGCAGGCTGCCTTCATTAACGGCTTTTTGTTGTTTATTGTATAAATTAGTACTCGTTGTTTTAAGATTTTTCTTGTAGATAGCACAATCAGAACTTATTGATCGTAGTTATTTATAAACGAATTAATAGATTATCGCATGCCAAAAGCAATTCTTCGAAGTGTCATTTGTCTTCTAGTTGGAATTACATCCTTTGCTCAAAGTCAAAATAGAGATATTTTTTGGCATTTTGGTAGCAATGCCAATAGCATAGAGTTTACCAAACCTGACATGACTCCTCAGCAAATCTCACTGCCTAACAATTTAGGTACGGGAGGTGGTGCAGTGGCTTCAGATTATCTCAATGGTGCCTTACTCTTTTATACTGATGGGGTTGATGTATATGCAGCGGATGACACTCAATTAGTGAGTCTCATAGGAAGCTCAACAAGAAATCAATCGGCTGTAGTAACACTCAACCCTGCCGATGCAGATACGAGTGAATATTTTATATTTCATGTAGACAACTCAGGGCAAATCAGAAGAACAGTATATGATAAAAATATATTTAGAAACAATGCCTTTCCCCTACCTCCAGATGGAGATATTGACCCGGCACAAATCAATGTAATTGATCCAAATTTGCCTGCTACTACATTGTCTGAAGGCATGATTGCCATTGCTAATGACCAGCAAAATGGTTTTTGGTTGATAACTCATGAACAAGGCACCACCAACTACAATATAACTCAAATAGATGCTACTGGTATAAATACAACTGTTGTGGCCATCGCAGGTGCTCCTTCTGATGTGGCCAGCTTTTCATATAGTGCTGCCAATAATCAGATAGCAGTTTCTCCGTCTAATGCTGCCGAGGATATGGTGATACTAGACATCGATCTAGCTACAGGCAACCTGACCAACTCTGGCATTGATTTAAGCACTTTTACAACGACTGGCATTTACGATACCGAGTGGAGTAGCACGGGTGAGTTTTTATATATTTCAGGAAATTTTGGTAATCCAAATGATGAATTAATCAGGGTGAATGTAACCGAAACGCCCATTGCAGATAGCACCCTGTCGACCAATAGTATAGTAAACAGTTTCGGCTTACAGTACGGAGCGGATACAGCTATTTATCATCTGTACGAAAATGCTGCAGGCGAGTTTTTAGTTGCTAGAATTGAAGACCCTAATAATGAAGATGTAAATCAAACGCTATATAACCCTCTCATATTTCCAAACAACGTGGACTTTCAAGGGCAGCAGTTTCCAGCCTTTTTGCCTCCTTATAATATCTTAACTGTAGATTTCACTTTTTCTGGAACATGTGCCAATGCACCTACCTATTTCTTTCCACAAGTAACGCCTGATTTTACAGCCATACAATGGGATTTCCTAGGGGATGGTAATTTTGCACCCTTGGCTGGTGGTTCATTTACATATACAGCAGCGGGCACTTACAACGTAACCATGCGTGTGACTGTAGGTGGAGCCGTACAAACAGTGACCAAACCCGTAACAATTACAGATTTCGATTTAACCCTCCAAATTGACCCACAACAACAATATTGGTGTACTGATGATTTTGGTGACAGAATGGATCCCGCAACCAGCATTGTGACTTATACAGCCACCGTAAGCGGAGCAAACTCAAGCGGGGCTACTATTAGATGGTCTAACCAAACAGCGGCTGAAGCAAACGCCACCACCACCTTTGTGGAGCCGGGCACCTATTATGTGGTAGCCACCGATCCAGCAACAGGCTGTGAAGTGTATCAGGAACAACAAGTTTTTGAGTATGGTGTACAAAACAACTTTGCCTTCGTTTGGTATTTTGGCGATCATGCAGGCCTTGATTTTAATCCGCTATTCGACACGCAGAATCCTGGTCCAATCACACCGATTGATTTTGGAGGTACAG
This sequence comes from Fulvivirga sp., assembly GCA_965227525.1. GTDB lineage: Bacteria > Bacteroidota > Bacteroidia > Cytophagales > Cyclobacteriaceae > Fulvivirga. The sequence goes on along the minus strand of OZ245762.1, from coordinate 2,037,084 downwards.
CATTCAATGGTGGTAACGATATGATATCTCCACAGGGTTGTGCGGTATATTGTGATGCTAATGGTGATCCTTTGCTTTATAGTGATGGACAAGAAGTTTATAATAAAGCCAGTGATCAACTCACGGCTGATCTGGGTGGTAACGAGAATGCCACGCAATCTATTTTTATTGTAGAAAATCCCGGTGATGCCACGCAGTACTTTCTGTTTTTCACCAATGAAGTGCCCAATAGTACAGGAGCAACACAATATGAGTTTAGCTACGCGGTATTTGATCTTAAAATGCTAGACGGAGATGGAGATTTAGTGCGTGATGTTGCAAACAACCCGATAATTACAACACTTTTTAATAACAGTACCGAACGTATTACAGGTAATGCCAATTGGGTAATCGTGCATGAGTATGGTAATGACATTTTTAGGGCATACCCGCTGGTAGCACAAGGGGTAGGCAACCCGGTATTTAGCAATGTAGGTCAGCCACATACCGCTACTGCTACAAGTGGTAAAGGATACATGAACTTATCGGCTGATAAATTGGCCGTGGCATTATCAATAAGCAGCTCAGAAAACTATGTTGATCTGTTTGATTATGACGTTAATACAGGAGCTATAACTTCAATTGTGAGTCTAGATTTTGGAACCGAAACTGGTGAAGTCTTTGGGGTTGAATTCTCGCCAGATAATAGGAAGTTATATTCGACTTTGAGAAACTCTGGAGGAGGAACAAGAATTATTGGATGGGAAATTGACAACACTACCCAAGTGGGACAAACAACTGACCCCCAATTTATAATTGATTCCAGAACTGAAGTTGCTTTTGAAGCAGGAGTTGACATGGGTGCTATGCAGCAAGGTCCTCAAGGCTCAATTTACATCGCAAAAGACGGTGCAACAACATTAGCGAGCCTGGCCGACCCTAATAACTTTATCGACCCGCAATATAACTTAACCTCTGCGGATTTCGCTGACTTGGGAAGCAACCTTGTGGACGGAGGACAAAATAACAGCTTACTGGGATTACCAAATTTCGTAGACTTCAATGGGAGCAATACCCCATCTCCGAGTTTGTCTGTATCAAATGGTTGTCAGGGAGATCCATTAACATTTACCGTATTAAACCCTTTACCCGACCCTCAAATTGAGAGCTATGTTGTTCAGGTTTATGATGATAATAATAACGTTATCGATCAATCACCTACTCTGGATGCTAATAATACCACATGGGATTTCACTAACACTCAGACACCAGGGAATTATGAAGCACAACTATTCATATTGAATACATGTGGTTTGGCAACAGCATCAGACCCTAGACAACCTTTTGTAATAAATCCAAATCCTACGCTTGGACCGATCACGGTCGTTCAACCACCATCGATTTGTGGTGCAAATGACGCGATAGTAGATATTGAATTTACAGCAATGGCTACGCAAACCTACTCTATTGCCGGCCCTGTTGCTGTGCCTACCACCACGGTCAATGGGCCAACTACAGAAAGAGTTAACAATCTTGGTGCTGGATTTTATACTCTGACGGTCAACGAGGCCTTTACAACTGGAACTTGTTCAAGCACTTTTAACTTTACAATCAATGACCCCGTGCCATATACTTTAACAGCAACAGAATTGACAGCAGCAGACTGTAACGATGAAAACGGTGAGGCACAATTTCAGCTTAGCGGGCCAATGCAGCCTGCCACCTATACATGGCAACTACGCACGGTATCTCCCGATGTATTGGTTAGTAGTGGGGATCAAACATCTTCAACAGTGAGTGGTTTAGCTTCTGGAGATTACTATTTTAGATTAATCGATAATGCAGGTTGTACGAGCTCTGATACTTTAACCATCACTTTACCACCAGACCATACCTTGACCCTTGGGACCATTGATCCTTCCTGTGATCAGCAACCGATAGTTTTTGATATAACTACAGATACGAATCAGCCTGTCACTGTAAATGAATTTGTCAATGGTACAATCGGTAATGAAATATCAAATTACACTGTGATCGGAAATAACGACTCCATTAGAATCGACTTCCCAGGTGGTGGCGACCAATCGATAGAATATGTGGTAGTGGCTCCCGGTGATTTGGATGGGCCTTGTTCGGTTGCAGAGTTGATTACTGTTTCATTTGGCTCATCTGATCCTAGCCCGTATGTTAGAACGGCTGGATTCTGTGGTTTTGAACTGGCGGAAGAAAAGAATACGGTTTTCCTTGATAATAATCCGAGCGGTTTTACCAGTGTAAGGTGGTTTGACAGCAATGGAGATGAAATACTTGCCTCAAACAACGATCCGGATTATGTGTTTGAAAATGACACATTAAAAGTCAGAACCAATGGACGTATCACCGCTGAACTTACCAATGTATTTGGATGTGTGACTACAACAGAAATTAACATCATCGAAGATTGTAAAGCACGAGTAAATGCACCTACGGCATTTAGGCCCAATAGTGCCATTACGGCCAACCAAACCTGGACCGTATTCCCTTTTCTGGTGGCACAAGATGAATTTGAAATTTTTATTTACAACAGATGGGGTGAGTTAGTATTTCAGTCAAGCGACTTGAGTTTCATGGTAAATGAAGGCTGGAATGGCGGGTACGATAATGATCCAGGAAGGCCTGTTCAAGGGGGATCATATGCATACAAAGTACAATTTAAGAGCTCTTTTGAGCAAGAAACGGCAGAATTACAGGAAAGAAGAGGTGGAATAACACTTATTCGATAAATTTGTTGGTATAACGAAACAATGAATATAAACCACATGAAAAGGATATTGACAGCCCTAGTGATACTATGTATTGCTATGGCCTTCAAAAGTGAACAACTTTTTAAAACCAATTTGAAAATCAACGTTAGAAATGAATTGGGCAATGTTGAGCAAGGGGTATCAGTACAGCTTTTTAAGTCTGAAGAAGACTATAGAAACGAAACTAACCCTGCTACTGATGTACAAATGACTGATGATAAAGGGGACGTGAAATTTAAAGATCTTGAGCCAATCATCTATTTTGTAAATGCTGAAAAAGGTGATAAAAATAATATTGGTGCAGGTGTTCAAACTGACACCCTTCAAGAGGGTAAACTCAATAAAATCACTGTCATTATTGAATAAGTAAGATTTGCATAGACAAGATCTAATCAAAAAATTAGAAGCCTATAACCCTGAATTCGAAGCTGAGCAAGAATTCAGGGTTCGTTTTTTAGACTTCATCAAAAATAATAAAGATTGCTTTGAGCGCACTTTGCCTGAAGGCCATATTACAGGGTCAGCGTGGATAGTAAATCATGACAAGACCAAATTTCTCATGACACACCACCAAAAGCTTGATCGTTGGTTACAATTGGGTGGGCATGCCGATGGAGATACTGATATCATCAATGTAGCCACAAAGGAAGCTTTAGAAGAATCTGGCCTTCATTCTGTAAAGTTACTCTCTCAGGAAATTTTTGATATCGATATTCATACAATTCCAGCCCGGAAGCAAGATCCTGAGCACCTGCACTATGACGTGCGGTTTCTGTTTGAAGCTGATGAACAGGAGTCACTAATTGTGAGTAATGAGTCTAAAAACCTTGGTTGGCTTACCATAGATGAGCTTCAAGCATCATGTGGCGAAAATGATTCCATTTTTCGCATGGCTAAGAAAACCAGGCGAAAATCCTTACTTAAGCATTGACCTAACAGGTCGCCTAACGGAGCTTGTATAAAATTGATCAAAGACTATTGATAGGACGCTCCTATGGAGCTATTAAGAACATCATTGGTGAGCTATTGATAGATCTATGGAGCTGGACAAACATAAATCCGAAGTAAATAACGCACTCCAAATATTATTTGCAATAAATTAAATAGCATTCAAGAAAACAAATCCATTTTAGCCCCAGAGGGGCTTACTGTTAATAGTAGATAACCATATAAATCAAGCACCATAGGTGCGGCCTGTTTTTAAATTCTTGCCATTTGTTTTTATTGGTCGCTCCTACGGAGCTAGTCCAGTTGATCAGTCATGGCATTCGACAGCCCCTGCGGGGCTAGCTGTTAATAGCAAATAGCCTATTTTAATAGCACCGGAGGTGCGACCTGTTTTCAATTTTTAATTTGTTTTTTTATTTGATCGCTCCTAAGGATAACGATTATATAATTCTTTGCTATTGGTAGTGCGCTTCTATGGAGCTAGCCATAGTAAGAATCTGAAACGGATAACTTACTCCAAACATTATTGCAATAAATTAAATAAGCAGGGCAACGTACAAAACACCAGAAGTGCATCTTATTAAGAAGTGATTGCCAAATCAACATTTTGCTTTAAACATCTATACCCAGCCCCAGAGGGGCTTACTGTCAATAGAAATACAGTTTGCAAGTACAAAGCACCAGAGGTGCGGCCTGTTTGCAATTTGAGAGCTATATTAAAATCGTTGGCATTTATTTTTAATAGGTAAGGTCACTCCAACGGAGCCAACTCAGTTGATCAGTCATAGGCGTTGCACACAACACCAGAGGGACTAGCTGTTAATAGAACTGAATGCATGGACAAAAGCATCCTAGATGCGGCCTGTTTTTAAATCCTTGGCATTTGATTTAATTGGGCGCTCCTACGGAGCTATTAACATCATTTGTGAGCTATTGATATATCGGCTCCTGGATCTGGACAAACATAAATCCGAATCAAATAACGCACTCCAAACATTATTGCAATAAACTAAATAGGGTTCAAGTAAATAAAATCCATTTTAGCCCCAGAGGGGCTAACTGTTAATAGTAGATAACCATATAAATCAAGCACCATAGGTGCGGCCTGTTCTAAATTGCAGGTTTGTGATTAAATGATGCTCGAATGATGTGTGTAGAAGGAATAAAATAAAAAAGGGCACCCTCTCTCCAAAGCACCCCTTTTTAAACTTTAAAAACACTAAGTAACCATGAAAGAGACTTTATCAGTCAACTTTCAATATCTAAGATAGCACCCTTGGTGGAGGGTGGAAAATTAAAATGCACGCATAACCTATGCATGTAATATTATCTTGATTTGCGCACTTATTTGGATGTGGCCAGCAACATTGCTGATGCAATCACCACCAACCAAAAATCATAATGATCAATTGCGGGTATTACAACGATAGAAAGCCTCATTAAAACAGCCAATGCAATAATAATTAAAGCCACCAGACGAACAGTAGATCTAGATTTGTTGCTCATATAACGAATAAATTGGTTTTCAATTAAATATATATAATTAATAATAACCTCACCCTGAAAAAATTAATACTTTTGCGGTTCTATGGCAGAAATTGGCACAGATGTAAATAAAGCGGTTAAGATTTTAAAAGAAGGAAATCTTATCGGACTTCCTACAGAAACCGTATATGGATTGGCTGGTAACGCACTCAATGCAGAAGCCGTTGCTTCCATTTTCAGCACGAAAAATCGACCTTCTTTTGACCCCCTCATTTTACACACGCATAGCATTAATGAACTGGGTAAGTATGTAAGTAAAGTACCAGAAGCAGCTCAAATACTGGCCCAACGACTATGGCCGGGTCCTTTGACACTTCTGTTAAAGAAAAAAGATATTATCCCAGACCTGGTAACTTCCGGAATGGATACTGTGGCCGTAAGAATACCCAATAAAGCATTGACTCTAAAGCTGCTTGAGCAATTGGATTTTCCTTTAGTGGCCCCTAGTGCAAACCCTTTTGGCTATGTAAGTCCAACCCGTGCTCAGCATGTAGAAGACCAACTGGGGGACAAAATAGATTATATTTTAGATGGAGGAGACTGTGAGGTTGGCATAGAGTCAACGATTGTAGGTTTTGATGAGGATCGTCCTGTCATACACCGTTTGGGTGGTATAAGTAAAGAGAAAATAGAAAGCCTGATTGGCAAAGTTGATTTAAAACCGCATTCAACATCAAATCCTAAAGCACCTGGTATGTTGGCCAGTCACTACTCTCCGGGAAAACCTGTTGTAATTGGGAATATACCCGCTCTACAGAAAGAATTAGGAGAATCTACACATGTAGGGGCAATTTCATTTAAAGATAAAATCTCCAATATTTCAGATGAAAAACAGGTGGTGCTTTCCATGGAAGGAAACCTTTCTGAAGCAGCGAAAAACTTATTTGCGGCACTCAGGCATCTGGACAAACAGGAAATAGATTTGATACTCGCTGAGCTTGTGCCCGATCACGGGCTTGGTCGAGCTATTAATGACCGGCTCAAAAGGGCATCAGCAAAAAAATGATCATTCTATAACTCACTATAACAAGCACATGAATTCGATTGACGACTTAAGTTTAAAAGGAAAGAAAGCACTCATCAGAGTTGATTTTAACGTTCCTCTAAATGACAAATACGAAATAACAGACCACACCCGTATAAAAGCAGCAATACCAACCATTAAAAAGGTATTATCTGACGGTGGTGCGGTTGTATTAATGTCTCACTTAGGCAGGCCAATAAACGGCCCTGAAGAAAAGTTTTCATTAAGACACCTTGTAAAAGACCTATCTGACCAACTGGATACACAAGTTAAGTTTTCTGCAGATTGTATAGGAGAAGATGCAGAGGCAATGAGTAGTAACTTGCAGTCAGGAGAAGTGCTTCTTTTAGAAAATCTACGTTTCTACCCAAATGAAACTAAAGGGGATGAGGGTTTTGCTAAAAAGCTAGCAAAACACGGAGATGTCTACATCAACGATGCCTTTGGGACAGCTCATCGAGCACATGCCTCTACGAGCATCGTAGCCCAATATTTTGAAGAAAAGGCTGCCGGGTACGTTATGGCAGCTGAGTTGGCCAATGCAGATAAGGTATTACAAAATGCTGCCAAGCCCTATACTGCAATCATGGGAGGTGCTAAAATATCTGACAAGATATTAATTATAGAAAAGCTACTCGATAAAGTTGACAACCTTATTATTGGTGGAGGTATGTCTTACACATTCTTCAAAGCCATGGGCGGGCAAATTGGATCTTCTCTGGTTGAGGAAGATAAACTAGAACTAGCCAAAACCTTAATCAAACAAGCTAAGGCTAAAGGAGTTAATCTTGAGCTACCATTTGACTCAATCATTGCAGACAAGTTTAGTAACGATGCCAATACTGATGTTGTAAGCAATACAGCTATTCCTGACGGTTGGATGGGTCTCGACATTGGTCCACAGGCGAGTGAAGTATTTTCAAACATTATCAAAGAATCTAAAACTGTGCTTTGGAATGGACCTATGGGTGTTTTTGAGATGTCAAATTTTGCCAATGGAACCATCAGCATTGCAGAAGCCACAGTTGAAGTCACTGAAAATGGAGCTTTCTCATTAATAGGTGGTGGAGATTCGGCAGCAGCTGTCAATAGCCTTGGCTATGGCGACAAAGTATCGTACGTATCAACTGGTGGTGGTGCTTTGCTAGAGTATATGGAAGGTAAAGTACTGCCAGGTGTGAAAGCACTCAAAGATTAAACCCAGGTTTTAAAATTCGAAATTCAGGGTTCTACTGATTAAACGAATCTTGAATTTCGAATAATGAATCAACCTATCACCAACCGCCATTTGTCATCGTATTTTAGTTCGCCAGCGTCTACCATCTCTCTGATTACATCAAGAAACACCTCCTGCTCTTTTGGGTTAATTTGCTCGACTACCTCATCGATTGTTAATGCTTCCTCTTCAACAAGGTGTCTAATTTGTTGATGATACTTCGTCTCATTCTGTGCATGATTTTTTCTGCTTTCAGCTACACATACATCACAAACACCACATTTATCGTCACTTACTTCACCAAAGTATTCCAATAACTTCAAAGTTCTGCATCGTTGGCTTGTGCCAACATAGTTGATTATAGCTTCCAGCTTTTCACGCGCCATCTTTTCTCTAATCTTAAGACGAGCAACGTTTAACTTCAACTCTTTGGCATGCTGTCTGGGCGTTGTATAAATCAACTGTGGTTTATCTTTCTTTTCAGCATAGATAATAAGCTCAAGCTCAGCGAGCTTTCGCAAACCGGCCTGAACATTATTGACCGATGTGTTTAGTAATTTAGCTATCTGAATCTCTGAAATGGTCACAAAACCATTGAACAACTCACCTCCATATAGACGTAGCATTGCTTTGATGAAAGCGTCATAAGTGGCATTGGCAATTTGAAATTTATATAATTCACTATTGTCAACACATATATTTACCTGAGAGGGGCTATGAAAACTTTTGTTCAATTGAATTAAGCCTTCTTCTTCCAGCTTTTTGAGGCCATAAAAGACTTCCAGGTGATTGAGGTTGTACCGCTCAGAAAACTCGTGAACATCGAAGTCAAAACCTTGAAATTCACCACTCCCAACAGCCAATTTATAATAGTTTGCCAGCGCCTGGTACACTTGCTTTAGATAGTCAACTGATGGATGCTCCTGGTTAAGTCGCTCCTTGAGCATTTCGATATCAAGCTGATGATAAATAATCACAGCAAAAGCTTTTTTCTCATCTCTACCTGCCCTACCCGCTTCCTGATAATATGACTCCAGATTATCCGGGATATCCATATGCACAACTACACGTACATTGGGCTTATCGATACCCATTCCAAAAGCATTGGTTGCTACAATAATCCTGGTTTTGTTTTTTATCCAATTGTCCTGTTTAACCACACGCTCTTCGTATGAAAGACCGGCATGATAAAAATCTGCAGAAAACCCTCTTTTTAACAAAAATGCGGCTATTTCCTTTGTCTTTTTTCGCGTACGGGCGTACACAATTGCCGTACCTGGTACACTTTTAAGCACTTCAAGTAGCTTCCTTTCTTTGTCCTCTTCTTTCCTAACTGAGTAAGATAAATTTGCCCTGGCAAAGCTTTTCTGAAAGTGTTTGTACCCTTCTTTGAAATTTAGTTTTTCGACTATATCCTTTTGTACTACCGAAGTAGCAGTAGCGGTGAGCGCAATTATATTAATGTTAGGTATGACCTCACGAATCTCTGCAATCTCGAGGTAGGCAGGCCTGAAATCATAGCCCCATTGAGATATGCAGTGAGACTCATCAATGGCCAATAGACTGATTGTCATTTTTTTGAGTCTTTCTTTAAACAGGTCCGTTTTTAATCTTTCAGGCGAGACATAAAGAAATTTTGTATCTCCATATATACAGTTATCAAGTTTGATGTCAATTTCTTTTTTACTCAACCCAGAATAGATGGCCGTAGCGGATATTTTTCTTCTTTTAAGCTGCTCTACCTGGTCTTTCATCAAGGCGATCAAAGGTGTGACCACAATACAGACGCCTTCTTTGATCAGTGCAGGCACTTGGAAACATATTGATTTGCCTCCGCCAGTGGGTAAAAGTGCCAGTGTATCGTTACCCTCCAGGACAGCATTGATTATGTCTTCTTGTAGGGTCCGAAACTGATCGTAACCCCAGTATTGCTTCAATATGGATTGTGGAGAGCTCACTAATTATTTTGAAAATGCATAATGTAATACTAATGACATGTGTATTTAAACCAAATTAAATAATTTGCCAATCAATAAACAGAAACAATATAAATCGATGCCCTACATAGATATAATTGAACATGAAAATGCCGAAGGTGAGCTTAAATCAATTTATGACGATTTGGTTAAGAAACGCGGTAAGCTGGCTGAAGTACACAAAATTCAAAGTTTAAATCCTCAATCAATTGTCAACCATATGGATTTGTATATGACCATTATGTTTGGCAAGTCTCCATTAAAAAGATATCAGAGAGAGATGATGGCGGTGGTAGTTTCTTCTAACAATGCTTGTCCTTATTGTATCAAGCATCACGCAGAGGCACTTAACCACTTCTGGAAAGATGAAAATAAAACTAAAGCGCTTGCCGAGGATTACAGCCAAATAGACCTGAGTGACTCTGATTTGGCCCTTTGCGAATACGCTGCTCACCTGACCAAAAATCCATCCGGAATTGAGGATTTCTCAATTATAAATCGATTAAAAGCAACCGGACTTAATGATCGGTCGATATTAGATGCCGCTTTGGTAATTGCCTATTTCAACTTTGTAAATCGTATGGTGTTGGGCCTTGGTGTTCAGCTCGAAGCTGATGGCGGCAGCGGGTATGCGTATGATTGAAAAGAAAAGAGCTGTCTCAAAAGCTCAAGACGAAACGTCAGACTGAGGTTCTCGAAGGCAATTTGTTGACATAAACATTTCGAGAGCCTAAATATGACTTAGTTTAATAAGTTACTTTTGAGACAGCTTCCCTTTTTCAATTATCAATAATTACTTAACAGATTTTAGCAACTTCACTCCTGTGTTCCCAAGGTGCTTAGCCAAGATCTTTTTATAGGCCACAGAATTGGTATAACCACCGTTGGCAGCAAAGAACTCGTCCATTAATGGTTGCCAGTCACTATTCATTGGCATAATGAATCCAAATTTTTCAGATCCCTGATCTCCCACCGGATGACGTTTAACAGACTTACCGTTTTGAATGGCATCGAGGTAAAAAGCAACATCAAGGTATGTGAATGACTTACTATCACTTAAGATTTTATCCAGAGCTTCGGGCGAAGAGGCTACATACGAAATTTTCATACTCGGATAATGCTTGCTTTTTATATCGAGTAGTCTTCTTTCGTTCAATGTCCCTTTGGCAGTATAAGCTGTAAGGCCAGCAAATGTATTGGCAATGTTGCCCATATTTGAAAGTGTCGAAACGCTTGGAGGTGTAATGAGAACGGCAAAGTTGGTAATAAATGGAGGACTAAATTTAATTTCACTTTTACGGGCATCTGTTATAGTAATATTGCCTAATCCAAAAACTCCACCGTTGCTGGATTTAACACTGTTGTACATACCACTAAAACTGCTACCATCTCCAACATACTTTGTAGAAATATTGACACCTTTGGTCTTGTTTACGTAGGCAACAAACTCCTTCATAATATCCACACAAATACCTGTCAACTGACCGTTTTGTTTGTACACAAAACCTGGAGTTTCTACATAGGCAAATGACACTGTTCCAGAGCTTTTACTTTTTACAGCGGCCCAGGAATCACCCGAATATTGAGCTGAAACTGAGCTTATTACACACAACATCGCTATAGCAGTTGTGCTAAAAAATTGAATCGCTTTCATAATGATTACTTTAGATTAAAATCCTAATTAACAAAATAGTACAATAAAAAGCATCAATTTTAAGGCCAAAATTAACTTAATGTAAGTTTTATTGTTATTTCGTGCAATTTTCAGTGATACACTGATATGGCTGTCCTGAAGGTGTTGCAATGCGCTTCTACCAAATCAGTTAGTTTTTGCGAGTATCCACCACCCATCGTAATTACTAACGGCACTTGTTGTTGATGACATAAACTAATAACATATTCATCTCTTTGTTTTAAACCACCTTTAGAAAGAGCTAATTTCCCTAGCTTATCTGTTGCCAGCACATCTACACCCGCTTGAAAATATACAATGTCTGGCTCTACTCTACCAAACAGATCCGGCAGATATTCATATAATTTTTCCAAATAAAAATGATCATTACAATTGAGGGGTAACGCTACATCTAAGTCCGACTTTTCTTTGTGCAATGGATAGTTGTTTTCGCCATGCATTGAAAATGTAAATACTCGATCGTCTTTTTCAAATATTTTTGCTGTGCCGTTGCCCTGATGCACATCTAAGTCAACTACAAGTATATTTTTTACCTGGTTAGTAGAAATAAGGTCTTTTATAGAAATGGCAATGTCATTCAAAACACAAAAACCTTCGCCATGATCAGCATAGGCATGATGTGTACCACCCGCCAGATTGATACCTACACCTCCTTTCAATGCATTTTGAGCAGCTGATATTGTTCCTGCCACACTATTTTGAGCTCTTTTTAAAGAAGTAGCTGTGACCGGTAAACCAATCTTTCTTACAGCTTTTCTATCCAGAGAAAGTGATTTCAGGCTTTCCCAGTATTCAATGGTATGAGCTCTTAAAATTTGCTCTTCGGTGGCTAAACCAGGGTCATAGACTTGCTCTTCAGTAATGGTACCTTCATACACCAGCTGTTGTTTCACCAGCTCATATTTCTCAATAGGAAACCGATGACCCTCGGGTAACTCATAAATGTACTTATTAGAAAATGCCAGCTTAATCACCAATCGCTACCACTCTATGGGTGTCTTGTTTAAGAATGAAGCTATACCTTTTTGACAATCTTCTGTAGCCCTTGCGGTAGCATTCATTTTTGCTGCATGATCCAATCCGTCTTTTACATTCATTGACTGTACATCTGCGATCATTTGTTTAGTTAATGCCATAGACTGCCCGCTGTTTTTGGATATCAACATTTGTGCAAATTCATTGACAGTGGCCTCCAACTGGTCGGCCTCGACTACTTTTGTTACTAAATCATAGGCTTTGGCTTGGTCGGCATCGATAAGTTCTCCGGTGAGCAGCAATTCTTTAGCTTTCATCTCGCCAATTTTTCTGAGTAAGAAAACCTTTACAATGGCTGGTATGAATCCTATCCTCACTTCGGTGTATCCAAATTTTGCTTCTGGCACTGTAAAACCAAAATCGCAAACAGTGGCAAGACCACAGCCTCCGGCTATGGCATGTCCCTGAATCTGAGCAATTACCACTTTACCCATGGTGTAGATGTGCTCGAACAGCTCTCTTAGATGATTGCTGTCCTCCAGATTTTCTTCGTAAGTATTTTTTTGAAGTTGTTGGATATAGGCCAAATCAGCACCTGCACAAAAGGCTTTACCATTGGCTCTTAATACGATCACTTTCACATGGTCGTCAGCTTCAGCCTGACGAAAAGCATCTTTAAGCTCTGTTACCACATCGTAACTTAGTGCGTTGCGTTTGTCTGGTCTATTGAGGGTGATATAGCCGATCCTGTTGGCTACTTCGTATTGTATATATTGCATGTTTTTAATTTATTTTAATTGTCTTAGCTCCATTGTGATAAACTGAATAATAGTCTACATCCGATGTATCTGCTTCTTCTTTTAATTTTTCAACCAAGTACCACTTCAAGGAACCATCAAAAATGACTTGTTTGAATTCAAAATTTTCTTGTAACCATTTTATGTCGCGATTGAATTTGTGAGTTAAAACAATGTAATCAAATTTTAATTGCTCGGTTAAACCAACCACATCATAATCTATTTTGTTTAGCAAAAGTATATCAACACCGTGCCAACTAAGTGTGTTGTAAGCCTTTTTTGAATCTTGTTTTGGCAATATGGGTGACACCTGGTAATTAACAATACCTGCATAAAGGCGGTTGGGCCTTACGTGAAAGAGCATGCCCTCTCGGTCTTTACTGAATACAGAATCAGTAAATAAATGACTTTCTGAACCGTTTATAAAATCTATTGCAGTGTGGTTGTTGACCCTGTAGATTACAATCGATTGATTATGTGCTGCTTCAATAGTCTGTTTCCACTCAACAAAAGAAAATGTGATAGCCACAGCAAATGAGAGTACGAGATATTTTAGCTGCTTTTTCTCAAATAGAACCAACACCATAATTATTGCCACTATTATAAGCCAGGACTGAAGAGTCGTGATTTCTATGTCGATAATTTGACTATAGGGTATTTCACTTAATGTAAATACTATATAATTGACCACGAAAATCACCTTTTGTAATAACCAGCCAACAAGACCAGCCAAAACCTGAATAGAACTCACAGACAACAATAAAAGGCCCATACAAAGAATAATAAAAGCCCCGGGAATTACGGCAAGGTTAGATACGAGAAAGAAGGTTGGAAACTGATGAAAATAAAGTAATGTGAGGGGAATAGTAGCTATTTGAGCAGCAATAGAAACCGCAGTGATGGCCCAGATCTTATCTAGAAGGTAATTGTCAATGACCCATGCATTATATAGTCTTGGTTGAATATAAACAATGCCAAATACGGCTAGAAAAGATAACTGAAAACCCACAGACATGATCAAATAAGGACTAAACATCAATAAAATGAAGCCGGAGGCAGCCAGCGTATTATAGATATTGGTATTTCTACCCGAAGCTTGGGCCACGGCAATAAAAGAAAACATGGTTACAGCCCGTAGCACAGACGGTGAAAATCCCGTGACTAAAGCATAACTCCACAGCACCGCCAAACTAACGATAGCCAATATTATGTTACTTGCATTCGTCTTTCTAAAGGGCTTGAACAGTAACAAAACAATCCCATATATTATTCCAACATGCAGACCGGATACAGCCAGCACATGCATGGCTCCCGAAGCCGCATACGCATTTTCGGTATCACGATCAATGCCGTCTTTCACGCCCAACACTAAAGCTTGAGCAATATTATTCTCTCTATCTGATGGAATGTATTTAGCCAAAATAATTGAAGCCTGTTTCCTTACTTCAAATGCCTTTGCCAGTATAACACTTGGTTTCTCGTGTCCTATGAGGCTAAAATCATCTGTGAGGTAGTCCTGATGGTATACATTTCTAAATGAGAGAAATCTTTTATAGTTAAATTCACCCGGATTCATGGGTGGTGATATTTCTGAAGGAGCTCCACTGACCATGATAATATCACCATAAGCAAGTAGATCACTTTTCTTATCGACATAGACATAAACCCGTCCCTTGGCTGCTTTCCAATTTGAAGAGTCTGTCTTAACTGACTCAATCTCTACTTCATATTTATAGGTATTCTCTTTTTCTTCTGCCGGTCTATCGATAACACCTGAATAGTGTGTTATACCTTTGTAGTGCAATATGTGATCATCCTGAAGGCTCTCATTTTGAATTGTGAGGTTTAAGTAGCCTAATAAATATATAGCGGCAAAGGCAAATATTCCCTGCACCCAGCTTGAAGAGTAGAAATATTGCTTCGTAAGGAAAAATTTTGACAAAAGGTACAGAAAAGCGGATACCCCAAAGAGTAATAAAGCCTGACTAATCGTAAGGAAAACTCCAAAGTATATGGCAGATAGGATACCTAGCACAAAGAAGAATGTAATCCTTACAAAGGCATATGGTACCCAACGCAACATTACAGGCTAGAGAATTCTTGACATCTTTTGGTGCTCGATGTCACACTCCAAAAATCGCTCACCTTCTGGCTTGAAGTTAAATTTCTCATAAAGTGGCATAGCACTTAACTGTGCATTGAGATAGAGTTTCACTTCACCAGAATAGTTCACTTTAATATGCTCTAACATCGATTCGATGATGAGGCTTGCGATCCCTCTCTTTCTAAATTCAGGCATTACAGCAAACCTTTCTAGTTTTATACCCTCACTTGTCTCTCTATACCTGCCTGTACCACAAGGTATCTCAGCTTCATGAGCTATAAAATGTTCGGATGTTTTGTCAAACTCATCAAACTCATCAGCTCTATCGATTTGCTGCTCTTCGATATAGACTTTTTCTCTTACAAAAAAGGCCTCCTTGAGTTCTTTCTCAGAATCAACATGCTTGACATTAATCATTACTTATCGAGATTTTCGTGATCTTCGTATGCTGTTATTATGTCTTTTACAATCTTATGCCTGATTACATCTTTTCCTGTAAGCTCAATGAAACCGATACCTTCCACATCTTTCAAAATACGGGTAGACTCAATTAAGCCTGACTTTTGCTTTTTAGGTAAGTCGATTTGCGAAGTATCGCCTGTGACTATCACTTTAGAATTTGGGCCCATACGAGTCAAAAACATTTTGATCTGTGATGGAGTAGTATTTTGCGCTTCGTCCAATAAAATAAAGGCATTATTGAGCGTACGGCCACGCATATAGGCAAGTGGCGCAATTTCAATTACATTATTCTCCATATAGTAGCGCAACTTCTCAGATGGCACCATGTCAAATAGCGCATCGTAAATTGGCCTTAAATAAGGGTCAAGTTTTTCTTTTAAATCGCCTGGAAGAAACCCTAAGGTCTCTCCTGCTTCCACCGCAGGACGAGTAATGATGATTTTCTTTACCTGTTTGTTTTTCAAGGCTTTTACAGCCAATGCAACAGATATATAAGTTTTACCCGTACCGGCTGGCCCAAGCGCAAATACCAGATCATTATCACTTACCGCATAGACAAGTTTTTGCTGATTTATGGTCTTCGGCTTAATGGTAAATCCTTTAGTACCATAGATGAGTACCTCTTCTTCTTCAGGAAGTTTTTCTTCAGCCTCTTTGGTGAGGTAGTTCTGCACGTTTTCTTCCGTCACTTTGCCATACTTGTTGTAGTGCTCCATGAGAGAAGTGATGATGTCGTTTATTTTAAGAATCTCGGTAGTACTCCCCTTGATTCGAATTTCGTTGCCACGTGAGACAATCTTGCTTTTTGGAAAGGCTGAAGCTACTTCTTTAATGTTTTTATTCTCCACACCGAGGAAATCGATGAGTGAAATATTTTCAAGGGTGATGACTTTTTCTACCAAATGCTAATTAATTTTAAATGAAATTTTATGTGGATAAAATTTAACTAATTTTGTTCTACAAAAATACTCAATAAGAGGTGTCGCACAAAAGGTAACACTATTTTAAGTCAAATAGTTGTTTTAACACCACAAACTAAAAAAATCATCGGACTGCTTATATGGCCATAATTACATTTTTGTCAGATTTTGGAGAGAGTGACCATTATGTAGCTGCCGTAAAAGCCAAGATACTTTCATTAGACCCATCTGTCAATATAGTTGACATCACTCACAATATAGCACCATGCGACATGGCGCATGCAGCCTACGTATTAAAGGCTGTTTTTAGAGATTTTCCAGAAGGCACAGTACACATGGTTGGGGTAAATACGGTTGGGCAACCGGGTGATGCATGTATTGCGATAAAATTAGAAGGACACTACTTTATAGGTACTGATAATGGTCTACTGGGTTTAATCAGCGATCATGAAGCTGAGGGGCAGGTCTTACTTGAAGAAAATAAAAATAATGGAAGTAGCTTTCGAGCCAAGCAGATTTTTGCTCCATCAGCAGTAAAACTCGCTAAAGGTGAGCCTATTGAAAGCATAGGGCAACCGCTAGACCAGTTTAAAAAGAGTCTTGGCAGGCACCTGAAAGCCAACAAAAGCCTTATCGCAGGTCATGTAATACGGGTGGACCATTATGGCAACCTTATCACAAACATTGACAAAACAACTTTTGACATACTCAGTAAGCAAAAGACTTACAACATTACTTTTGGCAGAGAAAACAGTAGAAGAGTTCATGAGAATATCAATAAAGTAGATGCCGGTGATGTTTTCATTATATTTAATGATCAGGAGTATTTAGAAATCGGCATCAATCAGGGAAATGCTTCTGAGCTGCTGGGTTTGGCCTATGATAGCCCCGTGATGATTAATTTTGACGAGTGATTTGGATTTGAGATTTAAGATTTAAAGTATGTTGATTAGAGTAGTAAGAATGACCTTTCAGGACGATAAGGTCAATGACTTTTTGAAAGTATTTGAAGAAAGCAAAGAAAAGATCAAAGGATTTGAAGGGTGCCAACATCTGGAATTGCACAAAGACTATCATGCTCCAAATATTTACTCTACCTACAGCATTTGGGAAAATGACCAAGCGCTGGATAATTACAGACACTCAGAGTTATTTAAGGGTGTTTGGGCAAATACAAAAGTGCTGTTTAAAGAAAAGCCAGTAGCTTTTTCTAATCGCAGGCATATTGTGGTCTGATACTTATCATAAAAAAAGCCTGACAATCAAATGATTGACAGGCTTTTTAGTACCCAGGGCCGGAGTCGAACCGGCACGTCCGAAGACATTGGTGTTTGAGACCAACGCGTCTACCAATTCCGCCACCTGGGCTTGTTTGAAATTGGGATGCAAATATGTTGAATGATTACTTCTTTTACAATAAGTTGGGTGAAACAAATTGAGATTTAGGATTGCAACGTTTGTGCAGTCAGGTCTTCTATCAAGATTAACAGTTGGGCTGACACTATTTGAAATGTATTAATAAATAAATTCAACCACCTCTTTTGTATAGTCATATGAAGCAGGGTCATACACTCTTCTTCCTAAAGCAAAAAAAGTTCGTTCATTTATAGTCAGCACAGCTCCGTTTATTAATTGATCATCCGGTTGGGCCACCTCATACCACCTTTCTTCAACTGTATTATATTTATAAAAATCACCATAGTAAGCTCCAGTATGTTGTCCTCCTCCTACAACAAATGATTGGCCTGTCTTAAAAATGCTACTGTTGTATCTTTCATCATTATTTGGTGGGCTTGGAATTTGCTCCCAGGTTTCACTTAGTAAATCGAAGGAATAAAAATCTGAATATGAATCAGTCTTAAATGGGTGACCTCCATACCCAACATAAACCTTCTCATCTATTCTAATTGCGGATGCATGAGATCTGTTCCCTCCAGGAAAGTTCTCAATTTGAACCCACTGATCAGATTGTGGTTCGTATCTCCAAAAATCTCCAAAGACCTCATCATTATCAGAGTCAAGTCTGTATCTTCCCAAACCATAGTATCCATATGTATTACTGTTAAAAGCCACTGCATGTGAACGAATATGACCTGGGAAATTATTAAGCTGTTCCCATTGATCAAGTTCAGGGTTGTATCTCCAAACCTCATTGCTATAGTTAGCATCAGAGTGGTGGCCTCCAATTACGTAGCCTTTTCCTTCAATTGTAAATGATGATGACGCCAACTCAGCCACACCAGGAAAATCTGCTTGTCTTAGCCATTGATCAATCTGATAATCGTATTTCCATAATTGATTGGAACCACATATATACCCATAATTTCCGATGACAAAACTCACTGGGTGATTCATTGTTATCCCTTCGAAATCTTTTTTGTTAATCCATTCTCCTTCCAGAAATCTGAATGTGTACTCAGACTCAATTATACTTGATCCTACTTGCATCGTTACCTTATAATCTATATTGGGTTCAAGCCCCTCAGGAATTCTCAGTTTGAATCTCCTTGTATCAGATTCGATATCATAAATCCCTGGTGCTAGTATATCTCCAATAAAAATTTTGAAAGTTGAAGCATTTAATAATTGACCTGTATTATAACTAAATTGCATATAATTTGAAATACCTGCCGATTTGGGATAAAAAGACGGAAACGGAACGTTTTGAGTATTAAAAGACTTTTCCTCTCCATAGATAACCCTATCATCAAACTCTAGGTATGCGACACCAAAGTATTCTGTACCCACCTCCAAATTTGAAATAAGATCACGAAATTTACTTTTGGTACTATTTTCACCTAAAGAAACAACAGTACCATTAGTATATGATGGATTAGTCTGTTTGGAGTAAATAAACCCGTGATCCTCAATATCATAAGTACCCTTCTCATCTATTGAAGAACTAAACCAAACTTGATCCAACTGAGCAGTTTCAACTTCTAATTCACCGAGTATCGGATCAATTATCGGTTCTACTTCTTCATCACATGATCCTACTGCAAACAAAATTGATATCACTAGAAGCATTCTTAAAACGTCTTTTGCACTAGCCTTTTCAAACATTTAAATTTATTTTTTAATTAATAACTCACTTAGAAGTATTCATGAATATGTTTATCGCGTAAGATGAATATCGTGGCACTTCTTTCTGAAAGCGGTAAAGAACCCCATTTCATACTTATCTAAAGAATAAAATAACTATTCCTATAAAATTTTAAATTAATTCAAACCGCAAATTAAAATAGATTTTTATCAACTATAAAATCTATTTTAGCCAAAACCTTACATTAGTCTGATTGCTATTTAAAGAGTCTAAAAGTGGTTTTAAAGAAATAAACAACCACTTAAATAAATTTTTAACCTAAAACATCACATGGGATCGAAGAAATGGAATCAAAAAAAATTACTGATTTTCAGAGAGTTAATAATAGGAGAGCATAGTAAAATGTGCAAATGAATTACTAAGTTGCTATTAATATAAATATAACTTTTAATATATTTTATTAACTAATACATATTCCAATACGAATGGTATCAATATACATACCCAGGCCCCTTCACAAATCTTCCGGGCTTTGCACCAGTATGCTCTCCATCTTTTAATACTTGCGTTCCATTTACCCATACATGCAAGACACCCTCTGCATATTGGTGTGGTTCTTCAAAAGTGGCGTTGTCATTTACTTTCGCAGGGTCAAATACGACCACATCGGCATAGTTGCCCACTTTTAAAGAGCCTCTCTTTTCTATTTTTAGATTTTGGGCTGGCAAGTGAGCCAACTTTCTCACAGCCTCCTCTAAAGAAATCACCTTTTCATCCCTGGCATATTTGCCCAACACCCTAATAAATGAACCATAAGCTCTCGGGTGTGTACTCTGATTTAAAAACACGCCTTCATTGGTATATGACCCAGCATCGGAACAAAAACTCACCCAAGGCACCGCCACCTTTTTGGCTATATTTTCTTCAGACATAGAAAAGTATACTACCTGAATACGACTATCATCTTCCACAATCAAATCCACCATGGTTTCGGCAGGTGTCTTACCAAGCTCTTCAGCTACTGCTGTAAGTCTTTTACCTATGTGCTTTCTTAGTTCCTTATTTTTAAAACCTACCAGTAAAATGCTTTCTGGTGGGTTTGAAAATTCAATTTCACTCAAAATGCGATTTTTCAAGTCAGGGTTAGCAAGTCGCTCAATAGTTGCTTCAACGCCTCCTTCCCGTACCCAGTCTGGTAACTGTACATGTAAACCTGTGGAGCTTGCCGGGTATGTATATATATCGGCTGTTACATGAAACCCCTCATTACGTGCAGCTTCAATCATGCTAATGGCTGAGTCTAGTTTGTGCCAATTGTCTCTGCCAGAAGCTTTGAGGTGGTAGACTTCTGCGGCTATTTGTGCTTCTCTTGAAATGGTGATGAGTTCATCAATGGCTTCTAAAAGTTTGTCTCCTTCATTTCTAATATGAGAAATATACATACCATCATATTTGGCAGCAACTTTGGCCAGTTCAATCAGCTCCTCTGTATTGGCATAACCACTAGGTGCATACAAGAGAGACGATGATATGCCGACAGCTCCTTCTTGCATGGCATAGTCTACCAATTCTTTCATTTGTTCGATCTCCTCTGCGGTTGCAGGTCGGTTTTCCATACCAACCACATGTTCTCTCACCGTACCATTGCCAACAAAAGAAGCTACGTTGGTCGATACCCCTTTATCTTCTAAATATTGTAGATACTCACCAAGAGTAGTCCACTCTATGTCATATTTAATATCACCCTGATCTTCCTTCATGTCGATTTTCATGCTGTCGGTGAGGGGCCCCATTGACCAGCCTTCTCCCAACACTTCTAACGTGACGCCTTGTCGAATATCACTTTGAGACCTTCCATCTTCTATCAGCGATGAGTTAGCCCAGCTAAGCATGTTGATAAAACCAGGTGCAACTGCCAAACCATTTAACTCTACTATTTTTTTGGCCGAAGTGTGATTTAAATCGCCCATGGCCGCTATGGTGTCTGCATTGATGGCAATATCTCCGGTGTAAGACGGCACTCCAGAACCATCGTAAATCAAGCCATTTTTCAAGATTAAGTCATATTCTGCTTTAGGTGAGCACGAGACAATAATTGAGCACAGAAGTATAAGTAAGTTTTTCATTGTAATGATTGATTGTTGATTAGAAATATAGTGATTTTTATTGCTCGTTCTTTTACCACTGACATATTAGTCTACACATGATCTGCACTCTATAAGCTAATAACAAGGTTACTCAACTCACAATTAATCAGATAATTACATCCTTTTCTGGTCTGTTTTCGTTATATTTAGTTAACACCAAAAAAGTCTAATATGAGATATCCACTAGTCGCATTTGGGGTCGTAGCCATCTTTATTTTTGGCTTTGTTTTGTTATTTACCAATTACAATCAAAGTGCAGCCACACAATTTAGTGAGGTAATTGCCTCTGAAGAAATTGATGAATGCTATGATGAAACTATGACAAGTTGGTTTATTGAGTTTAACTCAAACCAGGAGAAAGGAGCAACAATGAGTGAGGCAGATGAGCAAGCTTCAAAAAAAGCACTCAATAATTATGGAGAGTGTATAGCCAAAGCTTATTAATAAGGCAACGAAGAACGCTTGGATTCTTCTGGCACCATAATCTTTTCTCTCTCCAACCACAGTATTATTGCACATAGGCCTATCACACCTATGTTTATCAATATTTCAAAATATTGAAAAAATGCCCAGTGCGTGTAAATAGCTCCAAACATGATAATTAGTTGAGTCACTACAGAGGCTACTCTCGATTTTTGGAAAAACAAACCCGCAGCACTTAGTATTTCAATCATTCCGACCAAATACATAAATGGTTCTGTATAACCCCATACAAAGAAGGCTGAGGCCATTTCTCCATTCAATTTAAGAAATCCCAGATATAAAAATTGAAATGCTATAGGGATGATTAACATCCATTGAAGTAATGCTTTCGCCTTATACGACATTGAGTTTTATTTTGAGTTTTTGACCTTTAAACAGCATGTGCTGCTCAAATTATATACGAGAGCTTTATCTAATGTGTTATTGCTTTTTGACTAATGAACGCTTGCTCCCCCTCAACTAATGCTTATTTGCTATTAAAAATATCTTCTCTTTTAAAATTCAGGTATTAAACTATATTTGTCATTACCATGAAGAAAACAGGACTTATTCTAATAGTATGTATTATTTGGGCTGGCTGCACTACTAAAGAAAAAGTACAGACTAAAACGAAAATCGCTTTCGGGTCGTGCGCTCATCAAGATAGTGAAGAACAACTTTGGGATGATATTAATGCAGAAAATGCTGACTTATTCATTTTTCTTGGAGACCTCATATACGGTGACACACATAATATGTCGATACTCAAAGCAAAATATGAAAAACAAAAAAACAGACCCGGCTACCAAAAGCTGATGAAATCTACTCCCATTATAGGTGTATGGGATGACCACGACTATGGTGTAAACGATGGTGGAAAATACTACGCTAAGAAAGATAGTAGTAAGCTTCTTTTACTAGACTTTTTAGATGTACCAGAAACACACGAAATAAATAGACACAAAGGAGCATATGGTCTTTATACCTATATGCTCGATGGGCACAAAATCAATTTTTACCTTTTAGATACTCGCTATTTTAGAGATACACTGGAAGTAGACACTACTGGTAATAGTCGGTATCTTACAAACTATGATGGAGATGTATTAGGAGCGCAGCAGTGGCAGTGGCTTGAAGGCAATTTAAAACAGAGCACAGCTGATCTAAATGTGATAGCCAGCAGCATACAACTTATTGCTAAAGAGCACCCCTACGAAAAGTGGGCCAACTTCCCCAAAGCAAGAAAAAAATTGCTCACCTTAATTGACGAGGCTAATGCTAAAAACACTATAGTTATAAGTGGAGACAGGCATATTGCTGAGCTTTCTAAACTCAAACTCAATAGTGGTAAAGAGCTCTATGACTTTACTTCTAGTGGTTTAACACATACCTGGAGTGAAATATGGGAAGAGTCAAACAAATTCCGTCAAGGTAACTTGATCATTGCCAAAAATTACGGCCTATTGACTATAGATTGGGCAACTGAAAAGATCAAATTTGAAGTAAGGGGTAAAAATCAAAAATCACTGTTACAACATACCATTACAATTGAATAAGTTGATCTCGCTAAGCATTTGAATTCAAAAAAGTCTGCATTTGACAATCAGCCAATTATTCTTCCTATTCTTTAACTGACTCTACAAAATCCTCAATTATCACTTGATATTAATATTTTGGCATATTTCTTGAACCATTATTAAGAAAGGAGGAATAAAATGACAATTAAATTAATGAGAAGACTTTTCATACTCAGCTTGATGCTAACTTTTATGATAAGCCCCATTATGGCCCAGGAGGCATCACCTGAAACAGCAAAGTCAAAAAAAGAACAGAAAAAAGAGGCCTTAGCGGCCAATCTAGAAACAATTAAAAAAGCTGCCAGGGACAGCATGTTTATAATTGAAGCCAATACATTGAGAGGAAAAAATACCTTTTCTCAATTTGTATCACCTAATACCAACTTCATAAAATTTGATGGCAATGAGGTGGTTATTCAAACTGCCAACCCATTGATTGTTGGGTACAATGGAATAGGTGGTGTAACAGTAACTGGTGAAGTTTCGCAATATCAACTCACTGAAGAAAAAAATGGTGTAAGAATTTTAGTCCAAATGACATCAGCAGTGCTCGGACATTCTACACTCAATATATCAGTTTCGGCTAGTGGTAATTCAAACGCCATAGTAAGAACTGGATACGGTGGGTATTTGCAAATAAATGGAGACATGAGGTTGCTTCAAGAATCAGGCTATTATGAAGGAATGTCTATTCTTTAAAATATTTTAACCTAAATGAGGGTTTCTCGAAAATGAGAAACCCTTTTTTTATGAATTTTTTATGCGACAGGAAAGTTATAGAACCTTTGATCATGTTTTTACAAAATTCGCATATCATAAAAGCACATCATACGTATATTAGATACTATGCATTCGTATTGTGTGATGAAATTTAACAAATAAAGGATGAGGAAGACATTTTATAAGTTCAGAATAGTTATCGTGGGTTTAGTGCTAACTGCCGGTATTTTGGCGTTTAATAATCCCAGCGATCGCTACTTTCAGATTGCAAAAAACTTAGACATATTCGCCACGCTTTTTAAAGAAGTAAATGCACTCTATGTCGATGAGGTAAACCCTAACAAAGTAATTAAAACAGGTATTGATGCAATGCTTTCCTCATTAGACCCATATACCAATTACATACCAGAAGATGATATAGAAAATTTCCGTACACAAAGTACAGGGCAATACGGAGGCATAGGAGCTGTAACCACTCGTGTCGAGGGAAAAATCAAGATTTCTATGATTTTAAACGGTTATTCTGCTGAGAAAAATGGACTTAAGATTGGTGATGAGGTAATAAAAATTGATGATATAGACATTCGTGGTAAGTCAAGTGAAGAAACAAGTGAGCTCATGAAGGGCCAGGCCAATACAGCTGTTTCTCTCACAGTATTGCGCTATGGGAATGAAATTCCACTCACGTTAAATTTCAAGCGCGAAAAAGTAAAAATAAACAATGTCCCTTACTTTGGTATGGCCACAAGCAATGTGGGCTACATCAAGCTTACTGAATTTACAATGGAGGCAGGTAAAGAGGTAGCCAATGCCGTTGAGGAGTTAAAGGAGGAAGGAGCCGACAAGATTATATTAGACCTCAGAGGAAACCCAGGTGGGCTGCTATTAGAAGCGGTAAACATTACCAACGTATTTATCCCTAAAGGAAAAGAAGTAGTATCAACGCGAGGTAAAATCACTGAAAATAACACCATTTACAAAACACTTAACAACCCGGTCGACACAGAAATACCTTTGGCAGTTTTAATCAATAGTGGTAGTGCATCCGCTTCAGAAATTGTGGCAGGCACCATACAAGATTACGATCGAGGTGTAGTGATCGGTAAAAAATCCTTTGGTAAGGGCTTAGTACAAATCACAAGGCCACTATCTTACAACTCTCAACTAAAAGTTACCACAGCAAAATATTATACCCCTAGTGGTAGATGTATACAAGCCTTAGATTATAGTCATAGAAATGATGACGGCAGTGTAGGTAAAGTACCTGATTCTCTTAAAAATGAGTTTAGAACAGCCAACAATCGAATGGTTTATGATGGTGGTGGAATTGACCCTGATCTTGACATAACAAATGAGGAGTTGTCTCCCATTGCATACACACTTTACACCAAAGGCTTGATTTTCGATTATGCAACAAAGTATTACTACGAGCACAAAGAAATCAGCGGCTCAAAGACCTTCCAATTAACTGATGAAGAATACAACAGCTTTAAAAACTGGGTTTCAGATAAAGATTACAGCTACACTACTCAGGTAGAGCATCATTTAGCCCAACTAAAAGAAGATGCTCGTGAAGAAAAGTATTATAAAGATATTGCCGATCATCTCAAAAACCTCAAGGCCACATTAAATGAAAGTAAAAGCAACGATCTCAATGACTTTAAACATCAGATAAAAGAATTGTTGGAAGAGGAAATTGCCTCTAGGTATTATTTTGAGCGAGGTGCTGTCGAATCAAGCTTTGATGAAGATCAGGCTCTAATTACTGCAATTGATGTATTGAATGATCAAAGCAGGTATGGTAAAATACTGCAGTAATAATGCCTGACAGGCCTCTTTTTAAGCTTTTTCGAGTTACAGGGATACTTTTATTTGTAGTTCTTGGCTTTCAGCTAACCTCAGGTTGCTTTAGCTTCAGAATGTCTCAAAAAGATTTTGATAAGTACTTTAGAGATGAAAAGCTTAAGCCTCAATTACAATCTTACAGCACCAATGGTCATAAGATAAACTACGCTATAACAGGCTACGACTCACTGCCCACAGCCATATTTTTTCATGGCGCTCCTGGATCGTGGTCTTCTTTCAAACATTTCCTTAAGGACGAAGATCTTTTAAGGCACGTAAGAATGATTTCTGTTGATCGGCCCGGATATGGTCACTCAGACTTTGGAACTAGCGTAGTGTCATTAAAAGAGCAGGCCGCACTATTGAAACCACTCCTTCAGCAACAATCTAATCACCCTGTCATACTCATTGGACATTCGTTGGGTGGCCCGCTTATAGCCAGGCTGGCTATCGACTATCCTGATTTATGCGATGCACTAATTATGGTTGCCCCTTCCATCGACCCTAGCCTGGAGCCCAATGAAGACTGGTTTAGATACCCCCTGAGAACCCCATTTCTAAGCTGGATTTTACCAACCTCTTTGCGTGTGACCAATGACGAAATTTACTTTCTGGAGTATGAACTTGAGCAACTTAAACCCCACTGGCATACGATTACTCAACCAGTAACAGTTATACATGGCATGGACGACAACCTTGTACCTGTCGCAAATGCCAGATTTGCGGAAAGTATGCTTACCAATGCGTCTGTAGAAGTGATACTAAAAGATGACATGAATCATTTTGTACCCTGGAATAACCCCGAACTGATAAAAACAGCCATTATCAAATGCGCTAAACATAGAGATTAGCAACTATTCCTTATATTAAGCCTTCTTAAATAAGATTGCTTAAGTTATGATTAAAAGATTGAGGCAATTAGGTCCGGGAATAATGATTGCAGCTGCATTTATAGGACCCGGAACTGTTACAACTGCTACCCTTGCCGGTGCGGGTTTTGGTTATACTTTACTGTGGGCTGTACTATTTTCCATCACTGCTACCATTATCCTACAGGAGATGTCAGCACGTTTGGGAATAGTGGGAGGCCTTGGAGTTGGCGAAGCACTAAGAAAAAAATCTAATACTAAATTTCTTAAAATGGCCTCTATCATTTTGGTGATTGGTGCTATCCTTATTGGGAACGCAGCCTACGAGGCAGGCAACATAACTGGAGCTGTCTTAGGTTTCGCAGGATTTAGTGATTACTTCGTCAACCCATTAGTGATATTAATTGGACTCATTGCCTTTTTACTTTTATTCAGCGGAAAATTTAAGGTGATAGAGAAATCGCTGATAACGCTGGTATGTACAATGGGAGTTGTATTTCTTATTTCTGCAATACTTTTGAAGCCTGACATTAAAAGTATAATTCAAGGCCTTTTCAGGCCCACGTTACCCGAAAATGCGAGCCTTATGGTCATGGGACTCATTGGCACTACAGTCGTCCCTTATAATTTATTTTTACATGCATCCTCTGTTAAGGAAAAGTGGAAAGAAAAATCACAACTCTCACTGGCTAGGTGGGATACCGTATTGTCAGTAATATTAGGTGGTGTTATAACCATGGCAATATTAATTACCTCAGCTATTGCATTTGAAAATAGCAATGGCGGTGTTGAAGGTTTAGGTGATTTGTCAATGCAATTGCAGCCGATTTTAGGAGACTGGTCAACTTATTTTATTGGATTTGGTTTTCTTGCTGCTGGGTTGTCCTCTTCAGTAACTGCCCCTTTGGCGGCAGCCTATGCAACATCGGAAGTTTTAGGTTGGAAATATGACCTTAAAGGCAAAAAATTCAGAATAACCTGGTTTACAGTACTTGTGACAGGCATTATTTTCTCATCAATAGGACTAAAGCCAACAGCCATCATTTTGTTTGCTCAGGTTGCCAATGGCCTACTATTACCCGTTGTAGCCACTTTTCTACTCTGGGTGGTAAATGACAGGCACATTATGGGAGATCATGTAAATACCAAAATTGTGAATCTTATAGGCATTATCGTTATATTAATAACGCTGGCATTAGGTTCTAAAAGTGTTTTATCAGCGTTTGGCATTTTATAATGAGTAAGATGAAAATTGATATTAATTGTGACATGGGTGAAAGTTATGGACGATTCAAAATCGGAAATGACCTAGAAATATTTCCTTTCATAAGCTCCTGTAATATTGCCTGCGGTTTTCACGGTGGTGACCCATTGCATATTGAACACACAATAAAGCAGGCTCTAAAGTACAATGTAGCTATTGGTGCACACCCCTCCTATCCCGATTTGGCCGGTTTTGGAAGAAGGCATATGCAATTAGACCACGCTGAATTAAAAGCACTTGTTAAGTATCAGGTAGCAGCATTAAAAGGTATGACCGAAAGTCTAGGGGGCAAGCTATCTTACGTAAAACCACATGGTGCCCTGTACAACTCCGCTGCAGATGATAAAGAAGAAGCGGAAGCAGTTTGTACAGCTATTCGAGAATTGGATACAAACCTCAAGCTAATGGGATTGGCTGGAAGTAGCATTGAGACAGTAGCAAGAGACCATGGCATCGGGTTTATTAAAGAAGCCTTTGCCGACAGGCGCTATACACCTAATGGGAGATTAATGACACGCTCTTTGGAAGGCTCTGTAATCGATACTCCTAAAGATGCCGCACGCCAAGTATATGAGATTTGCGTTAATAATAGGGTCTGTAGTTCAAACGGTAGTTGGGTTACAACCAATGCTAATAGTATTTGCATACATGGCGACAACCCGGCAGCCGTAGATATTCTTAAAGCCATTAAGGTTATGGCTAAAGAGAATCAAATTAGTATTGAAAGTATTTCATCGAAATGATTGAGATTGTTCGGTATGGAGAAGCCGCCTTACTAGTTAATTTTGAACAGTCGATTGATGTTACTGTCAACCAACTGGTAATACAACTCAATAGTAAACTCAAAAACATAGCTGGAATTGAATTTCTTATCCCGGCCTATTGCTCTCTAACAGTAGGTTTCAATCCTTCTGTTATCAAAGAAAAAGACCTGATCGAGTTGATTAATAAAAAAGTCTCCACAGATGATAAAGTAAACTCAAACCGTCATTTAAAAATTCCAGTTTGCTATGATGAGCAGTTCGGTCTGGATATAGCGGATGTGTGTAACCAAAAAAATATTACTAAAGATGAGCTTGTTAAAATACATACCGGTACAACCTACAATGTTTACATGATGGGATTTATACCGGGGTTTGCTTATATGGGCAAAACTTCTGAAGCAATACATTGCTCACGAAAAAATGAGCCTAGAAAAAAAATTGAAGGTAGAAGTGTAGCCATAGCAGGTGCACAAACGGGCATTTACCCAAACGCTGCACCAGGAGGCTGGCAAATAATTGGAAAAACACCAATAGATATCGTGCAAGATTCAACAGAGAGTCCTTTTCTTTTTCAGCCTACAGATCAGGTGACGTTCTATGCCATAACCGTTGATGAATTTTTTGAATATGAAAAAGCCATTGATCATGGTGAATTCCAAATTGACATCACCATTGAGTAAGTTGGTACTACATATTGACAAACCCGGGCTGCTAACCACCATACAAGACACGGGCCGAATGGGGTACCAGCATTTAGGTGTACCTTTCGGAGGACCTATGGACCAAAAATCAGCTGATGGCGCCAACTGGCTTGTTGGCAATGAAGTTGGCTCACCTCTTTTGGAAATAACTCTTGTTGGGCCTAAAATTATATTCAATGGAAATGCCTCAATTGCCATTACGGGAGCAAATCTCTCACCTCAAATCAATAATCAGCAAGTTGCATTGAACAAAACTTTGGATATTGCCGATGGCGATACATTATCATTTGGAGCTTGTAAATACGGATGCAGAAGCTACCTTGCTGTAGGAGGTGATTGGAGCATACCAAAGTGGCTACAAAGTGCCAGCGCTTACAATAGCTTTTTTACACCGCAAAGCATTCTAAAAAAAGAAGACCTTATTCATATCAAAACCAATCAACTGATATCGAAGCAACTTTCTGCATCTCAAAATATGATCTTTCCTGATGAAGTAAAAGTAAGAATTACCAAAGGCCCTGAATTTAATACTTTCTCTCAGCTTTGCATCGATCAACTACTGCATCAAGGTCATGAAGTGTCACAAGAGGCTAATCGCATGGGTTATAGATTAACCACGCGCCTCAAAGATTATTCACGTAATACAGAATTGATCTCATCTGGGATAATACCAGGTACTATACAAGTAACCAATGAGGGTCAACCAATAATATTAATGAAGGATGCACAAACCACAGGTGGCTATCCTCGGATGGCCACTATCTTAAAAGAAGACCTAAACATCATCGGACAGTTGAAACCAGGAGATCAAGTATGGTTTGCTTTAATATAAAAACAGCCATCAGTATTTGATGGCTGTTTTTTTTGTAGTGTTGAGGTTATCTCAAAAATAGCATCTCTCTGTATTTCACTAATGGCCAGTCTTCATCATCAACCAATAACTCTAGTTTATCTACTGCATAACGTATTTTATCAAAGTATTTCTCCTTCAAGTCATCACAGTATCCAATGGCTTTCTCACGATTGTCTTCAATCTTATTAAGTCGCTTGCGCTCCTCAATCATATTATGAACTTCTCGCTTAATGGTTGCGATGTAATCCGAAATAACTTCAATCGTATTTAACACCTCGCCATTTTTAACCCCTAGCTCTTTCAAACCTAAAGCATTTTTAATCAATTTATTTTGATAAGCAATAGCCGTTGGTACAATATGATTCATGGCCAGGTCACCCATCACTCGAGATTCAATTTGAATCTTCATAATGTAGCTTTCCCACCTGATTTCATTTCTCGCCTCAAGCTCTTTAGGACCCAATACATTGTGTTTGCTAAATAAGTCGAGCGAATCTTTGCTCAAATAAGCATCAAATGCTCTTGGTGCATCATTGATATTAGACAAGCCTCTTTTTTCAGCTTCCTTCACCCAGGCGTCTGAGTAACCGTCACCTTCAAATCTTATTGCTTTAGATTCTTTGATGTATTTTCTTAATACATTTACAATGGCCACTTTCTTTTCTGTTCCACCTTTCATCTCCTTAGAAACCAAACTGTGGAAATCGGTAAGTTGCTCTGCTACTATAGCATTGAGCACGGTCATCGGTGAAGCAGAATTTTCATTACCTCCTACAGCTCTGAATTCAAATTTATTTCCAGTAAATGCAAATGGCGAAGTTCTGTTTCTGTCAGTATTATCTAATATTATTTGAGGTATTTTATCAATACCCAATTTCATATACATATTATCACCCTTCTCAACTTTTACATTACCGCTGCTTTCAAGTTCATCAAGTACCGCATTGAGCTGAGACCCAATAAATACAGACATAATTGCAGGAGGCGCTTCATTTGCCCCTAGTCTGTGGTCATTACCGGCTGATGCAATACTTGCTCTTAATAAATCTGCATATTTATGTACCGCCTTTATAGTATTAACAAAGAACGTAAGGAACATTAAATTGTCTCTTGCACTGCTGCTCGGTTGAAAAAGATTTACACCAGTGTTGGTAATCAATGACCAGTTATTGTGTTTACCAGTTCCATTGAGTCCTGCAAAAGGCTTTTCGTGAAATAACACTTTTAATTCATGTCTTTCAGCCACCTTGGACATGGTATCCATTAATAACTGATTGTGATCTGTAGCAACATTAATATCCTCAAATACTGGAGCTACTTCAAACTGGCTAGGTGCCACCTCATTATGACGTGTGCTAACAGGAATACCCAATTTAAGGGCTTCCTGTTCAAAGTCCTTCATATAATCATATATACGAGGCGGAATAGATCCAAAATAGTGATCATCTAATTGCTGTCCTCTTGCTGGGTTATGACCAAATACCGTTCTACCCGCCATTACTAAATCGGGTCGTGAAGAATAAAGGGCTTTGTCAATTACGAAATATTCTTGCTCAATACCGAGTGTTGCTTTTACGCGAGTGACTTTCTTATCGAACAACTGACAAACCTTTACCGCAGCTGCATCTACAGCTTCAACAGCCTTCAACAAAGGTGCCTTATTATCTAATGCCTCACCTGTGTATGATACAAATACTGTAGGTATACATAGTGTAACCCCATAAATAAACATAGGTGAACTGGGATCCCAGGCTGTATAACCTCTTGCCTCAAACGTGCTTCTTATTCCTCCACTTGGAAATGAAGACGCATCTGGTTCTTGCTGTACAAGCTCACTTCCCTTGAAATTTTCAAGCCCAGTCAGGGAGTCGAAAAATGTATCATGTTTTTCTGCTGTAGCCCCTGTAAGCGGTTGAAACCAGTGTGTAAAGTGTGTGGCTCCTTTTTCCATTGCCCACAATTTGGCAGCAGAAGCTACTGCATCAGCTGTATCGGGATCAACTTTGGTACCTTCTGCAATCGCATTTTTTACTTTTTTAAAGTATGCAGGCGACAATAAAGCCTGCATTTGTTGCAAGCCAAAAACATCTTTTCCGAAAAATTCAGAAATTTTACCTTCAATCTCGACCTTAATTTTAGGTCTGTTGTTTGCTTTTTCTAACGCTTTGAATCGTAAGTGAGCCATAATTGGGTTAAGTTATACTTAATATGGCTCGAAGATACACTATTTTTTACTAGGTAGGGTAAATTTAAACCCATTTAATGTTATTTAATCTTCTTTTTAAGAGAAATAGGGTGTTTTTTACACCCAAATAAGTCATTTATATATTGTAGAAACCAAAAAAGGCCATCGTTTCCGATGACCTCTGGAAAATCAACCTGAAATTAGATATCAGGAGACTTCTATTCCTTCTTCTTTTATCGTTGGGTAATCTGTATAACCCTCTGCACCTGGAGTATACAAGGTATGTGAGTTAAGTTCATTTAGAGATAGTTCCTCTTTCATTCTTGTAACTAAATCAGGGTTACTGATAAATGGTCTCCCAAAAGCTACTAGATGCGCATCACCAGATTGAATATGATCTTCCGCTTGATTTTTATCATAACCCCCATTGAGAATTAATGCTCCTTTGAAGTTATCTCTTATGGCGTTTTTCAA
Organism: Fulvivirga sp.; assembly: GCA_965227525.1. Classification (GTDB taxonomy): domain Bacteria; phylum Bacteroidota; class Bacteroidia; order Cytophagales; family Cyclobacteriaceae; genus Fulvivirga. The sequence continues at coordinate 2,003,758 of OZ245762.1, read as the reverse complement.
TCTCATTGGCACTTCGGGAGCCCCTGTACTTGAGTGGTCTACTATATGAACGTAAGCCAAGTTGAGCTTGTCCAGAGCACCTGCGATGTACTCGTAGGTTTCATCCACGGTATCATATGTTGGCATAGCATTAAAGGGGCTATGGGGAGACAAACGGACTCCAACCTTTTCCGATCCAATGGCTTCGCTAATCCCTTGTGCGACCTCAATTAAAAACCTACTTCTATTTTCAACACTACCACCATATTCAATATCCAGTTCGTTGAGTTCGGCATTTATGAACTGCTCAATGAGATAACCGTTGGCAGCATGTATTTCTACACCATCAAAACCAGCCATCATTGCATTCTTAGCACCTCTTATAAATTCATTTTTAGCCTGATTTATATCGTCAAGTGTCATTATTCTTGGAGCAGTGTGAGGTTGTGGCCCTTCCTCATCTGTATACATCTCTCCTTCCATGGTTTTTGTTGTTGGAGCGACAACCTCCCCTTCTTCCCCAAGGTTGAATTCATGCGCTACTCTGCCTACATGCATGATTTGAAGAAATATCTGGGAATTCTCATCATGAACTGCCTCGGTTACTTTCTTCCAGCCATCAATTTGCTCCTGATTAAATACCCCTGGTATTCTTGGATATCCCAACCCGTTAACTGAGGGTGAGGTGCCTTCTGTAATAAGTAATCCTGCCTCTGACCTCTGAGCATAATACTTTGCCATTAGATCATTAGGTATATTATTGATTGCTCTACTCCTTGTAAGTGGAGCAAGTACTACTCTATTTTTAAGATCTAAACCACTTTCTGAAAATGGTTGAAATAATTTTGTGTTGCTCATTTCTATTTTAATGTTTAAACATTGATTATATTATGACAACGTCTGCCAAACGGCAATGTTTCAAATTTTAAACATTAATTTTAGTTAGAGTGTGTGATTTACACCAAGGTTTAATATATGAAATGAGGCGTAATCTACGGTTGACGGAAATTGCTGATACCAATAAATGTAACCCACGTCAAAGGATATGTGAGATGAAACCTTATTTTTCAACCCAAAGTAAAGTCTATTCTGATCAAATATATTATTAACTTCAGAGTTGGCTGCGTTTAACATCACTTCTGAGCTCAAAACACCCGTCCACGTGCTTTCCTCACCCAAACTTCTTTCTAACAATAAACGGTACCGCAGTCTCATGGAAAAATCATTACCGTCTGTGAGCTCTTCATTTAATACATTTCTAATCCATCGTTCTTCGGCCATGAAGCGATGTTTAATTGACCATTTACCTAATGTAGTGCCGTACGAAATTTCTTGATGAGGTCTTAACTCTGGTCGCACCACGATCACATCACTTCTATCAATTGGTAGAGCTTGTAAAAAATAACTAAAACCAGCCCCAATGCTAAGTCCGTGGTTTAATGACTTTATAACTGAAGCCGTGGCTTTAAACTGATGCTGTCTGTCTGGTAAAACAAATCTTCGGGACTGGGCGGAAAGTGAGACAACTGTACCCCCATTCAGCGGTTTGCTGAGGTTATAAGTACCCCATAAAAAATTGTCTCTCTGTACATTTTTTTGACCATAGGTATCACTCGCGCAGACCATTAATAGCAATATTAATGTTACCACACCTGTTTTTATTCTCATAAATCCTTACTTATTATCTCCTTTAGAATTATTCTGCGCCTTGATATCCTCTTCAAATTCGGCTTCATCACCATACTGATCTTCATAAAGCGCATCTAGCTGTTTTGAAAACTCCTTATTGTACTTAAGCCATTCTTCAATGGCACTGTAAAAAACCTTGGCGATGTCATTTACCCTACTACTTGTTGCAATGCCTCCAATAGTAAAGTCTTTTTTGCCCAACAAAGGGATCTCATCAAAATTATCTTGATAAAGTGCTTCAGCATATGCTATTGGGCCTTCTACTACTCTGGTTAAGTAGAGATTCCTATGATAAACTCCATCTGACAAATCACTTTTTATTGAATACTTGGAGGTGAATTCAAAGTCATTTTCAGCTGGAAGAGCGTCTACATTTAGCTGGTTGTGCAGTGCTTCAATAATATCTTTGGCAAAAATGTCTGACTCTTCTAAATCGTATGATACGAGTAATCTAAGCATTTCAAAACGTTGATCTGTCTGATCATTGCCATCTACCTCGAACCCTAGAAATGCTCCAGGTATAAATACCATGCTGTAATTCTCACTTACAGGTGGCAAATACTTATCATCATACCTTCTACTTCCTTCACTGGCATTTAAGTGTATCACCAAAGTAATATCAGGATCATATTCATTTATTCTTTCCGCTCTTTTTACAAAGTCCAGATTTCTAAACACATCGTGAAATAATATAAAATCAGGAGCTTCACCAGACATCAGATAGTCAAACTTTTCACGATTAAACCAATCATTTTTATAACCATAAAGAATATCAGCCTTATAATCAGTGTTCTTTTTCCACTCTTCAAAGTTCATCCCAAAAGCACTTTTGCCGTAGTCGTGGGTCAGCATCACATCGGCACCTTTATCTTCTAATAATTTTTCAAGCGATAAAGCTGTTGTGTAGGCCAGGTTAGCCTCAAAAAATGTAATATCTTCTTGTTGATTATAATAAGAGCCCTCTACTTTTACATATCTCTTTTCTAATTGTGCCTCCTCAAAATTTGATGCCATATGGCCCGGATCAATGGCAACTTTTAGTCCTCTCATCTCACTTACCGGGTACCGTGCCGGATCAACATGAGAATTTTTGATTCCATAAAAGTAATGCTCTCCTTTTCGTTCCAGAATATCGATGATTTCTTCATCCGTTTTTTCATCCAACAGTTGAACAAAATGTGGCATTTCTCTCCAATAGAGTACAAATTGAGGTCTGCTGATTTTTTTGTTTGTTGGATAAACATAAACCCCTCGGTCATTAATCAAAACATTATCAAAGCACTGTTCTTCTTTACATAAAAATTGAAGGTTTCTGGTGACTCTATCCTTATAAAATTGTTTTACTGGTATGGGTTCAATTTTCTGCGCTTTCAGGTTAACAACCAATGCGCTTAATATAATAATTACTAGAGCTTTAGATATATTTTTCATCGGAGTAGATTAAAGAAATAAACTTTGACATTTTTTACTATAAATCAAAATAAAATGCGCTTAAGCGGTAATATTATTTTCCAAAATCAAACGCATCATATGACACAAACGAGCCAAGCGCAAAAAGGATCAAAACAAATGAAATTAATACTAAATCTGTTTGTCCAAAGTTGATTTGCCTTCTGTCACCGGTTGACCCAAACTGTGGCTGCGTATTTAAAACCACAATATCCAACACCATCTTTGGTACGGCCAAATGCTCTCTTACAAACATAGCTAAATTCATATTACCTTTAGCCTCATACCCTATAGCACTTAAACCAAAATGATAGGCAAGAAAAATGGCCCTTTGTAAATGAAACCCTTGGCTCACTATTAAAATTTCTTGCAAGTCGAAAGTTTCTTTAGATCTAACAATTGAATCTAAAGTCCTGAAACCCGCAAAGTCCATTCTAATTATCTCCTGCGGAATACCCTTGCTCACAAGACTTTTTTTCATGTCTTGAGGTTCATTATATGACTCCTTACTATTATCGCCACTTACCCAAATTTCCTTTACATAGCCTGCCATATACAGTTCATAAACAGCCTCTATCCTGTAGGTGTAATAAACATTTTCACTTTTACCATCCTGCAAAAATTTATTTGTCCCTAAGAGTAGCACAGTATATTTATCCTTTTTGATTTCCTCAGTATTGCTTGCAATTCTCATATTGACAAAAAAGTCTACAAACAAATTAGACATGAACATAAAAAGAAGAGCTGTGAATACCAGACTCAATAGTCTTTTAGAGAGCCACAATAACCCATCGAGCACGAAAGTTCCGGAGTAAAATTTATTGAGTCGGTATAGTAAGAAGTAGTCAACAATACCATGTATGATCATGATACAAGACGCCAAAAAAACAAAGCCCAGAATACTCCAGCTATCCATATGTTGAACATAGGCTGCTACATCACTATAGACCATAGAAAGCGTCCGCGTGCCAGCGTTTAAATCAGAGAGTATCGCTGAAATATTGCTGTAATAGAAAGGTAGCATGAATAAAACAATCAAGATAAAAACAACTGCGAGGAAGATGAGAAATTTTAGTCCTTTCATTAAAAGATAAACTGCAAAACGCTAACAGACTACTTGAATATTCATACCAAGATAAAAGTAATAAACTAAGGCGATAAAGATAAACGAGTTGAAATAAGATTGCTATTTGGGGTAAATTTTTTAAATAAAATTTATCTAAGGATTTTCTGTCAATACTCTTCAGAATTAAACAATTTCAAGATTTTTAACAATTTCAAGAAATTGTACTATATCAACTTTATCTCTATTTATTTGACATTAATATTCAATTTACCTAAACTTGCACCCAAAATCACTATTTAACCAGTAAACCTACAATTATGAAATCTACTACTACAGTAAAAACACAATCTAAAGAAGAATTAATCAATAAGTTAGTTAATAAAAATTTGAATAAGTCAAATTTATCTTCGTTTGACTGCGGACTCTGTGAAGGCATAGGTGGAAATTAAAATTTTACAAGTGTATGGATACTTCTAATAATAGTATCCATTACTTATTTTTTTCTTAATTGCATTATACCAGTATTTATCATGTCAGAACTTGCAGTACAACTCGATAAATTTGACGAACTCGAGTGTGAAAAAGAAAATTTAATTATCGAAGGCTTCATGGATCGATACGATGTATCAGAAAAAGAAGCAGAAGAAATATTTCATGAAACCAAAAAATGGTTGTGGTTAGCTTCACAAGCTGATGAAAGTAGCGCAGTATTTATAGATAAGCCTTTGTTGATAATCGATGAAATGTGGCACACTTTCATTTTACATACAAGGCAGTACTATAACTTCTGCTATAAAAATTTTCAAAAATTAATTCATCACTTACCTACGCCTCCAAGCGAAAAAAGGAAATTCCAAGAATCGTTATCTGATAACCCTACTCAGTTGATTGCCGAGCACGAAGAAAAAGTTAGGAATCAATATAATTTAATATATGATAAGCTTGGGCCTGAAACATTATTAAAGTGGTATGATAGCATCGCGCAAAAATATACACCTGAATACATCAGTTCAATAAAAAAATAAAAAGTCTCAATACTTTTGAGGCTTTTTATTTTCAAATTTCTTACTGTATTTTAGACCTCTTCATTTTTCAATCTTCAAAGAGGTATAACAATGCGCCTATTGCAAACATTTAGTGTTGCTATTTTTATATTCTTATTAGTAAATAAGGCCATCTCTCAGAATAATTGGAATGAGGCTAGCATAAACAACTTTGGAACTGAAAATCATGGAGGTTCATTCTCTAACTGGAGAGTATTACAAAGTCAACAAAAAAGCATATTCATAGGAAATTTAGAGGGCATTCTTAAATATAACGGAAGATGGGCCCACTTTAATGATGGAATTAGTTCTGCTTTTTCTCTGGACACATTCAGCGGTTCAATTCTAATTGGCTCTCCGGGCGACATCGGCTATCTCACTGCCAGTAGAAATGGCTCTCTTAAATATATTTCAATTAAAGATCAGATAGTTAGCTCATCACGAAGTGACTCTGCGTTTATAAACTTTGATTCTGAAATTATCTGGAGCATCACTACTACAAGCAAAGGACTTTCCTTTTATACAAAAAAAGCCATATATAATTGGGATGGAGGTAATGTACACACTCTTTCAGACACTCTTAATCCTTTCCAAAGTAAACTTATAACACTAGGGGATAAAGTTTATTGTCTTCAGTCAAAAATAGGCCTCGTAGAAATAAATAATGGCAAAGCAGACGTTATTTTTAATGACACTAATCTAGGAAGGTTAATTTTCATGGATAGTTTAAAAAATGAAACTTTAATTGTAACAACAGAAAAGGGGGCTTTGATATATGATGGAGTAAATATGAGAAGTGCCAATACAGGAACTGAAAATATTTTAAGGGATAAGAAAGTATTTAGCTTTATTAAATTAAGTAGCGGCCCAAGTAAATCCTATGCATTATCAACTATCAACAGTGGTATCTATATTTTAAATGATAAGTTTCAAATTATAGAGACAATAAATACCGGCAACGGATTAAAGTCAAATGTAATAAAACAAATCGCAGAAGATGACCAACAAAACATTTGGGTAGCCTCGATTGGTAGTCTTTCTATGATTGAAGTCGCATCTCCATGGAAATGGTATTCTGAAAAAACTGGACTTCAAGGTGCCATAAGAAGTATCGTAAACTTTGATGGAAAAACTTATGTAGGTTCTTCTGAGGGATTATTTCAAATTGAACATGAGCATGTTAAAAAGATATCCAATCAAAAAATATGGGGGCTTCAAAGCAAATTAAATCATAAGAATGAAGAGGTTTTATTAATCTTATCACAACAGGGGTTGTTCGAATATAACGGTAAGGTGAATATAAAAATTGGTGAAGGTGGGTCAATGTTGTTTCGTCTAAATAATGGAACTTATTTACACCACAGCCAAAATGAGGGTATAGTGCGATTAAAACAACTTTCAAATGGTGAATATAAATCGTCTATATTCTTTCAAGAAAAAGACATGTTTGTTAGTGGGATACTCGAAACGGCAAATGATATCTGGATAGCCTCAAAAACAGTAGGTGTTTATCAATTTAATAAGAAACTAGAATCTAATCTTGGTCCTGTCTTACATGATTATCTCAAAGGTGCTAATGAAATAAAAATTACCAAAATTGGCAAAGAGGTATTTGCCTCCACAAAACGGCACCTCTACCAATACATAAATTCAAAAAATAAGTTTGTACCTATCGAAGGTTTCGATCTTACTTATACCGAAGTCGCAACATCAGAAAATAATAACTTGCTCCTTGGCATCAGGAATGGCAATACCTTTTCAATGGAAGAAATTTCATATGATTCCGCTGAGTCTCAGTATAAATATATAGGAAGAAGGTTTGCTCGCCCGAAATTTGGTGAAATTATTAACTTTAAAGATACAGATAGTGTCATTTGGGTTATGGCTAGCAATGGACTTTTCAGGTATGACAAGAGTTCAATTAAAAACATCGATTTTGAGTTTAACTCTATAGTCAATCAAGTTGAAGTCAATGATTCTACAATCTTTCATGGCAATTATTCAGATCAGAAGGCAGGCCAGATGTTTCCTTCTCTTACACTAGAGCAGCCAGATGAATTTAAATTTACTTTTGATCCTGAGCAAAATAACTTCACCTTTCATTTTACTTGCACAAGTTTTGAAGCTTATGATAGAAATCAATACAGCTACTACTTAAAAAACAACGATCAGACCTGGTCTAAATGGAGTACTGAGACCAAAAAAGAGTATACAAACCTAGCAGCCGGTGACTATACGTTCATGGTGAAGTCAAAGAACATTTATGACACAATAGGTCGTACCGCAACTTATGAATTCACAATTCTTCCTCCATGGTACCAAACTTCATGGGCATACATAGGATTTGCATTATTAAGTATTCTCTTTATTTGGTTTATAAGCCTTGCATATACATATCGTGTCAGGATGCAACGCAGAAAATTAAAGTTAATAGTGGCAGACAGAACATTTGAGGTTATCAGTCAGAAAAAGGAAATTGAAAAACAAAACCAATTACTTAAAACTCAGTATGGTGAGATCAGCTGTCAGAAAGATGAAATCGAAATGAAAAACTCTGAGTTACAACAATCACAAGAAGAGATACTCACAATTAACGAAAAGCTTAAAGAGTTAAACAGCCATCTGGAGAATAAAGTAGAACAAAGAACCCAAAAAATAAAAACAACATTATTAAAACTGAAGAAGACAAACAAAGAGCTGGATACTTTCGTATACCGAGCTTCACATGACCTAAAAGGCCCAATAAGTAGGATACATGGACTTACATCTCTGGCAAAACTAGAGGATAAAGGCGCCTCCAATACGAAATACTACGATCTCATAGAACATGCAGCTTTGGACATGCAGGGGTTATTATCCAAGCTAAGTCATGCCTATGAGATTATGAATAAAGAAGTAGTATTAGAGACGATTGACATTCCATTTTTGCTGAGTGAAATAAGAAATGCTGTAAAATTCCTAGACCATGGAACCAAGTATAGCTTTGACATTCAAGAGAAATTATCTTTACACACGGATAAATACTTGTTAAAAATCATTCTGGAGAATGTGATAGAAAATGCCTTAATTTTTAGAAAAAAAGATGTCGACCATGAAATAAACATCAAATGTTATGAAGAAAATGGTAACTTCTATTTTCAAATAGCGGATAATGGTATTGGTATTGCAGAAGAGCATCTTAATAAGATATATGAAATGTTTTTTAGAGGCTCTGACCAGTCTAAGGGAAGTGGGTTGGGCCTCTATATCACACGATTGGCTCTAGAAAAAATAAGCGGTGAAATTGAAGCATCAAGTACCGTTTATGAATACTCTCATTTTACCATTAGAATCCCATTGGTTATAAAAGAAAATTAACCATCCAGTGTGCTTTGATACTCCTTCATCACTGATAAAAATCCTCTGATATCATCTATGTGCAAATCTCCCAATACAGATAGCCTAAATGTACTTTTTGTGGCACCTTTTCCTGGGTAAATTGTAAACCCTCTTTCATAAAAATAATCATGCATTTCATCAAAACTATAATTGTCATGCAGAGGCTCAATCACTGCTAACAATATTTTTGACTGATGCTCATCATGCAACAAAAATGTAAACCCTAACTCCTTGAGGCCTTTAGATAATACCTCCCAATTTTCTTGATATCGATTCCAACGACCTTTTTCGCCTTCTTCAAAATACTCATCAATGGCTTGTCTTAGCGCATAAGCCACCTGCACTGGTGGTGTAAATTGCATCTGCCCAGATTTTTCAAAACCAACATGTTGATTATAAATATCAAAATAAAATGATCTATTGGTATATTTAATTTTTTCTAAAAGCGCTTCTTTAAAAATTACAAATACCATTCCGGCCATGCCCTGAATACATTTATTAGAAGAAGACACTAAATATTCAGCATCCCATTCTTTAATGTCAATTGGTATGCCTGCGTAAGAGCTCATACAATCAACTATAACTTCTACATTGTGGCTATGGGCTATATCACATATTTCCTGAACAGGATTTAGCATACCTGTGGTAGTCTCGTGATGAACTACAGCGAGATGACTTACCTCTTTATGGTTTTTTAGTAGATCATCTATTGTTTGCACATCAGGATACTCACCATAAGGTAACTCATACCTGACCACATCAATTCCAAAAATGCCAGCCATTTTAACCATTCGTGTGCCATAGGCTCCATTTTCCACAACCAAAAGTTTCTTGCCTTTGGGAATAGCGGAGGTAATAACTGCCTCTAACCCGCCAGTACCACTTGCTGCAAACATTACTGCCGTATAATCCTCACCACCATGCACGACCTTGACAATATCCTTCTTTATACTCTCCAGTAATTGACCAAACTCTTTCTCACGCGGACAGATATCTTCAACAACCATGGCGTTCTTTACCGTATCAGTAGTTGTTGCAGGGCCAGGATTTAATAATATTTTTCTTTTTACTTCTTTCATATTTTCGGAGGGTTTATCCATACCCAATGGGTTTTAAGGGCATTAAATGTTCGATAAACTAGTAAAATAATATTTATACCTATGTAAGCAGCCAAAATCAGCAATGTATTTGATGGCATTATACTTTCAATCATATATGCCGCAATAATAAAAAGTGGAGAAAAAAGCCCCGGGCTTGGCTCTATCCCGTCCACGAGATGACCTTTCATCAGTTTGCCTATATACCAGCTAGAGTAAAGTGTAACTATGATAGTCATGCCCAATACACCAAACATAAGTGCCGAAAAAATGCTGATTATCAGTGTAGTGACAGTAAAAAGCCACAAGCCATATGTGATATGTGGTATTCGCTTGGCAGTGATTATAAAAGTCCAGATACCCCCTATGGCAGTGAATACTAAAAACCATTCAAAAACTGATAAATCGAAAAGCCATGTACTGCTGAAAAACAGGCGCACAGGTTCAAAATAAGAAGCCACTATAATACCGGCACTCAAAATCACACCTTCTAACGAACCCAGTTTTTCAAAAATTATCCAACCGGTTTTATACTGCTCATAAAAAACAATAACATGGGCAAGGTATGAGGTAAGAAGTAAGGCAGCAATTAACCAAACATTAGTTACGTTGTACAAACTAAAAAGGCAGTACATTAAAATACCATTGTTGAAGGCATCTAAATAATGATCACAAAATTCACCTAAAGCAGAACCAGTACCCGTACGCTTAGCTTGTGCACCGTCCAGATGATCGCCAATTAAATAAAGAATAAATAGAGCAGGTATCACCAAGAAATTTAACTCCCCTAAAACCTCTTTATTAATAGCCAAATAGAGCGCCACGTACATCAACAAGTTTGATACGATAGTGATTATATTGGCAGGGATCGCCCAAGGCATAAGCACCATAATGGGCTCTACAAACACCTTTTTAAAAATCGGGGTAATAAGCGAATGGTCTTTACATCTATATTGGTAGGCCCTCATAAACGCTTGCAAATAAAAATAAAATATAACTCACATCCATTTGTAACCTTATTTATTTCCCTATTTATAAGAACGCATGTAATTAATTTTATCTTTGTTGCCTAAGCAGAGAATGACTCATATTAATGAAGAAAACAACTCAATTTAAAAATTTACTGCACTCCGATCAGCTCGAGTTTATAATGGAAGCCCATAATGGTATGTCGGCTAAAATTGTAGAAGATGCGGGCTTCAAAGGAATCTGGGGTAGCGGTCTTTCGATTTCAGCAGCACTTGGCGTGCGCGACAATAATGAAGCCTCATGGACGCAGGTGTTAGATGTATTAGAATTCATGAGCGATGCGACCTCAATCCCCATTTTACTTGACGGAGACACCGGCTATGGCAATTTCAATAACATGCGTAGGTTGGTGAGAAAATTAGAGCAACGAGATATTGCTGCTGTATGTATTGAAGATAAACTATTCCCTAAAACCAATTCATTCATTGGTGGAGAAAATCAACCATTGGCTGATATCGATGAATTTAGCGGTAAAATTAAGGCTGCCAAAGACACACAGTTGGATGATGATTTTTGTGTAGTAGCAAGGCTTGAAGCATTTATTGCTGGCTGGGGATTAGATGAGGCATTAAGAAGAGCTGAAGCGTACCACGAAGCTGGGGCCGATGCAATATTGTGCCACAGTAAAAAAGCAAATTCTGACGATGTTGATGCATTTATGAAAGCCTGGGGGAATAGGTGTCCTGTGGTAATAGTACCCACTAAATATTACACCACACCAACTGATCACTTTCGTGACTTGGGTATCAATATGGTGATTTGGGCCAACCACAATATGCGCACCTCAATAAAGGCCATGCAGCAAACTACAAGTCGCATTCTTAAAGAAGAGTCCTTAATTAATGTAGAATCTAACATCGTAAGTGTTGGTGAAATTTTCAGACTCCAGGGGGCAGACGAACTAAAGGATGCTGAGAAAAAATACCTGCCTACTACTGGAAAAACTGTCAACAACATAATATTAGCTGCCAGTCAGGGATCATTGGGGGATCTTACCAAAGATACACCAAAAACAATGCTGGAAGTTAATGGTAAATCGTTGCTTGCCACTCAGGTAGAAGAGTTTAACCAAATGGGTATTAAGGATATTACCGTAGTGCGTGGTTTTGGAAAGGAGAAAGTAAGGCTCAATAATATCAAAACTATTGACAATGATAAGCACGCTGAAACAAAGGAGTTGGCATCGTTATATTTGGCTAAAGACGCCATACAAGACAATACCGTTATAAGTTATGGCGACATCATGTTTAAGCAATTTGTTTTACATGAACTTCTCAACGATAATAATGATATCACTCTTGTAGTAGACGCAGACTGTAAAAAAAGTGGGGAGGACAAAGATTTTGTAAAAGCCAGCAAAAAGTATAGTCGAAAAAACTTCCGAGGTACAGCGATGTTCAAAAAAATGTCTTCAGATATGAAGAAGAAAAATATTAATGGAGAGTTTATCGGGCTATGGAAGGTGAATAAACATGGTGCGGCTGTTGTGAAAAATACACTGGATAAACTAAGCGAGGAAGAGGACTTTAATAAAATGACTTGTACTGATCTTTTCAACGCAATTGCTAAAGATCATCCCATTGCTGTGAAATATATCAGTGGTGCATGGCTAGACATTGACACTCTTGTTGATTTTCAAAATGCGGGAAAACTATTACTTTAACCATGATTGAGACTAAAGCCTTTGGTGACGAGTTAAAAAGTTTAGGTTTTTCATTCTACAGTGGAGTACCTTGCTCTTTTTTAAAGTATTTGATCAATTATGCGATCAATGATTGTGAATATGTAATGGCCGCCAACGAAGGTGACGCGGTGGCGACATCAGCTGGTGCCTATTTAGGTGGTAAAAAGTCAGTTGTACTCATGCAAAATTCAGGGCTTACCAATGCTACCTCACCTCTAACTTCACTAAACTATACTTTTAAGTTACCTGTATTAGGCTTTGTGAGTTTGCGTGGTGAAGAAGGAATTAATGATGAGCCTCAACATGAGTTGATGGGCCAGATCACAAGTGAAATGCTCTCACTGATGCAAGTAAAGTGGGAATACCTTTCTAGTGATATTGCAGAGGCCAGAGAACAGCTACAAAGAGCTAATGCCTGTATTGAAAATAATGAAACTTTTTTCTTTGTTGTAAAGAAAGGGACGTTTGGTGAAGTTGCTCTTAAAGAACAAAATTTAAAAAAAGTTAGCAACGAAGCACTTGTGCAATCAAATTCACAATCAACGCTACCTTCCAGGACTGAAGCGCTTGAAAAAATAATAAACAGCCTTCGGACTGATGCCATATTTCTGGCCACTACAGGTAAGTGTGGTAGAGAACTTTTTGAAGTTGAAGACCTCCCCAATAACCTATATATGGTTGGTTCAATGGGTTGTATTAGCGCAATGGCTCTTGGCTTGGCTATCGCAAGGCCTGACAAACAAATTGTTGCTATTGACGGAGATGGAGCTGCACTCATGCGGTTAGGTGCTTTTGCTACTAACGCATATTATTCACCCAAAAACCTGCTTCACCTTTTACTAGACAACAACACGCATGACTCTACTGGCGGCCAGGCAACAGTGTCTCACAACATAGATTTTGCGACAATTGCGGCATCATCAGGATATACTAAAAGTATCAAAGCGGCCACGCTTTCGGAGTTTAACGATCATATTGTGGAATGGAAAAATAATCCAACCTGTACATTTATACATCTCCAGATTGCTAAAGGATCACCAAAAGATTTGGGCCGTCCGACCATCAAGCCACATGAAGTAAAAGAACGTTTAATGAATCACCTGGCTAATTCATGAGGATAAAAACGGCAGTAATACTAGCAGCAGGCCTTGGTAGCAGGCTCGGGGAGCGCACAAAAGAACAGCCAAAAGCCTTTCTCACCATAGGCAATCAGTCGCTGATCGAACGGTCCATCGAAAAGCTAATCGCAGCGGGTATTGAAAAAATAGTAATTGGCACAGGATACTTAAATGAGCACTTCGACCAGCTTAGATCAAAGTACCCAATGATCTCTACCGTTCGTAATGCAGAGTATGCCAACACGGGTAGCATGTATACGCTTTTCAACCTTAGAGATCATATCAATGAGGACTTTTTATTACTTGAGGCAGACTTACTATACGAAAAGCAGGCACTTTCTGTAATTATTAATGACAGTCATCAAGATACCATTTTGGCCAGTGGAAAAACGAACAGTAACGATGAAGTCTACATAGAGGCTGACGCAGATCAGAACCTCAATAATATGTCTAAGGCTACAGAAGACATTAACCATATAAGTGGAGAACTGGTCGGAATCAATAAAATCAGCCGTGATACCTTTCACATAATGTGTGAATATGCAAGCTCTGTTTACAATCAGGGCGACTTCTCAATACATTATGAAGATACTTTCGTAGGCATTTCAATCAAAAAGCCTATTTTCATACTCAAGGTAGATGATTTAGCCTGGTGTGAAATTGATGATGAAAATCATCTCAACCGAGCGCTTAATATCGTTTATCCGAAAATAGTAAAACGTGAGGCCATTGACGAGAGCCATTGAAGATATAGATACCTTAATTTTTGACTTTGACGGCACTATTGCTGACACCATGGAGCTTGGAATCACAATCTCCAACACTTTGGCTGCAAAATATGGTTATAAAAAAATTAAGGATCAGGAAGATCTTGCCAATTACAGAAATCAACCGACTCAAGATGCCATAAAGGCAATAGGAATTTCACTTATTAAGCTACCACTCATTGCCAATAGTTTTAGAAGACGACTTTCTAAACATATTCATGAGTTAAAGCCTTTTCCGGGTATAGTGGAGATTATGCCAGAGCTGAGTCGTAATTATAAAATGGGAATCATAACTTCAAACTCCATGAGAAATCTTGAAAAATTTCTCACAAAATTTAAAATCCAAAATTGTTTCAGTTTTCACGCCACCGGGATTAGTCTTTTCAAAAAGCATACTGTAATTAACAACCTTATTAAAAAGGAAAGTCTTCAGAAAAAAAGAGTTCTACTCATTGGAGATGAAACCAGAGAAATAGAAGCTGCAAAAGCGAGTGGCATTGCAATAGCCTCAGTCACTTGGGGTTTTCATACGGCAGAAATACTGGAAGATAAAACACCAGATTTCATCATTCATAGCCCTGAAGAACTTTACTCATTACTCAGGAAGTAAATACTCATTTGCTTTAAAATCATTTTAAACCTTACTTTGCAGCCTATAAAATTGAGCTATGCAATCGAGGATAAAAGCATTTCTAACATACGGACTATATTGGGTTGTATTTTGTGTAGTAGCACGTATTATTTTTCTGATTTACCATTTTGATAATACCAGCGAATTGGCTTTTACAGATGTCTTGCTGATTAATTTGCACGGCCTGCGTCTCGACCTGTCCTTGACTGGGTATTTGATGCTTATTCCTGGTGTTCTATTCATTATTGGCTCATTTTTCAGAGGACATATTCAGGACATTTTATTGAAGGTATACACTGGTGTAATTTTATTTTTGGCGAGTTTTATCGTTGTTGCAGACCTCGAGCTGTACAAGCATTGGGAGTTTAGGTTAGATGCCACTCCGCTTATGTATTTAGGCAAGGAAGCTGCCGGATCAGGTGACCCTTTAACAACAATTATTTTAGTAATTTTCTGGCTAATTCTCTTTTCACTTTTTGGTTTTATCTACTTAAAAATTGTCTCCCCAAAAGTAAAAAATCTGAAGGCCAGTAACTGGAAAGCAAGTCTGGTGATGTTAATCATTTCCGGCTGTCTCATTGCACCCATTCGAGGCACTACTGGAGTGGCCCCTATCAATTCGGGCACAGTATATTTTCATGATTCCAATTTGTTTGCCAATCATGCAGCTGTAAATGTAATTTGGAATACAGGGTATGCATTAAACAAGCTTAACCGTCTTAAATACCCAGAGGGCTATTTTGATCCTGCAAAAACTCAAGCCTATTTTTCTGACCTGTATGATACTCATGGTGGTACACCAAAGATAATCAATAATGAGAGGCCCAATGTTATGATTATTGTACTTGAGAGCTATACCTTCAGGTTTATAGAGCCTCTTGGAGGCAAACCAGGCATAACTCCTAACATCAATGAGTTGGTGAAAGAGGGCATATTGTTTGACAACTTTTACTCTTCAGGAGATCGCACTGACAAGGGTATAATTTCTATTCTTAACGGCTACCCGACACAGCCAAAAAGCTCCATTATCAAGTTTCCAAAGAAAACTCAATCATTACCGTATCTCAATAAAAATCTTAAGCAATTGGGCTACCATACAGGGTTTACATATGGCTATAATATTGATTATGCCAACTTCAGATCATACCTCACCAATGCACAGTTTGACCATGTCACACATAGTAAAGATTGGCCAGATTCACTTAATACTTCCAAATGGGGGGTGCATGACCACTTTGTTTTCAATAGATTTTTAGAAGAGGCTAATGCAATGGACTCTCCATTTTTCAAAATTATGATGACTCAAAGTAGTCATGAGCCCTTTACAGTGCCTATGGAAACGGTAATAAAGGGTGAGGATGAGGTGTCACAATTTTTGAATTCAGCCTACTATACTGATAAAAGCCTAGGTGAATTTATAACGAAAGCCAAACAAACAGACTGGTGGAAAAACACATGGGTAATCATCACAGCTGACCATGGACATGGTATGCCCGACAATCACGGAATTGATAACCCTAATCGATTTAAAATACCAATGCTATGGTTAGGTGGAGCAATAGATGCTAAAGATACTGTAATCCATTCTTACGCCAACCAAACAGATATTGCTAACACTGTTTTAGCTCAATTGGATAAGCCTGATCCCAACTTTAAGTTTAGCAACGATATTTTAAACAGTGAGTATGACGATTTTGCAATTTTCGTTTTTAATAATGGTTTTGGGTATTTAAATGATGGCACGACCGTAGTTTACAATAACACCGGAGGTAAATATCTGCGCAAAGAGGGTATCGAATCTCAAAAAGATCTTGAAATGGGCAAAGCCTACATGCAGGTGTTATACAATGACTTCAATCAACGTTAGTTACGCCTGGAATCTTCACCCGATTTAATATTATTTTTAAAATAATAAAGAGCAACAGGCCCAGGGGGACAATAATTATGCCCCAGGTGGCAATCCCTAAAAGAGCAGAAAGCCATAGTTTTTCAAAAGCCTCCCAGGTATTTTGCTGCACCATTTCCAAAATCTGATCAAGGGTATAGGGCATCGGATTAATATCAAACAACCAGGTGCCAAATTTGATCAAAGGGATGATTAGTAATAGTTGTAGAGGGTAGACAAAGTAATTAATCAGTTGGATAACGGCCATATTGAGTCTGAATATAACGGCCACTAATGCACAAAGAATACTAGTAACACCAACCACAGGAAAAAGGCCCAGGACAAAGCCTATAGCAATACACAATGATAGTTTTAGAGGAGACATCCCTTGTTTGAGAAACCTTATAACCGGGTTTACCAACCGCTCCTTTAATTTTTGACTTAGTTTGTTCAATAATCCGTTGGTTACTATCGTTTCTCAAACACAATTAAACATAAACTTAGTCGTCTTTTGACAATTGACTGCTAAAATTTTTGGAACAAAGGGACTTGGTTTTCCGTTTATGCCAAAAAATCAGAATAATGATCAACTTTTCTCTAAAAAATAACAACTGGAAAATAAGAGTTAGGAAACGGGTTGATGCTTCCTATTCACGGAATTTTAATAATGCGCTGTTGAATCTGGAACTAAATCTTCAGGAAGAGAGAATAAGAACTCCATTTAACATATAAGAAAAAAGTGGACCAGAAGACCCACCCATTCTTTAGTTTGATTTTCTAACCGAACCCCCACTACTACTATCCGTTTGCGACTTACTTGGGCTTCCCTTGTATCGAATACTGGCACCACTACTGGCACGTGCATCCAACTCCTCACTGGCACTAACCTTTGCACTGCCAGCACTACTCGCTCTCACTTTTACTATGCTGGCATCGAGGTCATAAGCATCGACACCCCCAGCACTGCTTGCACTTATCGTCAAATATTTAGATCTGCCAGAAACTTCAAGATCTCCCGAGCTTGAGACGCTCACCTCCAATTCAGTAACATCCACTTCAACTTCAACATCTGCAGCACTAGAAACTGATATGTCTAAATCATCACCTTTTATCACACCTTCTGAAAAAACACCAGATGCAGAACTAGCAGTTATTCCTGAAAGGTTTTTATATGTCACATATACTTTTACAGAATGGTTTTTATGATTACCGTCATCTAAATGAATCTTCAGTCTGGAGCCAGAAACATCAGTAAGCACTTCATCGAGCGATATTCCACGTGCCTCAACTCTTACCTTTTCGCTTGAACCCGGCTTTAAATAAACTGTAATTGCCTGCGAAACTCTAATTTCTTCAAATGAACTCACTTTTCGTTCTTCTGTATCTTGTGCACTAATTAGGCCTGTCACAAATACAGCCAGTACTATCATTATCAATCTCATACTTTTCATCCTAATAAAATTTACCTGATATATAAATTACAATATAAAGACATACTTGTTACGCAACAGTTGCATCGAAGTTAGAATATTTATTTAAACGCCTTACACTTATAAGTTCAAACCATCAATCTGGACATTCTTCCATTTGTAAAGTGATATTATATTTATCAAAAATTTGATTATATTGGTTCGACATTATTGATATCTTTAGCATAAAGTAAATAAAAGCATTGTAATAATAAATCATTAAAAATGGTTAAGGAACAATTAAACATACTGATACAACTAGCTGCGAGTGACAATGAAGTTGCTGAAAAAGAAGCTAGGCTTATTAAAATGATTGGCCAGTCTAATGGGTTAAGCAAAGAAGAAATAGAAGAGATGTTGAAAAACCCAAAAAGACCGATCGGAGATATGAATACATTAACCGATGATCAGAAGTTCGAGTACTTATACAATATTGTACAGCTTATGAAAATTGACGGGCAGGTATTTAAAAGTGAAATCGTATTTTGTGAAGATATAGCCAACCGTCTGGGATATAAAAAAGGCGTAATTGGAGAGTTATCATCAAAAATATTTAGTGACCCATCAATTACTTCAGACAGAAGTCATTTAAAAAAGAAAGTACAGAAGTATTTAAAATAACCAGAAGCCGTGTTTAATCACGGCTTTTTTTTGACATATGTCCAATTAACTGACCTTGGGCAGTCATATAACCACCGATTGCTTCGGCAGTCAAGCACGAGTGTATCGGTAAAATATACATAACATCCCCCACCTCATATTTTTTGTAGTCTGAAGGCGATAGCTTCACAATGCCGTGCTCCTGTGAAACTGCACGAACGAAAGCTCCCGAGAGAGGCTCCCAAGTGTCATGAGCCACAGGCACTCCAAAAATTGTTTGCCCATCTACCTCAAGAGAATCTTTTGAAAAATGAATGGCACCCCCATGGACACAAATTTCCAATACTTCTTTCTTTTTAGAAACTACCGGACAACTAAGTGCCACAGCAATATCTTTATACCCACATGCTCCTATCTGAGTCTGCATAACGTCATAAAAGACAAAATTTCCAGGGCTTAGTGCGTTTATGCCTTCAAAGGATTCCCAAACACTACAAGATGGTGTATCACCCCAGCAAAACTCCAAATTGTCACCATCAATTTGTCGAAGGCTAAGAAAATTCTCTTTGGCCTCTTTTGAAATACGTAAAATATCATCTTTTGACCTGGCACTATAAGTATGACCTGCATGTGAGTAATAGCCTTTCAGGTTTAATAATGGAGCCTTAATTATGGCTTCCTTTGCCGCTTTCAATTCATCTATATTATCGTATCTAAAGCCAGAACGGTTACTACCACAATCGACCTCAATGTAAACATCAACCGCTTCTTTTAATTCTTTTTCTAATAAAACTGGTGTTGCCAGACTTGAAACCAATAGATTGAGCTTTACCTTTCTTGCAAGCTCATTAATTGTATCAATTTGTCTGATGTTTACGGGAAATGCTATTGTAATTTCTTCCCAACCGTCTGAAGCAAAATACTGAGCCATTTTAACTGAAGAGACTGTAATTGCCGTTACACCCTCGCTTCTAAACCACCTACCTATTTCAAGCGATTGATGTGTTTTAAAATGTGGCCTTAGTTTGATGCCGTGGCTATGAGCTTTGTCCGTCATAACTTTAATGTTATGCCGGCACCTTGCTTCATTAAGTATGAGGGTAGGTACAGTTATGTTTATCATATATTTAAGCAAAAAAACCGCTTAACAATTGCCAAGCGGTTTGAATATTCATTCTATTATAAGATTTACTCTGCTGATGCCTTACTAACGGGCACTTTGAGTCGTGCTTTTTCCCAGGCAAAGCCTAGTCCATCAGCTTCAACAGTGTATGTTAATCTTTCTTGATTTTCCTCAGACCATTCTGGGCTCACCTCTATTCTCACTACATCATTATCTTCAGTATAATTATATGCTCCCCAGGAGCCATGCTTTTCTCGATCCCAATCTGTATTAAAAATTACAATCCAGTCTGCATTTTCATTTGGAATCATATAAATTCCATATTTACCAGCTTTCACTAAAGTATTGTCAATCATCACATCACTGCCAAACTCCACTGCGGTTGTTTCATTGGCACCTGCTCTCCAGACTACTCCATATTCTTCTAAACCTCCCCATATTTTCCTGTCCTTTACTGCCGGTGAGCCATAGTCTATGACTACATTAACGCCATCAATGGTTCCTTCGCTTCTATTTCTCGGGCTGGCAATTGGAGCATCGTCCTTATTCTCTTCTGTTTCTTCTACCTGCTCTTCGTTTGCTGCTTCTGTCGAATCATTTGTTTCTTCAGAGGCCTTATTAGACTCACAAGCAGTGATAAACATTACAGACGCCAGAATTAGGCATCCTATTAAATTCATTTGTTTCATATCTAGGTTAATTGAATTGCGCATTTAAGATCATTAATATTTGACGATAAAACAAGTTTAGTCTTTTTGATACACCAAAACTCCGTCAACAAAAGTCATGACCACCTCAGTATCTAAAAGCTCGTTGTCGGGCACTTGCATTATATCCTGTGAGAAAACGGTAAAGTCGGCAAGTTTACCTACTTCCACAGATCCTTTTATGTCTTCTTCAAAAGCTCCATAAGCTGCATCAAGTGTGTATGATCTAAGCGCCTGCTCTCTTGTCATCTTTTGGGCTGGCTCATAACCACCCTCCGGAGTACCTTTTAGCGTTTGTCGGGTTACGCTGGCATAATAGCTGGCGATTGGGTCAACTGGTTCTACAGGCACATCTGTACCATTTACAATCGGAATGCCTGACTCTAACAATGCCTGCCACATGTAGGCTCCTTCCACAATTCGCTTTTCTCCTAACCTATCAATGGCCCATGGCCTATCAGAAGACATATGAATGGCCTGCATTGCAGGTATCACTCCTAACTCAGCAAATCTCGGTATATCTTCCGGATGCAGGTGTTGTGCATGCTCAATTCTGAACCTGTGATCTTCTGCCAGCTTAGGGTTAGCCTCGAAAGCTTTTTCATAACGATCTAAAATTTCTCTGTTTGCACGATCACCAATCGCATGAGCACATACTTGAAACCCATTCTTCAACCCTTTGTTGGCCGTTTTTGCAACAAATTCCATGGGTAAGGTCTCATGTCCAAAGTGCCCGGGTCTATCCGTGTACTCTTTCAAAAGCCATGCACCTCTCGAACCTAAAGCTCCGTCACAATTAAGCTTTATTGACCTTATAGTAAACCAGTGTGCAGTATCGACCATCGTACCTCTGGCATACCATTCTTCCAACAGCTCTCTATCCCAGCCTGTAAGCATGGCATACAATCTTACGCCCATTTGGTTTTTAGCTCTCATCTCATTATACAATGCTATTGTTTCTCTTCCTATACCGGCATCATGAAAGCTCGTAATACCATTTCTGTGACACGCTTCAACCGCAAGTTTATATGCTTGTTTATTTCTTTCATCAGTTGTTTCAGGGATATGCTTTGCTATAAGACCTTGAGCCGTTTCATTAAACACTCCTGTAGGGTTGCCCAATTCATCTCGTATGATTTCGCCTCCCTCTACTTCAAGATTTTCTAAGCTCTCTGTTGACATCGGTAATACACCAGCGACTTCCATGGCTTTTGCATTTGCCATAGCTGCATGTCCACTGGCATGTTTCAAATAAATTGGGTTGTTTGGAGATATCTCACTTAAACGGTCATGCGTAGGGAAACCTTTGATCATTTTCTCTGGTTGTGGATCCCATTTGCTTTGGTGCCAGCCACGACCGGTAATCCACTGACCTGGTTTTGCCGCATCAACAGCGACTTTTACCTTATCTAAAAGCTCATCGTAACTTTTCACTTCGAGCAGATCAACATTCAACTCATTCTCACCTAACCCCATAAAATGTCCATGACCTTCTATAAAACCAGGTGTAAGTGTATTGCCGTTAAGCTCAACAATACGCGTATTTTCATCGATCCAATTTTCAGCTCCAGCCACATCTCCCACATAAACTATTTTGTTATCCACAATGGCAACTGCTTCAGCTTTAGGTTGCTCTTGACTCATGGTATATATGGTGCCACCCTGAATCACCATATCTGCCGACACCTTTTGCTCCTTGCCAGTGCAAGCAGCCAAACAGGTGATCAGTAAAATTGACAGGCTTTTAAATAATGTCTTCATTTATTTTCTGTTATATTCAACATCTGATTGATTTTTGGGAAGTTATCAATCTAAACCCAAAATAACCAAACGAACTATTTATGATGAAGTTTAAGTCATGTAAGCGGTATATTATTATCTTTTTTTTATTGGTTGCAGGTGTTTGCCACAGCAATGCACAAGAAGTCGGGCTTTCTTTTTCGTATTTTGTTCCTAAAAATGGCTATGTCTCCACCCCGGTAAGTCCATTTTCTATAAGAGGTGTGGGAGTCGATGTTGGGAGATTCTTCGCACTGCAAACGGGATTTTCTCTATACCGTATGGCGGGCCTCAATATCAAAGACATTGAGGACTTTGAGAGCAAAGAACCACTTTTAGGACCAAACTTTACGATAATGGTGCCTCTGGAACTTGTGCTTGAGTTTGAGGGTAATGTTCAGGAGTTTAGGATTAAAGGCGGTGGCTTTGGGTTTTATGGATTTGCCAATAAACTGAACTACGGAAATATTGATAAAGCCATCAGGGAAGCTGAAAGCTGGGCAGTTGCCAATGCTGATTTTAACCACGACCATGGCATAGGCCTGGGCTTCTTTTTTGGGGCAGAGTATGTAGTACATGTGACCAGGCAATGGGGACTTTCGCTTGAAGGTAACTATTTTATTGGAGACGCAGACATTGGGTTAAACGGCACCTATACAGGTGGGCCAATGGCAGGACCACTCGAAACAAGAACGGTAGACTATGCAGACTCCAAAGTCGATTTTACCGGCCTTGAGATAAGTATTGGAATACTATTCGGTACAAATTGATTGATTTTGAAACTGATAGAAGTCAAAGAGCTTGATCCTAATTCAAAACAATTCTTGTTTTCTATCTGGAATAATGAGTATCCTATACAGTTACAACATAACGATTTAGCTGCTTTTGAAACATACCTAAAACCTTTAATTAATCAAAAGCACATATTACTTAAGGATGGTGATATTGTAAAAGGCTGGTATTTTGAATTTGATAGAGATGACTCTCGCTGGTTTGCTATGCTCCTTGACCGATCGGTTAAAAATAAAGGGTGGGGAAGTAAAATGTTAAACCAAGCTAAATCAAATACTGAAGTTGACCTTTCAGGATGGGTAATTGACCACGACAGTTATAACAAGGCAAATGGAGAGCTCTATTTATCACCACTAGGCTTCTATTTAAAAAATGGTTTTAAGGTTTTAACTGATAGCCGACTTGAAACTGATAAATTATCAGCTGTAAGGATTTTTTGGCAAAACCATCAGCTTTGAATTACTGGAAGGAGCAGATTGATCAATTGATCTTTATTAAGTGACTTTAATACTGCCTTACATTCTTCACTAGATTTAGTGAGCTTTTCAAATTGTTGTTCTGTTAATTGCTCTTTCAGATGTACCATTAAATCTGCTTCTTTTGGCCTTATCCCATTCAAGTCCAGTTCATCTTTGGCAATTTCCATGATCTCCCGTCCCTTCTTTTTACACATTTCCTCAGGCCTATAGGTTGAGCTAGCGTCCCTCAACGCCCAACTGCTATAATCAATTTTAAGGCTTTCAATTTCTTTGATTTTGGGATCATCAGCTCCAAAGATCATTTTGAGAATGTAAGCTGCCGAACTCTTCCATGCCTCTAAATCGAAATCTTCAGCATCTAGCTTGGCAATCTGCTTATCTATGAGTTTCAAATATTTTTTTACCATAATACCATTACTACTTTTGGGCTAATGAATCTAACGCATAATTTTTATAACAAGACTGAAAAGCATCAGAAATTATATTATCTGAAAGTAATTACAGCTCTCTTTTTAACATTACTAGCCGCTTTTGCACTGATATATGTAAGTCAATTATACCTGTTATCAATATTCGTTCCTTTAATAGTACTTCTTTTTGCCCCATTTCTTGATACTCCTAAAGGCATAACTAAAGGTACATTAGTGTATCAATCTCCATTGTTGATCACTCAGACCACCAAAAAGAAAATCATCTTGCATGGTGGGACACTATTCGATTACGTTTTTGTCTTAAACAATCAGTTTCCCAAAACCCTGAGGAAGAAAATCATAATCATTGGCTATCTGAGGGGCCTTTTAAATCTCATTGAAGCTTATGAGATGAAGCGCATTGAAGACCAACCTATTGAAGGCACCTCTTATATTATCAATAAAAGAACCGCTGAAAAGATCGGGTTGGTACCTACGACAACTAATGTCGGACAATACTTGATCTTGATTTTAAATTATTTGGTTTTAATGATATCTTACAGCTATGTGAATGGGAAATTGAGTTTTCCTAAACTCAGAGATATAAGAACATTTAATGGCTCGGTAAGTGAACTTGTCGAACGAAAGCAATTCATTCAAGATCTTGAGAAATTCTTAACCCAATCTGTCAACGATGCAACTGATTAAGCCATTATTACTTTTAAGTGTACTACTCCTGGCAACTGCTTTTCAAGTATCGTCACAAGAAAAGTCTGTCGAACTAGTTGTATTAGGAACTATACAGGATGGTGGCTCACCACATATCGGTTGTGAAAAAAGTTGTTGCATCGCTTTGTTTGAAAAGCCTGATAATACACGAAAAGTTGTTGCACTTGGAGTTGTTGATCATTCCAAAAGTAAGCGTTATCTATTTGAGGCCACTCCTGACATTGCTAGTCAGATCAAACTACTCAACAAAAATACAGATGCAAAAAATAATGTCCCTGATGGTATATTTCTAACACACGCACATATCGGTCACTATACAGGCTTAATGTATTTGGGTAGAGAAGCACTTGGAGCAAAAGAAGCACCTGTTTATGCAATGCCCAAAATGAAGTATTTCCTAGAGCAAAACGGCCCCTGGGAGCAGCTGGTCACAAATGGTAATATCAAGATTCGTCCATTGGAAAACGAAACTCCAGTTGCACTAACATCTAACTTGAGGGTAACACCATTTACTGTTCCACACAGAGATGAATACTCTGAAACTGTTGGCTATATAATCGAAGGACCAAATAAAAACGTGCTGTTTATTCCGGACATCAACAAATGGGATAAGTGGAAGAAAAGCATAGTTGAAGAAATCAAGAAGGTTGATTATGCCTTTATTGATGCCACGTTTTACGACAATGAGGAAGTAAATTATAGAGACATTTCAGAGATACCTCATCCGTTCATAATTGAAAGTATGTCATTCTTTGAACCTCTATCACTTAAAGAGAGAAATAAGATCCATTTCATACATTTTAACCATACCAACCCAGCGTTGGATTCTGAAAGTGCAAAGTATAAATTGATTATAGAAAAAGGTTTCAAAGTGGCCCAATTTGGCGCCACTCTGAAACTTTGATATTATAAATCGCTCTTTGTAAGCTTTGCCTTAATAGCATAGATGTAAAGTGCAATGTAAGCCAACACTACGCCAACAGCCTCCAATGCGACATAATCCTGTATCTCCTGAAACCAATATTTCTTAAATGGAAATGCTATCAAAGCGTTGATTGCATGCAGTGGGAAGTATGGTATAAGAAATTCTAATGCCTCTGGTAAGTTGCCTGTAATTGCATATTCTATGGGTGAGAACAGAAGCAAAATGAATACGGTCAGTGCCGATCTTTTAAGCAGTACCGTAAGCAGAAATGCCAATACCAAGTAAGCAAACAGGTCAAGAAAATAGCCAAACACAAATTGTATGCCTTGGAACATTTCTCCTAATTCCACATTAGGTGTGTAAATCAGGCCTGTCAACAAGCCAGTAAGGAATACCAACAATGTAGATCCGATAGAAAGCAATAGAATAGTGGCCAATTTTGATTTAATAAAATCTACCCTGCTCAAACCATCGATTACATTCTGCCTGATTGTTTTATAGGTATATTCGTTTGAGATAGAAATCACCACAACTATGGCAAGAAAAAACTTGAGAAAAGTATAGACATAAGCGATATTTTGCCAGATGTCGGGGAAATATAAAACTGGAATCTTAAGCGGATCGAAATTATCAAAATCAGCCCCTTGCACTTTCAACCACTTTAAAAATTCCATTACTGATATAGGAATGCTAACAATGAGCAACCCATATAAAATATTAAGCACCCAAAACGCCCTGTAGTTAGTGAGCTTTATTAAGTCTATTTTAAGTAATCTAAGCATTGTCTGATTCGGCTAGCAGTTCTAAAAATTGTTTTTCAAGACTCTTTCTTTGCGTAAGTAAGTGAGAGACGGTAATCCCTTTACTGAAGAGGTATGCATTTAATTCTGTCGCACTAGTACCATCCTTTAAGGTGACTACAAAGTTTTTCTCATCTCTCTCGACTTTTGTACTCGCCTCATATCCCTCCAAGGCTTCCATCACACTGGTTTCATCTTCCACACCTACTTCTACTGTTGCCGCACCTTTGTTTACATCCTCTACACTTCCCGAGTAGATCAGTGTGCCTTTCTTCAATACGCAAAAATGAGAACACACCTTCTGCACCTCATCAAGTAAGTGACTTGCCAAAATAATGGTCTTTCCATCTTTAGCAATCTCCTTTATTAAATTTCTGATCTCGGCAATTCCCTGTGGGTCTAAACCATTGGTTGGCTCATCGAGGATCATCACCTCAGGATCGCACAAGAGCGCTGAAGCGATAGACAATCGCTGCTTCATACCAAGTGAGTAAGTCCTGAACTTATCATCTTTTCGCTCATAAAGCTCGACACGCCTGAGCACTGGCTCGATGTTCTCAACCGGTGCTCCTTTAATTTTAGCTACGATTTCTAAGTTCTTTGTGGCCGACAAGTAAGGGTAGAAAATAGGCGTTTCCAGAATCGCACCAATTCGCTTTCTCATGTCCTTAGAAGGTGGCTCACCAAACCAGGAAAACTCTCCGCTGGTCCTGTTTATCACATCTAATAATATACCCAATGTAGTGGTCTTGCCACTCCCATTAGGACCCAATATGCCAAATACGTTACCTCTTTGCACATCCAATGAGAGGTCTTTCACCGCAGTGACTCTCCCATAGTGTTTCGTGAGGTTTTTAATAGATAAA
Source organism: Fulvivirga sp. (assembly GCA_965227525.1). Taxonomy (GTDB): domain Bacteria; phylum Bacteroidota; class Bacteroidia; order Cytophagales; family Cyclobacteriaceae; genus Fulvivirga. The sequence continues at coordinate 1,976,264 of OZ245762.1, read as the reverse complement.
ACTGTCTCCAAAATGTTTATTGATAGGTTCGTTGACGAATATAAAAAAATAAAAGTCACTTGTCACATCATGCGTGACAAGCGGGCTTAGCTGCAGCTAAATGCTAGTCTATGCTCTTGACTTTAGAAATAAGGTTTGCCAATTGATTCATTGGCACTTTTCCTTTAACATCAAGTACGGAAAGCGATTCCTCATCGGTCATCACGAAAACAAGGCCTGTGGTTACGCCATCATTTTCCTGAATGTAAACCTGCACATTCATACCTTCATGCCTCATCGTCATGAGATCTTCAAAATCTTCATCCTTGTAATCAGCAATGAGCTTAGTGATGGCTGACTGCTCAATATTGTTGGCCTTTCTATCAATTCTTAAAAATTTCATCTTATCAATATCCTTGATAAGCTCAGCAAAATCTTCATCATCGGTTTGATTGAGCATATTCAGGGTATTGTTATAGAAAAACAGACCGAATGCATCATCATACTTATCCTGCAGCGACTTTGTGGTTTTACTTTGTGCTAAAGTAAGTAACGGTAATCCTACAAGTAGAAGTGTTAAAAGCTTTTTCATGAGTTCTGAAATTTAAGATTTGAAATGAAAATAATCACCCGGTAACTTTCGCTACCGAGTGATCAACTATGGATGAATTGTGAAATTTTATTTCCAGTCTTTGTGATGTTTCACAAGAAATGATAAGTCCTTCATTTCCAAACTGCCGTTGATGTTAAGCACGGCAAAGTCTTCTTTCTCTTGAATCAATACAAGCATATTCTTTACAGTATCACTGTCACCCTGTGTAAGGAAATACACCTTGTCAGCACCGTCTCTGGCCGTCATCAGCTCTTCATAGTTTTCCTTGCTAAGTTCATCTCTCATTTTATCTATATCAGATACACTAAATCCTGTCTTATACATTGGTATTGAAAGAATCTGCATTGATTTGATATTATCTGCTATGCGAGATATCGCCTGAGCTTCTTCATCAGACTCATCCCATGAGGCTATGTTTGAAAGTAATTCAAACAAACTTCCATTCATAGAGAATACTTTAGCATCCCTGTCATCTTTATACTTCTGATGAAACTTCTCAATCGTTTTGCTTTGTCCAAAAGCAGTTGATACTGAAACTATTGCTGCGAATAATATTACTACTGTTCTTTTCATAATTGTTGAATTTTTGACCTGTTAAAAATTGATTTATTGTTATTGAATTAGTTCTTCTTATCGTTTAGTCTTTCCAGACCTTCAAGCCCATCGATATCCATCGCGCTCGATATTTTGGCGATTTGTTTCAAATCGATCTCACCAAACAGGCTGAGTATAAAAAACTCTTTATTGCCACCCATCACCATGAGTAGCTCACTTATTTTACCACTCTTTTCTTTGATGAGAAATTTCATGTCTTTGTCTTCGTCTCTGATACTCATCAGCTCATCGTACTCTCCTTTTGGCAATTTGGCTAACGCTTCTTTGTACAGTGACTTACCATTATCGGCATCATCTTTAGCTAAAATCTTCAAACCTTCAAGTTTACTAATCGCATCCATTATCTGTTTATCCTCTTCGCTTTCCAGTTCTAAATCGGTAAATAAACCAAACATTCTACTTGTTGCAGAGAAAGTAGAAAAACTGTCATCAGACTCGTACTTTCCAAAAAACTTGGTAATGGCATCTTGTGCCTGAAGTGACATACTCAACATTACACCTACCATTATTATCATTAACTTTTTCATATCTTCTGTTTGTTTTATGCTTTTATAATTCTGTATCTATATCTTTTGCTTTTTGCTGTGCATCGTTAAATACACTTACTTTTCTGGCTTCTTCCCTGCCTCTTTTAAAGTTGGCTGAGATCATTTGCAATGCTTTCTTAGTTTCCTCAAAAGCAGCTTGCGGATCTTCAAATGTATCTGTCAGGTATGGTTTAACTTCATCCTTTTTGTCGATGTACTCCTCTTTTACAAAATAACCCGCTGTAACCACTACTAAAACAACTGCTGCCACACGAGCCATATCATAAAAAAGCTTCACTACTTTACCTTTTTTTGGTTTACTCAATGCTTCAATTTTATCGATTACATCCTTATCGAAGACATCATCCAGTTTACCTGTTTTCTTTTCCTCCTCCAGGTATGTAAAAAATGGTACATACTCTTTTAGATGAGGTGGCACATTGGTGCCATTGAAGAACTTCTTAAGCTCTTGCTCCTCTTCGAGAGTGGTTTCACACTCCCAGTATTTCGCCAACAACTGCTCTATTTTATCGAAGTCCATATGCGTTTATATTTACTAAGTTTTCTTTTATCGATTTTCTGGCTCTAAACAAATTCACCTTCACCTGATTCATATCCAACTCGAGAATATCTACAATCTCCTTGTAGCTATATCCCTCCACATCTCTGAGTTGAATGACCTGCCGCTGTTTTTCGGGCAGTGATGATATTAACCGGTTTATATTTGCCATTATATCGTTTTTTTCAACATTGCCGTAGGGTGTTTGTTCTTCTCCCCCACTTATATCGAAGTCGTCTTGTAGACTATCGGTATATTTATATTGTTTAGATTTAAGCCTGTCGAGCGACATGTTTCTGGTTATTCGCATACACCAGGCTTCCATATTTTCTAAATGGTGCATTTCATCTCTCTTATTCCATACCTTAATGAGTACTTCCTGCACAATGTCACGTGCTTCATCTTCATCTTTAAGGAACCTGAAAGCAAAGCGATATAACTTGTCTTTCACAGGTAACACACGCATTTTAAATGTTTCTAAACTCATGCTTCAATAAGGAGACGACCGGTTTGATCTTATGTTACAAGGTACATTAAAATTTATTCAAATATTTCTGTCGTGTTGGTTACTTTAAATAGGAAACCTTTAAACTTTTTATCAGTAAAATCGTTTGTAAAGCCTATATTTGCAACTTGTAAGTATTGTAACAATTTATACTTGAGAAAGAGCACTACACATAACACAACATACAGTAATGCATTAACAAAAAGCATTACCCTAAGCTTACTATGCTTATTTTGTTTTAAAGTAGCTCTTGCCCCGTATTGCCTTACTGAGGACGTTAAAATAGTCTACGAGATGAGTACCGAGGGTGAGGAAGAAAAAAAGGACAATTCTGAGTCTAAAGAAGGCGAGTCCAAAAAGGGATCCGAAGAATTCGTACAACACATCACAATATTTGCCGGTCTAAATGAAGGTGTTGATCCTTCATATTTTTCCCGCATTGCTCTTTTTAAAGACGTTATAAACAAACTTATAACACCTCCACCCCGGAACAGCTTTTACTTAGTTTAAGCAACGCTATTTCTTAGTAGCCAAATAAGGCTAAATACATTTAAGGGTTTAAACAATACCCTATCAATCTGTTTATATATATAAATAAAATTAAAAATTTACTTCTAGTAACATGAGTCATTTTAACCCTCTAAAAAATTTTAAATCTGATATACCAGCCAGTATTGTGGTATTTCTTGTGGCCTTACCATTATGTCTTGGTATTGCTCTTGCATCAGGCGCACCGCTTTACTCTGGTCTAATTGCCGGTATTGTTGGTGGTATTGTTGTAGCATCACTTAGTGGATCTCCAGCTGGAGTTAGTGGACCCGCAGCTGGTTTAGCCGTAATTGTACTTGGTGCTATTCAAAATCTTGGCTTTGAAGTATTTCTCATGGCTGTTGTTTTGGCTGGTGTCATTCAAATAGTAATGGGTTATGCCAAAGGTGGTATTATAGCATATTACTTTCCATCGTCTGTAATCATGGGTATGCTTTCTGGTATCGGAATAATTATTTTTATCAAACAAATACCACATGCATTTGGCTATGACAAAATCCCTGAAGGGGAATTAGGCTTTTCTCAAATAGATGGAGAAAATACTTTTTCTGAGCTAATCAATATGCTGGACTATATAACTCCTGGGGCACTAATAATATCAACTGTCGCTCTGGCAATCCTATTGATTTGGGAGACCAAATTCATGAAAAGTAAGAGAATCTTTCAGATTATACCTGGTCCGTTGGTAGCGGTAATTAGCGGTATAGGACTTAATTTGTTTTTTAAATCAAATCCTGATCTTGCGCTAAGCTCAGATCACTCGGTAAATGTACCGGTAGCAGAATCTTTCAGTGGATTCCTAAGTAACTTCACTTTACCTGATCTTGCCGGCCTTCAAAACCCACAAGTATACATAACAGCAGTAGTTATTGCTGTAGTGGCCAGTTTAGAAACACTCTTGTGTGTTGAAGCTACAGATAAGCTTGATCCATACAAAAGAGTTACCCCTACAAATCGAGAACTAAAAGCCCAGGGAGTGGGTAACATAGTTTCAGGATTAATTGGCGGTCTGCCGATCACGCAAGTTATCGTTAGAAGTTCAGCTAATATTCAGTCAGGAGCAAAGACTAAGACGTCAGCGATTATACACGGATTCCTTTTGTTAGGTAGTATTATTGCAATTCCTTACGTGCTTAACCTTATTCCATTGGCTACGCTAGCATCTATTTTATTTGTAGTGGGATATAAACTAGCTAAACCATCATTGTTCAAAAAAATATACAAACAAGGAAGAGGTCAGTTTGTCCCTTATATAGCAACTATTTTAGGTATTGTATTTACCGACCTACTGATCGGACTAGGTATTGGATTAGTTATTGCCATAATCTATATCCTTTTCAACAACTATCAGATCACGCATTTTGAGAAAAATGTAAGTGAGGATCAAAACGGTAATAAGAAAATTAAAATCCAATTGGCGCAAGAGTTAACTTTCTTAAATAAAGCGACAATTTTAAAGACACTTGCAGACATTCCAGACAATACAATTGTTGAAATTGATGCTAGCAATGTACGCTACATGCATCACGACATCTTTGAAATCATTGAAGACTTTAAAACAAGTGCTAAAGAAAGAGATATCGAAGTAACGACTAAACAACTTTATGAGCCTGTTGAGGCAAAGGCTCCGACTCGCTTTAAAATTTCATCTTCAAACGATGAGCCTGTAAAGCGTGTTGAAGAGGTTGTGAATTAACCCCGCGTATATAAAGCGTAAATAAAAAGTCACTGTACTCATCGAAGTACAGTGACTTTTTTTTATAAAAACTATCTGCTACCCAACCCTGACTACCTGATTTTCAACAACTACAAACACCTGGTCTCCTTTTTTTGGCTTCTGTTTAGCCAAACCTGTAAAAGCACCAAAAGCCGGTAAAAGGCCCTGATTTTTTCCAAAAAGAAAACATGGTAGGCGCATTCCCTGCTTACCTCGACCACGCAGTACAACTCCCGGGTGAATATGCCCAGCCAAATTATAAAGTTCATCGGGAAACTTTTCTAAAGGCTCATGAGAAAGTATTAAATCACCAACAGTTATAGGTTCAGGGTGAATGGTCAACTTATATTTCAGGTATTGATAATCACTCATGATGTCATGGTTTCCCATGACCAATTCAAATGAGGTTTCTGGAAAAGCCTTTATCGTTTGACCGAAAACTTCCCACTCATCGTTGTAATGACTATGAAATAGATCACCCATAAATATCACCCTAACGGGTTTTAACTGTTGCAATGCAGCAATGAGTTGTTCTAAATTTTGCTCATTAGTTTTGCTTGGAGCGGCAATTCCCGATCTTCTAAAATGGTTTATTTTTCCTAAATGCAGGTCTGCAAGTAACAATATTCGCTCTTCTGCCAGAAAAATAGACTTTGAGGGAAGTAAAGTAAGGGTATGCTTTTTAATCTTTACAATATCATTCACTCAAACAAATTTAATTAATCAGTGAAATAATATTGTATGTGACGGTTGAGATTGATAAATTTAAAGCTTGTTTAAATAAATTTTTAGGAAATTTATTGAATGTATTAAATTACATTTATGGTTTTAGTTGGGTTTATAATAGCGTTAATCACCTCTTTTTATTTATTGGCAAGAATCAGCGACCACTATTTTGTGGAATCGCTAGATAAAATTGCCGCAAAACTAAAACTCTCGCATGAAATGGCTGGCGCTACGTTGATGGCCATTGGCTCCAGTGCCCCAGAACTATTTGTAGCTATCATATCACTGGTAAGAGCCGGAGGTCATGAGGCTATTGGGATTGGTACCATAGTAGGATCAGCTTTATTTAATATTCTAGTGATTATTGGTGCGTCAGCACTCGTTAGAAGTGCCAAGCTTATTTGGCAACCTGTATTTAGAGACCTATTTTTCTATTTGGCGGCTGTTGTAATTCTATTTTTAGTACTACAAAGCGGGGCTGTTACTTTAGTAGAAAGTATAATAATGGTTGGTGTATATGTACTATATGTATTGGCCGTGAGGTATGGCAAACTTATCTTCAACTTTGCAGATGGCGACACCATGGATGACGATGAGCCATTTATGGATGACTCACTCAAAGGCTGGAAAATAATATTTAAACCACTTCATCTCATTCTTGATCGCATTTTTCCTCCTAAAGAAAATTACTGGTGGACTTTCTTATTCTCGATTGGAGCAATAGCTTTTTTATGTTGGGTATTGGTAGAAAGTGCCATAGGAATTTCTCATATATTAAACATACCAGAGGTAATCATCGCTTTAACCGTTCTCGCAATTGGTACCTCAATTCCAGATATGATTTCTTCTGTAATTGTAGCCAAACAAGGCAGAAGTGGAATGGCTGTTAGTAATGCTATTGGATCAAACATTTTTGATATTCTAATTGGCCTGGGTCTTCCGTGGCTTTTATTACTGGCTTTTACTGATACTTCCATTGCTACATCAACCAATAGTCTTTTTGAGTCCGTAGTGCTCCTAATCGCCTCAGTAATCTTCATCTTTCTTACCTTGGTTATCGGCAAATGGAAAATGGGTAAAAAGACAGGTATATTTCTAATTGCTCTTTATGTATTTTATTTGGGTAGGGAAATATATAAAATATATGCGCTCTAGTTTATTTGACTGATTGTCAGATATTTTGCACAACCAGGCCTCACCTCCACCGTTAGGCCTAATATGAGACGATTTATTATTTATATTTTATTATTATCCGGTGGTTGGCTACTTTCTTCATTCGAATTAACATCTGACTTAAAAGAGGAAGAGTCTTACGTAGTCGTAGAACTATTTACTTCTCAAGGTTGCTCATCATGCCCGGCAGCAGATAAGGTATTGAGTGATTTAATGACAAATAATGAGCGTATTTTAGCTTTATCCTTTCATGTAAGCTATTGGAACTACCTCGGCTGGAAAGATCCTTACAGTAAAGATGAGTTTACAAACCGACAGCGTAAATACAGCAGAGCGATGGATCTGGGTAGAGTCTACACTCCTCAAATGATTGTAAATGGCAATGATGAGTTTGTTGGATCTAATAAAAGTCAAGCAGAAAAATATGTGAAGGAGGCATTAAAAAAGCAAGCTCAACATAAGATTGGCATCTCTGTAAAACTTGATGGAAATACTATCAAAGGGCAATATAAGCTGGAAGGAAAAGCGTCTGATTACTTAGTAAACCTGGCTTTGGTTGAACGTGATGTATCTAACACGGTACCGCGTGGAGAAAATAGGGGCAGAACGCTACATCATGACAACGTGGTGCATGCACTGGAAGTGTTTACTGCAAAAAAATCTGATGATTTCTCAATTAGTTTACCTTCAGCTATTGATTTAGAAAAAAGCTCAATAATAGCCTATGTACAACATGCACAGACACTGAATATTACCGGGGCAACTAAAATTGCACTCTAAGCGAAAGAATATTCACTGACTTTATCAAATAGAGGTAATTTCACAAGAAACCTCGTTCCAATTCCCATATGACTTTCTACCTCGATGGTACCATTGTTCATCTCCACAAACTCATAGACTAGTTGTAGACCAAGGCCAAGGCCTTTTTCACCGGCTGTACCATAAGCGCTCTTTCTACCTTTTAGGTAAAATAGGTTTTTAACCTCTTCGGATGTCATGCCGATTCCGTTGTCTGCAACCTCGATTGTGGCCATATCTTCATGGTGACTAGCTACAATACTCACTGTACCTCCTTCCTCGGTGAACTTCAAAGCATTGCTAGTAAGGTTTCTCAAAATTGTCATTGTTGAGTTTTGATCACCCCAAATATAAAGCTGCTCAGGTGAACTCACATTCAATGAAATGGACTTACTTTCGGCCATATTACTAAACAACCCAGTTGTCGTATGTATAAGTTGATTAAGCTCCAGCTTTTCAGGCACGTTAGGGAAGTAGCCCTGTTGCCGCATAGCCCAGTTCAAAAGATTGTCTAACAGGCCCGATAAATGATCAACGGAATAATCTATCTCATCAGCTACCTTTAATAGCTCTTCTTTGTCATTAGTTTGTAAGGCGCCTTTTATGAGTCTACTCACACCCGAAAATGAGCTTACAGGCCCTCTCAGGTCGTGAGAAATGATGGAAAAGAATTTGTCTTTGGTTTGATTTAGAGATTCTAATTGTCGCTTTTGCTCTTCAAGTTGCTTGTTGATTTTACTTTTTTCCCTGTTGCTTTTAAAAACCAGACCAAGCATTACCAAAATTAATATTCCTCCACCTGTGGTAGCATATATAATGATTTGTTGGTTCTTTTTCTCTGCTGTGAGCAGGTCTACTTCTGCTTGTTTTTGACCCACTTCATATTCAGTGCGTAGGTCAGCAAATTTTTGTATCTGATCAGCATTTACTAAACTATCTCGATAACTGCTGTAGCTTGTTTGATAGTCAAGAGCTTTTTTGTAATCACCAAGAGACATATATATATCTGATAAATGATAAGCAGCATTTTGTGCAGTTATCTTTACACCATTTTTTTTTGCATCAGAAAAACCCTCAGTCAACAAAATTATAGCTTCATTAGTCCTATTCAATTCTTTGTAAATCTTCCCCATCTCAACTTTCACATTTGCCAGTTCTACAAAAATCTTATGAGCTTCAAATTTATTTGTAACCTCTAACAATAGAGCTTCTGCCTCTTCTATTCGATTTAATTTTGCTAGAGACAGAAGTCGTGGCACTTTTGAGTAAACTTGGAGTAAATTAACCAAATACCCATCTGGATTTTCTAAATGTACATCTGCTGAATCTAGAATATGGAGTGCATAATCATATTTCTTTAATGCATAATATAAATAACCCAATCTAACATATGATTTACCAATCAACCTCCGATGTGATATTTGCTTAAACAATTTAAGCGCTTGTCTATTATATGAGAGTGCTAGTAAATACTCAGACTTTTCAAAATAAACACCTCCCACATTTAAAAGGCTATGACCTTCAGCAACTTGATCCTTTAGTTCTCTGGCCAAGTTAACAGACTGAATATATGCTTCCAGTGCTTTATCAAAATTACCTAAATCACTATGACCGCCACCTACAGCAGTAAAGCCCCGTCTTAGGTATTTTTTGTTACTTAAAATGGTGCTTTCTTTTATGAGGATTTGCCCATAATGTAAACTTTCGTCAGGGTTTGAGGTTAATATCAGCAATTCATTTATAGCTACCAACCGATCATTGGTCAAGTTACACTCAACAGAAATGTATTGTTTTAAGCTATCAATCTTCTCTTGCACCTGATTGTGTCCAGGTGTTGTACAAAATAATAGTAAACATAAAATTAATACCGATCTCATAAGAAGCTGCAAAGCTCGCTAATCGCTCAAAACTTACCAACTATCAGGAAGCAACCCTCTGATTTACAGACTCAAACAGTGGAAGTTGAATGGTGAATGTTGTACCCTTACCCTTTTCGCTATCTACTTTAATGGTGCCATTATTCATCTCCACAAATTCATAGACTAATTGTAGACCAAGTCCAAGGCCTTTTTCACCGGCTGTACCATAAGCGCTCTTTCTACCTTTTAGGTAAAATAGGTTTTTAACCTCTTCGGATGTCATGCCGATTCCGTTGTCCGAGACCTCGATTGTGGCCATATCTTCATGGTGACTAGCTACAATACTCACTGTACCTCCTTCCTCGGTGAACTTCAAAGCATTGCTAGCAAGGTTTCTCAAAATTGTCATTGTTGAGTTTTGATCACCCCAAATATAAAGCTGCTCAGGTGAACTCACATTCAATGAAATGGACTTACTTTCGGCCATATTACTAAACAACCCGGTTGTCTCACGGATAAGATGATTGACTTCCAGCTTTTCAGGCACGTTAGGGAAGTAGCCCTGTTGCTGCATAGCCCAGTTCAAAAGATTGTCTAACAGGCCCGATAAATGATCAACGGAATAATCTATCTCATCAGCTACCGTTAATAGTTCTTCTTTGTCATTAGTTTGTAAGGCGCCTTTTATGAGTCTACTCACACCCGATAATGAGCTCACAGGGCCTCTCAGGTCGTGAGAAATGATGGAAAAGAACTTGTCTTTGGTTTGATTCAGAGATTCTAATTGTCGCTTTTGCTCTTCAAGTTGCTTGTTGATTTTACTTTTTTCCCTGTTGCTTTTAAAAACCAGACCGAGCATTACCAAAATTAATATACCACTACATGTGGTAGCATAAATAATGATTTGCTGGTTCTTTTTCTCTGCTGTGAGTAGATCTACTTCTGCTTGTTTTTGACCCACTTCATATTCGGTGCGCAGGTCAGCCATTTTTTGTAAGGACTCTTTGTTTAAGAGACTGTCTTTATATGCCGTATATTTTTCATAGTGCTCCAGAGCTTTTTGGTAATTATCTATTTGCTTGTATAGTTTAAAATAAAGGTCTTGCAACCGCATTTTCCACTCAACGTTTTCAATCTCTTGAATTGCTAGGTCAGCATTGTGTAAGTATATGAGCGCTAACTGCTCTTGTTTCAAATGGTAATAACTATAAGCCATTTGATAATAGCCAATTATAACATACAACCTGTATTCTAGTTTCTTTGCTAGTTCTACAACCCTACTACTTATGTCAATTGCATTTTTGAATTTTTTTGTGTCAATCAAGAATGACGCTTCTGCATGATACAACTCCACTCGTATTCGATCAGAGCAATCCTTAGAACATATTTTATTCACTTCATTCAAAGTGATAAGTGCTGAGTCATACTGATTGAGGTTTAAATGAGTCAATAATATATTTATTAGGGTACGTTCAATGTCATATGTTAAGTCGTAATATTTTTTTTGATCTAACGACTTTTTAAAGTATTTAAGGGATTCATTGTAGCTACCAATTTTACTATAAACAACACCAATGTTATCATAAGCTATTGCAATGCCAATGGTATCATTTATTTTCTTTCTCAGATCTAGTGATTTAAAATGAAACTCATTAGATTTTTCGTAAATACCCAATTTCTCATACCCTAAAGCAATGTTATTTAAAAAATATTTTTCTTGATTAATGAACTTTTTTCTAACTGCGATTTGTAGACCTTCTTTATATATGTTTATTGCATCGTTATATTTGCCATTTTCCCTAAACAAATAACCCAAGGCATTATACGACTTCACTAAGGCCAATTGATCTCCTGCTTCTTTTGCCATTTGATTGTTCAGCCTAGCATAAACCAACGCACTATCTCGATCAGAAAGTCTAAAGTGCTTAAATAGCTCCCAGGAAGCTTCAATTCGTTCTTTCTCAGTCCCTGACTTTAATAGTTCCCTGTATTGATCGGGAGTTTGGGCGTAAACAGCTGATAGGCTTATAAGAACGGACAATATGAAGAATAGAATTTTCATGCAGTTTGCAAAGAACTGCAAATCATTGGCATTTACCAACTATCAGGAAGCAACCCCCTGACTTACAGAGTCAAACAGTGGCAGTTGAATAATAAACGTTGTACCCTTACCCACCTCACTATCTATCTTGATGGCACCATTGTTCATCTCGACAAACTCATAGACAAGCTGCAGGCCAAGGCCAAGTCCTTTTTCACCCGAAGTGCCAAAGTCGCTTTTTGTGCCGTGTAGCTGAAAAAGTGTTTTTAATTTTTCAGCCGACATACCCACACCTGTGTCACTTACGGTAATTTCGGCCATATTGCCATTCTGCTGAGCCGCCACAAGTACTTCACCACCTGATTTGGTAAACTTCAAGGCATTATTGACTAAATTTCTCACAATCGTCATCGAAGTGTTTTTGTCAGCCCAGAGTTCTATTTCACCCGCAACTTCAACTTTCAAATTAATTTGTTTTGCATCTGCAGTGTTCGAAAAAATACCTTTGATTTCATCTGCAATTTCTTTCAAATTGAGCTTTTCAGGGACATTTGGAAAATGCCCTTGCTGCTGCATGGCCCAGCTTAGTAGATTATCCAGCAAACCGGAAAGGTGAGCCACAGACTCATCAATATGATCTGAAATCTCTACCAAATCATCATGTGCTTTATTTTCTACTGCATGTTTTATCAGTCGGGTGATACCCGAAAAAGCACTTACTGGCCCTCTTAAGTCATGAGATATGATCGAGAAGAATTTATCTTTTGTGCTATTTAGTGCTTCCAACTGTGCTTTTTGATCTTCAAGTATTTTATTGATGCGGTTTTTGTCACGGTAATTTTTATAAACTAGACCTAATAATATTACCACAAACAACGCTCCTCCGGCAGTAGAAAACAAGATGACCTGTTGCGTGCGTTTTTCTGCTGTGAGTAGGTCTACTTCAGCTTGTTTTTGCCCTACTTCAAACTCTGTTCTTTGATCTGCTATTCTTTGAATTGTCTCACGATTGATCACACTATCACGATACTGAGCGTACACTTCATGGTATTTTAGTGCCTCCGCTGATTGATTCTGCAATTTCTTTATCTCGTATAGCTTAAAGCTGATATTCTGCAATTCTCTTTTATAACCATGTTGTTTAGCCAGCTCATAGCCCCTGATGGCGTAGTTAGCAGCTGTTTGATATTCTTGGCGCTCTCGATAAATATCCACCATATACTGTAAAAATTCTACTGCAGTATTCCATTCTCCTTCATTTTCTAAGTAATCAACGGCTTTAAGAATTTCTGTTTCTGCATTGCTATCATCTCCTATATTAGCATAGGCTATGGCTATATTGCCTCTTATAATTGCCAAATAATACTGTCGATTTAATAGTTGTGCTAAAAATTGTGCTCTTTGAAAATAAATCAAGGCTGAGTCATAAGCATTTTGAATTAAGTAAAGATCCCCAAGATTGATATAAGAAGCAGCAAGGAATGTAGAGTCGTAGTTGCTCAATGTCATTTCATTAGAAAATATTGATATCGCCTCATGGTAACTTCTTTTAGCACTTGTAAATTCCTCTACCCCCTTGTAAGCATCTGCCACATTAATATGCAACATGGCTTCATCAGACCTAGACGATAAACTTTTGGCTATTTCAAGTGCTTCATAATAATATTGAATAGCTAGTTCATGATTACCAATATCCTTGTATGCATTTCCTAACGTTTGAAGAGCCAACAATCTCCAGTTATCACCTTGGTTTGTTGTTTTATTGTAAAAAAGCTTACTGTACTTTAATACAGAGTCTGGGTCAACATGATAAGAGGCCTGATAATGTAATATTTTATAAATTGCCGTATCTGGCAAATTACTTAACTCTATGGAGCTGAGGCTATCTAAAAAGTCTGTCTGTGCAGAAGTTTTTTGATAAAAAAAAGATAGCCCCAGTATAAGGACTATCCTCAATAAAATAACTTTTGATAAATTAAGGTTGCGGTGGCTTCTTAACATCCACTCCTGGATCAACCGTGACATTTCCATCTGCAACTGTTTGAACTTTAATATCATATCCATCCGTATCACCTTCGTACATGGATTTACTTACAATTCCTGTGAAGTCATTTTGACTTTTAGGCTTTTGTGACCATATATCTTTCCATTTGTATCCCGGTGTTGAAGTCTTGTTTTTCTTTCCTACAGTAATATTAACAATTTTAGTAATAGTATCATCAAAAACCCATTTTACAGTATCTCCAGCAGTTGTTGCAGCCGTCACCGAAGTTTCTTCCATGACTTTCCACTCTTCAGAAGAATCATTTCTCCACATGAGATTTGGAGATTGGTACGTAAGGTAAATAGTAATTGTAGCCATAAATTTTAATTTTAGTTAGACACATATAATTTAAGCCATCCAATTTAACCTATTTTTATAATAAGTCTTAATAATTTAATAATCATTTGAACTGTAGCTGCATTTTTTTTACACGATCGGCAAGTTTTTCTGAGGTCAATTTTTCTCGCAATCGATCGACCATGATGGGAAATGAAAAAGGTGTAGGCTTCTCTGGCTCTGTTACAACAAACTTTTGCTGATTAATGCGTTCTAAAGCTGCTCGTAACCGCGCTTCTTCTAATTGGAAGTCCATCACTTCTTCGTAAGCCTGCATAAGCAGCAGGCTTTCGTTTTCATAGTCCTGAAACACATCGAAAAACAACTGCGAGGAACTCTGTAAGTGCCTGTCTTTTATCTGCTGACCGGGATACCCTTTAAAAACAAGCCCTGATATAGCAGCTATATCTCTAAATCTCCTTCTTGCCATCTCTACTGAGTTTATACTGGCCTGTATGTCCTGCCAAAGATCGTCAACACCCAAAAGATCGGTCTCCAACGCCTCGTAAATTGGTATCTCCTGATCGGAAAGTAGCTCAAAACCATAATCATTCATGGCAATACTAAACGAGATGGGCTTGACACGAGCAATACGATGGGCCAGCAAGGCTCCCATCCCCTCGTGCACAAACCTCCCTTCAAAAGGGTACATCAATACATGATACCCTTCTTTAGACTCAAAATACTCAATCAAAAACTCTTCATTATTTGGCAAGTAAGATCGCTCTTTTTGAAGCTCCATCAGTGGTTTTAAAAAATGAACTTCGGGATCTTTAACAGGCACTTCACGGGCTATCTGGTCGAGCTTCTTGCGTAGCATCACCGACATTTGCGAAGATAGCGGCATGCGTCCTCCTTGCCAGGATGGTACCGCTCCAGACTTTCTCTTACTGTTGCGCACCTGCGCTACCATCTCTTTAATCCGCACCAACTCTAAGTTTCTACCCGAAAACCAAAATACATCTCCCGGGCTGAGACGCGATATAAACCACTCCTCTATAGTGCCAATGTATTTACCGCTTACATATTTTACTTTCATAGAGGTATCACTCACGATAGTTCCAATTGACATACGATGTCTCATCGCCACTCTTCTATTAGTGACTTTATAAACACCATCTTCTACCTCCACCTTTCTAAACTCATCATAAGCAGTTAGAGAAGCTCCACCAGTTGTGATGAAGTTAAGTATCCATTGCCACTCGTCTTTCTCTATACTACTGTAGCAGAAAGTACTTTTTACCTCTTCGTAAATTTCATTTGGCTCAAAACCATCTGAAACCGCTAAAGTCACCAGGTATTGTATAAGCACATCGAAAGAGCGCAGGTAAGGGATACGATCTTCCACCAGCCCTTCATCTATCGCCTCTCTTATCGCGGCCGCTTCTATAAGCTCCAGCGAATGCGTAGGCACAAAGTAAATTTTGCTTAGAGCACCGGGTTGATGACCACTCCTACCAGCGCGTTGCATAAAGCGCGCTACTCCCTTGGGACTGCCCACTTGTATAATCGTCTCTACTGGCCTGAAGTCAACTCCCAAATCCAGACTGGAAGTACAGACAACGGCATTAAGCTGCTCGTTATGAAGTGCATCTTCCACCCAGTCTCGCAACTCTCTACTGATAGAGCCATGATGTAGCGCAATTATACCTGCTAATTCTGGTGCTCTTTCTAGTAGTTTTTGATACCAAATCTCTGCAAAAGAGCGAGTGTTGGTAAATATGAGTGTACTCTTGCTCTCCTTAATTATTGGTATAACCTTATCCAGCAATTGTGTACCCAGATGGCCCGCCCATGGCAAGGTTTCCAGCTCGTCAGGAAGCACGGAGTCTACCGTTATTTGTTTTTTGATGTCAGCCTTTACTAGTGTGTAGTTGCCTTTTTGAACCTCCTCGCCTAGCAAGGCCGCCACAGCATCTTGCATATTACCTATCGTGGCTGATATGCCCCACACTTTTAGCCTTGGGCAAATACTTTTTAGTCTGGAAAGGCCCAATTCCATCTGAACCCCCCTTTTTGAGCCAATCAATTCATGCCACTCATCACACACCACTGCATGCAGATTTTTGAAATACTTTTTGTACCCTTTCTGCGCCAACATAAGCTGCAGGCTCTCGGGCGTGGTGATCAAAAATTCAGGAGGCGTCTTTTTCATTTGTTGACGCTCCTTTGTTGAAGTATCTCCCGACCTGATTGCCACCTGCCAATCTACTTCAAGGCCTTCCGCGGCTTTTCTAGCAGAGTAGGCTATTTCTTTAGCCAACGCTTTTATAGGTGTAATCCAGATTACTCTCAGGCCATTGCTTTTAGCGCTATTTTTCTCACGTAAATACTCTAAAAGTATTGGAATGACCAGCGAATAGGTCTTACCACTTCCTGTAGGGGCGTTTACCAGTCCGTGCTCACCATTTAGATACGCTTCCCATGCCTCTTTTTGAAAAGGAAACGCTTCCCAACCGTTGGTTTTAAACCAGCTTAAGCCCTTATTTATAAGTAAATTGTGATTTTGCACAGAGAAGACTTGATCAATGGTTCTTCTAATCTAGAAAAACAGCGTTATATTTGATTAGTTATTTCAACCTAATTCGAAGACATGAGCTTTTTAAAAAATTCTGTAAGAAGAAAATACAATGTCGACCTTGGCCTGTTGATATTCAGATTGATCGTGGGTGGATTGATGCTCACACATGGCTATGGTAAGTTTATGAGGGTGCTGGAAGGCAACTTTCAGTTTGCCAACCCTATTGGTATAGGTGAAGGCCCATCGCTCGTGCTTACAGCATTTGCTGAATTTATATGTGCACTACTCATCATGTTTGGGCTTTTCACGCGATTGGCAGCTATCCCGTTAATTATTGCCATGGCGGTAGCGGCTTTCATTACCCATGGCGGTGACTCTTTGGCCGATAAAGAAAAGGCACTACTTTATATGGCCTCCTTTATAATACTATTTTACAAAGGTGGCGGTCGCTATTCTCTCGACAGAATGTTTTTCTAATGACAAATGAAGATATCATAATCGATTTTTATACCTGTTTTAAAAACGGTGATGCCGAGGGCATGGTAAAGCATTATGATAGCAAAATCACTTTTGAAGATCCCGCATTTGGTATTTTAGAAGGCACCGAAGCAAAGAATATGTGGCGCATGCTTTTGAGCCGTGCTACAGACTTAAAAATAACCTTTTCTGACGTGTGGACTGATACAAATAAAGGTGGTGCGCATTGGGAAGCACAATATACATTCTCAAAGACAGGCCGCATGGTTCACAATAAAATTGATGCAGCGTTTACATTTGAAAACGGGAAGATCATTTCGCATCAAGATCATTTTAACTTTTGGAAGTGGTCGCAGATGGCCCTGGGCCCATTTGGTCTTTTCTTTGGATACACTCCAATAGTGAAAAACAAGGTAAGAACCACAGTAAAAAAAGCATTAAAAGCTTATAGCCAAACTCACTAATGCAAAGTGAAAAATTACAATACCCCGGTCATAATAACCTATTGAAGGTAACGGGCATTGCTTTTATGGTGCTTGCGCTTATATTGTTTTTAATTGGCTATTTTGAAATTACCAATCTTGATTTTTTTGCGTATCTCGTGGGTGGCTTCGGCTTCTTTATTTTTGGCTACATCTATAAAGTTGAGATTGACCTGAGTCGAGGCTTAATAAAGGTCACCAAAGGATTTTTAGTGCCGTTGTCTGTAAAAGAATATCACAAATCAGATTTTCATAAGGTAATTGTAAGAAAAGAAGTAAGCCGTAATTCGAATCAAAATTCCTCGCCAGGCACCTCAAGTATTAGTATAAAGTACGCTGTTGTTTTGTTAGCTACTGATACGGAAGTAAGAATAGATTCATTTAACAAAATAGATGAAGCTTTCACGTGCAAAAAAATGTTGGAAAACAGTCTGGACATACCTCAGGCTCCCAATGAAGTATTAGAAGAAAAAAGAAAAACTATATCCGCCAAAGTAGGACTCATCATTTTACTGATTGTATTAGGTGCAATTGGTTGGGGAATCTACCTGGCTATGACTGTGTAATATTTTTAGTAATTTCCATAAACTAATCTCACAGGCATATGGATATCAAAAACAACGTTGTTGGCTGGTTTGAACTACCAGTAAATGACATGGATCGAGCTATAAAGTTTTACGAAACTGTGTTTGAATTCAAACTCTCAAGAAATACCATGGGACCACTCGATATGGCCTGGTTTCCCTGGGTAGATAATGGTCAGGGAGCGGCAGGTTCTTTGGTCCATTATCCTGACTTCTACAAACCGACCAGCAACGGATCGCTGATATACTTCACTGCACACTCGGGCGATCTCAGTATAGAGCTTGGCAGAGTGGAAGGTGCAGGTGGGCAGATAATCCAAGAGAAGAAGTTGATTACCGAAGATGTAGGTTTTATGGGTCTGTTTTTAGATACGGAAGGTAATCGGGTGGCCATGCATTCAAGAAAGTAGTACTTTGCTATTAGACAACTTATTCTCAGACCGCCTTGAGTTTCGAAGACTTACTATGACGGACAAAGCATCTTTAATGGAGTTTTATGGTGACTCCGAGGTGACAAAGTACTATATGTTTGATCACGACCCGGAAACAAATTGTGTCAAAGGCATTGAAAAACAGCTATGGCGGTACAAAACTTATAATGTTGGTATGGCTGGGTTGGTTGCAAAGGCTAATAACAAACTAATTGGTATGTGCGGTTTACTACATCAATACATTCATGATCAAATGTATTTAGAAGTTGGTTATGGTCTTATGAAGCAATATTGGGGCAATGGTTTTGCCATAGAGGCGGCAAAGTTTTGTCGAGATTATGCTTTTAAAAACAATATGGCCAATGCACTCATTTCAATGATCCACCCTGATAATACGAGTTCACAGCAGGTTGCTAAAAAAAACGGTATGACTATTAATAAGAACCTTGAGTATAAAGGGCATTATATTTATCAAATAACTAAACAGGTATGGGAAAGCCTATAACATCACTTTCACACTTTGCAGCAATCTTTCCGGTTGTAAATCCTTTGAAAACGGCTCAGTGGTATCGACAAAATCTTGGATTTGAAATTACTTTTGAATGGGGTGAACCCGTAAGCTATGTTGTAACTAAACGTGAAGAAGCTGTAAGCATACATTTTGTCGAAAAAGCTGATGACTATAAACCTTCACAGTGCCATAATACATTATACATTTTCTGCCATGATGTGGATGCTGTATACAAGGAAGTAAAATCCAAGGGTGTAAGTATAATAACCACTATTCAAACGCATGACTATGGGATGCGTGATTTTGATATAATTGACCCAAACGGATATGTAATTAGTTTTGGAATGGGAGTCCTTTAAATCGCCTATAAAGTAAAAAGGCCTGTGAGGACACAGACCTTGGTTTCAGAGCCCTTCTCAAAGATTAATAAATAGTCTCGGTCAGTACTTAGTTTAAGTAAAAACACGATTTCCTAAGTGAGCCCCTTCGCAAACTCAGGATATCAAACCTTTTGATACAGTCTCTTCTTTTGTGACTTGTAATTATTTTAACCTGGCATGTTGTAATAAAATCGCTCATGTACGATTTTGTCACCTTCCCACTTTTTCACAGATACCTGCTCCATTTTCACACGATTACCATCTTTGAATGAAGCGTCCATCCAAACCTCTGCCATGGTTACGCCATCATCTTCATTGGCAGTCATACTTTTTACTCCACCGCCATGCATTTCTGCCAGGCTTGATACAAACTGCTCCTCTCGCTTTCTATTGGCTTCTTTACCATCCGTGGTTTCCCCTGTTGCTTCAACCATTACTACATTATCGGCATAATATTTTTCAAAGGCATCGAGAATCTTACCCTCAGCAATCATTGACTGCACTTCTTTTTCTTTTGATAAATAGCTCATAATAATTTTGGTTTTAGTTAATGTAAACTCTGTCTTTGTTTGTACGGATAAATCAATTCAATGTTTAAACATTTAATAAATGTTTTGAGTATGAACCGTTACAAAGCTGAAATAACATAAAAGTAAAATCCGTAGTTGATCAAGAACTGAGATACATAAGCCAGGATTAATGCCACTGATACTATGAGAATTCCTTTGGCTCCTGATAGTTGAAAAAAAGCCTTATAAACCCAAAAGTTGTAAGCAATAGTTACAATGGAATATGCAAGAATTACTTCTTCCTTGCTATTGGGCCATATCAATATAATAGGTGCAGCAACTACCAGTATTGCAAGTTGTTGAGCTGTGATATAAATATTAAGAATCAAGTGCTCAGTGAAGTTGTACTTGAGCCATCTAAATACTAAATAGGTGACAATGGCAAAGACCGGGACCGTAATGACATTGATTACAGTTGTGTATTCTTCTGCAAACATTAGAAACTGCTCCAAATTTGGAAGAAATGATTTTGAAGAGTACATACCTCCAACATCCTCACTTAAATAAACTTCATACCTAATGGCAATAAAAGTTGCCACGGCACCTATTAAAAGGAGAAATTTGCCTGGTACATACAAGCTGACACGTTTACCTTCCAGGTACTCTCTTATAGCCTTACCTGGTCGTATTGCTAGTACTTTGAGCGTATTGAAAAAGCCATTTTCGATATCCAATGATGAGAAAAAGGTCTCTTTCAAGAAATAAGAAAAATGAAATCTATGTACACCTGCATTTTGGCCACAGTGATTGCAGAAGTTGCCTTCAAATTGAGTTTCGCAGTTTTTGCATTTCATTCTTCTAAAATACTCACAAAGTCATACAAAAAGGTTTGCTTGATTGCAGACCTTTAGATTTTAATGTTCTTAACACGTTTTATGATAATTTCTTAATTATACACTTGAAGCATTTTGTGTAGATCTTCAAGTGTATTGGCCTCTTCTTTTGGTTTATCTTTCCTCCACCTCTTAATTCGAGGAAAACGGAGTGCGACACCTGACTTATGTCGCGATGATTCATTTATTCCCTCAAAGGCTATCTCGAATACCAACTCTGGCGTTACACTACGCACAGGGCCAAACCTTTCTATGGTATTTCTTTTGACAAAACGGTCAACCTGCCCTATTTCTTCATCGGTAAGGCCAGAGTAAGCTTTAGTAAAGGGTACCAGTTGGTCACCGTCCCAAACTGCAAATGTATAGTCTGTATATAAATTAGCTCTTCTTCCATGACCCCTCATGGCATAAATCATAACCGCATCGATTGTAAACGGGTCAACTTTCCATTTCCACCAGTCGCCTTTTTTTCGACCCGACTCATATGGAGAGTCAGCACGCTTCAGCATTAGCCCCTCACTAGCATATTGACGCGATTGATCTCGTGCAGCACTCAGATCAGACCATTGGTTAAACTCAAGTGTTTCAGAAAGTTGAAGGTTTGGATGAGAAACCTCAGATAGCAATTCTTCCAACAATATACGTCTTTGACTTAGCGGCTTCTCTCTTATATCTTTTCCCTGCCATTCTAACAGGTCATAGACTTTAAAGATAACCGGGGACTTTTCGAGTATTTTATTCGTCAGGTTCTTTCTTCCTATTCTTGTCTGCAACGAATTGAATGGCAACGGAGTACCATCTTTATATGGCAAAATCTCTCCATCGAGAACTGTTCCCTCAGGCAACAACTCTTTAAAAGGCTCATACTCTGGATACTTATCTGTAACGAGCTCCTCCCCTCTTGACCACACATATATTTCACCACCTCTTACGATTAGCTGACCTCTTATACCATCCCATTTCCTTTCAACTATCCATTCAATAGGTCTTCCCAAATCTGATGGATCTTTCTCCAGAGCATAGGCCAGATAAAATGGATAAGGCCTACTCAAATCCTCTTCAGGATCTTTAGAAATTACCAACGACTCATAATCTGTACTTTCTGGAGTCCAATTACCCATGAGTCTATGCGCCAAAGTGCTCTCATCTATACCCGTGTGCTTTGCTAATGCCCTCACCATCAATTTTTGCGATACACCCATGCGAAAACCACCAGTAATAATTTTATTGAAGATGAAGCGCTCGGTGGTTGTCATAACATCCCAAGCCTCTATAATACTCTGCTTTCGCATTTCATCAGTTGCTCCCTTTAGTCCTTGCAGCCGGTTGATCCAGTAACTAAGCGGCTTTTCTTCAATTTTGTTTGGAGGTGGCAGTGCCAATGCAATTGTCTCTGCAAGATCTCCTACAACATGATATGACTCTTCAAACAACCAAAGTGGTAAACCCGCCATTTCAGCCGCCCAAGCTCTGAGTTCACTTGTCTTTACGGTGCGCTTAGGTCTGCGATGACTTAAAATAGCAATGGCCCAAATTTTGTCCTGATCGCTGGCATTCTCAAAAAACTGAGCCAATGCATCAACTTTAACTAATGTTTTGGTAGTCTGATCCAGATCGGTGAATAATCTTACAAAATGCTTCATACATCCTCCTTGTCTGAATCCTCTAGCTCTCCTTCAAATTGGGTTTCCACAACTTTGGCGTTGAGTCCTTTTTCGCGAAGCCATTGACTGAAAATATCGCTGTAACCATGCGTTACATACACATTTTCTGCACCAGTAAGATTGATGGCTTCATTGAGGCCATCCCAATCTGCATGGTCGGACAGTGCAAACCCTCGATCTACTGATCTCCTTCTACGAGTACCTCTCAAGGCCATCCAGCCCGAGGCCATCCCAACAGAATAAGGCCCGAATTTCTTCACCCAGGAACTTCCCACTGCACTCGGGGTGGCTACCACAATATTGCCGACAAACTGTGCTTTATCCATTTCAGGAGTTACCCTAGCGGTTGCTTTGAGGGGTATCCCCTGATTTCTCATAATTTCGTTGACATTCTCAATGGCACCATGTGTATAAATGATGCCAACCTCCTCATCGAGATGATGAATTATACGCTGTGCCTTGCCAAGAGCGTATCCGGTTATTACTGTGACTTTCCCTTGTTCCTTATTCTTTTTCCACCAGCTATTAATATCTTCAAATACTGTTTTTTGCGGATGCCACTTATATATTGGTAGCCCAAATGTCGACTCTGTTATAAAACTATGGCACTTCACAGTCTCAAAAGGCTCTGAAAGTCCGTCATCTTCAAGCTTATAGTCACCTGAAACTACCCATACCTCTCCTTTATACTCTACTCGTATTTGTGCAGAGCCTACTATATGCCCAGCAGGATGAAAGGAAAACTTTACACCATGGATTGTGATCGTCTCACCAAACTCGACAGTATCGAGATTAATATCACCGAGCCTTTGTAAAATGACAGGTGCGGCCGACTTTGTAGAAAGATAGTGTTTGTGACCCCAGCGGCTATGGTCTGCATGCCCGTGTGTAATTAATGCTTTATTTACAGGTTTCAATGGGTCGATATATACATCGGCCCTCGAGCAATAAATACCTTCTTTTTTAAAAGTGAGTAACATGAAGTTTTAACAACTTCAAGAGCTCATGGTTACTTACAATTCACTGTCTTCACCATACTCAAGGCTCACTACTTTGGCTTGCTCAGAACTTAAATAGGTTACAATATATAGGTTATCATAATCCTTATCATCTAATTGGCGATAGCGATCTTCACCTACCAATTTGTTTAAAATCACAGGTGTGGTGTTTGAGTGTCCTGAAAAAAGAATAGTTTTCCCCTTATTGTCATTGATAATGCCAATTACATCGTCAAGTTTAAAAGGATTATAATCGAGCACTTCTAAATCACGGGATTCAGCCAGATATTTTACCGTTTGTTTAGTTCGTTTAAATGGAGTTGAATAAATGAAGTCGATTTCAGTATCCTTCAATACGCGCTGAAGTTCATTAGCCCTTTTTTCTCCCTCCTCAGTCAAGTCCGGGTCACCCGCTTCGTCAAACCCTTTTTCTGCATGCCTTAC
This sequence comes from Fulvivirga sp., assembly GCA_965227525.1. Classification (GTDB taxonomy): domain Bacteria; phylum Bacteroidota; class Bacteroidia; order Cytophagales; family Cyclobacteriaceae; genus Fulvivirga. The sequence goes on along the minus strand of OZ245762.1, from coordinate 1,952,329 downwards.
CAATATTATCGTAGTCATCTCCTGAGCATAAATTAATGACCCACTTGTTAGCAATAGTAGTGTTATCAGTAGTTGTCTCATATTATTTTTTTCCCGTTTTTATGTGTTCTGGTATCTCACAATTTTCGCGCCTTCTTGTATCTGTCAAGTGGAAGATTCTCCATCCTTCAGCGGTTTTAAATAGTTGAAATGCATCAACCCCACAATGGCTGAATACGTCTCCAAGGTAAAAAGCATAATCTGTCCACACTTGAGCCAGCAGACCATCAATCTTAATTTCTGTATTCCAAATAGGCTCGTCATAAACTTTGTCATGAGGGCTGCCTACGGCCAACTTAAACTGGTGCAAACTCCCTTGATTTAATATTGGCTTTCCTTCTTTATCATAGGTGGCGGTAAACATTTGTGCGTCTGGCGTAAATGACTCCCCAAGCTTGGTGCTATCACCAGCACGCATAGCATCAAACACATTCAATACAACCTTATAAACTTCTTTTTCTTCCTGACTGTATTGTTTTTCCTGTGCTGTAGAGACAATAGCTGACAGAATAAATGCAAAAACTATCAATCTTTTTTTCATATTTATCTAATGTACGTCTAAAGCTTTCACCCCTGAAAATATATTATTTAAGTGGTAAACACAATCTGATAGGAGTATTCTGTTATCTAAATTATAATGCTAACTTTAGGACTAAACTACCTATTTAAAATGCGTAAAACGTTTTTTATCCTAGTTGTCTTATGTTTTGGCCTTAATGTTGGTGCACAAACCAAGCTTGACAGTCTTGAAAAAGAGCTTGAAACTGCACAAAACGAGGAGCGCGTAAATGTGCTCAATGAATTGAATATTTACTATAACCAACTCAACCCTACAAAAGCACTAGAGCTCTCTAAACTTGCACTGGATTTAGCCACGGAACTCAATTATAAAAAGGGAAAAGCTGCAGCTTTAAATAATATTGGTGTTATCTATAAAAATCAGGGCATTTACGATCAGGCGCTAGAATTCTACATTGAGTCACTACGAATAAGTACAGAAATTGATGACAAAAAAGGCCTTGCTTCAACACTCAATAATATAGGAACCGTCTACTCATTGAAAGGCATATTTGACCGAGCCTTGATTTATTTCATAGAGTCTTATGAGATTTTTAAAGAATTGGATAACCAGCAACAAATGGTTGGGGCGCTTAATAATATTGGCAATGCGTATAGTGACAAAGGACGGGAAGATAAAGCTTTAGAGTACTATACGCAGGCCATTGACCTATCACTTGCTTTAGGCGCTGAAGAAAGAGTCTTTGATCCTTTGAGCAATGTTGGAAACATCTATTTCTACCGAAATGAATTAAATGAGGCCCTAAACTATTATAACCGATCTTTGGAAATGGAGCGTAAGAATGGTAATAAGTATGGTGAAGCTCTTGCATTGTCTAATATTGGAGAGGTTTATTTAAAGAAAGGTGAACTTAACAAAGCTGAGAGTTATCAGGACGAGGCATTGAGTATTGCTACAGAAATGAACGCCTACCCTATTTTAAGAGCCATCTATCAGTCACTTTCTCAGGTATACAGCAAACAAGGCAACTACAAACAGGCTTTTGAAACCCGTCTGCTTTATGATCAGGCTAAAGAGCGCGTATATAATGAAGAAAGCAGCAGAAGAATGGCTCAACTAGAAGTAGCATTTGAGCTACAGCAAAAGGAAAAGCAACTTGAAATGATGAAGCGTGAGCAGGAAATTCAAGAGCTTCAGATTGAAAACAGCAGAATTGTAATTATTCTGGGGCTGATGGGCACCATTATTATTATTGCTGCAGGCTTCATATTTATTGCTGTTAGAAAGAAAACTAAAGGATCTTTTTATAAGAAATGACCTACCAGGAAGCAAAAGACATTCTACATGAAATGACCGAAGGTGACAGCTTGCTGAGGCACGCAAGAAGTTTAGAGTTGGTCATGGAAGCTTATGCTGAAAAATTTAATGAAGACCCTACTGAATGGGCCATTACCGGTATGCTACATGATGCTGATTATGAAAAATACCCGGACAAACACCCAAATCTCATTGTAGAAAAACTAAGAAGCCTGGGTGAAGAGAAAATAGCTCATGCAATTTCAGCACACTACACAAAATGGAATGTACCTTATACTAATAACCTTGACAAGGCACTATTGGCCTGCGATGAGCTAACAGGCTTTATCATAGCTTGCTGTCATGTAAGGCCTGAGGGTATAGATACCCTCACCGCTAAGTCAGTAAAAAAGAAACTCAAACAGAAAAGCTTTGCTGCCAAAGTAGAGAGAGATGAAATTGAAAAAGGCGTAGAGCTTCTGGGTGTTGATATGTCTGATCACATCAATTTTATCATAGAAGTATTAAAGAAAAATAAGGCTGAGTTAGAGATTTAATACTCTTTATATCCGACATCTTCATTGAGTTCAATAGTGCTTTTTACGAAAGTGCCCGATCCGGTTGCAATTAACTTATCGTCATTATTGTAGAGTTTCGCTTCTGCCACAAATGATTTTTTTGCATTAAAAACCAGCTCACCTTCAGCTCTGAGCTTACCAAATATCACAGGTCTCAATAAGTTGATACTGAAATTTGTCGTCAACACAAAAACATCTTTCACTACCGAGTTAACCGCAAAAAAAGCTGCATCATCAAGCATTTTGAAATAAACAGACCCATGTACGGCATGTGCAGCGTGGAAGTACTTCTTGTGACTATCAATTTCGATGATGGCTTTGCCTTCTTCTATTGAAATAGTGGGTTTATAAAACTCATTCACGGGTGCTGCATGCAGATACATCCATTGAAGTTTTTGAAAATGGTCCGATTTAGTCATTTATTTTTTTAGTTTCTAATAGTTAATAACAACGTAATTTATTGATCAAATTGTTTACTCTTTGAATGAATGGCTTAAATCTAGAATATTCCTTTAGAAATTTCCTTTTCAAAATCCTACCTCTTAAATTTGACACAAATTATAGCTATCAAATAAATACTATATACAAATGGAACAATATATCGGTGACGGAGCCAATCTTTTTATTACAATCGTAGCTTGTCTTGTGGCTTTTGGTGCTGCATTAAATGCTCTTGACGTAATCAAAGTGAAAAAAGAAAATAAAACAGACGAGGAATAATCAAACCTTGTGTAGAAATAAAAAAAGCCATCCCGAATGCTCGAGATGGCTTTGTTATTTAAAGGTTATCTAGATTAGCCTATTTCTACTAATTCTATATCGAATACTAAATCTTTGCCCGCTAGAGGGTGGTTAGCATCTATTTCGATAGTTTCTTCTTCCACCTTAGTAACAACTACAGGAATGTTTTGACCATTTGGCTGCTGCATACCTAATTGTTGTCCAACTTCAGGCTTTAAATCTTCTGGAAGCTGAGCTTTAGGTACCTCAACTACCATTTCATCATTTTTCTGGCCATAAGCTTCATCAGCAGAAAGTTCAGCAGTTTTCTTATCTCCTACTTTCATTCCTGTTACAGCTTTATCAAAACCAGCAATCATCATTCCCGCTCCTATTTCAAATTCTAAAGGCTCACGGTCTTGTGATGTATCAAATACAGAGCCGTCAGTTAGCTTTCCTGTATAATGTACTTTTACCTTGTCGCCTTTCTTTGCTTCTGACATAATAATTTTTCTTTATTCTTAATTTGCTATTTTCCCTGATTTTCAAGGAGGTGCAAAGTTAGACAAAAGGCTAGCCAATAAAAAATTAAGGAATATCTGTACCTTTTTTGTACCAGTGCATTATGTGGGTGTTATTCATTTCCGATAACAGCGTTTGACATCTGTCTGTGGTGGAACAGATGTTACTTTTAAAAGGCGGAATATCCGGCCATCTGAGCCGAAGACAGTAAGGCCGGATATTTTACTTATACAGAAATAGATGCTATCTTTTATATAATGTTCTTAACCTCAACCCTACAACCTGAACAAAATACCGCTAGACTGCCTTCTATTTATTTGGTAATCAAAGAGATTGCCCAATATTTTTTGCAGCGTATATTCTACACAGTAGAAGCAAGTACCTACCATCGTACAGAAAAAGAAGTACTGGCTGAGTATGAAATCATAAAAAAATGCCAGAAAAATCCAGAGCACTTTGCTCCTATTTATATTAGGTATCACGATCAGTTGTTTTTGTTTATTCATAAGCGGGTAGATCATCTTGAACTTACTGCCGATATAACTTCAAGAGTATTTTTAAAGTGCCTTAAAAACATCGGGAAGTATAAGTTCCAGGGAGTACCTTTTTCGGCATGGTTATACAAAATAGCGATCAACGAGGTAAATAATTTTTATCGGCAACAGAAGAAAGTGGTGAGAGCTGTAAATATAGATGATCAAAATATAGGACAACTTATAAGTGAAATTGACTATCAGGAGCCTCAGATAGACCCAAATGTATTGGTCCCTGTTTTGTTGGAGCAATTAAGTGATCATGAAATCCAGTTTTTAGAACTAAGATTTTTTGAGAACAGATCGTTTAAAGACATTGGATATTTATTGGGTCTGACTGAAGTAAACGCAAAAATCAAGACTTACAGAATACTAAAGAAGCTCAAAAAGATAGCAAGTGAAGTAAGATACCATTGAGATGACAAAAATTAAGGTAAAAATAAATGCACCCTCCCCATCTATAGACACTGTTCGTAGTTATAGAAACTTCGATCGGTTTATGGATCAATATAAGAAGTATTACAGTACTTCAGGAATTAGGGATATGCTATATAACGATCGTAAAAAACTGGTCTTCGTTGTAATCATTATACTCTTTTTAATGTTGCTTTTATTCGTAGATGATATCACTGGCCCTACCAAATCAAAGGAAACGAAAACACCCACTGAACAGGTGGATGAATAATATTGCTGTACTCGGTATATTGTTCACTTTTATAACCCAACTAAGCTATGCTCAAAATATTTATACTGTAGAACAAGGCGATAGCACATTATCACCTTCTTTCGTTACAACTATTTGTGCAGCCGCAAGGAATCATATGGAAACCGAGCCTGGCAAGCCGCATTTGCTAGAACAACTGATACTCAACGCTGCAGAGGCTGATTTCAACCAGGAGAGCACGTCATCTAAAACTTATTCCTGGCATTCAAAATACGGTAAAGAAATATTTTGCCCTGCCACTGGTACCTATCCAGCGGGTAACTTCCTGAGACAAGTGGTTTACAGTGACTTTAGAGATTTCGCAAACATCATTGGCCCTAAAAACAGGCTTGCTTTAAACCTACTTCAACAAGACCCTTACGATAGCCTTAATATGTTTGATTTTGTCGATGAGAGGCGACTCGAGATCGAGGCAAGTCATAAAAATAAGCGCTTTGAATTTCAACAAGATGAAACATGGAGAAATATCATGTTCTTTTACTTTTTATTTTCTGAATATAAAATTAACTATGATGCTCATTTAAAGGAGTAGCATTATGGATTTACTGTATTCCCTTGACCTAATAGGTACTTTTGTATTTGCAATTAGTGGAATTCGTGTAGCAGCAAAAAAGGAAATGGATCTTTTTGGAGCAACCGTCATAGGATTTGTTACAGCCGTTGGGGGTGGTACAACGCGAGACGTGCTTTTGGGCAGTTATCCTGTAGCCTGGATACAAGACCTTTATTACCCGCTGGCTATCGTTATTGCTGTACCCTTTACGTTGATTTTTAGGAAATACATTGTAAATCTCAGAAGAACACTTTTTCTGTTTGATACCATAGGCATAGCCTTATTTACCATAAGTGGAATGCAAAAAGCACTTGATATGGGATTACACCCTGCTCTAGCCATGGTAATGGGTATGGTTTCGGCTGTTGTAGGTGGTGTTATAAGAGACACACTTTGCAATGAAATACCGTTGATATTCAGAAAAGAGATCTATGCTACCGCATGTTTGGCAGGAGCAATTGCCTTTTTCTCTTTCAATCAGCTCGGCATGGCACCGAATTACAATTACCTTATCACAACAATCGTAATTGTAGTAATTAGAATTGTTGCTATAAAATCTAACCTGACAATGCCTAAAATGAAGGAATAAAAAAGGCCATCTATCGATGGCCTTTCAATACAGGAAGAATTTCAACTAGTTAAGTTCTGATTCAAAGTCTTTTTCCCATTCCTGCCATGATGTGTCTTTGTAATGATTTCCTCCTATGAATTTTATTACTTTTTCAAACTGTTCGGGTTTTTGATACCCGGGTAGCGGCTGTATCATATTAAAATCTTCATCAAGAAAAACTACTGTGGGGTAGCTCAACTTATTATTTAACAATGATGCCGCCAGTTGATGGTATCCCCTTCTACCGGATGCAACAAATTTAAAAGTATGTCCTCTAAACTCAATATCCTCTTTTTGTTCGGCATCTAATTTTACCGGATAAAAGTTCTCATTCAGATATTGAGCAATGTCGGCCTGGCTAAAGGTATTTTTATCCATTACTTTGCACCAGCCACACCAATCGGTGTATACATCTATAAATACTTTTTTCTTTTCAGTTTTAGATTTTTCAACCGCCTCTTCAAAGCTCATCCAATTCACAGGGCTCTCTTCAGCATCTACTTTCTCATTCAAAAAAGCAGAGCTTCCAACAAACACAAGCAGTAATCCTATAACTGATATATAAATTAATTCCTTTTTCATGCTCCTCATATACGGCTTAAACACTTCCTAAGTTAAAATAATTTCAATTTTTATGCCAGTTATTGACCATTAGGTTACTGACTCGACATATTCTATAATCCTTTGAAAATCGCCTGGACTAAACCATCTAATATCCTGATCTCTGTTAAACCATGTCATTTGACGTTTCGCATACCTTCTTGTATTTCTTTTCAATAATCGCACAGCTTCTTCCTTATCGTATTTACCGTCAAAATGGTCAAATATCTCTTTATACCCAACTGTTTGTAGCGCATTATGACCTTTATATTGCTCGAGCTGCTTTGCCTCTTCAAACAATCCCTGCTCAATCATATTATCCATACGCATATTAATTCGCTTATAGAGTATTTCACGAGGAAGTTCAAGACCAATTTTAATAATTTCGAAAGGCCTTTCTTTTTTAGCAGGCTTCCTTTGTTCGCTGTAAGGTTTACCTGTACCAATACAAACTTCCAATGCACGCATTACTCTATGTGGATTCTTTTTATCAACCTTAATATAATATTCAGGATCCAGTTTTTTTAAACGCTCTACTAAATGATCAATCCCCTTGGTTTCAAGAAGAGCATTTAACTGCTCTCTCACGGAAGGGTCTACTTTTGGAATTTCTGCAAAACCCTGAGTAACCGCATCTATATACAAACCAGAACCCCCTGTAAGAATTACAAATGTGTAGCTATCAAACAGTTTTTCCAGCTTTTTTAACGCAAGGAACTCATACTCTCCTGCAGAAATATCCTCTGAAATACTATGTGAGTTGATAAAATGATGTTTTGCAGCTTTCAATTCACCTTCATCAGGCTTGGCCGTACCGATCTTCATCTCACGATAAAACTGTCTCGAATCTGCCGAAACGATCTCTGCATTTAAAGATTGCGCCAGCTTTATACACGTGGCTGTTTTTCCAACTGCTGTGGCACCTACTACTACTAATAAATATTTGTCATTTACCATTAACACAAAATTTGCAATGCAAAATTAAAAGTTCATTACTAGGATATCCTATTTGTCTATATTTGTTATTGATTCGAGTAAATGAAAGATCAGAAAAATAGCGACTTAAGCGACAAGGTAAAAGACCTTAAGGACAAACTTGCCCAGGTTCAAAATAAAAACAGCATAACCACTGCCATTTTAGAGGGTGGTACGCTCATCATATGGGCTGTTGACCAAAAGTTTAACCTCATTTCATTTAACCAGAACTACTTTAACCATTTCATGAGTGATTTCACTAATAATGAAATAGGTATTTTAGAAAATGACGATCTCCGTCTTTACCCTGAGAAAGATTTTTGGCATAAGAAATATACCGAAGCCCTCTCAGGCCAATCGCTAAATTTTGAGATAAAATTTGAATTAAAGGGCAGGCACTTTTGGAAAGAAGTATTCCTCAACCCAATATACGAGTCTTCTGGAGAGATAAGCGGCATTTCAGGTCTGGCTTATGATATTACTGATAAAATGAAATCTAAACTTGCGCTTGTGGATAGTGAGCGTATGTTTCGTAATATATTTGAGTCTTTTCAAGACCTTTATTTTAGGTGCAATTTCAAAGGGGAAATTGTAATGCTAAGCCCTTCTATTTTAGATATCACTGGCTATCGGGAAAAAGAGTTGCTTGGGAAAAATATTACAAACTATTACCTGTACAAAGCAAAGACCAAATCACTCTTAAGAAGCCTTGCGGCCGATACAAGAGTAAGGAACTTCGAGGTAGATATTGTACACAAATCTGGTAACATCATACCTTGCATATGCAACGTAAGGCTGGTATATGATGATAAAAACAAGCCCATATATATTGAAGGTGTTGCACGTGACATTACTGAACTTACCGAAACCAACAAGCAACTTATTGAGGCAAAAGAACTTGCCGAAGTGTCTCTGAAGATAAAGGAAAAGTTTTTGGCTAATATGAGCCATGAGATTCGTACACCATTAAATGGTATCATCGGCATGATTCATTTATTAGACAAACCAGACCTCAATAAGGATCAGAAAAAACATGTAAAGTCATTACGTAATTCATCAGAAATACTTCTGAACATCCTTAACGATCTACTTGATTTGTCTAAAATCGAAGCTGGCAAAATGACAATGCGCAACCAGCCTGTGGAAATTGACGAAATGTTAGACAAAATACACTCGTTGTATAATGAACAGGCAAAGAGTAATAAAATTAAGTTTACCATCACCAAAGACCCCAAAGCGCCAGCATTCATCTTTAGTGACCAAACAAAAATCATTCAGATTTTTTCAAATCTAATTTCAAATGCCCTCAAATTTACCCCTAAGGGTGGTGAAATTGAGGTTAGCCTCAAACTACTGAAAAAGAAAAATACAGGATGGGTAAAATTGATGGGACAGGTAAAGGATAATGGTATAGGAATTACAGAAATGGATCAAAGGCAGTTGTTTAAAAGTTTTACTCAAGTAGATAGCTCAAGTAAAAAAGCATTTAAGGGAACTGGCCTTGGACTTTACATATCCAGAGAAATCGTAAAAATGTTTAATGGCAGTATTGATGTTATTTCTGCTCCTAAACAGGGTAGTACATTTCAGTTTACTTTCGAATCTTCACTTACGCGAATAAGGCCTGAGGAAGATGAAAATTTAGAATTAAAACTTCAGGGTAAACCTAAAGTACTGGTAGTAGATGACAACCAGATTAACCTTGACCTGGCTTCAGCCATCTTAAAAAACGCCAATTGCGATATTACACTATGTTCTGGTGGCGCTGCATGCATCAAAGTAGTTGAAGACATCTCTTTTGATGCCATATTAATGGATATACAAATGCCTGACATTGATGGAATTATGGCTACTAAAAACATAAAAATACTGCTAGGAAGTGCTACTCCACCGATCATAGCCATGACTGCCTATTCTATGAAAGGAGATGAAGAAAAATTTATCGAGCAGGGATTTGACGATTATATTTCTAAGCCAATAAAGCCAAAAGTACTAATAGAAAAGCTTGAGAAGTGGATAAAAAAATCATTAACTAACAATAAAGAGCACGTAAGCCAACAAAAGCCAAACATGCTCCGGAATATTGACATCTCAGTATTAAATAAGCTAAAAGAATTTGGGGGAGATGAAGTAGTAGAAGTCGCTTTAAAAGAATTTGACAGCGAATGTGATCATCAGATTTCTGACATGAAGCTTCATTTCCAACAAAAAAAAATTAAGGAAGTTTTAAATATTTTACATACCTTAAAGGGTAATGCAGGCACATTAGGCGTATTTGAAATGGCTAAAATGGCTGAATTTTTTGAAAACGAACTAAAACAAAAAAATTATCATATTTTTGATGATTCGATAAGCAAACTAGAGGAATTACACCTTGGCTTTAAAGCAGATTTAAAATCTCTGTTAAATAAAAATAATTGAAAATGTCTAAGAAAATCTTACTTGCAGATGATAGCCCTGTAATACAAACTTTGTCCAAAAAAATATTTCAAGGACAAGGATATAATATTAAAGGTGTGAAATCTGGAACCCAAGTTCTCAAAGAAATAGAGAGTGAAGACTACGACATCGTAATACTAGATATTATATTACCAGGTATCGATGGTATGGCCCTCGCTAAGAAAATTCGTGAATTAAAAGATGAAAAAAAGGCCAATATTCCTATTGTTGCCATTTCTGGTAATTATAAAAATTATGTGAAAGAGGATTTTGATGCAGTAGGTATTAATGACTATCTCATCAAACCTTTAGATTATGACGCCCTGGTGAATGCGGTAAAAAAATACACCTGATGTCAATCAAATACTCAAAGCATTTTTTAAATAAACTGGAAGACCTTATTGCCGAAACTGACTACATTTTACGTTATGAAAGAGGCAACTTCACATCAGGTTGGTGTATACTCAAAGACACCAGAATAATTATTGTCAATAAGTACTTTGCAGTAGACGGTAAAATCAACTGCTTGCTCGACATTATCAAAAGTGTTGAAGTAAAAGAAGACCAATTGAGTGATAAGAATAAGAAGCTTTATCATGAGCTTTCTCAAATCGAATTAAACTTGTGAGAGTAACCTTTCTAGGCACCGGTACCTCACAGGGAGTCCCTGTTATAGGCTGTATGTGCGAGGTATGTCAATCATTAAATTTTAAGGATAAAAGACTCAGAACATCTGTGCATGTTGAGGTCGATGGCAAAAGTTTTGTGATAGATACAGGGCCTGACTTCAGGCAACAAATACTGCGTGAGCGGATCAATAAACTAGACGCTGTAATCTACACACACGAACATAAAGACCATACGGCCGGTCTTGACGATATTCGAGCCTTTAATTTTAGGCAAAAGAAAGATATGCCCGTTTATGCGCGCCCGCAGGTCATTGAGCAACTCAAACGTGAGTTTAGCTATATATTTTCTGAGAAGAAATATCCAGGTATCCCTCAAATTGCAACATACGAGATAGAAAACAAGCCTTTTAAAATCGAGGGAGTTACTTTTACACCAATAGAAGTAATGCACTTAAAGCTACCCGTTTATGGCTATAGAATAGGTGACTTCACATACATCACTGATGCCAACTATATATCTGATGTAGAAAGACAAAAAATTAAAGGTTCTAAAGTGCTCGTTTTAAATGCACTTCAAAAAGAACCCCACATCTCACATTTCAACCTGGAAGAAGCGATCGAAGAGGCAAAAGACCTGGGGGCTGAAACAACTTATTTTTTACATATAAGTCATCGCATGGGCAAACACAAAGTCATTGAGAAAAGCCTTCCTGAAAACATCCATTTGGCTTATGATGGTCTTTCTATCGATATTTGATGCGTGCACAATAACTACTACTTTCTAAAACAACTTACCCAATCGCTGGAAAAGCATTTGATCGGTGCAGCATTGGTCGAATGCTTTACACAAAATAAGAATGAAGTAATTTTTGGATTTACACAAAGTGTAGAGAGTTTTTATATCAAGGCCTATTTAGATCCATCATTTTGCTGTTTGTCATTTCCCGAAGCATTTCACCGAGCCAAAAAAAATAGTGTCGACTTATTTACGTCATTTCATGGCTTAACTGTGGTCCAAATAAAGCAGTTTGAAAATGAGCGTTGCTTTGCATTACAATTTTCAAATGACTGGAAGCTACTTTTCAAACTACATGGCAATCGCTCTAATATCATTTCTTTTGACGCTCAAAATTCCATTCAAAATGTATTTAACAGTAAGCTGAAGAAAGATTATGAGATTGATATAAACACCCTTGACCGACCGATAGATCAGACTAAAGAGGCATTTTATACTCATGAAGGGAATCTCAATTCACTTTACCCAACATTTGGAAAGGAAATAAAGAGTTATTTAAAAGCAATTGACTTCGACAAAAAATCTCTTGATCAAAAATGGTCGGTAATTCAGGAAATTATTAAACAGCTCAATGAAAGCCAATTTTTTGTAATTGAAAATAATCACAGGCTCGAGTTTAGTCTATTAAAAACTGTAAACCATTTACACTCATTTTCAAATCCCATTAAAGCCTTAAATACATTTTTCAACCAGAAGATTAGTACATCTTCCCTTAGAGAATTGAAGCATTCATTACTGACTCAAATCAGTAAAACAATTAAGCAGAGTACAAATTATATCACAAAATCGAAAAAACGACTTCAAAGTCTTTTGCATGGTCAGAGTTATAGCCAATTGGCTGACATAATAATGGCCAACCTGCATCAAATACCATCAGGAGCATCGGAGGTTAGTTTGCCCAACTTTTATAATGACGGTAAGACTATTACCATAAATTTAAAAAAGACACTATCGCCACAGAAAAATGCTGAGGTATATTATAGAAAGTCTAAGAACCAGTCTAAGGAAATATCAAACCTGGAAGCCAGTATTGCATCTAAAGAGCAATTGTTAGATAAGATGGAAATGCATGTACTCGAACTCGAAGAACTCGAAGATTACAAAGCTCTTAAACAATATATTAAAGCTCACGACCTGGATTTCAATGATAAAAGTGAAGAATCCATTGCCAAACCTTTTAATACATATGAGGCGTTTGGCTACAAAATTTTTGTAGGCAAAAATGCTAAAAGCAATGATAAAATGCTTCAACAATATGCTTACAAAGAAGATTTATGGCTTCACGCAAAAGATGTTAGTGGCTCTCACGTGCTGATAAAACATCAATCAGGCAAAAACTTTCCTCAAAATGTAATTATGACTGCTGCAGCTATGGCAGCCTTTCACTCAAAACGCAAGACAGATTCTTTATGCCCCGTGATTGTAACACCTCGTAAATTTGTAAGAAAAAGAAAAGGAGACCCTGCAGGTGCGGTAGTGGTAGATAAAGAAGAAACAATAATGGTCGAACCAAAGGCCCGACCATAGTGTATGATCTATATTTCTTGTGGTATGTTTACTCAACTACATTAAGCTTTACAGTATTAGTTCTGCCTCTGGCATGAATTGGCATACTTGCTGTAGTAATGAATACATCTCCTTTTTTAATATGCCCCTTATCAATCAATATATCTTCCACATCAGCAAAGGTATCATCGGTGGACACCTCTTTATTGTAATAATAGCCTCTCACACCCCATATTAGGTTCATGGTGTTAAGCAGCGGTCTGTTACTAGTAAATATAAAGATATCAGCTTTTGGTCTATGTGATGATAATTTAAATGCCGTATACCCTGATTGGGTCATACCTACAATTGCCGAAGCCTTAGAGGCTTTGGCCAGTTGGCAGGCGGTAAGCACAAGTGTATTGTTATAAAACAAAGGAACATCTTCATCAAGCTTATCGTGCCTGTAATAAACCTTAGCTTGCCTTTCAACGCTTGTAATAGTTTTTACCATGCTGCGTATTACCTCCACCGGATACATACCAGCAGCTGTTTCTGCAGATAGCATGAGTGCATCAGCACCATCCATCACAGCATTAGCTACATCATTGGTTTCGGCTCTTGTTGGCCTTGGCGCCTCAATCATACTTTCCATCATCTGGGTGGCAATAATTACCGGCTTAGCCAATTCATTGCATTTTCGTACGATCATTTTTTGTGCCATGGGCACTTCTTCCATAAATATCTCCACTCCCAAATCACCCCTGGCTACCATTACAGCATCGGTTTCTTCAATTATCGCATCGATATGCTTAATGGCATCAGGCTTTTCAATTTTGGCAATAATTTTAGAGTGCTTCTTCTTTTCATTGATGAGCGACCTCAGATTGGTAATATCATCTGGATTTCTGACAAATGACAATGCAATCCAGTCTACATCATTTGCAAGTCCAAACTCGAGGTCTCTTAGGTCTTTTTCTGTAAGAGAAGGTGCAGACACTTTAGTAAATGGCAGATTAAGGCCTTTACGTGATTTTACCTTTCCTCCATATCTTACCTCAGTAACTACTTCTTTTTCCTTTATCTCCTTTACAACAAGCTCAATCTTACCATCATCAATAAGTATGACGTCTCCTTTATTTACATCATTGGGTAAATCCTGATAAACTGTACTTACTCTTTCAGCATTTCCAACTACTTCTTCCGTAGTGATCACAAATTTTTGCCCTGGAGTTATTTTTGTTTTTTTCTCAACCTCACCTAGTCTTATCTTAGGGCCTTGTAAATCTTGCAGAAGACTTACAGTAGTCCCTAATTCTTCGTTTAATTCTCTCACATTCTTGATTACCATTTTGTGGTCTTCATGAGTACCGTGAGAAAAATTAAGCCTGAAAACATCGACACCTTCTTCCATTAATTTTTTTAGCATTTCTTTGCTATTGGATGCAGGGCCAACTGTGGCTATTATTTTCGTTTTATTAAAATGTATTTCTTCTCTCGTCATATTAATTCAAAAAATTGTCTTTAGACTTTAATTTGTCTACGTCTATCAACGCAATATATTCAATCCATTTAACTTCGCGCAGTGCTTTTAAAACTTCTTCTATTGCAAACGATTGCGAATTCTCATCAACCTTAATGATGTAGTCCAAATGCGACATTTCCGGTATTAAATACTCATTGTCGCTTCCCTCGCACTTGTTTCTATAGAGCTGAAAGTTACTCTGCTCAGAATGGAATCCGTAGATTGAAAACGTTACGTTTTTGTTACGCTTTATATCTAACAATAAATCTTCCTCTTTGATTAAATTTATGTTCAGTTTATTGTTAATTGCCCATGCCAATTTATAAAATTTGACTGATGAAATAATTCCCAACAACCCAAACTCATAATCATATTCAACAATAAGTCGTGTTTTTTTCATAAGTTATTGGTAAAATTAGTACGTAAAAATCAGTATTTTTAAAGTTTTATGGCCTAATTAGAGGCCGGAATAAGAATAATTAAATTGTTTGACATTAATACATTTAATGCATTTCTTTGCAGATATTTTAACTATTAAATAATTACAAACTATGTCTGAAATAGCACAAAAAGTTAAATCAATCATCATTGATAAGTTAGGAGTTGAAGAATCAGAAGTTACTCCTGAAGCAAGTTTCACCAATGATTTGGGAGCTGACTCGTTAGATACTGTTGAGCTTATTATGGAATTTGAAAAAGAATTCAACATTTCTATTCCTGATGATCAGGCAGAGAATATAGCGTCTGTAGGACAGGCTATCTCGTATTTGGAAGAGAACGTAAAGTAATTTAAACCATATTTCACCCCATACTTAAACTTCTTTTATGACTTTAAGAAGAGTAGTAGTTACCGGCATAGGTGCTTTAACACCCATTGGCAATACCGCTTCAGAATACTGGGACGGATTGAAGAATGGTGTAAGTGGTGCAGCACCTATTACCCGGTTTAATGCCGAAAAATTTAGAACCAAGTTTGCCTGCGAGGTAAAAAACTTTAATGCCGAAGATCATTTTGATAGAAAGGAAGCCCGTAAGATGGATCCTTTTACTCAATATGCGCTGGTAGTAGCTGATGAAGCCATTAAAGATTCTAAACTCGACTTAGATGGTATCAATTTGGATAAAGCAGGTGTTATATGGGGGTCCGGTATAGGTGGTCTCATGACATTCCAGGAAGAAGTAAGGAGTTATGTCAACAATGACAGCACACCACGCTTCAACCCTTTCTTTATTCCTAAAATGATTGCGGACATAAGTGCCGGATACATTTCAATAAAATACAACTTTCGCGGACCTAACTTCGTGACTGTTTCTGCTTGTGCTTCCGCAACCAATGCACTAATTGATGCATTGAACTACATCCGCTTAGGACATATGGATATTGCTATATCCGGAGGTAGTGAAGCAGCTGTTACTGAGGCAGGTATGGGAGGTTTCAATGCAATGAAGGCACTCTCAGAGCGAAATGACTCTCCTGAAACAGCTTCAAGACCTTTTGATAAAGATCGTGACGGTTTTGTACTTGGTGAAGGAGCAGGTGCTTTAATTCTTGAAGAATATGAGCACGCTAAAGCGAGAGGAGCAAAAATTTATGCCGAAATTATTGGTGGCGGTATGTCTGCAGATGCACATCATATTACAGCCCCTCACCCAGAAGGGTTAGGCGCAACCAATGTGATGATCAATGCATTAGCCGATGCCAACATCAAACCACATGAGGTAGACTATATTAATGTTCATGGTACTTCTACACCTCTTGGTGATCGAAGTGAGACACTAGCTATCAAAAAGATATTTGGTGAACATGCGTACAACCTTAATATCAGTTCTACTAAATCTATGACTGGCCACTTATTAGGTGCTGCTGGTGCAATAGAGGCAGTTGCCTCTGTGATGGCTATAAATAAAGGAGTTGTGCCTCCGACCATTAACCACTTTACTGATGATGATGACTTGGATAGTAAACTAAACCTTACATTCAACAAAGCTCAGGAGAGATCTATAAATGTTGCGCTAAGCAATACATTTGGTTTTGGTGGTCACAATACATCAATTATTTTCAGAAAAATTTAACGCTGGTGAATCGTGCTGCAAAGCGCTTTTTAAATCTTTTTAGAATAAGATCAGCAAAGGATAAAAGGCTTATTACTGCAATAAAAAATATTGTCGGTAGTAAGCCTTTTAATTTACAGCTCTACCAACTCGCCATTATTCACACCTCACGAGCAAAAAAATCTGGTAGCGGCATTAAAGAATCAAACGAAAGGCTTGAATATTTAGGAGACGCAATACTGGGAGCCGTCATAGCAGATTACTTGTTTAAAAAATACCCATTTAAAGATGAGGGCTTTCTTACAACAGTAAGGTCACGTATTGTCAATCGAGAAGCGCTTAATACATTAGGTAAGAAAGTTGGTCTTAACCAACTGGTGCAGTACGACAAGTCTAAAAAAAGTAAGCTTTCGCACAAATCACTTTACGGAGATACACTAGAAGCTCTGGTGGGTGCAGTTTATTTAGACAAAGGGTATCGCTATTGCCAAAAGTTTATTCTCAACAAACTCATTATCCCATACTTTGATATTAGCGAGTTGGTAAAGTCTGACCCCAACTATAAAAGTAAAATTATCGAGTATGCGCAACGCGAAAACAAAAACGTACGTTTTGAGATTGTAAATGTAACTTCGGACAAACACCATAAAGAGTTCACTGCTCAGGTTTTTATTGACGACAAGGCACTAGGGCTAGGGTATGGACATAGCAAGAAAAAGGCAGAACAAGACGCCTCCGAAAAGTCTTGTGAACTATTGAAGTTAAAGTAAAGATTGCGATATTCGCTCGAACAAAATTATCACTGGTGTGGCTAATCTTAAGATTGCAGGTGCAACGTTGAATCAAACTCCATTAGATTGGGACAACAATCTCAAAAACATCAAAGAGGCGATAACACTGGCACAGAAAGATGGTGTTGAACTTCTTTGCTTCCCGGAATTATGCATTACCGGGTATGGCTGCGAAGATAATTTTTTAAGTGAATGGGTGAGCCAAAAAGCCATTGAGTGTCTCATCAAAATAAAATCCTGGTGCTCAGATATCACCGTTGTTGTTGGCTTACCTTTCCAATACAATAAAACAACCTACAACACTGCCTGCATAATCAAAAATAATAAGCTGCAGGCCATGTATGTCAAACAAAACATGGCGCTGGATGGCGTACATTACGAGCCTCGCTGGTTTACCCCATGGCAACATGGGGTTATAGAAGAAGTTGAGATTGATCACGAAACAATACCAATTGGAGATATTACTTATGAGCTTAGAGGCATTAAAGTAGGGTTTGAAATTTGTGAAGATGCCTGGCGCGTTGATCGCCCCGGCTACAGATTACAAAAGCGAGGTGTCCACCTCATACTCAACCCAAGTGCCAGTCATTTTGCAATGGGTAAGTCTATTGACCGAGAATCTTTGGTAGTAAATAGCTCTAAAACTTTTGACTGCACCTATTTGTACGCTAACCTGCTTGGCAACGAAGCAGGCCGGATGATATATGATGGTGAAATCTTAGTTGCCAAAAAAGGTCAGCTACTTTTACGAAATGACTGGCTTTCATTCGAAAATATCAATATACAGTCTATTGATGTCGACTTTAGTGATACCCCTACCCAGAGTAAGCTGAAAGAATTTGCCCGTGATAAAGATCTTGAATTTGTAAAAGCCAGCGCACTCGCCCTATTTGATTATCTGAGAAAAAGCAAAAGTAAAGGCTTTGTATTATCGCTAAGCGGAGGAGCCGACTCTAGCACCACAGCCCTATTGGTTGCAGAAATGGTCAAACGAGGAGTTGCTGCTTTAGGAGTCAATTCATTCATTGAAAAAATAGGCCTTAAATCGGAATTGATTAAAGCTTTGGATCTGGCCCCTGATGAGGCCATCAAGTATATCACCAGTAATATATTGCATTGTGCCTATCAAAGCACTGTAAACTCTTCTAAAGAAACCCGTACAGCAGCTCAAGAACTAAGCAAAGAAATTGGAGCTACCTACAGCGAGTGGTCAATAGACAAACAAGTGGCTGACTACACAAATAGCATGGAAGCTGTGTTGGGCAGATCAATGGATTGGGAAACTGATGATATCGCCCTACAAAACATACAAGCCAGGGCTCGCTCTCCAATCATTTGGATGCTGGCCAATGTAAAAAATTGTCTATTGTTAACAACTTCCAACCGAAGTGAAGGTGATGTGGGGTACACCACAATGGATGGAGACACCTCAGGGAGCATAGCACCAATTGCTGCTGTAGATAAACATTTCATTATTCAATGGCTAAAATGGGCTGAGAAACATTTAGGCTACAAATCATTACAGTATGTAAATAGCCTTAGCCCCTCGGCAGAACTCAGACCACTTGAAAACACCCAAACTGATGAAGCCGACCTTATGCCATATGCTGTCATTGTAGAAATTGAAAGGCTTGCCATTAGAGATAAGAAATCACCTATAGAAGTCTATAATGCTTTATCTGAAGCAAACCTGGAGTCAAGCTCACTGTTAAAAGCCCATATCACCAAATTTTTTAGGCTTTGGTCTAGAAACCAATGGAAAAGAGAGCGTATAGCTCCCGCATTTCACCTCGATGATTTAAATGTAGACCCACGTACCTGGTGTCGTTTCCCGATATTATCGAGTGGGTTTGAGTCGGAGCTAAAAGAGCTTGATAACTTGGAAACTATTTAATTCATTTTATTATTATATTTAAACCTAAATAGTTTAATAATGAATTGGAAAGATCGGATTACAATCAATACTGAGCAATGTGGAGGACGTGCATGTATAAGAGGCATGCGAATCAGAGTTATCGATATAATTGATCTAATGGCATCTGGTTTATCCAGAGAAGACATCTTAAAGGAATTGCCTGATCTAGTTTCTGAAGATATAGATGCGGCCCTACAGTATGTCAGACACCAGATTGACCACCCGACCATTGCAGCATGAAACTTTGGATAGATGCTCAGCTATCTCCTGTGCTAGCTCTGTGGGTTAATGAGAGTTTTGAAAATTATGAAGCTTCATCGGTCAAGGCTGTAGGACTTAGAGATGCTACTGATATATCTATATACAAAAAAGCCAAAGACGCTAATGCAATTATTCTTTCTAAGGACTACGACTTTGTAAATCTAATAAACCAGTACGGATCACCTCCAAAACTCATATGGATTACGTCTGGTAACACCTCTAATGCTCATATGAAAGAACTGCTATTATCTTCACTTCAAAAGGCGGTAGAAATACTAAACCAAGGAGAATCAATTGTCGAAATTAGGGAAAAATAAACTATCAATAATCTACGAATAAAATACCCTACACTTAACCTCTAACTACTATATTTGCCACATGTCATTTTTAAGCTACATCATTTGGAGTGTCGATCCTGAATTTTTTACAATTCCATTTTTTGATAGATCTGTTAGGTACTATGGGCTTCTATTTGCGCTTGGCTTCTTAATAAGTCAGCAGATCATGTTTTACATGTACAAAAAGGAAGGAAAGCCTGAGAAAGATGTAGAAACACTCACGGTATTCATGATTGTAGCCACAATCTTAGGTGCACGTCTTGGTCACGTATTCTTTTACGAGCCCGAGAAATACCTGGCCAACCCAATTGATATATTAAAAATCTGGGAAGGTGGCCTGGCAAGCCATGGAGCAGCATTCGGTATTCTGTTTGCATTATGGCTGTACACTAAATACAACATTAGTTTTAAAGGGGTTAAGAAAATTACAAGGCCAGGACAGAACTGGTTTCAGGTGGTAGATAGAATTGTAATTGTTGTGGCATTAACAGGCTGCCTCATTAGGTTCGGAAATTTCATGAATCATGAGATCTATGGATTGCCATCACAATCTACTTATGGCGTTGTTTTTACCAACAACATCAAAGAAGTTTTTTCCGGACCAACAAGCCCAATTGCAGCTATAGATTTTGCACAAAGGGATGGTGAACTCAACGAGAATGGACATGTACCTATCACGCTCCATATCGAGCTCAAGGATCATCCGGATTTACGCACAGAAGCAAGTGTAAGAAGTTACATGGAGGGCCGATTTAAAAGTATACTATCGGACTATAGCTATATTGAAGATCATATAGATGAATCTAAAGAGACCGCATTAAATTATACGTTATCTGAGTCTGAGAATGGTACCTATCAAGCGGATGTAAATACCTATGGTATTGCTCGACACCCAACACAGTTATATGAGTCGGCCACTTCTTTGATGATTTTCTTCTTGTTGTTTTACCTATGGACGAGATATAAAGAAGAAACCCCTCCGGGCCTTCTCTTAGGTATTTTCCTTATTTTACTCTTTGGATTACGCTTCGTACATGAGCTTTTCAAAGAAAATCAGGTCGCTTTTGAAGACGGAATGGCCTTCAATATGGGTCAAATATTGAGCATTCCGCTAATCATTGCTGGTTTATTTATTCTTTTAAGGTCTTTAAAAATAGGTAGAGTCAAAACAGCATAGTGATTGCACCTTTTGCTCGCAAATAGTGTTTTGTTCGAAGTAATTTTTATTTTTATAGCTTACACTATTTTGACTTCGAGTATTAACACTCGAAATGTGGGAAGGCATGCTGACACTACTACTATCCTTATTCTTCATAACACCTCCAGCCGATTATACTTTTTCGGCTTCAGATAGTACTTATGAAGTGAGCGATTCTATCCAAAACACTCGGGTGAGAATCGATAAAATCTTTATTGTCGGTAATAAGAAGACCAAGAAGAAAATCATTTTGAGAGAACTCGACATTGCTGCTGGTGAAATTTATCAGGAAGATGATCTCAAAGCTATTCTAACTCAGGAAAAAAATAAGATCACCAACCTTCGCCTATTTACTTCAGTAGAGGTTTCGATGCTTTACCTAAGCCCTACTTTGGTTGACATTGTTATCGAAGTAAAAGAACGGTGGTACACTTTTCCTGTACCAATATTCTCAATAGTAGATCGTAATCTCAACGACTGGTGGACGAATCAAAACCATGATTTTAGCAGAACCAACTATGGCATTAAGCTATACCAAAATAATTTTAGAGGTAGAAATGAAACTCTAAATCTATTGTTTCAGCTTGGTTATACACGCCAATTCGGGTTCACTTATCGTATTCCATATATAGATGCTTCCCAAAGACATGGTCTATCATTAGGCTTTGACTATTCAGAAAATAAAAACATTGCAGTTCAAACTGCAGAGCACAAGCAAATTTTTCTTGATTCTGAAGATTTACTCAGAACCAGACGTAATTTCTTCGTAGGTTATAGATTTAGAAACAGCTTTTATACTCGGCATTCTGCATACATCAGCTTTAACTCCAATGCTGTAAATGACACCATTGTTGCGCTGAATGATAATTACTATCAGCCAGGGGAAACAACTCAACGCTATTTTGAGCTTTCATACGCATTTCAAAGAGACAAACGTGACATTGTATCTTATCCTCTGCGAGGCAATGAGTTAGAAGTACAATTGACAAAGTCTGGCCTGGGATTCTTCAATGATGTAAACCAATTTGACATACGAGCCATGTATACGCAATACAAGGATCTCAACAAAGGCTTTTATTTTGCCAATTACTCATCAGTCTACTTGAGTGGTCCAAGTAAACAACCCTACACAAAACTTGGAGCCTTAGGCTATAGAAATGACTTTGTAAGAGGTTACGAATTGTTTTTAATTGAGGGGCAAAATTATTTTCTCAACAGAACAACACTAAAAAAACGTATCCTGAATATTAAAGGAAGGCTTGGTTTCTTTCCCATTGAGCAGTTTAGAGATTTTCCATTGGCCATTTATATTAAAACTTACCTCGATCTTGGGTATGTTGAAAACATAGATAGATACGAAGAAACCCAGCAAAATGTAACTTTAGCTAATAGGTATCTAGGCGGCACTGGATTTGGCATTGATTTCGTTACTTATTACGACACCGTTTTAAGGTTTGAATACTCATTTACACGTGAAGGCACCAGTGGATTTTTCTTCCATCTAAAAAAAGAGTTTTAATTGAGTGCTCTTAAAACAGGCGCAACACCTTGGTTTTTAATTTTGGTCATATTCATCATAACAAATAATGTATATGGTCAAACGTATAATTTTTATGGCGCCAAATCTCATTTAGGCCTCATCATACCACACTCAGAAGATTTAAGGTCAATATCGAATACCACGCCCTGGGGCATCCAACTTGAGTGGAGTAGATTAAAAGCCACAGAAAAAGCTTGGAACAACTGTAATTGTTATGCTCAATCAGGTCTGTCATTTAACTATTATAACTATGGCAACCCTGATCAGCTAGGTAATTCTTACAACTTGATATATTTTACTGAGCCATATTTAAACTTCGGCAATAGGTTGTATTACAGTTTTAGAGCAGGCATTGGCGTCACTTATCTCAATAAGGTTTACGATGCCGAATCGAACCCGGAAAACACATTTTATAGCTCTCCAATAAGTTTTCTGCTTCAAGCCTCATTAAATGTAAATTATAAGCTAAATCAGCACTATATATTATCAGCCTCAGCTAACTACAACCACATATCAAATGGAGGTATGCAGCAACCTAATAAGGGAATGAATTTCCCAACGGCTAGTTTGGGGTTAAGCTACACACCCGAGTTGCTTACGCTGGAGAAAAGAGAGAAAAGCCTTATCAATAAAAATAAACTACTCTACTATATACGTCTGTTTGGGACATTGCCAGAGGTAGAAGGCAATGAAATTGATGAAAATACACGTAAACTTTTACTTGGATTAACAGGAGGCGCGCTTTATCATATTACCCAGACCAATGCGATAAATGCAGGTGTGGAGCTAATATCAAATGGTGCACATAAAGAAGCGGCAGAAAGGATGAATGAAGATTATGATCACCATGTGGTTAACCTGCTTTTAGGGCACAATTTTATTTTTGGCAGGATTACTTTTAACCAGCAACTCGGATTTTATATATACCGACCCTTTCCGGCTACATCAAAGGATATTTTTCAGCGCTATGAGTTGCTATATCAATTAGGTGACAGGTTTCAGGTTGGTACATCGCTCAAAGCACATGGTCATGTTGCTGATAATTTCGATTTGCGGTTAGGTATTTTACTTTATTGATAGTCTACCTTACTCCTCTTGCCTTTCTTATTTATATAAAACCAATCACCAATTCGCTCGCCCGCTTTGTAAGACCCAACAAACTCCAGCCTCCCATCATCAGTATAAAATTTCCATTCTCCGCTCTCCTTCCCTTCTACATAGTTTCCTTCCTGAATCAACACACCTTGTTCGTTGAAATAACGCCATTTACCATGGGGGGAGCCACTAAAGTAATGAACCGTTCTTTTCAATTGACCATTTGAGTGGTAAAACTTCCAAATACCTTCATAAAGACCATTTTTATAAACACCTGTTTTCTCAACCTTCCCATTATCATAATAATAACTTGCTGAGTCGGTAAGTATACCGTTGTTCCACTGTTCGATGCCGGTAAGTGTACCCTTATCATTAAAATACCTTACCTCACCATGCAGCTCACCTGCAATGAAGGACTCTGTAGCCAACATTTCACCATTTGCATAGTAGTATATCCAATTTCCGCTTTTTTCATTAGATGTGAATGCCCCTACGCTCTTGATGGCTCCATTGCTATAATATGCGGTGTCTTGAGCATTAAGATTTACACTAAGGCCAAGTGTACAGACTATCAAATATTTAAGCATAGATTTAAGATGTACAATTATGTCTCTAACTTCAACTTTTGCTAACTTTAAAAATTATTTCATTTCAAATAAACTCCATTGAAATATCTAATCACTCTTTCTTTTTTTCTAGGTATTTATATCCAATCATATGCCCAAAACGGGCAGTCACAAATAGGTGCCCGCGCTGCCGGAATGGGTTATGCATATGCCACTGAGTCTGATGCATGGTCTTTATTTAATAACCCTGCCGGCCTTGGAGACCTTAATGAGCTAAGCGTAATCTTTGGTTTAGAAAACAAGTATGGTATTGAAGGTTTTAATACCATGGGCGCAGGTGTTATCTCAAATGTAAAAGTAGGCACAGTGGGTGCCAGTGCCTTTAAATTTGGAGATGATCTTTATAACGAGCAAATCGTATCTCTCGCCTATAGCAACAAGTTTGGTATAGCCTGTTTAGGTTTTAAAGCCAATTATCTACAATACAACATCGAAGGCTTTGGGAGTAATGGGGTAATTATGCTTGATTTTGGGGGAATAGCTACAATTACAGATGAGCTTTTATTTGGTGCATATGTAAGAAATATCAATCAAGCCCAAGTGGCTGAATTAGCAGAAGAGCGTGCACCCACGCTACTCAATGCAGGCTTGTCTTATAGACCATTGGATAAGCTCCATTTAAACTTTGAAGCTGAAAAAGATTTAGATTATGACGCCACTTTACGCGTGGGCATGGAATACCTCATCTTATCGAAATTGGCAGCAAGGATCGGTGTGAACACTGAGCCATTCACCAATTATGCGGGTTTAGGTTTCAAAACCAGACGCTTGCAGGTGGATTATGCAGTTACTAAAGATCGCAATTTAGGTTATAGCCATCAGGCAGCTGTATTATTTAAAATTCAACAGGCTCAATGAGACGTATTCTCACAATGAGTCTATTGCTACTGGCAGTTTCTGATTTAGCAGGTCAGGAATACCCGCTGCAGGAAATAGACATTCAACAATTTGTTGAGGAAATTTTTGCCTTTCAAGATGAGGACGCAAGTTATGATGAGTTGTATGAGGCATTATTACTCCATTACTCAGACCCCTTAAACCTCAACATAGCCGATCGAGAAGACCTGAAGTCTCTTTTTGTTTTGTCAGACTACCAAATCAATAATTTTCTGGAATACAGAGAAAAATATGGTGCTCTTCTCAGTATTTATGAGTTACAAGCAATTCCTGGTTTCGATAAGACAACTATATATCGGTTTTTACCCTTTGTAACCGTACGTGATGATGGCTTGAGTGCCGATAATCGTCCTTTGCTAAAACGAATACTTAGTGAGCGTAATAATTATCTTTTACTCAGATATGAACGCACGTTAGAAGAAAAAAAGGGTTATACTACACCTGTAATTGATGCTGGAGATACCCCGCCCTCACGCTATGTTGGCGCTTCTGGCAAACACTATGCGCGGTTTAGAGTCAGCCATACCCGAGACTTCAGCTTAGGGTTTACAGCTGAGAAAGATGCTGGTGAAGAATATGTTTGGGATCCTGAAACCAATCGATATGGTGCTGACTTTTACAGCTGGCATTTTCAACTTCAAAACAAAGGTAAATTAAAAAACATCATCGTTGGAGATTACCAGATACAATATGGACAAAGCCTGTTATTAGGAGCTGGCTTTAATGTGGGCAAAGGGGGAGAAACCATCACCACTGTGCGAAGATCAAACTCAGGTATCAGACCTTACACTTCTGTAATCGAAACAGATTTTTTTAGAGGGACTGCCGCAACCTACCAGGCTGGTAAGCATGTTGAAGTCACGGGGTTTTACTCCAGGCTCAATCAAGATGCTATCGTACGAGTAGATAGTGCCGAAAGCATAGAAGATTTCATTACGAGCATTCAAAGCTCTGGCTTTCATAGAACACCCAACGAGATTGATGCCAAAGATGGAATACTGGAGCAGACATATGGTGGTGTAATTCATTACCAAAACAAGGAGAAAGATTTACAATTAGGCCTGACAGGGGTTGTAAATGACTTTGAAGTGCCTCTGATAAGAAGCAATACGCTTAACAACACATTTGAGTTTAGAGGCACAAATAATTATAACCTAGGGTTATTTTATAACTACAACTGGCAAAATATTAGTCTTTTTGGTGAAGCTGCACGATCAAAAAGTGGTGGAATTGGTGCTGTAGGAGGTGCCATTGTGAGCCTTACGCCAAAACTGGAAACATCTATAGTGCTTAGAAACTATGACAAAGATTTTCATAGTTTTTATGGCCAGTCTTTTGGTGAGTCGACAACGAGGAATATCAATGAAAGAGGCCTGTATTGGGGTCTCAAGTATCGACCCACCAGGAAATACGAATTCAGTGCCTATTTCGACCAGTTTACATTTCCATGGTTGCGATTCGGTATCAATGCACCATCGAGTGGCTATGAATACTTATTGCGGGCCAACTACAAACCATCCAGAGGTACGCTATTATACGCGCAATACAGGCAACAATCAAAAATGGATGACCCCAGCGGCCAGGAGGAGCCTGTACACTTTCCTCTGAATGGGATTAAAAGAAACTATCTTATCAATTTAGATTTGAAAGTAAATGATAACCTCGGCCTTAAATCCCGCGTGCAGTTTAGCAATTATGACTTCAACAACCAGCGTACTAAGGGTTATGCCATTATGCAGGACGTGTATATTACTTTCTGGAACTTTAAAATAAGTACAAGGTTTGCCTTATTTGACACGGATGATTTCGAAAACCGGCAGTACGCCTACGAGCGCGATGTGTTGTATGCATTCTCAATACCGGCTTATTCTGGTGTAGGTACCCGTCAGTATTTGCTGTTGCAATATGGAGTTACCCGAAAAATAGATATTTATGCTCGTATAGCCAGATCGCACTATAGAGACCGTGACACAATAAGCTCCGGACTTGAAGAAATTGATGGGAATAAAAAGACTGATGTAAAATTTCAGGTGAGAATAAAGTTTTGATACCCACCTTAGCCAATGTAACTTTACAAAAGAGGTAAAACAGAGCTTATGCATGCAGTAGAGTTAATAGATGCCGGTTCTTTACTGGCAATTGTAGTAGGAGCAGTAATTTTCGTTATAATATTTACTGCATTGTTTAGAAAAAAAAGATAAGGCGGCTATCATTGCAGACGGCTAAAAAATAAAAATCACATTATGAACGTAACGGGCAAAATACTCGAGATCTTCGAAACTCAAAACATTTCAAACACCTTCAAAAAGCGAGAGTTTGTTTTAGAATACGCTGAAAATCCACAATACCCAGAGTATCTAAAATTTGAAATGATTCAAGACAAGTGTGCCTTGTTAGACGGACTAAATGTAGGTGACACTGTAAATGTTTTCTTTAATCTAAAAGGTAGAAAATGGACTGATCCTAAAGGTGAAGTCAAATATTTCAACTCATTGCAGGCATGGAAATTTGAAACAGAAGCTGCAGGTGGTTCTACTCCACCGCCTCAGGCTGACCAGGGAATGGACCAGATGGAAGAACCTGGATGGGTAGATAGCAACGAAGCCGCTGATGATGACTTGCCATTTTAAGCAATGAAATCGATAGCCTTATTTCTAATCCTAATTTCATTTGTCGGCAATGACAAAATCCGTACGATTGAATATAACGGCAAGGCTGTAACCACCACCTTTGATGTGCCTGAGCAATTTATCGGTGAATATACCGGACGTAAAACTGGTTTCCTTAAGCTCAACGAAGATGGTACCGGCACTTATAAGTATGATGTTTTTGGCTTTGCTCCAAGTAGTTGTAAGAAAGGTGAAATCGCCATCGAATGGGGTTTTCTAATAGAAGAAAGCGGCAGCATCGTGAGCTTTGATCGGGAATATGGCAAATCGTATCCTATTTTGATGAAAAGCATTGGCGAAACGCAGTTTCAGGGTTGTCGCACGGAAGTCATGCTTGATTTCATCATGCAATATAAGAATGGGCAGCTAGGCGTATCGTCATCTGACGACTGGACAAAAGACTGACCGAAACATAGCGCCATTGGCAGATTTGGCTTTTTATGGGTAAATTATGTAGCATACATTTGCAAAATAATAAACCCAAATCCAATGAAACGACCAATCTTATTAATAACACTTCTGGCCTTTATAGTTTCAACCGCTTATGCGCCTATTGGCCCGGAAGTCACCTCCAAAAAATTAAACCTACCAGAATTTCATAGCATTTATGTAAACTCAGGCTATACTGTCAACCTTAAGCAAACAAACAAGCAGGAAGTTGAAGTGGTAGCACTCACTGAGATTTTTGAGATCAGTGAATTTAAAGTTGAAGAGGGCATTTTACATGTCAATGTAGAACGTAAGGAGGACAATAAAAACAAAAGCGTATGGGAGAAAATTGATAACATTAAGATTTCTCCGGAAATGACACTCACCATTAGTATGAGAGATATCAAAACGCTTCAGGTAAATGGCAGTGGTAAAATTGTCGGGCAAAATTCTATTGCCTCCAATGACTTAAACCTGGCTGTCACTGGATCTGGTTCTCTGGATGTAGATGTGAAGGGACGCAACTTAAGCTCTGAAGTGAGCGGTACAGGAGAAATTAAACTAAAGGGCTACGCAGATAATAACAAAATCACTATTAGCGGATCGGGTGCCATGAGAGCCTATAACTGCGAACTGACTAAAGCAGACGTAAAGGTAAGCGGCTCGGGTTTATGTGAAATTAATGTGACTGAAAGCCTTGATGCCAAAGTGCTGGGCAGCGGCACTATTAAACACAAAGGCCAAACTAAAAATGTAGTAAAGAAAATTTATGGTAGAGGCAGTGTAGAGAGAGAGTATTAAGATTTTTAACAGCCCTATAAGAAAATTTAAGAGAAGAGTCCTGAAGGGTTCTTCTTTTTTTCTTAAAGTCTCGCCATCCCACCGCTCTAAGCAGTCGGATGGTTTTTTCATGCTTGTTAGGCACCCTATATCTTGAAGGTTTTATTAAGTATCTCGATTACCGTCTCATCCCCACCTCTACAATTCAACCTCTCAACAAACTAAAAACGACTTTTAAACAAACTATGTATCTTAATTTCTCAAGACCTTTACATCATAATTAATGGAAGCACATCGGCTTCTTGTAAAAGAGAAATTATGACAAAGAATAACACTCAATTTGGCAAGCAAGGATGGACGCCTGAGCGAATGGGAGATTTAACCGGTAAAACGTACGTGATCACAGGTACGACCAGTGGCACAGGTTTTGAAGCTTCGCGGATATTGCTCTCCAAGGGCGCAAAAGTGGTTATGTTAAATCGAAATGCTAAAAAATCCGAGAACGTCATCGCGACTTTGAAAAATGAGCTCGGTAATCGTATAGATGTCTCCTTTATCCTAATGGATCTGGCGGAACAGTCTTCTGTAAGAAGAGCCACAGAAGAGGTATTTGAAAAAGTGACACGTATCGATGCATTAATATGTAACGGTGCTATTGCTCAGGTACCCAGCCAGCAACTTACAGTTGATGGCTTTGAAAGTCAGCTTGGCGTGAACCACTATGGTCATTTCACACTACAGGCCCTGCTCTTTCCGCTGATTGAAAAATCCAAAGGTCGTATTGTGGTTGTAGGTAGTGAAGGCTATAAAATGGGTCTAAAAACTATCAAGTTTGACGACCTGAACTGGGACAAAAACTACACTGGCAATGATGCCTACAGCCAGAGCAAATTAGCACAGATCATGACCGTCTATGAATTACAAGACAGGCTTAAAGCGGCTGGCAAGACGGATGTAAAAGTGTATGCATGCCACCCGGGTGCTTCATCTACATCGCTTATCAGAACCAGCGGTAGTTTAATGACCCGCTTCGTCTGGCAACTGATGAAGTGGTCTCCACTGGTACAATCGGCTGAAAAAGGTGCGTACCCCGAATTGATGTGTGCCACAGAACCCGACTTAGATCAGGCGGGCTTTTATGGCCCTACGGGTAGAAATTACTGGACCGGACCAGTTGGAGAATGTAAGCTGGAGCTACACGCCAAAGACAAGGAAGTAATGTCAAAGCTATGGGCAGTTTCAGAAGATCAAACCGGTCAAAAATTTCAGTTGGAAAAAAGTTGATATTTTTAAAAGATGGAATTGCCAAACTCAACCGATAAAGGCAAGGTCTTTATGACCTGCACCATAGACAAAGAATACACCTGGGAGAATGTCTACCCGCAACATATTCTGGCCTATATCTATTCTGGTGAGCTAACGATCACATATGGTCGGCAAACCCTCTCATTTGTGAAAGGAGACTCGCTCCTAGTACCAAAGAATCAACTATCTAGAAGTGTAAAGACACCTAGTGATGGTGAACCCTTTAAATGCTTGTCTATCATTCTTCCGGAAGAGCAACTACGGGAATTTTACCTTAACCGCCCCTTGTTAGAAACATGGACAGAAAATATTTCGAAGCAAAGGCCTATCAATTCACACCCTTTATTAAGCAGTTTCTTTAATTCATTACTGCCTTACTTCGACATGCAAGATGAACTTCCTGACGCTCTTGTGCCCATAAAAGTCAAGGAATTATTGACCATCATTGACACCGCAGATAAAAGGGTAAGCTCCATTTTAGGCACGTTTAGCGAGATTGGAAAAATAGACCTTGAAAAATATATGGAGGAGCATTACATGTATAATCTTCCGTTGGAAAAATTTGCCTATTTAACAGGTAGAAGCCTGACAACGTTTAAGTCAGATTTCAAAAAAATATTTAAGAATACCCCAGGCAAATGGCTTACAGAGAAAAGACTGGATTTGGCTCATCATAAACTTACTATTGAAAAACAGAAGACCACTGACGTATATCTTTCAGCAGGTTTTGAGAACCTCTCGCATTTTTCGTTTGCCTTTAAAAAGACTTTTGGCTATAGCCCTAGTCAGATCATGAGTAAATAATATATAACTGAATAAAATTAATCTTTAATCATAAAAACATGGAAGTATTAAAAATAGCCACTGATTGGGCAAGAGCAGAAGTTTTCTCCACACGATTCTTCATCATTTTCGCGGTTTTGTTTTTAGCCGCGAGCATTGGGTTCTGGCAGCTCGGCAAAAGCGAATTAGCAAAAGCCTACATCATTCCCATGCTGGTAGCCGGTGTATTATTTATGATCATTGGAGTTGGATTATTCTACACCAATAAATCAAGAATTACTCAGTTTGAAGCTGCCTATAATAGTGATGCTTCAGCCTTTGTAGCATCAGAAATGGCCCGTGCCGAAAAGACGTTGAATGAATACAAAATAGTTTTCAAGGTTGTTCCAATGATAATCATTGTCGCTGCTTTGCTCATTTTATTTATAAATACGCCAACCTGGCGAGCCATTGGCATCACCACCATCGCGATGATGGTTGTAATTTTATTGATAGACGGCATGGCCCATGCCAGAATTGAGGCCTACAGTAAACAGTTGGAAGTAGTGGAAACGAAATAGCAGTTGAATTGGCCATCGACTTTATTAAACAATTAACCTCGCTTAAGTGTGATAATTGTAATCTCCGGAGGCATACCTACCCTGCCAGGGTAGCCAATGTATCCAAAGCCTCGGTTTACATATAAGTGCTGATTATTCTCAGTATATAGTCCGGCCCATTGTTTATAAGCATACTGAGAAGGGCTCCATTGAAAATCGCCCAACTCTACACCAAATTGGAAACCATGCGTATGGCCTGCGAACATTAAATCAATGTCGCTATAATTTGGTCTAACCTGCGCATCCCAATGGCTCGGGTCGTGAGACAACAATATTTTTGTAGCAGACTCATCTGTGCCTTGATAGGCCTCATCCAGCTTACCGTATTTAGCAAATCGGCCGGCACCCCAGTTCTCCACGCCAATGATTGAAAGTTTATCACCGCTTTCTTCTATGTACCTGTTTTCATTCATCAGCAAGTCATAGCCCATCAGTCTGTGAGCCTCCTTGAGGTCTTTAAAGTTTTGCACTTTAGCCTGTGGTGAAGACCAGTTTTTATAATCGCCATAGTCGTGATTACCAGTGGTGGAGTAGACTCCTAATGGTGCCTTTACTTTGTTAAAGATATTGATGTAATCTTCAACTTCCTTAGACTCATTGTTGACCAAATCTCCGGTAAACAGGGCTATATCTGGCTTTTCTTTCATAAAAAGCTCCACTCCGCCTTTTACAGCAGTCTTATTAAAAAAACTACCCGAGTGGATATCAGACAACTGCCCTATTTTTATACCATCAAATGATTTCGGAAGGTTTGGCAGATATACGGTTTTTCTGCGAATACGGTAATCATGAGCACCAGAAATAATTCCCCAACTCATTGCTAGAAATGGTACCGATCCAGCTACTACAGCGGTTTTCACTAAAAAATCAGATCTTGAAATAGTATTGCCAGTACCTGAAGGCTCAGGACTCTGCAACTTACTCCAAGTCCACCTAGCTAACCGACCGATATCATCTACCAAAAGAAACAGTGCTCCGAAAGCCTTTGAAAAATAATTGATGAAGATACCCGTAAAAATCAGGCTCCTTGAAGCGCCTTTAAACCAATCCGGGTTACCAAAATTGTACAACAATAGCACTATAAAAGTAACTGCGGTTAATCCCCAATAAACATAGCGAACAATGTTGCGGGTCATCAACGAGCTATTTCTCAACAATACGGAAATACCGTTATAAACATACCAGTCTATAAGGAAGAGTACTGTAAAAAGGATTGATATAAAGAGAATTCTGTTCAATGCATTGTGTCTAGTGATAAATTAGGGACTATCATCATTTAAATGACAGCCCCTATTTATCGGAATTATTCAAATATTAATTAGAAGCCACTGGCTCTAATTCAGGAGTAAAAGATTTAACGTCTTTAGATTTCTTTCCATTCCGTCTGCTAAAAACAGCATACTTAATTCTGTATACAATCGTGAATAGGACTGGTACAATTATTAGTGTAAGGAATGTAGCTACAATCAAACCGAAGATCACTGTCCAGGCCAATGGGCCCCAGAATATCACGTTATCTCCTCCGAAATAAATCTGAGGATCAAAAGTCGTCACCAAAGAGTAAAAGTCGATATTCAACCCAATAGCCAGTGGGATCAAGCCCAAGACTGTTGTAATAGCAGTTAATATTACTGGCCTTAATCTGGCCTTTCCACCTTTAATTACAAGATCAGCTACTTCTGATTTTGTAAGGAAATCTGTTTTCTCGAGTCCTTTTTCTTCTTTACGCCTGTCAATGAGCAATTGTGTGTAGTCAAGTAACACCACACCATTGTTTACCACAATACCTGCCAGTGAAATGATACCCATCATCGTCATCATAATCACAAACGACCAACCCGTGATAATTAAGCCACCAAACACACCTATGAAACTTAAAAATATCGCAAGCATAATAATCAATGGCTTAGAAACCCCTCCAAATTGGAAAACAAGTAAAAGTGCGATAAGTCCTAATCCTGAAAAGAAGGCTCCTACAAGGAAATTCATCTGCTTATTTTGCTCTTCTATTTGCCCTGTGTAATCGATTTTCACACCGGATGGAAGCTCTTCAAAATCATTCATCTCTTCCTGAATCTGAGAAACAATAGCTCCTGCATCGGTAAATCCAGGCTTAAGACCAGAGTAAACCGTTACTACACGCTCATTGTCTCTGTGCTTAATGGCACTAAACGATGAAGTATTCTTCTGACTTGCAACAGCAGAAATCGGTATCTCCTTGATCTTACCTGATGATTGATCGCGGAAGATGATATTTTGCTCAAATAAAGCACTCTTATTATACCTGAGGTCTTCATTGAATCGCACATTTATGTCGTAGTCCTCACCATCCTTTTTGTAAACTGCGGCCTTTTCGCCAAATAAAGATCTTCGCAGCTGGTTTCCAACCTGGCCTACCGATACACCTAGCTCACCTGCTTTCTCACGGTCTACTTCCACTTCCATAGCCGGTTTGCCTTTGTTTACATCAATTTTGAGTTCCTCAATGCCTGCAATGTTTTTACTGTTAATGAAGTTTCTCATTTTCTCGGCAGTAAGAATCAACTCGTCATAATCCTTGCCCTCCAGCTCAACATTAATCGGATAACCTGCTGGCGGTCCGGCAGCATCTTTTTCAACCGAAATAGCCACGCCCGGATAAATACCTTCCAGTGCTTCCTGCACCTTTAGCCTTAGCTTTTCTGTATCCTTACCCTGGCGGTATTTATACTCACGCATCGATGTAGTAATCTTGGCCTTATGAGGCATTTCAGCATTAGATCCACCATCTGTTTGTGGGTTTCCGGCACCTTCACCTACTTGCGATACCGAAGATTCTACAAGAAAATTTCGGTCACCCTCCATATACTCCGGGTCGTTTATAATATTATATACACGCTCCTCAATGTCCTTAGTGATCTCATTGGTCTTTTCAATCGCTGTACCCTGTGGATACTCTATATAAACTATGATCTGATTGGGAACGTTATCCGGGAAGAACTCCACTTTAGTTCTTTGAGTTCCAAGCGAAATCACAAAACCAACCATCACTATTATGAAGAAGGTAATAATCCCTCCAGCATATAAATATACATTCCTGCCCCGTACAGCGTGTGATATCCTTTTTTCGTACCAGTTCTCAAATCGCACTAATGATTTACGCTGAAATCTATTGGCTACTTTCTTTATCACATATTTGTATAACCAAAACATTATGGCAGTGAATATCATCAATGTACCTAAGGCTCTCATTGGCCCGCCAACGAATAAGATAAACGCTCCAAAACCAACTAAAATTAAGGTGAGCCGTATCAGTGCCTTTCTTGACAGCTCTTTGTCGCCCACTTCCATAAATCGGGAAACAAGCATTGAGTTCATGAAAATTGCTACAAACAAAGAAGAACCAAGTACCACTGATAATGTAATTGGGAAATAGATCATAAACTGACCAAACAACCCTGGCCATAATCCCAGAGGTACAAAGGCTGCAACTGTTGTTGCGGTAGAAATAATGATTGGAAATGCTATTTCTCCAATACCCTTTTTGGCAGCCTGAATTCTTGTCAGACCCTCATTTTCCATTAATCGATAAACATTCTCAACAACAACGATACCGTTGTCTACGAGCATACCCAGACCCATGATCAACCCAAAAAGTATCATGGTATTAAGGGTGTAACCCAATGTTGATAATATGGCAAAAGACATAAACATCGACATTGGAATAGCAAACCCAACAAACAGGGCATTTCTAAAGCCCAAAAAGAACATCAGTACGGTAACAACCAGTATAATACCGAAGATGATATTGTTTACCAGATCACTTACCTGATTTAGCGTACGAGCAGAAGAGTCATTAGAAATCGTCACTTCAAGATCCTGTGGAAATACATTTGCCTGGGCCTCTTTAATAATATCCTTAGCTTGGTTTACCGCTTTAATCATATTCTTTCCTGCACGTTTCTTCACATCGAGCATCACCACACTGTGCCCAAATTCTCTGGCAAAAGTGGTTTTATCTTCTTCATCAAAACTTACAGTGGCAACATCTTTAAGGTATACCGGAGCATTATTTTCAGACTTGACAACAAAGTTTTGCAGTTGCTTAGGCTCCTCTATCTCACCTAAAATCCTTATGGTTCTTCTTTGTCCACTGGCTTTTATGTTGCCAGCCGACATCGTCATGTTACCATTACCAATGGCCTGGATTACATCATTAAAACTTACTTTGGCAGCCATCATTTTGTAGATGTCAACGGCCACTTCTACTTCTTTTTCCTGGGCTCCACGTATGTCTACACCCTTGATCTCCTGAAGGTCTTCTATTTCATCTTCAAGGTACTCACCAAATTCCTTCAGCTTCTCTACCGGGTAGTCTCCCGATATATTGATATTCATAATCGGAATCTCTTCAGACATGTTGAGATCAAACACATTAGGTTCAACCTTGGCTCCGTTGAACAAAGGCCAGTCTTCACCAGCTTTTTCGGAATCTACTTTGTCTTTTACCTTTTGCTTGGCTGTTTCTACAGCAATATCTTCATCAAACTCAACGGTGATTATAGAGTAGTCTTCTTGCGAGGTAGATATGATCTCCACTACATTACTCACATTTTTCAACTCATCTTCCAACGGATCAGTAATCAGTCTTTCTATATCCTCGGCTGTATTGCCGGGAAATGGCGTACTGATGTATATTTTCGTTTCCTTAATTTCAGGAAAATCCTCTCGCGGCATTGATAAGTAAGAGGATAATCCGATAATCAGAAACAATGATATCATCACATAGATAACCGAGGGATTATCAATTGCCCAGGAAGACAATTTAAACTCCTTATCAACTTTTTTCTTTTGGTTGTTGTCGCCCATCTTATTTGTTCTTTAAAATCTTCACTAACTGGCCGTCCTTCACACTTCTAGCACCTTCCAGAATGATATTGGTTCCGTCAGAAATTCCTGAAACAACCTCAACTTCACCATCCTGCGTTTTGCCTGTTTCAATAATTGTTTTCTTTACAGTGGCCGTTTGGTCTTCCTTTATATCTGCTACCACAAATACATATTGATCACCTTCAGCGTTTTCTGAAATAACACTTTGTGGAATTAAAACTGCTTTATCCTGATAGTAATCATTAATAAGCACTTTAGCCGTCAGGTTTGGCTTCACTTTACCGCCCTTATTAGGGACAGGGATTTTTACATCAAACGATCTGTTATTAGGATTAATGTAGTTACCAGTCTCTCTTACTTTAGATTCAATGGTCTCATTAAGTATTGGGAAATTTACCTTTACCTTTTTACCAGGCACTACACTTGTTATGTATGTCTCAGGTACCAATACCTCGATATACATGTTAGATAAGTTTATAATTCTAAAGATCTCAGATCCCGGCCCTGGTGAAACTATCGTACCCTGATCTTTAATGATATCATCTAATATACCATCGAATGGAGCACGAATATAAAATTTGTCAAGCTGACTTTGCATTTGGTCCACAGCACTCTTTTGTGCTTCATAGTTTGTCTTGGCCTGCAAGTATTGAATTTCAGATCCTACTTTTTGATCCCATAGATTTTTCTGTCTCTCAAAAGTAGTTTTTGATAATGCCAGTTGGGTCTTCATTTGAGCGAGTTGGCTTTTTAAACCTCCATCATCAATTCTACCCAAGACCTGCCCTTTCTTCACTCTTTGTCCTTCTTCTACCATTACCTCAACGAGAGGTCCCGCTGTTTCAGGATAAATCAATACATTTTGCTTAGTGGTGACATCACCCTGAAGCTCCACATAGTGATAAAATTCATCAGATTTAGCACTGAATGCTGTAACCAAAGGTAGGTTGCCATTCTCTTTGTTTTCATCAATTGCAGCATCCAATAAAGCTATTTGTTGCTCCAATTTCTTCTGCTCTGATGATAACTCTTTACGTTTTGATCGTATGTTATCAACATTTCCTGTAGCAATTATATCCTCAACCGATTCAGCATTTTCACTTGAGCAAGAAGCTGCAAAAGCAATCGCAGTCGTAGCCAGTAATAGGTTTTTAAATATGCTTTTCATCTATCTCTTTTTTTATTTTTTTTAATTTTCTAATAATCTTCCGTAGGCTTTTTCCACTTCTACTTTGGCTACAAGCGCCTCATAAAGTGCATTATAATAGTTAGTTTGTGCTTCCTTATAGTCGGCATCTGCTTCCACCACTTCCAGGTTTGAGCCTACACCTTCCTGATATTTCAATTTTGTGACATTGTAAATCTCTTCGGCCAACTCCATGTTTTCCTGCTGAGCAGCCATTTTATCAAGCGCGTTGT
Source organism: Fulvivirga sp. (assembly GCA_965227525.1). Lineage (GTDB taxonomy): Bacteria > Bacteroidota > Bacteroidia > Cytophagales > Cyclobacteriaceae > Fulvivirga. Next base: position 1,914,219 of record OZ245762.1, on the reverse strand, counting down.
TGAGGTTTATTTTGGATTGCTTGATCTCCAGGTCTATAGAGTTTTCCAGCTGATCAAATGAGTATTGGATTTGTTTTGCCTGAAGTTTGTTCTTTTGGATTTTGTTGCTTTTCAAGAAACCATCAAAAACCGGCACACTTAAAGTTGCACCTACAAAACCATAGTTTAACCACCTGTCAGTTTGAAACCACTGACTCGATTGACTTGTTTGAGTATTGTACCCATAGTTGAAGTTGGCGTATAAATTAGGCAGGTACTTCACTCTATTATTCTTCATATCTAAGTTTACCAGTGCCTGGTTGGTTTGTAATTGAGAATACTCTATTCGTTCATTATAGCTAAACTCTTCATTAATGACAGCGTCAAATGTAACATCGGTAAGCTTATCGGTAAGTTCAAAATTTACTTCCAGAGGCATACCCATCTGAAACTTTAACAAGTCCCTACCTACCCTAAGCATCTCTTTTGTGTTATCCACCTGAACTTTCAGGTTATTGTACTGCACTTTCAGCCTACTCACATCAATCTTCTCTGCGAAGCCATTTTCAAACATTAGCCTGGTCTCTCTCAGCAATGTGTCGATTCTGGAAAGGTTTACTTCCAATAGATCTAATCGCTCTTCGTTGACCATTACATTGTAATACGCTTTCGAAACAGCCTCCACCACATCGATCTGTGTTTTAATATGTTCCTTTGTTGAAAGCTCCTTGTAAGTTCTCGAAGCTTCGAGTCCAACAAAAAAGGACCCATCAAAAATTAATTGTCGTACTGATAGGTTTAAGTTCCCGTCATACTCTTGTTGGAAGCTAACCTCCTGTTCGCTACCTTCAGGTACGCTTGGGTCAAAAGTACTGATGTCAATCAATGATTTTTGAGGCTCAAAATTGTAGTTGACGTTCGCATCAATGTTTACCCGAGGCAAACCCTTACTCAAAGTTTCTCCAATCTGTGTATCAGCTATTTCTTTGTCAATAGCCTTATTGATTATCTCCTGATTATTATTCAATGCAAAATCAATACACTCTTGTAATGTATATTGCGTTTTTTGCGGCTGTTGTTCCTGAGCCCAGGATAATCCTGACAAAAGGATCATCGTGGCAAACAATATAATTCTCAATCTCATATAGTTTTATTCTTGATTAACTGATTTTTCTAAATATTTTTCGAAAAGAGCCAGGCCCTTTGCTGTTACTATGCCATGTACAAAGTGATTGAAGAATTCCATCTGCACTTCTTTAAAATCAAATTTATCTTGTGGAAACAAGGTGTCGTCAAAAGCTAGTTGTACCTGCTCCACACGAAAAATGGCCATTACTTCTGAGTCAATATCTGACCTGTAAAAACCCTCCTTAATACCTCTTTCTAGATTGCTTTTCACATGCCCCTTGATAAACTCATTTTTAAAATCAAGCCAAATCTGCCATGCTTTTGGATGGTATTTCTGCATATCAAAAAGCAGTGAAGGATTCATATCCTTAAAATCCTTACGCATGCACTTTGACACCATCGCCAACTCCTCCACAGCGTTAGATGAAGTCTCAAAGACTTCATCATATTCTTTCATCTCCATTTCCATGTGTGCTCTTAAGGCCAACGTCACAATCTCTTCCTTGTCTTTAAAATATTGGTAAATGGTTTTTTTTGATACTGTAAGGTGTCTTGCAATATCATCCATAGAAACACTCCTGATTCCATATTTATGAAATAGCTCTGAGGCCCCTATTACAATTCTTTTCTTTACTTCTTCCACGCTCTAATTAATTTCCGGCAAAACTAAGGAAACTATTTGTATATTAAAAGTTTCCATTGTTCCTGTAGTTTCTACGCTTACAAAATTTTTTTGTTTAGTTTTCAGTGTAAATTTTGTGTTAAATTTTAAAACCAAGCCCCAAATGCATGAATCGCTCTTTTTAGACTACCAAGATTCAAGGTTACATTACACAAAAAGCGGTCACGGATCTGAAGTGCTTTTAACTTTTCATGGCTTTGGGCAAAACCATACTGCTTTTGATTTGATAATAAACCAGCTAAAAGATAAGTACACCATTTACAGTTTTGATATATACTTTCATGGCAAAAGCCATTGGCTTTACTCAGCAGATACCTTAAAAAAAGAAGTCTGGAAAAAAATTATGGAGCAGCTTAGTTTAAAACACGACATAACAACATTCTCAATGATGTGCTTTAGCATGGGAGGTAAGTTTGTTTTAACCACGACAGAAATGCTTCCGGAAAAAGTAAACAAATTGATTATGCTCGCCCCTGATGGAATCAAAACCAGCATGTGGTACAACCTGGCTACTTACCCTATTGTGTTTCAGGGCTTCTTTAAAAGTATGATTGTCAAACCTCAACGATTCTTTGGAATGCTCACGTTTTTTAAAAAACTCGGATTGGTCGATAAGGGTATTTCAAAGTTTGCAGCGAGTCAAATGAATACAACAAAAAATAGAAGGCGAGTATATTATTCATGGGTGGTGTTCAAAAATTTAGTTTTCAATATGAGTGACATAGCTCAGGTTATAAATACAAATCACATAAAGCTCACTATGATTCTGGGCAAACATGATAAAATCATAACTGCTCAAGGCATGAATAAATTACTTTCCAGGCTGAAGGATTATAATATTGAAACAATCGACTCAGGCCATAATGATTTAATTAAAAAAACCAGCCAACGGCCTGATTTAATTGCAGAGTTTTGAATAAATAGAAAAAATCGGATAATTTAACCACCTTGTTGTCTATAATATACTTTTAGAATTAATGGATGGACGTATTAGAAATAAACTGATTCAACTTTGCAGAACCGATGGTGGACCTATATCCTATCGTAGACTTATCAACCAATGCGAGCTAGGTTTAAATCTTGATATCAGGCATGAAAAGCAACTCTTAGGTGAAATCTTAGACGACATTTCAAGGGCCGAACATAAAGCCAAAAGACCATTGCTGAGTGCAATGGTAATGGATAAGAAAAAAGGACAAGGTGATCGCTTTTTTAAACTTTGTGAGGAACTTGGTATGGGTGAATGGAAAGAACTTAAAAAGGATGAAGAGTTCCGTGAATCTCACACTGAAAAATGTCGTGAATTCTGGAAAGACGATAAACGTTACGAAAAGCATTTTTAGCTTTTACCAGACATACATTCTTTCTGTTTTTTAATTACTTTTGCGGTGGAAATTAGACCATCTCAAATCTCCCATTCATGATCAAATTTTTTCTTGCTCCCCAAAACACTGTTTATGCAGTATCAACAAACAATTCTTTAACATCCTCAGACCTCGACAAGCTGCGTTGGCTGTTTGGAGAAGCGAAAATCAGTAACAACGAAACCCTACAGGGATATTTTATTGGCCCAAGAAAAGAGATGATCACTCCTTGGAGTACCAATGCTGTAGAGATTACGCAAAACATGGGGATAGAAGGACTAATTAGAATTGAAAAGTTTCTTAAAGTAGAAAGCGCGGAGGTTGAACATGATCCTATGCTCGAGGTTCTTTATCAAGGATTAGACCAGGACACCTTCTCAATAAAGCACGATCCGGAACCGGTAATTGAGATTGAAGACATTGCTCAGTATAATAAGGCAGAAGGTTTAGCCTTAAGTCAGGAAGAAATAGATTATTTGGAGGGGGTCAGTCAGAAATTAGGCCGAAAACTCACTGACTCAGAGGTTTTTGGGTTCTCACAAGTCAACTCCGAGCACTGTCGACATAAAATATTTAATGGCCAATTTATTATTGATGGCAAACCCAAGGCCAAATCACTATTCAAGTTAATAAAAGACACTAGCGAAGCGAATCATAATTTTCTTGTTTCTGCCTATAAAGACAATGTAGCATTTGTAAAAGGGCCAATTGCGGAGCAATTTGCACCTAAATCACAAAATAAGGCTGACTTTTTTGAGACTAAAGACATTGACACTGTTATTAGCTTAAAAGCTGAAACACACAACTTCCCCACTACTGTAGAGCCTTTCAATGGTGCAGCTACAGGATCAGGAGGGGAAATCAGAGATCGATTAGCTGGCGGAAAAGGAAGTTTACCTCTAGCAGGTACAGCCGTCTACATGACCTCCTACAGTCGCCTTGAAAAGAGAAAATGGGAAGAAGCCGTTGCCGAAAGAAATTGGCTCTATCAGTCACCTATGGATATTTTAATTAAAGCTTCAGACGGTGCGAGTGATTTTGGCAATAAGTTTGGCCAGCCACTTATATGTGGTAGTGTGCTCACATTTGAGCATGAAGAAAACAACAAAACTTACGGGTTTGATAAAGTAATCATGCTAGCCGGTGGTATCGGTTACGGCAAAATGAAAGACAGCCTGAAAGATACTCCACAAAAAGGTGACAAAATTGTAATTCTCGGTGGTGATAATTACAGAATTGGCATGGGAGGAAGTGCGGTATCTTCAGTTGCTACTGGTGAGTTTGGTAACACTATTGAGCTTAATGCCATCCAAAGATCAAATCCTGAAATGCAAAAAAGGGCTATGAATGCGATTAGGGCCATGGCCGAGAGCGACCATAATCCAATTGTTTCCATCCACGATCACGGAGCAGGTGGTCATCTCAACTGTCTATCAGAATTGGTAGAAGAAACAGGCGGTACGATCGATATTGAAAAACTACCTGTGGGAGACCCTACACTCTCAGATAAAGAAATAGCAGGAAACGAATCTCAAGAGAGAATGGGTCTTGTCATGCATGAGAAAGATCTTAATACACTAGAGCAAGTTGCTAAACGCGAACGAGCGCCAATGTACACGGTTGGCGATGTAACCGGTGATGGCCACTTTAAGTTTGAGAACAAGAAAACCGGTAAAAACCCGATAGATTGGGATCTGTCTCACATGTTTGGATCGTCTCCCAAAACGATTTTAGAAGACAGCGCTTCAAAGTCAAATTTCGAAGATGTGTCTTATAATAATGGAGAGCTCGTTGATTACATAACGGCAGTTTTACAACTAGAGGCTGTGGCATGTAAAGATTGGTTGACTAACAAAGTGGATCGATCGGTGACAGGAAAGGTTGCTAAGCAGCAAACCTGTGGTGCAATACAGTTACCTTTAAACGATGTGGCCGTTATGTCTATGGACTACAAAGGTAGCAGTGGTGTCGCTACATCAATCGGTCATGCGCCAGTGTCCGCCCTTGTTGACCCTGATGCCGGCTCCAAACTCTCCATTGCCGAAGCGCTGACAAACCTCGTTTGGGCGCCACTCACTCATGGACTCAAAGGTGTATCTCTAAGTGCCAACTGGATGTGGCCTGCTAAAAATGAGGGTGAAAATGCTCGATTATATGAAGCAGTAGAGAGCGTAAGTAAATTTGCTATTGATCTTGGCATCAATATCCCTACAGGGAAAGATTCATTGTCGATGACTCAAAAGTACCCTGATGGCAAAACTGTTTATGCACCTGGCACAGTAATCATTAGTGCTGTGGGTGAAGTAAATAATCTGAATAAAATCTGTAGTGTCGATTTAAAAAATAAGCCTGGCAGCAAATTAATTTATATCGATTTCTCAAAAGACAAGTTCCATTTAGGTGGTAGTAGTTTTGCGCAGACTGTAAACAAATTAGGCACAACGGCTCCCACGATAAAAGATGCTGATTATTTTGCCTCCTGCTTCAATACGGTTCAAAAATTAATCAGTGATGAAGCGGTGTTAGCTGGGCACGATATTTCTGCTGGTGGCCTTATAACCACTTTGTTGGAGATGACATTCCCGTCTAACGATTTGGGCATGTCAATTGACCTTTCGGCATTACCCGAAAGTGACCTTATAAAACTCTTATTTAGTGAAAAGCCTGGTGTAATTGTTCAGGTTGATAATGAAGATACTTTACAAAAACTAGAAGGCATTTCTTATTACCGCATAGGAGCTGTTACCAAGGACAGATCACTCAAAATAAAGCATGGGCAAGATTCTTATACTTTAGCGATTGATGAGTTAAGGGATACCTGGTTTAAAACGTCATACCTGCTTGACAAGAAACAAAGTGGTGAAAAGCTTGCGAAAGCCAGATTTGAAAATTACAAAAAGCAGCCGCTTGACTATCAATTTCCTTCAGACTTTACGGGTAAGTTATCTTCATATACAATTGATATCAACAGAAAGGAAAAAACAGGTGTAAAAGCAGCCATTATCAGAGAAAAAGGTGTCAATGGCGACCGGGAGATGGCCTGGACGATGCATCTTGCTGGTTTTGATGTGAAAGACATTCATATGACTGATCTAATCAGCGGAGCTGAAGACCTATCCGATATTAATTTACTTGTATTTGTTGGCGGGTTTTCAAATTCAGATGTACTCGGTTCAGCTAAAGGATGGGCTGGAGCCTTCCTTTATAATGAAAAAGCCAAACAGGCACTTGACAACTTCTATCAACGATCAGATACCCTGAGTTTAGGTGTATGTAATGGATGCCAACTCATGATGGAACTTGGACTGCTTTACCCAGGAAGTAAAGATCATCCTAAAATGCATCATAATGCCTCTGGTAAATTTGAGTCATCCTTTGTGAATGTAACCATCCCTCAAAACAATAACATCATGCTGAAATCACTTGCCTATACACGCCTGGGCGTATGGTTGGCACACGGTGAGGGAAGGTTTGTACTTCCTGAAAGTGAAGACACATATAACATAGTAAGTAAATATGCTTACGATGCCTATCCGGCCAACCCTAATGGCTCTGATTACTCAACGGCTGCAGTATCTTCAAAAGATGGTCGTCACCTGGCGATTATGCCACACCTGGAGAGATCGCTATATCCTTGGAACTGGGCTAATTATCCTGACAACAGGCAAGATGAAGTGTCTCCATGGATAGAAGCTTTTGTAAACGCTAAACAATGGATAGAAAATCAACTGTAAAGTAGCCGACATAGTAAAAACTTGATAGCCAAAGATTTGTTAGTTGAATAACATCTCAGTAACTTATTCGTCTTATGGCTTCAATTAAATATACTTTATCGATTACTCTTTTATGTTTTCTTTTAACCGGTTGTTTTCTCACCCAAGAATTACCGGTAGAATACGACTACAGTTATAGAGGTCGGTTTGATAAATACGACACTTTCGATTTTGTGATACAGAATGACCAGCGCACTTTTGTCAATAACAGACTCAAAAAAATTATCACTTCTTCTATCGAATCTCATATGGAGTTTTTAGGCTACAAGCAAAAGGAAAGAAAGCCCGACTTATTGCTATCATTCAGTGTATTTGTAGATTCATTGAATTTGCGAGGATATAATCAACCTGAGATTGAAGAGTGGATGAAAAGGCAGGAAAGAGATCTTGACTATAATAAATTAAATGTACCTATAAAACAAGGTACGGTCTTCATCCAGTTTTTTGATAGAAAACAAAATGCTTCGATTTGGCAAGGTTATGCTACCGACAAGTACAGTTCTGTAGATTTGCTTGATAGTCGGGATGTTCAAAATGCCGTTAAATCAATTCTAAATAAGTATCAATTCTTCTCACAAGACTTTTTAAAGCAACAGCAAGAGCTGAAGAAACAAAGCCGGAGAAGTTTGTAACTTTTTTTTATTCCATCTTTACTTTTTTTAAAAAATAATTTTACCTTTGCCATCCCAAATTTAGGGATAAAACGATGCCCGATGGTGTAACTGGCAACACGTCTGGTTTTGGTCCAGAAGAGTCTAGGTTCGAGCCCTAGTCGGGCAACAAGGGGCGGTCCCGAGGACCGCCCTTAATTATTTGAAGAAAATGCTAATACTATGTCTTCTGTAAAAATCTTCTCAGGTAAATCAACCAAATATCTGGCTACTAAAATTGCCGAATCATATGGCAAGCCATTAGGAGAAGTTACCTTACAAGAATTTAGCGATGGAGAGATGTCTCCTTTCTTCACAGAGTCTGTGAGAGGTTGCGATGTATTTTTAATTCAGTCAACCTTTCCCCCTGCCGACAATTTCATGGAACTCCTGCTTATGATTGACGCTGCCAAAAGAGCAAGCGCCAAGTATGTCACAGTGGTTGTTCCTTATTTTGGATATGCAAGACAAGACAGAAAAGACAAGCCGAGAGTAGCTATTGCAGCTAAAATGATGGCCAACTTACTGTCAGCAGCAGGCGCGGATCGTATTATGACATGTGATTTACATGCAGACCAGATTCAGGGATTTTTCGATATTCCGGTAGATCATTTAGATGGTTCAGCCATATTTATACCTTACCTTAGGTCACTTCAGTTAGACAACATCATTTTTGCTTCTCCTGATGTAGGCGGGGTGAAAAGAACCAGAAGCTTTGCGAAGTTTTTCGATGCAGAGCTTGTAGTTTGTGATAAGTATCGCGAAAGAGCCAACGAAGTAGCATCAATGAGATTGATTGGTGATGTTGAAGGTAAAGATGTTGTGATGGTCGATGACCTTATCGACACGGGTGGTACCATGTGTAAAGCTGCTCAATTGCTAAAAGATAAAGGGGCTAATTCTGTAAGAGCAGTTGTAACTCATCCTGTATTATCTGGTAATGCCTACGAAAATATCGAGAATTCGATATTAGAAGAATTAGTAGTGACCGATACATTGCCTTTAACAAAAGATAAAGCAACCTCAAAAATTAAGGTATTGTCTACTGCGCCACTTTTTGCAAAAGCAATCAGAAAAATTCATGATCATGAGTCGATTAGCTCATTGTTCATACATTCTTAAGTATAAATTTTAATTATAAATATATAACACAATGAAAACTATCGAGATTATAGGGTATAAAAGAGCAAATCTCGGCAAATCCGAAGCTAAAAGATTAAGAGCTGAAGGAAATGTCCCCTGCGTACTTTATGGAGGCGATGCCCAGGTGCATTTCTATGCTCCAATGATTCTGTTTAGAGACTTAGTATACACTGATGAAGCGCACTTTGTGCACTTAAATATAGAAGGTGAGGAATACGAAGCAATTATGCAGGATATTCAATTCCACCCGGTAAGTGAAGTTATCCTACATGTTGACTTCCTTCAGTTATTCAAAGGTAAACTTATCAAAATGGACATCCCTGTTCACTTTGAAGGTACGTCTATCGGTGCTGAAAAAGGTGGTACACTTATTAAGAAAAGACGTTATTTAAAAATCCAATCTTTGCCAAAAGATATGCCTGAGTACGTGACTGTAGATATTACATCGCTTGACTTTGGTAAGGCAGTAAAAGTTGGAGATATTACTGAAGATAATTTCAATATTTTAGACAGCAAAATCTCTTCTGTTGCCGTTGTTGAGATGCCAAGAGCTCTTAGAGGCGCATCTGAAGATGAAGAAGGTGAAGAAGAGCTTGAAGAAGGAGCTGAAGGTGAAGAAGGAGTAGCTGAAGGCGATGCCGAAGGCGAAGGTGGTGAAAAGCCAGCTGAAGGCGGAGAAGAGTAAGATTCGCTTCAATTCAATAAGTTTTAAAAAATCCTGTCGGTACCGACAGGATTTTTTTTATCGTCTATTTTTAAACTAATTTTATTTTTTAGAAAATTCTCTTTTTATGAAGTACCTCATTGCCGGATTGGGCAACATCGGCCCCAAGTATGAACTCACGCGGCATAACATTGGATTTTTAGTCTTAGACCGGTTGGCTGATCAGGAAGGGTTAACCTTCACATCAGCAAGATATGCTGATAAAGCAGAGTATAAATTTAAAGGCCGTCAGTTCCACCTAATCAAGCCAACTACCTTTATGAACCTAAGTGGCAAAGCGGTCAATTATTACCTTCAGGAATTGAAGATACCAAAGGAGAATCTGTTAGTAATAATGGATGACCTTGCCTTACCTTTTGGTAATCTACGAATGCGAGCCAAAGGATCTGCAGCTGGTCACAACGGTCTTAAAAACATTGAACAACTGACTGGTGGCAGCAACTATGCACGACTACGGTTTGGTATTGGTGATGACTTCCACGCTGGCCAACAGGTAGATTATGTACTGAGCAGCTTCTCAGAAGAGCAGTTTAGTGAGCTGCCAGATAAGATGGATAAAGCCATTGAAATGATTAAAGGCTTCGGTACTATCGGCATACAACGTACAATGAATCAATTCAACGACTAATGAAAGAACACAACATAAATGCGGCCATTCAAATTGTGCCCAAGTCTGAAAGTAAAGATATTTATGGCATTATTGATCACGCTATTGAAGTAATCCAGCAATCGGGATTAAAATATGAAGTCACTCCAATGGAAACCGTTATTGAAGGTCCGTATAATAAAGTCTTTCAGATAATTAAAGAAGCGCAGGAAGCGGCACTCTCCTCAGGAGCTTATGAGTTGCTGGTCAATATCAAATTGCATATCAGAAAAGATGGTGATGTGACTTTTGAGGAGAAGACAGGGAAGTATAGGTGAGAATGCATAAAAAAAGCGATGGCATCACCATCGCTCGGTATTTCTCTCAAATATAGTTATCAAATTCCTAACTAATAGTTGAGCCTGGATTTACCACGTCAGATGGTTGCATAAGCTTCAAGTTCCCTTCAGCATCTTCTGCCATTAATACCATACCTTCACTCACCTCTCCCATCATTTTTCTAGGCGCAAGATTGGCTAGCACAGTCACTTGCTTCCCGACCATGTCTTCAGGAGAAAAATGCTCTGCAATACCACTCAAAACTGTTCTTTTATCTACTCCCGTATCAATAGTCAGTTTCAATAACTTCTTAGATTTAGGCACTTTAACAGCGTCAAGTACTTTACCTACACGCATGTCCATTTTCATAAAGTCATCAAAAGTAATCTCCTCCTTCAGCGGAGCTATGCTTGTTTCGTTTTCCATTTTATTCTGTTTTTTAGTGCTTTCAAGTTTTTCCACTTGCTTAGTCACTACATCATCTTCTATTTTTTCAAATAATAATTCGGCTTTGTTTACCGTATGCCCAGCTACAATTAAATCTATACTACCGGCTTGATTCCATTGGAGTTTTTCTAAACCTAAAATAGACAACAACTTAGTCATTGATTTAGGCAAAAACGGCTCTCCCAGAATAGATATATTCGCGGCTATCTGCAATGCTATATTCATAATAGTTTTCACTCGTTCAGGATTTTCCTTATTGAGTTTCCAAGGTTCTGTATCTGCCAGATACTTGTTACCAACTCTGGCTAGATCCATAAACTCGATAAGCCCATCTCTGAACTTAAAGTTATCCAAAGCCTTACTCACTTTTTCCGGAGCAAGTTTTAGCTTTTCTATCAAATCATTATCTATATCAAATAGCTGGCCTCGTTCCGGTACCACACCATCGTAGTACTTATTAGTGAGTACTACTGCTCTGTTTATGAAATTACCTAAGATAGCCACAAGTTCGTTGTTATTGCGCGCCTGAAAGTCCTTCCAGGTAAAATCATTGTCTTTTGTCTCAGGTGCATTAGCACAAAGTGTATAGCGCAATACATCCTCCTTACCCGGCAACTCTTCTAAGAATTCATGCAGCCAAACGGCCCAATTCTTAGAGGTACTGATTTTATTCCCTTCAAGATTTAAAAACTCATTGGCAGGCACATTATCTGGCAATACATAATTGCCATCAGCTTTTAAAATTGTTGGGAATATGATGCAGTGAAATACGATATTATCCTTGCCAATAAAATGTAAGAGTCGCGTCTCTTCGTCTTTCCAATAAGGTTCCCAGTCTTTATTATTAGCTTTTGCCCACTCTTTAGTAGCAGATATATAACCAATTGGAGCATCAAACCAGACATAGAGTACCTTCCCTTCTGCACCTTCAACCGGAACGGGTACTCCCCAATCCAGATCACGTGTCATAGCCCTTGAGTTTAGACCATTATCCAGCCAGGATTTGCACTGTCCATATACATTTGGTTTCCATTCTTTGTGATCTTCCAGTATCCACTCCTTCAGCCAGGCCTCATAGTCCTGCATTGGCAAAAACCAATGTTTGGTTTGCTTTAGCTCAGGTTTATTGCCACTTAACGCAGATCGCGGATCAATTAACTCACTTGGGCTTAAAGAGGAACCGCATTTTTCGCATTGGTCTCCATAGGCTGAGTCGTTGCCACATGTCGGACAGGTGCCAATAATGTATCTGTCAGCCAAAAACATTTTACTTTCAGCATCATAATATTGCTCGGAAGTCTTCTCCTCGAATACTCCTTTATGATAAAGGTTTTTGAAAAATTCTGATGAAGTTTTATGATGCTCTTCCGAAGAAGTTCTTGAATATATATCGAAGTCTATTCCAAATTTTTCAAAGGAGTCTTTGATTAGAAAATGGTATTTATCCACGATCTCCTTAGGTGTTACTCCTTCTTTTTTAGCTCTCAATGTAATAGCTACACCGTGCTCATCAGACCCACACACAAACAATACATCTTCACCCTTGCCCTTTAAGTAGCGCGCATAGATGTCGGCTGGTACATACACACCTGCCAAATGTCCAATGTGCACTGGGCCGTTTGTGTAAGGTAATGCTGCTGTTATGGTATGTCTTTTTATCTTCTTTTCCATTGGGCTATTAAAATTCAATGGCAAAGATATAACGATTCACAAAGAATATGTGGATTATCAAAAGGTTATCTGAAACTAATTAAAAGCTGGGAAGCACGACCCTGAAATGTGTCTGATTCTTTTTGTCATTTACAAGCATGATCTCTCCACCAAGCTTTTGTACACATTGTTTCACAAGATATAGACCTAAACCTATAGACTGGTGCTTTTCCGCTGATTTAGAAAACATTTCGAATATACTATCGGCATCTTTTTGATTTATTCCTATGCCATTATCAATGAAGTGCATGACTAGCTTATCTTCCTCATAGGCAATATCAATTTCAACCAAGTCATTTTTATTACCTTCCTGAAATTTTACAGCGTTTTGGATCATATTGAATATGATCAAATCCAACAGCACCGGATCTCCCTTATATTCAAGGTACTCATCGAAATTGTATTTTAAATTTATCTGCTCAATACCTTCAATGTTTTTTACCTGCTCGACACACTTGTTGATGATCTGATCAAAGTTGATTTTTTCTACTTTTAGATCCAGACTATTAATGTCACTCACAGTTTTCAATCTTGACAAGATATCATTTAAGCCTCTGGCAGTCTGAGAAAGCATCGTTAAATATTCCCTTGCCTTGGATTCTTTAACATCGATCAAAGCAACATTACAAACACCCATTAATGTAGCCAATGGCCCTTTTATGTCATGTGATGATTTATAAATGAAATTATCAAGCTCAAGATTGGCCATTTTGAGCTCATAATTTCTCAACGCCAACTCATTGGTTCTCTCATCTACAGTTTGTTGTAATTGTTCATTGTACTGTTCAAGCTTTTTATTCTGCTCTTCAATCATAACATGCGCCTTCTCCAGAGCTATATTTTTTTCAAGCAGGTTTTCTTTCTGGAGCATGATTTCTTCTTTCTGTTCGCTTATCTCAAGGTTCTGCTGCCCGAGTAGTTTATTAACTTTAGTATTGTGTCTTAGAGCCACCAAAATAATAATCAGAATTATAATTGCCAGTCCAATTATTACTATCAGGAATATGGTGAATTTTTTACTTTCAGAAATTTGCTCATCCTTTTTAGAAAGCAAAGCCCGTGTTTCTTCATCTTGTATTTTTAGCTGTATATCTGCTAGGTTTCTCGCCATGTTTTCATTAAAAAGAGTATCCCTAAGACCCAAGAGTTTGGTTTGGTAATCAAAGGCTTTTTGCAAATCGCCCTTCTGCGTATAAACATCAACGTACAGTTCAAAATTTTCGAACATCCTATCCTTTGAACCGATGGTATTTGCGAGATCCTGGCTTTTCTTCAACAGACTAAGTGCGCTATCATACTCTTCCTTTATTTGAGCTTCTTTGGCGTAGAAATAATATATTTCCGATATACCATTTTTTTCTCCAATTTCGTTTCTCAAATCCATGGCCTGCTGGAAATAATCCCGGGAGGTGCTAAAGTCTTTGCGTTGCTGACATATTTGCCCTAAGCCACTCAGCGTAACTGCATTCCAATTTTTGTTATCAACTTTTAACTCAAGAGCTCGCTCAAAATACTCCTTGGCTCGACCGAGCTTTCCTTGTGCCAGATAAGTACCAGCTATGTTGTTTAGCGAATATAATTGCAAGTTTAAATCATTATGCATGGTCGAGAAATCCAGTGCATCATTGAAATATTCTCGTGCGCGTCCATAATCTTTGAGCTTATTATACACGAGACCAATATTATTAATAGTCTGAGCCCTTCCATAAACTTCACCCATTGCCCTTTTTAAACTTAATGCCCTTAGCAAGTTTTCTAAAGCATTTTGATAGCTACCCATGGCATAGTAAACCAGACCGATATTGTTATGTGCATTGTTTATCAGAGCAGTATCGGTGGTCAATATAGACATGTCCAGTGCCTTTTTATTATAGAAAAGTGAAGAATCAAAATTTCCCAGGTAGTAATGTGTTCCTCCCTTTAACCGTGCACTCTTTGAGGCAAGTTGTAAATCATTTATAGAATCAGAAAGAATGATGGCTTCGTTTGCATAATTTATTGCCTCATCCGGATAATTCAACCAATTATTGATTATAAGTAAATGAAGAATCTCGATTCTTTCTTTACCGGTAGATGAAGATAGTTCATTAAGCAGACTATCAGTTTGTGCCTTAACAAAGGCAGTAACCATACACATCAATATTATTGTAATGAGTACTCTCATGTCAATCACTAACTTTATAACTGAAGCTAGCCTTTTAATTTATCAAAAAAAGAAATCAAAACCTCATGTAGAGGACGACTATTTAGGCTGGAAGGATTACTTTGAATACAGTGTACCCATCTTCGGACTCCTCAAAGCTTATTGAGCCCGATAATTTTTCGACTGCCAATTTAACCAGGTAAAGACCTATGCCTGATGAATCAGCAATATCAGTGGCTTTAGAAAAAACTTCAAATATTTTCTCGGTTTCAGTTTCATTGATTCCTATTCCATTGTCGGTTATATTCAACTCAATAGAATTCGTTGTTTTGCTAGCTGATATGTTAATAAAAGAATCTCTTCTATCTGAAGTATCTCTGAATTTTATGGCATTGTTGATAAGGTTACCATAAATGACTCTTAATAATTCAAGATCGCTGGTAAGATTTAATCCGTCCTCTATATCTACATTAATTTCAACCTTCGGGTTTTTGAAGCTCATAATTTGCTCAACTGCCAAATTCTCAACCAGCTCAGCAACATATATTTTTTGGGGCTGAAGTGCAGTATTATTGATCTGATTAATCGTCAACAACTTGGAAAGAATCTCATTAAGCCTTGTGGCGGTTAAGCTCAGTTTGTCGAAATAATCTAAAGCTTTCTCGTCTTTTACATCAATCTGAGCAATATTACAGACGCCCATGAGAGTCGCTAAAGGCCCACGAATATCATGTGATGTTTTATAGATAAAGTTATCAAGTTCTTCATTAGATTTCTTAAGCGCTTCGTTGGTCTTTTTAAGTTCTTTGGTTCGCTCTTTTACCCTATCTTCCAATACCGCATTGACATTGGTTAGCTCTTTGTTTTGATGCTCAATAATGTCATTGGCTTCGGCAAGTCTTTTGTTAGCCTTTTTCTTAAGCTGAATATTTTTATATAATATAAACAGTAAGGCTGAAATTAGAATAGTGATACCCCCCAACATCAAATTGATCTGGGTTCTCCGCTTTATCTGGGTATCTTTACCAGCTATAATTTCCTGAGTTTGGGCCTCCTGGTAATCGAGCTGTATGTTGGCAAGGTTTTTAATAAGCTCTTCATTGAAGATACTATCTCTTAATGTACTGTATCTATTTTCATGAAAATATGCCCTCTCAAAGTTGCCCTGTGCTTCAAACATCTCAGCATAAAGATTATCAATCTGCATTTTCCATGTTTGAAAATCTGTTTCATATACAATCTCTGATGCCTTATTAACATAATTAAATGCTACAGCTAAGCTGTCAGTTCTAAAGTATATCTCAGCTAAATAAAAATTAGCTGTTATTAGGTCTTTCTTACTATTAATTTTCTCTGCAATTTCAAGTGATTTCTCAAACGGCTCAATAGCCTCCTCATATCGCTTCATTTGAAAAAAAACAAACCCTGAACCGACATTAGCATCTAAAATAAATTGTTCTCCACAATCTTCTTTACACGTTTTTAAAACTTCTTCGTAAACAGTTAAAGCCTCATCATACCTTTCCAAAGAGGTATAGACCAGTCCAAGGTTTATCAATACATTTTCGGTCCCCTCCTGTAAATTATTTTCTTTTCTTATATTGAGTGACTTTAAATAATAATTAAGTGCTTTTTCATCATCATCGATTTGATAATAAACTAATCCTATATTATTGTAGGCAGTTGCAATCCCCTTAAGATCTCCTTCCTTTTCCCTTATATTAAGTGATTGAAAATGGTAATCTAATGATTTATCGTAGTTACCATAGTAAGTATGAACAAGAGCCAGATTATTCATTAAAAATTTTATCTGTTCATTGAACTCAGCCATTTGTGCCAGGTGCAACCCCTTTTCATAGAAGCTAATCGAGTTAATATAGTCGCCATTCTCTCTTTCCAAATACCCTAACGCATTATATGACTTAATCATATTCAGCGTATCGCTTAACGATCGGGCCTTACTATTAAAGTAATCAGCATAATATCTTGCACTATCTCGGTTTTTTAATCTGTAGTATTTAAAAAGCTCCCAGGCATTTTCAAGTTTTTCGACATCTGAACCATTTGATATCGCCTCTTTCCATTCTGAAATGTCTTGACTAATAGAATTATGATAACCCAAAATGAGCCAAATACAACATAATATAATCTTTAGGCACCTAAGTAAGGTATTCTTAAAGATTAAGTGGATTTGTGTAATTAAATGTTTCAAATTTGATTCCAAGAAGTATTTATGCAGAAAAAAGCTTTATAAGTTATTGATATATAATGTAATATATTGATCATTTAAAGCATTACTTACATGTATTTTACATGCATTTATGAGTAGCTAACATACATCTAATTATTCCAACTTCGGAAGTTAAGATATGAACTTATAACAAACAAAATATTTTAAAAACCAACTTAATTATTAAAACTATGAAAAAGTTATTTACAATTCTCGCATTGGTATCATTTATGGGCATTTTTTCAGCTTGTGAAGAAGAAGAAATCACTCCAGATAAATTAGAAACCACCGACTCACAACCAGATGGCAAGGGTGAAGTGGAAGGATTCTAGTCTTTTACTATAAATCATTTTGAGGTAAAATTATAAATATCATGAAATCTAGAATATCAATAATAATCGCAGCTTTTGCAGTAATTATATCATTTGCATTTATTACTGTGAATAAAGAAACCAGAAGCGCTGAAACAACTACTGTTAATGCTCCAGCCACTGAGCCTATGAGTGCTTATGCTATGGAGGATGAAAATCAGTGGGACTAAAATTATAAGTCCAGACTGGTCGTGCTAAAATAGGGATGGACGCCTCTCAGGCAGTGCTATGTGAAGAGAGGTGAGTTCATGCACCTATATTAAATACTCAAGCACATGAGCTTTTAAACATTAATTTTAACAGCGTCTAGTTTATGGCTGTGAGTATTAATATGAAGTTAATCGCCTGAATATCGTGAAATCAGGCTTATAGGAATATACTCTTAGTTTCTCTGTGAGAGCCAAGGCTGTTATATAGCTACTCTCTCCTGAGTTTGTGAAACAGAACATAAGAGACAATTGAAATGTCTTTGATCCTTCTAGCAGCTCTATTCTTTGTGAGCTCTAAGATGGAATAGTTGATCACCTGGGTCTATTGTACCTTTGGAAGATTAGTATTAATCAGAAATATTTGATTGTCCTGGAAATAAATGCTCCCGATTTAAAGGGACAATTCGATACTTTTTATCTTGAGAGTCCTCAATTTTTTAAAAATTATTTTTGAGGTCATGGGAGATTTGCATGCCTTTTGCAAATACAATTTAAGGTTTTGCGGTAATCCGACACTTTACCGATCAAAACTTACATCGGTTTCCTACCCATTATTAAATTTTTAATTATCAGTGAACTAACTGCTTTCTGGCTTTAGTTACTTAACTTTGCGGCTTAATTTTTACGCACTATGCAAAGCCTTAGAAATGTAGCGATCATCGCACACGTTGACCACGGAAAAACAACCTTGGTCGACAAAATTATTCACGCCTCAAAGATTCTTCGTGAAAACGAGGAGACAGGTGACCTCATCTTAGACAACAATGATCTTGAAAAGGAACGTGGTATAACTATCGTTTCAAAAAACGTATCTGTACGTTATAAAGATGTTAAAATAAATATAATTGATACCCCTGGTCACGCTGACTTTGGAGGTGAAGTAGAACGTGTCTTAAAAATGGCCGATGGTGTACTACTACTAGTAGATGCTTTTGAAGGCCCGATGCCACAAACACGTTTTGTATTAAGTAAAGCATTATCGCTTGGTTTAAAACCAATTGTAGTTGTAAATAAAGTAGACAAAGAAAACTGCCGCCCTGATGAAGTGCATGAGCAGGTTTTTGATCTTATGTTTAACCTTGATGCTACTGAAGAGCAGTTAGATTTCACTACCTTATATGGCTCGTCTAAAAACGGTTGGATGAGCACCGATTGGAAGAATGAGACTGACAATATCTTCCCATTATTAGATGCAATTGTTGAGCAAATACCAGAAGCACCTAGAAATGAGGGTGACCCCCAAATGCAGATTACTTCTCTTGACTTCTCTTCTTTCGTTGGAAGAATTGCCATAGGAAGAATCAACAGAGGGACAATCAAAGAAGGTGACAACATTGGGCTAAGCAAGAAAGATGGCTCTGTGAAGAGAATGAAAATAAAAGAAGTGCATGTATTTGAAGGACTCGGAAAGGCCAAAGTAGAATCTGCTTCTTCAGGCGATATTTGTGCACTGGTTGGTATCGAGGGTTTTGACCTAGGGGACACCGTCACTACATATGATAACCCAGACCCGCTACCTCGAATTGCCATAGATGAGCCTACCATGAGTATGCTATTCACTATCAACAACTCTCCATTCTTTGGCAAAGAGGGTAAATTTGTAACATCCAGACACCTAAGAGATAGATTATTTAAAGAGACTGAGAAGAACCTTGCTTTGAGAGTCGAAGAGACGAGCTCGGAAGATAAATTCAACGTTTTTGGTCGTGGCATTCTTCACTTATCAGTTCTGATTGAGACCATGAGAAGGGAAGGTTACGAATTACAAGTGGGTCAGCCTCAGGTAATCATCAAAGAAATAGATGGCGTGAAATGTGAGCCTATTGAGCACCTGGTAGTTGATGTGCCAGATGAATATTCTGGTAAAGTCATTGAGCTTGCCACACAGAAAAAGGCCGAGCTACAGGTGATGGAACCAAAAGGTGACTTACAACACCTTGAGTTTGATATTCCAGCTCGAGGACTAATCGGTCTTAGAAACAATGTACTTACCGCCTCTGCAGGTGAAGCTATTATGACGCACCGTTTCAAAGAGTTTGCTCCTTATAAGGGTGATATTGGTGGCCGTATCAATGGCTCACTAATAAGTATGGAGTCTGGTCCTGGTACGGCTTACTCAATTGACAAGCTTCAAGATCGTGGGGTGTTTTTCGTTGATCCTGGAGAAGACTTGTACATGGGACAGGTGATTGGAGAGCATTCAAGAGACAACGACCTGGTAATTAATATCCAAAAAGGTAAAAAGCTTACAAACATGAGAGCTTCAGGGTCTGATAATAATGCTAAGATTGCCCCTGCAAAAAAATTCTCTCTCGAAGAAGCCATGGAGTATATTCAGAAAGATGAGTATCTTGAAGTCACTCCTAAGTCAATAAGAATGAGAAAGATCTATTTAGATGAAAACACAAGAAAGAGAATGGCTAATAAAGAAAACGAAACAGTTTAACTCTTTTCTCAAATTAATTATTAGAGCCATCCGTCTTTTGACGGATGGCTTTTTTATTTTAGCCTATAATGAAATCAGCCAGACTTAGATACACCAAATTTACAACGGAGGATAAATCTAATTGCCTTAGATGGTACACAGACGAACAGGTGATGCGTTTTATAAAAGGTCGTGCAATGACTTCATCAGAAGCCGAAAACAGGTTTGCTGAAATTATACAAGCAAACCATGAGAACTCAGTGCTTGGTTTTTATGGTGTTTACAACAATTCTCAATTTATTGGTATTGCTAAACTAATGCAGCTATCACCTTCAGAGTTAGAGGTTGGGTATGGACTGCTCGCGCCTTACTGGGGTAAGGGATTTGCAAGTGAAATGATTGCTGCAATGATTGAAACTTCGCGAAGGGTAAACCAAATTACCCTATTAACTGGTATTGTAAATAAAGAAAACCATGCCTCTATAGCTTTGCTAAAGAAACATGGCTTTAAATTTATCTCTGAAAAAGTTGAGAATAACATAATACAATGTTATTACTCGCGTAAGCCTTAACTCACAGCAGATGGAATCTGCTGAAATTTCACAGAGGCCTCACCCTTAAAAGCTTTTCTTGGCTTAAGATTAAGCACCTGGAACATTTCTTTATCTTCAACAACATCTGGATTTGGCGTAGTGAGTAATTTATCTCCAGCAAAAATTGAGTTGGCACCTGCCATAAAGCATAATGCCTGTTCTTCCATATTCATTCTTACTCTACCTGCAGATAATCTCACCATTGCCTTTGGCATCAAGATTCTTGCAGTAGCAATCATTCTTATCATTTCCCATACTGATACCCTTGGTTGCTCTGCTAAAGGTGTACCTTCTACTGGCACAAGAGCATTTACTGGCACAGATTCTGGATGCTCTTCCATGGTCGAAAGGGTATGTAGCATGTCGATTCTATCTCCTTCTTCCTCGCCCATTCCAATAATACCACCAGAGCAAACCGAAATCTTGGCATTTCTAACATTATCTATCGTATCAAGACGATCGTCATATGTTCGCGTTGAAATAATATCGTCATAATGCTCCTCGCTTGTATCTAAATTATGATTGTAGGCATAAAGACCTGCTTTTTTGAGTTTCAATGCTTGCTCCTCTGTTAACATCCCTAGAGTACAGCATACCTCCATACCCATGTCATTAACTCCTTTTACCATATCCAAAACACGGTCAAAGTCACGATTATCACGTACCTCTCTCCAGGCAGCTCCCATACAGAATCTCGTACTTCCTGAATCTTTGGCCTCTTGAGCTTTAGAAATCACTTCTTCTGTTGGCAGTAGTTTGTGTACTTTTACATCGGTATGATATCTGGCAGCTTGAGGGCAATAAGCACAATCCTCTGGGCAACCTCCTGTTTTTACACTAAGTAGAGTACAAACCTGTACCTCAGAAGGGTCATTATGCTCTCTATGAACCGTTGCAGCTCTATAAATCAGCTCCATTATTGGAGCATTAAAAATCTCAGTTATTTCTTCTCTCGTCCAGTCGTTTCTAATCACACTCATTTGTTAGTATATCTTAGTTTGAAGCAATCAATGATCAATAATACAATAATTCCAAAATAAACACATCTGCTTCAAAGCTCACAGTCTCTTCATTAATTTATTTCAACCTCGAACGGCCACCTTGCTTGCAGACCATTCATTTGCTGTACTTTTTTAATACTTTCAATATACATATAATACTCACCCAGTTCAGCTTCCAATGCTTTAGCACTACTCCCGCCATCCAAATCTTCCATGAGCTGATCAATAAATGACTTTTGTTTAGGGTAGTATTTCACTTTATAATCTTTTAAGTCAGCTTTTTGAGCAGCAATATCTATTGCCATCCCCAGATCCCCTAGTAAATCGACCAATCCATTCTCTTTAGCTTGTACACCAGTCCATACACGACCAGAGGCAATAGCCTTTATTTCTTCAACTGACATACCTCTTCCTTCTGCGGCTTTTGAGACAAATGTTTCATACCCCTCCTCTACATCAGTTTGTATAATTCTTTTCTCTTGATCAGTGAGAGGACGCGTGGGTGTAATGTAATTAGAATATTTACCAGTTGACACCTCATCATGATGGATTCCTAGTTTATTGTTTAAAAATCCCTGAGCATTGAATAACATACCAAATATACCTATCGACCCTGTTATGGTTGTTGGCTGAGAGACTATTGTATCACATGCCATAGCCATATAATAGCCTCCGGAAGCAGCATAATTTGACATAGACGCAATTACTGGTTTAGTTTCGGATGCCAATTTTAACTCTCTCCACATTACATCTGATGCAATAAAACTACCTCCAGGTGAATTTACACGAAGGACGATTGCCTTTACTTTATCACTTTCTCTAGCTTCTCTTATTTCTTTGGCAAACTTATCAGAACCAACAGTATTGACATCTCCCTTGCCCATAACAATATCACCAGAAGCAACAATTACAGCTATTTCATTAGCAGAGCGCTTATAATTAGAAAAGCTCTTATTATAATCTGTATATTTTATAAACTCAATATCATCACCTACGGTACCACTCTTTCTTTTGATTAAAGACATCATTTGATCGAGATAGTAAAGGCTATCGACTAAATTCAATTCAAATGCTTTTCGAGGATTTCGCGCCAGCATTTCGTCTGAAATATTCTTAAGAGCTACTCTATCAATTCCACGACTTGCAGCTATACTATCAAGTAAGTTATTGTTAATACCATTTAACAGATCATTGAGTTGAAGCTCATTTTCCTCACTCAAATCTTTTCTCATAAAAGGTTCAACAGCACTCTTAAAGTCTCCTACTCTAAAAATTTGTGGCTCAATTTCCAATTTTTCAAACATTCCTGTAAAGAAGGTCACGTTGGCCGAAAGACCATCGAACTCTATATCACCTTCTGGGTGCAAAGCCACAATGTCTGACACGGAGGAGAGGTAATATGATGGTTCTGTATAGAACTCACCATAGGAAACAACAAACTTTCCTGATTTCTTAAAATCGGCCAATGTTGCTCTTAATTCCTGAAGCATGCCTATACCAGCCATAACATATGGTGCATCAAGATATATACCTTTGATGTTTTCATCATTTTTGGCGTGTTGGATAGCCTCTTTCAACTGTACAAGCCCAATGGTACTTGGAGCAGATGAAAATATAGGGATTTCTTCAAGCGGATTTTCAAATTCCACCTCAGATATGGGCTTGTTTAGCTTCAGGTGAAGCACGGAGTTAGCCTTTACCTCCACAGGTGGCTCCTCAGACAGTGTGCCAATGATGAAAATGAATATTAATATTCCGACTACCGAGAATAAAATCAAGGCAACCAGGGTCGATAATATATTCTTTAAAAAGTTCATAGCAGATACAATTATAAAAATCAAAAATACTTACTATAAACACATATTTAAAGGCGGTGTTCCTATTTTTGGCTAAGATTATGATAGATGGAATATATCTACTTTTAGGCACCAATTTAGGTGATAAAAAAAGCAACCTGATGAAGGCCAAAGTGCTGATAAATAAGCAGCTCGGTACCATTGTAAATCAATCTCATACCTATGAAACAGCTGCCTGGGGCATTACAGATCAGGCTTCATTTTTAAATGAAATCATTGAGATAAAATCAAAGCTTACTCCAAAGCAAATGCTATCGAAGATTAATGAAATCGAGAAAGAATTGGGGCGTGTTAGAAAAGTAAAATGGGGTGAACGGCTCATTGATATTGATATTTTATATTTTCAACATCAAGTCCATTCATCAGATAATCTGAAAATCCCCCATCCTGGTATACCTGACCGAAGATTTACACTCATTCCATTGGTAGAGTTAAATGCCGATTTTAATCATCCAGTATTGAATAAGACAAATCAGCAACTTTTAGATCAGTGTAGAGATACTTTGCAAGTAAAAAAAGTGGGATAAAGATTACCCTCATCCCACAATCACATTTACAGACCATCAACCTCCACTACGGGAGCTATTTTTTTAACAAGACCTTGAAGTACTTTGCCCGGTCCGCACTCTATAAATTTGGTTGCTCCATCGCTAACCATGTTTTGTACTGACTGTGTCCATAAAACAGGCCCTGTTAGTTGAGCTATCAGATTTTCTTTAATAATTTCAACGTCTGCAGACGGTTGAGCATTCACATTTTGATAAACTGGACAAATTGGATTACTAAATGTTGTGCTTTTTATTGCAGCGGCAAGCTCTTCTCTTGCTGGTTCCATCAATGGCGAGTGAAAGGCACCACCAACAGGCAATGGCAAGGCTCTTCTAGCACCGGCCTCCTTCAATTTTTCACAAGCCACTTCAATACCTTTATTTGATCCAGAAATCACTAATTGACCCGGACAATTGTAGTTGGCAGCCACCACAACCTCATCTATCTCTTTGCATACTTTTGCAACTACATCATCATCAAGACCCAATATTGCGGCCATGGTAGATGGGTTAATTTCACAAGCCTTTTGCATCGCCAATGCACGTTGAGAAACCAACTTTAGTCCATCTTCAAAAGATAAAGTCTTATTTGCTACCAACGCTGAAAACTCTCCTAATGAGTGACCTGCAACCATATCAGGTGCAAATCCTTCTGAAGTTGCTGCCAGTACCACTGAATGTAAGAAAACTGCTGGTTGAGTAACTTTCGTTTCCTTAAGCTGCTCGGCAGTGCCTTCAAACATGATGTCTGTAATTTTAAACCCAAGTATGTCATTTGCTTTATCAAAAAGCTCCTTGGCTTTCGGATTGTTTTCATACAAATCCTTGCCCATACCTGTAAACTGCGCTCCCTGTCCGGGAAATACATATGCTGTCATAAAAATTTTCTTAGTTGATTGGCCTGCTAAATTAATTCAATTAAGAAGCTTCTAAAAATCTTTCTTTGAGTTCTGGGTCTGGCATGCGGCAGGTGTCACGTTTACCAAACCATTTATACCTGTTACGAGCTACCCAGTTGTAAACAATGTCACGCAAAAATCGAGGAACTACTTTAAATATGTACAAGATTGGCCAGGCACCCTTAAGGTTTTTAGAAATTTCCAGAGCAGCATCACTCTTAAAGAGAATATCACCTGATTCTTTATAAAGAATTATGCTGTCAAGACCCTTAGTTGGATTGGGAAGTATTGTTTGAGCGGTCTCAGATTGTAGAGATGCAAATTTATAGCGCTTGCTCTTGTCTCTGTCTATCACAAAATTGATGGCCCCATTACAGAGGTTACAGACACCATCAAAAAAAATAATATCATGATTTAGCGTACTACGTGTACCCATCCTTTAATATCTTGCTTGGCTTTTGAAGGATCAACCACATCAAACTGAACTTCGGCCAGATAATAATATACTCCAGCTGGCACCTCTGCTCCGCTGTCGTCACGACCATCCCAATTGATGTAAATGTCATTTTCTGAGCCCAATGATCCGTTGTAGGTGAAGATTGATTGACCCCAACGATTGTAAACTGTAAATCTAACAGACTCAACAAATCGTGCGCATCTCGCCACATCAACTTCGCCATCACCACATTGGCTGCTTTCATCACCAAACGCTCTGAAAGTGTCATTACAATTGTCCCCATTGGGTGTAATTATATTTGGCAACTCATAATTGGGACAATTATCGACACAGAAGGTTTCACTAAATTCACTTTCATTACCTGACCTGTCAATAGCCCGAACGCGATAACAACCTTTAAAAGAGTTGGTTTTCTGATGAATAAAAAAGGTATCTCTGACGGTCGCCAGTAATTCAAAATTACCCCCAACTTCTTCTGTAAAATACAGCTCATAGTCTCTTATATCATCCTGGCATTCTCCTATAAATTCAGTGCTCCATTGGATGGTGTTTCTAAAAACTTGAGTTGAGGCATTACAGAAACTCTCAGCCAAACTCTCACAATTAGGTCCTTCGATAAACACGACTGGCTCACAAGGAGGTATAGTATCACTTGCTTGTGCACATATCATTTGAGAAAAATTAAACAACGGTCTGAGTCCCGGGCCCTGAATTGCCGGATTACCGTATGTACCTTTAGTTAGTATCTTGTAGCAGTAGACTAATTCATCATCGATATCAACTGAATCTGTAAACTGAAAACCAAATTGGTTTACATCGACCTTAGCAATTAATTGTAAATCTTCTTCAGCTGTGCCTTCTAGGCCTCGATAAACCAAATGCTCACTTCCTGGTGGAGTAGGAATGTTATTTGACCATGGCACCATGGCCGACCAATCCAATTGAATTTTTTCAAAAAGTGAGGTAGGCTCAACCCTTACGGTAGATGCAGGCGCAGATAGTATATCTTCACCTCCTCCGGCACCAGAAGGATCAACAACAGCAATTTGATAATTGTAACTATTATCTAGAGTATTTAGTCCGGTGTCTCTATAGAAAAAGCTGGTCAATGTACTGTCTACACTCGTAAATGTACTATCTACAGTAGACGCAGGATTAAGCGTTTCAATTAACGAGAAGTCTGTTCCGTTTTGTCCATTGGCTCTAAATACTTTGAAAGTATATGGCGGTGTTAAAGTACCCAACTCGAAAGGCTCCCTCCAAACAATTAAAACTTCTCCGTCATTTTCATCTGTTTTTTCTACTGACACATGCGTAATAATAGGTTCCTCTGCTGGCACAAACTCAAAGCAAATTTCATCAGAAACAATGCTTTCGCCACCTTGAGGGTCTGGAAATGAGGCAACCAGTCGATAGCAATATTTTGCTGCCGCAGCCAAATCGTTATCCTTAAATGTGGTGGCTGTAACTGGTAGCGTATTAATCAATGAGTAACCAGCATTTTCTCTTATGCCAGTCTCGCACTCATCAGGTGTATATGGATTACTTTCAACTCTACGCCAAACCTCTATATTTTGTGCATTTTGGCATTGGTAAGAATCCCAATTAAGTCTTAACCCCTGGCCCTCCTGAGCGAGTAAAGTCACATTTGGGCTCGGGCCAACTATTGTTATATTCCACGTTTCGAAAGAAACAAGCCTAGGGCCTTCATCGGGATTATCCGTAATTTTGAAAACAACCTGATATGGTTGTTCCCTAACATCCAAACATTCTGTTTGCCAGGTAAATTGTAACTCAGCAGGTGGTATTGAAGGGTAAAATTGACCATCGTCAGGGCTTACTGTGGCACCAAAATCAAATACCTGAGAAAATGCTTCGATTTTAACATCATGCCCATCTGGATCTGTACCAAAAATAGTTTCGTCTATGAGTGTGCCCGCTTCAACACAAATATCTTCCGGTATTTCTAATTCAGGACGCTCATTATCGCAATCTTCTACGATTATCTGCATGTCGCGCGTTACATAACCTAACTCAAAATATTGACCACCAATTTTTCTCCACTCTTTAACAATAAAGGCTATGTTGTACTCGCCCACAAAGCCCGGTGCATCCCACTTTATTTCTCCCGTTACGGGGTTGATATCGAAGGTAGGGGGTCCATTAAAATTTTCGTTACCCTGATTGAAATTGTCATAAAAGCTAGCATCGTTTATAGGTAAGTAGCCGTCAACCTCTGTATCAAACTCTTTTTTAGGAATTACTAACTCAAAAGAAATACTATCACCATCAGGATCAAAAGCACCTGGGTTGTGAAAGAAGGCTACCCCGGGACATGCTCTATCGATTGGCGGAATTAATAATACAGGTGAGTTATTACATCCTAAGAAAGGATCAATATTAATCTCTGTCTCAACATAAAACGTGGTGTTTACTGAGTTGTCAATGTTTAATACCCCTTCATTTCTGTTAGGCTCAGTATAACCGATTTTATAAACACCTGCAGAACCGTAAGTATGCTCTACTGTAAATTGTGCTGTACAAACGCCATCCCCAAGGTCAGACCTTTCAACATTTTGGATTTGTGGCAATTGTATTGGGTCACTTCCATCACCAAAGTCAAGGAATCCTTCACCAAAAAGTACCGGGTTTGCAGGTTCACAATCTGTGTAGGCTACAATTGTTATTCTAAAAGTTAACGCCTGACAATTTATCCGCTCAACTATGATTTCCCCTGCTCTTAGATGTGTAGCATTCCCCTGCTTTATACTCAAAAACATGAGCAGTAGCACGGAAAAAAATTTCAGGTACCGGGAAATACAATTAGAATTCAAATCAAAAAAAAGTTTTATGTTGTTGAATTAACTGAACATTAAATTTACTCAATTAGTTACAATTTCTATTATTCTATACTAGTTAAGCAAAAATCATGCACATACATCCTTACAAAGAACGCAAAATCATATCTTAAAGATTCAATAAAATTTATCATGAGAGTAGTAAGAGAAATAAATAACGAACGATGTAAAATCACAGTATTTAATTGGAATGCTAAATACCTGATAAAACTGGAGCAGGGCGACCTGGAGCAAACTTATAAAGTAGATGAGATTGATACTCTATCTGAAAAGGATATTGATGACATTTTGAACGAAGAATTTATAAATGAAGCAATGAAACGCTTCAAGGAAATGAATGAGTCTCTTTCAAAAGCAACCGAGCATTTATAATGCATATTGATGATCAGGCAATAATTGCCACGAGCTATATAGCTAAACGGAGTGATGAGAAAAATAAATGTTTCCTATCGAAGTCAACATTATTTATACGATACAGGGGTAGGTTAGAGAGATATGAATTAAGTGCCATAAAAGACATTCAATTTAAACACAAACTCCTACTGTTTCCCATGATAGCCGGTGGAGTAATTGCTCCACTTAGTGCATTAGCATTGCTAAATGACTATGGCAATCCATGGGCACTCCTTTCGATGCTAGTAGCAGGTTTGCTCACTTTATATTATGGATATGAGGGATCTCCAACATTAACTATTACTACCTCAGTTAAAGAATTTGATTACTTTATAAGTAGACCTACCCCAAACTTATTTGCTTTTGCAAAGTATGCCCGGCAACTATACAAATTTGATGATCGCGGCAGACTATTCTATTTCAGCTTGTCCAAACAGCAAGAAACACAATTATCAGAAAAAGGTCAGATTTACTTTAATGAGCCTATTCAATTACTCTATTTTGAAGAAACACAGTCAATTAAAAGTTTATTATATGCCGTTGACCCAATTACGATTCCACAAAATTTCAAGTTTGTTAAACACGAACAGTTGATGGTACCAATACTGGAAGGACTGGTATCGCAAGAAGATATACTTATTCCAGATAGCTAGATTGATCTCTTTATTCTATATTTGAGCTCACCAAAGCAAGGTTGAATGAAGCCAAAAGGCGATTCTAAGAGCAAATCCTACAAACCAATATTACCTGGTACTGAAGACTGGCCAGTAGTACAGCTAAGTCGCAATAGAAAGCAATTTGTTGAGGAAGTAGTACAGGAAACTGTTGAAAGAATCTGTCAGCAAAATAATGGCAAAAGTGAATTGCGTGAAGAGATTGAAACAACTATGTTTCAGGAACGATTACGCATTAAGCAAAATCCCTGGCGAGTTGACCCTCCTGATGAGTATCGCTTTTGGGATAAAGTAAAAGACGAGCTCGTTGACCTTGTAAGTGATGAAAACTCTAAGCAAAGTGAAGAAGAGCTTGTAAGGAGTATTGTCGCGCGCTATGCCAATGAAATAGCTGGGAACTTTAAAAAGTCAAGATACAAGCTAGCACGTGAAATCATTAAATTTGGCTTTGCCCGATTGCTTAACGCAACCAGAGTAAAACGGTTTGGTGCAGTCTTTAGGAGTGATTACTCACTAAGAGATAAGGTGCAGGTGATGGGTAAAACCAAGCAAATACGAAAGCTTGCCAAATTGGGTACCGTTGTAATGGTTCCTACTCACTTTAGTAATCTAGACTCGATTCTTATCGGCTGGATCATACATGTAATTGGATTACCCGCATTTATATATGGCGCGGGACTAAATCTATTTAACATCAAAATCCTGGCCTATTTCATGAATAGCCTTGGCGCCTATAAAGTAGACAGGCGAAAGAAGAATGCTATTTACCTGGAAACGCTAAAGACTTATTCAAACCTTGCTATACAAAGGGGCGCTCACAGTTTATTCTTCCCAGGTGGGACGCGTTCCCGGTCAGGTAAAATTGAAACTGAGCTTAAGCTTGGTCTCTTAGGCACGGCCATGGAAGCTCAACGTACGTTATTCATGGATCACCCAAACAGAGACGCCAAGAAAATATTCATAGTACCCGTCACTCTCAACTACAACTTTGTATTGGAGGCGCCAAGCCTTATCAATGAATACCTTCAGCAAAAAGGTCAGGAAAGGTACTACTCAGAAAGTGATGAGTACTCATCTTCATTTAAGATGATTAAATTTTTGGTTAAGTTCTTTACTAAGGGTTCTGATATTTCTGTTTCCATTGGGAAAGCTCTTGACCTTATGGGTAACTATGTAGATGACGAAGGTCGAAGTATTGATAAACAAGGGCGATTTATCGACTTGCGCGATTATTTCATTTCTGATGGTAAAATAACCATCGACAAACAGAGAGAAGCTGAGTATACCCGCCAGCTAAGCAAAGTCATAGTCAAGGAGTTTCACAGAATTAACAGGGTATTTGCTAGTCATTTGGTGGCATTTGTTGCATTTAAAATTTGGCAAAACAAATATCAAAAACTTGACTTATATGAATTTTTAAGACTGCCCGAAGAAGATCTTAAAATCGACTATGAGGAATTTAAAGAGACTTTTAAAAAATGTCGTAAAAGAATCTTAAAGCTTAAAAAGAAGAATAAAGTTAACGTTGCGGCTCATTTAAAGGGCGATCTGGATGAAGTTATAAAGATCGGTATTGAAAATGTTGGTATGTATCATGTGAGGCGTCCACTGATGATGGACAAATCAAAATCTATACTTACCAAAGACCTTAACACTTTGTATTATTATCACAACAGGATGGATGGCTATGACCTCGAAAAACTCTTCTAATAAACCAGTAGGTGTGATTGGTGCTGGCAGCTTTGGATCAGCCATCGCCAATATTCTAGCTGAAAAAAGCGAAGTATTATTGTTTTCACGTGATAGTGAAACCATAAAGAAAATCGCAGAAACGCGTATGCATAGAGGGCATCAGTTACATAAAAATGTAACCCCTACAGGAGATTTAAGTTATATCGCCAATAGTTGCGATGTCATTTTTCCAATTG
This sequence comes from Fulvivirga sp., assembly GCA_965227525.1. Taxonomy (GTDB): domain Bacteria; phylum Bacteroidota; class Bacteroidia; order Cytophagales; family Cyclobacteriaceae; genus Fulvivirga. Next base: position 1,883,109 of record OZ245762.1, on the reverse strand, counting down.
TTCCTTCTTCGGCTTTCAGGTCTGTAATGCAACAACTATCACCTTACCTGCACCCTTACCATATATTAATACATGGCACTAAAGGGCTTGACCTTTCTTTGCCGAAAGGTGAAACTCTTGAATCTATTTCTCTCCTTGCCAAGGAAAACATCCGTACGATGAGCGAAGTAATTATGGACGAAAGTGTTGTAGTGCGGGTTGGCTGTCTTGCCGGCCCTAATTTGGCCCGTGAAATGGCAGATAAACAACCGGCAGCAACAGTGGTAGCAAGTCGCTTCAATGAGGTGATAAAAGCTGGCGAACGTCTCCTAAGAAATGATAGATTTCAAGTTTATGGCAACAGCGATCTTATAGGAATAGAACTTGCAGGAGTGCTAAAAAACATCATTGCTATAGCATCGGGCGCATTAAGTGGCTTGGGATTGGGTGAAAATGCCAAAGGTTTATTGATCAGTCGGGGTATGGTTGAGATGATATATTTGGGCAAAGCTATGGGTGGAGATCTACATGCGTTTGTAGGCTTGGCAGGGATTGGAGACCTTGTAGCCACATGCAACAGTTCAAACAGTAGAAATTTTACTGTGGGTTATAGGTTAGCTCAAAAAGAATCGCTGGAAGAAATAATCGAGAGCATGGAAGAAGTCGCTGAAGGTGTAAACACAGTAAAAATCGCTAAAAAATTCGCAGAGCATTATAAAGTAAGAGCCCCTATAACTGAGGCTCTTTATGCTGTATTATTTGAAGGTCTTACTGTAGATCGAGCTTTGCAGTCGCTTATGAAATACCCTTACAATGTGGATATTGATTTCCTCGACTAAAACTTAGATTTTATCTTTTCGCAAGTTTTTGCAAGTGCTTCTTGCGAAGGGTTAAGCTTTGGCCTTGAGAAGTTAATATCGTCCATACTATTTAAAGGGACAAGGTGTACATGGGTGTGAGGAACCTCGAGGCCAATTACAGCTACACCAACTCTGATACATGGGATAGCTTCCTTAACAGCTTTAGCCACTTTTTTAGCAAACATATTTAATCCAGCCAGATCAGAATCTTCCATATCGAAGATATAATCGATCTCTTTTTTTGGAACAACCAGACAATGCCCTTCTACCAATGGGTTAATATCGAGGAAGGCAATGTAATTATCATCTTCAGCCACAATGTGACCTGGTATTTCTCGGTTTATAATTTTAGTAAACAAACTAGCCATTACAACCCTATTTCAATAATCTCAAACTCAATTTCACCTCCTGGTGTTTCTATTTTTGCGCTATCTCCTTCTTTCTTTCCAAGCAAGCCTTTGCCTATTGGAGATTGTACAGAGATTTTATTGGCTTTAAGATCTGCTTCTTCCTCAGATACCAATGTGTATGAAAATGCAGCTCCATTTTTCTTATTCTTTATTTTGACTTTTGACAAAATTGAAACCTTTGAGGTATCAATAGAACCCTCATCAATAACGCGCGCATTTCCTACTACTTCTTCAAGCTGAGCAATTTTTGCTTCTAAATGCCCTTGAGCATCTTTTGCTGCATCATATTCAGCATTTTCACTCAAATCACCTTTATCTCTTGCTTCAGCTATTTGCTTGGCAATATCAGACCTTCCTTTGGTCTTAAGTTCATTCAGCTCACCCTTGAGTCTGTCTAATCCTTCCTTAGTATAATATGCCACCTTACTCATGCTATGATTTTTTTATTGTAGTCTATATAAAAAACAAATAACGGCCACAGACATGTGAAACCGCTTTAGTTCTCTTCCTTTATTTGAATTACAAAGTTAAATGTTTATTGGTGTTGTACCAAAACAAACAATAATTACTTACCTACCAACTCAGGTATGTTTGTCCTTATTTGGTTGAGAATTTCCTCATCAAATTGTGCCAAATAGAGTGTTTTAGCTTTGGTCAACTGCTCAACTGTAAGTCCCTTTGCCCCTCTCAAATCTGCCTTATATAAACTGGCATTTTCAAAGTCAGCCCCAGTTAAATAACAGTTTCTAAGGTTTGCTTCCATTAAAAAAGCATTTCTGAAATTGGACTTAATCAAAAACGCATTTTCTAATTGTGCTTTTATTAAATAGGCATCTTTAAAATTAGCTCCACTGGCGTATGCAGCTCGTAAATTTGCCTGGTTCAGGTTAGAATTTTCGAGATTAGTCTGATTCAGACGTGTATTTTCGAGATTAGTCTCTATTAAAAATGCATTTGTAATATCTGCAGAATTGAGATTAGATCCAGATAAATTTACATAGTTAAGATTAGTACGGGCTAAATGACAATTTACCAGATTGATTTCATTTATATTATGTCTGTTCAGCCTTTTAATATTACCCACGGTTCTAAAAGCAGCCTCCTCCGATTCCCAAAGACGGAAATCATCAATCTCATCTTTGTAGGTTCTTATACGTTGGCGCATTTCACCACTTTTATTTAACCAGAAAATAAGAATACCGATAACAGCGATATCAAATAACATCCCGTGTGCCTCGGCCATCACCTGGCCAAAAAAGGAATCAAAGTCATCGAGGTAGTAACGAAGGCTCAAGCCAAGAACCACTATCGCCAATAGGCCAAGAACTATCGCTGATGTCAATATTGGTTTTTCCAAAATTGAATTTAAATAGTCCTTAAATTTCTTAAACTGATTCTTTAGCATCGAGGCCGTAATTAGAATATATATGCGTCTGGTTACCTATATTAACAAAATGCTCTTAAAAGTAAAAGTTAAAGCTACAATAAACTATCTAGTTCAAGTAATAAATTAAGCCATATTGCTCTTAAAGATTGCAATTTTTTCAGCCAACACCTTACTTATATTCTCATATGACTCATAAGACCAGCCTGCAACATGTGGCGTTAAAATTGTCTTTTTTGATTGAACCAAATACTCAAATACATTTCTTTGTTCATCATTTAATGTCTCGAGTTTTTCATTCTCAAGCACATCCAGAGCCATACCAACAACTTTGCCCGTCTTTAAAGCTACTGCGCTATCTGCCAGGCTAAGCACTTCTCCTCGGGCAGTATTAATAATATACACGTCCTTTTCAAATGAATTGATAAATTCCGCATCTATCATTTTATGCGTTTCGCCAGTTAAAGGTACATGAATGCTAAAAATATCAGTCTCCCTAAAGACCTCATCAAGTGTTGCCTCTTTACAAAAACTATCTCCGTAATTTTGTTTGTATTTATCATATGCCAACACATTACACCCAAAAGGTTGCAGTTTTTGAGCGAATGCTTGTCCCATATAACCATAGCCTAGTAGGCCAACTGTTTTACCCGCCAGTTCCACGCCTCTGTTTCCTTCCCTATCCCAAACTGAGCGCCTTACCTCTTTATCTGATTTAACAATATTATGTAGCAGGGACATAAGTAAGCCAACTGTATGTTCAGCTAAAGCGTTTCTATTTCCTTCGGGTGCATTAATAACTTCAATATTTCTTTTTTCTAATGCATCAACATCTAAATTATCAATACCTGCCCCCGCCCTGGCAACAAACTTTAGTTTTGAACCTGCTTCGATCAGTTCATGATCTACCGGTGTTTTACTTCTTATCACAAGCCCATCATAGTTACCTATAATTTGCAATATCTCCTGACGCCCGACTTTTGGTTTATAATCAACGATCAAACCGATACCCTCAAAAAACTCAGGAGTATTTTCATGCATGTAATCTACTATCAAGCAATTCATAGCAATAAATGAACGATGTAAAAGTAAATTCCCAAGCCCAGCAAGTCGTTTGTGGTGGTAATAAACGGGCCTGAAGCCAACGCAGGATTAAATCCAAATCTATTGAGTATAAGTGGAGTGATAGTACCCATGAATGAGGCAATCAATACCACGCAAAATAGTGCTAAAGACACAACCAGGGATAAATTGGATTCTCCTCCAAGTAAAATATTTACTCCATATACTAATAGTGCTAATACCATTCCATTTAGAATGGCAACTAAAAGCACTTTCAATAACCTTTTAAACAACCCATCAGTAAATGCAGAAGGATTAGCCAAACTCTGCACTACTATAGATGAGGACTGAATCCCCACATTTCCTCCAGTGGCCTGAATCAGAGGAATGAAGAAGGCAATGGCTGTAACCTTCAATAAATCATCTTCGAAAATGCCCATAAATTTTGCGCTTACAATACCTCCAATAATACCAATAAGCAGCCAGGGTAAACGAGCCCTTGTAAGCATCCAAACACTATCATCCTCTTCCACATCTTCCGAAATACCCGCCATTAGCTGTCTTTCTTCCTCAGCCAATTCGGTAATTACATCAACTATATCATCAATTGTAATTCTACCAAGCAACTTTCCCTGCACATTTACCACAGGCACAGCTTCCAAGTCATATTTACGCATGATTATAGCAACTTCCTCTTCAGACATATAAGTTTCTACAGCTACTAAATCTGGAGTGTATATATCAGCAATCTTAGTCTTGTCTGTCGAAAGTATAATTCGTTTCAATGATACTCTACCCAGTAATCGTTCATTATCATCCACCACATAGACAGAATATAGCTTCTGTACATTTTCAGCCTGCCGCCTGATTTCTTCAATACATTGTACCACGGTCCAGTTCACATTGGCCTTGATAAGCTCTTTTGCCATGAGGCCACCGGCCACATCTTCTTCGTAGCGAAGTAGATCTAAAATATTTGCTTCCTTCTCCTGATTATCAAGGCCGGCAATAACTTCTTCTCGCTCCTTTACAGGAAGCTCATTTAGGATATCAACCGCATCATCAGAGTCAAGATGATTTACAATGGAAGTGATCTCAGGAGGGTCAAAAGCTTTAAGAAACTTTTCTCTAATATCATCATCTAAGTCGTTGATGATCTCGGCCCTAATTTCAGACTCCAGCAGATCAATTACATACTTAGAATCATCTGTATCAAACTCGTGCAGTAGGGATGAAATATCGGCAGGCTTGACTCCTTCAAGTGTCTGCTTGATAAAATCAATGTCTTGGTCGTCAACCGCTTGCTGAAAACGCTCCCTAAACTCATTATTTAACTCAAACTGTATTACTTGCTCCACTGCTCTATTTGTTTGGTAAGCGAGACAAAGTCTGCCACAGACAATGTTTCAGCTCTTCGGTTTAATACTTCTAATTCCACAACCTCAACTGGTAAATTTAGAGGTTTTAGGGCGTTGCGCAATGTCTTTCTTCTATTTTGAAACCCTTGTTTCACCACCTTTTTAAAAAGTTTTTCATCGCAGTCGAGAGCTTTTACATTATTGCGAACAAGCCGAATAACGCCAGAGTTTACTTTGGGAGGTGGATTAAATACATTTGGGGGTACAGTAAATAAGTACTCAAAGTCGTAGTAAGCCTGAAGCAAAACACTTAAAATACCATAATCTTTGTTACCAGGAGGTGAAGCGAGTCTTTTTGCCACTTCTTTTTGTAGCATACAAACCACTTCAACAACAGCATCTTTCTGCTCAAGAATCCTAAAAAATATTTGTGAAGATATATTATAAGGGAAGTTACCAATCACCGCATACTTCTCACTCAGTTTGCCATCTAACGACTCCTTTAAATAATCAGCTTCCAACACATTTTGTTGGGGTAGATCAAAATTTATTCTGAGATAATTGATAGACTCTGTATCTATGTCTATTAAGGTAAGATAATCACCATGAATATCTATGAGATACTTAGTTAAAACTCCAGTACCAGGACCAATTTCCAGCACACTTATGCCACTTGATTTGAGCGCACCTACGATTTTTTGAGCAATATTTTCATCTTTTAAAAAATGTTGTCCAAGATGTTTTTTAGGTTTAACCATGCCTTTTTTAGAATCAGTAGAAATGCCTTAAATTGCAACAATAATTAATTTTATTGCCACTAAAATATAGCCGGTAAAGATATAAAAATAATGAGCAGTAAATCGAAAAACGACAGCAAACCAGTCATAGGAATCACAATTGGAGATGTTAATGGCATCGGACCGGAGGTGATCATAAAAACTTTAAAAGATAACCGATTGCTCAACTATTTCATACCTGTTGTATATGGTAGCACCAAAACACTGGCATACTACAGGAAGGCTCTGGGTGCTGAGGATTTCAATTATAGTCAGGTAAAAGACAAAAACAATCTACACCCTAAAAAAGTAAATGTAGTTAACTGCTGGGACGAAATGGTGGATATTAGCCCTGGACAGGTAACCAAAGAGGCAGGTAACGCTTCTTATATGGCGCTCAAAACAGTAGTAGAAGATTTAAAGAATGGAGTTTTGGATGGAGTAGTTACTGCACCTATCAATAAGCATAACATACAAAATGAAGAGTTCGACTTCCCAGGACACACCGAATTTTTCACCAAAATCTTTGATACAAAAGATAGTTTAATGCTCCTTGCTTCAGAAGAGTTGCGGGTGGGAGTTGTAACAGGGCATATTCCATTAAAAGATGTTGCGACAGCAATTGGAAAAGAAAAAGTTGCCTCTAAACTCGCCATTATGGAAAAGTCATTAAAACAAGACTTTGGCATATCCAAGCCACGAATTGCCGTTCTTGGTCTAAATCCTCATGCCGGAGAAGACGGATTACTGGGTAGTGAGGATGACGCCATCATCAGACCAGTAGTAAAAGACTTTAAAAACAAAGGGACACTGGTGTTTGGCCCCTTCCCTGCCGATGGCTTTTTCGGTAAAGGAGACTACAAAAAATTTGATGGAATTTTGGCTATGTATCATGACCAGGGTTTAATTCCTTTCAAAACAATAGCATTTCAAAAAGGCATAAACTATACAGCAGGACTGCCGATTGTGCGAACATCACCAGACCATGGAACAGCCTATGGTATAGCAGGTAAAAATGAAGCAAGTGAAGGGTCTATGAGAGAAGCAATTTTATTGGCATACGACATTTGTAAAAACCGAAGACTTCATCTTAAAGAAGAATAACTCCTTTCAAAGAAATAATGTCAAAATATATCTATAAAGGTTTTATAACTATATCGCGTTGACCTATGTTTATTTTTTGAGATTATGTACTTTTAAGAAGATACCACGAAAAACCAATTGATGGACATTGTAACTCGCAAGCAGCTCAACATACTTATACAACTTGCAGAAGCCGATAAACATTTTTCGAGTGTTGAACGAGAAAAGATTTTTGAAATTGCCCGTAAGAGAAAATTCCCTTCAGAAAGTGTGCGTGAGCTCATTAAAAACCCTGAACCAATCGAATCTTTTGGTGCACTATCCGATGACCAAAAATTTGAATACTTATATAGCTGTGTAGACTTAATGCTCATAGATAAAAAAATATTTGATAGTGAAATAAATTTCTGCCGAAACGTTGCAATTAAATTGGGTTTCAATAAAAGTATCGTTGATTTTCTGCAAATTGAAATTTACAAACACCCTAAGGAGAATCTCAAACAAATTATGTTTGATGAATTCACATGAGTACTGAAAAAACCTTAGAACTTCTTTTTTATTAATTAGAATTATATTCTTAACTTTGCAACCTTAATTTGGTGGGAACGACTGTGAAGAACGTACTGGACGACTTTGATATCGACATAATTAAGCTGAAAGATGGCTCTCACGATTATCAGTTTGAGATTGGTAATTCTTTTTTTGAAGCCTTCGAAGGAGAATTAGTCGAAAATGGGACAGGTAATATTAATCTTACACTTATTAAAAGTGAAAGGTTAATCGAGTTAAACTTCGACCTGAACCTTAAAGTAGGATTAGTATGTGATCGCTCCTTAGATCCGTTTGATTATACAATAGATAAGTCTAAAGGGCTTATTTTGAAATATGGAGAAGAGGAAGAAGAGATCGATGATGAAATAAGTGTAATAACTCGTGATAAACAGCGCATAAATATTGCGCAGTATATTTACGAGTTCATCGGACTTTCAATACCAATGAAAAGGCTTCACCCCAGGTATGAGGGAGAAGACGACACTGACGAGCTTATATATAGCTCAGACGTGGAGAAAGAAGATGATAAATCTGAAAATGAAGCGATTGATCCGAGATGGCAAAAGCTTCATGATCTAAAAAAAGAAAAATAACATAATAAAAATAGTACAATGGCTCATCCTAAAAGAAAGACCTCAAAATCTAGAAGAGATAAGAGAAGAACGCATTACAAAGCTGAGGCTAAGCATTTAGCTGTGTGCCCTACAACGGGAGAATTTCACTTGCCTCACAGAGCATTTTGGCATGAAGGCAAACTTTACTACAAAGGTAAAGTTGTAATGGAGAAAGAAGTACTGGCCTAACCAGTTGCTTGTGAAAATTGCATTAGATGCAATGGGCGGTGATTATGCGCCAGACTGTACAGTCAAAGGCGCAGCATTAGCCGCAAAAGAGGTTCCTGACGATACCACCATTGTCTTGGTGGGAAAGAAGGATCTAATCCAGCAAAAAATTCAAGAATTTGGCATAACCTCATCAAACATTGAGATCTTCAATGCTGATGAGGTTATTGGTATGGGTGAACACCCTACCAAAGCTTTGTCGCAAAAACCGACAGCTAGCATTCCGGTAGGTTTTGGCCTATTGAAGCAGGGAATAGTTAATGCTTTGTGTAGTGCAGGTAACACTGGAGCTATGCACGTAGGAGCTATGTTCACAATTAAAGCCATCGAAGGTATCATCAGGCCCGGCATTGCAGGGTTTGTACCTAAAGAAAATGGTGGCTTTGGTGTAATCATAGATGTAGGAGCCAATGCAGACTGTAAGCCGGATGTGCTTTATCAATTTGGTGAAATAGGCTCTTTATATGCCAAACATGTTTTTAATATCGACAATCCTAAAGTCGGATTAATGAACCTTGGAGAAGAAGAACAGAAAGGAACTCTTCTAACCCAGGCGGCACATCAGCATCTTAAACTCAACAAAAAAATCAACTTTGTAGGCAACATTGAGGGTCGGGACCTTTTCAATGATAAAGCCGATGTAATTGTTTGCGATGGTTTTACTGGTAATGTAATGCTAAAAATGGCCGAATCATTTTTTGATATGTTGCAAACCAGAGCAATCAAGGACTCATATTTCGATAGGTTTAATTATGAAGCTATTGGTGGAAGTCCTATCTTGGGCGTCAATGGAAATGTAGTGATTGGACATGGGGTATCTAGCCCAATGGCTATCAAAAATATGGTGCTACTAGGGCAGAAAATGGCCGAATCTAATGTGCACCTGAAGATTAAAGAGTACTTTGCAGAATAAAAATCAATTTTAACATGGCTAAACTAAAAGCCGCGATAACCGGAGTAAATGGCTATGTGCCAGACTATGTTTTAACCAATCAAGAATTGGAAACCATGGTTGATACTAACGATGAGTGGATCACGAGTCGAACCGGCATCAAAGAAAGAAGAATTCTTAAGGGCGAAGGGTTAGGTACATCAGTAATGGCTACAGAAGCCGTTAAAGGACTACTTGACAAAACCAATACAAACCCTGAAGATGTTGATTTAATAATCTGCGCAACGATTACTCCTGATATGCCTTTCCCATCAACAGCCAATATTGTTTCGGCAAATGTTGGGGCAACTAATGCATTTAGCTATGACATCGGAGCTGCTTGCTCTGGTTTCATTTATGGACTTACTACTGGCTCCAAATTCATTGAGTCAGGCATGTATAAAAAAGTTATTGTCATCGGTGGTGACAAAATGTCTTCCATTATTGACTATACCGACAGAGCCACTTGTATCATTTTTGGTGATGGTGCAGGAGCTGTATTACTTGAGGCTGCTGAAGAAGAGGAAGGAATAATTGATTCAATCCATAAAAGTGATGGTAACGGTGTTAACTTCTTAAGAATGAAGGCCGGAGGTAGTAGATATCCTGCTACTCACGAAACAGTAGATGCTCGCGAACATTACGTCTTTCAAGACGGAGCTACAGTATTTAAATTTGCTGTGACCAACATGGCAGATGTTGCCGCACAAATCATGGAGCGCAATAACCTTACAGCCGATGAGGTAGACTGGCTGGTGCCACACCAGGCCAATAAGCGTATTATCGATGCCACGGCCAATAGAATGGGCGTCACTGATGACAAAGTGATGATGAACATCGAAAAATATGGTAATACTACAGCCGGCACACTTCCCCTGTTGCTATGGGATTACGAAAAACAACTCAAAAAAGGAGATAACCTCGTACTCGCTGCCTTTGGTGGTGGATTTACCTGGGGCTCAATTTTCGTTAAGTGGGCATATAACTCTTAAGACGGTAATTGCATTTATTTGGTCTATTTGTAACTTAGTCTAAAATTTTCAAAATACACTATGGCAACAACAGCCGACTTTAAAAATGGTCTTTGCTTAGAATATAACAACGACTTGTATATTATCGTTGAATTCCAGCATGTTAAACCAGGAAAAGGACCAGCTTTCGTCAGAACCAAACTCAAAAGTCTTACAACTGGCAAGGTGATTGAAAACACCTTTAGCGCTGGACACAAAGTGACTACTGCACGTATCGAAAGAAGACAGCACCAATATCTATATAAAGATGACATGGGCTACCACTTTATGGATAGCAGTACATTTGAGCAGGTAGCCTTGCAGGAGGAATTGTTAGAAAATCCAGGCTTGATCAAAGAAGGTCAGGAGGTGGATATCTTGTTCCATGCTGAAGAAGAGAAAGTGATCGGTTGTGAGCTGCCGCCATTTGTTGAAATGGAAATCACATATACTGAACCAGGTATAAAAGGTGATACAGCAACTAATGCTACTAAACCTGCAACCCTGGAAACAGATGCACAAATTCAAGTACCTTTATTTATTAATGAAGGTGATAAAATAAAAGTTGATACCCGTACCAACTCCTATGTTGAGCGTGTAAAAAATTAAATGAATTAGTTTTACGAAAATTGCTTTTAACATGAAAACCAAAGAAATAAGAGACCTTATTGACTTCATTTCACAATCTGGCCTTAATGAGGTAAGTATTGAAACGGAAGACTTAAAAATAGCTATTAAAAGAGACGCTGAGACAAGAATTGTAGAAAGTAGTGCACCTGCTCAAGTTGCAGCCGCACCAGCACCGGCACAGGCTCCAGCTGCTGCACCTGCACCTGCACCAGCTGCTTCTGAAGCACCTAAAGCTGAAGCATCATCAGGCGATAGCAACTATGTAGAAGTGAAATCACCTATGATCGGTACTTTCTACAGAACACCAAACCCTGACTCACCTCCTTTTGTATCTGTAGGTGACAAAATCGAAAAAGGACAAACAGTTTGTATTGTAGAGGCCATGAAGCTTTTTAACGAAATCGAAACGGAAGTATCGGGTACGATTGTAAAAGTAATGGTAGAAAATGCATCTCCTGTGGAGTACGATCAAGTGCTCTTCTTAGTAGACCCTTCTTAATATAGAAGTGAGAGCATTGTAATTAATTTTAACATTAAAGCTACAATACCGTGTTTAAAAAAATACTTATAGCCAATAGAGGAGAGATCGCTTTAAGGATCATCCGTACTTGTAAAGAGATGGGCATCAGAACAGTTGCCGTCTACTCTACAGCCGACAAAGAAAGCTTACATGTAAGATTTGCAGATGAGGCAGTTTGTATAGGTAAAGCTCCCAGTAACGAATCTTACCTCAACATTCCTAACCTAATTGCTGCCGCTGAAATCACAAATGCCGATGCCATACACCCAGGTTATGGGTTCCTGGCAGAAAATGCAGAATTCAGTGCTGTATGTGCTGAATATAATATAAAATTCATCGGAGCTTCACCTGACATGATCAACAAAATGGGTGATAAAGCTACTGCGAAAGCAACGATGAAAAAGGCGGGGGTACCTTGTATACCTGGTTCTGAAGGATTGTTAAAGTCCGTTGAAGAGGGAATTAAGATCGCTAAAAAGATTAAGTACCCAGTGATACTTAAAGCAACTGCTGGTGGCGGTGGTCGTGGTATGCGTATCGTAAAAGACGAATCTGGTTTCAAAAAAGCATGGGACGATGCCCGACAAGAATCTGGAGCTGCTTTTGGAAATGATGGCTTATATCTTGAGAAATTTGTTGAAGAGCCAAGACACGTGGAGATTCAGGTTGTTGGTGATAGTCGTGGTAAAGCTTGCCACCTATCGGAGCGTGATTGCTCTATCCAGCGTAGGCACCAAAAATTATTGGAAGAAACGCCCTCACCAGTAATGCGTCACTTTCCTAAGTTGAGAAACAAAATGGGTGAAGCTGCTGTGAAAGCTGCTGAAGCTATCAAATATGAAGGTGCAGGTACCGTGGAGTTTTTGGTAGACAAAAACGGTGACTTCTATTTTATGGAGATGAATACACGTATCCAGGTAGAGCACCCAATTACTGAAGAAGTTACTGACTATGATTTGATCAAAGAGCAAATCAAAGTAGCTGCTGGTATCAAAATATCAGGTAAAAACTACACCCCTAACTTATATGCGATGGAGTGTAGAATCAATGCCGAAGATCCGGGTAATGGTTTCAGACCTTCGCCTGGTAAAATCACTAACCTACACATGCCAGGTGGTCATGGTGTAAGAATCGATAGCCACGTGTATGCTGGTTATTCTATTCCTCCTAACTACGACTCAATGATTGCTAAGCTTATTGTAAGCGGCCAGTCAAGAGAAGAGGTGATCACCAGAATGAAGCGTGCACTTAGCGAGTTTGTGATTGAAGGAATAAAAACTACCATTCCTTTCCACTTAAAACTGATGGATGATGAGCAATTTAAGACTGGTGATTTTACCACCAAGTTCTTAGAAGACTTTGACTTCACAGACTTGAAAGAGAAAAAATAATACAAAGCCCGAGTAACATCGGGCTTTTTTATTACTCGCTGGTTTGCGTACCCCGCTCTTATGAACCCCTTGACTCAAGCCCTTGTGGCTCTTTGACACTCCCAAATTGAAATAGTCGTGCCACCACTTGAAGTCTCACTTGAAGTGGTGGCACGACTTCCCTAGAATTTGGATCATGGCTCACCCTGGGTATTTGGCACAGAACCCAACTTAGTAAGTTACTTCGCTACCGCTCAGTATGACTTGCAGTGCTAAATACCTAGTCGTCTGACCACTCGGAGTGGTCTGACGACTAACCCACAATAGCTTACTGAACTTAGTAGTTTCATCGATCAAATAAAATTCATTATTTTTCCATAATGAAAAAATTGTGGTTGCTTATCCCCTTTCTTCTTATTGCCGGGCTCGTAAAAGCTCAATTGCCTGAAAAATGGGTGCATACTGGCATCAGTATGGTGAGCTACAAAGGAGACCTCAATGAATATGATCAATATTCGGCTGCTTTTCATGTAGGCATACAGTTCAATAAGAAAAAGCGCCTCAATGGTGGTTTTAACCTGGGCTTTGGCAGCGTATCAGGTGAAAACAGAACTTTTACCACCGAAGTGCCTGACAAGACACCTAATCGCTTTTTTAAAAGCAACTACTTCTACGCCAATTACGACTTGCATGTAAACCTGATAAAAAAAGAAAACTACATTGTCTACCTCAGTCAGGGCATTGGCTTCATACGCTTCACCCCTACCGACCAGTTTGGTGAAGACCTGCAAGCACAAAACAAAACCCGGGCAGACAATGAAACCTATCGTAATGCTTCCATTATGCTTCCTACAAAATTGGGTGCCATGTACTTTTTACCCAATGACTTTGGCATCGGCTTGCAAGCTGGCTTCTACGGTACCATGACCGACTACCTCGACAATATTTCTGAGCTGGGCGAATCTGGCAATGACAATATCCTCGAATATCGGATGAGCCTGTATGTGCCTTTGTATTAGTTTGAGGTTATAGATATAAGCCAATCATTATAAATATGAGAATATTATTAGCCATCATCTTTTTGTCTGGTTCTATCAATACCCTGGCGTGTGATTGCAAGGAAATTAAGAATTTAAAAAAGGCTCAGCAAGAGGCCTTTAAAAATAATGACTTGATATTTATAGCTGAAGTCATCGAAAGTCGACAGGGAGAAAGTTTTAGGTTAAGGGTTATCGAATTATTCAAAGGTGAATTATCTGACTCAATTTTGACTCGCTCATTAAAAAAGAATTATGGATGTGAATCATTTCCTAAACTCGAAGATGGATACTGGTTGATTTACACAAATCGAACCGATGAAATTCATATTGATGAGTGTGGACTGTCTAGATCATTTAGATTTCCTTACTTAGATAATAACAACGCAAACGTCTACCCCCCTCCTCCATCCTTTGAGGTAAACGATATAATTGACCATCAATTTACAATCATAGAACACTACAGTAGGGCTATGTCTATTCTGCAAGAAGAAATTGAACAACTAAGAGCATTATGAAACCTTTAATATTATTATTTGTTGTCACTATCACAGGCAATAGTTTTGCCTGCTTTTGTATAGAACCAGTTGATAAGAAAGCTGCTCAGAATTTAATAGGTGATGCAGATTTTATATTTTATGGAACTGCGCTTACAAGTATTTATCTACATTCAGAATTAACTGAATTTTACAATAATCGAAAAAACGGTTATAATGTAATTATAAAAATTGATTCTGTTATTAAGGGTGATTTGAAAATAGGTGATGAGGTAATTATTTATCAAAATTCTGGAAACTGCAATGAGTTATTTAATTACGGTGAACGTAAGTTGATAATAGGTCATAAAATCACAAAATTCAGGATTTCCTCAACTCTTGAAATGGACTATAAGGAAGGAATTGTTCTTGGTCAACAATCTGAGAAAGAGAATAAATTCTATAATCAAGCTATTCAAAGTAAAACTGGTGTTTGGACCAATTCTTGCCAAGTATATACCCCAAACTCTAGGTCATACAAGCGCCTTTTTGAATTGATTAACTAACTTTTCCAGTCTCAACAGTAAAGACCTGATGTACTGATCTCAAAAATAACGTAAGTGTCCACTTGTGCTTTTACATAGTCCTCAACAAATAGACTAGCTCTCCTCCTCCCTCTCAATCACCTCACACAACTTAGCATACCACCCCCACTGCGCAAGTGTCCACTTGTGCTTTTATTACCAAAAGTTATCTAAATTATAAAGTCTGTGAGACACAGACCTTGAAAAACAGACAATGGGGTTAACTTTTCTGCCCCTACTAGCGCAAGTGTCCACTTGTGCTTTATACTTCCTCCTCCCCTTCAATCACCTCGCACAACTTCGTGTACCATTCCTCGCCATATTTACGTGTAAGAGCGTCTTTTAAGAATTTATACACTGGTACGCTCAGCTTATCGCCTAACTCACAGGCGGGGCTGCAGATGTGCCATTGGTCGTAGTTTAATGCTTCAAACTCTTCGTATTTTTTGGCCCTGATCGGGTACAAGTGACAGCTGATAGGTTTTTTGTATTTGATCTTGCCGTCAATGTAGGCCTCTTCGATACCGCACTTCAATATGCCTTTGTCATCATAGATGGCATAGGCACACTCCTTGCCTCCAATTGTTGGCGTAGAGTAATCACCATCTTCATCGAGTATATACTTGCCTTGTTTTTTAATGGCTGCTTTTCCTTCTTCCGAAAGGTAGGGTTCTACTTCTTTGTAGATTGCATCCATGATCAACAGTTCGTTCTCCTCTAGCGGTGCGCCTAAGTCCCCTTCCACGCAGCACGCTCCTTTACATTTATTCAGATCGCATACAAAGAATTTTTCTTTGATGTCGTCTGATAAAATCACTTTGTCCAGCTCAAACATAACTACAAAGGTAATGGTTATTTATGATTTAAGATTTGAGATTTTGGGTTTTAGATGTTAGACTGAAATCATAAATTAAATCTATGTCATACCGAGGAACGAGGAATTTAACTAAGTAAGTTACTTCGCAGCGCTCAGTATGACTTGAGTAATAAATTCCGAGGGATTCGCGGGATCTTTTAATTCAAATGACCATTGAGTAATACAATGATCCCTCCACAAAGTCGGGATGACTTGTGTTTCGTTTAAGATTAGGTGACGACTATCATGCAAATGAAAGCTCAAACTTCAATCCTTCGTTCTAGAATTTAGAACTTAATCAAGTAACTTTGAGCTTTATAGCATCGACAATTTCAGTATTTAATGGACTACATCAATAGCCTCAACGAACCGCAGCGAGAAGGAGTAATCAACACAGAAGGGCCGACCATGATCATAGCCGGTGCAGGCTCAGGAAAGACTCGGGTACTTACCTTTAGAATTGCTTATCTCATAGAGAAAAAGAACGTTGACCCATTCAATATATTGGCCCTGACATTTACAAATAAAGCAGCCAAAGAGATGCGCGATCGTATCGAGAAAGTAGTGGGTACCGAAGCACGTAACTTATGGATGGGTACTTTTCACTCGGTTTTTGCTCGTATACTCAGAGCTGAAGCAGATAAAATCGGCTACCCAAGCAACTTCACCATTTACGATGCAGATGATTCTAAATCATTAATCAAAGCGATAGTAAAAGAGCTTAATCTCGATGACAAGGTATATAAGCCCAATGTAGTATTCAATCGCATATCGGGAGCAAAAAACAGGCTTATTTCATGGAAAGAATACAATCGTAATCCTATATACAAGGCCGATGACGAGCAAAATATGAAGCCTGAACTGGGCCGTATCTATAAAATCTATGCCGAGCGCTGTTTTAAGGCGGGAGCTATGGATTTTGACGACTTGCTCTTCAATACCAACGTGCTCTTTAAGGAACATCTCGATGTATTGAATAAATATCAACAACGCTTTCAGTATGTGATGGTTGATGAGTTTCAGGACACCAACATATCGCAGTACCTGATTACAAAAAAGCTTTCTGCCGTAAGGCAAAATATCGCAGTCGTTGGTGACGATGCACAGAGTATCTACGCCTTCCGCGGGGCGGACATTCAAAACATTTTAAATTTTGAAAAAGACTACCCCGACCTTAGAGTAATCAAGCTGGAGCAAAACTACCGATCTACCAAGGTGATTGTAGATGCTGCCAACTCAGTAATAAATAAAAATAAGGCGCAGCTTAAAAAGAAAGTTTGGACCGAAAATGATCAGGGCAACCTGATCGAGCTCATCAAAGCGACCTCAGATAATGAAGAGGGCAAGTTGGTGGCCTCTTCCATCTTTGAAGAAAAGATGCAGTTTCAAACCAGCAATAAAGACGTAGCGATACTCTACCGTACCAACAGTCAATCACGTGCCATTGAGGAAGCCCTCAGGCGCATGAATATAAAATACAAGATCATAGGTGGGTTGTCTTTCTACCAGCGTAAGGAGATTAAAGACATTATGGCTTACTTGCGATTTACCATTAATCATAATGATGAGCAATCGCTACGCAGGATCATCAACTACCCAAAGCGAGGAATAGGTGCTTCTTCTGTTGATAAAATCATCGTTGCTGCCAATGATCACGATATTAGTTTATGGGAAGTACTTACAAACATCAACTCCTTCTTACCTGGTCGTGCTGCCAATGCCGTATCTGATTTTGTGACAAAAATCAAGCGATTCAAAATAGAGATAGATAAGCAGGATGCATACGATGCTGCAAGCCAAATTGCCAAGGGCTCTGGGTTGCTCAAGGAGCTTTATGAAGATAAAACTGTAGAAGGGCTTAATCGCTATGAAAACGTTCAGGAATTACTCAATGCCATCAAAGAGTTTACCGATGATCCCGAAAAGGAAGACAAAAGCCTCGGCTCATTTTTACAAGAAGTTGCGCTCATTACAGGCTTAGACAACGATGATGATGACGATAACGACAAAGTAACTTTGATGACCATCCACATGGCCAAAGGACTTGAGTTTGAAAATGTTTATATCGTTGGTTTGGAAGAAGACCTCTTCCCCTCACAAATGATGCTCAGCTCACGGGCAGACCTCGAGGAAGAAAGAAGGCTGTTTTATGTGGCCATTACACGTGCTAAAAACAAACTTTTCTTATCCTATGCTTTGAGTCGCTACCGTTTTGGCCGACTGAAAAACTGCGAACCAAGTCGGTTTATTGACGAGGTAGATCCGGATTTCATCAAAGTAAGTACGAAGTTTAGCAATGTTTCGTCTACCGATGAGAGCAGTAGTAGTTTTGCGAAGAGTTTTGTGAGCGGCATGCGTAAAACAACAACCTCTAAGCCAATACCTAAGAAAACTAATTACAAGCCTTCACCCGATTTTGCGCCAAGTGACACCACTGGTTTGCAGGAAGGCATGAAAGTAGAGCACCCTAAATTTGGTTTTGGCAAGGTGAAAGAGATGGACGAAAGCGGTGCTAACAGAAAAGCAAAGGTCGAATTTGACGACTTTGGAGAAAAGACATTATTACTTAGTTTTGCTAAACTTAAGATACACCCTAATTAATAGGTAACTTCACATTCATGGATTATAACACTAGTCAACCTCCACTAATTCTCAGAGAGTACGGGAGAAACGTTCAAAAGCTTGTTAAATACTTAAAGACAATCGAAGACAAAGAAAAGCGTACAGCTTACGCCCACACTTTGATAGATTTGATGCGTCAGGTAACACCTTCTTTCAAGGAGACTCAGGAGACCACTCAAAAGCTATGGGATGATTTATTCATCATGGCAGACTTCGATCTTGATGTGGAGAGCCCATACCCTATGCCTGAGCCGGAGGTGCTTACTAAAAAGCCTAAACGACTGGATTATTTAAGTAATCAAATTAAGTATAAGCACTATGGTAGAAACATCGAGCTTTTAGTGAAGGAGGCAGCTAGTAAAGAAGACCCTCAGGAACGTGAAGAGGCAATAATCTACATCGGTAAGTTGATGAAGAGTTTCTACAGCACATGGAATAAAGAAGTGATAGATGACGGTGTTATCTTAGAAAATATCAAGACAATTTCAGGCGGTGAACTAGACATAAACCTGGATAAGGTGCGTGAAGACAACCTTTTCGAAAGGCTATACAAAAATAAAAAGAGGTCGAATACAGGAGGTCGCTCTGGTGGAAAATCAAATAACCGAAGAGGAGGAAGTAAAGGAGGAAGCAACCGTAGAAGAAGAAACTAAATGAGTTCATTCAGAATCGAAGGTGGGCATCAACTCAAAGGTGAGATCATACCACAAGGTGCCAAAAACGAAGCTCTACAAATAATAGCAGCAACTCTTCTGACACCTGAATCAATTACGATTCATAAAATTCCTGACATACGGGATGTCAACAAACTTATCGAACTGGTGAGTGAGATGGGCGCTTCGGTAGAAAAATTAGATTCTGAATCATACCGCTTTACAGCAAAAAACATCAATGTCGACTATTTAGAGTCAGACGAATTTAAAACCAAAGCGGCTTCACTCAGAGGCTCCATTATGATTCTTGGACCTCTGCTGGCAAGGTATGGCAAAGCCAAAATTCCAAGACCTGGTGGAGATAAAATAGGCCGAAGAAGGCTTGATACGCACTTCCTTGGGTTTGAAAAGCTTGGTGCCAAGTTCAATTATTCTTCAAAAGATGCTTTTTATGCCATAGATGCTTCTAACCTAAAAGGCTGCTACATGCATCTTGATGAGGCTTCTGTTACCGGTACTGCCAATGTACTAATGGCAGCTGTTTTAGCTGAAGGAAAAACAACAATATATAATGCGGCTTGTGAGCCTTATATACAGCAACTATGCCGTATGCTTATCGGCATGGGTGCAAAGATCGAAGGCGTAGGTTCGAACCTACTCACTATTCATGGTGTAGATTCGCTCCACGGCACAGATCATACAATGTTACCCGATATGATCGAGGTAGGTAGTTTTATCGGCTTGGCAGCTATGACACAATCAGAGCTGACGATTAAGGGGACAGGAGTAGATCACCTCGGCTTAATTCCCGATGTATTCAAACGACTGGGTATAAAGCTTGAACTAAGGGGTGATGATATATTTGTGCCGGCACAAAAACACTATGAAATTGAGACCTTTATTGATGGCTCAATCATGACTGTGGCAGACTCACCCTGGCCCGGGTTTACACCAGACTTACTGAGTATTGTTCTCGTAACTGCTATTCAGGCAAAAGGTACTGTGCTTGTGCATCAAAAGATGTTTGAAAGCAGGCTATTCTTTGTCGATAAACTGATCGATATGGGTGCGCAAATTATACTTTGTGATCCACACAGGGCCACTGTTATTGGTTTGGATAGGAAACAGGCGTTAAGGGGTATTAAAATGAGCTCTCCTGATATTAGAGCGGGTGTTTCTTTGCTTATAGCTGCCTTGTCTGCCGAAGGGGAAAGCACGATCTTCAACGTAGAGCAAATTGATCGTGGTTATCAAAATATTGATGATCGTCTCAGAAGCCTAGGTGCCAGGATCGAGCGCGTGGAACAATAGTATCTGTTTATTGTTAAATTATCTTAGAAACAACTTTTTAACCAAAACCATTTTCTATGGATATTGAACAAATCAAAGAATTTCTCATTAATAATGGGGTACCATTAGCCATCAGCTTTGTGAAGGCATTGGTAATCCTGATTATTGGACTTCAAATAATTCGTTTTCTATCTCGTACATTCAACAAAGTACTTGTAAAAAGAAATGTAGACGAATCACTCAAACCATTCTTAAAAAGTCTTTTCTACAACTTACTACTGGTATTACTGATACTAAGTGTACTTTCTACAGTAGGAATAGAAATGACATCCTTTGTTGCCATTTTAGGTGCGGCAGGTTTAGCTATTGGTTTATCACTACAGGGAACTTTACAAAATTTTGCTGGTGGCGTGATTATTCTTACCGTAAAGCCTTTTCAGGTCGGTGATTATATTGAAGCACAAGGGTATAGTGGTACCGTAAATGCAATCCACATCTTCAATACTGTACTGATTACACCGGATAATAAGCGTATAGTAATACCCAACGGTAAGCTATCTAACGAATCCATTACAAATCACTATGTTGAAGCCAACAGACGTGTTGACATGGTATTCGGTATAGGTTATGACGATGATGTCAAAAAAGCTAAGGAGGTACTAGACAGACTTATTAAAGAAGATGATCGTGTGCTTGCAGAGCCTGCTTACAGTGTAAGAGTCGGAAGCCTGGGAGATAGTTCAGTAAACTTCAATGTAAGACCATGGGTAAAACCAGATGATTATTGGGGTGTCTACTGGGACTTCCAGGAAAAAGTGAAATTAGCATTTGATAAGGAAGGAATATCAATTCCATTCCCTCAAAGAGATGTACATGTTTACAACGAGAAATAATAATTGTAAACTAGTCTAAAAATTAAGGGGAGCCACGCTCCCCTTTTTTATTACATCACTACCATAAAATTCCTTTATTATCGAGAAAATCATCAATCCTGTCAACAAGGGCATTGTATGGTACACGAAATGGACTAGATTTGAGTAAATAATTCTATACGATGAGATATATATTGATAATTCTGACACTTATTAGTACTGGTCTTCAGGCTCAGGATGTAGACGTACTCAAGCACCTTAAAGTGCTTTCTAGTGATGAAATGGAAGGTCGTGGATTTGGCGAAAAGGGCAACTTCAAAGCTCAAGACTATATCGTAACTCATTTTAAGGACATAAACCTCAAACCAGCATTTGGAGACAGTTATAAGCAATCTTTTACTCATAAAGGAAAGAAAGGTAATAATGTAGCTGTGGTTATTCCAGGGCAATCTGATCAAGTAATTGTAATAACTGCCCATCTTGATCATTTAGGTGTAAGAAATGGAAAAATCTATAATGGTGCCGATGATGATGCTTCAGGAACAGCCGCCTTATTTGCTATAGCTGACCATTTCAAAAACAAGGCAAATAATCATACTTTGGTCGTAGCAGCCGTTGACGCTGAAGAAATTGGCTCTATCGGAGCACAGTACATGCTCGACAACTTCCCTTTACCCCAAAAGAATATAGCGCTCAACGTAAATCTCGATATGATTGCCCATAACGATGATAATACGATTTATGCCTGCGGCACATATTTCTACCCTCAATTGAAAGCACCATTGGAGCAACTAGATACTGAAGTAATCATTAAATTTGGGCATGATAGCCCCGAATACAAAGGTTCTGACAACTGGACCTTTGCTTCTGATCATCGTGTGTTTCATAGGAAAAAAATACCTTTCATCTATTTTGGAGTCGAAGACCACAAAGACTATCATCAGCCGAGTGATGTATTTGAGAATATCAATGCCGAATTTTATTTAGATGTGGTGGATCTGGTCATTAAGTCAATTGAGACTTATGACCGTGCACTATAAACATTAATGCATTCATTGCATTAACCTGAGTTTATTATTTTAAAGATTTAGCTATTGAATAAGCTATTTTTTTATAAACTTAATGTAACAATACGTTAAGTTTATGGTCATACTTCCCTACACTACGGAGTATAAGGAGCAACTTAAGGAAATATTTACCTTAAATACACCAACATTTTACGCTAAGGCTGAGCTTAACGACTTCATTTCTTTCTTAGAGAATAACCAGAGTACTTATTATATCATTAAATCTCTAGGTAAGTTGGCTGGTGCAGGAGGCTATGTATATAGTGACTATACTGGCAGGCTTATATGGAATATGATAGACCCCTCTTATAAAGGTCAAGGGCTTGGCAAAACACTTATTTCGTTTTGTATTGAAGACTTAATTCGCAGCTTTAATGTTAAAAAAATAGAAGTCTGGACATCAGAACACGCTCAGGACTTTTATGCTAAATTTGGATTTACTCAAATAAGCAAAAAGCCCAACTTTAGAGGGTTGGGCTCAGATTTATATCACATGCAGCGGCCTGTCTAAGGCCAGATACTTAAACGTAGTTATTAAGCATTACAGGCATCACAAGCATAAGTATATCTTCATTATCATCTTTGTCTTGTGGTGAAATTAAACCCGCTTTATTTGGCTCAGAAAGTAATAGCTCAACTTTATCGGTATCAAGATTATTGAGCATCTCAATCAAAAATTTAGCATTAAACCCAATTTCAATGTCTCCACCGTCATGCTCACATGAAAGTCGCTCATTAGCTTCGTTTGAGAAGTCAAGGTCTTCTGCCGAAATCTGAAGTTCACTACCAGTAATTTTAAGTCTTACCTGGTGCGTAGTTTTATTTGCATAAATGGCAATACGTTTAAGTGAGCTTAAAAACTCACCTCTATCAATTGTCATCTTATTATTATTATCAGCAGGTATTACGTTTTCATAGTCAGGGAAACGCTCATCGATCAAACGGCAAATCATACGAATATTACCAAACCTAAAAAACGCATTAGAAACATTGAATTCAACAGCTACTTCCATATTTTCTGATGGTAAAGTAGACTTTAAAAGCGTTAATGCCTTTCTAGGGATGATAATCGCATTGCCATTGTCTGAAGCCACATCTACCCTTCTGTATCTGATCAAACGATGACCATCTGTAGATACAAAAGTTGTATTGGTATCAGTCAAATTCATGTAAACACCCGTCATGGCAGGTCTTAGCTCATCGTTACTTGTAGCGAAAATGGTATTGTTAATCGCGCTACCCAAAACGTCTGTAGACATTGTCACAGAGAAATCATCCGTTACGGTTGGCACCTTTGGAAAGTCAGTAGCATTTTCACCAGCAAGCTTATATCGACCATTGTCAGAGCTAATTTCAATGCTATAAGTTTCCTCATCAATTGAGAAGGTAACAGGCTGCTCTGGCAGATTTTTTAGCGTCTCAAGTAAAATTCTCGCAGGTACTGCAATGCTTCCACTTTCTTTAGACTCTACTTCAAGTTCAGTAATCATCGAAGTTTGCAAGTCTGAAGCAGTCACAGTAAGCGAACCTTCATTTATTTCAAATAGAAAGTTTTCTAGAATTGGCACTACAGGGTTTGTAGTGATCACACCATTAATGCTCGAAAGTTGCTTTAGTAAGACTGAAGATGAGACAATAAATTTCATACGATATGATAAGCTTAGTAAGGTTTCATTTTTAAACTCGGTAAAGTTAAAAATAAAATCATTTATAGGAAATGCGATGTCATTTTATTACACCCTAGTTTTTAGGTGCTTTAAAGAATCGTCTTGGCCTAAGTATGGTACGCAACATCTCTGAAGGGATAACAGCAAAGTCTGAAGAATCCTTTTTAACCAAATACGTGTTTAACTCATCAATTTCACCCAATATTTCCAATGTTTTGTAATTATCGCCAACATCTATAAGGGCAATTGTGGCTATGGTTGTATCTTTTTGCAAAGTATATTTATTTACTTCTGCTTCTTGCAGGTAATCATTTACATACAGCCTGGAGACCTCATCAAGAAGATCAAACAGCTTTGTAGTGTCGGTTTTTGGCAACTGATTAATTTCATATTCACCCTCATTGAAACTCACATCAAAACTGTTCTCTAGCTGATCGGGATAAATCATGCGCACAGCCTTTATATTTCTCCAATTGATATCAAAAACTAGTGGATCTCTCCACCCTTGCTCATCAACCTCAAAAATGCCTGCCAGATAACTGCGGTACCCTGGTATTTCTGCAAGAAAAATATCTTCTTGTGGCTGTGATATGAAGGTGAGGCCTTTCTCTGGGTTTCCCATTATGTCAAATCTATGAAGTTCTTCACCCTTACTGAGAAATGAAACTGCTTGCCCTTTTGTACTCATCGCGCTTTTCAAGCTGTCTTGCTGCTGCCTTGCGGCAGCTCTTCTAGCTCTAATTTGTTTTAGCACAGCGAAGAGTACTTTAATACGCTGAGGGTCAGCCTTGTACCTATCGTTAACCAACCACCTGGCACCATCAAAACTTAAGTTTACTACCTCTTCACCCAAATCAATACTTACCTGATCGATTTGAGATGGGTTATCATAAGCAAACACCTCACGGTTTATATCTATTTTATCAGATTCGTCTTTTACAAAATATAAAACCACCACTACAGCAATAAGTGCCAATAAAATTGCCAGAAGCTTTTTATTTCTCTTTTCCTGCATCAGTCAATAGAGGTTTTAGTGTATTTTCTCTTCCTTAAATAATACCTGACCACACCAAAGATTAGTAAAATTATAACAGGCAAAACAAGATTTATCAGTTGCCATTTCAATCGCTCGTTTTCAACCTTTACAGTATCCAGAGGCCTAATTTTTATCTCTTTATTCCTTGCCAATATCAACCCATCTTTATCCATCATATGAGCCAGTGCATTCATTACAAATTCTTCATTGGCAAAAGTTTCGTTAAGAAACGGATCGAATCCCAATGCTTGTGGTTGACCGTTTTTAGTGTTAATATCATTTTTCACAATGTCTCCATCACCAACCACCAGGAGGCTTGCCCCGGTGTTACTATCTTCAACAAAGTCTTCTGTATTTACCCCTTCAGGTTTAAACCTGTTTTTATACAATGACGGGAACTTACCCTCAAGCAACCAGGCGACAGGGATGTTTTGCTGATTAAGCATATCTGGGGTGAGATTTTTTCGCAAATCCTGAATAGAAACTTTTACTGGAGCATTTACACTTCGTGAATAATCTGAAGTAAATAACAATGCTGTCTTTTTCACATTTGGTACTGAAACTGTATCAACCGTACTTACAAACCGACCCACGATAGCATTGAGGTTTTTTGTAATGGGATGATCTCCAAATCTATTTATCAGTGGATAGTAAGGCCAGGGCATGAGTCTTACTTGTGGCTGATCGCCCATGTTGCCTACCACGATTGGGTATACACCTGACGAATTATCCTGCACCAAATTATTGTTTATCCTGGCTCCATATTTAAACAATTGATCATCGAGATTAAGCTCGACAGGCAATGAATAATTATGCTCATTTACGGCACTATCCATATTGGCCTGAAGTTTATCAAGTAGGAAAAGTACATTGCCTCCTCGCATGATATATTGATCTAAGTTATATTTTTCTTTTTCTGAAAATGGTCTTGTCGGTTTGGCAATGATTATCGCGTTTGCTTGTACTTCTTGATTGAGATTTACTGTTTTTACCAAATATTTATCTCTTAAACTGTTGGAAAGTCCGGCCAATTCGATTTCTGAAAGTGTTCCATGGCCTGCTACCAGTCCAACAGACTGTCTTTCTATACTTGATAGCTGATTAATAGTCGAGGCCAGCTCGTACTCAATATTTTCAATGGATTGATTAAGTTTCTGCTCTGCTGATAGTGACTGGTTTCCTTTTAACAACATCACACCCTTTTCAACTCCTCCATAGGATATCACAGCGCCAGGAAATACTAATCGTTCAACCCGCTGACCATTTCGATTATCTATGATATTGGTTGGTTGAATGCCTTTTTGAATTAATCCTTGCATAAATTCATTCTTAGCATTCTGACTCATGGCAACAGTAGGGTCATTGAAGGTATACTGAATATTGCTCTCACCGTAAACCCTAAACTCTTCTAATGTTTCTTCAATGCTTTTTTTCAATCTTTTAAAGCCGGCATTCAATTGTCCATCGAGATAAACTTCCACATACACGACATCGTCAAGATTCCTTAATATTTCTTTTGTAGGCTCTTTTATTGAATACCTGCCCTCTTCTGTCAGATCTATACGTTGATAAAACCTATCTGATAACTGATTGATTAAAATTACAGCCACCACCCCTATGGCTAGCTTCAATACATCTTCCAGTTGCTTACTCTTCCAGTTTACCATCTTCTGCTTACTAAAAGTAATTTGGTGAACATCAGCATTAAGGCAATCCAGCTGAAAAAATGAATCATATTTCTAGTATCGAGCAAGCCCTTGCTCATTGCTCTATAATGAAAAGCAAGACCTAATTGCTCGAAAAACAATGAGAATTTACCCCAAACGTCTATTGCTGCAATCGACTCCAAACCAGAGTATAAAATAAAGCTTAAGAACACGGCAATAATAAATGATACAATCTGATTGGTACTGATCATAGAGGCGAACACCCCAATAGCTGTGAATACGCAACCCAGTAGCACCAAGCCAACATATGAACCCATCACTCCAGCCGTGTCTATATTGCCCATTGGGCTTCCTAATTGATATATTGAGTAATAATAAATGAGGGTAGGAACAAGTGCAAAAATGACCAAGACAACACCAGATAGGTATTTACCCAATATGATTTGCCAGTCTGTAAGTGGCTTGGTAAGTAGCAGTTCAAGTGTTCCCGCTCTTTTCTCTTCCGCAAATAATCGCATTGTGATGGCAGGTATGAGAAACATAAAAACGTATGGGCCCAAGGCAAACAAAGTTTCCATATTGGCATAGCCATAATCCAATACTGATGTTTCCGGGAATACCCACATCAACAAGCCAATGCCTGTGAGAAATACACTTATGACTATATATGCAATGAGTGAATTGAGGAAACTATTTATTTCTTTAGATAATACCTGCAGCATATTATTTCTCAGACTTAGTTAAATCCTGAAATATATTTTCCATCGTAACCTCTTCTTGAGATAAGCCCACTAATGAAACACCCTCTTCCGTAGCAAACTTAAAAATTGCAGGGCGTATATCACGGTCTGTAACACAGCTCAAAATAAATGACGATTCAGATTTTTGTTCCACTTCAGTTACTCCTTCAATTGCTTCCAAAGCAGCAACTTTTACATTCTCTGAAAATTCGACTTTAATTATTACTTTACTTTGATCTGCAGGCCTCAGGTTTTCAATTTTATCGTTGGCAACCACTTTACCATTATTGATTACGACTACCCGATCACAAAGTGCCTGCACTTCCTGCATGATGTGCGTACTAAAGATCACCGTTTTGTCCTTACTTATGGATTTTATCAGTTTTCTTATTTCAATAATCTGATTGGGGTCTAACCCAGTCGTAGGTTCATCAAGTATCAATACTTTGGGATCATGAATCAATGCCTGAGCTAAACCGACTCGTTGGCGATAGCCTTTAGAAAGCGCCTCTATTTTTTTGTTATGCTCTTTCTGCAAACCACATAAAATTATTACCTCTTCAATGCGTATTCTGAGCCTTTTACCTCGCATGCCATGCACTTCACCTATAAAGCCCAGATACTCTCTCACATACATTTCTAAATAGAGCGGGTTATGCTCTGGTAAATAACCTATACTTGCTCTTACCTTATTTGGGTACTCCTCCACATCGAGGCCACAAACTTCTACCTGACCGGATGTTGGTGGCAAATAGGTTGTTGCAATTTTCATGGTTGTCGATTTGCCAGCACCATTAGGCCCTAAAAAGCCAAGTATCTCACCTTCTTTGGCCTCAAAGGAAATAGCATCAAGTGCTTTTTGCTCTCCGAAAATTTTAGTGAGTTGATTGACTTTTATTGACATAGTGATAAATCAACGACAAATCTAATTAACTGTGTATTAGAAAGACAACTATTTTAGGCTTAATGGCAACCACACACTTAAAGCTTTTAGATAAAATGATTAAAGGCTAAATTAGTGCACACTTTTTGTTTGTCTAATTGAAAATCATATTTACAAATTAACATTTATGATCAAGCGCTCTATATTTCTTTTATTGGCATTACTGACTTTTAATAAGACTCAAGCTCAGTATGACATCAATATAACCATAGAAGGATTGTCTGACACTACCGTACTCCTAGGCAATTTTTATGGAGAAAGCACCTATGTGAAAGATACTGCCCGCTCTGATATTAAAGGAAGTTTTGTCTTTCAGGGTGACCGAAAGCTTGAAAAAGGAATTTATTTCATTGTATTAGGCAAATCCCGACTCTTCGATATAGCTATTGGAGATGATCAGATATTTTCTTTGAAAACTAAAATGCCTGATTACGCTGAAAACATGGTAGTAGAAGGGGATTTAGACAACAGGGTATATTTTGACGATATTAAATTTAACGTTGCACAAAATGCCAAAGCAAGACCATTTGTGGAAACTATGCGTGACAGCACAGCCAGCGTTGAAGCCAAGGCCAAAGCCAGAGAAATGCTTACCGAACTCAACGAAGAAGTAACGGCTCATCAGCAGCAAATCATAGAAAAACATCCGCAAACCATAACAGCCAAAATGCACAGGGCTAACAAGAATATTGATGTGCCTGAGGCCCCAGCTGGTGTAGATGAACAACAGTTCAAATATGAATATTACAAAGCACACTATTGGGACAATTTCGACTTGTCAGACCCGGTAATGTTAAGGTTACCAAACCCTGTCTACAAAGAGAAATACAACACCTACCTTGATAAACTGGTATATCAACACCCTGACTCATTGATAAAAGAGATTGATGTGCTTGTAGCCAAGGCAAAGCCAAATGAAGACACTTATAAGTATGCCGTGTGGTCTGCTGTAATCAAATATCAATACCCTGAAATCATGGGGCTGGACGAGGTATACGTACACCTGTATGACAAATACTTTGCAAGTGGTGAGATGGATTTTTGGGCCAATGAACAACTTAAAAAGAACCTAAAAGATAGAGCTGATCAATTGAGAAACAGTTTAATTGGAAAACCCGCTCCAAACCTCATAATGCTGGATAAGGATCTCAAAAGAAAGTCTCTTTATGATATTTCTAGTGATTATACCGTTATATACTTCTTTGATCCGGACTGTGGCCACTGTAAAAAGGAAACACCAAAACTCGTGGAGTTTTACAATACTTCTACTTTTGATGTTGAGGTATTTGCAGTTTCTGCAGACACCTCGATGGTTAAGATGAAAAAGTATATCGATGATATGAATATGAATTGGATTACTGTGAATGGTCCCAGAACGATTACACAACCTTATCAGAAGTTGTATGATGCCATGACCACACCTACCATTTATATTTTAGATAAAGACAAAAAAATAATCGCTAAGAAACTACCTGCTGATCGGTTAGACGAATTCTTAACTCGTTATGAATCACTGGAAACGAAAAATAAGCCGCAAAATGACTAAACCTTGAACCGAAAACTGTCGTACTGTACTTTAACAACAATTAATTAGTCAAAACTCAAAACAAAACAACCATGTCATTTATCAACAAACTATTTGGTAAAAAAAAGAAGCCCAAAAACGCTACATGCGATATAAGTAAGGAACCTATTGAAGAGGGGTTTGGGTATTTACTCACAACTTCTGAAGTAGTGTCTTCGAGAAAATTTTGGGACAACGTGATGACAGAGCCCGAAACTATGTCTTACACGATTTCTCATTTCAAAAATCAGGATAACACCGCCACGCAAATGCGATCAATGATTTTTGATAAACATAGTACCATTGAAAAACCCTGGATGGTCTCTGACTCATATATACACCTTTTTGAAGTAGATAAATCTGAAGCCAGAGCAAAAGCCAATGAATGGTGGAGCAACGAAGGCAATGTAGAATTGCCAAACAGCGGAACTGCCTCCGACATGCTTGATGATCAGGCTTATGAAGAGATCAAGAAGTACGCTATTATGGAAGCAGGTAAGGAGAGAGTGGCTTAATTTAGATTTTAGATTCTAGATTTTAGATTTTAGACTGAGCATAGTTCAGACAAATCGTATTTCTAAAATCTCACATCAAATTTGAATTATCCTTTTGGCTTAAGAGGTCTTACTTCAATATCCACATGATGGTAGTTACCACTTGATTTTAGACAATGTATGATGGTTGAAGCAATGTCTTCTGGCTTCATCATGTTGTCGTTAGCTTCTACCGACTGTATATCGTCAAAAAAATTGGTTTTAACAGACCCGGGGTAAATACAGGTAACTTTGATGCCGAAGTTTCTTAACTCTTTATACATTGAGTGAGACAGCCCCCTTACAGCATGTTTGGTAGCGCAGTAGGCCGACATACCTGGAATACCTGTGGTTCCAGCTATGGAAGAAATATTTATAATATGCCCCAAGTCACGCTCTTTCATTCTCGGGATAACCATTTTAGAACAATAGAAGGTACCATCTACGTTAGTTTCAAACATTTGATGCCACTGCTCCAATTCCAAATCGGTGAGGTAGCCTTCATAACCCAAACCAGCATTATTTATAAGTACAGCTATATTATCTCCCACTTTTGAAACAGTCATTTCATAAGCCTGCTCAACACTATTGAAATTTCTCACATCAGTCTCTACAAAAACGAAATTTTCATCCTTAATATCCGGTGCTGTTCTTCCCCACCCCACCACAGTAGATCCTTCACTCAATAATGCTTTTACAGTAGCCAGGCCAATACCTTTGCTTACACCTGTAACTACAACAGTTTTATTTCTTAATTCCATTATTTGCTCCTTTCGATCGTAAACTGAACAAGGTTTTTAAGTGAATGTTTATACTCTGAGTCTTCAAATCCATCTAAAATATCTATCGCTTCCTGATAATATTTATACATCACCTCGTTGGCATACTCAAGTCCACCTGATTGCTTTACAAAATCAATGACTTCATTTACCTTCTTTTTATTATGGCTATGATTTCTAATAGTACTTATTATACGTCTTTTTTCAAGCCAGGTGGCAGAATGTAAGGCTTTAATGAGAGGCAAAGTCATTTTCTGCTCTTTAATATCTATACCCAGGGGCTTCCCTATCTCACTTTCTCCATAGTCAAACAGGTCATCTTTAATCTGAAACGCCATGCCCACTTTTTCACCAAATTCGCGCATACGAGCAACCTTTTCATCGTCAATACCATTGGAGCTCACAGCATCTCTTGTAGAGGATGCACCTACTGCGCAGCAAGATGCAATTAAAGAGGCTGTTTTTTGTCTAATAATTTCGTAATATACCTCTTCAGTGATATCAAGATTTCTTGCTTTCTCTATTTGCAAAAGTTCCCCTTCGCTCATTTCTTTAACAGCAGTGGAAACAATCTTAAGTAAATCAAAGTCCTGATTATCAACTGAAAGCAAAAGGCCACGAGAGAGTAAATAATCACCTACCAGCACTGCGATTTTATTTTTCCAAAGGGCATTGATCGAAAAAAAACCTCGCCTATAATTGGCGTCATCTACTACATCATCATGTACAAGGGTAGCTGTATGTAATAGCTCAATAAGTGACGCTCCACGGTAAGTTGCTTCTGAAATTTTTCCGCAGGTACCAGCACTAAGAAAGACAAACATAGGTCGCATCTGTTTTCCTTTGCGCTTTACGATATAACTCATTATTTTGTCCAAAAGCAGGACTTTGGTCTTCATGGAGGAGCGGAATTTTTTCTCAAATTCCTCCATTTCAGATGAGATCGGTGATTTTATTTCTTTTAAGCTTAAAGCCATAGATGACAAATGAGCTACAATAATACTTACGAAAACCCCTTAATCAAAATATAACATGACTAACCCCCTGACAGTTTTTGACAATATTGTATTGAAAAACACCCGTCATGGAAAGCCTATTTTGATGGATATTAGGTATCCCTCTGATGAACGAGATAAACCCGTTGTCATTTTTATACATGGGTTTAAAGGATTTAAAGATTGGGGTCATTGGAACCTCATAGCTGATCAAATAGCCCAGGCTGGATATTGTGTTGTTAAATTTAACCTTTCTCACAACGGCACAACACCAGAACACCCAATCGATTTTGTAGACTTAGAAGCTTTCAGTAATAATACTTATAGTATTGAGCTTGATGATGTAAAGGCAGTATTAGATTTTTTATCAAGTAATAATAACAAGATAGATCATCTGGATTTATCCAAAATTTATCTAATCGGTCATAGCCGCGGTGGTGGATTGGCACTAATTAAAGCCATTGAAGATAATAGAGTGTCAGGTGTTGTAACGTGGGCATCGGTAAGCGACTACGCCACACGTTGGTCAGATGAAGTGAAAGAACAATGGAAAAAAGATGGCGTACATTTCGTCTATAACGGCAGAACTAAGCAAAATATGCCTTTGAAATACACGCTCATAGAAGATTTTTTAAAAAACCGCTCACGACTTGACATCAAAAATGCTGTCATTCAAATGAAAATGCCAATTTTACATGTTCATGGTAGCGTGGATCCTACTATTAAAGTTGAAGAAGCACGAAAAATGGCCAAATGGAATGAAAAAAGTGAGTTAGTCGTCATTGAAAATGCTGACCATGTATTTAATGGCAAGCACCCTTTTACAGAAGAAGAACTTCCAACTAACAGTCAACAATTAGTCGATAAAACAGTATCTTTCCTCGACAAAATCAGCAAATAAATGAATATAGAACAAGTCTACATTGATTATATAATTTTTCCGCTTGCCATAATACTGGCGGCATTTATTACCTCAAGGGTAATCAGATATTTTTTGAGAAGGTTTGTACGAAGAATGTCGGCTTCCATGAACCTTGACCCTACAAAGTACAATTTCCTGATGAATGCGATGAATTTCATCATCTTGATAGTCGCCATTATGGTGATATTTTATCATATTCCTCAGTTGAAGCAATATGGAGTTGGGATTTTTGCAAGTGCTGGTGTCTTGGCTGCCATCGTTGGTTTTGCTTCTCAATCAGCCTTCTCAAATATTGTGTCTGGTATTTTCATTGTCTTGTTTAAACCTTTTAGTGTGGGCGATCACATTTCTTTAAGTGGTGGTAATATGGGTGAAGTCGAAGATATAACGCTAAGGCATACAGTAATCAAAAACTATGAAAATAGGCGCATAGTGATACCTAACTCAATTATTAGTAATGATACGATAGTTAACTCTTCTCTAAATGAAGATAAAACCTGCATGCATATAGTATTTGGTATTAGTTATGACTCGGATATAGATCTGGCTACAAAAATAATTCAGGAAGAAGCCTTAAAACATCCATCGATGTTAGATAATCGCTCTGATGAAGATAAAAAGGCTGGAAAGGATACCATAATTGTGAGACTAGTCAATTTTGGTGATAGCTCTGTTAACTTAAGAGCTTACGTTTGGGCAGAAGACCCAATGATTGGTTTTGTAATGAAATGTGACCTCCACAAATCAATAAAGAAAAGGTTTGATGATGAGGGTATTGAGATTCCGTTTCCATATAGAACCATTGTTTATAAAGATCAAAAACCTAAACCGCAAGCTGTAAAATAAATACCTATGAAAATCAAGTCTCCGGTTAGTTTTCAATTACCTAAAATTAGTATTCCCAGTTTTGTAAGCAACACTAAAACTGCCGGATTGCCCCCTGGCCAGTTGGTACACCTTGGGGAAAAGGTAACTGATAAATCTGTAGTCGAATTCATTAGCTATGATAAGAAAGATTTTGAACAGCATACCAGTGAAAACCCTGCTGATATATTTGTTAAGCTTGACCCAAAACGGGTCAATTGGTTAAATATAGATGGGTTGCACAATATAGAATTAGTAAAGAGTACTGGTGAGCAGTTTGATATTCACCCACTGGTACTTGAAGATATCCTCAACCCTGACCAGCGGCCCAAGGTAGAAGATTATGAAAATTATCTGTTTTTCACCATTAAAACATTAAACTCCCTCAAACCTGACTTAATAGAATATGAACAAATGAGCTTTGTGCTGGGCAAGGACTTTCTCATTTCTTATCAGGAAAAAGAAGGTGATCTGTTTGATGGCCTAAGAACAAGACTCAAAACGGACCCAGGAAGCAAAGCACGTCACAGAGATGTAGACTATCTGTTTTACAGATTAATTGACACCATTGTAGATAGCTACTATCTTATTATTGAAAACCTCGGTGAGCGCATTGAACTTCTAGAGGACGAAGTGTATGAAAACCCTTCTAAGAAGACTTTACAGCAAATTCAAGGGCTGAAAAAAGAGCTTATATTTTTAAGAAAGTCGATATACCCGCTGAGGGAGGCCATCAGCAAAATCTCAAAAGAAGAATACGATTTTATTTCTAAAGAGACTGTTCGTTTCTTTTCTGATGTCTATGACCACACGATACATATCATTGAAACATTTGAGACTTATCGTGACCTTACTACAGGTCTAATGGATATGTACATGACTAGTATAAGTAATAAAATGAATGAAGTGATGAAGGTGCTTACCATCATTGCAACGATTTTTATACCACTTACATTTATTGCTGGTATCTATGGTATGAACTTCGAAAATATGCCTGAGTTGCGAACAGAAAATGGCTATTTCTATGCCTTAGGCGCAATGGGAGTTATTTTCGTTGGTATGCTGGCTTACTTTAAGAATAAGAATTGGTTATAAGAAATGCACTTGCTGTTGTTTTAATTTTATTTAGTGGAAGTCTGCTTGCTCAGGGATTAACTCCTGAACAACTGGCACAAGCACAGCTCGAAGGCTACAATAATCGTGATATTGAGGCCTTTCTTGCACCCTACAGCGACACGGTTAAAATATATAACTTTCCAGCTGAGCTCACCACACAAGGCAAGGAGGCTATGAGGACGGGGTACAGTAACATGTTTGACAACCTACCTGATTTGCACTGCACCCTCTTAAACAGAATGGTAAGTGGCAATACAGTTATTGATCATGAAAGTGTTGTTTTTAGAAAGGATCGACCCGCAATGGAGGTTTTGCCATGTATAAAATAGCTGATGGAAAAATTGTTGAAGTTTACTTTATCAGACCAGAAGATTACTAAATGCTTAATACATATCTTTAGGGTCAACTAGTTTGTTTTCAATTAGCTCCCTCATTACGATTTCGGTCATATCGCTTTTAAAAATAAACTCATTCCTTATATCGGAAACGTACGCTTTAAGTCTCATCTTCAGGTAGGACCTACGCTCTTTTACTTCATTAAAAAAGAGAACCGTTATTGGCTTATTTAAATAAACATAACGCGAAACCTGAGCCGCTTCGGTAGCAATTTTTCTTACACTTTCTGCATCAATCGTTATAGGCAAATACATTTCGGCCACCACCTGACAGTTGGCTTCGCCCGTATTGGAGTTAGAAACAGATTTATTCATCAACTCTCCATTGGGTACACT
Organism: Fulvivirga sp.; assembly: GCA_965227525.1. GTDB lineage: Bacteria > Bacteroidota > Bacteroidia > Cytophagales > Cyclobacteriaceae > Fulvivirga. Next base: position 1,847,328 of record OZ245762.1, on the reverse strand, counting down.
TACCAAAGAGTCGTCTGCGGTAACTAAACGGGTAGACCGCAGTCCAATCTGGACTACCTCTCCATAGTGCTCTCCTACCTCAATTTTATCTCCTACCTGAAATGGTCTGTCAAACAAGATCATAATGCCGCCAAACACATTTTTGAGTATATCCTGAGCAGCAAAACCGACTGCTATACCTACAGAAGCAGTAACAGCGATTACGGTTTCAATAGGTGGCTGAATAACGCCCGCAATGATTATAAAAATCACAAAAATCCAACCTGAAATTTTTACTACAGGCACAAGGCCTTTAATTGTAATTCGATATGTGGTGCTTCGCTCAGCAAATCGTCCGAGCAGACTACCCAAAAACCTAATAACAAAGTAGCCAACTACCAGAAATACGGCCGTCCAGAAGAGCTTACCAAAAGAAATGAGCTCCTTAATTTGAGGCATCTCTTCCTGAATACTGTTCTCATTAGTATCGGAGGTGGCCACCGTATCAGCCGCAGAAGAAGCTTGATCGCTCAAGGCCGATGGATCTATTTGACCATACACAGCTACTGATAGTAGCGTAAGTGTAAATATGATAACTAGGGCTCTCAATGAATTATATTTTTAGTTTTTAACAACGAAACCGTTTGTCTGTAAAGAAGTGGATTGACGATGAACCTATCATTTTTTTCAACTAAAATACCATCCTCAAACAACGGATACAACATAGCTCTACTTCTTATAACACTCTTATTCACGCATTTTGAAAAATCTTCCTCTTTCAAACCATCGTGAAGCAGCAAGTAGGTAAGTGTGTGCATTTTTGAGAGATGCAGGCTTTCCATAAAGCCAAAATCCATCTCTTTTAGAGATGCAATATGAATAGTATCATCAGACACTTCACAAGTTGACCTGAGCCAGTAAACCAACCCAAGACTGATGTTGCTTTTTGCAATCTTATTCAGGTCATTAAAATATTCATCTTTTAAAAATTTCTGCTGACCTTGCTCATCTAGCTTTTTAAATTTTTTATTATTTAAATGCGAAGGAGATGGTTCGAAAAACAAGTTATAGCCACTTACCTGATGCCTCTTGTGAATAATCTTATTTATCATCTCATCATCAAACTCCTTCATAGGAATATGGTAACTAAAATGATCACTTATGCCAACAGTCTTATTTAAATAATTCCAGGCATACTGAGTACAGGTAGTTACCCAAAATACGTTTTTACTTGTGAGAGAAATTATCTCCAAAAGCATCGTAATGGCATCAAAGCCATTAACTTTCTTCAAAAACTGCTTTTGAATATTTTCAAGGATAATAATTTTCTTTCCGCCCTTGTTTAAATATTTAACAATCGATTCCTCGTCTTTAAGATCACTGTCAAACTTTGTCGAGAAAAATGATAACAGCTCTTTTGAGCTATAAAATGATTCTTTGGTATCAAAACGGTACACCTTACATGATGTAGTTAGCTCTTTTTCAAAAAAATTGAGCAATGTCGTTATTCCACACCCTTTTTCACCGGTGATAACCGTTGCAGCAAAGCGACCTTTCATGTAATTATTATAAGCATTATTTAATGCTCTAGTCTCTTCATTTCTACCTTCAAAAAGGTTGTGATCATCAAGTGGTACACTTTGAAAAAGTCTTTGATATACAAAGGGCAATCTTTCAATAGACTTTTCCGTTTCAGCGAGAAAATCTGCTATTTCAGTAGATATGGATGATTTCTCTTTAGAAAGACCATAGCGCTTAAATATACCTTGTATCCAACTTTTAACCTTGGTATAAATTGATACTGTGGTTTTCCAGATAAGAGGAAGTAGATTTTTTAACTTATTTAACCATTCCTGCTTTAGTCTTTTACTTCTTTCTATAGCCTTTGCCTTTGCAATACGTACTCGTATTTCAAGTATATTTTCGTTATCTGTGAATTTTTCCAGCTCTGCATTAAGTTTTCTCAAACTTGTGAGCAGGTCCTGGGCAACAGCCTGTTTTATGTCAGTAAGAAAATCTTTTAGAGCGTTTGTCTTTTTAATCGTTCTATCCAGACCCTCAATTGCTACGTCTATTGGCTTATTCTTACCGTCTTTATCACTAACAAGTGCTATAGCAGACTCAATGTTAAAAGCCGCAATCTGACCTAATTGCGACAACTCCTGCTGGAGCATATTGATTTTGGCAGATATCTGGACCTTGCACTGTTTGCCAGCATCTTTAAACCTTGGCCAGGACTCAAAGTTAATGAGCTCTTTTGGTGCTATATAGCTGATGGAAGAAGACTTAATTGGCTCGTTGAAGTTGGCTCCTTTAACCAATGTCCTTTTTTCAGAGAGCTGCTGCATCTCTGCATTAAGACTTGCCTCAATATCGTTGATTAGCGCTGGTAAGTCTTGTGCCAATACTACCTCTGTGGCTTTGGCTATCAGCTCACCCTCCAATCTCCCCTTTACTTTTTCAAGTTGTGCTTCCAGTGCATCTCGCACAGCACCATCTGTTGTTTTTGAAAGATTTGAAAGCTCATCTTTGTAGCCTTGGACATCAGCAATAATTGCATCGATTTCTGTGATAACATTTGTTGAAATTCGATTTTCTAATTCTCTGTAATTTTGATGAAAGGCTTCCAACCCGCAATAGATGAGCGCATAGAGTTCTAAATCTATCTCCCAATCGTCTGACATAACGATCAGTGTGTTATTCCAAAGCTTTTGCCCGTGGTTATGTCCCTGGTTTAATTTATAATGAAGCTTAGCCGTTTTTGATGGCCCAAACTTTCTATTGGAAAGCTCAAATGTTCCTACCCTCTCAGTGGCTTTGAGGAATAGTTCATTTTGATCTGAAACTGTGGTCAGTGCTATTTCTTTAAGCTCATCTTTGCACTTTTTCAACAGTTCCTGTGCTTCAGGTATTTTTTGAGAAATTTCCAGAGCGAGACTGACATCCTTTTCCTCATTGATAAAATTATCCATTGCCATGGTAATCTGCTCGTCTACCTGCCATAATAGGAGTGACGATTTGCTTATAGCCCTGTATAGCGTATCTTGTTTTTTAGATAACTCTGCCGATAACTGTTCCTTGAAATAATATCTGGCTAGGTTTCTAAGCCTTACCTGGTGTGTTGCTGGCTCTCTCTCTTTAGTTTGCTTTTTAAAAATTTTACGGACACCATTGGCAATACCTAATGGTAGGCCACCTACTTTTCGACCTACTCTTTTAAACCATTTTCCAGATTTGACAACTATTGCATCGCTTGGCTGACTTTGAAATCGATCAATGCTTTGCTCCAGAATGATGGCCTCATCAAGCCCCTCAACAAACAGTAGTAAGTTGGTATTATACTCTTCAAAATCTTTATCAAAATCGTTGGTCTGACGATGCTTAAACTCAGCTTCTACGAGCTTTTCCACTTTGTTTTTATATGAAAGGAAATGACGTAGTGCCTTATTCTTAGGCATATTTAGGTAATTATTACCCATTACCTCCTTCAAAGCAGCATCATACTTACTGATAAAATCAGCATGTTTTTCGAGCTTTTGATTTAATACAGGTAAAAAATAGTCTTCAACTATCTTTTGAACCTCCACATGATATGATCCCAGTTGGTTTTTCATCTAAGATGTCAAGATAATCATTTTGTGAAACCTATATGCAATAAGGCATCTCCCATATTTACTACAGGATAATTATTAATACCAATAACGTAGCCATCTGATGGCGATTTAATCTCCTTTTCAAATTGACCATATGGGTCGGTAATGAGTCCCAATGTTTGCTTTTTTTCTACTTTGGCACCATTTCTAACTAAAAGGTGATGAAGTCCGGCATATTTGGCCCTTACCCACGATGAATTTTTAATAATTATTGGCTCTGACTTTATCTCTGGTGCTTCCTCACGCATCCCCAGGTGTTTCATTACACGTAAAATACCATCAAGACCAGCATCTACTACCTGCTTTCTCAAACGCAGCGTTTCCCCTCCCTCATAAACCAGTATTTGCTTACCCGCTTTGTCCGCGGTTTTTCGTAAAGACTTCTCTCTATACCCGGAATGAATAATAAATGGGGCTCCAAAAATTTTTGCAAGTGCCATATCTTTCTCACTTTCAAAAAATGCTCTTACCTGAGGGTAGTTATTATGACTCTTACCACCCGTATGAAAATCAAGACCGTAGTCAATTATTGGCAATATCTGGGTTGTTAAAAAGTGAGCTACTCTACTTGCCAGAGAACCTGATTGCGACCCTGGAAACGATCTGTTTAGGTCTTTACCATCAGGTAAGCCACGCGAATGATTTATGAACCCATAAACATTGTATACAGGTATTGCGATTACAGTGCCACAAGAAGGCTTGTTATATTTATTTTTTAAAAAGCGCCTGACAACCTCGATGCCATTGGTCTCATCACCATGTACTCCAGCCATGACCAATAAAACCGGACCATCTTTAGCAGATCTACTTACAAAAACCGGAATATTGATTGGTGTACGCGTGGGGAGTCGACCAATCACGGCATTTATTTGCAGGTCTTTGCCTGGGGGCACCTTGTGCCCATCGATAATTATGTCACTCATTTTTATGCGTTAACACGGTCTTTTTGTACGCGAGGTTTCTTACCTCCATTTCTTTCCAAAAACTCCACGATTTTACCGGCAATATCAATGCTGGTTGCTTTTTCGATACCTTCCAGACCCGGAGATGAATTTACTTCCAAAATCAAAGGCCCTCTGGAAGATTGAAGCATATCGACACCTGCTACACCCAAGCCCATCTCGGTAGCAGCTTTGATGGCAGCACTCTTTTCTTTTCTTGACAATTGTATGATATTAGATGAACCACCACGGTGAAGATTAGATCTAAATTCACCCTCTTTGGCTTGTCTTTTCATAGCACCAACCACTTCTCCATCAACCACAAATGCACGAATATCTGCACCACCAGCCTCTTTTATGAACTCCTGTACGATCACTCTCGCTTTCAACCCATGAAAAGCTTCAATTACCGAAGCTGCTGATTTTCTATTATCTGCCAGTACAACGCCTAAGCCTTGAGTTCCCTCAAGTAATTTTATAATCACAGGTGCTCCGCCAACTGCATCTAAAATATCATCTGTATCTCTTGAATAATTGGTAAAAACTGTCTTAGGCAAGCCTAACCCTGCCCTTGACAATATTTGAAGACTACGCAGCTTATCTCTACTTCTTATTAAAGCTTGAGATTCTACAGCTGTAAATACTTTCATCATTTCAAACTGCCTTACGACAGCCGAACCATAAAAAGTTACTGAAGCTCCGATACGCGGTATTATTGCGTTGAAATCATCTAACGATCGCCCTTTGTACAGTACGGTAGGCTTATTCTGTTCCATTACGATTGTACACTTTAGGTGATCAATCACTTCTGCCGAGTGGCCACGCGCTTCACAGGCCTCTACAAGCCTTTTGGTTGAGTATAAATTCGAGTTTCTTGAAAGTATTCCAATATTCATGAGCTTTTTAGTTTTGTTTTAAATCGAATGATAAGTTATGTCTGGCCACATCAACAATAAATCCTTTTTTTAAAAGCTTTCTTCCCAATAAAATAGGAAATTTTAATGCGCCTCTATCACTTAGTGAAAACTCCGTTTCAAAGTCGTTTCCAAAAAGTCTTAGTTTGGTTTTAATTATAAATCGTTTCTCGGTGTCTCCAAAGGAGTTTTTTATTTCCCGTTCTTCAAACTCTTCAAAGTAAAAACTTTTATCGTTATAATTTGGATGTTTGGGATCCAATAAAGTAAAATGTAAAACCTTTATATCATCTCGGTAGATTACCTCAGCATGATGATAGTGTATCGCTGATGTGTAAGCTCCTGTATCAATTTTAGCATCTAAATCAAATAAATCCAAGTCTGGTAAATCAACCTTATCGGATCTCCCTATTATCTCTTTCTTCTTTTTGTTCTTCATAGTGGAAAATTACCTTCTACCCTGAAGATATTCATTCTTTATCCATAAAAAAAGCCGTGCTATTAAAAGCACGGCCACTTTGTAAAGTGTATAACTTTTAAAATTTTATTTACTAACAGGAATTTTAACCATAGTGTTTTCCCAAGCCAATACAACTCCGTTATCAGTTACGCTAATTTCAAAAGTTTCTACCGTTTCATCAGTTAACACAGAAGACACATCGACACGTAAAACATCAGAATCCTTACTGTATTGTGTGCCCCAAATATCAGTCTTACTATTGAATATTATAGTCCAGTCATCATCGGTAGGAATAGTAAACATCGAATATTTTCCCGCAGATAACTTCTCTCCAGCGACCATCACATCACTGCTAAAAGAAATAGTTGTTGCATTGTTGGCTCCTGTTCTCCATACTTCTCCATATGGTACTAGCCCTCCCATAATTTCGCGGCCTCTGGCTGAAGGCTGGTGATAATCTACATTGACTTCAACGCCATCGATCTCACCTGAAGCATTTGCTGCAGGGCTTTTCTTTTTTTGTGCGTCCGCGTCAATGCTTATAAAAGCCAAAAATAAAATGATAAAAAAAGGTAATGTATTTTTCATGATAAGCTATGTTTTAGTGTACTGCTTAAACGAAAATTACCATAATAGGTTATTGAACAGGGAAATTCTTGAGAAGGGTATAAAAGAGAAAATGCCAGCACTAAAAGCACCGGCATTTTCAATCAATCAGTATTTATTTTCAACCTGTAAACCAATTGATATAACGAAGGTAATAAAAAATAGTTGGGAAATTCTACTATTTTTTTTAAAAAAAGTTAAAACGCCTCTGCAAAAGCAAAGTAAAATCCACTGGTTTCTTTCCCAAAACCGTAGTCGATACGTATGTTTAAACGGTCAGCTTTATTTACCATAAGCCTTAAACCACCACCTACGGTATATTTAAATTCTCCAAGATCGAAACCTCCTAAATCAGCAGCTACGTCACCTATTCCTCCAAATGCTACTACTCCTATCCATGGTATAATTTGCTTCCGATACTCAGCCTGCATAGCTATTTGTTGATTATCTCTAAACCTGCCATTATAGTATCCGCGCATGATAGTTTCACCTCCTAATAATGACATTTCTCTAAATGGAGTATTTTCAGTGTTAAGCTCAGCAAAAAACTGGGTTGCCAACACATCACTTTCATTCAATGGAATATACTTTCTCAAATCAATCGTATACCTATTGAATTGATAATCTCCATTGATTGCTGAACCATGAAAAAACGATGAGAACTCTGCAAAATGACCCTCTGAAGCGTTTAAAACATTGTCGCGACTGTCGTAAATAAATGAAAACCCCACTCCAGCATTGTTACCTACCTCAGACTCAAGCCTTTGTTCATCACTTGTTAAAAACTCAGGCTCATATATCAAATCGTACAGATAGGAATACCGATACTGTAAACCGGCAAAAAAGTTTTTCTTTACTTTTCTTAAAATACGTTCTCTAAAAATGAGTACTTTGTAATCCAGGTTTTCTTCAAACTCTTCTTTGGTGTCATTTCCAATGCCGTAATATAAAATTGGAAAATCGTAGTAACTCAGTTCTCCATTATAGACGAACTTCTCACCTTTAGAGAAAATATTATGTTTTGTCTGTAAGATAATCTGCTTATTGAGGGTATAAGCGCCCAATACCTGTGCATTGGAGTTCCTTGTGGTTGAGGCTTCACCCAAATTAAAAACCCCTGAAACCAAGGCGCCAAATCCTAATCGGGTTTCAGGTGTGTAAAAAACCGCTGGCAGAGGTATAAGTTTTACTTTTTTCTCTCGTTGCGCACTATCTTGGTCTTGCGCTCTTACTGACTGGATAATAATCAGTAAGAGCACAAGTAAGGTGTATTTTTTCATAGTTGCCGGAACTTATAGGTATCGGGAAGATAGTAATACTTTCCATGCAATATCTATTTCTTCCCGATCTATATACGTCTGTGCTAGCTTATGAAGATTTTCTGCTGGATTCACTCCTTTTGAAATCTGTTCAATCTCAGGCAACTTGGCAAATTTTATGACCTCATCCTCGGATGGCAGCAGTTCTACATTGCCCAATCGACCCAAATTGTTACCGGTTAAAACGCTGCTGTTCTTTACATCTTCAGGCATGCTGTCTACACCAATCCCAAGAGTTTTAAGTGGCTTGGGAATTTCAAAAATCGCTTCACCTTGGGCACGACAATAATAGTTGCCACCCATACGTGCCACAGCATCAAGTTTATAAGGATCAACTTTTTTATTGGCATCTAGAATATCTTCGTTGAAATGAGCAAGTAAAACCTCACATATCACAAGATTGCCTGCACCTCCCTCGGTACCAGTTTCTTTCACTTCCAACACTTTACATTCAAAAGCAACAGGAGATTCTTTAACTCTGGGAGGCTTTATTTTAACTGAAGGCACTTCGGTTAAGCCAGATTTTTCAAACTCATTGACACCCTTTGGGTATTCCGTACTAGACAAAGACATTTGCTCAACAATCGAATAGTTGACCATATTGATTACCACCTCATCGACTTCTTTTACATTCTCAAAAGTGTGTTTGGTTGTATTGTCACGTCCTCTTCGAGCTGGTGAGAATATCAAAATTGGTGGATTGGCTCCAAAACAGTTAAAAAAACTGAAAGGACTAAGATTAACATTACCTCTTTTATCAATGGTACTTGCAAAAGCAATGGGTCTTGGTGCAATTGCTCCAAGTAGATAACTATGCAGTTCAGGTACCGAAACTTCTTTGGGGTCTATTGTTAGCATAAAATTATAAGCTTATTTAGCTGGCAATACTTTCGATCTTACTTCACCAAAGCCAATTCTTAATCCATTTTTCTCCGCATGGCCTCTCATGATCACAGTATCCCCGTCTTCAATAAATTTTCTTTCACTACCATCAGACAGTTTCACTGGTTTAGTGCCTTTCCATGCAAGTTCTAACATAGATCCATATGAGTCTGGCGTAGGACCACTGATAGTACCAGATGCATACATATCGCCAACTTGCAAATTGCAACCATTTACTGTGTGGTGCGCCAATTGCTGATTTACATTCCAGTACATATGCTTAAAGTTGCTATTGCATATCACATTTTCTTCTCCCCCCTCAGGTTGTAAGGCAACTTGTAAAATGATGTCAAAGTTTTTTTCACCCTTATATTCTAAATAAGGCAATACTTTTGGGTCTTGTTTTGGGCCGGCCACTCTAAAAGGCTCCAAAGCGTCCAGGGTAACTATCCATGGTGAGATCGATGAAGCAAAATTTTTGGCAAGAAATGGTCCTAATGGCACATACTCCCAAACTTGAATATCTCGTGCCGACCAATCATTAAATAATACAAATCCAAAAATAAATTCTTCAGCGTTATCTGTGCTCACTCCATTTCCTAATCCATTCTCCTTACCTGTAATAAAAGCCATTTCTAATTCAAAGTCCATACGCTTACATGGCCCAAAAGATGGCTTGTCGGCATCAGGAGCTTTGGTTTGTCCTTTTGGACGATGTATATCTACTCCTGAAGGAACAATTGAAGAAGCTCTGCCATGATATCCAACAGGTATATGTTTCCAATTAGGTAGTAGAGCATTATCCGGATCTCTAAACATGGTACCGACATTGGTGGCATGCTCTTCACTTGAGTAAAAATCCGTATAGTTTGGTACTTTTACAGGCATCTGCATTGTTGCTTCCTCCATTGGGATGAGTGCCAGCTCTCTTGCTGGTTTATTATCTCTCAGCTCCTCATTGCCATCTTGTAGTAACTCCGAGATACGGTTTCTTACTTCTCTGGTCTTTTCTTTACCAAGCCCAATAAAGTCATTCAGGCTACCTTGATTAAACACACCTGCTGGTAATCCCAGTCCGTCTAAAAAGCCATTTTCGTGCAGGTTGGTCAAATCTAGAATGTGCTCACCAATAGCCACACCGGCCGCAGGATCCAGGTAAGGTGTTTTAAAGATTCCAAAGGGTAAATTTTGTATAGGAAAATCTGAATTTTCGGGTACTTCTACCCATGATTTCAAATCAGGATTATTCGCTTTTATCATTGTTTTGGTATTTTCTTCTGAGAATTTTTCAAAGTTATGGTTAATAACACAAAATTAAAATCTAAGTGTAGCTCAACCACAATTAATAGTTTAACCGAAAGATGTGGTTTAGGTTATCTCAAGGATTACAAAACCTTTCCTCCCTAAGTTAATTTTCATAATTTTGCACACTCATTAATAATCAAGCTTAATATCGACAAATGGCGCTTTCAACCAAATATGATCCCCGTGCAGTAGAAGGAAAATGGTATAAAACCTGGATGGATAAGGGTTTCTTTCACTCAGAACCTAACCCTGACAAAGAGGCCTATACTATAGTCATTCCTCCTCCAAACGTAACTGGCGTATTGCATATGGGGCATATGTTGAATAACACCATTCAGGATGTACTTATCAGAAAAGCACGAATGGAAGGTAAGGAAGCTTGTTGGGTACCTGGCACGGACCACGCTTCAATTGCTACCGAAGCAAAGGTGGTGAAAATGCTTCGCGAAAAGGGTATCCAAAAAGGTTCTTTGTCAAGAGATGAATTTTTGAAACACGCGTGGGAATGGAAAGAGAAGTATGGTGGAATTATATTAGAACAGCTGAAAAAATTAGGCGCTTCATGTGATTGGGATCGTACCGCCTTTACGATGGACGACAGTTACTACGAGGCCGTAATCAAGGTATTTATTGATCTCTATAAAAAAGGATATATCTATCGTGGTTTGCGCATGGTAAACTGGGATGTTGAAGCTCAAACCACCATTTCTAACGAGGAAGTGATCTACAAAGAAGGTGGCGAGATGTCTAAAATGTACTCTGTAAAGTACCAGATCAAAGATTCTGATGAATATGTAGTAATCGCTACTCAGCGACCTGAAACCATCATGGGTGATACTGCCATTGCTGTAAACCCTAAAGATGATAGACATAAGCACCTGATCGGTAAGAAAGCACTCGTGCCTTTTATTAATAGAGAAATACCAATCATAGGAGATGATTATGTGGAGTTAGACTTTGGTACAGGTTGTTTAAAAGTGACGCCTGCTCATGACCCTAATGACTACGAGATAGGCCAACGTCATAATCTTGAAATTATAGATACCATCAATTTTGACGGTACGCTCAACGAAAAATGTGAGCTCCCAAAATATGTAGGAGAAGATCGTTTTGTCATAAGAAAACGAATCGTAAAAGACTTGAAAGAAGCAGGCCTGTTGGTTGAAGAAAAAGATTTCAACACCAGAATTGGTCGGTCAGAAAGAACAAATAGTGTAGTTGAGCCAAAGCTTTCATTGCAATGGTTCATCAACATGAAAGAAATCTCCAAGAAGGCGCACAGTGCCGTAATGGAAGATGAAGTTGTACTACATCCGGCAAAGTTTAAAAACACATACAACCACTGGATGGAGAATGTGCGCGACTGGTGTATTTCTCGTCAGCTTTGGTGGGGCCAGCGTATACCAGCTTACTACTTTGGAGCGGGAGAAGAAGATTATGTGGTGGCCAACTCTGCTGAAGAAGCATTGACTTTAGCAAAGGAAAAAAGTGGCAATAGCTCACTAACAGCGGCTGAGCTTAAACAAGATGAGGATGTACTGGACACCTGGGCTTCATCATGGTTATTTCCATTGGCTGTTTTCAATGGTTTTGATCAAGATGCTTTTGATGAAGATACGGGAAAAATCATAGCAGGATCTAATAAAGAATTAGACTACTATTACCCTACTGCGACACTAGTTACAGCACCTGAAATTTTGTTTTTCTGGGTAGCACGTATGATTATCGCAGGGTATGAATACACAGGTAAAAAACCATTTAATGATGTTTATCTCACGGGGATTGTTAGAGACAAGCAGCGTAGAAAAATGTCTAAGTCTCTTGGCAACTCACCTGATCCGCTTGACCTTATAGATCAATATGGTGCAGATGGTGTAAGAACGGGAATGCTGTTCAGTTCACCTGCAGGCAATGACCTGCTATTTGATGAAAAACTATGCGAACAAGGTCGAAATTTTTCCAACAAAATATGGAATGCCTTCAGGCTTGTTCAAGGATGGGAAGTCGACCAAAACCTAAGTGGAGAAGCTAATCAGGTAGCCATCGACTGGTTCAAAGCAAGGTATCACCAGACCTTAATTGAGGTTGAAGCTCATTTTAAGAAGTTTAGAATTTCCGATGCCTTGATGTCAGTTTACAAGCTGATATGGGATGATTTCTGTTCATGGTATCTCGAAATGGTGAAACCTAATTATGGCGACCCGATAGATCCGCATACTTTGGAAGCTACTATTGACTTTTTCGAAGATATACTGAAAGTCCTTCACCCATTTATGCCGTTCATCAGCGAAGAGCTATACCAGGAGTTAAGAAAAAGAGATGACCAGGATTACCTGATTGTAGCTGAATGGCCTACACCTGAGTCTGCCGATGAAGAAATCGTAGGGCAAGCTAAAATTGCCTTTGACATCATAAGTAACGTGAGAAACATCAGAAGCTCAAAACAACTTTCACCAAAGGAAGCACTTGAGCTTAAAATCAAGGGGTCGGACTTTAGCAAATACGATCGCTTCGAATTTATGATAAGCAAATTGGCTAACCTTTCTTCTATAGAAGAGACTGTAGATAAAATAGAGGCAGCTACCAACTTTGTTATCGAAGGAGATGAGTTTTTCGTGCCTTTAGCTGATAGTATTGACCCGGCCCAGGAGCTGGAGGAGATCAAAAAAGAGCTTGATTACACCAAAGGCTTCCTAAAGGCTGTCGATAAAAAACTTAGCAACGAGCGCTTTGTAAACAATGCACCTGAACAAGTGGTGGAAATGGAGAAAAAGAAACGCCAGGATGCCGAAGCCAAGATTAAGATTTTGGAAGAGAGTTTGGCTGCATTGCAGTAGGGTTATTAAACCTATCAGGTTTCAAAAACCTGATGGGTTTCTCAAAGTTCTTTAAAACCTCGCGGCCATCAATAAGCTCAGGTCCTTATATTTCAATCCAAATTTGTTAGCTATGTGTTGGTTGGTGACACTGCCCTTGTAGGTGTATACGCCATTCATAAACCAGGCATGAGCAAAAATCATATCCTCAATACCTCCTTCTTCACCAGCGCGTAAGATGGTAGGAGTAAAAATGTTACTTAATGCTGTAGTAGCCGTATGTGCTACTCTTGATGCAATATTGGGCACACAATAGTGTATGACTCCATAACTTCTAAATACAGGGTTTTTGAGGGTAGTCAGTTCAGATGTTTCCACGCAACCACCCTGATCAATACTTAAATCAATAATGATCGAGTCGTCTTTCATCTCCGCTACCATTTCTTCGGTTACCACATAGCGATTTCTTCCTTTTTCTGCTCTTAATGCTCCTATCACAACATCAGCATGTCGTAAAGAGTCGGCAAGTGTAACTGTATCGATTGTAGAGGTATAGATTTGTTGGCCAAGCGCATGCTTGATTCTACGGAGTTTATAAATATGGTTGTCGAAGATTTTAACTTCTGCACCAAGTCCCAAAGCCGCTCTGGCGGCATATTCAGCAACAGTTCCTGCCCCAATGATTACTACTTGTGTAGGTGGCACACCGGTGATTCCTCCTAGTATAATCCCACGGCCTCCATTAGCGGTATTCAAATACTCAGATGCAATAGACATTACAGTATTACCGGCAATTTCGCTCATTGCCCTGATAATGGGCATTCCCCCTACCTTATCTTGTATAAATTCAAAAGCGAGGGCAGTTATTTTCTTTCGATTGAGTGCGTCTAAATAATCAGGCTTTTGGTTACCTAATTGGATAGCCGAAATGAGCGTTTGCCCAGGCTGCATGAGCTCAATTTCTTCAAGCGTAGGAGGCTCAATTTTTAGTATAGCTTTGGCTTTATATACCTCTTCGGCTGAATAAACGATCTTAGCACCTGCATCACTGTATTGCTTGTCACTGAATTTAGCTCCCTCACCCGCTTTCGTTTCAATCCAAATTTCATGACCATTGTTTACCAATAAAGCCACCGCATCTGGTGTGAGGGTTACACGCTTCTCCTGAAGTGAAATCTCATTAGGTATGCCAATAAAAAAAGAATGATTACTTTTTTTTACTGCCAGCAGCTTTTCCTGAGGGTATAGACTACTTTCTTTTGCCAGTTTAGCAAACCCTGAAGCCTCTTTTTTACTCATATCTACTTAATTGTATCTTCCGCGAAGTTTTACCTGTGACGGTAATATTAATCTTTAGCACCTCTTCCGGAAGAATATTTTCGACTTTCGATGGCCACTCAATAAAGCAATAAGCACCTGAATCAAAATATTCTTCTGCACCTATTTCTGTAGCTTCACTCTCGTCTTTAATTCTATAAAAATCAAAATGGTAAAAAGTTTCATCCTGACTATTTTGGTATTCATTCACTATAGAAAAAGTGGGGCTATTTACCGTATCTTCCACCCCAAGTTGTGAGCAGATTGACTTTATTAAAGTTGTCTTGCCAGCACCCATTTCTCCATCAAAGAGCCAGACATTTACATCACGACCAAAAGCAATAATTTGCTCAGTAGCTTCTTCGATTTTTTCTATACTTTCACAAACTATCTCCTGTCGACTGAGAGGCTCATCTACCATATTTCGAATTTAGCGAAATTATTGGAATAATCATTTCTTCCATAGAAACACCACCATGCTGGAAGGTGTCCTTATAATAATTCACATAGTAGTTGTAGTTGTTAGGATAGGCAAAAAATCTATCTTCTGTGGCAAATACGTAGGAAGTAGAAACGTTAAGTTTCGGCAGATACAGCCTTTCCGGCTTGGCACATTCCATCACATCGTCTCCTCTATCATAACCAAGGTTTTTGCCCTGCTTGTACCTCAGGTTTGTATTAGTATTTCTGTCACCAACAATTTTAAAAGGTTTTTTCACACGAATGGTGCCGTGATCAGTAGTGATAATCAGCTTTCCTCCTTTCTCAGCAATTAGCCGTATCGCCTCAAGCAATGGAGAGTGCTCAATCCATGATTTGGTAATGCTTCGATAAGCCGATTCGTCAGGTGCCAGCTCTCTGATCATGGCCGTGTCTGTTCTGGCATGTGAAAGCATATCTACGAAATTGTAAACAATCACATTTAGATCATTTGTCATCAAATTGTTGATGTTGTCTGCCAATTGTCGCCCTTCAGCAGCCTTTTTGATTTTATGATAACTAAAACTCAGATCTAAATTTTTGCTTCTGATCTGACGCTCTAGAAATTGATCTTCGAAGTTATTTTTTCCATCATCTACATCTTCTCCCACCCAAATATCGCTGTGTTTTCGCTCCATTTCTGAAGGCAGCATGCCCGAAAAAATAGCATTTCTCGCATAAGCTGTTGTCGTTGGCAAAATAGAATAATAGGTATCTTCCTCAACAACATTAAAGTACTCTGTTATAGCCGGCTCAATGATTTTCCATTGATCATACCTCAGGTTATCTATTACAAGAAAAAAAAGAGACTTTCCCTCTTCAATTTGTGGGAATACCTTCTTCTTCATCAGCTGATGAGAAAGCATAGGTTTTTGAGCATCAGGATCTGTCAACCAACTTTCATAACTATCCATGATAAATTTAGAAAAGCGATTATTTGCCTCTTCCTTCTGCATGGTGAGCACTTCTGACATGCTTTTATTTTCTGTTTCATCAATCTCCAGCTCCCAAAATATCAGCTTCTTATACGTCTCAACCCATTCTTCAAACGTCAGATCGTCCTGAAAGGCCATACTTATGTTTCTAAACTCCTGCTGATAGGATAGATTGGTCTTTTCAGTGACTAATCTTCTATTATCCAATATCTTCTTCACGGAAAGTAAAATCTGACTCGGATTAAGTGGTTTTATTAGATAATCTGCAATTTTGGCCCCAATTGCCTCCTCCATGATTTGCTCTTCCTCATTTTTGGTAATCATTACTACAGGAAGATTCGGTGAAGTTGACTTTATTTTATTTAATGTTTCCAACCCAGACATGCCAGGCATATTCTCATCAAGAAATACAACATCAAAATGTTCACTATCAACTTTATCAATGGCATCCGAGCCACTATTTACGGGTGTCATCTGGTAGCCTTTGTTTTCTAAAAATAGAATATGAGGCTTTAATAAATCGATCTCATCATCCGCCCATAAAATCTTATATCTTTGCATCGTTTGATAGTTCTGAGTTTAAATTCTTTTAAAAGCTAACGCAATAATCGTACAATAGATTGAATAAAAAGAAAATATTTAACGATCCCGTATACGGCTTCATCAATATAAAGAGCGATTTGGTGTTTGACATCATCGAACACCCATTTTTTCAGAGATTGAGAAGAATAAAACAGTTGGGGCTAACAGACCTCATCTATCCTGGCGCACTGCATACCAGATTTCATCATGCCGTAGGCGCGATGCATCTCATGACACGCGCTCTGGACAGCTTGAGAAGTAAGGGGATTGATATAGATGATCATGAGTATGAGTCTGCTCAAATCGCCATTTTGTTGCACGACATAGGTCACGGCCCATTTTCGCATGCGCTAGAGTATAGTCTGATGCCAGGCGTACAACATGAGAGTATTTCATTTCAATTTATGAAATACTTAAATAATGAGTTTAATGGCGCTTTATCTACCACCTTAAAAATCTTTCAGAACACCTATGAGCGTAAATTCTTCCATCAGCTAGTCTCCAGCCAGCTCGATATGGATCGCCTTGACTACCTTAAAAGAGACAGCTTTTTTACAGGCGTTTCTGAAGGTGCCATTGGTCTGGATCGGATCATTAGTATGCTAAATGTGGTAGATGATCAAATAGTAGTGGAAGAAAAAGGAATCTACAGCATCGAGAATTTCCTGAATGCAAGACGGCTCATGTACTGGCAAGTGTATTTACATAAGGCATCGGTAAGTGCAGAAAAAATGATCATTAATTTAATTATTAGAGCCAAAGAACTTGCTAAATCAGGCCAATCTATATTTGCTACGCCATCATTTGAAAAATTTTTAAGCCAGAATATAACGATTGAAGATTTTCAACAAAAGCCAGAACTTTTGAAAACATATGGCCAGCTTGATGATTACGACATCTGGGCCTCAATAAAAATCTGGAGCGGCAGTGATGATAAAATTTTGAGGCTCTTAAGTAATAGTTTACTCAATAGAAAGTTGTTTAAAATAAAGCTTACAAATGAGCCATTGAGTAAGCGAGACCTTGAAAAGATCAGAACAGGAATCGTTAGCCAATACGATATTTTAAAATCAGACGCTCGGTTTTTATTAGCCTATGGTGAGGTTACGAACAAAGCATACATTGCTGAAGGTCAAAAAATTAATATCCTCACAAAGAAAGGGAAGGTGCTGGATATTGCTCAAGCGGCAGATTTACCAAACATCACGGCCATGAGCAAAATCGTAAAAAAACACTACCTATGCTGCCCCAAAACAGTATCTTTGTGAGAATTATCAAAAAAATACGGAGGTGTAATTAATGGAGTTTACCGTAGACCAAATAGCCAGTATGCTTGGGGGTGAAGTCGAAGGCGATAAATCACTAAAAATAAACATGTTGGCTAAAATTCAGGAAGCAAAAAAAGGCCAGATTTCCTTTTTGGCAAACCCTAAATATGAAAGCTTTCTATACGAAACCAACGCAAGCGCGGTGATCATTGGCAAAGATTTCGAACCAAAAAAAGAGGTTAGTGCTTCTTTGATCAAGGTTAAAGATCCTTATAATAGCTTTACGCTCCTGCTAGAAGAATACCATAAATTCATCTCGTATCAGAAATCAGGAATTGAAGATCCTTCATTTATTGGCGAAAACTCAGATATAGGACACGAAATATACAGAGGCGCCTTTTCATATATAGGTAATAACGTAACAATAGGTAATAATGTAAAAATTTATCCTCATGCATACGTTGGTGACAATGTTGTAATTGGAGATAATACCATATTACATTCCTCTGTAAAATTGTATGCAGATACCAAAGTGGGTAGCAACTGTGTAATCCACTCAGGCACCACGATCGGAAGTGACGGTTTTGGTTTTGCTCCACAAGCCGATGGCACTTATAAAACCATTCCACAACTGGGCAATGTAATTATTGGTAACAATGTAGATATTGGAGCTAATACGGTAATTGATTGTGCTACTTTCCATGGAGACTCAACTAAAATAGGTAATGGGGTGAAGCTTGATAACCTCATTCAGATTGCTCACAATGTTGAGGTAGGTAATAATACTGTGATAGCGGCTCAAACAGGAATTAGTGGCTCAACCAAGATTGGTGACAATTGTGTAATTGCAGGCCAGGTAGGAATTGCGGGACATATTGTTATTGCTGATAAAACTTCTATCGGAGCTCAGGCAGGCCTTGGTAAAAACATAAAAAGCGAAGGAGAAAAAATGATGGGCAGTCCGGCTATAGATGTGAAGGATTACTATCGTGCATATGCACATTTCAAAAACCTACCAGATTTAAGCACCAGATTAAAGCAACTTGAAGAAAAAGTCCTAAATTTGCCGTCATTTCAGGAAAAATCATGAAAATCAAGCAGCATACAATACAAAAATCAGTGACATTATCAGGTGTAGGTCTACATACAGGTGTAGAAACCAATATGACTTTTTTACCTGCCAAGCCTGATCATGGGATAAAATTCCAAAGAACTGACATTGAAGGCCAACCTATCGTTGACGCAGATGTTGACAACGTTGTCGATCTATCAAGAGGTACAACCATTGAGCAAAGTGGCGCAAGGGTTAATACCGTAGAGCATACACTTGCAGCACTAGTTGGTTTAGAAATTGACAATGTACTTATCCAGTTGGATGGACCTGAGCCTCCAATCATGGACGGTAGTTCTCAACAATTTGTAGATATTCTTAAGACAGCCGGCACGGAAGAGCAAAACGCATTAAGAGACTTTTATGAAGTGCAAGATAGCCTTTTCTACAGAGAACCATCACGTGATGTTGAAATTGCTGCATTACCACTGGACGATTACCGCGTGACGGTAATGATCGATTATAACTCGCCCGTATTAGGCTCTCAACACGCATCACTTACTGATATCACTCAATTTGAGAAGGAAATTGCTTCATGCCGAACCTTCTGCTTTCTACATGAGTTAGAAATGCTGCATAAAAACAACCTTATAAAAGGTGGTGACCTAAACAACGCTATCGTAGTTGTCGATAGAATTGTTGAAGATCATGAGCTTGATAGTATAGCTGAGTTATTTAACAAGCCTAAGGTAGAAGTTAAGAAAGAGGGTATACTCAACAATGTTGAGTTACGATATAAAAATGAGCCCGCAAGACACAAACTACTGGATGTAATGGGAGACCTTGCGTTAGCAGGTAAGCCAATTAAAGCACAAATTTTAGCAGCAAGACCCGGTCATGCAGCCAATGTGGCTTTCGCCAAAAAATTAAAAAAGGCTATGCAAACTTCTTCGAAGCAAAATGCTCCGAAGTACAACCCAAGTTTGCCGCCAGTACTTGATATCAATCAAATCTCAAACATTTTACCTCACAGATACCCGTTTTTATTGATTGATAAAATCATTCATTTAGATGAAGAAAGTGTTTCTGGTGTAAAGAATGTTACTTTAAACGAAAATTTCTTTCAAGGTCATTTCCCAGGCAATCCTGTAATGCCAGGTGTTTTACAAGTTGAAGCTATGGCGCAGATTGGCGGTATTTTAGTACTAAACACTGTACCTGACCCAGAAAACTATTGGACATATTTCTTAGGAATAGAAAATTTTAGATTTAGAAAAATGGTATTGCCAGGTGACTCTTTAGTTATAAAATGTGACCTGCTAGCACCCATCAAACGAGGCATTGCAAAAATGTCTGGTCGAGCCTATGTTGGCAACACACTTGTGTGTGAAGGAACAATGACAGCAAGCATCGTAAGAAAAGATTCATGAATCAACCATTAGCATATATACACCCACAGGCAAAAATTGCTCGCAATGTAGTAATAGAGCCTTTTTCAACCATCCACAAAAATGTGGTAATCGAAGAAGGCACCTGGATCGGACCCAACGTAACTATTTTTGAAGGAGCAAGAATCGGTAAAAATGTAAAAATTTACCCTGGTGCATCTATTTCAGCCACTCCTCAGGACTTAAAGTACAAGGGTGAAGAAACAGAAACGCACATTGGCGACAATACCGTCATCAGAGAGTATGTTACGATCAGTCGCGGTACTGATGACAAAATGAAAACGGTAATTGGTAGCAACTGTCTTTTAATGGCCTACGTACATGTGGCTCATGATTGTGCAATTGGCAACAACTGTATACTTGTAAATGCAGTGCAAATTGCCGGTCATTGTACTGTAGAGGACTTTGCCATAATTGGTGGATCAAGTGCCGTACACCAGTTTGTAAAGGTTGGAGCGCATGTAATGATTTCAGGTGGGTCCCTTGTCAGAAAAGACGTACCACCTTTCACTAAAGCTGCTCGCGAACCACTCACTTATTGTGGAATCAACTCCATAGGATTAAGAAGAAGAGGTTTCACAACTGAGAAGATCAGTGAAATTCAAGAGATATACAGATATGTTTTCCTCAAAGGTCTAAACAACTCCAAAGCTTTGGATCTTGTCGAACTAGAATTGTCACCTTCTAAAGAAAGAGATGAAATCATTAAATTCATAAGAGGCTCAGATCGTGGAGTAATGAAAGGTTACTCGTACTAAGCCTAAGCTGGAGTATGCAGATTGACCTGAAAAATATTTCCAAGCGATTTAATCAGGAACTTATTTTTAAAAACCTATCTATGACCTTAGCGCCTGGTGGCAATTATGCCATTACTGGCCCAAATGGGAGCGGTAAATCAACATTAATTCAGGTAATATCAGGATATGTCAGGCCTAGCTCAGGAGAAGTTTCTTTTGAAGAGGGCGCGATAGAAATACATGATGCCTATAAAAATATAAGTATTGCAGCCCCTTATCTGGAATTAATAGAGGAGTTTACTCTAGAGGAAGCCATTGATTTCCATTTTAAATTTAAAGAGCCTTTGATCTCTAAGGATGAGCTATTAGAAATTTCTTACTTGAGTGAGTCTAAATCCAAACAGATCAAGAAATTTTCTTCTGGGATGAAGCAAAGGCTTAAGCTTGCATTGGCTTTTTATAGCGATTGCCCAGTGCTTTTGTTAGATGAACCCACTTCAAACCTTGATGAGAAAGGCGTTCATTGGTATAAAATGCAAATAGATAAAATGCACAACAAAATGATAATCGTGGCCTCAAATCAGCCTGATGAGTATTCCTTTTGTTCAAATACTATCGATATTATGCAATATAAGTAAGGTTACTATTGCGTTAAATGTTATATTAATATTATATCAGGATTAAATAGTTAATTTTCTGGCAGGATTTAGTAGATTTGCTAAATTTCTTTTTTATATTTCGAGTTCAATTAAGTGTAAACCAATAGATTAAATGAAAAAATTATCTTATTTATTAAGCGCGGGGGTATTAGTAGCCATGTTAGCAGTTGTAGGCTGTAAGAAAGATGACGGAGGCGGTATCACTCCTGAGGATGCAGCAGGTGCTAATTTTGCTGGCACATGGGTAGTTGGAAGCTCAGGGTCAGTTATGTTTGATACTGATGACAGAACTTCTGAATATTCAAATTTCACATTAACAGTAAATTATAGCGCGGGCCAGGGTTCTGGAACCTATTCAGCAACTGGCGGTCAATCAGGTGCTTCTCCATGGCCGGCTAGTGGTACTTGGTCTTTTAATGCAGATGCACCTGGTGCGGAGTCATTTGCAGTTACAAGAGATGACGGATTAGTGGTTAATGTTGCATTAACTGCCACTGACATGTCTTTGGCATTTACTTTTGATGATAGCGTAAATCAAGGCAGTAGAGTAGAAGCTGTAAATGGAAATTGGACCTTTCAATTAGTAAAGCAATAAGATTTTATAAATCATAAATAGAAAAGGCCTCAAACGAGGCCTTTTTTTGTGCCAAAATTCTTAGATCATTTAACTCAACTCAACCACCGTAATTCCAGCTCCACCATGCTCAATATGCTCATCTCCCATGTTAGCAATAAAGCTTGCTCCTTTAAGATGCTTCCTGATTAAGTCCTTCAGGATACCGTTGCCTTTACCATGAAGGATCTTCACTTCACCAACTCCAAATAGCAAAGCATCATCTATAAACTTATCTACAATAGGCAACGCCTCCTCGGCACGTTTGCCTCTTAAGTCAAGCGTGGTAGAATAATTAGCTCGTTTTTGTGCTAAATCCATGCTCCGCGCTTTTTTAGGATTGCTTTTCATTTGTTTCGACTGGCGATTGGATATTTTATCCAGTCTGGATAGCTTAATCATTGATTTAAGTGCCCCCATCTGCACTTCCGCATCTTTGCCTTTAATATCCAATACTTCTCCTACAACATCCTTATCTTTCAGTTTTACCTGATCACCTTTCTTGATTTGACCACCAATTACTTCAGGTCTTTTGTATGATTTTAGGCTTTCCTGCTTAGGTTCTACCTTGGTTTTTAAGTCTTCAAGCCTTCTTCTTGCTTTTTTCGTTTCCGACTTTTGAGCCTGATTTTCACGTATATGCCTGATGGTCTTCTCAATCTCCTTGTTGGTCTTGCTTAACAAATCAGAAGCCTCATTTTTAGCTTTTGAAATGATCTCTTTTTTATTCCGCTCCAGTTCATCATACAGTCTACTATACTTTTGTTCGAGGCTTTGTACCTGCTGTTCAGAAGCTTTTAATTCTCTATCTCTCAGCTCAATTTGCTGCTGTTGTTTTTCCAGCTTAAGTATCAACTCATCGACATCTACCTTTTTGCCTCCGATAGCCTTTTTAGCATACTCTATCACCTGCTGATCGAGGCCAATTTTTCTAGAGATTTCTAAAGAAAAAGAGCTACCTGGCTTGCCAATCTCCAGCTGATACATGGGCTCAAGATTTTCCATATCAAACTTCATAGCTCCGTTGATTACGCCTTCATGGTCTTCTGCATAGAGCTTAATATTGCTATAGTGTGTGGTTATTACTCCCTGGCATTTACTTTTTACAAGTTTGTCTAAAATGGCTTCAGCAATCGCTCCACCAAACTGCGGATCGGTACCTGTTCCAAACTCATCAATCAACACCATGGTTTCCTCCTCAGCATAGCGCAGGAAGTGCTTCATGTTGGTAAGGTGCGAACTGTATGTACTTAAATCATTGTCGAGTGACTGCTCATCTCCAATATCAATAAATATATTAGTATATATACCTGCAGTTGAAGTCTCTTCAACAGGTATTAACAAACCACATTGAAGCATATATTGCAACAGTCCTACAGTCTTCAAACAAACAGACTTACCCCCGGCATTAGGGCCTGAGATAATTAGAAGTCGCTGAGAAGCACCCATACCTATACTCAAAGGCACGACCTTTCGATCTTGTTTTGAGTATGCCAAAAACAGCAATGGGTGTTTAGCTTCTTTCCACTGAAATGATTTCTCTTGCTGTAACGTTGGCTTTATTGCATTGAGCGATTTGGCCAGTAATGCTTTGGCTCTAATGAAGTCAATTTTAGATAAAAATTTATAGGCTCCCTTTATTGGCTCCAGGTTGTGCCTAATCAAATCAGTGAGCTTTGTAAGAATTTTTATTACCTCTCGCTTTTCAGCATTCTCAAGCTCCCTAATTTCATTATTGCCTTCCAATACTGCTGCCGGCTCCAGAAAAACTGTCTGCCCTGTAGAAGATTCATCATGTATAAACCCCTGAAGTTTACGCTTGTGTTCAGCCGCAACAGGTATCACCATTCGGCCATCTCTCACTGTCATAGATGCTCCTTCAGGCACATACCCTGATTTCACAGCATCTCTAAAAATGCGGTCAACAAGTTTTTTTACTTTTCCATAATGAGCCTGCAAACTACCACGTACCTTTTTCAATTCAGGACTGGCAGTACTTTTTACCTGCTCATTGTCATCTATTTTAGAAGTAATTTCATCAATAATTGCTAAGTCAAAATCAACATAGTTGACTAAAGCCGTCAGCTGTGGGTAAGTATCTTTTCTATGTTTTAGAAATTTTATACACTTTGATATAGCTTCAAGAGATCGTGCGATATCCAGCAATTCCTTTTCATTTAGAAAAGCACCTTCAGTTTTGGCCTTCTTCAATGCTGGCGTAACATCAATAAAGTAGCTTGTGGGAAAATTTTCTTCAGAATTAAGTATTTGCAAAAACTCATATGTCTGAGAAAGATGCTTTTCTACAACCCTATAATCGGCACTAAATTGCATCTTATCAACAGCCTCTATGCCTAAATTTGATAGGCACTTCTCTTTAAGTAATGCTCTTATTTGGTCAAAACT
Organism: Fulvivirga sp.; assembly: GCA_965227525.1. Lineage (GTDB taxonomy): Bacteria > Bacteroidota > Bacteroidia > Cytophagales > Cyclobacteriaceae > Fulvivirga. The sequence goes on along the minus strand of OZ245762.1, from coordinate 1,822,957 downwards.
TAGTTTTTCTTCTATGTTTTTTGGGTATAAAGACATTTAGTTCCTGGCAATGCTAATTTTCATTCGACTTCACTGCTTCTTTTTTATTAGCTTCTTTCTCCTTATCAGCTGCTTCTTTTTCTTCTTTTAGCTTTTGCTCTTTTACATTTAGGCTATCCATCACGGCTTCATAGATTTCATCCAGCTGCTCTGGATTATTGTAGTAATAACTTAAGCTCTTCTTATAAATTTCTTTTTGCACATCATACTTATGGTAAATTAGTTCTTCATAAGCATCAAAAACAATCAATGAGGAGTCTCTCTTCACATTTAAAGCACTCACCTTGCCTTCACCAATATATACATCAATGATAATATTGGTCATGGTGCCCTGATCTAAAATACCCTCAGGTCTTTCTTCTTTACATGCTACCAGTGCGATAAAACATATTGAGAAAATACTCGTTTGCAATAGTGATTTGTTAATCATTTTTTAATTAAGTCTTTAATAATTAGAATTGCCCTGCTACATAAACCTATTTTTATACCAGGTATTAATGTCGAAATTTGCATTGAAATAACTAGCTAAAATCAGGCCAATGAAGGATCTTCTGAAGAAGTTACGAAAATACGAAATCCAGATAAGAAAGGCTATCAACAGCCAGATGCAGGGAGATTTTCACTCCATTTTTAAAGGATCTGGATTAGAGTTTGATGATGTGCGTTCGTATCAATATGGGGATGATATAAGAACTATCGACTGGAATGTGAGCGCCAAAGGTCATGGTACGTTTGTAAAAACCTTTAAAGAAGAAAAAGAACAAACTATTTTCTTCATACTTGATGTGAGCGCCTCGCAAGATATCGGCAAGGAAGGCAAACAAAAGTTAGACATAGCCAAAGAGATTTGCGGAGTGCTTTCTTTGTCTGCCGCCAAAGAGGGAAGTCAGGTAGGGCTTATCTGTTTTTCAGACCAAAAAGAGAAATATGTTAAGCCTGCGAAAGGTCCAAAACAAGCTTATGAAATCATCAGCAGCCTGGTAAAACTCAAACCTCTTTCGAAGAAAACTGACTTAAATAAGGCCACACTGTTTACACTCAATACCATCAAGAGAAGAAGTGTAATGATTTTTATTTCTGATTTTATAGATGAAAACTACTTTCATACACTAAAGGGCATGGCCAAAAAGCATGACCTTGTAATGATTCGGGTGACTGACCGCAGAGAAACTAATTTGCCGAAATTGGGCATTGTACCGGTTCATGAAAAAGAAAGTAACAAAACCATATGGGTAAATACATCTTTTGGAAATTTCAGATCAAAAATCAAGAGTAATTATCAACAAAATCAGGAAGAACTGGCTAAATTCGCCAAAAAGCATCAAATCAATTTTGTTAATATCAATACTGAGGAAGACTATGTGCCTCAGCTTCTCAAACTATTTAAAATTAGAAATAAGACCCTGAAGAGCATTACATAGCATGAGGAGTTATCTAATCGTATTAATCTTATTCATTTTTTCGACAAGTTATGCCCAAGAAATCAACCCAAAGGGCCAGTTTCTTGCTGACAGCATAAAAATTGGTGAGCCTGTAGGGTTCTCACTCTCGTTGAAATACCCCAAAGATTTAGATATTTTATTTCCAGATTCGCTGTACAATTTCGCCCCTTATGAACTAGAAAAGAAAACTTTTTCTCCCACTAAAACCAATGGTGAGTTTAGTTACGATAGTGCAGTATATTATTTATCATCCTTTGAAATAGACAGTGTTCAGTATTTAAAGTTGCCAGTATTCGTTTTGCATGGCAATGACAGTTCTGCAGTTTATACCAAAGAAGATTCTGTTATTCTCAAACACCTTGTAGAAGAAATCCCTGACTCTGTAAGTGCAGAGGCAGCACCTTTGATAGAAAATACCAATTATATCAACGTGCCTCTGCAGTTCAACTACCCCTATTTTATCATTGGAATAATTCTTTTGGTGCTAATCACAATAATTGTGATTGTGATTTTTGGTGGCAGGATTAAAAGGTATTTTATACTTAAGAAGCTTAAAAAGAATCATGAGAAATTTTTAACAAGGCTCAAGGAGTTAAAAAAGAGACAAAATCAACCGATCGGGCAGCTTGCAGAATCAATTCTCATGCTTTGGAAAAAGTATATGGAAAAGCTTGAAAGCAGGCCTTATACTAAGCTAACAACCAAAGAAGTACTGTCTAGATATGAAAATGTAGCTGATGTTGCCGATAGCTTAAGAGGCATCGACAAAACTATATATAGCGGAAAACTGGATAGTTATTTGGAGGATCATTATTCTAACTTAGAGCAATTTGCTGTTGAGCACTATAAACAAAAAGTAGAGGAGGTGAAGCATGGATGAGCAATTTATGGCAGATATGCCCTGGTATTCTCTTGAGTGGTTTTATCCATCTACATTTAGTAATTTTTCATGGGAACAACGCATGGCACTATGGCTACTTGTACTCATTCCTATATTTATAATCCTTAGATGGGTACTGAGGTATAGCCTCAACCAAAAACTGCCCGTAGCCCTAACAAAAAGTCAGATTACCTCTAATCCGACCAACCTGGTAAGAATTATACCTGATTTAATTCTAACGATCATTTTTGCACTCTTAATAGTGGCCCTTGCCAGACCACAAAAAACAAATCAGCGGGTTGTTCAATATACTGAAGGTATTGATATCATGCTCACCATTGATATTTCTCAATCTATGCAGATAGAAGATTTTAAGCCAAACCGACTTGAAGCAGCAAAAAATGTGGCTAATGACTTCATTGACGGTCGATTTCAGGACCGCATCGGCATGGTGATTTTCTCAGGTGACGCCTATTCTTTATCACCACTTACTACAGATTACGACTTGTTGAAAGCTCACATCGAAGATATAGATTTTGAGATGATCGAAAACAGAGGTACTGCCATCGGCAGTGCGATTGCGGTATCTACCAATAGAATGCGTGAGTCTACATCTACCTCAAAAGTAATGATCTTATTAAGCGATGGCGACAATACTGCAGGTAATATAGACCCGATCACAGCCGCTAAGTTAGCCGCTGCCTACGGTATTAAGATTTATACAATTGCCATTGGCCGAGAAGGTAAAGTACCTTTTGGCAAAGACTTCTTTGGCAGACCGCGTATGGTAGAAAATACCATGGACGAGACTACACTTAGAGAAATTGCCAAAATTGGAGAAGGCCAATTTTTTAGAGTATCAGATAACCAGGCATTACAAAGTGTATTTGAACTGATTGACTCCTATGAAAAAGCTGAAATTGAAGAGACCAAGTATAAGGATACAACGGACTTTTATCGCTATTATCTCATGTGGGCGGCCGTGTTATTTTTGCTTTGGATGCTGCTAAAGTCAACATTTATCACCAACGTCTTACAGGATTAATTTTGTTAAGGCCTATAACTTCAAACGAACCGGAATTGCTTGTTGCACAAAGAGCCACAAAGAATACTTACTCTAAGTAACTCAAAGAGCATACTCTTAGTGAGGTTTTGAGCCCCTTTGTGATACGATCTCTCAAATCAAATCAAAAGCAAGCATTCGCAGTCCGAAAAGACATAAGGCAATACCAACAACAAGGTTAAGTATTTTAAAAAGTCTTGGTGTAAAAAATTTCCTCAAACGAGTGGCCAAATAGGCTTTAAGAAGATCTGTTGCGATCACAACTACTATAATGACAGCAAAAAACAACAGCAGCTCATCTCCGCTATATTTATATTTTGCTGTTGCTAAACTCATCGCCCCCACCCAAAAAATCAATACAAAAGGACTGATCCCATTGATTAAAAAGCCCTTTACGATATAACGAAAAAATCCTTTGGCATTAATAGCTTCTCGAGTAATTACAATATGCTGTCGAGCCCGCATAAGGTTAAACAAACCGAACGCCAATAATATAGCTCCTCCAACATATGCTACACTGGCATCGTGGCCCGAAGATTTCAAATATTTAGAGACACCGAAATAAGCTAGCAGTATATATGATATATCGCTAAATACTATGCCTAGAGCAACTAGCATGGCTTTTTTAAAGCCTTTTTCTATGCTCGTCTGGATTAACGTAAAAAAAACAGGACCAATGAGTACTGCCAGCACGAATCCAAATACAAGTCCATTGACAACAACCATTGCTTAGGAATTCTTAATGAAAGTCTCCCAATCTTCCAGTTGGGTTTTCTTCATCACACGCGGAAACTTATTTTGCCCTCCAACTTTACCTTTAGACTCCATATAGTTATAAAATTTTTTGACAGGAAGTATATCAACAAAAACTTCCTTTAATGCAGCACTACGCTCTACTGCATAATCGTCATTAAGCTCTTTAAGTCTCTGATCTAGTTTTTGTTTTACTACTTTGACATCGATATCGGTATTGTCAGTACCCAGATACCAATGATGTGCAAATAGTGTCTTATAAGGTATGCCTGCAACTGTAAATTCGGGTATATCTACATTTAAATCTTCAGCGACTAATTGCACCGCCTTGTTCATATTATCAACTGACAAATGCTCTCCGCATAAGCTTAGAAAATGCTTAGTTCGCCCGGTAATCACTATTTCAGCATCTACTTTTGAGGTAAATTTTATTACATCTCCAATAATATACCTCCAGGCACCGGCACATGATGATAGTAACAGTGCATATTCTTTACCCTCCTCTACTTCATCGACCATTACTGTTTTGGCATTTTGCCTTATTTCACCATTTTCATCGAAGTTTTCTTCTACAAAAGGTACGAACTCATAGAAAATACCATTATTCAATACCAGTTTCATCGACCGATGGTTGGGTTTGGTTTGGAAGGCAATAAACCCCTCGCTTGCCAGGTAAGTCTCAATATAATAGATCTCACGACCCAACAGCCTTTCAAACCCCTTCCTATAAGGATCAAATGAAACGCCTCCATGTACATAAACAGATAAATTAGGCCATATTTCATGGATATTACTTACCTGATGATAAGCTAATATTTTCTCCATTAAGATTTGAATCCAGGCGGGTACACCAACAATGATGTTTATATTCCAATCAGGAGCTTTTCGGCATATTTCATCCAGCTTTTCATCCCAATCACGAGTTTTGGCTATTTTACGACCCGGTTTATAAAAATGCTGAAACCAAAAAGGCAATTGGGCAGCCTGAATGCCACTGAGATCACCTTCAAAATAACTTCCTCTATTATTTAATTGCGTGCTTCCCCCAAGCATCAACATACCTCCTTGAAATGCTTCAGAAGGCAGATCGTATTTAGAAAGTGTTAGTATCTGCCTAATGCTCGTTTTTTGAATGGCCTTCCGCATATCACGGGTGATCGGTATGTACTTAGAGCTGGCTTCTGAAGTACCTGAACTTAATGCAAAATATTTTAGTCTGCCAGGCCAACAAACATCATTTTTACCTTGTTTGGCTTTATACCACCAATCACTATAAATTTTATTGTAGTTATGTATTGGGACGTTAGACTTAAATGTTTCAAAAAATGCTTTATAGTCATCTTTCTTAAAACTTTTAAGTACCTCTTTAAAATTATAATTCTCACCGAATTGCGTACCTGAAGCTATAATAAGAAGCTTTTTTAGCTCTAGTTTTTGTAGTTCGAAAGGATTGCTATACTCCTGCTCTAAACTCTCCCTGATCCTGATTCCCTTTTTTAATAAAGTCCCTAATAAAGGCATGCCTGTCGCTTAAAATCTTTTATTTTGTGTCAAATTCCCACTGTGATTTTAAAACTATAATATGGATATCAAAAACAATATCAAAGATTTCAAAAATTATTTATCTGATAAGCCATGTAAGTTGGTAGCTGTGAGTAAAACCAAGCCAGTATCGATGATACAAGAGGCCTATGATGCTGGCGAAAGAATATTTGGCGAAAATCGCGCACAGGAAATGGCTGAAAAAGTCGACCAACTGCCTGACGATATTCAATGGCACATGATTGGACACTTACAGCGGAATAAGGTAAAGTATATAGCTCCATTTGTGCATATGATACATTCGATAGACAGCCCCAGATTACTCAAAGAAGTAAATAAACAAGCACGTAAAAATGAACGAGTGATTGAATGCCTGCTTCAGATTCATATCGCAAAAGAAGAATCTAAATTTGGATTAGACGAAGCAGAATTGGACGAATTGCTTAATTCTGAGCAAATCAAAACTTACGAAAACGTAAAGATCACGGGGCTAATGGGGATGGGCACTTTTACAGATGATCAAGAAAGGGTCAGGAAGGAATTTCAATATTTAAAGAGCCTTTTTGATAAGTGTAGAAACATGAATCTCCCTCAAAATGTTGAAATGAGTGAGCTGTCTATGGGTATGAGTCAGGATTATGAAATTGCATTAGAGGAAGGCAGCACTATGATTAGGGTAGGTAGTAAAATTTTCGGAGCACGAGACTAATGAGTAACAGATTCCTATTAATTACGGCTGGTATTTTGGGTGCCATAGGTATTGGGTTTGGTGCATTCGGAGCGCATGCACTTAAAGACCATCTGATGGAAACAGACAGGCTAGATACATATCAAACTGCCGTGCTTTATCATATGATACACGTTTTAGCAGTATTCGGTACAGCAATTTTACTTCCCCTCAATCAAAGCATTTGGGTAAAAAGAGCTGGTTATGCCTTTTTACTAGGTATTTTGATTTTTAGCGGCTCATTATATTTGCTCTGCCTTACGGGTATCACATGGTTGGGAGCTATAACTCCAATTGGTGGTGTGTTTTTTATCTTGGGGTGGTTGAGTCTAACATTTAGTGCCACCCGGTGAATAGATACTTCCCATGGTCTGTGTCTCACAGACCATCATAAAAGGCTCGTCTTTAAAAGACGAACCCCAATATTTAATGATTTATATTTTCTATTTACCATCCTCCTTTTTGGGAAGTACGTTGGTTACAATCGTCACTCTATTTAGTGGGCTTGTTGCATTGCTAACCACAGTAATCACTTTATTCTGACGGCCCATTTTACCTGTGCTATTGAATACAACCTTAATTTTACCTGATTGCCCTGGTGCTACAGGATCTCTTGGCCACTCTGGTGCCGTACATCCACAAGTCGTTTGTACATTGGTTATGATTAATGGCTCATTGCCAGTGTTTTCAAACTCAAATACATGCTCTACTTTATCCCCTTGGAATATATCACCAAAATCATGTTTATCTTCTTCAAAACTCATTATCGGGCCTGAAGAACTGCTTTCTTCAGCAGCCTCTTGAGCAACCGCTCCAGCTATTGTAAAAATGCTAAAAACAAAAATTATTAAAGTCTTCATATCTATCCTCGTATTTAATTTTTCACAAATATATATTATTGAATACACATACAACAATCTTGCCTGTACGCTAATATGCAACGCAATTTCCTGAAAAAAGATTTATAGAACATTATTAACTTTTTTTTAACAGTTACTGATAAAATGACTGGTCAAAATTTACCATGAACAGCTGCTCAGTAGCTCGGGTCATAGCTGTATATAGCCATCTCACATAGTCTTTATCTATCTCTTCGATATTAATAAACCCCTGGTCTACAAATACCACGGGCCACTGACCTCCCTGTGATTTATGACAAGTCAATGCATAGGAAAATTTCACCTGTAGGGCATTGAGGTAGGGATCGTTTTTTATTGCCTCTTTTCTTTCCTTCACAGTAGCCAAATCTGCATAATCTTCTTTAACCTGCTCATAGAGCTTTTTATTTTCTTCAGGTGCCAACGAGGGGGTTTCACTATGCAGCGTATCTAACATTACCTTAGCTTCAAAGCTGGGTTCATCTGGATAGTCAACCAGGCGCAATTGTAAGGTTGCAAATCGCAAGCCATACATATCTTCGAAATTTACAATCTTCTCAACCTGCACAAAGTCACCATTGGCCAGAAAATTCCCTGGTGTGTCACCAGCCACATACAAATAGTTATTTCTGACAATCATCAAAAACTCACCAGCCTCTAATTCAGACTCATAGAAATGTATCCTGTTCCTGATATACTGATTATAATTATTTGCCAGCTTATTTGATCTGCAAATAATAATCGCATTCTCGACCCCGAAATTATCATAAGCGTACCTCAAGCCTTCTTCCATACGCTCTCCCGTCATCCGAAAAATATCCTTCTCTCCACTTGTTCTAATGGTAATTGCAGGCTTCTTGCTCTCCAACTGTTGCCTAAGATTTGTGGCATTTTTTAAGATACCCGAGCCTTCGGCTTGCCGTGTAACTTCAGTTAAAACTGATTCGAAAACTGTCGTGTGAAAATTAAAATGGAGATGCTCCTTATCAAGAGCCGGACTCACCGATTGACCAACAGGAGGTAACTGTGCAAAATCACCAATAAGTATGAGTTTATTAGAACTATCTGCAAAAACGTAATTGATTAAATCGGTCAGTAATCCTCTACCTCCTTCTTCATTGATCATAGAAGCCTCATCAATTATAAAAACAGTGTTTTTGGCATAGTTTCGCTGACTTTTAAACTGTGGACCTCCCCCATCTTCAGCGGTTTGCTTGTAGATTTTTTTATGGATAGTAAAAGCCAATCTATTAGCATAAGAAGACATCACCTTTGCCGCTCTACCCGTAGGTGCCAGCAATGAAAACTTGAAATTGAAAAGTGGCAGTACCTTGGTAAGCGCACTTACTACGGTGGTCTTTCCCGTACCTGCATAACCCTTTATCAGCAGTACCGGGCGCTCTTTCTCATTCAAAAACTTATCTACCTGAGAAAATAATTTTAGCTGGCCATCGGTAGGTGTGTAAGGAAATTTATTAACCAGTATATCAGAAGCAAGCGGCATCTAACGCTGCTTAACATCTTCAGGAAAAACAGTGATCATAGAAGTTGACGCTTTGGCAATCAACTTTTTACTATCTCCATCGTGACACCAAACCTCCGCTTCACAGAAATTGATCTTTCTGCCTGATTTTACCACATACCCTATTGCATGTAATTTATCACCTATACCCGGGTTGAAATATGACACCTTGAGCTCACCTGTCACCACATGATGATCTTCGGGAACCATGGTATAGGCAGCAAACCCAGCAACAATATCGGCCACCGTAGCTATCACTCCGCCATGTACAAACCCTTTTTGTTGGTGATGCCTTTGCTCAATATCAAGCCAGCCTTCAGTTCTTCCCTCTTCGATTACATTAAGAGAGAAGCCGATATGCTTCATAAAGTGCTGTCTCTCCAAAAATTTATCTATACGTGATTTAAAGTCAACTTTTGTCATTTTGGTCATAACCACAAATATATGAATACAAGAGTTTATAGGAAGTAGTTATATTGGTGATATGGAAAAGAATGTTGTTTCTACATATGGCCATAAACTTCGCTTGAGAGTCTGTGGAATTTGTATTAAAAATGGTAAATTATTACTTGTAAAACATAAAGGTGTTGGCACCTCAAATGAACTCTGGGTACCTCCGGGTGGTGGTGTAGATTATCTGGAGAGTGCCGAAAGCGCATTAAAAAGAGAATTCATGGAAGAAACAGGCCTTGAAATTGAGGTGAAAGGATTTCTTTTTGGCAATGAGCATATTCAAAAACCTTTACACGCTGTTGAGCTCTTTTTTGAAGTTGACCAAACCGGAGGGACATTGTATAAAGGCTATGATCCGGAGCATAATAAACGGGATCAGATCATAACAGAGGTGAAATTTGTGACTTTCGAAGAAATCGCAGTTATAAACAAAGACAAGTTACACAGTTGCTTACAAAATCTTTCTGATGTAAAATCTCTTTTAAATATGCGTGGTTATTTTAAATTTTGTTGATAATTCCATAAAATAGCGCATTCATTAATATGTTTTACATCACAAAATATTTATTATTGCATCAAAAAAATGCCTAACAGATGAATACTACGAAAATCTTATCCATAATATTCTTACTTGCAAGTTTAGGACTAGCTTACTACTTGGGTAGTGGCATCAAATCTTCGATCGATGAGCGCGAAATGATTGAGTCTAGAGAGGCTGCAATTATTGAAAAGCTTCAGTTCATCAAAGAAGCACAAATCGTTTACCAGGAGGTAAAAGGAAACTATACTAGCGATTGGGATAAATTGATCAATTTTATAAAATACGACAGCTTTCCTATCGTTCAGAGAAAAGAGAGAGTTGTAACCTTAAGTTATGGCGCAGATAGCTCAATTGTAACTTTTGACACTTTAGGTATCATTCCAGCTAAAGAGAGAATTTTCAAGAAATCTTATAACATCAACGCGGCTAACAATGGTATCTTTCAAGGCTTTGCTTATGAGCTTGGTGATCAGGTAGCGCAGGGAAATAAAGCTTACACTTTAGATCAAAATGGTAAGATGGTAACACACAAATTTAAAAATAGTGGTACAATCACCAGAGTGGAGCCTGTTTCTGTTGGAGACGAGGTAATTAAAGGCGACCTTTTAATGTCTATTGTAGAAAATAAATTTGATCCTAATATAAATATCGATCGCATTGCATACGTTCCCGGCCATGATGATGTGAAATTTGACATATACGCTGCAGAAATCGATAAAAATGGCGTACTTGTAGATGTTATTGAAGTGAAAAACCCGAAGCCGTTTAATCCGGCTCGTGACGAAGACAATGAAGCGAAAAATAAGAAGCCTCTTCGTTTTGGATCAAAAACTGACGTAACTACAACAGGTAACTGGGAATAATAAAGATTTGGATACGGCAACGATTGGCTATAAGTTAATAAAGAAAATAAAGGACGAGAAGTTTGATGTTGATGCGCTGCATCACTACAACCTACTCATCCAAATAGGGACACGTGACCTACAGCTTTCGGTAATAGACTCAAGAAACAATCGTTGCCTACTTTTAGAAGACTTCGTTTTAGCCAAAGTATCTTCTTACTCTGCCCTTCAGGAATTACTCGAATCACTCTTTGCCGACCATCATTTATTAATGGCCGGATTTTGGAAAAACGTAAGGGTCTCGTTTAAGAGCAAAAAGTTTTCACTGGTACCTTCTTCGCTTTTCGTTAAGGATGCCGCTGCAGATTATTTAAGGTTAAACAGCAGGATTAACGAAGAAACAGAAGAAATACTCTATTACAAACACATCAAGTCAGATGCTATCTGCGTGTTTGCTGTCAATAAAAACATTCTCAACTGGTTGAAAGGCCTGTACCCTAATGCAGAGCTTGGTTTTATTCACCAGTCTAGTGCTTTGATAGAAGGAGTTATTAACTTCTCTAAAAGTGCTAAGCCAGACACCATCTACTTATATATAGATCGTTTTAAACTACATGTAACCACGCTCAAGAATGGCAAACTAGAATATTACAACCAATTCACCATCAAGCAGTTTAATGACTACATCAAGTATATCATGCTTGTAATGAAAGGTTTGAATAAGAATCAAAAATCGAGCGATGTAATCATGTGGGGATATATTGGTAAACAATCACCTCACTACAACGAGTTCTACAAATTCGTGAAAAACATTTCGTTTGGTGCCCGTCCTGAGTATCTTGATTATGGGTTTATCTTTGATGAGGTACAAGATCATCACTTTTTTGACTTGTACAGCACACATCTTTGCGACTAAACTAGCTTAAGTATGAAAAGAACAGCCATTTTTCCAGGCTCATTTGACCCGTTTACTAAGGGTCACGAGGATATCGTATTACGAGGGCTTAAGCTATTCGACAAAGTAATCATTGCTATTGGCCATAACACGAAGAAACACAATCGGTATTTCGATATAGATTTTATGGTTGAAAAAATCAATGAAACATTTAAAAATCAAGACAGCATAGAGGTAGTTGTATATAACGAGCTCACAGCTTCATACGCAAAAGGTTTAGGTGCTAAATTTCTATTAAGAGGGTTGAGAAACACTACAGATTTTGAGTATGAAAACAGTATCTCTCAGGTAAACCGATACCTTAATGATGACTTGGAATCAGTCTTTTTGATTACTTCACCAGAGCTGGCTGCGGTAAATTCTACTATTATCAGGGAGGTGCATAAATATGGCGGTGATGTTAACCATTTTTTACCATATTCGATTTAGCTTCTTTTTTTGCTTTTCTATGTTTGAAATATTCATCGAAAACAAAGATTATAGACTTATATGAATTTTGAAGTGCGTGAAACACCTCCTTGGGAGTCATCCAGCGTACCTCTTCAATATCTTCCTCAAGTTGAGGCTTCATCTTGTTGTCTTTCAAGACTTTCATATTATACCATGTCGTACGCTTAATGATCTTCTTGCGTTTCATGGTATAAGTATGCCAGGTGGTACACAGTTTGCCCTTTAGTTCCACTTTTACATTACACTCCTCTTCTACCTCCCTGACAGCCGCGTCTTTTATCTTTTCTTTTTTATCCAGTTTACCTTTTGGTAAATCCCATTTTTTCATGCGATAGATCATTAAAATCTTATCGCCTTTTCGTACCACACCACCAGCAGCCTTTATGACCTTAAATTTCTTTTTGATAAACTCTTTAATCAGCTCATAGTCATGAACGGTTAGGGTTAGAGAGATCAGTCCACGAGGGCTGGTTGTATCCAATAAGTCGAGTAGTTTATCAATATCTTCCTGACCAGCATGTTTTATCCAAACCCTGTTTAATAGCTTGGCTAATGTAATTGGCTCGTGAGAAGCATTAATGATGTGGTTGAACTGACTCTTATCAGGTTTCTCAGAAGCCCTGATAATCATTACTGGAATGTCGTTGATGAATAGGTTCATGCAAAAATTTAAAGCATGTGAAAGCACAAATGAATCAAAAAATTATGGGTACGCCAATAGAATTTAGTTTTTTTAATCAATAAATTCGCATCATGGTTGAAGCAAATCAAACTAAATCAACAGGCCGTGAAATAGCGGCCCTTTTATTAGAAATAGGTGCTATCAAACTAAATCTCGATCAGCCCTTTAAGTGGAGTTCGGGCTGGAATAGTCCTATCTACTGTGACAACAGACTTTCCTTATCCTTCCCAGACACAAGAAGCTTTATAAAGAATGCATTAGTAGATGCTATAAAGAAGCGTTTTCCAGATGTACAGGCAATAGGTGGTGTAGCCACTGCCGGTATACCTCAAGGTGCTCTTGTTGCAGATGCTTTGGATATTCCTTTTGTCTATGTACGATCTAAGCCAAAAGGACACGGAATGGAAAATATGATTGAGGGGAAAATAACAAAAGGTCAAAAAGTAGTTTTGATCGAAGATCTTGTATCAACCGGAGGAAGCTCATTGAAAGCCGCAGAAGCTTTAAAGGCGACAGGGTTCATAGTGATGGGTATGGCTGCTATCTTTACCTACGGATTTGATTTGGCTGATAAAAACTTTGAGGAAGCTGACATTCCTTTAATTTGTTTAAGCAACTATAACTTTCTGTTAGAAGAGGCCTTAAAACAAGGTGAAATTAAAGAAGAGCAGTTAGAGACTTTAGAAAGCTGGAGATCTGATCCTTCAAGCTGGTAATTGGATTTTAGATTCTAGAATTTAGAATTTCTAGTCGTCTGACCACTTTGAGTGGTCTGACGACTCAAAAGCTAGCATCTAAAACTTCTCTTCTATACCCAATCCAAATAAAGCAAAATCATACTTAACCGGATCTTCAGGATCAAATTCCCTTAAATTCTGAGTTAGTTCAAGGGCTGTTTGCCAGTCAGTTTGCTTGCGTTGTATTAGTCCCAGCTTTCTTGCCACCCGATCAACATGGAGGTCACAGGGACAAATCAACTGAGATGGTTTAATTTGTTCCCATAGGCCAAAATCTACGCCTTTGTTGTCATGTCTCACCATCCAACGTAAAAACATATTGATACGCTTGCAGGCTGAATTTCTTGCTGGCGTTGCTATATGTTTCTTAGTTCTCCGAGGATAATCGGATAAGCTAAAAAACAGATTATGAAAACCCATGAGGCCATTACCGATATGATCATCAGCTTTACTCATTGACATGGTAAAGGCCTTTTCTAAGCTATCATATTCACTGTAAAACCATTTGAAAAACGCTACGAAATAAAGTGTATCCGTAGCGTTGAATGTGCGGTGTTTAAAATCTAATAACTTCTTCAGGTCATTTTCGGAATGATTTATAATAAAATCATACGGTGCATTGTCCATGAGACCAAACAGCTCATTGCACTTATTGATGATCGTTTTTCTTTGACCCCAGGCCAACACGGCTGCCCAAAAGCCAGTAATCTCAATATCTTGTAGTTTTGTATATTGGTGCGGAATTGAAACCGGATCAGGCCCAATAAAATCAGTATTATTGTACTGATTAAACTTTAAATCAAGAAAGTCTTTTAATGCCTTTTTATCCTTCATTTAAGGAATGTAGGTAATGGTTACCCTAAACTTTTTATCAATAGCGCCCAGCCTGTCATAGGCCGATTTGGATATACGTAGTACCACATTCTCATTCACTCCCGTATCAGGCAGTTTCCCTAATACACGCACAAACACCTCCTGATCGTTCATTTCATTCTTAACTCGCATAATAGTACCCACTTTGGCTGTCCTGTGAAGTGCTAAGTATTTGCGTGTATTTTCAGAGCCTTCTATAAGAGCTGCCAAGCCCGACTCCACGACTTCTTCAAAGTTTACAGAGGTCGATTTATCTGTAATAATCGGGTTTACCATTGACCGATTTTCTTTTACGGTTTTCTTATCGGTAGTTTGAGCTAATGCAGACTCAGCATTATCAACAGCATTTACTAAAGAGTCGCTCATTTGCACTGGTCTTTCAGCTTTTCCAACCACTAATTGCTGACCAATGCTTATTTCGTTAGACGCTAAATTGTTCCACTCCTTAAGTTGGTCTATCGTTACATTGTACTTTCTGGAAATAGCATATAATGTCTCAGATTGCTCAACAGTATGTGTTGTTGCATTCGACTTTTCTAAGGTCTTATTATTTAAATCACTTTCTTCAGTATTATTACCCTCCTTCTGGCCAGTACCTACCACGAGCACCTGGCCAATATCTATACTATTAGATTCTAACTGGTTCCATGCCTTTATTTGATCTACAGAAACACTGTACATCTGCGAAATGGAAAATAAGGTTTCCTTCGCCTTAACAGTATGTGTAAGGCCTTTAGCAGGAGCTGGCCTATCTGAAACATCGCGTGTATTCTCTTTCTCAGGTTTATTTTTCTTTACCCTCTTCTCACTCAATGGAATTTTTATAATTTGCCCCACTTCCAAACCAAATTCGGTAGGAGGATTACTCTCAATAATTTTAGGAATCGATACATTATACCTCCTTGAAAGTGAATACAAAGTCTCTTCTGACTCTACCTTATGTAGTATGTACTTTTTCCCATTAACTTCTTCTATACCCACCGAGTCTACCGGAGTATAATTTGATGCATAAGATGACAGGGCAAATCCGAAAAATGTGATGAATAAAATGATTCTCATAGCTATATATCGTACATAAAAAATTCCCTAAATGCTTTTACAAAGATAAGCGTGTTATTAATAATGAAGAAGTTATTGTCACTTATTCCATTGTCAAAAATACCCAACTCTTCATGTAGTAATACCTCCTTGTTTTCATTGATTACCAGCAATTTATTGACCAATTTTTCTTCACTTTCGATAAAATAAGAAATAAGTACGTTAGACTTATATTCCATGTAATCAACTCCTCGGGTAATATGTACATTTAAGAATTGTTTTATGAAGTTTTCTACCGTCTTAAAGTACTCAGAACCCTGACTGTAATGAAACGGATTTGACACATTAATATTTTTATCACCCCCATTTTCATTTAAATACGCTGCCAGGTCAAAGGGCTCTTTGGTCCATTTAGTTTTGCTCTTTGAAATGTCAAATGCAATGAGTGATTTTACTTCAGGATTTCCGGCACTATCGAATGTGTAAAAAATGGCTTCATTATTAATAATTTGTTCCACACTGATCCACCAGTCCTCCTCAAATCTAATTTGTTGAACAACCACCTCCCCAGCCAGTGTTAAAATATCGAAAGTGACCTGTAGTGTCTCCTGGTCTCTGAGTTCTAAAATGAGATACTTCGACTCAGGAAAGGCATGAATCTTCCAAATATTCTGTTTGGTCTCATAGGAAAACTTAAGAGGGGGCTTTCTCGCCATGCGAAATATTCGTTAATTTAACCAAAATTAGGCCATAGATTTCGTAATTATATAGTATGCTTAGATTATTAACCTTTCTGTGTTTTTCGTTGCTCAGTACCAGTCTTTTGGGACAATCAAAAGTGATGGTAATGGAAATAAAGGCAGAAATTGACCCGCGTATGAATCGCTATGTTGAGCTTGCGCTAAAACATGCCGATGAGACTGAAGCAGACTATGTAGTGATTGAAATGGATACCTATGGTGGCGCAGTGACTGACGCCAAAGATATTGTAGAGCGTATTCTCAATTTTGAAAAGCCCGTTTGGGTATTTATCAATAAAGACGCGGCCTCTGCCGGTGCGTTAATTTCCATAGCTTGTGATAGCATATATATGGCTCCCGGCTCTAACATCGGAGCAGCCACGGTAGTTACCGCTGATGGTGCAGCCGCCCCTGACAAATACCAATCTTACATGCGAAGTACCATGCGTTCGCTGGCTGAAGAAAAAGGCCGGGATCCTCGTATTGCTGAAGGTATGGTGGACGAGTCGATTGAGATTGACAGTATCTCAAAGGCGGGGAATGTAATCACATTTTCTACCAATGAAGCCATAAAATATGGATTTTGTGAAGGCAAAATGAATTCTATTGAGCAAATACTAGAAGTAAATGGTGTTGAAGACTATGAAATTACCACCTTCAAACTTGGTGCGACAGAAAAAGTAATTGCCTTTTTTTTAAACCCTTTTATCAGTGGTATACTCATTTTAGTAATTGTTGGCGGTATCTGGTTTGAACTTCAAACACCAGGTGTAGGTTTCCCTATACTTGCTGCCGGAATTGCTCTGATATTCTATTTTGTACCTTACTATTTAAATGGACTGGCCGAAAACTGGGAGATTATCGCCTTTTTTATAGGCATCATACTCATTGCGTTGGAAATATTTGTAATACCAGGGTTTGGAATCGCTGGCATCCTGGGTATTTTCTTTACGGTAGGCTCTTTAGTGCTGGTTATGCTCAACAACGATACTTTCGATTTCACTTTTGTGCCTTTTGAAAAAGTATTTTTAGCTGTATCCGTTACCCTGGCTGGCATGCTGGGCAGTGTGGCTTTGCTGTTTATTGGGGGCGTGCGCCTCACCAATACTAAAATTTTCTCAAGAATAGCTTTGACCGATACCATGTCTCGCGATGAAGGTTATACTTCTAATTTCAAGAAAGAGTCTATGGTGGGTAAGAAAGGCACCACATATACGGTATTACGACCAAGTGGTAAGATCAATATTGAAGGTGAATTATATGATGCCTACACCCGAGGCGACTACATTGATAAGGACAAAGATGTGGTTGTTGTTAGTGATGAAGGGACTTCTTTAAAAGTACGTATTGATGAGTAAAACAAGAATTCTGGGTGTAATACCTGCCAGGTATGCCTCTAGCAGATTTCCGGCAAAGCCCCTGGCTGATATTGGTGGTAAGTCGATGATACAGCGGGTGTACGAACAAGCAAAAAAATGTAAAAGCCTGCTTGAAGTGGTAGTGGCTACAGATCATGATGAAATAGCAGCAAAAGTAGAGTCTTTTGGCGGTAAAGTAATTCTGACCAGAGAAGATCATCAAAGTGGTACAGATCGGTGCTACGAGGCCTACTCGAAGTTCGATCAGCTATTTGAATATGTCATTAATATTCAAGGCGATGAGCCCTTTATTAATCCAAAGCAAATCACTGAGCTTTCTCAAATACTTGATGGCAAAACCCAACTGGCCACACTGGCCAAAAAAATTGACAAGGAAGATGACCTACTTAGCCCCAATGTGGTGAAAGTTATCTTTGATGATCATAAAAAGGCATTGTACTTCAGCCGATTGCCCATTCCCTATAATCGTACCGCTCCAAAAAATAACTGGACGGGTAATCATGACTATTTTAAACATATTGGTATATATGCCTACCGAACGGATGTCCTGGCTAAAATTACCAAACTCGAAGTTTCAAGTCTGGAGCAAGCCGAATCTCTGGAGCAACTCAGGTGGCTACAAAATGGCTATATTATCAAAGTAAATGACACAGCGTACCATTCCATTGGTATAGATACCCCTGAGGATTTGGAAAAGGTCAAGGATTTTTACTAGTCGCCCAATTGGCCTAATTTCGCAGGTCAAAACAATGTGCTCTTGAAAATACTTATTGCAATACTGCTTTTCATTCCATCACTAGCCATAGCACAATTTTCTGGTCAGGGCGAGCGCATATTACACGTTGAGTATATGCATGGTTTTATTATGAAGCACAAAAAGCAGATATCACATCTTGTGGCTTCACACCCTCAAGGCATAAGAGCTACTCTGATACGGCAAACCATGGGGGACAAGCGTTGGCACCAACGATATAACTATCCGGAGGCGGGGCTTTCCCTGATATTTTTGGACTACAAAAATCCGAGCATAGGGAAATCAATTGCACTTATCCCCTACTACAACATATATTTTACCCGAAACCGTATGGCCAGGAGTCGGTGGAAATACCACGTTGGTCTTGGGATCGGATATAACACCAATAAATATCACAAAGAAACTAACAACCAAAACAATGTGATGGGTACTGACATCAACTTTGGTATCTCAATGCAATTGCAGCATCAGTACCAGATCACTAATAAGCTAGCCTGGCTCAACTCAATTTCGCTAACACATTTTTCAAATGGCTCTATTAAAAAACCAAATTCTGGTATTAACACCATTAGTTTCAACACAGGTATAGCCTACTCTTTAAGACAAAAGGAATATACTTATAACTACCATGAAAATGACCCCATTGATAATAGCGGGTTAGGGTACACAGCTACTTTGAGCTTTGGTATGCATGAGGCCGTGAAAATAAATGCCGGTAGTTACCCATTCTTTGTACTTTCGGCACTGGCTGACAAAACACTCAACCATAAGAGTAAATTGGGCCTGGCAGTAGAGTGGTTCTACTCAGAAAGTCTAAAGAGAGAAGTAGCATTTGACACGGAACTGGTAGGTGAATCAAAACCAGACTTTAACCGGATTGGTATAGCGCTCAGTCATGAGTTGGTATTGGGTGATTTTTCTATGATGACTCAGCTTGGCTACTATGTGTATGACCCATATAAACCATTTACATCGGTGTACATTCGAGCGGGAGTAAGACGATACTTTAACGACAAAATTTTTGCCTCACTCTGCGTGAAATCTCATCATGCGAGGGCTGAGGCAGCGGAATTTGCAATTGGCTGGAGGTTTAAATGAAACAATTGTTTGTAGTCATATGTATCCTTAGTGTTTTGTCTGGTTGTGACAATGCAAACGTACCCGATTGCCTTAAAACCAGAGGAGATGAGGTTGTCGCCACTGTAATGACTGCGCCCTTTAGCTCATTGTCTATAAATAATGAGTTTGAAGTAGTAATTACATCAGGTAACGCTCAACAAGTAAGGTTAACAACCGGTGCAAACTTAGCTGATGAAATCACTTTCGAAGTCATCGATGGCTTGCTTACAATAAGCAACAACAACAGCTGTAATTGGGCCCGGAGGTATGAAATGCCCGTAGTTGAGATCACCCATCCGAACATTACAAGTATCAGGCAAAATGGTGGTGGCATTATAAGGTCGAATGGAATGTTGAATTACCCTGACCTTACATTAATCTCAGAAAAAAGCAGTGGTAATTTTGAGCTTGAACTGTCTGCAGATAAGTTGGTCATAGTAAATAACGACCTTTCTAACTATTACATCACAGGTACTGTTACCAATCTTACAGTAGGATTTTTCTCAGGTGATGGTCGGTTTGAAGGGGCCAACCTCATGGCAGAGGATGTCAGTGTTTTTCAAAGAGGCACCAATGATATTATCGTAAATGCTACTGAATCACTAACCGGTCGCATATTAGCAACAGGTGATCTCATTTTTGTAGGCACCAGGCCAACTATACTTGATGTAAGCGAAGAAAACAGGGGAAAGTTAATTGATAAAACAAATGAATAATATGAGTGAAGAGATAATTATCATTTCAGGTACAAATCGTGTGGCATCCATGAGCTATCAAATAGCCCTGGTCTACCAAGCACTGTTAAAAGATCTGGGTGCAAAAGCTGAAATAATTGATCTTCAACTCCTCCCTCAGGACTTTACCTTTTCGGCTTTGTACGAAATGTCAGGTAAAAATGAGGCCTTTAATAAATACAGGACTATGATGGCGGAAGGCAAAAAGTTTGTTTTTGTGGTACCTGAATATAATGGTTCTTTTCCTGGTGTGCTCAAAGCTTTTATTGACGGCCTTGAGTTCCCCAACAGCTTTAGAGATAAAAAATGTGCGTTAGTAGGTGTATCCTCAGGTATACAAGGCGCAGGATTAGCTCTGAGCCATCTCACTGACATCTTCAACTACTGCGGCATGCATGTACTCGCCCAAAAACCAAAGCTCGCCCATATCGATGACCATTTCGATAATGGTGAAGTGATTAATGAGCTATACATTTCTTTACTGAAAGAGCAAGCCGAGAAGTTGGTGAAGTTTTAGTGAATAAATTCACCGGGTGACTTTGAGTCACCCGGTGAATCTTAAATCCTTCTTTTTAATTATAGGGCACAAGTGGACACTTGCGCCAGGTTGAGGAATTTTAGGTTAAGGTTAGGTTACATGTTGGTGAAAACACCAACATGGATGGAGTTTCTTATTAACAGAACTTGTTAGTTCCTTTTTCAATTATTCGTTTTGACCATTCTTCGACATCAGTAGATTGAGAAATAATAAACTCTTGTCCTTTAGCAGCTGATTGTAAGTAGTTCTCTTTAAATGAGTTATTAGAGTGATATGAAATTTTTGCTTCTCTAAAAAATTCAGGTAGTTCCCATCTACTTTTTGAAAGACCATCTTTTGTAAGAATTAGCTCTTTGTTAAAAGAAAATACTCCAGATCCTTCCATCTGACCGTCAAAACTTAATCTTTCGTTTGGTTCAAATATTCCGTTTTGATTTTTATCCAAAAATTGTCCGTTAGCATGTGGGTGATGTGCAAAATGCTCTTTCAGATAATCAGAGTCCGTATGAAGTTCTTTGACTTGGAAATATCCATACATCAAATGTATATCAGGAGAATTTTTTTTGTACTTAATCTGATTTCCAATTATCTCAGTTTCTCTAAACGTTCCAAAAAATAGGAATAAATCGTTTTTGCCTACTGTATTGTTTGTCAAATGTGTTAATGAACTATCCGCTTGACCAAATAGTGGTTTCCAGTCGTTATTTCGTTCAGTAACTCCTTTTCTAATATCAGGATCGAGATGACATTTAGTGTTCTTGGTTAATTTAGTTTTAGGATTTAAACTGCCTATGATTTCGAAATAGCTCAGAGAATTGTGAGATAAATCACCGAAAGAGTGTTCTTCACCGACCATCGGTATTGGCAATGACAACAAAGTACCATCAGGTAAAATAGGACTAGGTTGTCCTCCGTACTGATTATCAAATCCTTTTCTACTTAAAATTACTTTCATTCGTTGATTTAGAAGAGGAGAATACGACATATTAAGTCTAACGCCTAACTATCGGTTTGTGTGCCCGCAGTTGGCTGAAAGCACTAATCTAGCGGAAGTGCACCACAACCACAACGGTATCCACAAGGCACTGCGTTCAGAAAGTAAAAACCCAGAACCCATGAAGTATCCAAAAGCGATGAAATAACAGAAGGTGCACTTCTGCGGGCAAGTCCCGATGACGCTGGCAAAGAGGCAGTTTGGCACATAACCGATAGTGATTGTTACTCTCAGTTATTGTTGATATTCGTTCGTATATCTCCGTCCAAAAATTCCTTGTTTGTAGGGTTGATAGCCAAGATAGTTGTTCGTATGATTCTTGATTTCGTTCACAAGCTCGTTGTAGTTCCTGTTATAATATTGGACAATATCAATTCGTTCATCCGTTCGTGTGTGAATTGTGAAAACCTCAACCATCTTAGTTCGATACCTCCCTGTTATGATAGCAGAAATATGATAGCCAGTTACTTCGTTCCACGGAATTACTTTGGTTTTGAAAGTTAAAAGGTAGAATACTTTCAGTTCTCGTTCACTGAGTTCGATTGTTACCAGTTCCCGGAAAAGTTTGCCAAAGGAATAAGTTGTTAGGTAGCCAGTTGAAAAGAGGAGTATGATGGTTCCAATGAGTCCCAAAGTTGGGTTGTCAAGTTCATTGTATCTAGTTGCTGTATAAGTGCAGAAAAGCAGTCCGACCGTCCCTAAAATTCCAAGAAAAAGCAGATAGATAGGAATTTTCAGTTTGAGTTTACTCTTCATAATCTACGGAGGACAATTGAGGGTAACAACCGAATATAACACACTTTCCGATTGTAGTCGTTTGTAAATATTTAAACTTAGTTAATTCTATTGGTAATCGCATCAAAGCTCTGAATCTTACTAATCCTTATAGGCTTAGTAAGGGCATGTATTTCAATAAAAAACTCCCGAGGCGCACCTCGGGAGTCTGTAAAAAATTTGACATCACAGCACCGGCCAAAAAATTACAACCAACAACCACTACGAATTGGAGTAAGCCGGTTTTATAATGCTGTAGATGTCAACCAGAATCATCAAAAAATTATTATTAAGCCATTTATTTAGTCCACGTTGTCGTGGAGAAACTTATTGTTTCCTAAAATTTGATTGTCGTCATTCAAATTGTATTTCGATACATGAGGCTCCGAAGAGTGAGGTACATTCTGTAATCTCACATCCTTTCTCAAGTAAGCAGGTACATCAAGTTTCTCTTTAAACTCATCCGTATTCATTTCGCTTTTGTTTAAGCCTTTCAACTTAGCCAAACGCTCATCAGCCTGCTTTTTGAGTCTGTCTCTTGTATCCGTCACATCCATCATACCTTCTTCATTGATATGCTGATCCGTTCTGCTTTCTTCGATTTCAAACTCATCGTCCAAACCAAATAGGTCATTGTCACCTTCGAAGTCATCGTTAGATTTGTCTTCATGGTTGACATGGCTCGTGAATGAGTAGCCTCTTTCACCAAAAGAAGAATCATTCGAGGTATTGCTGTCTACATTTTTCTTTGTGATTTCCTGCTTCGATTCGTTCACAGAGTTGTCAGCATTGAAGAGATCTATCTGTTTGGTAGAATCGAGATCATACACTCTACGATCGTCTTCCTCTGACCTGAAGGATTGTCTTGGCTCTTTATTTTGATTTTCATCAAAACCTGTAGCAATTACGGTCACTCTGATGCTGTCTTCAAGCTCAGGATCAACACCGTGACCAAATATCACCTCTGCTTCATCACCTGCCTGCTCCTGAATGTACTCCGTAATCTCAGTAAGCTCATCCATTTGAAGCTCAGCCTGTTCGCCTGATATAATCGAAAGCAATATCTTCTGAGCACCATGAATGTCTCTGTTGTCCAACAATGGTGAGGCAAGTGCCTCCTCTGCTGCACGCTGTGCTCTGTTTTCGCCCTTGGTAGTTGCTGAACCCATAACAGCGGCTCCGGCATCTAGCATTACGGTGCGCACATCCTGAAAGTCGACATTTACATAGCCTGCAACGGTAATGATTTCAGCAATACCTTTGGCGGCAGTTGTTAAAATGTTGTCCGCTTGCGCGAAAGCGTTACCAATTGAAAGGTTGCCATGTATTTCTCTGAGTTTATCGTTGAGAATAACTAAGACTGTATCACAGCTTTCTTTCAGGGCATTGATACCTAATGTCGCCTGGCTTGTTTTCTTTTTGCCTTCAAAACCGAATGGAGCGGTAACAATACCCACAGTGAGGATGTCCATCTCTTTGGCTATTTTGGCAATCACTGGTGCAGCTCCCGTTCCGGTACCTCCACCCATGCCTGCCGTGATAAATACCATCTTGGTATCAGTACCCAGCAGGTCTCTAATATCTTCTTTACTCTCTAAAGCAGCATTTTTACCCACTTCTGGGTTAGCGCCTGCCCCAAGACCTTCGGTTAGGTTTACACCAATCTGAAGTTTGTTTGGCACAGCACTACTTTTGAGTGCCTGGGAATCGGTGTTGCAGACAACGAACTCTACATCTTTGATCCCCTGGTTAAACATGTGATTTACGGCATTGCTACCGCCCCCTCCTACACCAATGACCTTTATGATCGATTTGTGGTGTTTGGGGATTTCGAACTTATATGCATTTTCAGACATAACAATAATTTTTTAGTGGTTCACTTAGTATTGAGATTTGAGCTATTAGTATTGAGATAATCTCATGTCTATTACTCTCACATCTCATATCTATTTAGTATTCATTTTTACCATCCAGATCATCAATCAACAATCCTTTGGTTTTATTGAGAATCTTGCTAAAAAAGTCGCCTCTGGCTGCGTCTTTTTTATGACTCACAACTTTTCCACTTGCTTTTCTTTCGTTGTAGATGTTTTCTCTCTCATCAATGGCTCTGAAACCAGAAAGAACAAGACCAACAGAAGTGGCATACATTGGGCTCTTCACAGCATCAACTTTGCTTTTGCCCAGGTGTTCGTTAGGATAACCTACACGTGCATCCATACCAGTCATATACTCGACCAGTTGTTTTAAGCAGCTCAATTGTGAGCCACCACCGGTTACTACTATTCCACCTGCCAGCTTATTTTCATAACCTGATGTGATGATTTCTGTATGCGCCAACTCAATGATTTCTTCCATTCTCGCCTCTATGATGTGTGCGAGGTTTTTGATAGAAATCTCTTTTGGTGCTCTGTTTCTTATACCAGGAATCGATACAATCTCATTTGGGCTTGCCTCTTCTGCGATTGCCTTTCCAAATTTAGTTTTCAATGTCTCCGCCTGATGTTGCATCACCATGCAGCCTTGCTTGATATCTGAAGTGATAATGTTGCCTCCAAAAGGGATGACTGCCGTATGTCTGATGATATTGTCATGGAAAATGGCGATATCAGTCGTACCACCACCAATATCTACCAGGCAGATACCTGCTTCTTTCTCTTCTTCACTTAGCACGGCCATGCTTGATGCCAATGGCTCAAGAATCAAATTCTCAATATCAAGACCCGCTCTTCTAACGCACTTATTGATGTTGTTAATAGCATTGGTCTGTGCTGTGATCACATGAAAATCTGCCTCTAACTTCACCCCAGACATGCCCACAGGATCTTTGATACCGTCTTCATAGTCAACAGTATAATCTTGCGGCATTACATGTATGATCTCGCTACCCGGAGGGATTACGATACGATACATATCATTTGTCAGACGATTTACATCTTCAACAGTGATCTCATCGTCATTGGAAGTTCTGGTAATGCTTCCATGATGGATTGAACTTTTGATGTGCTGTCCGGCAATGCCAACATTTACGACTCTGATGTCAATGCCTGACTGATCTTCGGCTTCTTTCACTGCCTTTTCAATCGCATTGACAGTCTTGTCAATATTGGTGACGATCCCGCGGATAACACCGTCTGATTCGGCTTTACCCATTCCAAGGACCTCTAGTTTGCCAAATTCATTTTTGCGACCAACAATAGCACAAATCTTGGTTGTACCAATGTCTAAGCCGACTACGATTTTGTCATTTTCCATGGCTGTAATATTTATTTTAGTGGTTGTATGTTATTAGTATTTAGTTTTGAGACATTAGTATTTAGATCCTTCATTTCATTATTCAATACATCTCTTCTCTCAGATCTCATATCTAATTTCTCCTCACTCATTTATTCTGCAATTATTTGATCTTTATATTCCAAATTCACACGTTCATAATAGTTCCACCCCTTTTGAGGTAATATCCGTTTGTAAAATATTTTTAACTTCTTGAATTTGCCTACATAATCATCTGGTGTACCAAACTCTATTTTTTGCTTAGTCACTTGTGGGTACATGATCATGTTCAAATCTTTGTCAATATCTATTTGTGCAATTTGAGCTCTCCAAAACTTATCGTTGTAAATAAAATTTAGCAGCTCATATAGTTTCTGTCCCTGATCAGTAGTCAGTAAACCTGGCTGTTCATTTTTATCAAAATACGACCCTGAAAGAATGATTGCGCGAGTTGTATAATTGGATGAAACAGGTAGAAATGTACCATCCATGGCTATATACTCATTTCCTGCATTGCCAACTACCCTGGCATAAGGTCTGCGTAACTCGGCATGTACCAACATATTGCCTTTCAAATCCTTATATATCTGTACATCTTTAATAAAAGGCTCCTTATTTACTCTCTGTTCTATGGCCTTTAGGTTGAGTTCATCATAGCTATTCCCTATGATCACCTCTTCGCCACCAGCTGTCATCAAAGACATGATGTCGGCCTCATCTACAAAGTAATTGTTATGTTGATTGTCAATCTTGATTACAATATCTGAACAGACACTACCATTGTTTTTGCGCTCTGCAAATCCAATTACAGCCGCGACTACAATTAGTGCAATGATTATTTTGGCGGTATTTGTTACATGGATTTTACGCAACATGGTATTGCTTTTTTAATTGATTACTAATCGGTGTTACCAGCTTATCGATATCTCCAGCCCCTATGGTAGCTACCACTTCTAATTTTCGACCCGACAACTCATCGACCAAAGCTTCTTTACTGCACAGCACTTTTGACTTTGCTGTCACCTTATCCAATAGCATAGTAGCATTTACACCCTCTATGGGTTCTTCTCTGGCGGGGTAGATTTCGAGCAATATTAGCTCATCTGCAAGACTCAAACTTTCTGCAAAACCATCTGCAAAATCTCGCGTTCTGGAAAATAAATGAGGTTGAAAAATCGCAGTGACTTTACGGTCTGGATAAAGTGCTTTAAGAGATTTTAAAAACGCCTCAATTTCCACCGGATGGTGGGCGTAGTCATCTACAAAGACCAAATTTTCTGATTTGATGACAAATTCAAACCTTCTTTTTACGCCCTTGTAGTTGGCAATGGCCTCTTTTACTTTTTCAGGAGTTACTCCCAATTTAAGCGCCACAGCGATAGCAACCGTGGCATTTTCAACATTATGAAAACCGGGGACACCAAGTCGAATACTGTCAATGTTATGCAGCTCGTCACGATAATCAAAGACAAAAAACCCATTACTCATGGTGATATTACTGGCAAAAAATTGTCCCCGGTTTATACCATATTTATTTACTTTTAATTCTGTTTTATTATCGACCAGCTCGTTAGCTATTTTTTCACTGATGAAAAGCTCGCCTGTTTGTTTTACTTTCTTTATAAACTCTTTGAAGGAAGTTTGCAGACTGTTGGCATCTCCATAAATATCCAAATGATCGGCATCGGCAGATGTTACAACAGCTATATTAGGATTCAGTGTTAGAAATGATCTGTCAAATTCATCGGCTTCCACTACAGCAATGGTGTTATCCGTAAGCTTTTCATTAGCTATAAAATTTGATTCGTAGTTGGTTGCGATTCCACCCAAAAAGGCCGCTATATCCATCCCTGCAAATTTTAAAATATGAGCCATCATGGATGAAGTGGTAGTCTTACCATGTGTGCCGGCAACCGCAACAGTTTGCATAGATTGAGTAATTACACCCAATGCCACAGACCTTTTGATCAACTCAAAACCATTGTCTTTGAGATAATTGAAGCCCTTATGCGCTTTAGGAATAGCCGGAGTATAAATGACTAATGTTTTGCTATTATCGCTGATGAAATTTTCAGGTATGGAATTAACATCATCATCAAAATGAATAATAATGCCTTCTCTGATCAGACTGGCAGTAAGGTCAGTTTCTGTACGATCGTAACCTGCAACATTATAACCGCTACGTTTACACCACCGAGCAATCGCGCTCATACCGATGCCTCCGATACCTATGAAATAGACGTTATGGTAGTTTTCTATTTTCACTTCACAAGTTCCATTACCTGGTCTACAATATCTTTAGCTGCATTAGGCTTGCCCAACTTTTTAATGTTGGCACCTAATTGCATTTGTCTTTCTTCATTTTCTAAAAGCTCCAAAAGCTTGTCCACAAGTTCCTTTTCTGCGTTTGAGTCTTTTACCATTAAAGCCGCATCCTTCTCTACAAATGCCATTGCATTTTTAGTTTGATGATCTTCAGCAACATTTGGAGAAGGGATAAAAATCACTGGTTTCCCTACAAGTGCCAGTTCTGATACCGAAAGCGCTCCCGCACGTGAGATTACCACATCGGCAGCACCATAAGCCAGATCCATTTCTTTAATGAATTCAAAAACTCTGATTCCCTTTACATCCATCTCACCCACTTTATGCAAGATGTCTTGATAGTAAAATCTTCCTGTTTGCCATATTACCTGATAACCAGCATCGTAAAGTCGTTTTACTCCTACCAGTACTGATCGGTTTATTGTTCTTGCGCCCAGGCTCCCGCCAATCACCAATATCGTTTTAAGATTTTCTTTCAATCCAAAATGGCTAATCCCCTCTTGTCGCTTTTGTGAGGCATACACAATGTCTTTCCTTACAGGATTACCTGTCAGTCGAATTTTATTCTTCGGGAAGTAGCGATCCATATTTTCATAGGCTACGCATACTCTACTTACCTTCTTACCTAATCCTTTATTGGTAATACCCGCATGTGAGTTTTGCTCTTGTATTATGCTTGGTAATCTTTTGCCAGAAGCAGCCAACATTACCGGCCCGCTGGCGTAGCCACCAAAGCCCAGCACGGCATCAGGGCTAAACTTTTTCACCAAAGCCCGTGCTTTGATGTAACTAAATAGCACTTTGAATGGAAAGTATAGGTTGTCAATCGTTACTCTTCTTTGAAACCCACTTATCCAAAGGCCTATTATTTTATAGCCAGATTCGGGCACCTTACTCATCTCCATTCTACCTTGTGCTCCAACAAATAGGATCTCCGCATCTTTATACCGGCTCTTGATCTCATCGGCCACAGCTATAGCAGGGTAAATATGGCCACCTGTGCCTCCTCCTGTAATGATGAATCGATATGGTCTTTTAGCTGTCATGCTGCTTTAGCCATATTTTTAATTTCCTTACTCCCTTGAACGCCCCACGACTGATCAAACTCTCCCCTACTTACACTTATGATTATACCAATCGAAAGTCCAGTAAACAATAGTGACGTTCCTCCCATACTGATCAATGGGAGAGGCAACCCTGTGATCGGGCCAAGCCCGACTACAACTCCCATGTTTACCATGGCTTGTACTACTATAGCAAAGCTTAAACCTGCAGAGAGTAATCCGCCAAAGGCCCGCTCACTGTTGTAAACTGCCTTCATACCTCGTGATAGTAAAATGAGATATAAAATGAGTACAATCACTCCACCCAACATGCCGTATTCTTCGATAATAATGGCGTATACAAAATCTGAGTAAGGATGTGGCAGAATATTTCGTTGCTGGCTCTGACCAGGCCCTTTGCCTACTACACCACCAGTGGCTACGGCAATGCGCGCATGTTTTGCCTGAAAAGGAAGCTCTTTACCTTGAATGAAGTTTTCAATCCTGTTTTTGGCGGTTTCTCCCCTCACGCCAAATTTTAGTGCTACCACACCTGATAACAGGCCTACAAAAACGAGCATACCCAAATATTTCATTGGCACACGGCCGATAAACATAATAAGCATACATGTCAGGAACAGCAGTATGGCAGATGATAAGTTTGTCAAGGCAATAAGCCCGCAAATTACCCCGCACCAAATCAATATTGGAATCAAGGACTCCTTGAAGTCAGCGATATTTTGCTGCCTTTTTGAAAGCATACTGGCCAGACTTGTGATAAGTGCCAAACTTGCTAAATCAGAAGGCTGGAATGACGCATTGATCACAGGAATGTTAATCCAACGTGAGGCATCATTTAAGCTGACTCCATTGGTAAAAGTATAAATCAATAGAGGCACACTTACCCATAAAGCAAGCCTTGAAATCTTTGAATAGTATCTATAATCAACCTTATGGGCAAACCACATGGCTAAAAGTCCAACACCTACCAAAACGGTGTGTTTGAATAAGTAAGTTTCAGGGTTACTCATGCGCTTGAATGCTAGTGTACCTGTAGCACTATATACCACCAGAATACTGATAATAGACAATGCAAAGACTACTGCCCATATCACAGGATCACCCTTCAAATGTTCATCAACCCATGTCTTTACCTTATTCATTGGTTTAATGATTTTTGTTCAAATTCATTCTTCAAATCGATCACCGCTTGTTTAAACTGATTGCCCCTATCCTCATAATTCTTATATAAATCGAAACTAGAACAAGCTGGTGATAAAAGAACCACGTCATGTGCCTGTGCATATTCCATAGCTGACCTCACCGCGGTTTTCATATTGTCTGTTTCCAGTAAATTGATAATTTCTTTATGGAAAGCCTCTCTCAGCTTCGAGTTGTCCTTACCAAGGCAGACCAAGGCTTTCACCTTGCTATTGACTGACTCCATAATGAGATCATAGTCATTACCTTTATCAATTCCACCAGCTATCCACACCAATGGATTGGTGAAACTTTCTAAAGCATATTTTACAGAATCGACATTAGTGGCCTTACTATCATTTACAAATGACACATCATCTATTGTTGCTACATGCTCTAATCTGTGCGGTGCGTTTTTAAAGGTTTTGAGTGCTTTTCTTATCTCTGTTTCATCAACGCCTAATATCAAAGCTGCCTTCACGGCACTCATCATATTGATGGCATTATGAGGCCCCAACAATACTGTATCGAGTTGGTCGATTTCAATTCCTTCATCAAATACCATCCTCCCTTCCTGAAAGAAGGCTGAAGCCTCACTTTTTAGAGAAATCTCATGAATTTGAGCTGTTAATTCGCGCTTTTCTATGCCAGAAGCAATCAAATCATTGTCGGTGTAGGCTATTAAGTGGTCTTTGACAGTTAGATTCTTCGTTATAAGAAATTTAGAGTCACTATACTTTTCCAAACTGTACTCGTACCTATCCATGTGGTCAGGTGTGATATTGAGTAAAATCGATATGTGTGGATGAAAAGTAGTTGTTCCATCCAATTGGAAACTGCTTAGCTCCAATACGTAGTAATCGAATGTATCTTCAACCACCTGTCTTGCAAGACTATGACCAACATTACCCGCCAGTCCGACATTTAACCCAGACTCTTTAAGAATATGATAAGCAAGTAAAGTGGTTGTGGTTTTTCCATTAGTACCTGTAATAGCCAGCATTGTAGCATCAGTATGCCTTGAGGCAAACTCAATCTCATCAATGATTTCAACCTTACTTTGTCTCAGCTTACCCACTATCGCAGCACTATCCGGTATTCCAGGGCTTTTAATTACTAAGTCAGTGTTAAGAATTAACTCCTCCGTATGCTTACCTTCCTCAAATGGAATCTCCGCATGAGTCAGCTCTTTCTTAAAATCCTTTGAGATTTGGCCATAGTCAGACACGAACACTTCATAGCCTTTAGCTTTCGCCAAAAGTGCTGCTCCTGTTCCGCTTTCGCCTGCGCCTAATATGGTTATTCGATTTTTGATACTATTATCTCAGTTTTAAGGTTGCAAGTGTCAGAATCGCTAATAATATTCCTACAATCCAAAATCGTGTTACAATCTTGGATTCGTGTAATTCCATTTTTTGATAGTGATGGTGTAATGGAGACATTTTGAAAATTCTCCTGCCTTCACCATATTTCTTTTTGGTATACTTAAAGTATCCTACCTGAATGATCACAGATAGATTTTCGATCAAGAAAACCCCACATAGTAGCGGAATCATAAGCTCTTTTCTCACCACCAATGCGATAGTGGCAATGATACCACCAAGCGCCAGGCTACCCGTGTCACCCATAAAAACCTGAGCCGGGTAACTGTTATACCACAGAAAGCCGAGACACGCGCCTACAAAGGCTGTGCAAAAAATCACGACTTCGCTGAGGTTTGGCAAATGCAGTATATTGAGGTACTCACTAAAGTCAACACGGCCGCTTAAATAAGCGAAAATTGCTAAGGTGAGACCTATAATGGCAGAGGTACCAGCCGCTAATCCATCAATACCGTCAGTTATATTTGCCCCATTGGACACTGCGGTAATAATAAAAATCACGATGAGCACATAGATGGCCCATGTAAAGTCATGGCCTAAAAATGGCACCAGTTTATCATAATCAAGTTCGTTGTCTTTAAAGAAAGGAACTGTCGTTTTGGTTGATTTTACATCCTGGTATTCACGGACTTCAACACCCTCAACCATTGTAGTTTCATCACTATACTCTCTAATCACCACATCATCATGAAAATAGAGTGTAAGGCCCACTATTAGACCCATTGTAACCTGACCAACTATCTTAAATTTGCCAGCAAGGCCCTCCTTGTTTTTCTTGAATACTTTAATGTAATCATCCAAAAAGCCTATGAGTCCAAGTCCCAAAGTGATACCTACAAGGAGCATCACATAAATATTATCAAGCCGTGCAAAAAGTAAGACCGGAATTAAGATGGCCGCGATGATAATGATTCCACCCATCGTAGGTGTACCTTTCTTTTCCATCTGACCGTCAAGGCCCAGATCTCTGATATCTTCTCCTACTTGCTGCTTGCTTAGGAAATTAATTAGCCGTTTACCAATAAGCATGGTTATAAAGAGAGAGATAACAGCGGCCATTCCAGCTCTGAACGAGATAAACTGGAATACGCTGGCTCCAACCAGGTTAAATTCTTTCTCTAAATAGTCAAACAGATAGTATAGCATTATATTAATTCGATAATTAGTTAATTCTTCAATTTGCCAATTGATCCCCTTTTTGAGGTTCCAATTATCTTATTTAAAACCTTAATTATATTCTCCAACTGTAAATACATATTGTCACTGAAGGGATAGCTCTTTGATAGCTTGCATATTGTTAACCAATATCTATTCTCCTCAGCCTCTTTTGCTGCTATTTTCATCTTATGAATGAAATCAGCCTTCGATTCCGCATTTTGTGCTTCATTGGCATTTGCACCAATTGAGCAACCTGATCTCAAAACTTGATCAGCGATGACATACTTTCTTTTTGACTGAAGTAATTCAGCAAATTCGACTGTCGCTATCGCATATTCTAATGTCATTTTTAATATTAAATTCTCTTTATATCCTTTCATTCAATCAGCTAATTAGCTCATTGTCAAATTCTCTAATTAGCAAATAAGTTTAGCATTCTACCTAATACATCTTTATCATCAAATGGGTGCTTCACCCCTTTAATCTCCTGATATGTTTCATGGCCTTTTCCAGCCACCAATATGATATCTCCTTCTTCTGCCAAAAGACAAGCGGTTTTTATGGCCTCCTCTCTATCTGACAGTATCACTGTTTTTTTATAATCAGCAGGGCTTATGCCCTCCTGCATGTCTTTTATTATCTCCAATGGATCTTCATTTCTTGGGTTATCAGAAGTGAAGACTACCTTATCACTCAAACTACAGGCTATGGCAGCCATCAGCGGTCGTTTTGTTTTATCTCGATTTCCTCCGCAACCTACAACCGTGATCACCTGCTCGTTTCCGGTGCGGAAATCATTGATTGTTTCAAGCACATTTTTTAGTGCATCTGGTGTGTGTGCATAGTCTACTATTGCGGTAATTTTGGCTTCATTAATTACCTGCTCAAATCTCCCGGGAGCCCCGTCCAACAATGAGAGATGTTTCAGGGCCTCATCAGCATCTTCTCCTAAGAGTACGGATGATGCATATACAGCTGTGATATTGTAGGCATTGAAATCTCCAATGAGTTTAAACCAGGCATTCTTACCGTCCACTTCCATTTCGAGCCCATGGATTGTGTTGCCAATTAATTTTGATTTGAAATTGGCCACTGTTTTAAGCGCAAATGTATTTTTCTCAGCCTTAGTGTTTTGAAGCATGATACGACCGCGCTTATCGTCAACATTTACTAAAGCAAAAGCATCAGAGTCTAAATCATCAAATAATTTCTTCTTTGCATTGATGTAGGCATCGAAAGTCTTGTGATAATCAAGGTGATCGTGCGAAATATTGGTGAATACCGCGCCTTTGAATTTCACTCCATCCACCCGATGTTGAGAAAGGGCATGCGAGCTCACTTCCATAAAGCAATATTCTACACCACTATCAACCATCTGTGCCAACAGCTCATTGAGTTGTATGGCGTCAGGGGTAGTATGAGAGGCCTCTATTACTTTCTTATTGATCTGATTTTGAACTGTTGATAGCAAGCCAACAGAATAACCCATGCTTTTGTACAGATCGAAGAGCAAAGTGGCTACCGTAGTTTTACCATTTGTACCGGTAACACCAACAAGCTTTAATTTTGAAGAAGGATTTTCAAAGAAGTTTGAAGCGATTATTCCTAATGCAGATGCCGAATTTTTCACAGCTACAAAAGTTACTCCCTCAACAATTTCGTCTGGCAATTGCTCACATACGACTGCTATTGCACCAGCCCTAATTGCTTTATCGATATACTCGTGGCCATCAACCTGCGTGCCTTTTACTGCAATAAAAAGACTACCTGATTTTACCTGACGAGAATCAAAAGTAATAGCACCAATGGTCACATCCATATTTCCGGATGTTGAAACCAGAGAAACTTTATACAATATGTCTCTTAAAGATGCCATCAACTCAGTTTAATTACGATTTCACTACCTTTCAACGCACGCCTTCCGGCAGGTTGAGATTGCTCTTCTACTCTACCTGTACCTTTTATTTTTACATCCAGTCCACAACTCTCCAGTACATATAGCGCATCTCTTAGCGTCATGCCCTTCACATCTGGAATAAGATTTTCTTTGGGCTTATTAGAAACCCATTTTACTGCATTTCCATATATCTGAGTCTTTACCCAATCATCTTCAGTAGCATTGTGATTCGACACGCCCAATTCATTACACAAATACTTCAACTCATCTTTCAACCCAGATCGAATCACCGGAAAAACACCTTGTTCTGCGATAAACTCATCAGACATTGGTGCGTGCATTTCAATATCTCTGGAGTAGATATTATCAGCTATTTCTTTGAAAACCGGAGCCGCAACATTGCTGCCGTATTGCCTCCATCCTTTCGGATTCCTGATCAATACAATAGCACTGTATTTTGGATTATCTGCCGGGAAGTAACCCGCAAAAGAAGTGATATACTTACGCGTATATTTACCGTTCTCCAGTATTTGAGCTGTACCCGTTTTACCGGCAATTTTATAATGGGCGTTACTAATGTTCATAGCGGTTCCTCGCTCTACCACACCTTCAAGCATGATTCTCAACTTGCCAAGCGTCTCATTTGAGGCTATTCTTTCATTTAGCACCGTGGGCTTATAATGTTTTATAGTTTTATCAGCTCTTTTTACTTTTTTCACGATCAATGGCCTCATCATCTTTCCTCCATTAGCCACGGCATTGTACATAGCCAGAGTTTGCAATGGCGTAATTTCCAATCCATAGCCATATGCCATCCATGGAAGTGTAATTCCGCTCCATCCTTTGTCATTTGGCCTTTTTATTTTAGGAATACCTTCACCTTTGATTTGAACACCAAGAGGTTGAGAAATACCAATATTATCTATGTGCTGTAAAAAACGCTCTGGTTGACTCCGAAAGTGTTTATCAACCAGTTTAGCCATTGCTACATTACTCGACTTCTCAAAAGCTTCCTTAATAGTAATTGTACCATAGCCTCCTTTCTCATGATCTCTGACTATATCATTATAAAACTTGTAAGTACCATCTCCTGTGGCAATCGTATCATCAAGACTGATTTTAGTGTCTTCAAGCAGTGCAATCATTGTTGCCAATTTAAATGTGGAACCAGGCTCACGAAGGCCTCCAACTGCATGATTGTATCTTTCATAATAGTATCCTTTTGGATTTCTGCTCAGATTAGATATTGCCTTAATCTCACCCGTGCTCACTTCCATCACTGCTACCACCCCATAATCAGCTTCATGATATTCGAGCGCTCTCAGCAGGGCAGTCTCACTTACATCCTGAAGATTTATATCTATGGTAGTTTCAATGTCTCTCCCATGCTCTGTTTTCACCTGAGACCCATCGAATACAGGCTTCCAGTTGCCACCAGCTATTTTTTGATATAGTGCTTCACCATCTTTACCTGCCAGCTCATCATTGAAGCTGTACTCCAAACCTGCTCCACGATTATTCTCATTTATAAAACCGATGGTACGTCTGCTCAAGTTAGAGAAAGGGCGGAATCGCTTATCCACTTTTTCGAAGATCACACCGCCTCCCAGTCTACCTTCTTTAAAAATCGGCCACTCTTCCATTACCTTTTTATCCTGGTAACCGATTTGTTCCCGACTCATTAATAGGTATTGTTTTCTTTCGGCACGAGCATTCTTAAGGAGTCTTTTATAGCTCTCAACAGATTTGTCTTTGAAAAACTTTGATAAGTAATATGAAAGGCTGTCTACTCCTTTTGAAAACGTTTCATCAGCAGCAATGGTAGCATCGAAGGCTACTTTATAAAAAGGCAGGTCAGTAGCAAGTAAGCTACCATTGTCAGAATATATATTCCCTCTGGTAGCTTTTACAGTCCTATATTGAAAAGTGATTTGGTCAGCAATCTCCTGCCATTTTTCACCCTCACCAAATTGTATATTACCCACCTTCACAGCAATAGCTACTGCGAAAAGGGTCACAAGGAGAAATGCTACCCTAACTCTCAGTAATATCGATTTTTTAATGTTCACCTGCTGTTATCTTTATCTTTTCCGGTGGTCTTAAACTTTCTGTAATTCCCTTTTTTCCAATTTTTTTAGCTACCTCTGACTGTTTACTTGCATACATATAATCAGCCTTCAGGGTAGTATAGTCAGCTCGTAGGTCTTCAACTTCTTTTTTTAGTTTATCTATTTTTCTCACATTCTTTTCGGCATAGTGGCTATTGCCTATATAAAAAATGCCAATGGCAGTGATGAAAAGAATGTATGGCAAGTACTTTACAGGCAAACCATGCTCAAACACAGTATCAAGCCGTACAAGCTTTTCAAGCTTGCCGAAAACACTGCGTTTTTCCTTTTGGTTTTCTACTCTGTAAGTATTCGTAGCCATTATATTTTTTCAGCTATTCTTAGTTTGGCGCTGCGCGCTCTGTTATTAATTTCAATTTCCTCAGGCTGAGCCTCAATGGGCTTCTTATTTATGGCCTTAAAAGGCTTAATCACATTTCCGTAGAAGTCCTTCTCTACTTTTCCTTCAGCACTTCCTTTATTAATGATGTTCTTTACTATCCGATCTTCCAAAGAGTGATAGGACATCACCACCAATCTTCCGCCAGGCTTTAACACCTCGGCACATTGCTCCATTACCTCCTCCAACACTTTTAACTCTTCATTCACCTCAATTCGGATGGCCTGAAACACCTGGGCGTAATACCTATTTTCCTTACCTCGTTTAGCAAATTTTCTGAGTATGTTTTTTAAATCCTCAGTAGTATTTATTGCTTTGTTTACCCTTTCAGCTACTATAGCCGCGGCAAGCGTCTTAGCATTCCTCACCTCCCCATACATGCCAAATATCTTATGCAGATCAACCTGACTGTATGAGTTGACCACATCCCGTGCGGTATTGTCTGACGCTTGATCCATTCTCATATCAAGCTCCGCATCGTACCTGGTAGAAAAACCTCTTGACTCTTCATCAATCTGATGTGAAGAAATCCCCAAATCCCCGAGTATACCGTCCACCTGAGTGACACCATACATTTTCAGGTATCTCTTGAGAAATCTAAAATTGGCTTCTACGAATGTGAAAGAACTTTCCTTTATCTTCTCAGCATTTGCCTTTGCATCAACATCCTGATCAAAACCATACAAATGCCCTTTATCAATCTTTTCTAAAATCGCTTTAGAGTGCCCCCCGCCCCCAAAAGTCAAATCAACATATACTCCCTCTGGATTTATCGCCAGACCTTCAATACACTCATTGAGCATAACAGGCCGATGGTAGTCCCTAGTCATCGAGATACTTCTGTGCTAATTGAGAAAACTCACTCGGATCACTTATCAAATGCTCTTCATAAGCTGCAGGATTCCATATCTCCACTTTATTTCCCATACCCACTACTACAGCATCTTTTTCAAGATTCGCATAGCCCATCATGAGTTTTGGTATTAAAAAACGTCCAGTACCATCCAATTCAACAGTAGCACTTCCTCTAAAGAAGTTTCTCTGAAGCTTTCTATACTCTTCATTAAACTCATTGAGTCCAGCTATTTTAGAATATATCTTTTTGAACTCTACCATAGGGTAAAGTATAAGACATGGCTCAAAACCTCTGCGCACAACCAGCTCATTACCAGATGTTTCTGGCAAATTAGCTTTGATCTTCGAGGGCAGCATTAGCCGACCCTTCGCATCGATCTTGCACTCATATTCGCTGGTGAAAAATGCCATTATGGTTTATATGCTCTAATTCTAATAAACAAACATATAAAAATATTTGACACTTTCCACCACTTTTTACCATTTTTCACCACTTTATTACATTCGACTCGAAAAGTGGCTATGTTCAGTCAAAATGGTGTTATACATCTATCTTGATACATAGGTATTACAACGGCTATGATATGTACTTAAATGTTAGGCAATAATGCCTTGAACTCTCAATTCATCAATTTTTTGATGATTTAGAGCTATTTTTTCTGTTAAAATGGATGCCGAGTGTTCGCCAAAGTGAGGTGGTGGTAGAAAGTGGGAAGGTTTTGACTGATTTTCAAATTTTCCTACAAAAGTGGGTATACCTTTCAACGAATCATTTATTAGTAAATTTGACTTAAAGGCATTCAACGCATCTGAAACTTTCTTTATTTCTGCTCCAGGAATTTTGTTTTGATTGAGCCCATTTATCAAGTCTTGACTAATTATGTTCTTGATTGCAGTTTGAAGCTCCTGATGTAAGTCTTTGCGATGTGAAACACGAGAATGGTTCTTAATAAACCTTTTATCTGAAATGAGACTTTCTAAATCTAAAAAGTTGCACAAGCTAATAAACTGTTTATCATTACCAACGGCAAGAATTATTAATTTCTCATCTTTAGTAGTGAATATCTCACCATATGGAGCAATGTTAGGGTGTAATGAACCCTTTCTTTGAGGTTCAGATCCACCCACCAACCAGTTTGTTGCCTGGTTGGCTAGTGATGAGACAGCTGTATCAAATAATGAAACAGATACTTTTTGCCCCTGTCCGGTCTTCAGAAAATGGATGTGTGCTAACAATAATGCCTCTTTTAATTGATGACCTGCAAGTACATCCACCAAAGCCACTGGCAGCTTGACAGGAAAACCATCAGCGTCACCATTGATATACATCAATCCTGATTCAGCCTGAACCATGGCATCATATCCTACTCTGCCATCATTTTCTCCATAACCTGTAATAGAACCATAGATTATCTTTGGATTGACTTTTTTGAGGCTATCATAATCAACCTTTAGTTTTTTATCGTCACCTGGCTTAAAACTTACAATCACTATATCTGCCTTATCAATAAGTCTATATAAAATATCAAGACCCTGCGCTGTGCTATAATCAAGTGCTAATGATCGCTTTCCCCAATTTACAGTTGAAAAATAGGCTGAGATATCATCTGTTTTTTCATCTAAAGATTTCCAGCTTCGTGTAACATCTCCATTAGTTTTAGGGTTCTCTACTTTAATTACCTCAGCGCCCTGCTCAGCAAAAAACTGACCTACAGAAGGGCCTGCCAAAACTGAAGCTAACTCAACTACCAATAAGTCTTCAAATATCATATGAATTTTGGTCTTCTCTTGTGAACTTTTCAATAGGTAAAGGTCTTATATAATCTTTAAACAATAGCTATCTTTGCCTTATGAAAAGAGTTGTAGTCGGAATGTCGGGAGGTGTAGACTCCAGTGTAGCAGCATACTTGTTAAAAGAACAGGGGTATGAAGTTATTGGCATGTTTATGAAAAACTGGCATGACGATTCTGTAACCATATCTGACGAATGCCCTTGGTTAGAAGACAGCAATGATGCAATGATTGTAGCTCAAAAGCTAGGCATTCCATTTCAAGCCATAGACTTAAGCAAGGAGTACAAAGAACGTATAGTCGACTATATGTTTGCTGAGTACCAAAAAGGCCGAACTCCAAACCCAGATGTCCTTTGTAATAGAGAAATCAAATTTGACATTTTTCTCAAAGCGGCTATGCGACTAAATGCTGACTATATTGCAACTGGGCATTATTGTCGTAAATCAAGTAAAATTGTAGACGGAAAAACACATTACAATCTGCTCGCTGGTAAAGATGGAAATAAAGATCAAAGTTATTTCTTATGTCAGCTTAGTCAAGGTCAGCTGGCCAAGGCCCTTTTCCCTATTGGAGAAATGGAAAAGCCAGATGTGAGAGAGATTGCCAAACAACAAGATTTAATCACCGCAGATAAAAAAGACTCCCAGGGTCTTTGCTTTATTGGCAAAGTAAGACTGCCCGATTTCTTACAGCAGCAATTGAAACCAAAAAAAGGTGAGGTTAGGGAAATTCCAGCTGACCATGCTGTTTTCAGCGAAGAAGATTTAGATGGCAATGATGTTGCTACACAATCTTTAGCTACGCTTTCTAAACCTTATACCTATATGAAGGATATGGGTAAGAAAGTTGGTGAGCATAGTGGAGCTCATTATTTTACCATCGGTCAACGTAAAGGGCTTAATATTGGGGGTACACCAGAGCCTCTTTTTATAATAGGTACCGATACAAAAGAAAATATTATCTATACCGGTCAAGGTGAAAACCATCCGGGATTGTTTCGTAAAGGGTTATTTATCGCAAATGAAGATGTCCACTGGGTCAGACCAGATCTCTCATTGAAAGTTGGTGAATCACGAGATTATCTGGTTCGCATTCGATATAGACAACCATTAGAAAAGGCCACTCTTTACATGGAGCATAACGGCCTTTATATCATTTTTGATCAACCTCAAAAGGCAGTGGCTGCAGGACAGTTTGCTGTATGGTATCAAAACGATGAGCTCATAGGATCAGGTGTTATCGCCTGATCTATTTAGCTTCTTCGTTTAATTCAAGGCCACTAACTCCACCTGAAACTACAAACTTCATCGCAGCTGTAGCTGTCATATTCAAAGGTTTCACATATTTACTTTCTACAATAAATTGGTTGCCAGACCAGGCATATGAATGTGGCAAATAAACTGAAATGTAGCCGGGTAGACCGATACTATCCAAGTCCTTCTGAGTTACAAAGCCCACTTTAAGAATTGTCTGTGTTTCTTCCATCGATACCAATACTGGTACATTAAACTTCTTTTGATCGCCAACGAAAGCTCCTATTAAATCCTTTATTGAGGTATACAAGATGTTAACCAAAGGAATTTTTATTAGACTTTTCTCGATGTATTCAAAAAAGGGCCTGGTGATAAAAAAAGAGGCCACAAAACCGAGAAATGTAATGGCGGCAACAACAACAACAAAACCCAGGCCTGGAACATCTATCGGTATCAGGCCATCGATCCATTCCAAACTTTCAAAAATAATATAGATTGTAAGTGCAAATGGTACTACAAACAAAAGTCCTCTAAAGAAATAGGTGAGGATTCGATTAAAAGTAAACTTACTCATGTCTTTAAACTGCTTGGTCATAAAAAAAGGGCTTCGAAGTGAAGCCCTACAATTTATTAAATAATGTCTAATTAAATGGCTATACCAATGAAGGATTTAAATGCGATACCCATAAGGCCAGTAATCAACATTGTGATTCCTAATCCTTTAAGTCCATCTGGAACATTGGAGTATTTAAGCTTTTCTCTAATGGCAGCTAAAGCCACAATGGCCAATAACCAGCCTATACCTGAGCCAAACCCAAACACGGTAGCCTCAGATAAAGTATAGTCTCTTTGAACCATAAATAGAGAAGACCCCAGGATTGCACAGTTTACTGCTATAAGTGGCAAAAATATACCTAACGAACCGTATAATGCTGGTGAAAATTTTTCAATTATCATTTCTACCAACTGTACCATTGCCGCAATAATTGCGATGAACATGATAAACTGTAAAAACTCGAGGTTTACAGCGGCAAAATCTTCACCAAGCCATGCTAAAGCACCTTCTTTTAATATATACTCCTGCAACAACCAGTTGGTAGGCACAGTAATAGTTAATACAAAGATTACTGCAAAGCCTAAGCCCACTGCGGTTGATACTTTCTTCGAAACAGCTAAAAAAGAACACATGCCTAAGAAGTAGGCGAAGATCATGTTCTCTATGAATATTGCTTTTATTCCTAAATTTACTAAATCCATTTTCTTGTCTTAATTAGTGTTCTACGTAACCTGTTTTTGAACGCTGTATCCAGATAAGGATACCCAATACCATAAATGCACCGATTGAATCAACCATCAAACCATTGGTAGGAAAGTTTTCCCAGCCCATTGCAGCAAATACTTTGAAATCGAAGAACGATCCTGAACCAAAAAGTTCTCTAAAGAAAGCAACGGTAAGTATAATCCATGCATAACCAAAACCACTACCTATACCATCGAGTATAGAATCATATGGTTTGTTAC
The DNA here is from genome assembly GCA_965227525.1 of Fulvivirga sp. Lineage (GTDB taxonomy): Bacteria > Bacteroidota > Bacteroidia > Cytophagales > Cyclobacteriaceae > Fulvivirga. Next base: position 1,780,299 of record OZ245762.1, on the reverse strand, counting down.
CCATTGCAAATGCCTCCAAGCGTCCCATTACAATACAGTTTGTAATAATCAGACCTACAAAGGCTCCTAGCACCTTATACATTTCATAGTTATAAGCTTTAAGCACTTCGCTTACCAGTGTTACCAATGTTGCAATTACTGCTAGTTGCACAATAATTCTTACACGGTTGGGTACGAGGTTTCTTATCAATGAAATAATCAAGTTGGCAAACACAATTACAAAAATCACGGCAATAGACATGATTAATGTCGGTTCCATTTTGATTGTAATGGCAAGTGCAGAACATATTCCCAGTACCTGTACCGTTATTGGGTTATCCTCATTGAGAGGGTCTGACATTAACCTTTTTCTTCTTTTAGAAAGTAAGCCTTCAGAAGGCTGTTTTACTACTTTCTCTTCAGTTGATTGCTCTAAAGTTTCTGTACTCATAAGAAATCTGTATTTTTTATCTGACAGCTATTTAAAGCTGAGCAGTTGTTTGATTCTTAGTCTTTTTTAAATAGCTCTGATAATAACTTAAGTAATTTTCGAGCATGGCATTTAGGCCTTTTCCAGTAATGGTTGCACCAGACATTCCATCTACCTGATGTTCTGTGAGACCAGCATTACCTTCACCCTTAACCATCTTTACTGATACTAATGTTCCGTTTTCGTCATAAATTTCCTTACCGACATATCTTTGCTGAATTTGTGGTGAAGCTATTCTTGCTCCTAGTCCAGGGGTTTCTGCTTTATGTGCGAAAGAAGCACCAGCAATAGTTTTTAGTTCACTATCTAATGCTACAAATCCCCAAATTTTATCCCACAGGCCAGCCCCGTATAATGGAAGTATGTATGCGTCAACTTTATCCTTGTCCTCGGCATTCATGTATTTAAAAACAGGGTAAAGCCTATTTTCAGGATCTTTTTTGTAGTTCTTCAAGATATTAACCTGCTCTGCCACAATGGCCTTTCCATCTTCATCTGTTTCTACCGTATTGCCATTAATGTCAACCACTAAAGAAGTAATTCTTGCATCATACATTGAGAGTACTTCTTCTGGTTTCATTTGACCTAACTTTTCACGGTCCATTACAGACGACAAAATTTGGCTTTTAGTGTCAAGTTCAACTGACTTCTTTTGTGCAGGTGCTAACACCTGAGAAGTGAAAGACAAAACCCCTCCAACCACAATTGTCATAATGGCTGTGAAAACGATTACATATACATTAGACTGTTGCACGACTCAATCTCCTTTTTTTGTTAGCAATTACTACATAATGATCAATTAGTGGTGCGAACACATTCATCAATAGAATGGCAAGCATTATACCTTCTGGATAAGCCGGGTTAAATACGCGGATTAATACAGTAAGCATACCTATTAATAAACCATAAATCCATTTACCTGTTTCGGTATGTGCGGCACTTACAGGGTCTGTTGCCATAAACACAGCACCAAACGCCAAGCCACCAATAATCAAGTGATAATGAGCAGGCATAAGCATAAACTCATTTGCACCTATCATATTAAAAAGTAATCCTGTTACCCAAGTACCTGCAAATACACTTGCAATAATTTTCCAACTACCTACACCTGTTACCACTAATATTATACCTCCAATCAAACACATGATTACTGAGGTCGCTCCAATACTCCCTGGATACAATCCTATAATAAGGTTATTAAAGCTATATATTCCTTCTGCCCAGGAACCTCCAAAAGCATTTAATGATGTCAGTACATTTTGCCCGTTGCTCACAGCGTCACCGGCTATAGACAGCGGTGTAGCACCTGAGAAACCGGCTACTGCCTGACTTCCCTCACCAATATAAGTCCAAACATCACCAGAAATATCACTTGGGTAAGCAAAGTATAAAAACGCTCTTGCTGTTAGTGCAACGTTCAATACATTCATCCCTGTTCCTCCAAATGCTTCTTTGGCAATAATAACAGCGAAAATCACTGCTAATGCCACTTGCCATAATGGCACATCTGGCGGCATCACCAATGGAATAAGCATACCTGTTACGAGAAAGCCTTCGTTTATTGGGTGCCTTCTTATTGTAGCAAAGGTAAACTCTACACTAAGACCTACAACGTAGGACACAACTACTATAGGTATTACTTGTTTTACACCAATCCAGATAATATCCATTAACGCTGCATCAGGTTGCCCGATGGCAATAAAATGCTGATAACCAGTATTGTAAATACCAAACAAAAGACATGGAATCATAGCGATGATCACTGTCATCATCATCCGCTTCATGTCGATTGCATCTCTGATTTGCACACCTTTTGCCTTTGTAGTATGGTTAGGGGCAAATAGCAATGTCTCGTGTGCCTCGTATATATAGTAAAACTTCTCCCACTTACCTCCTTTTTCGAAGTGTGGCTTTACTGTATCAAGTGCATCTCTTAAAAATTTCATCTTAAATCGCTACTTCTTAAATTATTTAACTGTATTGCATCAAATCAAGACCCTCACGCACAATGGCCTGAATATCATGTTTAGACACATCGACAAATTCACAAAGAGCCAGGTCCTCTTCAATAATTTCATAGATACCTAATGCTTCCATGTCATCAAAATCTTCTGCTAAAATCGCTTTCAATAGATATGTTGGATACATATCCATTGGCAATACTTTTTCAAACACACCGGTTTGCACAAATGCTCTTGGCTCACCTTTTACGTTTGTATCAACTACATACTCTTTGTTAGGGTTTAAGAAAGATAATAGACCAAATGCTCTTTGAAAGCTTAGCTTTTTAGTTGTTGGCTTAATCCACCCGAGTAGTTCATAATCATCTCCTTCAGGAATAACTGTCACCAGGTTATCAAAATAACCGATATGACCATCACTTGTTATTTTTTCTCCTGTAAGCACATTACCAGCGATGTATCTTACATTATTACCACTAATGTTATTTTCTACCATTTTCTTGATAGAAGCACCTGTATAAGTTTTGTAGTACTGAGGCTCCTTTACTTCAGAACCAGCCAAGGCAACCACTTTAGAGGCATCATATTTACCTTCAAGGAAAAGTTTACCTATCTGGATGATACCATAAGGAGTAAGCGTCCAAACTACATCGCCCTTATTTATTGGGTCTATGTGATGTATCTGAACTCCAACATTACCTGCTGGGTGTTTGCCTGAAACTTTGTTTAACTCTACATTTTTGGCATGTGCAAACATTTGCGGTACTTCATTATCGGTACTAACATTTAAATGCACGTGACCAGTAGTTAATTTCTTAACTACATCCAGGCCTGCCTGAAAATAATTATCTTCTCCTTTGTAGAGTATGTTGTAATCCGGAGCCAACGGATGAGAGTCAAATGCCGATATAAAAATCGCCTTTGGTTGTTCCTCCGGGTCTGCAATTACACCATAAGGTCTTTGGGTGATATTTGGCCATGTACCTGATTTAAGAAGGTTGGCAACTATATCTTCTCGGCTTAGATTAGCAATATCAGAAACAGAATGTTTGTTGAATGACTCATATTCAACTTCTTTATCTGCTAGAATTACAATCTCGAGGAGCTTTCTTTTATCGCCTCTTCTTATTTCTACGACCTCACCACTTACAGGTGCAACATGCTTGATGTTCTCATTTTTCTTATCAAAAAGAATCGGAGTACCAGCTTTTACATTATCACCTTCTTTTACCGTGAGTTTCGGTCTTCGAATACCATGAAAACTTGTAGGTTTATAGGCAAACGTTTCAGGTTGTGCAGCCTCAGCAATTTTATTCTGAGCCTTACCTGCCAGGTTGATATCAAACCCTTTGCTTAGTTTGATGAATTTAGACATGCTTAAGTTTAAGATTCAAATCTATCGTTAAAATCGTGGCAAAATTAACAAATTTTCCTACAATTAAAATCTTCTCTTTCAATTTAGAACTAATTAAATTAACTATTAACACCACTTGTATTTTCTTTCTTTTCCTGAAGGATTTTGCCCAGTGATAAACTTAAAATATCATCAACCTGTTCCTCAAAAGTCAGGAATGTAGTATCCACAACCACCGCATCGGTTGCCTTTTTCAAAGGGCTTTCTTCACGGGTTGTATCAAGATGATCCCTTTGTTGCAGGTTGTCCATAATTTCGCTTAAATCAACTAGTTGCCCTTTCTCCAACAACTCAGATTGCCTCCTGCCTGCTCTAATATAAATATCTGCCTGCATGAATACTTTTAGCTCTGCATCAGGAAAAACTACTGTACCAATATCTCTCCCATCCATAACCACACCTTTTCTTTTCCCCAGCTTTCGCTGCTGCGACACCATAGCTTCACGCACGGCTTTAATACTACTTACAGGGCTTACTTTCTCAGAAATGTACATTTTTCTTATCTCATCCTCAACATTGAGGTTGTTTAGAAAAGTATCTGCAACCCCCGATTTTTTATTGATATGAAAATCAATTTCTATATTGTCAAGTGCAGACTGCACTTCCTTTTCGTTTGTGAGTTTTATATGGTGATTATGGAAATATAAGGTAACTGCACGGTACATAGCACCGGAGTCGATATATGTATATCCCAATATCTCAGCCAAAGCCCTTGCTGTTGTACTTTTACCACATGCCGAATATCCATCTATGGCTATTACGATTCTCTTCATATACTTTAGCAATCCTTTTGAGGACACGGAATTGGCTTGCCGGGTTTTAGTTTCCCAGATCTTTTGGATTTATTACTCGCACAGCCAACCAACAAAAGGCTTATCAATGACAGTAAAAACCACTTTTTCACCAAAATTCTCACCCAACAAATATAAATGATACGACACACTATTGCCTACCAATAATACAATAAATGGTGGTTTATTTTATTTGATCGGAAGATGCCATTTGAAATCCTATTTTGTAACCACCACCAAGCGCCTGTGTTTTAAGTATTTTCTCATTTAATGTAATTGCACGAATTTCAGGAAACGGCCTTGTAACCAAATCTGAGTCTATAGCCTGAGATAAAACTAATTGTACAATGATACTCATGTCGGTTTTACTAATTTCATTTTGAGAGACATTATCAAACATGAAGCTGAGTTGCTTCTCGCCTTCTACCAAAAATCTCTTTTCAAAATTTAATGAAATCCGTGCTACTAAATAGCCAGGGTCATTAAGCCTATTATATGTTAATGAATCGGCCATGAAGTTATAGACGTTGATTTGTCCGAGGTATTTTCTCACCGGTAGCTCCTGAACGTAGTCACTTTTATTAAAACCATGGCTTGGGTCTAAGGTGACTATGTTTGTGTGCATTAAAAATATAAGTAGGTCCCCTGCCATTTTTACATGAAACTCATGGTCGCTTACACTAATGACTTTGATTGAAATATCCTTATCCTTAGATTTTAATTCTTTATTGATCTTATCAACAACAACTTTTGCTTCAGCTTTCATCTCTTTAAATACCTGACACAACGCTCTGAACGATTGCTGTTTTACTGCTGATTTCGTTTCGATTAGCTCAGCGATAGCTGATATTGGATCCTGATTTTGGCTCATACTGCTGGGTTTATAACTTTATATATATAAAGTCGTAATAACTATTATTGTTTGGTAGAGATTAAAATTGAACTAATATGGGCAGAAAACCTGAAGGCAAGGCCGAAAAAATGTTTAAAAGATTTGGCAAAAAAGTAGATGAGCTACTTAGCGATCTGGATAAGGCTACCGATAAAGCTAAAGAAGATTACGCTGATCGGTTTGAAGAACTTAAAAGAAATAAAGAAACGCTCAAAAAGGATTTTGGCGAGTTCAAAGAAAAGCACAAAGACAAATGGGACGAAATTGAAACAGGCTTTGAACGAGCAGGTAAAGAAATAAAAAATGCCTTTTCACATGCATTCAGAAAAACAGAAACAAAAAAAGGAGGGTAATCGCCTCCTTTTTTTTATTTTATCCAGCTGACCAGCCTTCGACTTCTTCCTCAAAATCCTCAATTTCATCAATCACTGGTTTGAGTACGTCTTCGAGTTTTGCTTTTGTACCATCGGCATATAATACATAAGGCACATCTTCTTCAAACCCATCCACCATTTCAGTTTCAAATATTATGTCTCCAATTTTATTTGAACCATCAAACAGAGCCAAATTAACAAAATCATTTGGATCAGGGTTTTCAGCACTTTCAATACCGTTTACATCGACTTCTCCTTGTATCTTGATTGTTCTGTATTGTACAAATCCATCAATCAGATCGATATCCTCTTTTTGTTGAGTTAGAAAATCAACAGTAAGCGAAGTAGCTACTATTGTCTCTTGATCTTTTTTAATAGACGCACTTCCACTGACTGTTTTTGTTTGCGTATCATCAAAAGAAACTGAGAATGTATAAGGATTTAGAAACAAAGCAACTGATGCTGATACAGGATCCCCATTAGTATTGTAAGCAGCACTAAAATCCAGCGCTATTTGTTCGACATCGTCTATAGATAGATCAGCAGCTATTGCCGTAGGCATATAATATATATCAAACTCATCTTCAAATTGTTCTTCAGAAAATTCTGTGATTCTCAAGCTAATATTGTTTTGGCTTGAGCCCTCTTGTGGAAAGTTGATCACAATGATATCTCCTCCTTCAACTTTATCAAATGACTCTGTCTCAGGGTTCCAGTTGTAAGTACCTACATGGGCATTGAAATCAAACCCTTCTTCTGCTAACCTACTATTAGTAGTTGGTTTACTAACAAAAACCGTTTTGAATAGTACAGCATGTTTTTTAAACCAACTTTTAGTTTCTTCAGCATTGGCTAATCTACCAGCAAACGGGTCGTTTAATTCAAGAATGCTGACCAGGTCTCCCACTGCATTAACACCCTCTGCACTTGTAATATCAACAATATCTGCGCTCATGTCTGTAGATAATTTTGACATCGATTGTTTAGCATCGTCTACTGTAAAAGTAGTTTTAGATTCATCATCATCTCCACAAGCCGTAAGGAGTAGCAATCCAATTGCTAATCCATACAAATTAAATTTCTTCATGTACTTTAAATTTATATAGGTGCATTATACGAAATATCTCTACTAAGAGATTCACAATATACTTTAAATGAAAAAAGGAAGCCATTTACTGACTTCCTTTTAAGATTCTAATAAGTTATTTGATTAACCGATCGCAACTCTTTTAAACTCAGTTACAGTCAATCCTTTGCTTACAGTGTCAAGGTAAGCTTGTACTGACTGTGAACTATCCTTTACAAACTGCTGGTTAAGCAAGGTATTGTCTTTGAAGAATTTCTGAAGTTTTCCCTGAGCGATTTTCTCAACGATATTTTCAGGTTTACCTTCAGCTAAGGCCTGCTCTTTACCAATTTCTATCTCCTTCTGCACTGTAGCTTCATCTACACCATCCTTATCAACAGCAACAGGATTCATAGCAGCGATTTGCATTCCTACATCTCTTCCTGCTTCTTCAACGTTGGTTCCGTTCACACCCTTAAGAGCAACTAATACGCCTAATTTGCTTCCTGCATGAATGTATGGTACTACAGCTTCACCCTGAAGTCTTACAAATTCGCTGATTTCGATTTTTTCACCAATCTTACCAACAAACTCAGTGATTTTCTCTTCGATAGTTAAGTCACCAATTTTTTGAGACTTAAGCTCATCAATTGATTGAGCATTGCTATCAAAAGCAATTTGAAGGATGTTGTTACCCAAACCAAGGAACTCTTCGTTTTTACCAACAAAGTCTGTTTCACAGTTAAGAGCAACAAGTACACCTTCTGTGTTGTCATCATTAGTTTTTACGAAAACCGAACCTTCGGTAGCATCTCTATCCGCTCTGGAAGCAGATACTTTTTGTCCTTTCTTTCTTAATAAGTCAATTGCAGCATCAAAATCTCCGTCAGCTTCGGTTAAAGCTTTTTTGCAGTCCATCATTCCTGCACCGGTCATTTGTCTTAGCTTATTTACTTCTTTCGCTGAAATAGCCATAGTGGTAAAATATTTTATAGTTGTTAATGATTGTGTCTGTAATCAAAAATTGAACACCACCCCGAAAGTAGATCGGGACAATGTTCAATTTTGTAGTAAAGTTATTTCAATAACTTTTTTGTATCTATTTTGACTCTTCTACTGTCTCTTTTTCGTCAGCCTTTTTCTTTGCTTCCTCTTCTTTTTTGAGGTTAGCCTCTTCTTTATCCTTCTTTCTTTCCATTAAGGCCTCTTCGATCTGCTTACCAATGTAGCCAGATATTAAAGAGATAGATTTGAAAGCATCATCGTTAGCAGGAATTGGGAAGTCAACACCAGTTGGATCAGAGTTAGTATCTACCATAGCAAAAACAGGGATATTTAACTTCTGAGCTTCTTTTACTGCGATATGCTCTCTTTTTACGTCAATTACGAAAAGTGCCGCTGGCAATCTGTTAAGATCAGAAATACCACCTAAAACTCTTTCTAATTTCTCTTTCTCACGAGAGATCATTAATCTTTCTCTCTTTGCAAGGTTAAGATATGCTTCGTCTTTCATCAGCTTATCGATTGAAGACATTTTCTTCAATGATTTTCTGATGGTAGCAAAGTTGGTAAGCATACCACCTAACCACCTGTCAGTCACGAAAGGCATGTTTAGTCTTTTAGCTTCTTCAGTCACAACATCTTGTGCCTGCTTTTTAGTAGCTACAAACAATACTTTTCTTCCTGATTTTACAATGTTCTTAAGTGCATAAGATGCTTTGTCGAGGCACTCAATAGTTTTATTTAAATCGATCACATGGATTCCGTTCTTCTCCATGAAGATATACGGAGCCATTTTAGGATCCCACTTTCTCGTTAAGTGTCCAAAATGAACACCAGCATCTAGTAAGTCTTTGTACTCTAATTTATCAGCCATTAATTAATTATTTACTAATCTTGATCAATTCGCGGATTAACGCTTACTGAACTGGAATCTTCTTCTTGCTTTTCTTCTTCCGTATTTCTTACGCTCGACCATTCTAGGGTCTCTTGTTAAGAAACCTTCTTTTTTCAATGGGCTCTTATTTTCCTCATCAAGCTCTACCAAAGCTCTTGAGATTGCCAACCTGATCGCCTCGGCCTGACCAGCAGGACCTCCACCATCAACATTAACTTTAAAGTCGAAGCTGTCTTTCTGATCAACTACCTCTAAAGGTTGACGAACTATTGTCTGTAAAATACCTGCAGGAAAATAATCTTCAACGCCCTTGTCGTTTACTGTAATTTTGCCTGATCCAGCGCTCATATAAATACGAGCTACTGAGGTCTTTCTTCTTCCTATTGAACTTATTACTTCCATTAACTTAGTTTAATTTCTTTAGGTTTCTGTGCTTCGTGTGGATGCTCAGTTCCTTCGTAAACATGCAAATTGTTGAATAATGCACTTCCTAATCTGTTTTTAGGAAGCATGCCTTTTACTGCTCTCTCTACAAGAATAGTTGAAGACTTCTTGTTCTTCACTTCTGTAGGGTTAGTAGCTCTCTGCCCTCCTGGGTATCCTGTGTGGGAGATGTAAACCTTGTCCGTCCACTTTTTACCTGTAAGTCTGACCTTGTCAGCATTGATCACAATTACATTATCGCCACAATCTACATGCGGTGTGTAACCAGGCTTATTTTTCCCTCTAATAATTTTCGCTACTTCACTAGCCAAACGACCTAGAACTTTAGAGTCTGCATCTACGATAACCCACTCTTTTTCTACGTTTGCCTTGTTAGCCGAAACTGTCTTATAACTTATAGTATCCACGCTTATAAAGCTTTATTTTTTGACAATAGATAATACTCCCCTTGAAAAAGGGATTGCAAAGATAGAAGTAAGTATTGTTTTATGCAACAGGTGGTAATAAATATTTAAGAATTCTTCTCTAATTGCTTAATCAATACTTTAAAATCTTTCGGACGCTCAGCTTCAAATGTCATTTCTTTATCATTTAGGAGCTTTATGGTGATTTCACCAGCGTGTAGAGCCAACCTTTTTATTAATGGAAGTTCTTCTGTTCCTTTCTTAAGGTTGAAATTCCTTTTAATGCTTGAAAGAAATAAAGGCCTCCCTCCATATTGCAAGTCACCAGTAATCGGTGCATGTTGATGCGCCAGGTGTATTCTAATCTGATGCATTCGGCCAGAAACTGGTTTACACTCTACAAGGGTATGTTCTTTATAAGCTTTTAATGTACTAAAATAGGTAACTGCATCTTTGCCTCGCTTATCAATCTTTACGCTCCCATTAGACATTTTATAAATAGGCTGGCTGTACCTCAACTCTTTATAATTATGTATCCCATCTACTACAGCATGATAAAGCTTTTTCACTGTTCTGTTTTCGAACTGTAGCGACATATGTCTGTATGCCTCAGGGTTTTTGGCAATCACTAAAGCTCCTGAGGTCTCTTTGTCTAACCTATGGCATAGTTGAGCGTCTGCATGGTAAGCCCTCGCTAGTGATAGAATGGTGGTTTGATCATTTCTATCATCCAGAGAAGATACAAATGGTGGCTTATTAATCACGATATAATCATCGTTCTCCCAAATTATGCACTTTTTAAAATCTATTTTTGCCATAGAGGCGCAAAGGTATCTATTTTTATTGGTTAGGAGAATCGTTACCGATTAATAGTTATAGTTAGGGTTTGTCAGGCCAATAATTATAAGAAGTAGGCTTGCCAATCGTAATAGTAAAATGTCTGGTTGATAGGTATTAATCTTGAAACAGCGGCTCTTCTTTACCAGGTGATAATTTGAAGCTAAACTCTGAGCCCTGACTTAACTTACTCTTTACTTCTACTTTAGAGTCATGCCCCTCCATGATGTGCTTTACTATAGCAAGGCCCAGGCCGGTTCCACCTTTTTCTCTCGATCTACTTTTATCTACCCGGTAAAACCTTTCGAAGATACGGCCAATGTCTTCTTTTGGAATACCATCTCCATTATCTGCAACTGTGGTAGTTACATGTGCTTTAGTTATTTTAAAACTCACCTTTACTTTACTACCTTCACCGGAATATTTAATGGCATTACTTACCAGGTTAGTCATCACCTGATAGATGCGTTGCCAATCTCCGTAGACCATTACTTTTTTCGGTGAATCCTTTTCAAGTATTAGCTCAACATCTTTTTTATGTGCCTTGTTTTCTAACTGATCAAAAACCTCTTCAGTCAATAATCGAATATCGAAATACTCGAAATGCATTTTAATATCTCCTGTTTCTATTTGTGAAAGGGTAAGTAAGTCTTGCACGAGGACATCCAAACCATCAAGACTTTTAGCGGCTTTTTTTAGAAATTTAGTCCTAACGGTTTTATCCTTAACAGCGCCATCAAGAAGTGTGTGTACAAAGCCCTGGGCTGCAAAAATTGGTGTCTTTAACTCATGGCTTACATCTGCGATAAACTCCTTGCGAAAAGCCTCCAGCTTTTTAAGCTCGTCAATTTCTTTTTGTTTTAGCGCTGCATAGGTATATATTTCCTCATTGATTCTTTTTAGAGGGTTGAGTGGGTTCGACCTGTTTTTTTCAATTGTTTTTAACTCTCTCTTCTTGAGTTTTTCAAATAGGTCGTATATTTTATTAATCTCTCTAAAGATTAAAAACTCCATTACTATAAAACCTAATATATAAGATGCTGAGAAGCTTATAAGAAAAGCTACGATCAGTGCCGTATTAGAAATCTCTGGAAATAATGATAAGAAGGCAGCAGTAATTATGGCTATACATGCTGCTAGTAATAGCGCTATTATGCGCGAACTAAATACCATATATCAATTTAAACCAAACTTATACCCAACCCCTTTTACCGTTTTGATGTGATCTTCACCAATCTTTTCTCTAACTTTCCTTATATGTACATCAACTGTTCTTGCCAATACATATACATCAGAACCCCAGATGTTTTGTAGCAGTTCATCTCTACCAAATACCTTATTAGGATTTTGAGCAAGGAAAAAGAGTAATTCAAATTCTTTTTTAGGAAGACTAATCTCTTCTTCCTTCATTTTTACAGTGTAGCTTGATCTGTCTATTGTAAGGTCTCCAATAGAAATCTGATTGGTAACTGTTTTTTTCTTTGAATCCCTTCTAAAAAAAGCACTGATTCTGCTCATCAGAGCTCGAGGCTTAATGGGTTTGGTTATGTAATCATCTGCACCTACATCAAAAGCTGCTACCTCTGAGTACTCTTCTGATCTGGCCGTAAGGAAAATAATGAATGTCCCCGCCAACTCCGGTATCTCGCGCATCTGCCGACAAGTTTCCACACCATCTTGCTTTGGCATCATAATGTCGAGTAAGATAAGTTCCGGATGAAAAGTTTTAGCTATCTCAACTGCCTTAACTCCGTCAAGGGCAGTTTTTACTTCATAGCCTTCTTTTTCTAAGTTGTATTTGAGCAACTCTAAAATCGCTTCTTCATCATCTACAACAAGCACTTTGTAATTTTGCTTGTTTCCCATATTATTTTTGGTTTATTGGAAAATTATACGCCATTTTAACGAGCGCAAATTTAAATTAAAAATAGAGAGAAAATGCTTTAATGGAAAGCTCATAACATAATAATAACATTGAGTTAACGCCTCCCCTGACGGTATTCGGTGATTTCAATTTCTACAGCACCTACAAACATCTCTGCTTTTATTTTAAGTGGCACCTTATTTAGGTCATCAGAAATCCACACTTTGATAGAATTTTCACCATCAAAGAGGCTATTTTCTGGCATTATGGGTGACAATACAATAGAATTAATTTTACCCAACTTAGTTTTCAACACTTCTTTTTCGATATATCTTATACTAAAGTTATACACTTCATCATCAAAAAAAGCGTCAATCTTTACTGTATCTCCGGGCTTTAATGTATCAAAATCAAGGGTACGTAAATAATAATAGCCGCTAACAATGTCCTGAACATTTTTTGGTACTTCAAATTCTTCACTGGGCTTCCAGATTTCTTTGTGTCTATCCCAACTTCGTACCATGGCTTTATGGTTTGACTGCTTGAAATCAACAATTTCATGTTTTCGGTATTTGCCCTCTTCTATTTTTCTGTAAAACTTATGTGAGAATATGGCCGCAGTATCAAGGTAAGTTCCCCAATTATCTCTAATGCGTAAAAACAAATCGAACATACCAATTGATCTGCCAAACACATCAATTTTATAACATGGCCGGCCATTGACTGTGAACAGGTCATCATGGATTATCATTTCCCCTTCTGCAGCATTAATAAATCCATAATGCGCTTTGTATTTTATATACTCACCCTGTCTAAAGCTTGAGTTATGGATCTGTCTAAAATCGTTGTACTTTTCTGATGTAAAAGACAGTAAAAGAGAAGCGACAAAAAATAATATGACACGCTTATATTTCATTTTATAGGTATGGGTGTTTGTTTTTCAGGTAATCAACGAATGGCTTTACCCTGGCATTATATTGATTTGAATAAATAGAATCAAGTTGACCTTGTTTTGACCTGTATCAAAATGACATAAAATAAGTATTGTTTGGTACCTGTCCTTTTACAAAAGTCAGGAAACCATCATTATACAAACTTAACGTATCTGTGGTCGTCATTATATCTTCAATAAGCAGGCGTTTCTTTTCCTCTTTTTCATCTAACGGTCTGTCTTTGATTGAAGAATAAAGACTTTCTAATAACTCAACGCCCCTTAATATATGATCAACATATATTTTCTCATCATTAAGCTCGTGCAAATAGTCATGGTATTCGTCTGAGTTTTCTCCGTATTTATTTTTAATAAATGCCATAGCACCTTTATCTGCAATAAATGAGGCTAAGTTTTCATTAAATTCCACACTGTCTTTTACAAAAACCGTAGAATGAACAAGTTCATGGATGATTAAATTGGCCAAACTACCGTTGCTTCGATGCAACATATTGCTCAAAATTGGATCTTTAAACCATCCCAGGGTTGACCAACCACCAACAGTCCTAATGCCTGCATCATATCCCTGCTGTTTTACCAACACTAGCTCTTCGGAAGCCTTTTCAATATCAAAAAAGCCTTTGTATGGTACACTGCCTAATACAGGAAACTTCCACTGTTTCGCTTCAAAGCTAAATGGCTTACAACCAGTAACTACCCACAGTATGGGCTCGCCTTTCTGATCATAAATAGTTGTATAGTTTTCACTATCATTTAAACCCAACTCATTGACAGCATAATGTCGTACTTCATCTATAAAAACCAACTTTTGTCTTATTGAATCAGGCACAGAAGGTTGCTCAAGATACTTATCGATGGGTTGCGCATACCATACAATTTTAATTTGGCCGATAGCCTGTCCAAAGCCATAACTAATGAGTGATGCATTGTGGATAATTAATGCAATAAGAATTGTTACAAAAAAATAAGCAACCTGCCTCATCGTTTACCACCTCTTTTGAGCTTAAAGTTGGTTGTATAATTTAAATAAAAACCATGTGAGAACTCAAATTTCTCATTACCCAAATCATAAAAAGGCTCAAACCTCGTAGAGAGTTGAAGATTATCAGCAACTTTTATATTATGAAAAAATCTAAAGATCAGTAACTCACGAGTATCCTCCAGGTGATTTGGGTTTTTAAATGTAGAAGATACAGATGGGTACAATTGTCCTCCCATTACAGATACAAACTCATGCCCACGCCAATAACTTGCCATAAATTCCATATTGAAATTTGTTTTTGCTTCCACATTTAAATAAACACCACTGCCATCTTCATAAATTCCCCTTTTTTCGAAGGAAAAATCTTTGTAATAAAGATAGTAGGAAGCAAATCGGACGGATTGTAACCATCCATTACTACGTTTCTCAATATTGATACCTGCGGCACTGTTCCACAAGGTGACCAAAGGATTAGGATTATCATCAAACTGACCTCCCCGATGAAAAACAACTCCCTGTAGAGGTATTGAAATAGTTGTGTTCTCCTTATTAAGAATTTTGTAATCTATGGAAATGCCTCCGGTTACCTCTTCTTGCTCATCATCACCCTTATAAATCATATTTTGCCAATCCACCCAACCATCAATGAAGATGCGGTCTTTTTCTAAGACCACTTGCATTCCATTTTCAAGCCGGTCGACAAGTACTTTCTCAAAGTCATAAAGCGGCTCAACCAACCTGTGAGAAGTAGCCCCATCGAGTGTACCAAAAATCAGATAGGCATCATGTTTTTTGTATTTGAAAGAATAAGTCGGCTGAATGCTTTCATAACCATTTATTCCAAAATCTTTTTGTAAATAAACCCCAACATCAAATCTGGCATTGGCAAATGGCTGATAGGATACATACGGATTTAACTGGTAACCAAATAGGGTAAAACCATCGGCAATTTTATTAAAGTACTCGTTGTTTTTAGTAAAGCCCAGCGTATTTAGCCCCAACGAAAACCTACCTGAGTCTGAGGCTTCAATCGGCCTGGACCAATCAAAACTTGTGTTGTCTAACTGGGCGTGAACTTGCACAGCTAATGCTAAAAATATAACTGACAGTATGAATTTCATAAACAGGTGCAATATAAAGAAGCTCTTATAAAAACACTTCACCCATTGTATAAACATTTTTTAAAGTTCATCTTCAAATTTGTAGCGATATCTTATTAACTTCACCACTTTGAGTACCAAGGTAAAAGACAAGAAAAATGAGTGAAAAGGACGAAAAATTAAAGGCGTTAAAACTTACGATTGACAAACTGGAAAAGACTTTCGGTAAAGGCGCTGTGATGAAGCTTAGCGATGAAAAAGTAGTTGATGTGCCGGCTATTTCAACAGGATCCTTAAGTCTTGATATAGCCCTTGGTGTAGGTGGTATACCCAGAGGTAGAGTGATAGAAATCTACGGGCCGGAATCTTCCGGTAAAACCACACTGACTATGCATGCCATAGCAGAAGCTCAGAAAGCAGGAGGTTTAGCAGCATTCATTGATGCAGAACACGCTTTTGATCGTGTATATGCTGAAAAACTTGGCATTGATACTGAAAACTTACTCATCTCACAGCCAGATAGTGGTGAACAAGCACTTGAAATTACAGAACACCTGATAAGATCTGGAGCCATCGACATTATCGTAATTGACTCTGTTGCTGCTCTTGTACCTAAGGGAGAGTTAGAAGGTGAAATGGGAGATAGCAAAATGGGTCTTCAGGCCCGATTGATGTCACAGGCACTCAGAAAGCTAACTGGTACTATCAATAAAACTGGTTGTGCTTGTATCTTCATTAACCAGCTTCGTGAAAAAATCGGAGTGATGTTTGGTAATCCGGAAACCACAACTGGTGGTAATGCCCTAAAATTTTATGCTTCCGTAAGACTTGATATTAGAAGAATTGGAGCCATCAAAGAAGGTGCTGGAGATGTAACCGGTAACCGAACACGTGTGAAGGTTGTGAAAAACAAAGTAGCACCTCCATTCAAACAAGTGGAGTTTGACATTATGTACGGCAAAGGCATCTCCAAAGTTGGTGAGATTATTGACTTGGGTGTAGAGCTAGAAATCATCAAAAAAGCAGGTTCATGGTTCTCTTATGAAAGCAATAAACTCGGCCAGGGAAGAGATGCAGTAAAAACATTGCTTGAAGACAACCCGGAATTGATGGAAGAGCTTGAAACGAAAATAAAGGCCAAAATCAAAGGTGAAGATTTAGAAAAGCCAATTCCTGCTCAGGAGTAGGCTGGATGTTAGACTATAGATGTTAGAAATTAGATTTTAAGCGTTAATGGAATATGAAAAGTAAATTTCAATATATTTTAGCTGCAATTATTGTTTTAACCGCTGCAGGAGTTTATTTCTTCTTTGAGTTTGGAGAGACGATAGGTCGAGCTTTGGCTAAATAAAGTAAATGAAGTTAGAAAATATACCCATAGAGTCACACATTACGTTGTGACTCTTTTTGTATTAACATGTTATCCATAATCAACAACCTTTGTAAAGTCCATTACTATTTCCCAGAGTGAAATACATTCCTCTAAAAAAAAGAAGACATTTATAATAAGTATTTGAATGAGATTTATAAGAGTGTCATTGACAATTTGGAATTTTTTATTTCAACAGATTAGCTGTGCAAGTTTTTAAGAGATAACCCAACTGTAAGAAGGCCCTGAAATTGGTGAGGATGGCTTACGTGTTAATCAGGTACTCGAAAATCACCTGTGCTCAATTGATTAATTTCAACTTCATAATATAAAAAAGTTTCAATCAGCTCATTAGTACCATTCCAAAATTCAACTCTGCCAGGAAGTTTGACACCCTCAAACCACCTGTAATTCTTTAGTAAAACGTAACCTTGTTTGTTATTAATCAATATGCAGTCACATGAATATTTAATGATCTGATGAGTGGATTTATCAATTTGAAGCTTATAATCTAAACCAGATTTATACCTGTAATTCACCCATATAAAATCATCATCTTCTTCTGAAACTTCGGTGCGAGCCCATTTGTAAGTTTCGTTAATGGCATAAAAGATATTAAACTGAAATAAGTCTTCAAATATCTCTTGATCATAAGGTGTTCTGGGTGATATTGAACTTGTGCCGTTGCGCAACTGAAAATAATACTGTTCGCTTACAATAGAACTGATACTATCGTTGTTATTATATTTAACACTTTTGAAGCTACCGGGTAACATTTTATACACTACAATATTAAACGTATCGTTGCTTATCCATTTTCCTGACAGTTTAATAGATTTCAAATCACTAAATTCATGAGAGGGATCAACTGTTGCTAAGACTTTTTCAATCAGGGGTTGAGCAGGTTGAGCATATATATTACCTGCTAACAACAATATAAATACCGTGATATATGTCTTCATACAATTAAATATCCAAAAGGAGGCTGTATCAAAATGTAAATTGCTCAAAAATGAATCCCTGCAATCAGTATATCTCATCATTTGCAATATCCATTTTGATACAGGCCCTTAACTATAAGTAACCTAAATCTTCCATAGCCATCCAAATAGAATTCCTAAGGCCAAGTGCCTGTTCCCAAGCTGAAGAACCAACTTGTGCTCTATTCATAGCGGCAATAGAATCACTAAGTGCTTCCCAATAGGCTAGCTGGTTTCCACCATTGGTGCTTCTCATTTCTTCGAAGGATAAACTTTCCATGTTATTTTATTTAAATAAATACCTACTCTCTACCGTTTTCGATCTCCCGGATTAGATCACCTCAAGGCCATCTAACAACCCAAACATAGCTTGTCTCAGTCTCAAATTCTGAGACTGCATTTAATAAAATTTTGAAATGGCCAGCCAAAATTAACTTTTAAAATTCATTTGAATTAGGTGAGATAGAGACTTATTCATAAACACCGAAGACATGGCGAGGTTTGGGTTATTATTCTTAAACAAGGGGAAATGGAAAGACCGTGAGTTAATCTCTCCACAAT
Source organism: Fulvivirga sp. (assembly GCA_965227525.1). Lineage (GTDB taxonomy): Bacteria > Bacteroidota > Bacteroidia > Cytophagales > Cyclobacteriaceae > Fulvivirga. The sequence goes on along the minus strand of OZ245762.1, from coordinate 1,761,942 downwards.
GGATTGAAGAAGCAACCGAACCTTCAGCCGCAGACGATCGCTATGGTTTTATGTGGTGGCTGGCCTTAGATGGAGAACAATTGAAAAACTATCGCGCAGCAGGCTTTGGCGGCAACTACATAATCATCGATCAAGCAAACGACCTTGTCGTAGTGACCAGATGGCTTAATCCTTCGGACTATGAGGCATTTGTTGAATTGGTCTACAAGGCTATCGATTAATAGAATGTTTTTTCAAAGCAACACAATAGATATTATGAGTCACGGCAACATGCTGTGACTTTTTTTTGTTTTCACTAACCCACTACGGCCTGCTCAAATTGAAATATTAACGGTTATATTCAATTTCAAACGGTTGCATTGAGATATTTTCGGTAGATTATTTAGTTAAATAATAACTTTCCTTACACTATAATTTGCTGTTTGATTTGTGTTTAAATGAATTTAAGCACTTCCCCACCTTCTTTTTTATAATTACTAGTCAAAACCTTACACGTTGTTGCAACATACATTCTTGACACTTTCTTAGTATACCATTATACTTGCAGGCTAAAAATTTAATTATAATAAGAATTAATTAAATCTTTATGTCTATAGAAGAGCGAAGAAGTTTATTCCTGAGGTTGGATCAAATGATAAGAATGAAAGTTCCCGGAAGGGCAAAAGAGCTTGCTTATCAACTCGATATCTCACGAAGTACTTTTTTTAGGGTTCTGGATGAAATGAGAATGATGGGAGCACCTATTGAGTATGATGAAAGTTGTGGCAGATACAGATACGCTAAGAAGGGTAGATTTAGGTTTGGCTTTTTACCGGCTAACCAACTTTCTGAAATTGAGGGTGGTAGATTGGTTAAAGGATTCTTAAGCTTTCTTAAAATATGAGCAGTTTAATAAAGGATATTTTTGAAGCTATGCGAGTATTATTCAGGCTCGTTTTAGATTATCAAGAAACAGCGATTATTTTATTATGCTGAAATATTTTATAATTTTTTAAACATTTTTTTTAACTAGTCTCAATTATTGAGACTGGTACCCGATAGCTTAGCATTGGTTTTCGCGAAACCTGTAAAATCAATGTTAAATTTAAAAAATTAAGAAAAATGGAAAATTTGGAATTAAAAAGATTATCCCACGAAGACCTGATCAGAATTGAGGGAGGGAGACCTCTTATGTCAGCTTTTGAATTCACGGCTGGGTTTCTTAGCACATTTGGTGATAAGTTTGATGAAGGGTGGAATTCATGGAGTGATTTTGTAGATAGAAATCTTTAAGAAATGGAAAATAAATTAAATAATATGACGGATTTAAATTTTGAAGAAGCTAAATACATAAATGGCGGTGGTGCCCGTGAAGCAGGAGAAGCAGTGGGCAGCTATTTAGGTTTTGCACTAGGCGTTGTTTCCGGAGGCATTTTTGTAGCCGCTACTTTGGCCATTAAAAAGGTATTAACATAACTGAAAATTAAAGAGGGAGATGTATCTCTCTCTTTTTTTATTATGATAAAACAAATATTTCGCTATTTAAGCTTCATCATATTAATTAAAGTATTGTGGTCAGTAATATTAATTTTATGTTCACAATATTATACTGATATTTTTGACATAATCAACAGCGAAATTGAGGTAACTAATGACCTTTCTAAACCCGTATTATTAACTCTTTTAGTAATAGTAATTCCAATAACTGAAGAAATTGCTTTTAGAGGCTATCTAAACTACAAAAACCATAAGTTAATTAAATTCTCACTGCCAGTTCTTTTTGTTTATTTATTTATATTAATTATCGGTGGAATTTCTAAAATTAACTTGGCTAATGTTTCCATATTAATTTCTATCTTGATTCCAATTCAAATATTAATCCACCGGCAATTAACCAAAATCTGTCTTTTTATTAAAGTTAATCAAGAATTGCTAGTAGTGCTCTCTTCTTTGGCCTTTGGAGCTCTGCATCTTACTAATTTTTCAACTGAAGCAATACTTTCTGTAAACATTTTTGCCATTATATTGAGTACTACGCCTACAATTCTCATAGGATACATTTTAGCTAAATCAAGAATAAATTGCGGTATTATATCATCAATCTTCCTGCATATCATAAATAATTCATTTCTACTATTTGTCTAAATGTTAAGAAACTCAATTTTCCCTTCAGAAATCCTAAACTATACTACGGACTATCAGATAGCCCGTCATTCTACTAAATCCCAAGCAATTTATATCGTCCTATTAATGGTCCTTATAGGTGCGGTTGCCAGCTTACCTTTTATTTATATCGATGTTACGATACAATCTCAAGGTATCATCAGACCTTCAAGCACAGTTAGCAGTATCAGCAGTCCCATAAATGGTCAAATACAAAACATTTTATTTCATGAGAACCAAAAAGTAAATCAGGGAGATACGATACTGGTTCTGGAGTCAAACCATTTATCTCAAAAGAAAAATGCAGGGCATAAGCGTCTCGATGAAATTGATAGATCATTGCGAGATTTGAGATTGTTGAATGAAAAACTTCAACCCTCAGCCTTTAACAAAGCCAATGGTTTTTCAACTCCACTATATGCTCAACAGTACAATGAATTCAAACAAAAGATATTTGAGCTAAATACGCGCTACCGCAAAACAAAAAGAGATTTTGAAAGAAGTAAGGAACTGCTGGCTGCGCAGGCTATAGCCCAAACTGAACATGAAAACACCAAATACGAATTTGAACAGGCATTAGCCACATTCAAAAACTTTCATCAGTCGCAACTAACAACGTGGTCAAATGACATGCGCAGATTGGAAGAAGAGAAAACAAGACTAAAAGCAGACCTAGACCTGATAGCTGAAGAAGCAAATGATTATATAATTAAAAGTCCGGTAACAGGAACCATACAAGGCATTGATGGATTAACAAAAGGCTCTGTACTACTGGCAGGTAAAAAGCTTTTCTCCATCTCACCAAATAATGAACTGATTGTTGAAACATACATCTCACCAAAGGACATCGGTCTTTTAAAAAATGGTATGGAAGTTAAATACCAGATAGATGCATTTAACTATAACCAATGGGGCTTTGTCACAGGTTATGTCAAAGAAATTTCAAATGATATTGTTATTCAGAATGATCAACCGGTTTTCAAAGTGCGATGTACTCTTAATCAGGCAAAATTATCCTTAAAAAATGGTTATGAAGGACACCTGAAAAAAGGAATGACAACTCAGGCACGATTCATTATTACAGAGAGAACACTGTGGCAACTACTTTATGACAAAGTAGATAACTGGCTAAATCCAAATAGTTGATAAACTAAAATCTAGTTTCAGCCTTACCAAGCCTTCGAGGTTAGTAAGGCTTCATTAATTAAGGCGCATGAAAAAGAACATAAAAGTAAAGCAGCATGACGTAACTGACTGTGGAGCCGCCTGCCTGTCATCGGTAGCATCACATTATGGTCTCAATATACCAATCGCAAGAATTCGTCAGTACGCTTCTACTGATAAAAAGGGAACCAACGTACTCGGTATGATGGAAGCTGCGGAAAAAATGGGGCTGTCAGCCAAGGGTGTTCGAGGTGAATTTGATAGCCTTTTTGAAATTCCAAAGCCTACAGTCGCCCATGTGATCGTTAAAGAGGTGCTCCATCATTTTGTAGTGATCTACAAAACAACAGATAAGCATATCGAGGTGATGGATCCAGGGCCTGGTAAGATTGTAAAATATACACACGAGGAGTTCAAAAAAATATGGACCGGGGTACTTATACTCTTAATGCCTGATGAGGATTTTAAAACTGGCAACGAGAAGGTTTCTGTAACAAAACGACTTTGGTTTCTCTTAAAGCCGCATAAGGGCATAATGATACAAGCACTTATTGGGGCTGCTGTCTTTACCATTTTAGGTTTATCGACATCCATTTACGTTCAAAAGATAGTTGATTATGTTTTAGTGGGTGGTAACACCAAACTTCTCAACCTGATGAGTATTGTAATGCTCATTATTTTAGGAATACAAATTTTTATTGGTGCTCAGAAATCTATTTTTACCTTAAAAACGGGCCAACTTATAGATGCAAGGCTAATATTAGGCTATTACAAACACCTGCTTAAATTGCCTCAACGATTTTTTGACACTATGCGCGTAGGTGAAATTATCAGTCGTGTAAACGATGCTGTTAAAATTAGGGCATTTATTAATAATACTTTGATTGATGCCATAGTCAATGTCTTTACAATAGTCTTTGCATTTACACTGATGTTCATCTACTATTGGAAATTAGCATTAATTATGATGCTGGTAATTCCACTTTATGCTACTATCTATAGGTTAACCAACCGATTAAACAAAAAAAGACAGCGTAAAGTAATGGAAAGTGCAGCTGATCTTGAATCTCAATTGGTTGAATCGCTTAATTCAGTCTATACTATAAAAAGCTTTGGACTCGAGAAATTTGCCAATTTGAAAACAGAAACAAGATTTGTTAAACTTTTAAAAAACGTTTACCAATCAGGACTCAATGGAATTTTTTCAGGTAATGCCTCACAATTTACCTCCAGGTTATTCACAATAATATTACTGTGGATGGGCTCTTATTATGTTATTGACAATACAATAACTCCTGGTGAGCTATTATCATTCTATGCCTTAATTGGGTATCTCACCACACCTGTGATGGGGATAATAGGAATGAATCGAACATTTCAGGATGCCATTATTGCCTCAGATCGACTTTTTGAACTGATGGATCTTGAAAAAGAGGAGTCAGATAATAAGATAAAGATCGATAGATCTCATTTGGGAGATATTGAGTTTAAAGATGTGGATTTTAGATATGGTTCCAGAGTGACCGTTTTTGAGAAACTGAATATAAAATTTCGATCTGGAAAAATGAATGCAATAGTAGGTGAAAGTGGCTCTGGTAAAACCACCCTCATGGCTATTCTTCAAAAATTATACCCCATTGATAGTGGTAAAGTAAAAATAAGTGAACTGGATTTAACTTATATAGATACTGATTCACTTCGAGGTATAGTTGGCGTGGTACCTCAGCAAATTGATCTATTCGCAGGTAATGTAATCGAAAATATTGCAGTAGGTGAATTTAACCCTGATATGGAAAAGATCATAAAGATATGTACTCACCTTAATGTACTTGATTTTATTGAGGGCCTGCCCAACGGATTTAATACATATCTTGGGGAAAATGGTGCTTCGCTTTCTGGCGGCCAAAAACAAAGGCTTGCCATAGCAAGAGCATTATATAAAGAGCCTGAAATCTTGATTTTCGATGAGGCTACATCTTCACTAGATTCCGCTTCAGAACAGTATGTTCAAAAAGCAATTAATCTGTTAACCGATCAAGGAAAAACTGTAATATTAATTGCACACAGATTGAGTACAGTTTACAATGCTGATGAAATATTTGTTTTATCTAAAGGAAAGTTGATCGAACAAGGAACGCACGATGAATTATTATTAAAAAAATCGGCATATTATAAATTATGGGAGCAGCAGTTTCCAGTTAGAGAACAAATTCTTATTAACAAATAGAATACCAAAGTGAAATTTATAAATCAAGTTGAAAGGCTCCAGACTTTGAATAGGCTTATAAAAAATGAAAGAACTGGCACTCCGGAGGAACTCGCCTCCTGTTTAAATTTAGGAAAGCGTACGCTATTCGAATATATTGATTATTTAAAAGACATTGTTTGGACATCTGTTATGATAGAAAAAGAAAAACTTACTTCTATGCAGATGATAGTATTCTAAACATCGTCTTTGAATTAAAAATACTAAATAATGACTGCGCAAAAACAATATATGGTGGTGTTTCACAATTTCGCAGAATGCGTTTTTTATGCATCGAACAGAGATATGTTTGAGGCATGGAAAATATATTACACATGTCCGAAAAAACTCAAGGAGTTCGTTCAGGCAAATTAGTAGAACTTACTAAATCAGAATTAACCGAAACTGGTGGAGGATTTTTTGGTGCATTTTTGGCCGGACTGGCAGCTGGTTATTTAGCTGTCACTTTGTAGCTGAAATGTTTGATTTAATTACTGGAAAAACTAAAAACTAGAAACATGAAATTAAACAAAAAAAATCTCAGAAATCTTAATCAAAATGAATTAGTTGAAATTGGTGGAGGAATTGAACCTTTTACTATTGGGCTTATTATAGGTGGCATCATTGCAATATGGAGGTGGCGTACAAAGGACAAGTAATGATTTCATCAAATGAATAAGTTTAATTTAAGACTGTTAAAAAAAATAAAGTTGGTAATGATCCTATTGCCAACTTTATTCATATCTATTTCCTGCTTAGGCCAATATCATGGAAGAATTACTGACGGTAATTCAAATCCAATACCTTACGCTCATATACAGTTAATTGGAACTAATTTAGGCACAATTACAAATTTGAATGGAGAATTTAAACTCAACATACCTAAAGACGGCCAGAATAAAAAAATTCTGATTACTTGTATTGGTTATTTACCAAAAGAAGCTGAGCTCACTGATGACATAAATCTATCCATAAAAATAAGAGAGGATATTAAAATACTTAATGAAGTAGTTGTAATTCCCCGAGAATATGCGAGAGAAATAGTTAAAAAAGCAATCAATAATATACCAAAAAATTACCCTTTGACCGAAGAGTATCATAAGGGATTTCTAAGAGAATATGCTTATTGGGGAGATACCTCAGGCTATGACAAGACAGCCATTTATGTAGCTGAAGCTGTTTTAGGTTCAGAAAAAAAATCCTATCATAAAAAGACCCTGCGCGGAGCAGTAGAACTTATCGAAGAAAGAAAATATGAAAGTGAGGTTATAGATTCATTGGCAACCAGATTTTATGCTGGACCTCACCATACTCATAGGTTTGATTTTGTCGCCAGAAGATCTGCATTTCTTAGTCGGCCTGATGACTTCGAATATGTATTAATAGATACTGTAAGGTTAGAGAGACAAAATGTATTTAAAATTTCTTTTCGAGGCTACGGAGATGATCCTTTTGGCACGGTGTACGTTATGGATTCTACATTCGCGCTAATAAAAGGTGATTTTAATTATCAAAAATTTTCTCCATTAAATATCACTGATCGTGGCCGAGAACACAAGAGTTTTTCATGTAGCTATTACAAAGGGCTTGCTAATTACTGGCGATTAAAACACACTAACTACAAGACTACATTTAAGAAAAATGGCCAAAAATTCAGTATAAATAGCGAATACATAACGACCTCAACAGAACCTAATAATATCCCTATCAATTATCAGGATAAAATTCAGTTTGGGGAAATATTTCTAAATAAAGTACAGAATTATGATCCAGACTTTTGGAGCAATTATACTATACTTTTACCTGATCAAAGAATAGATAAGCTGGTAACCAGTTATGACAACAATAAAAAAGATCTGACACAAAATAACAACGAGTCAATAAATCGAATTCTTAATAGTTTAACACTTTCTTATGAATTAAGTACTTTTTTAATTAGCTCTAATGGATTCTCTATTCTATTTCCTCATGCAACCATTCCTATTAATTTGGAAAACGATAAGGAAAACTTTACTTCAACAGGTTTGAGTTCAGCTATTTATTATGACATAGTTTCAGGTCTGAAAATAGGCTTAAGCTCCACTCTTACCTTTTCAAAAAATAAAGTGACAAATTTAGCAGTTGAGTTACTCAAGGATATAAATTTAAATCCCACCGGCCGTCCTTATTTTGTTTCTCCTAAATTTGCCCTTGGAGAACAGAGAATATCTCATTTTTTATCGGAAGTAAAGGTGTCAGAACCTTTTCAGGTTGGCGATCAAAAATTTGATAGTGGAGTGGCCGACATTTATTTAGAGCAACGACATATATTTTTTCGACCCTCACTTCAGTTTGGAGTTGAAAAAAGCCATAGATTCAGATTTATAATGTCATGCGCTTATAATATTAATTTATCAGACAAGACAGGATTGTATATCGATGAAAAAGATCAGTTTTTTTTAAAGCAGAAGAATGTCTTTTTAGAGAATGGCGAATCCGATTTAGAAATTACTAACAATAGAATTTCAAATGACTTCCAATTTTCTATAGGTTTTCAACTGAAATTGCTTTCGCGATAAACAACTTGTACTGCCATAAAGTATCAATCAGCTGCTCCTAATCGCAATCACAGGGTCCAATCTGGCCGCTAATGCCGCAGGTATAATCCCAGAAACAGTACCAATGATGGCTGATACACCTAACCCTAGCACTATATTTTTTATTGTAAGCGACACTTCCAATGAGCCCATTGGAATTAGGGTAATGAATGTAACCAAAATCAAACCGCCAAGGCCACCAATGACGCTTAAAAAAATTGACTCAAATAGGAACTGGAATAAAATGAAATAGTTCTTTGCGCCAAGAGACTTTTGTATACCAATGATATTTGTTCGTTCCTTTACAGAAACAAACATGATGTTGGCAATACCAAAGCCACCTACCAAGATTGAAAAACCACCAATAATCCAACCAGCTATACTAAATACATCAAATACGCCAGAAAGCACGTTTGCAATTGCCTCTGGTCTATTGAGAGCAAAATTATCTTCTTCAGTAGGCTTCAAGCCTCTCCTACTTCTTAAAAGTCCGGTTGTTTCTCCTTCTAATTCAACAAGCCCAACATCAGTATCTCTACCTTTAATACCAATCGTAGAGCCTTTCTCATTCCATGTTCCTGAACCTGTGTTATACATCGTTCTAAAGGCATCATAGGGGATTATGCAGTAATTATCTTTACTCTCAAAACCGAGAAAACTTTCACCCTCTTTCTTTAAAGTACCAATGACGTAAAACTTCTTATTCTTTACTTTAATTTCCTTTCCGATAGGATTTTGACCTTGAAAAAGTGTATTAACTAATTCAGAGCCAATGATAGCCACTGTTCTACCTGCCTCCACCTCGCTTTGGGTAAAGTACCTGCCACGCTCTATATTTAACTCAAAAATCTCTTGATAGCCATAAGAGCCCCCAACTAGGTCAGTTTCGTTAAAACTATTACTAGCTCTTTTTGTCACAACATTGCCAGCGTCCGCAAAAATGGCGATCCCTGTTTGATTCTTTAAGTTTTCAGAAAGCACTTTGAACTCATTATAACTTGGGTTTGGGCGATTCCAGAAGTCCCACCAACGGTACTCGCCATTGCTATCTGCCGTAAAAGGCCACTTATCAACATAAATAACACCGGAGCCTAGGAAGCTAAAGCTTTCTTTTACATTCTTTTCCAAAGAATCAACGATTGTAAAAACCGAGATAATAGCGAAAATTCCGACTGTTACTCCCAGCAGTGAGAGGATAGTACGGAGCAGATTCATCTTAAGTGCATTCCAGGCAAACCTGAAGCTTTCTAATATTAGTTTTAGTACAATCACCTCTTTGTTATTATATTGAAAAGTATTTCTTAGTTCCGCCCATTTATTCCGCTAATTTTTTATTTTTGCAAGCTAATTTGCGAGACCTTTTACAATTTATTTAATAGTGTAATATTAAATATGAAATTATCAGAATTCAAGTTTGATCTACCCACTGGTTTGATAGCCCAACGTCCGGTTGAAAACCGTGATGAGTCACGACTCATGGTTATACACAAAGATAGTGGAAAAATAGAACATAAAACCTTTAAAGACGTAGTAGAATACTTTGATGAGGGCGATGTGATGGTTGCCAATGACACCAAGGTATTCCCTGCCAGATTATACGGCAACAAAGAAAAGACAGGTGCAAAGATTGAAGTTTTCTTACTTAGAGAGCTCAATAAAGAAATGCATCTATGGGATGTGCTTGTTGACCCTGCGAGAAAAATCAGAGTAGGTAATAAGCTATACTTTGGAGAAGGAGATTTAGTAGCTGAAGTAATCGACAATACTACGTCAAGAGGAAGAACAATACGCTTTCTTTATGATGGTACCGATGAAGAGTTTTACAAAACTATCGATACTCTGGGCCAGACTCCACTACCAAAATACATCAAGACCAGTGACGATGACGATGTTTTTCATAGAGAAAGATTTCAAACCATCTATGCTAAAAACATTGGTGCTGTAGCTGCCCCTACTGCTGGCTTGCATTTTACCGAACAGCTATTAAAAAGGCTTGAGATAAAGGGCATTGATAGAACTAATATTACATTACACATCGGCCTGGGCACATTCAGGCCAGTGGATGTTGAGGATCTTACCAAGCACAAGATGGATTCAGAAAACTTCAGAGTAGCTGAAGAGACTGTAGAAATGGTAAATAATGCCATAAATACCAAAAAGAGGGTTTGTGCTGTAGGAACAACTGCTATGCGCGCTTTAGAATCGGCCGTTTCAGCCAGCGACAGGTTAAAATTGAAAGAAGGCTGGACGGATAAGTTTATTTTCCCTCCTTTCGAGTTTAAAATTTGTAATGCAATGATTACAAACTTCCACGCGCCTGAGTCAACATTACTAATGATGGCTTGTGCTTTTGGAGGATACGATCTGATAAGAGAAGCATATGAAGTTGCTAAAAAAGAAAAGTATAGATTCTTAACTTATGGCGATGCCATGCTTATTATATAAAGTAGAAAAATAAATTACTACAAAAGGCTTTCTTACTATTTAAGAAAGCCTTTTTTTATGTCTACCTCCAAAAAGTTTGAATAAATTCAGCACTTATTGCCACAAGCCTTTTCAGCACAACGTTTACTAAAGTATATTTAAGGATTATGTTTAATACACTAATATTGGTAACTGAAAGATTTTGAGAAAGAATGAATATGCACTCATCGTAGCAGGTGGTCGTGGCACAAGGATGAACAGTTCAACTCCCAAACAATTTATGTTGTTAGATGGGTTACCCGTGTTAATGCACACCCTTCATGCATTTCATAAATTTTCTGATCAGGTGAACCTAGTCTTGGTTTTGCCAGCATCTGAAATTGAAATTTGGCAATCACTTGTAGCAAAACATAAATTCCAATTAAAACATACAATTGTTGCCGGAGGAGATACCAGGTTTCAGTCTGTGAAAAATGGGCTCGACAGTATTGCATCTGATGAGGGCGTAGTAGCAATTCATGATGGTGTGAGGCCACTCGTTGATGCCCACACTATAGGAGCCTCTTTTAGTTTGGCCAGGTTACACAAAAGTGCTATTGCAGCCGTGAGGCTCAAAGAGTCGATTAGGAAAACAGATCAGGATACAACAAAAGCTGTAGACCGATCGGACTATAGATTAGTTCAAACGCCACAGACGTTTGATTTAGCGGTCATAAAGGAAGCTTACAAAATAAAAGAGGAGTCCAGTTTAACGGATGATGCAAGTGTAGCCGAGCGAGCTGGGCAAAAGATATCCCTTTTTGAAGGAAGCTACTCCAACATTAAAATCACTACTCCCGAAGATATGCTTATAGCTGAAGCTTTGATGAAAGAAAGGAAAGGTCAAAGCTGACAATAGTCTCATTGCCAGCAATACAATATATTAGTTAGTATTCGTCTTCGTTGAAGAAGAAATCCTCCTTGGTAGGGTAATCAGGCCATATTTCCTCGATATTTTCATAAGGCTGACCATCATCTTCAAGTTCCTGAAGATTTTCTACTACTTCTAAAGGCGCACCCGTTCTAATGGAATAGTCGATGAGTTCGTCCTTGGTTGCAGGCCATGGCGCGTCTTCTAAATATGATGCAAGTTCAAGTGTCCAATACATAAATTAACCTCTTTTATTTACACCGGTTTAATTTGGGTGCAAAATTATAATTTAAAAAATATAAACAAACTTCTTAACGATATATTTCAGAAATAAAAAATCATAATAGATCATCAGAATTATTTAATGGCGCTAACGTAACGATTTTAGTAAAAGTTTAGCGGAATCCATAAAATTTGTCTTAAGTTTTAATAAGTCTAAACTATTTATTCATTCTTAAAGGGATAAATTTGTAAACACCTAATAGTAAGAAAAACTTATGAGTGACGAAAAAATAATCTTTTCAATGGCAGGGGTAAATAAAATTTACCCTCCTAATAAACACGTACTTAAAGACATATATCTATCATTCTACTACGGAGCTAAGATTGGTGTCCTGGGTCTGAATGGATCTGGTAAATCTTCTTTGCTGAGAATTATTGCAGGTATAGATAAAGAATATAGAGGTGAGGTCGTTTTTGATGGAACATACTCTGTGGGCATGCTTGAGCAAGAGCCACATCTCGATAAAGGCAAAACTGTAAAGGAAGTAGTGGAAGAGGGAGCGGGAGAAACTATCGCCTTACTTAAAGAGTTTGAAGCAATCAACGAGAAGTTTGCAGACCCTGACATCATGGAGGATCCTGATGCTATGACCAAGCTCATTGAAAAACAAGGTGAGGTGCAGGAAAAACTAGATGCAGCAAATGCATGGGAGCTTGACAATAAGTTAGAGCGCGCAATGGATGCATTGCGCACCCCTCCGGCTGATGCTATCATAGATAACCTATCTGGTGGTGAGAAAAGACGTGTTGCTTTGTGTAGACTACTTTTGCAGGAACCAGATATCTTGTTACTGGATGAGCCCACTAACCACCTTGATGCCGAATCAGTACATTGGTTGGAGCAGCATTTACAGCAGTATAAAGGAACAGTAATCGCTGTGACTCACGACCGGTATTTTCTCGACAATGTAGCAGGGTGGATACTTGAGCTAGATAGAGGTGAAGGAATTCCCTGGAAAGGCAACTACTCTTCCTGGTTGGAGCAAAAGCAAAAACGACTGGATCAGGAAGAAAAATCAGAGTCTAAAAGACAAAAAACACTGGAAAGAGAATTGGAGTGGGCACGTATGACTCCAAAAGGCCGACATGCAAAAGCAAAAGCTCGTCTCAATGCTTATGACAAACTTGTAGGTGAGAGCGCTAAAGAGAAAGAAGCTAAGCTTGAATTGTTTATACCACCAGGGCCACGTTTAGGGGATAAAGTAATTGAAGCCCATGATGTAGCTAAGGCTTTTGGTGATAAGCTCCTTTATGAAAATCTTGAGTTTAATCTCCCAAAGGCGGGTATTGTTGGTATTGTTGGCCCTAACGGAGCTGGAAAAACAACGCTCTTTAAAATGATTACCGAGCAAGAACAACCAGACGAAGGTACATTTGAAGTCGGTTCGACCGTAGAAATCGCCTATGTTGACCAGGAGCACGATGATTTAAAGCCTGAAGATTCTGTTTGGGAAGCTATTAGTGGTGGTAATGAGATTATAAAGCTTGGAGAGAAAGAAATAAACAGTCGTGCCTATGTGAGTAAGTTCAATTTTAGTGGGAGCGACCAGCAGAAAAAGGTAAAAGAACTTTCAGGTGGTATGAGAAACCGTGTGCACCTTGCTATTGCTTTAAAACAAGGCGCCAACCTACTCTTATTAGATGAGCCGACCAACGACCTTGACGTAAACACTTTGAGAGCTTTAGAAGAGGCACTTGAGAATTTTGGTGGCTGCGCAGTAATTATCTCTCACGACAGATGGTTTCTCGACCGAGTATGTACGCATACCTTGGCTTTTGAAGGTAACTCACAGGTTAAATGGTACGAAGGCCCCTACTCTGAATATGAGGAAGACAGAAAGAAAAGGATGGGTGATGAAGGACCAAAAAGAATAAAGTACAAGCCATTGGTGAAGTAGTTTGAAGTTTCGGGCCTGAATGGATTAGAATCAAAGCTCGAATTGGCAAAGATGAATGAAATGTACAGATACCGGATAAATAATTGATAACATGATTTTAATCAATTATTTTCCGGTATGACGTTTAAATCAATGAAAACACTATACCTCATACGGCATGCCAAATCGAGCTGGAAGTTTCCTGAGCTTTCAGATAGTGAGCGTCCTTTGAACAAAAGAGGGAAACGTGATGCTCCTGAAATGGGTAAAAGGTTAGTATCTAAGGGATTATTTCCTGACCTCATGCTTAGCAGCCCAGCCAATAGAGCTTTAACTACCTGCAAAGTGATTGCCGAAGCTCTTGATTACCCAGAAGAGGCCATTGAGACCAACGAAGATATTTATCACGCAGGTATCGATACTTTATTAAAGGTTGTACGAAAAATCGATAATACCTGGAATACAGTATGCTTATTTGGACACAATCCAGGATTCACTGACTTTGCTAATGAGCTCACACATTCGGATATCTATAATATACCGACTTGTGGAGTTTTTGCCTGTACTTTTGAAGTAAGCAACTGGAAAGACATTGGTTTAGGTAAGGGGAAAAAATTATTCTACGATTTTCCAAAAAATAAAAAGTAAAAGGACCGCCACAAAAGACGATCCTTTCCACACACTTTACTCACCATAGGTAAGCACTTCCAATTTAAAATTGGTAGTTCTAAAGCACCTTTTAATCTATTGACTGTTGAGTACAAATTGAAACTCACCCTCCACACTTTCTACCTTTCCTCCATTATTTGAGTCTGGAGAAAAAAACGTGAGTGTTAGCGTATTAGCATTAAACTGAACTGAAATTTCCACATCATCATCTCTTAAAATACGATTGGGATTGTTATCTATAAATGACCACGTACCTTGGGTATTCCAAACATGTGGAAGGCTATTCTGTGTGGTATAGGTCCCATCGCTGATAGTGAGGACAAACCCATTGAACTGATCACTTACATCGAAGCCATCCTTAATAACCATGCCTGAACTACCTATAATCCAGGATGAGCCTTCATTTATAAGTGCCTTCAACTGCTGAGCTAGTAGATCTGGCTCTGAATCGGCATCATCATTTTTACAACCTGAAATGGCAAGTACGGCAATTAACACTGTTGCTGATAGTATATATATTAACTTATTCATGATTTCTATATTTAGTTTTTGAAAATTTTGTGTGTATAGGTCTTGTCTGCTGACACTACTCTAAGGAAATACATGCCACGCTCAAGGTGAGAAATATCCAGTTGCATTTCATGGCTATCTAGCCTCATGATTGAGCTTCCATTCAGAGTTATTAAACTTACCTCCACTTTCTCATCTGTGGCAACCGTAATATTTAGGTAATTCTGTGCAGGGTTTGGAAAGACACTTATAGCAACAGCACCAACGCCACCCTCAAGGCCAGTTACTGCGATAACCTCAAAAGTTTGCTCCACTGGTGTGGCAGGTAGGAATTCATCGTCCCCAGGCTGAGTTGCTTTAATAGTAACAATTCCTAAATCATTAAACACTACCACATTGTCAGTCACACTAGCCGGCCCACTAACCACTTCGTATACTACTTCAAGACCTGAAGTAGTTGTTGCTGAAAGTGTAATTTGCCCTTCTTCTAAGAACTGATCTTCTATGGCGTTAAATGTTATGGCCTGTTCCTCTTTTTCAGGGGCAGCAACCTCAAAACTTGCACTTACCTCTTCCGCTGGGTTGAAGTCTTCATTACCAGCCTGGTTGGCTGTAATTGTTACGGTACCTTCAGTACCGTCAAGTGTTATTGTAGTACCTTCGATGGTTGCCGGACCAGTTATTGACAAATCCACGGCTAACCCTGAGCTTGCCGTTGCAGATACTTCAAAAGGGGCATCTGTTGTTAGCTTATCAGCAATTTCAGTTAAAGTAATCGTTTGGCTTTGTTTTAGTACTTCAAAACTTCTTACTACTTCCGGGGCAGGAGAATAATCATCATTACCAGCCTGGTTGGCTGTAATTGTTACGGTACCTTCAGTACCGTCAAGTGTTATTGTAGTACCTTCGATGGTTGCCGGACCAGTTATTGACAAATCCACGGCTAACCCTGAGCTTGCCGTTGCAGATACTTCAAAAGGGGCATCTGTTGTTAGCTTATCAGCAATTTCAGTTAAAGTAATCGTTTGGCTTTGTTTTAGTACTTCAAAACTTCTTACTACTTCCGGGGCAGGAGAATAATCATCATTACCAGCCTGGTTGGCTATAATTGTTACTATTCCTACGGTTCCATCAAGCGTTACTGTTGTTCCCGCAAGAGAAGCTGGCCCATCAATAGTAAACATTATATCTAGTCCTGAACTGGCACTGGCTACTATTTCAAAAGGCGAATCAGTAGTGAACTTATTATCTATCGGGTCAAAAGAAATGGTTTGAGCGTCAGGGCAGGTAGTACCATAACTTGCTCCTGCATCTATTTGATCACTAAAATTATTAATGAAATGGTCTACATCATCAACCTTTACACAAGTGAGGTTAGGGTTACCAGTTGCCTCAAACCTTGTTACAATAGTGTTATTTGCGTTTTTTATATTGAGAGAAGTTAACTCATTATTCGCTACCCTAATATCAGTAAGCATATCAAGGTCGCTAATATCTAAAGTCACAAAAGCATTATCATTAATTGCCAGTCGCCTAAGATTCAGATTATTCGACAAATCAACATTGGAGAGTAGATTATCATTTAACTCTAAAAAAACAAGTTCAGTATTTGCAGATAAATCAATCTCATCTAACTGATTTGATGATAAGGCTAAATTTTCCAGTAATTCCAATTCACTAACATCAATACTTTCTAAATCATTGTGAGTAGCCCACACAAGAGTAAGTTTTGTATTTTGAGAAAGATTAATGGTTGTAAGTTGATTGTTAGAGGCTGTCAGTTCAGTTATATTTACAAAAGCTTCAACTCCTGTCAAATCTGCTATTCCTTTTGTGGTGACATTTAATCTTTCGGTAAAAGCCTCAGCCTCGGCAACTGTAATCTCACCATCATCTACGGTGTTGATATCAATATCGGCCAATAATGCCGCCTTGAAGTTAGCATCAGGGATGTTAACTATCGGCCCACAGTCTGTGCTAAACCTTGCGCCCTCATCAATGCCATCAGCAAAATTATTAGTGAAATGATTAATATCATCGACCAGAATACAAGTGAGATTCTGGTTTCCGGTTGCACTAAATGCTGTGATGGCGACATTATTGCCATTTTGAAGATTAATCGATTGTAGTTCGTTGTTATCGATATCTAAATTTTCTAATGATCCGTTTGCTGATAGGTCAAGATCGGTGATGTGATTACCCTCAGCCCATACCAACGTAACATTCGGGTTATTTGATAAATCAAGTGAGGTCAATTCATTATTCGAAATATTCACGATACCTAAATTCGGATTTTGTGAAAAATCAAACGAAGTAATGTCAGTCACTTTCACCTCTATATTGAAAAGCAATGGGTTGTTGGTAAAGTCGTAGGATGACACTCCAGTACCTGACCCTCTAAATGTTTGCAAATCTCCTAAAGCCGATAAGTCAACATTCGTTAAATTGGGATTGCTGGAGACATTCAGTATCGTTATTAGTGTGTTATTGCTCAAGTCCACACTGGATATCCCTGTATTGAACAGAAGCAAATCAAACAACTTAGTATTTGTACTCAAATCGACTGACTCTAAATTGTTATTACCAAGCCTTAAAGATTCTAGTTCGGTATTGTTACTTACATCTACATTGTTCAGGTTATTATTTTGAACGTGTAAGTTTTTTAATGTGGCAATATTGCTGACATCAAGACTTGATACAGAGTTGTTGGTAATGTTAAGAGTTACCAAAGCCGTAAATGCCTCTATGCCAGTAAGATCAGATATGCTTTTACTCGTCAGTTGCAGATTATTCACTACGGCAGCCTCGTCAAAGGAAATTTCACCATCGGTAGGGTTATCATCAATTCCTAAATCAATTAATGCTTGCTTAAAATTCGCATCTGGGATGTTGACTATGCAGTTTTCTCCAGCATCGGTGATGGTCCAGTTGTTCGGGGCATTGATGAGCACATCTCGTGCAGCAGCACCTAGGCAGTATTCAGCTCCACTAGCTCCAAAAGGAACATTAGGTTGCAGTGTGAGTTGAGACCATCCCACTAAGATTTTATCATAATTAGCAATAGATAAATCAGTGTCAGAAAAAATATTGGTCATGTCAGTTACAGCACTCACATCCCAGCTGCTTAAGTCTTGATTAAAAGAACTAGCTAGCCAAAAGAGTTGTCCCATATCATTAATATTTCCAACTTCCCAATCACTCAAATCCTGATTGAAAGCTTGTGCATTTCGAAATAAATTATCTAAGGAGATAAGCATTGGGAATTCCCAATTGCCTATCGGTTGGTTAAAAGAAGTGGCACTAAAAAACATACTAGTCATATCAGTGGCTGAACTCATATCCCAGTTATTCAAAGGGCTATTAAAATCATATGCGCGAAAGAACATTGAGTTGAAGTTTGATACATTGCTGACATCCCAATTACTTATATTTTGATTAAAAGCACGCGCATCATCAAACATTGACCTCATAGTGTTAGCACTTGATGTATTCCATTGCCCAATGTCTTGGTTGAAAACTGTGGCATCAGAGAATGTGGCGAAAAAGTTAGTTACGTTGCTGACATCCCATCGAGAAATATTACCATTAAAGACCTCACAATTTGAAAAGGTTCTAAACATGGAAGTAACGTCTGAGAGATTAGGGGCATCGGTTGCCGGCATGGTCATGTTTACACATCCGTAAAAAGCCCTATTCATAGAAGTCCAGCTTATATCACCCCATTGCTCAATAGTCATAAGCTTTTGTCTATCTCCCGAATTATTAAAATAGATCCTTGGAAACACACCACTTATTTCCACTCGGTAGGTGCTATTGTTCTCCAGGTTCGTAAGTACGGCATCACCTGCTTGTGCACTAAGCGTACCTTCCTGCACACCAGGGTTGGTTTCGTTAAACCAGCTTATGTCATAGTTGTACCCTGGGCCTGTTGTGGGAATGGTGATTTGTTGGTCAGTCGTTTCCCAAGTAGTGATGAACGGTCGGCAGCTTTCTCCTGCATCAGCAAGGGTCCAGTTGAAGTCATTAATGATGGCCTGACGAGCAGCTGCGCCATTGCAATAGCTCGTGTTGGCTGCTCCAAATGTAACATTAGCCTGCAAGACTAATTGTGACCAACCATTAAGTGTATTGTCGTAGTTGGTGGTGGATAAGCCTGATTCATCAAACATTTCAGCCATGTTGGTCACTTTACTCACGTCCCATGAAGCTAAATTCTGGTCAAATGAGGTGGCCCTGAAAAACATTCCTGACATGGTTGTAACCTGACTGACATCCCATGCGCTTATGTCTGCACTGAACGAGATAGCCCTATTGAACATGTCGTTCATGTCTACTACCTTGCTCACATTCCAGTCTGAAATATCCTGATTAAAAGCTCCGGCACTTAAAAACATTCTATTAGTTTCCAATACTTCAATAAGGTTCCAATCACTGATATCTGCATTGAAAGCGCTAGCGGTTTCAAACATTGAAGTCATGTCAGTCACTTTAGATACATCCCAACCACCGATCGGTTGGTCAAAGGCCGATGCTCCTTCAAACATAAAGCTCATGTCTGTCGCCATTGCCACATCCCAAGAGCCAATGTTTTGGTTAAATTCAGGGTTATCTCGAAACATCTGAGAAAAACTAGCCACCATACCAACGTCCCAATTTGAGATGTCTTGATTAAAGTTAGATTCTTTAAACATGGCTATCATCCTGGTTACCTTGCCAGTATTCCAGCTACCTATGGGTTGGTTAAAACTTGTTGCTTCAGCGAAGGTGCCTACCATCTCAGTGACATTACTTACATCCCATGAGGTGATGTTTCCATTGAAGTTAGTTGCATTTGCAAATGTTTGGCTCATATTTAGAATGTTGCTGACATCCCAATGATTAAAATCGGCATTTAATGAAGAGGCAAACTGGAACATGTCTTGTAAGGTTGTGACATTGCTGAGGTTAGGAGCATCTGATGCATTGATATTTAGGTTGCTACATCCCATAAATGCCCTGCGCATGGTAGTCCATTGAATAGTTCCCCACTGCTCGATTGTGAGAATTTTATCTTTGTCACCATCATTGTTGAAAAAGATAGCCGGGAAATCTCCTGTAATTGAAACGCTATAAGTGCCTGGATTGTCATAGGTGTGCGTAATGTCACCTGTCACTCCAGTGTCAGAGCTTCCATCACCCCAATCGACTGAATAGTTAAAATCAGGACCTCCACCATTAGTGGGTATGGTAATCTGGTTGTCATTTGAAGCACCGGGGTTGTCGGTCTTCCAGGTGGTGATAAAAGCCTGGCTGTAAGCCATACTTGTTATCAATACGAGTAAAAGTGTGTGTGTAAATTTTTTCATGATATTTTATTTTTACCATGAAATACACAATTATATCTCCTTTTACGCCTATCCTTATAGGGTAGTTTTACACCTACCCTGCTGGGTAGTTTTTATTTACACATTGATTATCAACTGTTTATCTTACTGCTTTGAATAGCAAATTGTAAGGCCTCTTTGCGATTGCCTACACCTAATTTTTCATAAACATTTTTAAGATGAAACTTCACAGTGTTCACTGAGACAAAAGCTTTGTCGGCAATTTCGCTATTACTCAAATCGCTCAAAGCAAAATTCAAAATCTCGAACTCTCTTTCAGACAGCGGAGTATTTAGCGATTGATTTATTCCATCCACATTTAACTTTAATTGTGATGGATCACTTTCCAAAACGACTTTAATCTGAGTTCTCAACTCATTAATCTGAGCGGTGAGAAGCTCGCTTTGAAGTTGATGTTTTTTACGTAAGGTAAAATAGACGTAAACACCTACAATAATTACTATGCCAAGTAAAATGAATAAAGCTATAAAGTTTCGTTTTTCCTGGGCTAATTGTAACTGAGACACCTCGTCCTTTGTTTTGAGTAGATCAATCTCCTGCTCCTTTTGCTTAGACTGATATTCTTTATCCAAAATAAGAATAGCTTGTTGTTTTTTTCGATCTTGTAAACTATCCATCGCTATTTGGTAAGACTTATATGCCAATAAAGCGGCCTTATTGTTACCTAACCTTTCGTTGAGCTGGGCTTGTTTTTCATATGCTTCTGATAAATGCTCCAACCTATTTTCTTCATTTGCTAACTCGATGATTGATTGCAATAGGTATTCTGCTTTTAAATACTGCTGACGACCAATATATGCTTCAACCAATTCAAAGTTGGCCAAAATAATATACTGTGTGCCTGCATATTTCTCAAAATACTCAGATGCACTTTTTCCATAGTAATACGCTGAATCATATTTTTTTAATGCATTTAGTATCCTTGACTTCACAACCCATTGTTTTGCAAGCGTAAGGCTATCATTCAAATTTTGGGCTTCAATAATGGCCTGCACAATGAATTTTTTGGCACTATCAAGTTCATTGACTTTAAGGTAGGCATTGGCTACTTTACCAAGTCTCAAGGCTCCTGTGTTGTGATTTTCAGCCTTTGTTTGCTGGACAAGCAACCCTTGCTTATAGTTATTTATTGCTTCCAGATAGTCTCCGGAACGCATTTTTAAATCACCTAAATCTACCAGGTCATAGGCCAGGGCCACTGAATCTTTCAGCGAAAAATTAATCTCATATGCTCTTCTAATAAATTTTGTCGCTTTATTAAATTGGTTGAGATTACTATAAATTGTTCCGAGGTGCGATAGTTGGATTGCCATCTCCGATGAATCATTTGACATCTCGGTTATGTTTAGTGCTTTTTCATAATAAGGTAAAGCCTCAATAAATTTTCCAAGGTATATATAGCAAAAGCCAGCATGGCTATAGCTTTCAAGCATATGAACAGTGTCTAAAGGAAACTTATCTGAATACTCGATTGCTAAAAGATAATTTTCTAAAGACAGAGGAACATCATTAAGAAAATATAATGCATCGGCTTTGATTTGGTATAGCCTGGCACGATTATCAGGTTTAGTTTTAAGTATTGAGTCAGCTTTTATAACTACTTCGTCAAACTGATCATTTTTATATAGCTCAAGTAAAAACTCCTCCGAGCCGATTTGTGCCAGCGAATTATTGGCAAAAGAAAGGCATACACAGAACAATATAAATCTAACTGATAAACAACGTGCTAAAAATGATCTCATGAATGCCAACTATACTTTGAATAAAAAGACAATATAGTAAAGCAATTGTTTTCTTTAAAAGAGATCTAAAAGTCTTTTTTTAAGAAAACCTTTTTCTTTGAACCTTATACCAAAAAATAATTTAACGTTGGCAGAGTTGCTGTTTACATCGAGGTTATCGATGCGACTGGAAACGAATTGATTTACTGCTGTAACGCCCATAAAGTACCAGTTACCATTATACCCGAGTGCACCACGAGCGTTTACAACTGGTCTAATCCCTACCTTTTCTTCATCAGAATCAGCATTTACATAAGTAGTCCAAAGGTTACCAGGGCCGACCGCCAAAGCAGCATTGAGATAAAATTTCTTCCATGTGAGGGTGTAAGTATAACCTGGCATTACTGCGAGGGTAGTTATCTTTGCCTTTCTAATATTAGCATTTTGAGGAAACCCAGGTTGTGTCGATGATGGAATAAGGGAGGAGTCTGCCGAAAATCTAAAGTGTGAAAAGAATAAACCTAACTGTATACTCCCCTGGCTCTTGAGTTGCTGGTCGGCTTGAATATATGGAGATCTGTAAGAAAATCGCTCATGATTAAAAACATAGAACCCATTGGCCTGAATATTTCGTAATTGCAGGTCATTTCTAATTGGAAAAGGATCACCTTTTTGCCATGTATCTAAGTGATCTTCCGGATTTTCGAGGTACATGCCTTCATACTCCTGGTAGGAAAGATCACCTCCCCACTTCTTAGCATAAATATTGGTTTGAAAATCAACAGATTCAGTTTCACCAAAAATCTCTGTTGGCACCTGATCTTCGTTTTGCGGTAGCTTGAAAGATAATTCAATCCCTAAATCAAAAAAGTATAAACCCAGTCCAAGAAAGTTATTTGAACTGGGTTTATAATTAGATGAAGCTACTTGATTATCGTTGTCGGCCAACTCTAATGAGAGACTTCTTACAGTAACAATCGGTTTGATGTAAAAACGGTCATGAAACTCATGGATATATTCATCCTTTACTGTGTCGGAAATTATCGGCTTGGCATTGCCATAACCAATCGTAGAGATTGTTAATAAGAATAGTACTTGAAGCTTCACCACTTTATATATTACAAAATAAACTCGCTCAAGTCTTTGTTCTTCACAAGGCCGGATAACTTGGCTTTGACCATTTCCCGAGTAACTGAAATTTTTGCATTAGGACCAATCTTATCTGGCACATCAAATAAGTATTCATTTAATAGCTGACTCATTACGGTATGCAGCCTCCGGGCTCCAATGTTTTCCACTTCAGTATTGATATGAAATGCAGTTTCTGCGATCTCATGCATCGCATCTTCAGTAAACTCCAAGGATACATCCTCTGACTCCAGTAATGCCTGGTATTGCTTTGTTAAAGCATTCTTTGGTTCCATTAAAATATGAAAAAAGTCATCAACTGTGAGATTATCAAGCTCTACTCTGATCGGAAATCTACCTTGAAGCTCCGGAATAAGATCTGATGGCTTAGCTACATGAAAAGCACCAGCAGCAATGAATAAAATATGATCTGTTTTAATTAAACCATATTTGGTATTTACGGTAGAGCCTTCAACTACTGGTAGTAAGTCGCGTTGCACTCCTTCCCTGCTTACATCGGCTCCACTACTACCTCCGTTTTTTCTTGAGCCTCCAGCCACTTTATCAATCTCATCTATAAAAATGATGCCTGTGTTTTCAGCTTTCTTTATCGCTTCCTCCTTCACCTCATCCATATCAATGAGCTTAGAAGACTCTTCTTCCATTAGGATTTTGCGCGCCTCAGCAATAGTTACTTTACGCTTTTTATCTTTTTTAGGCATCATATTGCCTATCATCTCTTGTAGGTTGATCATTGATGACTCGTCCATCATGCCACCACCGATCATACCCATACCCGGGTTGGCCGGTTTTTTTACATTAATATCAATCTTACGATCTTCTAACTCACCATTCTTTATTTTCTCACGGAAGCGGTCTCTGGTTCGCTCATTGAGTTCCTGCTCACTTTGAGGTAATTCTCCTGTGGTAGTATCAGTAGAGGCTGGGTTTTTCTGTGGATAAGTTGTGTTAGAGTTACTCTTTATAGGTGGTATTAAGGCATCTAAAATTATATCCTCCACAATTTGAGCTGCTTTAGTCTCAACTTCAGCTTTTTTCTCATCTTTGACCAGCTTTACAGATTGCTCTACCAAATCTCTTACCATGCTCTCTACATCACGACCGACATAACCTACTTCGGTAAATTTAGAAGCTTCCACTTTGGTAAAAGGTGCGTTGGCAATACGTGCTAATCTTCTTGCTATTTCCGTTTTACCTACACCTGTAGCACCTATCATAAGAATATTGTTTGGCACAATTTCCCCTTGCATTTCGGTTTTCACATTCATCCGTCTCCAGCGATTACGTAGTGCTATCGCCACGTTGCGCTTGGCATCCTTTTGACCGATAATGTATTTATCTAGCTCTGCTACAATTTGTTTTGGTGTCAAATATATTTCTTGATTTATCATAATATCCTAATTTCTATTTCTAAATAATCTATTGGTATTTGCTGCGATACCAAAATTATGAGAACCACCTGCTGCATGGTATCCACCTCTACTATAACTAAACTCAAAAGATTTAATCCTAAACATCACACCATAGGAAAATCCTGCGCCTGCTGCCGTTTCCTCAAGTTTGAGCTCTTGCCTGATAAGGTGGTTGTACCCAATTCTAAAGTTTACGTTTTTAGATAACAGCAACTCTGCCCCAACCGTTAGATGTCTTAATATTTTATCTGCGACCCCTGGCTCTTCTTCAATTTCAGTTGCATTTTGGTTAAAATAAGCTATATCACCCTTATATAAATTATAAGCAGTAAAACTAAATCTAAAAGGCATAAATTCAGGCTTAAATGTTGTGCCTAACTGAATATCGAAAGGCAATTTGGAGTCACTCGTAGATGAATAATCACCTAAGACCAAACCGACATTTTTAAATACCAGACCAATATTCCACTCTTTTTCGGGATGTTGAAAAACACCACCCAAATCGACTGAAAGTGTATTGGCTCTAAATTGGTCAATAGACGAGTTGACAAATTTCAAGCTTCCTCCCAGGGTAATATTTCCCACTTTGTGATACCTACCAACAATTATCAGGGTTTCACCCGCATTAAATTCTTCAGTTTGGGCTCCGGTAGCATCTCTACCTGTAAAGGTGCCATAATCAAAATGCGTTCCCGCTATAAACCAGTTGCCATAGTTACCAAGGCTATGTTGATAGGCAAAAGAAGCGACATTAGCATCAGCGAAATATGACAAATAATTGAAAGTGGCAGTGCCTGTTAGCGTATCTCCTGATAAGGCCGGATTTGAAAACACCATATTCAAATCCTCATTAGCTATTGATACGTTGACTCCTCCTAAACCAGTTAATCTGGTATTTGCAGGAACATTTTGAAACTCAAAAGATCGTTGACCACCTACCTGTGCAAAAATGATTGCAGGCCAATGCAAAAGCATTACAAATAACCATTTCTGCACTTTTGGTTGCATTTAGGCTACTTTCTCTTTGTTTTCTGAAAATGTAAATGTCATAGGCTTTTTTACTTTCTCTTTCAATAACGCTTTATCCAACACTTCTTCTACAGATTCTACATAATGTATTTTCAAGCCTTTAACGTATCGGTCGTCAATTTCTTTTATGTCTCTCTCGTTTCTGGCCGAAAGTATTATTTCGTTAATGCCTGCTCTTCTGGCTGCTAGTACTTTCTCTTTAATCCCTCCTACAGGCAACACCTTTCCTCTCAGGGTGATCTCGCCTGTCATGGCCAATTTAGACTTAATCTTTCGTTGTGTGTAGATCGAGGCGAGCGATGTAAGCATCGTGATACCAGCACTTGGTCCGTCTTTGGGCACAGCGCCTGCAGGCACATGTACGTGCAAATCATATTGATCAAATACCCGGTGGTCTATCATTAAATCTTCCGCATTGGCTTTTAGATAAGAAATAGCTGCCATAGCTGATTCTTTCATCACATCACCTAACTGTCCTGAGAGGGTCAGTTTTCCCTTCCCTTTACTAAGACTGGATTCTATAAACAATATCTCACCACCAACCTGCGTCCATGCCAGACCTGTAACTACGCCTGCAATGTCGTTTCCTTGATAAAGTTCTTTATCAAATTTTTCAGAGCCTAAAATTTCAATCACATCTTTGGCCGTAATTGTAGTGCTGTACTCCTCCTCCATCGCAATGGATTTGGCGATATGTCTGATTACAGAACCAATTTGTCTTTCAAGACTTCTTACTCCGGATTCGCGCGTATAGCCATCAATTATTTTGGCAATGGCCTGCTTATGAAATTTCACATCACCAGCTTTTAGACCGTGCTCCTTCTTTTGCTTAGGAATAAGGTGCTTTTTAGCAATCTCGGTTTTCTCTTCCAGTGTGTATCCGCTCAATGAGATAATTTCCATCCTATCTCTCAATGCTGGATGAATAGTATCCAGAGAGTTGGCTGTGGCTATGAATAGGACTTTAGAAAGGTCGTAGTCTACCTCAAGGTAATTATCTGCAAAAGTGCTGTTTTGCTCAGGGTCAAGTACCTCCAACAAAGCTGAGGCAGGATCACCGCGAAAATCCGAGCTTACTTTGTCGATCTCATCAAGTATGTACACCGGATTTGATGACTTACCCTTTTTGATATTTTGAATAATCTTACCAGGCATTGCCCCGATATAAGTCTTTCTATGACCTCTAATCTCCGCTTCATCATGCACCCCTCCCAGTGACATTCTGACATATTTACGATTCAAAGCCTTTGCTATCGACTTGCCCAAAGAAGTTTTACCAACCCCTGGAGGGCCATACAGACAAAGAATCGGCCCCTTCATATCTTGTTTCAACTTGAGTACCGCAAGATATTCGATAATTCTATCTTTCACTTTTTCCATACCAAAGTGATCCTTATCGAGTATCTTCTTGGCCCTTTTCAGGTCGAAGTTATCTTCGGTGAATTCGTCCCAAGGTAAGTCTACAAGCAGCTCGGCATAGTTAAGTGCTACAGGATATTCTGCTGCCGCAGGGTTCATACGGCTAATTTTATCCAGCTCTTTATTGAAGTGTTTTTCTACTTCCTCGGGCCACTTCTTCTTTTTTCCTCGTTCTCGTAAGTTTTTGATATCCTGATCGGGGCCATCCTGCCCCAACTCGTCTTGCAATACTTTGAGTTGTTGCCTCAGGTAATAGTCACGTTGCTGCGCATCGATATCAGTATGTACTTTTTTCTGAATATCATGCTTCAACTCTAATAGTTGAATCTCCTTCAGCATCATTTCAAGCAGTAGTGTAGCTCGAGTCATTCCATCATTGATCTCAAGCAATTTTTGCTTATCAGCTACATCGGCATTGAGGTTTGACGATAAGAAATGCGTCAAAAATCCAGGATCAGTGATGTTATCCAGCGCCATTTGAGCCTCCTGAGGTATTTCAGGGTTCAATTTTAGGATTTTTGATGCGGCATCTTTGAGTGATTGAACAACGGCCTTTGTTTCTTTGCTTGTTTTCTTTTTAAAGCTGCTTTCGAGCAGTTTAATTTTAGCAGTTAAAAAGGGTTCTTCAGCTGTAACTTCATCTAGTTTAAACCGACTCTTACCCTGAATAATGATGGTAGTATTACCATCTGGCAGAACCAGCATTTTTATGATTTTTGCAACAGTTCCTATTTCGTAGATATCTTCAAGACCAGGGTCTTCAGTTTTTACATTTTTCTGAGCTACCACGCCTATGATCCTACTACCTTTGTAAGCCTTTTTTACAAGTTTTATTGATTTTTGCCTTCCCACTGTGATAGGTATCACCACACCTGGAAAAAGCACTGTATTTCTTATAGGCAAAATTGCCAATTCGTCAGGTAAATCCTCCTGCTTTATTTCTGCACCCTCTTCCGGGTTTATCATCTGTATTAACTCTTCCTGATCTTCCTGCACTATATCTGATAAAAATAATTCCTGAAACATATATCTATAATTACGCATTTTATGTCAAAATGACACCATTATCACCTCTTTCATTAGCTTTTTGAGCCTGTACTAATATGTCAATACCTATGCCAAAAAACTTCTTTGCGGCCACTTCCTTGATAAAAAAGCATTTTTATAACATCTTTAGTATTGTATATGAAAATTGACGGGTTGTGAAATTAACAAAGCTACTAACGGCTGCTTGTGCCTTGCTATTTCTTTTTATATGTGCTGATACTTTGGCTCAAAAAAAGAAGAATCGAAAGTCAGGTGGCACGGTGACCCTCAATGATACTATTAATTCGTACAGTCAATCTGATTTATTTCTCTTTCCTAACATAAACCAATCGGCCTACTACTTAAAAGAAAGTAAGCTTAAGAAAATTAAAGAATTGGACGCTCAAAAAGATTGGGAAAGCCTCTACCCTGAACTGCGAGAGTATATTTCAAATTTTGGTATTGTAAACTTTTACAGAGACACGTACTGGATTTGGCGCCTGGCTAAGCTCACGGAAATTTATGGCAACTATGATGAGGCAAAGCTTCTGTACAAACTTGTGCTCAAACACCATAGAGAAGATATTGATATTAGAAGTATTGAATTGTACTACGACTCGCTTACCACCAACGATCAGGATTACTATGTGCCACTCGATTATTACTACGAATTAGTAGACTATAGAAAAGAAGTTGATACGCTGAGACCTCCGCGTAGTGTGTTACTCAATATGGGTAATCTGGTGAATTCGGACTACTCGGACTATGCGCCTACTTTGAGTAATAGCGATGACATTATGATTTTTACCTCTAAGAGAAATTCTCATTTCAGAGGAGTAGACCCAGTACATGACGAAGACTTGTTCTTCTCCAAAAAAGTATATGATGTCTGGCGAAAAGCTGATGAATTTAAAGAAATAAACACTCAGTATAATGAAGGTAGCGCCTCTTTGAGCAAAGATGGGAAGACACTCTTTTTTGCCAGATGCAACTCACCAGACTCATATGGCGACTGTGATATATTTGAAGCAAAAATGCAACAAGACAGCACCTGGGGTGAAGTGAAAAATCTTGGCTTAACAGTAAATAGTATTGCCTGGGATTCGCACCCATCGCTTTCTCATACGGAAGACACATTATATTTTGCCTCTGACAGAATTGGTGGTTTTGGGCTGGCAGACATTTATTTTACTGTGAAAAACGACAACGGTTCATGGTCAAAAGCGAAAAATGCCGGGCCGATAATAAATACCAGAGGTTCAGAAGTGAGTCCTTTTTATCATCATGTGTATGATGTGCTTTATTTCAGCTCAGATGGCCAGAATCTCAATTTTGGTGAGTTTGATATTTATAAGTCTTACCATGATAATAAAGCCTGGACAGAACCAAAAAACATTGGTCCATTGGTAAATGGGCCGGGAAGTGAATTTTATTTTACCATTGACTCTCAATCGGAAGACCTGTATTATTCCCGATCGGCAGAAAAGAGTATGACAAATATGGATCTGTACTCATTTCCTTTGCCCATGGAGGCACAACCCGGAGCGAATACTACGCTTAAGGGCTCTTTGATCAATGAAGAATCAGGCGAACCTTTTAAAGGAATTGTTTCGATTATTGATCTTGATAATGGTATTGAGGTGGCCCCCAAGTTTCTCAGACCTGATGGAACGTTTGAGTTTGACCTGATCAACAACAATAATTATCTATTGATTTTACAAGGTGAGGAGTTTTTCAGGATTGAAGAAATATTTTACCTGGATGGAGAATTGCAACTACACAGAACAACAGAGCCTATTTCAAGTAAACTAAAATTCGAATCCATTGAATTTGCAGAAGGTAGTGCCCAATTGACGACACCAATGTATGGTGATTTGGATAAGTTAGCTGATTTTTTACTTGATAATCCTGATTTTGAACTAAGGATCAGCGGCCATACCGATTCTGACGGTCGAGAGGAGTTTAACCTAAAGTTGTCTCAGGAGCGAGCAGATGTAATCAAGGAATATTTAGTCTACTTTGGTTCGGTTGAAGAAAATAGAATTATCGCCAAAGGATTTGGAAGCTCAAAACCCATCATAGAAGAAACCAATGAGGATAATAAGCGACTCAATAGACGTGTAGAATTCGAGATATACAGAGCTGAGTCTGAGAAATAATTCTCCAGGTCGTTTGAACCTTTCCCATTCCTTACCGACTTAAGGTTAAATACCCAATGATGAAAAAGGAAGCCATTTTTGATGAGTTACTCGTATTGAAGGTGCAAGATGGCGACTCTAAGGCTTTTAGTCTATTAGTAACTCGTTGGAATAAAAGGATCATATCATTCGCCAATAAGATTGTATATGACATAGACATTGCAAAGGATGTAGCACAAGATACATGGATAGCTGCATATAAAAATATACCTAAATTAAGAGATGCAAGCAGGTTCAGCTCATGGATTTTTAGACTGACTCATAACAAGGCCATCGATATAATCAGAAAACAAAAACTAAAGACATCAGAGTTTAAAAGTGACATAGCCGAACATGAGGAAGAAGAAGACCCATGGAAAATGATTGAGCTACAACTCAAATTATTGCCGGCTGATCAAAAAGTAATACTCACGCTTTTTTACCTGGAGCAGCAATCTCTCAAGCAGATAGCAGATATATTAAAGTTGCCCAAGGGAACGATTAAGTCCAGGTTGTTTTATGCTCGAGAAAATTTAAAGAAAAAATACAAGGAGGTATCTTATGAAAAAGACAAATGAACAAATCGATCAGATCATACATGAGGCTTTGAGCAAAGAAGAGGCTGAATTTTATGATCAACTGGGCGAGCAATCACTGCTTGAAATGTCTCTGGGAGTCTTTCAAGGCAAAAACAAAGTCATTTATATTTTGACCACAATTATGGCTTTTGTATGGTTTGTAGGCTTTATTTTTTGTGTAGTGCGATTTATTGAAGCCGAAACAACAAGAGAGTTGATTACTTATGCGGCTGCCGGTTTTTGGTGTATTTTAAGTGTAACTGCCATTAAACTTTGGCACTGGATGCAAATGAACACCAACAGAATCTTGCGAGAAATGAAAAGACTTGAGTTACAGATAGCTGCTGTGGCCGAGAATAAATAATGGTCTTTGGTTCCATAACTATGGTCTGTGGAGACACAGACCATGGAGCGGTAACTTCTGTGTGATACAGAGCATGAGGTTTTAGTGGGGGCTTTGTTAAAGTATTGATAAACCTTCCAGGTTTTTGAAACCTGGAAGGTTTATTTGTAAGACAGTGATTAGACCGATGGCATCCCTCAGAGGGATGCCATCGGTGATAATTTTACATCAATCCAAATAGCTTTTGGATTGCTTCTATTTTGAAAATGTCATTGAAAATGATGAAAACCATCAAGGCCAAAAGGAATACCATTCCTATTTTCTGTGCGTTCTCAAGGAATTTGTCTGATGGCTTTCTACCTGACACTATTTCGTAAGACAAGAACATTACATGCCCACCATCTAGTGCTGGTATAGGTAGTAAATTCATAAAGGCCAGTACCATAGATAATAAACCTGTGAGGTTCCAAAACCTTTGCCATTGCCACTCACCACCATAGGCCTTAGCAATACCAATTGGTCCTGAAAGTGACTTCATTGGGTTGAGCTCACCGCTAAACATTTTACCAAACGCTCTGATTTGTAAGAATACCACACTAAAAGCTTGTTTAGTACCCATTGTTATCGATTCTCCAAAACCATAATTAACTGTTGTTAAATATCCTTCAGGCAAGCCAACCATTACACCTAGCAAGGTATCTCCTTTAACTGCCGCCTGACTCGTCATTAATTCTTCTCCTCTTCTGAAAGTAGTTTCAATAGAATCTTTGTTGTATGAGGTAATAATATCTCTTACATCAGTGGTTGTAACCACATCTTTGCCCCCAAGTTTCACAAAAATATCACCTTCTTGAAGTCCAAGTCTTTCTGCTAAGGTATTTTCGTTCATTTCCCGTATCGCAATAGGCACTTTAGGGTCTAGAAAATTTCCGGCTGCACTTTTGTCGTTTAGCTTTTCAATGAAATCAGAAGGTATTGAAATATTTACTTCTTCTCCATTTCTTAGCACAGTGTAATAAGCTCCTTCGCCAAAGAAAACTTCTGTATCCATTACATCCATGAAATCTTCGAACTCCCGGCCATTGATTTTGATGATCTGATCGCCAGTCTGAAGTCCAATTTCCTTTCCTAAATCCTTGGCAACTATACCTCCATTTGCATTCACCTGATCTTTAGAAATTACCTGATCTCCATAAAAATAAGTCAGAGAAATGAAGATAATGATACCTGTAACTACATTTACAAAAATGCCACCAAGCATTACAATCAGTCTTTGCCAGGCTGGCTTGCTTCTAAATTCATATTCTTTCGGTGGCTGAGCCATTTGCTCTTTGTCCATCGACTCATCGATCATACCTGAGATTTTTACAAAACCTCCCAGCGGTATTGCACTCAGGTTATACTCAGTTTCGCCATATTTAAATCCCCAGATTTTTGGAGGAAATCCTATCGAAAACTGCTCCACACGCATACCAAACCACTTGGCAGCCAACAGGTGACCCATCTCATGCACACCCACTAAAATTGATAAGCTCAGAATGATCTGAGCCGTCATAATTAATCCTTCCATTTATTGTATTAGTTCTAAAGCTTTAATTCTTGTTTCTTTATCTGTGTTTACATAGTCCTCATAATCAGGAGCACTTATAAAATCAATTTTTTCCATACATTGTTCCACCAAGCCAGACATTTCTAAAAAGCCCACCCGATCATTTAGAAACTCTGCCACAACTACTTCATTGGCCGCGTTTAATATGCACGGCATGTTACCACCTTTACTAAGTGCTTCAAAGGCCAACTTAAGGTTACGGAAAGTATCTATATCGGGTTGTTCAAATGTGAGCTGTGGGTAGTCTACAAAGTTAAACCTTGGGAAATTAGACTTTAACCTTTGCGGGTAGCCCATCGCGTACTGTATAGGCAACTTCATATCAGGCAGACCCATCTGCGCCTTAATAGATCCATCTTCGAACTGCACCATTGAATGAATGATAGATTGAGGGTGAACAATTACATCCACCTGCTCAGGCTTTAAACCGAACAGCCACTTCGCTTCAATGACCTCAAGGCCTTTGTTCATCAATGTGGCTGAGTCGATGGTGATCTTAGCCCCCATATCCCAATTAGGATGCTTCAAAGCCTGGGCCTTACTTACGGTTTCTAACTCTTTCCTGGATTTTCCTCTAAAAGGACCA
Source organism: Fulvivirga sp. (assembly GCA_965227525.1). Classification (GTDB taxonomy): domain Bacteria; phylum Bacteroidota; class Bacteroidia; order Cytophagales; family Cyclobacteriaceae; genus Fulvivirga. The sequence goes on along the minus strand of OZ245762.1, from coordinate 1,728,710 downwards.
CCTGAGGCAGTAAGAATGATTTTTTCAATAGGATTATGAAATTCACCTACGATACATTGAAAGATTGCTGAGTGCTCAGAGTCGACAGGGTATATATTCACACCTTTTTCCTGAGCCAGATTAGTGATCAATTCACCAGCAACAACCAAAGTTTCCTTATTGGCTAGCGCTATGCTTTTACCCGCATTGATGGCATTGATCGTGGGCTTCAAGCCAGAATAACCCACCAAAGCGGTAAGAACAAGATCTATAGAATCCATCTCCACTACAGAAGCCAGAGCCTTGGAGCCTGCATAAACTTTAATGTCTTTAGCGTCCAGCACGTCAAACACCTTCTGATAGTGGTCTTCATTGCCGATCACCACAACATTAGGTTTGTATTTTAATGCCTGCTCAATAAGCAAATCGCAATTATTTTGCGCAGTGAGTACCTCTACTTCAAACTTATCGGCATGCTCATCAATTACCTCTAAGGCCTGAGTGCCTATAGAGCCTGTAGAACCGAGTATTGCTATGTTTCTTTTTTTGGTCAAACTATTTTCTTCAGTAATTAATTAACGGAGGAGTAGTATTCGACAACGGAGATTAAATCTTTAACTCTTCGTGTATCCAACTTCTGTCTCTTTATATATTTTTTGAGAATGTTAAAGTTGTGTTGAAAGGTCTTTTCTAATGCATCTTTATCCAAGTACTTGTATTTCTCGACTTGTATTTCAGTATTACTTCTATTTAGTGAAGAATTATCGTAATCAACCCCTTCTTCATAAAAACCAAACAGTTCTACATTTCTTGTCACCGTTTTCTTTTTTGTTAAATAAGGTAGAATATTACCTTGTGAATCAGCCAAATAAATCGTTTCGTAGATTTTCTCTCTTTTTTCTGCTAAGTCAATTACCCTATCATCCTTTGAATAATCCTTATATACCTGATTGTCGAAAAAATCCTTGTGTATAAATTCCATGGAGTGTTTTGATAAAATAGCCATCTCATCTGTTTGATGAACGACTTCAAAAAAAGTAGGAACATTTCTTCCCTGACCCCAATCGTATGGCAAAACATAAAAGATCTTCTTTTGATTTTCACCCTTTAATTGAAACATTAGTATTTTCTCAGGCGAAATAACCTTAATTTTCTCACCTTGCTTTATTCTTAAAACATCAGAAACAAAATTATAGTTAAAGTCTCCTTTTACAATACCTCCCTCTAACAATTGCACCTCACCTTCATACCACTCGCTATTCTCAGTATTGTAGTTTTGAAATTGACCAAACAATTGTATTGTCGAAAAAACAAAAAGTAAAGCAGAAAGTGTTTTGATCATCAAACCTTGTATTCCATTAGTTCTTCCGCAATCTTCCTATCATTACTCAATCTTGGCACTTTATTCTGTCCTCCTAATTTTCCCTGAGATCTCATATATTCTATGAAAGCATCTTTTTGTAAAGACCTAATCTTCAGTGGTCTTAAAATGCTACCCGAAATTAAATCATCGTAATAGGAATTCAACTTGCGAAGCTGCAAATCTAACTCTTTTTCGAACGCTGCCAAATCATTAGGCTCCTTGGCGAATGCTACATACCACTCATGCAATGGCAAACCAGATGCTGGAGTAACCTGAGGAGCAACTGTATATTCTATAGTTTCAGTTTCTGGAAACTTCTCACAAGTAAGTCGCATGGCCTTTTCTACCTCTTCACCAATCACATGCTCTCCAAATGCCGAAATAAAATGTTTTATCCGCCCGCTTACTATCAGTCGATATGGGTCCTTGGACACAAATTTCACCGTGTCGCCAATAGAATAACCCCAAAGACCTGCATTGCTATTTATTATGAGCGCATAATTTACACCCAGTTCTACCTGGTCGATTTTTAACCTGGTTGGGTTCTCATTGAAGTATTCAGCTGCGGGGATAAACTCAAAGAATATACCCGAATTTACCAATAGCAATAGTCCCTCGGCTGTCTGTGTATCTTGATAAGCGATAAATCCTTCGGAGGCGGGGTATGTTTCAATGCTATCTATTTGCTTACCTATAGACTCGAAAAGCTTAGCTCTGTACGGTTCAAAATTTACTCCACCATAGACAAACAATGAAAAATTTGGGAATACATCCTTTATCTTCTTACCAGTCCGCTCTTGAATACGATCAAAATACATTTGCACCCATGGTGGAATCCCTGAGATCAGGGTCATATTCTGATCTATGGTTTCATCGATGATGTGCTCTAGTTTGTCTTCCCAATCTTCAATGCAATTGGTTTCGTAAGAAGGCATTTGATTGGTACGCAGATAGCCTGGCACATGATGGTTGACCATTCCTGACAATCGGCCAGTATTTATTCCTGCTTTCTGCTCCAATACCGGGCTTCCTGAAAGAAAGATAAGCTTTCCGTCCAGAAAATCTCCTTTACCTGTTTCATACACATAATTCAATAATGCGTTGCGCGCACTGTTGATGTGATTTGGCATCGAATCTTTGGTGATAGGAATATACTTTGTACCAGAAGTAGTACCAGATGTTTTTGCAAAATAGGCTGGCTTGCCCGGCCACAAAACATCTTCTTTGCTATCTAATATTTGATCGATATAAGGTTTTAAGTCCTCATAATCTCTAATGGGTACCCTCGCTTTGAAATCATCATAAGATTTGATTTCATCAAACTTGTGGTCACGACCAAAGACAGTGTTTTTAGCTTTATCTATAAGTTGATTAAATACTTTATCCTGATAACTACCTGGACTTACCATCCACTTTTTTTGATGCTTCATGACATAAGCAGCAAATGGCTTGCTGAGTACCGACCTAAATCCCATACTACCTGATTTCTTCTTGATAAATGCCAAAATTACGATTTCGAAATGAACTGCGCACTATTTTTAATGTGGGTAGTACAACATCTGTAAAAATGTCACGTAAATATTCCTGCACAATTATTGTTGTCAAATAGAAAAAAGAACAAACATGCGTAAAACACTTTTAATTGTATTTATCGGTTTTTTATCTGGTCTTGGTGGAGCCTATACTTTTTTTGTTTTCCAGCCTGCTCAAATTGAGAATCATTTGGAGTCACCGACACAAAATATTCAGGTAGGTAACGAACAAGGCGGTTATTTAAATAATAGGGTAGCTGCTACCCCAGATATGAATGAGGATTTTGTTGCGGCTTCTACCATTAGTACTCAAAGTGTAGTTTACATTAAAAACATATCAGAATATACCTACGCCAACAGTTATCTCGATTGGTTTTTTGACAGATCGAGTTCAAAAACGAGAATTAGCAGTGGTAGTGGTGTAATTTTTAGTAGAGATGGCTATATCGTTACCAACAATCATGTGGTGCAGGATGCAGATGCTTTGGAGGTAGTGTTTAACAAAAAAACATACAAAGCGGAGCTTGTGGGTACAGATCCTTCAACAGACTTAGCAGTTTTAAAAGTTGAAGCCAATGACTTACCGGCAATACCCATTGGTAGCTCTAAGAATCTTAATGTTGGAGAATGGGTAATAGCAGTAGGTAATCCATTCAATTTGACCTCAACAGTGACCGCTGGTATCGTAAGTGCCAAAGGCAGGCAGATAAATATTCTTCAAGGAAAATTTCCAATAGAATCGTTCATACAAACCGATGCGGCCATTAACCCCGGTAATAGCGGTGGTGCCCTGGTAGATAAAAATGGCAACCTGGTAGGCATCAACACTGCTATTTTATCCAGAACTGGTTCTTATGCTGGATATGGGTTTGCTGTGCCAATAGATATTGTAAAAAAGATTGTAGGAGACCTCATTGAATATGGTGAAGTGCAAAAAGCCTTCTTTGGTGGTGAGGTAGCTGATTTTACCAGTGAGATTGCCAATAGATTAGACATTAAGATTGACGACTCTAAAGATATTTCTGGCGTATTGTTGGCGTATTTACAAGATGATGGTGCTGCGGAAAAGGCTGGATTACAGGAGGGCGATATCATTTTGAAAGTTGATGATATGATTATTGATAGTAAAAGTCTTTTTGAAGAAGAATTAAGCTATCACTCCCCTGGCGATAAGGTTTTTGTTACATACAAAAGAAAAGGCAAAGTAGGCACAGCTAACGTAACCTTAACTAATCGTGAAGGAACAACCAGTATTTTGAAACGAGAGATATACACTTCTGAAGCTCTTGGGGCCCAATTCGAAACCGTCCCCAAAGTAGAACGTGATCTTCTGAAGGTTAATAATGGAGTCAGGGTTTTCAATATCGAAAATGGTCTACTCAAACGTGTTGGTGTCACAGAAGATTTTGTTGTGACTTCTATCAACCGAAATGAAATTAATACTCCAGAGCGTCTGGTTGAAATACTTGAAAACATCAGAGGGAGAGTGATTATTGAAGGTGTGAATAGCTCAGGTCGTGAAGGGTACTATTCTTTTTATTTGAGATGATTTGATATTCGCGATTCCAGATTTGAAATCTGGAATCTCGAATTAATTACTCATGCCTAATCGCTTCCACTGGGTCCAATCTGGATGCTTTTATAGCCGGGTAAGTACCAAAAATTATCCCTACAAGAATTGAAATCACCGAAATCACAACAAATGTATTGAGTGTATAAGCGGCTTCAAATGGCATTTTGATTAATTGCTTTACGATAGGCACGGCCGTCATTGTAAATAATGTCCCAATCAATAAACCTACCATACTACCAAAGGCAGAAATTGTAATGGATTCAGAAAGAAACTGAACCAAAATATCAGATTTTTTTGCTCCCATAGCTTTTCTAACACCAATTTCAAACGTTCGCTCTGTTACAGAAATGATCAATACATTCATGACTCCAATGCCTCCCACAACTACCGATATGCCCACAATTAGTCCCATGATCACACGAAAAACTAAAAAACCCTTATTTGCCTGCTCTACCCACATTTCGTTCGTGGAGACTTTTAAGTCGCTTGTCTCTCCAAATTTTGCAGCTATCCACTCCTCAACTTCTTCCTTAATCGCAGGCACCTCCTCCACGGATGGAGCTTCAAAAACCAATATTGGTGGGTTTTCAATAATTTCAGTTTTAGATACGAGGGTTATCGGGAGATAAGCCTGGGGTTTATTGCCTTTATCTTTAATTACTCCAACGATACTAAAAGCGCTGTCCCTATAAAGAATATTTTGAGAGAGTAAGGTTTCAATGCTATCTGATGTGATGAGCCGGGCAAGGTCATCATTGATAATTGCACTTTTTTTGTTTTGAATATCTTCCTCATTAAAGAAGCGTCCGTAATCTATGTCTACGATTTTTTGAGCCACATTTACATCAGAAAAAGTAACTCTGGAGACTTGTTCTTTATCTCCATATCGAATTTTATCTACTTTGCTCTGGTGATAAAATGGCCTTGCCTTGAAATGATCTAAGTCTTTTGATATTGCCTTAAAATCGGCATAAGAGAAAAAGTCAAACGTATCTTTCTTGATAGTAAGACCTTCCTCCTTTTTATAGTTTTCAGTATTTATAACAACCGCCTCTATAGATGTAGTGCGTGATATTTGCTCATGAGCAAACTTTTCCATGCCATCGATGAGTGAAAGTATCGCCACTAAAGCGGCTACGCCTATCACAATACCTAAAACAGACAACAAGGTGTGTAACAGATTGGATTTGATATTATTCAAGGCGAGGCCAAAAGAAATAATAAGTTTTTTCATGGTGTCGTGTTTTAGTCTAGACTATCTCCTAAACATTTTGTTACAGCAGCTATTTCTTTTTCTTTTTAGACCTCACAATTGGTTCCACACCTGGCAAATCTTCCTGTTCAATTATGGTAGTAACAATACTCGTCTTACCATCATCCACTCTCGTCCAAATAGGTACAATGCGTCCATCGTGAGCCGCTACATTGAGGTAATCGCCAAAAAATTTATCTTCAGATGGTGAAAAAGAACTTTCACTGATTTTTATATTCTCAAAAGACCTGCCTCCATTCATGGAATAAGCTAAATAAACATCAGTTTCTAAGCCTTCGTGAGCTCTGCGATCATAATAAACAATATAAATATACCCTGTAGATTGGTCCACTGTCATCCAACTCAAGAATTGGTGTTTGCCTGATTCATCGTCATTTACTCGCACTACAGGCTCCCAGCTATCGCCAAAGTTAAAAGACCGCATAAACCAAATATCAGTATCGTTTTTGCCATTAGACTGATCCGACCAATTTAGATATAGGGAGCCTCGATATCGGGTGTCGCTATTATCGCAAACCAAGATGGGCATGCCATTGCTTCTATTCAGGCCAGGTATATCTAAAGCCCAGCCACCCGCTTGATTTATTACTTCTATATCGAAGCGAAGCCAGGTCTTGCCTTTGTCAAAAGATCTGTCTAAATAAATTTTACTATCATAGGCCCAGGCAACCATCAATTGGCCATCCGGACCAACAGCAGGAACTGCTCCTTCTACGGTTTTATCATCATCCTTACAATCTCCAGCATATTGATTGAGTTGAATAGGATCAGACCATTTCTTACCCCCATTTTTTGACTCAGAAAATAAGATATTCGATTGACAATTTGGGTCTTCTGAATTGTACTCGTCAAACTGTGTCCAGGTGGTATAGATATTATTAGTCTTTAAATCAACCACTGCCCATTCTTTGTCCTGGTCTTTCGGGTGGTTGTACCCAATAGATTCACCTTCAGACCAGGTTTGACCTCCATCCTCTGATTTTTGACAGACTATTCGATCCAAAATTTCTTCACTGGCCCAATTTTCACCAGTTGGGTCTGATAGATGGAAATAATAAAAATCACCTTTGGTATCTGAGATAACTACAGGATCTCCGTAGACTCCGTGAGGTGAACTCAACTGTGTGTTTGTCCAGGTTTTACCACCATCGGTAGAGATATAGGCTCTATCTAGAATTGCTGCTCCGACAATATTGTCACGATCCTTTAGATTAATAGCCACACTGGGTTCACATGGACGTCTGGTGATTCCATCATCTGTATCAAGAACTATATTCTCGAACTGTTGTGCATAGGAAGGAGTAAAACTTATGAATAGAAAGAGGGTTAATATTCTTAGCATGTTAACTTTTTTGAGTTCTTACAAATATACAAGGCGATACAAGACGGACAACTAAATAATGCTATGAGAGGTCTTTTAAACTCACTAGATTTACAGTCATGGCTCACCATCATCACCATCATGAGACAAAAAATATAAAAACTGCCTTTTTTCTCAACCTGGCTTTTACAGTCATTGAAATCATCGGTGGTTTGTTCACCAACAGCGTGGCTATACTTTCAGATGCTTTGCATGACCTTGGAGATAGTCTAAGCCTGGGTTTATCGTGGTACTTTCAAAACATTTCTAAAAAAGGGCGTTCCAAGAAATTCTCTTATGGTTATGGTCGTTTTTCTTTATTAGGCGCCATTATAAATGCTGTTGTTTTATTCTCAGGCTCAGTGTTTATTATTACCGAGGCCATTCCAAGATTAACCAATCCGGAAACCCCTGATACGCAGGGCATGATTTATCTTGCTATATTAGGTGTACTTGTAAATGGAGCAGCCGTTTTAAAATTGAAAAAAGGTGTCTCCATTAACGAAAAAGTCGTTTCACTTCACCTGTTGGAAGATGTATTAGGTTGGGTTGCTGTACTTATAGGTGCCGTTATCATGCATTATTATGATGCTCCTATAATTGATCCAATACTATCCTTGGGTATTTCTGCATTTATTTTGTTCAATGTATTTAGAAACCTAAAACAAAGTTTTAGAATCATTCTTCAGGGTACGCCTAAAGGCATCCCTATCAACAAACTCATAAGCACAATTGAAAAAATCGAAGGAGTAAAATCAATTCATGATTGCCATATGTGGACGTTGGAAGGAGAGCAAAATATATTTAGCGCTCACTTGGTCGTAAATGAAAATCACCAAATAAAAGACCTGATTTCTCTAAAAAAGGAGGTAAGAAAATTACTCCATGACGCAGGCGTTGAACATGCCACGCTTGAATTTGAGACAGAAGAAGAGGATTGTCATTTGGAGGATTGTTAAAAAATAGAAGACCCCGTCTTTGTAGTAAACAACTCCAGTGCTTTCATACCCATTAATGAATTGCCGTTTTCATTTAATCGTGGACTCCAAACTGTGATACTGTAGTTTTCTGGGAGAATAGCAGCAATACCACCACCCACACCACTTTTACCAGGTAAACCAACCCTGAACGCGAACTCGCCCGCCTCATCATAAAATCCACAAGTCTGCATGATTGCGCTTATCCTTTTAGATTGACTTTTAGTTATAATTTTCCTATCCTGCCGCGGCACGATGCCATGATTTGAATACAACAAAAACGCCTTGGCCAACTCTGCACAAGTCATTTCTATAGAGCAAAAATGAAAGTAAGTATCCAGGACTTCATCCAAATCATTTTCAATATTACCAAAGTCTTTCATGAGATTGGCCATAGCTATATTTCGATAACCGGTGGTTTTCTCTGAGGCAGCTACATAGGCGTTGTAATCAATGGTTTGATCGTCTACCAAATCTCTTATGAATTGAATAAGTTCCTCTTTGGGGTTAGTCAGGCAGGAAAGCAAAATATCAGTAACAACAATCGCACCTGAGTTTATAAATGGATTTCTTGGAATACCTTTTTCATACTCCAGCTGAATCAGTGAATTGAAAGGATTACCAGAAGGCTCCACATCTACTCTATCCCAAATGTCGTCACCTACATTGGCCATAGCCAGCGTGAGCATAAACACTTTGGAGATACTCTGTATAGAAAACTTTTCTTCAGTATCACCGACAGAAAACTGAGGGCCTTCTAAAAAATTGAGGCTCATCCCAAATTTATTAGGATCGACAATTTCAAGCTGGTGAATGTAATCTGCTACATTTCCTTGCCCTTTTAAAGGGGCAACCTCTCTTTCGACCTCTTCTAATATCGCCTGATAGTTCATCAAACAAAGGTAGGCCTAACCCCTACCTATCCAAAAGTTCTATCGGGGTATCTAAAGATTCATTTTTGCCAATCTCTACCGTTGAACTGCCAAAAACTGTGATCATCGCTTTTTGATAATCATCGATCTTGGCTTTGTATATGTTTTCGACATATTTCTGAGGGTTTCTATCTATATAGGGAAACCACGTACTATGAATCTGAATCATAATTTTATGCCCTTTTTTAAAGGTGTGCAACACATCCTGTAAAGGGAAATTGACCTCTTCTGCCTCGCCTGGCTTAAACGGCTCTGGCTTTGCAAAACTGTTTCTAAATCTACCTCTGAACACTTCACTTCTCACCAACTGCTGGTAGCCACCCATTTCAACATTTTCTGGTGTGGCAACAGTCGCCTTGGCATCATCTGGGTACACATCGATCAGTTTTACAATAAAGTCAGCATCGGTACTTGAAATAGCTACTTTCAGTTTGGCCATAATCTCACCGGCCAAAGTCATATCCTCAGTCAGCACATCTGTTTCAAATGTAAGTACATCTGGTCGTTTGGAAGCATGGCGTTGATCATCAGTCATAAACTTCCGCGGGGTAAATGTCAGCCCTTCTGTGTAAGAAGTATACGGCACAGGTTTATTGGGATCACTTAAATATTCAAACTCGGCATTGGCATCAGCGGTTTCATTTACCAATAGTTTGCCATTCTGAGTAAACCCTAATTTCACCGGAGGTATCGATTTTGGCGGCCAAACATCAAAACTTTCCCATTGTTTTAATCCCGTATCAAACATATGAGCTTCTGGAAGATTTAATTCGCCTTTGCCTTTCAGATGATATTCAAAGAATGGCTTTTCAATATTTTTCTGATAGTAGGTAGAAATACTGTCACCAAAATAAATATGATTTACAGCCTGATAACCACGCTCTCTAGACCAGTCGCCATGTGACCATGGCCCCATAACAATGCTATTCCTGGCTTTTGGATTATTGGCCTCCACCGTTTTATAAATATTTAATGGACCATACAAATCCTCTGCATCAAACCATCCTCCAACAGTCATCACAGCATGGTCTATACCTTCGTCAAGGTGAGGTAGAATGCTTCTTTTCTGCCAGAATTCATCATAGTTAGGATGCTCCACCATTTCTTGCCAAAAGAAATTATCAGCAAAATAATCATCAGTAACTTTTTCAAGCGTGCCCATATCCAGGTGGTATTGGTAGCCGTCTGAAGTATTACCCGAAGCCTGTATTTTGTTCCATTTATCATTGTACCAGCTCTCGGTAGTTGGCTCAGTCTGATGTCCAAAAACAGGAAAGGCCATCATGTAACTCTGTAAAAACGCTCCCATATGATGAAAATCATCAAAAAAGAAGTCTGAAATAGGTGCTTGTGGTGACGAAGCTACCAAGGCCGGGTGAGCTTCAGGCAAGGCAGCTGCAGTGTAAAATCCTGGATAAGAAATACCCCACTGACCGGCTTTTCCGTTGTTGTTCTTTACGTTTTTCAACAACCACTCTATGGTATCAAATGTATCTGAGCTTTCATCTATATCCTTTTTATTTTTTGGATTATTACCTTCTATATGAGGTGTCATGTTTGTCCAGTCTCCCTCTGACATCCACCTTCCTCTTACGTCTTGGTAAACGAAAATATATCCTTCACGCATCAGGTATCCGGAAGGCCCTAATGAGTTAGGATATTTGTCTTCTCCATACGGACGAATGCTATAGCATGTCCTTTTCATGAGAAACGGATGCTTCTTACTCTGATCTTTGGGAGTGTAAATGGCTGTATACAATTTGACCCCATCTCGCATAGGTATGTATACCTCCTTCTTTTCATAATTTTGCCTTACATAAGCCGAGTCGCTCAACTGGCCAAAACTGTAAGTCGCCATGGCAAGTAGTATCGAGAGTATCGTATATTTTTTCATAGTTCTAATATTTATAATTCGTTTTCAGAGGTTTAGTCGTCTGACCACTTCGAGTGGTCTGACGACTCTCATAGGTTGATCTCACAGAAAACAAGAAGTTCTATTTCAACGGCTCATAGTCTTTAAAAGGAGACAAATCAATATCCTTAACTGACTCTTTAAAGTTTTTCCAATCTTCTGCAAAGAAGTTATTAACAGACTCAACGGCTACTGCAAGTTTCTCTTCTGCTTGTTTTACAAGCCTTTCTTCGGTATCTCCAGGTGCATCTAGTGATGATCCAATATAGAAACTTGCCGTACCCAACCTGTCACCTATATCTGGTATCGGAGACCTGATAATCCCTTCATTATCGCTATTATCTTCACCTACAAATGGTACCATCAGTGACTCAATGGAATCTTTTACTGCCTTGCTGCTTTCTAATAATTCTTTAAAACCTTCTTTGTCCTTCTCCTTCATTTCCTTCATGTACTTCTCCACGATGTCTTTAGACTCTCTCAGTCGCTTCATAGCATCCGCAGCGGTAGCCTGACTTTCTTCTATTCGCTTCTGCATCGATCGCTTTGCAGCTAACGTATTGTCTGACATCTTTACTCTTGGATCAAATCTAACACTGATCATGGCCGAGTCTGCCTCATCTCCAAAAATCAATTTGAGTTTATAGTTACCTGGCAATACATCTACGCCTCCTGGCTCTCTATTACCTCTTGGTTCTCTTCTGCTTGGTCGATCAACACCTTTCTCATCTAAATACCAGTACATCCTATTCACTCCCTCCTCTTTTGGGGCTTTTTGTTTTAAGGTTCTTATCAACTTTCCGCTGTTATTATAGACTTCCAGAATAAGTGAGTCGTAGTTTACTTTTTCAGATTCGTCATCTTCAGTCTTTACCTCTACATCTTCTTCTTTTTTCTTTTTCTTCTTTTTCTTCGAATCCTCTTCCTCTTCAGTTTTTTGTTCCTCAGGTTTGTTTACCACATATGAAATCATGGCACCTCGTGGGCGATTCTCACCATTAAATATTGCATCTGCTCCAAACCTGGTTCCCGATGGCTCCTGGTTGAGTGTAAGGTATGCTTCCGGAGGATCGAATAGCACAACCTTCTTCTCTAATACCGATTTGCCATTAGTAGCCATTTCTCGCAATGGTCTGATATCGTCAATCACATAAGCTGCACGACCATATGTGCCAATTACCAGATCATGCTCTCTGGGGTGTATGGCTAAATCCATAGTAGAAACTTTAGGGTAGTCTTCATCCCACTGCGTCCAGTTACTGCCACCATCAATTGAAACATATAAACCTCCTTCAGACCCTAAAAACATAAGTTTTGGCTCAACAGGATCTTGTACAAAAGACAATGTGTAGTTCCACACCTGATTCTCATTTACAATATTGGTCCAGGTGGCTCCAAAATCCTTTGTATGAAACAAATATGGCTTATAATCAAAGTTCCTGTAGTTGTTTACCACAGCAAAAGCTTCTCCTGCATTATAGGTAGATGGCCTTATTTGTGCTACCCAACCAGCTTCAGGCATTCCAGGAGGTGTTACTTTATTCCAACTTTCTCCACCATCTCTGCTGAGCTGTATCAGTCCGTCATCGGTACCAACCCACAATACGCCCTGCTGTACCGGACTAGGAGCTATGGCTAAAATAGTAGTGTTGTTTTCTGCGCCAGTGGCATCAATTGTCAATCCACCACTTTCATGCTGCTTCTGCTTTTCAGGGTCATTGGTAGTTAGGTCAGGACTAATTATTTCCCAGGTAGCTCCTTTATCTTTACTAACATGCACAAACTGACTTCCGAAATAGACAGTTGAATTATTAAAAGGGTCTTGAGAAATAGCTGCATTCCAATTGAACCTTAACCTCACGTCAGGGTCAGGGTGTGTGGGTCTCACAATTCTTGTATGGCCTGTTTCTCTATCATACCTTACCACAAAGCCTTGTTGAGACATGGAGTAGCCATATCTTGAGTTATCCGGGTCCGGTATTACATCAAACCCATCTCCAAATGACAGCTCTTGCCAATAGGAGTTTCTTATACCTTGTGATTTCCATACATAAGCTGGGCCACCCCATGAGCCATTGTCCTGCATACCTCCATACACATTGTATGGGTACTCCATATCTACATTGATGTGATAGAATTGAGCAAGTGGCAGGTTTTCAACAAAACGCCAGCTCTTACCCCTGTCATGTGTAATGTTCAGTCCACCATCATTACCATCAATCATATAACTTGGGTCTTCAGGGTGTATCCACCAGGCATGATGATCTGGGTGCACGCCTCGTGTCGTTCCATAAGCGGGCATTAGCTGAGAAAATGATTTACCACCATCTTCACTCACATTTACATAAGTAAAAATGCTGTATACTCTGTTTTCATTTATAGGGTCAACATACAATTCAGAATAATAAAATGGCCGGTTACCAATATCCTCCTTGTTGTTGATCATCTGCCACTTATATCCGCCATCATCAGACCTGTAAAGTGCGTTGTCTTTAGACTCGACCAAAGCATATACGCGATCAGGATTACTTCTTGAAACCGCTACCCCTATTCTTCCTAAATCACCTTTAGGAAAACCATCTTCGTCTGTAATTTTCTTCCAGTTTTCACCTCCATCAACAGTCACATAAAGACCAGACCCAGGTCCACCAGAGTTAAAAGTCCATGGCTTTCTGCGGTGTTCCCACATGGCCGCAAATAACTTATTAGGGTTTGAAGGATCTGCCACTAAATCTGCACAGCCTGTTTTGTCATTTACAAATAATACCTTTTCCCAGGTTTCTCCCCCATCAGTGGTTTTAAATACACCTCTTTCCGGGTGTTCTCCCCACGGTGAGCCAATAGCTCCTACATAAACTGTATTAGGATTAGCTGCATCAATAACTATTCTATGAATATGCCTTGTTTTTTCAAGGCCCATAAGCTTCCAGCTTTTTCCTCCATCCAAACTTTTATAAACACCAAAACCTCCGTTCAAACTATTTCTTGGATTACCTTCTCCAGTGCCTGCCCAAATTACATCAGGGTTGCTTTGCTGAATTGCCACAGCACCAATTGACATTACATTCTCTTCATCAAATATGGGCTCCCAATCGATACCTCCACTTCTTGACTTCCAAAGTCCTCCGGATGCCGTACCTACATAGATGACATCAGGTTGGTCGTGTACGGCATCAATGGCCGTTACTCTACCACTCATACCTGCAGGGCCTATACTTCGAGGATTAATACCTTTCAACTTTTCCATATCGAGCTGCTGGCCGTGTGTGGCAGCTACAGTTAAGAAAATCAGAATGGTTACGTGAAGTGATTTAATGAAATGTTTTAGCATAGTTATTCTGGTTAATTTTAAACTCAATATGCCTAATGTAAATCAGCTGTGCAAAAGAAGGTTGAGTGACAGCGACTATTATTCCATGAATGGTACTTAACTAACAAATACCACTTCTTTCATAGCATATGATTTAATTCCTTGTCTTGTCTCTATTTGCAATCGACCCTCATCAGAAATATCTACTATTCTTCCTGAAAATGCTTTGCCATTTTTAAAGATGCGATCTTCGCCAAACCAATAAAGGTTATCCAGGTAAGTGCTTTTCAATTGTTTTCTTGAGCCAGCTCTTAGTGATAGGTAGCGCGCTTCTATGCATGAAGCGACATTTTCCAAAACCTCTTGTAGCGTGAACGCTTTGCCCGTTATCTTAGAAAGTGACGTAGCAGTGCTCGTTTTAAATACTTCCTGGTTGATGTTTAAACCTATACCAATGATGCTTTTGTCAATAGTCTGTTTTTTGAGGTAATTTTGAATGAGGATCCCACATACTTTTTTGTCTTCATAATAAATATCATTAGGCCATTTAACCTGAAAGCCATCATTAAATGTTTTTAAATAATCGAGAATACCTAATGACACAACAATGTTTAAATCAAACTGACTGACAATTGAGACAAATTGTGGCTTTAGTAGTATCGAAAATGTAAGATTTTTACCAGGAGTTGATTCCCAATGGTTACCTCTTTGACCCTTACCTGCAGTTTGATCATGCGTAATAACTATGGCCCCCTCTGAAAAATTACCTTCATTTGCATAATCTACAGCAATGTCATTAGTAGAGTGACAAGATGGCAGGAAATGGACCGTTTTGCCTACAAATAATGGTTTGGCAAGACTTTTATACAAGTATTTTCGTAGTTTTGTTAAGTAAATCAAAGATACTGAATGGATGTAAATAACAACTCAGCCTCCTCTGAAAAATTAAGTGAGATAGTGGTGAAGGGTATGCAGGAGAAAAAAGCCTCTGACATTGTTATAATGGACTTAAGGGACGTAAAAAACGCAATCGCTGACTTTTTCGTTATTTGTTCAGGAAACTCTGACACTCAGCTAGATGCCATTGCAGACTCAATAGGTCAACAAGTTTCTAAAGAACTTCAGCAAAATCCCTGGCATCAGGAAGGCAAAAGCACAAAAGAATGGATGTTGATGGACTACGTGGATGTTGTAGCCCACATTTTCAAAAAGGACAAACGTCAATTTTACTCTCTGGAAGAGCTTTGGGGGGATGCAAAAATTGAGTCTGTCGAAAATGTAGCCTAAACTGAACATTAAATAAAAAGTAATCGTTAAACTGTGAATTGAATAATCTGAAACACACACATGCCTGATAAGAATAAAAAAATAATTCCCAATAAACCTCAAAGACCTAATTATCAAGTCTGGGTCATAGTAATTCTGATCGCCCTGATCTTTGGAATTACCTATATGAACCAATCTAACAATCTGGTACCTGTAACGATGAGTAGGTTTGAAAACATGCTATACAGTAATGATGTAAAGCGTGTGGTTTTAATAAGAAATCAAAAATACGTAGAAGTATACCTCAAACCGGAGGCTGTGCAAAATGCCAAGTATAGCACCGAACTTGAAAACAACAATACTTTCGGTTTAGACAATAGTGGCCCTCATTATAAATTAAATATAGGCTCCGTAGATAGTTTTTTGACTCAATATCAGGAGTTAAATGACAAGCTACCTAAAGACCAGCGCGTTGATTATGAAGTTGACGATAAATCTGATATTACAAGCATATTTATGCAATGGGGATTTTTATTCCTCATTCTCTTTGGATTTTGGTTTTTAATGAGACGAATGACTGGTGGCGGAGGCCCTGGTGGTCAGATATTCAATATTGGCAAATCAAGAGCCGCTCTGTTTGATGCTGAAAATAAAGTGAAAATTACTTTTGGCAACGTTGCAGGGTTAGATGAAGCAAAGGAAGAAGTAAAAGAAATCGTTGAATTTTTAAAGAACCCTTCAAAATTTACCAAGCTTGGGGGTAAAATTCCAAAAGGAGCCTTACTAGTTGGCCCTCCGGGTACAGGAAAAACATTATTAGCAAAAGCGGTTGCTGGTGAAGCTGCAGTACCCTTCTTTACGCTTTCAGGTTCCGACTTTGTAGAAATGTTTGTAGGTGTAGGAGCTGCCAGAGTAAGAGACTTATTTAAGCAAGCAAAAGAAAAAGCACCTTGTATCGTATTTATCGATGAGATTGATGCCATCGGGCGATCACGAGGAAGAGGTCAGATGCCTGGCTCCAATGATGAGAGAGAGAATACACTTAACTCACTACTCGTTGAAATGGATGGTTTCTCAACAGACTCAGGTGTTATTATCCTGGCTGCGACAAACCGACCTGATGTACTTGATAGTGCATTGATGAGACCAGGACGTTTTGACAGGCAAATAAGCATCGACAAGCCAGATATTGTAGGAAGAGAAGCAATTTTCAAAGTACACCTGAAACCATTAAAAATGGATAAGGATGTTGATCCTAAAAAGCTGGCAGCTCAAACTCCAGGTTTTGCCGGAGCAGAAATCGCCAATGTTTGTAATGAAGCTGCTTTAATCGCTGCCAGAAAAGATAGAGCTGCCGTTTGCATGCAGGATTTTCAAGATGCAGTAGACCGTGTAATTGGTGGTCTTGAGAAGAAAAGTAAAATCATATCTCCACATGAGAAAAAGATAGTAGCCTATCACGAAGCTGGGCACGCTGTTGCTGGTTGGTTCCTGGAGCATGCTGATCCATTGGTAAAAGTGAGTATTGTACCTCGTGGCGCAGCCGCATTGGGTTACGCACAATATTTACCTAAAGAGCAATTTTTATATCAAACTGAGCAATTGATAGATGGCATGTGCATGGCACTTGGCGGTCGTGCTGCCGAAGAAATTGTATTTGATAAAATATCAACAGGTGCTTTAAGTGACCTCGAAAGAGTGACTAAAATGGCTTACAGTATGGTATCTGTTTATGGTATGAATGATAAGATTGGTAATGTTTCTTTCTACGACTCTAAGCAGTCAGATTATAATTTTACTAAGCCATATTCTGATACAACCGCTGAGACAATCGATCAAGAGGTAAGGACGCTCATTGATGAAGCTTTTGAACGTACTAAGCAGCTTTTACTTGATAAGCGTGATCAACTAGAAGTCATAGCTCAAGAGCTATTAGAAAAGGAGATCATCTTTCAAACAGATTTAGAACGTTTAATTGGTAAAAGACCATTTGATTCTCACACTACCTATCAGGCATATACCAATAATGGGAATGGCCAGGATAAAACAGAAGATAAAAAGGACACCAAAAGCTCCTCAGAATCTGAAGAGTCAAAGTCTCCTTCTACTTCTGATACCACCGAAAATAAATCTGAGATAGATAAGGAGAGTTAATATAAAGTAATTCTTAAAGAGCTGTCTTAAAATTAGTTTACTATTTTAGGACAGCTTTTTTATTTTTAGCCAATGCTTAAATCAATTCAAAGCCTAGAGGGCAAGAAACTTTACTTTGCTTCAGATTTTCATCTCGGTGCTCCATCTAAAAAAGATAGCCTCAAACGGGAAATGAAAATTGTAAGATGGCTTGATGAAATTAAGGCAGATGCGCATACCATTTTTTTATTAGGCGATATATTCGATTTTTGGTTTGAGTACAAGCATGCCATTCCTAAGGGTTTTATACGACTACAAGGCAAATTAGCCGAGATATCTGATAGTGGCATTCCTATAGTTTTCTTTACCGGAAACCATGATATGTGGATGTTTGATTACTTCACTAAAGAACTAAACATACCTATATATCGCAAACCCGTTGAGCTCGAAGTCGAAGGAAAAAAACTAATGATTGGGCATGGAGACGGGCTAGGTCCGGGAGATCACTCATACAAGCTTTTGAAGAAAATATTTCAGAGCAAAGTATGCCAGTGGTTGTTTGCCAGATTACACCCAAATTTCGGAATTGGTATTGCCAATTTTTGGTCTAAAAGAAGCCGCATAAGCAATACAAAAAAAGATGAGGATTCGTTTAAGGGTGAGAAAGAATTTCTATGGCAGTATTGCAAAGATATTGAGGCTGAAAAACATCATGACTATTATGTATTTGGCCACAGACACCTACCATTGGATCTTGAGGTAGGTCAATCAAGTCGATATTTTAACCTGGGTGAATGGGTTAACTATTATACTTATGGTGTGTATGACGGCAATTCATTTGAGCTCATCACTTTTGAAAAATAAACTTGCCATATTTTTCTTTATTATTCCTTTGAGTATCTCTGCTCAAAAAATAAAACTCATCGACTCGTTACAACTGGCTGAACCTCAAGCCGTGTCCATGGATAGACTTGGGAATTTTTACGCTGTAACTAAGTCTGGTTTAATTAAAAAATTTAGTAATGATAATCAGTTTGAAAACGACTTTTCCCCTCAAAAAACAGGTGTACCTAAACTCATCGAGGCATGGAACCCATTGAGGCTTTTTGTATTTTATGAGGGCCTTCAGGAGTATCTTTTTCTCGACCGTTTTATGACTTCTGCCAATAGATTCAACGTACGAGATATTACTGATTATGCTGGTCTGGTAACTGTAAGCTCAGATAATAACCTTTGGTTGATCGACCTGACAGAGTTTGGTTTAAAAAAATATAATATCAATTTTAATCAGGTAACCATCAATACACCTTTTGACCTTTTACTTGATCCTGAGCAATATGATATTTCACACATGCGGGAATATCAAAACCTGCTTTTCATAAGCGACCGTGAGTCAGGCATCCTCATTTTTGACAATCTAGGCAATTACCTAAGAAAGATGCCATACAAAAATGTTGGATACTTTAACTTTCATAAGAGCATCATATATTTTATACAGGAGGGGCAATTCAAATTAGTGGATATATATACCAACGAATCTAATACTTACCCAGCTCCAAAAGGCTGTAAATTAAGCCTCTACAATGAAAATGTTGTAAGGTTTTTTCTACCCCAACAAGTACAAATTTGTGAAATGACGCAATAAATGATTAAAATCCCCCATTTTACGTGATTCATGGTTAATTATTTATTTGCAACTTGTATCTAAGTTCTGATTGATTCAAAAAATCTTCCCTTGTTGAAGCAACTGCTGATTCGAGGGAAGTTTTTTATTTTAGGGCATCCAAATACAGCAAGTAGCAATATTTTTCATAGAAGTTTCTCCTTATTGTACTGTACTTTATTCGTTTACTTAAAACGATACAATATTTTTTCATTGTTTAAACTCAAATTCGATTTTAGGATTCTCTGAAAACCTGTATCTTCCAATGTATGACGGCTTTGGATGTCAAATTTGTACTGGTGCTAGCGTTACTATTATTAGTTACGTCAGTTAGTTGTTATTCTCAAAATCCAGTTAGACTAACCAAAACTGACGCATTAGTTCATATTGGTAAAAATACATCGTTCTTTGAAGACGCCTCTAGCCAAGTTACCATAGAACAAATATCCAGAGGTGCATTTAACGATCAATTCAGGCAAACTGAGCAAGATGTACCTAACTTCAGCAGCACAGGATCTGCCTACTGGCTAAAATTTGAGATTGAGCGGCAATCAGTAGAGAAATTTTACCTTGAAGTTGGCACATCATTTATGGACTCCATTTCTCTTTACCAATTTAATGAAAACAAAGAACTAGTTGCTTCACGATATGCAGGTGATGATCTTCCTTATAGAAACAGGGAAGTACATATAGGTAACTATCTATTTGATCTTAATATTCCTCAAAATTCGACACACACATTTTACCTAAGAATCAAAAGCAAGCAGCCACTCTTCTTTCCTCTAAGAGTCGGAACATTAAAGAAGTTTACAGAATACAATCATGACCAGGATTACATTCAGGGTGTATATTTTGGCTTCATGCTCATGATCTTCTTCTATAACCTTTTTCTCTATTTTAAAGTAAGAGAAAGACTTTATTTGGTTTATGTGCTGTACGTTATAAGCATGACGTGGTTTATGGCTTCTGTTTATGGCTACTTTTTCGAATATTTCTGGCCAAACTCTCCATGGATCAATCAGAATGTTGTCGTAAGCTCAGGTCTTACAATGATAACAGCAACCATTTTCACCCAGTACTTTCTGGAATTACGAAAAAATAAATCATGGCTTAACTATGGCACATATGTTTTCCTGGCTACTGGAGTATTAGTTTGCCTATTGGTCGTTTCAGGTTTTAAAATTATCGGATTACAACTAGCACAGGCCGGGTTGCTATTGATGGCCATTTATTATTTAGGCCTTGGCATTTACTATAAATTAAAAGGACGAAAAGAAGCTACTTATTACCTCATAGCATGGAGTTTTCTATTGGTAGGTATCATATTCGCTTTGCTTGAGTCATTAAACGTAATACCTGTAATGCCATACTTAAATGCTATGCAGATTGGCTCTGGCCTAGAAGCATTGCTTCTATCATTTGCCTTGGGTGAGAAAATAAGAACATACAAAGAACAGAAAGAAGATGCTCTGAACATGGCTTTGATCGCTTCTCGTAAAAATGAGGAATTAATCAAAGAGCAAAACGAACATTTAGAAAAACAGGTAAAAATACGGACGAAAGAAATAGTGCTCAAGAATGAAGAGCTTCTTGACCTAAATGAAGAAAAAAACAACTTAATAAGCATAGTTGCACATGATCTTAGAAATCCTTTAAACCAACTTAAAGGTTTTGTCAATTTGATAAAGATGGATTCAGAGAAGCTGTCTGATGAAAATAAAGAGTTGCTCAATATGATGCACGATTCATCCGAACGATTGACTCAAATGATATCCAGGATTTTAGATATTAAAGCAATTGAAGCCAAGCAACTAAATCTAAATATAAAAAAGTTTAACCTTAGTCAGTTGGCAACACATGTGATTAAAGGATTTGAGTTAGAGGCTAGAAACAAATATATCACTATTATTGAGCAACATGAAGGCACTGTTTATTGTATGGCAGATAAAGACTATCTAATACAGGCGATTGAAAACCTAGTGTCAAATGCTATAAAATTTTCTCCACGAGAGAGTGAGATAACGATTAACACAAGAAAGAGTGAAGGGTTTTCCTTTATCGATGTAAGAGATCAAGGGCCTGGAATTAGTGATGAAGAAAAGAAAATGTTATTTCAACGCTATCAAAAACTAACCGCCATTCCTACTGCTGGTGAGTCCTCAACAGGCTTGGGCCTCTCAATCGTTAAGAAATACATTGATGCAATGGATGGTGAAATTTATTGCGACAGTGAGTTAGGGGCCGGTTCAATATTTACAATAAAACTTCAACCAGCCTAATCTTCTATACTCTCTAACTCTCTACAAATGAGCATAAAAAAGAAAAGCCTCCAGGTCAGGAGGCTTTTCTAAGGTCAAAAACTCAAAATAAATAGGATAAATTCTTAATTCATCCAATAACAACAACGCTAATATAACAAATAATCATAAAAAAAGATTTACGATTTCGTAAAATTATTCAAATTTAGTTAACAGACTGTACCCCATTAACTTACCTCTCCCATTGTAACTTTCACTCTTCACTACGCCAACATCTTTAGCAATCCATTCAACCCCTTTACTGCTTTGATTCATCACTGTTTTCATATTTACATCATATGATATTTTGTAGCACTCGAAAGTGCCTGCAGGTGTAGTGATTGTCTCCTTAGCCTCAACTTTTCTATTTTCAATTTTTATACTTATTGTCATCGGAATATCGCCTGTCATAGTTATGCTACCGTCATCAAGCTGATCACCTACATTTAACTCGCTAGGTATTTGAATGTTGTCGATATCCATTTGAAAATTCATCTCTTTAAATGATTCCATCATTTGAGCCGGCATAAAACGTTGCATGTCCATTTCAATGACGCCATCCGCACATGTCATTTCTACATCCTCATTTTCAATAATCAATTCATCTTTTTTATCATAAGTTTTAAAGTCTATCAGGGCTTTCCAACCATCAGAAGTTTCTTCATAACTATCAATTTTACTCACAGTTCTTCCAGAAATCTTGTCTTTATGATCATAAGAAGTAATCTCATAAACTGTACCCTCCTCTATGTCATAGTAAGGATTACATTGAGCGCTAACGTATAAATGACCGAATAATAAGCATACAAACAGTAAAAATAATTTCTTCATGGTCAACTAAATTTTAATGAAACTGAAATTAATCAATTTTTTACCCATTTGATAGTTGAAATATTAAAAAAGGAAGTATTTAGTGTTCGATATCGTTCATTTTTGTACATTAAGGAACATCAATTGATACTAAATCCGCTTATACTCTCTGCTGAGGGTTTGGCATCATTTTTAACTAACATGACAGTTAACCTAAACAATTAAATTTTGGAAAAAGAGATTGGCAAAATACTAATGATAGATGATGACGAGGATGTGCTATTGGCTGCCAAGTTGTTGTTAAAGAAACATGCCCACCAGGTGATTATTGAGAAGAACCCTAAAAAAATACCTTTCTTACTCAATAATGATACATACGATGTCATACTGCTTGACATGAATTTTAGTAAGGACACAACCAGTGGTAAAGAAGGCTTCTATTGGCTAAGCCATATACTCGAGCAGGATCCTACTGCGGTTGTTATTATGATAACTGCCTTTGGTGATGTAGAAATGGCCGTTAGAGCGCTAAAAGAAGGCGCTACAGACTTTGTACTTAAGCCATGGCAAAACGAGAAATTGCTTGCTACCATATCTACAGCCATTAAGCTCAAAAAGTCTTATAAAGAAGTCGATAAGCTTAAGAAAGCCAAGAAACAGCTCGAAGAAGACATCAACCAGCCATTTAAAGATATCATCGGCAATAGTAAGCCAATGAGAGACGTCTTTAATCTTATTGAAAAGGTGGCTAAAACTGAGGCCAACATCCTCATCTTAGGTGAAAACGGAACTGGTAAAGAGCTCATCGCTCGCGCCATCCATCAAAGGTCTTTAAGAAAGGATAATAGCTTTATATCAGTTGATATGGGAGCTATTACTGAGACCTTATTTGAAAGTGAGTTATTTGGCCATAAAAAAGGTGCTTTTACAGATGCTAAGGAAGATCGTGCCGGTAGATTTGAAATAGCAAGCGGAGGCACACTATTTTTAGATGAAATTGGAAACCTCAGCTTACCCTTGCAATCGAAACTTCTCACAGTTTTACAGAATCGTATTGTCACCCGAATTGGCACAAACAAAGAAATACCAATCGACATAAGATTAGTATGCGCCACCAATATGGATATACATGAAATGGTGCAGGACAATACCTTCAGACAAGATCTGTTGTATAGAATAAATACTGTGGAAATACATTTGCCTCCTTTAAGGGATCGACTGGAAGACATCCCTTTGCTCAGTGAGCACTTTATTAAACTATATGCAAAGAAATACCGCAAAGAAGTGATGAGCATTAATCAGGATGCGGTACAAAAACTCAAAAAATACAGTTGGCCAGGCAATATTCGAGAGCTACAACACGCATTAGAGCGTGCCATTATTATGAGTGACAAACCTGAACTATTACCTGAAGATTTTCAATTTCTCTCTCAGGGTAAGTCAGCCAACCAAGATGTTGGCACTGACAATTTAAACCTTGACGAGGTTGAGAAAACAATAATACAAAAGGCTATTAATATTCATGATGGTAACATATCTAAAGCCGCAGAGGAGCTAGGACTAACGAGAGCCTCTTTGTACCGTAGGCTCGAAAAACATGGACTTTAATAATTCAAAAATAGCCATTTATGCAAGGGTGGGTTTGCTCACCCTTACTATATTCCTGCTGAGTTACACTTTATACAGCGATGCATTCATCATTACTCAGCTCGTAATATTTATATTATTTGGCCTTCAGGTGTACGCTCTCATCAAGTTCATGGACAAGGGTAACAATGAACTTATGAATTTTTTGAATTCCATAAGGTATGATGACATTTCGTACACATACAAGACAGATTCCAAAAATGAGGATATCAATAAGCTAAATAATGAACTTAACAAAGTACTCAAAAACCTCCGGGAGGTAAGAAAAGAAAAAGAAGCAGACTTCCAGTACTTAAAAAATATTGTACAGCATGTTGGTATTGGGCTAATTACGTTTGACAAAGAAGGCAAAATTCAGATCATGAACACCGCGGCTAAAAAGCTGCTTAAAGTAAACCAGGCTGAAGCCATAGAAGACCTCAATGTGGTAAGTCCAAGCCTGGTCGAGATTTTCAGGAGATTAAGAACTGGAGGTCGAGATTTAATTAGGTTAGAAATTGGTGGAGATATCGTGCAATTGGCGATTTATGCTATAGAATTGACCTTACGAGGAGATGAGTTTAAGCTTGTTTCTATTCAAAATATTCAGAGCGAGTTGGAAGAGAAGGAAATGGAAGCCTGGCAGAACCTGGTACGCGTGCTTACGCATGAAATTATGAACAGTGTAACTCCCATATCATCTCTTGCCAATACTGTAGAAGAAGAGCTTAAAACACAACTAAGCAACGATCAGGATGTGAACCACATTACAAATGACGAAGTAGAGGATCTTCATTTGGCAATACAAACGATTAAGAAAAGAAGTCAGGGTTTGATTCGCTTTGTTCAGGATTTTAGAAACCTAACGCATATACCTAAGCCAAAGATTGCAGAGATTGAGATTGATTGCTTACTAAATGAATTGCTGCTTTTACTTAAAAATGAAGCTGAAAGTAACGGTATTAATATCAAAGTTCGTATCGATCCGAAAAATTTGACCATCAATGCAGATAAAGAGTTGATTGAGCAGGTGCTCATCAATCTCATAAAAAATGCTATTCAGGCTTTTGATGAACAAACCAATCGACTGGTAGAAATCAGCGCCTATATGGACGAAAAAAGTCGCCCGGTCATTTCAGTAAAAGACAATGGAAATGGTATTGATGATGAAGCACTTGAAAAGATATTCATACCCTTTTTTACCACTAAAAAAACCGGGTCTGGAATAGGACTGAGTCTATCCCGGCAGATCATGCGACAACACCAGGGTATGCTTGGAGTGAAGTCAAAGCTAGACGAGGGTACAGAGTTTTTCCTTAGGTTTTAGAATAATCGCATTATTTTATAGCTTTACGGATTACCTGAAAAGAAAAAACTCAATGAATATACAAAATAAGATTACTCAAATTTTAGTGGATAAACTAGGAATAGCTGAAACTGAGGTTACCGCTGATGCTAATTTTGTAAAAGATCTTGGAATCGACTCTTTGGATTACGCTGAACTAGTGATGGAATTTGAGCAGACTTTTGATATAAGAATTCCTGATGAAGACGCAGAGCAGCTACAAACTATTAATCAGGCGGTAAATTATATAGATAAGAAAATGAAAGCCTAGGCTGGCTCAAGATCATAAAGATTGTGCTCAATTACTTCTCCAAAATAAGAGCAACAAGGTTTTATCTCAGTTCTGAGTACATGCATTCTGGAATTATCAACATGCAATATCACTTCACTGGTTGATTCGCAATGATGGCAAGAAAGGCCTGATGTATCCTTTTCAATACTCTTTATGAGCATTTTTGCTATTTGCTTTTCAGTGCCCGTAGCACTTACATTATCAAGTTTTACTTTTACCATACTCTTTAGACAATTTCTTAATTCCAAGGTTTAATTGCCAACTTTACATTAATGGAAAACAGAGCAAAAAGGTCACCCTAGTGCACTGTAAAAGATTGCTGTGCCTCATGGTAGTTACACAATTTAACACTTTTTCCTATTTGTTCTCTATTTAATCTTATTTTATTTTCTGGCTCTTTTTCAGACACTTGCGCCCAACAGAGCTGATCCTCATCCCACACTACCATGATTTTGGTGTTATCAGAAAGTAAAATATCATATTCATAAACTTCCGTCTCATGCTTGTCATACAGCCCTGTAAATTCGAGTAAAATATGTCCTTTTTTAAAAAGTCTACCTTTGCTACATTCTATAGCATTTAGTCTGACAAGTAATTTTTCCTCTTTGTCCCAGGCCTTAAACTTAAAATGTCTCTCCATAATTCAAATTACATCAGTGGAGACATTAAATCAAGCGCATGAAAAAAGCTCGGTACTTTTACCGAGCTTTTGTGACCTCCGCAGGATTCAAACCTGCAACCTTCCCGCCATAAGCGGGATGCTCTATTCAGTTGAGCTCAGATCTTCAATAAACCGTTTTGCTCCTCGCTTTTTTATCGTTTGTTCTAATTTTATAGCTTCAGACCTGCTTTCAACTTGCTTGCTCCATGCAAGAGTCCATGGTATACCTTTCTTGGTATATTTTCCATGGCCCGCGTTGTGTCTTGTGAGCCGCTTTTCCAAATTATCAGTCTGACCAGTATAAAACTTATCTAAACAATTACTGTAGAGGATGTAAACAAAATATTCCATAAATTAAAAGCTCGGTACTTTTACCGAGCTTTTGTGACCTCCGCAGGATTCAAACCTGCAACCTCTTGAGCCGTAATCAAGTGCTCTATTCAGTTGAGCTAGGAGGCCTTGTTTTAAATGAGTTGCAAAAGTAAATAATAATTTCTTCAAAAAAAGATATTTTTTTATAAAACCTTATCTTTGCCGCCTACAATAAAAACAGAGAACTGAGGTTAGTATACATATGAAGAAACTAGGAATATCACTTTTCATTTTTTGCCTTGCAGCGGTGTCTACAAATACAATGGCACAAACAGCTGGAGATGATACTTTTGGACCTAAAGAAAAGAAAGGTAGACCAGATGTACCTGGCACATTTTTGATAGAACTTGGGTGGAACATGCTTCAGGAAGCGCCAGAAAGCATGGATACTAAAATATTTGGATCTCGTTCATTAAACATGATCTACTTTTATGATATCCAGATTGGCAATTCAAAGTTTTCTTTCTTGCCTGGTATTGGCGTAGGTCTCGACAGGTATAAGTTTGATAATAATGTAACTCTAAATCAAACGCTTGATGCCAACAACAACACAGTAGTAACAGTCGACACGCTTACTACAGACCTTGACAAGTCTATGCTGATCACCAATTACTTTGATATCCCTTTAGAATTGAGGTTTCACACCAACCCTGGTGATAAAAAAAGAAGCTTTAATGTAGGTGTTGGAGTTAAAGGTGGAATTAGATTTAGCTCGCTGACTAAGACTAAATTTGATGATGGTATTGAAAACGTGAAAGAAAAGAACAAAAGAAGCTTTGAACTTAACAGGTTTAGATACGGTGTAACCGGACGAATTGGTGTAGGTGGTTTCAACGTCTTCTATTATTACAGCATGTCAGAGTTATTTGATGGTAACGGCCCACAAGGCACGGAAAACACAACAAACATGACCGTTGGATTATCTTTTAAAGGATTTTAAATAGTTATAATTCTTAAATAGAAAAAGCCATTCATATGAAAGATGAATGGCTTTTTTTTGGCGACAGTCTTAAATGTTACTTTCCCTTAAACTGTGCCTTACGTTTTTCTAAAAAGGCATTCACTCCTTCTTTATAATCTTCAGAGCTTCCGGCTATTTCCTGGCAGTAAGCCTCGTAATCCAACATTTCATCGAGTGAGCTATTGCCAGATTTATTGAGCATCTTTTTCATCAGCCCAATTGCCTTAGTAGGAGCATTGGCATAATAGTCTGTATACTCTTTGACAGCCTCATCCAGTTGATTAAGTGGTGCCACTTTGTTCACAAGCCCTAACTCATAGGCCTCTGGTCCTTTGATCCTGCTACCCAAAGTAGATAGCTCAAATGCTTTGGCACTCCCAACTAATCGAGGCAAGAAGTAACTAGAACCAGAGTCCAATACTAAACCAATATTAATAAAAACCTCGGTCATCATAGATTCTTCTGCAGCTACAATCAGGTCACATGCCAATGCCATTGAACAGCCTGCCCCTGCCGCGACACCATTTAGGCGACAAATTATTGGCTTTGGCAAAGTCCTCATCGCTCTTATGATAGGATTATAGCGCTTGTGCAATGATTGAATAAACGAGCGTTTCTCTTCACCAGAAGATGCCTTTAAGTCCTGTCCTGAACAAAATGCTTTGCCCTCACCAGTCAATACTACAACTCTTACCTCACTGTCACGCTTTATTTGTTTAAATACATCCTGTAACTCGTAAGTAATACCATCATTTAGCGCGTTATAAACTTCCGGTCTATTAAGAGTAATTGTACCTACTCCTTCTTTTACCTCATATTTTAAAAACTCGAACATGCCTTATTTAGATTTCTATGTAAAAATATATATTGATCCAAAACTAAGAATAAAACCTAAAACAGCTCCAAAACCAACTTCTCCGGGCAGATGTGCATTCAGGGCCAAACGTGCCGATGATATTGCTCCCGCACATACAAAACTTACTGATAGGGGAATTAATAACTCATTACCCGGAAACTTAAAATTTAAAGCCATTAGAAAACCAGCTACACCCCAGGCCCCTGCTGCATGTGCACTAATTTTATATTTTGTACTAATCAAAGCCACTATCAATATTACAATAGCAATACAAGCAAAAATTACTATCAGCACATCGCTCATGCGAAGCTTGTAGGTAAACAAGTAAGTGGTAAGGCCATAATATACCGCAATGAATATAAATGGCATCACTCGCTCTTGTCTGTTTTCAAGCTTAAAACTGCTAATGCTTTTGGTTATTTTAAGCATGGCAATACTAAGCAGTGGTATAAAAAATGTGAGAAGGAACACCATAAGTATAACTGCGGTTATACTATCAGTGCTGATCGGTTGTAGCAGTGTTGGAGCAAAGAAAAACAGGATAGCTACTAAATAAGTAGCCAATACTAATGGGTGAAATACGTACGAAATTAAGTTAGCAAGTATTCTAGGCACTACAATTCTTTTCTTAGGCGTGCAACGGGTATGTTTAATTGCTCACGGTATTTAGCAACCGTTCGTCTGGCAATGTTGTAGCCTTTCCCTTTAAGTATTTTTTCAAGCTTATCATCAGAAAGTGGTTTCTTTTTATCCTCCTCATCAATAGCTCTTTTCAATTCATTTTTTACTTCTCTACTACTTACATCTTCACCTGAGTCCGTAGCTATACCTTCACTGAAAAAGTACTTGAGTGGAAAAATACCAAAATCTGTTTGTATCGACTTACTGTTAGCTACTCGTGAGACGGTAGAAATATCCATATGAATAATCTCTGCTATATCTTTCAAAATCATTGGCCTCAACTTACTCTCATCACCCTCCTGAAAATACTCATACTGGTATTCTAAAATTGCATTCATAGTATTCAGCAGCGTGTGTTGTCTTTGTTTAATGGCATCAATAAACCACTTGGCTGAGTCCAGTTTTTGCTTTACAAAACTTACCGTGTCTTTGAGCTTCTTGTCAGTTTTGTCACTTTTATCATATGCTTTGAGCATTTCAGAGTATGAGCGACTCACTTTTAACTCAGGCGCGTTTCGTGAGTTTAGTGCCAGTTCAAGCTTCCCGTTGTCGTTTGTCAATATGAAATCAGGTATCAGGTATTGAGTACGCGCCAAACCTGCGGAGCTACCACCTGGCTTTGGATTCAACTTTCTGATATAATCGATGGCATCTTTGATGTAATCTTCATCTTCAAGATCAAGTTTTTTCATGATCTTGCTGTAGTGCTTCTTAGTAAATTCTTCGAAACACTCTTCGATTATTTTTTTAGAAACAACTACATCGATACTGCTTGAGCTCTTCTCTTTTCTCTCAAGTTGAAGTAGCAAGCATTCTTGTAAATCACGAGCGGCTATTCCGGGAGGATCAAAGCTTTGAATTTTGCGTAAAATCTCTTCTACTTCGTCAATATCTGTTTCTATGTTTTGAGAAAACGCCAGATCATTAATGATTGCTTCCAGATCCCTCCTGATGTACCCATCGGACTCAATACTTCCTAGCAGTTGTTTGCCAATTATGTATTGTCTTTCGTCAAGCTTTAGATAACCCAGCTGGTCAATCAGTCGCTCATTGAGTGTAGAATGCATGGCAATGGGCATATCTTTATCCTCATCGTTATCGCCATCTCCCTGCATTTTATAACCACTGAAGTCATCATCTCGTAGGTAGTCATCTACATCCAGATCCTCTTCCTCTTTCCTCTCCTCTTCCTGGTACTCATCCTCCATCTCATCAGGCTCTTCTTTGCCTTCTTCAAGGGCAGGATTTTCTTCTAACTCCTCCTCGATTCGACCTTCGAGCTCGGCAGTAGGCACCTGCAACAGCTTGATAAATTGTATCTGCTGAGGTGATAATTTTTGTTGTAAACTTTGGGTTAAACCAAGCTTCTGCATGCAGTCAAATTACTTAAAATGTGGTCTTACTAAATTTACGCCAAAGTTATTATATTTCAACTATTCTTTGAAAAAAAGCACAAATTATCGTTTTTTTGCGGCCATTAATCCTTAGTAACAGGGATAAATAATCACCTCAATTTTAGACAGTTGTGACTACAATCAAACGAACAAAAATCAGTATGGTTTTAAGTGCTCCAAAAGTTGGAGAGCAAGTAAATATAAAAGGTTGGGTACGAACTTTTCGTAGCAATAGATTTATTGCTGTGAACGATGGTTCTACCATCAATAACTTACAGGCTGTAGTAGACTTTGAAAATTTTGACGAGCAACTACTTAGGCGAATAACTACCGGAGCTTGTGTTTCTATTGTTGGCGAGTTAGTTGAGTCACAGGGTAAAGGACAAACCGTAGAGATACTGGCTCAAGAAATTGAGGTGCTTGGGGATGCTGACCCTGATAAATACCCGTTACAGCCTAAGAAACACTCCATGGAGTTTTTGAGAGAGAAAGCTCATTTGAGAGTGCGTACGAACACTTTTGGTGCAATTTATCGCATTAGACATGCCATGATATTTGCCGTGCATAAATTCTTTACAGAAAAAGGGTTTTACAATGTGCATACGCCAATCGTTACAGGCTCGGATGCCGAAGGTGCAGGTGAAATGTTTAGAGTAACCACCATGGACCCGGCAAACCCACCGAAAGATGAAAATGGTAACATAGACTATAAAGCAGATTTCTTTGGTAAGGAAACAAACCTCACCGTATCTGGTCAGCTTGAAGTTGAAACAGCTGCATTGGCATTAGGCGAAGTATATACTTTCGGACCGACTTTCAGGGCTGAGAATTCTAACACATCTCGTCATCTGGCGGAGTTTTGGATGATAGAGCCAGAGATGGCATTCTATGACATCAACGACAATATGGATTTGGCAGAGGAGTTTGTGAAGTACCTGGCCAAGTATGCACTGGAAAACTGCAAAGAAGATCTGGCTTTCTTAAACCAGCGCGGTATTGATGAGGACAAGCAAAAACCTCAGAATGAAAGAAATGATCTAAGCCTCATCGAAAGGTTAGAGTTTGTGGCTAACAATGAGTTTGTACGCATCACGTATACAGAGGCTATTGATATACTTAAAAACTCAAAGCCAAATAAAAAGAAGAAGTTTCAATATATCATTGAAGAATGGGGCGCTGACTTGCAGTCTGAGCATGAGCGTTTTCTTGTAGAAAAGCACTTTAAAAAGCCTGTGGTCTTATATAACTATCCTAAAAACATCAAGGCCTTCTATATGCGCGCCAATGAAGATGACAAAACCGTTGCAGCTATGGATGTGCTATTTCCAGGCATTGGTGAAATCATTGGAGGATCTCAAAGAGAAGAGCGCTATGATGTGTTGAAAGCTCGTGTTGATGAAATGGGCATACCGGAAGAGGATCTTTGGTGGTATTTAGAATTGAGGCAATTCGGCTCAGCACCACATAGTGGCTTCGGACTTGGTTTCGAGCGCTGGGTGCAATTCGTGACGGGCATGACCAACATCAGAGATGTGATACCATTCCCAAGAACACCGGATAACGCAGAGTTTTAGAATAGAAATGAGTCTGTAGCTCCTTTTCTTTTCTAAATTAACACTCTTAATGGCGCATAAACACTAATTTGAATGTAGGTATAGCTTATATTATCTTATATCTGCTAGGCCTACTATCTTCTAGAATTAAAAATTAATGAAAAGACTAATATTCTTATCACTACTTATTATAAGTTTTCAAAATAGTTATGGTCAGAAAAAAATTAATCTAAGCTTCTATCAAAATACAGATGTATTTGAAATTAATAAGAATTACTTTTTGACAGGCAACAATGAGAGTTCAAAGAAGTACAACTTTAATCGAATTTCAATTGCAGTAAATACGAAAATCAAAAAACTATCTCATGAAATTGAATTTGTTATACCTGATTTATGGAATAGTTCGTCAAAAATTAAATTACCAATGGAGTATACAATTATCCAAAGCCCTTATTATAAAAGCTCGTTTATGTCCTATGAGTTTCGTTATAAGATTGGTAAAGAACTATACAAATTTACTAAGTCATTAACATTTAAGGTAAGCACAGGAATTAACCCTTATTACTCTAAAATTGAAAATGACACCATTAACTTGGATAATATAAATTTTGCTCCTAAGAATATTAAAACTTTAGGAATCTCTATAAATGTAGTTCCAGAACTTAATTATGTCTTGAGCGATAAATGGTTTCTGAAATTTAACATCCCTTTAAAGTTATATGACTTTAGAAAATCTAAACTATACATTGATGACCCCGCTTTGCAGACTAGACAAAGAAAACGGATTGACCAAAAACACATTTTCTTTGAGAATACTTATACATTCCAATTCGGTATAGGTTATTCTATAAATAAAAATAAATAGGGTGTAACACGATTAACAATAGTGCATTTCCTTATACTTAACCTTGAATGAATAGCTACTTATCATAACAGGAGTGTTCCACTACTTCTTCAAAAACTTATACGTCTCCCTGAAGTGATTCTTTTCTTCTTTGATGGCTAATAGGTAGTAGCCAGTAGGTAAGTCTTTTACATTCACTTTGTAGTCGCTAGGTCCCACCTCTTCTACTTCGACTTCTACAATATTGCCTATGATATTGTGCACGGTAAAAGTGACATTTTCAAGGTTTGAATTGGCAATGGTTACATTTAAATACTCAATTGATGGATTGGGGAATAATTTTACTTCATTCTTACTTTCTATCAGCTCATTGCTGAAACGATCTAACTCACCTACGCCCTGAGCGAAAATGGGTGCTGCCACCAAGACAAGAACGGTTGATAATATGAATATTTTAAATGCTTTCATTCGTTGAAATTTAACTCAATTAGAGCAAAAACCAAACCAATTTCAGTTAGTCTACAATTTTTATCGACAGACTTCGTTGCAAGTCTTTATGTCAATACGCAGAAAGTGAGCAAAGGTTATATTCTCTCAACACTGCTAAATGCCTTGGGAAGGTAATCAATTATATCAGAGGCTATTAGACTTGATTGGCCAATATCAAAAGAGGCTAAATCCCCACTCAATCCATGAAGGTAAACACCAAGCACAGCTGCATCAATCGATTCATACCCCTGGCCTAAGAGCGCGGTAACAACTCCTGTGAGTACATCTCCACTGCCACCAGTAGCCATTCCGGCATTGCCTGTGCTATTAAAAAACACTTCTCCACCCGGTGTGGCAATCGTAGTATGCGCACCTTTTACGACCACTATGAGTTTATGCTTTTTAGCTAGTTCTTTTTGTTTCTCAATTCTTTCAAAATCATTTTCCCATGTACCCACCAACCTTTCAAATTCTCTTGAGTGTGGCGTGATGATAGACCCCTCGGGCAACATTTTCAACAATTCCTGATGATCGGCCATTAAATTCACCGCATCAGCATCCAACACAATAGGTTTCTGAAATGCACGAACCATTTCAATCAGGCTCATCATCGTCTCTTGTTCCAAACCAATACCTGGCCCAATCCCAATTACATCGTAGCCTTTAACTTCCGGACAGGTAGTTAGAAAGTGGTCACCATCATCAACAATTGCCATTGCTTCCGGGATTGTCGTCTGGACAATATTATAACCACAACCAGGAACGTACATTGTCAACAATCCAATGCCTGACCTCAACGCTCCTCTACCTGCTAAGACGGCCGCTCCCATTTTACCATAAGATCCGGCCATGATGAGTGCCCGACCCCAGGTTCCTTTATGATCAAACTTATTTCTCCTCTTGATAAGCTTACCTACGTACTCGTGAGTTACTAAATGGAAATCGCTCGATTGTTTATTGATGAAGTCTTCGTCTAAACCAATGTTTACAATATGCCAATCACCGACATATTGAAAGTTTGAAGGATGTAAAAAGGCTAATTTTGGTAATTGAAATGAAATGGTAACGTCTGCATGGATTACAGCCCCTTGATTTGTCTGCTTATCTGCAAAAAGACCAGATGAGATGTCGACTGCATATATATTTCCTCCTGACTTATTTATGCTCTCTACTACATTTGCATAAAGTCCCTCTACTGGTCTCGATAATCCTGAGCCAAATAAAGCATCAATAATTACATCAAATTCACCAAAATTAGGTGTAGAAGAATCGTCACTTATATCGTGAATTGCTGCCATTTTCGACAACCGATTTTTATTGATTTCAAAATCATCTGATCCGGACTTATGGCTCTCTATCACATAAGTGGTTACAGGATAATGACGATGTATTAGCAACCTTGCAATAGCCAACCCATCACCGCCATTATTACCTCTTCCACATACAATTGCAATCGTGTTTTTAGGACTGATTTGCTCAAAAAATAAATCAACAAAAGCACATGCGGCTCGTTCCATCAAGTCAATAGAAGCTATTGGCTCATTTTCAATAGTATACTTATCTATTTCTTGTATTTGAGATGCTGAAAGGATTTTCATCTTGCTATCGGTCAACTTCACCCAGAACGATATCTATCGATCCGAAAATGGCCACAAGGTCAGCGATCATGCTTCCTTTGCTTATTTCTGAAATTACCGAAAGGTTTACAAAACAGCAAGACCGGGCTTTACATCTAAAGGGCACATCACTTTTACCATCAGCACGGAAGAAATAACCCAGCTCACCTTTTGGGTTCTCTGCTCTGATGTACAAATCTTGCTTAGCGGGTCGTATTTTTTTAGGCACAAGAGCCTGTGGGTCAAAGTCCTTATCGCGCTTATAATCTGTGGTGAGTTTTTCAAGGCATTGCTCAATGACCTTTAGCGATTCTTCTATTTCTAAAACCCGGACGTAGGTTCTATCCCAACAGTCACCTACGGTTCCCATTTTTCCTTCCCCAATGGGCACGTTAAAATCTAACTCAGGGTAAACGGAATAGCCATCAACTTTTCTTAGGTCGTATCGTAAGCCAGAGCCACGCAGCATCGGGCCCGTTACGCCATAATTGATGGCTAGATCTAAGGGCAAAACTCCGACATTGGCTGTCCGTTCCACAAAAATTTTATTGTCAATGACAAGTTGCTCTAACTCTTTGATTTTAGGTCGCAGGTAAGCAACAAGCTCCTTGCATCGTTGCTCAAAGCCAACAGGCAGATCATAAAATAAACCACCAATCCAGATGTAATTGTACAACATACGCGCACCGGAAGCCCACTCCAACATACGCATGATGTGTTCCCTATCTCGCATCATCCAAAAGAAAGGCGTAAATGCGCCAATATCCATGGCATAAGTGCCCACTGCTACAAAATGCGAAGCTATCCTGTTCAACT
This sequence comes from Fulvivirga sp., assembly GCA_965227525.1. Taxonomy (GTDB): domain Bacteria; phylum Bacteroidota; class Bacteroidia; order Cytophagales; family Cyclobacteriaceae; genus Fulvivirga. The sequence continues at coordinate 1,692,824 of OZ245762.1, read as the reverse complement.
CAGCAACGAGTACACGAATGTATTCTACTCGCTTTGGTATTTTATCTGTAATACCTAGCATTTTCTCTACACCTAATGCATAGGCATGCTCTGAGTTCATGGCTGCCAGGTAGTCCATACGATCTACGTATGGTATGATCTGATTGTATGGCAATGACTCGGCATGTTTTTCGAAACACCGGTGTAGGTAGCCCAAATGAGGAGCAACATCAATAATTGTCTCACCTTCAGTAAGTACTTCTAACCGCAGCACGCCATGAGTAGACGGGTGCTGAGGGCCCATATTGATTACAAACTCCTCTGACTTAAGCTCTGACTCCTTAAACTTATTGGGCTCAGACTTGGTGAGGTTATCCTTTTGGTAGCGATATTGTATTTCGTTGCCCAACTAATATTCTACTTTAATGCCCCGATATTTATCCTGATGTTGGTAGTCTTTTCTTAAAGGATGCCCTTCCCAGTCAGTGGGCAGCAAAATCCTTCGCAAGTCAGGATGTCCTTCAAAGTGAATGCCTAAAAGATCAAAGGCTTCTCTTTCATGCCAGTTGGCGGTTTTCCAGATTTCAGCAACTGATTGAATCACAGCTTTTTCTCGTGGCAACTCTACCTTAAGCATGAGCGCGTGCTCAAAAGGGATCGAGTACAGGTTGTAAGCCACTTCCATGGTATTGGCTTCTTCACCGTTGTCAATGCCAGTAAGGCAAGAAAGCATATCGAAATACAGTTCTTCATCTTTGTAAAGGAACTCACACACTTCAGAAAGCTTATTCGCTGCTACCATTAATGCCTTGGGTGTGGCATTTTCATCAATACCTGTAATGGCATCTGAAAATTTCGAAGCCACTTTATCTTTTATTTGCTCAAACGTCATGATTCCATCATTTTTTCGAGCGCCTTAGGTGCCATTAGAGATTGATCTCTGATTTTCTCCTGTAGTTTTAACAAACCGCCAATCAGAGCCTCTGGTCTTGGAGGGCAGCCAGGCACATACACATCTACAGGAATAATGCGATCAACACCTTTCACCACATGATAGCCATGCTCCCAATACGGACCTCCACAATTTGAACAGCTTCCCATGGAAACTACATATCTTGGTTCGGCCATTTGCTCGTAGAGCCTTCTAATTCTATCTGCCATTTTAAAGGTAACCGTACCTGCAACGATCATCACGTCTGCTTGTCTCGGTGTAGCTCTGGGTGCCATGCCAAAGCGATCCATATCATAAACGGTAGTACCTGCGCTCATAAATTCTATTGCACAACAGGCCAAGCCGAATGTCATAGGCCACATAGATGACAATCTTGCCCAATTGAGCAGATCATCAACCTTGGTGACTATTACACCTCCGCTATTAAACTCTTTATCTAATAAACCCATTTTTAGTACTTAGTATTAAGTATGTAGTACATAGTATTGAGTATTAATGGTTTATTTATACTTCTCATTTACTTTGTTGTAAAGTGATTGAGGTACAGGGCTATCTTTCGTGTGATCTTTCACAATAGGCTTAGGCCAATCTAAAAACCCTTTTGCCCAGGCATAAGCTAAACCAAGCGCCAGAATAAGTACAAACACAACCATCTCTACCAATGAAAACCAACCCCATAACCCATCGGTTTGTTGTATCATTTCAGCATTGCCAAAAACGGTAGCCCATGGAAATAAAAAGATAATCTCAACCTCGAAAAGTAAGAATATAATGGCTACCAGATAAAATCTAATGGGAAAACGCACCCAAGCCTGCCCCATTGGCTCCTCACCACTTTCATAAGTGGTGAGCTTTTCTTCATTGGGTCTTGAAGGCCTTATAAGCCATGAAGTGATTAGTCCTCCTAAAACGAATAGTAAACCCGCAATGAGAAAGATTAAAACTTCTCCGAATTCAGATAAAGATTCAGCATCCATATGATCAAAGATAATTCTTAAGAGACACGAGACAAGCCATTAATTATTAAAATAGCAAATAGTCATAATTGATGAGATAATAATAATTATCAATTTGATTTATAACCTTAGTGTCCAGATATTTGTTGTAAATAAAAAAGAAAAACAATAATGACGAATACAAAATTGATCAACAAGCTAAATGTGCTATTATCAGATTATCAAATTTATTATCAAAACCTGAGAGGTTTCCATTGGAACATCCAAGGTAAACACTTCTTCCAATTGCATGAGAAGTTTGAAGAATTGTACCTGGATACTGCGGCTAAAGTAGATGAGATCGCTGAGCGGATCTTAACGATAGATGGTAAGCCTCTTCATAGCTTTGAAGACTATGTGAAGAACTCTACGATAAGTCCTAAAAAGGATGTCCATGATGGAGAGGCTGCTGTTTTAGGTATAAAAACTGATTTGGATGAGTTAATCGCTCTTCAAAATGAAATCAAAGAGATTGCTGCTGAGTCTGACGACAATGCTACGGAAGATATGATGATTGGGTACAATGAGCAACAACAAAAGACGCGCTGGATGATGAAGGCATGGTTGAAGATTAGCTAAGTGCTAAGAGCAAAGAGGCTAGAGATTTGTCTTAAGTATTAAGTGATAAGTCGTAAGCTGTGGGCTATTATTCAGCTCATGGCTTTTTTACGTAATAGAGAAAGTGTGTAATCAAAATCGAGGTTATCATATATTTCAAAACCATTTTTCAAATACCAAGGAATATTTGATTTGGTGGAAGTTTCCAAATAAATATCTAGGTCATCAACATTAGCAAACTCGATTACTTTGCTTAACAACATTGACCCAATGCCGCATTTTTGATATTTTGGGTCTACACCGATAAACCATAGATATAAATAACGATTCTTGGGGTGTTTACTTTTAATTTTACTTTCTCTTGATAACACCTTAAATATTCTGTTTATGCCTATCGCTCTTAAAGCAAGTTTAATATCCCATGTAATAACCATTTTTTTTTCATTAGAGAATAAAAGCAACGCACAGGCATCCCTATTTTCAGTGATGAGCACTTCACCAAACTTCATGCACATGTCATAGGAATAGGCCATCAAAGCCTCAATTGCTTTCACACTATGATTGTTCTTTATTACATAATTGACACTGAGATTATCTTGAAATGAACTTACAAGAATTTCAATGATCTTATCACGGTCTTGTTTTGTTGCTTTTCTTATCATTCAATAATTGGACTGTCTCTACCCTGCCCAGCCTTCTCTATCTAAACTTCTGTATTGAATCGCCTCTGCCAGATGCTCGATTTTGATATCATCCGAACCAGCTAAGTCGGCAATCGTTCTGGAAACTTTTAATATACGATCATAAGCCCTAGCCGACAGCCCAAGTTTTTCCATGGCTGTTTTGAGCAATGTCTTGCCAGCCTCATTAATCTCACAAAGCTCTTTAACCATATTAGAAGGCATCATGGCATTGCAATGCAATTCTTCTTGCTTTTTAAACCGGTCAATTTGAACTTCTCTGGCTTTTATCACTCTTTCTCTTATTTCGTCACTGCTTTCTGTCTTGCGGTTAGCTGTCATCTCATCAAATGAAACTGGAGTTACTTCCACATGTAAATCAATTCTATCCAGTAGTGGACCGCTGATCTTGCTTAAGTAACGCTGTACGATACCTGGAGCACAAACACATTCTTTTTCAGGATGGTTATAATAGCCACAAGGACAAGGATTCATGCTTGCGATAAGCATAAAATTGGCTGGGTAGTCCAGCGAAACCTTAGCTCTGGAAATTGTGACCCTACGTTCTTCCATAGGCTGTCGCATCACTTCCAAAACGGTACGCTTAAACTCGGGTAGCTCGTCTAAAAACAAAACACCATTGTGAGCCAGAGATATTTCTCCCGGCTGAGGATTGCCACCACCACCTACGAGTGCAACATCACTAATTGTGTGATGCGGACTGCGGTATGGTCTTGTAGAAATCAGAGCTGCATTAGTTCCTAATTTACCTGCCACCGAATGAATTTTGGTCGTCTCCAGTGCTTCATGAAGTGATAAAGGAGGCAAAATAGAAGAAAGCCTTTTGGCAAGCATTGTCTTTCCAGCTCCGGGAGGGCCAATCATAATCACGTTATGCCCACCTGCGGCTGCTATTTCAAACGCTCTTTTGATGTTTTCCTGGCCTTGTACATCTTTAAAATCGACCGGATAATTGTTGAGCTCAGCCATAAACACATCTCGCGTATCAATTTTTAGAGGTTCTATGACTTTTCTTTTCTCAAAAAAATCTACCGCTTCTGCGATATTGCTCACTCCAATAACATCAAGATCATTGACAATAGCGGCCTCCTTGGCATTCTCTTTGGGCAGCACAAAACCTTTAAACTTATTCTTTCTTGCTTCAATTGCGATTGGTAGTACGCCTTTTATTGGCCTTAGTTCGCCATCAAGTGAGAGCTCACCCATTATGATGTAACTCTCAAGTTCTTCAGCATCAATTTGGCCTGAAGCCTTGAGTATATTAAGTGCTATGGGCAAATCATAGGCACTACCTTCTTTTTTGATATCTGCAGGTGCCAGATTGACCACTACTTTCTGTCGTGGCATCATAAAACCATGATGTTTTACGGCTGCCTCTACCCGGTGCTCACTTTCTTTCACTGCGCTGTCGGGCAACCCACTCATGAAAAATTTTGTGCCTTGCCCTACATTTACTTCAATGGTAATAAGCTTTGCATCGACACCATATACAGCACCGCCAAATGTTTTTGCAAGCATAAAGTTTAAGATTGTTTCTCGATCAATAAGATCAATACATGAATGATTTTAATATGAATCTCCTGTATTCTGTCAGCATAGCCATAATAAGGTACTCGTATTTCAATATCAGCCAACTCAGCTAAATCACCTCCACTGTTACCAGTAAGTGCAATAACTTTCATTCCTTTCTTTTTAGCTTCTTGTGCTGCAAGTACAACGTTAGTTGACTTACCACTTGTACTTATGGCCATGAGTACATCATCTTTAATACCTACGCCATTTACATAGCGTGAAAACACGTGCTCAAAGCCATAATCATTACCTACACAAGTAATATGACTCACATCTGAAATACAGATGGCCGGCATAGGTGAGCGATCGTCTCTAAATCTACCTGTTAGCTCTTCAGCAAAATGCATGGCATCACAGTGTGAGCCTCCATTGCCACATGAAATAACTTTGTTTCCTTTTTTAAATGATTCTGATAAAAGTGTTGCTGCAGTCTCAATTTTCAGCAAGTTAGATTGGTCTTGTATGAAATCATCCAACACATCAGATGCCTGAAGCAACTCATGCTTTATAATAGATTCGCTACCCATAAAAATTTTTATTCTTTATCCCTGTAAGTGTTCTCGTCTTTGTCTTCTTTCTCCTCTATTTCTTTGGATTCAATTTTTTTCTTGCCAGCAGCTTCTTGTAAATCAAACATTTTGGCTTTCATAGAATTCACTTCGTTTTCCAATTTCTCTTTGGTTTGCTTGTTATTTCTCACCTCCATGGAAATAAGAATCATATTAATAGCGAATAAAATCAACCCTGCCACTGACACATAAGTCATGAGGCTCATATTCGACCTTAGTTTTAGCAAAAATTCAAAATCTTCAGATCGATGGTTCACATATATAGCAACTATGAGCAGTGAAATATGAAATAAGAAATAAACGAGGTAAAATATAGACTTAGGCTTTTTCATTGATCCTTTTTAGGGTAAACATTTCTCAACCAATGGGACTAAAAGTACAAAATTTCGTTAAGTATTCTGCATTGCACTCAACTTTTTGTACATACCCTTTTTTGCCAGAAGCTCCTGGTGCGTCCCTTGTTCGATGATCTCACCATTTTGAATTACAATAATCTTATCCGCATGTTGTATAGTACTTAGTCTATGTGCAATTACTATTGAAGTTCTATTCTTCATCAGATTAAAAAGTGCCTCTTGAACCAAACGCTCAGATTCAGAATCTAATGCAGATGTGGCTTCATCTAAAATCAAAATAGACGGATTTTTCATTACTGCTCTAGCTATACTCAACCTTTGTCTTTGACCACCCGATACTTTTAAACCACGGTCGCCTATATTGGTATGGTAACCATCTTCCAACTCCATAATGAAGTCATGTGCATTGGCAATTTTAGCGGCATTTATCACATCCTCTTCCTTCGCATTTTCGATACCGAAGGCTATATTATTGAAGATCGTATCATTGAATAAAATGGACTCTTGCGTAACAATTCCCATTTGTTTACGCAGTGACTCGATATCACAGTCCCTTAATGATAAGCCATCGATCTTAATGTCACCCTCTGTCGGATCATAAAACCGCGGCACCAAATCTGCCAAAGTTGATTTACCCCCACCTGAAGGACCTACCAGAGCTATAGTTTTACCTTTTTCAACTTCAAATGAGATGTCATTTAATACTTTTTCTGACTCATAAGCGAACCCCACTTTTTCGAAACTCAGTGACTCCCTAAATTCTGATATCACCGTAGCGTTCTTTTTATTTTGGATAGTTGGTTGAATGTCAGTTATACTAAATATCCTGTCTCCTGAAGCTATACCTTTCTGAACACCAGAAAGGCCTTGTGAAAATGCTTTTGCCGGTGAAATTATTTGAGAGAATATTGCCAGGTAAGTGATAAATTGACTAGCAGAAAGGGATGTATCCTGATCTAACACAAGGTTACCTCCGACATAAAGTATTACCATCACAATTGAGATACCTAAAAACTCTGAGATTGGAGAACCGAGTTCTTTTCTATAGCTATATGACAAATTTACTTTCCTATAATAATCTGTCTCCCCATCAATTTTATTCCTGACATAATCCCGTGCATTAAAAGCTTTGATAATACGCATGCCACCTAAGGTTTCATCAAGAATGTTTACTATTCTGCCTAAAGACTCCTGACTTTGAATTGCTTTTCGCTTGAGCTTTTTAACTATGAAGCCAAGCGCCCCTCCGGCTAACGGTAAAATGAGCAGTGTGAATAGAGTGAGTTTATAAGAAATAAAGAAAAGTGCAATAAAGTATATAATGATGGTTACCGGCTCTCTAAATAACGATTTCGGACTGTTAAGAATAGATACTTCAACTTCCTGCACATCATTAGTAATCCTTGAAATCAGGTCTCCCTTTCTCTCATTGCTAAAAAATCCCAGGTGCATCCGGGAAACTTTATTATAAACATCCATACGGAGGTATTTGACAACATCAAGTCTTATTCTTGCGGCTATTACGGCAGACAGATATCTGAAAATATTTGTCAGAAAAACGGAGATTAACACTACAACACACACAAAGATTAGCGCTTCCTTCTCTCCATGCTCCTGAATAACCGAAGTGAAATTGTATTGGAAATAGTCTAACAAATAGGAAGTACTAAATTCAAACTCTTCAGGTTTTTCAAAAACCACGTCTGGTGTCTGTTGAAACAGCACATTTAGCAGTGGGATAAGCATAGCTAAATTAAACACGCTGAATACCACACTCAACAAAACAAATGTGATATACTGTGGAAGGAAAATATTCAGTTTACGGGCATACCCGAATACTCTAAAAAATGTCTTCATACCTTAATTCTGCAAATCAGCCGCAAGTTAGCGGTTAAGTATTAAAACTCATTCAAACGCTGTGGAATATTCCACCTGATAGCTGCTGATGTATAGTTTGTATTGGCATTGTTAGCAACTGCATCGCTATCAACCTTTCTATAAGTGTGAGACAAGTCAATGAAGAAATTGTGACGCCATTGGTAAGATAAGGTGAAGTTGCCATAAAGTAAATCATTGGATACCCCTTGTCCGATTTCATTTCCGAAATTGCTCACTCTGGAAGAATTGTCAAGAAGTATATTACCTCCAAAATTTTGACTCGCATCTGGATCAGTCCCGAAATTGGCCTTTATCACCTTTGCCTGAAGCATGAGTTTGCCTATCGGCTGGTACCTAACAATTCCCACTAACTCATTAAAATTAGCCCCTAGAGGGTGGGCTAATGACTGTCGGTATTGGGAGTAGCTACCATAAGTGCTGCTATGGGAATATGTATATGGTCTTGCCAGGTTAAGCTCTCCTTGAATGTCCAGGTTATTTATGCCAAATACATCGATATATTCACCCCCTAGCTGTACACCAAACTTATTGGCCCACCAGCCATTACCTTCCCTCAAATTATCCAGCAAAAACTCATCTAAGGTTAACTGTCCGTATAGCGAAAGTTTTTTGGCTACCAACCATTTAAAGTCAAGACCGAGCAAGACATTATCTGGACTACCATTTTGTTGTTCTATGGCTCGATAAAAGATAATTGGATTTAAGTATTGAATATCCAGCTGGTCTGACCTAGCCGAATCAACTCCAAATACTACTGACTCAAACACGCCTACATTGAGTTTTTTACCCACATTTACGCTTAAGTGATGCATCGACATGTACTTTGATGGATACCTATCGTTGGCAATCAAACCAGAATTGTTGCCTTGTATGTCAGCTGTGAGTTGTGTAAACAGATTGGTGTATTTTATTTTCCAAACCTGAGTGCTCATTTTTAAGAATAGATAAGCAGGGGCATTGTCAGACAAAATCATTGAACGATAACCATTGCCAACTTTAAATCGATCATGGCCAAACTGGAGATTGATATGTTTGGTAGCCTGAAAACTTATGTATCCTCGTGCGGTAAAAAAATCTACGCCATCATCTTTAAAATCTTTCCAAAACCCTTCCTGTGGCACCACAAGATTTGCTCCAATGCTATTTCTTACATATTCAGGAAATATAATCTGATTTTCACCTATAAAACTGTAGAAACCTAACTTACGATCTACCATACCTCTGATTTCTACACCTCGGGTATTTATAAAAGTACGGGTATCGTTACCTAACTCCATGCCGGCACCAAAGTATAGTACCGGATTAACATGTAGGTCAAAATCTGGCTGATCAACATGATATAAGTCTGACTTAACTTTATAAAAATGTTTTAGAATAGGTTTTCTACTTTCATTATTGGCACTATCTGCCCACTCCCAACTGTCATTGATCAAATAATTTTCATTAAATTGATCTGTAGCCGAAGAGTTTGTGTTATTTCTATTTTGAAGATAATTAGCAATGTCTGACCTAAAATAAGGCTTCCAGGAGCTATGAAAGTATTCATTATTGACCCCGTCTTTTATTTCGTAACGATCTATCCAATGGTAATAATCTTCATTTAATGGGGCGTTTACACTTTGTGACCAGGTAACTGTAGCTGATAGCAAGAAGAGTAAGTTTAAAAAATATTTCATGCAGTAAAATCTAATGTTGCGATGTATCCAGACATTCTTAAAAAGGTAAATACAAATTAAAGCAATTTTTGTGTTTATATTTGCGGGATAAAAATCAATAATGTTTTGCGGTTATTCCAGAAATAACTAATTTTGTGCCTCTTTTGGAGGCTCGAATAGAAAAGGATATATAAAATGAAGAAAGACATACACCCAGAATACAGAGAAGTAGTTTTCCATGACACTTCAAGTGACACTAAGTTCATGACTAAGTCGACTATTTCGACTCCCGAAACTATCAAATGGGAAGATGGAAACGAATACCCGCTTATTAAAGTGGAAGTAAGTTCTGCTTCGCACCCTTTCTACACTGGTAAGAAACTATTTGTAGATACTGCTGGTAGAGTTGAGAAATTCAACAAAAAATACAAGAAGAAGTAAGTCTTCTTTAAAGCATTTAATTAAAAGTCTTCAGGATGAGCTTATCTTGAAGACTTTTTTATTTTTGTGGTCATGAATATTATTCTCTTTGATGACCCATCCATCAGGCCAGCTCTCCTACCCCTTACCTATACGAGGCCGGTAGCCGAAATTAGAATCGGAATCCATACTATTTCAGAAAAATGGGAAGCGAGGTATAAAGATCAGGTTTCACACTTGACCGCAGACTACCTGCAAGAGAAGTACCCAGCAATCAAGACTGATGCAAACCTCATGATTAATGGCGGTATTTGCCCAGATGATAAATTAATCATTGCTATTGACAGTCTTAACATGGGTGAAGCATTAGTTGATGAAGAAACTATTATAGCCGCCAAAACTGAAAACTCTGATATTGATGCTTTGCTAAGTCTAAACCAAGTCGACTACACTGGTGATTATAGGCTAATTAGTCAGCCATGGCATATTTATAAATACAATGCAGAGCAGATCAAAATTGATTTTGATCACATTACAAAAGATCGGGTGAGTGCAGACTTAACTGACCTACACACGATCGTTTATGGCCGTGAAAATCTATTTATTGAAGACGGTGCAAAAATAAAAGCGGCAACCATAGATGCGGAAAATGGACCCGTTTATATCGGCAAAAATGCTCAGGTTCATCCAGGTGCTATTATCAATGGGAGTTTTGCCCTATGTGAAGGTTCTCATGTGAATATGGGAGCTAAGATAAAAGGAGATTCGACTATTGGCCCTTATTCCAAAGTGGGCGGAGAGGTGAGCAACTCTGTAATAATCGGATATAGCAACAAAGGCCATGATGGATTTATAGGCAACTCTGTGATTGGAGAATGGTGCAATCTGGGTGCTGACACCAACACATCAAACCTCAAAAACAATTATGCCAACGTGAAGATTTGGGATTTCGACAAAGGTGCATTTAAAGACACTGGCGAGATGTTCTGCGGCTTGATTATGGGTGATCATAGTAAATGTGGCATAAATACCATGTTTAATACAGGCACAGTTACTGGCGTTAGTGCCAATATTTTTGGCTCAGGATTTCCAAGAAATTTCATCCCTTCTTTTGCATGGGGGGGTGCCAATGGCTTTACAACTTTTCAATTGAGAAAAGTAAAAGAAGTGGCTGAAAAAGTGATGGAAAGACGTGGCATGATCTACGATGAAATAGAGCATAATATTTTGACAAAAGTGTTTGAAGACACTGCGGAAAATAGAATTTGGGAGAAAAAACAATAGCATGCGCTTTGCGGATATAAAAGGTTTAGACAAAGTAAAAAAATCGCTAGTTGCTGCAGCCAGCACTGATCAGGTAGCACATGCACAGTTATTTATGGGAAAGCAGGGTAGTCCTAATCTACCCATGGCGCTGGCTTATGCAAACTACCTCAATTGTGAGAATAAAGGCGAAAATGATGCTTGTGGTGAATGCCCGTCTTGCACCAAGAACAGCAAGTTTATCCACCCGGATATGCACTTTGTATTTCCTGTAAGTGCAACAAAAAAGATCACCGGAAAAGATGTTGTAAGCACAAGCTTTTTAAAAGAGTGGAGAGAATTTTTAATAACTAATCCATTCGGAGATTTAAATAGTTGGTCGACTCATTATGGTGGAGAAGATAAACAGGTAAATATTTCGAAAGAAGAAAGTCGCCAGATCATAAAAAACCTTTCACTTAAAGCATTTGAAGGAAAATATAAAGTAATGATCGTTTGGCTACCGGAATACATGCACCCCTCGGCTGCCAACGGCATTTTAAAGATTTTAGAGGAGCCACCAGAAAATACTATTTTTCTACTCGTTTCGAATGATAGCGAACGGTTACTTACAACCATCTTGTCACGAACGCAGATGGTAAAAATACCTATGTTTTCAGATGAAAACATCAAAGACATGTTGGTGGAGCAACATCAAATAGAAGAAAACAAGGCACTAGAAATTGCACATTTAGCAGAAGGAGATTTGGCCAAGGCCTTAAGGCTCATCAACAATCTGGAAGACAATAATCATCAGTTTTTTGCAGATTGGATGCGCAGCTGCTTCAAAAGAGATTTTGCTGATTTGGTAAAAACGGCTGATTTCTATCATACCATGAATAAGGTGGCTCAAAAAAGTCTGTTTCAGTATACTTTAAACATGATCAGAGAATCAGTGATCTATGCTGCTGAGCCAAGCATCAACCGTATGAATGGCCAGTTGAGTGATTTTGTAAGCAATTTCAGTAAGGTGATGGACGCTGACAAAGCAGAAAAGATTTCGACAAAAATCAATGATGCTCATTATCATTTGGAAAGAAACGGTAGTGCGAAGATGATCTTTTTAGACCTGTCGCTACAGATAGCCAGAATTATCAAGTAATGGATAAAATCAGAATTGGAACCAGGGGAAGTAAACTCGCATTATGGCAAGCATATCACGTAGCTGATTTGTTAAAAGCTAAGGGGCAGGAAAGTGAGATAGTGACTATAGAAACCAAAGGTGATAAAATTTTAGATGTTGCTATCGCCAAAATTGGCAGCAAAGGCGTATTTACAGAAGAAATTGAAGAACAGCTTAAGCAAGGGTATATCGATATTGCCGTACACAGTGCAAAAGATATGCAATCTGAATTACCTGATGGTTTTGAGCTGATTGCTTTTACTGAAAGAGAGGTTGTAAATGACGTTTTGGTAGGCTTTGATAAAAATCTTTCGCTGGATCAGGAAGTGATCATTGGAACATCATCTACCAGAAGAGTGGCTACTTTAAAGCATTTTTATCCTAAAGCGAAGACCGTAGCTGTACGAGGAAACCTTCAAACACGCTTCAAAAAAATGGAGGAAGGTGCTTGTGATGCTATGCTACTGGCTTATGCCGGAGTGCATCGTATGGGGTACAATGGCAGAATTATTCAGCAATTATCTCTGGATGAATTTATACCAGCCGTTGGACAAGGATCAGTAGCTATTGAGTGTCACACAAACCTTGCCCCTGAGAAACTAGATGCTATAAGAAAAGCTACCAATCACAGAGATACAGAGATTAGATTATTAGCTGAGAGAGCTTATTTAAGAAAACTTCAAGGCGGATGTAGCATACCAGTATTTGCCTTAGCCACTTTGAATAACAACAATATTACTATTGAAGGTGGAATCGTTGATTTAGCAGGAAAAGAAAGGATTGTGAAGTCACAGTCAGGTAGCATTGAAAAAGCGGAAGAACTTGGAAACCTTTTAGCAGAGGAAGTTTTATCTGCAGGAGGAGATCGAATTTTGAAGGAGATTAGGAGGGTGTTGGGAACTGGTAGCTAGTCGCTGGTTACTGGATGCTAGAAACCAGCAACTAGTAACAGCAAAACAAGGAACAAACTAAAAATATGAATAAGACATTTACGATATCTTTATTATGCTTAGCCGCACTGACCATCTCCTGCTCCACAGAAAAGGAGTACCTGGTGACCATTGAGACGGATTATGGTAATATGCATGCCATCCTCTACGACCAGACGCCAAAGCATAAAGAGAATTTTATAAAACTGGCCAAAGAAGGGTATTATGACAGTATGCTCTTTCATAGAGTGATTGAAGACTTCATGATTCAAGCAGGTGACCCCAACTCAAGAACTGCCGGGCCAAAGCAACCTTTGGGCACTGGTGGTCCGGGATATACGATTGAAGCTGAGTTTAGAGATAACTTATTTCACAAAAAAGGGGCGCTCTCTGCTGCGCGACAGCCTGACAACAGAAATCCTGAAAAAAGATCGAGTGGTAGTCAATTTTATATTGTTGACGGAAAACAGCTCACCCGTGATGAGATCACAACAGATATGGACAAATTAAACCGTGCCCTAAATGCATTATTAATGCGCTCTGACTATGCTGAGCAAAGAGAAGAATTATTAAGGCTGTATGATACACAGCAATTTGATGAATATGGTAAAAAAGTATTAGCACTTAAAGACGATGTGGAGGAAGTGCTAAATATCAATGTTACCAAAGAGGTAAGTGATGAGCGAATTAACGCCTATACTTCTGCTGGTGGGGTACCCCACCTCGATGATACATACACCGTATTTGGACAAGTAATTGATGGTTTGGAGGTAATCGATAAAATTGCAGCTCAAGAGGTTTACGAATTAGGCCCGAAAAACCCACTTACTGATAGACCCAAGGAAGATATTCGAATTTTCGTTTCTGTAGAAGAAATGTCAAAAAATAAAATAGAGAAGCGATTTAACTTCACCTTCCCGGAGATTACAGAAGAATGAGAATATTAGTAACAGGCTCTAATGGTTTATTAGGACAGAAAATAATCTCAGAATCATCTGGCTTTGAAGGCATTGAAATCATTGCCACAGCCCGAGGTAAAAACAGGCTTCCACCTGGTAACTATGCATTTGCATCTTTAGACATTACTAATCAAGAAGATGTCGATCAAGTGTTAAGCGAATTTAAGCCAGATGTAGTGATTAACACGGCAGCCATGACCAATGTTGATCAGAGTGAGGATGAGAAAGAGGCCTGCTGGGAATTGAATGTAACAGCCGTAGAATATTTAGTAGAGGCATGTAACAAAATAAATGCCCATATCATACACCTCAGTACAGACTTTATTTTTGATGGCACACGTGGTCCATTAAAAGAAGATGAAAAACCAAATCCTGTTAATTATTATGGTGAAACAAAGCTAGCTAGTGAACAAGTAGTCCAGTCAAAAGCCAACTCCTGGGCCATTGCCCGCACTGTACTTGTTTATGGCATTGCGCAAGGCATGAGCCGCTCCAACATAATATTATGGGTTAAAGAAAGCCTGGAAGATGGTAAAACTATAAATGTAGTGAATGATCAATGGCGCACTCCTACGCTGGCTGAGGATCTTGCAATCGGCTGTTTGCTCATGGCACAGCAAAAAGCTCATGGCATATACCACATAAGCGGAAAAGATATGCTCACACCTTACGAAATGGCAATAAAGACCGCAGACTTTTTTAAGTTGGATAAAAGTCTTATCAATGAAACCGATGGGTCAAAATTTAAGCAAACAGCTAAAAGGCCACCAAAAACAGGGTTTGTCATAGATAAGGCCAGAAAGGATTTAGGCTATGAGCCAAGAAGTTTTGAAGAAGGTATTGAAATTTTACAGCAATAACTATGGAAGTAACTGCTAAAAACAAGCTTAGATTAAAACTTATACTTATAGCACTAGTAATAGTCTTCTTTACAAAAATTTTTGCTGACTGGGAGCACTTTAAGGATGGGTTATTCGGCCGAACACCCACTGAATCAACTGAATAAGAATCTGGTATGAAGGCATTAAAAATATTGGCTTTCTTCATAGTTTTATATGCATTCATTCTTATGGTTACATTCTCCTTCCAAACCAAACTCATATTTTTCCCGGAAAAGTTGCCCGAGCACTTTCAGTTTGACAAACAGCTCGGTGGAGAAGAAGTGTTTATAAAAACAGCTGATAATGAAAAAATCAATGGGCTGTTTTTCAAGGGTACAAGCGATAAGGCTATTATATATTTTCATGGTAATGCCGGAAGCCTTAAGGATTGGCAATATATTGCTCCGGATTTCACTTTACTGGGGTACAACTTTCTGATCATCGACTATAGGGGTTATGGCAAAAGTTCAGGAGAAATTACAGAAGATGGCCTCTACCTTGATGCAAAAGCAGCATTTCAATTTTTGAAGAATGACAAAGGCTTCTCTACACAAGAAATAATCATATATGGAAGATCCATCGGCACTGGAGTAGCAACCGAATTAGCCAGCAAACAACACGCAAAAGGACTTATTTTGGAGGCTCCTTTTTCTGGCCTTAAAAAGCTAGCCAATCAGAAGATGCCTTTGCTTATACCCTCTCTTTTTCTGAAATACAAGTTTGACAATATAGGTAAGATCAATAAAGTAAAAAGCCCTGTTTTATTTATTCATGGCAGCAAGGATCAGCTGATCCCTCCCACACATACTGATGATTTATACAATGCCTTTGAGGGTATGAAAAAGAAAATCATCATCCCAAAAGCCGGGCACAATGATGTGAATGCCTACCCTGAATATCATAGGGCAATGGCTGAAACTCTCACACATTTTTTTAATTAGTTACTAATTAGTAGAACAAATATTATTTTACTCCGTATATTAGTTCTACAATTTAGTATGTTATAGTAATTGTACTGTAACCAAAGAAACCACTGGATGGCTTTGAGCCACCCATAGGATGAATTAAATAATTATGAAAGAAACAAGATTAGGCGAGTTCGAAGAGGTCATCCTTCTGTTGGTGGGTATCTTGAAAGAAGATGCCTACACCCTAAAAATTGCAGATGAATTTGAGGAGCAAACAAATCGCTCGGTATCCATTGGCGCAGTTCATTCAGCGCTGAACAGGCTTTCCGAAAAGGGTTTTCTCACCTCTGAAATGGGTGCCTCCTCACCTGAACGTGGTGGAAGGCGCAAAAGAATCTTTACCATTACCGCTATCGGTAAAAACGTACTCTCAGAGGCTCGTAACCTAAGAATGTCTCTTTGGGATCAATATCCAGGGTTTGCCGTGGATTTTGCCGGCTCGTCATCATGAGCGTAGCGAAGTGATCTTTCTGTTTCGGAGATTGCTTCAGTCGTACCTTCCTCGTAAGGACGTAACCTAAAAAATGAATAACAACAAAAACATACCACCCCGCCTACCTCAACGCATCCTTCAATGGTTTTTGAGAGAAGACCTTGCTGAGGAGGTATTAGGTGATTTGGATGAAAAATTTTATAGAACAAGACATACTCAATCAACTACAAAAGCAAAACTCAACTATTGGTATCAGGTCTTGCATTATTTCAGACCTTTTGCTCTTAAAAATTACAGGTCAAACTCAAATTATATGATTATGTATAAAAACTACTTTAAAATAGGTTGGAGAAATCTCAATAAACAAAAAGGCTATTCTTTTATCAATATAGGTGGTTTGGCTATAGGTATGGCTGTGAGTATGCTGGTAGGTTTATGGATTTGGGACGAAGTATCATACAACAAAAACCACCAGGACTCTGACCGTATTGCGGCAGTTATGCAACACGGAACTTTTGCAGATGGTATTGACACCTGGTGGAGTCAATCCTATCAATTAGGTAATGAGCTTCGTAACAACTATGGAAGCTACTTTGAGCATGTAGTGATGTCAACTTTTACGCAAAGCCCAATTTTAACTTATGAAGACAAAGCGCTAACCAAAACCGGCTATTTCATGGAGCCCAGTGGCCCCGATTTACTCTCGCTTACAATGCTTTCTGGTACGCACTCTGGCCTTCAAGACCATAACTCTATTTTGCTTTCACAGTCTTCGGCTGTCGCTTTATTTGGAAGCAAAGATGCAATAGGCAAGCAATTAAGAATTGACAATCAACTTGATGTAACTGTTCGAGGAGTTTATGAAGACCTTCCCGAAAATTCTTCTTTCAATGATATGTTGTTTGTTGCACCTCTTGAATTGTTTGTAAGAAACAGCGACAATAATTTAGGTTGGGTAAATAATTGGTTGGCGGTTTATGTAAAACTGGCTGACAACGTCAATATGGAACAAGCCTCCATGGCTATTAAAGATGCCAAGCTTAATAATGTGGGGGAAAGCATTGCTAAGTTCAAGCCAGAACTTTTTCTGCACCCGCTATCTAAATGGCGATTATATTCAAGTTTTGAAAATGGTCAAAATGCGGGTGGATACATTGATTTAGTCAGGCTGCTTGGCATAATTGGGGCTTTTATGATGCTGTTGGCTTGCATCAATTTCATGAATTTGAGTACTGCGCGCTCTGAAAAAAGAGCAAAAGAAGTAGGCGTGCGAAAAGTAGTTGGCTCCCATCGCAACCAGCTCATTCTACAATTCATTACCGAATCGTTCCTCACTGTACTGCTCGCCTTTATTTCATCATTGCTTATTGTGCAACTCGCCCTTCCCTGGTTCAATTTATTGGCTGATAAAAATATTTCTATTGCCTGGGCATCCCAGACATTTTGGCTGTTTTCTCTAAGTATTATAGTAATCACAACCTTATTGGCCGGTAGCTACCCCGCCTTATTCCTTTCTGCGTTTAGACCGATTAAAGCATTAAAAGGCACCTTCCGAACTGGCCGTTCTACTTCAGTTGCACGCAAAACACTCGTTGTGGTTCAATTTGCAGTATCAATAACTTTAATACTTGGAACAATAGTAGTTTACAACCAAATACAATTTGTAAAAGACCGGCCACTCGGATATGATCAAAATGGATTAATCACCCTGCCCATCAAGACTGAAGAAGTAAAAGAACACTTCGAGCCTTTCAAAAGAGATTTACTTGCCTCTAGCTTTGTTTCAGAAGTATCGCGATCGGAGAGTATGGTAACTAACATGTATTGGTCAGACTATGGGCTCGAATGGCAGGGCAAAGATCCTGAAATGCAGGACAATATTTATCGAGGCGCGGTAGATTTCGAATTTGGAAAAACTGTCGACTGGAAAATTAAGGCCGGACGTGATTTTTCAAGAGACATGCCGTCTGATTCTTCAGCCATGATACTCAATGAAGCTGCCGTTGAGTACATGGGCTTTGAAAACCCTATCGGAGAGCAAGTTAGATTATATGGTCGTACATACACAGTGATTGGTGTAGTGAAGAATATGGTGTCCCAATCTATCTATAATCCTATACAACAAACATTTTACATTATTGAGCCATTTGATCGGTTAGCTTATATAAACATCAAGATCAACCCTGAAAGCAATGTCAATAAGGCCATTTACGAAGTAGAATCCATTTTCAAAAAATACAATGCTTCAACTCCTTTTGACTTTATCTTCGCTGATGAAAAAGTGGCTGAAAAATTTGGTCTTGAGGCCCGTATTGGAAAATTGGCTGGAATCTCAGCCCTACTGACAGTTTTTATTAGTTGTCTGGGGCTATTCGGATTATCAACTTACATAGCTGAACAACGCACCAGGGAAATCAGCATTCGAAAGACGTTAGGCGCTTCTCTCTTGCAACTCTGGCAATTGCTATCGCGGGAATTCGTTCTTTTAGTGTCCATATCATGCCTTATCGCCACGCCTCTTGCCTATCTTCTAATGGAAGGTTGGCTACAATTTTATGACTACCGAACCGAAATCTCATGGTGGATATTTACACTGGCAATATTTGGTGCTTTACTCATTACCCTATGTACTGTTAGCTACCAAACGATAAAAGCGGCCCTGGTTAATCCGGCTGATAAACTTCGATCCGAGTAAAGTGAATAACAACAAAACCATACCACCTCGACTACCCCAACGCATCCTTCAATGGTTTTTGAGAGAAGACCTTGCTGAGGAAGTATTAGGTGATTTGGATGAAAAATTTTATAGAACAACACAAACTCAATCAACAACAAAAGCAAAACTCAATTATTGGTATCAGGTACTGCATTATCTCAGACCTTTTGCCATCAAAAATTATAGGTCAAACTCAAATTACTTTATCATGTACAAACACAATTTTAAACTCACGTATCGCAATTTCTTAAAATACAAAAGTTCATTTGTAATAAACCTTGTCGGGCTCACAAGCGGGCTCACTTGTGTGTTTCTCATCTTTTTATGGGTCTCTGATGAGTTAAGTGTCAATAAATTTCACGCAAAAGACGATCATATTTATCAGCTATACCTTCACCACGAAGAGAGTGGTAAATTAAGATCAGGGCCTGCTGTGCCTGCAATGCTTGCAGAGGCACTGACAGAACAATTTCCAGAAGTAGTTACAGGCGTGGAAGACACAGATACCGACTGGTTTGCTAACAACTTTGCGCTTTCTAATGGAGAAGAAGTAATAAAAGCTCCTGGTAAATTCTGCGGCAAAGATTACTTCAAACTTTTTAGCTACCCTTTAAAACACGGAGACCCCAGTCAGGTGTTAGCGGATAAAAAGAACATTGTTATCTCTGAACAATTGGCATTAAAACTCTTCGGAACTACCGAAAACGTTATTGGCAAATCTCTGAGTTGGCATCTATTGGATAGCGAAGGAGATGTACAAGTTAGCGGAGTATTCGAAACACTACCCTCTAACAGCACGGAGAGCTTTGATTTCGCTATCCCTTTTCAAAATTTTATTGAATTATTAGGTGATGGTGTGCACTGGGGCAATTACAATTCATACTCCTTTGTTGAGTTAGCCCAGGGCACTAGCGTAAAAGATCTTAACTCTAAAATAGCCGGATTTATCAAAGAAAAGAGACCAGGAATTAACGTTACGCCTTTTGTTACCAAATATTCTGATCTTTATCTACAAGGTAATTTCGAAAATGGTAAACAGGCCGGAGGTAGAATAACCTATATCAACCTTTTTATAGTTATCGCTTTTTTCATACTGATCATCGCCTGCATCAATTTCATGAATCTGGCAACAGCCAGAGCCTCTAGAAGGCTTAAAGAAATAGGTGTGAAAAAATCGCTGGGTGCCAGTAGAAAAAGTCTGATCAATCAATTCTTAACAGAATCATTCTTAATATCATTGATTTCAATAATTCTGGCAGTGGCTATTATCTCTGTCGTGCTTCCGCAATTTAATGAGCTTACGGGTAAGCAACTTTCTCTTATCATCAATTCCAAAAATTTACTCACACTTCTCGCCATTGCGTTGGGAACAGGGCTACTAGCGGGCAGTTATCCCGCATTATACCTTTCTGGCTTCAAGCCTATCCATATTTTCAAAGGAAAATTAAAAAGCTCTTTTGGAGAAGCCTGGACCCGAAAAGGCCTGGTCGTATTTCAATTTATGATCTCGATCGTTATGATTGTTGGCGTCATGGTGGTGTACAAGCAAATGGATTTCATTCAATCCAAAAACCTTGGCATGAACCGGGAAAATGTCGTTAAAATTCCGGTTGAAGGAAGGGCAGTTAAAAATCTAGACCTTTTTATGAGAGAGTTGCAACGCATCCCAAATGTAATCAGTGCTTCAAGTAGCTCACATAATTTTATTAGCGCTACTAATAGTACCACTGGTGTAAGCTGGGAGGGCAAAGATCCCGATGTTGAAGTACTGTTTGAACAGGCGCGGTCTTATTACAGCATAATAGAAACGTTGGGTATGGAAATAAAAGAAGGCAGGGATTTCTCCGAAGTCTATGCTGATGAAGGATCCAAAATTATATTCAATGAAACAGCCATTAATATTATGGGGTTTGAAGATCCAATTGGAAAAACAGTTAACATGTGGGGTGATGATAAAATGATTATCGGTGTGGTGAAAGATTTCAACTATGCATCATTGCATGAAGAAGTGCAGCCCATGCTTTTTCATTACAATACTGAGTTTCTGCCCAATGCATTTATAAAAATTAAGGGAGCGGACATAGCGCAAACTATAGCGGCCATTGAGTCCTTTTATAAAGAATTCAATCCTGGTTATGCTCTTGATTATGAGTTTCTTGATAAAACATATGAGACACAATACCTGGCAGAACAACGTGTGTCTTCACTTTCCAGAATATTTGCCTTTGTAGCCATTATCATCTCATGCCTGGGTTTATTTGGACTTGCAGCATTCACCGCAGAGCGAAGAGAAAAAGAAATTGGCATAAGAAAGATTCTGGGAGCAGGACAATTTTCTATCGTTAAGTTACTCTCAGGAGACTTTACCAAAATGGTAATTGCGGCCATCCTTTTTGCCATACCTATTAGCTATTATATCGCACAGGACTGGTTAACCAATTTTGCCTACCACATTGAGCTTAGCTGGTGGTTTTTTGGCATTTCTAGTTTAGCAGCGCTATTGATAGCATGGCTTACCGTAGGCATTCAAACTGTTAAAGCCGCAAGAGTGAACCCGATAGCCTGTCTTAGGGATGAATAATCTCAATTAGCTATAAATAACTAATTCTAGCCTTACTGAGCTTAGGCTCAGTAAGGTTTAATTTATTAAAACTACATTTAAGTATAAAATAATTTATGAATTAGTTGATCGTCATTTTATTTTAACTACATTTGAGTTAAATATAAAAAATCATGAGTAAAAATCATCTTGGAGAATTTGAAGAAATCGTCATGTTGACGGTGGCAATCTTGCTTGACGAAGCGTATGGTGTAGCGATTATTAATGAGATAGAGTCACGTTTAAATAGAAAAGTGAGCATTGGGTCTCTCCAGACAGTTTTAAGAAGGTTGGAGAAAAAAGGATATCTAACTTCAGAATTTGGTGAGGCTACAAACGTACGTGGCGGAAAAAGAAAGCGATTTTTCAAACTTTCTGCACATGGTAAAAAAGTGCTAACAGAAGTAAAAGAGCAGCGATTGGGGCTTTGGGATGCTATTCCTGAGTTTTCATTTTCTGTCTTACACTATGATTAATATGATTGTTTGATGACTATGATAAAAAATTACCAAAACGATAAGTACAAACATTCTGACCTCACATCTAAAATAATTGGATGTGCAATGGAAGTCCATAAAACACTGGGCAACGGTTTCCAAGAAGTTATTTACCAAAGGGCTCTAGCACTGGAATTTGAGTATCAAAATATCGGATTCTCCAGAGAGTTTGAGATGATATTACATTATAAAGGAACGCAAATAGGCACAAGAAGGGTAGATTTTTTGGTTGAGGATTTAGTAATGGTTGAAATTAAGGCAGTAATAAAACTTGAAGATGTACATCTGGCTCAAGCTATTAATTATTTGGAAGCCTATAATCTTGAGGTTGGATTGCTCTTAAACTTTGGTAGTAAAAGCCTCCAGTTTAAACGCGTCATGAAATCAAAAAATCATAGCGCACAAATAAGAGGCAATCAAAGTACTCATTAAATCATCCTAATCATAGTTTAAGACATTGATTCAACCACCCAAACTCCCCCACCGCTTCTTTCGCTGGTACTGCCATCGCGACTACCGTGAGGATATCGAAGGCGACCTGCTGGAAAGGTTTGAAGACAATTTAGACCAGAAAGGCCCAAAGTACGCACGTTGGAACTTCACCAAGGATGTAATCAAATTATTCAGGCCGAGTTTGATCCGGCCATTAGAAGGAACTCAAAAACTCAACAACTACGGTATGTTTAAAAATTATATAAAAGTTGCTTTAAGAAATATAAAAAGGCAGCGAACCACCAGCATATTAAATATTACAGGCCTTGCTTTAGGTATTGCCAGCAGCGTACTTATTATGCTACATGTAAAGCAAGAGCTAAGCTACGAAAACAGCTACCCTAAATCGGAACGTATATATCGCATTTCCGGAAGCCTGTGGGCCAACTCTTCACCTCCTTTAAAGGGATTTTTACAATCAAACCTACCTGAAGCTGAACTGGTAAGTCAAATAGCACCTTTCGGCACAGAGGTAGTCCGTACCGAAAACTACAAGGGAGAGGTAGAAAATGGTTACTATTCCGATGCAGCCTTTTTTGAGATATTTGATATAAAAACTGTGCAAGGCCATCCGGAAAAGTCAATTGACAAGCCTTTTAAAGTCATTTTAACCAAAAGTATGGCTGATCAGTTTTTTGGTGAAAAAGACCCGGTTGGCGATGTTGTTATTTTTGATGACAAATGGGACTATGAGGTTATAGGTGTAGTTGAAGACCTTCCAAAAAACTCTCATATAAAGATCGACTACTTTGTCACAATGCCCACGTTCTACAGGCTTATTCCCGAAGATTGGACCTCTAATCGTGGCTGGATGGTGACTTATAACTATATCCTGCTCAATAAAAAAACCACAACTTCAACAGTCAACGACAAACTGAAAAACCTGACTTATGATTTTCTGTCAGAAACACCCAAAGAACTTGTAGATGAACACAAGGCACATTTTCAGGCATACCCCATCCAATCGATTCATTTGCATTCGCACAAAGAGGAGGAGATGAGTATTAATAGCGATATTTCTACAATTTACATTTTTTCAGCACTTGCGGCCTTTATCATACTCATTGCCTGCGTCAATTTTATTAACATTTTCACTACGCAAGCCATAAAAAGAGCATGTGAAGTAGGCGTACGAAAAGTCCTGGGCGCTCACAAAGGACAGCTCATTTTTCAATTTTTATCAGAAGCTTTATTGCTTTCTTTGTTAGCGACAACTCTCGGTTTGTTACTAGTTGTTTTGTGCCTTCCTCAGTACAACCAATTGGTCACATTGTCTCTGAGCTATACCGATCTTTTTACAATAGAAAACGTCCAAATCATTGGTGGTTTGATCCTAATTATTGGCCTTTTCTCGGGTATATATCCAGCTTTTTATATTTCGGGACAACAAACAATCATCTCGCTAAAGTCTGACAAAAGCCCTAAGTCTTCTGGCGCTTTATTAAGAAAAATACTGGTCGTATTTCAATACTCCATTGCTGTAATCATGCTTGTAGGCACTTCTGTAGTCTATTTGCAAATGCAGTATATCGATAACAAGGACCTGGGCTTTAGCAAAGAACAGGTACTGGGTATAAAACTTTACGGAGAATTCAGGAATTATATCAGGCAAAACTGGGAGACTTTTCATGCAGAGCTCATGGAAAATAGTGATGTAGAGGCGACCTCCCTCGCATCTAACCTAGCTGGTGAAAGACTGAGTGTAGAATACCTAATTCCTGTGGGTACTGATGTACAATTGGCAGAAGAGCTACCTTCTGTAAGAGTCATGAGAGCCGATGAAAATTACCTGACTACCATGGGGATAAGCCTGGTTAAGGGTAGAAACTTTTTGACTAAGCATGATTCACTATCTGCTTTTATTTTAAATAAAAAGGCCGTTGAAGTTTTGGGGCTCATTAACCCAATTGGCACAATGGCCGAAAACTCCACACGTCAGCAAAAAGGAGAAATCGTAGGTATCATAGACAACTTCCACTTTTCGTCTCTTCACCAACAGGTTGAGCCTCTGGTGATCGAATATCAGCCCGGCTGGACCAATCACATTATCGTAAAACTGCAGACCGATAATATCCGAGAGACTTTAGAATCTATAGAAGCAGAGGTAAAGCGAGTGTCACCGGAAACACTGGTTGATTACGAATTTCTTGATACAAAACTTGAAAAACTATACGAGGCCGAGACCAATATGAGTAAAATCGTAAATGCTTTCACCTTACTAGCCATCATCATCTCCGGGTTAGGTCTGTTTGGTTTGATGACTTACACCACACAGTTGCGCACCAAAGAGATTGGTATAAGAAAGGTGTTAGGCGCCAGTCGATTAAAAATTATCACTGTGCTATCATTAGGGTATACAAAATTGGTTTTTTTGGCCATATTAATAGCCATCCCAGTTAGCTATGTGCTCATGCAAGAGTGGCTAGATAATTTTGCCTTTAAACTAGAACTAAAATGGTGGATTTTTGCCGCTGCGGGAGTTATCACTATGATGTTAACCTGGCTCACCATTGGTTTTCAAACGTTGAAAGCAGCTACGGTAAATCCCGTGGATAGTTTAAGGGATGAGTAATTTAGTTGCTCCTCCACACTTCCATTAGGTTGATCGAATTCAGACCTTCCAGGTTTTCAAAACCTGGAAGGTCTCTTTTTTCTCAAAAAAAATTCATCGGCAGTGTGATTTTTCTCACCCTCATGCGAATAATGAGAAAACAAAATAAGGATTCGTATGAAAAACAAACTCAAACATCGTTTAACACTATATCTGGCCATTGTAATAGCCTATGTGGTGATGACGACCATTACTTTCGATACCCAACCTATGGGTCATGAGGGACATCTCCAACTATTAGCCAATTACGGATTACCGCAAGTAATTATTATTTTGTAGGGTCATCACTGCAAATGAATAAGGATAAAGAAACCTTTTTAGCCATTCTGGACAATAACAGACAGATCATTTTCAAAATCTGCAATATGTACTGTCAGGACAAAGAGGATGAGAAAGACCTCGTACAAGACGTGATTTTCCAGTTGTGGAATAGTTTTGAAAAGTTTGATGGGCGCGTAAAAATATCGACATGGATATATCGCATCGCACTCAATGTGGCCATATCCTTTTACAGAAAATCAAAGACCAGAGCCAAATATCAGGCCGACTTTGACGAACGCTTTTTACAAAGTGCTCCATGGGAGGCACCCAACCAGGACGAGGAGATTATGTATCTCAAGCAGTTTATAAATAAACTCGACAAGATGAACAAAGCATTGATGATCCTATACCTTGACGGCAATAGTCATGAGGAAATTGCCAGCATTCTCAACATTTCTAAAAGTAATGTAGGTACAAAAATTAATCGCATAAAACAGAGACTTAAAAAACAATTTGAAAACATAAATTCACAATGATGGAACTCGCAGAAATCAAAAATATATGGCAGGCGTACGAAAAAAAGCTTGACCGCAACTATCAGCTCAATCTTGAGCTTTTGAAAAGAACGAATCTGGATAAATCTAAATCCAAAATCAGAAAACTAACCTGGATGACCGGTATTACGCTGGCGTTTTATATTGTGGTAACATTTTGCCTGGTTGTATTCACCATTGCCAATATATCATCTCCGGGCATAGCCATATCAAGCGGTGTGCTTGCATTGTGGACGTTGCTGATTTGCATTGCAGCTGTTCATGAGCTGGAGTTAATTAGCCAAATGGACTATGCCGCACCTGTGGCAGAGTTACAAAAACGACTAAGCCATCTAAGGCTGGTAATCATTAGATATCTCCGCCTTGGGGTTTGGATTTTTCCACTTTATATGGTGTTTGTGGTTATGTTCTTTAAAATTATTTTCGGCATCGACATCATGGCTAATGCGGATACCGGCTGGCTACTAGGGCAAATACCGGTAATACTTTTGTTTGTTGCTGGAGCCATTTGGGCACACCGTAAATTAAGTCCTAAAAATGCAGAAAAGCCCTGGATGAACAAGCTACTGAGTGGCAATGGCAGTCAGATCACTGAGGCTTTGGCGCTACTTAAGGAAATAGAAAAGTTTGAAGAGGAAGAAATCAAATAGTGCAGCTACATTACCATCAGTCCGTATTTCATAAAAATGTTTTAAGTTTAATAGTAAATAGATGATTTTAGAATAAGTCATCAATTATACGACAGCCGTCTCAAAAGTGAATAATGGCGTCACTCAGAACGAAAGCGAAGAGTCTAAATGGTAGTTAAGCATGCTAAATAAAGATTCTTCACTTTGTTCAGAATGACGAACTTGCTTTTGATACAGTCTTCATTCAAACAACCAGAACTATGACATCACGGAGAGGATTCATCAAATTATCAGCGCTGGGAAGCTTATTCTCATTCGGCACCTTCAAAGCACTAAGCAAGCCTGCAATCAAAAAAGCCAATGGGCCTGTGGTGATTTCGACCTGGAATCACGGTATTGTCGCCAATAACAAGGCCTGGGAAATTCTCTCCAAAGGAGGTTATGCGCTCGATGCTGTAGAAAAAGGTGTCATGGAGGTAGAAAATGACCCGGAAGGTGCTTCAGTAGGCATTGGAGGTCGCCCTGACCGTGAAGGGTTTGTTACATTAGATGCCTGCATCATGAACGAACAAAGTGATTGCGGTGCAGTTGCTTTCTTACAAGACATTAAAAACCCAATTGCTGTAGCCAGAAAAGTTATGGAAAAAACGCCTCACATCATGCTTGTGGGTGCTGGCGCCAAGCAATTTGCCCTTGAACAAGGCTTTAAAGAGGAAAACCTTTTGACACCCACCTCAGAAAAAGCCTGGAAAGAGTGGCTGGAGGAATCCAAATACAAACCCGTTATAAATGTAGAAAATCATGACACCATCGGCATGTTAGCGCTTGATAGTAATGGCAACCTTTCTGGCTCGTGTACCACAAGTGGCGCGGCTTTTAAGTTACATGGCCGAGTGGGAGATTCTCCGATCATTGGCTCAGGGCTGTTTGTCGATAATGAAATAGGGGCAGCCTGTGCTACAGGTTTGGGCGAGGCTGTGATAAGAGTTGCCGGAAGTCACCTTGTAGTTGAGCTCATGAGACAAGGGAATGACCCAGAAACAGCATGTAAAATGGCTGTAGACAGAATTATCAAAAAACATGATAACATGGAAGGATTGCAGGTGGGCTTTCTGGCATTGAGAAAAGATGGAGCCTATGGAGGCTACAGCGTGTACAATGGCTTTAATTATGCTTTAACAACCAATGACTTTCCAACAGCTATGGTCGATGCCAAATTTGATAGAAAATGGTAAAACCAATTAGCTATTTTCTCTTAGCACTAGTCCTTCTTAGTTGTTCAGAAAAGAAAAGTCCTAAAGTTGAGGTATCTATAATTCCAAAACCAAATCATTTGGTAGTAGAAGATGACAAAGCCTTCGAAATCGATAAAGAAACGTGGCTGATTTTTAACGGTGATCTAAAGCCTTTTGATCAAACAATCAAAGATTATTTCAAGACCATCACAGGTTATAAGTTACCTATTGCACCAACTCCCAGCGCAAATAGTATTTCTTTTACTTTAGACAGCAGCCTGCCTGAAGAGGCTTATACTATCAATAGTGATCATGAAAAAATTACCATCACAGGTGGTAGTGAAAAGGCTTTGATGCATGCCTTTCAAACACTAAGACAAATTCTAATCACACAAAATGAGACTTTTAAAATACCCGCTTTTCAACTCCACGACAGCCCACGTTTTCAGTGGCGAGGTATGTTGCTGGATTGTGCCCGCCATTTCATGGATAAAGATTTTATCAAGCGATATATTGACTTACTAGCTCTTTACAAAATGAATACTTTGCACTGGCACCTTACTGAGGATCAGGGCTGGCGAATTGAAATAAAGAAATATCCTAAGTTGACTGAAATTGGCGCCTGGAGGGACGATGGGAAAGGTGGAAAGTATGGTGGTTTTTATACACAGGTAGACATTAAGGAGATTGTCGCCTATGCCACCGCCAGAGGTGTAAAGGTTGTCCCTGAAATCGAACTACCAGGTCATTCGCAAGCAGCCTTAGCAGCTTACCCACAATTTTCCTGCACTGGCGGGCCATTTGAAGTTGAAACAGAATGGGGTGTTTTTAAAGACATCTATTGTGCAGGAAATGACTCTACTTTCATTTTCCTGAAAGACGTTTTAACTGAAGTTATTGAACTATTCCCTTCCGAGTATATACATATCGGAGGTGATGAGGCTCCCAAATACCGATGGGAACATTGTGAAAAGTGTCAGAGAAGAATAAAGGAAGAAGGCTTACATGATGAACATGAACTACAAAGCTATTTTATAAACCGTGTAGGAAAGTTTCTCGAATCAAACGGTAAGAAAATGATAGGTTGGGATGAGATTCTTGAGGGAGGTTTGCCCGAAGGTGCAATTGTTCAAAGCTGGAGGGGTTTTGGCGGAGCAGTAGAAGCAGCAAAACACGGCCATAAAGCTATACTCTCCCCTACCTCTCATGCGTATTTTGATTATGGCCTTAATGATATTGATATGAAAAAGGTCTATGGTTTTGACCCAATCCCGGGTGGGCTGACCCAATCAGAAGAGCAGCTTATTATTGGTGGTGAGTGCAATATGTGGAGCGAAAGAGCACCACAGCAAAAAGTAGATAGCAAAGTTTTCCCTCGCTTAATGGCGATGTCTGAAGTTTTATGGAGCGACACTACCGGTCGCGACTATGCCGAATTCAGAGACCGGGTAAACTATCAATACAAAGTATTGGATAAACTGGATGTCAATTATGGATTCGAAACCGTACCTGTGTCAATAAATACTGAAACAAAGAATGGTGATTTAACCGTAGCATTGCAATCGTATGATTCAGCTATAAATATTTTCTACCATGATGACAACCAGCAGGTTGATTATAAAAAGCCAGTTGTTATCAATGAAGCCACGCAATGGGCGATTACATTTAGTAAAAATGGCAATACGTTTAAAGACACTATTTATCAAAAATTCATCCGCCACCTGGCCAATGGAATAATACCAAAAGCCGCAACCGATTTCAACGAAAGTTATACAGCGGGAGGCCTTTCAGGGCTAACTGATGGTAAGAAAGGCAGCACACATTTCAGGGATGGAAACTGGCAGGGTTACTGGGGGCCGGATATAGAATTACTTATTGACCTAAACGAATCCAGAGAAATCAACGAACTTTCCTCAGGTTACCTGCAGTATAACAACGCCTGGATATTTTTCCCCGTTGAAGTGACCTATTTCTACTCTACAGATGGTGAAACTTTTGAAAAAGCCGGAGAGATTAGAAATCAGGGTGACCCGAAAGACAAAGAACAACTAACACAGGAATACCGATTGAACCTTAAAGAGCCTTTAAAAGCACGATATGTTAAGCTAGTAGCTAAAAACATGGGTATCTGCCCTGATTGGCACGATGCGGCAGGCAATAAGGCCTGGTTATTTATTGATGAGTTTAGTGTAAAATAATGAAATACAAAGTCGAAATATGTGCTAATTCTGTCCAGTCTGCACTCAATGCAGAAGCAGGAGGCGCTCACCGTGTCGAACTTTGTGATAATCTATGGGAAGGCGGCACTACGCCCAGTATGGCCACCATTGAGTTAGCCAAAGTGCAATTAAACATTCCTGTTTTTGTGCTCATCCGGCCAAGAGGCGGTGATTTCGTTTATACTGATTTAGAGTTAGAAATAATAAAAAGAGATATCGAACTGGCTAAAGAAAAAGGGGTTGATGGCATCGTCTCTGGTGTGCTTTTGCCAAGTGGAAGTGTAGACCTAGCGAGAACCAAGGAACTAGTAGCGCTTGCCAAACCACTCCCGTTTACTTTCCATCGGGCCTTTGACCTTACACCTGACCCTATACAAGCTTTGGAGGCTATTATCAGTGGTGGTGCTAAACGAATTCTGACCTCTGGTCAAACAACATCAGCTCCAGCGGGTGCTTCTATGATCAAAAGATTAATAAAAGAGGCCTCGGGCCGAATCATTATTCTTCCTGGAGGTGGCATTAATGATTCTAACATAAATACACTCGTTGATGCCGGGTGTTATGAATTTCACCTTTCTGCTAAGGCATATAAAGAAGGACTGGCGCAATATTCTCCTAAGGTTCCCATGAACAGCTCAACTGACATTCCTGAAGATCAAATCGCTGTATCTGACATTGAGAAAATCAAAAAAGTACTTCATGCGTTGTCTTAATTTTATTGCTATTGCAGCTCTTATTGTTTTATGGAGTTGTGAACAAGCACCTCAAACACTCAACAAAACCTACCTCCACACAAACTGGCAGTTTAAGCAAGCTGATTCTACCCAGTGGAGAAATGCGCAAGTACCTGGTGTAGTTCACACAAACTTGATGAGTCATAGTATGATTCCAGACCCATGGGTAGGGCTCAATGAGAAAAAAGTACAATGGGTCGAAACGAAGAACTGGGAGTATCAAACCACATTTGAGCTGTCTCAAAAAGAACTGGCCAGAGAAAAGGTTGAATTGGTTTTTGAAGGACTCGACACCTATGCCCATGTCAAGCTCAATGACTCACTCATTTTAGAGGCCAGTAATATGTTCAGGACCTGGCGAGTTGATGTTAAAAACTTTCTTCAACAAGGTGAGAACACACTTTCAATAACCTTTAAATCTCCAGTAGAAGTAAATAAACCTAAGCTTGAAGCTTTGGGCTATGAACTTCCTGCCGGCAGTGAAACGGTTGATTATAAAGTCAGTCCGTTTACGCGCAAGGCTCCTTATCATTTCGGTTGGGACTGGGGGCCACGATTGGTCACCGCAGGCATCTGGCGTCCTGTTTATTTAGAAAGCTGGGATGCTGCTAGAATTGCAGATGTACAGATTACCCAGCAATTGCTAAGTGATTCGTTGGCCCTACTTTCGGCTACGGTAGAAATTAATTCGTCAAAAGAGCAACAGCTTGACCTTGAAGTCTATCAATCTGATACGTTAGTTCAATTACAAAAAGGCCTTAATAAAATACAGGTTGACTTTAGCATTACAGGACCCAAAAGATGGTGGCCAAATGGTTGGGGTGATTCTCACCTCTACAACATCCCAATCAAGTTGAAAAAAGAAGAAACCTTATTGGATTCACTAACAGAAAAGATAGGTCTGCGCACGGTTGAGCTTATTCAACAAAATGACAGTATTGGAAAGAGTTTCTATTTCAAAATAAACGGAGAGAAGCTATTCGCCAGAGGTGCCAATTACATTCCTCAAAGCCATTTTCTACCATCTATTAAAAAAGAACAGTATGAAAGCCTGATCACCGAAGCTAAAGAAGCCAATATGAATATGCTACGCGTTTGGGGTGGTGGCATTTATGAAAACGACTTATTTTATGAGCTGTGTGACCAAAATGGCATTCTGATTTGGCAGGATTTCATGTTTGCAGGCAGCATGTACCCGGGCGATTCTTCTTTTATAAAAAATGTGAAAGCTGAAGTGATTGATAATGTCAAACGATTAAGAAACCATCCCTCTATCGTGCTCTGGAATGGCAATAATGAAATGGAGGTGGCATGGAAAAACTGGGGGTGGCAGGCTAAGTTTGGCTACTCGACTGCAGATTCCACCAAAATATGGAATGACTATTTGAGCCTGTTTCATAATAAAATCCCTAACCTTTTAGAAAAGCTTGATGACCGACCGTATACCACTACTTCTCCTTTGAGCAACTGGGGAACGCCCGAAAACTTCAATCACAGCAGCATGCATTACTGGGGTGTCTGGCATGGACAAGATAATTTCAAAGCTTATTATGACAATGTAGGCCGATTTATGAGTGAGTATGGTTTCCAATCATTTCCTGACATAGAAACTATCGCCTACTTCGCTGACTCTACTCAATGGGCTCTTGATTCTGAGGTCATGAAGCATCATCAGAAAAGTTATGTAGGCACTGAAATGATCGCGAAACACATTAACCGCTACTTTGGCAAGCCTGTTAACTTTAAGGATTTCGTAGCCAAAAGTCAGCAAACGCAGGCCAAAGCCATGCAAATGGCCATTGATGCACATCGGTTGAATAAAGGTCACTGCTGGGGCAGTTTATACTGGCAGCTCAATGATTGCTGGCCCGGCCCAAGCTGGAGTAGTATTGATGTTTTTGGTAGAAAGAAAGTGTTCCATGAGCAACTCGCCACACTTTTTGCTCCAGTAGCCTTGATACCTTATAGTGAAAATAATGACTTCTCCATCACTTTAGTTAACGATCAACTGGAAGACTTTGAAGGCACGATGAAGCTCCGTTTTTATGACAAAGAAGAAAGCGTTTGGGTGTTTGAAAAAGTAGTTTCTTGTGGGTCTAATGGTTTAAGCACTGTCTACCAAAGTGATATTCGTAAACTACTGGATGGTACCGATCCTGCCGATGCCAGGTTAGAGATGAGGTTGGTAAGAGGTGGAGAAGTGGTTTTTGGGAGGAGTTATAATTTTTAAAGGTTGCTTTAACCACGGGGTTACACAGAGAAGACACAAAGTTACACTAAGAGATCCCTGCCTACGCAGGGATGACGTTTCGAGCTTGGGTTAATCTTTGTGATTAAGTAAATATTCTCAATCACAGCATGCTAAACTTGAAACCATAGGACACATGTAATTAGCTATTTACTTTTTCCCGTCATTCCTGATGCAGCGCAGCGGAAGTCAGGAATCTCTAAAAACTTATTATGTTTGACCTATGGCTAAAGGAGGGTACGTCTACATCGTTCCTAACAAATCAAGATCTGTTTTATACACTGGGGTGACCAGCAATTTATATGCAAGAGCATATGAGCATAAGCATGGCGAGGGTTCTACTTTTACAAAGAAATACCAATGTACCGCTCTTGTTTATTATGAATTTCACCAGTCTATAGAAGAGGCAATAACCAGAGAGAAGAGAATCAAAAAATGGAAGCGAGATTGGAAAGAACGACTGATTAAAGAAATGAACCCCGGTTTTAATGATTTATTTGATCAGGTTCAGGAGATGCAGTGACTGTAAGATTCCTGCCTACACAGGAATGACGCCACTGCAGTCAGTAGGTAGACTGATTACAGCAACCGTTCCGTCATTCCTGATAGCTTGTCCCGATGAATCGGTAAAGCGCAGCGAAAGTCAGGAATCCATGAAAGATACGATTTTGAGATCCCTGCCTACGCAGGGATGACGCAATGAATTAAGTCAGTCTGCATAATTCTGCGTCTCCTCTGTGTGCCTCTGCGGTATACACTCAAAATCACACCTACTCCACCACGATCTCGTCAGCAAACAACCAGCTCTTACCACCATGGCCCAAGTGCCACTCGGGGCACTCGCCATAGTTTTTGGCAGTCACTTTAATAAAGCGAATGGTTGAGTTTAACGAAACAGAAAAATCTCTCGTAAAACTTCCATACTGATCATCGGGAAAGTCGTTTTTGATTGTAGGTAAAGCCATGAAATTCTCCCCATCTGTAGAAACCTCAAAAGTGATTTCTGTTGGATACCATATCCATGATTTGATGTCTTGTAGAAAGCCCATGGATATCTCTTTTACCTGCTTTTGTTTACCCAGATCTACAGTAGCTACGATATCCTGCCCCTGGAAACCCTGCCAGTCACCTGCCTGATAGCTATGACCCCCTCTTAAATAATTGATCAGGGCATCTGAACCACCAGCTGCATATTGATTGGCATATTCAGCCTCTAAGGTTATACTTCTTCCGCCTTCCACTTTTAGGTAGTCTGCTGTTACTTCAAAACTTTTCACATCACCTTTTAAAGCATAAGTCGTAATGTGTTTAGTGTCTTTAAGAATTATGGGTTTCTCATAAGCCTTAAACTCCAAATCAATTTCTTTCCCATCATGTGTTGCATAAAAAAGTTGAGCTGTACTATCAGCACAACCCAATGTTACTTGCAGAGAGTCTGTGAAAGTTTTTGAATCAGTTAAAAAGAAAGGAACAGGCGTAACTTCATATTCATCAATAGATGCAACAGGGTGTTTCTCAAACCATTGTTGATTAGCCTCAGCTCCCATTTCAAATGTCAGTGTTCCTCCTTTCATGATGTCTTCATGATTGAGAAAAGAGGTTTTGAAGTCACTCCCATTTAAGCTGGCTGACTGGATATAGAAGCTTTCACTATTTCTTCTATTAGCTACAATTTCAAAAGTGTTGCCATTTTCTAAATTGATTGTGACTTTATCGAAAACCGGTGTACCCAATGTGTAGTATGGTAAGCCTGGCGTTACGGTATAAAAACCCATAGCACTCAACACATACCAGGATGACATCTGACCACAATCTTCATTTCCAGACAATCCATCAGGTGTATTGGTGTACATCGTTTTCATAATCTGATCAACACGTTGCTGAGTTTTCCATGGTTTGCCTACATAATTGTATAAATAAGCCATGTGATGACTTGGCTCATTACCATGTGCATACTGCCCGATTAAACCTGTAATGTCTACCTGATGTCTACCGGAAAGGTCACTCTCTGTCTCGAAAAGTTCGTCCAGTTGTTTCTCAAAAGCTGCTTCTCCACCATACAGATTAATTAAACCGCTGATATCCTGAGGAGCAAATAAGCTATATTGCCATGAATTGGCCTCCGTGTAGTTAAAGTTGACCTCAGCGGGATCAAAAGGCTTAAACCATGAACCATTCATTTTTGCTCTCATAAAGCCTGTAGTTGGATCAAAAATGTTTTTATAATACTGTCCACGTTTAAAGAAATTAGCAGCATCTTCTTCTCTACTCATTTGCTTTGCCATGTAGGCAATACACCAATCGTCATAGGCATACTCAAGCGTTTTGGAAACAGATTCATGTTCATGATCGGCTGGAATATAACCTTGTGCCTTCAATGCATCGAGCCCTAGCTTATCTCTGGTTGCGCTATATTTCATAGCTTCAAAAGCTTTATTTACATCATAACCTTTGATGCCTTTTGCGTAAGCATCAGTTATTACTGGAATGCTATGATAGCCAATCATGCAGCCTGTATAATTGCCTGCTAGTTCCCAAATAGGCAGTATGCCACCCTTCTCATACTGATCGAGAAAAGTATTGATAAACTCGTTGGTCTTATCCTGCTCTATGATTGTAAAAAGAGGGTGTGTAGCTCTAAATGTGTCCCAAAGTGAAAAAACGGTGTATTGAGGCTTATCCTTTTTATGAATGCTCATATCCATACCTCTGTATCGGCCGTCTACATCACTATACAGATTTGGGTTTAATAAGCTGTGATACATAGCTGTGTAAAATATGGTGCGTTCGTCCTGACTTCCGCCTTCGACAGTAATTTTTGATAACCGTTTTTCCCATGTGTCACTGGCAGATTTTTTTACTCCTTCAAAATCCCAATCAGGTATTTCTGTTTCTAAATTTCTCTTTGCTCCTTCTATATCAACAGCAGAGATGCCAACCTTCAGCAATAGTTCGTCTCCTTTGCTAAGGTCAAATGTGAAGGCCGCTTTTGTGACCACTTCTTTGTCGTCCAGTTTTCTGATAGAAACAGAGTCTTTTATGAAGGGCTTGGAAAATTTCGCATAGAAATAAAGATGCTGCTCTTGTGCCCAGGCTTTGGACACACGGCTACCCCTTATGGTCTGTTCATCTACAATTTCAAAAGAGACATCAGTCAATACATCTCTGTGCTCTAAATCTAAAATGACGTTAGATTGTCCTTCTTTATTGAATGTATACTTATGAAAACCTGCACGTGGAGTTACTGTTAAAGCCACATCAATATCATAATCGGCCAGCTGCACTTCATAATAGCCGGGTTCTGCATGCTCTTTATCGTGACTAAATCTCGAGGCATAGCCTTTGTCAGGAGACGTTTTATAACCATTGTCTAGCATTATCTCACCAGAAGTGGGCATAAACAAAACATCACCATAATCAGAAATACCCGTACCACTCAAATGTGTATGGCTAAAGCCGTAAACAATAGAATCTGTATAATGATAGCCTCCACAGCCGTCCCAACCTTCGAGGCGTGTATCAGGGCTTAGCTGCACCATACCAAAAGGTGTTGCTGCTCCCGGGTAGGTATGACCATGACCACCTGTACCAATAAAAGTATTAACCTGATCAGTAAGTCGCTGAGGTTTGTCCTGACAAGATGCAATAGCAATTAGCAAAGTTAGGAAACCAATAATTCTGATTTTCATTTCTGTTCTTTTTGATTCCAAACGAGGGCGCTTGCTCCCAACACAGCAGCATCGCTGTCAGGTAGCGTTGAAAACAAAAGTTTTGTTCGCCCACTGTATAAGTTGTGTAAATAAGTCTCCAGGTATTTCTTCGTGGGTTCCATTAGTAATTCGCCAGCATTGGCCAGTCCTCCAAATAAAATCACAGCCTCCGGATTGGTTATCCCTACTGCATTGGCAATGCCGAATGCCAAATGGTCAGCGGTTATATCAAATGCTTTTAGTGCCAACTGATCTCCGTTTTCAGCATGTTTGGCAACTACCTCTGAGTTTAGTGATTCTTTAGACTCATTTGTAAGTGATGTTTTTTTACCTGTTTCTAAAAGCTCATCAACGGTTTTCATAAAGCCAGTGGCCGATGCATATTGCTCAAAACATCCCTTTCTACCACAGTTACAGGGCCGTCCATTTTTCTCAATAATCGTATGCCCGAGTTCGCCTGCCAGGCTGTGATGACCATAGATCAACTCACCATTTGCCACAAAACCGCTGCCCAAACCCGTACCGAGTGTTACCTCTATAAAATCTTTCATACCTCGAGCAGCACCGTAAATCATTTCCCCCACAGCCGCAGCATTGGCATCGTTAGTAACAACAACAGGCACATCAAATTTGGTTTGTATTAGCTCAGCTAGTGAAATTACACCTTTCCATGGTAAGTTTGGGGCATTTTCGATAGTCCCTTGATAAAAATTACCGTTGGGGGCTCCCACACCGATACCAATAA
The DNA here is from genome assembly GCA_965227525.1 of Fulvivirga sp. Taxonomy (GTDB): domain Bacteria; phylum Bacteroidota; class Bacteroidia; order Cytophagales; family Cyclobacteriaceae; genus Fulvivirga. Next base: position 1,655,323 of record OZ245762.1, on the reverse strand, counting down.
GTTCGTAAGAAAAGTCAAGTTTATTTAGTGCTTCTGAAATAGCACTGGTAAGAGACTCAACAAATGCTTCGGCTGTGGCATGTCCAACTGTTTTTATCTCACCTGCACATAGTTTTTTACCCTGTTTGTCAACAGCCGCGAAAGGTGTTTTTGTCCCTCCAATATCTACACCTATAGCTATGGCTGTCATGCTTCTTTGATTTTATGACCTTCGACACCATAAAAAATCAGGTAAAGCATACCAATAAGGGGTACAATAAAGGAAAGTTGAACACCGTAGATTTCTATAATAAAACTCTGTGCACTTGGAATTAGTGCCCCGCCTACTACAGCCAACACAAGTAATGATGAGGCCTGACTTGTATATTTACCAAGGTTTTTGATGGCCAGTGAGAAAATATTTGACCAGCCAATCGAGAAAAATAACCCCGAGCCAACAATGGCCCAGAAAGCTACTTCACCATCCATAACAATTCCTACAGTCAGTAATACAGCATTGATCAGGCAGAACACAACTAGCCCTTTAGCCGGCTTGTTAAATGTAGCTACAAAAGCCAGAAAATTGATAACCATAAGCCCCAGGTAAGGCACTACTAAATTAAAGGCTAAAGGAACGAAACTGAACTTGCCATCATTGAATTTGATGCTTGTGCCCAGATAAATAATTGTAAATGCAAATAAAGCCGCGATGGCCATTCTTATATATTTCTGATTTTTAGAAAGCGCTTCATTAAGCGATATACCTGCCTGCAAACGGCCAATCATTAGACCCCCCCAAAAAAAAGACAAAAAATAGCTCGCGTCTACCTCATCTAATCCCCCGATATGATCTTCCTTCAGAAACTCAACAATCCAACTACCTACAGACACCTCCGATCCTACATAAAATGCAATAGCCAGGATACCAAATGCAAGATGACGGTTTTTTAAGACACCAAACCCCGGAGGTATGACTTCATCGTTTTTGAATGATGGCATTTTACTTGCCAATACAACAAATGCCACAACTATAAAAACAAAGCCATAAATGAGGTAGGTATCTGATACGCTTTCAACGGTAAGGTTACCATCAGAAAACACTTGATAAATGAGTATTGTACCCACAATTGGCCCTAGTGTTGTACCTAATGAATTAAGCCCCTGAGCCAGGTTTAGCCGGCTAGAGGCACTTTCAGGAGGCCCTAAAATTGTAGCATAAGGATTAGCACATATTTGTAATAATGTAACACCAGATGCAAGCGTAAATAAAGCCAGAAGAAAAGCTGTATAAGAACTTGCAACGGCTGCGGGATAAAATAACAGACAACCCACACCGCAAACCAAAAGACTTATAAACATCCCCTTTTTATACCCAATCCTATTGATGGGATCTCTCCCTTTGATAGAGGAAAGGATGAAATAAATGGTGGAAATGATAAAGAAGGCTCCGAAAAAGGAAAACTGAATAAGTGCTCTTTGTGGAGCGGTAAGATCAAAAATACCTTTGAAAGTATTAATAAGCACATCATTCATGACTGTGATAAAGCCCCACATAAAGAAAAGGGAAGCCAACAAAGCAAAGTTTCTGCCTGAGTTTTTAGTCATGGATAAGGTATTGGTCTATTCTTTTTTACCCGCTTCTTTTTTCATTGCCAGTCTCAGGAAGAATACAAATCCTCCTACCACCAGGCCTACAATTAAGATCATCGATATAATGGCTCCTGTTGTCATGTTTTATTTTTTACGAAAGTTTTGTACAAGTAACGATTGATAAGGATTCCAACAACCAACACAATCCCCCATTGCGTTACAATTGAGGCGTTAGAATATACATCGAAGACATTCCAATTACCTGCTGCATCAAACCAAGGGTAATCAGAATAACCCTGTGACATCCACCAATAGACAAGGAATGCGCCAAGACCCACATTGAATATCATACATGTAGCAAAATAAGCTATCGGAACATTGAAATCGGAATCGGTCTCTATGTAGTCGCGCATAAATTTAGATGCTCCATAGCGAAGTACGGCTATGATAATCAAAAGCCCGGTGATGATGAGGCCAATGCCCCACACCCAGTCCTGATTATTGAAAAAGTTAAGTGACCAGGCTGAAGGAAAGCCAAATACAATGCAGAAAATAGCCGCACGAATGGCTGCAGATTTACGTTTTAGGCCCATGTCCTTTAGGTTGCTAATGAATAGCTCCAGCATCGGTAATAATGAACTAAATGCCGCCAGAAAAAATGCAGTGAAGAAGACTGCTGAGAAAATCGCTCCTCCTGTAAAAGTAGAAAACAGCTTCGGTATAATAGTAAATGTTAGTGCCTGATTACCACTTTGCAAGAAACTAATAGCTTCACCTTCTGAAGCTGATAATGCAAATACCGCAGGTAAAATCGCCATACCAGCCATCAACGATGCCGTGTTATTTCCAAAACCGCCTATGAAAGTATTGAGTACCACATCTTCCCGTTTTCGCGAGTAGGAAGAAATAGTCATAATAAGTCCCCAGCCTGCACCAGTTGACCAGGCAGACTGCGATAAAGCTTCAATCCAAATGGTAGGATCGGAGAACAGCGCAAAGTCAATATAAAACATATACTGAAGGCCTTTAAAACCATTTTCCATGCTTAATGATTGGATCATAATGATAAATAGCAATCCAAATAAGGTGGGTATTAAAATTTTATTCGCTTTTTCAAGTCCCTTCTGTATGCCTTTAATCAAAACATAAGTACCCGCCAAAATAGCTACAATATAAAGTACGACTGTTACCGGATCAGCAGTGGAAATACCTGTCCAAAATTCATTAAGATATTCTGGATTGGTTTCTAATTTGTCGGCAATAGTTGCCTCACCAGTAATAAAGGCAAACAAATTTCGCATAGACAACCCGAGATACTGCAATGCCCAACCTGTAACTACTGAATAATAAAATGCGATACCCAGGGTACAAACAGTAATAAAAAAACCTCCCCACGAAAGCCCTTTACCTCCAACTTTGCCATAAGAGCCAATTACCCCCAATTTATATTTCTTACCAATAGAAAACTCGGCCATCAGTAAAGGAATAGACCAAATAAGTAAAAAGAATATCCAGAGTAATAAAAAGGCTCCACCGTATTGCCCGGCCAATCTTGGAAATCTCCAAAGATTTCCTGCGCCAATGGCCATTCCTAACGAGGCCAAAACGATTCCCCAACGACTACTAAATTCTTCAGTTTTTTTCAGCATGTAAAAGGCGATTATTAAGAAAGGCTAAGTATAGCTAAAAAAACAGACTTGAAGAAATGGTTTTATCTAACTGGCAGCAGCATTAGTTTGTGTTGAGCAACTCCACGAGCGGTTGCCCTGTAGCTCCATTTGGAAGCATCACATCAAGCATCATAGACAGTGTTGGTGCAATCTGCGTGATGGTTTTATACTCATACGAAGTACCTTTTTGAATGTTTGAGCCATACCAAAGCAGTGGTACATGTGTATCGTATGTAAAGGCTGAACCATGAGTACTACCAGTGTTTCCCCTAATAATCCAGGCCGGCTCTAGTGCCATGAGCACATCTCCTGACCGCTTCTGGTTGTACCCTCTGGTCATCATTCCTTTTAATCCGCCAGCACTGAAATCCAGATTTGAAATTTCGTGAGCTGGATAGCTCCTACTTACACCAGTGAAGTTTAATATTGTATGAGCCACAAAGTCCTGAATATCATGTAAATCAACATTATTTGCAGCACGTTTTTGATGATTTAGGAATACCTGATAGTTTGAAACGTTTTCAATCCAACTTCCGTCTCCATACTTTTTAGAAATCATACCATTTAATTCATCAATTTGATCCTTATCAAAGTTACCGGAAGGCACATTATTTTCTGTCAAATAGGCCGGAACCTCCGCCACAGCATGATCTGCTGTTAGAAAAAGCACATAGTTATCTTTGCCTACTTTATTATCAAGCGATTCAAGCAAAGCCGCAATGTTCTTATCCAACCGCATGTACGTGTCTTGCACTTCTTTAGAGTTGGGACCAAACCTATGGCCTATATAATCTGTGGATGAGTAGCTTATAGCCAAAAGATCGGTGACATCATCGTTACCCAATTCAGTATTGTTGATTGCGCTCAGCGCCAGTTCGGTAAGGAGGTCGTTACCAAATGGGGTGTCGGCCATCATCCAGTAGTTTTCTTTTTCTAATTCGTACGGAAAATCGGCTGTTTCTTTATTCAATGGAGCCTCAAATGCAGCTTTGTCCCTACCACTTTCCACATAGCCTTCCAATGCGCCCAACGGCTCCCAGGTTTTAGAAAGATAGTAGTCGGGTCTTTTTTTCTTATTGAAATCAGATACCCACTTTGGCAGTTGATCCATGTAGTAGGTACTTGTAATAATATCGCCTGTGTTTTTATCATACCAATAAGCCTCGCCTGTATGACCTGCAGGAAATATCGCCCCCCTGTCTTTTACTGAGATACCAATAACCTTAGCCCGCTGTTGAGTTGACAATCTGAGCTGATCGCTGATAGTTGTTGTCAATAGATTTCGCGGTGACATTTTACCCCGATGACTATCGCTACCTACTGTACTCTCACTAGCATCGCTAGCACAATAGATTTCTTTCCCTTCGATTTTGTCGTACCAATCGTTACCTATTATACCATGGTAGGCCGGTGTGGTACCGGTGTACACAGAGGCATGACCGGGGGCAGTGTAAGTAGGCACGTAGTTGTAATGCGTGTTTTTAAAATTATAGCCCTCATTCATCAATCGCTTAAAGCCATCGTCTCCATACTTATTATAAAACCTATATAAGTACTCTTGTCGCATTTGGTCGACAATAACGCCAACCACCAATTTTGGTTTTTGCTGTGAGAAAGCACTTAAAGCAATAAGAAATAATGGTATAACAAGGATTCGTTTCATAGTATTGATTGATTCTTCGCAATATTAGACATTGCTAAACTATTTTTTCAACACAGTAGGTTACTTGTAAGTTATCAAATGCTTCGCAACACTGGGTGTGTCGATGGATATAACCCTATTGGTCACAGTATATTCGATCATAATCTTTTGACTCATATGCCTTCTTTAATAAGGCTTTTCCATCCAGATCGTAGTAAATCACCACAAAAAAGGCCGCTTCTTTAATGTGCTTTTCAGTAAATAAAATTGGCTCATCGTCCGATGAAAGCACAACAACATCATTATAAGTTGGTGAAACTATTTCCCCTCTCCTGTCGCTATAAACGCCATAACCAGCCTCTCCTAGTATCATTATTAGCTTTTCTCCGGAGTCCAGCTCTTGAATTTGATAAGACTTAAAAAATGGCCCGGTCTGCCTCATTAATTTTAAATTATAAAAACTCCAACTAGCATCCCATTTGACAATAGCTGTAGTATCATTCCAATATTCAACCTGTTCGAAGCCCTCTTTTGTAAAAGGCTCTCCGGTTATTGTTAAATAGTGCCTACCAGCTTTACTCAGGATATAAACACTATCATTATAACTCACAATATTTTTATCAAAAGCAGGCTCAATGAGTAGACCACTGGTCATATCATAAAGGCCAAATTGTTTATCTTTTAGGAGTGATACTCTCCCATTATGATAATTACCAATGGCATCATATATGGGATTAAGTGTTTTCTCACCAGACTTCCCATCTATCAATCCCTTTTTGTTTTTTTCTGTGAAAATTAGTGCGTGATCTGACATTACAGACAATTCTATTGGGCTTTCATCAAGCAACAGACTTCCATACTGATTGTACAGCTTCATACGTCTATTGCTCAATACCCTTAGGTACTCAGTTGATTCATTGCCCAAAACATTGAATCGAGCTGTCTTTTCAAAGTGTACTTGCAATCCGTCCTTAAAATAGGTTGTGATTGTATCTCCGGTGAACACTTGTAAAAAGTTTCTACCCAGCAATTGTGCTGAATCATAAGTGGTGGTTGATACAGTATAATCCTGCAAGTCGAGCATCCATAGTACAGAATCTTGTTTATCAATAAGCCATGATTGGTTATAGCTGGCACTTGTTAATTGCTCTTTTAATACCTTATATGATTGATCGTATAGCTTTACGCCTGTTTGTTTTTTCACAAAAAAGCTTCCGTTTAAAGTACTGATACTTTGGTTCGCGTAGGGTATTAACTCCTCCAACTGCTGATTTGTAATCATCTCACCATAGTTTGAGGCCAGCCAAATATTACCATCTGATAGAATTTCATAGTCTGTGAAAATGTACTCAAACCTGCCTGGGGTGTTGTCAACGGCCTGAAGTAGTTGTCTATCTGTTTTTACTTCAAATAGCTCATCCTTCTCAAAAAAGATGTACGCCCCTTGCACAAACACATCGTCAAAACTGTCAGCAATTAAGAGTCGACCGCTCACTGTTTCTATCTTCCAGATGTTATTCTTCTTTAAAGCCAACATTTTGCCGGCCAGAAGCTTGACTTCGCTATAAACTTCATTTCTTATTCTAATTCCAGATTTATGAACAATACTCCAATTTTTATCACTTCCTACTTTAAGTAATCCATAACCCATGTCAATTACCTGTTCGGGTTGGTATTGTAGAATATTGGCTCCATTTCTACCTTTTATTTTGTTATCTACAATCAGGAAATCTTCAGTAGTACTTTCACACTTATACTTAGTATGAATCTGACTAAACTGTGGTGAAATAACCACTTTACCTTCATTTTGAAAGAAACCATATTTTCCCTCATCGAGATGAGCGAACAGCGCTGTACCTTCTAAAGCTTTAACTTCTTTAAGTGAGTCTGATAGATACCTGACGTTAAGCTGTACATCTTTGGTGGTTTTTGCTACGTGATATGCAAAATTAATTGCCTTTTGCCTCAGATGGCTTTTTGGGTAGTTCCTGAGAAAAAGCTCATACCCACCCACTGAATGCTCAGAAGTCGTTACTTCAAAAATCTTTTGCTCAGCCTCTCTCCTATAAGGTGTCTCAGGATGTTTCTCTAAAAACCTAATGTAGCTAGTGACCCGACCATCTGCTGTGCTCTTGTCGAAGTATAACTTTTCATATCGGTTCCTTGCCTCTCGTACCTGTACGGCCTCAGGATATTTTTCCATAAAAAGTTTATAGCTCTGATAGGTATTCTCCTCTTTGGCTGAGGCAAATGCCAAAGCGTTTCTTCTGGTTTTTGCTAACAAAACCTGCTGTGCTGTTGGGTGCTTTTTTAGAAATTCGTTAAACCCCGCCTCTGTATTAACTCTTTGGGCCCATTGAAAAGCCAAACTGTCAATCAACATTTTATGACGTCTAAAAGTCAAGCTATCAAAGCCATGTTTAATGTGTTTTTCTTTACTTTTTATATTTAATGTATCGAAAACAGTGTGTGCCGAAAGAATGTAGAAGTAGGCTGAATCATAAAACTCAGGACTATCATAGGCTATGAGTAATTTAGATTTGGCATACCTTGAAGCCGGTAGTAAGCTATCTTTTGCCAGTGCCTTATCTACCAATAGATCCGCTTTGGCATAATCCTGATCACCGAGCTTTTTCAGCGCTTTCTTGGAAGTCCCAATAGGGCCAAAGACACAGGATGTCAGCGATAAGAAAATGAAATATTTAAATAATATTCGCATTGAAGTTTATCAAAATCAATAGAATACGAATATCCGTATTTTTTTTAGTTATGCTACCAGACACTTCAGTTTTGCTCCACTACGCCCCTGAGCCTTTTAATGATGGAAGAATTGCTTTCCAAATAATTTTCATGCTAATGCACAATTATTAATTATTAAAGTAATATAATTGCAGATTAATTAAAATTCAATCAGTATGAAAAATGTATTTTTAGTAGCGATGCTACTGTGTGTAGGGTCCGTAACTTTTGCACAAAACTCGAATGGATTCAAAGGTGGAGCTAACATAGCAAATCTTCACTCCACCGATGGTACAAACTCAGCGTCAGGTGACCAGATAATAAGTATCAATGCAGGTTTTTACTTTGAAAATCAATCCAGCAAACATTTTGCGACTCAAATAGAAATAATGCTTTCGGTTCAAGGTACTAGTTTCTCTGGTCCATTTGGCGAAATTAATCAACAACTTTATTATGCCAATTTACCGGTATTGATGAAGTATGTAGCCAATAAAAACTTTGGTATATATGCAGGTCCTCAAATTGGTTATCTTATAGCTACGAATGAGATTAATGGACAGGACTTTAAAGATGAGTTAAGCCCAGTTGATCTAGCGCTTGTTTTTGGAGCTGAAGTAAAATTTTCAGGGAACTTTAGACTAGGTGCACGATATAACCATGGTCTATTGAATATCGATGATTCGGAATTTGCAAATGAATTTGATATAAGAACAACCAATAGAGTTTTTCAAATATACTTTGGAATAGGATTTTGACCTCTTGAAAATGAGCCGGTACTCCGGCTCTTTAAATATTACTCTCCTCAATATGCCAGGTGTGATCAGAAAGCAATTTAACTGTAGCCAAATACTTTTCGAAAGGCATACTACCGCCCCATTCTTTCGGAGATATAAATGATAACACCTCAGAGCCGTCATCTTTCTGATATAAGTGATAGGTGTGACCAATCGTTGGCTTAAACTTTATTTCGGCCTGATATATCCGTTCTGATATATCTACTCTGTGTTTAATTTCTTCTGCTTGTTTGATAAGCACTTTTACCTGCTCATACACTTTGTCCAGCTACATTTGAGACTGTTCATGCATGGCACTTACAGCCAACCCCTTGATTTTACCTTTATCTTCAGGTTTTATCACAGCGCTGCCAACATTGTGCGCATAAGGTAGTGTAGAAGGCGTTGTTGTGATCTTATCACGCAAGCGCTCCAACTCCTCGTCAGACATGATTACTTCTTTACCTTTTTTGTGCTCTGCCATTACTATCAATTTACTTATCAACAAATCTAATCGCTCACTGTTTCGAAATCAATTTTTCTTATTCTCAAATGTTTCCTTAATAAGGTGCAATCGGTTTTCCATCTTAGAATATCCCCTGTAGGTATAAAAATCCAACCCTAAATTCTTATAAACGTTAAAAAGAAAAAACCTACAACCATATGAAATCTTTACTCAACTTACTGCTGGTATTTTCATTTACAATTTCTCAAGCACTCGATAATCCCTATATGAAAAAAGGGAAACCGGACTTAAAGTCCATGGGCGTATTAAAATTTAATTCCGAGGGCATTTTATTTGTCGGAGACTCCTATGGGGCCTCGGTTTATGCTATCGATCTTGGTGATGATCAAGCCAGCGCCAATGAAGAAGGCGTATCCATTGCAGATTTGGAAGGTCAAATTGCGGGTATTTTGGGAACAAGTGCCGAAAACGTGCTTATCCATGACATGGCCGTAAACCCAGTGTCTCAAAATATTTATTTGAGTGTATCACGAGGTCGTGCCGAATGGACATCAAAGTGGCACTTACCTAATGACCTGGCACCGGCCCAGATTTTACTCAGAGTAGATGCCCAGGGTGAGATTACTGAAGTGAAGCTTGATGAAGTAAGCTACAGTAAGCTTTCGTTGCCAAAGCCAGTAGCTGAAGGCACAGAACACCGATGGAAAAAGGGTGTTACAACACGGGTTGATGCCATTACAAGTATTCAATTTCACAATAACAACATGTATATTGCAGGTCTGTCAAATGAGGAGTTTGCCGCTTCTATGTGGGTAGCTCCTTATCCTTTTAAAGACAATGTGAGTATATCCACATTGGAAATATATCATGGCGCACATGGTAAGTATGAAACACACGCCCCCATCAGAACATTTCTTCCTTATAACTTTGATAACAAAGCACACATTATTGCCGCTTATCTTTGCACACCCCTGGTAACGTTTGAAGCAGAGAAATTAGAGAATGGACAACATGTAAAGGGGCGTACCGTGGCAGAGTTTGGCTCAGGCAATTATCCGCTTGACATGGTACCTTATACCAATAATGGAAAAACTTATGTTTTGATGTCTAATAGTCAGCTGCCTCTATTGGTGTTCGATCCCGAAGATGTGAAAAACTATGAAGGCGCTATAACTGAAGAAGTTAAAGGCTATTTAGGAGGTGTTAAATACACCCCAAGATCTGGCTCGGGCGTACAACAACTTGATAACTTAAATGACAAGTTTATCGTTGCGACACAGCGTATGCCAAGTGGCAAATTAGCTTTAGTTTCATTATCTAAAGAATGGCTCATTCCATAAAACTGTTTCAATATTTCCTGTTTTCGATTTTATTATTTGGATCTGTATCTGCACAAACAATAACTGCTGATACAGATCCTCACTCTGCAACTTTTGGGACATTCTATGTGGTTGATTTGGAGCCGGCAGTAATGGCACGACTTCAACAATATAGAGATAGCATAGCCTTTGACTCTTTCTTTTATGTCACAGTAGATAATACTAATAAGATTATTGGCTCTTACATCCATAAGCAAGATAGCCTCGTTTTTAAACCGCGATTTTTGCCAGACATAAACCTGAAACACCAGGCTTATGTAAATTTAAATGTGCTCTATAAAAATACTGGATTACCTTTGACAGAAATCAAAAAACCGCTATTGAGGCGTACTATTAGTTTCAAAGCACCTAACAATGACCACCCCAACATTAAAGTCATTTCACCTGAAATGGATTTATACCCAGCTAATATTTTAAGGCTATATGTATATTTCGACCAACCCATGAGTTTACAAAATCCTTACGATTATATCTCTTTGGTAAATCAACAGGGTAAAACCATTTCTGAACCTTTTGTGATTATTCCAGAGGGATTGTGGGATGCTTCCAAAACACGGCTCACACTATTTTTTCATCCGGGTAGAATCAAGCGCAATGTTGGCCCAAACAATGTGATTGGGCCGGTATTCGAGGTCGGTAATACATACACACTTAAAATTGATAGTACATGGCTGGGTGCAAATGGGCTTTCCCTTCAATCACCGGTTGTGAGAACATTTGAGATTGGAGAAGCAGTCAGAAGTCCTATTCAGCCTGAAAAATGGCACATTTCAGTGCCCGAAACACAATATTCGCCACTTATTATTAGCACAAATGAAAAATTGGATCCTGTGCTTTTTCCTAAAATGATAAAGGTGCTTAATCAGCAGCAAGTGCAAGTCGAAGGGGCGTGGAAGCTTAAAGCTGACGAGTGGCACTTTATACCAACCTCTCATTGGCTGAAAGGCAAGCACTCAATTAAAATAGACCCCACGTTGGAAGATATTTGTGGTAATACGGTATTGTCTGCTTTTGATCGAGCCTCAACAAAAGAAACTAAAGTAAAACCAATATTGGAAATGCCCTTTGAATTCAAGTAAACACTTGTTGATAACCGCACAAAGAGAGGTTAATAAAAAAATACCGTATTGACAGTTTTATATAATCATTTGCTTAGTATTTTTAAGATATATTGGCAATACTGAGTATATGAAAATTTTAGCAACACTAACACTAGCACTCTGTTTTTCACTGATTTCTTATGGTCAAAAAAAATATGAGGACTTTTTATATAATACTGATGGAATCCTGTTTTATGAGGACTTCTCTGCAAACTTCAACGGGTGGCCTATTGTAAAGGCTGCTAATCGAACTTTTGACATAAAAGATGGTATTTACGAAATCAAAGGTATTAGCGACAACTATAATCCAATGTTAATTCTCAATAATCAGAGTGAGTACTTTGAAATTGATGAAAGTCGGGATTTCCAAATAGAAATGGAGATGAAGCTAAGTGGTGGGGCAGCAACCAGTCCACACACCTTAAATTTTGGACAGAACAAAGTAGGTAGCAATATCAGGTTTGGCATTTCCCAAAATGGCCAGTTTTTAGTCACTAAGTATGAAAATCAGAAGTTCACCAATCTTGTGGAATGAACCAAAGATGAGTCAATACACAAAACAGGATTTAATAAGCTCACCGTCAGAAAAGTTAAGAACAAGTATTACTTTTTTATCAACGAGCAGCATGTAGAAACCATAGACTATGTTCCATTTATGGGCCAGAGGTTTGGTGTATTAATCAGTCAAAAGACAACGGCTAAAATTGACAACTTCATAGTAGGCTATATTGGAAAGGAAGCCGGTATACTAAGTGCAGATTATAAAAGGCCCAGCTTAAATAAACAACCTCACAAGTACACAGCTTTCAATTCATCAGAAACAATATTTAGTGAGGACTTTACTAATTCAACATACGACTGGGCTCAAGGAGTCCAACAGGGTATTCGATTATTTAAAATCGAAAATGGGCATTATGTGATTCAGTCACTTCAGAAAGGATCGTATCCTGTTTTTAGCCTCAATTTTGACAGCCATTTTACAATAGATGAGTCCAAAGATTTTCAGATTGAAGCTAAAATGAAGTACGTCACCGGTGTAGATAACCGATCTAATTCTTTGATTTGGGGCAAATCAGACTTAAATAATAAATATCGATTTAATTTCTCTGGAAATGGCTACTTCAACATCGACAATAAAGTGGCTGGTGAGTGGGGGGTCTTGAAGCATTGGACTCAAAGCATTTTAGTCAAACGTGATCAGTTCAATAAAATGACGGTTAGAAAAGTAGGAGATTACCTCTATTTTTTCATAAATGAAGAGCTTGTTTTTTCCATGAAAAATGTACCATTTTTTGGTCAACTGATAGCTTTCCAAGCCAATGAACTCACAACTATTTTCGTAGATGATATAAATATATCTTACATAGCTCCAGATAGAAAAGGTGCAGCTACAGTGAAACCCGAAGTGGCCATTAGTAAGAACACGGAAACGGCCATTCCATCAGAGGAGACTATAAAACAGTATAGCCCTTTTTCTGAAGATGACGTAGATTTTGTGAAAGCTAAAGCTGCCTATGAAAATAAGAATTATAGCTTAGCCAAACACGTATCGGAAAGGCTTATCAAGTACTATCCTGAAGAAGCCGTAGTATATAAACAAGCTGCCTTGGCCAATATGCAACTCGGGCAATATGACCTCGCCTATAACCAAATTGAGGTCGCTTATACCATCAACCCTACTGACTACGAAATCCTTGTGCATAAGTCATTATTTGCCGCACTGTTAGGCAAGCAAGATGAATCGTTAAAATATGCCGGATACCTTGGCAAGATGGTCAATCAGGAGTGGTTCGAATACCTTTCTCACTATATGTCAGCCTGGCAAAGTAGCTGGACCGGATCTAATCCAACAGGCGCTCAGATAATCGGAAAGGCGACAAAGCAATTTCAAACTAGTTACTCCGGCAACGATGGCACTTATTATCAAAAGGTACAAAATAACATTTTCGCCAAAAGTAAAGGAAGTTCTATTGCCAGGCCCTGGGTGATACGAAGCAGTAATGGAGAAGCAATTGACCGTCCATGGGAAGTGCTACAAGGGAGATTCAATGAGGCTATGAAAACAATATATGATTTAGGACTACCACGAGAGATGATGCACAGAGTTATGTATTTTATGTACGATGAAGCGCTCAAGCAGGAATATAACAATGAGCTGGCTGATAATATAAAATGGGATTTGTATGATTTTGCGCATGATTATATAGAACCCAGAATGTGGGGAGAACAAGAACAAGGACGAGTTATCAATCCATACTTTTATTGCCGGTTTACTGATTCAAAATATCGCTATTTTATGGAAGCAGGAGAGTTTGATAAAGCCTTGGCGTTGAATAACAGCCGGATTGAAATAGCTGAAAAACAACCTGTTCTAAAGTTTGAGCTATTCAACTTAATGGCAGACAAGCTTTATTTACTTGATTATACCAATAGACTCAGCGAAGGTCAGCCCTATGCCGAAACATTGACAAAAATAGAAGCTCAATATTCATCTCCTTTATATGTAAATAAAAGTTATGGCGCATTGTCCCATTTTTATAGAAAATCTAACCCTTCAAAAGGAGTAGACTTTTCACAAAAACAAATAAACTATATGGAATCCACAGGTTATCTCTCCGGGCTATCCAACGCCTACAGTGACCTGGGAAATGCATATAGATTTAGTAAGCAAATGGATAAGGCTATGAAAGCATATATTAAATCAGCTGAACTCAACCCATCACTTGGAGGTAAGGGCATTAACTACTTAAACATTGGTATTACCTTATGGGAATCAGGAAAGATCGAGGAATCCATTGACATGCACACCAGAGCCGAAGCTGCCATGACTAACCATTTGAAGACACTTAACAATTTTAGCCGCAGCAGATACTATGAGAACCTGTACAAAAACAATGCTTTTCTAGCGTTAAATTATTTTTTAGAAGGAAGGGTAAAAGAGTCATTTGAAGCAATTGAGCGAGCTAAATCACTTGATCTGGCCTTGGCAGTAAATAAGAACAGCCAACCCCTTAAGTTAGCGGAAGTCCAGGAAATACTTGATCCTGACCAGTTATTGATTTATTATTTAGAGCTTCCCTTCTCGCAAGAAGATGGTAATTTTTTAATCTACGTCATTTCTAAAGACAATTTAGTAATTAAAGCATTAACGAAGATTGATAATCCATCTGCCTACAATGGGTTGGTTAGCGTAAGGCAGCGATATCAAAGCGCGTTGGATAATGTCGAAAAGGAAATCGCCCAAAGAGAGCTTAGAAGTCCTAACTTTAGGTTAGATAGTGACAAGCTAAATGACGGTGACTTCAATCTTCTGTCTGAAAAATATCGTCAATCTTTAAAAGCCGACATGAGCTTTATTAATGAAGAATTTGGCAATGCGTATTTCAACGCATTTATAAAACCTATTAAATCTGAACTGGATGGTAAAATGGAACTGATAATCGTTCCAGATGCAGCACTTTTTTACTTACCTTTTGAAGCTATCATGGATGAGAATGGTCAATACCTCGTTGAAAATCATGACATTTCTTACATCCAGAGTCCTACAGTGCTAAAAGGTATTCAAGATAGAACTTATCAGAATAGAGATAAGAGTATACTAGCCATGGGAGGGGCCAATTTTAACCCTCCTAATATTCAAGCTAATGTGATTAAGTCAATCAGTGACGTACAAAAATTAAAGTTGAAGGTGTTTGAAGATATTGGCAATGAGAAAAAGTCCATGCGTCAGTCATGGGTAAACCTTGGGTACAGCCCCATGAAATTTTTACCCGGAACTGTAAAAGAAGTTAATAAAATCAAAGAAACCATTGGGGATGCTGATGTGTACCTAGGTGATAATATGACGGAAACCAGGCTAAAAAATATGTCGAATGATGGCTCTTTAAGCGATTACAAAATACTGCACTTCGCCACTCATGGTTGGGTAGAAAATTTCATTCCCGAACTAAGTGGATTTACTATGACCACTTTTGCAAATGAGCCAAACGGTGAAGATGGAATGGTGTACCTACATGAAGTTGAGCAACTTAAACTAAAGGCTGACATGGTGATGCTTTCTGCCTGTCAAACAGCATTAGGTAAGCAACAAACGGGCAAAGGTATATCCGGACTTAATAAGTCTTTTCTTGTAGCAGGTGCAAATAGCACCATCAGCTCTCTATGGGCAGTAAATGATTATGCTACCAGCCTTTTAGGTTCGGAAATTTACCGACTCGTATTCGATGAGGGAAAAACTTACCGAAAAGCTATTAATGAAGTGAAAAGAAATTTCATTAATGGAGTATATGGTGAAGACCTGAACAAGGTTAGCTTCTGGGCACCATTCATATATTATGGCGAATAGGGTCATCCAATAAACTATTAAAATGGAAAAGGCAGACACAAGGTCTGCCTTTTCCATTTTGTCGGGATGACTGGACTATTTGACAATGATCCAGAGAGACCAGAAAATTCCGAAACAAACTACGCACTACGTGCTTGTTTTATTGCATTCACTTCCTCGCCCAAATAAATTTGGCTCGTGTTAATACAACAAAACCCCAGCAATTCTGCTGAGGTTTGTCTCTTGTCGGGATGACTGGATTCGAACCAGCGACCTCCCGCACCCTAAGCGGGTACTCTAACCGGACTGAGCCACATCCCGAACATGCTGCAATATTAATGATAATTGTAAATAATTATAAGACAGTATCTTCTTTTTCTATACCGTTTACTTCTTCTTCAAAGACTTAAAGAAGCGAGCCCAGTTAAATGGATTTAACAGCGGGTTGGGTCTTGGGCCATAGCGATCTTGTTGGGCCTGTTGCCAGTTATCCAAATAGTAACGATGGTTCATCGTGGCATCCATCGGAGTTGTACGTAGCATAAGTGCTAATAACTCCTCATTGAGATTTTCATTATTTACAGGCTTGTCGATCGGTAGATTAAGTGCAATAACAGCTTCTTTAAATATTTCCTCGGTCGGGAAAGGCATAATTTCAACCGTCTCAAGATAGGTAGTATCTGATATCAATTCGATAATTACCGTCATATTATCCTTTTCCAGGTCTGGTATGCGATAGTATTGCTTCTCATAACCGATCGCACTAATCACTACATCATCTCCTATGAGTACAGGCATAGAAAAGTAGCCAACTCTATTAGTGGTGGTTCCTCTTCCGGCTTTAGGCACATATACGTGTACACCTGGTATACCTGAGGTGCTATCCTGGCCTAATACAATTCCTGAAAGTTGGATGACACGTTGCTTGCCCTGAGCTGCAACTTCATTAGGTGAGAAAACCTGACTACAAAGAGCTACAACTGAAAGAACTAATATGCTTTTTATAACTGTTTTAATACCTTTCAACGTATAATAAATGAGTCGAACCTCGAAGGTATCAATCAAACGATAATATTCCTTATAATGTTCGTTATTTCTTTTAATTTTGATATTAGCCACAATAGCTATGCGATTAAAAAATTTCAGCCTTACCTTCGGTTCCCAAATTTTTAAGGCTTGCTCAGATGAGTCAAGGGTAAGAATACTTTACCTGATCTTTAAAAATAAAGAAATGTGCATTTCTGATCTTGAGCAAATCCTGGACTTTACGCAAACGAAAACATCCCGGCATCTTATTTATTTAAAAAATTCGGGAATATTAAGTACGCGAAAGCATGATCAGTGGGTTTTCTATTATCTCAAAGATGAGGTGTATGAAATTATTAGTCAGATATATAAGTTTCTTGAGAAAGACCAGACACTCAGAAAAGATTATGACACTTACAAAACAATGCATTCAAATCGCGAGTTAGCAGTAAACAAATTAGCTAATAAAAACTGGCAAAATTAAGCATGCAGCAATACCGTACTATTTTTTTTGACCTCGATCATACGCTGTGGGATTACGACACAAACTCAGTTGAGGCACTATCAGAGCTATTTCACAAATACGAACTTCATCAGGCCAAAAGCATCACGCTGGAAGGCTTTCTGGAGACATTTACCAAAGTGAATAATAAGCTTTGGAATAATTACAACAAAGGGCATATCGATCGTGATGATATACGTAAAAACAGGTTTGATAAGATCCTGAAAAATTTCGGCATAAATGATATGGACAAATCACTGATGATGTCTGAAGAATACATCAGCACCTGCCCTACCAAGACTAATGTGTTTCCATACACTTTCGAAACACTGGATTACCTCAAAGGCAAATACGATTTATACATCCTTACCAATGGTTTTGATGACGTACAACAAATAAAAATGACTGCGTCTAAATTGGCACCTTATTTTAAAGGAGTAGTTACATCCGATTCATCTGGCCATAGAAAACCCTCTAGAGAAATATTTGACTACGCTCTGGAAAAGGCCAAAGCATCGAATTCAGAAAGTATTATGATCGGTGATAACCTAAGTACTGATATTACTGGTGCTCAAAATGCGGCCATGGATACTGTATTCTTTAACCCCCACAAACGTGAGCACAAAGCCACAGTTAACTACGAGATCAACTGCATAAGCCAATTGGTTGACATCTTTTAGATTTGAGATTCTAGATTTGAGATTTGAGAATCAAGATAAGTGATGCCGACTAAACTATTTTATCAACAAAATGTAAAAAGTCCCCTTCAGGGGATTCAGGGATAGACTTTTGTTGAAATTTCGATTAAACGTCATTTTACTCAGACACCAGTAATTTCACATTTTCCATTTTCTATTTTCCGTTTTTAGGTAGATATCTTGCCTACTGTACTTCGCATTTTCAATGGGATTTTGCCAGCTATTGGCTAAATTTGCAGACCTAAAATCGATTATAAAACAATAAAATATTCATTCATATGCCAAAAGGAATATATACGGTACCCACACCGACCAATGAACCGGTAAAATCATACGCTCCGGGCTCTCCAGAAAAGCTTGAGCTTAAAAAGACGCTTAAGGAGTTTAAGTCTCAGGAAATGGATGTTCCCATGTACATCGGTGGCGAAGAGGTGAGAACAGGCAATAAAATACCAATGAACCCTCCGCACGATCATAAACATGTACTTGGTCATTTCCATGAAGGAGACAGTTCGCATGTAGAGCAGGCAGTAAATGCTGCATTAGGTGCAAAAGAAGCCTGGGCTAACATGAGTTGGGAGCATCGTGCGAGTATATTTCTAAAAGCTGCCGAATTATTAGCAGGACCGTACAGATCAAAGATCAATGCGTCTACAATGCTTGGTCAATCAAAAAACTGTTTTCAGGCAGAGATTGATGCTGCATGTGAATTTATCGATTTCCTTAAATTTAATACTCACTTCATGACCCAAATCTATCAGGAGCAGCCAGAATCTGCACCCGGTATTTGGAACAGAATGGAGCACAGGCCTTTAGAAGGATTTGTTTTTGCCATCACCCCATTCAACTTTACTTCAATCGCAGGTAATTTGCCAATAGCCCCTGCTATGATGGGTAACACTGCAATTTGGAAGCCGGCTTACACGCAGGTTTACTCGGCCAATATCATCATGCAAGTACTGAAAGAAGCAGGTTTGCCAGATGGTGTAATCAACTTGATCTATGTAGACGGTCCGGTTGCTGGCGATGTAATATTCAACCATGCAGATTTTGCTGGTTTACACTTTACAGGCAGTACAGGCGTATTTAGAAATCTTTGGAAGACAATCGGTCAGAATATTGATAAATACAAGACTTACCCAAGAGTAGTCGGTGAAACTGGCGGTAAGGACTTTATCCTGGCTCACAAATCAGCTAATGCGAAGGAGCTTTCTACAGCAATTTCCAGAGGCGCATTCGAATTTCAAGGGCAAAAATGTTCAGCAGCCTCACGTATTTATGTTCCATCAAACCTTTGGGATGATGTGAAAAAATACTTGCTGGCAGACCTTAAGGATATGAAAATGGGAGATCCTGAAGATTTTACCAACTTCGCAAATGCGGTAATAGATGAGCGAGCGTTTGACAAAATTGCCGGATATATCGACAAGGTAAAAGAAAATGACATGACGGAAGTCATTGCAGGTGGTAAGTATGACAAATCGAAAGGTTACTTTATTGAGCCAACTGTAGTGCTCTCAAAAGATCCTCAATCGCTTACTATGTGTGAAGAAATTTTCGGACCCGTTGTCACTATATATGTGTATCAAGCGGAGCGTTTTGAAGAGACACTGGAGCTCGTAAATAGCACCTCGCCTTACGCACTAACTGGTGCCATCTTCTCCAAAGACAGGTATGCCGCTGAAATGGCGACTAAAAAATTAGTACACGCTGCAGGTAATTTCTACATCAACGATAAGCCAACTGGTGCCGTAGTTGGTCAGCAGCCTTTTGGAGGCTCCAGAGCTTCTGGAACGAACGACAAAGCAGGCTCTGTACTTAACTTGCTCAGATGGGTAACGCCACGCACGATTAAGGAAACATTTGTACCACCAACAGACTACAAATACCCTTTCCTTCAGGAGAAGTAGTTTTAAGATAAACCAAATTGGCCGCCTCAGATTAGTGAATTTTATAATCGGGGGCGGCTTTTTTATTTCAGGAAGAGTATTGAAAATTATGATAATATTACAAATCTTTTAAATTTGTAATAGCGAAGGATCAAGAAGCGGTGGGGTAATTATTTTTAAAAACACCTTTAAACCAACTGATGCCATTATTTTCTCTCTCTAAAGTTGATAAATACCGGAATCAACGCAGTAAATCAGATGAAGATATCATCGATATTAAATTTCCTGCAGAACTTAAACCACTTGAGCTACTGGTATATGTAGTAGAAGACGACCCTACTTTCCTTCAAATTTTAAATACACACCTATCTAAGTTAACCCTGGAGGTTGGAGAAATTAAATACAGGTTTAAAGTAAAGAATTATGCAACAGGAAACAGTTGTATTAATGCTTTGGAACATAACCCAGACTTAATATTTCTTAACTTCTACATTAACAAAGGCATAGCCAACGCACTTACTGGTCGTGAGACGCTCAATAAGATTCTTCAGATCAATCCCAATCAAAAAGTTGTAATACTTAATGAGCTTGAAGAAAAAATGCGAGGAGCATTTGTAGAGAAAGGATTAAGAGACTACATCATTCAGGATGAACGTGGATTGATCGAACTAAACAATTCCATCAAAGAAATACTAGCTTAATTTTTTCAGTTACCAGTTTCATCTTCATAAAGCTTTATCATTTATGTAGCTAACTACATTTTTTTGTTATATTTGTGTAGCTAACTACATATATTAATGCAAGAAGATTATTTAAAGCATCTAAGACACCTCGCATTGGCATCACGGCTTAAGCGTATAAGTGATAAAATGATTCACAGTGGCCGAGAAATGTACAAACACCTGAATGTCGATATCGAACCTAACTGGTATCTGGTATTTAAGCTTTTAAAAGATAAATGCGAGCTTTCGGTAACAGAAATTGCTGATTATCTGCAAATGTCTCACCCTAGCATCATTAGTATCATTAGCAAAATGATAAAAAGTGGCTACCTGACAAGTCGTAAATGTGAGCATGATGGTCGAAAACAGCTTTTAAGTCTGTCCCAAAAATCGCTTGAAAATTTTGCCTCCTTAAATGAAATATGGATTGCTGGCACTAAAGGTGTTGAAAAAATGATCGGTGATTCCCAACTGCTACATGCCTTAGACCATATAGAAAATCAGCTTGATGATAAAAGTTTTATGGAAATGACTTTAGAAAACTTAAACAAATAATGGAAGATAATTTCACACTTGATTATACAATAGAAGAGTTTGATCAATTACTCACTCAGGCCAAAGATATTATTCTGCGGAGATACGAACAGCTTGATGACTATCCCGCTTATGGCGCTAACGCACCTGAAGTTGTTAAATCGTGGCTTGATGAACCATTGCCACAAAAAGGCAAGGATAAAGCAGAATTGCTCAACTGGGTAAAAGAAAAAGTAATGGATACGGCAACCATGAACATTGGACCAAATTTATATGCTTATGTGCTGGCTGGCGGCACACATATGTCTATAGCTGCTGAAATGCTGGCTACTGCCATCAATCAAAATGTAGGTAAGTGGCACCTCTCCCCTGTTATTTCTGAAATGGAAAAGCGTGTGGTACAGTGGGGCTCAGAATTTATGGGCTATGGTAGTAATGTGGGAGGTGTTTTGGTAAGTGGTGGCTCTGCAGCCAACCTCACAGGGTTAACGGTTGCCCGAAATGTTTTCTTTGAGAAAGAGGACATTAGAAATAAAGGTCTCTTCGGTTTCAAACCGTTTATAGTATACGCTTCAGATGAGGTACATGGCTGTGTAGATAAAAGCATTGAGCTTTTAGGCATCGGTATGAACAATTACAGGAAGATAGCCACAGACAAAAACTGTGAGATCGATCTGGAGGCTCTTAGGTCACAGATTACTCAGGATATAAAAGATGGCTATACACCTTTTTGCATCATCGGCAATGCCGGAACAGTAAACACGGGTGCCATTGATCCTTTGGACAAGCTAGCAGATATCGCCAACGAATTTAATATGTGGTACCATATTGATGGTGCCTATGGAGGTCTGGCTGGCGGACTAGCTAGTATTTCTGAAAAATTTAAAGGTATCGAGAAAGCCGACTCTGTAGCCGTAGACTTTCATAAATGGCTATACCAACCGCTAGAAGCCGGCTGTACACTTGTAAAGAACTGGAAAAAACTTAATCAGACTTTCTATAAAAAAGCAGCTTACCTAGATACAGATTCCAGAGATGATGGCCGTTTTGATTTCAACGAACATCACTTTCAACTCTCTCGAAACGCAAAGGCATTAAAAGTGTGGATGAGTTTTAAGGCCTATGGGGCTGATGCTTTTAAAGCAGCTATTCAAAAGGATATAGATTTGGCCAAATATTTAGCAGACCAGATCAAACTGCATCAAAATTTCGAATTGTGTAATGATCCGGAGCTTTCCGTGACATGTTTCAGGTATCTAGGTACCGACACATCCAGAAGATCCGATCAAAACTATATTGACAGATTGAATAAGGCCATTATACCAGCAATGGAAAAAGACGCGCGAATTTTTATTACAGGTACCACCTTACTCAACAGGCCTGTGATCAGGGCATGTATGATTAACCATCGTATACAAAAAAAGCACATGGATAGGCTATTAACCGTAGTGGATGAAGTAGGTAGCAGTGTAGAAAAATCGATTACCTAGGATGATAGATATAAAAAAAGCCTCATTTCACGATCATGATAGCATCTGGGATATTATTAAACCTGTAATTACTAGCGGGGACACTTATGCTTTTGATCCTGCAACCAATAAAGAAAAGATGCTGGAGTATTGGTGTGGTAAAGACAAGCACTGCTTTATTGCTATTCAGGAGGGTGTAATCATTGGTACCTTTATTATCAAAGATAACCATCCCTCGCTAGGCGCACATGTTGCCAATGCCTCTTACATGGTACACCCTGACCATCAAGGTAATGGCATTGGCTACGAAATGGCAAACTCGTCTCTGGAAATGGCAAAATCTTTAGGTTATGAAGCTATGCAGTTCAACCTGGTGGTTAAGACCAATGAAGCAGCGGTTAAACTTTGGAATAAGTTGGGTTTTGAAATTATTGGTGAAATACCGAATGCATTTAAGCATCAAAGTTTGGGGCTTGTCAATGCATATATCATGTATAAGGAATTGTAATTAACCGGTATGGCACTCCTTTGAGCAATGGTAACAACCATTCACTTGATCAAACTTTTCTTTAGCTGCTGAAAGTGCCGCATAGCAATTGTTAAAATTACCCAGCTCAACTCTATTTTCTTCCTCTGGCAACCAACTGCATCCTATTCTGTGTACCTCATGGTCACCATTGTTCTGTTTATTTTTATTTACAAAGTATTTAGCCATGATCTCACTTTATTATAAGAACAGGAGGTTGGGTGCTATGTTCAACTAAGCCTACTCACCCACTCGGCTAGTCTGTTAGAAAAGCCCCACTCATTATCAAACCAAACCATCAACTTTGCGTGGTTGCCCATAATATAGGAAAACTCCTCATCTATGATAAATGAGTGGGTATTATGCAGCACATCAGAAGAAACTACAGGCTCGTTTGTAATCGAGGCTATGGATTCTTTATCTCCACTTATCTGCTCTCTCAAATGATTCATCAGCTCAGTGGCACTGCCGGGAGGTTCCTTTAATGTCAAAGTCATATCCGTAAGTACACCACAAGGAATAGGTACACGTGAAGTAATTGATTTAATACCGCCCTTTAAATCTGGGAACAAGCGCATCAGACTGATATCTAAATTGATGTTGAGTGGAATAATATTAGAGGCAGAAGCTCGACTGCGCCTTATTTCGGGATAGTAAGAATCCAAAATATTCTGTCTGGCACTATAAGCATGTATCACATTAAGATAAATTGAACCTGGTTTAAAATGATCTAACATTTTAATTAAAGGTGCAGTACCATTTACCGTGCAGCTACCTATGGAAAATACATCTTCACCAGCATACTCAAGCTCATTGACACCGGCTATATATAATGGCACCTTAGGACCACCAGTTGTTGTTAAAATGCATTTTTTAGCACCCGCTTGTATATGATTGGTTAATTCATCTTGCGTACTGAATATTCCTGTTGATTCAACAACAATGTCTACACCACATATACCCCATGGGATTTCCTGTGGCTTTTCTTTTTCAAAAACCCTCACCTCATGACCATCGATTGTAAAACCATTATTTGTAGGTTCAATTTTAGATGTCAGTGTGCCACGTACAGTGTCATATTGCAATAAATAAATCAAATGCTTTTTTGGCATTACATCATTTACAGCAGTCAGTTCATTAATTCTACCTTGTTGATGTAGCACCCTGAAAAAAGTACGGCCAATACGGCCCATTCCATTTATTCCAATCATATTGTTTCCTTATTGTACGCTGACAAAGATCGTTAAACTGATTGAGAATGCGGTACAAATCAAGCCACAGCTCCACACACCAGCTAAGTTTTTATAGCATTTATTCAACATATAATGTACCTTTTGAAAGTATTTGTGTTATGCACATGAATCAATTCATAATTACATGCTCCGATATGCAATTTTTTATGCCTGGTGTATAGTTCTCTCACAATCTGGTCAGGCACAAGTGTTCTCATGGCAATTTGACTCACTATATACTACATCTAAACGCGATCTGAGGGTATACGAGAAACTTAAAAAAACAGGCTTAAGAATCAATGACAAAAAGCTGGAGGCTACCAACATAGAAGCATGGAAGCCATTCTTGAAAAAGAAAAAAAACTTTATTACCATTGATAACAAACGATATTTTGCTGGGCAACTTTTTGACTCATTCGTGTCGCAGTATGCCTATGCTCATAATGAATCTGAAACCAAAACCTTTGAAAGGTATTTAAGGAATCTCTCTAACAAACGGCTTTTTGGTAAACCATTTCGTAGCACACAGTATCAAGGGGAAATATTTGTAATAGATACACTGTACTTCTCAAGCTCTTTTGCAATAGATATTTACACAGATCAGAAACTAACCAGCATTTCGTTTCTAAGTCATGAGCTTTTATGGCCCGATTCTTTACAAATTTTCGAAAATGGGCAGTGTGAGCCATTTTATCGATCCATGTATTATACTACAATAGACGACCAGATTTCAAGACTACCTTTCCGTAATTACCGGCCGCGGCCGGCAGAAAATTTTAAGCATAGCTACATGCTATACTTTGATCAAAACAGTACTGCTTACCAATGGTCGGAGGTTCAGAAGATCATTGATTTTTTAAACCAGGAACGACTTTCTATCAATCATGCTGAAATCAATGCCTTTTCTTCAGTGGAAGGTGATAGTACAAATAATGCCAAACTGCATGCTAAAAGAGCCGAAGTGCTCATGCAGACATTGGAGCAATTTCATGATGAAGAAATAACTATTGACTTGAACGCTCAGGAAAATTGGTCTATGTACAGAGAGCAACTGCATGAAATAGATAATCATCTTTGGGATGAGTTGAGCAAACAAGAAATTAAAGAATTATTAAGTATCGATAGCATTGAAGAAGCACATGAGCCTTATTTGAAGCTACAACGAAAGGCTGAGTTGCAGCTTGTTTTGACAAGACTCCTGACCGATGAGCAACAAATCGAGAGAATTGTACGGGATTATAAAAAGTTCAGCAAACTATTTTATGTGCTGAAGATGAACAGCTTTACCAATTATCAAAATAAGATAAGCTTAAATAAAAAGTTACAGTACTGCCTCACGCAAATCATGTCGATTAAGCTATACGCTATAAAAATGCTCAGTAGGAATAAGCTACAATATGAAGATGTACGCTACTTATGGGAAGATGTCTATTACAAAGAAGAAATTTTGGGTGATTTCTACACCATGAGAAAAGCATTTAGAGAAGGCAATGAACTGACGAATGTCCCTGTTGAAACCATCATATTAAATGCTTACAGAGAGTTTCTTGGAGTATGGAAACCTAATGCCATCAATACAAAAGATCCTAACTTTCAAAGGTCACTACTCATACTTAATGAAACAATGAACCTCATCAAACGAGGAAAGTTAGCACCTGAATTTATTTTCAGACTTCAATATCCGAAGGCCATTTCTCATACACACCTAAGAGCTGCTCAAAACGATTTTATTATTCGTTTTAACATTGAAAAACCAGGGAAGCCAGAACAAGCTAGTGGCCCTAAACCATTTACTAATAGTTGGATGCTATCAGATAATGGTAAAGTGCATTATGAGCTAATTAAAAATATAGCTGGGGTAGACTTTAATATGTATCGAGGGGAAGAACGAATGTACATAAACCCAAGAAATGACGTGTTCTATCAATTTGACTTATATGAATTTATAACCTTTAATGTAAACATATGGAACCCATCGTCTAATGATCTTTATGACCAGGAAATTACTCCAAACAACATGCACAGACTGTTGAAGACACTGTTCGAAATCAACCGAAAGCTATGTCCCAAACAATTGTATGCTTTGGCAATCCACTTTCATCAAAAATATCTTGAATTCAGTTTAAATGAAACAGTCACACATCGCACCTGGTATTCATATGACTTCCTCAGGAATTACTATTTAGAAAAAGCCGACTTGCTTTCTATAAAGCAAACTGAAGAGATTAGCGAACTATTGCTGCGATTCAACGAAAAAGATTTTTTCAATCGACCATATACAGATGCTTTAAAACTTAAATCGTTGACCGAGCGATCAGGCAACTTGGTTACCCAATAAATACCGATTAGCGAGTAACCTAATTTTGGAAGTATCAGTGAAACATTTTATATTGAATTTCAGTGAGTCGGAAATTCACTATCCACCATAAATAATTAACCCAAGCCTTGCTTGGGTTTTTTAATGTAAGATTGCATTCACCGAGTAACTCTGAGTCATCCGGTGAGTGTATTCATTTAAGCATGGTTTCATCTCAAAGAGACAACGTATCTCGTAGCATTAACTTCAGAACCTTTTTACCAGCTGTCGTTTTAAAATATTTCTCTCTTCTCATAGCATCTACTTTAGACAAGTAGTATTCGCAAAAAATTAATCTAAACGGTCGTCTTGGAGCCGTACTTTTGTTTCTTCCCGCATTATGATCATCAACTCTCTTAAAAATATTTGTGGTATACCCTATATAGAATTTATTGTCTTTTTCACTCAACAGAATATACACGCAAAAAGGAAGAGGCATCACTTCATTATTTAGTAGTATTATACAAAAAAAGGCTACCCTTGGAAAGGATAGCCTTTATTAATATTATTTCGCTATAAAGCAGAACTCATTCTTCGTTCGCTTTACAGCGATGAAGTGAACTTTGTTCTACTTCATCGCTCCCCCTCTTGGACTCGCTCCGATAGCTATCGGAGCAAGGACCTACTGATACCTTAACAAAAGTTTCTCCGTCATTTCTGGATAACGTTTGAGGTTTTCAATATAAGTTCTACTCTTCATGGATTTAATGTGAGCCTCGATCTTTAGTGCTGTAGATTTTCTAGGGACATTTATTAAATAATATTCTTGCCAATCGCTAGCTTTTTTTGTAGAAGCCCCTTTAAAGAAACCGGAGTTATGCTGACTGAGTCGTAGAGAAAAATCTTCAGTCGTGCCAATATAAAACTGATCAATCTTAGATGAATAGACAATATAAACTGTATACATAAATTATATTAGAAAATAAAACCAATTTATCTGCAGATACCATCGAGACGAGCTTCTTATAATGAAACAAAAAAAACCCATCACTTTTGGTGATGGGTTTGGCTCCCCCTCTTGGGGAGTAACTCAATTACCATTACATACCATAAAATACCTTTAAATACCCATTTAAAGCCTTTTTAACAAGACTAGATAATTTAAAAAACTAATAAATACCACAAATAACTTGACCTATAACTTGACCTTATTTAGTTTGCAAAGAAAAAGGGAATGGCAACAGTCAAAGCATTAATCAGAAAGAATAAGAAAAATAGTAAGGGTCTATGTACAGTTTATTTGCGGTATGGCCATCAGCAAAAGGCTGTAGATATATCAACTGGTATTAAAGCAAAGCCTGAATATTGGAGTGAGAAAAAAGAAATGGTTAATTCAGTTTCATCCATCAAAAAGAATAAGATAAACGAAGAACTAATCAAGAGACTCATTCAGGCAGATTTAGTGGTAAATACCTCGGTTGAAACTAAAAAAGCAGAGATAATGGAGATAGCCAGGACTTTTCAACTGAAGTCCATAAACCCAACTACCAATCAGGTAAAGGACGAATTCTGCAAAGCCAATTCTAATGTTGAAGATGTTGATTTATCAGAAGAAAAGCTTTCTCCGTTATACGAAAATTTCATTAAACACATCAACAGAAGCAACTCCACTAAAGAAAAGTATGAAAACGCACTTTATCATTTGCAGTCTTTTGAAACTCATACTAAACAAGAACTAAGAATTAAAGATATTAATCTTGATTTCTATGATAGGCTCATCAAATTCCTTTTCCATGATATCAAAAAGCCAGATGAATCAAAAGGACTATCTGATAATACTGTCGGGACTACCATTAAGAATCTCAAAGTGTTTTTTAAGCATCTGATTAAAAGAGGCTATCCAATTGAAAATAACCTTACAGAATTCAAGGTTCCTAAAGTAAACACCCCCATTTACTTCTTAACCGAAGAAGAACTAACTCAACTTACCAACCACATATTTGAAGAAGAGCGCCTGGCAAAAGTTAGGGATGTCTTCGTTTTCAACTGCTACACAGGACTTCGTTTTTCAGACCTGGAAAGATTATCAAAGAGTCATATCAAAGATGGGGTAATTCAAATGCGAGCCTATAAAAATCAGAAAGACATCTTTGTGCCCCTCACAAGTGTTCCAAAAAGAATCTTAAAAAAATATGATTATAAATTACCGCTAATATCTGAGCAGAAATACAATGAATATATCAAAGAAGCATGCGAAAAAGCAGGAATCAAAAGTGAAGTGGATTTGATCAAAATTTCATCAGGAAACAAAATATATCAAATCGTACCTAAGCACAAAATCATCACATCTCACATTGCTGTTAAGACATTTATTTCACTATGCGGAAAGAAAGGCGTTTCCCCAAAGGCGGTCTCTGAGGTTACAGGTAAAAGTGTTGAGGTTATTATAAAGCATTATTATGGAATTGACCATAAGACGATTAAGGAGCAGATGACCAAGGCTTTTAATTAAGTATTTGAATACAGAAATTAAAACATACAATACAGCCTAAGATCGGTCTTGTCCAATAAATCATCATTTAGTATCTCCTTCTAATTATCTTTTTGAGTAGTTATTGTGTATTTTATGAATTGGGATGCCTAAGGAGGGTTAATAATTAAGCCTGTTTCGCCTATAAATTAATATTTGATTAGCTTCAGGTCGATTTTGGAATTCGTTTTGCTAATTTCATAGCTTTGATTGATTTATAGCTTTCATGAAGAGTATCATAGATAACCATTTCATGTAGTCGTTGCTTAGATCTAAACAGTCTATTAATGAACATATGAATATAACTGGACAACAAATTGAATACAGACAACTCTAATTTATTCAAATTAATTAAGGTTTGTATTTCTTCATAAATAGACTCAATATTCTTTTTTCTGCTATTGAGTTCCGTGGTAATTATAGGATCAAAAGAATCTTTATTCAGCAAAATATTGTTTATTTCATTTCTGATCTTTCGGTATTTTCGCCTCAGTTGATCCTTCCCCTCTGTTGTGTTGAAATTAAATTCATCCTTGAATGAAGTAGATAGTGACATCATGAGCCTTATTTTGTCATCATCATTGAGTTTGAACGCATTAATAAGGTCATTAACTCCTCTAACTGCAACGAGCCATCTTAATTTTTCACCTTCATCCCCTTTAAAAAAGCCTATAAGTTTTAAAATACTAACGGAATCACAATGAAAAAATGATTCCGAATTTTTTATATTTAAAATACCATAGCGCTTTATCTCAGGAGTATAAGTGTCATATTGAATTTTCCATATTAAATTTTCACTTGTATATTTCTCAAGAGCTGAATTGATACTTCTTACAAGTTGATTCTGTTTAGTATCGCTTACGAGAAATCTTACTCTAAGATGATAGTCAGGATCAGTAAACCTTATAAAAAAGAATTTCTTCACAGTGCCCTTCTTCTCAGAATCTTGTAAAACTTTAAATATTGTTTCTTCTAATATTTGATCCGATGTTTTGACTCCACAATATATTTTGACATAGACCCATTCACTACCAGGATAAAATTTCTTAACATCATAATGATTTTGGGGTGTTTCATAGGTGATTTTTTCTTCATTAACGCTTTTTGACCAGGGTATAATTACTTCATTGGAATATGACCCAATTTCGTTATTCATTAATTGAGTATGACTCCCAATTAATTTTTCGGTTATGAGCACGTAATTATTTTTCGAAATATGATCAATAAAAATCTCAAAAGATAATGTTTGATTTAAATCTAACGGCATATGATTCTCCCCAAAAGTCAATATACATTTTTCAGGAATGTCGTGCTCTTTGAAGTAAAAGATTACCATCTCTTTATTTATCTTTTTTTGCTTTGAGTATTGCTTAAGGTCTTCTAAACTAATTAACCATCGTTCCTTACTAAGGATAACCCGGCCAAAAGATATACGAGGTAAATGTTTAAAATGGCTTAAAGGACCCCAGTTCCAGGTTAATGTTGTGCTAACATTCTGAAACTGCAAATCACATAAAAAATGATAATGAGGGATGGGATTCAAAGAATAATTATGTGCTGTGGTAAGTCTTGGAACAATCTCTTTATTTAACCTTTTAGATTTTAGCCTTATTGTGTTGTTATCATAATAGACTAAGAGGTCATCCATTTTTATTGTCTGGACTTCATCTACTGACTCTTGAGTTATTATTGGTAACTCATATTTCCTAAGACTAGGGCGGGCTAAAATATTCCCAAGTCTTGATTCAGCCATATGAATAATTTCAGCATAGATTTTTCCAGGCTCATGTTGTTCTTCTTCAAAAATTATTTCATCAACAAAAGATTTTATTTTATTATCCAAATGACAAAACCTACCTAATAGATTACCAGCAGATGGTCCCGATGTATAAGAATAATCTATAAGGTAGTTACCAGAGTCTAGATCTTCCGATGAATTTGCAATTATACTACACATCGAAAAGGCGGATACTGGCAATAATTCTTCAACTTGACTTAAGATATCGTCTGTAATAACTTCTTTTAAATTAATTGCTTTTTTACCTTTTATGATAGCACACTCTACAGCTTTATATAAAAAATCCATCCACTTCTGATCCCATTTTGGATAAACAGTTTGCTTTTCAGATTGAAATGTCAAATGATCTACTAGTGGAGATGGGTCGGATTCGCTTTGTTGATTGCTTGGATATCCAATACCTACCTCAGAATCTAGAACTTCTAGTAAGGGAATCTCATTTAATTCATATCTTTTAAAAAAATCCTCTTTGAATTTATCAATATTCGTTTTCTGATTTATTTCAACCTTTGATAGAAATAAAATAGCTTCTTGGACGTCATCACAAACAGTTTTATTCAGCTCAAGTTTATTAGTGGGTTTGAATAAATCACATTTAAAAGTTTCATTTAACTTAAATTCAATTTTATTCTTTCTCAAAGATTCGAATACAATATTGTATTTGTCAATAGAGTCTCCAACGGGGGATTTTTCAATCTCCTTAATTAGAGTAATGATTTTTTTAATAAGTAAAAGCTCGTGAGTTTGCTTATCAAATTTTTTTAGTTGGGCCAAAATTTTAACCATCCAATCCTCTCCAGTGACTCCCAGCTCTAATTCCGATATAAGGATAGACTCATCAATTAATTCATTAATAAATTCCAGTCCTTCTTCTTCAGAAAAGCCTTGCTTGGTAAATATTGAAACTAGCTCATTTATCGTAGCTCCATTTTCTGCTCTATTAAGAACACTTTGTACATAATCTGAATCTTTGATTGTTGCTAAATTATGGAAGCGTTTGCCATTATTTTGCCCCACTTTTATATATCTTATTTTATCTGCAATGGTATATAAAGAATTATTTTTCTTCCATTTTATTTTATTCGGCATCTCTGGGTGTTTGTGCAGAGTCTTTATAAGGGATTCCATTAATTTAAAGTCAAAGCGAAGGCTTTTTCTTAGTTGATCATAGGTAGGTAGTTCTAAGTTGGTTTCATTAGAGAATTCACCTAAGGAAACTCCAGCAAAAGTACCAAATGGTGTACATCGGTAGCAAGCCCTTAACCAATATTTGTACACTGATAATTTTACACTTTGATCATTTAGATCGAACATTTTTTCGTGAAATCCAGGAGAAGAAAGAAATACTCCTTCCTGGAAAATCTTATTTTTGGCAATGCTTGCTATATCATACTCTTCAAGATTGTTGGTCGGGAAAATTGGACTCCTTAGAATGAATTTCTTTGGTGTTTTGTAGTATTTTTCTTTCAAAATCAGTTACGTTAAAAGTAGCAAGTTTTTCCATCCTTTCATCTCAGGATCGTTAAGGTAAAGAAGGGTCAGCCCAATGCCTGCTAATCCCTCAAGAAATCCAGTATCAATGATCCATTTATGTTTACCAAATTCATCATGCCCTAGGGATGTATAATCTTTTAAGTCCAATTTCTTTTCTAAATGAGCCCTCCAATCAGACAAAAGATCTAAAGCAATTTCGTCATTCAACAATTTATTTATTGAGTCATATAATAATATTATACCACAGACACCCTTACATATCCCCGGATTAATAGTATTGCATTGATCATTAAAATGAATAAGTGAGTTTTCAACATTACGTTCTTTGGTAATATGTAGTGCCTCTATGGCTTCATGGTAAAACAATTCCTTTTTTAAGTATTTATAACCAACTGCAAACGCATAGGAAAGACACAAATCACCATATGCCCAACTAAGTCTTGTGATTTGATCTATTCTACCAACATCTATTAAAGATGGGTACAGGCTAATATTGTTGAAATTAGTTTTTCTATTTCTCAACCAATTTAGTGCTCCATTCATAAGGGCTTCACACCTTTCTACTTGGATTTCAAGATCAATTAAATATGATAAAAATAGAATGATACCAGGGATCCCATGTGGTATTCCCAAATTATAAATTGTTTTTCTTTTTTCATGATAATCTAAAGAAGTATTGTCCACCCAGCATATCTCCCCTTTGTTATGAATAGAATGATCATATAAACAATCTAAAATTGTATTAAGCGCGTTTTTAGCCAACTCATTATTAGGTTGATTTAAAAGTGCTTCCCGAAAGTATATACCATGTCCAATGTAACCGTACATAAGAGAATAGTAGCGATGTGTTTTATATAAGTTTATCGTTTCATATATATGACCATCTAATTCATTTAAATCGTTCAATGAAGATGAGGTCAGCATATTTTGATTCACAAGATGTCTCATCAACCAAGCAGTTCCCGTGAAACCTTGATATAATGAAGGTTGTTCTATCTGAGAAAAACTCGCAATACTTTGATCTAAAAAATAACTATAAGATTGATCTAAATCTTTATCCTGATACTTTCTAGATGCGTAAGCAAAAAAAAGGGCATATCCAGGTTGGCCGGCTAACAGAGTGTTTGGTTCATCACTATTTTTAAGAAATTTTTGCCAGTTAAGATCTATCATTTTGGCAATTTCATAAATATAATTTTTAGAATTTATTTCAGTCATGTTAATGCTAATATCACAGAAGATGAAACAAAAAAAAGGGAAGTTGTATAACTTCCCTTAAAGTTTTAATTGAAAGTGCTTACTGTATATCCTGAATTTCTTTTGCACAAGATGTAGTGCCTGTTGTTGTACATTGAGTAGGATTATTACGGCTCTTGCAACATGCTCCGATTGAGGTTATTCCACCACGAATTTGAAGCATTTCAGATGACTGCAGTCTTGAAATGGTTTCTTTCTCTAATTTTAGTTTTTTGTTTTTCATAATTCTAATATTATTTGTTTAGACTTGAAGATAAGGCCTGCTGTTGTAATATTATTACACTGGTATTTATTTTTAATCAAATGATTCTTAGTCCAAAATATAACTGAAAAACCACCTTTTATTCTTGATTTAAAATCTTTGCTATTGCCTATGAAAATGCAAAATTCATCTTCATATTGATAAGATTCTCGAGTTTTACAATATGATATTTTAGCTCCCAGATCTCTCATATCCCTCAAATTCTTCATTAACATTGATTTAGTAATACCCAATTTCCTTGCAAATTCGTCTGGATCACCTGTTGATTTTCTCTGAATTAAATTGTTCATTCTATCCAATCTTTCAACGTATTTTAAAATACTCATAGCTTATGTACCAAGTTCAAGTTGATTTTTCACTAGATTATAATAGAAGCTCTTATTTTTTGTGAGTTGTATATGGTTACCTTCCTCTATCACCCGCCCTTCTTTTAGCACAATAATCTTATCAGCATTCTTTACAGTACTGAGTCTATGGGCAATAATAATAACAGTTTTTCCAATGAAAAATTTAGTTAAATTTTCTATTATTCTCTTTTCATTATTTGCATCTAAAGAACTCGTGGCTTCATCAAAAAATAAGTATTTTGGATCCTTATATACCGCCCTTGCAATTAAAATTCGCTGCTTTTGCCCACCACTTAATCCTACTCCATCAGCTCCAATCTTTGTTTCAAATCCTTGAGGCAACGTATGAATAAAATTATCTAGGTTTGCTACCATTATAGCATGATTGAGTTTTCCAATATTAATGTCATTGCTATCCAGGCAAATATTTTTAGCGATAGTATCTGAAAAGATATATCCATCTTGCATAACCACTCCACATCTACTTCTCCAAATTTTGGGGCTCAATTGTTTCAAATTATTTCTACCGACTACAACCGCTCCCGATACTGGAGAATAAAAACGAAGCAACAGCTTCATTAGAGTAGTTTTCCCACTTCCACTCTCCCCAACAATTGCTGTTACTTTTCCCTCTTCAAAAGATGTGACGATATTTTCGAGAACTTTTGGCGACTCGGGTCCCGAATACTGGAATGATAAACCATTTAAATGAATTGATCCCACTATGGATTTTGGTTCAATAGATTTTATGCTTGTCATCTTCTCTTCTTCCTGCATTGAGTGTATTTCACCAATTCTATCCAGACTCAATTTAGCATCCTGAAAGCTAACAGAAAATCCTACAAACTCATTTATGGGGCCATTTAGCTGTCCAATAATATATTGAATAGCTAACATCATTCCTAAGGTAATTTGACCCTCAATTACTGATATCGCGGCTATATAGGTTATTACAATATTTTTAAGTTCATTAAGAAATAAACCCCCTCCTTCTTGCCACTGCTCCAATCTTACTGACTTTTTGTTAACCAAAAACAAGTCACCTTGTATCTGTTCCCATTCTGAAATTTTATAATCTTCACCTCCATACAGCTTTATTTCTTGCATTCCATTTATTAGTTGAATTAGATTTGCTCTATTCTGGGCGTTAACTGAAAACCTCTTATAATCAATATTTTTTCTTATGCGCATGAACGTTAGGACATAAATGATATACCCAAGGCTAAATGAAAAAAAGATAATAAAAATCCATGTGCTGTAGGCCAAAAGAACAAAACCATAAACTATCACGCTTAATGAAGAAAATAATACCGTCAGTGTTGAGGAACTCATAAATCGTTCAACACGTAGATGATCTTCTATTCGTTGAAGTATATCACCTAAGTTTTTGGAGTCAAAGAAAGGCATCGGTAACTTGATAATCTTTCTTAAAAAATCAGATATGATTGATATATTTATATTTGTACTTAACTGAAGTAAAACCCACCTCCTGTAAAACTCTGACAGATTTAAGCTTATAAATAAGGTAAGTTGAGCTATAAGTATTGTGGTAATAAATGAAACATCTTTCAAGTTAATACCTACATCTACTATTATCTGGGTTAAAAAAGGAAATAAAAGTTGTATGAAGCTTATTACTAACATTCCTCCTGCAAGGAGAATGAGAATATTCTTATTTTGCCAAAGGTTGATTGTAATTAAGCGAAAACCATTAATGGTATTTTTTTCTTTTGAGGACTTCAAAGAGTAGAATTTCTCAGTAGGCTCTATTAGAAGAGCAAACCCCTTTTTCTGATAAGAATCTGATAAATTCCAGCAATGGAGAAAATCCTTTACTGAATAAGATAAAAGACTACCAGCCGGGTCGGCTATTTTTACATGCGATTTGGTAATTTTATAGACTACAACAAAATGCTCACTATTCCAGTGAACAATGCAAGGTAATTGGACAGATTTTAGGTCTTTAAAAGAAATTTTCACAGCCACTGAACTGCACCCAAAAGAGTTTGCCGCTTGGCTAAGACCTAAAAATGAAACTCCGTCCTTATCTATATAAGAAGCTTTTCGTAATTCATTAATTGAAAATGATTTCCCATAATATTTAAAAATCATATATAGACATGTCGGACCACAATCCATTCTGTCACGCTGTCTTTTAAAAGGAAAACTTTTGTAAAATGATAGAAACTTCACCTATATTAGTATGTACGACCTTATTATTATTATAAGTATATATTCAAAAACTAAATTTCAAATAGTTATAAATAATACTCACATGATTCAAAAAAAATACTTCTCAATATTAGTCTTTTTATTAGTTATTCAAAGTGCTTACGGTCAAAAAAATCCAATTAAATATTTTGACCTAAATAAGGTGTCAAATGAAAGACAATTTAATATTATAGATTCTGAAACGGAGGAGCCAATTCCATACAGCCATGTCTTACTTAAGTCAGAAAATTTTGGGGCCGTTGCAGATAGTAAGGGTAGAGTAAAAATTAACTTGAACCTACGTGATACATTGACAATAAGTAGTGTAGGTTATGAAACACTCACTATAGCAGCTCATGACTTGAATAATATTCAAAATATTTATTTGCAGAAAAATGATCTCATATTAAATGAGATTATTGTGAAAGGTTTGTCTGTTAGTGTTGTTGAAGTTATGCAGAGCATAATTAATAAGATACCTGAGAATTATTTTATCCAGAACCTAAGTTTTAATTCACAGTTAATCAGTAAGCATATTGAGCAAAATAAGGTGAAAACAGCTTTATCAAAAGTAAAATATGAAAAAGGATACGTTTCTTCTGATTACAAGTTTAAAAGTTTTATTATCGATCCAACTAGCTATCAAATTTATAATGATGAGTCTGGTAAATGGGAAAGCAAGACGTACAACCAGAATGCGATGCTAAACGAAATTAGAGGCGTTTTTGTAAGGGATTTTATTGCTACACGAAATGATAATTTTTTGAATAAAAAAAATCTGAAGGCTTATGATTTTAGTATGAGTTCAGCAGATTCTACAGATGAAATGATCATTGAGTTTCGTGCTAATAAGATCTCCAATAAAACCGTTCCCTATGCTTATTTGAAATCATTTACAGGGAAGATGACGGTTTGTTCAGAATCTTTGGCCATTAAGGAAATTAAAGCAGTCGCAATTATAGATCAGAAACACTTAAACGATAATGATGATACAAGAGTACCCATGATCGAAATTCAATCTTACTATGATAAACTAGATTCTACAAATAAATATGTATGGTATAAATCAATTTACCAAGATTATACAATTACTAATTTGCAAATTATTAATGAAAATCATTCATTTGAATATTAATGCCCATTCATGTTTTCCTGTTTTATTCATTGCTTATTTTACATTTAAAGATTAAACGAAGTAAAAAAAGCCCTTCCAAAATGGAAAGGCTTTGCATTTATATAAAGGCCATTACTGGCTCATTCAATTCGAGTGGGACTCGAAC
Organism: Fulvivirga sp.; assembly: GCA_965227525.1. Classification (GTDB taxonomy): domain Bacteria; phylum Bacteroidota; class Bacteroidia; order Cytophagales; family Cyclobacteriaceae; genus Fulvivirga. The sequence continues at coordinate 1,617,588 of OZ245762.1, read as the reverse complement.
CCACAACCCCACCTTTCTAACAGGTGCGCTCTATCCAGTTGAGCTATCGGCTAACTTTAAATTAATCTCCTTTCTTGTGCTTATGCGGTTTCAATGAAGGGGTATTGCCTGGTGTCTCTTTATTATCTCTTTGCCGTCTGTCAGGTTTGCCCGTTGATTTTGCTTTTCTTTTTGGTCCCGGTTTAATTCCCATGATAGTAATATTTAAATAGAACATTCGATTTACCTTAATACAAACAATTTTTTTGCCAACTACTTCATATGATGTTAGGACATCATAATTTGTTAGAGTGCCCCAAGTTTGTTTAACTTAAAACCTGTTTCCAAGCATCTCTATATTCGTTTGTTGTTACAGATCAGGCTACTTTTTTAATTTTACGACATTCCCAGTCTAACTGCCATAATGACACATCTAAGTCATTTCGGCATTATAGCATATTTTTAGTGAAGAAGATAAATCAATTAAAATTCAAAAACGATGAACCCACTTTTGATATTAGATGATTTATCTATTTATTATAGACGATTTTATACATCACTACAATAAGTCATAAATAAATAGTCTCAAAATTCAGTTACACTGTCATTCCTCCAAAAAAGATCGATAATAATTTAAGTTTAATCGTCTTGTTTTAATATTTTTTGAATATCAAGATTTCGTATTTTAATGACAATTGTTAATTGAAATAACAGGTAAAGCGCTATTACCGCTATGATACTGAAAAGCATGTTGAATGATAGATTTGATATTTTAATTTCAAACCTATTCAACCATGTTTCAGCAAGAATATAAATAACAGGTAACACGGATAATGACGCTATTAAAATGATCATTAGCGTCTCTTTGCCTAGGGTAAAAGCAATTTTTATGACATTTGCACCCAAAATCTGTTTGATACAAATGGTTTTAAGGTTTTGATTATATATAAAATTAGCCATTGTGTAAATACCAATAAAACTAATCATATAAATTCCCAGAGTTGCAATTTTCATGAAATAGATAATATTTAGATCATTCTTAATTTCACTCATCACCAATTCATTCAACTCAAATAGCTCATAATTATTGATTCCGTCAAGTTTCAAGGATTTGATAACATTGTCGATATCCGAGAGAGTATATGCAGTATTTGTCTTAATCAATGCTGCATTTAAATATAGAGAATCGAAACGGTACACCGTTGGTTCCGTTTTCTCGTATATACCATCTTGATAGATATCATTTACTGATCCCGCGATTTCCTTTCCATTGATAGATATAAAGTCTTTGTCATTCAGTTTTTTCTTAAAGCTATTATTGATAACATAGGAATATGTTCTGATTTTTTCAGTCTCGATTTGATTCATAATACCTAGCGTAGCAAAATAACTTTCATCAATAAACATACTCCTGGCTGGAATTTTCCGGCCTTCTACTTCAAAAATCTGGATATCTGGATCGTAAGAAGGTATTGCGTTTTTGTTGATAAGACTTACAGATTCAATACCATTATTATTAGATATCACTTGCTTAAATCTAAATATTTTATCCGTGCTGGTTCTATTACTAAATATAACTGAATAGACATTATTATAATTGTAACCCATATTGGGTTTTCCAATCAAATCAAGTTGTTTATTAGCAATAAAAGCAAAAGTTGAAATACCAACACAAATAAAAGCTTGAGCGCCAAGAAAATATTTGTATGTATTCTTGCTGGACGATGCTGACTTAGGGTGAGCACTCCTTGATATCCTTGCATTTAAAAAACTTCCTGAAAACATTGTTAAAAATAACATTCCCATGAAAGGGAAAATAGAAGGTCCAATGAATTGCAAATTTTTTAGGTCATCAGGGTTTATTGAAAGATTCAAAATAGCAATGATATCTTGAGTGAAAAGCACAATTACGGTAAAAGCAATTAAACCTGATATTAAAAACAAGGTGAATATTTCAGCTGAGGTTTCGTATACTATGTGTTTGACCCCTGCACCCAATATTCTTTTTAATGTTACATTTTTGGCTCTTGTGTTAGATGACAAAATTGATAAATTTAGATAATTAATACTAGAGAGTATGAAGGTCAGAAGTGCAAACAAATTAAAAATTAAAATAATTGACCTATTTCCACTTTGATTATCAAACAATTTATTAGAGAAATGAACATCCTTTAACGGAGTTAAACTGAAGCTTAGAGACATGGCACTTTCATCAAATTCACCTTCCAATTTATCAATAAGCACATGTTGAATTTGTTCTGTTATGTATGTGAAATTTGAATTAGAATTCAACTTAATAAATGTCTTTGTCCAACTGAATTCATCCTTAGAAGAAATAAATTGAACAATTATATCTTCTTCTAATTCTGATGATTTAGATTCATATAATCCGCAAACAATATATTCAGTTTCATTTATTCTCAGTGACTTATTTATAGGATCTTCTTCACCAAAGAATTTTTCTCGAATTGATTGAGATATAACCACGCGGTTTTTGCCTGTGCCTTTTAGAGTAGTTCCATAGAGCATATTTAAATTGAATATATCGAAGTAAGATCTATCTACATACGCTATGTTTTCATCCTCAAATGATCTGCCATTAACAAAAACATCGTTCTTTTCAATTTTTATTCTGGTCTGTTCATTAATTCCAGACAATTCTAAAAGCTTTGGCCCCGCGAATTCATTGACCATGGCAAGGTCCTCTTCAACACCATTGGTAAATAATATTTTTGTATCAACTCGGTAAATGTCATCTGATTGATAAAATACTTGATTAATACGTAGCTCTTTTACCAATAATGTACTTGAAAAGCATAGTAGTATTATGCTTGCTGATAGTGAAAGTACATTGAACAGGTTTGTTTTATAATGTTTAAGAATTCCCCGTAGCACGGATTTAACTAAAATTATTGACATGGCTATTTTATTAAGATAACTTCTAGGTTAAAAAATGGAATCAAATAATTCTTTGTAAAGATTGTTACCCTTTGTGCTGAATCTTAGATTAACCGTATCAGGTATATTTTTACCGTTGTAGTCGTAAACCTGAAAAATAAATGTTGATGAACATATCAGCGAATCACAATTATTGATCGAAAGGTCCACTATATGAGCTTTATATATGTTGCCATTTTGATTAATTTGCATGGTTTGACTATTGCTTACCAATTGTTCTTTAACTTCATTGACTATATCTGTATCAATATTACCTCTTGCAATTAGTTGGTCATTTTTGTTTAAACCAATAGTTTTTAAATTTATCAAATGCATTTTCGGGTATTTTACCATCCAACCAACCAATAATGCTGAAGAAAAGCTTAACGAGAAAATTATAATACCCACTTTAATTAGTCGTTGTGGATTATGGTTTACTATTTTATTTCTTTTTGTCATATCTTTCCTTCAAATCAAATATACTACAGGATACATCTAATGGACTAATTTTTTTGAATGAAACTAATATTTTTTTTAGTAATTATTAGTATTTCAAATTTATCTCTTGCTCAGCCGAGACTTTTAGATTTAAATTTGATTCCAGGTCTAGGTACTTCAGGCTTAAACCATGATGGAATTCGCAATTTAGTTTCACTCAATATTTTATCAGGATACAGTGATAGAACACTCCTATTGCAACTGAGTGGGATCAGTGGAACCAATAGAACTTATTCGGGCGGACTTCAAATTGCGGGAATAGCAAATATCACGGGGGCTAATTTAAAATCACTCAATAGTAACTTCAAAGAAGAGTTAATTCCAACAATTCATTTAAACGGAATTCAAATTAGTGGACTAATGAATATTGTAAGAGGAGACGTATCTGGAGGTCAAGTTTCTTTACTTTTTAACTTAAGTGAAGAAGAATTAATTGGAGCTCAAATTTCGGGATTGGCAAATTTCTCAGGAGGATATACTTTAGGAACTCAAATTGGCTTACTTGCGAACAAAACAACCCTTGGTCTAGGAGGCGTCCAGCTATCTTTAGGGAAAAATACCGTTGGGGCAGAAATGTCAGGACTTCAATTAGGTACTTTTAATGAAGCTTATAACATTGAGGGAAAAAATTCTGAAACCAATCGTTCAGGATTACAGATTGGATTAGTAAATAATGCAAACAAAATGTTTGGCTATCAAATAGGGCTCATCAATATAGCAAAACACTCGGGTGGAACTCAAATAGGTTTAATTAACATTTATAGACCGCGAATAAATCAGGCAAATACGATAGATGGAACTGCATTAGGATTAATCAATATAGGAAGTGTAGTATTCTTATCAACATACATTGATGAGATGTATTTGTTTAACTACGAATTATCTACAGGAAATGTAAAAAATAGACGGGAGCAGAAATCAAAATATAATAAGTATATAGCCAATTCTGTAATTTTCTCACACAATCCCCATCAAAATAATTCTTTTGGAATCGGTTTTTCTGTCAAAAAGATGTTTTTTAATAGAAGCAATTTACCCGGCAAAGCAGAGTCTAAATTCTTCGGATATACCGCAGAGATTAAAGTTCTTAAGAAGGACGAAATAGAAGGTAAGGATAAGAAAGTATTAGTTTCTGGTTTTGACATTTTTGTTGGTAGGCGTATAATTCCTAAACTATTTGGTGTAAATGCTTACTTGTCACTTGGGCAACATATAGCATGGGGGGATAGTTATTATAGACCAGGAATGTCTATTGCCTTTTCAGAAGGCACACTATTTGAAATTCCAATTACAACATGGACAGGAGTATCTGTTGGAATATTACTTCATTGATGTTATTTAAATAAAAGTAGCTGCTACGAGATAATTTGATTTGCTCGAATCTCATAATTGATTGATAATTTCCCACTTCTAATGAGAATCAATCGATCAAATGCTTTAAGACCAGGTAATTTAAACTATACTATATGAAAAAGTATAAATATTACATCAGAAAGGTAGGACGATATGGTTAGATAAAATAAGTGCGCTAAGTTTATTAAGTTGTTGATTCAGCACTTTCATTTTTCTGGTAAAGAGAAAATTAAAGATATACCAAACACCAGTATCCACTAATCTTGAACTTCGGGAATGGGCATCCTGTAAACAGTAGTACTATCAGTATAGAAAATTTAGTTACTCTGTTCATGAGTTCAATTATTTATTTATGCGACATGCGGAAAAGATGGAGAAGAGTTTGTTGGATATCACAATTAGAGGCTCCTAAAAAAAAGCTTATTCCTGCTACTTTAAGTAAGATTTCTTAAGAATCAAGGCATCAAGAGAATCACACCTTTAGACTTATTAATTTAAGTGGATATCGTTCAAAGATAAAATCATAGTTTTTGACTGTTTTGAGATTAACCTAAATTTTTCTATTTGTCTTTCTCATTTATTATTGTTAATAAACTATAATAAATGAGGTTGCAAATTAATTGCGTTTAGACATTTTAAGAATGTTATGAACGATATAGGTTATAAGCCAGATATTTTAAAGGCAAAGCTACTTTTAAACGCAGTATGGAATAAGGTAATGGCAGTTCATAACGTTTAAAATAAGTTAAGGTTCATGATTCGAAATGTCATAGCTTGTACACTTACCTTAAATTTTTCAGCTAATTCTTGAATAACTCTACTATTCTCATCACTCAAATCAATATTCCTTTTACCGAGTTCTTTTTCTACAAGAAATTTAGGCATTAATAATGCGGCAGCGAACCCGTTGGCTTCTTGTTCAATTAGAATTTCTCCAGTGGAAGATTTCTCATTTCTGAACAAGACTTTAAATTGTTTTTTATCCACAAAAATTTCTTTATTTAACCTATGCAATTCATAATGACCTAACTCATGAGCTATGGTGAATCTTCTCCTAACTTCAGGTTCGCCAGGATTGAAGCCTATTATTCCTTTTCCTTTTTCTATGTATAATACACCTGAAACATCTTCTAGTTCATATGGAATAACCTTTAACCCTCTGAATTTAGAGATTTTCTCGACATTCACAGGAGGTCTTTTAATGCCAAACTCCTTGAGAATTTCCATTGCATGGTTTTCAATAGATTTAGAAATCATTTCTTTTTCTGTTTCGAAACAGTTTTAATGAATGAGTTTATTTTATCAAGATTTTTATGAGACAAATTTATATTTAATTTATCTTGTATTGATGTGCTCAGTTCGTTTTGAGAATATTTTTCCCACATTTCACTACTTATTAATTGACTGAGATTTATGTCTAAAATATTCGTAATTTCTAACAACATGTGAATGCCGGGCTGGTGTCTTCCCTTTTCAATATTTACAATAGTTGCCCTGCTTTTTTTTAAAGCCTCAGAAAGTTCTTTCTGGCTTAGATTAGCATGTTCTCGTGCCTTTTTGATATTATTTCCTATTAACTGATATAGAAAAGATCTTTCGTTTTCTGTCATTTCTATGGCAAATATACAGAAACTAACTCGTAATGTCAAAATATACAAACGTGTTTATATATCTTTACATTAATAATATATTTGTATATCTTGACATATTATATATTTTTATTATCTTTGAGTAAATAAATTTTAACAACTCAAAATAAATAGAATCATGAGTAACTCAGAAAAAAAAGGAGAATACATATTTTTCATTGATGGCAAAAAATATGTTTCCGAAAAGTCAAAATTAACTGTTGAAGAGCTTAGAGCTTTTAATTCATCTGTGCCATCAGATTTTTGTTTTTACATTCAAGTCAATGGTCCAGAGGACGATAAATTAATTGAAGATTTCGTTGATCTTACGAATAAAGGGGTTGAGAAACTTTATTCAGCCAAGCCTAATACAAAGAATGGTTTCACAGAAGGAGGAAAATTTCTTCCTATGATGGATACTGAGTATTTGAACGACAAGAAATATGATTATGAAGAGATTATTGAAGGGAATGTAAAGTCTCTAATAATTAGAGATTATCCATTGCCACAGGGAAAGTATAATGTTGATAAAGTTGATTTAATGATAAGAATCCCTAATGGGTACAATGATACTCGACCGGATATGTTTTTTTGCTATCCGCATTTAAAATTTAACAATAACATTGAGCCACAAGCGACTAATGGCAGGATTAATTGTAACGGTAGAGTGTGGCAGCAATGGTCACGACATTCAAATGTAGGAAATGACTGGAGACCCGGAATAGATGGTATTAAGTCACACTTAACTAAAGTTAGTGCGGCCTTAAAGAAGGGGTAATGGATCATAAATTAGTTTTACAAGAGAGTCATTTCAATAGGTTGTGTGAGTTATTGTTAAATGATGGTAACCTAGAGAGGCCCGCAATATTACTTTGCGGCCGATCCAAAATCGATTCTGACCTTTGGGGGCATGGTAGTGAGCTTAATTTTCTTTCTTATGAAGTGATAGAAATACCTTCAAGTGAAATTATTGAAAATTCTGACAGTCATGTGATTTGGGATACCACTACTTTAAGAAGAACTATGAAAGTTGCCAAAAATAAAAATTTGGCTATTTGTCTTGTTCACAATCACCCAAATGGTGCACTTCGATATTCTGGAATTGATGATTCAAATGAACCTGATTTAATTAAAAGTATATATAATAGAAATGGGGGAGATGAACCGCACCTGAGTTTGGTAATTACTCAGGAAAAAAAACTTTTTGGTAGGGTTTGGTACAAAGATTTGACATCAAAACCATTTGAATTTATTAAGGTATTGGGTGAGAAATTTAAGATCCATGGTTATATGAGTAATTTAAAGTCATATAGCTATTGGGATAGACAAAGTAGAGCATTTGGTTCTGATCTAACAGATCACCTACAATCGCTTACAATTGGTGTAATAGGCAATGGAGCCACAGGATCAATTACTGCTATTATGTTAGCAAGATTAGGAGTTGGTAAGTTGGTGCTAATTGATAAAGATACCGTCGAAGATACTAATCTTAACCGATTACACGGATCAACCCTTGATGATGCTAATAATCAACGATACAAGTATGCAGTACTTAAAGATCATATAGAATCTTTTGGATTGAATACTAAGATAATAGCTAAAGAAAGTTGGGTAGGTGATTCAGAAAATAGAGATGCTTTAAAGTCGTGTGACTTTATATTTGGTTGTACTGATGATGATAGTGGAAGGTTATTTTTAAATAGGTTTGCATATTTTTATTTATGTCCTGTTTTTGATATGGGTATTTCCATAATTCCCCTAGGTGAAAAAGACTTACATTCTGCTAGAGTTTTAGGTAGAATGACCGTAGTCGAGACAAGCAATGTTTGTCTTACCTGTCAAGGCATAATAAACCTAGAGGCAGCTAGGGAAGAGGATACTAAAAGATCAGACCCTTCGACTTACAAAGATCTTAAAAAACAAGGTTATGTACAAGGTTCAGATGTACCTGATCCATCGGTCATTACTTTTACGTCAGGAATAAGTTGTACGGCAATTAATGAGTTCATAAATCGATTTGTGGAATTTAAGGTTAATGGAACTAGATCCAATATCAGTATTGATTTCTCAGCAGAAGAATCTCGTAAACCTCGTGGTGTTACCTCAGATGGATGCCCCCTTTGCGATCAGAAAATATTTTGGGGTAGAGGTGATATAAGTCCATTTTTAGACAAAGCGTATTAGTATAATGGGAATAGGAAACAAACTTATAGTCTTTTTAAGGAAGTTATTTTTAGGTGATCAATACTATATTAATTGCTCTGAAACGTTTAGGCATAACTATGAATTTTCTGAAGGTGAAATAGTAGTAGTTGGTACTTCCAAATACCCAAAATGGGCTCATATGAAATGTCCATGTGGTTGTAATGACACCATAACATTATCTTTAATGCAGTCACATAAACCAAATTGGTCTTTAAAGTATTCAATCTTTGGAGAGGTGTCATTTCACCCATCAATTTGGAAAACAGATGGATGTAAATCTCATTTTTGGATTAAGAAAAATAAGCTCTTTCATTCAAAAAGGTAACAAAATCTTCATGAAAAACAAGGAGCTTGTTAGGCTCCCTTTTACTATTTATTTGATGTAAAATCACCTGTATGTGTAATCGAATTCATCAAAATCGAAAATAAAGTCTTTAGGTTATATTTTTTTACCATCATAATTTGGTCGCAATAATTTTTGAGTGGATGCTATGAGTACATTTTCATTTCCATACAAAAACCTTCTAAATGGGAATAACATTTAAAGCGTCATCGAACTGGTTAACTAGATAATTAAAATATGTGGTGTAGTAATAACTTTATGTGGAATAAGTTCTTTGAGAGCTAATGATTTACCCATTAAATAAGCCTTTAGGATTTTGTAAGATGACCCCCTTATAAATATCGCTTATTGAATTCATAATAATCGAAAAGCAGAAATTGAAATGTTACTATAAATATGTTTATATAATTAGTGACAACAAATTAGAAGCCAATAAAATAGAGAATTAGACTGACTAGAAGGGAGTGACTGGTTGGATGTATTTTGTTATTTCTGGAAAAATCAATTCAATCATTAAATGATATCGATAATTGTATTCTAGATGTTTATCCTTTTGATGAAGATCTAACTTCTTTTTAAATGATCCCTTTTTGTCTGAATCCATTACTTTTTCTTGTAATTCATAGGCTTTTAAGGCATTTTGTATATATATCCAAAAGTCTCCATGATACTCTAAGGAATTATTACAGAGTGCAATGAAATTGCTTATTCTAAAACCAACTATTCTGCTATGTTTAATGCTTTCCAAGGTGTAAAGAACACTTTCAATTTCAAGTAATTTGTCTATTTCATAAGCCCTTTGTTTTAGTTTATTATAAAAATTTATGCGAAGTGCTAATTGTTCATAATTTAAATCTTTAGGTAATTCTTTGGCAAGGAATAACTGGTCATTATCCGTAAGTCTATAACCAGCTTTAAAGAGATGTTTTATTGACTTTTCCATTGTTATAGGCTGCTTGTCAAAGGTGGAGATGAGCATCTGTAATAAAGATTGGCCTTCTTTGTTTAACGCTTGAATATTTTTTTCTATTTGATGGCATTCCAGAAGGTATAGAAAAAAATTGAAATGATCAGTCAGCAGAGAATGAAGGAAGGGGACATTATCTATTTTTTTTGAATATAAATTCAGTTTTTTATTCAAAATGTTTAGTTGCCAATCATCAAAATATATGAGTTTGCTACTAAGATGTTTGTCGTGGGTTTTATCATTTCCATAGAGGTTTCTTAAATGGATAACGATATTTTCTACTTCAGAAAGTTTCTTTTGCCTTTCTTTTTGTTTAGCTACCTGAATTAACTTTTGTTCGAAGTTTACTGTTGCTTTTTCTAAATTGTAGTAGTAAGCTTCCATTAAGTTTTTATTGAATTTGAGCTCATGTAACTTTATGTTCTTCCGAGTCCAATTGGTTCTTGTTTCATCATTTTTAATGAAGACCTTTTTATACTCACACTTTAGTTGGAGCTCATTATTAGTAAATTCATCAAGTCTAAAAAAATTTTGATGGGTATATAGCCTTTTGAGGTCTTTTTCAGTTGATGATTGACCATGAACATCGAAACTATCCAGTATCCAAACTAGATAAATATTATTTTGTTTATAGAAATGATATCTGTCCATGATATATTTCAATGGTAATGGAGAGAGTTGAATTTCAAAGACCATCTGTTGGCCTTTATATGTAAAGAATATATCTGGCTTCCTTCTGTTATTTCCTTCAATTATAAAATGATCATCGATAAAAATAGACTTGGGGTCAACTCCATTTGTAATTTTTGCAAGCGAACCAATTTTGTTTTTTAGGTATTTATGTCTGGGACTTTCCTTTAATTTAATGATTTGATTAATTTCTCTTGATTCGTCAATAGTTAGATCGCTCTTCTTAAGCAGGCAATCATTTGAATGGGATCCATGCGTAAAAAAAAGTCTATCATTTTTGCTTCGTTGTATAAATAATTGCTGATCACACTCTAAGCATTCAAAGGTGCATTTGTCTTCAATGAATCTTTTCCAGTTTGCAAAACCTACTTTTGGATTTTTGAAAACCTCACTCGCATAAACATTTTTCTGGTTTTGTCTATTTTTGGCAGTTTCAATTGAGGGTTCACACATTGGTTAATTGTCTTGCTAATTGTTATAAATTAAATTTATTAAATTATAATTTGATCTGTAAGTCTTACCTTCCATAATCATATGAAACAAGAATATATAGATAAATATAATGCACTAAAAGCTTTAAAACCAGATGCTGATAAGCCTCTGAAGCAACAACGTGGAAGGGATTTTGAAAAACTAATGCTAGATATTTTTGAAGACGAAGGTATACTGGTAAAAAAAAGCTATCATACTTCTGACAACAAGTCTGAACAAATAGATGGTGTTGTAGAATTGCTTAAAAAGATTTTTCTTGTTGAATCCAAATGGGTTGAATCCAATCTGGCTGCATCAGACCTCTATGCGTTTTTAGGAAAAATAGATAATAAATTTCAGGGCACGTTAGGAATTTTTATTTCAAGAGCAGAACTATCTGAAAATTTCTTAAATGCTGTTAATAAAGGGAGAAGGCAATCCGTAATTGTAATCCATGGAGAGGATGTGGATATTATATTTTCCCAAAAGGTGTCATTGAAGGAGTATATTACATTTACATTTAAGCAATTATCCTTTGACAATCGAGTACATTTTCCTGTGAAATTGTATTTGAGAATTATTAAATCAAAAGAAATCAAAGGAGATGACTTTAAAGGTAGAAAAGAGAAGGCTATTAAATTTCTGAAAGAAAACGTATTGATAAAAGATGTCGTTGACCCTAGCCACTTAAAGACCATATTGAAGAAACAAACAAATGAAGAAATTGATATCGCCTTTGGACTAATTGTTAAGAATTATCCCAAATTTTGGTATGACAGTAATGGTCGCTATAATATTAATAATGTAAAGGCATATTTAAAACAGGTAAGCCCCTCCAAATCAAAGCTTATTGAGCTCGCTAATTCATTCTATTCTAACTTGGTCAAAGGGGAACATCTAGAACTCTATAGTATTTACAGTGATATCCCGGATATTTTATCAGAAGTCTATGATAAAATGGAGGCAGTAAAAAGGGATAGCTTTGAAAAATTCATAATTGATAGTTGGGAAAAGTATGATGGTAATTATGAAATGGAGAACCAGCTTACAGAATTAATTCGGCCAATATGGGATCAGCTAAGTGATGGTTCCAGGGAAATTCTGGCTCAATATTATCTTGATATTTTCTTAAGTTCCCGGGAGAGTCGTTTCGTTCAAAAGGCATTTTCCGAAGATTTATTAAATAACAACAGACTAGATCGGGTATATATTGAGAAATGGCTGGAAGGAAGGATTAAAAGAAGCAAAGAGTCCTACGGGAATTTAGTAGACGTTAATACTAAGTTCATCGCACAAGCTTATAGTGGGATAGCCCAATATCTAGAGGTTCCTATTGATCAATGGGTTTCCTATATTGATGATAAGCTTAAAAAGTTAGGCGATAATAATTAGTCCATAGTAAGGTATGCTTTTTTTAAGGCATTTTGTGTAATGCCTAAATATTTTCGGGTTACTTTCAGGGTCGAGTGAGCTAAAATTTCTGAAACAAAAATTAAAGCGCTCTCATCTCCGCCTTCGTTTTTAAAAACCCGATAAGCAAATGTTTTTCTAAGGGTGTGAGAACTGGGGTTGTCGGTTTCAATGCTATATTGTTTCAGTATATGTTTGAATGATTTATTGAAGGCTCGGGTAGTTATAGGCTTATTAAGTTCGTTAGAGGCTAGGATAAAATCATGTACATTAATGGGATCGATAATTTGAAAATTAGCTTTGACCAGTTGTAGGAGTTTGTTATTGTAATAGACTTTGCGGTTTTTCTCCGTTTTAAATTCATACAAGTCTTTTTCTTTTTTATTGATTACATGATGCCAGGTAAACTGCAGAAGTTCTTTGGCCCTTGGACCCAGGTAACCTCCAATAGCGATCGAGGTTTGATAACATGCCAGGTGTTTTTTCTTTTCTCCCAATGCTGTATGGATTGCAATGCTAAGTTGTTTCAACAAGTATTGTTTGAAATATAGATGGGTTCCACTACTTACAAAAGTGGAACCACATATTGCGAAGTGGCTTCATTGTTAAAAAGAAACAAATTGATACTGGCAAAATCTGAACAAAATTTACTAAATAGAAAGGTGAGAAGACATAAGTTTTAAAGCTATTAGAATCTCATAATTGATTGATAATTTCCCACTTCTAATGAGAATCAATCGATCAAATGCTTTAAGACCAGGTAATTTAAACTATACTATATGAAAAAGTATAAATATTACATCAGAAAGGTAAAGACTAGTGGGAATAACTTTCAGGTAAGAATCAAGGAGTTGGATGATAAATGCTTAGAGTTAATTTCAGACATCAGAAAACTCAGAATATTAGTTAACAAGTCGCTTATTAATTGAGCAATGTTACTTTGTTTTACAAGTTAAATGATTTTCTAGTTAAAGAATAGGTTTCACCTGTGACTCCTGTCAGTTCATTATTAAAAGCTAAACAATCATATTCTTGGGTTGAGCCGTGTTCGAATAACATTTGCTTGGGAACCAAATACCATTTACCATAGGGGGCCTGAGCAGGTACATGAGTAGCCTGTAGATTTTTTGGTACCGCTAATATTTTTTTTCGCATTATCTCACTAATCCATGAATCTCTACCCGTCTATTGACGGGTATAACATTTTCACCTTCTACCTGATAAATGTAATCACTAATTGCTAAAAGATCTTTATCATGCGAAACCAATAATATAGCAAAGATCTCTTTAAGTGAATATAATAAACTTACCACATTCGAAAATAAAAGTTTACCTTATTCCGAACTGAATCTTCAATATCAGCTGAGAAGGTCTTACCATAACGTTGCTGAAACTGTAAGTGTATGTGTCTTTGGATATCATTGTAAAAGCAGAATGGTTAAAAATATTGTTCCAACTTAGCATAACGTTAACCCCCTTTTTAGGCATTACATATCGATATCCTAAATTTAAAAAATAGTTTTTATCTACATTAAAAAAGTCATTATGATAATATTCACCCTCAATTTCTATAATCTGGTCTTTTGGAAGGTAGACTATCAATTTAGGGGTATGTCTCTGCGTTATGATGCGTTGTATGGGTTGCACACCAATTTCAGATTCAATAGTTTCAAAAGTAGCAACATATTCACAAATCAACCATTTAGTGATGTCAATAAACAAAGAAGGTTCTATTAATAGGGATTTATTAGTAGACGTGACTAGATTGTCATTAAGTAAAATGGGGTTTCTAGATAGACCTAGCTGAGATTTAATTTTTAGATTTGTATTTAGAAACCCAATGTATTTAGAAAATCTAAAGTCCAGCATGTGATTATATGAAACATTTGACAACCTTACAGCTTCAGCAATGAGTTCTCCCGAATCCTCTAATGTCTCATTATAGATCAAGTTTTTATTGGATGTACCGAAATAGTAGGAGGTACTTGAAAATACTCCAGATATTGGCTCTCTAAATTCAAGCTGAAATCCATAGGAATATTTTGTTTCGGTCAAAATCTCAGATGAGTTTCTTTTTAACATTCGGTAATTGTGAATTATATAGCCAGGATATAAAGTTTCAATACCTCCAAAATAATTTCTTTTTTTAGCTGTTACATTCATTTGCCAGTAATTTCCTATTTTAGAATAGATCGATATTTGTGGCTGAATGTTAATATTGCTTAAATCAGCGTTCAAATCTGATTTTACATTTAAGTATTGATAAACAATTGGGATATTAAATGTAAAAACCCAATTATTGATTTTATATTCAATATCTGTTTCTCCCTTAAAATTGATATGACTAGTATTTAAATTATTAGAAAATGTTTCTAATTGTGTCGTATCTACAGGGTTTACATTAGTAACAAGCCCCTGTTTGTTTAGCATAACTCCGATTAGAGGAGTGATAGTAGCTGAGCCAATCTTCTTTTTAAAACTAATGGAGTTATCGGTAAAGAATGATTTATGGGTAACGTTTTGAACTACTCCTTGGGGAACTTCACCTAGAATATTTAAAAAAGAGCCTGGGTTGATTCTGAGGCTTTGTCCATAATCAAAATAAGATGATGAAGATTCAAGGACGATGAGCTTCCTTCCAGCTGGAAATAGCAGACTTAGGTTATTATTGATTGTTGCAAAGGGCTTGTCAACGTTAAGTTGAAAAGCGTCATTATTTTGATTAAGGCGTTGATTATTATTCTGCCATGTACGCTCTACATCTAAAGAGTTTTTAAAATATTTTTTCTTAGTATTTTTTTCAAAGATTACCTCTCCCTTGATTGAACTTAAATTTGAATTGTAGTAATTCTCTTCAATGATTCCAACAGAATCAGATTCCGTAAAAAAGGAGGTCTGAGTCCAGGAAGATTGACTATGAGAGTCTTTTAAGTATGAAAACCCAATCTTGATGTCATAATCATTTTTCATCCTTTTTAAATAATTACCTGATGTTATATGTACATTATTATTAAGCCATCTTTCGGAAGCAAATGGAGGAGTTTGGGGCTTTTGCAAGTTCACCCATTCTTTTTTGTAAAGTGAATTGTTTAAGACTTTATCAATATTGAATTCCTTTAATTGTAAGCCAACGTTTTCCCCCAAATTATTGGTCTGATATGTTCCAATAAATTGCACATTTTTTTTGAACAACATTGGAGTAATACCAAAATCCCATAAAAATGGAGAGAAACCTGTACCAAGTCTTGTTTCACCAGCTACTGTGATATCTTTTTTTAGTTTAATATTTAAAGACGCTTTATCAGAATAAGTCAAACTATCAAGCAACTTGACTGGTTGATGATTTTCAAGTATCTGGACTTTATCCACTGCTTTCGCTGAAAGGTTATTATTGGCCAATGCATATTTTCCTTCCAATAAGTCTAAGCCCTCTATGTAATATTTTTGAATTGGATTACCTTGGTATAGAACTCTCCCATTTTGCTCTATTTCAATACCAGGCATTTTTTTCAAAACATCAGCAATAACACGATCTTCTTGTGATTGAAAGGAGCTGACATTATAACTAATCGTATCTCCTTTTTCAGTTATAGGGAAATTGCCATTAACGGTGACTTCTTTCAACTCCAATGGAGCAGGACTCAAGTAAAAATCGATATCTACTGTTTTAGGTAATAAAATTATTGATTCGGACTTGTATCCAATGTGACTAGCACAAATGATCAAAGAATCGCTACCCATACCATTTAGTGCTAATTCATAAAACCCATTTTCATCGGAAATAGAATAACCAATAATAGCATCTTCTCCTGAGCGGGAAATTGATAAATTAGTGTGAGGTAATGATTTGTTATCCACTAAATCCATGACTCTTCCGCTAACAATGTGTTGCCTGGCATTGATCTCTCCAATACAGAGAAACAGAATAGTCATGGTGCAAAGTGTTAACTTCATTGATTCAGTAGCTCAATAGTATTGTTCCTTTTTTCATATTTTTCACGAATTCGTTTGATATCCTCTGCTGACCAATCTACTGTTGCGATTTTACTAAGCTCCTGAATAGGATGCATTTTGAACTGCTTAAGAACACTATGAAACTGTTCTTGAGAGGTATCAATGTAATTTTTCGGCAACTTAAAGGTGAAATCATCGACTTCTTCCAATGAGAGAAGCTCAAACTTATAATGATTACAATCATCAACTATCTTGACGATCAATCCTGGTAGTCCATTAAAAATATACGGACCTTCAGAAACAGCTATTTCTGGTGTAAACCACGCAGTATAATATCTGCCTCCGTATTGCCCTGTGGCCATTTGACATTTAAAGCCAGCTATAGATTTCTGTTCACTATGTACTGTCCATGCAATGCTATTGTTTACTTGATAGCTGTAATTTTGTGCATTTACCATGTTATATATTCTGGCTGAGCCTTTTTCTATTTTTACAACTTTAAATCTAAAGAATGTCGAAGGTATATCGATAGAGGACAAGTCTACAGGACTATCTCGTTTTGAGGTTAAAAGTACTACATTTTTTAATGAGTCCTTTTGTAATTCTTTCACGCTAGCAAAGTAGGATCCCCTTTTAGAAATGAAGAGTGAAGTAAGCTCATTGATTTTAGAATTTTCATCTGTGGAGTCAATTTGCGCTGTCAACCCGTAAGTACATTTAATAGAATTGTTTTGACCAGCTGTTTGAGCATGAACAAGCCAAAAATTTGAACAAACAATGGCTATTGCAATATATAAGGTTCTCATAAACATATGTTATAATTTATATTGGGAAAACCGGGACGATTTTCATCGCCCGGTTTGATAATTCTCTTAACAAAGTTGTTCTGAAACTTCGAAAGCACGATCAATCCATTGCTCTTCAGTAAAGCCACAAATACGTGCGAAATGACCACATATGGCAATATCTCTACAGCCATAATTCTCTTGGGGAATAACAATCTTGGAGTTACTTCCGAAACTTGTTATTGAAATTGAAAGCAGAAATACTGCACCCAAAATCTGAAATTTTTTTTTCATGATTCTAAATTTAATTTTAAATAAATAATGTCCTTTTGGCCAAAAGTTAATCTAATATAAAGTATTCAGTAATAATATTATTTAAATAGCATATTTATTTTTAACTTATAGTAAATATTACTATAGTAATATACTTACAAAAAACTGTCCCTCACGATCATAACCAATGAATCTCAGGGTTTTAGTATATCAATGCCCTTTATATCGGTGGATTAATTGCCGGGAAGTATATTTTTTTACGGAAATCTTCAGGTGGGCATGATCATGAAGAACATATTAATGAGTATCATGAAAATATTAGAAATATTATCTAGGTTAAAATGATATAAGTTGAGGCATGGAAGACAATTCTCTAAACGCAAAACTCAATTTTTCATTAAAATTTTATCACCATATTCCGTGAAAATTTCCACAGTCGTTTCAACAAAATGATTAGGATCATTATGATAATGCACTTTAATGGAACGGCAATGCTTATGCTCAAAAATAAGACTTAACAACGTACGATCAGAAAGACCATAGGAATGTCCTACTACCTTCAACATCATAATAATCACTTTCTAAAAAGAGGTTTAACTCAGAGTATGAGTTATTTCGTAAATATGAGAATTATTTTATAAACTCAAGGAGTCTGTTATATTGCAAAGGTTCTTTTAGTGAATATAACAAACTTAGCAAGGCTTTTTTAAAATTCGCGTCAAGGTGTGCATTATAGGTCCTTTCCTTTGGTGCGTCTTTCTTACAATTCTGACATCTTCAATCTTTTAGAGATTCTATAAAAAATTCCACCTTTCGATTCATGTGATTGGGACTAATGCCAGGTACTTCACCCATTGGTGCAATAGAAATTCTTGATGTATCAACGTTATACATAAATAATTCTAGTTTGATTTGATTGGCGCGCTTCAGTGAAAGAATGTGATTGTAACTTTTAGTCCCCACTGAATCTGCATATCCATATATAGTCAGTTTGGCGTCTTTTTGTTTTGTGAGAAACTTACTCAGTTGTTGTAACTGTTGGGAGGATTCTTGTGGTATTGTATAACTATCGAAAGCGAAATATACTTTATTTAAAGAGAATGGTTTCTTGTGATTAAGAAAATATAATAGTGATGCTTGGGTATTTTGCGTTATCGATACATCATCAATATAATAGAAAGCAAAATCATCAACCATAGTACTTTTTCTTTTAGTAATATTTCTTTTTCTAAGAGTCATTTGGTCATAAGGTTCCATGTTACCAATTGATAGGTACTCAACGGTGTCATGAACTGTGATTTCTTTTGTAATTATTTGCCAATTATCGTTTTGAACATCTTTTAATGACATATTCGTTACAATTAAGAAATGATGGCAATCAATTGTCTTGTCTGAGTTATATGTTAGAGGCTTATTGTCGAATGCCAGATGTAGAGAATCAACTTGATATCCACTGAAACTAGCCAGTTTGACAAATAGTTCTAACTTGTAGACCCCTGGGGTTATTGGCTTTTGTAATTTTTGTGATAGGTATTCTTTATAATCTTGTCGTTTTGCTCCCAAATACAATCCGGCATAGGCATCTCTACTTTTGGCTTGTGAGACACCTGCGAAATTTTTGGGTACACCATTAACTTCCGAACAATGATCGAATAAATCGGGTGTGCCTTCACTGGGCGAATACCACCCCAAAAAAGGTAATTTATCAGATTTGATCGTGTATTGATAAGGGCAATATTGCTTTTTCTCAAAATCATGATTAAAAACAAGATTTTCTCCTTGAGTATATCCAACAATAATTGAACTAGAGAAAAATAGCATGGTGATACAAAGTTTAAACATATGCATTAATTCTAGGTTATGTAATTGGATTGGAAAGATTGAGCTGTGTTAAAGCCAATTGAATATAAAGTTTGCATAATGCTTATATCAGTGCTGTCTTATACCATCTATATATCTAAAACACGAAAGGTTCTAAAAACTTCGAAAGTATTCCTGATGGTGTATTTCTATCAGAATCAAGGATTCCTTTATCCCCAAAAACAATAAAACTGTCTTGTGCACGTGAAACTGCCACATTCAACATGTTCGGTTTATTATCCCTATCGAAAAACATAGTACTTATTCCATCATCATTTGTATAGACACTTGAAAATAGTATTATTTCTCTCTCTGCACCTTGCAACGAGTGTACTGTTCCAATCTTCATCAAATTGGTCTTAAGTCCTGCAGATTTTATTCTTTTGCTGAGCTCATATTTTTGGCCGGTAAACGGAGTAATGATTCCAACCGCTTCTTCAATAGGTTTTTCATAAAACTCCTCAATAGTTTTTTTATTCGATATAAGCCATTTGGTAATTGCATCTGCCTCTATGCTATTACTTCTTGATTGCCATTTACTATGACATTGACCCTTTATATGAATATGAAGCATTGGTTTGAATAAGCCATTATTGTTATGACTTCCTCGCATTGGGCGAAGCACCCCATTATAAGCCATCACATTACAATAATTAATTATCTCATTATAACATCGTCTGTGTTCTCTCAGCATTAACCCTTTTTCTGCTACTTCTTTTAAACCACTGTAGTATAAAGTAGAATTTTGAGCAAGAGACATGATGTTTCCAACTGAAGCATACTTAGATTTTGCTGAGACAGAGTAAACAAGCTTGTGTTTAACTAAATTCTCCTTATCAACAGTGGTTGTTATGTTCCACACAGGCTCAATTTGCTTTACATCACCAACAACTATGGCTCGTTTTGCTAAAGCAAATGTTGCAGCTCCTACTTCCGGACTTACCTGGCCGGCCTCATCCACGATCAATAGGTCGACAAATTCTATTAATGGAATGGATTGCCATATAGGTTTACCATTATCATACTCTTCTAATGTAAATACATAAGAAAAATATTTCGGAGCCATGTAAAATGTGCTTACAAAACAAGGAGTAACCATTGCTTTCCTTTTCCAGTAATTTATTCGTCCTCGTTCTCCAAAGTTTTCATTTTCGATAAATCTCGTTGCCGATATCCATCTGGCCTCCCAATAGTGTACAGCCAACCAAAAACACTCATGTCGTAAATTAATGTCAATATGATCAAAAAACTCAGGATTGAATGGATTCGATTTGTAACCATTTTCATCCTTCCATTTTGTCCATTTTTTAAAGACTTTTTTTATTGATTTAAGTAATTGGAGTTGTTCCGTTAGGTAATTAAGTATTTCGCTTTGTACTCGAAACGAAATACCAGCAAAGCTAATTGGGCTATCTTGAACTATCATTTTTAGCTCAGCATCTCTATTAGCCAAAGAAGACCTTATCTTAAAAAAACATCCGATTTTCCGAAGTAATGACTCATTTCTAAAATAAGTGAGGACTTCTTTTTGGTATAGGGATAACTCCTCAATTTCACCCTCGACCCTATCCAAATTAACTATTTCATCTTCATAATAAGAGCGAATTACTTCAAGGGAGCGATAGTTTGATTTAAAGTGAGAATTGACTTTTAAATATTCTTCCCAAACAGACTTTGTCTCAACGAGACTGTTTTGTCTTTCTATAAGAATGCTTTGAAGACTATCTGCACATTCTTCAATGGTTAGTGCTGTCTGTTTGCTGTGATTTTCAAAGTACTCTAAATATTCTGTTTCAGCCTTCTGTAGGTACTCGCTTTGATCCATATGATCAAAAGTTCCACTACCTCCTTGAATATGATTAATGCCCTTTAGCTCTTCTGCGGTTTTCGAAGATGAAGGGAGATAGGTACCGAAACCCTCAAAATCTGGTAGCCATCTTACACCAAACTGTCCAAGTTTAGATTCTGTTTTAGCAAAACTGTCTATAATATTAGTAACGGCCTGATTATTTGTACTGCAGGCGAGTATGACTGGGGCATCTTTACCATCAATAGCAGCCTGAACAAAGGCATTAGCTACAACACTTTGTAAAAGAGTCGTTTTCCCAGTCCCTGGTGGGCCATTCACCGCAAAAACTTTCTCCTTTTTATCATTTAGTATTGTAAAAAGGGATTGACGTTGCGTCAATGACAAAGGGAATTTATCAGACATTTGCCCAACATGTAGATGATTAACTTCCATATAGTTCTCTTGAGACAATGGCCGCTTATCACTTTCCTTTTTATGGGCGATAATCTGATTCAGAAGTTCTGGCGGCTGAATGTCTGAAGTAGTTAAATACTCATAGAGGTTAGTAATATGTACGGATGGCTGACGTTTTTCGTCCGCTACAAATGCAAGGCAGCGGTCTAAAGTCTCAAACTCTTCCACTTCATAATTATTCAGGCTTTGACCAGTTAAAAATTGAAACGACTTTTTGTGGTATTCCCAATATTCAACCCAATCATCATATCTTTCTTGAACTAATGTTGCCACTTTATCAACCAATTCAATAGTACTGAAAACAAAATCTCCCACAGCCAAATCTCCTACAGATAAAACATTTCTTGCAACTGTTGGTAACCAATTTTCGTCAGGAACAGACAATCTACCATTAGGATATAGTTTAGCGGATAGCCAATATGGATAAATGGGCTGTTTAGCCTTTAAGAATTGCATATATTCTGGCCTCGGATTAAGAACTATTGGACTGATTAATACTTCTAACTCAGGAAGTGACTCCCAATCGGGGTTATCTCTTTTTACAATACCAAGATCCTTGTTTTTTTTAATTTCTTCCTTTTCAAATAACGTCTTGACTTTATCCGGGGGCAAATAGCCCTTCTCAAGATCAGGGTGGTCCACTTCTATAAAGGGCCGTTTTTTAAAATCCACTGCCAGTCTTCCACCATCTGCAAGACTATGCTTCCAATAGTTTAGCCATTTAATTATTTCATCTTGCATTACTACTTATTTGTTTACCTGTCTACTTTGATTACCTTCAATAATAATATCGTCTGCTGTAATCTCTAATCTTATTTTATCTTGTTCAACTTCCAATTGATTGATGTCTTCTTTAAGGCCTAGATATTTACCATAGGCCCAATTCTTAGTTCTGGTTTTAATCAAATCAATATAGTTATTGAGATTGGTGAGATTACCAAAAGTGAGAAAATTGAAGGTAAAAATAACTAGCAGACTAGCTTCTGAATAGATAAGAAAATCCTCTAAGTCAGTGATCCACCCGATCACGAAGAATAAGTACATCATGATACCCCAAAGGCTAACAAGGCCGAACCTAACCATAAAAAACATCCACAAGAATTTCTTGTCTAATTTGCTCTTCAGCTCATTTTTTTTCTCAATTAAAATACTCAGCCGTCTATATCTTATCTGAGCCCGGGGTTTATCCTCTTTAAACTCTTTCGGGGTTTTGATATCCTCGGAACCTACTTGACCAAAGCTTATAACGAAAATGACCACCAATGCAATGATCAAAAAAATTATCAAGGCTGTATTTAAGTTGGGTATTTTGTTCTTTTTATTCATTTATCATTGGATTATTGCATCAAAAATATCTACCATTTAGAATAAATGATATAAACAGGCCTCATAAAAATACTCCAATTACAGCTCCTTAGGTAATAGTTTAATTCTCATAGATACTAAAGTAAGTTCTTTGAATTATATCATCCACATTATTTTTTAAATAGGATTTCAAGTACTTTCTAAGTACGGATGACTTTTTATAATGTGCATAATAATGCTTTGTATCATACTTGTTTATCCATTCAACCTCGAATTTTGAATAGTCAAAACTATCTAAATCAATGAGCCATTCATAGTATGGATCGATCGATCGAAATTGATCAAACTTACAATCAATAGGTAGGTTATATTTAAATGTTAAATTAAAAACCTCATTTAAATTCCTCACATGGATTCTATCTTTTGGCCCGAACGGAAATTCCGGCATACCACTTCCTGGTGTAATACTCTTAAAAAACTGATCGTAAAGTGACTGGTCGAAATCAATTAAATCAAATAAGGAAGAAAAGTAGTACAGGTCATTATTAAAATTAGAATGTAATCTCTTAATAACCGTATTTTTTACTTCTTCATCTTGTCTTTCTATAATCTTTGCTAAATAAGTACAATATAGGTTGTCAGAATTTTTTTCGAGGGCATTTTTAAATGTCAGTTTAAGTTTGGTTAATTGCTCACTAGGTAATTTGTAATCAGAATACTTATCATACAGTTTAAAACTTATCACCTGAAGTGTTCTATAATTCAACTTTACTTCGTTTTCATTAAGTTTAAATAAGAATTTTAACAAAATAGCAGGTGATATTAAATGTCCCTTTTTGCTAAAAAAATAATTTAATGAATAGAAAGAACTCGAAAATAAGTTCTTCTCTGAAGAAATATAAGTGAGGACCCTTTCTCCAATTTGATCAATTTCAT
The DNA here is from genome assembly GCA_965227525.1 of Fulvivirga sp. Classification (GTDB taxonomy): domain Bacteria; phylum Bacteroidota; class Bacteroidia; order Cytophagales; family Cyclobacteriaceae; genus Fulvivirga. The sequence goes on along the minus strand of OZ245762.1, from coordinate 1,593,731 downwards.
CAGATCGCAAGTTTGATACACTAATTAGTGATATCAGATTGCTAAACAGCACGTTAAACTGAGGCCAAAATTGAAATTTAACAAAATCAAAATTGTCATTATTTTCTTGAATCTTTTCTGCATTGTCAATTAAAGAAATGGCTAGAGCAATGAGATCACTTCCATTTTCTAGTGTAATCTCAAATAAATTTAGTCGATTTAATAATTTTCTTAAAAATTCAGGCCGACAGTAAGTGCTGATAATTCGAATGTTATAGTTAGTCAAATATTCAATTTTACCTGGCTGGTTTTTATTTAATTTAAAGCAGCTAAAATAGCCTTCAACATAATCATGAGTTAACTCTTGAAACTCATTGAATTGATCATAAATTATGTAGTTCTTAGATAAAAAGGATAGGGCTTCAAGATATTCATTTAATAAGGCGGTATAATAGTTTTTAGAACTCCAGCCTCCATAATTTTGATCTCGAATAATATTGCGAATTTCTCGCAGCTCCCTTGCAATATTTTCCTTTTTATCTGTATGAAAACTTGTTGAATAGATATACTTTATTACTTCAAAATTGTTATTGGTCTTATGTCTAACATCCTCAAAAACTGCATCAATATCTATTTTTTCTAACTTTTCTATCAAGTCTTTTTGTCCTTCAACATCATAAAGGTGATTTCGAACAAATATGGTTAATTTCTTAAGGTTAAATTGGGCAATGAAATATAGAGCATAAAATGACTTTTCATATGCTATAGTCGCCACTTCAAGGAACATTTGAGCTGATTCAAAGTAGTTTCTTAGTTCATAGTGGGTATATGCCAGCTTAATTTTTTCCTCTAATGATATAGGCTTAATTTGCAAAATACTGAGTATCTCAAAGAAATTATAATTAGCATGAAGCGAATCTATTTTAGAAGACTTTGATTTATATAATATTGATACATAATCATTTGTTGAGATCTTTCTCAAATTGAAAATAAGGTTGTTGTTAAGTATATGGATGAACTTTTTAATTTCCTCTTTATCTGAATTCGAATAATTTCCTTTTATTTCGAGATCATTTTTGGACTCTTCAACCGTAACATTTGAAATGAGATTATATAAATCTACGTTGTCATTTGATAAAGTAAATTGTTCATATGATATATACTTAACTTTATCTCCCTTAAATGGAAATATATTTGTTAAATAGTAAAGCGGTAGAAAATTAAATTCAGCATAGTTTAGATTAAAAAAATCTGTTAATTGATTTAAAAAGTTTCCTTTTTTGGAATTCTTATCAGACGAGGTACGATCTTCATGCGAAGATAATTTTACATCGGAAAGTACTCTCTCTTTGACTTCCTTGGCGAAATTGTAAAGAACATCGTCTCTTCCATGACCTTTAAAAGAATGAAAAGCTCTACCATCCAAAGGTCTTGCCTGTAAAGCACTTAAAAATTCTCTACTTTGCCAATCACATTTTTTAGCTATGAATAGATAAATTCCTGTCCCATCTTTTTCAGCTCTTTTAAGTAACCTGGGAATTTCTACTTCTTTAATAAATTTTGAATTGAGAAAATCAACTGACACGATTAAAACAGCACCATTACACGTCTCAATTGAATTAAATATTTTTTGTTTCCATTCATCCCCAACTGCAATTTTGCGATCACTCCATATATCCAACTCTTGATCGTATATTTGTAAATGATCGGTTATAGCATCTTTGACTTTTTCATCTTTATGTGAGTAGCAAATAAATAGTTTTCTTTTCATGATTCCATTTCTTCAGCAGCCCTATCTCAAATCTTTGTCAACCTATTAAATCTAATTGTTTACTAAGTGTCTGGACTAGCCTTACTTTCTTTTCATCCAGTACTCTAATGAATTTAGATCGGTTATTTCTAAAGCTCTCAATATCCAACCTCGAAAAACCTTCTGTTTTGGAAAGTGTTATTCAGCGCTTGTTGGGGTGTAACAAATGCGTTCTCTTCTCGAGCCATCGTCTAAGTTAAACAACTTTAAATACAATTAAAGATAGTTTATACCTTATGAAATTCACTTATAGGCGGAAATAATTTTCTTAAACTTTAATGTATTAGGGTTTTACCTAATGGATTGGTGAATTTATCCATGTAATTCCATTTATAAAGTCTCGTTTGATATTTAGAGATTCTATGATATAGACGTTAGTCTTTGGGTTTTAGTTTGACTAAAAATTTGACCAAATTGTTAACAGTTTCAAAAGCTGCTAACATCTGTTTTTCCGTTGGTTTATGAATATTATGTATTACCTCGTTTCTCCCCTCAATATAACCTTTCATTATCGCATACTCAGCTCCAAGTGAGAAGTTCTTATTTACCCATTCTAATTTTTTCTTTGTTGGTACAAAATCCTTATTGCGGTTTTGTGAAGGGTCGTATAGGTGGTTAATAGATAGTTCAACTGTTCGCAATATCATTAAATATGCAGCTATCTCTTGACCGTTAATATAACATTTATAAGCTTCTTCTATGTTTTCAAGAACAGTCTTAGGGATGCCATAAAAGTCAACCATCAAATTTTCTTTAGCGAGTTTCTTAGTTCGCATTTCAATTTTCCGAGTTGTTGGCTTCCATTTGGTATGATAATCTTTAAATGCTAGAAATTTGCAATAATACCCAACCAATTGAACCTGTAACTTTTCATATTCTTTAGTCTCTTTAAGAAGACTTTCTCTCTCCCTATTAACTTCATTAAAATGATCCTTAGGTACAACTTCTGCTCCGAATAATTGACTTAAGGCAACTGCAACTTCATTCTTTTGTTGTTGTTCAGATTTTGTAGGTCGTTTTTTGGTCATTTGAATTTGAGGTTACTTTACTGGGATATAATTAGTGAATCTTCACAGTCAAATTTTCTAACCCTATACGTTGCAATGGGACAAATGTCGGTATTATCATTAACATTCAAGACATATCTATTCTATTGAACTGTCGGTAATTACTACCTGGCAAAATCAACTATGTTGACACACTTATTTATTTTTTCTGCATACCCAATTGTAAAGTTAGTCCCCTTACTCTGGCCATCCCAAAAAGCAAGTAATTCATCACATGCTTCAACGATCAATTTATTTCTTTCCTGGCCAGCTCCTCTTTTATGCTTGCTCCAGTTAGGCTTGAAAACTTTAAGTTCAATATTTTTACTTTTTGCATACTTTTCTGCTAAGTGATCTGCGCCCTTTGCGCCTCCGGAAATTATTAAGTCAATTTTGGAGTAGCTATTTAAAGTATCTTCCAGAAGATCATAATCATCGAAGCTACGGCTTCCGACTATTGCCAATTTCATATCTAAGCTTGTTTTCTTGTCTGTTAATTTAGTGGATTTGATCCAAAATTGACAAGGTCGGTTAAGCTTAAACCTAATGCAAGTGATATCTGATGAATTGTACTGATTGTTACATTTACCTCTCCTCTTTCAATCCTACCCACCTGGCTTATGGGTATGTCGGCCTGATAAGCAAGTTCCTCTTGGCTAAGGCCTTTGTCGGTCCGGAGCCTACGAAGGTGTGCTCCAAAATGATTTAATAGCTTTTGGTTGCGGTTTTTTATCACACAACCAAACTCCGAACCTTTATTGTTTTGAATCAACGCATATATGCGTTATTTTAGTTTGTTTTAATTATTCTCATATGGTACTATATATTCTAAAATTTAAAGATTTTGACTTAGTGAAAATTGGTATTACCGGCTCGCTGATCCATCGAGTTATGACCATGCAAAGAGACTTAAAAGTTGAATTTGATTTTTACTCTTCCATAATAATAACAGCTGAAAGTAACTCACGAATTAAAAGCATGGAGCGACAAATGCTTCATGACCTTAAAGCTTACAAGATAAAACAAGATAATTCCTTTAGTTTACCGAAAGAGGCTAAACTTACACTAAGTGAGTTACGCACTGCTGAGAAGATACCAGTGGTCATTAAACTACTTGAGGAGAAGGTTGAAAAATTAAACCTCCCCATTAAGATACATCGAGGGTTAAATATATCAGGTGTTAAGAGCAAGAAAATACCTGAGGGCCTTATACCCCCTAACTATCCTGTTTATGAAATTTCTAATCCTATTTCGGATGAAATCAATGTGCTTTGTGAAAAAGAGGGCAAATCATTTGATACTCTTCTTTATGAGATTTGTTACGAATGGTTTTTATTAAAAGGTGTTGAGTTTAAAAATGAGAATCCGCCAATGTCCGATACCTGCTATTACGTTTTGTAATTTTTGGAATCCATCGAAGACTTTATTGATAGTAGAACTTCCATTGTTTCTTTTAATTGATACTGCATGTTTTCAGAATTAGGATACACATTTCGATTAAGAGACTTTGCAATTTGATTAATGTTAACACCTAATCGATTTATAGATATAATCGCCTCACGATCAAGTTTAGGATTTAAGATTTTCACTTCTTTACCACTCTTAATTTTGAGCCTTTTGAATACAAGCTTTTTTATAAATGAGCTAGGTTTTTCACCTAGAGCATTACAGTGGTCTCGTAGTTTTTCATAGTCTTCCAGTTGCCATCTGATGGTACTGACTTTATAGATCTTACGTTTCTTTTGCTTCATATTATTTGCTTCATTTAAAATAGAAATTTGCTCTGACAACACGGTCTTAAATGTCAAGAATTGTAATACAATTCTATAGCCTGCTTACCATTACATTTATTTTACTAATTCAAAACGATATTACTATAATACACCAATACATAAATGCCTACTCGAAAGAGTACAAATTAAGGGTGGTTTATACCGAGATGTGAACTGGGCGAAATGGAAAAAATCACTTGCGTGACTTCTTTGCCTCTTGCTCTTTAAGCCATTTTGGTCGATGCTTTATTTTACCTGGGTAGTTATTTATAAAATCTTCCAAAGCCCTGTTTACGATCTTACTTTGGTTGGAAAAAGGATCATTTTCAGTTTTCTCAGTGTAGACAATATCTTTGATTTTCTCTAGGGTATCTTTGTCAACATCTCTCACAAATAATGTTTTCAGTTTTTCATCCTTGACATCATCAACTTTTTTATCAAATCGATCCTTAATTCGATCAGCTCTCTCACCACCGAACATATCGTTTGCTACAGGATCATTTCTATTGGGTCGTTTGGCACCGGCTTTAAATGTCTCTCTTTTCATAATCCAGTCGATTTAAAATTTCATCCACAAGCATATTGTAGTTCATTAATCCTGTAAATACACTTTTCGATTTGACTAATTTCTGTTCGTTTTTCATCTCCTGATGATCAATGAGCTCTCTGCCCATTTGAGTGGCTTCCTGTAGGGTTATATTTTCATTTATAACCGTTTTAAATAAATCCTCTGAGTAGTTTTCAATAAACCATTCAAGCATGTCTGAATGGATAGCCGTATTCTTACGGAATCTGGTAAGAAAAATTCCGAGAAGTCTTAGATTAGGATTAAGCTTTTGTTGAAACCCATTTATGTATTGAATAATGTTATTTATACCATTTACAGAAAAATTATGTGCTTCGCTTGGAATTAGGACATAATCCGAAGCTGCCAGGGCATTTTGGGTGATAATTTCTCTATTTGGTGCACAGTCCAATAAAACAAAGTCAGCTTTATCTTTCACTTCCTCTAAAACGGATTTCAATATTAGCCTGGGATTTTCAAATTCAAACTCCTTATCCCGCTTTAGAGCATCCATAAATTCAATTGGGTTAAATCGAGGGTCTCCACCAACCAAAACCAGATTTTCGTTAACCTTATTGGCCAGGATCCTTCTATGATTAAACACACAATCATAGATGTTTCGATCCATGGCTTCAACATCCAGAGAAATTGTTAGATCTGCCTGGGGATCCAGATCAAGAAGTAGGGTTTTAAATCCTTTTCTGGAAAGAACACTTCCTATCGATGCAACGCTGGTTGTCTTGGCCACACCTCCTTTTTCGTTTGCCATTGAAATAATTATAGCCATAATTTATACATATGTTATCAGTGATATAATCTGTTATCTAATGTTATTTGATGTTATCATGTGTTATCAGGAGAATCTTTTTATCTCTTTACCTGTCTTCGTGTCATAAATGATAGCAACGGCATACAGTCCTTTCAACCTGATTTCCAGCAGCCTTTCCAGTTTGTTCATACCATAATAAATATCATTTTTACTCAGACTCGACTTTGTTTCGAAGCTGTAATAAATCATATCGGTATATCCATTAACAGGCTCCTTCCACTTTACCCACATTTTTGTCTGGGCACGTGTTTTCATGCTTTCAGAGAAGTTCATTTGATAAGATTTAGAGATTCCTTAAATGAAATATTGTCTCTATAGCGTCTTATTCCCCTAACTAAATCAGCAAATGAAATTTCCCGCCTGGACGCCCTCAGTTTAGCTCTCTCAATTTGACTCACCGCAAGCCAATCTTTAGCTCTACTGAAGCAAAAAGCAAGGTTAGTGTGCTTCTTGAGAAAATATTCAGGCTCCGGGATCTTAAACTTAGGCCTCTTCTCGAACCAATTCCTTGCCTTCAAAAGAGCCATTCGGTTATACCTGAGCACATCATCGGGATCGAGGAAATTGTCCGTTAAAACCTGTTCCTGAATGATTTTTTTAATGTTATGCTCTCTTTGCATGGAAAAAATTGCTTTTGGATAACAGGTGGACTTAAGTTCTTTGAAAAATTGAATGGTTTGGTAAGAAAAAGGGCCGGATCTCGGATTGAAACCTGCAAATTTTAACCCAGACCCGGCTCCCTCTTTCCTGTTGTTCTTGGAATTTTGACATCCCGTTTTTTTTCCATCTAGCCGAAATGCACTTATCAACTTATCAACATGGCTAGTAGTATTATCTTTACTTTCACAAGTAAGTTCTTTATCTAAAGGGGGTAATTTTTTCCGCTTAGGTAAAAAAGAAATAAGTTGTAAATTGATAGAAATTCTTATACCCCTAAATGTTCGTTGAACGATTACAAAATCGAAAACCTCCAATCGGATCAACTGATTTCTTATCGTCTTTTCATCGACCTGGATTAAAGTTGCTAAAGAGGATATTTTACTTTTTAATTCTATTGACTTTCTATCTTCTTTTCGATGATTGTATTTCTTAACAGCCAGCCTTACAATGTTTTCAAGCAATCGAATATGGCCTGATTTAAGCCTATTTTTACTTGCCTGTCTATACTTCTTGTTATGTGAGCAAATTGATAATTGAAGATTCTTTAATACCTGTCCGTACTCCAATCTTTCCGGAAGGTCATCAGAACAAAGCTGAAATGACATAAGGATTTTGTTTAATAATTGAATAGGAATCCTTATATTCACGAATAGTTTCCCGACTAAAACATGAATATATGGCCCACGGATTTTCCGTGGGTTTTTATTTACCTGCTTTAAAAAATACTTGGGATATCTCCTCTACTTTGAAATATGGTTTACCTGTAGGATCCCCATTATCGTCCTTTTCCATATAATAGGGGTGTAGTATTCCTTTATTAATTAACTTATATAAGTAGAACTTAGAGCAATCTAATAACTGCAAAGTTTGCTTTAAAGATCTAAAAGAAAAGACTTGTGAATTGAACTCTGTATTTTTATTGGTACTCTGCTGCATTTCTTGGTCTTTTTTAGTGATTAAAATTTAGACCAAGTTTATAGATGAGTTTGAAATTAATCCATTTCTTTCATTCCAAAATAATTCTATTCTTCTTCCAAAAAACTTCCAAACATCTTTTTAAAGGTATCAAGATACTTTTCCTGCTCTTCACCCTTACATTGAATATGATCCGCAACTTGTTTTGTCGTGCGTTTGAAATTAAAAGCGTCTTTAAAAATATCAGCTTGCAGCGATTTGTTACCAAACTCTGGGTGATCATAAAAACCGAGTTTTTGAATGCTATGTATGAAGTAGCCTAAGACTTTAGCAGTTTTGGCCCATCTTTTACTGATCAAATAACCATGGGCCTCAAGTATTGAAGTTATATCCGCAAAAGTGGTTCCATTCAAAAATATTTCAATGGAAGGAGTCTCTCGATTGGTTTTAGAAATTACCTCCAATTTGTTATGTGAGAAAACTGATTTCATCGAATTCTTATGAATTTCGATTAAGTGTCTTCCGACATTAAATTCATTTAATCTGTGAGCGCATAAATTTTTCTGAACAGATAATGAATCCCTTACGATAGACGCCATATCAACATTGCTTGTTTCTACCCTAATCATATCAATAGTTTTTTCAAGTTCCAACATTTCCAGTGAAAGTGAGTCTTCTGGATACGCTAAAATGGACTTATTAAAATAGGGAAGTTTGATTAACTTAACGTCTGGGTATTCCTTTGTTTTCAAAAAGTACCACTTGGTAATGCTGTAAGATCTATAAAACACCAGGGGTTCAAAGTTGAATATTGAACAATGAATATTTGAAATGTATTTTATGAAAACAAAATAAACCGATAAGGTTATTGAAATTTGGTAAATTAAATTTGTCAGTTCATCAAACATATGATAATTATAATTACTTATAATTAATTATACAAACCACAAATAACTTGACCTATAACTTGACCCAAAAGCAAAAACCCTTGCAAATCATGGATTTACAAGGGTTTTTATTGGATTTCGCTCCCCCTCTTGGACTCGAACCAAGGACCTACTGATTAACAGTCAGCCGCTCTAACCAACTGAGCTAAGGGGGAATTTTAGTTGTACAATCACTCATTTGTGAAGGCCATTTCAAGTGTTTCTCTCAAAATGGAATGCAATATTAGAGGTTCGATTTTAATTATGCAATACTTAATTTCAAATTTTTTAAGAATAATATATTTATCCAAATCACAGCGCAATAAGTATATAAAAATACACCAATGTAAATGCCGATAAAAACACCAAACCAGCCAATGCCAGCCATTTTAACCACCTTTTTGGCCTAAGCGATTGATCCACTTCTTTTGAATATATAACCCTGTAATTTAAGAAAGCGGCTAATGGAGCAATCACAAAGGAAACAATAGTAGCCAGGTCTACCAGGCTCTTTAGGTCATTGAGAAATTGAGAAATCACTAAAAAGCCACCAATACCTGTAATTACAATCCAAAAAAAATAGTTATACTTTGGCTCACTACCTCTCAATAACTTTGTGATTCGGGTCATCGTTCGACCGTACCCGTCCAAAACCGTGATTGTAGTACTAAACATCGTGCTAAATGCCGCAGCGGCAATAATCAAATAACTCCACTCGCCAATAGAAGCAGTATACATGCTTATAATCTGACCGGCAAAAACCGGTGAGCTATTTGAGAGCTCAGTGCCCGAACCATACATAACCAAAGCACCCAGAGACAAAAATATACAGGCAAGTATAGCAGTGAATATATAGCCTATATTAAAATCTAATAAGGTTTCCTTCATGGTAGGTCTATATTTGGTTTGCTTCGTCCGTGCCTCAGCCCACAGACCTGTCCAGGTAGACATATCAACAGCAGTAGGCATCCAGCCCATTAGTGCAATTAAGAATATAATACCACTTGCATTTAATACCTCCTTAGGTACAAAACCTTCAGCTGTGGGTGGTCTACCATTTGTGAAAGCAGCAACGAAAGCAATTATAGTGGATAGCAATAATACTGCACTCACCACTTTGAGGAGGCTATCCAAGGCATTGTATCTGCCACTGGCTAAAATGCTCAGGCAAACGAGCAATATAATAATCGCCCAGACATCAGTAGTGAGATCAAAGCCGAGCAGATTCCCTAAAAGACCTGCAGCCACAAAAGTAACTGCAGCAGTTACGATAAACATGGTCACAAAACTCATAATACCATAAAGCCACAAAATCCACTTCCCCACTTTAGCATAGCCATCTAAAATACTCACTCCTGTGGCTCCCGTATACCTGGATGAAAACTCAAAAAATGGGTACTTAAAAAGGTTAGCAGCTATTACCGCACCTAATAAAGCAAAACCATAGTCTGCACCGGCTCTCGTTGACTGTACAAGGTGAGAAACTCCAATACACATGCCTGCAAATACAATCCCGGGCCCTAATGCCTTGAGCAAATTTTTCAGTCTATCATTCATAAATCCTTCAGATAAGCCGTAAATATATTTAAATCTGCATTTGTAGCAAAAAACGCTTTTTTATGTCATTATGTCTTATTAAGATAAGTTAAAATTAATAAATAAGACATTATGTCATTATTTTTAACTAAAACTGCAAGTAAATAGAGTTGGTATAATTTTCAATGATGAGTAGGTAGGAAATAAATTAAGTAAACAAAAAATCACAAAAACAATGACACTAGTAAGATATAACCCACTCGCAGATTTTGTCCCTGGCACATTTGGAGACTTGTTAGAAAATGCCTTGAGAAGCGATAGAAATACTCACTTCGCACCTACAGTTGATATAATCAAAGATGATTCTAAGATTGAGCTTCAAATGATCGTTGCAGGTATGAGTAAAGAAGACTTCACTATTGATTTAAATGAAAATCAATTAACAATATCGGGTGAAAGAAAGATTGCCGAGAATATTGAGATCGTGAAAAGAGAATCTGCTTACGGTAAGTTTTCAAGAACATTTACTCTTGGAGAAAATATTAATACCGATGAGATAAACGCGGCATATAATAACGGAATACTTTCAGTTACCTTACCACTAAAGGAAGTGAAAGTAACTAAGGCCACAATAAAAGTAAAATAAAAAGCATTGGTATAAAGGTAAAAAGGCCATTCGCTTTTAAGCGAATGGCCTTTTTATTGAATATCAAAATGTTTTACTCTCCCAATCTATTTCTCAATAGAAATTCTACATAAGCTTCTTTATAGCTTTCTACTTCAGGAGCTAATTTGATAGCCTGCTCATAGCTGGTGAGTGCATCAACCAACAGATTGTTTTCTTCATAAAAGCCAGCCAGAATATATTTATTCAGAGCTGTTTCTTCATCAACATCTGTCATGAGCTCATTCAGCGTAGACTTTACTTTTTCTGCATCTGCTTCTGGTAATCTTTTGATTGCATGAGTGCTCGACTTTACAGACTCATCATCTTTTGACCTCACTGAAAGTAGCACTACATTTTCTTTAGATAATTGCTCATTTTTAAGATCAATTTCAATGTTAGGCTCATCAGTTTCTATAGTCAATAGCTCATCACCAAACATATTGTTAAGCGTAACTACATACATGTTATTGTTGCCTTCCAACGAATCCCATCTTATAATAGCCTCATCGTTAAACACACCAACAGAACTTGGCATAAAAACAGTGATGGCATCATTGGATCCTCTATGAACGGCTCCAGTAGCACTTAATCTATTCTTTTTGCCTTCTGCCGACATTTTGCTCAATACAAAATCAGCATATTTGCTAGTGACACTTGAGCCACTTGTATTTATTTTTGCGGCAAGATCAGCTACCTTATGCTTTCCGCCTTCTTTTATTTCTATGGTTTTACCAGTAGTGTGAATCAAACCAAGATAAGAGTTGTCAGATAATTCCAACTCATCATTTTCCTGAAGAGATGCTCCGGTTTTAAGGGGCTGCCATTCGGCTCCAGACTTTACTTTGTTATCCCCTTTGTTGGCCAATACTTTGAATGTGTAACTCTGACCAAAAGACACGCCTGCTACAAAAAATAACAGCGCTAAGATTGACAATTTGCGTTTCATGATTGGTTTATTTAATAATTTTAATATTCAATACGATTTTTTAAGTAATCAACCTTATATACCGTTAGTACTACAATGGTAAACAGCAGGTTATGATTTTTTATGACTTTGCCTCCTCATCACTATCTCCTACTCTCTTTTTAGAACCTAAATTTACAACTTTAACCAAAGTTTTCTTACTAAAAAGGTTTTTAATGACACCGTAGTACACTTCCAGCAAATCTCCGGCCAAAGCAATTGCAAATAGTCCCACGGTCAGCTCAAGTTTGAAACTCTTCCAGGAGAAGACATAGATAATCAGGAAAAGTATGAGTAGCACTTCAATCACCTGAATAAGTTTGGTAGTACCATCATACCAGGCACCCATTTTTCTGTAGATCAACGAGAACAGAAGTACATTTAGAAAACATAAGATCACACCCATTAAGTTTTCCGTAAAACTGCTAAAACTATCAACGTAGTCGCGATTTAATATCATAGATACAATATTGGCATGTATCACAGGCCCAAACATGTCTGGGTTGGCTCTTCCTGCAATTTTAGGATTCAACGGAGTAAAAAACTTATCCTCCCATTGGGCGGCTCCAAATTCCTCACCGAGATACCCGAAAAGCACTATCTTATCTTTCAAAAGTCCGGGGACAAAATCTTCTCGCAATACCTGATCCCAATCCAAAGCGTAAAAACGCGTTGAAAACTTATCTTCTTCAAAGAAGTTTACAAAATCTCCTCTATAGTTAATGATTTCAAACTCATTGCCGCGATCTAACAGAGGTTGCAATGAAGTTGAATCAAATTGATAGGCCATCTGCGCTGCAAACGCAATATGATTGTCTCCACCTACAATGTGTCTTTGCGGAGGGAAGGCCCTGCAAATTTTAATATCATCCTGAAATCTAGCATCTGTATCCAGGTTAGCAATACCCTCATACACTTGATCACCTACTCGAAACATGCTATCAGACCTATAATAAATGTCATATACCTCCTCTCCAGCCTTAATTTCAGACAACGAATCAGATTGTTGAACCATAGAAACCATGACTAATTTGGATTTAAGGTTGGCAATGGCAAAAGACAAACTCATGGTCCCGATGGTATCTTCATTGTAAGTCTTAAAAAAACTATCCATACCAATCACTGCAGGCTCAAACTTATCAACTATCCGCAGCTGTTCAGCAATACCAGACCTATCCAAAGGGCCCATATTTACCAACACAATACTTGTATCAGGAGGCAATGGGTCTCTCAATTTTGAAAAAGCATAGTCTGTCATTTCCATATCAGCAAGTGCCTCACCTATCGGGTCTAGCGCATCGAATATTCTGAATGTAGAAATATTTTGGATGATGAACATGAACACATAAATGAAGATGGTAGCGAATATACTATCGATCCAAATATTGCTTTTTACCTTTTGTTTAGCCATCTATAAAGTGTCTTTGAGTGGGAAGATATCTTTCAATTTAGCAATAAACATAAAAATTCACTAATTGACCACTTCTTATAGCTGTACTTGTTATTTTAGCCTTCCATGCAATCAAGTAGAAGAAAGCGACTAACTATATCCGAATATGTAGATGGTGTTCTGGCTGGTGATACCATTGTATTAAGCAAAGCCATAACTCTCGTAGAAAGCAACTTACTTGAGGACATTGACCTGGCTGAAAAAGTATTGGCTAAGTTACTTCCTCATACTGGTGGTGCGCTACGTATTGGCATTACGGGAGTACCAGGAGTTGGAAAAAGCACTTTTATTGAATCCATTGGAACTTACATAGCGAAAGACTTAAATAAAAAATTAGCGGTCTTAGCCATAGACCCAAGCAGTCAGCGTACTAGAGGTAGCATATTAGGTGATAAAACGCGAATGGAGGAGTTGTCTCACAATCCAAATGCTTATATCAGACCATCTGCTACCGGCAATTCTTTGGGTGGTGTTGCCAATAAAACCAGGGAAACCATGTTGCTATGTGAGGCCGCTGGTTTTGAAGTGATATTTATAGAAACCGTTGGTGTAGGTCAATCGGAAGTTGCCGTAAAAGGGATGGTAGACTTTTTCTTACTACTCATGCTGGCCGGAGCTGGTGATGAATTACAGGGTATCAAAAAAGGTATTATGGAAATGGCAGATGCTATTGCCATAACCAAAGCCGATGGGGACAATGTAAAAGCTTCTAAAAAAGCCGTTGTAGAGTATAAAAATGCACTTCATTTATTCCCTCCTTCAGAAAGTGGATGGGTCCCAAAAGTAGTTACATGTTCAGCGCTCACAAAAGATGGCATAGACCAGGTGTGGAGTATAACAGAAGAATTTTTTGCTTTTATGAAAGAAAAAGGCCTCATAGACCAGGTCCGGAAAACGCAAAATATAAACTGGATGCATGAAACCATTGGGTATCTGCTAAAGAGCCAATTTTACAACCAACCTTCAGTGACGAAACATCTCGAGCAAATTGAAAAATCAGTGGGCGAAGGTACAACTACTCCACAGGCAGCTGCTCGAAAACTACTTGAGTCGTAACTAACGAGCTATCGCCAGGTCTGCAAACCAAAATTTAGTACTGAGCGATGCTATAGAGCCATCATCGTTTTTCTTATTGTATTCATAAGATTTCGACACCACTTCTTTTAAACTGAGTTCGACAGGGAAAGCAAACAAAGGACCATCATAAACAAAGGTGTGAAACTCCCCATTTTCGCCACAAACATCTACTCCTTCCTTAAGACTCTTTATAAATACTTCATCAATCGTCTGACCCACATCTGCTTGGCTAAAGTGCTTTGCATCTGCTGCACACAATTTTGTTTTGTATCCAAGTTTTAGAAACTCTGAAATAACCTCATCTGTGGATTCCTTCCAAAGCGGATAAACCCCTTCTAATCCTGCCTTTAGAAGCATTTTTTCTCGGTAAGCCTTTAAATCCTCCAGAAAGATGTCGCCATACATCACGCCTTCAAAGTCCTCATTTTCCAAATTGGCAAAGTAGGCATCCATCAACTGCTCATAGTTGTTATGACCAGGGCTTGCTTTTAAATAAAGCTTCTCCAGAGGTAAACCTAAACTTGCAGCTTGTGCATCAATGAGATTTTCGTGTACACCATGTAAACCTACTCTTCTCAAGTCAGCATCTACTACTGTATGCAAATGATCTACCTTGTACTCACCCGACCTGATTACCCGGTCCAATGCGAGCATTGAGTCTTTACCTCCGCTCCAGGCTATTGATATTTTTTTCTGGTTGCTGGTCACTTGTTTTTGGTTACTGGGTAATAGTTTCTGGGTACCGAAAGCTTGTAGCCCAAGGCTTGCGGCCTACCGCTTAAAGCCATACGGACAATGTCTACATCCACTTTTGCAACAATAGCCCCTCTTTAGGTGGTAAGCTTCGGTAAAGACGTATAACCCATTTTCTATGTAATACATCTTTTCTTCTTTTGAGGATTTCTTGTTTTCTGACATTACAAGACACGAATTGGGTTTTTATCGTCATCTATCGCAACAAAGGTAAACTCTCCATTAATAGCTCTTTCCCGATCCTCAGAATACATTTGCTCGATAAATATCTCCACATGCACCTTTAAGCTGGTCTTACCTACGTACGTTACTTTGCCTTGTAGCTCAACAAGCGTACCGGCAGGAATAGGATGCTTAAAGTCTACCTTGTCTGAAGAAACAGTAA
Source organism: Fulvivirga sp. (assembly GCA_965227525.1). Taxonomy (GTDB): domain Bacteria; phylum Bacteroidota; class Bacteroidia; order Cytophagales; family Cyclobacteriaceae; genus Fulvivirga. The sequence goes on along the minus strand of OZ245762.1, from coordinate 1,578,397 downwards.
CTACTCTTTTCCTTGCAAACCTTGTTGCAGTAATAAAGGCAACTTCATCCATCAACTGAAGGGCAGTGCCTCCAAACAACGTATCGTAATGATTCGTAGTATTTGGAAACACTGCCTTGAATATAGATGTTTTAGATTTTTCTATTCGTTCTTCAACAGTCATAAATATTATTTAAAAACAAATCCGGTTGGGCCAATGCCCACCTCAAAGTTCGCTTTGTCGGTTCCTGAAGTGGTAAATACATAAACAGTACCATTACCTTGAAAGCCACGAGCATCACCGGCAAATATTTCTCCTGTAGATGGGTCAACTCCTATGCTGTAGAACCCGCTAACTTCACTAGATGCTTTTGAGATAAACGGAGAATCAGGTGAAGCGTTAGCAGTAATTGACATTTTATAAATCTCAGAACCCTGGTAAAAATATACATTTTGTCCATTGCCATCTATTGCCAGTTTACCAGAGTTATTGAAGCCCAACTCAATTGTTTTTACAACAGCATCGGTAGTCGGATCAATCTGTATCAATGCTCCATCGTTATTTGGGTTCCAGTTTTCATCACTACTACCCTTGCATAAAACCCACAGCAAACCATTGGCATCAACAGCAATGTCTCTTGGCCCCTGAGTAACTGTTATCGTTTCAACCACAGTGTTTGTTTCAATATCAATTACAGACACTGTATTTGTAAAAGTATTAGTAACATAAAGCTTTCCATTCGCTATCATCGCCCCTTCTGCACCTGAGCCAGTAGTGATTGTAGCCTCTATCATGTTTGATTCCAAATCAAAAACAGTAACACGTCCATCGCCAAAATCAACCCACTCAGTAATATACCCCTTACCGTTGAAGGTAGTCATGAAACGTGGAAGCTTGACACCCTCGATAGTATATAATGACTCAAAGGTGTTTGCATCAACCGCTTCAACTTTATTGCTGTTATTTACAATAACATAGGCTATGTCGTTAGCTACAGTCACTGATTGAACAACATCTCCGAGCTGTCTGCCGCTGTTAGTAGCGGCAAATATTGTATTCACAGCAGAGTCTCCATTATAGAAAGAAACAGAGCCATTAGCCTGCTGGAAATTGCCCTCATTGATTACCAATACACCCGTTTCAAATTGTCCTTTAGGAGCTACTTGCTCATCATCGGAGCATCCTGCCAACAGAGCACCCATTAGTAACAATGTAAATAGAAATAGATTTTTAATTTGTTGCATTTTTGTTTTGATTAAAATTTAGTTGAATAGTTAAGTTTAAATGTCTTCCTGGCATTGCCCGGTTTAGTAAGTTTTCGTAATAGCTATCTAATATATTTCTTACCTCCAATTTGGCTGCGACCTGCGTTTTTCCCACCTTCATTTTGTAGCCTATCGAAGCATGTAATAGGTTAAATGCATCGATGCTATTAAATGCACTATTGTCGTCCGAAGCATATCTAAGGCCTGTATATTCATTACTTGCCGTAAGCTTCCAACTTGACAGCTCAGTAGAGAAAACTACTACTCCCTGGTGTAATGGAACATAGGGCAACTGATTGTTTAAAGTTTGATCGTTTGCATTTAATACCGACTTATTTTGTGAAACTGTATAGGAATAGTTTCCTTTCATGGTCATAGTCAAATCTTTTTTAGAATATTTCATAAGTCCTGAAAATTCTAACCCTGAGCTATGAACCTCCTTAATATTGATGGGTGACCATACACCATTCTCAGGAAGCCATAGTATCCAATTGTCAACCCACATTTTATAACCAGTAAGATTGGCCCTGTAACTGAGGGAAGCATTTTTATTTTCTAATACAAATCCTGCATCTACACTCCAGCTTTCTTCAGCTGATAAGTCCGGATTACCCCCAGGTTGCCAATACCTATCATTCAGTGTAGGAAGTCTATATGACCTACCTATCTGAGTTTTGAAGGCTAGCTCAGATTTATTTCCTGACCAAAGCTTTATTTTCTGACCAATTGAAGGAGCAAGTGGAGCTTCGCCAGCTGAAAAACTTTGCCTCAGATTAAAACTCACATGCCAGTAAGAGAAAAGTTGATGGCGTATGGCACTATAGAGATCAAGTATCCCGTCAGATTTTTCATAAGCATCAGACTCAGCGATAAAATGGTTATAGTTTGAGCCAATTTGCATTACAGTATTATTGCCCAAATTGATCTCTACATTTCCTAAGGCAGAAATTTGCTTACTGCGCACTCTGGAATCTTCACTATAAACCTGATCATTAAAAATATAGGCAAGTGTAAAATCAGGATTTAATTCGCTCAATACGTTATTGTAAGACACCGCTGTTCTTAGGTTTTGATCTTCGATTTGATCACTGGAATTGTTATTGTAAATGGTTGGCTGAATTTGTCTGTTATTGAGTGTTCCTAGTACATTTACAGCAATAGTTTTGCCCACAGTTGGTTTGAAGAATACATCCTGAGCCACTCCATATTGTCTAACTGCCGCATTTTGTTGTGTTTGGGTCTGATCTGTACCTTTTAGTTGATAGGAAAAATCGTTGTCGAGATTTTTATAGGTCAATTTGGTCTGAGCGATGAGTTGGTCACTACCATAAACAGTCTTAACCCCTGTGAGGAAATGGCCAAAACTCCCTACTTGCTGCTCTAAAGCAATTTGATTAGTCAATTCTGGTTGTGCTGACTCTAATAATACTGTTCCGCCTATCGCACCACTGCCATATCTGGCACCTGCATTGCCATATTGTACTGAAACTTCATCTAATAAAAATGATGGCCACAATGAAAAATCTGTCTGGCCTAATGTTGGTGAGTTCACCGGTATTCCATTCCATAAAACAGAAGTATGAGAAGCTGAGGTGCCTCTAAAAGAAATAGTAGAAAGTTGTCCGTTGCCATAGTTTTTAAAGTAAATAGCATGGCTACCAGCTATTGCATCATTGAGTGTACTTCCATTTAAGCCGACTTTCTCAACTTTGCTTCCGGCCAAATATTTGGATACTGAAGCACCATAAACGTTTATCTCTTCAAGAACAAGCGTATCTTGAAAATGCTGTTGGGCCCATACTTCACAGCAGGGCAATAGGAACAGTATGTAAATAAGCCTTTTCAATACCAATTGCGTTTAACTAACACCAAGGCTTTTTGAACAGGTAGGACTAGCCGTAAAGGCTATCTTCCCTCCACCTTTCACCCGAAAGCTTTGGCTATGTTGATTACTAGGCAGGTCTCCTGGCTTTCCCGACTTTAGTTACCTTCCCATCCCGAATGATCGGGGCAGTGGCGAGTGACTAAAGCAATTTATTCCCAATATGCATCGGGACGGGACTACAGTTGCGGGGACAGCTCCGGAATTTCAATGAAAGATCACCGGATTCCCTTTTAATTCCGACCAATCAAAACATGGTCGAAAACCCATAATCATGGCAAAGTTAGTAAAATAGTTTTATGCGAGGTTGTAAATTGTTTAATATTGTCTCAACCACAATTAAACAATATGAAACACCTGGCTTTAGCTTTCATCAGTCTTATACTATTCTCGTGCAACACAAAAAATGACTCAGGTCAAGATCAATCTCGCGTTGCTTCTGAAAATCTCAGACTTAGCTATGCTCAAGGCTTTGAAGTAACTTATACCGAAGGTGCTACATGGGTAAAGGTACCCAAGCCTTATCAAGGTGCTGAGAAAGGGTTTACTTATCTGCTGGTTGATAAAGGATCAGAAATTCCGGAACATGAAGCAGATGTTCAGGTAATTGAAGTGCCCATTGACAAAATTGTTTGCACTTCAACCACGCATATTCCTCTACTCGATTATCTCAACGAAACCAATGCCTTAGTTGGATTTCCCACTACTGACTATATCAGCTCTGCTAAAATGAGGCCCCGAATTGATTCTGGAGATGTAACAGAGCTAGGTGTGGATAAAGAAATGAATCTTGAGCTTTTGGTGAGCACTGACCCTGACATGGTAATGGCCTATACAATGAGCAGCGATTTTGGTCAATACAAACAAATTCAGGAGGTCGACATCCCTGTAATTATTAATGCAGAATATTTGGAGCCACACCCATTGGGAAGAGCAGAATGGATCAAATTCATGGCATTATTCTTTAACAAAGAAACTATGGCAGACTCTGTTTTTAATGCCATTGAAGCACAATATAATAACCTAAAGGCAAGTGTTAAGGATTTGGAAGATAAGCCTTCTGTACTTAGTGGGGTGGTGTATGGAGATACCTGGTACATGCCGGGTGGTGATAATTATGCATCAAAAATTATTGACGATGCCGCTGGCTACTACCTATGGGCCGAGGATTCTACTTCGGGGTACCTGGAGTTGAGCTTTGAGGCTGTTTACGAAAGAGCTCATACCGCTGATTATTGGATTGGTGTGGGGTCGTACAAATCTCTGGATGGTATGAAGAATTCTGATAATCGATATGCAGACTTTGAAGCTTTTAAAAAAGGTAACGTCTATACGTATGATGCAAGAAAAGGGGCGAAAGGAGGTAGTGAGTTTCTGGAATTGGGCTATTTAAGACCTGATTTGATTTTAGATGATTTAATCAAAATTCTACATACTGATAGTTTGGGCAATGAAGATTTGTTTTTTCATGGACGTTTACCAACCTCAGAGAACACAGAGAGCCACAGAGATGATACAGAATAAAATTACCGATAAAATAATAGGAGCAGCGATTAACGTCCATAGAGAGCTTGGACCTGGTCTATTAGAGTCCGCGTACCAAGAGTGCCTCTTTTATGAGTTATTGAATTCTGGTCTAAAGGTAGAAAAAGAGAAAGCTCTCCCTTTGGTATACAAAGAAGTCAAGCTTGATTGTGGTTATCGAATTGATCTAATCGTTGAAAATGAGATTATTGTTGAATTAAAATCTGTTGATCAATTAAACGACTTACATTTAGCTCAAATTCTGACTTATCTCAAACTACAAAATAAGAAAATAGGTCTACTAATTAATTTTAATGTAAGTCAGTTAAAAGACGGTTTAAAAAGAGTTATTAATAAATATTACTCTGTGTAACTCTGTTACTCTGTGGTTACAATGGTAAATAAATACAAATATAAACTGCTTATATGGTTACCTCTGGCTATTCTAGGGTTGTTTTTGTTGGATATTTCTCTGGGTAGTGTATATATCCCGGTAGATGAAGTATTTAATATTTTAATTGGTGGCGATGTTGAGAAAAGCAGTTGGCAAAATATTATTCTAAAGTTTAGAATACCCAGAGCACTGACAGCCATTGCAGTTGGAGCTGCACTTGCCGTAAGCGGTCTTCAAATGCAGACATTATTTAGAAATCCATTAGCTGGCCCGTTTGTACTCGGTATCAGTTCAGGAGCTTCGTTAGGTGTGGCTTTGTTGATGCTTTCTGGAAGTTTGATATCCTCTGCATTTTTCACTTCAGAAATCGGCAACTGGCTCGTAGTGTTAGCAGCTAGTTTAGGTTCAGGTCTGGTTTTACTATTGGTTGTGGCCGTCTCAATTAGAGTACGTGATAGCATGACGCTACTAATCATAGGTCTGATGTTTGGAAGCCTTACAGGTGCTGTAGTCAGTATCCTTCAATATTTCAGTACTGGTGATGAAATTCAGATGTACCTATTTTGGACTTTTGGTAGTTTAGGAGGCCTTAATATCAATGAGTTAAAAGTTTTAGGTATAATCGTAGGCATTGGTTTAGTAGTAACAGTAGCCATTATTAAACCATTAAATGCACTTTTATTGAGTGAAAATTACGCCCGGAGCATGGGTGTTAACATCAAATCATCGAGGCTTCTGATTATACTTAGTACGAGTCTGCTTGCAGGATCTGTAACAGCCTTTTGTGGTCCTATTGCTTTTATTGGATTAGCAGTGCCACACCTTACCAGGTTGCTTTTTGATACATCTGACCATAAAGTCTTATTGCCGGCCGTTGCACTTACAGGTATCATTATTATGCTGGTATGCGATATCATTTCTCAACTGCCGGGCAGCCAAAGTCTATTACCCATCAATGCTGTAACATCTCTATTAGGTGCTCCTGTAGTAATCTGGATTATCCTGAAAAAAGGGAGCATGAAAAACACATTCGCATCTTGATGACTGATAAGACAAAACATATTAACCTTCAAACTGACCAACTTACTGTTGGCTACCTGTCTTCAAATGAAATCAATGCCGTATTGGACAATATTTCTATCAAAGCACATGCTGGCGAGATGATTTGCTTTATGGGACCAAATGGAGTTGGTAAGTCAACGTTGCTACGCACGCTGTGTAACCTGCAAAAACCATTAAGTGGTAGCATTATCATAGATGGCAGAAACCTTACCAGCCTGAAGGCCTCAGAAATGGCCCAGACCATAAGCCTGGTACTTACTGACGGTATCAATGCAGGCAACCTTACAGCTTATGAATTGGTTGCGCTCGGCAGGTATCCATATCTGGGCTGGAATCTCAAAGTAAATAGCATTGATCAGCAGAAAATTGACCAGGCTATTAGCCAAACAGGCAGCGAAAGATTTGTAAACAAAAAGGTCTATGAGTTAAGTGATGGCCAGTTACAAAAGATAATGATTGCTCGAGCGCTTGCCCAAGACACACCAATACTCATTTTGGACGAGCCCACAGCTCACCTGGATTTGAACAATAGAGTGGCCATCGTAAACCTTCTTAAAAAACTGGCGAGAGACGAAAATAAAACAATCATTATGGCAACTCATGAGCTTGACCTTGCCTTACAGACTGCAGATAAACTCTGGCTTGCCGGTCACAAAAGACCAATCATCGAGGGCATGCCTGAAGATCTTGTCCTGGACGGATCTATTGATAGCGTATTTAAATTGAAAGGCTATGACTTAAAAACAGGTACCCTTGAGAAAGAATCTCTGGGCCATAAGGTAAGTCTAGTTGGGAGTGGTCACACGTACTTGTGGACAAAAAATGCTTTGGAAAGAAATGGATATGAAATTCAATCAGATGCGTTGAATAACATCACCATTGATTCAGAAACAAATACCTGGAAAATCAACAAAGGTGTGATCGCTCACACCCTTGAAGACTTAATCAATCAACTCAATCAAAAAATATTTTAGCTTTCGTTTAGCGACCAGTCATACTCATAGTGGCCGACACTATAGTTAGCTGGTATTTTCTTATTTCGGTATTTATTAATGAATTCTAAAACTGACATACCAGTAGCTGTAAAGTCCTTTTTGTACCAGTCAAATATTTTCGACACAAGCACTTTATTTTCTGCCGGAATGACTTTTAACCAACCTGCGTCATTAATTGCAAGCATTGTTCTTGCTTCAAGTTGTTGATCTAACTGATCAGCTGTATATGCAAAACTTGCAAGAGGAGGACAGCTTTTTGCTGCACAGGCCAGAACAAAGTGAATTCTAGGGTCCTGGTAAGAAATAATAAGTTTTTTAATTTCTAGGTGATTTAAAGTAAGGCTTTCGCCAGCTATTTTGTGCTTAACCTTATCGAAAAAACCACTTTGATCCAACGCAGATTTTAACGGATAAAACTTAGTGACCTGATAAATAACCACAATGTTATAAGCATTAATGTAAAACGATTTTTTCTCATTTTCAGAGGCTGCAGACAAATCCATGGACTCAATCTCTGAGTACAACCTTGCAATATCACCCAAATTTGCCTTCACATTTTTATATGCTACCTTCCCATTGTTTACATATTTTCCAAAGAAGTCATGGCACTTTGCATTGAAAGTAGCAACACTAGCCTGAGTGCCAAACACAAGGAAAATTGAGAGCAGAAGTGTTAAATAAGTAGTTTTCATAGTTGTCGAGTTTAGTACTGAATAAACGCAACCTATTGTCAGCTTGTTTGTCTTAGTTACGACAAAGCTCCTTGTTTTGGATTTATTCTACTCAATTAACGCCTTTTACGGGCTGCAGAGACCACTATATAAGAAATGAATGTACTTAACAGACCGGAAAATGTGGCCAGTGCAATGGCCCCGATTATATATTGGAACAGATTCTCTTTCACCAACTCCAATGTAATACCATCGCTAAAGAAAAGATCGTTTCTGGGATCTGTTACGAGCATGGCGCCCACTTTATAACTTCCATATAATATAAATGGTATTAATGGAGGCAGACTAATGTTGGCGGCCACTAAAAAGAGTGCTTTGTTTAGCTTCATTAAATGTGCCAGTGCAACTCCTAACAACATTTGGTAACCCCAAACAGGAAAAATGCCCATAAAAACCCCGAAACCAATAGAAAAAGCCTTCTTGCTGACGGACTCTTCTTTATTAAAGAAATTCTTCTCAATAAATATCTTGATATTCTCTCTGGTGAATTTTCTAAAAAATCGAAGTGGGATATAATATAAAAGTGCAAGTGTAACCAACCAGGTATTCAGAAAACTGATCCTTGTAAAATCTTTGAATGGCCTGAAGTGAGAAATTCTTTTATCACCAGGCTCATAATGTATTTTTATTGGGATGTTCTTTACATTCAAGCCTCGCCAGGCTGCTTTTACAATAACTTCTACCTCAAACTCAAACTTATTGGTGAAGAACTTTGTGTCAGATAACGCCTTTATCGGGTATAGCCTGTACCCAGACTGTGTGTCGTCCAGTTTGATGCCTGTCTCTACCCAATACCAAAAATTTGAAAACTTATTACCAAAGCTACTCTTGCCGGGTACATTTTCCTGAGACATATTTCTAGCCCCAATAACCAATGACGAAGGGTTAGTTTCTATCTCATCTATGAATCTCGGTAGGTCAGAAGCAAAATGTTGCCCGTCACTATCGATTGATATCGCAAAATCATAGCCTAAGGTTAAGGCATGTTTAAAACCATTTCTTAAGGCACGTCCTTTACCCCTGTTTTTGTCGTGGGTTATTATTTCAATATTATCTTCATAGCCTTTTAAAATGTCTGCTGTTTGGTCGGTTGATCCGTCATCGATAATAATTACATTGCTTGTAACCTCCAGAACGCTATCTAAAACTTGCTGAAGTGTACCTGCATTATTGTAGGTCGGAATTAATACGCAGCACCTATATTTTTCAAAACGACTGTGAGTCATTTTACAAAAACTCCTTTGAATTTAAAATTAGCCTCACCATCACTCAACGTTGAGTTTGCCACCACCTTAAGGTCATCATCAATTGCCTGCAGTGATAGTTCAAAAGTGAGTTTCTCAGACTGAGTTGGGTCTACAACTTTAAGAAACTTAATGTTGTCGCCTTTGGACAATGAATATTGCTGATCGGTACCTAAGTGTAGTATGTCTTTAATCATCTCAACCATTGTAACACCTGGCAAAACAGGTTGCGAGGGGAAGTGCCCCTTGAAAACCTCATGTGTTTTATCAAGTACCACCTCAGCTTTTATTGAAGTGTCTCCTGCCTCAATTATTTTGATGGTATATAAACTGTTGAGCAACTTACTCATTTGATAGCTGTGTTAATTCAATCTTCAATTTAAGATTTCGATGTGTCAGGCAAATCTCATCCGGGATCGCATCCTCATCGGTATAAGCGTATGTCACAAAAGTCTTAAATAAATTGATAACACCTCTATTTTCTGAGGCATTAACTCTTTCATTATTAATGGTGATCACTACTTTTTCATGTTTCTTCACCTTTATCTTTTGATCACCTATCCATTTAATTTTCACAGGGTTATAAAGCGGTGTGAGTAGCAGCGTTCTAAAATCTCTTACAAGTGCTTTGTCGAAAAGTGGTTTATCAATAGCCTCCACCTTTTTATTCCATGTTACCGTGCCATTATTATGAATGATAAAATCTAAGATCGAAGGACCCAGCTTAGCCATCATCACTACGTGTTGCCCATTTTCAATAGATTTGATCACCAGGATGCCACTGAAATAATTGTCCTTATATTGAAATCCTGCGTTGTAAACCAGCCCGTCATTTGACTGATCGAGAAAAGGTTTGGGTTGTGCCTGAAGACTTAACCCAATGATGCACAAAAAGAGTACTAAACTACCTTTCTTGAAAGATCTCATCCGAAATGTCAGTATTCAATGATTTGTCAAAAAAATCAATGAGTGTATAATCTCCTCCTTTTTCATTAAGTATTATTTTGGAAACTGTAAAATCGCCTTTATCGATATACACTTCAATCATAGCAATATATGATTTTAATTGATCTTCCTTTGGCTTCATTTTAGCCAAATAAAACTGTGCTGAATGTAAGTATTGAATATCAAATTGCTCTTCCTGCAAAATGTTACCACTTACACTATTTACAATGATTTGATTAATCTCCATAAAAGATTTACTGGCACTTAAATCAAAATTACTCACCTTGCCTTCATCATTTATGGTAATTGTTTCTTCTTTAAAAATGATGGTATAGTTGTAAGGTGAAGTATACTCCCACTTAAGTCTATTGGGTGTCTTAAAATACATTTTACCTTCCGATTTAAGTGGTTTGGTAAGTATACTAATGTGTTTTTCCTGATTGAAAGCTGTAGTAATGCTGGTTGTTTTTGCAGCCATAGCGCTAATGCCGTCTTTTAAGTCTTGGGTATTTGTAAGTGACTTAAAACCATCCTGTCCTATGGCCTGACCACAAATCAACATTATCGCACATATTAAGGCAAATCTCATCATTCGCTAATCTTAAAAATTTCTTCAACGGTCACAAATGTAAACCCCTTACTCTTTCCGTAGAGCAAAATCTCATCCAAAACTTTACTGGTACCCTCCCGATCATCATGTAGCAGCAAAACACTTCCCGATTTTAGTTTCTTTTGTATCGTTTTGAGTACTTTTTTATCACTACGTTTTGTATCAAAAGTCCTTAGGTTCCAACCAATGATTTTATGGTTTGTATCCCTTGCAGCCTTAGCCACTTTTGGATTTATTACTCCAAAAGGAGGTCTGAACATTTGACACACTTTGCTGGTGTAGTCCTCAATGATGGCAGAGGTCTTTTGTAATTCAATTCTCATCTTTTTCTTTGAGAATAAAGGGAAGTAATTGCTGTGAGCATACGAGTGATTTCCAACTGAGTGGCCTTCATTTACAATCAACTGCATTATCTCAGGATGCTTTTCTATTTTATGTCCTATGCAAAAAAAGGTAGCTTTCACACTGTGTTTTTTAAGGGTTTCCAGGACAGAAAGGGTGTTTTGGTCAGGTCCATCATCAAAAGTAATGGCCACCTTGTTATCTGCATGAATGGGTTGAGTATAACTTTTTATAAAGAGATTGGCACTCAAGGTTGTAGTACCAACAACTAGCAAAATGAAAAATATTAATAAAGGAATGATGTAAAAGTACCATGCTATATCGTACCAGAGGTCAGCAATGAGTAGACCCGATAATATTGAAACAAGAAATAGCTTCGACTTAGTAAATGTGGTCATTAAATTGACAATAACATCAACGAATGATTTATACCTTTATAATGGTTGTAAATCAAGACATGCCTCAATGGCTTTTCTAAGTTACCAGAAATGATGTTTTTATTGAAATAATCTTGCTTTTCGAGCATCATGGCTCCTAAATGCATGGCAAAACCTGAGGCTGTAAAATGCTCCCCAGATACTTTTTTGAAGGCTACCACAGGAATATCGTTAAAAATTTCCTCGATTTTGCCGTAGTAATTAGACTTATGAGCAAATTGACAATTACCTGTAAGCAATAGATCGACATCTTTTGTATTAAGATTGTTTTCAGCCAAAAAACTATTGAAGATTTCCAATAGCTCGGCTTCTGAGACATTGTTTGACAGTTTGATGTCTCTAATGAAAGGCTTTTTACCTTCAACCGCATCACTCAATACAAAAAATGAAGCGCCTTCGCCAAAAGCTGGTCCATCAGCTTTGCGATTGTCTCCTACACAACCCATCTTATGCATAAAATCATATGAAGTATCAGTAGCTTCTTCTGAAGCACCTAACAACACATCGTGCTGACCTTCATTTATCTGCATACATGCATCTACTAAGGCATTTTCGAAAGAATGCCCTCTGTTGGTGTAGGTGAAATTGTAATTGGGGCATTTCAGCGTTAGTGCAATCTGGCCTGCAACGGTATTATGTGTAGATTGTATAAATGCAGTTGGAGACAGAATTCCTTCCTCGCTGTCAATTATGTTCTTTAAAAATTTTTGGGTGTCATCAATACAACCCAAACCAGTACCTACAATTATTGAATCTGGCACTTCAACTTTAGCCTCAGCCAAAGCACTCTTAGCAGTTGCCACGCCCATTTTAATGATCTTACTCATTCTACGGGCAAGTTTTGGGTCAAGTATGTCTTTATATTTAGGTTGTGCCGCATTGAGGTAGGCCCCCTCATGGATTACCCAGTCCTTTAAATAAGTCTCTTTGTTAAAAGTCTCTTGTGGAGTAATTGCTGATGTACTTTTTATATATACTTTCATACACCAGAGAAAATTAATGATGAGCAGTTGCCACCAAAACCAAACGAATTGGAAAGTACATGATTTATTTTGGCTCCTTCATTTTTAGAAACAGGCGCACCAATTAAATCCATTGGTTCGGTGATATTTAGGGACGGCCACAAGCTCTGATGTTCAATAGCCATTACTGAAAACACTGCTTCTATGGCACCTGCAGCACCTAATGTATGGCCCGTAAATGCTTTGGTGCTGCTATAAGGAGGCACCTTGGTACCAAAAGTTTTTGATATGGCTAAGCTCTCTGATTGATCATTATTGGCTGTACCCGTGCCATGGGCATTTATGTAATCAATGGCTTCAGGATCTATGCCAGCAACTCTAAATGCCTCTTCAATTGCCTTAAAGGCACCTTTTCCTTCCGGAGATGAGGCTGTTTGGTGATATGCGTCATTGGCATTGCCATAACCTTTCAGCTCGGCCAGAGGTTTGCCTCCTCGTTTTTCCAGGCTTTCTTCAGTTTCTAAAACTATAAAAGCTGCGCCTTCGCCCAGGTTTAATCCCTTTCTGTTTTGATCAAATGGCTTGCACCAATCTGAGTCTAAGATCTTGAGCGCATTGAACCCATTCAATGTGAATATTGAAAGTGCATCAGCGCCACCGGCAATTACGCAATCTGTATATCCAGATTTTATTAATCGGGCGCCATGCATTAAGGTATTGGCTGATGAGGAGCAAGCTGTACTTATAGTACCTATATAGCCTTTTATTCCTATTTTTTTGGCAATTACCTGAGTAGAATGACCACAGTCATGACCATTAAATTTTCTCTGATAATCAATTGACAAGTCCTTCAATGCATCTCTGTAGGCATGTTCCGTCACGTCCATTCCACCCACACTAGTGCCATTCAACAGGGCAGCATTTTTCAATTGTTCGTTTGATAAGGCAGCATGCTTTATAGCTTCTTGTGTAGCCATCAAACCCAATAAGGCTGTGCGAGAACTGATACTACCTGCCCCTGTAGCTTTACCAAGTGATTCATTGGAGTATTTCACTTCTCCTACCATTATTTCGTGATAGCGAGTTGGCAGATATTTGGGGTTTAGAATGCCACTGCTTTGTTTTTGAAGTGCAAGGAGATTTTCATCGGCATTTTTTCCTAATGCAGAAACGATCCCATAACCACTAACAAAAACTTTTTTTGACATCTATTTTTTGCTTTCTATGTACTCAGCAATTGTATCAATAGATTGAAAAATCTTTTTCCCTTCCTCGGGATTTTCAATTTTCAAGCCGTAGCTTTTTTCCAATAAGACAATTAGCTCCAGCGCATCTATGGAATCCAGACCAAGGCCATCTCCAAACAACAATTCATCATTGCTGATGTCTGAGGGTTCCATATCTTCCAAATTGAGTAACTCAATGATCTCGATTTTGAGTTGTTCTCTTAGATTATCCATTTATTTATAAATCTATATGTTGTAAAATGCTTTTATCGAATAATTGTTTAGACTCATCCTCTGAATTTGCAATCAGCAATAAATGAGCCTCATATGTTTCGGGCTGGTAATTGATCCATCCGGTAATACAGTATTTGTAAGACTCGTACTTAAACAGGTCACGAACATACTCATTAAAGAACTCTACATCAAAACCTTCCATTAAAAAGCATGAGTTTTCACCTTTGATACCATGTCGGATACATAGTTCACCCAGCATAATATTTGGTAAGGTGTAAACAAACACAGCCGGGCTGGGAAAATAATTATCACCATCGGCAATACTCTCCTGATGTTTTTCATCGGTAGCTAATGAAGAGTGCCTGTTACCTAATACAATTGCTGTTTTGTCAATACTTAAGTCCTTGCCTCTCAGAAGTGTTTCACCCGCAACAAAAGCGAGCTTACATAATTCATCCATTTTGAAAAACTTAGCATAATCAAATTGTTGAGTTTTATAGATGGACTTCAGAAATTCTTTAAAAGACAAATCAGCATTAGCCATTAGTTTCTCACCATTGCTAAACAATCCCTTAGATGATAATGTGCAATATGACTCAACGACCAACCTCATGTAATTTCAAAAATTATTGCTGCGTTGCATCCTCCAAAACCAGAAACGGTTTTTAATATATATCCAGAACTTGACTCTCGTGGTGTTGGCTCCTTCAAAATATTTAATGGTTTACTTACACCTATATTTTCATAGCCATGTGTTGGTAAAAGTGACATATTTTGAATTTGTGCAATAGTGAAGATAGACTCTATTAAACCAGCTGCCCCCAGGGTATGACCAAAATAGCCTTTAAGGCTGTTTAATGGTTTATCACTCAACTTAACTCTATTAAATGCAATGGACTCCATTTCGTCATTGAAAACCGTGGCCGTGCCATGTGCATTGATATAATCAATCTTGTGCAAATCAATATTAGCATGCTCTCCAGCTTGTTCTACAGACAGTTTTAATCCCTCTCCGGTTCTGGATGGCCCTGATATATGATTGGCATCATTTGACTGGGCGCCTCCCAATATTTTTGTAGTTGAACTATACTTCTGATTGTCTTTACTAATGACTACTGTGGCACATGCTTCGCCCAATGTAATACCTGCACGGTCTTTGTCATAAGGTTGGCAAGGCTTTTCGTCTATTGCCATCAAACATTGAAAACCACTCACAATAAACTCGGTAAGTATATCACCTCCACTCACAATGGCATAATCATACCTGCCTGATCTTATTAATTTTTGTGCTGTAAGCATGGCAGAAACTCCTGAAATGCATGCATTTGAAATCACCACAGGTTTGTCTGGCATATCAAAGTGCTTGTTCACCACTTCTGCCATTTTATGTAACTCCAGACGCTCGTCAGAAAATTCTGTACGAGCCTTATCTAATAAATCTATGTTGCCTTTTGTAGTAGAAAGAATTAGAACCGCTCGAGACTTATCAAAATCTGGTAGCTGAGCCAAGGTAGCAGAAATCGACTTTACAAACAGTGATTCTAAACGTGTAAGGGATGGCAATAGCTCAAAATCATCTATTCTAGATCCGTAAAATGGCTTTGGGTATAAGCGCTTATCATCGATAAGTTTTATACCAGAGTGACCTTTATGCGCAAGATCAAAATTTTGCTGGGTACCACTACCCAGAGGGCTTATGATATGGTGAGCTACAATAAACACCTAGTCAAAGTAATTTGTGTATCTTCTTCCACTCTACAAAAAAATCTGGTAATGTAAGGTATAATTGGCTGTTTGTATCCAAAAAAACCTGCTGCGAACTGCCGGTTGCAAATGTTTCTCCAGTTTCCTTGTTGTAGATTTTATACTTAAATAATATTTTGGCGGCCTTGCTATCAACGAAGGTCGTTTCTACGATCACTTCATCATTGTATTTGATTGGTCTTTTGAAGTTGCAATCAACCTTAACTACCGGCATCATATAGCCTTTGTCGTACACCTGATAATAACCGAGGTCGTATTGTTTTCCAAACGCTTCTCTGCCGTCTTCAAAAAGCTTGATGTAGTGCCCGTGCCACATGATCCCCATACTATCTACCTCACTAAACCTTACATTTACTTCTGTCTTATTTACGAGCATTTTAGTCTTCTTTAATGAAAATTCTGAGCTCACAACCAGCTAACAAGTCACCTTGTTCATCAAATACAGAAGCCATAGCTATTTGCATATTCATAAGCTCATTTACTATTTCAATCTCTGTACGAATATCCTCTCCAACTTTGGGTTTTCTATGAATCACCACATTTTTAACACTGGCAATGAAACCTACGGGCGCCTCTTTGTCCATCTCATGTGCCCGATGGCCTGCAAACAGCGCACAAGTCTGTGCCATATTCTCAATCAGGCCACCTTCCTGAAAAACTCCATCGTCCGTGAGTACGCTTTCTCCAATAGTTAAGCCGGCACTTACAGATTTTTCTGTGGTTTTAAATAATTTATCAACCATTACAAATGGCTCTCTCTGCGGAATAAATGCAAGAAGTTCACTTCCTTGTTTTAATGGTTGTTGCATAGGTTATTAATTTACAGCAGCGCCCTGAACACGCTCACCCCAAAAATCGTAGTAATTAAACCATTGTGTGGGATTATCTTCCAATTTCTTTTCCAAATGCCTTACATATTTATCAAGCAGTACCTCTGGGCGTTCTTCAATGGAAATTGGAGTAGCAGATAAATGATAGACACGACCTTTGCCCCTCACTGCATAGGCAAAAGAATAAGGCGTTTTAAGTTTACTCACAATGCTAAATGGCCCCAATGGAAACCTTGCATGGTGTGACATAAATTGTTTTTTTTTGGTACGACTACCTTCCAGAAATCTATCTCCGTGAATGCAGATCACTTCTTTCTTATTTAGTGCAGCATTGATTTTGAAAATGTGAGAAAAATCTTTCTTCATAGCAATTACGCCAACATTCTTGTCTTTCATCACTTTGTCCAGGTAAGCCTTTATTCTTTCATGTTCCGCCTCAAATATGAGTATATTGGTCTTCAATTCTACTTCATCCAGTAATAAGCCAGCAATTTCCCAGTTTCCCAGATGTGCACTTAGTAGTACACCTCCTGTGTCTTTAAGTTCTTTTAAATGTTCAATCCCGTCATAGGTGTAAGTAAATTTATCACGCATGCCCGAAGCAATGGCAATCTTATCGATAAGTGTCTGACCAAAAACGTAAAAACTTTTATAGACTGAAATTGCAGATTTGAATCTGCTGAAATGTCTTATTTTTCTAAAATAGCAATAAATATTTTTTGTAGCAGATGGGGCAAACAAGATGAAATAGGCACAAACAAACCTGAGCAATATGTATGCTGACGTGAGGCCGAGTTTTTTTAGAATGAAGATAAATATTTGGTACCCTAGCAGGCCGCCTCTTGTTTTACCTCTCCAGGATGGCATTATGCGCTCTGAGCTTCAGCTTTGTTTATAACGTATTCGTAGAAGTCTTGAAAAGTGTGAATCCCTGCAAAGTCTTCAGGATTTACTTTAAAACCAAAGTTGCTTTCGATTTCTACAACAAGATCAACATAATCTAAACTATCCAGATCAAGTGTCTCTTTAAGGTTGGCTTCTGGCTCAATTACTTCTTCTTCAACTTCAAACTCTTCAACTAAAAATTCGTTGATTTTGTCTATTATTTCTTCTCTTTCCATTGTGCCTTTTATAAACTAGTCTTTAAATCTTTTCACTATAAGGCTTGAGTTAGTACCTCCGAAGCCAAAAGAATTTGACAAAAATAAATCAAAATCTTTTTCGATCACATTAAAAGCGAATTTTAAATCTTTCAACTCATCGTCAGGGGTTTCCAAATTAATATTGGGTGCGATGAATCCGTTGTGCATCATTATAAGAGAGTAGATCACCTCACTGGCTCCTGCCATCCACATTTCGTGCCCTGTCATAGATTTTGTAGAGCTCAAATAAGGCTGATTTTTGCCAAAAACATTTAAAATTGCCTTGCCTTCATTGAGGTCTCCAGCCATTGTAGATGTCGCATGGGCATTGATATATTCAATCTCTTTCGCCTGTATTTTGGCCTGCTCAAGTACCATTTCCAATGACTTGGTTGGCCCCTCCACATTTGGGTGAGAAATATGGTCTCCATTTGAAGAAAATCCATAGCCCATAATTTCTCCAAGAATTTTAGCCCCTCTTTTTTTGGCTGACTCCAAACTCTCAATAATCACAGTTGCTGCTCCCCCACTTGGAACGAGTCCATCGCGGCTTTTATCGAAAGGCCTTGATGCCTGGGCAGGATTATCAACTCTCATAGAAAAGGTGCCTAAACCATCGAAGCTGCCCATCGAGTGGTAATTGACTTCTTGGGCTCCTCCACAAATTATTTTATCCTGAAGGCCATTTTTTATCATGGTGTAGCCCAAACCTATCGCATGAGAGCCACTAGCGCATGCAGCGCTTATGGTCATGTTGATGCCTTTGAGCTTGAATATGGTTGAGAGGTTCATCGTAACAGTCGAGTTCATAGACTGAAAGATGGACCCACTACCAATCAATGTGGTATCGTTTTTTAACCGCAACTGATCCGTAGCATGTATAACAGGCTTAGCAGAGCTGTCGTTACCGTAAAGAATACCCACGGTATCATTGGCTAAGAAATCTTCATCCATGTTAGCCATTTCCATTGCCTCTAGCGTAGCCAGGTAGGCATACTCGCCCTGATCGGCTAAACCAACCCTTTGCCTTCTTTTAAGCATTCCTTTTAGCTCAGGTTGTGGCAATACTCCAGTTATAGCAGACCTGAATCCCATTTCTGTACGTTCAGGGTCAATGCCAATTCCAGATTTACCATGATATAGGGAATCCTTTACGGCATCAACGTTTTGTCCGATGCTTGAGTAAATACCTATGCCTGTTATTACTACCCTGTTCATTTAAAAGCCAAATTTAAAATAGACCTCCATTGATCGAAATCACTTCACCTGTAATATAAGAAGAAGCAGGTGAAGCTAAAAAACCAACTACATTAGCCACTTCTTCTGCACTACCAAACCTTCTCATCGGTATCAGCGATTTGTATTCTTTTTCATTAATATCTTCCGTCATTTCGGTTTTTATAAAACCTGGTGCCACTGCGTTTACTGTAATTTTTCTTCTGGCAACTTCCTGTGCCAATGCTTTTGTTGCACCAATGACAGCCGCTTTAGCTGCAGAATAATTTGTCTGACCTGGAAGGCCCTTAAGACCGGAAAGTGATACCATATTGATAACCCTTCCTTCTTTGCTCTTGATCATTTCTGGTATTACCTGCTTAGTCACATTATAAAAACCGCCTAAGCTAATATCTAAAACAGTATCCCATTCTTTGTCTTCCATCCACATCATCAGGTTGTCTTTCCTGATTCCTGCATTGTTGACCAAAACTTCAATGGTCTTGCCTTCATTGCTGGTTTGCCATGCACCAAGCACCTCTCTCACCTGCTCTCTATCAGCTACATCAAATTTTAAGAGTTCCGCGTCAACACCCAGAGATTTAACCAGCTCTTGTGTTTCTTTTGCAGCCTGATCATTTGAGGTGTAATTTATTAAAATATTGAGCCCTTGTTTGGCGAGTTGTTGGCAAACGGCACGACCTATCCCTCTCGATCCTCCTGTCACTAATGCGTACTTTATCACTTTTAATAAGTCAATTTAATCTTAAAATTCAATCAATTTGCAAGATATTGATATAATAATTCACTTCCAATAGTTGGCTTTAAACCTTTAGTGGTGCGTGGCTCATCATATAGTCTTTTACTTTTTTCAAATCCTTGTAAATCGCGTAGTCTTCACTAAAAGCAGGTACCAATTTTCTGATACTATCAAAAGTAGCTTTGCTCGCATTTGATAAACCTGAAGTTTTATTGAGAAGTTCCAATGCTTGTACTAATGAAATAATTTCAATTACTAATACCTCAAAGGTATTTTCAACTACTTTTTTCGTTACGAGTGCTGCGTTGGCTCCCATGCTCACAATATCCTGATTGTCGTTATTATTAGGTATGCTGTGTATATACATTGGGTTTGAAAGCATCTGATTTTCTGCGGTAGTTGATGTAGCTGTAAATTGCACGCCCTGCATACCAAAATTAAACCCTAGTTTGCCAAGGTTGACAAAAGGTGGCAGTATTTCGTTGAGTTTAGGATTCATCAAGAAATTAAGCTGACGTTCCGAAAGCATCGACAATTTAGTCATGGCTATTTTCAACTTATCCATTTCGAATGAAACATAATCACCATGGAAATTACCTCCGTGATAAACGTTTTTACTTTTCACGTCCACAATGGGATTGTCATTGGCCGAATTCACCTCTTCAATCAGTAGTTGCTGACACTGCTCAATCGTTTCTAAAATAATGCCAGAAATTTGGGGTACACATCGTAACGAGTAATATTCCTGAACTTTGTTGCTAAAAACCGTTTCCTCAACTTCATTTTCATACAGCTGTTGCTCTCGCTTTTGAATGTATTGACTATCATCTAAATGATGCCTTATCGTTTTTGCAATTTGCTGCTGCCCTTTATGTTTTTTAGAATTATTGAGCTCTGGCGAAAAATAGTCGTCATAAGCATCGACCAGTTCGCACAGCATAATGGTTGCCATGGTTGACCATTCTATAGCTCTCTTGGCGTAAATACTATTGATAATACCAATACCAGTCATTACGCTGGTACCGTTCATTACGGCCAGACCTTCTCTCAATGCAATTTGCATGGGCTGAATACCGAGCTCGTTGAAAACTTCTGAAGTAGGTCTAATCTCCTCCTGATACTCAACTTCTCCCTCACCAATCATAACTAAGCCTAGATGAGCCAACTGTACTAAATCCCCGCTTGCTCCTACCCCACCATGCTCAAAAATCACAGGGGTTACATCTTTGTTGATCAAATCTTGCAACACTTTAATGGCACTTTCATGCACACCAGAATAACCTAATGACAATGTGTTCAAACGAGCAATCATTGAAGCCTTTACATAATCGGCTGACAATCTATCGCCAGAGCCTGAGGCATGACTTCTAATTAAGTTATATTGAAGTTGTTGTTGCTCACTATCTTCTATTTTATATTGGGCCATCGGGCCGAAACCCGTATTGATTCCATAAATGATTTTACCCTTAGAAAATGCTTTTAAGAATTTATGACTCTCGTTAACTCTCTGCGAAACTTTGGCATCGATTTGGAGTTGCTCTTTGTCGAACACTAACTTCTTAAAATCAGAAAGCTGTAAGTCAGAAAGACTAAGGTTAATCATATTGGTTGCTCCAAAAAATTTAAAAGGAGGGTAATTTAGCCATTTAATGACAATTTTTGTACCCGTAAACTGTGCAAATCAAAATATAAAGAGGTATTAAACAAAAT
Organism: Fulvivirga sp.; assembly: GCA_965227525.1. GTDB lineage: Bacteria > Bacteroidota > Bacteroidia > Cytophagales > Cyclobacteriaceae > Fulvivirga. Next base: position 1,557,143 of record OZ245762.1, on the reverse strand, counting down.
ATCTATGAACATTTATAGTAATGTTTTAACTGATTGTGCGTTATCATGCTATTTTTACAAAATATGATTGCTGAACACAAACAACAAACTGATATTCTGGTAATTGGAGCTGGCCCTTCGGGCACAGTGGCCGCATCCATTCTTAATAAGAAGGGTTATAGGGTTAAGATTGTTGAAAAGCAAAAATTTCCACGGTTTGTGATAGGTGAAAGTCTACTCCCAAGATGTATGGAAAATCTGGAAAAAGCAGGATTCATTGATGCCATTGACCAGGCTGGTTTTCAAAAAAAGTTTGGGGCGATATTTCAGCATGATTACAATGTATGCAACTTCGATTTTTCAAATCAATTTACTGAAGGCTGGTCATGGACCTGGCAGGTACAAAGAGCTAAGTTTGACCATGTATTAGCTCAGGAAGTTGAAAAGAATGGCGTTGAAGTTGAATACGAATCTGCTATTACAGACATAAAATTCGATGAAAGCGGTAAGTCAACAGCAACCATTGAAAGAAGTGATGGGTCAGGCTATGAGATTGAGGCAAGATATGTGGTAGATGGAAGTGGATTCGGGAGAGTATTACCTCGCTTACTCGATTTAGACAAACCTTCTGAATTTCCATCAAGAACATCGATTTTCTGCCATGTTAAGCCTAAAGAGCTGGCTGATAGCAATGAAAGAAAGCAAATAATCATTATAGTATATACTGATGATGTCTGGGGTTGGGTTATTCCTTTTGCAGATGGTACTTCGTCCATTGGCATTGTTGGTGATATTGAGGGTGTAAACCAGTTTAATGGGACACCTGAAGAGCAGATGCGACAATGGATTGCAGAAATACCTGCCCTCAGAGATCGTTTCACTGATTGTGAATTAGTGTTTGAGCCAAAGAATATTACCGGATATGCATCTGCTGTCAAAAAACATTACGGCAAAAACTATGTGTTAACAGGTAATAGTGCAGAGTTTGTAGATCCTATATTTTCATCAGGAGTTACTTTTGCTACTGAGTCTGCTGCCTTGGCAGCGGAATTGATAGATAAAGAACTTAAAGGTGAGCATGTGAATTGGGACGAAGAGTATACCGCCTATATTCAACGTGGTGTTGATGTGTTTAAGTCATTTATCAGGCACTGGTATGATGGGTCTCTACAAAAGATCTTTTTTAATGAACAACCCGATTCGACTATTAAAAATCAGATTTGTTCGATATTGGCGGGTTATGTTTGGGATCAAAAAAACCCTTTCGTGAGAAAACACAAAAGGGCTATTCCTGCTTTGGCTGCTGTTTTAGCACGGCATGAGTAATTATTTATTTCAACGATTTGTAATAATCTTTCTTAGCCCTTTTCATCACCTTGCGACTGTCTTTGATGACTTCATAGATTGGTCTTGCCCAGTAGTTTCTAAAGCCGAACCCTCCGGCCGGAGCTTCAAACCTTCTTGACCACAAGATATCCTTTGATGCAATATCAAAAAATACAGTATAAATGGCCGCTCGTTCTGAATTCTTATTCAATGATTCTACTACATAAACCAACCCCAGACCTTCACTTTGTTTTTCCAGATTATAGTCAGTAATTATTTGAGCTAATTCGCCCTTTTCGAAATAGTAAGGTTCATTAATTACAAACTCACCAACAACCGGTAAATCATTCCTGCGATCTACAACACTTAAATCAGTAGTTTGCGATTTACCATAGGATGACTCCAAATCATATTTAGAAGCTTCGTTAAGTACCAACCGATTCCAGGCATCAAAGTATTTGTCTTTTATTGCATCAGGATCATTAAATCCAGCAGGCCCGATACATCTCACTTTTGAGTAATCTAAGCCGCACCATACAAACTCATCGGCTGTAAATACTTTCTCATCCTGCGAGAAAATTTCTGTATTGAATGAAAACAGGGTCAGTAGTAATATAACTTTTCTCATAAATTTTTATATAAATTAATATGCGGCAAAACTATACTATTTGATGAGTTATTAAAATAGGATCTATTTTTTTCTTAAGTCAACAAGCTTCACAGGCTTGCGACTCGAGGGTTGATGGATGAGTGGCACTAAGTCCTGAGATGATATTAATTCAAGCTGTGGCGTTAATCTTATACCTGATTTGAAATGCTCAATAAGTGTTTTTTTACTTACGTCTTCAGACACAGCATAGCGTACCAGTAACTGGTCATTACCAAACTCATCATGAGATATTTCTACTTGATAGTGACTGATTTGAGGAATATTATCCAGCACATTAAATATTGCCGGAGGGTAACACGTAGTACCCTTGACTTTGATCATCTGGTGCTTTCTACCTACAACAGGGCCAAGGCGTGGTGTATTACAGCCACAGGCGCAGGGCGTGCTGTGTTTAGTGCAAATATCTCCTGTTCTGAAACGGACCAAAGGAAATCCCTCTACACCTAATGTCGTAATGGTAAGTTCTCCAGGCTGGCCATCAGGCACTTCATTACCCTCCTCGTCCAGTATTTCTGCAATAATGAGGTCTGGTAGTAAGTGGCCACCCATACCTTCCTCGCATTCAGTAAATGCCGTGGCCATTTCAGAAGAGGCATAAGTTGAGTAAAGCTCAATATCCCACGCATCTTTGATTCTTCTGCCTATTGCATTGAGTGAAAAATCATCTTCCCGGATAGGTTCTCCAATACAAATAGCTTTTTTTATCGAGCTGCTTTTGTAATCTATACCGTGCTCTTCTGCATATGAGATGAGTTTAACTAAAAAAGAGGGTACGATTATTAAAGCTGTGGTCTGTAACTCATCGATGGTACGCCATTGTAGCTCTGGAAGTCCGGGCCCCATTCTTACCATTCCTGCTCCCAACTTATGAGCACCTAGAGTATAAGCCAGGCCGGCCATAAATCTTCTGTCAATTGTTGTCGTCAATTGATAAATCTCATGACTGCTTCCACCTGTAAGTTGTAATGAACACTTCTCATTATACGCCAACCTTTCCAAGTCTGCTTTTGTCATAGGTATGGTGATTGGCTTACCTTCTGTACCAGAAGTATTGGTGTAATCAACAATTTGTTCTGTATTTACACACCAAAAGGCCTTATAATCATTTTGAATATCACGTTTATCTATGGCTGGCAGCTTTTTAAGATCAGCTAGACTTTTGATCTCAGCTGGATTAAAGTCATGACGTTTAAAATGGCCTTGATAAAACTGAGAATGCGTATTGACATAATCAAGTTGTTTCTTTAACAACTCTATCTGACTTACATCAATATTTATCTCAGTGGATTTAGTCATTTGAATTCAATTTATCTTGTGCTGTTGCCAGCCCTTCTTTCATGTGCTTTCGCTCGCTTACCTTAGCAATGTCTTTAGTTAGTCCAATTTTGAAATAATCCTGAGCCTTTTCAAAGTTTTCTAACATAAGCATATAATCGCCTAAATAATAATAAGTCAGAAATCCGTTAGGATTTGCCGCGATAAACTCATCAATTTCCTCATTGGTTAGTTGCTCACCTTGCCCTTTGAAAAGGTATGTCTGAATTTTTGCCTTTATATCAACAAATCTTTGATAAGCTTTAAATCCATCTGATGTTGCAAACTTATCCTGAGGTATAGTCAGACTATCTACTTTGGCAATTTGATTATTTGTGGTAAAAATTTCATTTAGATCGTAGGCGACATACTCACCGAGCACATAGGGAGGAGCAGATACCCAGGCGATCATCTCATGAGGTGAAAAGATAACAGAATGGTGCGCCACCAATTGATTGATGGCCTTTTCATTTGACAAGCCTATATTTTGACCGTTAAGGCCTTTCTTATCTCTCAATATGATGGCCATATCATTTGCAGTTAAAGGAGCTAAAGAGTCAATTAGTTGCTTCACTCTTTTATAGCGATAGCCAGAAACTCCTTCAGCCTCATATTCAATATTTAATGGGTCATTTTTAAGGTCTTCGCTTTGGAAGTGGTTGGTGATTACCATTTCATTCTTTTGAGAAGTAAACAATGCGGTCTTACCCGGTGATTTCTCAATAAGACCCACTTCATTATCGGCTATTGAACCAATCAGAAATGTTTCTGCAACGAAAGACTCGTACTTATTGGCGATTTCCAAGGCTTCATCAATAGTACCTGCATATTGCAAGATATCTCTGGCAATAATCGACACCGGAGTTTTTCCTTTTGTCGGAATCGCAGATTTCGCAGCATTGAGTGTAATGGTAAGGCCCTTTTCATTGATACCAGAAACTACCCCACTGAAACATGCCCAGGTAACGGACATAAACTGATAACCATCATCAGGTTGGTAAAATGCGATGATCTTATCTTTTGAGAACTCTTCTCCAAAGTAGAAATCAAAATTTCGCCCGATGAGCAGTCGATCGTCATTGGATTGTTGACCCCATGTTGCAAATGATGTACAACCTACCAGATTCATATTTTGTAAAGCATGGCCTATATCATGAGCCGCATGGTAGCTCAGTGCCCGGTGAAATTTTGGAGCGATGTAATCATATCTATCAGGCATGTAGTGTGATGAGCCATAAATCTCTTTTAAATAGGCCTCAGGAATATACTCATCAAGATCTCTATTAAACCAGCCTACCATGTATTTTAGAAAGTTGAGATAGCTGGCTGATGGGATTCTATTTTCAATTTCGCTCACAAAAGCGGCCTCTTTTTCCTGAATAAGCCCAGACTCATGAGCCAAAGCACCAAATGCAACCCCTAATTCGTATGGGTTCCCTTTCAAATACATCTCCCATAGCCCATTGGGACTTTCCTTTAAAAAACTGCCGTTTTCTGTTTGAAAAAACCCATTTGAGGTAGTTACTGTTTTTGCCGCTTCGGCCTTATAGGTAATTTCTGGTGCTACAACTCTTACTTTGAAGTAATATATGCCAATGGCTACCAGTAATAGACCAAAGACAATCGCTAAAACTATTTTTAACTTTTTCATTACTCCTCGATGTGTTTGCCCAATGTACCTCTAAATCTTTCGAAAAAACTTTGTCTATCGGGTAGTGAAGTGAAGTTTTCCACATAAGCTCCTGAAGGATCAATTTTGGGATCGGTCATATCTTGTGACTCCAACAAATCGAACTGAATGGGTAAGTAAGCAATATCGTACCCCCTACCATTTGCAAAACGCGTTAGAAAAAACAATTGAAATGGGTCGGTTGCCAATGCCACTTTCTTAAAACCTTGCTCTTTGGCTATTTTTAATGAATAATAGAGGTTTTCAGTACTATGCTCTGCTTGAGACTCTGTAAAAAGATGTGCTTTAGGTAAACCTAATACCTCACCGTACGTCTTCATAATCTTGCTTTCTATGTAAGGAGAGTACACTGCACTACCAGAATATATGATATTTTTGGCCACTCCCTTATCATAAAGATATTTAGACCAATATACCCGTGCCTTCATAATAGAACTCCAATTTCCGTCTTTAAAGGGTACACCAGGTACTATAATCGCATCATATGGAGCTCCAGCTATGGCAGATTCATATTTGCTAGTCGTTGAAAAGTGTAGATAGACACCAAATAATAACACCGAAAGTAAAAGTACTCCGTGAAATATGAGCAGGTATTTCACCCACCTGTTTTTGAAGAAGCGCTTAAGCATACTCAGAAGTTTTGGCAATAATTTTATCCATCAACTCCTGATGCCCTAGTATTTCTGAACAAGTCGTAACTGCCCCGATGGTAACACCCAACACACCGTGCATATTTAAATTTTGGCCAGTTAACAGCAAGTTAGGCACTTTCGTGCGCGGTGAAATAAAGGATTTCATTGGGTTTTTATAGTCCTTTATTATCCCGTATAGCGAACCATCTTTAGTACCTATATAATCACGATAGGTCAATGGTGTAGATGTATAATAAGATTGTATATGCTCTCTGATATCAGGGAATTTCTTTTCCAGTTCATCGATAAGAATTTCTGCTTTTCCCTTTTTGAACTCCTCGTAGGCTCTTCCACGTTCAGACTCATTCGACACTGTATTGAAAGTTTCTTCCCACTCCTGAGTCTCATCATATCTCATATATGACATCACCGTCATAGCATCGGCATACTCCTGATTTTTAGAATTTGCTCCTGTAAAAACAGCATAACCTGTGGGCCAGGTACTCTCATCGTAAATAGCACCTTCCCATACATCGGTATTTATGTAGTGGTAATAATTACAATTAAAATATTTTACCGACTCTGGCTTAAGCACCAGGTAAACAATAAATATGGATACCGAATTTTCAAGACTTTCTATTCGTTTTCTATAGGCCTTTCGAATTTTTCCTTCGCCCACCATTTCAAGGGTCACCGCTGGATGGAGGTTTGATATGAATTGATCCCCGGCAATTTTTCGACCATCAGCAAGCACAGCATGACTCACTTTCTTATCCTCAAACTCGAAGTTTACGACTTCAGCATGTTTTACAACCTTGCCTCCATTGTTTCTGATTTTTCTTGAGAGCAATATTGCTATTTGCGACCCACCATCGACACACCTCCAACTACTTTCTATGTACGAGTTTACGACCAGAGCATGCACATAAAGAGGAGTTTTCTCTCCTTCACCAGCATATAGCACGTTGGTACCGGCTAAAACCTGCTGCAACTTCTTATTATCTGTACACGTGGCAATAAATTCTTTAGCATTAATGTCTAAGTATGGTAGGTGCGACATTTCTGCTCGCATCGGCTGAAGTTTGTACATCGGAAAGCTATCGCACACCTGCTTTATCTTTTCGCAGTACCTGACAATACCTTCCCGTTCTTCAGGAAAATAACCAGACATTACCTCGATAAAGTTGTCGTATCCCTGAGCATATTTATACTCTGTTTCGTCTCCTTCAAAGGTTACGATATCAAAGCCGTCCTCATCTAATTTTTTAATCTTCAGGTCATCCATTATGCCTAAGAATTGAAAATATCGATGTAGGTTTTCGCCTTTGCCCAATCCACCGATATAATGAATGCCAGTATCGAATATTCGTTTTTCTCTTGAGAAAATCTGCAGATTACCACCGAGTTGCTTGTTCTTTTCCAGAACAATGACCTTATAGCCTGCATCACTCAATATTGCTCCACACTCAAGACCACCAAGCCCACTACCAATAATGACGATATCGTACTTCTCTTTGTCTATCATTTCTTTGTCAATACAAAAACCGTGTTTGAAGTTCGTTTTGTGTTATCAATAATTTCCAGCCTATAATTGTTTTCTGTAGCAAAACTTCTGATAAAATCAGCTGATATGTAATTCATTTGATTTCTAGCCTTATTAAACCCAAAATTAGTTGAAAAAATTTCTGTGAGCTGTGTGCCTTTATGGCGTTTTGTTTTATCACTGTCTCCATCGCGAATTATGATCTTTCCATTTTCATTTAAATGATCAGACATTTTTTTCATCAGGGTATTCTGTTCATCATCCTCCAGGTAGTGCAACACGTCACTCAATATAAATACATCACTGTTGTCAAAATTTGCTGTCATCACATCTCCTTGTTCAAAACTCAGGTTAGAAGGCAAAACCGAACAATTTTTCGCAATTTTTATTTTATCCTCATCGTAATCTATGCCTTTTATAACCCTTTGCTCTCCACTAAGTGCCAAAGCCATAGACATGGTACCATTGCCACATCCAAGGTCCATCAGCGAGGCATTTTTTGGAATCATCTCATGAAAAAGCTCGTAGTTTTTCTCCATACTCACTTTTACTTTCGTGTACCACTCTAGAATGGGTCCTTTAAATAGGTAATTTTTAATAAGAATTTCTTTGAAGAAAGTTGGTGTTTCAACTCCTCGTCTAACTTTATTATACTCTGCTTTAAAGTACTTACTGATCTTTTTTGTTCTTTCAGCATAGCCCTCCCCAAAAGACAAATCATCATGTTTGATTCTTGGTAGAAATTTTATGGTCGTCAGGTTATTCTTCAAATAGAAGTCATCTCCTTTGGGCATCACCAGATTGGTACCATGCAGTACAACAGGTTGAATATCAAGTTTTAATTGTTCAGCCAAAAAGAATGCACCTTTATGGAATCGTCTAAGTTTGAATGACCCTGTTCTGGTACCTTCAGGAAATACTATAATAGAGTAGCCTTTGTCCACCAATTTCTTAATTTTTTCTAATTGATTGTCTACACCTTTCCTTGCCCAAATAAAATCTGCATACTGTACAGGTTTGCCGAAAAAAGGTGAATTGTACACCCAATCGTTGGTGACCATAACTACTTTGGGGCTAAACATAAGCATGATTAGAATATCAATAAAAGAGTGATGGTTGGCGATAAGTACAGAAGGCTTATCAAAATCAGCATGCTGTTTGTCCACTATCTTTTTTGGGAAGTTAGCCATCATGTAAACGAGTGTTCTACAGAAAAACATCATCAACCAGTGATAGGTATGTTTTTTTATGGGTTTCATTCCCGGAATCACAAGAAAAACCAGCCTTACGATTTGCAAGATTAAGCACCCCAGCAGAAAATACAAGAAGGCTACTATTGTGATAATTAATGAGAACAATGTGAATGGAGTTACTCCTTTCTTTTTGCGGTTTGCAAGGAAAATATTGAATAGCATTTGTTCAACTGTAAAAGTTATTACTACAACTGATACAATGCCGACTACGGCTAAAAAAGCTATTGATTTTAATGCGGGATGTTGAGCAAAAGCCAAAACACCAATTCCCACAAGCGTAGTGACTACAGACAGTAAAATGGACTTTTTATATGATTCGATATTGTCAGCACCATGCTTATATTTTTGAATGAGGCCACGCATAATAAAAATGCTGTAATCAATGCCCAGCCCAAAAATGAAGGTGCAAATGATGATGTTTACGATGTTAAATTTAAGTCCCACCAGACCCATGATGCCCAATACCCACAACCAGCTTAAGAGTATTGGTAAAAAGGTCATTAAGGCTAATTCGATGCGCCCGTAACTTAAGAGAATAATCAGAAATACTATACCCAGCGAAATATTTACAAGGTGATTAAAATCCTCGTTGAGCAATGTAACGAGCTTGTTGGTCAGGTATCCTCGATCAAGTATTACTACTTCAGGAATGCTTGAAACTAACTCAAACACCTTTGACTTATTTTCCAGAGGGAGTTTGATAGTAGTAAGAATAGCCACCGTACCATCCTCATTTTCTATGATCAGGTCATCACCAAAAACCGACATTAACTTGCTCAGACTTTCAGCAGTGATTTCTGTCTGATCTACCTTTATTAAATTTTTAAACTCCGTGAAGGTATTTGGTGAAAAACCCATGTTTACGGCCTGTGCATTAAGTTCTTCCAAGACTTCTTGCTTATTATTCTCTCGCCAAAACTGGTCCCATTGCCTAAGCCTCTCTTGCTGCTTTTCTCGTGTCGGCACTAATTTATTAAGAGTTAAATAATCAAAAATTTCGTCTTTATTTTTCAGACTATCGATAATATGAACTACCTTCTTATTCTTGCTCAGTGCATCCCATATATGCTCACCATTAGTCGACAGGTAAATATTATTGGCCGAATAGCTTGATACTTCATTGATATTTTGCTCGAAGGCTGCCAGGTGATCAGGCATATAATTGAGCTTTTGCATGTCGCTCTCAAAGCCGATATTCTTCCATGTAAAAAGACTGCCCACTGTGAGCACCAGAATTGCAATCAATACAAATTTATTTTTATACCATTTTGCAATCGCTACTGTTCCAGTCACTCGCTCAACCCAGTTTGGTTTTTTTGTTGACTTATCTCCTTTCGAAACGAAATGTGGCAACACAATTAATGTATACAGAGCAGCTGCAATTACACTTGTGCCTGCAAACAGACCCAGATCTTGTAAAGCTGTGCTTCGTAAAAATAGTAATGAAAAGAAAGCACATGCCGTGGTAAGGCTACTCATCAGCATGGTTACAGAGATATCTTCAAAAAGTTGTTTTACGTCATGCTCTTTCTTAGCATGTGTAAATAAATGTAAGGCGTAATCAATAGTGATACCAAGCAAAACTGAGCCTACAGCTAAAGAAATAATGGATACCTGCTCTTTAAGTAAACTTAAAAGTGCAATAGAAAGTAGCCCACCAAAAGCACCTGGAGTAACTACTATAAAAAATGTATATAGGTTTCTGTAAAAAAGAGAAATGAATATAAACAGGCCCACCAAAGCCAATGTAACAGTCAATTGGACATCCTTTTTTATCTGCGTGGCATTTGCTACGGCAACTGCCGCAGCTCCAAAATACTCTACCTGCAATGTCTCATCGCTGTACTTTAGAGCAAGTTGGTCTAGCTTTTTAATGAGTCTACCATTTTCTGCCGTTTCATTGGGCGGATTGGCCAGTTCAAGAAAGAAAACTAAATGGTTTTGATCTTCGGTAATCAGATGGTTTTTATATAACGCAAAATTCTGGTCCAATTGCAAGTCACGTGCCCTTTCCAGAGGGAAGTTGGTCAAACCAAAAGGGTCTTTAACCAAAAGGTTTCTGGTCACCATACCCATAGGAGACATCAATGACTTATGAAACTGCTCGAGTGTTTGAGCTATACCGGCATCGGTCACTCTGCTTTTTAAGCTATCATAGTCGCTCGCTAAGAGGTAAAACGGTATGTTTTGATGGTAGTAATTGTACAATACCTCAATTTGGCTATCCGGGATTGTTAGTTTGATTTCACTAATACTTTTTCCTAATTCACCCTGTAGGTTGTTGCTTATTGTCTGCGCTGTTTCTATTAAAATTTGTGGGTTTCCGGTCTGCCGGTTGTTGTATAAATGCAGAACCAGTCTTCTATTCATTTTAAAGCCTTCGAAAACTTCAGCCACCTGCCCTACATTCTCATCTTGAGGCATTATGGCCACTATATTTTCCTCAAATTTTAATTGGAATGCTTGTCTCAAGGCAAGCCCAACTATAGCAAGAAAAATAATGACGGATATCAGCTTATATTTTCCAGTAACTCTAAAAAACCAATAGAATAGCTTAGCCATAGAAAGGTGTGATGCGACTATCGCAACAATTAGTAGAATTTGTAAGAAACAAAGGTAATGGCTAGTAGGAAATATATAAAATCAAATAATTATACTATTTGAAAAACTACTAAATAAGGGTACCTTATTCATTAAATTAAGAAGTCACTGACACGACACAAAGGAGTTTTGTCAAACGATTGACAACTTATTACCGTTGAAAAAAGCAACTTAACATAAAGTAACGGGGCCCATGCAAAACATAGTGATAGTCGGAAATGGTATAGCAGGTATCACTGCAGCTCGACATATTCGCAAAAATAGTGACTTTGAAATCACTGTAATCTCTGCGGAATCAGAACATTTCTGGTCTCGCACAGCACTCATGTACATTTACATGGGTCATATGAAATATGAGCACACGAAGCCTTACGAGGATTGGTTTTGGGAAAAGAACAACATAAACCTCGTCTATGATTTTGTTGAAAAAATCGACACTTCCAATAAAAAGCTTTTACTCAAATCGACTGACCCCATTGGTTACGAAAAACTAATATTAGCCACTGGTGCAAAACCCAACAAATTTGGTTGGCCCGGACAAGACCTTAAAGGTGTCTCTGGTATGGTGTCATTGCAAGATCTGGAAAATATTGAAAAGTACACTGAGGGTATATCAAGTGCAGCAATTGTAGGTGGTGGCCTAATAGGTGTCGAGTTGGCAGAAATGCTTCATTCCAGAAATATTCACACGAACTTTCTGGTAAGAGAAGAGTTCTTTTGGGACAATGTTTTACCTAAACAGGAAGCCAAAATGATAGGCGACCATATAAAAACACATGGCATTGAATTAAGGCTTCAAACTGATCTTAAGGAAATATTAGGTGACGAAAATGGCCGTGTAAGAGCAGTAGTTACTGGAGAAGGTGAAGAAATTCCTTGTCAGTTTTTAGGTTTGACACCTGGTGTACACCCAAATATAGACCTGGCGAAAAATTCAGATATAACCACGGATAAAGGCATTTTGGTCAATGAATACATGGAAACAGATACAGAAGATGTATATGCCATTGGTGATTGTGCTCAGCGTAAAGAACCTGTTCCCGGCCGTGGCCCAATAGAGCAAGTGTGGTACACTGGCCGAATGATGGGAGAAACTTTGGCGCAAACAATCTGTGGGAACAAAACTGCCTATGCTCCAGGTCATTGGTTCAATTCTGCTAAGTTTTTCGATATCGAATATCAAACCTATGGTCGTGTTTGGAATAAGTTGAAGGAAAATGAGACGGAATTTTACTGGCAACATCCTGATGAGGACATAGCTATTCATTGTATCATGGATGCAAATGATAAGACATTTAAGGGTATTAACACTTTCGGCATCAGGCTTCGACATGAGGTCTTTGATCAATGGCTTAAGAATGGAGTGAGTCTAGACTATGTAATTTCCAACCTCAAGTCGGCCAACTTTGACCCCGAATTTTTCTCAAAATACGAAAGTCAAATAACCGATGCGTATTTAAGCCAATTTCCTGATGCAAAAGTGAATAGAACGAAAAGAAAAAAAGTTTTAGGTATTTTCTAAATAACAGATGATGAGTTTAATTCAAAAAATAGGAATTGTATTGCTTTTAGTGGGAAGTGGATTACTGATATCATTACTTTTTATTAGTAGGTATGAGATTTCTGAAGCAACTCTAAAACAATCCATCAATGATTCCGAGGAACGAGTAGAAATCAAAGCAGCGCTCTCCGATATCATAAATAAAACGTATGGCAGCAGCTTTGCACTTAATAGCGCAATTGAATCGAATCTGAAAAATGCCAATAGTGAGATCAAAAATAAATACTCACTTACAGAAGAAGATATTAACAAGGTTTTGGCTCAATTCAGTGAGTCTAACATCACCTACAGCAATGACAAGATTGCCGGGTTGTTTGATGACAGTAGCATTGGCCAGTTTAAACAAGAGCAACTTAAGTCCTACACTTCCTGGATGAATGACCGTGAGTATTCCCGAGATGAGTTATATAAGCAACTTCAAAGTACGCGAGCCAATATTAATGGGAGCATTATTGGCAGCAAAGGATATAATGAATACAAAATAAAATCATTAAAGCTGGCTATCACGCGTCATGCGACTTTAGGTCCGGCACAATCGCATACCTTATTAATGCTTTTTCTTACTATTGGAATGGGTTTATTTGGCGGTTTGCTGTATATCTTGCCTAAAATAAAACTACTACCGGGCATAAAGAACAATCATATATTCCACAGTAAAAATACCAACCGTGGTTGGATTGGCTATACTATTGGCTTTCTATTTATAGCATTTTATATCATCCTCTACTGGTATCCGGAATACATGACCAGTTGGATGCTTTTGGTTGACCCCGTAAGTGTAGCACTCAGTGGCAACCTGGCTAGTCAGTGGTTCTTTTATGGCTTTTTGTACACCATTGCTATTGTGGTTATGGGAGTGAGAATGATCATCAAATACCGTCATAGCAAATACCATATTGTACGCACAGGATCAGTAATGTTTTTTCAAACTGCCTTTGCGTTTCTCATTCCAGAAATATTGGTACGATTGAACCAACCAAGTATGGACCTGAAGAATATATGGCCACTGAATTACACCTTTTTCTATGATTATAATTTAGAAACACTCACCACATCTGGCTCGGTAGGGCTCAGTATGTTAGTCTGGGGCACAGGTTTGGCCATTATTGGGGTTCCTGTCATAACTTACTTCTATGGTAAAAGGTGGTACTGCTCGTGGGTGTGCGGCTGCGGGGGATTAGCAGAAACTTTAGGTGACCCATACAGGCAATTGTCAGACAAATCGCTCAAAGCATGGCAGGTAGAACGATGGATGGTGCATGGTGTGTTGGTTTTTTCTGTAGTTATGACTTTTGCTGTTTTGTATACTTACTTCTCTGGAAGTAGTACGCTAGCAGGTATTAACTCGTACGATTTAAGATCTGTTTATGGCTTTGCTATTGGTGCCGCATTTGCGGGAGTTGTGGGCGTTGGTTTTTATCCATTAATGGGTAATAGAGTTTGGTGTAGATTTGGTTGTCCGCTTGCGGCTTATTTAGGTATCATACAAAGGTTTAAGAGTCGCTTTAGAATAACGACCAATGGTGGCCAATGCATTAGCTGTGGCAACTGCTCCACTTATTGTGAAATGGGCATTGATGTACGTGCCTATGCTCAAAAAGGGCAGAACATCATACGTGCCAGTTGTGTAGGCTGCGGTGTTTGCTCATCGGTATGCCCCAGAGGAGTGTTGAAGCTTGAAAACAAGGATCCAAAGGGCCGTTTTAATGAGCCCATTCTTATTGGCAACGATGGAGTGAAAGTGCAGGGGTAGCAGATTTATTTTCTATCTTGAGTTTATGAAATACTTAAGCCTTTTTGCCCTTACATTTTTAATCAACTACCCATCTCATGCCCAAGGCCCATCTGTAGGGTTAGGAATGGCACAGCCTGATTTTTATAATAAATCCACGCTCTATTTCTATAGCCCGAACCTTGATAAAGCGCCTCATGACCATGTTCCCGTTGACAGTCTGGTATTCAAACAAACCGAAATTGGCTATACCATAACATATGCACCCCCTTGGTTTTATCCTGTCCATCTAAAAATGGATTACGAGATTTTATTTCTGCAGGTAATCTCTCTTCGTCATGACTGGATGCTAGTTGAAGTTAATCAACAGACGCATTTGAACTATTGGATAGATAAAAACTCGGTAAAATTTATCGATTGGCCTTCATTTTTACTTAAGGTAAATACGGTGGAGCCAATAAACAATAAGAATACATTAAAGCAAAAACCGCTTGAACATGCTTCTGAGTTTAACTCATCCCAAACAGCGTATTTAAGACCCGTTGCCGTTAGAGATCAATGGCTACAGGTTGAAGTACTCGATAATAATTACAATATCATTGCGAAAAGCGCCTGGATCCGTTGGAGGGATCTTGATCAATTACTTATTAAGTATAGTTTGTTGAGTTAAGAACTATTTAACATCAACTAATTTAGTTGAGCGATAACCGTTCCCTTCTACTTTTAAAAGATATACTCCCGTATGTATTGATTCAAGATCGATATAATTATGTCGCTTAGATGTGATTACCTCCTTATATTTTACACCTTTCAAATCATATATCTCTATTAAATATGTTCCTACTTGGGGTATGATGATATGGAGTTGATCTCCTGCAATCACAGGATTTGGGAATATTTTAGTTATTAAATTGTTTTCTTTCTCTACGGAGGTTATTGCTCCTGTAAAGTACAATTCAGCATAATTGAATGCATCAACACCAATTTCTATCCCCATCAATCGCCCGGGTATATCATCTGCGGGTGGATGAATACCTCCCCAAATTCTGGACAAGCTTGTTTGATCTGAGGCATCACGATATGTTGCCCATTGCAATGTGACATCCACACTGGGGCCATCTTCAAAGACCAAAAATTCATTTTGTGGTGCAACAAACTCGCCTATTCCACCAGGAAAATACTCATCACCGGTAAACAGTGTGAGCACTTCAGCTGCTGCTCGCGAAAAAGTGGAATGGCCTGAAACATAACCTGCAAAAGGAGGGGTTACAAAAGTAGGCCTTTGATATGGCCACCAATTTTCAGCCAAAATCCAGCCAACACCCGCCTCATCGGTCTCTTCATCTGCGATAAATTCTGGTCCTCTCCAGGCATACAATTTTATTTTACCTACATTTTCACCATCGACTCCTTCTAGAGGATCACCAGCCTCAACCAATTCAACAAGTCCAGGCTCCAATGGAATCCCGTTTGGTGAGTAGCTCTGCTTGGTACCGTCAGAGCTTTGACCTTGATCAGCCATGTATCTTATTGCCGAAATTGGACGGATATAGTCGTAATATCCTTTTACACCCCATGCAGTAACTGCACAGTCATGCATGGCTCCTGCCAAGGTCAAGTAAACCTTTACATCCCACTCCAAATCATCTAGAATGGGTCCCTCTCCTTTGAATTTCTTTTCTAAATCAGGATGGTCATTTACATAATTTAATATCGTGAACCAATGCCCTGGAGGTGTTTCTGAATCGGGTCCATCGGCCCAAAACTCTGCTAATACCCTTGCATAATCGCCACGAGGCACCATTTGTGGTGCATATGGTTGGTTTGTATGTGGATTTATATTATGACCGCTACCCGGATCTCCACCATCAAGCGTATTATAGAAGTCCCGATAAGCAACAAAGTCTGTTGGCAGCTCATCAATATTACCAAAAGAGGCCGGTGATATGTCCCACATCACTCCGTCTGAAGGGTCAAGATGAGAAGACCACAACGAAACCAATTGAAAACCCCATTTATATTCTTCTGTCAGTTCTCCACCAACATCTTCAACCAGGTAAGGAGGATTTCCTGGATCATGATACACCCAATATTCATTCCCATCCTTTTCATAAATATTCAGATCATCCGATTTTAGGGCAAATGGCACAACACTACCCCACTCCGGGCCTAAAAACTCAGGAGTCTCACCAGGAATTATATTACCTGCCTGATCTACAAACACATCGAATGTTAGTGGTTGCCATCGATTAGGTTCTGTAATATCTGGGTTACCGGGAAATTCCGGTGCCAACGGAGCATTTATCGGAGTATAAAACTTATTTGCGTAGTCATTGGCTTCATTTGAACCATCTTGCAGGCCAAATGCAATCAATTGCTCTGCAATGTAATTACCAAGGGCAGCAGCATTGCCATCAGAATAATCAATAGATGTTTTGTTCTTATCATACCCCAGAGCATTTAAGAGAGAATCAAAACGTGCCAGACTTTCCGCAGCACCGGGGGAGTTTTGAAACCTGTGAGAGAGTAATCTATAAGCCGCAAAACTCATGGTCTCTTTTCTTGCTGTATTTATAGCTTCTGTAGTTTCAAAACCCTCAAAAGGTATAAAAAATCCTTTTAGTGATTTACCCAATAAAAAAGTCGAAGCATTCTGGTCGTACACTGCCCAACTGTCGTAAAGTGCAATTGATGTATGAAAAAGATTTCTCGCATGGACAGTAGGTCTGGCAAAGTCACCTCTTATCGCCTCCAACAAGACTTCATTCCATTTTCTGGCAGTTGAGTGTTGGGCATTAACAACGGAAATTGACCCAAAACAAAAAACTATTAAAGCAATATAAAGCTTATATCTCCTCATCGATTCTTATAAACAGGTTGAAATAATCTTTAAATCTAAAAATTATTTTTCAATAAAAAAGGCCAGCCCAATGGGCTAGCCTTCCTTCTGTTATGTTATTTAATGGTCTTATTTATCCTTTTTTCTACTTGATGATGAGCTGCCTGGTTTGGCAATTGACTCTCTCATATCAGTATCTGCCTGGATATTTTCCATTTTGTAATAATCCATGATTCCGAGATTACCACTTCTAAAGGCTTCTGCCATTGCTTTTGGTACCTCTGCCTCAGCTTCGATTACTTTCGCTTTCGCTTCCTGTGCTTTGGCTTTCATCTCTTGCTCTTCGGCTACGGCCATGGCTCTTCTTTCCTCAGCTTTTGCTTCTGCAACTTTTAAATCAGCACTTGCCTGGTCGGTTTGTAGTTTTGCACCTATGTTGGTTCCAACATCTACATCGGCAATATCAATAGATAGTATTTCGAATGCAGTACCTGCATCAAGACCACGCTGAAGTACGAGTTTCGAAATTTTATCTGGGTTTTCTAATACTTCTTTATGCGTTTGAGCCGAACCAATGGAAGTTACAATACCTTCACCAACACGCGCAAGAATCGTATCTTCTCCCGCACCCCCAACTAATTGCTGGATGTTGGCCCGCACTGTGACTCTTGCTACAGCAATCAGTTGAATACCATCAGCAGCAACTGCTGCAACTTTAGGTGTAGTAATCACTTTAGGGTTTACTGAGATTTGAACAGCTTCAAATACATCGCGACCTGCCAGGTCAATTGCTGTTGCCTGCTTAAACTCCAAATTAATATTAGCCTTGTCGGCAGAAATTAATGCTTTGATTACAGAAGGCACATGGCCACCTGCAAGATAATGTGTTTCCAATTCTTTGGTATTTACAGTAAGGCCAGCTTTTGTAGCAGTAATCATGGAGTTGACTACAACACTTGGCGGCACCTTTCTTATTCTCATAAACACTAACTCAAGCAAGCCAACTCTTACGTTTGAAAACCTTGCTGTGATCCAAAGACCAACAGGCACAAAATATAGGAATATAAAAAAACCTATTATACCTGCGAAAATGAGAACTATTAGACCTATTCCTTCCATTTGATTATTTTAAGGGTTCAACGAATATTTTATTTCCATCAATTTTTACGATTTCCACCTCCGTAGAACTATCAATGTAGTTTCCATAAGAGCGAACTTCATATTCTTTATTATTAAACTCAGCTTTGCCAATCGGTCTCAAGGCAGATAAAGTTTTACCTCGCTCTGCAACCTGCAATTTACTTGAGTATCCATCATTAAACTTACCCAAACTGGTGTCTTTTAATGAAAATCGATCCCAGGTATCACCTTTAAATCCTAAGTAAAGGGCAACTGCAAACGCTACCAAAGTGCCACCAAAAGTCCACCATCCAACTACCGGACCGTAATATTCAAAGCTTAAATACACACCAATGACCCCTGACACAAAACCTAGTATTCCAACCACAGTCGTTCCCGGTACAAAAAGCACCTCAACTATAATAAGTGCAATACCAAGAAATATTAAGGAACCAACTGTAAACCAATCTGCCATAGCATCAAATAATAAGACCTAAAGCTAACAAAATTATTGTAGCTCTACTTTTTCGGCCACCGATTTTTTTAAGCAAAGGTAGCGGTCATTATAGTGGTCATAACTGATTTTATCGTAGATCATGGGAATGGTGTTCACACCAAAAGTATCTACCAACCCATACTTTTCTGATTTGCCTACAATGAAATATTCATTATGTAGATCTTCGATATAATCGTAACGAGCATTTATCAATAATTTTCCATCACTTTTCAGCAATCCTTTTTTACCCTCTTTATACACTATAAAACGGTCATTATCTTGCTTTTCGATGCTATCATAGCTAAAGGAGGTTATTTGATTTCCCAGTTGATCTATAAGCCCCGCACCACTTGAGGTGTAAGCAACTGCCACATTATGGCGAAATTTAGATACTCTTTCGAAAGTTGGCTGAATCACAATCTCTTCCTTTTTATTTATAAACCCCCATTTACCAAGCAATTTAAATGCAGCTAACCCCTGGCTAAAATCATCTACTTCATCGTACCTGTTGGCAATTCTTAATCTGTTTTGATTATCAATAAATCCATATTTTCCATCTTTCCTTATAGCATAAAACCCTTCAGATGGAGGCCGTACTTCGTCATAGCTTTCATCACGAGCTTCTTCAATAATCTGACCCGTGAAGTCAATCTTCCAGATACCACCATCTGAAGTATACTCCAACAAGTATCCATCAAACAGATCAATGCGATTTTCTGTAAAATATATTGTACCATCGGTCACATGGTTAAGCTTTTTCAATTTGCCTATTTCTTCAATAAAGTATTCATCATTTAGAATAAGTATGCTATTGGCCTTTCTCGGTAAGACCACCCATTCTCCGGAAGTATTTACAACTCCTTTTTCATTGTGAAAAGAAACCACAATCAGGTCGTTAAGGATGGTATAAATTTTATCAAAAACACAATCAAGCACTTCTTCACCATACCTATTAAGCAAACCCCAATGATTATTCTTTTTAACTCTAAAAAGTCCATCAGTTGCGGGCAAAATTTTCTGATAATGTTCATCTGTTTTCCTTATATTAAATGAGTCATAAACCGCCCAGGCACCTCCTTTTTTACCAATGATTATATTGTCTTCAATAAAAAGTGAGTCAAATTTTGGTGGAAGCTTTACCTCACCATTCCCATTGACCACACCCCATAAATTGGCTTTTGTGAAATGGGCTAAATTATTGGTAAGCTCTTTTAAATCATTGAATTGCATATTGACGGACGCTCCCTCTGATTTGTAATTAATAAGTTGAGAAAGATTATTTGTCTCCGACTGATAGTAGTTTTTTGAAAACAGTTTAAGATGTTGCGTTGCAACCTCATCTAAGACTTCGTTATCTGCATTAAGCACTTGCCATTGGTATGAAGGCTGTGCGAAAGCATAACCGTTTTGCAACAAAACCGATTGGTATTTCGGCTCAAGCACTACTTCTCCACTTTGTGATATTATTCCTCGTAAATGATCGTCATAAATGATTGCATAGCGACCTTGAAATGTTGATAAGCTATCAAAACTGATATTGGTAATCGCCTCACCCTTCTCATTTACAAGTGTTAACTCGCCCTCTAAACTCTTAACTAAAAATTTATCATCACCTAAATAATCAATGGCCTTATATACAGGATCTAATAGTAAATCACCTGAATGAGATAATAAGCTATAAACAAACCCTTTTCTATTTTTTGTCCCAACGATAAAGCGGCCATCTAATACTTTAACGTCAACATATTTAAAAGGCAAAACAGGCGCACCTTTTTTATTAATACACCCTAATAATTCACCGTTAGGTAGATTTTTCCCTGCAATAAACAACTCTGATTCAGATGGGTTGATTTGAGTATAAATGGCATTGGTTATTTGCTCATTTTCGAGATTTATTAATCCCCAAAGGCCGTTGTGCCTGTATCCGATAATCTCGTTTTGTACCTGAAAGGGACTATGACTCCATCCTAACTCCTGATATTTGGCAGGAATAATCACCCGGCCATCATCACTTTTAATGCCCTTCTTACCTTCCTCTTCGTATAACCTGTACTCCTGGGCAAATAACTTATCTGGTGAATAGGCAAAACCTAAATCAAAAAAAAGGAGTAGTAGAGATAAAAAAATGAAACGCATTGTTACCTGTTTACAATTTGCGAAAATAGCCATTTTTCATGTTAATTATGGTCTATTGTTTTAATTAGGTCTGAGAGATTGTATTTTTGTGCTCCGAAAATATTTTTACCATGATCATTGAACAACTTTATACCAATTGTCTGGCTGAAGCAGCTTATTATATAGAATCTGATGGTGAGGTAGCCATCATTGACCCATTGAGAGAAACTGCCCCTTACGTAACAAAGGCTAACGACAATGATGCCAAAATCAAGTATGTATTTGAAACGCATTTTCATGCGGATTTTGTTTCAGGACACATTGACTTAGCCAAAGAAACAGGTGCCAAAATTATTTATGGTCCAAAAGCCGACACCTCATATGAAGTTTATAATGCTAGTGATGGTGAAAAATTTACACTTGGAAAACTCACTATAGAAGCCCTTCATACGCCAGGACATACGCCCGAATCAACGTGCTACTTGTTGTACGATGAATCAGACAAACCTCATGCTATTTTTACAGGTGATACATTATTTGTAGGTGATGTAGGTCGTCCTGATTTATTGGACGGAGTGATGACTAAGGAAGAGTTGGCCGGCATGATGTATGACTCACTCAATAATAAAATAAAGCCATTGGCTGATGATATCATTATGTACCCTGCGCATGGACCGGGTTCATCATGCGGTAAAAACATTGGTAAGGAGACGCATTCGACAATTGGCGAGCAAAAGAAGACAAACTACGCACTTCAGGAAATGTCTAAAGATGAGTTTATCGAAAAGGTAACTGATGGCATGTTGCCTCCGCCAAAATATTTCTTTGAAGATGCTAAAATCAACAAGCTGGGATATAACAGCATTGATGAAATCATGCAACAAAATAATAAGGCACTTCCTTTAGATGCTTTTAAAAAAGAAATCGAAAATGGTGCGCTAGTCCTGGACACAAGGATACCAGATGATTTTGAAAAAGGCTTTATTGAAAATAGCATCAATATTGGCCTTAATGGTCAGTATGCCGTTTGGGTAGGCACTTTGATAGATATTAAAACACCCCTTGTCTTAATTTGTGATGAAGGTAAACAAGAGGAAGCCATACTCCGATTGGCACGCGTTGGCTATGAAAGTGTTAAAGGATTTTTAGCTGGCGGAATCGACACGTGGGATGAGCCTCTCAACACAATAAACTCTATCTACCCTGAGCAAATCTCAGAATACAGCAATGCGGGGATTGTGGATGTTAGAAAACCAGGCGAGTTTGATAATGGCCACGTAAAAGGAGCTCATTTTGTAACACTTTCTGGCATGCCTGATAATCTGAGTAATTTGGATAAAAATCAGCCTTATTTGGTACACTGTGCTGGAGGGTATCGCTCAATGATTGCCGCATCTATCATGAAATCAAAAGGATTTACCTCTCCGATTAATGTCTATGGTGGGTATGGTAAGATAAAAGAAACTGACGTTGAGATTGAGTCTGAGGTGGTTATAAGTTAATTGTTATTGGTTATTAGTGTTGGTTAATTGTTAATGGTGGCTGGTTGCTGGTCACCTTACATAACTACCCGCATTGATATCTATCGTGGTGCCAGTGGCGTGTTTGGCCAAACCACTGGCCAGAAATACTACTGTAGGTGCTATATCTTCTGGCTTAGTCAATTCGTTTAATGCCAGATCTTTGGTGGCAAAGTCTTCACCATAGGCGTCAATGAAATCTTGTGCCATTTCTGTTTTAGTAAACCCTGGTGCTACTGAGTAAGCTAAAATATTCTGTTTACCGAACGCCCGTGCTATTGATTTGGTAAGCGCCACTACCCCGCCTTTGGAAGCTGCATAAGCCAAGTAGTCTTGTGTATCTCCTCTAAATGCTGCCCTACTGCTGATGTTAATAATTATCCCACTATCTTGATTTTTAAAATGCTCAATGCTCTTCTTACACAGCAATGCCAGTGATGTTAAATTAACCGAAAAGGTCTGCTCCCAATCGGTTAGCCAGGTTTCATCATTCTCGAAAAGATCAGAGCTTATAGCAACCCCAGCATTATTTACCAAAACATCCAATCGTCCATATGTGTCTATCACTTTTGTAAAAAGACTGATTGCATTACGGGGAAAAGATAAATCTGCTGAAAAAGCTGCTGATTGATGACTACATTTGGAGGCCAGTTCTTGCGCCCTATCTAAGTTACTATTGCAATGCACAGCCACAGTAGCACCTGCTTTCGCAAGCCCTTCAGCTATTGCGCTACCTATTCCTCTACTTGCGCCAGTAACTAAAACTATTTTTCCCTTAAGATCAATGGTCATAATTATAAGTTTTTATTGATATCAAATATACCAAATGTCAATTATGATAACTGCCATATCCTTTTTGAAGCGCCTCCCGTATAATAAGATATGCTTAGATTCTTACTTACCATCATACTTTGGTGTATTCTACTCGTATTGTGCTGGCCATTGGCAATTATCGTAGGCTTCATTTGGCTCATTTTATTACCATTTCAGCTACTTGGCTTTGGGATATCTGTTATTTTCAGATTGCTAACAGCGATTATTAGATTGCCATTTGATATAGCCAGGTCTATCGCACGTTAAACAATTACATTTAAAAACACCTTATTAAAGTAATAAGTATCTTTACTTTTAAATGAGGTTTCTATTCATATGTATCTGTTTACTATTATCAACTCTGGTTGATGGACACCCTTCCTGGGGGCTTGTTGTTAATGAAAAAGGAGAGATACATTTTGTGGACGTACTCCACAACAACGGCACACTTTGGAAAATCAATTCGCAAGGTGAACTAATCGAGCTTTTCTCTGATTTTCATGCACATGATCTGCATTTGGATAGTGATGGCAATTTGTGGATAGCAGAAAACCTTTGGATTGAAGGTGAAATTGAGGGAGAAGGACGTCATACTTTGCTAAAAATTTCACGCAACCTTCATGTAGATACCCTCATTGTTACCGATGATATTGATTTATTCAATGGTACCAACATTGCCATTGGGCCAAATAATGAAATCTTCTTTACTAACGATAATCAGGTTTTTGAGTACAGTAATGGTAAATCACGACTAGCTATAAAGCATAAATTTAAAAGTGTAAAGAATATGCTCATGGATGACCAAGGCGTACTCTGGATAGCTGACAGCAAATTTAAAAATGGCTCTCTTTACAAATTCGATAGGTTAGGTCAGTTTTCATTGCTGGCAACAGACATAATGCCTGCTAAGCCCCGTTATCCTTTATTCAAAGAACCTCACCTTCAATTTATGATTGGTATTGCCAAAGATGGAGAAGACAATATTTACATAAGTGAGAATGCCGGTTGCCGTATAATTAAAATAAACGCACTTGGTGAAAAATCAGTGTTTTATCAGTCATCAACTTTATGGAGCCCAATGAATGTCGCTTTTTACAAAGGTGATGCCTATATAATGGAAGCTGGCTTCAATAAAGGCAATAAGGGGCCCAGGATCTTAAAAAGGGACAAAAATGGTGCTGTAAGTAGAATTGCCAATGTAGATACTACCAAAAGCTCAACAGTGAAAGAGGTTGAAGAAAACAAAGGTATGGAAGTTCCAACCTGGGTGTATTTTGGATTAGGACTACTCATATTTGCCCTTGCAATCATACTTTCCGTCCGCAAAGAATACAAATCTCAATAGCTTCCCACTCAGCTATTTATTAATTTACATTATGGCTTATAATGAACATCTCGCTGAACGTATAAGGCAATCACTCAGAAATCAGCAAACGGCTTTTGAGGAAAAGAAAATGATGGGTGGCCTCACCTTTATGGTCAACTCAAAGATGTGTGTGGGCATTGTAAAAGATGATTTGATGGCCCGTATTGGACATGATGCCTATGACGAAGCCCTGAAAAAACCAGGTGTGAGGCCAATGGATTTTACCAAAAAGCCTATGAAAGGGTATATTTTTGTAGCACCAACTGCCATAGATTTTGATGAGCAATTGGATGAATGGATTGCAGCAGCGCTAAACTTTAACCGAACTTTGGTTTAAACCCAAAGACCTACCCACAAGATAGCAATTGCAATTATAGCCAATATCGACATGAGCGGCCACATGAATTTCAGCCACGTGTTGTAATTGACATTAACCATGGCCAATGAGGGCAAAATCATGCCAGTAGGTGTGATAAAGTTCATCAATCCAAAGCCGAATAAATAAGCATTTACAATTTCTTCCTGAGGCACTCCTATTACTTGTGCTAGCGAACTCATAATTGGCATAGTAACTACCGCCATACCCGAAGATGAGGAAATAAACAAAGTCATGAAGAAAAATACAGCCATCAATGCAGGCAAAAATACTATCCCAGACATACCGTCCACAGCGTTGGCGGCATAGAAAAGAATTGTATCGGAGACCTGCCCTTCGTTAAGAATAACAGTAACTCCTCTGGCAATACCAATGATCAATGATACTCCCAGCAAATCTTCGGCTCCGGAAATAAAGTCTTTTACAAAGTTTCTTTCTCCCACACGCTGAAGCACTCCCATAAGTATGGCTGCTACTAAAAATAGTGCTGTCATCTCTTCGAACCACCAACCAAGTGCAGAAACACCATAGATCATTACAAGAAAGGTAGTCGCAAATAGCGCTAGTAAGGCTTTAGTCGCCAAACTGAGCTTTTCAACTTTCTTACCCTCCTCTACTTTTGAAAAAGGACTTTTAATGCCTAACCCATATAAAAATGATTTGGAGGGATCTTTCTTTACTTGATTGGCATACCTCACGATGTAAGTAATACTAGCCGCAGCCCCTATGAGTAGCATGGCCAAACGGCTATAAAAACCAATTGTCCAGTTGACTCCAGCTGCATCTGAAGCTATTATAGTCCCAAATGGGTTGATAGTGCCCCCCATAATGCCAATACATGAGCCAATGTAAATAACAGCCACAGGTACGATCAAATCATAGCCTGCTGCCAGAAACACCGGCACCAGAATGGGATAAAAAGCCAAAGTTTCTTCCTGCATACCAAAGGTAGTGCCGCCCACGGCAATCAATGATGTAACCAAAATAATAAGTAAGCTCTCCTTACCCTGAAGCTTATTCGCCAGATAGCCAATGCCTTGATCAAAGGCTCCTGAGCTATTAAAAACACCAATAAAACCACCAATTATCAATACAAAAAGCACGATATCCACGACTTCGTACATACCTTTGATGGGCGCAAAAATTACTTCTGCCACCCCTTGAGGCTCTGAAGGTACC
Source organism: Fulvivirga sp. (assembly GCA_965227525.1). Taxonomy (GTDB): domain Bacteria; phylum Bacteroidota; class Bacteroidia; order Cytophagales; family Cyclobacteriaceae; genus Fulvivirga. The sequence continues at coordinate 1,531,019 of OZ245762.1, read as the reverse complement.
TCTTTGTAAGTATCAGGTACGGAAATGGGTTTATTGATTTTCCCTTCTTTAAATTTTTCAATATCTATTAAAATGCCCATTTCGTCTAATGCGGCTTGAGAAGCTGGAATTTCTGTGTCACCAGACACAGAAGAAATTTCAAAAACGTCATTAGCTGAATTATAAGTTAATGCATCGTAGTTACCAGAAGGCAAGAGCCAGGTGGCCACTGCAGCTACGGCTATGACGATCATTAAAACAGTATATGGTGTTGGGAATCGGAATTTTAGACTCATATATCAAGGTTTGTGAGCCAAGATAAAAATAATAGGTCTTACTTACCGCCCTGATTTAAAAATTTCCCATTCATTATCAGTATCTATATCAATAGCTCCTTCCGGGAAATCTATTTTTTTGGCACCATATTTATTGATGAGGTATTTGGCTCCTCTATAATCATCGATTTTCAAAAGCTCTTTAAAATAACCCCTTCCGAAAATCACAGGGGGACCGGTCGTATGATTATAGTATGAAGCCACAATTGAGTCCTCGTTTTCAAAGGCTTTTATCAAATCAATCAGCACATGTGTGCTTAGGTGTGGTTGGTCACATACTGTGATTAAAACTCCTTTGAGACTTGGATTGCTGTGGTGAAGATGGTTTAATCCATATTTTATTGAATTACCCATGCCTTTTTGCCAATCGAGGTTGAAAGAAATTTCAACATTCATATCAACAATTTCGGCTTTATGCGTTTCAAATTCATGACCTAGCACTACCACAGCCGGGCAACGTAAATTTTGAACTACACGGGTACATTTTCTTAGTAATGATTCCCCATTTACGTGAAGCATCTGTTTTGAGCCGGACATTCGCGAAGATGAACCAGCAGCTAGTATGATTACACCTATTTCATTCACACTGTCAAGATACTAAAATTGGTCGATGGACAATTACCCCAAAATACGGTAATCTATTAATTTGATTGATTTATGTTATGAAAGGATTCTTTTACCTGATCATACAATTCAACATTCAACGGTTGAGGCAATTTGTCAAGATTCTTACCAAATTTCATTTCATGATAAACATTATAATCATGCCGTTTTTCATCACTAAATAATGGGAAGAAGTCGTATTCTAAATTGACAAACAAAGAAGCTAATTGGTAATGGCCTTTATTTCCATAGAAACTTAAAGTTCCGTCAACTTGATTCAGCGCATATCTCATTTTACTTATTGGCATCTTTTTCATTTTATTGAATTTCCAATAGTATGAAAACTTAAGTTTGGCAATGCCATAATTTTGCTGATTTATAAAGATCAAAATATTGTGCTCAATGCTACCCGTGGGGTCGAAGTATGTAGCTTCGATGTGGTAATAGTTCTCATTTCCAAACCGCTCTTCTCCAATAATTTTATATCTCCATGCATCTATATTTTCCGGATTAAAAAAAGCCCTTTTACTTAATACATGTGTTAAACTGAGAACATCCGTAAATTGAGCAATTTCATCATGATCTGAATGCTGTTCTGAATGCAATTCAAACAATATTTCATTATCAACAGGGACTAGTTCGGGATAATTAATAAGCGACTTGACACTCTTGATTGATTGATAGGTGCCATCTAATCGGCTAGTATTCCAGTGATTTACAATCAGTTTATCTGCACCTCTTTTGTGATTCTCAGGAAGCCTGTCTATGCATTTTACAATAATGTCTCGGGCTGATAAATCAGTGATAACAACAGAATTCAAAATCTTAGTATCTCTTTCCAAATAAATATTTAGAGATTTCTTGAATTTACCTCCATTGATAGATTTTGTTTTGTATCCAACACAAGAAATGACTATTGAATCATTCACACCTACCTTACCCGACCCAATGAGGACTTTACCATCAAAATTGGTTACAGTACCGGATTGATTTGAAAAATTATAAATATGAACTAATGGAATAGCCGTAGAATCCTCACTATCAATTATTTCAATTTCTAACTGTTGAGAGTGAGCAAAAAAGGTACTTAAACAGAGCATAAAGCTTAGCAAAATTTTTTCGCACATGCTACTTTAAATTTCTCTGATCCCTGACTTGGTTGTTTATAAATACCTGTTTAAAAACCTGATCTTCCTTGCCATCGCGTTGGTGAATAGGTGCTTTTCGATACTTTAAAAATCCTCCACTGCGGTTTGTAAACTTAGCTTGTATCTCACTTACGATAGACAAAGCGATTTCTTCTGGCGTTTCTGCGCCAATGTCGATCCCAATAGGGCTATGTATCCGATCTCTGTCATTTTTACTTATTTCAATACCAACCTCTGCCAATGCAGTATACATTTTATCCATCCGCTTTTTAGGTCCAAGTATACCTATGTAGTTTACATTGGTTTTTAGCAGCATTTTAAGAGCAGCCAGGTCGTAGTCAAATGTGTGCGACATGAGTACCGCTGCAGAATATGGCTTTATAGTAATGTCACTGGTAAAATCTTCACGCTTACAAAATGATACTTGAGCTTTAGGAAATGAAGCAGGTGCTACATGAGCGATACATTCATCTGTAACGGTTACATCCCAGCCTAGAGCCGCTGCCATTTCGGTTACCGGTTTGGCATCAAAACCCCCTCCAAAAATAATGAGATCGATGCTTGGCTCTATCAACTCATAAAATACCTCCAGTTGCTCAAATTCATACTTCTTAACTGCAGGTTTTTTATTTTTTAATACTGCATCTAAATCCTTTGCTAAAAGTCGCTCGATATTTTTATCCGTAAGTGTTGACCTTATTTCGCCTGACTGATTAAACCATACTTGCTGGCCGACCACCGCTTGATCATTTTGGGAAGAAAATATCGTTGCCATTCCGGTTATGCCATCAAACTGAAGAAATGACCTTAAACGATCTAAAGGGTTATTTTCTCCCATGATGGGTTCAATCAAGACATCAATAATGCCATTGCAGCCCAATCCGACACCAAGGCTATTGTTAGCATCATCCATAGTATCGTAAGTTACCAGCGTAGGTTGCTTACTCTGCATCACATTTCTGGCCTTTCTTAAAGCATCTCCTTCCAAACAACCTCCGCTAATTGAGCCCGTCCATCTGCCATCTCTTCTGATAAGCATTCTTGCTCCCGGACTTCGATAGGAAGAACCTCTCACTTTCACCACAGTGGCCAATGCCATGGTCTGATCATCCTGAGCAGCGTCAAATGCGGTTACTATGCTTTTAAATTCTTTCATTCTCTGACTTTTGACACCTCCTGCGGTTTTACGATTTCTCCCTCATTACCCCAGGTATTTCTAATATAATTAAGCACATCTGCTATTTCCTTATTGGATAGCATGTCATATGCCTGCATCTGACCGTTATAAGTTATGCCATTGACCACCATCTCCCCTTGGGCACCATACAATACTTGTTTTATAGATCTGGTCTTATCTTTCATTAGGTAATCTGACTTGGCCAAAGGTGGAAATACATTTGCCACACCCTGACCATTGGCCATGTGGCAACTTTGGCAGTTAGTGGCATAGAGTTTTTCACCACTTATCATGCTTTCTTTCAATTCTGATTGACCATAAGTAATACTACTACACAAGCAAAGTGCGAATACAATGGCCATTATTTTTTTATCCAAAATTTATATCCTGTTTAGTGAATGGTTGTTTATATAATCGCTTACCTGTAGCTGCATAAATTGCGTTGGCTACTGCACCTCCCGCTGGAGGTAAAGTAGGCTCTCCCAAGCCTGTAGGGCTGTTGATGCTTTCTACAAAATGGATATCAACCTTTGGTGCTTCGCTACTTCTGATCAGACGGTAGCGATCAAAGTTATTGGCTTGTGGCTGCCCATCGACAAATGAAAAATCTCCATACATGGCATGGCCGATACCATCAATTACGCCACCCATGGCCTGATTGATGGCTCCTGTGGGGTTTACCACTATACCACAATCAATAGCTACAATCATTTTCCTGACTATCGGTTTGCCTTTTTGTTTTACAACTTCGGCTACCTCGGCCACATAACTGTTATGAGAATAGTAAGCACTGAAGCCTTTAAATACACCTTCTTCTTTTTGATCCCAATTGGATTTTTCTGCTGCTAGTTTGATTACTCCCATCAACTTAGCTGGTTCATAATCCAACTCTCCTACCGGGTTGTCAATGGCTCGCTGCAACAGGTCAATTCTAAATTGCACAGGATCTTTTCCCAGCTTTTCCGCTACTTCATCTGCAAAACTTTGCTCAGCAGACGCTAAGAAGTTTGTTATTGGTGCCCGCCATGCTCCTGTAGTTATGTTGCTTTCCAGATTATGAGATTCCACCAAATAATTATCGAGTGTGGCCGCAGGCCAGTTATGCTCTCTGGTGGCATTTCTCATATTTACACCAGCACCTACTAGATGATAGCCAGTCATTTCGCCATCTTTTATACTTGCGCGAAACTTATATTTTGATGCGGGTCTATAAATACCTGCCGTCATATCATCTTCTCTGGTATATATCAATTGAACAGGTTTCTTAGATTTATCAGATATCTCGGCTGCTTCCAGTACAAAGTCTCCGTATAGTCTTCTTCCAAAACCACCGCCCATACGACTGAGACCAATTTCTATCTCACTCTTATCTCTTCCCAACAACTCAGCAACCCTCCCTTGGGTCCATTCTGGCGTTTGTATAGGTCCAAACAGCTCAGCTCTTTCGGCAGTCACATGAGCAAAGAAATTCATAGGCTCCAAGCAATTGTGAGGCAGGAAAGGAGCTTCATATACTTTCTCAATTACTTCATCTGCTTCAGCAAATGCCCTACTTACATCTCCGTCATTTCTTCTTGGCTCATCAGCTTTTTTATCAAGTAGAGATCTCATTTCCTGATCATGATAATTAGTACTTTCTAATTGTTCAGATTTTTCCCATTCAGCACTGAGCGCCTTTTTACCCTGCATAGCTGCCCAGGTGCTATTGGCCAAAACGGCTATTTTGTCTCCAAACTGTAGCACATCGCTAACACCAGAAACATTTTTAGCACCTGTATCATCATAAGATTTCAGTTTCATACCAAAAGCAGGCGGCCTAAGCACGTTGGCATATACCATTCCCTCACGTTTTGTATCTATACCAAAAAGTGGTTTTCCTGTGATGATTTCCTCAATATCTACATTGCCTTTTCCTGATCCAATGATTTTGAAATCCTTAGGATCCTTTAACTCTACTTCTCCTGGTACTTCCATGGTGCCTGCCATTGAGGCGACATCAGCGTACTTTAAAGTTTCTCCATTGCTGTTGGTAATCACCCCGTCAGCAACAGTAAGCGTACCAGGATCCACTTGCCATTTTTCAGCAGCTGCATTTACTAACATTTTACGAGCGGTGGCTCCTGCCATGCGCAGCGATTCCCAACCCTGCCTTATAGACTGGCTCCCACCAGCTACCTGTCGCGTAAAAGCATCAGTATTAAGGCCAGCTTGTTTCACGATCACATCATCCCAGGCTACATCCAATTCTTCTGCCACAATCATAGGCATCGATGTTTTTACATTTTGTCCTATCTCAGGGTTAGGCGACATGATGGTGACTTGTCCATTATCTGCCACAGATAAATAAGCGTTTACATCAAACCACTCAGATGGTGGCTGCCGTTTGGCAATTTCAGGAGATGGCGAACAGCTCCAGTTAAATCCGAGTACCAGACCTCCGGATGCTGCTGCAGATACTTTTAGAAAAGATCTTCTATCAAATTTGGTTTTTATAACAGTCATAGCTTAGGAGGTTTAGGATTTTTGGGCGGCTGACTTTACAGCGTCTTTGATTTTATTGTATGTGGCACATCGACACAGATTGCCATTCATAGTATTCTCAATTTCCTGATCGGTGGGATTTGGATTTTGAGCAAGTAATGATGCGGCCGTCATAATCTGACCCGCCTGACAATATCCACACTGTGGCACGTCATGTTCACGCCATGCTTCCTGTAGCGGATGATTGGCCTTTTCTGCCAGACCTTCTATGGTTGTAATTTCGGAGCTGCCAACGCTACTTACCGGTAAGGAGCATGACCTCACAGCAGTGCCATTAAGATGTACGGTACATGCTCCGCATTGAGCAATACCGCATCCGAATTTAGTTCCTACCAGGCCCACGTGATCCCTGATCACCCAAAGTAAGGGTGTCTGAGGGTCTACATCGACCTCATAATTCTCTTTGTTGATTTTTAATGTGATTGCTGCCATGTGATTCAGATTTAGGATGGATAATAAATATACCAAATGCTGTATAAATAATCAGTATAAATTAGATGGACGGTGGATTATTGATGACTTATACATCTCTAAGAATGACAACGGATCAACAGGTTTCATATAATTCAATTCAAGAATTCACTTAAGTAATGATCAGTCTTTTATATAAGTTTTTAATGGATATATAACATTCCAATTCTCTTTAATTGATTTTTTAAATTACCTTGCAGTTTCAATTGGAGCCGTGAACATGAAGATCAAGCTTTTCATACTCTTTCTACTTATTTTACCCAGCCAGCTGGCTGCTCAGGAGTGGGTCTCTCAATATCAAAACGCACAAAATGCCTATCTGAATGGCAACTTTGAAGCAGCTCTGGCAACTGGGGAGCAAAGCTTGAAGGGTTATCTTGAAAACGATGGTTCGCTTAGTAGTAATTACGCCAGCATACTGAGGTTGCTTACTACAATTTGTTATGCTTCTGATCAAATCGATAAAGGCATCGGGTACGGTACTAAAGAAATTCAGGTAAGAGAAAATATTGGAGAAGATAATAATCTGGAGTTTGCTACTTCTCTTTACAACTTAGGTGCATTATATGAATCCGATGCTCAGCACGACACTGCGTTGGCTACATTTCAACAAGCCCTTGAAATTTATAAGCAATACTACCAACCAAATGATGAGAACATCATCAATTGTAAATGGAAAATAGCATCCAATCTGGTGAGCTTAGACAATGATGAGGAGGCTTTCATCATTTATCAGGAAACACTGAGACTCACCGAAGAGCAGGAGGCCATCACAATGGAGTACATCAATGCTTGTACTGACTATGCAAATCTTCTTTTAGACAAAAAAGCATACGAGCAGGCCTTAAACTATTTTATGGATCTGGAAAATATTTATTACCAACTAGGCACTGACTTTAGCTTGTCTCTGGCGCAGGTTTATACAAATATTGGATTATGCTACCACCACCAAAATAATTTTACAAAAGCTGAAGAATATTACTCTCAAGCTGACCAACTATTTGCAGAAGCAAACATTGAGAGTAAAGAGCATCTTCAATTAAAAAACCTAAGGGCCGTAAACTATCAAAGTCTGGGACAAAGTGAAAAAGCTAGCGAATTATTGTCATCCATAGGTGAGTCCGATGATGTAAAAACCCGCGCAACGGCTTTAAACAATGAAGCCATATTGAAGCAGCAAGCCGGTAACATGGCTGTCGCAAAAGATATTCTAAAGGAGGCAATTGTTTTGCTTCAAAATACAGATCATAACATTCAGCATGCTGAAACGATGGAAAACCTTAGTTCAGTTTACTTGCTGATGGGCAAGACAGATTCGGCAAAGTTTGCGGCTCATCAGGCACTCAAATTACTATCAGCATCAGATAATATTAACAAAGCGTCTGCACTCAACCGATTAGGTGAAGCACAACATGCACTTGGTGAAATGAGCGCAGCGGAACAAAGCTATAATGAAGGTATTGAAATCCTGGAAGTAAATAGCTCTCAAAGCACTACTTACGCGTCAATTACCGGTAATCTTGCTATTCTCAAACAAGATATGGGAAATTACATGGCCGCTGAAAATTTGTTTGACCTACAAATAGCAACGCTTAAGAAGAACAATGAACGTTCGATAGCCTATGCCACCGCCCTAAATAATGCCGCTACGCTCAAACAGATACAGGCGCAACACCTGCAGGCTCAAAATTTACTTAACCAAGCGCTACAAGTAGCAGAATCATCCGCTGGGACTAATTCACTAAACTATGCCGGAGTGGCTGAAAATCTGGCGTTGGTAAAAGCCGAAATTGGTAATTATAGTGAGGCTGAAGAATTACTCAACCAAACGCTATCCATCAGAAAAACCATCTTAGGTGAAGAACACACGTTATATGCGAGTACCCTTCAAAATCAGGGTAGGTTAAAACAGCTGAGAGGAAAGTATCAGGAAGCGGAGCCGCTTTTTGTGAAGGCCCTTTCGATCAAAGAGGCTGCCTTGGGCAAAAATCATCCTTCATACGCTTTTGCATTGAACAACATGGCATTGCTTTACCAAACCATGGGTAATTTTAATCAAGCAGAGCCACTTTTTGAGCAAACCGCAGGTATTTATAGTGCCGCATTTGGCAAAATGCATCCCGAATATGCTACAGCGTTAGAAAATTTAGCCACTATTAAAAAACTAAAAGGCCACAATGAAGAAGCTGCAGAGCTACTCCAAAGGGCAGTGGAAATTGACAAAGAGGTATTAGGCGCCAATCATCCCAGGTATGCGACAGCATTACACAATCTGGCTTCTATTTACAAAGACATGAAGCGCTATGAGGAAGCATCCACGCTTTTTTCGCAGGCACTGACTATTGATAAGACTATTTATGGTGAAGAGCATCCTGCATATGCTTCCACACTTTATAATCTGGCAGTACTTCAGCAGGAACTAAAAAAGGTAGATTCTGCGGAAACCAACTTTAAGAAAGCACTAACCATAAGAGAAAAGGCATTAGGAAAAAATCACCCTGACTACGCTTATAGTTTATATGGCCTTGCGGGTTTGTATCATCTCACAGGTGACTTTACAAAGGCTAAAACCTATTATGACCAGGTAATTGGCAACTACCTTCAACAAATTGATGACTTCTTCCCTTCACTGAGTGAGAAAGAAAAATCTGCCTTCTATGGTAAAATAAAACCCGTCATTGAGTCCTATCAAGATTTTGCGATAGCGTACGCTATATCAAACATTACAAACTCAGAAGCAATAATAGGTGATCTCTATAACCTGCAGCTTTCAACCAAAGCATTATTATTACACGCCTCTAACAAAGTAAGAAATCGCATATTAAATAGCGGCAATCAGGAGCTTATAAATAACTATCAAAAGTGGACGGAAATGAAGGAAACTCTGTCCAAATACCTGAGTTTTAGTCCAGAAGAACTAGCCGTCCAGAAAATTAACCTGCAGAGCATATCTGACGATATCAACCAACTTGAAAAATTTCTCTCTCAACAATCAGAAACATTTGCTGATGAGGTTGAATCAGAAACCATTACATGGAACGCAATTGCCAATCAGCTAAAAGATCATGAAGCCGCGGTAGAAATTCTTAGGATCAAGAAAAGGTACATACCCGACTCCATCATGTATGTTGCATTGATATTGAAGCCCGAGAAGTCTATTCCTGAGTTTGTGGTATTAAATGAAGGTTCACATCTTGAGTTGCGTTATTTCAATTACTATAGAAATGCCATCAAGTTTACGGTTGGAGACGAAATTTCTTACCGACAATTTTGGGAGCCTATCGATGCCAAACTAACTGGTATTGAAACGGTTTTTGCATCTTTTGATGGGGTCTTCAACAAAATAAATATCAATACACTATTCGACCCTAAAGAAAGCAAGTATGTGATTGATGAGTATAATGTAAGGTCTGTAAGTAACACCAAGGAAATTGTGAGTAGCGCCATATCTGGTACTGAGCAAAACGCAAATATTGCCTCGGTTTTTGGGTTCCCTGACTTCAATATTGGTCTGGAAGATGATTTTTCTGCCGTGAGTAAAACCAGAGCCAGTCGCTTTGGTTTCTCAGACAATATACCGGAGTTGCCTGGCACTGACACTGAAGTAAATCGATTGAATGAACTACTGACTAACAATGGTTGGCAAACAGATTTATATACCAGAGAGAAAGCCAGTGAAGCGCAACTCAAAGAAGTGAACAGCCCGAAGCTCATTCATGTGGCGACCCATGGTTTCTTCATGCCTGACATAGATTTTGAAGAAGAAACCGACTATGGGTTATACTTCAACGATCAAAATTACAACCCGCTATTCAGGTCAGGCCTATTACTTGCAGGCGCAGCCAACTCTATTTATAAAGAAAACCAACTTGACGAGCAAGATGGCATTCTCACAGCCTATGAAGCGATGAATTTAGATTTAGATCAGACATCATTAGTCGTGCTTTCTGCATGTGAAACCGGAATCGGTGAAGTAAAGAATGGTGAAGGTGTATATGGATTACAGCGCGCATTCATCGTTGCTGGTGCCGAGTCAGTCATCATGAGTTTATGGCAGGTAGATGATTACACCACCCAACGGCTCATGATTCTATTTTATGAAAATTGGCTCTCCGGCCAAAATAAGTTTGATGCCTTCAAAAATGCATCTAAAAAATTAAAAGAAGAGTTTAAAGACCCCTACCATTGGGGAGCGTTTGTTATATTGGGGGTAGAATGAGGCAGTACCTTAAATTACCATTAACCTGTGTTATGCTTTGGTTTACCACCGCTATCTGCGCACAGGAAACTATTGACTCGGTGGCTGTTGATGATACTAAACAGATCATCGATGCCTTGAGTGATGACAATGCCATTGAATATGCACCATCTATCAGTGCTGATGGTAAAACGATCATTTTTGAAACTAACAAAAGCGGCAGTTATAAGCTTTACGAATCCCGCAAAGACGAAAACGGGCAATGGGCTGCTCCTTTTCCTATAGATAATATCAATAATTTTGGTGATTCTACAGACCTTATTGGTGGGCCAAGTATAAGTTTTGATGGCAACATTCTTTATTTCTTTGCCTCCATAGGCTTTGGCAATCGAGAAGATATATATTTCTCTACGCGTGAGAAAAATGGGTGGAGCGTACCCCAAAGCTTAGGAGCACCCATCAATACTGATAGCTACGAAGGATTCCCTTCTATATCGGCAGATGGTAAAACATTATATTTTGTAAGAGAAAATACTGAAGGGCCACAATCCAGAGAATTGAGACGTGAACAAACCTTCTGCTATTCCATATTCAAGTCAGAAAAATTGTCAAATGGTAATTGGGGTGAGCCAACCAAATTACCCTACCCAATCAACTTTGATTGTGAGAAAGCTCCTAAAATTATGGCTGATAGTCGTACACTTATTTTCTCCTCTAACCGACCTGGTGGCTTAGGTGACTATGACATGTATCAATCCACACTTACACCATTAGGTGATTGGTCGACTCCCGTACCACTTTCTTTTGCCAACTCTTCTCAAAGTGATCAACTCCCGACAATCGCTGCTGAAGGGGATCTGATGTATTTCATATACAATAATGAAGATATTTATTCTGTCGAAATTCCTGTCGAACTAAGACAATTTGTAAACAACATTGTACAAGGCAACATTGTCGATGTTGATAGCAAAAATGGTATTGCTGCAAAGGTAATAGTGAGAAACGCACTCACATCAGATGTGATTACTGAGCTAGATAACAACCCGGAAGATGGGCGGTATACCGTTATTTTACCTGTTGGCAAATATTACAATATTGAGGTGCAAAAAGATGGCTACTCCGATTTCATTAGATCAATTGATCTAAGGTCGGTAACCGACTATAATGAAACTCAACTCGATATTGAGCTTTTCAAAAATGTATTCCTCGATATTGATGTGAGCGATCAGGATCTTTTCGAAGGGATTGTGTCTGAAGTAGGCGTAAAAATTCAGGGTGAGCCAGATTTTGTGCAAAAACTCAAAACATCTGGAAATGGTTCGGTGACAGCCACTTTACCGATAGGCAGTAATTATGAGTTTTACTTATCGGCTGAGAATTACAAGAGTGCATTCTTCTCCTTAGACTTATCTAATCTGGTGCTTTATAGAAATTTTGAAAAAGAACTCGTTTTGGAGCCAGAGAAAAAACAGGTAATGATAAACGTAGCTGACCTTTCGAATAACTCCAGAGTTAAATCTAAAATCGTATTAAGAAACAAAGACCGAGATGAGAGAATCGAGGTGGAGGGTAACTCTATGGTGTCATTGCGGGTGGGAGACCGATATGAAATTGAGGCAACCAGTAATGAAGGTTATGCATTCAACTCTACAACTATTGATGTGAGCAAAGGCATGGGAGGCTCAGTAGAGATGAAACTTCAAAAACTAGAAACCAACGCAAAACTCACGTTGAAAGACATCAATTTTGAAACCAACTCTGCAATCCTTTCAGACGTTTCATTTATTGAGCTAAATCGTGTCATTCAACTCATGAATGAAAACCCTGGCCTGAGAGTTGAAATTTCTGCGCACACCGATGATGTTGGTTCCGATGCATACAATCTAAAGCTATCAGACAAGCGTGCACAAAGTGTGGTAGATTATTTAATAGAAAACGAAATTGATAGTGAACGCTTTGTCGCAAAAGGGTATGGTGAGTCTTCACCAAAAGTCACCAATGATAGCGAAGAAAATCGAGCGCTTAACAGACGTGTGGAACTCAAAATATTAGGTATATGAGAAGTTTGGCAATTATATTCATTCTCTCCATTGTATCTTTAGCATCATACGCTCAACGGTATAGAGACATTTATCCACAAATAGCCAATGCCGCAAGCGATGAAACCGCACTTTCACTGATTAAAACCTATATGGTCGAAGACCTCGATCACCCAAACGCCAATCTAAGACTAGCCCTTATTTATGAAAAGAGATACCAAAATGCCGATCCTCTAACACAATATGAACGCACAATTGCAAATGCACAGGAAGCAGCCCTTAGATTCATCAAAGCAAAAACGCTAATTGATGATAAAGAGGTGAAAAAGAATAGTGGTTGGTATGCCGAATTTTCCAGCGGAGTCGACAGCAGAGGTAGAGCTGTTGTAGAATTCAACGCTGTGAGCAGTAAAATCCAACATGGATACGACTCAGCCAGATTATTGACTCAAAAGCTACCCCCTATCTATGATGCATTTACAGAAAGTGTTGATTTCTATGATCAGGCAATAAAAATATTTGCAGAAATCAATGGAAAATATACCAGCTACGACAAATTGCTCTTGCTCTTTGATGACAAACTAAACCAAAAATTAGAAACCTTAAAAGTAAAGTACGACTCAAGCTTATTCTATCTGGAGAAATATATTTCACTTATCAACGAGTACCCTATTAGCAGTTACAATCAATCTTATACCATAGATTCTATTAAAACTTACCGATTGGAGGGTCTACTTACAAGCCCCAATTTTCTAACCAATAACATTACCATTTGGAACTATAAGGCCTGGGCCAATAAAGTACAGAATGATGTAAATTCTGACATTGTTGACTTAAGGAAAAAACTCAATCAGGCCGAAATTGCTTTAAATAGTAGCCTTAAAATTATTGAGGACCAATCTTACAACGAAAACTTCAATCCTCATATCATTGACAAAAAACTAGAATTTGACTTAAGAAAGTTCGATAACGAGTCTCTTCCCGTTGCCTTATTGAAGTATAAAGAATTTAAACAAGATCTATTGTTGAAAAACAATGCGACTCTCGACTTTGACTCTGCCTTAAGTTCGGATCTCAAGAACGTATATTTTGGGGAGCTCATTTATTTAACCAATGATGCAGATAGTTTATTAAGCATTGCCAGTAGCCGTATTGAGGGCGAAACCTTCCAGAAGTACCCAGACTATTTTAACAGCCACTATGGTAGCAAGGCAACGCTGACAACATACCTGGTTGACGAAAAAGATCTATCCAATAGACTTTTAAATAAAAGTGTAGAAAAACTCCGTGAGAATATTTTGGGGGAATTGAGTAGCAGTGCGGAACCTAATGAATATTATACATATCGAAGGTTAAAAATCCCATCGGCCATTGAAAAAATCAACATTGATTCTATCGACAACAATTTCCATAGTACACACGAGGTACAAAGTGCAGATGGAAGTAAGTATGTTGGAGGTGTTGTTAAATCCTCCAGGGCACCCAACCCTGTCAAAACATTTATAATTAAAGTTGATGAGAACCAACAAGTTACCTGGTATAAAGAGTTTGAGCTGCTTGAATCATCCCGCGGGTTGCAAACTAATCTGCTGGGAAATCTAACTATTACTCCTGAAGGATGTGCATTGGCAATTCATAATTACGGCATCGACTCCGTTGCTAACCATGTAATTTATCTAGATGAAAATGGAGAAGAAATTTTTAATGTTAAGTTAGAAACCAAAAGCATCCCCCGCTTAAGTCAATATACAGAAAGCAACAGCTCATTACTTTTAAGCTTTAAAGGAGATGCACCTGAGCAAAGTCTTAAAAATCAGGAGACCTTAGATTTAGTTTCAATAAACCTGATTGGCGATGTCCTTTGGCAGAAAAAATTTGAATACAGCGGTAATATAGAATCACTTATTACTACCGGTGATGGATTTATGGTATTAGGCAATTTTTCATCTATTACCAATACCAATGGTCAGCGTGTTGTTACCAAAATCAATGAAGGACAAACCAACGCATTTGCTGCAAGATTCGATCCACAGGGCAACGGCCTCTCGATAGCAACATTCAATAGCAACGAAAAATACAAGATTAACAAAGTAGTAAAAATTAATGATAGTGTGATCAATCTTATGGGCTATAAGGAACCTTCCGGAAGATCTATTCACTTGATCATAAATAAGTACAATCGGGTGATTTACTCAGACCTTTAGACTTATCTTTAATTTATACAATTCAAAATTTCCTTTTTAATAATTTAAGATTAACGAATTATTAAATCAAATATTTGATTTTCAGTATTCAGCAATTATTCATAAGTTGTGCGCATATTTCAACCTAACCACTACTCATGAAAAAATTCAATTTGCTCAGAGGGTCATTACTCATTGTTATGACCCTTTTTTATTGTTATAGTTATAGTCAGATACCAGCTGGTTATTATGATCAGGCCAATGGGCTCTCTGGCGACCAGTTAAAAGCAGCCCTGCACAATATCATCGATGGCCACACCACGTATCCTTACAGCAGCAGCGGCACCGATACGTGGGACATACTAAAAGAAGCCGACCGAGACCCTCAAAACCCGAATAATGTCATTGGAATTTATTCGGGTTTTTCTATGAATGGGGCTGCTGAGTATGATGGAGGCAACGGATGGTCACGTGAGCATGTCTGGGCAAAGTCTCGAGGAGATTTCGGAACCTCACAAGGCGCAGGCACCGATGTACACCACTTAAGAGCAGAAGATGTTTCTACCAATTCGGCCAGAAGCAACCGAAACTTCGACTATGCTGACTACTTCTATACTGATGGATCTGGACAATATAGCGGTGCTACACTTTCAAAAACAAGTGACACAGATTATGTATGGGAGCCTCGTGATGAAGTAAAGGGTGATGTGGCGCGAATGATCTTCTATATGGTAGTGAGGTACGAAGGAACCAACGGAGATCCTGACCTTGAACTAACTGATATTTACCAAACTTCGACAAGTAAAGACCCTTTGCATGCCAAACTCACTACATTAATTGAGTGGCATCTTAATGACCCTGTTACAGATGCTGAAAGAACAAGGAACGATATCATTTATGGGTACCAGCAAAATAGAAATCCGTTTATTGATCACCCTGAATATGTTTGTGAACTATACTCCAGCTATTGTTCAAACCCACCTCCTGGCAATAATGCACCAACATTTACATCTACGGCTGTTACCTCTGCCAATGAGGGTCAGGTCTACACCTACAATATTACAACAAATGATATTGATGGTGATGCACTTGCAATTACGGCAAGCACGCAACCAGGTTGGTTAGCATTTACAGACAATGGTAATGGCACAGCTATACTAAGCGGTACTCCAGGGGCTGCTGCAGTGGGCACCCATAATGTAGTTTTGAATGTCAATGACGGAGTTACTAGTACAAATCAATCATTTGTAATAACTGTCAACGCTGCTGGAACGGGTGGTGGAGATGCTACCGATCTATTTCTTTCAGAGTATATAGAAGGATCATCCTACAACAAAGGCCTTGAAGTAGCCAATTTTACTGGCTTATCCGTTGATTTATCTCAGTATTCAATTCAAAAACAAACTAACGGTTCGGGAGCCTGGGGATCAGAGTTGGTACTTTCAGGTACTCTTGCTAACGCCAGTGTTTTTGTAGTAGTCCACTCAAGTGCAGATGCACAAATGCAGTCTGTGGCAGACCTTAGTACAGGATCTGGCCCGATGAGCTTCAATGGAAACGATGCCATAGGCTTATTTAAAAATGGAACACTCATAGACATCATTGGCACATTCAATGATGCTTCCAATTTTGCTCAGGATGTTACTCTAGTTAGGAAGTCATCTGTAAATTCTCCTTCAACAACTTACGCAACAGCAGAATGGGATCAATTTGCGACTAATACATTTTCAGATTTAGGCACACATAGTTTTGATGGTGGTACACCTCCACCTCCTCCGGCAGATACGGAAGCGCCTTCTGCACCCGGCTCTTTAGCGGCTAGCGGTACAACAGAAACTTCAACCAATCTTAGCTGGTCAGCATCGACTGATAATGTGGGTGTAACAGGATATGAGGTGTATGTAAATAGTGTACTAGTTGGTAGCTTGACAAATACAAACTACACTGTTTCTAATCTCTCGTCCGCAACCACCTACACTATGTCAGTGGTTGCTAATGACGCTGCAGGCAATGAATCCACTGCCGCGAGCATATCAGTAACTACTTCAAGCCCTGCCATGACTTGTGCTTCTACTGTAGGAGTTCCATATAATTTTGGGTTCGAAACTGGCTTAGGAGACTGGACTCAAGTAAGTAGCGATGATTTTGACTGGACAAGAAGGTCTGGCGGCACGCCATCTAGCAACACCGGACCATCGTCAGCAGATCAGGGGAGTTTTTACATTTATATGGAATCTTCCAGTCCTAATTATTCAAGCAAGACAGCCATTATAGAAGGGCCTTGCTTAGATCTTGTAGCGGAATCTTCAGCAACATTTAATTTTAGTTATCATATGTACGGAAGTAGTGCTATGGGTAATTTAGGACTTGAAGCAACAACTGACGGTACAAGCTGGACAACTCTCTGGTCGAAAAGCGGAAATCAGGGAAGCAGCTGGCAAACTGCTGCAATAGACTTATCTGCCTATCTTGGCAACACAGTTAAGTTAAGGTTTAATGGCACAACCGGCACAACTTGGCAAGGTGATATGGCCGTTGACAATATAAGCCTTAGCTCAGGAAGCACAGGTAGCTCAACAGAATTACTATTAAGCATCGACCTGGATAATTACCCTGAAGAAACCACATGGCAAATACGAAATGGTTCTACCACAGTGGCCTCGGGTGGGGCATATGGAAACCGACCTGATGGCTCAAATGTTACTGAAACCATCACGCTTGATGCAGGTTGCTATGATTTCATTATTTATGATTCTTATGGCGATGGTATTTGCTGCTCCTACGGCAGTGGTTATTACGAATTAACTGCAGGCAGCACTATCCTCGCCTCTGGTGGAGCTTTTGGGTCAAGTGAGCTTACTAACTTTTGTGTTCAGGGCGGCAGCGGTGCCCGATTGGCAAGTACTGGCAGCACTGAGACCACTGAGCAAAGACAAGGCTTTATGACTTATCCCAATCCGGTAAAGGATATTTTGAATATATACACCGGTAAAATGGGTCAATCAAATTATCGTATTCTGGATATCAATGGTCGCATGATAAAGGCCGGGATGATCAAAAGTAACGAAGGACAAATAAGATTGGACAATATACCTGAAGGATACTACTACCTTAAAGTTTCTGATGGCAATAATGTTGTGACAAAACAGTTTATCGTACAGTAGAGAAAAAAATTAACAATACTTAGCCGTTAGGTTCTTCAACCTGACGGCTTTTTTATCTGTCTAAGAAGCCTACTCATATATTAGACGGTTTTTGACAACTTATAAACTGATAAGAATTATTCATTTTATTATATTTGGCTTCACCAAACCTAGCTATGAATAAAATAATTTGTGCGCTTACCCTGCTATTGCTTACTTCATTTGACCTGGCTAATGATAAAATGATGGAATGTAGCATAGCTATTGAAAACATCAAGGCCACCGAAGGTAAGCTCGTAATTGCCATATTTGACTGTAAAGAAAATTTCCTGAAGAAGGATGTCTATAATAAGTCATATCTAGTCACAGGGAGCTCTTCAATGAATATCAAAATAAAATTACCCGAAGGAGAGTACTCAGTTGCTGTATTTCACGATACCAATAACAACGGTGAATTGGATAAAAACATTCTCGGATGGCCTCAGGAAGCATTTGGGTTTTCCAACAAATCAATGGGACTCATTGGACCCCCATCTTATAACGATACAAAATTTGACTTAACTGAAAATACAGAAGTCAAAGTGAAGCTAAAACATCTCTAACGCTCACAGTTTTTCAATACTTCCTCTGCTTTTTTCACATCGATCAACCCGCGATCGTTACCCCAGGAGTTATATATATAAGTGCTGATTTCAGCTATTTCCAAAGGAGTAAGATTAGGAACACCAGGCATTTTCTGATTGTAGGTTACGCCATTAACTGTTATCTCACCATCGAGTCCGTATTTCATCGAACACAAAGATCTTTCAAAATTCTCTTTGAGATAGTCAGAGCCTGCAAGTGGTGGAAATAATTGTGCAAGACCTTCTCCATTGGCCTGATGACAATTACTACAATGCTGCATGTAAAGCCGTTGCCCCTCGACCATATACTGCTCCAGCTTAACATTGTCTTTATGACTTCCCTCGTCTTTTTTTGCTTGTCCGGAACAAGCTCCAAGAAATATTACAACCGCAAATAATAGTCCCAGTCTCATTAATTCACCTCTTTTAATAAAATATCTAAATCATTCATTAGTCGTTCCACTTGATCAGGCTTTGTACCATCATAAACACCCCTTACTCTTCTCTGGTCATCGACCAGTATAAAGGCTCCGCTGTGAATGAAACCGCCAGGTTCAGTAGGATCTTCCACAGCACTCACCATATAGCTGGTCTGGCCAATTTTATAAATATCTTCTTTTTCGCCAGTCAGGAAATGCCATATGTCACTATTCACACCTAACCTCGCGGCAAACTCATTGAGCACAGCTACGGTATCATGTTTAGGGTCGATAGAGTGAGAAAGGATCAGCACATCATTATTATTTTTGAATTTGTCGTAAACACGTAGCATTTGTGTTTTCATAGTTGGACAGATCGTTGGACATGAAGTAAAGAAAAAATCTGCGACATAAACCTTTCCTTTCACTGTTTCCTGTGTAACCCAATTACTGTCCTGGTTTACAAACTTGAAGTCATCAATAGCATGAAACACAGTATCTGTTTCATTGTACTCATGCCGACCCAATATGGGCAATTCTTTTTCTTTCGGCTTGTCACAGGCAAATGCTACTATTACCAACAGACTTATATATAAAACTCTCTTCATCACTCTCCTTTTTCTCTAATTCTCTTATAAACTCTTATAGCCAACATCAATATAATCGTAAATAATATCAGACCCACCAACCCCCAAATCATACTCAAGGCACTCTTCAATACAATGATAAATACAATGGCCACCAAAAAAATAGTAGCCACTTCATTCCAAATTCTTAATTTTTGAGAAGTATACTTATAAACATCATTTTGCAATTGTCTGAATATCATATGACATGAAAAATGGTATACATACAAAAAGAATACAAGCAGGAGCTTGACGTGCATAAACCCCATTTGTAAGTAATGCGGACGATCAACTAATAGCAACGTTCCCATAATCAAAGTGATTATTGCTGATGGCCAGGTGATGCCCAGCCATAGCCTTTTACTATTGCGTTTATACTCCTTTAGTAAAATACTCCGGTCAGGCTCAGACTTTTCATTAGCCTCCACCTGATAGATAAATAACCGAACAATATAGAATAACCCAGCAAACCAGGTTACAACAAAAATGATGTGTAAGGCTTTTAGATAGTGAAAAGTCATAATTTTTCAGCCGCTAAGATAGCTGATAAGCACAAGTTTTTACAGTGGTTCGAATGGAGATTTTTTTTCATTGATGATCACAATTTCATCTCCCACTTTTATTTGCCCTTCAGATAATGCCAGCGAGTGCTGACCAAAAACGACTTTGTTGTCTATCTTTTGTGTAGCAAGTGTTTTTAATGGCTCTAAGCCAGCTTCACCCGTCTCTACATCTATGGTGGTAACCACACATCTCTCGCATGGTTTTAAACCCTTGAAGTGGATATCTCCCACCCTAAAATCATTCCAGTAAAATTCTTCATAGGCCTCACCATTTTTAAACACGAGGTTTGGCCTAAAACGATGGATACCGATGGGTGAATCCAGCTTTTGATTAAGCCGATCTAAAGATGCCTGCCCTACAACCAGATAAGGGTAACCATCTGCAAAACTTACTGTCTCTTTGTCGACTTGCCACTTTTCTTTGATTGGTCTTTGGGTCTTCTCTGGCATGTAGACAAGGGTCACAGATTTTCTCAGCGCCTCGCTAAACCAATCATTCCAACCTTGTTTCCCCTCAAGGGCCACAACTTCATCACCCCAAATATTTACTTTCAATTCTTCTCCTTCATCTAACTCAAAAGGTATCTGTATTGATGACTTATGAAAATCCGTTTGTACATCATACCCCAAGGAGGCCTGATCAATATAAAATTGTGTGAGTAAACGCTCTTTTCTTATCGTAATAAAATTTCTTTCGTGGTCAACCAACATCCACCTACGATCATGTTGTAGCCCTTTTTCAGTTACCATAGCGGCATCTAGTCTAATACCAGGTAATGACTTTATCGGGTAAACATATATTTCACTTAAATATCTTTCAGCAGCCATGAACGTATTAGGTCTTGATTGATGTTTACTAACTTAGTATTAAATTTATAGAGTAAAGTTATTAAAACCCTGTAAAAGTATGAGCGGTACAAACGGCAACAATAGCCTTTGGTATTTTGAAAACGTAGACCTCTTCAGTATTCTTTGCCCTCGCAAAGTCGGCAATATGGAAGAAAAGCATCCCATCAATTCCTTCAAAAAGAATGAGTTTATCTACTTCCCCAATGACAAGGCCAATTACATCTATATGATTGCCGATGGCAGAGTAAAAATTGGACATTACACCGAAGAGGGCAAAGAGGTGGTAAAAGCCATACTGGGAAAAGGCGAAATATTCGGGGAACTGGCACTTACCGGTGAAGAGAAACGAGAAGATTTTGCGCAATCTTTAGACGAAAACACTTCTGTTTGCCCTATGAGCATTGAAGAAATGCAAAATCTCATGCTTGAGGATAAAGAGCTAAGTTTTAAAATCTATAAGCTTATTGGCTTACGAATAAGAAAGCTGGAGCGTAAAATTGAATCGCTGGTTTTTAAAGATGCAAGAACACGAATCATAGAGTTTCTTAAAGATGCTGCCGAATGGAAGGGTAAAAAGGTAGGTTTTGAAACGATGATCCCAACTCGTTTAACACATAAAGATATTGCCAACCTTACAGGCACGTCTCGACAAACCGTTACAACAATTCTAAATGAGCTTAAAGAACAAAATTTGATCAACTTCGACAGAAGAAAAATACTCATTCGCGACCTCGAAAAGCTCAGGTAAATTGAGAACGCTTTCAATTCTACTCTTATCCTTAATAGGTGTGCTTCCTTCCATTGCACAACAAGGCCTTCAAAACTATACTCCTTCTGTATTACTACATAAAGGACAATGGGAGTTTAAAAATTTTCACAACTACTATACACAGACCAAGCAATTTGGACCAAATGGTGGTAAAATACTCACCGGTAACGGACGAGAGTCATACTACACCATGATCAATCAGTTTTTATATGGTGTCTCCGACAGAGTCAATATCGGTTTCGATGTCTGGCTCAAATCAGTAAACCTGGAGACTTCACCTGCTATGAACTGGACAGCTGTAACAGGTGTAGGGCCTAAAATCAAGGTTTCCCCAACTGGCATTCCGGGTTTCTCGATTCAGTCAACCCTATTATTCCCAATGGCTGAAGAACTGGAAGGTGACTTAGACAGAGCTTTTCTAGAGCATGATCGCACCTTATGGATCAATCAACTCTTTTATGATAAAATCATTGCTCCTGATTTTCAGATTTTTGCACAACTTAGTATCTGGTATGCATTTGTTCGAGACTCTTTTAGACAAAACAATTATGTACAAACTCCATTGGGCTTCTTTTTCAGTTACCTCCCGACCGATCGGTTTACAGCATACTTTACTTCAGAAATTTGGCCTGTGCATTACAATACGCAAGAGCAGAGTGCGGCAGCCTTTCACAGTTATTTTGTACAAGCCGGAGTCGGCACTAAGTATCAGATCATCCCGGGCAGATTTGAGATAGAAATGCTTTACACCAATTTTGTCTATGGTAGCCTTGCCGAAGGTGCTGGTGAGACTTTCAACGTTGGGTTTAGGGTGATTCGGTAGTATGGTATAAATCTGTACCTTTCAAATCTTCCAAATTATCAATATCATTTAAAACTGCAGTAGTGGCATATTTTAGTCCCTCTTTTTTGATCAACGCAACCGTTTCATTAAAAACATCAACCGTACTCCATTCTTTAAGATCAAAGATCTTTTTATTTGGAGACTTCATCCCTACAAGATAATAACCGCCATCTTCTGCAGGACCCAGCACGACATCAGCCGCATCAAGCTTCTTAAATGAGTCACTGATAATATCATCATTTAGGTCATATATATCGGAACCAACTAAGCTTACTTTTTTATAACCATTAGTTAGGCCATCGGCTATGGCATTATGCATTTTATCACCCAAAGATTCTCCTCGCTGTAAGCGCTTTTGGTACTTCTTATTGTCCCATTGATCCTCCGAATCTATGTATTGACCATAGTAAATAGCTACATCACATGCCAACGCTTCTGTCATCTCGAAAGCATTAGCCAACAACTTAAAGTATATTGCCAGAGCCTGCTCATCGCCTATTGATTTAGCCAATCGGGTTTTTACTTTTCCCAGCTCCGGATTTTTAACAAATAGTATAAGTAGTTCTTCAGTCATTAGTATACTTTCTTGCCGTTTTTAAGCCATTTAGACCAGGACTTGTTATAGGTATGTACAGAATCGGTAACTCCAGAAGTATTTACCACATCATTGCCGTTGTTTTTCCAGTCAAATATGCCACCCCAGAGATTGTAAACCTCTTTAAAGCCCATTTCCTGCAATTTCTCCCCAATTTTTTCACTTCTATACCCTACTGAACAATAGATCACAACTGGTTTTTCTCTGTCTAAATTTTGAACACTTTTTTTATCGAATTCATCATAGCCAATATACCTGGCACCGGGAATATGTGAAGTGGTAAACTCATCCTGAGATCGTGAATCAAGAATATTGACACTATCTAACTTATTCTTCAACTCATCCTGGTACATGAATGGTACTGACTCACTCAGCAGTGATTTAAGTTTTTTATCAAAATCAGTTTGAGACATACAATTTGTATATAATAAAATTGAAAAAATGAATGTATTAAACGCCAGCAATAACCGGCTTTTTTTCTTTGAACGTTTCATAAAGTATATATACGATTACTAACACATATTCGATTGTAGTCACCCACAAAGCTTCTTGAAAACCTGTTTGACTATAACCCATATATGTAAAAAATATTAAGAAAGACCATAAAACAACATATCTGTAATGGGTAAATATAGCAAAAGCCAGTATGGTAGTGATATACCATGGATGCACTGTGGTTGCTAACAAAAAGTAGCCCGTAAGAACTATCATAATAAGTTTAGGCAAGTCCAACTGCTTTTTAAACCATGCAACTCCTATGATGAAGATAAAGGTTAATAGGGCTAAATATGGCCCTACTGCTCCTATCACATTGTACCCTTTTACAGAAAACCCAATTTCTCTTATCAGATAATAAATGCTCGCGTTAAATTCAAACTTTTGGAAGTAAAGCCCAATACTACTAGACATCCCATCAAGCAGAGCATATGATACCAGAGGTAAAAACATAAGCACAGTAAAAAGTCCTACCCAGCTATAGTATTTGAACAGCTTTTTGACGGGCACTTTCCTTAAAAATAAAGGCAACAACATCAGAGGGAGTAGTTTTGCGCTTATCGCCAGAGCTATAAAAGCAGCCGAAGCGATTAGTTTTTTATTTACATATAAATAAAGGCCCACCACCAGAAAGCAAATCATAAAGGCCTCATAATGCAAATTGCCGGTAAGC
The DNA here is from genome assembly GCA_965227525.1 of Fulvivirga sp. GTDB lineage: Bacteria > Bacteroidota > Bacteroidia > Cytophagales > Cyclobacteriaceae > Fulvivirga. Next base: position 1,506,746 of record OZ245762.1, on the reverse strand, counting down.
TCTAAAATCACTAGCGGATTTAGCGCATACCACATTACATGCTTTCTATTAATACCATAGTGATCAACCAATTTGATCAACGTGTAAATTGTAACAATCTCAGCCACAATGATGAGTAAGCGCATGATCACCGCACTCCCTAACACTGAATCAGGTGAAAAGTACACTGAAACTAAAAATACGAGCTGTGCAAACGGAGGGTAGATCGTAAAGTAGTCCGGAGAATTGAGTAATTGATATAAATCAATTGTTAATCCACTTGGCAAACCATGCTGTGCATAATAAGAAGGTAATTGTTCAAAAGGATTGATTCCATTTAACAATAACTTACCATCCCATACAAACCGATAAATATCATCAGATAGGTTGGGCATAGCAAAAAGGAACAACAGCCTGAATACAATGGCTACAAAAAGGAAATGAGGCACACTACAAGGCTTGGTTTTGTGTGCTAGCCATAGATAGAACCCAAACAATAAGGAATAAGAGGTAAGCAGAAATGTACTTTCATGTCGCTCGGTAAAGTAAGAAATGAATATATAAAGAGCGGCACTTATGCCAACAGGCAAATAAAGTGATAACCTCTCCTTGCTATCCATACTTTAGCGGTTTTACAGAGTGGTAAAAAACACTGGCAAACCCCAACGCTAACATGATATGAAAAATCATGAGACCCCAATCATGCAGATAAACACCTGCGGCTATACCAAAAACAAAGTACACACTTAGCAAACCTTCAAGTATGGTCAGGAAGCTAATGCTTGGTTTTATGTATTGATTGTCCTGCCACTTATCCGTTTTTGAGGTGATATTAAATTTGGGTGTCCTTATAAAAGGACTTTTAAATCCAAATAGCCCCTCTAATACGGCTAACCCATTATGAAGGCTTAGGCCCATCGACACTGTTAGAAAAGCCGGAAATATTTTAAAGTAATACTTGCCTGTTTGTTTAGGTTGCATTTGTTTAGCTGCAGTCCAGTAAAAGAATGCAATAGAAAAGAAACCAATGAGAAATATACTGCCAAGATCAAAAAGTATCTTTAGTTCTGGGTTGGCATCTTTGATAAAAAGCATGGGTATACTTAGTATAGAGGCAAGTAGTAAACAAACGAATACTGAACTGTTAAATAGGTGAAAAACCGCATGAAGCTTTCCGGACAACTTTAATTTTGATCTAAGGACTTTACCAAGATTTTTTCTGGCCGTTTCTGCAGCACCTTTATTCCATCTGTATTGCTGAGATTTTATGGCTTGCATAATCACTGGCAGCTCTGCAGGTGCTTCACAGTCTTCAAGGTATTTAAATTTCCAACCTTTCATTTGGGCTCTATAACTCAGGTCAAGATCTTCAGTGAGTGTATCGGCCGACCAGCCACCGGCATCTTCAATACAGCTTTTTCGCCATACACCACCGGTACCATTAAAATTGATGAAGCTACCCGCATGGCTCCTGCCACCTTGCTCCACCGAAAAGTGTGCGTCCAGACCAAAGGCTTGCAACTGTGTAAGCATCGAATAGTCTTTATTGATGTGACCCCATCTGGTCTGTATAAGGCCTATTTCTTTAGTAAAATGTACCATGGTCTTATGCAGAAATTCTGGTTTTGGCAAAAAATCTGCATCAAAAATCGCGATGAACTCCCCCTTAGATTTTTTCAGCCCGTATTCCAAAGCCCCAGCTTTAAAACCTTCTCTTCCTTCTCTTCTTATATGTTTGATGTCGATATCTTTTTCGACCCATTGCTTTACCTTGTCAGCAACAATATCAACGGTTTCATCAGTTGAGTCATCCAATACCTGAATCTCTAATTTATCTTTAGGGTAACTAAAATTACAGACAGCATCTATTAACCTTTTTACAACATATTTTTCATTGTAAACAGGTAATTGGACTGTAACATAAGGGGCCTCAACGAGTTGTGGAGAAGAAGTTTTGGCCTTCTTTTTACTCCTTAGATAATGCCAGGCTAAATGCAGCTGACCCAGGCTGAATAAAAATATCAGCAATAACGAAATACAGTACAATGAAATTATAGCAATCTCCACTTCTTATAAATACTTAAATATTGTCCATATTATTTTATAACCTGCCATCAATGTTCCTTTTACTGTTCCTGATATTTTAGAAAAACCAATTCGTTTACGGTAATTAACAGGTACTTCCGTGCAGGCTAAACCTTTCTTAGCTGCTTTAAGTTGCATCTCTACAGTCCAGCCATAGGTTTTATCCTGCATATCTAGTTCAATTAATTTATTATACTTAATAGCCCTAAATGGACCCAAATCTGTAAACTTCACTCCATAAAAAACTTTCAACAATGAAGTGGCAAGCCAATTGCCAAACACCTGCTGAGGAGTCATAGATCCCTTTTCTCTACCTCCGAGTGCCCTTGAACCAATTACAAGATCAACATCTTCATCAATAATCGGCTTTATTAGCATAGTTAGTTCTTCAGGATAGTCAGAATAATCAGCATCAATAAAAACTATTATATCGGGCTTTGGTTCACCTTTACTTATATAATCTATTCCTCTTAAACAGGCCCGCCCATAACCTTTTAATGGTTCACGCAAGACAGTCGCACCCGCCTCTTTTGCAACGACTTCAGTTTCATCAGTAGAAGCATTGTTAACAACCACTACCTCCTCAACAATATCTTTTGGAATGTCATTCACGACATTACCAACACCATTTTGTTCATTAAAAGCAGGTATTATTACCTTAATAAGCTTCTTCATCTTGCATTATATAAGCATGCAAAGTAAATGAATAAATGCCGCTAGCAAAGTCATACCAATGACATAGGTGCAATCACATGCAAAAAAAAGAAAGTGACCCGTGTAGATCACTTTCAAAAACTCGTTCATTATCACATAAGTTAATATGCTCTTGCAAAAACCACTCTCTTATTTGATGGTTTGCCAGAGTATATACATTTGCCTGATTCCTCTTTAGCATCTACCGGTATACAACGAATAGTAGCTTTCGTTTCTTCCTTAATTTTCTCCTCAGATTCAGCTGTTCCATCCCAGTGTGCCATTACAAAGCCACCTTTATCATCTAGCACCATTTTAAAGTCATCGTATGTGTCAACTTCTGAAGTATGGGCTGCCCTTAAATCAGATGCCTTTTTGTAGATGTTAGATTGAATCTCTTCCATAAGCGACTCTATACGCTCTACTACACCTTCAGCTTCTACAACCTGCTTCTCTTTCGTATCTCTTCTAGCCAACTCCACAGTTCCATTTTCTACATCTCTCGGGCCTATGGCTATTCTTACCGGCACACCTTTCATTTCATACTCAGCAAACTTCCATCCAGGGGAGTTAGTATCTCGATCATCATACTTCACACTAATGCCCTTTGCCTCTAATCCGGATTTTATTTTAACGGCTTGTTCATTTATTCCATCAACTGCTTGTCCTTTTCTAAAGATTGGCACAATTACAACCTGTATTGGGGCCAATTTAGGAGGTAATACCAGCCCTTCGTCATCAGAGTGAGCCATAATTAAAGCTCCCATTAATCTGGTACTCACACCCCAGGATGTACCCCATACGTGCTCAAGTTTTCCATCTTTGTCGGCAAATTTCACATCAAATGCCTTTGCGAAGTTTTGTCCCAAAAAGTGAGATGTCCCAGCTTGTAATGCTTTCCCATCTTGCATGAGTGCTTCAATGCAATACGTATCTATAGCCCCTGGAAATCTTTCACTTTCTGTTTTCACTCCTTTAATCACAGGCATTGCCATAAATTCTTCAGCAAATGTTCCATATACATTCAACATTTGGATCGTTTCATCTATAGCCTCTTGCTTGGTAGCATGTGCTGTATGCCCTTCCTGCCAAAGAAACTCTGCAGTTCTTAAAAAGAGCCTCGTGCGCATTTCCCATCTCACCACATTGGCCCACTGATTAACCAATATTGGTAAATCTCTATAAGACTGCACCCACGATTTATAGGTATTCCATATTACTGTTTCAGATGTAGGCCTTACAATAAGTTCTTCTTCCAATTTAGCATCAGGATCAACAACTACACCACTACCGTCTGCGGCATTTTTTAGTCGATAATGCGTCACAACAGCACATTCTTTCGCAAAGCCCTCCACATGGTCAGCCTCCTTGCTTAGGTATGATTTAGGTACAAAAAGTGGAAAATAAGCATTTTGATGACCCGTATCCTTAAACATTTTGTCAATGGCGCCCTGCATTTTTTCCCATATGCTGAAACCGTAAGGTTTAATCACCATACAGCCCCTGACAGCAGAGTGCTCAGCGAGGTCAGCTTTCTTCACTAATTCATTGTACCATTGCGAATAATCTTCACTTCTTTTTGGTAAACCCTTACTCATACTAAAACTTGGTATAAAATTTGTTTGTTTATTACTAAATTAAATATGCGGCAAATATAATTATAATAATATATCCCTTCTTGGGAATTGTCGTTTAATAAATTATGTTTATCACACAAACCACAAATACCATGAAAACGCTTAAAGCAAAACTATCGGTAATTGTACTTTTAGCCATCGGAGCTAGCTCTGCAGTGGCTCAGGAGTATGATGACATGTATTTTTCAGCAAAAGATCGTAAACAAGTAAAATATGTGAGCGATGACAAGGCTGTTACACAGGATTTAAACCAGGTTAGCCAGGTTTCCCAAAATCCAGCTGAGAGCTATTCATCTAAAACGGTTAATCCGGAATATATAGCAAAATATCAGGCGGCTTCACAGCAAAATGCGACTGCCGAGTTTGCTGACGATGAATATTTCGTGGAAGACTATGCTAATGATAATCAAGTAATAAGAGATTTTCGAAGCGACAGTGAAATAGCTGTCAGAGATAGATTTGGAAATGTTACTTATTACAGAGATTACAATGATGTTTATTGGAGTGACCCTTATCTATTTGAAGGCACGATATTTGACCCATTTCAAAGACCATATTATACTAGTTTTGGTTATGGCTATGGATGGAATAGGCCATGGAGAACAAGTTTAAATATGTCGTTTGGATTTAGAAATGTTTGGTTAAGTGGTTACAGTTGGAGTACAGCATGGAGTGGCTGGAGTCATGGTTGGGGTTTTGGTTGGGGTTGGAACTCATGGAACTTTGGCCGAGGGTATACTCCTTGGAATAACATTTGGTGCCCACCATACTATGGGTATAACGGCTGGGGTAACAATGTTGTGGTGATTAACAATTACGAAAATAGAAGTAACAGAGTCTACAGAAGTGGACGTGCTTCATCAAGAAGCGGAATTGTTAACAGTAATAACAGAAGACGATCAATTGCCAGTGGAAATAGTCGTGTAGATAATGATCGCTCATCAAATAATGGTAGAAGTGCGGTTTCGAGTACTTCCAGATCACGATATATCTCAGAAAATAATAGCAGAAGAGATTATGATGACGCACAAAGCAAATACTACAGAAGATCAAGAAGTAGCGTGAGTTCTGGTGATGACAACAGAAGCTACAACAGCAGAAGTAGAAGTACGTCTAACTATACTCCAAATTCAAGAAGTAGCTATAGTAGTAGGTCTTCAACGATCAATAGGAGTTCGAGAAGTTCTTCTAATAATAGATCATATAACAGCCGTTCTTACAATAGCAGAAGCTCTGGCAATAGCTTCAGCAGGCCGAGCAACTCAAGGTCTAACGGGTATAGTCCAAGCAGATCTTCAGGAAGCAGAAGTAGCGGCTACAATAGATCTAGTGGAAGTTCTTCGAGATCTTCGTCCGGAGTTAGTAGATCTTCTTCATCTTCAAGATCAAGTGGATCTAGAAGCTCTGGAAGTAGCAGAGGAAGTAGCCGAAGAGGTGGTAACTAATTCTTAGACGCTAAAATCAAAGAAAATGCGAAAGATTAAAAGGCTTATTTTAATAAGCATGGGAGTTTTGTGCCTTGGTTATACAACCCAGGCACAAAATAATCCTCCTTCGGATATATTAGACTTTGAGCGACTCGTACTACAGTTGAGCCAGACCACACCAGGCGGCTCTGCAAGAATAAGAGGCCTCGGAGGAGCACAAACCGCTCTGGGTGGTGATATTAGCAATGCATCATCAAACCCTGCCGGTTTAGGTTTCTTTAATCGCTCTGAATTTTCATTTACTCCTAATATTAATTATTCAAACAGCACATCTGACTTTTTGGATCGCTCGACTTCAGATAGTAAGCTAAATTTCAATTTCGCCAATCTGGGAGTAGTTTTTAATAATACTAAAAGTGATATTGTAGACAGCAAATGGAGAGGTGGTAATTTTGCCATCAGCTTGAATAGAATTGCAGATTTTAGTAATAGTATTACTTATGAAGGTTTTAATGAAGTAAGTGATTTCATTGATTTTGCAGTTGATGCTGAAAATTTCACTGGCCGCACTGATTTGTCAGATTTGGCGTTTAATACGTTCTTGACAGACGAATTTTTTGTGGTTTACAATGGTGATGATGGAGCAACAAACGCACAGGATTCTCTCTTTATAAATGGTATCCGATACTTTATCCCAGACCTCTACGGTAGCAATCTTGAAAATGGAGACTCTCTATTTTTTGTAGACAGAAATATTTACAGACCTGATGGTAGCTTAGCTTTCCCAACTCAAAGCAACCCAACGTTTCAGCAAGAATCCATTAATTCCAGAGGGTCTTCATACCAAGCTTCATTTGCTTACGGTGGCAATTACAATGACCGATTATATTTTGGTGCTTCTATTGGCATTCTGGCTTACAATCATGAAGTAGAACGAATCTACACTGAACAACCATCTGGTGCCGATTTAAGTAGGTTTACCCTTGAAGATATTTTTGAGCAAAGTGGAGTGGGTGTAAATGCCACTTTTGGAATTATTGGGCGACCTACAAATCCATTGCTTTTGGGGCTCAGTTATACAACCCCAACCTTTTATGGTATTGAGCAACTGAGAACATTAAGTGCTACAGCGGAATATCCGGGGTTTGATTCTGAATTTGACGAAATTATCTATGAACCTTTTGAGTACAGTTTACGCACACCTTCTAAGTTGAACTTAGGAGCAACTTACTTTTTTGGTAAAGTTGGATTTATTACGGGAGACATTGAAAAGGTAAATTATGCTGGAGCTAAATTGAGCAACGCGAGTGATGGCTTAGGGTTTGGTGAAAGCAACCAAACGGTAGATAATTATGAGTCTGTTTATAATTACAGAGGTGGTATTGAGTTTAGGTTCGGAAAGTTTAGAGCAAGAGGTGGTGCTGCATATATGGAAGACCCTACTGATGATGAGTTTGACCAAAGCCAATTGACGATTTCCTTGGGTGGAGGTATGCGCACAAAAAATTATTATGCTGACGTAAGTATAATGAACAGCATTATTGCTCCAGAAACAACCATTAGCCCTTACCCTGGTGCTGAAGTAGCCACTTCTACAACAGACAGAACCAGAGTTTCAATATCAGTCGGCTGGTTCTTCTAAAAGAAATAAAAAATGAGGCATCCTAAGTGATGCCTTTTATTTTTTCAATCACCTGCAAACTATCCAGCTCATCTTGTCGACACACTATATTTGCTTTGCGATAAACAGACTCTCGCGTATTTAGTAGTTCAGACAATTGTTTATGCAAATCACTATTCTTTTCAAATTTAGGCCTGGTGGATAAATCAGTGTTGGCTAATCTCAAAAGCAATTGTTCCACTTCAACTTTAAGATAAAGCGTTACACCGTGCTGATGCATTATATCTATCCCATGGTGATAACAAGGAGTACCTCCTCCAGTTGACATCACAAAAAAATCATTTTCCTCGGAGATTTTTTTTAGATGTAGATTTTCTACTTTTCTAAAATACTGTTCGCCTTCTTTCTCAAAAATCTGTGTAATTGTTCGTTTTTCGCTGAGCTCAATTTCATTATCAAGATCGATAAATGGCAAATTCATGACACTGGCAAGCTCAACACCAAATGTTGATTTGCCACTGCCTGGCATTCCTACTAAATAAATTTTATCTGATAAGGCCATTAATCAACGCTGCACTTGGCACATCATTATTATGCCATTTGCCATACACAAATCCATTGTTAAACAACATGACTCCCGGATTAGATCTTATCATGGCCTTTAATACGGTAGCATCCGCCAAGTAATAAGGAACAGCCAATTGATATTCATGCCTGAAGTTTTCAAACTCAGCCTCACCGGCCGATGTAAGTACGATAGGCTCAATACCTTTTTCAAGTCCATCAATCAAAGCTTTGATTTCATCCATCTCAGATACATCTGTCTTTTTTGTATCATAAAAAATCAAAACAAGTTTAGCTCCCTGAAAGGTCTCCTGCGTATAATCGTTACCATCTGTACCCACCACCTGATAATCGGTAATGGCCGGAGTTGATGCTTTTTCGTTTACAATTCGCGATGAAACATACTCATACCCTTCATCAGGCATCAGGTACCTTTGCGAAGTAACCTCCTCACCATCCTTTGTAAAAGTGTATTCAAGGATTGGAGATTCATCAGCTACCATTTCGGCTGGAATACTATTTCCAACTTTATAAGGCCTGAAATCAATATATGGTAAATGTTGAATAGCATAAATACCTACAATTAGACTTAACACAGCAACACCCCCAATTATAAAATGACCCGGCCGGGTGCGTAACATTGGCTCAAACCTTTTCCTATGCCAGAAAAGATGTAGCACAAAAACTATTAAAATCAGGTCTTTATAAAACGATTGCCATGGTGTGAGTGGAATAGCATCACCAAAGCAACCACAGTCTGTTACTTTGTTAAAATATGCTGAGTAAAAGGTGAGAAAGGTGAAAAACACCATCAATACGAGAAGTACCCAGGTGGCCTTCTCCATTTTATAGTTTATCAAAACCGCTACTCCTAGCACAACTTCCAATACGATCAGAAATAATCCTATAGGCAGCGCAAAGGGTATGAAAATCTCAAAAAACGACCCGAAATCTGAAGAAAATACATCGAAGTACTCTTGCAACTTAATTTTTGTTCCTATCGGATCATTCAGTTTTATAAGGCCCGAAAAAATAAAAAGCCCGCCTACAAATACTCTTGAAAAAATGTCAATGAATCTATTTAGCATGTTGTAAGAAATTTAATTTTATGAGCGAAAACACAGCATAGTTAATCATGTCCTGATAATTGGCATCAATTCCCTCAGAAACTATGGTCTTCCCACTGTTATCTTCTATTTGCTTTACCCTCAAGAGCTTCATCAAGATAATATCTGTAATTGAGCTTACGCGCATTTCTCTCCAGGCCTCACCATAATCATGGTTTTTATTTTTCAACAAAGCCAGAGTCTCCTCAGAAGCCTGGTCGTATAGTGGCTCTAGTTCATTGTAGGGTAATTCCAACCTATCACTTTCACCAAGTTTTATTTGTATTAAGGCCATAAGGCAGTAGTTAATAATTCCTACAAACTCAGAAGAAATATCCTCCTCAACCTTCTGAGATTGCTTTTCTTGAATCGACCTGATGCGCTGTGCCTTTATATAGATTTGATCAGTTATAGATGGCAATCTTAAAATTCTCCAGGCAGTGCCGTAATCTTTTGTTTTCTTTTCGAAAAGCGCTTTACACTGCTTGATTACCTCTGTATATTCGCTTACTGTTTTATCTCTCAATTTTTATAAGTATTTTCTATATAAACATATAAAGGAAAGTGGCCAAAAATACTGTTTTTTCGAAGAAAAATACGATTAACATAAAGGGAAATCTTATCTCTTTAGAAACCCCAAAAGTAATGGGGATTCTAAATGTAACTCCTGATTCCTTTTATGCAGGCAGTCGAGTAAACCAAATTGATGACATATTAAAGAAAGCTAGTCAAATGCTTTCTGAAGGAGCAGACTTTCTTGATGTTGGGGGGTATTCTTCAAGACCCGGAGCAGATGATATCAGTATTGAGGAAGAAGTCAAACGGACTGCTCCGATAATAAAAGAACTTAAAGGCGTTTTCCCTGAAGCAATAATATCAATTGATACATTTAGAGCTCCCGTTGCCTTAAAAGCAATAGATGCCGGTGCTGATATAATCAATGACATTTCTGGAGGTGAGCTAGACAAGCAAATGTTTGAAATAGTGGCCGATACCAAAACACCTTACATTATAATGCATATGCGCGGAACACCTCAAAATATGGTTACAAAAACCGACTATGAGGATATACTCAAAGAGGTATTGCACTATTTTCAAAAAAAACTGGATGTATTGCAAAAAAAAGGCGTAACTGATCTAATTTTAGATCCTGGTTTTGGTTTTGCTAAAAATCGTGAGCAAAATTTCTATTTATTACAACATCTAAATGATTTAGATGTTTTGGAAAGACCAATTCTAGCCGGTGTTTCAAGAAAATCAATGATTTATAAGACGCTGGGTGTCAGCACTGAAGAAGCCCTGAATGGCACGACAATTCTCAACACGCTGGCGCTTCAAAATGGAGCAAATATTTTGAGGGTACATGACGTAAAAGAGGCCGTAGAAGTAGTCAAATTGAGTGATTTAACGTATAATTAGAAAGGTAGTAAAAGTAAAAAATTGATTTATTTATTTAGCATAGGTTTTTTAGACATCAGTTGGGTTGATATTATCGATATCATGCTGGTGAGTATCCTGTTGTATCAGGTATATAAGCTTATGCGGGGCAGTGTAGCCGTTACGATTTTCTTAGGTGTGCTCTCGCTGTACCTCATGTACCTTATTGTAAGGGCCGCACAGATGGAGTTATTAGGCCTCATTTTAGGTCAGTTTATGGGTGTTGGTGTGCTGGCAGCTATCATATTGTTTCAACCGGAAATTCGAAAATTTCTCTTACTTGTAGGCAAAAGTACTGATTTCAATAAAGGGAATTTCTTCAAAAATTTTCTTGTATGGAAACGAAGAGAGTCAGGCGAAACATTCAATATCACCCCTGTGATTGAGGCAGCCAAGACATTAGGCGGTACAAATACTGGTGCGCTCATTGTCTTTTCCAAAGACTCAGAATTGAAGTTTTATGCCGAGTCTGGGGACTTAATAGATGCATTTCTTTCCAAAAGATTACTACTATCTATCTTTAATAAAAACAGTCCGCTCCATGATGGTGCAGTAATCATACATAAAGGTAAAATCAAATCTGCAAGGTGTGTATTGCCGGTAAGTGAAAGTGATAATCTTTCGGCCCAGTTTGGTCTGAGACACCGCGCTGCATTAGGAATGTCTGAAGTTACCGATACTATTACGCTTATCGTATCAGAAGAAACAGGCCAGTTTTCTCTTACCAGGAATGGTAAAATTATGCACAATCTTTCACCACAAGAGCTAAGGAAAAAGATCAATGAGTACCTTACTACTGAAGAAGAAACTAAAAATGAAGAAGCTACAAGCAATGAAGCTGAAAAAGAACCCTCTTCTAATAAATTGAGTAGCGAGGCTAAGACTTCAGGAGCTTAATCATATATCCCAAAATAAAATTGTCACTCTAAACTTTAAGTAAAATTCAGAGTGACAATTTTTCGAAATCTGAAAAGATTACTTAATAACTCCCAAATCTTTACCGACTTCCGTAAATGCCTGAATAGCTTTATCCAGATGCTCTTTATCATGAGCGGCAGATAACTGCACCCGTATTCTGGCTTGTCCTTTAGGTACCACCGGGTAGAAAAATCCAATTACATAAATGCCTCTTTCAAGTAATGCATCAGCCATTTTTTGTGCCAACGGTGCTTCATATAACATAATTGGCACTATGGCATGCTCCCCAGGTTTAATGTCAAAGCCTGCTGCGGTCATTTTCTCTCTGAAGTATTTTGTATTCTCCTCCAGTTTATCTCTCAGCTCTGTAGTTTCACTTAGCATGTCTATGACCGCAATTGATGCTCCGGTAATAGATGGAGCCAAAGTATTAGAGAAAAGGTATGGTCTTGATCTCTGTCTGAGAATTTCTATAATTTCTTTTCTGCCTGATGTAAAGCCTCCTGAAGCACCGCCTAATGCTTTTCCTAAAGTTCCAGTAATAATATCAATCCTGCCCATCACATCACAGTGCTCATGTACACCTCTTCCGGTTTTTCCAATAAAACCAGTAGAATGACACTCATCCGTCATCACCAACGCCTTATATTTCTCGGCCAAATCACAAATTTTATCAAGCTGTGCAATCGTTCCATCCATTGAAAACACACCATCAGTAACGATAATTTTATTTTTGGCTCCAGCAGCTTCTGCATCTTTAAGTTGTTGCTCCAAGTCGGCCATATCATTATGTTTATAACGGTATCGCATCGCTTTACACAATCTCACGCCATCAATAATCGAAGCGTGATTTAATGTATCAGAAATGATAGCATCTTCCGGCCCCAGTATTGGCTCGAAAACACCTCCATTGGCATCAAAAGCAGCTGCATACAAAATAGTGTCTTCTGTACCCAAAAACTCAGATATCTTTTGCTCCAGCTCCTTATGTATATCTTGAGTACCACAAATAAATCGTACCGATGACATGCCATACCCATGAGTATCTATGGCTTTTTTTGCTGCCTCCACTACTTTGGGGTGAGACGAAAGGCCGAGATAGTTATTAGCACAAAAATTGATTACCTCCTTGCCCTCTTTTGTAGTAATATCAGCACCTTGAGGTGAAGTAATCACTCTTTCTCTCTTATAAAGGCCTGCCTCCTTAATTGAGGCAATTTCTTCTTCTAACTTTGGTTTTAGCGTATCAAACATATTTTCTATTTTAATTTTGGTCTTTTCATGATAGGTTTTGACCCGCCTTTGGGTTTGGCAGGCTTCACCCTTGGTTTACTAACCTTTTTTACAGCACTTTGTTGATCTTTATCAACCGAGTCTGATTTCAATGTAAACTTCCTCCTGATATCATTGATTAAATAAAGCTTTTGTGAGGTAAAGCTTTTAGGATGAACCTCCTCGAATAGCTGCTCCCACTCAATCCAGACTTCAGGCTTTGCCTTTTTAAAGGCTCCTGCGTCAATCTTCTTTGATATGAGATATTCATTGAAATCCATATTCAGCAAATATAAAATAATATTTACGGCTCAAAGTTATAGCATGGGTAAATTCCGTATCTGAAAAATTTTGATAACCCTACTCGAAATCTGTAATTTCGCACTTCAAACTTCCTTTATATCATGACAAAAATACTCATTACAGGAGCATGTGGCCAATTAGGTTCAGAACTCACCCTTAAGCTTAGAGAAAAACACGGTGTGGATAGTGTTGTAGCATCTGATGTGAGAGATCCGGAAGGTGAATTAGCCAATGGTCCCTTTGAGAAGCTAGACGTGATGGATCGTAAGGCAATGCTTTCGATAGTAGAAAATCATGGTATCACTCAGATTTATCACCTGGCTGCCATACTCTCTGCAAAGGGCGAAAGTAACCCACATTTTGCATGGCAACTCAACATGGATAGCTTATTGAGTGTTTTAGAAATAGCCAAAGATAAAAATCTAGATAAAATTTATTGGCCAAGTTCTATTGCAGTTTTTGGCCCAAATACTCCCATGCAAAGCACTCCTCAGCATACTGTGATGGATCCTAATACTGTGTATGGTATCAGCAAGCTTGCTGGTGAAAGGTGGTGTGAATATTATTTCGAAAAATACGGTGTAGATGTGCGCAGCTTGCGTTATCCTGGATTAATTGGCTACAAAGCTAAACCAGGTGGAGGCACTACCGATTATGCAGTAGATATTTTTTACCAGGCTTTGGAACAGCAACAATATGAATGCTTCCTTTCTGAAAACACATATCTGCCCATGATGTATATAGATGATGCCATAGAAGCAACAATACAATTGATGGAATCAGATGCATCTGAAGTAAAAGTAAGGTCGAGTTATAATATTGCAGCTATTAGCTTCACACCTGAGCAAATTGCAAAGGAAATTAAAAATCACATAAGTGATTTTAACATCAGCTACATGCCAGATTTCAGGCAAAAGATTGCAGATTCGTGGCCCGACTCTGTAGATGACTCTGCAGCCAGAAAAGATTGGGGCTGGCAACATCAATATGATCTTAAGAAAATGACCACAACAATATTGGATGGCCTTACTGAGCTTATAAATAAGTAATTATTGAAAACAAGAAAGCCTCGCAAGAATTATCACACGAGGCTTTGGTTTAATTATATTGCTTCTATTTATTTGATCAAAAGTCGTTTTACATGCTGATTAACACCAGACTGAACCTTCACGATATATAAGCCAGGCTTTAAACCAGCACCAATCTCTACTTCGCTAATACTTTCAATGTTCCGTGTGATTAGTTTGGTACCTGAAGCAGAAAAAATTGATAGCTCCACAACTTCACCATCTTCAGCACCTGTATAAACAGTAAGCTTACCACCACGTACAACAGGATTTGGCTGTATTACCAAATTCTCAACATTTGACCTATATATCGATTTTGGGCTAAAAGTTTCACTTTTACCATCATAGTCAGTTTGAGTTAATCTATAATAGCTTTTACCAAACAATGGATTTTCATCTACAAATTCATACGAAAGACTTGTGGTACTATTGCCTGCCCCAGACACAGTGCCAATTACCTCATAATTTACCCCATCTTTTGAGCGTTGGAGGCTAAAGAAATCGTTATTTTCCTCGGTGGCCGTTACCCAAATAATTTCAACTCTATTACCGCTCAGTTTTAGTTCGAATAACGATAGTTCAATCGGTAATGGACCATTTGTTCCCCTGTTATTAACAAAATCAACCAACGCTGGATCCTCATTATTATTAAAAGCTGTTTGATCCTGATCAACTGCATCTGCATCAGCATTTCCCGAAGTTGTACCAAACACATATAAGTCACCTGAGCCAGAATAATCGTCCTGCGGGCTGTTGCTAAATGATAAGTCACCTGTCACAATGAACTTACCACCACTCGCTATTTGGATTTTATTATCTGCAGTGAAGTCTCCAAAAACTATGAATAAAGCATCACTTTCGATTACAATGTTATGACCCTTATTTGCATGGTTCACATTACCGAAAACTACCAAAGTGTCTGAAATTGTAAAGTCTTCATTTTGACCAGTATTTGTAAATGTTAGATCCTGATCCACAGTTGGAGTTCCAATTGTTATATAGCCGTTGATGGTATAATCTTCATTTTCATTGATAACGAAATCTGGAGCAGTATTATCAACCCATGAAGAATTACTATCCCACTGCCCGGTCCCAGTTGAAACTTCTTGTCCCAAAGACAAATTTATTGAGGTTATCAGCACAAAGGAACTCAACAAGTACTTAAAAATTTTATTCGTTTTCATATCAATTAATAACAAACTTTTTGTTTTAGGTCTATAATTCAAACAATCAAAAATATATAAATGGTTTTATACTTACGAAAGTAAGTCAACATTAAGTTTTATTACTTTCATAGTTTACATTTTACAAAACACTTGCCATAAATCAACATATTTATAATTCATTGATTATCAATTATTTATCAAACTAAAACTTTTAAATAAGTCCCATAATGGGACTTATTTCCAAAATAGCACTTCAAAACAGTTAATTTTATAACAATTAAGTACATCACTTACAATGAGTCTCCTCTTTTGAGGTTGTGCTTGTTGTTTGGACAATGACATTGTATCTTTGGTGGCTTAAATCAAGTAATTAATCTATGGGGTTATATCAAAATATTACTGTAGCCATCAATGAAGGGGTTTTGACTATCAAAATCTCCCGACCTGACAGTTTGAATGCATTAAATGTAGCGACTATTGAAGAGCTACGCACAGCTATTCAAGATGCTTACGACAATAAAGAAGTTAAAGGAATAATTATAACTGGTGAAGGCGATAAATCATTTGTTGCCGGAGCTGACATAAAAGAAATTGCTGAACTCAATGAGCTAAATGCAAGAAAGTTTGCAGAAAACGGGCAAGAGGTATTCTCTCTAATTGAACAATCTGAAAAACCGGTGATAGCAGCCGTTAATGGTTTTGCTTTAGGTGGTGGTTGTGAGTTAGCCATGGCATGCCATATAAGAATCGCATCAGAAAAAGCAAAGTTTGGTCAGCCTGAGGTAAACCTTGGTATTATACCAGGGTATGGGGGCACCCAGAGACTTACACAACTCGTTGGCAAAGGAAAGGCCATGGAATTAATGATGACAGGTGATATGATGTCAGCAAACGATGCGAAGTCTGTTGGTTTGGTAAATCATGTGGTAGAGACAAATGAGGAACTTGTGGAGTTGAGTAATAAGATTATGTCAAAAATTATATCAAAAGCTCCTCTCGCAGTGGGTATGGTTATCAATTGTGTAAATGCATACTACACTTCTGAAGAAAATGGATACCAGACAGAAGCCAATTGCTTTTCTAACTGTACAAAAACAGAAGACTTTCAAGAAGGAACCAAAGCTTTTATAGATAAGAGAAAGCCAGAATTTACAGGAGTATAGCCAAAATCGAATGAGTCAGCTCAAACGCTTAGCTGGCGATACAGCCATATATGGTATAAGCAGCATTCTGGGTAAGTCTATCAATTACTTACTCGTAATGCTCCATACAGCAGTATTTTTAAGAGAAGAACTTGGTGTTTTTACATACTTATATGCCTATGTAGCTTTTCTTAATATCGTCTATACATTTGGTATGGAAACGGCCTTTTTTCGATTCATCAATAAGTCGAAAAATCTTAGCGCCTATAATACAGCCACTTCTTTGGTGGTAACAATAAGTACTGTTATATCTGGGTTGATATACTTTCAAGCCGATAGCATAGCTGGTTTAATAAACTTCCCAGATACGGGACATCTAGTAGAATGGATAGCCATTATATTGTGGATAGACGGTATTATGGCAATTCCTTTCGCTCTCCTCCGCCAACAGAATAAAGCAAAGCTTTTTGCAACTGTCAAAGTTGGGAACATATTACTTAATGTAGGCTTACAATTGTTTTTCCTTTTAGCCTTACCAATTATGTCTCAGAATGAAGGATTTGGTAGCACCTGGTATTATCCTGAATTGGGCATTGGCTATATCGTGTTGGCTAATTTAATCGCCAACGCAATGTATTTCCCAATGTTATGGAAGTACATTCTAAAAATTAGGATCAGGTTCAATTGGTCACAATTAAAGCCTATGTTGATTTATGCTTTCCCTATCGTTATCATGGGTTTGGCTGGCATGATCAATGAAATGCTAGACAAAATTCTAATAGAGCATCTATTGCCTGATACCTTCTATGAGGATATGGATAGTACTGGCGCGATCGGTGTTTATGGCCAAATTTTTAAGTTGAGTATCTTTATGATGCTGGCAATACAGGCTTTTCGGTATGCCGGGGAGCCTTTCTTTTTCAACAATGCCGAAGACAAAAATGCTCCTGAGTTATTTGCTCGTGTAATGCACTATTTTGTGATTGTTAGCCTGGTGATCCTACTATTGGTGAGTTTAAACTTAAATCTACTAGCTGTTATCTTTTTAAGAAAGCCTGAGTTTAGAGTAGCGCTTTATATCGTACCTATTCTGCTTTATGGTAAACTATTCTATGGAATTTATGTAAACCTTAACGTCTGGTTTAAGCTTACCGACAAAACTATTTATGGTACTTACTTCAGCATTATTGGGGCAATAGTAACAGTTATTGGCAATTTATTATTAATACCCATTATTGGCTTTACCGGGTGCGCAATAGCATCTGTATTATGCTATGCAACAATGTGTATCATATGTTATGCAAAAGGTAGAAAGCACTATCCCATTCCCTACAACTTTGGCAAGCTGCTACCCTATTTTATTATCTCAATTGTATTAGTAATTGGGTCGCTATATTTTGAGCATGAAGATTTTTTAATAGATAGTTTAGTACGGGCGTTGATATCCATAACGATCATTGTAGCCATAATAATTATTGAAAAGCCGCGGCTAATTAAAAAACAAGCTGATATTTCTTAGTTTTGCCAGCGCATAAATAAATTAAAGAATGAATATAATAATTCCTATGGCAGGTCGTGGTACTCGACTAAGGCCACATACACTCACCACCCCAAAACCCTTAATTCCTATTGCTGGTAAGCCTATAGTTCATAGACTGGTTGAAGACATTGCTAAGGTTTGTGATCAGGAAATTGAAAACATTGGTTTCATTATAGGTAGAGACTTTGGATCTGAAGTAGAAGAAAATCTCAAACAAATAGCCAAATCTGTAGGAGGAAAAGGCCATATCTTCTACCAGGACCAAAAACTGGGAACTGCTCATGCCATTTTATGTGCCGGAGAGGTATTAGAAGGTAATACAATTATAGCATTCGCTGATACACTCTTTAAAGCCGACTTTAAGTTAAACCCTGATAAAGACGGTATCATTTGGGTTCAACAAGTGGAAGATCCTTCAGCTTTTGGTGTTGTAAAGTATGATGAGGATAATCATATTACCGATTTTGTTGAAAAACCAAAGGAATTTGTTTCTGACCTTGCAATAATTGGTATTTACTATTTCAAAGATGGGGAGTATCTCAAAAAAGAACTTCAATACCTCATTGATAACAACATACTTGATAAGGGAGAATATCAAATTACAGATGCCTTGGAGAATATGAAGAAGCAGGGAGCAAAGTTTGTTCCCGGGCAGGTAGAAGAATGGCTGGATTGTGGAAATAAAGATGTAACAGTATCAACTAATCAAAGATACCTCGACTTTATTAAAGACCGGGAGCTGGTTGCTAAATCCTCCAAAAATATCAATAGTGTCATAATTCCTCCTGTGTTTATAGGCGACAATGTTGTAGTCGAAAATAGTGTTGTAGGGCCACATGTATCTATTGGCAACAATTCTAAAATTAGCAACTCTGTTATTCAAACCTCGATCATTCAGGAGAGTACAACTATAAATAATGCAAATTTCAAAAACTCGATGTTGGGTAATTTCGTTACTTTGGAAGGTAAACAGGAAGACCTCTCTATTGGTGACTATAATGTACTGAAGCGAGGTGATTAAAGCATTTGATTAAGCTAAAGCACCATATAACTTTTGTAATAACAATACTCATTTGTATTGGCACGTTATCAGCGGCCTTTTCACAAAAAAGTAGAAAAAAGAATAATCAGGAATCTAAGATTCGTGAAGCTGAGTTCTACTTTACAGAGGGCGAAAAGTACTACATCCTTGAAGATTATGCTAAGGCCCTTTTGCTTTTTCAGAAATCCTTAGACACAAACCCTGACAATGCTACCGTTTATTATAAAATAGCGCAAATTCATAGTCAGGGTGATAATGTTAGTAAAGCGCTACAAAATATTAACCTGGCACTCTCACTGGAGAAGGATAACAAATATTTTTACGTGCTTGCAGCGGATATTAATACACAACTTGGAGATTTCGAAAAAGCCTCAGAATTGCTTGAAGAAATGACAGCCAGAATAGATAATACCGACCAATATCTATTTGAGCTGGCCGCACTTTATTTGTATCAAAAAAGGTATGATGATGCACTTGCTACGTACGATAAAACAGAAAAGATCTATGGTATTTCTGAAGAAGTGGTGAGCCAAAAGCAAAAAATACACCTGCAAAATGATAACGTAGAACTTGCACTTGCTGAAGGTGAAAAATTGATTGTAAATTTTCCTGACAATGAGGGTTTCGTGCTTAAACAGGCTGAGATTTTGTTTGCCAACAACCGGTCAGGAGAGGCACTTGTATTTTTAAAAGAGTATTTAGTTGATAACGAAAGTGCACGAATTAGATTATTACTAGCTGATTTGCAGCGACAGCAAGGCAATATAGATGAAGCACTTAATAATCTTGAGATTGCATTTGATGACCCTTCTCTAGACGTCAACAACAAAATTCAATTGCTTGCAGAACTAAGAAATGAGTTTAGTCCTGACGAATTAAAAGATGTGAGTATTAAGCTCAGTGAGAAATTAATTCGTACCCACCCGGAAGTAGCCGATACTTATGCGGTTTATGGAGATATACTGTATGCATTGGGAAGAAAGTCAGAAGCACAAAAGGCATACCAACAGGCATTGTCAATAGATGAGTCTAACTTTGCCTTATGGCAAAATACTTTACAAATATTTGCCGAGTTAAACCAACCGGACAGCGTAATTGCAATTTCTGAGCAAGCACTGGAAATCTTTCCAAACCAGGGAGCCATTTATTACTTCAATGGAAGCGCCAACCTTCAAAAAAGAAATTATGAAGAAGCTGTCTTTGCCCTTGAGCGAGGCAAAAAACTTTCTACAGCTAATCTAGGATTGGTAGGAGCTTTTAACAGTATGCTAGGCGAGGCTTATAATGGTACAAAACAATACGATAAATCAGACAAGGCATTCGAAGCCGCATTGGAGTATGACCCTAATAACTATGGCATTTTAAATAACTATAGTTATTACCTTGCATTACGTAAGGAACACCTGGATAAGGCTGAGCAAATGGCAGAGAAAGCTGTTAAAAACAATCCTGACAACAACACTTTTATTGACACTTACGCCTGGGTGCTTTTTATGAGAGAAAAATATAAAGAAGCAAAGAAGGTGATGGAAAGAGCCATCAATTCAGGTGATGTAAGTGCTGTCCACCATGAGCATTATGGTGATATTCTTTATAAGCTAGGCAATATCGACCAGGCAGTAGAACAATGGCAAAAAGCAAAAGGACTCAATCCAAACAGAGAACTAATTGATAAAAAAATCGCTGATCGCAAGTTATATGAACAATAAACTCACGCTAGTTGCAATAACAATTATCTCTTTACTTGCAGGATCATGCAGTAAAAACTTATCAGGTGTTAGTTGGAACTTTCTCGACAAAAATAAGCTCGATGTACAGGAAATTGACTTTGAATATTTCTCAGGAAAGGCTAAGATAAACTACAAAGACCACGAGCTTGACATCAAAGCCAAGGCTAATGTGCGCATAAGAAAAGATAGCGCCATATGGATTTCTTTTTCTGCAATAGGTATACAGGGCGCACGTTGTATGATCACGCAAGACTCTATTACTATCATGAATCTTGTTAAAAAAGAGTACTATGTCTTTTATTATGATTCTTTGAGCAATCAATTCAATTTTGACGTCAACTATGATGCGATACAATCAGTAGCGATGGGCAATCTCATTGTAGATCGGTCGAAAGATAACGAAGTAGATAAGGAAGATGATTTTTACTTGTTAAAGCAGAGGTCTGGCTCAGTGGCTGTTCACAACTTTGTAAATCCGAGAACCATGAAAATCGATCGGGTTGAAATGTTGGAAACCGCTTCGAAAAACTCAGCCGTTGTAAGATACTACGATTATGGAATGATAGAAAAGCATGCTTTTCCGTTTTCAGCAATTATTTCACTATTTTACAAAGCCGATGGCAAAACACTCAATACTGTAATAGAGTTTGAGTATAGCAAGGCAGAAATAGAAGACAAAGAACTAAAGTTCCCTTTCAATATCCCTAAGAAATATGAGCGTAAATAAGAGCTACATTCTTATCATTTTCACGCTAGTCTCTTTATGTTTTTCTACCTTTTCTCAGGCTCAAAAGTCTAAAGCACAACTACAACAAGAAAAGCAGGACAACCTTCGAAAGATTGAAGAGGCTAAAAAAATTCTTTCTCAAACCACTAATAAAAAACAAAATACATTAGGCCAGTTAGCCGCATTAAATCAGAGAATTAAAGCTCAGGAAGGACTCATCACATCTATAAGAGGCGAATTGACTTTATTGTCCGAAGAAATTGAGGAGACAAATCTCATTATTGCTGCGCTTGAAGAAGATCTCAAAAACTTAAAAAAAGAGTACGCCTCTATGGTGTATGCTGCGCATAAAGCGAACCAAGGCTTCAATAGGTTAACATTTATCTTTTCATCAAAATCATTTAATCAGTTTTTTATGCGCTTGAAGTATATGGAGCAGTATGGTAAAGCTCGAAGAACGCAGGCACAGCAAATTAATAGAGTACAAAGAACACTTACAGATCAGATAACCATTATTGAAAGCAAAAGATCCGAGAAAAATATACTGCTGGCCGAGCAGATCAAAGAAAATCGAAGTTTAGCTAATTTAAGAGAAAACCAGAGTAGCCTTGTGAGCAACCTTCAAAAACAAGAAAAGCAACTTAAAAAAGACCTGGAAGATAGAGAAAACGCTGTAGCTAAGCTTGATAAGCTAATAAATGACATCATAAAAGAAGAAATTGCCAAAGCCAAAGCAGCTGAGAAAAGCACTTCTGAGGCTGCAAATACACTTGCCTCTGGCTTTGTTGAAAACAAGACAAAATTGCCCTGGCCCGTTTCGGGGTTTGTGAGCAAAAAATTTGGCCGTCAGCCACACCCTGTATTGAAGGGGATTACAGAAAACAATACTGGAATCAATATTCAAACCAAGGAAAATGAAAAGGTAAAAGCAATTTTTAATGGCCAGGTCACGATGGTTGCTTTCGTACCTTTGTTGGGAAACACAGTGGTGGTGAGTCATGGCGACTATTTCACTGTTTATGCTGGCCTCAAAGAAGTTTTGGTTAAAAAAGGCCAATCGGTAACAACCGGCCAGGAGCTTGGTGATATTTTAACGAATAAAGATGGCGTTTCAGAACTTAAATTTGAAGTAAGAAAAAGTGTAACAGCACTAGATCCACAGCAGTGGTTAAATCGCAATTAACAAGCTCTCAGAGCCGCTCACATCATTTTATATCAAAAACCATTTCTTTTTCGTTGATTAATTAATGCCTATCTTTACACTTCAATTTTATTAACAATAATAGTATGAAAAGCTTACTTGCTCTTGGTATGCCCGGTGGTTGGGAATGGATCATTATAATTCTTGTGGTTTTGATATTTTTCGGAGCTAAAAAAATACCAGAGTTAGCCCGTGGGTTAGGTCGAGGTATTAGAGAATTCAAAGACGCTACAAAAGAAATAAAGAAAGATATTGATGAGTCATCGTCCGTAGCAGATGATGATAAAAAAAGTAGCTGAACTTGAAAACATACTCTTCTTTAAGTCTCATTCAAAAAGATTTAAAAGACGGCTCTGTTTCTTGTACTCAACTTGTTGATTTTTACCTGAAAAATATTGAAGGGAATAAGCACCTCAATGCTTTCATAGAGGTTTATGATAAGGAAGCTAAAATAATTGCTTCACAGGTAGACCAAAAAATAGCAAATGGAACTGCGGGTAAACTTGCAGGAATGGTTGTATCCTTAAAAGATGTGCTGGCACATGAAAATCATGGTCTTCAAGCAGCTTCAAAAATTTTATCTGGATTTCAATCTCAATATACTGGTACAGCCGTACAGCGACTAGTTGATGAAGACGCGATTATCATTGGAAGAACCAACTGTGATGAGTTTGGTATGGGATCCTCCAATGAAAACTCGGCTTTTGGTGATACCTTAAATGCATCTAACCCTTCCAAAGTGCCAGGTGGATCATCAGGTGGATCTGCCGTATCTGTGCAGGCTGATATGTGTCTGGTTTCGTTAGGGTCCGACACAGGAGGCTCAGTGCGGCAACCAGCGGCATTTTGTGGCATTCTAGGTCTAAAACCTACCTATTCACGCATTTCAAGACATGGGCTTATAGCTTATGCATCGTCTTTCGATACTATTGGTGTTTTTGCTAAAAATATAGAAGATTTAGCCATAACACTTGAGGTAATAGCGGGAGCAGATGAGTATGACAGCACAGTATCTCACAAAGAAGTACCTGCTTACAGTAAAAAATTAAGTAATGAGAAAAGCTATAAGATCGCTTATTTAAGTGAAACATTGGATGCTGATGGCCTATCAGAAAGCATTAAGACCCACACGCTAAAGAAAATTGATCATTTAAGGCAAAAAGGACATACCATTACAGCGGTAAACTTTCCGATGCTGGATTACATACTTCCGACATACTACATCCTTACAACTGCTGAGGCGAGCTCAAATCTAGCTCGGTTTGATGGCGTAAGGTATGGTTATAGAACAGCTGGTCCTGTTAATCTTGAAAATATGTACAAAAAAACACGTACAGAAGGGTTTGGAGCCGAAGTAAAAAGAAGAATAATGCTGGGCACTTTCGTGTTAAGTGCAAGTTATTACGATGCCTATTACACTAAAGCACAAAAAGTCCGAAGGCTA
This sequence comes from Fulvivirga sp., assembly GCA_965227525.1. Classification (GTDB taxonomy): domain Bacteria; phylum Bacteroidota; class Bacteroidia; order Cytophagales; family Cyclobacteriaceae; genus Fulvivirga. The sequence continues at coordinate 1,482,645 of OZ245762.1, read as the reverse complement.
ATCAGAGAAAAAACCAGTGAGATTTTAAAAGAATACGATTTTATACTCGTTCCAACAACACCAACTACAGCCTTCAATACCGGAGAACACAACAATAATCCATTGGAAATGTACCTGGCTGATTTGTTTACGGTTCAAGCGTCTGTGGCCGGTTTACCTGCTATTTCTATACCTAATGGAACTGATCAGGATAACTTACCTGTTGGTTTGCAGGTAGTTGCAAATGATTTTCAGGAAGATAAATTGCTTGCTTTTTCAAAATATCTAATGGATCTTAACTAAGTGAATAAACGCATTTTTATATTAACAATAGTGTTATTTACTCCTTGTTTCAACAGTTTCAGTACAAGCAAGGACACTTTGGTAACCGATAGCTCCTTCTTTTTTTCTGAGTCTGATTATGAGTACATTCCTGCTGATGCGAGCTTTGATCTTATAGAGGATAGACTCACGTGTCTCGAAAAAACCATACCCCTCAATTACAATACAAGAGTACATGCTTTCGTAAATTATTTTGCTGTCAAAGACCGTGAATACACTAAAATGATAATCAAAAGAAAGAATGTCTTCTTTCCATTGTTTGAAAAATATTTAAAAAAATACAACCTCCCTGACGAGCTCAAATACCTTTCGATCATTGAGTCTGGCTTAAATCCAACGGCTGTTTCGAGAGCTAGAGCAGTTGGATTGTGGCAATTCATGTCTTCAACTGGCAGGTATTTCGACTTACATCAAGATTGGTACATCGATGAGCGCATGGATCCAGAAAAATCAACGGAAGCTGCTTGTAGATATTTAAAGCAGTTGTACAACATGTTTGGAGATTGGGAGTTGGCTATTTCGGCATATAACACCGGCCCCGGGAATATTCGAAAGGCCATTAGGAGGTCAGGATACAAAAAATCCTTTTGGGAGATTTACCCCTACCTTTATCGAGAAACGCGTTCATATCTTCCACAATTTGTAGCCATGATTTATGTCCTCAACTATGCACAAGAGCATAATTTCACCGATGAAAATATGGAGTATGCAATGGAAGTTGATACGGTATATATTGATCGATACATCCATTTAGAGACTTTTGCCAATCAAATGAACCTGTGCCTTGATGACCTGACTAAAATAAACCCTGGCCTCAAGAGAAAGGTTGTGCCGGAGTCTGCCAAAGGATACGCTATCAAAATACCATCTGATGTAAAAGATAGGTTTCTAACCAATAGATCCAAAATTTTGGACAGCGCATCAAAAGTTGGTAAAAAAGAAATACAATACCTTGCTCAAAATACAGTGGGTAGCACATACGGAAGAGATAAATTTTATCATGTAGTAAGGAGCGGAGATGTTTTAGGTACCATTGCTGAAAAATACAAAGTAAGAATCTCTGACATAAGACATTGGAATGGTCTAAGAAGTAATACGATAAGAATTGGTCAAAGATTATCAATATGGCAGAAACCTGGTTTTCAGCCTGCACATGTTCAGGAAACAGCTAAAATTGTATCACTACCTGATGGCAGCAAATCTTACATCGTGCAACCTGGAGATACACTTTGGGATATCTCAAGAAAATTTGAGGGATTGAGCATCGAAAAGCTTAAAACACTTAATCAACTTGAGTCAAACAAAATAAAACCAGGGCAAAAACTGATTGTTAGTCGGTAAGCAGTGACTAACGCCCACTGACAGACTTATGAAAATAAAACTCAATATGAAGCACATTATTTATTGTTCAATTTTCTTCTCACTTTTTCTGGTAGCCTGCGATGGTGGCAGTGGTTCTGGAAAAAAGAGTAGCGGACTTTTGCCAAAAGCAAGCGGAAGTGCTGGCGAAATGCTTGTAGTTATGGACTCGGCACAATGGCAAGGTGAATTAGGTCAAACCATAAGGGATATTTTTATGGAAGAGGTTGAAGGCCTGCCAAGAGAGGAATATCAATTTAAATTAAATAGAGTTGACCCTACAAGGTTTAATAGTGTATTAAAAACTGCTAAAAATTTAATCTTTGCAGTTACCCTCGATAGAGGTTCTACAGAAGCAAGTGTTGTAAAAAACTATTTTACAAAATCATCGCTTCAACAAATAAGAGATGACGCCAACTTATTTTTATATACAAGTAGTGATGTATATGCTCGAGGCCAGGAAGTAATGTATCTATTTGGTCAAACCGAAGATGCACTCATTAAAAATATGGAAGCCAATAAAAACAGACTTCAATATTACTTTAACAATGCAGAAAATGAGCGTTTAAAACTAGGGCTTTACAAGTCAAAAGAAGTTGAGGGAATTAGTAAGATGCTAATGAATAAGCATGAATGTTATATGCGAATCCCGTTTGGATATAAGCTTGTATTGGAAGAAGAAGGCTTTATATGGGCACGTCAAATAAATGCTGAAAGTGATAAAAACGTATTTATTGCCTATAAGCCATATACTTCGGAGTCAGCTTTTGAAACAGAAAACATTATAGCTTTAAGAGACTCTATTGCGTTGAGTCAATTATTTGAAGACCCTGATGACCCATCAACAAATATTGTTACAGAAACTAATGTACCCTATATACCCGTGCGCACCGAGCAAATTACATTTAATGGCAACTATGCTGTGGAAGCTCGTGGTCTATGGAAAACAAACAATTTATCTATGGGAGGCCCCTTCTTAAGCTACACTGTTGTAGACGAAGAGTTAGGTCGGTTGTATTATATAGAAGGTTTTCTTTATAGCCCGGGTAAAAATCAACGAGAATTTATGCGTGAGCTTGAAATAATACTTTCAACATTCCGCACAAAAGCTAACCTGCCTAAAAAATAGCAACTAACTAGATATTTTGTAACTTTAAGATCATATTAAGGGTGCTTATGGCACCCTAAATCATTGATAGAATAACAGCTTTTCCTATGCCTATAAAAATCAGAAAACAAGACGCCCTTAATTACCACCAGCAAGATCAGCCCGGTAAAATTGAAGTCGTGCCTACAAAGGCTTTAAGCTCACAATTGGATTTGGCACTAGCGTACTCTCCAGGCGTAGCAGAGCCTTGCAAAGAAATTGCAGAAAATAAAGGGGACGTATATAAATACACAGCCAAAGGTAATTTAGTTGGAGTTATTAGCAATGGCACAGCAGTTTTGGGCCTGGGTGATATTGGCCCTGAAGCCTCCAAACCCGTAATGGAAGGCAAAGGCGTGCTCTTTAAGAAGTTTGCAGGTATTGACGTTTTTGATATTGAAATAGACGAGAAAGACCCTGATAAATTTATAGAAATTGTAAAGTCTTTGGAGCCCACATTTGGTGGAATAAATCTGGAAGACATCAAAGCACCAGAGAGCTTCAAAATAGAACAAACGCTTAAGAAGCAAATGAATATCCCCATCATGCATGACGACCAGCATGGTACTGCTATTATCTCTGCAGCTGCATTACTCAATGCATTGGAGTTGGTGGGCAAAAAAATTGAGGACATTAAAATTGTTGTAAATGGAGCAGGGGCTGCGGCAATAGCATGTACAAAAATATACACTTCACTGGGAGCAAAGTGGGAGAATATAGTGATGTGCGACAGCAAAGGGGTTATCAGAAAAGACCGTGACAACCTAGATGAGATTAAGGCTGAGTTTGCCACTGACAGAGATTTACATGAGCTTTCTGAAGCAATGCATGATGCCGATTTTTTCCTTGGTCTATCTGTAGCAGATATTTTAAGTCCTAAGGACTTAAAATCAATGGCAGATAATCCCATTGTATTTGCTTTGGCAAACCCTCAGCCAGAAATCGACTACAGTCTGGCCATGAAGACAAGAAAAGACATCATAATGGCAACTGGAAGGTCTGATCACCCCAACCAGGTAAACAATGTGCTTGGTTTTCCATATATCTTCAGAGGCGCTTTAGATGTTAGGTCAACCGCTATTAATGAAGAAATGAAACTTGCGGCAGTAAAAGCAATAGCTGAACTTGCCAAGGAACCTGTACCGGAAATGGTCAATAAAGCCTACGGAGATAGTAAAATTCAATTTGGCAAAGAGTACCTAATCCCAAAACCATTAGACACCAGGTTGATCACCACCATTTCACCTGCAGTGGCAAAAGCAGCTATAGATTCCGGAGTAGCCCGTACAGAAATTACAGATTGGGGTGCTTATCATCTGGAGCTTCAAAGACGAATCGGTATTGATGACAAGCTGATGTCTCGAGTGATCAACCGCGCAAAGAAAAACCCAAAAAGAATCGTTTTTGCAGAAGCTCACAATCCAAAAATTCTTAAAGCCGCGCAGATTATACAAGATGAAAAAATAGGTTTCCCTATTTTACTAGGAAAAAAAGATATCATCAATGATCTGATTAAAGAGCATCAGCTAGATATTGATGAGTGTAGAATAATAGACACTTATGAGGAAGATAAACTAGTTGAGAAATATGCTCAGTTCTATTACGACAAGCGTAAAAGAAAAGGTGTTACACTTTATGAATCTGCCAAACTCATGCGAGAGCGAAATATGTTTGGCTCTATGCTTGTAGAGCATAATGAAGCTGACGCACTCATCTCAGGCCTAACAAAAGACTACCCTAAGACTATACTTCCAGCATTGCAGGTCATTGGCATGGAAAAGAATGTCAATCGTGTGGCTGGAATGTATATTATTGTTAATAAAAAAGGCACATTCTTTTTTGCTGATACAACCGTTAATGTTGATCCATCAGCTACTGAACTGGTAAATATCATTGGTATGACAGCTCGTGCCGCCAGATTTTTTGATATAGAACCAAGGGTGGCCGTACTATCATACTCAAACTTTGGCTCTAGCAAAGGGGACCTCCCTTCAAAAACACAGCAGGCAGTGGCCTTAGCCAAAGAAAGATTTCCAGACTTAATTATTGATGGAGAGATTCAAGCCAACGTAGCACTCAATACTCAAATTCAAAAGGAGAACTATGAGTTCAGTGACCTTGCAGAAAAAGGTGCTAATACGCTCATTTTTCCAAACTTGGCTTCAGGTAATATTGCTTATAAGCTTCTGATGGAAATGGGCGGGGCCGAGGCAGTAGGCCCTATATTACTTGGAATGAACAAGCCGGTGCATATACTGCAATTGGGTAGTTCTATTAGAGAAATTGTAAATATGGCCTCCATTGCTGTTGTGGATGCTCAAAATTATGGTAAAAACAAAGGTTTATGATCGCATACCTTAAAGGTAGATTGGTAGTGAAAGACCCCACACACATTGTAGTGGATGTCAATGGTGTAGGTTATTATGTCAACATTTCTTTGACCACCTACGGAGCAATAAAAGACAAAGAAGATGTACTAATTCTTACCTACTTACATGTAAAAGAAGACTCTCATACTCTGTTTGGCTTTAATACTGAGTCGGAAAAGCAAATGTTTTTAAACCTTATCTCCATTTCTGGAGTAGGTCCCAGCACGGGGCTCATGGTGCAGTCATCTTTATCCGCTCAGGAGATTCAGGAAGCTATTGTAAATGAAGATGTTAAAACAATACAAAGTGTAAAAGGTATCGGTGGTAAAACCGCACAGCGTATTATTCTTGAATTGAAGGATAAAATCAAGAAAGAGTCTCTACTTACTGGCACCGAAGATATATCAAGGCCTTCACACAATACCGTAAAGCAAGAAGCGTTATCAGCGCTAATAACCCTGGGTATAAAAAAACCTGCGGCAGAAAAAAGTATAGATGCCATCCTGAAAAATTCAGGAAATACGATTACTTTGGAGGAATTAATCAAGCTCGCATTAAAAAACGCCTAGTTGATTTAAGTTTTGGTTGGAGAGAGTTTCAAAAAATCACTTTTAGCAATACTTTTTATTTTCATCGGATCTCAAGGTTTGTTAAACGCAAAACCTAACGATCGGATTGAGAGTAAATTGACTTTTCTTCTATTTCAGCAAAGTGACACGACCAAAAAAGATACTACTGAAAACCAACAGTATACACCTTCCAGGCGGCCTATCTATCAACCCAAAGATCGTTTTGGCGACCCATTTAGTAATAATACAAGCACCTCCCCTCTCCTGCTAAAAGATCCTTCGAGTCTAAATCTAGATGTTGAGATTGACACAGGGATGAATTATACCATCTACGAAAAAATAGGCGACTTAAATTATCGCCCTACCTCGTCAATGACCTTTGAAGAATTCAAACAATACCAGGAAAGGCAACAACTAAAGGAATATTGGCAAAACCGATCAGCTGGCCTTGATGGTGAAAGTGCTGTAAGTGGAAGAAATTTAATTCCTCCGATTTATGTAAGTCCCATTTTCGATAGAATTTTTGGTGGAAGTTATGTCGAAATTGTACCCAGAGGTTTTGTGACACTTGATTTCGGTGGAAGATGGCAGTTTGTAGATGATCCGCAACTGCAACAAAGACAAAGACGCAATGGAAGCTTCGAATTCGACCAACAAATCAGCATGAACGTTGTCGGTAAAGTGGGAGAAAAACTACAAGTAACGGCCAACTTCGACAACAACAATTCTTTTGATTTTGAAAATAACCTAAAGGTAGAATATACCGGATTTGAAGAAGACATTTTGCAAAAGCTTGAAATTGGTAATGTAAGTCTACCGCTCAACAATAGCTTAATTTCTGGTGCACAAAACCTTTTTGGTGTTAAAGCACAACTACAGTTTGGCCATTTGTATGTCACCACTGTGGCTTCAACTCAGCGGGGAAAAACCGAATCCATTGAAATTGAAGGAGGAGGTATACAAGGTAGAGAATTCGAATTGCAGGCTTCCAATTATGATGAAAATCGCCACTTCTTTCTGGGTCACTTTTTTAGAGACAATTATGAAAACTGGTTGGCAACAATTCCGAATGTAAATTCTGGTGTAAACATCCAGCGGGTTGAAGTATATGTTGTAAACCGTAATAACGACACCCAGACACTACGTGATGTTGTAGGACTTATGGACCTGGCTGAAGGAAAAAATGCCAACATTTATAGAGACTTTATTTCAGCCAATCCAAACTCCAATGCTAACTCAAACAACGCCAACGACCTATTCAATCGCCTTTTGACTATTAATAGGTCTTCAGGTACAGTCAATGAATCTTTAAGAACACTTTATGGCGGAATGGATGAGCTTGAGAATGGTACAGACTTTGAAAAAATCACTAGTGCCAGAAAGCTTAATGACAACGAGTTCACTTACAACAAACGTTTAGGTTACATCACACTTTCGAGAAAGCTACAAAATGATGAGGCCCTGGCAGTAGCCTACGAGTATTCTTTCAATGGTCAGACCTTTCAGGTGGGTGAGTTAACAGAAGACTACTCCAACCTAGATGAAGATCAGGTAGTATTCCTTAAACTTCTCAGACCTAGAAAGATTAACATCAACGATACGCAGGACAATCGAATACCTACATGGGATTTAATGATGAAAAACATTTACGCCCTAAACGCAACAAACGTTAATCCTGAAGGCTTTCAACTTAGAGTAATATATCGCGATGATATAACAGGTATTGACAATCCTCAACTACAGGAAGGTACAACTGCCAGTACAAAACCGTTAATTGAAATTCTGGGCCTTGATAAACTTAACCCTAACAATGACCCACAAAGAGATGGTAATTTTGATTTTGTAGAAGACCTAACCATTGATACAGAAACCGGATTAATCATTTTCCCATTTCTACAACCCTTTGAAAAGCCACTAAGACAAGAATTTCAGGGGGACAATAGAGAGCAGGCTCTAATCAACAAGTATGTATTTGAAGAACTCTACAACAGAACGAGAGCAGATGCTGAACTGGTCTCCAATAAAAACAAATTTTTCATCAGAGGTTTTGTACAAGCTGGTTCGTCAAGTGAAATACGTATTCCGGGCTTTAACATTGCAGAAGGGTCAGTAAGAGTGTTTGCTGGAGGCTCACCATTGGTTGAAGGCACAGATTATCAGGTAGACTATAATTTCAGCCGTGTTACCATTATCAATCAGGGTGTGCTCAATTCAGGTAAAAAAATTACCATCTCCTATGAAAAGGCAGACCTATTCAATTTTCAATCAAGAACACTTTTGGGTACTCGATTCGACTACCGTCTCAATGAAGATGTAAATTTTGGGGCCACTTTATTACACCTCAATGAAAGGCCTCTTATTTCTCGTATAAGCGTAGGTAACGAACCCACCAGAAACACTAAATACGGATTTGATGTAAATATTAGAAAAGAGTCCAGGTTCTTAACTAAAATGTTGGATAAACTGCCTTTGATCCAAACTAAAGAGCCGTCAAGTGTTACGTTCAATGCAGAGTTTGCTCAACTGATCCCAGGCACATCCAATGTGGTAGATGGAGAAGGCACTTCATACATAGATGATTTTGAAAATACAGCAACTCCTTTTTCACTGGGAAATCCACTACAATGGAGACTGGCAGCTACACCACAGACACCAAACGATAGATTTTTTGGTAACCAAACACTCAGACCTTCAAGCGCAAAACGTGCCAAGCTTGCCTGGTATCAGGTTGACAACTTATTTTATCGAGACGACCGACAAAAACCAGATAATATATCTGAAGAGGAGTTAGACAATCATTACGTCAGGCGAGTAGCACCACAAGAGATATTTCCAAATCTTGATGCCAATGTGATTAATTTCCAGCCGGTTTTTGACCTTGCTTACTTCCCAGATGAAAGAGGTCAATATAACTATAGTGAAAACCTAAATGCAGATGGCTCATTACCAAACCCAAGAGAAAACTGGGGAGGTATCACTCAAGCCATAAGCTCAGATGTCGATTTTGACAAGTCGAATGTGGAGTATATAGAGTTTTGGCTCATGGACCCATTTTTAGATGGACCAAATGCACAGATTAGGGTTGGAAATCAATCAACAACCAACAGCACCGGAGGTGATCTTTACTTTAACTTGGGCAGTATATCTGAAGATATCTTACCTGATAGTAAACATGCTTTTGAAAATGGTTTACCTCCAAATGGTAACCCTTCAACCTCGTCAGCAGTTGAGCTAAACGATTGGGGTTATGTTACTACTCAGCAATATATTACAAATGCATTTGATAATGACCCTAACTCACGCCCAAATCAGGATGTTGGTTTAGATGGATCAAGCGATGAAATTGAGCGCAGTGTTTTTGCAAATTATGTTGCAGCTAACCCGAGCATTCAGGAAGACCCTTCTGGTGATAACTTTAGATATTTCTTAAGCTCAACATACGATCAGACCTCTGCTGGTATTATTGAGCGCTATAGAGACTTCAATGGAATGGAGGGTAACTCTCCTGTTTCCACTGGCGATATTTCTCAATCATCTACAAATAGGCCTGACAATGAAGATTTAAATCGTGACAATACCCTGAGTGAACTGGAAGAGTATTACGAGTACCGCGTAAGATTACAACCAGATCAGTTAGAGAATAATAAATACGTAGTTGACCAAATCTCTAGAGAACGTAATGGAGATAATGTAACCTGGTACCAGTTTAGAATTCCTATTCGCCAGTTTGACAACAGATTTGGTAATATCAATGGCTTCAAATCAATGAGATATATACGCATGTATCTTACAGGATTTTCAGAGCCAGTCGTACTGAGGATGACGAACTTTAAGCTAGTCGCAAGCCGCTGGAGAAGAAACCTCGGATCATTAGATGACCCACGATTTGGAGAAACTCCTGAGGCAGACAATTTTGATGATTTCACCGTTTCTGTGGTAAATATAGAGGAGAATGGAGCAGCCAGTGAAAATGCTCCACCTTATGTACTCCCTCCTGGTTTTGACAGAGACAGAGACAATACTTCATCCGTTGAAAGAAGGCTTAATGAGCAGTCGGTACAGCTATGTGTTGATGAACTAGCAGATGGCAAGGCAAGGGCTATTGTAAAACAAGTTGGCTTAGACCTGATCAATTATGGCCGAATAAAGATGTTTTTGCATGCGCATGGCGATGTTCAGGATGATGAAACTACAGCATTCTTAAGACTAGGTACAGACGTTGATTCAAACTATTATGAGATTGAAATTCCATTAAAGATCACAGATATCAGTGCCACAAGTGAACGTGATATATGGCCGCTTGCAAATGAAATTGACCTTGATGTTGACCAGCTTTACTCACTTAAATCGGACAGGGACAGAATGAATATACCTAAAAGTTCATTATTCCCTATTGACTCTGCCAGAACTGTTGGTAATCATAGAATTAGAGTAAAAGGAAACCCCGATCTAAGTTCTGTACAATGGCTTACAATTGGTGTTCGTAACCCCAGAGATAATGGGTTATCAAAATCACTCTGTTTATGGGCCAATGAGTTAAGAGTAACAGATTTTGACAGAACTAAAGGCTGGGCGGCAAATGCGACCTTAAATACCAAACTGGCGGATTTTGCAAACATTACTGCTACTGCCAGGCATACCAGCTTTGGATTTGGAGGCATACAGTCTAAAATAGCTGAACGTACGCGTGAAGAAACTACTTCGTATGATGTATCTGCCAATGTAGCTGTTGATAAATTAATTCCAGAAGAGTTAGGCCTTAAAGTACCGATGTTTGTGAGTTATGAGAAAACAACTGTAAAACCAAGGTTTGATCCTGGTAATCCGGATATCACTCTTGAGGCCTCTCTACTCAACAGGCCGCAAAATGAAAGGGAAGAATATGAAGACCGGGTAACTGACGAAACCACAAGAAAAAGTATAAACTTCACAAACGTTAGAAAAGTAAAAACTAATCCTGAGTCAAAAAAACACATTTATGATATTGAAAACTTTTCCTTTACCTACGCATATAGCGAAGTTTTAAGAACAAACTTTAACCTTCAGCGCTACTTCAAGCAAAACTATAATGCAGCCATTGCATATAATTATAGTCCTACTGTAGAGCCATGGGAGCCATTTGCTAACTCGAAATTAAATTCCCCCTGGTTGAAGTTGATAAAGGACTTTAATATTAACCCGGTTCCTACAAATCTATCGGTTAGGGCAGATCTTAGACGACAGTTAGTAACAACCATTTACAGGAATGATGTCTCTTCAGGAATAAACGAGCAATCCAATTTTGAAAAGTTTTTCACATTTGATCGTACCTACAATTTAAGTTGGAGTCTTACTAACAATTTAAATCTCGACTATAATGCCAGAGCCAACGCTATTATAGATGAGCCAAACGCAAACCCTAATGGCGGACTAAATCAAAATGGAGATTTTGTTAGCAAAGAGCAGTACAACGATTCCATATGGACAAACATTAGAAGCTTAGGTCGACTAAAAAACTTCGATCAGAGTGTAAGTGCCAATTACAAATTACCTCTAGACAAATTACCATTAACCGACTGGCTGAATTCAGACTATAGATACCAGGCAAGTTACGCGTGGCAAGCAGGCCCTCTCTATAGTGGTGAGCCTGATTCTATTCAAGCCCAACTCGACTTTGGTAATACCATTCAAAATAGTCGTGACAACACAATCAATGGTAAAATTGACTTTGTAAAACTTTACAATAAAGTAAATTTCTTAAAAGAGGTGAATACTCCCTCCAGAAGTAGTCGGGTAAGCTCATTGAGGAGATCTTCTCAACAAGATACCGTGGCCCAAAAGTCAGAAAATAAAGGAGGAAAAGGCGTTTTACGATTCTTAATGTCTTTAAGATCAATAAATGCAACATACACACTCCGCGAAGGCACATTTCTACCAGGATTTATGCCTCGACCATTTCTATTTGGCCTGGATAGCAGCTTCAATGCGCCTGGCGCTTCCTTTATTTTTGGCTCGCAAGATCCCAATATAAGGCATGAGCTAGCCGAAAAAGGACTACTAACGTCAAACCCTAACCTGACTGCCCCTTTTACACAAACCAGAACTGTTGATTATAATTTAAGGGCCGACCTGGAACCATTCAAAGATTTCAAAGTACAACTAAATGTAAAGAAGACTAAAAGTACCTCTTATGAAGAAATTTTCAGGCAGGACAGTACAACCAACGAATTTGTTTCACTGAGTCCAACCAGATCGGGGGGATATTCAATATCGTTTTTAACAATAGGCACTTCTTTTATTAAGGATGATGATGATAACAATTCGCCTGTTTTTGATGACTTCGAGAGTAATCGACTTGAAGTGCTTGACAAGTTTAGAGAAGAAACAGGTGTTGAGTACGACACCAATTCTCAGGATATCGTAATACCTGCTTTTATAGCAGCCTATACTGGTAAGTCTGTCAATGATGTAAGTCTGAGTCCATTTCCTCGTACCCCCCTTCCCAATTGGCGCGTAGATTATACCGGATTAACTAAAATACCAGCGCTAAAAGAGGTCTTTCAATCCATTAGTGTCACACATGGATACAACTCAAACTATAACGTCTTAAACTATACCAATGCAAACGAATATCAGGAAGGTATAGGTTTAGAAAACGATATTGAGAGTTATAACGATTCGTTTTATGGAGTTCAGAACGGGCAAAATGTTCCTACTTATGTGATTAGCCAGGTGATGATTAGCGAGCAATTTGCCCCGCTAATAGGGGTCAGTGTTAGAACTAATGATCGGGTAACCGCCAAAGTTGAATATAAAAAACAAAGGGATCTGGCATTAAATATATCCAATGCGCAAGTTACAGAGGTTAGAAGTAACGACTTTGTATTTGAATTAGGTTTTACAAAGGCAAACTTCAAATTACCGTTTAAATCTCAGGGAAGAATAATTACCCTTAAAAATGACCTTACTTTCCGTATGAATTTCACAATAAGAGATACAGAAACTATTCAAAGAAGAATTAATGAACTAAGCACCGTCACTAATGGTAGTCTTAACATTCAAATCAGACCAAATGTCAGTTATGTCTTAAATGAAAAGCTAAACTTACAGTTCTATTTCGAAAGAAATATTAATGAGCCAAGTATCTCGACATCGCCTAGAAGAGCTACAACAAGAGCTGGTTTTCAGGTTAGGTTTAGTTTAGCACAATAAAATTTCCGCATTGCAAAAAAGAATGTATTTTTGGCAGCAAAAAGCATATTATAATGAATATACCACAAGCACTCAAGTACACAGAAGATCACGAATGGATTAAAATTGATGGTGATATCGCTACCGTTGGTATCACAGACTTCGCACAAAACGAATTAGGTGATATTGTATATGTAGAAATAGAAACTGAGGGTGAAGAAATTGATAAAGGAGAAGTATTTGGTACAGTGGAAGCTGTTAAAACTGTCTCTGACCTCTTTATGCCTATATCGGGAGAAGTAGTTGAAGTAAATGAAGAATTAGAAGCCTCACCAGAAATTGTAAATGAAGATCCTTACGAAAAAGGGTGGATGATAAAGATTAAAATCAATAATACGGATGAATTAGATGAATTACTTTCATCTGAACAATACACAGAAGTTGTTGGGGGTTAGTTTTGGTTAATAAATACACTGTGGGTGCGCTTCTTTGGGCTGCATTCATATTGATTTTAACGCTCACTCCAGGAAAGTCAGTACCTGATATTACGCTCTTTAGTTATGACAAACTTGGGCATGCATTTGTGTTTTTTGTTTTTTCATTACTCTTAAGCAAAGGCTTACATAAAAGTAACTATAAAGTTATTGCAGCTATGAGTGTATCGGTAATTATATCTGGTTTTTATGGCCTGGCAATAGAGATTGCTCAAGACTTTATTCCAGATCGCGGAATGGAGTGGTTTGATGCGCTAGCCAATGTTATTGGATCTTTTTTAGGTGCTGGAGCGTTTTATTTGAGCAATAGGTTAAAAGCCTAAAATTTTCTGTGACTTTTTGTATATTTGGGATTACACTATTAGAAATAATAATATTTAAACACTGGATAAATGGAAGCTAAAAAAACTGATAAGGCTAACCTGCAAAAGAAATCCGGCCTATTTTTCAATATCGGATTGTTTATCTCGATGGTAATCGTTGTTACAGCCTTTGAATCTGGGCGTTCTGACGATGGAGGCATGGTTGATTTGGGACAGGTTAATGATGATTTTGAGGATTTGATGGAGATTCCTCCTACTGAGCAACCACCTCCACCTCCACCAAAAATTCAGCAGCCTGAGATCATTGAGGTTCCTGATGAAGAGGAAATCGAAGAAGAAATTGAAGTTGACCTTGATGTTGAGATTACCGAAGATGAGGTAATAGAAGATATCATTGTTGAAGAAGCCCCTGAAGAAGAAGTAGCAGAAGAAATCTTTACAATTGTTGAAGAGTCTGCAATGCCTCCGGGAGGTTACTCAGCTTTCTATGAATTCGTTCAAAAGAAAATGAAATATCCTGCTCAAGCTCGTAGAATGGGTATCGAAGGAAAAGTATATGTACAATTCGTTGTGGATAAAGACGGTACACTTACAGATGTTCAGGCAGTGAAGGGTATCGGAGCAGGCTGTGATGAAGAAGCAGTAAGGGTTATTCAATCTGCGCCAAAGTGGAGTCCTCCAAAGCAGCGTGGTAAACCAGTAAAACAAAGAATTATACTTCCTATTACTTTCAAACTAGGATAAAACACAAAACCCCGGCAAATGTCGGGGTTTATTTTTTTTAGCTCTTCCGTTACAATTATAGGTGGTTTGTACAATCATCTTTATTAGCTATAGCTATCCATCCCCCCTCCCAGCTATAATATCATCTTCTAATAGGCGATCAATTAAATGACAAAGCCAGTTGCTAATCCAGCAACAATTATTAGTGGTGCGGGAATCTTAGTAAATTGTAGCACAGCAAATGTGCCTAATGTAATACAGATATTAACTAGGTTAGGCTCCAAGGGTAAAAACATTAACACAGCAGCTGCTGCCACCATACCAGCACTTGCAGCATTTATACCTTCCAAAGATGCCTTTACAATGCGATATTTCTTTAAACCTTCCCAGAATCTCACAACGAAGAAAATAAGAAATGTACCAGGGAGAAATATTCCTAAGCTTGCTACCAACGCACCCGTAATCTGGCCCTCAGGTCCGAATGCTCTCATAGACAGAGCTCCTATATAAGCACAAAAAGAGAAAACAGGTCCTGGGAGCGACTGCATGAGCGCATACCCTGATAGAAATTCTTCTGAAGCAAGGTATCCTTTGAATTCGACAAACTCTGTATAAAGGAAGGGTATTAAAACCTGACCCCCTCCAAATATTAGACTTCCACTACGATAGAAGTTTTCGAATAATCTTACCGGTAGACTTTGAGTAATTCCCCCTAAGGCGGCAGCCCCAATAAATACACCACCCCACAATATGAAATTTGCCCATTGTATTTTAATCTTATCCTTTTCTTCGATTTCCTGTCGCTTATACTTTAAGGCTGTGATTGCACCACAGATGATAAGTATCGTGGGAAAGGCATAAGGAGAATTAATAACAAATGATGAAATCGCAGATATTACAAGAATAACTATTGCGGTTTTAGTCTTTACCACTTTTAGAGCAATTTTTAGGGAAGCGTAAGCCACAAAGCCAACTGCCATGGGTTGAATATACTTGGTAAATTCAATACTCATGTTATTGGCATGTAGCGTAGCCATGACCATACCTGCAGCTGTCATAAGACACACCGCTGGGGTCATCCATACAAGTAGGGTTAAATAGGCAAGATTAGGACCACCAATTTTAAATCCTATTGCCGTAATTGTCTGTGTGCTTGTGGGGCCTGGTAAAATCTGACAAAGCGCATTTAGCTCAATTAAATCCTCCTCAGACAAATAGCCGCGTTTATCAACCATAAGGTCGAATAACATGGCGATGTGGGCCTGAGGCCCACCAAAAGCCGTGACAGCCAGTATTAGTACATCTCTTAAGAAAATGTAATATCGTACTCGCTTAAACAATATTTACTTTTTTAAGCCAATTTCAGCTAATCTTTGATTTAGAAACTCACCTGCGGTGATATCTTCAAACTGCTTTGGGTTTTCGCCATCAATACAATTATCCAGACAAGTTAGGTCCATTTCTGAACGAGGATGCATGAAAAATGGAATTGAATATCGAGACGATTTCATTTTATCTTTCGGAGGATTAACCACACGATGAATGGTAGACTTCAATTTCTTATTGGTGAGTCTTTCCAGCATATCGCCTACATTTACTACCAACTGCTCTGGCAAGGCCGTAATTGGAATCCACTCTCCATCTCTTCTGAGCACTTGTAAGCCATCTGCACTTGCTCCCATTAATAGGGTTATAAGATTAATATCACCATGTTCAGCCGCTCTCACCGCGTCTTCTGGAACCTCATCAGGGTTTTCAATGGGAAAATAGTGGATAGGTCTTAATATACTATTTCCGTTTTTTACCCTTGAATCAAAGTAATTTTCTTCAAGGCCAAGGTATAAAGCAATTGCTCGAAGCATTTCAATTCCAGTCTTTTCGAGTCTTTTATATACTTCTAAGCCTATTTCCTTAAGCTCAGGTACTTCCTCAACCCAAACATTATCAGGGTATTCACTTTTAATAGGATCGTTATCGGTAACTTCTTGCCCTACGTGGTAAAATTCTTTAAGGTCTCCTGTGGACCTACCTTTTGCATGTTCCTTTCCTTTACCAATATACCCTCGTTGTCCGGCAAGTCCTTCAATTTCATATTTTGTTTTAATCTCATCTGGCAATGAGAAAAACTTTTTAATGGCATCATACAGTTGCGTAGATAATTCATCGGTAAGGTAATGATTTTTTATCGCCACAAACCCAATATTGTTATAGGCTTCACCTAATGATTTAACGAATTTCTCCCTTTTTTCTTTATCTCCCTGTGTGAAGTCGCTCAAGTCTAGAGATGGCACTTCATCATACAAAATATCAGCCATAATTTATGTTTTTATTACAAATGCAAACTAGTAAATTTTTATATAAGATAGTAAATATTCGATGCTTTGATTAATAAATGCTATTCATAAAAAAACCCTGACTACAATGTAATCAGGGTTTATTAAAAAGTCTGTATTACTTAGACTTTGATTTCTACATCCACTCCGCTGGGAAGTTCAAGTTTCATCAGTGCATCAACAGTTTTAGTACTGTTAGAGTAGATATCAACTAGCCTCTTATAAGTACAAAGCTGAAACTGCTCTCTTGACTTCTTGTTTACGTGAGGAGATCTCAATACAGTAAACTTTTCTTTAACTGTAGGTAAAGGAATTGGCCCACTTACTACAGCTCCGGTAGTTTTTACCGCTCTCACAATCTTTTCAGACGACTTATCAACAAGATTGTGGTCGTAAGACTTAAGTTTTATTCTTATTTTTTGGTTCATAATCTTATTTTTTAAGCAGGTTCACCTTTAACCTTTGAAATAACTTGTTCTGCTAAATTTTGTGGCACTGTATCGTAGTGCGAGAAAGTTAGCGTTGCAGTAGCTCTACCTGAAGTAATTGTTCTCAAGTCAGTTACATATCCAAATAACTCAGAAAGAGGAACACTCGCTTTGATCACATTTGCAACACCTTTAGGTGCCATGTTCTTCATTATACCTCTTCGTTTGTTCAAGTCACCAGTTACAGCACCTGTATATTCATCAGGCGTAACTACTTCTACTGCCATTATTGGTTCTAGCAACTTAGGCCCAGCTTTTCTAGCTGCTTCTTTATAACCTAACCTTGCTGCCATTTCAAACGATAATGCATCTGAATCCACATCGTGGAATGAACCATGGTATAAACGTACTTTTAAGTTATCTACTGGATAACCCGCAAGTGGTCCGTTAATCATTGCTTCTTTGAAACCTTTCTCAACAGGCCCAATAAATTCTTTAGGAATTGCACCACCTGTGATTTCGTTTACAAACTGTAAACCAGTCCCTTCAAAATCTTCATCAGTTGGTCCTAATTCAAATACGATATCGGCAAATTTACCTTTACCACCAGTTTGCTTTTTGTATACTTCTTTGTGTTCAATATTCTTAGATATAGCCTCTTTGTAAGCAACTTGAGGAGCACCCTGATTAATTTCCACTTTGAACTCTCTCTTAAGACGGTCGATAATAATATCAAGGTGAAGTTCACCCATACCTCTTAAAATGGTCTGTCCAGTTTCTTCGTTGGTTTCTACCTGAAGTGTTGGATCCTCTTCAATTAACTTAGCAATACCCATACCTAGCTTATCAACATCAGCTTGAGTTTTAGGCTCAATTGCATATCCAATAACCGGCTCAGGGAAGATCATCGATTCAAGTATGATGTTAGTCTTCTCGTCAGTAAGTGTATCTCCTGTTTTGATATCTTTAAACCCTACAACAGCAGCAATATCTCCGCAATGCAGTCTATCTATTTGGTTTTGTTTGTTAGCGTGCATCTGGAAGATACGTGATATACGCTCTTTTTTCCCTGTTCTAGAATTTCTGATGTACGAACCAGACTCTAACATACCTGAGTATGATCTTACAAAACAAAGTCTACCAACAAACGGATCCGTTGCAATTTTAAAAGCTAAGGCAGCAAAACCTTTTTCCGGATCTGGCTCAACAGTAACTTTTTCTTCAGTATCAGGATTAGTACCTGTAATTTCACCTCTATCGAGAGGAGAAGGCAATAACTCCATCACGTAGTTAAGCATTGTCTGAACACCTTTATTCTTGAATGCAGAACCACAAAGCATAGGTACAAATGCAGAGTCAATTGTTGCAGCTCTTAAGGCGGCAATAATCTCTTCAGTAGTGATTGTATCAGGATCTTCAAAATATTTTTCCATCAACTTCTCATCGTACTCAGCAACAGCCTCTACCAACTTCTCTCTGTACTCAGCTACTTCCTCCTTCATATCTTCAGGAATGTCGATTTGCTCATAGGTCATACCCATGTCATCTTCATTCCAAACCATTGCGATGTTTTCAACCAAGTCTACAACACCTCTAAATTTATCTTCAGCACCAATTGGTAATTGAAGAGGAACTGCTTTAGTACCAAGCATTTCCTTTACTTCCTTACATACGTTGAGGAAATCAGCTCCCTGACGGTCCATTTTGTTTACAAAACCAAGTCTGGATACACCGTAATTATCAGCTAATCTCCAGTTAGTTTCTGACTGTGGTTCAACACCATCAACAGCACTAAATAAAAATACAAGGCCGTCTAATACTCTTAAAGATCTGTTCACCTCAACCGTAAAGTCAACGTGACCAGGAGTATCAATAATGTTGATGTGGTATTCGTTGTCTTTGTATGGCCAGAAAACAGTAGTCGCAGCCGAAGTAATTGTAATACCTCTTTCCTGCTCCTGCTCCATCCAGTCCATTGTAGCAGCACCATCATGCACCTCACCGATTTTGTGACTCACACCTGCGTAATAAAGAATACGCTCTGTAGTTGTAGTCTTACCAGCATCGATGTGGGCAGCGATACCTATATTTCTAGTAAAATTTAAATCTCTTTTTGCCATTAGGAATAAGTATTTTTAAAATCTAAAGTGAGAAAATGCTTTATTAGCCTCTGCCATTCTATGCGTATCATCTTTTTTCTTGATCGCAGCGCCTTCTCCTTTTGCAGCAGACATTATCTCTCCTGCCAATCTATCTCTCATTGTTTTCTCGCCTCTTAGACGTGCATATTTGATCATCCACTTGATACCTAAGGTGATCTTTCTTTCAGGACGAACTTCTAAAGGAACCTGAAATGTGGCACCACCAACTCTTCTACTCTTCACCTCTACAGCAGGCATAATGTTGTTAAGAGCTTTCTTCCAAGATTCTAATCCATCTTCACCAGTTTTATCTTCTACAAGCTCTAAAGCTTCATAAAAGATTTTGTAGGCAAGACTTTTCTTACCATCGATCATAAGATAGTTTACGAACTTCGTTACCAACGTATCACCGAACTTTGGATCAGGAAGTATATATCTCTTTTTAGGTTTCGCTTTTCTCATTATTCCTTAATTATTTATTTCTTAGGCCTCTTTGCGCCATATTTAGATCTTCTTTGCAACCTACCATTTACACCAGCAGTATCTAATGCACCTCTAATGATATGATATCTTACACCTGGTAAATCTTTCACTCTACCACCTCTGATTAACACAATAGAGTGCTCCTGAAGGTTGTGACCTTCACCCGGAATATATGCGTTAACTTCTTTTCCATTTGTTAATCGTACCCTGGCAACTTTTCTCATTGCTGAGTTTGGCTTCTTTGGTGTTGTTGTATACACCCTGGTACAAACACCTCGCCTCTGAGGGCATGAATCAAGAGCAGGAGACTTTGATTTTGAAACCAATTTCTTTCTACCCTTTCTTACCAATTGTTGAATAGTAGGCATTTATATAATCTCTTTAGTTTCTGTTCGTTTTAAAAATTCGGACTGCAAAGGTAAAAAATCAGTCACATTAAACAAATAAATTGCTTTAATTAATTATAAGAAAAAGAAGACCTCTACACTAATAGTGAGAAGTCTTCTTTTTTCTTTATCCTTTATTTATGCTTCACCTACTGTTCCTCCAAAATTTAGAGGAAATTTAGGTGCTTCTTCAGTCTTCTTTATCGGGCCAAAGCTTTCTTCATACCTTTCAATATTTTCTTTCAAGGCACCAAGTAAACGTTTGGCATGCTCTGGAGTAACTACAATTCTGGATTTAACCTTTGCCTTTGGCACTCCTGGCATCAGACGAATAAAGTCAATTACAAACTCGCTATTTGAGTGTGCAATCATGGCCAGGTTTGCATAAACCCCTTCTGCTGTTTCTTCAGAAAGCTCTATGTTAATCTGGTTCTGATTGGCTTTTTTGTCTTTATTTTCTTTTTCGTCAGCCATAATTACTTATTATCTTCTTGTAACTCTTTTTCTTTAGAGTCTTCTTTAGAAGCAATTAGTCTATCATACTCCTCCTGAGAACCTACAAAGATGTCTTTGAATTTTCTCTGACCTGTACCTGCAGGGATCAAATGACCTACAATTACGTTTTCCTTAAGACCATTTAGTAAATCAGCTTTACCTCTAATAGACGCTTCACTCAATACTTTAGTAGTCTCCTGGAATGAGGCAGCAGATAAGAAACTCTCAGTTTTCAAAGAAGCCTGAGTAATACCCTGAAGCACTGGCTTAGAAACTGCTGATAGCGCATCTCTAACTTCCACTTGTTTCAGGTCTTTACGTTTCAATGTTGAATTTTCATCCCTAAGTTCTCTTGGGGTAATAATCATGCCTGGTTTCATATTTTCTGAATCACCAGCATCTACAACGACTTTCTTATCTAAGACCCTATCGTTTTCTTCTCTAAAGGCAAACTTATCTACACTCTCATTGATAAGGAAAGTAGTATCTCCAGAATCGATGATCTGAACTTTCTGCATCATTTGGCTCACGATAGCTTCGATGTGCTTATCATTGATTTTTACACCTTGCAGTCTATAAACCTCCTGAATCTCATTCACTAAGTATTCTTGAACTGCAGTTGGTCCTTTGATAGCCAAAATATCTGCAGGAGTAATAGCTCCGTCAGAAAGTGGATATCCCGCTTTCACAAAGTCATTATCCTGAACAAGTATGTGCTTAGAAAGCGATACCAGGTATCTCTTCTTGATTCCATCCTTAGACTCAATAAAGATTTCTCTGTTACCTCTTTTGATACCACCATAGGTTACTACACCATCAATCTCAGAAACAACCGCTGGGTTAGATGGGTTACGAGCTTCAAATAGCTCAGTAACTCGAGGCAGACCCCCTGTAATATCTCTTGATTTACCCATGGTTCGAGGAATCTTAGCAAGAATCTGTCCTGCCTTGATTTTCTCACCATTCTCAACTGCTAAGTGAGCACCAACCGGAATGTTATATCCTTTTTGGTCGTCTTTTGCCTTAACAATTACAACAGGGTTTTTCGTTTTATCTTTAGTATCGGTAATTACTTTTTCTCTGTGACCAGTCTGCTCGTCAGACTCCTCTTTGTAAGTAATACCTTCAATGATTGATTCGAATTCTATTGAACCATCAAATTCTGAAAGTATAACTGCATTGTATGGATCCCAATTAACAAGTAAATCTCCTTTACTTATTTTCTGACCATCCTTCACATGTAAGAATGAACCATAAGGTACGTGGTTTGAAATAAGTACTTGTTTTTTCTTAGGATCAACGACTTTAACCTCTCCCGTACGACCCATGATAACTTCTACTTTATCACCGTCTTTATTGGTAGTCTCTATAGTTCTGATTCCTTCAAATTCTATTACACCATCAAATTTAGCTTTGATGTTTGCATCAACTGCAATGTTTGAAGCTGTACCACCTACGTGGAATGTACGTAGTGTAAGCTGAGTACCTGGTTCACCGATTGACTGTGCAGCAATTACACCAACAGCCTCACCTGCATGTACCATCTTTCCAGTAGCCAGGTTACGTCCGTAACATTTACCACAACCACCTTGCTTAGTTTCGCAAGTTAATAGTGACCTGATTTCAACTTCTTCTATACTTGTTTCATCAATTCTTTTGGCAATTGCTTCAGTAATCTCTGCTCCAGACTCACAAATTACTTCGTCAGTCACAGGATCATAAATGTCATGCACTGAAACTCTACCTAAAATTCTCTCTGATAAAGGTTCAACGATATCTTCGTTGTCCTTAAGAGCAGAAACTGTTAAGCCCCTTAAAGTTCCACAGTCGGTTTCTGTAATAACTAAATCCTGAGCCACATCCACCAGACGTCTTGTCAAATAACCAGCATCTGCTGTTTTCAGGGCTGTATCTGCAAGACCTTTTCTAGCACCGTGTGTCGAGATAAAGTACTCAATTACGTCTAACCCTTCTTTAAAGTTTGAAAGAATAGGGTTTTCAATAATAGCACCCACTGATCCGGCAAGGTTTTTCTGAGGCTTAGCCATTAGACCTCTCATACCACCTAACTGACGAATCTGTTCTCTAGAACCTCTGGCTCCAGAGTGCATCATCATATAAATAGAGTTAAAGCCTTGATCATCTTCTTCCAACTGCCTCATCAGCGTGTTGGTAAGTTGAGTATTGATTCTTGTCCAGATATCAATTACCTGATTATATCTCTCATTATCAGTAATAAGACCCATCAGGTAGTTATTCCAAACTGCATCAACTTCTTCTTTGGCTTGCTCAACGAGCTTTTCTTTTTCTTCAGGAATAGCTACATCGTTAAGACCCATTGAAAGTCCACCTTTGTAGGCCATTTGGAAACCAAGATCCTTAATATCATCAAGGAATTGAGCTGTTCTAGCTACACCAGCAATTTTATATACATCAGAAATAATCTTCTGAAGTTTCTTTTTAGTTAATAACTCATCTACGAATCCAACTTCTTCAGGAACAAACTGGTTGAAAACTACTCTACCAGCAACAGTTTCTATTACCTTAGACTCTAATTCGTCATTTTCATTTCTCACTTTTGTTCTCACTTTGATAAAAGCGTGTTTCGAAACTCTACGCTCATTTATCGCCATGATTACTTCCTCAGCACTGTAGAAAGTCATTCCTTCTCCGTCAACCTTCTCTTTCTTAGTACTTTTCTTACCCTTAGTTACGTAGTACAATCCAAGAACCATATCCTGAGAAGGAACTGTAATTGGAGCACCATTGGCTGGGTTAAGAATGTTGTGAGAAGAAAGCATCAACATAGACGCCTCTAATACAGCCTCCTGACCAAGAGGTACGTGTACCGCCATCTGGTCACCATCAAAGTCAGCGTTGAATGCTGTACATACTAATGGGTGAAGCTGGATTGCTTTTCCTTCAATAAGCTTTGGCTGGAACGCCTGAATACCTAATCTGTGAAGCGTTGGAGCCCTGTTAAGTAAAACAGGATGCCCTTTTAATACGTTTTCAAGAATATCCCAAACTACCGGGTCTTTTCTATCTACAATCTTCTTAGCAGATTTCACGGTTTTAACAATGCCTCTTTCTATCAGTTTTCTGATAATAAAAGGTTTGAATAGCTCAGCAGCCATATCTTTAGGAAGACCGCATTCGTGAAGCTTTAACTCAGGCCCCACTACAATTACAGAACGACCAGAGTAATCTACCCTCTTACCTAGTAAGTTTTGACGGAATCTACCCTGCTTACCTTTAAGCATATCACTTAAAGACTTCAATGCTCTGTTTCCATCAGATCTTACAGCATTAACTTTTCTTGAGTTGTCAAATAAAGAGTCAACTGCCTCTTGAAGCATTCTTTTCTCATTTCTAAGAATTACTTCAGGAGCTTTAATATCTATTAGTCTTTTTAGACGGTTATTTCTGATAATAACCCTTCTGTAAAGATCGTTAAGGTCAGAAGTTGCAAATCGTCCACCATCAAGAGGTACAAGTGGCCTCAACTCCGGTGGAATAACTGGAACCATCTTAATGATCATCCACTCAGGACGGTTCTCAATTCTTGTTTTAGCTTCTCTAAACGCCTCAACAACTTTAAGTCTTTTTAACGCTTCAGCCTTTCTTTGCTGAGATGTATCAGTAGCTGCCTGGTGTCTTAAGTCATAAGAAAGTTGGTCTAGCTCAGTACGAGCAAGTAACATTTCTAACGCTTCAGCACCCATTTTGGCGATAAACTTATTTGGATCATCATCATCAAGCAACTGATTTTCTCTTGGCATCTTATCAAGAATATCGAGGTACTCGTCCTCAGTAAGGAAATCCATTTTCGCAATGCCATCCTCTTCTTTGATACCTGGCTGAATTACTACGTATCTCTCGTAGTATATGATTTGGTCAAGTTTCTTGGTAGGTAAACCAAGTAAGTATCCTATTTTGTTAGGTAATGATTTAAAATACCAGATATGCGCCACAGGAACTACTAGCTCAATATGGCCCATTCTTTCTCTACGAACTTTCTTCTCAGTTACTTCAACCCCACAACGATCGCAGATGATACCCTTATAACGTATTCTCTTATATTTTCCACAATGACATTCCCAGTCTTTTACAGGACCGAAAATTCTCTCACAAAACAAACCACCCATTTCTGGCTTGTAGGTTCTGTAATTAATGGTTTCTGGCTGCGTAACTTCACCGTGAGAGCTTTCTAAGATAGACTCTGGTGACGCTAAGCTTATAGTAACCTTAGAGAAATCATTGTTTAGTTTTTTATTTTTTCTGAACGACATAAGAATGATTTATTTGATGTCAATGAGCAGAGGTTTACGCCTCTGCTCAAATAAAATTTTAGTCTAAAGTAATTTCTAATGCAAGGCCACGTAGTTCGTGTACCAATACATTAAACGATTCAGGAATATTTGGCTTACGCATATTCTCACCTTTTACAATGGCTTCATATGCTTTGGCTCTTCCTATCACATCATCAGATTTGATAGTTAAGATTTCCTGAAGTACATGAGATGCTCCAAAGGCCTCAAGTGCCCAAACCTCCATCTCACCAAAACGCTGACCACCGAATTGAGCTTTACCACCCAATGGTTGTTGCGTGATCAATGAGTAAGGTCCGATAGATCTGGCGTGCATCTTATCATCTACTAAGTGTCCTAGTTTCAGCATGTAAGCAATACCTACTGTAACTGGCTGATCGAAACGCTCACCAGTAAGACCATCGTATAAGTAAGCTCTACCAAACTCTGGCAATCCGGCCTCTTTAAGCTCGGCAGCCACTTCGTCCATAGAAGCCCCATCGAATATTGGTGTTGCGTACTTTTTACCAAGTTTTACACCAGCCCAGGCCAATACTGTTTCATATATCTGACCAAGGTTCATCCTAGAAGGTACACCTAGTGGGTTAAGGCAAATATCTACCGGAGTTCCATCCTCAAGGAATGGCATATCTTCTTCTCTTACGATCTTTGCTACTACACCCTTGTTACCGTGACGACCTGCCATCTTATCACCTACTTTGAGTTTTCTCTTTTTGGCGATATAAACTTTAGCTAATTGTACAATTCCTGCAGGTAATTCATCTCCCACTTCAAGCGTAAACCTCTCGCGTTTGAAATCACCGGCAATTTCATTTCTCTTAATATTGTAACTCTTAACTAGTCGCTGTACGATAGTATTAGTCTTATCATCAGTTGTCCAGTTGTCAAGGTTAACATCAGAAATAAGGTTAACTTCTTCTGGTACATTGTAAGTACTCTCGTCTTTGTAGATATTCTTTTCAGGGAAAAGATTCTGCTCAATATTTTTAGCCGAAAATTTAACGCCCTTACTAATAATCTCATCACCAAACTTATGCTTGATTCCCTGACAAGCCTTCCCTGAAAGAAGCTTAGCTAGTTTGCTAATCATTTCTCCTCTGAGGTCTAGCAGTTGCTTACTGTATTGAGATTTTAAAATTTCTACCTCTTTCTTAGCCTTAGCTCTTAGTTCTTTATCCTTTTTAGGACGTGAGAAAAGTTTAGTATCGATGACAACCCCTCTCAATGATGGAGGTGCTTTCATTGATGCATCCTTTACATCTCCCGCTTTATCTCCAAAGATTGCTCTAAGAAGCTTTTCTTCAGGCGTTGGGTCAGATTCTCCCTTAGGAGTAATCTTACCAATGAGTATATCCCCTTCTTTAACTTCAGCACCAGTTCTGATTATACCGTTTTCGTCAAGATGCTTTACGGCTTCTTCACTAACATTTGGTATCTCTGATGTAAGCTCCTCTTCTCCTCTTTTGGTATCTCTTACCTCTAGTTCATACTCATCAATATGTATCGATGTATAAACATCATCTCTTACAACTTTTTCAGATATCACAATCGCATCCTCAAAGTTGTATCCTTGCCATGGCATATATGCCACTTTAAGGTTTCTACCAAGTGCCAACTCACCTTTTTCAGTTGCATAACCTTCAACTAGTGGTTGTCCTTTCTTGATTCTTTCTCCTTTTTTAACAATTGGAGTAAGGTTAATACAAGTATCCTGGTTTGTTCTTCTAAACTTAATGAGGTCATAGATCTTCTGGTCTTCATCAAAGCTTACCAATAAATCGTCCTCATCCATATCGTATTTTACAACGATTTTCTTAGCATCTACAAATTCTACTACACCGTCACCTTCAGCTAAGATTAATCCTCTTGAGTCAAGCGCAACTCTACCTTCAAGACCAGTACCAACGATAGGTGCCTGAGGCTTCATTAAAGGCACAGCTTGACGTTGCATGTTTGATCCCATCAGTGCACGGTTGGCATCGTCATGCTCTAAGAAAGGAATAAGTGATGCTGCAACAGATACAATCTGGTTTGGAGCAACATCCATGTATTTCAATTCTTTAGGCTCAACAACCGGGAAGTCACCCTCAAATCTTGCTTTTACACGCTCATTGATAAAGTTACCATTGTCTTTAAGTGGTGCATTAGCCTGAGCAATGTTATGTGTATCCTCTTCTTCGGCAGTAAGATATTTAACATTACCTGTCATATCTACCTTACCTTTTTCTACTTCTCTGTAAGGAGTTTCGATAAAGCCCATGTGATTCACTTTAGCGTGAACACATAGTGAAGAAATAAGACCAATATTTGGACCTTCTGGTGTTTCAATCGTACATAAACGGCCGTAGTGAGTATAATGAACATCACGTACCTCGAAACCAGCTCTTTCTCTTGATAAACCTCCTGGACCTAAGGCAGACATCCTTCTCTTGTGAGTAACCTCAGCAAGCGGGTTAGTTTGGTCCATGAATTGAGAAAGTTGGTTTGTACCAAAGAAAGAGTTGATCACAGAAGATAAAGTTCTAGCGTTGATCAAATCAACAGGCTTGAAATCTTCATTATCTCTTACGTTCATTCTTTCTTTGATGGTTCTGGCCATTCTAGCTAAACCAACACCAAATTGAGTATACAGCTGCTCACCAACTGTTCTTACTCTTCTATTACTTAAGTGGTCGATATCATCTACAACCGCTTTTGAGTTGATTAGACCAATTAAATACTTTACTATAAGAATGATATCCTCAGTTGTAAGTACTCTTTGGTCAGATGAAATGTCAAGACCTAATTTTTTATTTATTCTATATCTACCAACTTCACCAAGATCGTATCTCTTCTCACTGAAGAATAAGCTTTGAATAATATCTCTTGCTGTCTGCTCATCAGGAGCCTCAGTGTTTCTTAACTGACGATAGATCTGCTCAACAGCCTCTTTTTCAGAGTTTGAATTATCCTTTGATAATGTATTGAAAATGATTGTAAAGTCGGTAACGTTTACATCCTCTCTGTGAAGAATGATTGACTTAGAACCTGAATCTACAATTGTCTCAATATCCTCATCTGTTAAGATGTGATCTCTCTCAAGAAGTACTTCGTTTCTATCAATAGAAACAACTTCACCTGTATCTTCATCAACAAAGTCTTCAGTCCAGGTTTTAAGCACTCTTGCGGCAAGTTTTCTACCGGCAGCTTTCTTAAGATCTTTCTTGGTTGCCTTAACCTCTTCAGACAGACCGAATAAGTCTAGGATATCTTTATCAGTACCGTACCCTATTGACCTTAATAGTGTAGTAACAGGGAATTTTTTCTTTCTATCGATGTAAGCATACATTACATTGTTTACATCTGTTGCAAATTCAATCCATGATCCTTTAAAAGGAATAATTCTGGCTGAATAAAGTTTCGTACCGTTGGTATGCTTGCTTTGTGCAAAGAAAACTCCAGGTGATCTATGCAACTGAGATACGATTACTCTCTCAGCTCCATTGATTACAAATGAGCCCTTCTTAGTCATATAAGGTATATTACCTAAGAATACTTCTTGCTCGATTGTTTCGAAGTCTTCATTGTCCTCATCATTGCAGGTAAGCTTTAACTTAGCCTTGAGAGGTACAGAGTAGGTCAATCCTCTATCAATACACTCATCTACGTTGTATTTTGGAGGATCTACTATATAATCAATAAACTCTAATACAAAGTTTTCTCTAGAATCTGATATTGGAAAGTTCTCTGAAAAAACTTTGAATAATCCTTCTTGTTCTCTTCTCTCAGCAGGAGTTTCTAACTGAAAAAAGTCTCTAAAGGATTGTAGTTGTATGTCAAGAAAATCTGGGTAATCTATTACTTTCTTAATAGATGAGAAATTGATTCTTGAGTTTTCTTTTTTACTAGCCAAAGCTTTAAAAATTTTAATTACAAGATATTGTAAAAGGCTTTCTACCGTAGTAAAATGCCTGTAATTGTGTTGTTTGTAAAGTATCTACAAACAGGAAAAGACCCCGATCCCGTCCCGATTTATCATCGGGCTCGGAAAGGGGTCGCTAAATCTGTTAGACGAGCGATTGATATGTCGCCAATGCTTACTTCAACTCAACTTCGGCCCCAGCTTCTTCAAGCTGCTTCTTAAGACCTTCAGCTTCGTCTTTAGCCACGCCTTCTTTTACTGCGCTAGGCGCTCCGTCTACTAATTCTTTTGCTTCTTTTAGTCCAAGACCAGTAAGCTCTTTAACTAGTTTTACGATAGCTAATTTTGCACCACCTGGTGACTTAAGAATTACATCAAATTCTGTTTTCTCTTCTCCAGCGTCTCCGCCTTCGCCACCAGCAGCAGGACCAGCAACAACAGCTGCAGCAGCTGCAGGCTCGATACCGTGCTCTTCTTTAAGGTATTCTGCTAATTCGTTTACTTCTTTTACTGTAAGTTCAACAAGTTGATCTCCAAGTGCTTTAACGTCTGCCATTTTTACTTCTTATTTAATTGTTTTTTTGTTTCTAATTTTAGTTTTCTCTTTCGGATAAAGTCTTTACTAAACCACCAAGTGTATTTTTTCCACTCTGAAGAGCAGATACAACATTCTTAGCAGGTGATTGAAGTAAGCCAATAACCTCGCCAATAAGCTCTTGTTTAGATTTGAGCTCACTGAGCATTTTAAGATGCTCTTCACCAAGGAAGACATCACTATCAATGGAAGCAGCTTTTAAAAGGGGCCTTTCAGCACCTTGCTTTTTTCTGTAATCTTTAATCACCTTTGCAGGAAGATTGCCGATTTCTTCGGAGAAAATTACACCTGAAAAACCTTTAAGGGCATCTTCTAATTCAGTGTAGTCAACTCCTTTTTTTTCTAATGCTTTTTTGATTAATGTGTTTTTATAAACGCCATATTCAACGCCTTTTTCGAAACACATTTTTCTGAAAACATTTATTTCTCCTACAGAAAGACCTGACGCATCAGCTAAGTAGAAAGTTGAATTTTTCTCAAACTTCTCCGCCAGACTATCTATTATATTTGCTTTTTCTTGCCTTGTCATGGTTGTAATATCGATGTTACTCCAGAAATTGAATTCTTATCTATTGAAATCGAAGGACTCATAGTAGTTGAGAGGTTCACACTCTTAATATATGTACCCTTCGCGGAAGCAGGCTTCAATTTTGCTACAGTCTGCATCATTTCACGCACATTCTCTCTGATTTTCTGAGGGTCGAAAGAAGCTCTTCCAACACTTACGTGAATGATTCCAAACTTGTCTACTTTAAAATCGATTTTACCCGATTTAATATCTGTAACGGCCTTTGCTACATCAAGTGTAACAGTTCCTGACTTAGGGTTTGGCATTAGACCTCTCGGTCCTAACACTTTACCAAGTCTACCTACTTTGGCCATTACGGTTGGCATAGTGATGATCACATCAATGTCAGTCCAACCTTTTTCTATTTTAGTAATGTATTCGTCTAGACCTACATAGTCTGCACCAGCATCTTTCGCTTCCTGCTCTTTGTCAGGAGTACAAAGCACTAATACCTTTAAGTCTTTACCTGTACCGTGCGGAAGTGTTACTACACCTCTCACCATTTGGTCAGCTTTTTTAGGGTCTACACCAAGACGTATATCTAAATCAACAGAAGCATCAAATTTTGTGAAAGTAATTTCTTTTAAAAGTGAAGATGCTTCTTCAATAGCATACTCCTTATTTCTTTCAACTTTTTCGAATGCCGCTTTACGGTTCTTTGTTAATTTTCCCATTGCTTTAATATTAATTGCTCCAAGGAGCCTTTCCTGAAACTCTAATTCCCATGCTTCTGGCAGTACCTGCCACCATTTTCATGGCCGAGTGCACTTTAAAAGCATTTAAGTCAGGCATTTTTGTTTCAGCAATATGCTGAACCTGATCCCAGGTAATACTTCCAACTTTATTTCTGTTAGATTCCGCAGAACCTTTTTTCTTTTTAGCAGCTTCGAGTATCATAACAGCAGCTGGAGGAGTTTTAATAACAAAGTCGAATGACTTATCTGAGTAGATTGTAACTACTACCGGTAAAACTTGCCCCTGCTTGTCTTGAGTTCTCGCATTAAACTGCTTGCAGAAGTCCATAATATTAAGTCCCTTACTACCTAAAGCGGGTCCTACTGGAGGAGATGGGTTTGCTGCACCACCTCTTACCTGCAATTTCAAGTATCCACTAATTTCCTTAGCCATTATCTTAATCTAATTTTTCTACTTGCATATAGTTCAGTTCAACAGGAGTGTTCCTGCCGAATATCTTTACCATTACGTTTAGCTTCTTTCTTTCTTCAAATACCTCTTCTACTGTACCTGTGAAGCCACTGAAAGGACCGTCCATCACTTTCACTGATTCGCCAACGATATATGGTGTTTCTAACTTTTCTTCGAACTCGTCTAGTTCGTCTACTTTACCTAAAATTCGGTTGACCTCATTTTGTCTTAAAGGCACCGGCTCCTTACTAGACCCTGTACCATTATTACCTAAGAACCCAATAACTCCAGGTATACTTGTTACCAAGTGATTTGCCTCTCCGTTGCTCAAATCGGCAGAAACCAATACATAGCCAGGAAAGAAGTTTCTTTCTCTCACTCTTTTTTTGCCACCTCTCATCTCATACACCTTTTCTGATGGTATGAGTACCTGAGGCACAAACTCTGCAAGTCCTTCTCTCTCAACTTCAGTTTCCAGGTAAGTTTTCACTTTCTTTTCCTGTCCACTAACAACCCTAACTACGTACCATTTTAATTCACTCATCACTTAGTTAGCTATGTATATTAAAACTCACCGTAGAACCAATCCATACCAGACTGGAATACGTAATCTATCAAGCCAATGAACAAAGCAAAAATCAAAGAGGCTACAAGTACCAGTATAGAACTGTTTTGAAGCTCACCATATTTAGGCCAAGAGACCTTATTTTTCAGTTCATCGAATGACTCAAGAACGAATGTCTTTAACTTGTTCATAGACTATTTATTTTCTAGCACGGGTGGAGAGACTCGAACTCCCAGCCAATGGTTTTGGAGACCACTACTCTACCAATTGAGCTACACCCGTTTAATGTTTTATTTTAACACGGGTCACTTCTCCAAATCCCCTCAATATTTTTATCCAAATCGAACTATTCCCGTGCACCATAGCTCAAAATGGTCTGCAAAGATACTACAAACTTTTTTAGAAAACAAAAGCGTTCCGATTAATTTCGGAACGCTTTATTTGAATTTGTTTATCTTACTCTATGATCTCAGTTACCTGACCAGATCCTACTGTTCTACCACCCTCACGGATAGCGAATCTAAGACCTTTTTCCATAGCTACTGTGTTGATCAATTCAACTTCAATAGATACGTTGTCACCAGGCATAACCATTTCTACACCAGAAGGTAGCATGATCTCACCAGTTACGTCAGTTGTTCTAAGATAGAACTGAGGTCTGTATTTGTTGAAGAATGGAGTGTGACGTCCACCTTCTTCTTTTGAAAGTACGTAAACTTCAGCTTTAAACTTTTGGTGAGGAGTTACAGAGCCAGGCTTACAGATAACCATTCCTCTTTTGATTTGGTGTTTTTCAATACCTCTTAAAAGAAGACCAACGTTATCTCCAGCTTCACCTCTGTCTAATATTTTTCTAAACATCTCAACACCAGTGATAGTCGACTTAAGGTTTTCAGCACCCATACCTAAGATGTCTACAGCATCTCCTGAGTTGATTACACCTCTTTCGATTCTACCAGTTGCAACAGTACCACGACCAGTGATCGAGAATACGTCCTCAACAGGCATTAAGAAATCTTTGTCTACAAGACGCTCAGGAAGAGGAATGTGCTCATCCACAGCGTTCATTAATTCTTCTACTTTAGCAACCCATTCAGCTTCACCGTTAAGTGCACCAAGAGCAGAACCCTGGATAACTGGAATGTTGTCACCATCGAAATCATAGTCAGAAAGCAATTCTCTAACTTCCATTTCTACAAGCTCTAAAAGCTCAGCATCATCTACTAAGTCCACTTTGTTCATGAATACAACCAAAGCAGGTACACCTACCTGACGTGCAAGAAGGATGTGCTCTCTAGTTTGAGGCATTGGTCCGTCAGTTGCAGCAACCACAAGGATAGCACCGTCCATTTGGGCAGCACCAGTTACCATGTTCTTTACGTAGTCAGCGTGACCTGGACAGTCAACGTGTGCGTAGTGTCTAGTTTCTGTCTGGTACTCGATGTGCGAAGTATTAATTGTAATACCTCTTTCTTTTTCTTCAGGAGCGTTGTCGATAGATGCAAAATCTCTTGCGTCACCATATCCTTTATCAGAAAGTACTTTAGAAATAGCTGCTGTTAACGTTGTCTTACCGTGGTCAACGTGACCGATTGTTCCAATATTCAAGTGGGGTTTTGAACGGTCAAAAGTTTCTTTAGCCATATTTGAAAATCCCTAGTTTAGTTAAAATTATATTTCGTTGTTAATTAATTACTTTCTGATACAGATTTAGAGGTAACAACTTCATGATGTAACCTCCGACAATCTCTATGAGCCAAGAAGGGGAATTGAACCCCCGACCTCTTCCTTACCAAGGAAGCGCTCTACCCCTGAGCTATCTCGGCTTTATATATTCTCAGCTCAATGTTATCGGCTGGTTTGCAACCGGAGCGGAGAACTTTGAACCAAGAACTCAAGATATTAGAGCGGGAGACGAGGCTCGAACCCGCGACCTACAGCTTGGAAGGCTGTCGCTCTACCAACTGAGCTACTCCCGCTTATCAAATTCAAGAATCTATATTCACAATTTTAAATGTAGAATTTTCAATCTCGAATTAAAGTTGTGGGGGGAGCAGGATTCGAACCTGCGAAGTCATAAGACAACGGATTTACAGTCCGTCCCAGTTGGCCGCTTTGGTATCCCCCCAACTAATCAATATTACATTGAACTTTCCCTCTCAAAATGCGCTCATAAGTGGCGCTGTTTTTTCAAAGGAAGTGCAAAATTATACGCTTTTTTCTTTTATTCAAACTTTTGAAAAAAAAAGACATGTTTTTTTTGAGATAATCTGCTTTTAGGCCAAAATCCTCAAATTATGATGATTTCCCTGACGATTGACTTACCCAAGTGCTCGGTGAAATTATTAAGAATTTTTTGCTTGGACATATTTAGCTCATGTTTAAGGGCTGCAGAGGTAACCCTAACAAACAACACATCTTTGTTTATGTAGATTTTTTCTGTTCTGTTGGCAATGGTTTTACCC
This sequence comes from Fulvivirga sp., assembly GCA_965227525.1. Classification (GTDB taxonomy): domain Bacteria; phylum Bacteroidota; class Bacteroidia; order Cytophagales; family Cyclobacteriaceae; genus Fulvivirga. The sequence continues at coordinate 1,448,333 of OZ245762.1, read as the reverse complement.
ATTACATCTTCCCAGGCATTGATAAGCTTGGCCTCATCAAACTTTCCTTCAATATGATAAGTTTGAAGCAACTTATCTATCGCATCTCCAACGGATGTGAGTTCAGACGTTCTTTTTTCAAATTTTCGATTCTTCATTTTGTACATCACCCATATTTACAAGAATGAACTTACATGATAATTTGGCTTCACCAAATAATTCTTTGGTTCTTTCTGCTCTTGCATCAGTAATAAAGACCTGACCAAACTCATCAGAGTTCACGATATTAATCATTTGCATAATTCTATCCGAGTCAAGCTTATCAAAAATATCATCGAGTAATAAAATAGGCTTAAATGATTTTAAGTCTTTAATCACCTCATACTGCGCTAATTTTAGGGAGATTACAAATGACTTTTGTTGTCCTTGTGAGCCATACCGCTTTAATGGCTGTGACTTAATTGTAAAACGAAAGTCATCTTTGTGAATACCTACATTAGTCCTTTGGAGTATAAGATCCTTGTTGAGACTCTCCTTAAATCTATCAGAATACTTTTGTCCTCTTGTGTTGGCCTCATATTCAATTGAGACGTCTTCTTTTTTGTCTGTCAGCTGGTGATAGACATTTAAAAAATGTTTATTGAAGGGTTTTATAAATTCTCTTCTAACCTTTTCAATATCGGTACCGATTTGAATAAGTTTTACATCGTAAGGCTCAAGTTGAGCCTTGTCTAGCGCATTGGTCTCGGCAAACTTTTTTAACAACGAATTTCTTTGCTTTAGGTAGTGATTATAAGTTAGAAGGTCATCCAGGTACTTTCTGTTTGTTTGGCAAATTACCTGATCAAAGAACTTTCTTCTTATCTCGCTACCATCCCTTACAACATCGGTATCATTTGGAGCGATGAAAACCGTTGGAAACCTACCAACGTGCTCCCTTAATTTCTCATACTCAACACCATTTACCCTAAATCGTTTTTTGGTACTTTCTTTAAGTGCACAGTCTACTTTGAATGATTCATCATTGCTTTTAAAGAAACCTATAACCGAGAAGAACTGCTCACCAAATCTGATGTTCTGATTATCAATTTTATTTAATGCACTTTTTGAAGTGGAGAGATAGTATATCGCATCAAGCAAATTGGTCTTACCACTACCATTTTTTCCCACTATACAATTGATCTTATCAGAAAAATTCAGCGTGACTTCTTCGTAGTTCTTAAAATTAATCAGACTCAATTTTTCAATGTGCATTGACTTTTTTTACTTAATTTCGCAGTCCTTATAGAGGTTCAAAATTAACATTATGGCAACTACGACAAAAGGAAAGTCAAAAACTAAGTCATCTTCCAAATCAAAGTTTTCTAAGGAAACCTACTTAGAATGGTTTGAGAGTATGCATCTAATGAGAAAATTTGAAGAAAAAGCGGGACAACTTTATGGGCAGCAAAAAATTAAAGGCTTTTGTCACTTATACATCGGGCAAGAGGCTTGTGTAGCTGGCGCTGCTTCAGCATTGAAGAAAGGCGACAAGTGGATTACTGCATATAGAGATCATGCGCACCCTCTTGCGTTAGGTACTGACCCCAAAGCTGTAATGGCAGAGTTGTTTGCTAAAGAAACCGGAATTTCTAAAGGTAAAGGTGGCTCTATGCACATGTTTGACAAGGAAAATCATTTCTTTGGTGGACATGGAATCGTTGGTGGCCAGGTACCTCTGGGAGCTGGGATCGCATTTGCTGAAAAGTATAACAAAACTGACAATCTCTGTATTTGCTACATGGGTGATGGCGCTGTGAGACAAGGGGCATTTCATGAGGCGCTGAACCTAGCCATGACCTGGAAGCTGCCTGTAATATTTGTTATAGAAAATAATGGCTATGCAATGGGTACTTCTGTAAGCAGAACCTCTAACGTAACTGACTTACACACGTTGGGTGAGGCATATGACATGCCATCTGAAGGCATTGATGCTATGAATGTTGAGGATGTACATATTGCTGTTGAAAAAGCGGCTAAAAGAGCACGTAAAGGAGATGGCCCTACCTTGCTTGAGTTTAAAACATACAGATATAAAGGTCACTCAATGTCTGACCCCGCCAAGTATCGTACAAAAGACGAAGTAGAAGAGTATAAGCAGAAAGACCCTGTAGAACAGGTAAGGCAGACAATACTAAAGAATAAGTATGCTTCTGAAAAAGACATTGAAGCAATCGAGAAAAAAATCAAGGAGATTGTAGCTGACTCTGTGAAATTTGCAGAGGAGTCTGACTTTCCTAATCCGAGTGAAGCATTTAAGGATGTTTACGCACAGGAAGATTACCCATACATAAGAGATTAAAAATAAACTAGTAAGGTGCTTATTAAGATTTTTTACAAGTGTTATTTCTACTTGTTGTTTAAATCATTAGTTTTGCAGCCTTAAAAAATTTTTAAAATGGCAAAAAATAAAAAGCAAACAGACGAGCACGGAAACGAATATCTGGAGAATCCTGAGGCGTTAGCTGAACAATTTTCTAGAACTGAGGAGTTTATTGAAAAAAATAAAGCCTTGGTTTTTGGTGTTGTTGGAATTATCGTATTGCTCGTTGCTGGTGTATTTGGCTATAGATACTATGTAAATACACAAGAACAATTGGCTCAAAGCGAGATGTTCCAGGCTATTTACTATTTCGAATCAGACAGTCTTGACCTAGCATTGAATGGCGATGGAAATAATTTAGGCTTTATAGACATTACTGAAGAATACAGCATTACTGATGCTGGAAACCTAGCTAACTATTATGCTGGTACAGCTTATTTAAAGCAAGGTAAGTTTAAGCAGGCTATATTATACTTAGAAGATTTTAGCTCTGATGATCTGTTAGTTCAACCGAGGGCATATAGCTTGATAGGTGATGCTAATATGGAACTCAACGAATATGATAAGGCTGCCAGTGCGTATGAAAAAGCTGCTAGTTATAAACCTAATAAGCAGTTTACACCAACTTATTTATTGAAAGCTGCTCTGGCATATGAAAAAGCGGGTAAAGTAGCTGAGGCTAAAGAGGCATATCAAACAATAGTAGAAGACTACTGGGACAGTAGTGAGTTCCAAAAAGCAAAAAAACTTAAAGCACAACTTGGCAACTAAGCCATAGATTTATAATAAATTTGAAAAGGGATAGGATTTAATCTTATCCCTTTTTTATTTACAATTCATATATAAAAATCATTTAGCATGGCTTCTTCTGAAAAGAATCTAAGTAGTTATTCAGGGAAAAATATAAAGGACATGAGCAAAGTAAAATTTGCCATAGTTGTTTCTGAATGGAATGAGAGTGTTACTGAAGCTTTATATCAGGGTGCTTTTGACACATTGCGTAGTAATGGAGTAGTAAAAGAAAATATAATCAGAAAAGACGTACCAGGGAGTTTTGAACTAACTCTTGCAGCACAGTGGATGGCTGAAAAGGATGACATTGATGCGGTGATTTGTCTGGGTTGTGTTATTCAAGGCGAGACTCGACATTTCGATTTCATTTGCGATGCTGTTGCACAAGGTATAAAGGATGTAAACTTAAAGTTTAATAAGCCAGTAATCTTTGGTGTGCTAACTACTGACAATCAGAAACAGGCCTTAGACCGAGCAGGCGGACAGCATGGAAATAAGGGTGATGAAGCTGCGATTACTGCTATAAAAATGTTGGGCATTAAAGAATAAAAAAAGGCCATTCATCTAAGAACGGCCTCTTTTACAACTTATTTGCTATCCTGTTTAATTAGTAAAAATACTATCAATAATTTGATTAAGTGTCTTACTTGGTCTCATTGCCTCAGACACCTTTGATTCGTTTGGATTGTAATAACCTCCTATGTCAACTGGATCTCCCTGTGCATTGATTAGCTCTTCATTAATCTGACCTTCGTTGAACCTCAAGTCCTTAGCAACTTTTCCAAAAAGTTCTTTTAATTCTTGATCTTGATCTTGTTCTGCTAACGCATCGGCCCAGTAGGTAGCCAAATAATAATGACTGCCTCTGTTATCTATTTCGTTTACTTTACGCGAAGGTGATTTTTTCTCTTCAAGAAATTTACCAGTGGCTTTGTCCAATGTTTCACCAAGTAATCGAGCCCTTTTATTATTGAAAGTTTCACCCAAATGGTCTAGTGAAACAGACAGGGCCAAAAACTCACCTAATGAATCCCATCTCAAGTGGCCCTCTTCAACGAATTGTTGCACATGCTTAGGTGCAGAACCACCGGCTCCCGTTTCAAAAAGGCCTCCCCCATTCATTAATGGTACAATTGATAACATTTTTGCACTTGTCCCCAATTCAAGTATCGGGAATAAATCTGTTAGGTAATCTCTCAGTACGTTACCAGTAACTGAGATCGTATCTTTGCCCTCTTTGATTCTTTCTAGTGAAAACTTGGTAGCCTCTACAGGAGACATGATATGTATATCTAAGCCTGCTGTATCATGATCAGCTAAGTACTTATTTACTTTATTGATTAACTCTGCATCGTGTGCTCGGTTTTTGTCAAGCCAGAATACGGCTGGCGTTCCTGTAGATTTGGCTCTGTTCACAGCTAATTTTACCCAATCCTGTATTGGAGCATCCTTTACCTGACACATTCTCCAAATATCGCCTTGCTCAACATTGTGCTCAAGTAATGTATTACCTGAAGCATCAATCACTCTAACCTTACCATTTTTAGGTATCTCAAATGTTTTATCATGGGATCCATATTCTTCAGCTTTTTGCGCCATTAAACCCACATTGGAAACACTACCCATCGTAGTAGGGTCGAATGCACCATGTTGCTTACAAAAATCGATTGTCTCTTGGTAAACCCCAGCATAACTTCTATCCGGTATAATAGCTTTCGCATCCTGTGGATTACCATCTGCATTCCACATTTGACCTGAGGTACGAATCATAGCCGGCATTGATGCATCGATAATAATATCACTAGGTACGTGGAGGTTAGTAATGCCTTTATCTGAATTAACCATCGCTAGGTCTGGACCATTATTATAAATGGACTCGATATCAGCTTCTATCTCCTTTCTCTCACTGTCAGGTAGTTCCTGTAATTGGTCTAAAAGAACGCCCATTCCATTATTAGGGTCGACACCAACTTTTTCTAATTTATCGGCATGCTTTTCAAATAAATCTTTGTAAAAAACGCTTACGGCATGTCCAAATATTATTGGGTCAGACACCTTCATCATGGTTGCCTTAAGGTGAATCGAAAACAGAATACCTTTTGCTTTAGCATCTTTCTTCTGTTCTTCTAAAAATGTTCTTAGGGCTACTCTACTCATAACGGCTGCATCGATCACCTCACCTTGTTCGAGGTCAACATTTTCTTTGAGCAAGGTTTTATTTCCATCGTTATCAGTATGCTCAATCTTAACAGATGTTTTTGAGTTAACCGTTGTTGATTTTTCACTTCCATAAAAATCACCCTCAGACATACTGGCTACATGTGATTTAGAATCAGCACTCCACTTGCCCATGCTGTGTGGGTTATTTCTTGCATATTCTTTAACGGCTCTTGGAGCACGTCTATCTGAGTTACCCTCTCTTAATACCGGGTTTACAGCTGAGCCTTTGACTTTATCATAACGCCCTTTTATGTCTTTTTCTTCATCACTTGTCGGCTCATCAGGATAGTCTGGCAGTTTATATCCTTGAGACTGCAATTCAGAAATCGCAGCTTTTAATTGTGGGATTGAAGCACTTATATTAGGTAATTTGACAATATTAGCTTCGGGTGTTTTTGCCAGTTCTCCAAGCTCAGACAAGGCATCTGACATTTTTTGATCATCAGTAAGGTATTCTGGAAAAACCGCAATGATCCTACCAGCCAAGGAAATATCTCTGGTTTCTACAGCGACTCCTGCTGAGTCTGTAAAAGCTTTTATGATTGGTAAAAAAGAATATGTCGCCAGAGCTGGCGCTTCATCAGTTTTTGTGTAGATGATTTTTGCCGTTTGATTTGTCATGTTTTTATTTAGATTTATAGCCTTATGAGAGGTTGCGAATTTAACAAAAATAGACCTCGTAAGGAAGCTTAAAGCAACATAAATAGATACTTACAAAACAGTAGTAGAAAATTTGCGTTGTTGAAGATATAAAGATTTACATGCTATGATTCTTACTTATTTGACTTCACTTTTATTATTCTTCAGTATGAATTTGCCCACTTCTCAGCTTTCTGATGTTGAAGTGGATGTTTGCGTTAGTTCTGAGGAAGCAAAGCTATATGAGATCATCAATGAATATAGAAAAAAGAAGAGGTTAGCCCCTATTCCATTTTCTGCCAAGCTTACCATGGTTGCACAAACGCATGCCAAAGACTTGGCAAATAATTATGACTTTGATCCTGATAATAGGTGCAACCCACATAGCTGGTCTCGTAAAGGCAAATGGAGCTCTTGCTGTTATACCAATGACCACAAAGAAGCACAATGCATGTGGGACAAACCGAAAGAAATAGCTGGCTATGATAGCCCAGGCTATGAAATAGCCTACTATAGTTCTGCAGGAGCCAATGCCCAGGAAGGTTTAGTAGGCTGGCAAAAAAGCCCTAGTCACAACCCACTATTAATTAATAGTGGGTTGTGGAAAAAAGTGGCCTGGAAAGGAATAGGGATTGGAATATATAAGGAATATGCTGTTGTGTGGTTTGGGCAGTTGGAAGATGAACAGAGTGAATTGGTTGGTTGTGATTAGACTTAAGTTGTAGTTAGATTGGGTTAATGTTTTTTGAATGGATCAAATTTTCGAGAATCGAGCTTATTTCGATTGAACACCAACCAGTAAATGATCGAACCTATTATTGGGAATATTAGAACTGTAAGGACCCACATAGGCACATTTCTCTTATCCTCATTTCTGAAAATAATATGAGCCAGAGTAGCCAGAGCAAAAACTCCAGCAACAATTAAAAAAGTAATCATTAAACTAAAATCAGTTTCAACACCATCTATCATAATATTGCCTATTTATATTGTTCGTTTTCGTTAGGAAAATCAACAGCTTTAACATCTTCTACATAATGACTCACCGCGTCTGTAATGATTGTGTCAAGGTCTGCATACCTTCTTAAAAATCTAGGCTTGAATTCTTTAGTGATACCCAACATGTCCTGCATTACCAAAACCTGTCCATCAACATCAGATCCAGCTCCAATACCAATAACCGGGATTGACACTGCCTCTGCTACTTTTTTAGCCAACTTGGCAGGTATTTTTTCCAACACAATTGAAAAACACCCACATTCTTCCAACAATTTGGCATCTTCCATGAGTTTTTCTGCCTCTTCATCTTCCTTGGCTCGCACTGTATAGGTGCCAAACTTAAAAATAGATTGAGGTGTGAGTCCAAGGTGTCCCATGACAGGTACACCGGCACTGAGAATTCTAATCACAGACTCCTTAATTTCGCTCCCACCTTCCATTTTTACAGCATGAGCTCCTGACTCTTTCATTATTCTTATGGCAGAACGTAAAGCCTCTGAAGAGTTGCCTTGGTACGAGCCAAATGGAATATCTACAACTACCAGCGCTCTACTTACGGCCTTTACCACAGAAGTTGCATGGTATATCATTTGGTCGAGAGTAATTGGAAGCGTTGTTTCGTGACCTGCCATCACATTTGAAGCAGAGTCGCCCACTAAAAGCACATCGATGCCAGCACCATCAAGAATTTTTGCCATAGAAAAATCATAAGCAGTGAGCATAGCAATTTTCTCACTGCGATTTTTCATTTCCTGAAGTTGGTGTGTAGTTATTTTTTTAATATCGGCCTTATGTACAGACATATTGATTTTAATTATGGTGTATTGGGTATTGTCACAGTGAAAGTGGTACCTTCTAACTCCATACTATCTACATCTATTGAAGCTTCCAACTTATCTGCAACTTTTTTCACAATGTAAAGCCCTAAACCAGAGCCTTCGCTCTTTTCAGTAGCTCTATAGAACATATCAAAGATATGAGGAACTTTTGACTCTTCAATGCCTTCACCATTGTCTTGTACTTTGAGTTGGAGGTGATCTTTATCTACCAAAGCTTCTATGTAGACAAATGCTCGGTCTTTATGAAAGTTTCGATATTTTATCGCATTGGAAATGAGATTATTAAGGATAATTCTTACACGTGTAAGGTCAGACTTAAAGGGTATTTTTTGTATTACTTTGGTGATAATTTCCAAACCCGATGTATCTGTAGCATTATAATAGCTACTGATACTATTATTGATTTCTACCATCAGATTGACATCAACATGCGGGTCGTTGACACGGTCATTTCTTGAAATGCTCAACAACTCCATAACCAGATCATCAAGCCTTTTTACACTACCCTCAATCTTCTCGATGCACTCCTCTCTCACTTTTTGATCTGGTTCCATACGATAGAGATCAATAAGGCCCAACACCGAGCGTAATGGTGACCTTAAATCATGCGAAGCATGGTAAACAAAGCTGTCTAATTCAAAATTTACTTTTTGCAGCTCAAGTAGATTTTCTTTTGTTTGCGAGATATCCTTGAGTATGCATTCCACAGTACCCTCTTCTGGGTACATAACTGCACTGAAAGAAACCCAAATCGGATTGTTGTTTACTGAGTCTATTTGAAGTTCAACATTATCAATCGAGCCTAATTCATGCAATTGCTCAAAAATATGCTTTCGCTCCCGGTCACTTGAGAAAATATCAAACCCAGAGGTTACAGGATTTTCTCCCTGATGACCTAAAAGCTCCCAAAACTTGCCATTAGCCTCAATTACATCACCAGAATCGACCTTACATCGAAACATGGCCACCAAAGAATTTTGAAAGAGATTTCTATATTTTTCTTCACTCTTTTTCAGCGCATCATTTACTAATTTTCTTTCTGTGATATCTGTATGTGAACCTGAAACTCTTAAGGCAGTGCCATCACTATCACGCACGGCTTGTGCTTTGGAAAGTATCCATTTGTAGGTGCCGTCTGCATGACGCATCCTAAACTCCTGATAGTAGCTTTGTGACCTGCCGTTAATGAAATCTTTAAAATCTCTGAGCGCTTTTTCCTTGTCATCAGGATGTAGCAACCTTTCCCAAAGGCTGTGCATATCAACTACCTCTTCTTCACTGATACCGAGCATGGTTTTCCAAGGTTGGGAAACAAAAGGCTCATTTTTTCGGAAGTCCCAATCCCATAGACCATCATTGGCGCCCTTGGCCGCAGATTGATACTTTTCTAACTCAGCTTTTAGTTTTTGAAGTTCGTACTCTTTGTGTAAGAGTTCTTTTTCAAAATCTTTTGTATGGGCTCCCAATTTCTCAGTTTTATCCATTTTTACTATGGGTAATATATTTTTGGAAATATAAACGGGTGAGCCGTCTAAAACAAATCAATTTTATCATCTAAGGTACACGGCTTTTTGCCCTTTTTGTAGATGAACATCGACATGCTCGTTTAAGGTTGTAGACAACTTATAACCAGTGTACTCACATGAAATTGGAAACTGCTTATGGCTTCTATTAACTAAAACAGCAGTCTCAATTTTTTTAACTTTTATATTGAGAAAGGGTTTTAAACTATAGGCTATTGTTCTGCCAGTATTGAGCACATCATCTATTAAAACAATGCACTTGTTTGCCAGGTCTTTCTCTTCACAGTCTAAAGTAATGTTGCTCTGGGTAGGTGCAAATTTATCAAGTTTTACAGCTATCAGTCTAACTTTAAAGCTGGCTACCTTTTCTAATGCCTGAGCAAGTAAATCAGCCAATTCGTAACCTTTGTCATATATTCCAGCCAGTATTATTTCCTTCTCTTTGAAGTTATTTTCAAAGATCTCAAAGGCGATTCTTTTGATTTTTTGATCAATCTGATCTTCTGATAGGATTAAGCTGTCTGTTTCCATTTAAATTAAGGGATTGGCATTACTTTACTGTCTTTAAATGTAGACAATATAACCATAGATTGCATGTTATCAACTACATCTATATTAGACACCCGGTCAAGCATCAACTTTTGATAAGAAGGAATATCTTGAGCAATGATTTTTAAGATAAAGTCACCAGAACCAGTTATATGATGACATTCTATCACTTCTTCTATTTTGTGAATACTATTTAAAAATGCCTCAATGTTTTCTGTATTGTGCCCTTTTAAAGATACCATCACAAATGTAGAAACCCCTAAGCCGACTTTTTCATTGCTCACTGTGGCATGATAGCTTTCAATAATTCCCGAATTTTCTAACTTTTTAACTCTTTCTAAAGTTGGAGCAGGTGATAACCCAATCTTTTGTGCTAACTGTGCATTGGTTATTTTAGCATTGGCTTGAAGTATGTCTAAAATATTCCTATCTATTTTATCTAGTTTAATCTTCGCTTTCATAAATGATCAAAATAATATTTGGTGCAAATATATTTATAAAAAATACATTTGTCGAGCTTGATCGTTAATAGATTGGTAAACCAGATCAGCTTTAATTATCAATTGCAATTCGAGAGTTAGACGTGCTACCTGCCATCTCAACTTCTACCAGGTAAACTCCTCCTTTAATTGATGACACATCTAATTGTATGACATTTTTGCCTCTTACACCGTCAAAATTTTCATTAAGCACTACTTCTCCTATACTGCTTATTATTCTAATATTACCTGCTCCCTCTGTTTCTGACATAATCGTGATATTTAAGTCATTAATTGCGGGATTTGGATATGGTTTGATGAAAATTATGCTGGCCTCAAAATTTTTGCACTTTGTATTGTTAATGCTATTGCTATCATCAGCATTATTTAAAATTGGTGTTAAAGTAACACATACGTAATCAATATTTCTTGACGCCAAATTAAGATCAAGAGTATGATTTATTGCGCTGGGATTATTTGAGGCTGGTAGTGCCCGTACTATATCTTCTTCGACTACCACACGATCGCCTAGATTGATTGAAGCTTTCATACTGTCTATTGATAATGTGCCATTATTTCTAATAGTAAGTACAATGCTTTTATCTACAATTGTTACCTGTTGTAATTCTAACTCCAACTCTGGTACTAATGCATTAATGATTAAGTTGGTAGTATCACGACATCCATTGGCATCTTCAATAGCCAATGAAACGTCATATGTTCCCTCTTCCTGAAAGGTATTACTTGGGTTGGTTTCATTTGACAAGTTGCCATCTCCAAAATCCCATGCATGCGATAATGCCTGATTTGAATTATTCATAAAGTCAACCTCCAAGGGTGGTGCTCCGAATACATCAGATGCCTCAAAAGACGCTTCAGGTGCTTCATTTATTGTAACGCTCTGTGACCCTTCATATTCGCAGCCTCTTTCGGTAGTTACAGCTAAACTAACGTCATAATCTCCTGCAATCATGAAATCATTAAATACGGAAGAGTCCATCGCGGATCCCTGATCGGCAAATTGCCAAACTCTGCTAGCTATAGGGTCTCCGGTTTGCTGAGTTGTGTCATAAAGATGCACCAATACATTTTCACAGGCATCTTCAACTTTAAAGCCTACATTTTTTGGAGGAAGGACAGTGATACTCTCCTGAAAGGTATTTGAGCATAGGTTTTGAGAAGTTACTGTTAAACTAACATTATAATCAATCGCAAAATCAAATGTCGCTGTTGGATTTTGCTCAGCACTAAATTGACCTCCTAAATTCCAGGCGTAACTAGTAATTTGCTCTCCAGGCACAGCCTCTGACTGATCTTGAAACTGAATTTCTTCTCCAATACAGACTTTATCAAAGTTGAAATTTGCTGAAGGGGCTTGATTGACACTCACCACTTGAGTTAAGGAATCAATACACCCAAATGTGGTGGTTGTTATTAACCTTACCGTGAAATCTCCAGCTTGTGAAAAAATATGCTGGGGATTTTGATCGGTCGATGTATTAGCACCTGAGGCTGGATCGCCAAAATCCCATTGCCATGTATCTATATTGGCATTATTTACTGTCGACAGATCGGTGAATTGTGTAGGGTCCAGTTCACAGGAAAGGTCATTACTAAAATCAACAACTGGTGGGTCGTAGACCGTTAATGACTTTTCTATGCTGGTCATACATCCTGCAGCATTTTGAGTTGTGAGCGTCACATTATAAGTGCCTGGACTATCATACTCAAAAGGGTCTGGATTTTCTTCAGAAGACATGAAGCCGTTATCAAAATCCCATTCATAAGAAACAATATTGTCACCCGTTGTGGTATTTGTAAAATCAAACAAAGTACTTACACAAGCATCTGAAACGGTGAAGTTTGGTGAGGGGCCTTCAGTCACATTAAAGTTTTGTGCAACTTCATCTGAACATCCAGGAATACTCGTAATCAATTTTATTTCAAATGTGCCTCCGGTATCAAATTCATAGTCGAGGTTCCTTGATGTGGAGACAATAACACCATCTACTTGCCATTCAAAAGTCTCATTACCTTCAAAGTTATCAGCAGTTGTATTTGTAAAAGTTATCGGTTGGTTATTACAGACAACCCCTACCGGAACATCAAATGAACTTACGGGGTCTTCATAGATAGTTATGGAACCGATTGTAAAGTTTTCGCAGGGGTCAGCATCAGTTACTGTGAGTTGCACGTCATATGTACCAGGAGACGCATAGGTGTGTGTTGGATTCTCGTCAGTTGAAGTATTTCCATCTCCGAAATCCCAATCATAAAACTGAATATCATCTGCGGATGATACGGCAGTAAAATCTATTGGATTACTCGCACAACTTATGGGGAATGATGTTGAGAAGTCTATGTCAGGGGCTACATTTGTGGAGACAGTTACAGTTTTAGTAAGAAAAGAAATATTTCCATCTGAATCAAACGCTTTAAGCCCAATCTCATAATTGCCAGAGGAGGTATAACTTATCGACTCAGGAATCTCCTCGGTAGACGAAGACGGAACAGCACTGCAATTGTCAGTAAATGTAACTTTATAAAAATCAGCTCCTGAGCTATTAATGGAAAATGCTCGCCATAAAGAACCATCTTGAACCAAATCCAAACTAAAATTAATAGCACCAATATCGAGGAGGTTGGAGCTCGTGAAAGTTGGATTATTTAGATCATTACCCAAGTCAACCCTATAAAAATTACCCGTTACGGTGGTCACAAAAGCAAAATAGTTTGCCCCATCCAGCCCTACCTCCACTCTGTAGGGGTCATCAGTACCAAAGATTGTATTATCTCCGAGCACTGTTAAAGTTGGTGTGGAAAATAAGTCAGTTCCATATTCCAGCAAATAAAAATTGTCACTACCAAATGAAATACCAAATCCATACCATTGATCACAAGACTTGACCAGCTGAAAGTCTCTCATTGCACCATCTCCTGGTGTTCCCGTCAGAATACCATCATCCATGAGATCAGCGGATGAAACAGAATTTGTAATACTTGATCCAAAATTAATTCTTTGATATGCTCGACTCGATTTGGTAACAATAACTATCCAATTACCATCGTCATTATCTACTTCCATACCAGCATTTAAATCTCCTACACTGGTCAATACAATTTCAGCTGTTGGACTTGCATTGGTAATATCTGTACCAAAGCTTATTAAACAAAGAGATGCGCCCCCACCATTGTGTGTAAGTGCGTACCAATTATTTCCTTCTTTAATAATGTGTATGGGTTCTGGCTCATCTAAAAGTCCTGATATGTTTCCCAAGTTATTAATAACGGGTGATGGATTATCTAAAGAGTTTCCAAAATCTAATCTAAACAGGGTACTCGTATTACGACTGGTAACAAAGGCGTACCAATTCCCACTTTCTTTAACAAACTCTATACCCCTTGCAAAGGAAGAACCGGTTACTTTAAATAGATTAGCACTAGTCGGCACGGTGGATAGTTCTCCTTCGCAAAAATCCCATTCATATGAAATTGCGTCAGTAGTATTGTTATTCAATACAAAGTTTTGATCAATACATAGTGAAGAAGGAACGTCAAAATCAACTGTAGGACATTGAGAATATAAATTAAAAGAGAAGGCTATTAACCCAAATGCTATTATAATTGATAAATTACGGTACATGCTTAACGTAGTCTACTAATATTCATTTATTAACTTTAAGCAAATATGGTAACAACATAAATTAATTGTGGAGCTAAAAGACTTTTTATTTACACCCCTATATTTAATATTAATATTTGGTTTATCCTATTTTATTAGGCCTAGATTGACAAATATTGATACCCGCAATTTGTTTTTACCAGCTCTTGCACTAAAAATTTTTGGTAGTCTCTGTGTTGGTTTTTTGTATCATTATTTTTATAAATATGGAGATACACTAAGGTATCACTTTTTTAGTGAACCATTTTATAGCACCCTATGGAGCAACCCATATGTAGCCTTAAAGCTATTTATTTCCAGTTACAACACAGTTGATTATGACATTCAAAGTATACTTAGTGGTAATTACTTTTTTCAAAGAGATGTCGGTGGGTATTTTATGCTCAAGGTAACAGGTTTTCTAGGCCTCTTTACAATGCATTCTTATTATGCCATTGCCTGCCTGTATGCATTCGTAAGTTTCTTTGGGTTGTGGAAACTTTTTCAAACTGTAAATGAAATCTACCCTCAGTTAAAACGATTATTTTTTGTTGCTATATTTTGTATCCCATCTGTCGTGTTTTGGGGATCCGGAATCCTTAAAGACACAATTACTTTATCATGTATAGGGTGGCTCACTTACTGTATTTATGAAATCTTCATAAAACGAAAGCCAAGTATCCTTAAAGTGATAATACTTGCAACCAGCATCTATGTATTAATTATTTTAAAAATCTATATTATACTCTGTTTCATCCCTGCAATAACTCTATGGATATCTGGTAGTTATACTCATAAAATAAAAAGTAAAATTCTGAGAATAACCCTGGGGCCAGCCATTTTTTTATTTTATTGCATTTTGGCTTACCAAATTACGAACTACATTTCTCAAATCGACAGTAGATACTCGCTTGAGAATATTGAGAAAACCATGCGTGTCACAGCTGACTGGATAACTTACACTTCTGGTGAATCAGGCTCTGTCTATTCCTTAGGAGATGATTTTGACTTATCTCCAACTGGAATCATAAGAAAACTCCCGGCAGGTGTTAATGTCACATTATTTAGGCCTTACCTCTGGGAAATAAGGAATAGCGTGATGTTACTGGCTGCATTGGAGAGCTTGTTGCTTTCATTATTAACCCTCTACACTCTTTATAGGGTTGGCGTATTTAATTTTTTTAGAATAATATTTACTAACCCATTTATTAGATTCCTTTTTATATTCTCAATAGTTTTTTCATTTGCTGTAGGTATTTCTACCTATAATTTTGGAACCTTAGTTAGATACAAAATACCCGGTATTCCTTTCTATATTATGATGTTATTCACTGTTTTACATGAACATCGTAGAAAACTCGATTCCATTATAAACTTTGATAAAATGAGATCGTAGATGAGACCATTTTGTTTAGGTTATAATCATTGGTCAGTTTTTCGTATCCCCTCATTCCGATAGCCTGTGATTTTTCCCGGTTTTTCAGGAGAAACTCTATTTGACTGGCATAGCTTACAATGTCATATGGTTGGACCAGAATACCAGACTCCCCTGAAACTATGTGTTCATTTAATGAGGGTACATCAAACGCCACAATTGGCTTTTTGGTCGAAAAGGCTTCTAGCACTACTACTCCAAATCCCTCTGCTACCGAAGGAATAAGGACTACATCCGACTCTGACATAATAGCCCGTCCTTCAGGGTTATATCCCATAAAATTTACATTACTTGAGATATTTAATTCTTCAACAAGATTAGTTAATTCATCCTCCAAGGGGCCAGACCCAACTACCACAAGCTTGATATCCTGAAAACGGCCTACCAGCATTTTAAGCGCGTGAAATGCATATCGGTGTCCTTTAAAGGCAGTGAGTCTGCCAACAATTACTAATTGGTTTTTGGAATAACGGTAATTCGCTGTATTAGGGGGGGCATTGTAGTCAAATCCATAGTGAATCAATTCAAGTTTTTCTTGTTTACATATACCTAACCCTATATAAAGATTCTTTAAACCCTCTGATATGGCATACGATTTATCCATCTTTCTTTCGGCCCATTTGGCCAACCACCAATACACGTTCCTCTTCTTAAATTTTGGGTCAAACCCGTAGTTGTTATTATAACTTTCTTCATACCCATGCTTTGTAGAAACTAGCTTGAAGCCAAAATAAAAAAATGATTTAACCACCGCCAGAAACAAATCAGCATGAATTAAATGCGAGTGAACTATATCAATTTTATTTTTCCTTAACAGCTTTGCAATTTTAAAAAAGGTAAGAATAAAGGGAAAGGAATAATAAACTGTAGTATGCTTTACCGAAATGTCATTTATTCGCTCTATAAATTTGCGCTCACTGCCCTTTAGCCGTGCTGGTGTTAATGATAAAAATTCAACATCTATTCCTCTATCTTTTAGGCCCTTCAAGACCTGTATTAAATAGTTTTCCGAACCAGCAATCCCAATAATTTTATGTACAAAAAGAACCCTCATATCAAATGCCGAATGTGTTGTTGAGCAATATCCTTCTTCCATTCAATAGAGTTGTGCCACTATGAATGCCTCTAAAGTCAGCCAATATGAGAGTGCCGGCACCTCCTACACATACCAGTTTTTCGTATCCTCTCTTTTTTTGTATTTCATTCATTTCCTGTACAAAGAAGTGTCCATACCGTCCATTTACGCCATTTATTTCGAATTCAAGATGGAATTTATGTTTCCACGGATGCTGCTCATGACTTCCCTTATAATATACAAATGGCGCGTTTTCCTCCTCAACATCTGTAAGATATAGAAATGCTTTGAACCTATGACGCCAATCGTCAAAATGTGGAAGATCTGCTTGAAGCAAATGTCCAGACTCTAACTTATAATCTGCTTCTTTTCTATAAGAAAATGCTTTATCAGACACATATGCCTTTGCAATAGATTCAATTAAACGATTAGTAAAAAACAGGTTATTGGCTGTTTCTGAATATTGATGAACATTGCCGATACGAAATGCTTTTTGCTGAAGCTGATGTTTAGTGTAATGGCCATTAAAATTATTTCTCAAGATTTGCTCAACACATGGATTTAGTTCACTTATAATCCGATTGCAATCATCTTTTGCGACAAAGCCAGGAATTATTGTGATACCATCTCTGACCAATTCATCTACAATATCTGGCCTGTCGGTAAGTGACTTGTCAACCCTACACGGTCTATATTGCCTGTATCGTTGTATATAGTAATAAAATCTGTTCTTTTTGAGAACAGGCATTTTTTCCAACAGATTGCTTAAATATTGCTTCATAATTTCGGCTTGCACCATAACCACTCCATTATCACAGGCCTTCCCTCAGCTACTATTGCCAATTTCTGCTCAATAGTAAGATCTTTAGCATGTGGAATGGTATATGTCTTGGCTTTGTGAATATCATCAATACTATAAATTGTAGATATATGGTGAGTCTCAGCAAATAAGTCCATTAAATATGAGGTGATCTCAATATCCATGAAATCATGTGTTTCAATTAAAACATCACAATTACGAAGGTTATTTACACTTTCTACATTAAATAGCTTTTTTTCGTACCCTTCACAGTCACTGATCACAAGTCCCTTGGTACCAAAATCAATAGCAGCAAGCGACTCTGGTGTGCAAAACGTTCTCACCTGCACATTGCTTGTATTATTAGCTGTTATCATGGCATTGCACAATCTCCTGGCCGTATGGTCTATATCATATGCATATATAGTTGTTTCTGGTTTATGCATTGCTAACCCTACCGCATAATATCCTTCTGCGCACCCAACATCCACTATTACGTTATAACTGGTTTGTTTTATTTCTTCAATCAGGGGGGCTAATTCTAATTCATAAGTTCCTGCAATCTTCGCGTTTGATAACCCCCCTACCGATTGTTGGGAAGGATATTTCATCCCCTTAAAGGGTCCTTGAAGTACGGTTAGTTCGTTTATCTTAGTATAGATTGGTAGGTGTTGAATAGTCTTTTTTCTTTCGGCCTTTACTCTTTTAATTTTTAAGACTTCGGCAATACTTACTAATGGCCGAAAAACCCACCAAAAAAGGTCTTTGGCAACCAATAGCTCTATTAGTCGTATGGCACTTCTTCTAAACATTAAGCACTGATTTAGTCAATCTCATATAATTTTCAATCATTTTCTGATTAGATAAATTTTCTTCGGCATATTTTCTAGCATTCTTCGAAAGCAAATTCACCAGCTGTGGGTCTATTAATATCTGATGTATCTTATCTGCCAATGCTTCAGCGTTACCCACTTCAAATATACTTCCATTAAAGCCTGGCGACACCAATGCCCTGTTAGCCGGAATATCTGACACTATACATGGCAAACCACATGACATGGCCTGTAATAACGATGTACTCATTCCCTCTATTAAACTACAGTTGACATAAACATCAGATTGTTGCAGATGATTTATGATTTCATCTTCATTTAGCAATCCTGCGAACTCTACTTCATCATCTAATTTCATTTGGTGCTTTACCTGCGTCAGATCCATTAAATCACTGCCTATTCCTGCGATAATTATCTTAAACTGAATGCCCTTTTCTCTTAGAATTTTTCCGGCTAATATCAGGGTTTTCAAATCTTTAACAGCTACAATTCTACCATGCGTAAATATCGTTAAATAATCATTTCGAACTTTGACGGTACTTGGTGGGACAAATCTGCTGACATCAATTCCATTTGGAATTAATACATATTTTTCTTGATTTAAGGACTTATAATATGCCTGCACTTCAGATTTAGCATATTCTGAAAGAAATACAGTTGCACTCAGATACCTCAATGCCAAACGAGAAGCCCATATATCTATTTTTCTTTTCAACATTAACGCGGCATGATCCACCAACACAGTTTTAAACTTAAACCAACACCCTAAAATCAACAAAACAGGAACTGTTGGCAGACTGTGAGTAATTATTAAGTCAGCTTTACATTTTTGAAAAGCATTATAGAATTTAGTTAAAAAACTGAGATTTCGTTTCTTGATATACGTATAGTCAATGCCCTTCGCATTGCATAGTTCGATGTATTCTTCACTTACTGGCTCAACCCCAAAAAAAATTATGTGATGTTTGTATTTGTCCAAGTATGGGGGAGACAAATATGAAAACACAACACTCGCATGACCACCAAGTCCGGAATACATTATGTGAGTTATGCGCTTCAATACTATTTTTTAATCAGTATGTTTTTAAGAGTAACCAAACTCCTTTTTTTAAATATACTTTGAGCATTCGTTTGAAATGCCTTAATTAAAGCTTTTAATGCTTTTGGCTTGTCGCCATTGATGGAATAATATAAAGCTGTCAAAGATAGGTGGCTTGCATATACCAATTCAATTAATTCAGGAAAGTTTTTAAACTCTGGATCTTCAAACAGTAGTTTTCTGAGTTTTTCTGCACAGTATTCAACCTTTTTCGGATTCGGAGTAGCCATAGACCTGAAGTCATGCTGGATCAAGCAAGATGAATAAATTGGGTTAAGTGAAATCCCATGCCGTACGGTTATTGTTAACCACACATATAAATCTTCTCCAATAGTAAATTGTGGGTCTTCATCAAAAAGATTTTGAAGGGCTACCTCCTTTTCTATAAATGCCCCAATAGGACACAAAATATTGTGATCAGCAATTTTTTTCAGGCCCAATTGTTCAAATCCAGTTTGCCTAAAAGTTTTATTCCCTTTTTTTATTTCAAAAGGCTGATAAAAGAACTTACAATTAGGATTTTCATTTATAAATTTTCTTGCTGCAGACAAATGGTCTGGATAGTAAATATCATCTGAATCAAGAAAGCAAATATATCTCCCCTGTGCTTTTTTTATAGCATAATTTCTCGCAGCTCCTCTTTCGTTATTTTCTTTTTTAAAATACTTAATACGGCTATCAGAGAATTGGCAAACGACTTGTGAAGTATTATCGGTACTTCCATCGTCAATAATAATATGCTCAAATTTCTCCTCAACCTGATCCAGCACACTTTGAATTGCCTTGGAGATATATTGTGCCCGATTATAAGTAGGGGTAATTATGGAGAATATAGGATCTTTCATTTAGGGTCTATTAGACTTCATTGTATTAATCAGCAGCCGAATCTCAGCATTAAAAAATAATACTATGGATACCACAAAAATCAAGAATGGTAAAAAATTTAAAACTGATATATCCACAACCTCAAACTTTCTGTGTATCACAAAGCCAATTACGTATGTAACCACTATGACCAGAGTCATCAAATGGTTCTTTTTAAAATCTAAGAATGTAGATGGTATTGATCGCCTTTTTACATATGCATATGCAAAAGTAAACTGGCTCAGCTTAGTCACAAATAAGGCAAAACAAACGCCTATTATGCCGTATATAGGAATTAATAAAAAATTACTAAGAACACCCACCAATAATACCCCCAGGCTGATCCATGGCAGGATTGACGTCTTTTTACTATAGAATATTGGTATCGTATATAGCACATAATAGAGTTGAAAAACATAAACTATTAGCAGCAAAGAAATATATGATTTAATGGAAGCATATTGGTAGTTTATAAACAGATCTATGGTAGGGTTGATCAACATTATTGACAAGCATATTATTGCCATAACTCCAAGGTGATAGTATGAGCTCACCTGCTTCACTTCACCTATTTTTTTTGAAAAATTATTCGTGAGCTGTTTATAAATATGTGGAGAAACTGCATTGAATATAGCATAGATCAATACGGAAAGCACAGAGGCCAATAAAAAGGCAAAATTATAGAGTCCCAAATCTGACAACTCAAAAAACCTTTCCACCATGTACTTATCTACATTATTATAGGCTGCTAGTAGTAACAAGTAAGGTACAATAGGTAAAGAATATTGGAGACACTTCCTCAAGTAAGTTTTTTTAAATGATAACTTATGTTTGGCGTAGTACCACACAACGAGTACTATTGAAGTAGTTGACGCTCCTAAAGCCTTGCCAGCAATATTACCAAGAGCCTCCGCCCGAAGCACAATTACCCCAATTACGATCCCTATTAGCGTAGTAAAAAAAAAGCTTAACGCCACAACTGAATAAGCTCTTACTTGCTCTCTGTTGCGGTAATAGCTAAGAAAAATAGAATGGATAATGGTAGAAATAGTAGTAAAAAACACCAATTGACCATAAGCAAAGTAAGTAAACTTTGAATTGCTGAATACAATGGAAAATATGTAATCTCCTGTAAAATAAAGAACTACACCAAACATTACAGCCAGGCCAACTACACTTATCAGTATGGAAGACATAAGCGCATTTAACATTTTATCACTTCTGTTGTAATCAAAGTACAACCTTGAAAAGGCACCATCCAGACCCATCGACAAGATAACTGCCAGAATACTCTGAAAAACAGATGCCAGAGCAACAATCCCATATTCTTCTGGGCTAATGAAGCGAGAATAGATTGGGGCAAGCACAAAATTGATGGCTAAAGGCAGAAACCCTAATACAACATAAATCAAGGAGTGCTTTATGAGTTTCTTTCCTGTCATGACTATTGATGTAATAGTTCTCTAATTCGAGATATGGCCTTGCCGTCAGCTTTATAAAGGTATTTTGAGACAAACGTTTTTAATTTATCATCTGAAGGCTCTATAAATTCAATCTCATCAATGTCAAATTTATTGAAATTTAGAACCGTAGCCACTTGCAGCTTTTCTATCTCATTTTGAAAAGACGATTGATCCCATATTTTGAATAAACAACATTTATTAAAATAAATAGAAGGTAGTACTAATGTGGAACTGAAACCAAACACTCCTTTAGCCTCAAATATATGAGTGGTGACATCGACATCTCTCAAATATTCAATGTTGTCGTGTGACTTAAAAATGTCACTGGCAAACGAATATGGGTGAAGCTTTATCAGTAAGCGACAATCATCTCGCTTTGCATAAAGGGCCAGTTTTTTATGAAAATTGATTGTTTGTTCTGGCGTAACCCCAAACCCCGGTGAGTTGAACTCTCGTACTTCTGACCAAGGCTGGTCGATAAGTAAATAATACGGATTGTATTTAGTAACGGTTTCAGGCTCATATTCAAAGTACTTATCCATTTCCGGGTTACCAACCTCTATCATTTTATTATAAGTTACTCCATCTCGCTCGTAGTATATGGAAGCATTGTCATGAGTGAATACAACATACTTATCAGCTCTTCTAAGGCGAGATTGTGCCTTTTTTAATGCTTCTATTTCAAGCATTTTGCTCTTATAATATTGCAGCCTAGCCATATAATACAACAAAGAGGGTTTATTCCAGGCCGAGCGCAGAAAAAAGTTAAGCAAGAATGACCTATTTACATCGGGAAGATTTTTATTTGAAGATTTCTTTCTTGCTTTTTGCTCCTCTTTGGCTAGTTGCAGGTAATCTTCATATGTATGATACATGCCGTGCTGTATGACTAAGGTTTCGATACCACATTTTTTAGCTTCTACGTTCAGTGCAATAGTATTAATTCCCTCCAGCCCCATAAAAACAATTTTTTCAGGTCTAACCCTACTAATGAGATCCTTTGCCGAGCGAAATGTAACCCAATAATGCACTTTGGAATTGTTAGCAAAGTTGATTTCCTCTTTTGGCCTGGAAATATGAAAGATATAATGGAATTCAAACTCATCACTCAACTGATTAAATGTATAAAGCCATCCTTTACGATGATACCCCCAGCACAACAGTATTCTTTTTTTTGTCATTGTCTATCAATAAAGTCCCAAGACATGGGGGTCCCTTTCTTTAAATTACGATTGACTCGTTGTCCGAGAAGTTCATCAAGGTATTTAGGATGCAAACCATCTGCCGGCCTAACAGATTTAATATTTTTATCGTCTAAAACCTCTCCTTTCTTAATATCTTCTGCTACAAACAGTGATCTGGAAAATCTGCGGTTTTTACGAGACTTAGATGTAAGATCGTAAGACACGGCACCAAGGCTTTGTTCAGCCAACCTAATTTGTTCCACCATTTGCATGAATTGTTCAAAATCTAGTGAAAACGATGCGTCAGGACCGCCAACCGATCGGTCTAGTATAAAATGCTTCTCAACTAAAACAGCGCCTAGTGACGTGGCCACTACCGGAACGGTAAAACCTTCAGTATGATCTGACAAACCTACACTTACTCCGAAGCGCTCGACCATGTCAGGTATTGTATTCAGATTGGCCATGTCTATGGGTGCCGGATAGGCACTAGTACATTTGAGGAGAATAACTTGATTATTGCCTACCTCTTTACAAGCTTCTAACGCAAGGTTTATATCGTTAATTTCGGCTATTCCTGTTGATATGATCATTGGCTTTCCTTTCGAGGCCGTATACCTAATCAGGTTTACATCTGTAATCTCAAACGAAGCAATTTTATAGGCAGGCACATGCAGTTCTTCCAGAAAGTCTACCGCTGTGAAGTCAAAAGGAGATGAAAAACAAATGAGCCCTTCTTTTTCGGCTTCTCTGAAAATAGCTTCATGCCATTCCCAAGGAGTATAGGCTGTTTTATAAAGTGAATGAAGTGTTTGTCCATCCCATATTGTACCTTCCTTTATTCGAAAAAAATCATTGTCACAATCAAGGGTGATCGTATCTGGTGTATAGGTTTGAAGTTTTATGGCATCTGCACCAGCTTTCTTAGCTGCTTTAACCGACTCAAGCGCCACTTTCAAACTGCCGTTGTGGTTGGCAGAAAGTTCTGCAATAATAAAAGTCGGGTGGCCTTTTCCTATCTTCTTTCCTGCTATATTGAGTACCATTACTTTAAATAAACATTAAATTCCTGACCTTCAATAATTGTTTGCTCATTTAACGTGAAATTCATGTTTTGAAATATCTTGTTTGAGGGGACATTGGTAACTTGTACGATTGCTCTAAATTGCGAAACTGATCGATTACGCTTCAAATAATAGGGTATGGCTACTCTTAACAAAGGTTCACCAAGCCCTAATCCCCGATGGGAACTTTCAATCGAGTAGCTTATTGTGGCTACTTGTCCTTCCGAGTCGAATCGTACTTGTGCACAAACCTTATTTTTATAAGACAATATATAAATTTCTCTATTGGTATTTTGAAGGGATTTTTCAAACCATTCCGAATGTCCCTCAAGAGTCACTTCTCCTTTATTTATAGCATTCTGTCGAACAACAGAATCTGTTACCCAGCTAAAAAGCAAATGCAAATCATCTTTCTTAGCTTCTCGAATACTTATCTCATTCATCAAATCGAATTTTTCCACTACATTGACCAAACGTAAAGCCGACTGCCCATCAAAATAGTCTTGTTGATTATTCATTTGAATTTTTCCTGTCTCAGTATTCAAAACACTTTTTATTCCTTCGCAAATTTCTTTCACTGATGATTGTCTTAAATCACCAACTCCTTTAGCCAAGCCTTTTTCGCATAAAAATGCGTAAAGATTTCGCTGATTTTCAGCAATTGTGCCTATCACTATAGGACATTTTACACTAGAAGTTTCATAAGATATTGAACTGGCAGTCGAAATAACTAACGCGCTCTGACTTATAAGTTTTGCCATTTGGCTTGCGGATAGATCAAACAAATAAGAAATTCTTTCATGTTCGATATCTGCTTTAAATTTAGAGATTACTTTTATGGGTCTGTTTTTATCAGCCTCGAGAACTGCCCTTAATACTTTTTTTAATGTCGCTGATTGATCAGTACCACCAAGGCAAATTAAAATATGTCCTCCCTTTGTGTATTTACAATTCGATACAAACTCTCGCCTGACTAAACAATAAGCGGGGCCAATGTAAAAGTTTGCATGTAATGACTTAGGATAACTGGTCAATTCAATACCACCGGAGTGATTTAAAATTGCATCCAGATGATCAGTAGGTTCAGAGTAATCACTTATTTTTAAAATAAAAGCTCCCTGATCTTTAAGCACTTTTTGATATTCTGTAGTGTAGGTGTACCCATCAAGTACTACAAGGTCGCCCGGATGAATATAGTTGCCTAACCAGCTTGCTTCTTGGGCCAACTGCAAATTGCCTGGTAGGTATATAATTGATTTTATAATTTTCTCGTACTCTTCTGTAAATTGATTTTCTAGCGAGGAAGTGATAAGTATCGTCTCATATTTATTACAAATTGCCTGAGCAAAAGCCAATAGCCTAACAATGTGTCCGTAGCCTATAAGCCCATTACCATCTCCCCTTAAAATAACCTTCATATTAACCTAAGTGATGTCTAAGAATGGCTTCATCTTTACCAATTTCTTGCTTTACTTTTTTGCCTAAAATATTACTCATATCAGCTTCACCCTGACCATCTTCAGTCATTTTGAATACCACATTTTCACTGGTTATTGTTTCACCAGGAATTATGGGTTTTAACGCTACAGCTACCTTTTGCCTGTTGCGATAAGTGAGTTCAGGCTCATCGATCTTCAACAAACTTTCCTCGTCATAGCTCAAGACCTCACCATCAAGGTATTTTAAATTATCTACCAATACTTTAACGCCTTCTTCTCCAAGAGCAGATTGATAATCTAAACGCTCCTTACCCTGATCTACTGTAATGTGCTTTTCAAAAATAGTAGCTCCCAATAAATAGGCATACTCATTACTTTTTATTGCATGATCATTATCAAAAGAAGAGTGATCAGCATATCCTATTAGATGATTTGGAAATAATTTCTTGTAAAGATTTATTCTTCCCATTTTCACATCTTCCAACTTAGATGGGTAGGATTGGAAACCAACCATAATGACCTGAAACTGATCTCCAAAAAAATCTTTCTTCTCTTGAATTTCTTCGATAGTTCTTCCACCCACTCCAAGTATTAAAGGTATTTTTCTTTGCTTAATATTGTCAAGGATCAGTTGGTCATAAAAAGAAACACTATGTAAATCAAAATATTTTATGCCTACACCCGATTCATCCAAAAGCTCAAAAGATCCTTCATCTAATGGCATCATTATTACATCTAACCCAAGGCTCGAGGTATATTTAAATATTTCTGTCCATTGTTTTTTTGAAAAGATACAGCTCTGCAATTTGTCAAATAAGACATGCTTTGAAGACGTCAAATTATTCAAGTCCATCAATACCTGAAATTTCACTCCATTGGCTCCGGCCTCTTTGGAAGCATCAATCAATTTTTTGATGTATTCCATATCTCCTTCATGGTGAAATGCTGTCTCAGTATATAAATAGAATGCCATACTTATTTCAGTTTTACTTTTGAATTTGGATCTTCGTCTGTTCTAATTTGACCTTTTACAGAACAATCTTTATTAATCGCTACAAACTCCGGATGTTGATCAAGGAATTCTATAACCTCTTTTGTACTTACCTTGTAAGCATCTTTGCCTAAGCCATGGTAAAGCTTTTCAAGCATTTCAAAATCTTCCGGATAATCGAGTACTATTCTTTGATCTTTCCTTATCAAGGCTTTATCTATCGGCAATGGTAGTACTTTGAAAAGGTCTGTTTTAAGATAATAGTACAACCAATATTCTGTATTGTCCGTATCCTTCAAGTCCAGAAGTTTTTTCATTCCATCAATTTTGAGACCCGATAGAAATAACCCTGCCGGCAATTCGTAGCAGCTTACCAAGTCAGCATCGGTTTCTTTATAATAATCTATCACTTTGCCTATATAATCAAACGGCACCATAGGGCAATCTGCCGTCATATTGATTACATAATCCAAACCATAGTGTACAGCAGCAGCATATAACCTTTGTATTACGTCCTCCTCACTTCCTCTAAAGCATTCAATACCCTCTTGCCTGGCAATAATTTCAAGAGGGTCGTCTTCATGATTTGTAGATGTTGCTATTACTATTGTTGAAAGTTCATTGGATAATTTCAATCGTCTAATCATTAGTGACATCATAGAAACTCCATCAATCTCTTTCAGTAACTTTTTTGGTAATCTGGTGGATTTCAACCTTGCCGTTATTAAGAACCCTACTTTCATAATGTCTCTACTTCTTCTATTATTCTCATTGTTTCAATTGCATCATCAAATGAGCAATTTTGACTTTTCCCGATATTGATAAATTGTAAAAAATCCTTCATTTGATTTATATACATTTCATCCCATTCATTTGATCCAAATTCATAAATGCAAGAAGACTCCCCATTATAAGGAATGAAATTTAGGGTCTTCATATCATATTCCAGTTTTCCTTTTTCTCCTATAATAATTCCTCTCCCTATATAATCCGGGCTTAAGAAGTCCAATTCAAAATTCACCCTGGATCCGGTTTCCATCTTGCAACTGAAAAAGGCTAGGTCATCTGTATCAATTTCTAAATCAGAAACCTTATCTGCAAAACCGATAGTACTTTTAGGATATCCAAAGAAATACAGCATTAGATCAATTTCATGAGATAGGGTTCTAAGTACTCCTCCTCCTAATTCCTTGCGTGCAGTATATTCTTTTCTGTAATCGGCATATGGGTGCCATTTCGGAAGATAAAAACTCCTAGTAAAAGACACCTTAAAAATCTTCCCTAGCTTATCTTCATCAATAAATTTCCTAATGGCCTGAACAAATCCACTAAATCGAAAGCAATAGCCAACGATTAGGTTGTTTTTATATTTTTTCAACGGATTTACGGATGCAATATCATGCCCAATTGGTTTTTCAATAAACGTAGGTATCCCTCTTTCTAAAGATTTAGCCGCCTTTTCTACATGGAGAGATGTCGGGTTAGAAATAATGACCCCATCCAGATTATGATAAAATTCCGATTCATCGGTATATTCCTGAACAAACTTAAGCTGATCGGATTTTTCTTTTATCTCACCTTTTTTAGATCTCAGCGCACGAATATTGGTAACGCCAATGTCGTGAAGCATTTTAGCGTGTCTGCTTCCAATTGATCCCAACCCTATTATGCCAATATTTTTCAATAGTTATTCCCTTTTTCTATCAGATCAATAACTTTTAATGTTTCATCTCGTGATATCATTAACTTCTTAGATTTAATGCCCTCAATAAATTTTTCCAACGTTTTTTTAAAGGCACCGAATGAATCTGTAAAAGTAAGCGACTCAACCCCTTTAGTGCCTATAAATTTCAATTCAATAGGGGTTGCTGCATCTCCCAAAACGTTAAAACTCGTGGTTAAACCCGAATGCCAATGAACATTTAAAATAGTGTGTTTATTATTTGTTGTCGCCTTATAACTAGATATTCGGTCTTTGCTTTCACTAAAGTTAAGTACAGGCTCAATGATATGTACTGCATAAGTATTCCATTCTTTGGGTATTGAGGCTTGAATAACCTTCAATTCACCTAACTTATCCCAGTCTATTCTTTCTTTGTCAAGCTCAAGTGAATACTTTAAAGCACTGCAGCTAAATATTTGCCATTCATATTTTTGAGCATCGAATAGTTTTTGAGCATCTGATACTTTGACGGCAAGTGGTTTGTCAATATAAATTGGAATCCCGGCTTCTAAAAATGGTTTAGCAAATTGATAATGATTTTCTGCATCATCTCTTGCAAGCAATACAGCATCCACATCAGTTATCATATCTTTCAATTGTTTACATACGGTTTTGATGTTGGATGATTTGGCTATATGCTTTGATACGTCAATATCTTGTGTCCAGACATGAGTAACCTCTGCACCTGGAATACAATCTTCTGGAAAGCTTCTTTGCGATAAGTACTGATTAATAACAGGATAGCCGCAGTCCTTCATGTAAGTCGAGTCATAACCATTAAATATAGCTGACCAAGAGTAAGGGTGTCCGTTCCCTTCACTCATTCCTATGATTCCTAACTTAATCACTGCCAGTTGGTAGGTAGGATCATCCTACTTTTATTTAATTCTAAATTAAGTAACTTATCACTTATTGCTTTTACCTTATCGATCTTATGAAGTGAAGAAATATTTTCTTCTAAGTTTTTTAGGGACTCCACCCCTATTACGACCTGATCTATATTCTCATTTATTACTGCAAAACATAACGCAATTGTGCCTACAGACAAATCTTCTTCCTTAGATATTTGGTGCAATTTTTTAAGGTGCAGTTTCAATTCTTCAAATTTGACATCAAGCTTATCAGGGTTCATAAAGAAAATACCTTGAAGGAATACTGATCTCACATGAATTTCAATTCCTTGGCTTTTAAGTTCATTAAAATAGGGTTCAAATCGTTGATCGAACAAATTGAATGGAATTTGAACTAAATCAATATTCACGTCTAAGGCAAGTAGTTTTTCTAGCTGACTTGGGTTATATAGTGAATAACCAATCTTTTCAATTGTTCCTTCAGATTTGAGTTTATTAAGCTGCTCCACTTTTAGCAAATTGTTGAAAACATCATCGGTATTATGAAATAAGACTCCGTACAATTTTTCTTGTCTCAACCTTTTCAAACTACCTTCAATTTGCGAGCGAATATTTTCACTTGCTGATACCTTGGTTACAATTCTAAAAGTATATTGCTTCTCACTAAGTAACTTACCTAATACAACTTCGCTATCACCATAGGCAATAGCAGTATCTAAGGTTTTTATTCCTGACGTATTGGCTATTCTTAAAATTGCTGTCGCTTCATTACTATCTACCTTACCTCGCGTATTTGATATCCCATAAGGAATCCCAAACTGTACAGTTCCTAAGGTTATTTTTGTAATCATGAAGAGTAAAATTCTTCAATACAACTTATAACGTAATCTTGTTCTTGCGTAGTTAGTGTGGGATACATTGGTAAACTTAAACATTGATTATAATATACCTGTGATTGAGGTAAATCATCTTTTTCCCACCCCAATGACTTATAATATGGCTGAAAATGAACTGGGATATAATGGACTTGTACATAAATATTATTTGATTTAAAAAAATTATACAATTCTCGCCTCTTGTCAACTAATATAACATAAAGGTGAAATGCATGCCCTTCAAAAAAACCTCCATTCAATATTTTTACTTCTGGAATACCAGAAAATGCTTGATCATATCTCTTGGCAATAAGTCTTCGTTGCTTAAGATTCTCATCTGCCTTTTTTAATTGAGAATTTCCCAAAGCCGCCTGAAAATCTGTTATCCTATAATTATATCCTAGCTCCTGCATCTCATAGTACCATCCCCCATGATTTTCAATCAATTCGTCAGGGTTCTTTGTAATGCCGTGGGTTCTCAATTTTAATAATTGCTGATATAGTTTGGAATTATTAGTTGTGATCATTCCTCCTTCTCCAGCAGCAATGTGTTTCACCGGATGAAATGAAAATATTGCTAAGTCTGCAAACTCACCACTTCCGCAATAACTTTTGTTCCCATCTTTTTTATTAAAATATCCACCGGGAGCATGACAAGAATCCTCAAGTATCCAAAGATTATATTTAATCGCTATTTCCTTTAGGCGTTCAAGATTAACGGCAAGTCCTGCAAAATCTACCGGAATGACACCTGAGTAATAGTTGGGTGGTTTGCTCTTAAGTTTCTCCTCCAGTTTATCAAGATCAATAAGGCCCGTATTTTCATCTATATCAACAAAATCAACTTGACCTCCACAATATTTTATGCAATTAGCTGAAGCTGCAAAAGTGTTTGGTGTTGTTAATACCTTTGAATCAACATTTACACCCAGACTTATGACTGATAAATGAAGAGCTGCCGTTCCGTTACTTACTGCAATGGCATATTTAGCACCTACATAGTCAGCAAAGTTCTTTTCAAATTTTTCTATTTCGGGGCCTTGCGTTAAATAATCAGACTTAAGTGCTGAGATTACAGCATCAATATCATCTTGATCAATATATTGTTTCCCGTATGGTATAGGATTCATTATTGCTTCCAATTAAAATCTGAATCAACATGAGTTATTATTTGCTCGCGAATTTCATCAACAGATAACCATTGAACATTTGAATCAGAACTATAACTAAAACCCTCTATTACTCTTCTTCCTTTAAATTTCTCAATAAATTCTTCAATTGTCCATCTAAATGAGTTTGGGCAAATGACATAGTAATTTTCAAGCTCTACAGTACTTAAGGCATCCATCATGGTAATCATTTCTTCGTGGAGCTTTTCACCAGGCCGAATACCCACCTCTTCAATTTTGCAATTAGGCCCTATGGCACTTGCTACATCTAAGATTCTATAAGAAGGTATTTTAGGCACAAAAATTTCACCTCCCATTGCATTTTCGATTGCATATAAAACCAATGCAACCCCATCAACAAGTGAAATATTAAACCTGGTCATGTCCTTATGAGTTACTGGTAGCACTCCCTCTTTTCGTTTTTCAAGGAAAAAAGGTACTACCGAGCCCCTAGAACCAATTACATTACCATATCGAACGACAGAAAAACGTATATCATGCTTGCCTCGCATATTGTTAGCTGCTACAAATAATTTATCTGAACACAACTTGGTGGCCCCATATAAATTAATTGGCGCAGCTGCCTTATCAGTAGATAGTGCCACCACATCAGTTACACCTGCATCCAATGCGGCATTTATTACATTTTCTGCACCCATCACATTTGTTTTGATACATTCCATAGGATTATACTCTGCAGCCGGCACTTGTTTAAGTGCCGCAGCATGTACAATGATATCTACCCCTTCACAAGCTCTTTTCAAACGATCAAAGTCTCTTACATCACCAATGAAATACCTCATCATAGGATATTGGTTAGGTGAGAATTCTTGCGACATCTCAAATTGCTTTAGTTCATCTCTCGAAAACACTATAATTCGCTCGATATCAGAGTAGTCTGAAAGAAGTTTTTTCACAAATGCTTTACCAAATGATCCGGTACCTCCAGTAATTAGTATGGATTTATTTTTCAAAGAAAGTGGCATATAAAAATTTTTAACTATCTCAATTTCAGTCTAACTTCGACAAATATATAATTATGTTTGCTTTTTTAACCATTATTAGATGACGCACAAAATGATTCTTTTGGAACTTAATGAAGTTCCTTTTAAAGTTATTGACCACTTTGTCGAAAAGCATCCAAACTCAACTTTGGCTTCTATTCTTCCAAAAAGCAAACAATACGTTACCAAAACTGATGATGAAGGCCATTTACACCCCTGGTCTACCTGGCCAACTGTGCATAGAGGAGTTGATAACCGCATTCACCAAATTAAAGATTTTGGTGAAAACCTTGATGAGCTAAATTTGAAATATCCTCCAGTCTGGCAAATATTGAACCATGCAAATATATCTACAGGAGTATGCGGTTCACTTCACACGTATCCTTTACCAAATAACGTTAGTAGCTATTCATTTTACATACCAGATACCTTCTCTTGGGGCCCTGAAACATATCCTAAGAATATAGAAGTCTTTCAGGCCTTCAACTTGTCAATGGTTAAATCCTCAGCGAGAAATGTAACTTCCGGAATTGATAAAAAAGCCTCATTAAAGCTTGGTCTTAATGTCTTCAACCTGGGAATTAGAATAAAAACTATGATATCGGTGATTAACCAACTTATTAGTGAAAGGTTAAAGCCGTGGAAAGTAACAAGAAGAAGAAGCTATCAATCTATTGTAGGATTTGATATCTTTTTTGATCAACTCAAAAAAAAGAAACCTGATTTCTGTACTTTTTTCTCAAATCATGTAGCAGCAACCATGCATAGATATTGGGCCGCTACTTTTCCAGAAGATTATGAAGAGTATCATCTCTCGGATGATTGGAAAAATAAATATAGTAACGAAATCGATTTTGCAATGCAAAAGTTTGACGCCTTCCTAGCAGACATCTTGGCTTTCATTAATAGTAACCCAAATTACAAACTAGTTATAGCCAGTAGCATGGGCCAGGAATCAACTAAAGCAGTTGAGCAAAAGTCTGAACTCATGGCAAAGAATAGCGCATTGTTTTTATCCAAATTTGGAATTAATAGTAGTGATTACAAGGAGTTGCCGGCTATGCACCCACAATACAATTTTTCTTTCCATTCAGATGAGATCAGAGCTAAGTTAATTGAAAGTCTAAAAGACTTTAAGGTGAATGGAGAACCTGTAAAAACCAGAATTAAAGATGAAGGATTTATGAGTATAGACTTTGGGCATATAAATCTAGAAGATGGTGATATCACTTATAATAATCAGCCCGTAATTACCAAAGAATTTGGACTTGCAAATACCCCTATTCAAGAGGAAGCATCAGGTACCGCTTATCACTCTCCAGAAGGTTCACTGATTGTTTATTCTTCTCAAAATGAATTTGATGGCTCACGACTAGGTGGAGTCAACACCAAGTCAATCGCTCCTAGCATACTCCAGTATTTTGATATTAAAAAGCCTGATTACATGTCGGAAGATATTATTCCAGAAATCGCTAATTAACCTACAAATCCTTTAATTTATCCCTGGCGTTTTTGTGGGCACTTTGGCTTCTCTTAGCTTCTTTTTTCACAAGCTTGTAGTACCTTTTGGCCTCTTTTTCATCGCCTTCAAGTTTGGCAATATCTCCCAGAGCAATAAGCGAATATAAAAAATATCCAGTATCTGTCGCCTCAATTTCACGTCCAAATGCCACCGCTCGCCTATAATAATACTTTGCCTCCTCGTAGTTTCTACGTGTCTCATGAATCTGCCCTAAGAAAAATGCTGCATACCTACCGCTGGTAGCCTCATAACCCAAGGCACCGCTATCTATCTTTTGCAAAATTGTTTCTGAAACTGGTTTTGCAGAAGTATACTTACCAGTACTATACAACATACGCGCATAGTAGCGATGGAAATAAGGATTGTCAGGATATGTTTGGTGTAGATACTCTGAGAGCTGCAAGGCTTTACTCCTTTCGTTTTCATAACTATTCCAAATACGCATAAGAAAGACTTGAGCCTCCGTACGGGTGTAAAAAGCATTAAATGATACTTCTCTCAATTGTTTTATGCCCAATTCCTTATCTCCTTTTGGAAAAAAGGCTAGAATCGGTTTTAACAATGGATAATTTTCAGGCACCCAAACAGAAAAATAATTATATAAGGCATCTCCAAATAACAACTCAGGGCTGAGATCATGCATACCTTCGCTTTTCTGCATATATTTCAATGCATTTTTACCAGCAAAAGCTGCTTTGCCCCAATTTCTACGCTCTTCACTGCTGTAAAGCCTGCCTTTAAACCCATAGGCTGCCGCCAGAAAAAACGCTCCTTCAACTTCGTGCTTTGGTATGATCTCCAGGTTTTCACTAATGGTGATGACCGTGTCCATGTAGGCGATAAACTTATCATCATGTTTTGTCTCATGGATGTTGGGCATTATTTTCCACCACTCGCTTAAGCCTAGTAAAAAATACGGTAGCGGGTGCCAGCCATACTTTTGCTTAAGCCAGTTAAACTTTTTCTCAGCCTCACTAAATTTAAAATTGTAGAGATCATTCATCGCCTCATTGATCTCTATTTGCAGTTGCATATCTGCAATAAGGATTATCTGCTCACTTTTATAAGTGCTATCTTGTATTGCACTTTTTGCCTGGGAAACAAAAAGTAACATTAGAACCCATATGATAAAACTTTTCCTCACTTTGTATATTTGCCTAAAGTTAAATTTTTATTTACTCAATACATTTCAACTTCAATATTCATTCCAACACAAGGGCAAATGGTTTAGTTTACACATGAGTGGTGCTAACAAAACCAATGTAGTCTTGTAATTTCCCATCATGAATAAAGAACAATCCAATTCTATATACGAAGTAAATACCTGGCTCTATTTTTTAGCTTTATGCCTGGTCACTTTTTTGCTTCTGTTTATGAAAAAAACATTGATCGAAAACGAAACTGCTGCATTTCAAATACTTGATCAGCGAGGTGAATTAGGTATCATTCAAATGCTCAATGGCTTGCAATATATTGCCATACCTCTCATATACCTGATTAAATTTACAGTGATAGCCTTTGTCATATGGGTAGGCTGTTTTATGTTCGGTTATAAAATTAGCTTTGGGCAAACCTGGCATGTTGCATTGGTTGCTGAATCGATTTTTTTGATTGCAGAACTACTTAAAATATTTTGGTTCCTATTTATCGAAACCGATCCCATTTTGTTTGAGATTCAGTCTTTTTATCCTTTCTCACTCATCCATTTCACAGACATTTATAGTTTATCCAAAAACCTATTTTACCCATTAAAAGCTCTCAATATTTTTGAGGTTGTTTATTGGTTTATATTGGTGAACGGCATCCACCAAATGGCTCAAAAAAGAAAAAACATTGCATATGCCATCATATTCACATCATATGTTCCATTATTCTTATTGTGGTTGGTATTCTATAGCGTGGTTTACAAATAATATATCAAGGTCATTTTCGTTGTCACCAGTATTTCTGATAATTAAATGTTTTAGCACAAAAAGTGTGTAATTGTAGTTAGTTCGTTATTTTCGCCTTTCTGAAAAGAATAAACACTTCATGATGGATTTTAGAAAAATCAACAATATTTCAGGTTGGGCTATGTTTGCCCTTTCTACTCTAGTTTACATTCTTACGGTTGAGGAAACTGCCAGTTATTGGGATTGCGGAGAATTCATCGCAGTTTCATATAAATTAATGGCTCCACACCCTCCAGGGGCACCTTTCTTCCTATTAGTAGGTAGAATATTTTCATTTTTTGCTTTTGGCAATGTCGAGTCAGTCGCTTTTTGGATAAACATGGTAAGTGTTTTAAGTAGTGGTTTTACCATACTCTTCCTATTCTGGACAATATCTATGTTTGCAAGAAAAATTTTAAAGCTTGCTCCAGGAGACGAGATCAATCCAACTCAAACCATCACCATCATTGGGGCAAGTGCCATCGGTGCGCTTGTTTATACTTTCTCCGATTCGTTCTGGTTTTCAGCTGTTGAAGCTGAAGTATATGCCATGTCTTCATTTTTCACCGCCTTTGTGGTTTGGGCAATCCTTAAATGGGAGCTTATGGAAGATGAGAGTAGGGCAAATCGCTGGCTAATACTCATTGCCTACATGATGGGTCTGTCTATCGGAGTTCACTTACTTAACCTCGTAACAATTCCAGCTCTTGGTCTTATCTACTACTTTAAAAAATATGGCTCACCAACTAAATGGGGAGTTATCGCAACGTTGCTGGTAAGTGGTTTCATCATCATTTTTATCAACAACCTCATCATTCCCGGACTACCATCACTCACCGGTATGTTCGAAATTATGTTTGTAAATAGTTGGGGACTGCCATTTGGCTCTGGAGCTATTTTCGTAGGTGCTTTAGTCATTGGTTCGTTGGTCTGGGGTATACATTACTCTATAAAAAAACAAAACCAATTGTTAAATACTGCACTTTTGAGTGTTGCATTTATACTGATTGGGTATTCTTCATATTCAATTATTGTAATCAGGTCGAGTCAAAACCCTCCAATTGATCAGAACAACCCCGAGGATGTGATGACTTTCGTGAAATATCTTAAACGTGAGCAGTATGGCAGCAGACCATTATTTCACGGCCAATACTACACAGCACAAATTACAGGCACCAAAGAAGGGGAGGCTCGTTATAGAAAAGGTAAAGATAAATATGAAATCATAGATAGAGATTTATCTTATGAATTTGATCCAGCCCACACTACAATTTTGCCTAGAATGTATAGTAACTCTCCAGCTCATAAGCAGCGATATATGGAGGTCACGGGATTAAAAGAGGGTGAAAAACCCTCATTTATAGACAATATTGTGTTCATGGTAAAGCACCAAATGGGCACTATGTATATGCGCTACTTTATGTGGAATTTTGCAGGTAGAGAGAGTGACATACAAGATGCAGGCTGGTTGGGCCCATTGGATGCATTTGAAGAAGTACCCACAGAGATTGCAGAAAACAATGGGCGCAATCAGTATTTTATGATCCCATTGATTTTAGGAATAGTAGGTCTCTTTTTCCATTACAGTAAACATAAAAAAGACTTTGCTGTAGTTGCGATGCTATTTTTCCTAACAGGCCTTGCCCTTATTTTATACCTAAATTCACCTCCTATTGAGCCTAGAGAGCGTGATTATATTTATGCTGGGTCATACTATGCTTTTGCAATTTGGATTGGAATCTCCGTCATGGCATTTGCTGATCTACTGGGCAAATTCACAAATAAAAAAACCGGTGCCGCAATAGCTATTGCCTTGTGTTTTACAGCTCCAGCAATTATGGCTCACCAAAACTGGGACGACCATGACAGATCAAATAGATTTTTCTCTGTCGACTCAGCTAAAAATTTCCTAGCTTCAACCGCTGAAAATGCCATTTTATTTACCGGAGGTGACAATGACACCTTCCCGCTGTGGTATGTACAGGATGTTGAAGGTTTTAGAACTGATGTGAGAGTAATTGTTCTTAGTTATTATAACACTGACTGGTACATTGAGCAAACAATGCGTCAGGTGTACGAATCAGAACCATTCCCTTACACACTTACGATGGATAACTACCGACAAGGTGGGCCTAATGACTACCTTCCATACCAGGATATGGGAATAAAAATAATAGATCTGAGACGCTATCTTGATCTGCTAAAACAAGGGAATAAAGGCTTAAGAATATATGAAAGTGCCAATGCCGTTCCAAGCAGAACATTTAGTCTTGATGTAGACAGACAAAAAGTCCTAAATATGGATATTGTTCCTGATGGCATGGATAGCTTAGTTGTCGATCGTATGGTATTTAGCCTTAAAAGAGGTAAAAATGCGCTTGAGAAAAAGGATTTGGCAATACTCGATCTCATTGCAACTTCTAACTGGGAACGACCACTTTATTTGAATAATACCTCAATGCAACAAATTAATGTTGATTTAAGTAAGTATGCCATTCAGGAAGGTAACGCCTATCGCATATTGCCAATCGAAAATCCAAATCCTCGCAATGAATTTGTCAATACCAAAGTCATGTACGACAACCTTATGAATAGCTTTCACTTTAGAGAGCTAGACAATCAGGATGTTTACTACAATGAGGACTATAGAAATTTCGTGCAAAATCATAGAACTAGTTTCAATACGTTGGCCTCAGCCTTACTTGACAGAGGTGAGAAAGAAAAAGCTCGAAAAGCACTTTTATTTAGCCTTGAGACAATGCCAGACGAAGCGGTACCATATGATTACACTACCACGAGAACGGTGCGATTACTATTTGATGTAGATGAAAACGAAAGAGCATTAGAAATAGCTACGACAGTGGGAGAAAGATCGATTGAAATGGCAGAATATATGATAGGCATGAATGTAGGCATGAACTATGAATTACAAAAGAGCCTGGTAATTCTTAATGAAATGAGTAGAACATTGCTACAAAATGGTGAAGATGAACTGTCCAAGAAGTATAGTGATGCCTACGACAAGTTTGTAGGTGATCTAGGCTTAAATAGAGGACGAATGTAGACAGAATCGTTTTGAAATACTGAAGGTCCTGATTTTCAGGACCTTTTTTTATTTCTCAACAATACAAAATAGATCAAGCGCTTCGTGTGCATTGTCAGTAAGCAAATAGTCTTCATGGGTTATCTTGCTTACCAAATCATCATTAGAGGTTTGAAGTTTATTTCGATTCAGTCGATTTAGTATATCATAAGGAATCCTTAAAATACTAGCTGGTAGTCTATATTGAAGATTGAAAATATCAAATTTTGTAATTTTATCTACTGATCGCTTATTCTCTTCATAATACTTCCAAACCAGGTCACTTCCAGTAATTCCTTTCATATCTACATTTGTAAATATTTGCTCTGCAAGGGTCTTAAGCTCATCAGCGGTATACTCCCTAATGTGCCATGGATTCCTTGTTAGCGTTTTCTTGATATTTGGAGTCGTTATCAGGGCTTTACCTCCGGGTTTTAACACCCTGTGTATCTCTTCCAGAAAAAGCTTATCATTTTTTATATGTTCAATTACCTGAAATGTAATAATAACATCATAGGTATTGTCTTCCACCTTGTTGAGAGGTGGTATGTTATCCTGAATAAATTTTACATCAGGAAATTGCTCCGACAAGTTTGCAATTACTGACTCTATTTTATCAATAGCCGTAAAACTAGCCACTTTGTCTTTTAGCATAGCAATACCTCTACCTTCTCCACAACCTATCTCAAGCAAATCTCCTCCGACAAAGTCCTCGGCTAAGTAATACGCCTTTAGCAATCTTTGGTGAATAGGATTGTCAGAGGCTATTTTGTCAGAAGCTATTTCAGTAGTATATACACCCATAAATGAATTTTTGCGCAAAAATATGACATATTAGTACAACTAACCTTCAACTAGTTTTATTTTGTGAACGAATCGTGTGATTATTGTATATGTGGCTGTCTAAAAAAATCTACTTGATTGTAATTGTTGCTCTCGTAAGCACTCAACATCTTTTTGCTCAATGGGCTTTGTCTGAAATGAACCTTGAGCATCAATACAATCCCGAAGCTGAGGTATTTCTTGATGGAAAGACCTCTCTAAATGGAGATAGCCTACACCTTACATTGGAGTTAATCATTAATCAGAGCCAACCGCAGCTCTATGATTATAGTTTTGACCTTTTTTTATCCAGCGACCTCAATCAAAAATTAAAAACACCCATTGAGAAATCGTTGATTGACAGCACGCTCATCTCGAGCTTTAAAAACAAACATGTATTAAAATTTAGTACTCCGCACAAAAACGCTGGCTGGGCAATAGTTAAGGTTTCGAGTGGGTATAGTGGATATAATCTATATTTTGAATATAGAATCACCTCCATAAATAGTCCTGACTTTAACTTACAAAAAGAAGGGGTTCCCGTTACTACTAATTCCCTTCAGATTGACCAATATCAAGCGAACAAATCAATTACAGCGTTTTACTATACCCATGATTTTGGCATTGCACTACCCCCAATGAGTACTGGCGACATGCCAGAACGAACTATGAAAATAGACTCAGTATTTAATTGGCCAAAATATGAATTTCAACATTTGTCTAAACCCGGGCTCTATTACACACAAATCGATACAACAACACAGTTAGGTCGTGCATTTCTAGTAACTGAGAAGTTCTTCCCTAAACCAGCCACCTTAGACCAATTGATAGAACCGCTGGTTTATATTACTACCAGAAAAGAAAAAGAGCAGTTGGATAATGTTCAGACTAAGAAAGACTTTGATCAGTTTTGGCTAGACCTCACCGACTCCCCAGACAGGGCCAGAAATATTATTAAAGAATATTATAGCCGTGTTGAGTTTGCAAATGAGCATTTCACAAATTATAAAGAAGGTTGGAAAACAGACCCGGGAATGATTTACATTATTTTTGGTACTCCTGATGAGGTATTGAAGCAAAACAAAAAAGAAACATGGATCTATTTACAAAATTCACGATTGCCAAAGGTTAAGTTCGAATTTATAAAATCTAATAATATTTTTTCTTCATCACAATATACCTTACTTCGCGACAAGAATTACGATAACGTATGGTTTAGAGCGGTAGATCTCTGGAGAAAAAGTCGCTTTTAAATTTCTGACTATGAAAAAAGTAAATACAGATATGGTTTTTGGCATTAGGGCCATTATAGAAACCATCAACTCAGAAAAGGAAATAGATAAGCTATTCATCCAAAAAGGACTGTCCAATCCGCTTATAAAAGAACTTATTCAAACAGCAAAGAAGTTTAACGTACCTATTGCACAGGTTCCTGGTGAAAAACTGAACCGATTTACACGAAAAAACCATCAAGGGGCTGTAGCATTCGTATCTGCTGTTAAATACGCTTCATTAGATAATATTATAGACCAATGTTACCAAAAAGGTAAAGAGCCGTTTATTCTCATTTTAGACAGAGTAACAGATGTAAGAAATTTTGGAGCTATTGCACGTACGGCAGAGTGTGCAGGTGTCGATGCAATTGTCATCCCTACAAGAGGAAGTGCTGCAGTAAATAGCGATGCCATGAAAACCTCAGCCGGAGCATTAAATTACCTACCTATATGTAGAACCGAAAACCTCAAGATTACTATCGATTTCTTAAAAAATAGTGGTATACAGATTATTGCATGTACCGAAAAGACAGACAAATCAATATATGAAGTAGATTATACCAACCCAGTGGCTATTATGTTGGGTTCTGAGGAAGATGGTATATCCGGTGAATATCTAAAATTGGCTGACCAAAAAGGCAAAATACCAATGATTGGAAATATCGATTCGCTAAACGTATCAGTCTCTGCGGCAGTAGCCATTTACGAGGCTGTCAGGCAAAAACTATAGGTACTTTTTACCCTTATTTTCCTTAATATCTGCCACAAAGTCTCTGAATTTCTGTTCATCACTTTTCTTGCAGATCAATAATACGTTTTCGGTTTCTGTTACCAGATAATCTTCAAGGCCTTGCACCACAGCAAGCTTATCATTTGAAGTAAACACCAAACTATCTGTAGTATCGTAAAGCATCACATTGCCGCGAACCACATTATTATCATCATCTTTATTTAATTGTTCATGTAACGCATTCCAAGAACCAAGGTCAGACCAACCAAAGTCACCCTCGACCATATATACGTTTGAGGCCTTTTCCATTACGCCAAAATCAATACTTATATTTTGGCATTGAGAGTAAGCCTTTGAAATCGCGAGCGTTTCCTGATCTGTATTAATATCAGCAACACATTCATTAAAAAGCTCTGCCATTTCTGGCAATGATTGCTCAAACTGATCCAATATTGCCTTCACTCCCCAAATAAAAATGCCGGAGTTCCATACAAAATCACCACTATCAAGAAATTTTTGAGCTAGTTCTTTTTCGGGTTTCTCTGTGAAGGTCTTTACTTTTTTTATTTCCTCATCCGATTCAATAAACTGAATATAACCAAAGCCCGTTTCTGGCCTGCTTGGTTTCATACCAATCGTAATCAGTTTATCTTGATTTGCAGCTGCCTTGGCAGCTGTTTCAATAGTCTTTAAAAATGCTTGTTCATCAACAATCAAATGGTCTGATGGTGCCACAGTAATGATAGCCTCAGGATTAGTTTTAGCTATTTTATGACTCGCATATGCGATACAAGGAGCCGTATTTCTTCTCAAGGGCTCACATAAAATTTGTTCATCACCCAGCTCAGGTAAATCTTTCTTTACAAGGTCTTTGTAGTCACTGTTTGTTACTACATAAATGCGGCTTGCATCAATAGACTTATTAAAACGCTCAAAAGTCATTCTCAAAAGAGATTTTCCGGTCCCAAGGATATCCAGAAATTGTTTTGGACGAGAATTTCGACTGTATGGCCAAAAGCGACTTCCGATACCGCCCGCCATTATTACTACATATTGATTTTCTGACATTTTGACTTTTTTAGACCAGACCTTCTTTTAATAAATCATGTAAGTGGACAAAGCCTACAACCTTTTGCTTGTCCAACACCACCACTTGACTGATGCTGTTTTGCTGCATAATATTTAGAGCTTTTACCGCATAGTCACCCTTCTCTACAGCCTTGGCCGTGGTCGACATAATATCTTTTGCAGTTATCTTCATTAGATCATCTTCTTTCTCCATAGCCCTTCTTATATCGCCATCAGTAACGATACCCAAAAGCTCACCTTTCGAATCTACCACTGCAGCAGCGCCTAACCTTTTTGAAGATATTTCAATGATTACTTCCTTTAGCGTATTATTCGTATCAACTGTGGGCAATTCATTATTCACAAAGATGTCGTCTACCTTTAGATAAAGTTGCTTACCTAAAGAACCCCCTGGATGATACCTGGCAAAATCTTCACTTGAGAAATTTCTTAACTCAAGAAGGCAAACTGCCAGTGCATCTCCAATGGCTAAATGAGCCGTTGTGCTTGTTGTAGGAGCTAAATTATTTGGACAAGCCTCCACCCCGATTGTCGCATTCAGTACGTGATCAGCTTGTACGGCAAGATATGAGTCTACATTACTGACCAGTGCAACTAACTTCGCCTCGGTCCTTTTCAGTAAAGGCACGAGTACTTTTATTTCAGGTGTGTTGCCACTTTTAGAAATACAAATTACAATGTCATCGCGCTGCACCATTCCTAAATCACCATGTATAGCATCAGCTGCGTGCATAAACAGTGCTGGTGTTCCCGTTGAATTGAGTGTAGCTACAATTTTATTAGCAATTATTGCGCTTTTGCCTATACCTGTCACTACTACTCTACCGGTAGACTGGTAAATTTCCGTTACGCAATCTTCAAATTTTTTATCTATAAAATTGGTGAGATTATTTATTGCCTCAGCTTCATTTACAAGTACCTTTTTGGCAATATTTTGAATATTTTTTGTTAACTTCAACGTCCTTTTGCGTTAGTAATTCGAATCGGCTCTAAGATAATCAAATCAAAGTGAAATGCACACTCCAGGCTACGTTACGCTCTTAAAAAAAGAG
Source organism: Fulvivirga sp. (assembly GCA_965227525.1). GTDB lineage: Bacteria > Bacteroidota > Bacteroidia > Cytophagales > Cyclobacteriaceae > Fulvivirga. Next base: position 1,404,921 of record OZ245762.1, on the reverse strand, counting down.
TAGTGCATTTCAAATAAAAACATTATATTATTAAAGGTTACAGGTTTTAATATTGTTGTTGATATGCTAGCGGAAGAGACTGACATTTTAAAGAGCAAACTCAAAGAAGTATTTGGTTATAACCAATTCAGAGGCAACCAGCAGGTAATCATCGAAAGTATACTCGCTGGTAAAAATACATTCGTAATTATGCCCACCGGGGCGGGAAAAAGCATGTGCTATCAATTGCCCGCATTAATAACCGATGGTATGGCCATTGTGATATCCCCATTGATCGCCCTGATGAAAAACCAGGTAGATCAATTAAAAGCCTTTGGTGTAAATGCGCAATTCCTTAATTCAACACTGACCAAAGGAGAAATCACTAAAGTAAAAAAGGAAAGTCTCAATGGAAATATTGACTTATTGTATGTTGCGCCAGAGTCTCTGACCAAGGCTGAAAATGTAGAATTTCTTAGAAAGGCCAATATCTCATTTGTTGCAGTAGACGAGGCACATTGTATATCTGAGTGGGGGCACGACTTCAGGCCTGAGTATCGTAGAATAAAAGAAATTATTGGTCAACTTGGCAACCTTCCTGTTATTGCACTTACAGCTACAGCCACACCTAAGGTGCAGCAAGACATACAGCGCAACTTGCAAATGGAAGATGCAGATTTATTCAAATCATCATTTAACCGAACAAATCTGTACTATGAGGTAAGACCTAAGAAGCACGCAAAAAAACAGCTGATCCACTATTTGAGTCAACGTAAAAATAAGTGTGGTATCATTTACTGTCTCAGCAGAAAGAAGGTGCAGGAAGTTGCCGAGCTGCTTAATGTAAATGGTTTCAGCGCCAGACCATATCATGCAGGTCTGGATCCTGTAATCAGAGAGCAGAATCAAAATGACTTTCTTAATGACAATGTAGACATTATAGTTGCCACGATAGCTTTTGGTATGGGCATTGACAAACCTGATGTAAGGTTTGTCATTCATTATGATGTACCAAAATCACTCGAAGGCTATTATCAGGAAACCGGTAGAGCGGGCAGAGACGGTATCAACAGTGATTGTCTTATGTTCTACAGTCACAACGATATTAACAAACTTGAAAAATTCAATAAAGACAAATCTGTGCAAGAGCGAGAAAACTCATTGATACTCTTACAAGAAATGTCTTTCTATGCCGAATCACCAGTCTGCAGAAGAAAGCAACTGCTCCATTACTTCGGTGAAGAATACAAAGTGCACAATTGTGAAGGCTGCGATAACTGTATACACCCAAGAGAAAAGTTTGAGGCAAAAGATGAGTTAGAAATTGCGATTCAAGCAGCATTGAGCACGGGAGAGCGCTTTGGCCTTAACCATCTGGTAAACGTGATTAGGGGCAGTGAAAATCAGTATGTAAAGTCCTACGATCACGACAAACTTGAGGTTTATGGCAAGGGAAATACAGAGACTGAGGACCACTGGAAGTCAATGATCAGGCAGGCACTCATTCACGAATTTTTAGAAAAAGATATTGAAAATATAGGTGTGTTAAAGGTGACTGCAAAAGGACGTGAGTTCGTCAGCGATCCTTATTCAATAAAATTTGCCAAAGACCACGAGTATAGCACCGAAGCTCATGAAGAAGAAAATAGCGACCGGCCAAGAGTAGACTCAAAAGCTTATGATGAGAAGTTGTTTGGGATGCTTAAGGCGCTTAGAAAAAAGATTGCTGATGAAAAAGACCTCCCACCCTATGTAATTTTTCAAGATCCATCCCTTGAAGAGATGGCAACCACGTACCCAACCACAGAAGCGGAAATGGCCAACGTCAACGGTGTAGGATCTGGTAAAGTGCAAAAGTTTGGTTCCAGATTTTTAAAACTTATTGCAGACTATGTAGACGAGCATGATATTGTAACGGCATCAGAGGTTGTGGTTAAGTCTTCAGTCAACAGGTCTAAAATGAAGATTTTCATTATTCAGCAAATCGATAAAAAAGTAGATCTGGAAGAAATTGCAGAAACAAAAGGCATAAGTTTCGACAACCTTCTTAAAGAGATAGAAAATATTTGCTACTCAGGCACCAAACTTAATTTAGACTACTATATCGACCAGGTGCTCGATGATGATAAACAAGACGACCTTTACGATTACTTTCTCAATGCTGAGACCGACAATATTCAAGTGGCATTAAAAGACGAGGATAACGCAGATTACAGTGAAGAAGAGCTTCGCTTAATGCGTATTAAGTTCATATCAGAATATGCCAATTAGTAGCTCACCCAAGCTATTAATTTTCTAACTTTGTTAGAGAATAAAGCAGCAATAAAATCATGAATATATTAGTATTAGGTAGTGGTGGAAGAGAACACACTTTAGCCTGGAAAATAGCCCAAAGCGAAAAGTGTTCTAACCTATATGTTGCACCAGGGAACGCTGGCACTACCCAAGTGGCTCAAAATGTAAATCTAAAGCTTAATGATTTTGATGCCATAGGCACTTTTGTGATTGAAAATAGTATTGAGCTTGTGGTAGTTGGGCCAGAAGACCCATTGGTCAATGGACTTAGAGACTACTTCGAAAAAGATAGCGCGCTCAGAGAGGTTGCTTTCGTAGGACCTGGAAAAGAGGGAGCACGATTGGAAGGAAGCAAGGATTTCTCCAAATCCTTTATGGTAGAAAACAAAATACCTACAGCGAAGGCCAAAAGCTTTTCTAAAGAAAACATCGATGATGGTCTACTCTATCTGGATACATGCAATTTACCAGTTGTTTTAAAGGCTGACGGTCTTGCAGCAGGTAAGGGCGTATTGATTTGCGAATCATATGAGGAGGCAAAAAAAGGACTTAAGTCTATGCTGCTGGATCAGCAATTTGGTGCGGCAGGTGACACCGTACTCATCGAAGAATTTCTTGATGGTATAGAGCTTTCTGTATTTGTATTAACCGATGGTGAAGACTACCTGATATTACCTGAGGCGAAGGACTATAAAAGAATTGGTGAAGGAGATACGGGACTCAATACTGGTGGTATGGGGGCGGTCTCTCCGGTAAGTTTTGCCAATGACGACTTTCTCAATAAAGTGAAATCTCAAGTTGTAGAACCTACCATTAATGGCTTAAAAAATAGAGGTATTCCTTACAAGGGCTTCTTATTTATAGGCTTAATGAACGTAAATAACAACCCTTATGTAATAGAATACAATGTGAGAATGGGTGATCCTGAAACTCAGGTCGTAATTCCTAGAATCAACAATGATTTGGTGGATATACTTCTTGCCAGTGCGAAAGGAGGACTAAAAAATCACAAGATTGAAATCAATTCACAATATGCCTCAACTGTTGTGGCCGTCTCGGGCGGCTACCCTGGCAGCTATGAAAAAGGAAAGTCTATTGCAGGCTTAGCAGACGTAACCAACGCGCTTATAATACATGCCGGTACGGCTCCAAAAGATTACGAAATACTTACAAGTGGTGGTCGTGTTTTGGCTATCACAGGTATGGCCGACACCCTGGAAGAAGCCCTCGACAAGAGCTACAATGGCATCAATCATATTTCATGGGATGGTATGTATTTCAGAAAAGATATTGGCAAAGATATTTTAGCCCTCCATCTAGATTAAATATCATTTTACTATCTTTAGAAGTGGTAGAACGAAAAAAAGAAAGATATGTCGGGATGTAGTACGTGTAGCTCTGGAAATGGAGAAGTAAAAGGCTGTAAAAGCAACGGAGGCTGCCATACCGGAGGTTGCAATAAAATGAATGTGTTTGACTGGCTTTCTAATATGGATTTGCCAGTTGTAGATAAATTTGATGTAGTTGAAATTAGATTTAAAGGTGGTCGCAAAGAATTTTTTAGAAATTCTGCCAGCCTTGATTTAACTACAGGAGATACCGTAGTAGTTGACGTGCCTAATGGCCATCACATTGGCCATGTAAGTCTTCAGGGTGAGCTTGTGCGTCTTCAGATGCAAAAAAAGAAGGTAAAAAATGACGATGAGGTAAGAAAAATTTACCGTATCGCTCATCAAAAAGACCTGGAAAAATACGAAGAAGTAAAAAATCGGGAGCTTCCTACGCTTTTCCGGACTCGGGAGATAATAGACAAATTAGGGCTTCAAATGAAACTGTCGGATGTTGAATACCAGGCAGATAATTCAAAAGCCACTTTTTACTATTCAGCAGATGACCGGGTTGATTTTCGAGAACTTATTAAGCTTTTAGCCGCTGAATTTAGAATCCGAGTAGAGATGAGGCAAATAAGTCTGAGACAAGAAGCCGGAAGACTTGGGGGTATTGGGTCTTGTGGCAGAGAGTTGTGCTGCTCTACCTGGCTTAGTGATTTTAAAAGCGTATCTACAAGTGCCGCCAGGTATCAAAACCTATCGCTCAACCCAAGTAAGCTATCCGGGCAATGTGGTCGGTTAAAATGCTGCCTCAATTATGAACTGGACACCTACCTCGATGCCTTAGAAGACATCCCACAACTAGATGGGCCTTTGGTAACAGAAAAAGGTAAAGCCAAACTTCAAAAAACAGATATTTTCAGAAAAATCATGTGGTTTGGCTATGATGATGAAAACACCTGGATACCGATTAAGACTTACAGAGTAAATGAAATTTTAACTCTTAACAAAGGTGGTAAAAAACCAGCATCTCTATTAGAAGACAACGAACCTGACAAAGATGCAGTTGCACTCAATAGCGACCTCGAGAAGATGGACAAAAAGTATAGTCCTAAAGGAGGTGGTAAAGGGAAAAAGAGGAGAAAAAATAAGCGTAGAAAACCACGTCATAACAAAGGACCTAAAGGGAGCAATAAAAATTCCAATCAAAAAAAGTAAATGAAGCTTAATTACTTAATTTTCTTATGCTTATTGATCTCTCAGTTTTCTTGTGACGATAGGCGTGTTTTTGAGGAGTATGCCGATTTCGATCAGAAATTCTGGTTAGCAGATAGTGTACAATCTTTCAACTTTGAAATAGATCAGCCAGACAAATCATACAACCTTTTTCTTAATGTTCGAAATACCAATACTTATCCCTATCACAATCTATATGTAAAGTATCAGTTGTTGGATTCTACAGGAAACACAATCACTGAAAATCTGATTAATAAAAATCTCTATGACGCCAAAACCGGGGAACCTCAGGGCTCGGGGCTAGGAGATATTTTTTCTCATCAATTTCTGATTCAGGAAAACATCTCATTTGCCACAAAGGGTAGTTATAGTTTAAGCTTGCAGCAGTATATGAGACAAGACACTTTAAAGGGACTTGTATCTGCTGGTTTTAGGTTGGAATATAGCAGCGCTACAAATGAATAAATTAAATAACAATACATTCACCAGTGAGTTAATATTGCTATGAAGATAATCATTGCAGGCGCAGGAGATGTTGGGTTTCATTTGGCCAAACTGTTGGCCTATGAAGAGCACGACATCATACTTGTTGATAGAGATATGGACAGGCTGAAGCAAGCCTCATCAAGTATTGACGTGGGTATAATTAGAGGTAACTCTACATCATATAACGTGTTGGAAGAAGCCGACATCAAAAATGCTGACCTATTAATTGCTGTAACATCTTCTGAAGAAACCAATCTCACAACAACGATAATAGGCAAGCATCTAGGCGCCAAGAAAACAATTGCAAGAATTCAAAATGTTGAATACTTGCTCAACAAAGAAAAGCTCGACCTTAAAGATCTGGGAATAGATGAGATTATTTCTCCTGAATCATTGGCTGCCAAAGAGATAAAGCGACTGCTCAAAGAGATTGCCATCACCGATACTTTCGACTTCGATGAAGGTAAGCTCTCTCTGGTTGGTGTTACAATCGATGCCGAAAATGACTTGAACGGCAAAACTCTGGTAGAAGCAGCACATTTAAATCCAAACCAAAACTTTGTAACTGTTGCGATTCTCAGAGATAATGAAACCATTATTCCGCATGGCGACAATAAGTTTACTGAAGGTGACCATGCTTACTTTATTGCTCAACCAGATGGCGTTGATAGAGTTTTGGAACTATCGAGAAGAAAAAAGCAGGAAATAAAGAACATCATGATCCTGGGGGGAAGTAAGGTAGGTTTTCATGCTGCAAAGCGACTCAGCCGAAAGTACAACGTAAAGCTCATTGAAAGCGATAAGGAGAAATGCTTCGAGTTGGCTGATCAACTAAAAAATGCCATGGTAATCTGTGGTGATGGTCGTGACGTTGAGCTACTTGAAGAAGAAGGTATTAACGAAATGGACGCATTCATTGCTGTTACCGGAAACTCAGAAACAAATATCATTTCATGCCTGGTGGCAAAAAACAGGAATGTAAAGAAGACCATTTCTCTAGTTGAAAATATTGATTACATACACCTCTCCCAAAACATTGGTGTAGATACGATGATCAACAAAAAATTGATCGCTGCCAACTTTATATTCAGGTACATTAGAGAAGGTGAAGTTATTTCCCTCACAAGTATTCACGGTGTTGATGCTGAAATTCTCGAATTTATCGTAAAAGCAGGCTCTAAAATCACTGAACGAGAAATTAAAAACCTCGATTTTCCTAAAGGAGCAATAATCGGTGGCGTAGTGAGAAATGGGGTCGGTTATACTACAATGGGAGATTTTCAATTCAGACCTAAAGATCGGGCTGTAGTTTTATGCAGGCCAAATTGCATACATAAAGTAGAGGAGTTTTTTAAATAATCGATTTATATTACCTTTTAATTACAATATCTTCCCGACTACATGAAGTTTAACTTCAAACTGATAGCAAATATTCTAGGTCTCCTCATAATGCTCAATGGCGGGTTTATGTGGATTTGTCTACCGTTCTCAATATACTATCGCGAACCCGTTTGGCACCTTTTACTAGCAGGTGCTATTGCTATAGCCAGTGGGGCAATCATCTGGTTTCTTACACAAAAAGACAAAAATAAAGAGCTTAAGAAAAGAGATGGCTACCTCATCGTGACACTTGGCTGGCTGAGTATGTCATTTTTTGGTACTTTACCATTTCTGTTATCCGGATCAATACCTGACTTTACCAATGCTTTTTTTGAAACCATATCGGGTTTTACAACAACGGGAGCATCCATTCTAAATGATATCGAAAGCCTACCAAAAGGCATTCTGTTCTGGAGAAGCCTTACCCAGTGGATTGGCGGTATGGGTATCATTGTGCTTGCTGTAGCCATTTTACCACTTTTAGGTATTGGTGGCATGCAGCTTTTTGTTGCAGAGGCACCGGGCATTTCTCCTGATAAAATGAAGCCACGAATCAAGGAAGTAGCCAAAAGGCTATGGTTGATTTATCTCGGCCTCACACTTACAGAGTGTGTCTTGCTTATGTTTGGTGGCATGACGTTTTTTGATGCGATCAATCACTCGCTTACCACAATGGCTACGGGAGGTTTTTCAACTAAGAACGCAAGTATTGCTCATTACAACTCTGCCTACATTCAGTATGTTATTATCTTCTTTATGTTTTTGGCAGGTACAAACTTTACGATTACATACTTTGGGCTGAAAGGTAAGTTTTTGAAAGCCTGGCAAAATGAAGAGTTTAGAAACTACCTGCTCCTGTCAGTATTTCTCTCAATATTTATTGCCTTTTTTGTTTTCTCCTCTAACTGGGAAGGTTTTGAAAAGTCATTTAGAGACAGCCTTTTTCAGGTAGTTTCGATAATCACCACTACAGGGTACATTACTGCTGATTATACTAAATGGGCACCATTTCTCACGGTCATTTTCTTTTTATTGATGTTTGTGGGTGCTTCCGCTGGCTCTACAGCCGGAGGGATTAAAATTGTACGCCATACGTTACTTTTCAAAAACAGTTTCCTTGAAATGAAAAGGCAGTTGCATCCTTCTGCAGTTATACCTGTGAGGCACAATGGACAGGCCGTAAGTAGAGATATTACTTATAATGTGCTCGCTTTTGTAATGATCTATGTGTTAGTGTATGCCATTGGTGTTTTTCTTATTTCTTTCACCGGTGTCGATTTTAATACAGCTTTGGGTGCAGTAGCCACGAGTCTTGGAAATATTGGACCGGGGCTGGGTGATGTCGGGCCAGTGAATAATTTTGCTTCCATTACTCCTTTTGGTAAATGGCTTTTAGCTATGCTCATGCTTTTAGGCCGACTTGAGCTTTTCACAGTATTGATGCTGCTAAACCCTAACTACTGGAGTAGGTATTAAAATGAAAGAGAAAAAAGTAATAGATTAGCATTTTACAAGTGTAAGTATATGCCATTGTATATACTCGCATGTTAGGGAGCACCACTCCTCGCATTTTCCAAGATCAATAATATGAAAAAGACTTACCTATACTTCACTGCTATTATTTTTTGTTTATCATGCAACGACCAAGAATACCCAGAACGTTATGACTTGAATAATTACCTATTAGAATACGTCACACAAACATTCCATTATCAGTCAATGGAACAGTTGGAAAATTTACTTGGACAAGATTCGTCAAAATATGCTGACATACTTGAGCTTCGACATAGAACATCTGAATTACTTGGACTTCTAGATAGCGTCAAAGATCAAATGATTGAGGCTTCAGGTGGATATGATATAAATGGATTGTATTTCGATCCACATTCAACCACTCAAATCAATCAACTAATGTTTAATGATGGCCTTGCGACTAAGCTTAATAACGAACTTGACAAATACACAGAAACTCTAAGTAATTATGGTTTAAAAAGGAGTCAAATATCTTTTTTACCTCAAAAGAATCCATTGTTAAGAAATGACCCTAGATTTCATGATATTTCAACAGAACAGCTGCACTTTCAAGATGTTAATTTAGTTGAAGCTATTGCTGCCTTACAGATTTACAGATCATCAATACTTCTAAATGAAGGCTTAACAATAAATCTATTATTAATGAATAAATGCGCTCCCTAACATCATATTCCATGAATAATCCCTTGTGATACAATTTAATAATTAATCCTCTTTATTTTCTTGTTTTGGATGTTTTTAATTCTTGTGGTCCCACATTTATTGAATCGTTTTCGGTCAAGGATGGACATAGCAGTGCCGGTGCGGTGGGGTGTCCACCTGCTATGTCCTTGACGGAATAAGGATTCAATAATTATCTTGATAAGAATTAAAATAAGCCATACTTCCATTAGTAGTTCCCGACCTATCGGGACCACAGTTTCCCGTTAATTTTTTGTGAATACCTGCACCATACTAGCAGCAAGAGATCTTAGAGTCTCACACGGTGTTGAGGAGTCAGGTAAAGTGTTTTGGTCATTCGGCTTTCTTTAAACTCTAATCAATTTGACGCTATTTTATTAATCCAACTACATAAGGCTCTTTGGTTTTAAGTACATGATATATCCTTGACAATAACTTACGAGCAATGATCACTATGGCTCGCTTCTTTGTATGATTACTAAGCAATTGCTCATATTTCTGTAATAAGGCAGGGTCGCGCTGAACGGCTGTCCACGCACACTCAACGATTGAGCTGCGAAGTCCTTGATGACTGCGATAGGTTATATAGCCCTTCCTATCATTGTCTCCACTGGAGTGAGTCATCGGCTTTAGGCCGATATAGCTATTAAACTTCCTGAAATTTGAAAACCGATTAATATCTCCTAGCTCAACCAATAATTGCACAGTCGTCAACGGCCCGATACCTGGTATCTGACGTAGTAACTTTGCATCACGTTTATATCTACTAAGCCGCTGAAGCTTTCTGACCTCAATGGAAGTATCCAGAAAGTGGCGGTGAATTTGATGGTATTGCTTGAGTAATAGATCCAGAGTGGTGCGCATGGTTGCACTCGGTAGTTCCACTTCCGTCAACCAGTACAAAAAGGCTTTGGTCCAATACGGGTTGTCAAACTTAGCAGGTATGCCCTCTCCTGAGCTAATCAGCTTATCTTTAATCCGGTTCTTTATTCTTACTAGGTCTCCCCATAGCTTCTTGCGGTATCGGAATAATTGGCGGTGACCCTCCAGCTCAGGACTGGGAATGTAAATCCCTCGTAACATCCCGGCCTTTAGCGCTTTGGCTATTTTCCGACTATCTACAGGATCGGTCTTTTCGGAGTTCTCTTTGTTGGTGGTCGGTACATCAGCCGGATTTATAACAATGCAGTCATAACCGTAGCTCTCTAGCTCTCTCTGTATCCAATAACCAAATTTGCAGGCTTCGTAGGCACAGTAAACCTGATAATTTTCAGAAAAATGCTTATCAATATAAGCTTTAAGAACAGCAGGATGGGGTGACTGACTGAAGGTCTTATGATGTAGGTGTGCTGTAAAAATACTTACTGACCACTGACGCTTGTGAACGTCAATTCCAATGTATAACTTATGTGTAACTAATTCTTTCATGCCTGTAATCCTTTGGTTGTAATTCAATTTACTATCTGAGGATTATAGCATGGGAACTAGCATTCATGCCTTTACTCATTATTCATTAAGCAAGTGCGACTGGTCCATATTTCTTGTGTTTCGTGTTCTTCGCTGAGGTCTGTAGTTCTTCCTTGAGATTATTTTGCAGGGCGCAAGTGCAGTTGCGCAGCGCTGACGTAGAAGGCTCTTCGCCAAGGATAGTAGAGCTTGGTTCAAAACACAAAAAATATTACTTTCACCTCAATTAAGTACGGGTGCGGCACGAAATGCTATACACGTACGTTAGCAGCCAGTATCATTCACGATGAAATATTACTCATTTATTTTACTATTCCTTTTTTCCTGCTCAAACACGTCAGATGAATTGCTGAGTGAATCTGAATACAAAAAATATGGCAAGAAATTAATCTATCTCATTAAAAACAGGAAAACGGATAAACTAGAGGACTCCTTCTATCCCAAACTTACTTTTCAAAGCCTAGAGGACACAATTACCAGCCTTGGATTAAAAGATAGAGCCGAGATAGCTAGGTGGGAAAATTTCAGATCTGAACATTTAAATACTTTTGATGAGTATTTGAGAAGACTGTCTCAAATGGTCAATGATAGCTCTTTAATCGAAGTGTCGAGGTTTTATGTTGAGGAGACAAAGGCTCACCTTGTTTTATCGATTATATCACAAGGTCAATTTGAAATAGCTGACTTCGAACTATTAACACAAGGTGATAATATTTACATCTCGAACATCGAATCCTACAACACAGGTATAAACTTTGGCCAAGCATTTATTTTCAACTCAATCAATAAGCTAGAATATGGATGGATGGGGGGTGAATACATGAACGCACTTGACCAATTGAAAAATGCACATGTATATTTACAACGTGGACAGCCAGATAGAGCCTGGGTGGCATTTAATAGAATCCCTGAATATTTCGCCTATCAATCAAACTTTCAGGTGATTAAAAATAAAATAGCCTATCAATTATCAGATTCTCTATATGAACAGGCTCTTTTTAATTGGATTGGTAATAACTGGGAAAATAAAGGGTTTAGATATCTCAAAGCATATAATTATTACTCCTATTTCGGAGACAGCATACAATCGGAACTATACCTTGACTCTTTGACCAGACAGTCAGGAAATAGTCAATTAAAAAAGATACTGAATTCAAACTAGGCCGCTTACACCATATTGCATTCATGCCTTTACTCACTTTTAATCACGCAAGTGTAACCAGGCCATATTTCTTGTGTTTCGTGTTTTTTGCTAAGTTCTGTAGTTCTTCCTTTAGGGTTTTTGGGGCTCCTTGGCGCTCAGTCAACTTCGCGCTTGGTCGGATGTAGAAGGTTCTTCGCCAAAAACACTGCGGCTTGGTTCAAAACACAAAAAATATTACTTTCACCTCAATTAAGCGTGGTAATGCAATAACATGTACGTTACCAGAAATGTAATTAGTAGTCATGATTAGAAGTAATGTTCTATCTTTCACGCTCGTGCTTTTTAGCTTTAGTTTATACGGGCAGACTGACACTATTAAGGGAATCACAATAGATAAAAAGAGGAATCCTATTCTGGCTTGCAATGTTATTATTAAGGGCACAACTATTGGAACCGTAACGGACACTTGCGGAACTTTTAAACTACCCTTTAACCAAGATAAACTAACATTGCTATTTCATAGTATGTCTTACGTAGACTTAAGAACGTTTGAGGTTGAAGTGAATAAATCTGATATATCAACAGAGAGGCCACTTGTATTTCAACTTGGTAACTTTGTTCAAAAGAACGAGAAATGTAAACCCGTAGATAAACGATCTGATATAATCGTAATTGAGTAAACTACGGTTACATGGGCTTGCACACATATCGCTATACAATTGTTATGAAAAAGCTGATACATTACTACTTTCTGATTCTATCTCCCCTTTTACTCATTTATATTTTCCACCAGCCGGGTAACGGAATACTTGCTTTTGGCCTTATCGGCTACGCAGTACTATACCGACCATTGTTGGATTATTGGCGTTTAAAAACACAAGGCATTGAATTACATTGGTGGGAGCTCTACATTCCATGGAAAAGGGTTCAATACTTTAATACACTTTACTTTAAAAAATAGCTATAAGTTTAGTCAGAGTCAGACTAGCATAAATCAAAAAAGGGCTTGCGAAAAATCGCAAGCCCTTTTTTGTTGAGTTTCTTGTGATTAGCTAGTTACTTTCTTCTTGTCAAGGTCAACCACAACTGGTGACGCAATGAATACTGAAGAGTAAGTACCTACAAGAATACCAACCAGCAAGGCAAAAGAAAATCCTCTAAGCACTTCCCCACCGAATAAGAATAAGATCAATACTACAATGAGTGTAGTGACTGATGTAATCATTGTCCGGTTGAGTGTACCATTGATGGCAGTATTAAAAATCTGTAATCTGTCAGTACTTGTACCTAAGTTTAGGTACTCTCTGATTCTATCAAATACAACCACCGTATCATTTATTGAGTAACCTATAATTGTTAACAAGGCAGCTACAAATACCTGATCTATTTCATATTGTACACCTAGCAAGCCTGCAAAGGCAAATGCTGAGAATACAAAACATGTATCATGGATGAGTGCGATAATGGCACCTGTACTAAACTGCCACTTTCTAAATCTTACAAAGATGTATAGGAAGATGACTATGATTGAGAAGATACCTGCCTCGTAAGAAGCGTTTTTAATATCATCGGCTATTGTAGCACTTACTTTAGACTTACCAGAAATGGTGAAATGACTTTCATCGATCAACTCTGCCGATGTAACATAAGACTGACCTGTAAATGACTCTATACCACTTATTAACGCTGCCTGCACTTTATCATCAGCCTCATCAGTTTCGTCTTCTACCAGGTATGAAGTAGTTACTTTCACGGTGTTATTACCACCAAAGTTTTTCACCTCTGTACCTTTGCCTTCAAAGCTTTCGCTTAGCGCCACTTTCATATCCGTAGCCACTATCGGATCTTCAAAACTTACTACATAAGATCTACCACCTTTAAAATCAACACCAAGATTTAAACCCTGTACGGCTACAAGAGAAAGTCCCACTGCAATAAATATAGTTGAGAAGATATAGGCAATTCTTCTCTTACCCATAAAGTCGATTTTAAGGTTTGAGAGTAATCCACCAGAAAGCGGTGTTTTAAATGATACCTTGCTCTCGTCACCTTTTTTAGTGATCCACTCCACTACTACTCTTGTGATGTATACAGCAGAGAAGAATGAACAAACAATACCGATCATAAGTGTAATGGCAAACCCTTTTACAGGGCCTTGGCCTAAAACATAAAGAATTACGGCTGTCAGGAACGTAGTAACGTTAGCATCGACAATTGAACTAAAGGCTTTTCTGTAACCCAAGTTGATTGCTTCCCGAAGTTTCACCCCATTTCTGAGCTCTTCTCGTATACGCTCAAAAATCAGTACGTTCGCATCAATCGACATACCAATGGTCAATACAATACCTGCAATACCTGGAAGTGTAAGGGCCGCATTAAACTGGGCCAATATTCCTGTTATAAAGAAGATGTTGAATACCAATGCTACGTTGGCTACCAGACCACCTTTGGCGTAATAGGCGATCATAAATAATACTACGATCACTAAACCAGAAACAATAGATACTATACCCTGCTTTTGAGCGAGTTTACCTAAAGTAGGCCCTACATACTCATCTTCTACAATTCGAGTTGGGGCTGGTAGCGAACCTGCCTTAAGGATATTGGCTAGGTCCTTTGCCTCTTCGATTGTAAAGTTTCCAGAGATTTGAGAGTTACCATTTGCGATTTCTTGATTTACGTATGGAGCAGAATACACATAATCATCAAGTACGATAGCTATTCTACCTTGTGGGTTTTGACTGGCTGCCTCAGCTGTCATCTTTCTCCAAACTCTTGTACCCAGTGCATTCATCTGCATGCTTACAGCTGGTCGCGACATTTGATCCAAATCCTGACGTGCATCAGTGATCACCTCACCAGTAAGCTGGGCTTTACCTCCTCTACCAACTGTCACAAAATGTAATTGTAGTAACTCTTCGCCTGTCTGCTCGTTAATGGTCGGCTTTACATCCCACAGAGGTTTAACTGTTCTTGGTAATAAAGACTTAACTTCTTTCCTTCTTAGAATCTCACCAATTTGGCCAGTATCACTAACACTGTAGATCAATCCTCCTTGTGCTTTTGTTAAGGCAAAAAGTGGAGAAACCTGCGTATTCGTTAGAGAGTCAAGGCCACTATCCTCTGTAGTATCAGAGTCAACAGCTGTTGTATCGGTACTTTCTTCTCCATCTGCTGATAATAAGTCAGCTAAATTCTCATCTGAGTCTTCTGCCTGGTCTAGGGCCTCATCTGCATCTAAATCAGTCCCATTTAGTTGTGCATTAGCCTGCTCTTCTTTTACAAGCATATCATTGATAGCCACAAGGTTGTCATTAAGGTCTCTTAGCTCAGCTACTTCCCAAAACTCCAACTTAGCAACTCCTTGTAATAGTTTCTTAACCCTTTCAGGGTTGTCAGCACCAGGTATTTCTATTTGAATTCTACCTGTTCCCTGTAGTTTTTGAATATTTGGCTGTGATGTACCAAACTGGTCAATACGTGTTCTTAAAATGATAAACGACCTGTCAATGGCATCATCTATCTCACTATTGATCACTTCCATCACTTGCTCATCGCTATCACCACGGCTTATTCTACCACGGTTAGACGCTGTTGCAAATATATCGGCCAAAGGCTTGTCTGTTAAAGCTGCATAAGATTCATAGAAAAGCTCTCCAAAACGAGCCTGGCTATCTTTTCTCTTCTCCTGAGCTTCCTTTATAGCCTGAAGCATATTCGGGTTTTCACTATCACCGCTTAGCCCCTTAATAATTTCTACTGGTGAAACTTCTAGCACTACGTACATTCCACCCTGAAGGTCAAGACCAAGATTTAACTCCGTTTCTGTCACTTCCTTATAGGTGTACTCTACTCCAAATAGATTGTAGACCGGTAGGTTCCAGATAGAATCTAAATAAGCTTGTTTTTTAGATAAGTCAACTACACCAGATTCTTCAGTAGCAAACTGCACTGCATCTTGTTGTATGCCTCTTGATACAAAAGTAAAAGATAGGTAATACACACAAAGCAGTGTAATCACTACAGTCAATAAGATTACTGCACCTTTATTTCTCATTTCTATAAAATTTATTTTTGTTGTTTTATTAATAGTTGTAATAGCCAGCAAAATATTGCTGGAAGGGATATGAAATAAATAACGGCCTACTAGGGCGCGTTAGGAGATATTATTAAACGAAAGAGTGTCTTGAAATAGGAATTGAAATCAATCTTCTGATCGAAGTGTACCTTTACAGTTTCGGTCTCATTTTGATCGATATCGGTAATGAAATGGAGCCCATTTGCCAATGTCAATTGAGCTATTGATGAAACAGCATCTTGAGCGATAATTGTTATATCATGCGTGTTTTCAGCGTTATCATCATCAGAAGACTGGTGTGTCTCCACATCAGAAGTATGTTTTTCTGACACAAATGCTGTTTGAGAAAATAAGATAGCAATGGCCGCCACTATGCCCAATGTTAGGGCAAGTCCTTCTTTTAGTATAGCCGTATTTATCAGTTTTCTCATAAGATGGCCACAAATGTAGCGATTCTCAGTTATAAAACAAGTTAGCTATTGTGTATTAAGCTTTGACTTCAAAAAACCCACCAACACGTCTAATGCATTCTCTACGTGATCGTTGTTAGGAATTATCAGATCAGCTTTGTGTCTCAGTGGCTCGAGATATTTATCATAACTCGGCATCACATGTTTCTCAAATCGATAAAGGACGTCATCGAGATCGTATCCTCGCTCAACCTTATCTCTGATAATTCTTCTCTTTAACTTGATGTGATCCTTGGCATCAATAAACAACTTGAGGTCTAACATTTTCTCAACTTCAGGATAGTGCATCACAAACAACCCTTCTATAACAACTATTTTAGCTGCCTCAAATTTGAGCATCTTTGGAGTTACGTCCGGATTATTAAAAGTGTATTCTAATCGCTCAAACCCTTTACCTGCTTTGAGTTTAGCCACATCAACGGAGAGTTCAGCGGCATTTATTGATTTGGGTGTATCAAAATTCTTAACCCCATTTTCATCAAGGGGCTGCTCTTCTCGAGGTAAATAATAATTATCCTGCGAAAGCAGGCATATCTCATCCTTACCGAACTGATCAAGAAGGCTATTTAAAAAAAAGGTCTTCCCTGAGCCGCTACCACCTGTTATACCAATCAAATAGGGTTTCATTTACTGAAAGTGCGTTTGAATGTACTTAACTAATTTTCTTACAGCCTCTCCTCTATGGCTGACATTATTTTTCTCTTCTGCGGTCATCTCTGCAAAACTTTTGTCAAAGCCTTTAGGAACAAATATTGGATCGTAGCCGAACCCTTTCTCTCCCCTCTTTTCTTTTAGGATAGTTCCTTTTACCACTCCTTCAAATTGTTTTACTTTTTTGTCAAACATAAAAGTAATCACTGTTCTAAATTGTGCTGATCGATCTTTTAGATCGCCCAAATTTTCCAGCAATAATTTCATGTTTGCTTCTGAATCATGATGTACACCCGCATATCTGGCAGAATAAACGCCAGGCTCTCCGTCCAGGGCAAATACCTCAAGACCTGTGTCATCAGAAAAACAATTGATTTTATATTTATCCCTGACGAATTCTGCTTTTTGATGGGAGTTGCCCTCCAATGTTTTTTGATCTTCTGGCAAATCACCACTATGACCTATATCGGATAAGCTCAATATTTTGAAATCAGGAAGGAGCTCCCTGATTTCACTTAATTTGTTTTTGTTATTTGTTGCAAAGCAGATTTCCATCAGTACTGACTTTATTGTACTCTTACCAAGTCAATTTCAAAAATTAGATTAGCATTTGATGGGATACTGCCATCTCCTGTGCCAGACTCACCATAACCGTATACAGAGGGTATATATAAGGTAATACTCCCTCCTTGTTTGATCAATGGGATGCCTATTTGCCACCCAGCGATCAGGTTAGATAATGGAAAGGTTATAGCATTAGTCGATTCATCAAATACCGACCCATCAGACATTAATGATCCTTTATAGTTGACCGAAACTGCATTACATAGATTTGGTTGATTACCTTCCCCAGCAACATCAATTACATATCTTAGCCCTGATGAATGCACTTCAGCAGTAATACTATTATCAGTTAAATAGGCTTCAATAGCCTCCACATCTTTATCGAGCTGTGTTTGATTTACTGAAAGGTTTGGAGTCAAGCCACAGGTAAATGCTTCACTATCATCAGGCAAACAACCTGAGAAAGTAATTAGCCCCACAGCAACGGCTGCAAGGCTAAGAGTTCTTATTATTTTATTCACCTTTTTCAACACCTACAAGTTCTACATCAAATACAAGTATAGAGTTTGGTCCAATCTCTGCGCTTCTTGCTCGTGGGCCATATGCTAAAGGTGATGGAACATATAATGTTGCTTTTCCACCTTCACTAAGGTATGTCAAGCCTTCATCCCAGCCTTTGATCACAGTACCTGCACCTAATTTAAAACCATAAGGCTTATACTCTCTTTGCTCGTTGTACAACCCTTTTTCTCTTGCAATATCTTCGTAGCTCGTATCGAAATATTCGCCATTTAAGACATAGCCGGCATAGCTTACTTCAACCATATCACCAGTCTCAGCATTTTCTCCATTGCCTTCTTCTTTGATTACGTACCTCAAGCCAGATGGTGTTTCTTGTGCTTCGATATCATTTTCTTCCAGATACTGATCGATGGCTGCAACATCTTCTTTTAATTGCTCAGCTGCTTTTTCAGCTTGCATTTTTTGCTGCTTGGCCATCATTTCTTGTTGCCACGCTCTTAGACCAGCCTCATCGAAAACTTTATCCACTCCGATAATGAATTTGAATTGGTCATCTGCATTTACACCTTCAGGTAATTCGGCCTTCCAGGTATTTTTAAAGAGGTCGTCAGCTTTTACAGTAAACTGCACGCTATCACCTTCTTTGAAGTCAATAAATACCTGTTCAATACTCCCCTCGCTATTTAACCAAACGGAATCTTGCTTCTGGATAACCATTGGGTACCCACGCTCTTCAGTATCTATCCACACAGAGTCTCCGCCATCTTTGTAGATCATATTCATTATAAGGTACTGACCATCCGTAGCTGGTTCACCCTCTCCAGAACTGATTACTGTATATGTCAGACCTGATGGGGTTTTCTTTTCTGTAGTTGTGTTACATGCAGCAAATCCCACTACAAAAGCCAACAACACAATAGATTTAGTTAGTTTTATCATCAAATTATATATTTACTTTTTTCTAAAATTGATTTATATAAACGCCTTTACGGCTGGTGTTAGTTCTTCTGAATAGTCTTTTAGCAGTCCTTCAAATTTTTCAATGGTATCAGTTAATGACTCATGCGAAATACCTCCGGCAGCATTCTTATGACCACCACCACTGAAATGAGCCCTGGCAAACTCGTTTACAGAGAAGTCTCCTATTGACCTAAACGACATTTTCACAGCTTCGGTACGATCAATAATTACCGCTGCAAATTTAATTCCCTCAATAGATAAGGCATAATTTACCAGACCTTCGGTATCGCCAGTTTTAGAGTGGAATTCTTTGAGTTCCTCAGCGCTTACCGCAAAATAGGCCGTATGATACTCATCAATGATTTTAAGCTTTTCATATAAAGCATAGCCTAAAAATCTGACCCTATTTACTGAATTGGTATCATAAACAAGCTTTGAAACTTTCGAAGTGTCCGCACCATGTCCAATCAATTTGGCACAAGTCATAAACACGTTTTCCGTTGTATTAGGGTGTTTGAAGCTACCAGTATCGGTCATAATGCCCGCGTATAGGCTTTCAGCTATATCTTTATCGATAAGCTCTTTTTCTCCTAATTGACAAATAAGATCATACACAAGCTCAGCAGTAGCTGCTGCATTGGTACTCCAATGTTCAAACTCAGCAAAATCTTCTGGCTCCAGGTGATGATCGATAAGCACTTTTTTCGCCTCGCTTTTTCGTACCAACTCTCCTAGCTCATTAATTCTTTTAAGACTAGAAAAATCAAGGCAAAAGATTAAATCAGCCTGCTCTACTAATGTTTCAGACTCTTTTTCTTTCCCTTCATTATAAATTATTACCTCCTCATTGCCTTTCATCCAGTAAAGAAACTGTGCATAGTCTGTAGGTGTGATTACCGTCACTTCATGCCCTTTCTTCTTTAAAAACCCCGCCAAGCCCAACGATGAGCCCAGAGCATCTGCATCGGGTTTGTGGTGCGTGGTGATTACAACTTTTTGTGGAGTATTTATAAGTGATTTAAATGCTTCTAAATTCTGCATTAGCTCTTTTACACGCTTTGTTTTAGCAAAGCGGTCTGTTTGATAAACGGCAAAATTGATAATAAATAACTCAATTACAAAATACCAACTTAGTTTAAAGATGAATTCAGAAGATGATCCTATTTAAAAAATAATCTTCTATTTTTGCGGCAAAATTTAAAAATCATCAAAAAATATGGCTGGAAAGAGAACATTCACTATGATAAAGCCAGACGCTGTTGGCGCTGGTAATACAGGAGCAATTACTAAAATGATTGAAGAAGCGGGTTTCAAGATCATTGCAATGAAAAAAACTGCTCTTACAAAAGAGCGTGCGGGTCAGTTTTATGCCGTGCATAAAGAAAGACCTTTTTATAACGACCTTACAACATACATGTCGTCTGGGGCAATCGTGCCAATGATCCTTGAAAAAGACAACGCAGTAGAAGATTTCAGAAAGCTTATCGGAGCTACAAATCCTAAAGAAGCTGCTGAAGGCACCATTAGAGCATTATTTGCAGAATCAATAGAGGCTAATGCTATCCACGGCTCTGACTCTGACGAAAATGCACAAATTGAAGGAAGCTTTTTCTTTGCTGAAACTGAGAAATACTAGACTTCAATAAATAAAATATAGAGCGTCTTATGGTGAAAACTGTAAGACGCTTTTTTTATAATTTGATGCAAACATTTTTAGGCTCTGTAAAAAACTTAAGTGCTTCCCAGCCGCCTTCACGACCCACGCCTGATTGCTTCATTCCTCCAAATGGGGTGCGCAAATCTCTTAGAAGCCAGCAGTTGACCCAAACGATACCACTTTTGAGCTGATGTGCCACATGATGGGCTGTATTTAGATTTTCCGTCCAGATAGTGGCCGACAACCCATAAGCAGTGCTGTTGGCAAATTGAATGGCTTCCTCTTGCTTTTTAAATGGCATGATCGTCACTACTGGTCCAAAAATTTCTTCCTGATTGGTACGGCAATCATGAGGAAGGCCCGTAATGACGGTTGGCTGCAAGAAATAGCCATTTTCACACCTTCCGTTAATCTTTATGCGCTCCCCGCCTGTTAATATTACTCCACCTTCCTCTTTTGCCAGGGCAATGTAAGAAAGTACTTTTTTCATATGTTGCTCTGATACAACCGCGCCTATGTTGGTGTCCTCTGCCTCAGGATCCCCAATTTTTAGCTGATTAACTTTTGCAACAAACTTTTCTACAAAGCTTTCATAGACACTTTCTTCAACAAGTATACGAGAACCACAAAGGCAAATCTGCCCCTGATTTGCAAATGATGACTTTACGGAAGTGTTTACAGCCTTGTCCATATCGGCATCTTCAAAAACAATATTTGGATTTTTTCCTCCTAACTCTAGTGATAGCTTTTTAAACATGGGAGCTGCAGTAGCTGCTATACTCTTGCCAGTAGCGGTACCTCCTGTAAAAGAAATTAATGGTACTTCAGGATGCTCCACTATGGCCTGACCAACCTTATGGCCAAGACCATGCACTATATTTAATACACCTTTAGGCAAGCCAGCTTCAATACACAGCTTCGAAAATAAAAAAGCAGTCATTGGTGTGATTTCTGAAGGTTTGGCCACTACACAGTTACCCGCAGCCAATGCAGGCGATATTTTCCAGGTAAAGAGGTAAAGCGGTAAGTTCCATGGAGAGATACAGCCAGCCACTCCAACGGGTCTTCTCAACGTATAATTAATTGCTCCCTCTTCCATATAATGTGAGTCTGAGGCAAAATGCTGAATCCCGGAAGCAAAAAAACGTAAATTGGCACTCGCACGGGGAATATCGACACTTGCTGCAAGCATAACGGGTTTGCCGTTATCTCGCGACTCCGCTTGAGCTAAATTCGTTAGATTTTGATCGATCAGGTCTGCAATTTTATTCAGCACTTCAGCCCGTTGAGCTGCAGGTGTATCAGACCATCCTTGAAAAGCCGCTTGTGCGGCTTCTACCGCCTGATTAACATCTTCAGCATCAGAGTCTGGTATTTGACTATATACACTACCTTCTGCAGGATTGAAGTTATCCAGATAGTTACCAGATATTGGTTTTACCAACTCTCCATTTATATAATTCTGTATTTTTTGCATAATTAGTTTTACAAACAGCTTAATCTACCACCATCTACAGGCACATTGATTCCATTGATATAACCTGCTGCCGGACTTGCTAGAAAAGCTGCGGCATTTGCAATTTCATTAGCTTCAGCAAATCTATTCGCAGGAATTTGGGATAGCATCGCTTGTTTTACTTCCTCCTCCTTTTTTCCAGTCTTTTCGGCTTTATTTTTGATTATTGAAGTCAAGCGCGCGGTCATAGTTGCTCCAGGCAACACATTATTTACAGTTATTCCATCAGGACCAAGTTCATTAGCCAATGTCTTAGCCCAGTTTGCCACGGCTCCTCGCACTGTATTGGAAACGCCCAACCCTTTGAGTGGTGCCTTAACTGAGGTTGAAATTACATTGATTATTCTACCGTAACCTGCTTTTTTCATAAATGGAATTGTGGCCTTCGCTAAAATTTGATTACACACAAGGTGCTGCCTAAATGCCTGAATAAAATCTTCGGTATCCGCTGTGGAAGCCGGGCCTCCTGCCGGGCCTCCGGTATTGTTAATTAGAATTTCAACCTTATTCTCTTTAATCAAATACTGATCAATAACTGTTCTAAGCCTTTCTTCATCTGAGAAATCTACACAAATGTAATGATGTTTTTGACTATCTGAATATGGCAGTTCGTCAAGCACTTCTTGCAACTTCAACTCATTTCTTGCCAGCAACGTTATACTAGCGCCCAATTCGGCCAGTTCATTTGCAATAGCTCTCCCAATACCTTGTGTACTGCCACAAACCAAAGCTCTTTTTCCCTTGAGGTTTAAATCCATTTTAATATTTTATACTGTTTGAATCATTCAAATTTCGCTAAATTTATAAACAAATAAACAAAACACTCATATGGGCATCAAAAGACCTTTCAACCTTCAAAAATGGATAGAAGATAATCGTGATTTACTAAAACCACCTGTCGGAAATAAAAACCTCTATACCGATGCAGGCGACTATATTGTAATGATTGTTGGTGGCCCAAATGCTCGTAAAGACTACCACTACAACGAAACGGAAGAATTATTTTACCAGCTTGAAGGTGAAATTTTGGTGAAAATACAAGAAGATGGAAAAGCTGTAGATGTACCAATCAAAGCTGGAGATATGTATCTGCACCCTGCCAAAGTGCCTCATTCACCTATTAGGCCCGAGGGATCAGTGGGTTTGGTGATAGAGCGCAAAAGAGAGAAAAATCATACAGATGGCCTCCAGTGGTATTGTGATAATTGTAACAACATGCTTCATGATACATACTTTCATTTGACCAATATTGAAAAAGACTTTCTCCCTCGATTTAAAGAATTTTATACCTCAGAGGATAAAAGAACATGCAGTAACTGTGGACAGGTAATGGAGGTTGATGATCGATTTATTTAAGCAATGACTTATCAACAATGTATTGATTCTCCTATTGGTCCATTGACCATAAGGGCAGATCATACATCTATTATCAGCGTAGAGTTTAAGGAATCCAGCGAGGCAGATAACTCAAGTTCGCTGACAGAACGGTGTGTTGATGAATTGATGCGCTACTTTAATGGAACGCTCAACAAGTTTACAGTCCCTATCCAACTTTCAGGCACACCCTTTCAAAACAAAGTCTGGCAAGCACTTACCGAAATCCCATTTGGTGCTTCAATGAGTTACTCCGATTTGGCAATTAGGCTTGGAGACCTTAAATGTATAAGAGCCGCTGGCACCGCAAACGGTAAAAACAAAATTCCAATTATTGTTCCCTGCCATAGAGTAATAGGCAAAGATGGTAGTCTGGTAGGTTTTAGCGGTGGTATTGATAAGAAGAAGTGGTTGTTAAAACATGAAGGTATTATCAGGGGTGAACAGATTGAAATTTTTGCCTAATATTGAGCAAATTAGATTTTATGCAATTTGAGAATTCTTTAGCCTACGCCAGGCAATTAGATAAAACAGACCCGTTAAAAGATTACAGGAATCAATTTCATATCCCACAAATCAATGGGAAGGATATGCTTTATTTTACGGGCAACTCTCTGGGTCTTCAACCAAAAACCGTTAGTAAATTTATAGATGAAGAGCTGGAAGATTGGGCTAACCTGGGCGTAGAAGGTCATTTTCATGCAAAAAAAAGACCCTGGTTTCATTATCATAAGTTCAGCAAAAAGGTACTGGGTGAAATCTTAGGGGCTAAACCCCTTGAGGTTGTCTCGATGAATAACCTCACCTCAAACTTGCATCTGATGATGGTCTCATTTTACCGACCTACCAACAAAAGATACAAGATCATGATCGAAAAAGGGGCATTTCCCTCTGATCAGTATGCAGTAGAAAGTCAGATAAAATTTCATGGTCATGACTTTGAAAAATCATTGGTAGAAGTGGCTCCAAGAGCGGGCGAGTACACCCTAAGAACCGAGGATATTACTGCTGAAATCAATAAACATGGAGACTCACTGGCTCTGGTATTATTTAGTGGTGTACAATACTACACCGGCCAGCTTTTCGATATTGAGCAAATTACTAAAGCCTCACACGATGTCGGTGCTTATGCGGGCTTTGACTTAGCTCATGCTGCTGGAAATGTGAAGCTACAGTTACATAAACACAATGTAGATTTTGCAGTTTGGTGTAGTTATAAATACCTCAATTCCGGCCCTGGAGGGGTAAGTGGCATTTTTGTGCATGAGAAGCATAGCACAAACGTTGAATTACCACGATTTGCCGGATGGTGGGGTCATAATGAAGATGAGCGTTTTAAGATGGAAAAAGGCTTTGAGCCAATGCAAGGTGCAGATGGCTGGCAGTTGAGTAATGTGAATGTGCTATCAAGCGCTGCCCACCTAGCTTCATTGGAGATCTTTGAGAAAGCCACGATGGATGCCCTTCATGCTAAAAGCAAACAACTAACGGGCTTTTTGTGGTTTTTAATGCAAGAATTAAATAAAGAACAGCAAAAAGTAGACGTGATCACGCCAGCAAATGAGGAGCAGCGAGGCTGCCAATTGTCCTTGTTTGCTAAAAATAATGGTAAAGCTGTATTCAAGGCATTGAGTGAAGCCGGTGTAGTTGCTGACTGGAGAGAGCCAAATGTGATTAGAATAGCACCTGTGCCGCTCTACAATACCTTTGAAGATGTTTATCATTTTTATAAAATTTTAGATAAGACCATAGATTAAAAATGTCTGTAGTTAAAAATATTTCTATAGCCGGAGCAGGATTGGTGGGTTCGCTTATGGCCATTTACTTAGCTAAGCGGGGCTACAAGGTTACTATTTTCGAAAAGAGAAAAGACATGAGACTTGCCGGAGCTGAGGGTGGTAGATCCATAAACCTGGCGCTAAGTAATCGCGGCTGGTGGCCACTTAAAGAAGTAGGCATAGATCATTTGGTAGCAAAAATGATCATACCCATGCGAGGTCGCATGATGCATGATGAAGAAGGGTTTTTGACATTTCAGCCTTATGGTCGTGAAGGACAGGCTATAAATTCTATTTCAAGAGGTGGGCTAAATGCACTCCTTATGGATCAGGCAGAAGAAGCTGGGGCTACAATAAAATTTGACCATAGCTGTGTCGGAATAAATTTTGATGAAAGCATACTGTACTTTGAAAAAGACGGAAAGCGAGAACAAGTTAAAAGCGATCTCATCATTGGATCGGACGGGGCTTTTTCTGTGGTGAGAAGATTGATGCAGCGCACAGATCGATTTAATTTCTCACAGCACTACATCGAGCATGGATACAAAGAGCTAACCATACCACCTGGTATGGGTGGTAGCTTTGGTTTAGAAAAACATGCTTTGCACATTTGGCCTCGTGGCAATTATATGCTTATCGCCTTACCCAATCAAGATGGTAGTTTTACATGTACCCTTTTCTTTCCTTTTGAGGGTAAGCCGTCTTTTGAAAGCCTGCAAACAGACGATCAAATTCAACTTTTTTTTGAAGAGAACTTTCCTGACACCATCAGGTTGATGCCTACACTCTTAAAGGACTTTCATAGCAATCCTACTTCTTCTTTGGTTACGATTAAGTGCTTCCCCTGGGTGAAAAACAAGACTTTGATCATTGGTGACTCTTCTCATGCCATTGTGCCATTCTATGGTCAGGGTATGAATAGTGGCTTTGAAGACTGCAGGGTGCTTAACGCAATGCTGGACGAGCATGACGATAATTGGGACAAAGTACTCCCGGCATATGAGCAAATGCGTAAGCCTGATGCCGATGCCATCTCTGATCTCGCACTCCAAAACTTTATAGAAATGAGAGACCTTGTGGGTGACGAAAATTTCCTTCTCAGAAAGAAAATTGAAGCTCGTCTACACGATCAGTTTCCTCAACAATGGATACCCTTATACTCCATGGTAACATTTCATGAGCAAATGAGATATTCTGATGCTCTGGCCAAGGGCAAAATTCAGAAAAAAATCATGGATGAAGTGATGTCCTCTGCAGACATCCATAAAACATGGGAGAAACTAGATTTAGAAGTAATTATTAGAAAACTACAAGCCGAGGTTGGCAGTTAGCATTTTATAAGTCTCCAGTTCACGCTCATCGGGATTTTGATCAGAGGCTACGAATAGCTCCATAGTTTCTTTCACAAAATCTTTAGACGATGGTTGTGTGTTGAAATATTCTCTTAAAGCAGCAATAAATTTCTTTTGCCATATATCCTTATGCTTGATCAGGTATCTTATCTCTGCTTTGTAGATCAACATAAGATTTTCTTCTTTCTCATCAGTGCCCAAATCATCGGTGGCAAACTCACTGCCTAAAATTTTAGATAGCCTTTTAAGTGTTACCCATTCTTCCTGATCGAGAAGACCATCACTCATTACAATAAGACAAGAGGGTAAAAGGTGAGCAATATAAATGAATTGTTCCTTGTTGATATCCAGAAAGCGAACCTGCATATACTCAGTATACAGTTCATCCATTTTAGATTTGGCCATTGATTTCTTTTATATGATTAATCTTTCTTTAAATATAGTAATTTTTAGTTATTATCAGCTGTTTATTAGTTGTTTATACTGATCGTATCTATTTAGTATCTCTTTGACATAGTTTACTGGTTCTTCCCCACGGCAATAACCAGACTCTACTATCTCGTCTCTAAAAAACTCTGGCTTTGACTTCATCAGCAAAAAATACTCTACATTACCAGCCCAAATGGTCGGCTCACGATCATACTTTTTTGCCAACTCTCTTGCATCCACCACATGTCCCAAACCAACATTATAAGAGGCCAAAACAAATTTCTTACGTTCTTCATCATCATCAATAGTCTTTTTCCATAAACGGTCTAAATACATGAGGTAGTTGATCCCTGCCTTGATGCTCTGCTTTGGATCGTATAAATTATTAGCGCCAAAGCGTTTGCCTGTTTCAGGTATCAGTTGCATGAGTCCCACAGCACCTGCCCATGATTTAGCTTTTGGGTCAAACCGTGACTCCTGGTATATCTGAGAAGCCAATAAGCGCCAATCCCAACCTAAGGTATCTGCAGCTACTTTAATTAGGTCATCATAGACCGAAATTTTCTCTCCACCCATGGAAGAAAAGTCACTTTTAACCCTTCTGGCTGAAGCACGGTTATTCTTAAAATACTTGTTGTAAATAACATTAAATGTAGGCTCACGCTTGAGATCAGCCATCCAGTTATTAAGAGATTTTACCAGTTTAGGTGCATTTTTTCTTACTGCCCAGGCTATTTGTTGAGGAAAGCTAATGGGTGTTTTTACATCAATATTGGGATAGTATGCTGCATTTACAAGGGCTACAGACTCATCAGCCACTGTATATTTAAACTCTCCTAGTGATACCCTTTTTATTAACTCTTCAGTTTCTGCACTATCTTCTTCTTCGATGATAACAATATCACCTCCGATTTCATGTGATAGATTGTGCAGGCGGTCAACGTAAGACGAACTCTTACGGACATGTATTTCCTTCCCCACTAGCTCCACCTGATTTCTCACCAATGACTTACTTATCTGATCTCGTGTCATTTTAGCCCAGCCTTCAGGTTTTCGTTGCACAAGCACCTGCCTGGTCGTATAATGATTATCTGTAAATGCTACTTGCTTTTTTCTCTCCTTAGTGACTGTTAATGAATAGGCAATAACATCACCTTCGCCTTTATTGAGCATTTCAAATGCTCTATCGATGCTACTTGTAAGCTTAACCTGCAACTCTACGCCTATTTGTTTGGCGTACCTCTCAAGCAAATCATATTCGTAACCCATCGGCTGACCTTTATAAAGAAAGTAGCCTGTACTACTATTATCAACAATAGCAATAATACTACCCCGGGCTTTAATTTTCTTTAAATCAAAACTTATAGGGTCTACTAGTTGCTCACTTCCGGTAGAACCATCTCTACTCTCATTGCCTCCTTTCCTACACGCAACGGCAATAAGTAGCACAAAAAGAAATAAAAAACTCTTTCGGATGTATATATAAAGCCAACCCATAGGATTTAAAATAGACATTATTTTTCACTTAATGAAAGAAAGCTGCCAATCAGCAAGTAACACATCACTGTTTTGACTGTTTTTAATTAAAATTGCAGTATGGTATTATATAATGTAACAGTCGGAATTGATACAACCATTGAAAATGAATGGCTTGCCTGGATGAAAGAAAATCACATACCAGCTGTGATGAAAACCGGGATGTTTGTTGAGTATAAAATATTTAAAGTGCTTAACCAGGAAGATGAAAATAGCACATCTTATTCCGTACAATACTTTGCAGAAAGTGTTGATAAAGTGGTTGAATACCTGGACAACCATGCACCTCCGTTGGTACAGGAGCATCAGCAAAGATTTAAAGACCGACATGTAGCTTTCCGTACGCTTCTGCAACAGGTATAAACTGCTTATCTGAAAATCCGTACTGAAAATCTTGTATTACAGCACTTGAACTTGCAAAGATGTTCTGATAGCCAATAATTATCCATCTTGCTTAGATGGATACTTTATTATTGGAAGCAACTGAAGACTCACCTTACATTCTATTCGATGCGCAGAAAGGGCATTTAAAAATGGTGGGTAGATCTTTAATGGTTGATACGAAAACCTATTTGCAAATCATGACGGATTGGCTTCGCAATTATATTATCAATCCACGACCACTTAGTATATTAGAATTACGACTCGAGCATATCAACTCCTTATCACACAATATGCTTATCCACTTTTTAGGTGAGATTAATAAATATTTTATCATGGGCCACTCTTTTGAGATCATTTGGATGTATTGCGAGGAAGATGAATATCTAAAAGACGTAGGTGAAGAGCTTCAAAGTATGTTTGATGTGCCCATTAAAGAACTAGCCCTCACTTAAATCAATACTGCAGTTGATCCACTCACCGTCCAGGTGTGCTTTAAAATACTTTTTATAAAAGTTTATCGCGGGTTCATTCCAATCCAGGACCTGCCACATCATTCCAGTGCAATCTTCCTCTTTACCTTTTTTAATGATTGCATCAAAAAGCATCTTGCCAATACCTTTTCCACGATGATTTTCAGAAACCACGAGATCTTCTAAGTACATACGTTTTCCTTTCCAGGTAGAATATCGATAGTAATAAATGGCAATACCAACAATTTTTCCCTCGTCAGACACTGCCACAAAAAGTCCGTAAATAGGGTTTACTCCAAAGCCATCCTTCTCCATTTGCTCCACAGTGTTTTCCACTTCATGGGCCGCCTTCTCATACTCGGCCAGCTCAACAATAAGTTTTAACACTTCAGGCAGATCTGATTTATTCCCTTCTCGAATTTTCATATTGATAGAAATAAAAACGCCAATCAGTAATTAACCAATTGGCGTAAATAATTTATTGATTTTTCTTAGCAATTGGTGGTATCACTCCCATGTTATACCAGGCAAATGAATAAATATCGGCCTGTTGTTCTATCGTTTTACTTATAGGTGTGCCAGCTCCATGTCCTGCATCAGTTTCGATTCTAATTAAAACAGGATTATCACCATCATGCTTTTCTTGCAATGTAGCTGCAAATTTAAATGAATGAGCCGGCACCACACGATCGTCATGGTCAGCTGTAGTCACCATAGTTGCCGGATATGCCACTCCTTCTTTTAAGCTATGCACTGGTGAATAACCGCGTAAATACTCAAACATCTCCTTTGAATCTTCTGAAGTACCGTAGTCAGAAGCCCACCCTGCTCCAGCGGTAAATTTATGATACCTCAACATATCCATCACGCCCACTGCCGGAAAGGCCACTTTGGCAAGGTCTGGACGTTGAGTCATTGTCGCACCTACCAACAATCCGCCATTAGAGCCTCCAGCAATAGCTAAATGCTCGCTTGATGTGTAGTTGTTTGCTATCAAATACTCACCCGCTGCGATGAAGTCATCAAATACATTTTGCTTTTGCATTTTGGTACCTGCTTTGTGCCAGGCCTCACCATACTCACCACCTCCACGAATATTTGGCTGAGCGTAGATACCTCCGTTTTCTAACCATACAATTCTACTTGTGCTAAAACTTGGTCTAAGTGATACATTAAAGCCACCGTATGAGTATAAGTAGGTCGGATTTTTACCGTTTAGCTCAATGCCTTTTTTATGAACAATAAACATGGGCACTTTGGTACCATCCTTACTTTCAAAAAACACCTGATTTGTCTCATAGTCTTCAGGATTGAAATCTACATCCGGCTGCTCATATAACTCTGACTCGCCAGTTTCTACACTATATTTGAAAGTTGATGATGGATAGGTAAATGAGGTGAATGTATAATAAATCTCAGTGTCTTCTTCACGACCACCAAAACCCCAGGCTGTACCTATACCTGGCAACTCGATATCCCTTTCCAAATTGCCCCGCATATCATACTGCTTTATATCAGTTTTTGCATCTACAAGGTAGTTTGCAAATACTTTCCCTCCCCCTGTATTGGCATTTAATACATTATCTGTTTCTTCTATTATTGTTTTCCAATTATCTGGTGTAGGATTCGATGCATCAACTTCAATAATTCTGTTGTTGGGAGCATCTAAATTAGTATGAATTAATAATCTGGAACCTTCATTACCCAAAATATAGTGGTCGTTATCAAAGCCTTCTATTACCGGTATAATAGGCCCATCTGTAGATAAGTCTTTAATATAAAGCTCATTACCACTGGTGCTTTGTGCTGCTGAAATGATGAGATATCGGTCATCTTCTGTAATATATCCACCTATATATCTTCGTGTCTGCGTATCACCACCAAATATCAACTCATCCTCACTTTGAGGAGTACCTAATTTATGATAGTACAACTTATGATATTGGGTTTTCCCGGAAAGTGCTGACCCTTCTTTAGGTTTGTCGTAGCTACTGTAGTAAAAGCCTTCATTTCCTTTCCAGGAAAGCCCGCTAAACTTTATATCATATAAAGTATCACCGACCATTTCTTTGGTTTCGGTATTCATCACAATGGCCTTACGCCAATCAGACCCACCTTCTGAAATTAAATACCCAAATAAGCTTCCATCATCTGTAAAGCTACTTCCGGCTAATGAAATTGTTCCGTCCTCTGTGAACTTGTTGGGATCTATAAATACTTCGGCCTCCCCATCAAGCGATTTTTTTCTATACAGCACATTTTGATTTTGAAGTCCGTCATTCTTGTAGAAATAATAATATTCTCCCCTCTGGAAAGGTGCATAAACACGCTCGTAGTTAAATAACTTCTCTAGCCTGTTTTTAATTTGATCACGAAATGGAATATTATCTAGATAAGAAAATGTGACTTCATTTTGTGCTGACACCCAGTTGGCTGTTTCCTCAGACCTATCGTCTTCCAACCACCGGTACGGGTCTGGTACTTCCGTTCCGAAGTAGGTGTCAACTGTATCAACTTTGGCTGTTTCCGGATAAGTCAAGTTCTCCTCATTTTTATCTTCCTGCGGCTGGCAAGCCCAGCCTGCAACTAAAATTCCTACAAATAACGATAATCGCTTCATGGTGTTTAATTTTTGTCTCTCATGTTAAGATACCCAAATAATAAACCACAAAAGAACTATAAGTGATGGGTGGTAAATGCCTTCTATAAAGCATAAATACTGAAATATGAACTCCTTCTGATGGTGATATCAAAAGGAGTAACTCTTAGTTTGTCAGTTAATCACATCAAAACCAGTATATGGCACCAGTACCTCAGGAATTCTAATTCCTTCCTCTGTTTGATTGTTTTCGAGAATGGCTGCCATAATTCGAGGCAAAGCCAAAGCACTGCCGTTTAATGTATGGCAGAGTTGTTTCTTGTTGTTCTCGTCTTTGTATCGAAGCTTTAGCCTGTTGGCCTGATAAGTCTCAAAGTTACTTACAGAACTCACTTCGAGCCATTTCTCCTGGGCAGCAGAGTAGACTTCCATATCGAAGGTTTGCGCTGAAGTAATTCCTAAGTCACCGGCACATAGATTGAGCACGCGGTACTGCAAGCCTAATTTTTCTAAAAGACCTTGTACATACTCACACATTTCATTTAGTGTATCATATGACTTATCCGGATGTTGTACTTGTACAACCTCCACTTTATCAAATTGATGGAGACGATTAAGACCTCTGACATGGGCTCCCCATGAGCCAGCTTCTCTTCTAAAGCATGGTGTAAAGCCAACATGTTTTATAGGTAGCTCATCTGCTTTTAAAATAACATCACGGTACATATTTGTAATAGGTACTTCAGCCGTAGGTATCAAAAAGAAATTCTCTTCCCCGATTTGATACATCTGACCATCTTTATCTGGCAATTGCCCGGTACCAAAACCAGAATCTTCGTTGATTACAATTGGTGGTTGCACTTCCTGATAGCCCATATTGGTGGCTTCATCCAAAAAGAAGTTGACTAAAGCCCTTTGAAGTCGTGCTCCTTTGCCTTTATAGAAAGGAAAGCCTGCGCCAGTAACTTTTACACCTAGTTCAAAATCAATGATGTCATACCTTTTGATTAGTTCCCAATGAGGAACAGCCTTATCATATAATTGTGGCGTACTTCCATGTTCTTTCACCACCTCATTGTGCTCTTCTGACGCCCCGGCAGGCACATTGTCGTTAGGTGCATTAGGTATGTTATAAAGCAATTCCAGAAGTTGATTCTCAAGTTTTGCCTGCTCTTCTCCTAAAGTCTTGCTTTTCGCTTTCAGCTCAGCGCTTTTCGCTTTTACTTCTTCAGCCTCTGCTTTTTTCCCCTCCTTCATAAGCATCCCGATCTGCTTTGAAATGCTATTAGCCTCTGCTAAAATTTCATCGTTGTTACTTTGAGCTGCCTTTCGTTGATCGTCAACCGATATCACTTCGTTTATCACATCAGAAGCACTTGGAAATGACCTTTTTTCCAATGCTTTGATAATCTTCTCTTTATTCTCTCTTATGGTTGCGACCTGTAGCATACTTAAATTGTTAAAATCGCTGCAAAATAATGCATTTTTAAAGTAAAAGAGAACTAATTAAATGCAAGAATCATTAATAATAACTAAATTGTTTGCCTATTGATGTGGGTTAGTATATAATTGCATTATCAAGATAGAGTTATATAAAGCTTAAACATCATTTCCGATATTTTTAAGCTTCTTAATCAATAATCATTCTGAAATAATCACACTTGTTAAAACTCTGGCATTTGAGTATTTCCGCTCTTATGCAACACACAACATACTATATTCAAAAAAACAACTCAGATTTTCACAATTAAAATTTTATGTACACCATTGAAGAATTAAACCTAAGGCTACTTTCAGAATTGAAAGACATAGCCGAGGAGCTTGGTTTGAAGAATTACAAGAAACTCACCAAGAAAGAGCTTATCTACCAGATACTCGACCAACAAGCCGTAACTCCTGAAAACGAACTACCTAAGAAAAAATCTTCTGAGGCAGAATCTAAGCAAAAAAGCAAGCCACAGCCTCGAAAAAGAGAGAACGTGAAAGACAAAAAAGAGAAGAAAGACGCGGAAAAGAGCTCTGAAGAGCTGCTAGAGTCATTTGACATCGAAATTGATGAAAGTGTAAAATCTTTTGATAAAAAAGATCAGAAAGACGAGAAAAAAGACGCGCGTGATAAGGGTGGAAAAGATAATAGTGGAAAGGACAATAAGAGTTCTAAAGACGACAATCGTAAGCCCTCACGTAAAGACGATAATCGTAAGAAGGACGATAAAAGAAGCAACAAAAAGGAAGGCAACATTAAGGACTTTGATGGTGTAATCGAAAATGAAGGTGTCTTAGAAATCATGCAAGATGGCTACGGTTTCCTGAGATCTTCAGATTACAACTATCTCGCAAGCCCTGATGATATATACGTATCACCATCTCAAATTAAACTCTTTGGTCTTAAAACCGGAGACACTGTAAAAGGTCAAATCAGACCTCCTAAAGAAGGTGAAAAATACTTTGCCTTATTGAGAGTTAGTTTTGTAAATGGCAAAACAACAGATGAAATCAGAGATCGTGTTTCATTTGAATACTTAACTCCACTGTTCCCAGAAGAAAAAATCAATCTTAGCACAAAGCCAAGTAACTATTCTACACGTATCCTCGATCTTTTCTCACCTATAGGTAAAGGTCAAAGGGGTATGATTGTGGCACAGCCAAAAACGGGTAAGACCGTTTTACTCAAAAATGTGGCCAATGCAATTGCAGAAAACCACCCAGAGTGCTATTTGATTATCCTATTGATCGATGAGAGACCTGAAGAAGTAACTGATATGGCAAGAAGTGTAAAAGCTGAAGTTGTATCATCAACTTTTGATGAGCAGGCAGATCGCCACGTAAAGGTATCAAGTATGGTACTTGAGAAGGCCAAGAGAATGGTTGAGTGTGGTCACGATGTGGTTATCTTACTAGACTCAATCACAAGATTGGCTCGAGCATATAACACTGTGGTACCTTCATCTGGGAAAATTCTTTCTGGTGGTGTGGATGCCAATGCTTTACACAAACCTAAGAGATTCTTTGGTGCAGCTCGTAATGTTGAAAATGGTGGATCGCTAACTATTTTGGCAACTGCTCTTATTGAGACAGGGTCTAAAATGGATGAGGTAATCTTTGAAGAATTTAAAGGTACAGGTAACATGGAACTCCAGTTGGATAGAAAACTTTCTAACAAGCGTGTTTATCCTGCTATTGATGTTCCTGCTTCTGGTACAAGACGAGAAGACTTACTCATGAGCGAAGAAGAAATGCAGCGTGTCTGGATCTTACGAAAATTCATGGCTGACATGAACTCAAATGAGGCAATGGAATTCTTACTTTCTAAAATGAAAGGCACTAAAAATAACGAAGAGTTTCTTATATCTATGAACGGTTAGTTTAACCTTCAATAAATAAAGAGCTACATCCACTGGTTGTAGCTCTTTTTTGTTATATGGAAATCGCTCATCTCTATCTACTTATCATTGGCTTACTAGGCGGGTTTATCGCAGGAGTTGCTGGTATTGGCACGGGTTTTATTTTGATTGCAGTTATTCCAGTAGCACTTCAACATTTTGGCTTACCAACTTATGAGCTGGTGAAGTTTACCATTGCAAATACAATATTTGTTACCATGTGTTCTTCCTTCATGAATAATCTAACATCGATTTTGAAGGGTAGATTTTATAGAAAAGAATCTATTTGGGTAAGCTTATCAGCAATGGCAGTCGCCTCATTATTTTTATCTTTCGCAGTGCTGAAGAGCAATTACTCAAGAGATCTTTACAATATCATTATTATCGTTTTTTTGAGTTATGTAATTGTAAGGTCTTTAGTACAATTGCGAGCCAGCTCACCGATTAAAGAGTCTGTTTCAAAGTTAAAAATGATAGTAACGGGTGCAGCAGCAGGCACAGTTGCAGCTTTTACCGGGCTAGGTGGAGGCTCAGTGGTTATGCCTTTACTCAATCTTTGGCTAAAGGTTGATATCAAAAAAGCCAAAGCGATTACTTTCTCTGTAATTTTTGGTGTAGCCATTATTCTTACTGTAATCAATCTATTGAGCGAGCCCGCCACGCAAATACATCAGTGGCACCAGGGATATATTATTTTTACCATTACACTACCGCTTGCAGCAGGCGTTATCATTTCCTCTCCTATTGGAGTTTTAGTAAGTCATCACTTCAAAGGAAAGGTGGTCTCTTATATATTCCTTAGCATTATTTTTCTTGTCATTATCAGAAAGGCATTCGAAGTATTGAACTAAGGACAACCCTTTACGTTCTTCTTTGTAACTAATTCTAACTAAATTTGCTTTATGAGCTTATTATTTGAGGATTTCGAGAGCTGGAAGGCGTATTGTAAGGAAAACAAGCTAAAACTGTATGAGCCAGTTTTGGAATATGAGAAAGACCAAAAAAACCGTGGTGAAAAAGAGGTTTGGGATGGCCTAAATAACGCTTACACGGTAATGAAAGATGCTGTGAAAACAGGTCTTAAAGAGGATATGACCTCACGGTCTGGTATGATAAACAACGGAGCCAAAAAGGTCTTTCAATATGAAAAGGCGGTGCTTTCCAAAGAATTTCAAAACCTCATCTCCAGAGCTCTGGCGGCCAAAGAAGTTAATTCTTGCATGGGGCGTGTAGTGGCAGCTCCGACTGCAGGGGCCTCAGGCATTCTTCCGGGCACACTCTACACATTACAAGAAATACATGATATACCAGATAAGAAAATTTTAGAAGGCCTTTTAGTTGGCGCTGGTATTGCCCTGATTATTGAGAAAAAAGCTTCACTAGCTGGTGCAGTAGGTGGCTGTCAGGCAGAAACCGGTAGTGCCGCAGCAATGGCTTCGGGAGCTATTGTTTATTGTTTGGATGGAGATATAGATCAAATATTTAATGCAGTAGCCATCACCATTCAATGTATGCTTGGGTTGGTTTGCGATCCTGTTGCCGGTCTAGTTGAAGTACCTTGCGTTGTAAGAAATGCAAGTGCAGCGGCAATCGCTAACTCATCGGCACAAATGGCCTTGGCAAACTTAAGCGGAGTCATACCTGTAGACGAATGCGTAGAAGCTATGGGTGAAGTAGGCTCGAGTATGGAAAGTCGATATAAAGAAACTGCCATGGGCGGTTTGGCCGCAACCAAAACAGGACAGAGTATCTCTAAAAAAGTGTTAATACAAGATATAGAAATACTCCCAGATGAGGATGAGGAGACTAGCTAGAAACAAAATCTGGTAAAATCCGTGGGCCAAAAAGGTAGATCGCACCTGAAAATATAACCGCCCAAATTGTCGCCCAAATAAACATCCAGGTAATGATTCTACCCCTCGGGCTTCCGAAGCTTGTTAGCAGAATGGTGCCACCTATCGGGGTAAATATTAGAGGAGTTAAAAAAGTCACTCCTATAAGACCATATTTTTTCCAGATAAATACAAACCTTCTATTTCTCTTAGTAAATATTTTTTTGCGTCTAAAAAACCTGTTCAACACCCTTTCTCTAAGAATTGCGCCAAGAAAAGTAAAAAGCAATACGCTACTCATTGTTCCAGCTACAGTAACGAGTACAGTCCCCAAAAAACTAAAGCCACTGGCATATCCTAGTGTAGGACCAGCAATAAATTTTAGCATGGTCAACAAATAGACCGTCAAAATTTTCACTATTTCTTCAAGCATATTTTAAGAAATCACAGTATATGTGTAGTAAACATATATTGATAGTAGAATAATCCCGGATATCCTTGTCATAAGGCGCTTGTAAAGCATCATGGGAAGAATGATGAGCGTCACACCTAGCATTGCCACCATATCATGTTGAATAATTTCTTCACTCACATGGATGTTTTTTATAATGCTGGTAATGCCGAGAATGGAAAGTATATTAAAGATGTTTGAGCCCATTAAATTGCCAAGAGCTAAGTCTGTTTCTTTCTTTATTGAAGCCACTATAGCTGTAACAAGTTCTGGTAGGCTGGTACCTAGCGCAAGTACAGTAATGCCGATGACTCGCTCACTAACTCCCAGGAATGAAGCAAGGTCTTTTGCCCCACCAACAAACCAGTCAGCTCCAAAATAAAGACCTGCACAGCCCCCAATAATGTATATAATATCGGTGCCAGTTTTAGACCCTTCATCGGGTAAATCAAGGTCTTCTTCGAGTGCACGTAATGCTTTAGTTTCCTTTCGTGAGCGTCTAATGATATAAAACGTATAAGTAATCAGCAGCGCAATGAATACAATACCTTCTATGGTATCTATTAGTGGAGTCTCTTCTTTTACAATAAAATAAAGTAGTAAAGAACTGCCCATCGTAACGGGCCAATCAATTTTAATCGAGTCTGATTGCACTCTTATTGACCCAATAATCGCTGTTACACCCAATACAAGAGCGAGATTACAAATGTTTGATCCGACCACGTTGCCCATGGTCATATCTGGGCTCCCGTCAAGCGCAGCATTTATACTTATAAGCAGCTCTGGGGCAGAGGTACCAAACGCCACAATCGTAAGGCCTACTACTAAAGGTGAAATATGTGCTCTTAAAGCTACAGCTGATGCTCCTCTTACCAGGAAGTCTCCCCCCAGGATAAGCACAAAAAGTCCAACTATGAGCATCAAAATGTTTATAAGCATAAACTCTATTTTTTCTCCCCAAAACTTAAATCCCCGGCATCGCCTAAGCCGGGAACTATATAGGCATTTTCATCAAGATTAGTATCGAGAGAATATACCCAAATGGAATGGTTAGCTTTTAAAGACTGCGAAATATAATCAATTCCCTCAGGTGCAGCAACTACTGAGGCAATGTGTATGTGTTTTGGAGTACCTTTTGTTAAAATTTTATCGATGGTTTTCTTTAACGATTTTCCTGTCGCAAGCATTGGGTCGACTAAAATCACTGTCTTGTTAGCTATAGATGGGATAGCCATATAGTCTAAATTTACAGTGAGCTCCCCCTCCTCTTCTCTATACGCACCTACAAACCCACCCTCGGCCTGATCAAAAAATGACATAAATCCATCATGGAATGGTACAGCAGCTCTCAAAATACCAATAATTACCGGAGAATCTGCAACTAAATTTATTTTGGCCCTACCAAGGGGTGTCGATACATTTTCAGACTTATATTCTAATGATTTAGATATTTCATAAGCCATTACGATACCGACCCTTTTCAGGTTATTCCTAAACTTTCCACGATCAATTTGGATATCTTTGTCTCTCATTTCGAACAGAAAATGATTGGCAGCAGAATTAGTTTTGTCGAAAATATTGATCATGAAAAAATAGGTAGAGGCACCAACTGTAAGTCTTTCGATTTTAAAATTTCAATTTAAAGAAAAATTATTTACATCCATTTTTTTACAGCAAGAATATTTATTGAATTATAAAGTATCATGCAATTATTAAATCAACTCTGTGCAACCCATGCTCCCTCAGGAGAAGAAGATAACTTAAAAAAATTCATCGTTGAATATGTTAAGAGCAATAAGGACACCTGGTCAGTAAGCCCTGAAATCATTGAAGGCGACCAACTGCAAGATTGCCTGATTCTTAAATTTGGTAAACCTAAGACTGCCGTTTTTGCACATATGGATTCTGTGGGCTTCACAGTGCGTTACCAAAATCAATTGGTACCCATAGGAGGTCCTGAGGCACAATCAGGCTACAAATTAGTAGGTACTGATTCGTTGGGAGAAATAGAATGTGAGCTAGAGGTAAACAAGGACGATCAGTTGTTTTACAAATTTGGTCGCCCTATAAATACAGGTACATCCTTGAGTTTTAAATGTGACTTTAGAGAAGATGATGAGTATGTCACTTCGTGTTACATGGATAATCGCTTAGGAGTCTATGCTGCATTAAAACTTGCAGAAACCTTAGAAAATGGCATTTTGGTTTTTAGTGCATGGGAAGAGCATGGCGGTGGATCAGTGCCATTTCTGGCAAAATACATCTATGACAACTGGAAAATAAAACAAGCATTAATCGCAGATATCACCTGGGTAACAGATGGTGTACACCCGGGCGATGGGGCGGTTATTTCCATGAGAGACCACAGTATTCCTCGTCAGTCGTTTATTAGGAAAATTATTGGTTTGGTCAACGAATCTCAAATACCCTTTCAACTCGAGGTAGAAGCTTCAGGGTCGAGTGATGGCCGAGAACTACAACATAGTCCCTATCCATTTGATTGGTGTTTCATTGGTGCTCCGGAACAAAATGTACACTCCCCAAATGAAAGGGTGCACAAAAAAGATATTGAGAGCATGATTTTGATCTACCAATACCTCATGGCCAAATTGTAAATCAATCTGAGGCATTCAAAATATAATCTATATATTTGCATGCCTTTTGTGACACAAGAGGCATTTTTATTTTATAACTCAATGATTGTCAAAGACAAAGAATTTGTAAAGTATATATCCAGCCAGGAGCTTACACAAAAAATCAAGGCGCTGGCAGATGGTATTAATAAAGAATACAAGGATAAAAAGCCACTGTTTGTAGCTATCCTAAATGGCTCCTTTATGTTTGCTGCAGATTTGATGAAAGAAATAGACATAGAATCTGAGATATCTTTCGTTAAAGTAGCGTCTTATGAAGAAATGGAAAGCACCGGCAACGTCAAACAATTAATTGGTCTCAACGAAAACATTTTTAACAAAGATGTAATCATTATTGAGGACATTATTGACACGGGCCGAACCATTGTTAAAATTCTTGAAGAATTTAAATCTTTAGGAGCAAGCAGTGTAGAAGTAGTTACTTTACTGCAAAAGCCAAAATCAGCAGAAGTAAAAGATCAGTTGAAGTACATCGGCTTTGAAATACCAGACAAGTTTGTGGTAGGTTATGGCCTCGACTATGACGGATTAGGTAGAAACCTGAAAGACATTTATCAACTCAAGGCCTAATCAGGTATTTCACTTATATTTAGACCCTTAAAATTATTGCGATGTTAAATATTGTGTTATTTGGCCCTCCGGGCGCAGGAAAAGGAACTCAAAGCGAAAAGCTTATCAATAAATATAACCTCACCCACATTTCGACCGGTGATTTATTTAGAAAACACCTTGGAGAAGGCACCGAACTTGGTAAGCTGGCTCAAAAATACATGGATGATGGTTTTCTTGTGCCTGACGAAGTAGTAATTGGAATGGTAGATGAAAAAATAAAATCATCAACCGATGTTAACGGTTTTATTTTTGACGGTTTTCCCAGAACAGTAAATCAAGCAGAAGCTTTAGATAAGCTCATGGAAAGCAAGGGAAGTCCAATTTCAGGAATGATCTCACTTGAAGTACCTTTTGAAGAACTAAAGAAACGCCTGTTAGAAAGAGGTAAAGTTTCTGGACGTGCTGATGACCAAAGTGAAGACAAAATTGATAATAGAATAAAAGTTTATCAGGATGAAACTATGCCTGTGGCGGAGTATTATCAAAAGCAAAATAAGCTACAGACTATCAATGGAGTTGGTTCGATAGACGATATTTTTCAAAAGATCTGTGCTGTGATAGACGGGCTTGCAGTAAACAACAGCTAATACATGTCCACCTCCAACTTTATAGACTATGTCAAGTTTTGTTCTAGATCTGGAGCTGGAGGCCCGGGTTCTGTGCATTTTAGAAGGGAAAAACACGTACCTAAAGGTGGCCCCGATGGTGGAAATGGAGGCCGTGGTGGCCATATCATATTAAAGGGCAACTCACAACTTTGGACATTGCTCCACCTGAAATACAAAAAGCATGTAATCGCTGAAAACGGTAAACCTGGAGAAGGTGGAAGAAGGTCTGGTGCAGAAGGTGAAGACATCGTATTGGAAGTACCACTGGGTACTGTTGCCAGAGATGCTGAAACTAATAAGAAGCTATTTGAGATCACTGCAGATGGAGAAGAACAAGTGCTTACCGAAGGTGGCCGTGGTGGCCTAGGAAACGAGAACTTTAAAACTTCGACCTTGCAAACTCCAAGATTTGCGCAGCCGGGTGAGCCCGGTAAGGAAGAATGGGTTATTCTTGAACTTAAACTATTAGCTGATGTGGGGCTGGTAGGTTTTCCAAATGCCGGTAAATCAACCTTATTATCTGTACTTTCAGCGGCTAAGCCAGAAATAGCAGATTATCCATTTACCACACTTACTCCTAACCTGGGAGTTGTAGCCTATCGTGATTATAAATCCTTTGTGATGGCAGACATTCCAGGAATTATTGAAGGCGCTGCTGAAGGCAAGGGTTTAGGCACCCGATTTCTTAGGCATATTGAAAGAAATGCAGCATTACTTTTTCTTATCCCTGCAGATGCCGAAGACATCAAAAAAGAATATGAGATCCTTCTAGGAGAGCTAAAACAATACAACCCTGAGCTCCTTGATAAGGATCGCATTTTGGCTATATCCAAAAGCGACATGCTTGATGATGAGCTCATGAATGAAATGAAAGATGAGCTCCCTGAAGATATAAAATCAGTTTTTATTTCTTCAGTTACTCAACAAGGCCTGACTGACCTCAAAGATCAGTTGTGGAAAATCCTTAATAAATAATGTCATTTTGACATATGCCCCTCACTTGGCAAAGTAATTGTCGCCCCAATAGAGAACTATTAAAATAAGTAAGGCAAGACTGTAATGAAAAAAGATAATATTGACGAAAAAGACGTGAAAGACGCTAAAGAAGCCAATATTGACGCTACTGAGACGGGAGAAACCTCAGATAATAGCGAAGAAATAAATGAGCAAGTTGAAGATAGTGCTGAAGACAACAGTAATGAAGATGAAGAATTGTCTGAAGAACAAAAAGAACTTGAGAAGCTCAAAGACGAATTGTCAGAGAGTAAAGACAAGTATTTAAGGCTATACTCTGAGTTTGATAACTTCAGAAGAAGAACAGCAAAAGAAAAGCTCGATATGGTGCAAACAGCTAATGAAGACCTCATGTCTGAATTACTGCCTGTAATCGATGACTTTGAGCGAGCTATTAAAACTTTCGATGAAAAAGATTCTGATATAAATGCCGTAAAAGACGGTGTACAGCTTATCTACAACAAATTTAATAAAGCATTAGAAAGGAAAGGTCTTACCGTGATGGAAGGTAAGGAGGGTATGGATTTTGATCCTGAGCTCCACGAGGCAATCACTCAGATACCTGCGCCAAAGCCTAAGTTAAAAGGCAAAGTCGTAGATGTAATTGAGAAAGGGTACCTATTAAAAGAAAAGGTAATCCGATATGCTAAGGTGGTAATTGGGAGTTAAGAAAAAATAAAAGGAATGGCAAAGAGAGATTATTACGAAGTTTTAGGTGTCGACAAGTCTGCATCAGCCGAGGAGATAAAAAAGGCATACCGAAAAACCGCAATAAAATATCATCCGGATAAGAACCCTGATGATGCTGAAGCAGAAGAAAAATTTAAAGAAGCTGCAGAGGCATACGAGGTACTAAAAGATCCACAGAAAAAGCAACGTTACGATCAGTTCGGTCATGCCGGTATGAATGGCGGTGGCTTCGGTGGAGGAGGTATGAACATGGACGATATCTTCTCTCAATTTGGTGATATTTTCGGTGGCGGTGGTAGTCCCTTTGATAGCTTTTTTGGTGGCGGTGGCGGCCGTGGCAGAAGACAGCGCAGAGGCTCAAACCTACGTATAAAGCTTAGCCTGACACTTAAAGAAATTGCAGAGGGCGTTGAAAAGAAAATTAAGGTCAACCGACTGGTAAAAGCTGATGGTGTCACTTTCAAAACCTGTAGTACCTGTCAGGGAGCTGGCCAGGTGAGAAAAGCCGTAAACACTATGTTGGGGCAGATGGTATCAACGAGCACATGTCCAACTTGTAATGGTTCTGGTCAGACAATCGACCATAGACCTCCTGGGGTTGATAATAGCGGCCTACAGCCAAAAGAAGAAGTAATAAGTGTTAAAATACCTGGAGGTGTTGCAGATGGCATGCAGCTATCAATGTCTGGTAAGGGTAATGAAGCCCCAGGTGGAGGCCCTGCTGGTGACTTACTGATAGTTATTGAAGAAAAAGCCGATGACTTACTCGTACGCGATGGCAACAATGTAGTCTATGACCTATACATCAGCTTTGTTGATGCTGCATTAGGAGCACAGGTCGAGGTACCAACGATTTCGAGCCAGGTAAGGATAAAAGTTGAGCCGGGCACACAAAGTGGAAAAATACTCAGGCTGCGCGGAAAAGGCATAAAAGACATAAATGGGTATGGTAAAGGTGACCAGTTAATTCATGTAAATGTTTGGACACCAAAGAGTTTGAGTTCTGACGAAAAAGAGAAACTGGAGAGCCTGCGTGACTCTTCAAACTTCAAACCAAAACCTGGGAAAAATGAAAAAGGATTCTTTGAGAAAATGAAAGAATTCTTTTAACAAATAAAGATCATTTATAACTAAAGCTGTAAATCACTGATTTGCAGCTTTTTTTATGAAAATTTGTTAACGATTGCGCAACACAAAGTAAATCCTCTCCGTAATTTAACTCCATGCGGAGAAGAATTTTTATTCTGAGTGCGGGAATCATCAGTACTACCCTTTCTTTCTCACAGGTAAAAAAGCAGTTTTCTGTCGAAGACGACAGAAAAGTAGAGAAAGTTGATTTGGACTTTAAAGTAAATAGCGGTCAATGCTTCATTCAGCCGGGTGAAACAAGTGACCTGCTAAATGTTTATAGTAACCAGGATTTTGATAGTTACTCTCACTCTTTTGATAAGGAAATTGACAAAAAAACTTGTCGAATTAGTCTGGCTCTTGAAGACACCAAGTCTGAAGGATTAAGCCAATCTATATCTTATAGAATGTTTGGAAAGTCTGAGAGCACTCCAGATAAGGTATGGA
Organism: Fulvivirga sp.; assembly: GCA_965227525.1. Lineage (GTDB taxonomy): Bacteria > Bacteroidota > Bacteroidia > Cytophagales > Cyclobacteriaceae > Fulvivirga. Next base: position 1,360,230 of record OZ245762.1, on the reverse strand, counting down.
AAGTGTTCCTTGCTGAAGATAAATCATATGATCTCAATTTAAACTATGGTATTGGTCAGGCCAATATAGATCTTACCGATTTATCTATAGAAAAACTTAAAGTATTTACCGGAAGTGCAGATGTAATCATCGACTATGCAGAAGGCCGCTACAATAAAGTGGAAATGGACACTTTTTATGTGAAAGTGGATCTCGGCTCAGTAGCGGTTAGAAAAATCAACATGTCGAAATCAAAACATGTTGTTGCCGACATTGGCTTTGGCAACTTGTTGCTCGACTTCAGTGACAAACCTGAGGTAAAAAGCAATGTAAAAGGCAGCGTAGGCGCTGGTAATCTATTGATTGTGCTCCCCCCTAAAGAAACTCCGGTAAAAGTTACCATAAATGACTCATGGCTATGTCGTGTAAAACTTGCCAAAGTGTTGAAGCATATTGGTGATAATACGTTTGTAAACGAAGCCTATGCAGAAGATGCTGAAGATTTACTTACATTTAATCTTGATGTAAGTATGGGAAGTATCGAGTTCAAAGAGCGTTAATCACACATCTACAAATTTAAGGTTTTATAAACTGTATATACCGCTCACCATGTGGTACGATGGTGTTGTTTTATAAATCTTAATTTAGCATCCGAAGTATTAATTCTTCTATATTTAAGAAACGAATTAACCTACAAAAACTGTGGATGTATTAAAGGTAAATAATATTACGAAGCGTTATGCCAATCACACTGCATTGCAAGATGTGAGCATAACAATTCCTAAACAGGCCATTTACGGTCTTTTGGGACCAAACGGAGCAGGCAAAACAACCCTTATTCGTATTATCAATCAGATTATTGAAGCCGATGAAGGTGAAGTAATCATCAATGGTAAACCTCTTTCTCAAGAGCATATTTCTATCATTGGCTATCTACCAGAAGAGCGGGGCCTTTATAAAAAGATGAAAGTAGGTGAACAGCTTGTTTATTTAGGACAGCTTAGAAATCTTTCGAGAAAAGATGCCATACTTAAAAGTAAGGAATGGACTAAGAAACTTGGTATTTACGAATGGTGGGACAAAAAAATTGAAGACCTCTCTAAGGGTATGGCTCAAAAGATTCAATTTATTGCCACCGTACTTCAAGAGCCTGAATTAATCATCCTCGATGAGCCATTTTCTGGATTCGATCCTGTGAATGCCAACCTAATTAAAGATGAAATACTCGAACTGAGAGATAAAGGAAGCACAGTGATATTCTCAACACACCGAATGGAATCTGTTGAAGAGTTATGCGATCATATAGGGTTAATCAATAAGTCACAAAAAATACTTGAGGGTACTAAGAAAGAGATTAAGGAATCTTATAAATCAAATACCTTCATTGTAGATCACCGTGGTGCGCTAAATGGCTCTTTAAAAGAAGGTTTTTCTGTTTTGAACAATCAAACATTAGAAGAAAATTTCTTCCAAAGCAACATAAAAATTACAGCTGAAGCCTCTCCTAATGATTTGCTTAAAAACTTAATTGAAGTCACTGAAGTACACTCATTTGTAGAGAAAATACCGAGTATCAATGACATTTTTATCTCTAAAGTAGAAGGAGGCAACCATGAATAAGATTTTACTAATTATACAGCGTGAGTTTTTAAGCAGAGTAAAGAAAAAGTCTTTTCTTATTGCTACACTTCTTGTCCCTATTTTATTTCCTGCAGTAATTGGTGGTATGGGCTACCTTATGGTCATGGAAAAAGAAAATGCGGGAGCCAGAACAATTCAAGTACTAAATGAAAGCGATAGCCTTTCGCTGGAAAGCACGGATAGCTATGAATTTGTAGATGTAAATGCTTCACATGATCAGGCGCTCGAGGCTTTCAAAGCCAGTGAGGACTATGCATTGTTATACATTCCTGAATTCGATATTGACGATCCTAGTGGGTTTGTTTTGTATACCAAAAGCACCCCGGGACCAACAGCGGTGAATAGTATTGAAGGCATTCTGGAACGAAAAATCAAGGACCTTAAACTAGTCAAGTATAATATTGACTCAGAAACACTTGCTAAACTTAATACCTATGTAACATTAGATACCAAAATAAGCAGTGCAGATACTGAAGAGGAAAAAGAAAGTAACTCCGGCCTGGCCTCAGGGATAGGCTATGCTACTGGTTTCTTAATCTATCTTTTCTTATTTATCTACGGTGGGCAGGTAATGCAAGGTGTAATTGAAGAGAAAAATAGTAAGATCGTAGAAGTGATAGTCTCTACTGTTAAGCCTTTTCATTTTATGCTTGGCAAGGTGATAGGAGTCGCTTCTGTAGGTCTTGCTCAAATTTTAATATGGATCACTATAATGGGTACTATTTACACCGTAGCTGGTTCATTTTTTGCACCTCAAATGAGTAGCGGAGCACAGACTGAGCTAGTGGAAGGCGCTACTACTAATGAAATAACTGAAGAATTGCAGGATAATCCCAAAGTAGCAAAAATTCTTAACGAGATTAACAGTATTCCATTCACCAGGATTATACTCACATTCATCTTTTACTTTATTGGAGGCTATTTATTATATGGAGCCTTGTTCGCAGCGGTAGGTTCAGCCGTGGATACTCCAGCAGATGCACAACAGTTTATGCTACCGATTATGCTACCGATAATCATTGGCTTTTTCGGTATGTCCATGTTTGTTTTTGACGATCCAGGCGGAGCAGGTAGTTTTTGGCTGTCGGTTATACCTTTCACCTCTCCTATAGTAATGATGGGAAGAATTGGTTTCGGTGTGCCGGCCTGGGAACTGGCATTATCAATGCTTCTGCTTGTTGCTGGCTTCGTATTTACCATATGGCTTGCAGGCAGAATCTATCGTGTTGGTATACTCATGCATGGCTCAAAGGTGAACTACAAGGTACTAGCCAAGTGGTTTATGATGAAAAACTAATCTAGAAGTGCCATATCAAAAGAAACTTAATCGTCACTCAGAGCGAAGCGTGGAGTCTCCATATCAGTTTTGTATATAAAATTTGAGATTCTTCACTGCGTTCTGAATGATGGCATACTTTTGATATGGCCTTTATCCTACGCTACAGATAGCATTGGCTAAACAATATTTTTCTTTTAACTTGGTTTGGTTCAATAGCTACTTATGTCTCAATCTTCAAAATCAGGAAGAAGTGTATTAGACTTATATCAGAATAAGTCAAAAATCAAGTGGATCGTTCTTGTAGTATCTGTTGTGATCAGTGTTGGTTCAATATACTACACCAACGTATTGGTAAAACAGCTCGAAGAACGTGAAAAAAGACAAATAGAGTTATTTGCCAAGGCATTAGAATATACGAGTAATGAAAACTCGAATAACAATCTCTTTTTTATTACTGAAGAAATATTATTTCAAAACAACTCAATACCGACCATTTTAGTAGATGAAGCAGGAAATATAAGTCAGTATAGAAATATTGATATTGATAGTAGCTGGACAAAAAAAAGACTTAATGATGAGCTTATTTTGCAACTGGCCGATATGAAAGACACCTACGAGCCCATAGAGATCAAGCTTCGAGATCAACAAACCAGGCAGGTTTATGGCACGCAATACGTCTACTATAAAAACTCATTCCTTCTTACACAGCTCACTTATTATCCATATGTGCAACTCTCAGTAATAGCCCTATTTGGGTTTGTGGCTTACCTTATTTTTAATTACTCAAAAGCAGCCGAGCAAAATCGAGTTTGGGTTGGTCTCGCCAAGGAAACCGCACACCAACTGGGTACACCAATTTCATCACTCATGGCTTGGGTTGAGTACTTTAAAGAAGACTCAAAATTTCAGGACAAAACCCTCATTAATGAGCTCGATAAAGATGTAAAAAAGCTACAGGTAATCACCGAACGCTTTTCAAATATTGGCTCAGAGCCCACATTGAAAGAAGAAAATATTGAAGAACTCATCACCACCATCATTGATTACCTCAAACCAAGAATATCCACCAAAGTAAACTTCAGCATACACGCCCTCACTCCTAACATCATCGCCATGATCAACGCCCCTCTTTTTGAATGGGTAGTCGAAAATCTCTGTAAAAACTCTGTGGATGCGATGGGTGGAACAGGAAAAATTACGATCTACATTCTAAAAGGTAGTGAAGGGCGAGTATTTGTAGATATTTCTGATAGCGGTAAAGGAATCCCCAAAAACAAAATCAAGCAAGTCTTCAATCCGGGGTTTACCACCAAAAAGCGTGGCTGGGGATTAGGGCTCACACTTGCCAAAAGGATTATTGAAACTTACCATCAAGGCAAAATTTTCGTGAAGTCATCTGAAGAAAACAAGGGAACGACATTTCGTATCGTACTACACGCCTGATCACTAAATTTTTATAGCCAAAAACTCTGCCTTGTTTTTGCTTTATAGAATTTAACCTGTAGTTTTGCGGACTGAAAATATCGAGGCAATAAATCATTTCTAATAAACAATAAAAAATGGCAAATATTGGTAAAATTACCCAGGTAATCGGCCCCGTAGTAGACGTAAGCTTTGATGCTGAGGGTGCTAAATTGCCTAACATCCTGGACTCACTGGAAGTAACTAAAGAAAACGGACAGAAAGTAGTACTGGAGTGTCAGCAACACCTAGGTGAAGACAGAGTACGAACCATCTCTATGGAAAGTACAGAAGGTTTGGTACGTGGTATGGAAGTAACCGACACAGGTTCTCCTATTAAAATGCCAACTGGCGAAGACATTAAAGGTAGACTCTTCAACGTAATTGGAGAAGCTATCGATGGTATCAAACAGCCTTCAGGTAAAACTGGTGCTTCAATCCACAGAGCTGCACCTAAGTTTGAAGACCTTTCTACTTCATCTGAAGTACTTTACACAGGTATCAAAGTAATCGACCTTTTGGAGCCTTATGTAAAAGGTGGTAAGATCGGTTTATTTGGCGGTGCTGGTGTTGGTAAAACAGTACTTATCATGGAGCTGATCAACAACATTGCTAAAGCATATTCTGGTCTTTCTGTATTTGCCGGAGTTGGTGAAAGAACGAGAGAAGGAAATGACTTGCTTCGAGAAATGATTGAGTCTGGCGTAATCAAATACGGAGAAGACTTTGTAAAATCTATGGAAGAAGGAGATTGGGATCTTTCTAAAGTAGATGAAGATGAATTAGCCAAATCACAAGCTACACTGGTATTCGGTCAGATGAACGAACCTCCTGGAGCACGTGCTAGAGTGGCACTTTCAGGTCTTACAGTAGCGGAATACTTTAGAGATGGAGATGGTGAAGGACAAGGAAGAGATATTCTTTTCTTTATCGACAACATCTTTAGATTTACTCAGGCAGGATCTGAGGTTTCGGCCCTTCTAGGTCGTATGCCATCAGCGGTAGGTTACCAGCCTACACTTGCAACAGAGATGGGTGCTATGCAGGAAAGAATTACTTCTACAAAGAAGGGATCAATTACATCGGTACAGGCAGTTTATGTACCTGCGGATGACTTGACTGACCCTGCTCCTGCTACAACATTTACTCACCTTGATGCAACTACAGTACTTAACCGTAAGATTTCAGAGCTAGGTATTTACCCAGCGGTGGATCCGCTAGATTCTACATCAAGAATCTTAAGTGCTGAAATCTTAGGCGATGAGCACTATGACTGCGCACAGAGAGTAAAAGAGATCTTACAGCGTTATAAAGAACTTCAGGATATTATTGCCATCCTCGGTATGGATGAATTGTCTGATGAAGATAAAGAGGTTGTACACAGAGCGAGAAGGGTACAGAGATTCTTATCTCAGCCTTTCCACGTTGCTGAGCAGTTTACAGGTATATCTGGTGTACTTGTAGATATCAAACAAACAATCAAAGGCTTCAACATGATTATGGATGGTGAGTTAGACCACCTACCAGAAATGGCTTTTAACCTTGTAGGCGATATCGATGCAGCTATTGCTAAAGGTGAGAAAATGATGGCTGAAGCTAAAAAATAATTAATTGATTGATTGCGAAACTTCCACGTATGGAGTTTCGCAATTCAATTTTATCAACATTTATATATGTTTTTAGAAATAGTTACCCCGATTAAAAAAGTATACGAAGGAGAAGTTTCAATAGTGACTTTTCCGGGTGTAGATGGTTCATTTCAAATCATGAACGATCACGCACCACTAGTGAGTACTTTGAAAGAAGGAGAGGTTATTTACAAGCATAAAGAAGGCTCTGAAAAAGTAGAAATAACCGGTGGAGTTGTTGAAGTTCTCAACAATAAAATCGTTTTACTAGCCGATGGCTTGAGCAACTAACTTCTACTACATGAGAAATTTAAAAAAAGCTCTGAATTTTATTCAGAGCTTTTTTTGTATAGTTATTTTCTTCCCGTCATTCTCCTAAACATTCTCTTTTCGAACTCCCAAAAGAATTTAAATTGGCCAAAAATGAAGCCATAAATAAGTAGAATAATGTTATAAATCGGTAGAATGAATAAATAATAAAGCAAAGTAAATACCCAGTTTCGTTCTTCTCTGGGCATAATCAAATCAAGAATAGGATTCTTCAAAAACATTACTGTAAACCCAGTGCAGGCAAATACAATGAGTATTATGATTACCTGCGAGGTATTCACATTCCACTTATTTTCTAGCCTATCAATCCACTTTAGTTTTTTCATTATTCAAAAAGTTTCCAAATATCATGCTTGGGCAATGGGGCCGTGATATTTATAGGTTCATTTTTTACGGGATGAATAAAATGCACATTTCTGGCATGTAATAATATGCTTGCATCTTTATTTGGTTCTTCAAAACCATATTTAATATCACCAACAATTGAACAACCTATCTTAGCCAATTGTACTCGTATCTGATGCGGTCGACCTGTTACTGGTTTAACTTCTAATAAATAATTGTTCGCTATCCTTCTAATCAATTTATAGCTCAAAATGGCTTCCTGAGCACCAGCAGATTTTTTATTAAATGCCGTGGTTTTATTAATCTTTGAATTCTTCTTAAGCCAATGAGTAATCTTATCGGAGACAAACGGTGGTTTATTTCCTACCACTGCCCAATAAGTCTTTTCTATTTTTCTCTCTTTAAATAGCCTGTTCATCCGCTCTAATCCCTTGCTTGTTCTTGCTAAAACAACAGCTCCACTTACAGGTCTATCAATTCTATGCACAACACCAAGAAAAACATCCCCAGGTTTATTATACTTTACTTTTAGATATGCCTTTGCATCGTCTGCCAAAGTAACATCTCCTGTCTTATCACCTTGTACAAGCAAACCGGCTGGTTTATTGACTATAAGCAGGTGGTTGTCTTCGTAAATAATATCTTTTGAATATAATGACATTAAAACTCCGATGTAAAGTGAAACTCAATATCAGGGAAGTTGTCCTGCACCATACTTAACCACGCCTTTGACTCTGCCATAAATACAAGCTTACCGTCTTTATCTTTGGCAATGTGTCGGTATTTCGAGTCTACAAACTCATTAAGTTTCTTTTTGTCTTTACTATGTATCCAGCAGGCTTTATAAAGATTCATCGGCATAAAATCACAAGAGGCATTATACTCGTTCTTTAGCCTGTGCTGTATCACCTCGAACTGTAGTGCTCCTACAGTACCGACCACTTTACGAGCACCTAGTTCATAACTAAACAACTGCGCTACACCTTCTTCCATCAGCTGATTCAACCCCTTGTCCAGTTGTTTGGTTTTCATTGCATCTTTGTTGATCACCTCTTTAAATATCTCTGGCGAAAAGCTCGGGATACCTTTATACATTCCTTTCTCACCTTCTGACAGCGTGTCACCAATTTTTAGATTACCTGTGTCATAGAGTCCTACAATATCTCCCGGCCAGGCTTCATCCACGAGCTCTTTCTCCTGCGCCATAAACATAGTTGTATTTGAAAAGCGAATTTTTTTATCATCTCTCACATGATAATAGTTTTTACCCCTTTCAAACTTTCCGGCACATATTCGGGCAAAAGCAATCCTGTTTCTATGGTTTGGATCCATATTGGCATGAATCTTAAAAATAAAACCAGAAAATTTATTTTCATCTGGTACAATCAAGCGTTCCTCAGTTTCTCTTGGCAATGGCTCTGGAGCAAATTCAATAAATGAATCCAATAGCTCCTTTACTCCAAAATTATTGACCGCGCTCCCAAAAAATACAGGTGCTACCTTTCCGTCTCTATACTCATTCACATCAAACTCGGGGTACACACCTTCAATCAGCTCTACGTCTTCACGAAGTTGGTTGGCATCATTCTCACCTACCTGCTTGTCGAGTTGCGGATCATTTAAGTCCGTAATATTTAGACCTTCTCCATCGAGTTTTGATTTACTACCTTGAAATAGGTGTAGACTTTTGCTGACCATACTATAAACACCTTTAAAGGTTTTTCCCATGCTTATAGGCCATGTAAGTGGTCTTACTTTTATCCCTAGCTTTTCTTCAATTTCATCCAGCAGATCATAAGGATCTCTACCCTCACGATCGAGTTTGTTTATAAAGCAAATTACAGGAGTGTTACGCATTCTACACACTTCCATGAGTTTTTCGGTCTGCATCTCCACACCTTTTACACAGTCGATTACCATGATGACACTATCAACTGCAGTAAGTGTACGATAAGTATCTTCAGCAAAATCCTGGTGACCAGGTGTATCAAGGATATTGATTTTCTTGTCTTTATAATTAAAGCCCATGACAGATGTTGCCACTGAGATACCTCTTTGTTTCTCAATCTCCATCCAGTCAGATCTGGCGTGCATTTTTATCTTACTCGACTTTACTGCTCCAGCCGACTGTATTGCCCCACCAAATAACAAAAGCTTCTCTGTGAGAGTAGTTTTTCCTGCATCAGGGTGACTGATAATGCCAAATGTCCTTCTCTTCTTTATTTCGTCTTTTAATGCCATATCGCTTAATCAAAGCTGCAAAGATAAGTCTATAAGTCGTAAGTCGTAAGTTTTTAGAAGTAAGTATTAGTTATGGTTTGCTGATGGCTGGATTCTGATTACTAGTTGTGGAGCTGGTTGGCTTACAACTTGTGGCTTATGGCTTGCAGCTTAAAGCTTGCTCTGCCATTCTGTCACTTTTACTGCTTTGGCATGCCCATTGATAACTAATAGATGAAATTGAAATTCAAAACGAACATTAAATAATAAAGGAAGTAATTAATCATGGGAAAAATTATTGGAATTGACTTAGGTACTACCAACTCATGTGTTTCCGTAATGGAAGGTAATGAGCCTGTAGTAATTCCTAACAGTGAAGGGCGTAGAACTACTCCCTCTATCGTTGCATTTTTAGAGGAAGGTAAAGGAGAACGTAAAGTTGGAGATCCTGCTAAAAGGCAAGCAATTACCAACCCTCACAATACCATAAGCTCTGTAAAGAGATTTATGGGTAAGAAATACAGTGAAGTTGGTGAAGAACTAAAAACTGTTTCTTACAACCTTGAAAAAGGAAATAACGATACTGTTAGAGTAAAAATCGGAGATAGAAACTACACACCACAAGAAATCTCAGCAATGATTCTTCAAAAAATGAAGTCAACAGCAGAAGATTATCTTGGTACAGAAGTGAAAGAAGCAGTAATTACTGTTCCGGCATATTTTAATGATGCAGAGCGTCATGCAACCAAAGAAGCCGGACAAATTGCTGGTCTTGAAGTAAAAAGAATTATCAATGAGCCTACTGCTGCAGCGTTAGCTTACGGTCTTGATAAGAAAGACAAAGACATGACTATCGCGGTCTATGACCTTGGTGGTGGTACATTTGATATCTCAATACTAGAACTTGGTGATGGTGTATTTGAAGTAAAATCTACTAATGGTGATGTACACCTTGGTGGTGATGACTTCGATCAGGTAATCATCAACTGGTTAGCAGATGAGTTTAAAAACGATGAAGGCGTTGATCTTAAGAAAGATCCAATGGCGCTACAGCGTTTGAAAGAAGCTGCTGAGAAAGCCAAAATAGAATTATCTAGCTCAACAGAGACAGAAATCAACCTGCCATATATTATGCCTGTTGATGGTGTGCCTAAGCACCTGGTTAAAAAATTAACCAGATCTAAATTTGAGCAACTTTCTGATACATTGGTAAAAAGATCGATGGATCCTTGTAAAAAAGCACTTCAAGATGCTGGTATGAACCCATCTGAAGTTGACGAGGTTATCTTGGTTGGTGGTTCTACAAGAATCCCTAAGATTCAGGAAGAAGTTGAGAAGTTCTTCGGAAAGAAACCTTCTAAAGGTGTAAACCCTGACGAAGTTGTTGCTATTGGTGCAGCGATTCAAGGTGGTGTACTTACTGGAGAAGTTAAAGACGTGTTGTTACTAGATGTAACTCCACTTTCTTTAGGTATCGAAACAATGGGTGGTGTATTTACTAAGCTTATTGAGTCTAATACTACAATACCTACTAAGAAGTCTGAAACATTCTCAACTGCAGCCGACAATCAGCCATCTGTAGAAATACATGTACTACAAGGTGAGCGTCCGATGGCAAAAGACAACAGAACGATCGGTAGATTTCACTTAGATGGTATTCCGCCAGCACCAAGAGGTGTTCCTCAGGTAGAAGTTACGTTCGACATTGATGCCAACGGTATCATGAACGTTTCTGCCAAGGACAAAGGAACTGGTAAAGAGCAGAAAATTAGAATTGAGGCTTCTTCTGGTCTTACAGACGAGGAAATCGAAAAGATGAAGCAGGAAGCTGAAGCTAACGCTGAGTCTGATAAAGAAGCTAAAGAAAAAGTTGAGAAAGTAAATGCTGCGGACTCAATGATCTTCCAAACTGAGAAACAATTGAAAGAATACGGTGATAAATTGTCTGACGACAATAAAACCAAAATCAACGGTGCTTTGGAAGAGTTGAAGAAAGCACACCAGTCTCAGGATTTAGCTGCGATTGATACTGCACTTGAAGGCATGAATAAAGCCTGGGAAGGCGCTGCTCAGGAAATGTATGCAGCCACAGGCGGAGAGCCAGGTGCTGAAGGAGCAGCAGGAGCTGCCGGTGGTGAACAACCTCAGGACGATGCGACTTCTGGCTCTGATGCTGAAGATGTTGAATTCGAGGAAGTGGACGACTCTAACAAGAAGTAGTTCACGGATTTAATATAGATCAAGGAAAAAGGGGCGGTACCGCCCCTTTTTTTGTTTCCATAAATCTCTATCGTTTTCATCTCCTTTATTATTATTGCATTTAAATCCAACAGCTATGATCATATATAAATTTGGAGGGACGTCTGTCGGAAAGCCGGAACGCATGCATGCAATTGCCCAATTGCTTCAAAAGGATAATGCAGACAAAATAGTCGTGCTATCAGCCCTTTCAGGCTCAACCAACACACTTGTAGCAATAGGTGAGCAGCTCTATAAAAACAACAAAGATGCTGCGGTAAATTTGATTAAGGGTCTTAAAAATCACTATCAAGAGTTTATCAACGCACTTTATGCTACATCTGAAAATAAAGTTACAGCTAACGAGACCATTAATAATTTTTTTAAAGAAATAGACGCACTCGCACTTATTCCTGATTTCAATGAGGGTAACAACAAGACACTCCTCGCCTATGGCGAACTAATGTCAACTAATCTGTTTACTATTTACCTAAAGGAAATAGGTCAGAAAGCCACACTGCTAAATGCATTAGATTTTATGGTACTGAATGAAGACGGTGAGCCCGATTTAGAAAAAATAAGATCCAATATCAAATCGTTCATATCAGAAAGTGGTCTATATATAACCCAGGGATTCATTTGTAGAAATCATAAAGGGCAGACCGACAACTTAAGAAGAGGTGGCAGCGACTACACAGCCTCTCTCATTGGCGCTGCAACAAAAGCTCAAGAAGTTCAAATCTGGACTGACATTGACGGGATGCATAATAACGATCCTCGTATTGTAAAAAACACAAAGCCAATTGCTCACCTTACATTCGATGAAGCGGCAGAGTTGGCCTATTTTGGTGCTAAAATTTTGCACCCTTCAACAATTTTGCCTGCTCAGAAAGAAGGTATTCCTGTTAAGCTCAAAAATACCATGGATCCTGAAGCCGAAGGGACAACCATTAGTACAGAGGGTACAGGTGGAGATATAAAAGCGATAGCTGCCAAAGATGGTATTACTGCTATCAAAATCAAATCGTCACGCATGCTTTTAGCTCATGGTTTTTTGAGACGCGTATTTGAGATTTTTGAAAAACATCGTACTTCAATTGATATGATCACTACTTCCGAAGTGGCTGTTTCTGTAACTATCGATAATGATCAAAATTTAAAGGCCATAATTAATGAATTGGAGCAGTTTTGTACAGTTGCAATTGATAAAGAGCAAACCATTGTCTGTATTGTAGGTAGTCTGGTTTCAGAAAAAAAGGGTTTAGTAAAGCAAATTTTCAATGCACTTTCGGACGTACCTGTGAGAATGGTTTCTTATGGAGGTAGCAGAAATAATATCTCGATTTTAATCAACAGCAATGACAAAGAGCAGGCACTGATTAATTTAAATGAGGGCCTTTTTACCTAGGCAAACGCAAAGAATACAAGCCACACGATAATGAGCAGTGGCAGTAAAAACGGAATAGAGAATCGAATAATATAACCAAAAAAGGACGGCATTTTAATACCAATTTGCTCGGCTATAGATTTTACCATAAAGTTAGGTCCATTACCAATATAGGTGAAAGCCCCAAAGAATACTGCTGCAATTGATATTGCTTTTAGGTCTAATATAGAGTCATAAAATTTTCCTCCTTCGGCAAAAGCAATCACATCAGCAACGCTTGAGATACTACCGCCTTGAGCGGCAAGAGCCGCAGTTAGGAAGTTTATGTATGTAGGTGCATTATCAAGAAAGCCTGAAAGCATTCCCGTACCCCAGTACAGGGTATTGTGTGTGATAAGTTTGGAACCTTCTGGCGAAGCAGCAAATCCCCCGACTAACTCAAGTGCGGGCATCATAGTGCCAAATATTCCTACAAAAATGAATGCTACTTCTCTGATTGGTTCAAAGCTAAATTCATTGCCTTGAATAGCATCTTTTCTGGCAAATTTAAATGAGAGGTACGCTACGGATAACATAATAATCTCTCTTAAAAATGAAAACTTCTGTCCATCGTATTCTATACCAGGCACCCAGTCAAAGACATTCGGATCGAGAAATACAGAGGCAATAACAACTCCCAACCAGATAAAATTTCTATATCCAATAAGTTTAACCTTACCTGTAAAGGTCACTTCCTCATCATCTAAGCCGTAATCAGATTTATTGCGCTTATCTAAAATATAGAAAAGTACGAGCAATAAAATTAGTGCAAAAATCCATGGGAAAATGTTATGCTCTAGCGTCCAGAAGAATGGCACCCCTTTCAAAAAACCCAGGAACAATGGAGGATCTCCAATTGGTGTTAGTGATCCACCCACATTGCTAACAGTAAATATGAAGAATATGATATGGTAAGCTTTTATCCTTGTTTTGTTCAAACGAATAAAAGGTCTAATCAATAACATAGAAGCACCAGTAGTACCAATTAAATTAGACACTACAGCTCCAACTAATAAAAGTATAACATTAGCAGCAGGAGTAGATTTTTTATCTATATCAATCATTATACCCCCAGAGGCGATGTAAAGGGAGGCAAGTAAAGCTATAAATTGCACATACTCTGCTAATGCATGTACCGGCCCATGGGTATTATGCAGTACTAATAAATAATACAATACCACCAGAGCCGCCAATGCGACAGCGACAATTGGATAGTTTTTGTGCCAAAAATGCTCGTAAAACAACGGGCCAGTGGCAATCATTAAAAGTAAGATTACAAAAGGGAGTACTGTCCATCCAGGGGCAGCTTTGCCATGACTTTCTTCTTCTTGAGCATGGCCATCATTTTCAGCATTGTGTGAATCTGTAGAATGACCTTCAGCCTGTACCGTCTGCTGGGTAACGTCTTGTTGCGTTGAATCTTCGATTGCGCCATACCCTGAGGTGGATAAAACCAACATTCCAAAGGCAAGAAATATTTTGAAAAAGGCGCTTCTCACTAACTATAGATTTTCTACTAAAATAACTTATTATAAATGATTTGCAACATATTGCTCCCGCAGGTTCTTCCCATCGGCCTCAAATATATAGAATTGAAAACAAATGAGATAGTCTCCTCTATTAAGAAGACATTAAAAAATTACTGGTGGTTATATAAGTTGCTTAAGGGCAATCTCAAATGAAGTTTTTGCAATTTCTGTCTTGCCAGGGTTTGCCTTGTAAGTTTTCTCCAAGGCAAGCCTTATTCTATCAGAAGTATCTCTAAAGATTGCATCATCTTCTAACGAAACTTCAGCTTCCATGAGATAGGCAAACACACGTGCCATACCACAGTTTGCGATAAAATCAGGAATCACCGAAAATTTGCTATCGGCAAATAATCCCGTTGGACCAAAGAAGATCTCAGGGTCTGCAAACGGCACATTGGCACCACATGAAAAAACTTCCAATTTTGAGCTTATCATACGCTCTACCTGGTCTCGGGTGATGAGCCGAGAAGCAGCAGCTGGAATAAATATCTCAAAATCCAGATCCCATATTTTTTCATTTACTTCATCAAAAGGAATCATTGCAGGTGATGAGAGCTTGTTTCCTTCCCTATTTAGGTACAAGTCTTTGATCTCCTCTATAGAAAACCCTTCCTCTTTAATAAGGCCACCTTCGCGGTCGATGATTCCGACAACCTTTACTCCCATTTGAGTAAGGTAAAAACCAGCAGCAGCTCCTACATTTCCCCAGCCTTGAATTACGGCTCTCTTAGTATTTACACTTCCACCCCAAAGATTATAATAATGCCTAACCGCTTCAGATACACCATAGCCTGTGATCATATCTGCCACCGTATATTTTCTTTTTAAGCATGGAGAGTATTCTTCAGACTCCAACACTTTAATTACACCATTTCTTAACTGACCTATTCGATTAATCAATTGTGGCTCCCTTGGTTGAAAGTGCCCGGTAAATACTCCTTCCTGAGGGTGCCAAACCCCAACATCTTCTGTGATTGGTATCACTTCATGTATTTCATCAACATTGAGATCTCCACCCGTTCCGTAGTAATATTTTAAAAGTGGCTTAACAGCCGCATACCATCTTTCCAGTACTCCCTGCTTCCGTGGATCATTTGGGTCGAAATTAATGCCTGACTTTGCTCCGCCAATGGCCGGTCCAGAAACAGTAAATTTCACCTCCATTGTTTTCGCCAGAGACTCTACCTCCCTTTTGTCTAGTCCAAGGCGCATGCGAGTACCACCCCCTGCAGCACCTCCTCTTAGTGAATTGATCACCACCCAACCTTCTGCTTCGGTTTCAGGGTCGCTCCATTCAAATACAATTTCAGGTTTTTTATCTTCAAATTTTTGTACTAGCTGTTTCATCAAATGAATCTTTTAGGGAGTGTTGCCTTTAAATTACAGGCTCGCAAAACTAAAAAAATTATTCGTAAATCACGCCTGCACTGCAATCTCTGCTTGCACCCGTTACGCTTGACAGGCAGTTTATTTCTCCTCGCAAGCGAAGAACACCAAGAAATCCAAAAACTATTGCCTCCTTAAATGAAATAAGGTTACTATCAGGCAGATTTACATCAATAGTTTCTGGTAAGTAATATGTGATCCTTTCAATTAAATAATTATTGAAAGCCCCTCCCCCTGTAATTAATAATTTACCTTCAGTTCCTCTAACAGATCTGGCAATTTGGCTGGCCAGGTGTTCACAATAAGTGGCAAGTTTATCTTCGGTCTCTATCTTTGATTTTTCAAGTATTGGAAAGATTTGGCCACTGACATCCTCATAGCCTAATGATTTAGGATAGTTTTTTTCATAGTAATTCCATTGGTTCAAAGACTCCAACAATTGTTTATCTACTGTACCAGATTTTGCGTGCAAGCCATCTTTGTCAAAGGTCATACTCAACTTTTCGGCAAGATAGTTTAGCACCAAATTGCAGGCACCAATATCAAATGCCAATCTTTTGCCTGCATTTTCAAACGAAACATTGGCAATGCCGCCCAAGTTAAGGCACATAGTATAGTCAGGAAATAAATATCTATCTCCTATGGGTACTAATGGGGCTCCTTGTCCACCTAGTGCGACATCTTTAGATCTGAAATCATTTACTACCGGTATTTCTGTAACTGCATTTAGCTGGGTACCGCTTCCAATTTGTAATGTCAACCTATTTTCAGGTTGATGGAAAACGGTGTGCCCATGAGATGCTACAAGATCTGTATCTAATGTATTTTCTATTAGAAAGTCATTAACACACTTGCCGTACCAACGACCCAATTCATTATCTAATACAGTTAGGTCTTCACCACTTAAAGTTATGGCGGACTTCAGCTTCGATAGTAGTACCTGTGGTAACTTGACAGTTTTTGCAGCATTTAATTTATAGGCCCATTTATTACCATTTTTCTCAAAAGTACAATGCGCCATATCAAGGCCATCTAATGAAGTGCCTGACATCAAACCTAAAACATGATACTTGCTGCTATTTTTCATTAATTTTGAACTCTTACAATAATACGCATGGTGAATTTAGTAATCGATTTTGGTAACACACGTACCAAAGCAGCAATATTTAAATCTGGCAATATTTTAGAAAAACTGGATAATCTTGTTGCAGAAGATATTCCTGCCCTTATTGATCAGTTTAAGCCTGAGCATACCATCGTAAGCTCTGTCAGCAAGTCTATGGGTGAGTTAGAGTCTATTATTGGTAAAGACGCGCTATTCTTGAGCCACCGAACAAAATTACCTTTTAAAATAGCTTATAACTCACCTTCAACGCTTGGGCTGGACAGAATTGCCGCTGTAGCCGGAGCTCAACACGCATTTACAAATACCAATTGTCTTGTTATTGACTCAGGCACATGTGTAACCTATGATTTAATTGACAAAAATGGTGTCTATCATGGCGGGGGTATTTCACCTGGTATAAATATGAGATTTAAGGCCCTGAATACTTTCACGGCAAACTTGCCGTTGGTAGACAGTGCAGAAAATGTCAACTTGGTCGGTCAAACTACAAAAGAGTCAATTCAGAGTGGTGTTATTTATGGCATAATCGGGGAAATAGAGCAATTTATTCGGATGTATAAAGACAAATTTGCAGATTTGCAGATTATTATCTGTGGTGGAGATGCTAAATACTTTGAAAACCGATTGAAAGCTGACATATTTGCATCCCCTGAACTGGTTTTAACAGGTTTGAATAGGATTTTACTTTATAATGTATAAAACAGAAGTCAAGATTTTTTTGGTAGTAGGGTTGGTTTGCTTAAGCTTCTTAACAATTGCCCAGACTAAATCACCTTTTACAAGTAGAGGAATCGGTGACATCAGTGACCTTTCATTATCTAACAACCAATCTATGGGTGGATTAGGTCTCAGTAATGGTAACTACTGGTACCTCAACAATATGAATCCCGCTTTGCTGCCTTATAATTCACTTACAGTTTTTGCAGCTGGAGTAGAAATGGAAAGACGCAATATAAGTGATGGAACCAATCAGGAAACTAATTCTGGAGGAAGGTTAGGTTACCTTGCTACAGCATTTCCCATTATGCCCGGGAAGTGGACGAGCAGTGTTGGTTTGGCGCCATATAGCAGAGTCGATTATAAATTTACACTACCAAGTCAAAGTGTACCAAATGCACCAGACTCAGTTACCGCAAATATTACCGAGCAGGGATCTGGTGGTTTTTCACAGTTTTATTGGTCAAACGGGGTGGCACTTACCAGAAGTTTTTATGTAGGAATAAAAGCTACTTACATTTTCAGCTCGATAGAAACACAATTTTCCAATCAACTTAACAATACAGGAGCACCGGTAACATTTGTTCCCTCTGTTAAAAACAGAACTTCTGTTTCTGATTTCATGTTTCAAGGAAGTATTGCCTATAGGAAAGACTCGATTTTCAATAACAAAATCGGTTTTAAGATGGGAGCTACCTATGATCTCTCGTCTAATATTAAAGCAAGTCAGCTAGAGTCAACAGAACTACAATTTAATGGTACCGCTGTAACCAACCCTGATACACTGGTAAATGATGAAAGTGGTTCAATTTCACTTCCATGGGCTCTAGGTGTAGGATTCTCATTCAACAATGGATCTAAATGGCTAGCAGGGATAGATGTAAGATATCAGCCTTGGTCTGAATATAAAAACTTCAATGGTGGTAATGATGGATTGGAAGATAGTTACAAAATTGTGCTGGGAGGTGAGTTTACTCCGGATGCAAGTTCTGTAAATAATTATTTTGAACGAGTGACTTATAGAGTGGGTTTTTCATACGAAAACACACCTTATATGATAAATGGTAAGCAAGTTAAAGATTTTGGCATTAATTTTGGCTGGTCTTTACCAGTGAGTCGTTTCTCTAGTCTTGACATGGCTTTTAACTACGGCATGAGAGGCAGCGCAAGCGAAACACAAATTGAAGAAGATTATTATGGATTTACACTGGGTGTGACTTTTAACGACCAGTGGTTTATTAAAAGAAAGTACGATTAGAAACAAACAAGTTATGAAAAGTATAATGAAAAACTTTCTACTAGCAGCTGTTGCAGTATTTATGGCTGCAAATGCATCAGCACAATGTGATGACTGGAAGTGGCCAGAAGATAAAAAAACGGCTGAAGAAAAAAATGTATTGTATAATGATGCATTGAGAAATGATAATTTTGAAGCTGCAAAAAAACCTCACCAATGGTTGTTGCTTAATGCTCCCGACCTTCATTCAGCCTTATATATAAATGGTGAAAAAATTTATAAAGGATTGGCTGATGCCGCTGAAGATGCTGGCAATGATGAGGCTAAAACTCGATATGTGGACTCACTAATGCTGATTTACGATATGCGTGTTAAGTATTGCAATAATGAAGCTGATGTAATCAGCAGAAAAGCTACTTCTGCATACAGATATAAAATCAGGCAAAAAAGTGAAATGCCTGGTATACTTGAGTTATTTGACAAAGCGTATGAATTACAAGGTAAAAATTTAGATTACTACCTTTTCTTACCTTTTATGAGAACTATAGTTTATAACGCACAGTATGTGAAGAATCTTTCTGAAGATGAGATTTTGAAAAGATATGACAACATTACTGAGGCCATCGATTACCAAATCTCTCAAGGTAAAAACACTTCAAAATTAGAGCAGTACAAGAGTATCGTAGATGGTGAAATCGTAAAAGTTGTAGACTTTAACTGTGATATGGTAAGAACTAAATTAGGCCCTCAATTTGAAGCTGACCCTAATAATATTAAGCTTGCTAAAAAAATCTTTGGCTTTATGCTTAATGGTAAATGTACTGATGACCCGCTTTGGTTAAAAGCCGGTATGAAAATACAAGAGCTTGAGCCCGAGTTTGGTTTGGCTAAAAACATCGGTTTGAAATGTAAGTCAAGCAAGGATTATGATTGTGCTGAAAAGTATTTTAATGAAGCACTTGAGCTTACTGATGACCCTTCAAGAAAAGCTGACATGTATATGCAACTTGGATCTATGAAAACTGGTTCTGCCGCAAGGTCACTATATCAGAAGGCTTTAGCTGCTGACCCTACGAATAAGGATGCATACTCAGCTATCGGGTACCTATACTACCAAAGCTTCGATGACTGTGCTGGTAAAGAAGATATTGTAAAAGATAGAGCAGTATTTTTAGCAGCCTACGATATGTTCGAAAAAGCTGGAAACTCCAAAATGATGAGTTCTGCTAAAGAGCAGTTCCCTTCTAAAGAAGAGATCTTTACATATAACTACACAGCTGGCAACAGTATTTCTGTTGGTTGCTGGATAGGAGTAAACACAACAATAAGAAGCAGAGACTAAGTTGAACCTGCTTACAATGCAAAAAGCGGTGAGCAGTACTATGCTCACCGCTTTTTGCTTATATTACACTACATAATTCACGATGAAAAAACTAACAATACTTGCCTTTCTCAGTGTGCTGATGGCTTTTGGCTGCACTAACTCAGAAGAGGAGATAGGTCAAATTAAAACATACGATGGCCCTATTCAGGAGGCCGAAGATGTAGAGTTGTTTTATAGTGAAGAAGCAAAAGTTACCACTAAACTGCAGGCAAAGAAATGGCTTCAGTTTGAAAATGGAGATCAGGAGTTTCCTGCTGGTTTATTTCTTCAATTTTATGACGAAAAGGGTACAATTACTTCGACATTGAAAGCTGACGATGTGTATTACTTTGAAAAAGATAAAAAGTATCGGGGTCGAGGAAATGTAGTGATCCACAACATAGAAGAAAACCAACAGCTTAACACTGAAGAACTTTTCTGGACTCCAGATGATGAAAAGATGTACACAGATAAGTTTGTAACTATAAAGCTAGACAATGAGGTTTTATATGGTCGTGGCCTTGAAGCCAAACAAGACTTTTCATGGTATGTTTTAAAAAATCCTGAAGGAGAATTTTACCTGGACGATGAATAAACTCCTTCCTACAATCATTTTTTCAATTACAGTAGGCCTATTCATTATAGCCATACACCAAACTATTACCCTTGGGTTTCAGTATTCTTACTGGATTTTCATGTTATGCATAAGCTTGTTATTTTTATATCAGCTTATCAAGCCAAAAAAGTCTGACCAATAGTTCATGGACATCAACCTGATTTTAACCATTCTTATATCTTTAGCATTTTCTGCTTTTTTTTCAGGTATTGAAATTGCTTTTGTGTCTGCCGACAGATTGCACATAGAGTTACAATCCAAAAAAGGTATTGGATCGGGTCTCATTCTATCCAAATTCATTAAAAATCAGTCGAGATTTATAGGTACTACACTTATAGGCAATACCATTGCTTTGGTAATCTATGGTATTTTCATGGCCAAACTTCTGGATCCTTATATTCGAGTGTTTGTGATGGAAACTATTACTCAGCAAGCATCTATTGGGGAGCCAATTATTCTGATCGCTCAAACAATTTTATCAACTTTACTAGTACTTATTACAGCCGAATTTTTACCTAAAAGTATTTTTCTCATTAACCCAAACTGGTTACTCAATGTGCTGGCCTACCCTATCAATTTCATTTACTGGATTATGGGCCCTGTAGTATGGGCAGTTGTAGGTGCTTCAAAATTTATTATCACCAAAATTTTCGGATTAGAATACTCAGACGACCAACCAGCGTTTGGTCTTACAGATCTAAACAATTACATCAAAAACACGCTGCTCGCAGATGACGATTCTAATGTAGAGCTTGATACCAAGATTTTTAATAATGCCCTTGAGTTTAAAACTGTGCGCATTCGTGAGTGTATGATTCCACGAACAGAGATCGCTGCAGTTGATCACGATGATGATATCGAAGATCTAAAAAAAGCCTTTATTGACAGTGGTCATTCTAAAATAGTCGTATATAAAGAGTCGATTGATAATGTGATTGGGTACTGTCATTCTCTGGAGCTTTTTAAAAAGCCCCAAAGTATACAAGACATATTAACGCCTATCATTATTGTACCAGAAACCATGCTGGCCAATGAGCTTATGATTCAATTCATTTCAGAGCGTAAAAGCCTTGGTCTTGTAGTGGATGAGTTTGGTGGCACTTCTGGTATCGTAAGTATTGAGGATATCATCGAAGAGATATTTGGTGAAATACAAGATGAGCATGATGATGAAGACTATGTGGAACAACAACTCTCTGAAACAACATACCTTTTGAGTGCACGACATGAAATCGATTACCTAAATGACAAATACGAATGGGGATTGCCTACCGGTGATTATGAAACGCTTGGAGGTCTCATATTGTCTCTTGCTGGTGATTTGCCTCAAAATGGGGACACGATCACGTTCCCTCCATTCAGATTTAATATTCAAACTACACAAGACATTAGAATAGAGACAGTAAAACTCACAATAGAGGCTTAGCTAGGCCTTTTCAATTTAATTTTTAGCAGTTTAATTTGTGAGTTTGATTTTAGCTCGATACTCACTAAATTTGCGCCCTTGTAAATATGCAAATAACTATTTTAAAAGCATTATGGCATTAATAAACACATTAAGAAATAAGATGGGCAAGGTTGTGGTTGCAGTCATTGCCATAGCTATCTTGTCATTCGTTTTGGCTGACCTTTTGGGGCCAAACTCCACACTCTTTGGTGGTAATGATAATACCGTTGGTGAGATTGCAGGCGAAAGCATCCAATTACCAGAATTTCAGGCATTGGTAGAGCAACAAGAAAGCAACTACATCATGAATTTTGGCAGACAGCCGGGAGAAAGAGAAAAACCAACTTTGAGAAATCAGGCTTGGGAGTTGTTAATCGGCCGTTATGCTTTCCAAAAACAATACGAGGAAGTTGGAGTAAAAGTAACCAGCGATGAGGTTTGGGATATGATGCAGGGAAAAAACATTAGCCCAGGCATTCAACAATCATTTACTAATCCTGAAACAGGCCAGTTTGATAGAAGTTTATTTATGAATTTCTTAAAAAATCTTCCAAACCAGGCGCCTGAGAACCGTTACAGATGGGAAGTTTTCAAAAAAGATCTAAAACCAGGTCGTGAGAGACTTAAATACGAAAACCTTTTAGTGAAAAGTGTTTACGTAACTAATGCCGAAGCGCAACAAGAATACGCTGCACAAAATAATGTAGCTGAAGTTGAGTACTTATATGTGCCATATTATGCTGTAAGTGACTCTGCAGTTTCTGTTTCTGAAAGTGACTTAAAAGACTATTATAGCGAAAACAAGAATCGCTATAAGGTTGAAAACACGCGAAGCATGAAATACGTAACGTTCCCTATCATTGCTTCATCTGAAGACAGCACTTACATCAAAGAGGAAATGATGGAGCTGAAAGAAGAATTTAAAAGTGTGGAAGATGATTCAGTTTTTGCAGGTGTTAACACTGATGGACTGAACTTCTACGGAAATTACCAATCAGCTACATTACCTGCTCAACTAAAAGGTAATGTAAGCAATCTTACTATAGGTGACGTACGTGGGCCATACCTAAGTGGTGAAAACTACGTGCTTTACAAAGTGTCTGACATCTACGAAGACACAGTATTCTACGCTAATGCAAGTCATATTCTTTTTGGTGATACAGAAGATGACAAAGCTGAAGCTGAAAGAGTATTGCAGGAGTTAAAAGATGGCGCTAACTTCTCGGCTATGGCCGCTCAGTATGGTACTGATGGTACAAAGCAGAGAGGTGGAGACCTTGGTTGGTTTAAGTCTGGCGATATGGTATCAGAGTTTGAAGATGCTGTATTCTCAAAAAATGAAGCAGGCCTAATTAACAATGTGGTAGAAACAGAATATGGTTACCACATCATAAAAGTTGATGAGCCTAAAACGAATATGGTCTATGAAGTAGCTACCATTGAGCGTAACATCACACCAAGTGATGAAACTATTAATGTGGCTTTCCGTGATGCCGATTTATTTGCTTCTAAGGTGGATGACATTTCTTCATTTGAAGAAATAGCTAAAGAAGATTCACTTCGAGTAATCCCTGCTGTGAAGCTAAAGAAGAACGACCGTAGAGTGGGCGTATTAGGGGATGCTAGACAAATCGTACAGTGGTTATTCAGAGATGCTTCTAAAGGATCAGTTTCTGAAGTTTTTGAGCTTGACAATCAGTATGTAATTGGTGTGATGACTGACGAAACAGAAGAAGGATACCAGTCATTAGAAGCTGTGAAAACAGAAGTTACCGCAAAAGTGAAGAATGAACTTAAAGGCCAACAAATAATTGAGAGCCTTAAGGGTACATCTGGTACACTTGAAGAAAAAGCTCAAGCCTATGGAAGTGATGCCAATGTATACAGCTCAAGCGATCTTAAACTAAGCGCTAACTCTTTACCAAATGTTGGGTTTGACCCATATGCGGTTGGTTTGGCTTTTTCACTTGAAAATGGTGAAACCTCTGAGCCATTTGCCTCTGAAAATGGTGTGCTTATAATTAATATGGGCAACAAAACAGTAGCTCCTGAAATCGGTGACTTAACGATTTACAAAAATCAGTTAGCACAAGGTTTAAGAAACAGAGTAGGTTTTGGAATCTCAGAAGCAATAAAAGAAAATGCTGACATTGTAGACAAACGCTACAAGTTTTATTAATAAAGAATATTATCATTTTTAATCAAAAGCGGGGAACTTTGGTCTCCGCTTTTGTTATTTATAAGCCATGAGTGATCAATCAATCAATTCATTTAAAGAGAAGCTGGAAAAAGAATATGACTGGCCGGCTCTTTACACATTTAAGTTTATCGTTCCTAAAGGTCAGGAAGACCTCATAAAAAGCATCTTTAAAAATCATGATGTGAGTGAAAAACACTCAAGTAAAGGTAATTATATAAGCGTTACAGCTAAGGTTATGGCTGAATCCAGCGAAAAAATTGTAGAATACTACATCGAAGCCAATAAAATTGAAGGTGTTATTGCTCTATGAGAAAGTTATATGCTTTCCTTATTATATCTCTACTTGGCTGCAATAGCACACCTAAGGAAAACACACAAACTGAAATTACCAACCCACAAGAGCCTGTTGCAGTAGATAGTTCAGCGTATTTTGATTTAAGCAACTTTCAAAAACTTGTCGAGAAATACGAATCACCAGAACGATCTGATTGGCAAGAGCCTGATTTCATCATAAAAAAACTTCAGCCAATCCAGGGTTTGACTATTGCCGACATTGGTGCAGGCACGGGCTATTTTACATTCCGTTTGGCAGAAGAAGGGGCGTCTGTAATTGCTATTGACATAGATGAGCGCTTTCTCGACTATATCGAAACACGAAAAACTGAATTACTACAGTCCATTGACCCGTCTCAAATATCAACAAGACTTTCTCAAGAAAATGATCCCTTATTAGATCAGCATGAAGTTGATGTGGCGCTACTTGTAAATACATATCACTTTTTGAGTGAAAGAATCGATTACCTAAAAAAAATAAAAACTGGTTTACAAAAAGACGGTAAATTAGTAGTTGTCGACTATCAAACAGGTCAAATGCCTGTTGGACCACCTGAAAAATATAAAGTGGCATTAGACACTGCTCAGCAAGAAATAAAAAATGCAGGGTTTGAAATTTTGGAAGTTGATACCAAAAGCCTTAATTATCAGTATATAATAACTGCTAAACAAAAATAATATGTGGAAAGAAGAAGATAATAAGCTGAAAAAAACTTTCGAATTTGCAGACTTTAAAGAGGCCTTTGGTTTTATGACCAAGGTGGCTATCGTTGCCGAGAAAATGAATCACCACCCCAATTGGTCTAATGTGTACAACACGGTTTCTTTTGAGTTGAACACCCATGACGCAGGTGACGTAGTGACTGATAAAGACAAAAAACTAGCTGAAGAAATCGATAAACTGGCATAAAAATGGAGCAGACTCAACTTTACCTGGTGCCAACACCAATTGGTAACCTCGAAGATATTACGTTGAGAGCGCTCAATATTTTAAAAAGTGTTGATGTTATTCTTGCTGAAGACACTCGTACATCTGGTAAACTTCTAAAGCATTATGAGATTAACAAGCCGTTGAAGAGTTACCATATTTTCAACGAGCATAAGGCAGTCACCAACCTGATTGAAAAATTTAAGGAGGGTGAGATTATGGCATTAATATCAGATGCCGGTACGCCCTCCATTTCAGATCCAGGTTTTTTGTTAGTGCGTGAATGTTTGAGTAATAACATTAAAATCGAATGCCTTCCCGGAGCCACAGCCTTTATTCCAGCGCTGGTCAAGTCAGGCCTGCCTTCTGATAAGTTTGTATTTGAAGGATTTTTACCCCACAAAAAAGGCCGACAAACGCGATTGAAAATTTTGGCCGAAGAGGAACGAACTATTGTGCTATATGAATCTCCTCATCGACTGCTCAAAGCCTTAGATCAGTTTATCGAGTTTATGGGTGAAGATCGGCAGGCTTCTGTAAGCAGAGAGCTAACTAAAATGCATGAGGAGACCGTAAACGGTACGCTGGTTGAATTGAAAGAACATTTTACAAACGGTACAGTTAAGGGTGAAATAGTTATTGTTATCGATGGGAAAAAATAAATTAGTTCTTTTACTCGCCCTACTTTCAACCATCTTTTTAACAGTGGGTCAATTGTATTTGCCTATTGTTTTGATACTAGCCATAGCACTATTACTGGCTATCTCTAAAGTCAATGAACAAATTAAAATCAATCATTTTGATTTTTTAATTCTGGTTGTTCTTATCATTTCGCAATTAGTTATCGCTATAACCAAGTCAGAAAGTTGGTTAGTTGGTGGCTCTGTTGCACTTATGATGTGGCTCACATTTGTGTTATTTTCATTTACTGATAAGCATGCTAAAAACAAGCTGGGTGTATTTACCATCATAGTTTATTGGCTCGCGGCAGAGTATTTACTTTTGTTGGCCTTCCCTTCGTCAGCGCATTTTTTATTAGGTGCCGGATTTGATGCTTACTCAAATGTCGACTGGAGCGGATATACTGGTCTGACCGGAATCAGCACATGGATTCTATGGGGTAATTGTCTGTTCTATTACGCCCTCTTTTATGGAGAAAATAATATTTTGGTGGGTAAACTCAGGCCGTTATCACTAACCTATGCCATTGTTGGCTCACTGTTACCATTATTAGTTATTTCATTTTTCGATTATGAATCGTCAAAGGTTACGGCCGGCACTGTAGAGCAGTTTTATAGAGGTATATCCGTAAGTATTGAGCCATATGCCAAGGATGGAGAAGTGTTTGCAAGATCGATTGGGTGGGTAAGTGCCTTAATTGGTATTTATGCTTTAGTAAAAAGAAAAACAAAATGATTGAACTCGGTAAAATTCTTACCAATACCAAAGCATTAGTTTTAGAGGTAGGTGACTTTATCCGACAGGAAAGTAAACAGTTCACAGCTTCTGATATTGAGCATAAAGGATTCAACGACCTGGTTTCTTATGTAGATAAAAACGCTGAAAAGAAATTGGTTGATGGCTGCTCTAAAATATTGCCTCAGGCTGGATTTATCGCTGAAGAGGGCACTTCAAATAAAAAGGGAGAGACCTACAATTGGATTATAGATCCGTTGGATGGCACGACCAACTTCACACACGGCCTCCCTGTTTATGCTATAAGCCTCGCTTTAATGCAAGATGATAAAATCATTCTTGGGATTGTATACGAGATCAACCGAGACGAGTGTTTTTATGCCATAAGAGGGGAAAAAGCTTTTCTCAATGAGAAAGAAATAGCGGTTTCTACCGTAAGCGAATTAAAGCATAGTTTACTTGCAACGGGTTTCCCTTATTATGACTTCGAGCAGATGCAAACATATCTGCAAATTTTGAATGATTTTATGCAGCAAACACATGGCTTGCGGAGAATGGGGAGTGCAGCCGTTGACTTAGCCTACGTGGCTTGTGGCAGGTTCGAAGGCTTTTTTGAGTATAACCTCAATGCCTGGGATGTTGCAGCTGGTGCTTTTATAGTCCAACAAGCCGGTGGTAAAGTCACAGATTTCAAAGGAGGTAACGATTATATTTTCGGACGAGAAATAATGGCAGCATGTGAAATACATGAAGAAGTGCTTTCCATCATTAAGAATCGTTGGCAGTAGGTTTTACTTCACCTTAAGCAATAAAGTTCCTCTGGCGCCTTGTAGCTCTACCAGATTGTTTTTATTGCTTATTGACAGATTGTCTAGCAACAGGCTAGCATCCATTTTATCATTGTTTTCATCAACGGTCATGATTTTCTGACTTATGGCATATGAATTTTTTCTACCGTGTTTCTTCTCAAGCAAACTAATGAGTTCTTCGGTATTGATGACAATTACATCTTGTCCTTCACTTATTAGGTGAATTTTACCCTCAACCAAATTGAGCTTATACTCGATATTTTCAATTATATATTTGTCATTCTCTCTTTCGGTATAGCGATGATTTAAATCAAAATCAATGGCATAATCATAACCGCCTACTTCGATAAGTCGGCTGGCCTCTGAGGTATAATTATAGTTTTCAGGAGCCGATGTTTTATCCTGATAGTAAGGTATACCCATAGCTTCCATATAGATCTTTGTTCTGTTGACATAAGCATACTTTGTATTTTCTTTATTGATTAAGATTAAAGAATCAAGGTCTTGTTGCAACCAATTTCGAACTTCACCCAAATCGTGAAAATCATCTAAGTAATCAATTATAGAAATTACCTCAGCATGCAGTGAATCAGACAAAGTCCCATCGTGAGTCATTTTTTCTTCTGCTAACACTAAATCTTTATCTTTATCGAGATACCAGTTAGATTGGCCCGTTATTTTACCTTCCTCAAGTATTTCGTTACTAACTAAAATCTCTTCAAGCCTTTCCATCTGACTACTTTCACTTACCGAAAATACACTCCACGGGCCTACAGCACTGAGCAAAAGAATGATTGCAAGTGAGATCGGAATGAATTT
This sequence comes from Fulvivirga sp., assembly GCA_965227525.1. Taxonomy (GTDB): domain Bacteria; phylum Bacteroidota; class Bacteroidia; order Cytophagales; family Cyclobacteriaceae; genus Fulvivirga. Next base: position 1,331,757 of record OZ245762.1, on the reverse strand, counting down.
TATATTTTTCTTACCTAGTATGTAGTATGCACATGTTATGGAAAGCCACACACCCAAAAGCACTATGATGTACCGATTTATCGTAATGCCGTAGTCACTGATTCTTATGCCGATGGCAATAAAGAGCATCACCACCAAAGGAGCCAATGCAATGTAATAGATATACGAGAAGCGCTTTATCCATAGGTTATCCGCATGTTTTTGATAAGGCCAAAGTAGCAACACCAAAAAGATTCCTACTACAGCTACACAAACTATCAGGTAGGTAACGATTCCTTCTGGCCAGTTCCACGACAAAATGATTTTGATACCGTAACTATAGAGTATAATCAGGTAAATCGTTAGTAATGGCAAAAGTATGTACTGAGTGAAAATTTTCAGGCCCTTTGGGTAGGCATGATCTTCATCCAATTGCCTAAAGTCTGAAGGTATATCAGCAACAAAAAACCAAGTGTTGAAAACGCCTGCTATGAATAGAAATAAATCGAAATACAGCTTTTCTCTGATGTCAACATCAAAGAGCAATTCCAACGCACCCATAGCCAAGGCCAAGCCGGCATACAAAAAGCCTGAGTACAACACGGCCTCGAGTATGCGAATAAAAAGTGACTTGTTAAACTGCCAAAAGCCATTGTACTCACCTAATCGGAGATAAGGAATGAATGAAACGATTAAATGAGCCGCTATATTGAAAAGCAGGTATCTGATATAAGCTACAGACTTACCCGTGGCAGTCTCTTCAGGAAGTGATAAATAAATAAGAAAGAGTAATAATGCCGTAATTAAGTAAACAACTGACTTCCACTTAACATTAAGTTTTTTTTGCTCGGCTATTAAAGTCGCGCTGAAAAACAACGGAATACCAATAGTGAGGCTGAGCATGATATTAAGCCAGAAGAAAATATCAATATCAGGTTCATTTTCGAACATATGAATAGCAACAAAGGCTGCCAATATCGATGAGAGTACCGTAAGAGGAAATCGCATAAATGCCACTCTGGCTTTTACCACGATAGCACTTAATGAGGGAATTCTAACCATTTTATAATAGTTTAATGGAATTTACAAACTTCTTTTTATCTCAGAAACTTATACTCTACCTTTGTCGTTACTAGATCGATATGCAAGGAATACTCGTAACCGTAATATTTATTGCCGCTCTGGCATATTTAGGCTTTATACTTTACAAAAACTTTAAAGGTGAGGCAGGCTGTTCCACTAACTGCGGATGCGATTCTCCGTTGGCAAATAGTCCAAAGTTCAAGGCCCGAAATAATCATTAGGTCTCTCCCACGGAAACAACTTATAATCAGCTAATTGATCGCCCTCTGGGGCCTCTAATGCTATCTCCTTTGAGAACCTCTGTGGTTCTTTGTGTAACTCTGTGTTTTAAAGACAATACGGTTACCCTCTTTAATTAAATCAAGCCCAAACCTTAGTCCCTTCCGTACAGTTCTTACACATTTCTATTTCATTGCGTGATTTAAGCAATGATTTTCTGAAAACATTATAAGGCTCACTCTTCCAAAGAGACTCAAAAGACGTCTTGCTCACGTCTCCCAGCTGATAATGGGCATCCTTGTCAAAGCAGCAGGGTACCACTTTTCCGTCCCATGTGATCACACACGAGTGCCACATCTTCCAACACTGGTTAAGCATTTTATTTTTTATGCTGTACCTACCATCGGTATGCTTTTTATACCTGGAGTATTTATCTTGTTCTGGTATCAGCTCCGACCCATTTTCATAATCGTAAATCTGGGCTGTCTTTAAGCCTACTTCATCTACTCCAAGTTTTTTTGCCAGCGAGTAAACCTCCTCAATTTGATGCTCATTGGGTTTGACTACTAAAAACTGAAAAATAACGTGAGGAGTTTTTGATTTCAGCTGCTTCTTCCACTTTATAATATTTTTTGTTCCCTCAATTACTTTTTCCAGCTTACCTCCTGCTCGGTACGATTCGTACGTTTCTTGCGTAGTGCCATCAATGGATATAATAAGCCTATCAAGGCCAGACTCTACAGTTTTACGGGCATTTTCATCTGATAGATAATGTGCATTCGTAGAAGTGGCGGTGTAAATCTTTTTCTTAGCTGCATAATTTACCAACTCCAAAAACTGAGGGTGCAGATAGGGCTCACCCTGAAAATAGAAGAGTAGATAAGTAAGTGTACTCGACAACTCATCAATCGTTTGCTCAAACATATTTTCTTCGAGCATTCCTGTGGGTCTGGTAAAAGATCGAAGTCCACTGGGGCATTCGGGGCATCTAAGGTTACACGAGGTAGTAGGCTCAATAGAAACACTCAAAGGCATTCCCCAATGGACTGGTTTTCGTGTAATGCGTGCATAAAAGTAGCTACTTACTATTTTAACGCCATTCCAAACTCGATTAGGAGTGAGTTTTGAAATAAAATTTAAACCATCTGTAACGCTACTATTCATTTAATATCTGCCTGCTTACCACTCACATACCAAATTACTTAATTAGAAATAATCGCATATGATTAATTCAATGAAATAACTATCTTATCCAAGATCATTTTAAAACCATCAATCATGCGAATCTATCAGACTTCCCTTTTTACTCTTGCCATTATTTGCATCTGTAGTTTTTCTTTTGCTCAGAAGAAAAAAAATAAAGACAAAACCGATACTAATCCAACCTATAGCGAAACATTGTATGACGCTATGAGTTGGCGAAACATTGGCCCATTTCGTGGTGGCCGATCAACTACCTCAACTGGTGTAGTAGGTGACCCAATGACCTACTACTTTGGCTCTGTAGGTGGTGGTGTTTGGAAAACTAATGACGCTGGCATAAACTGGAAAAACATCTCAGATGGTTTCTTCAATACCACATCCATAGGAGCCATTTCGGTAGCAGAATCTGACCCCAATGTAATTTATGTAGGCACAGGTGAGGCTTGCATAAGAGGTGTAATGACGGCACACGGAGATGGAGTATATAAATCTACCGATGCCGGTAAAACCTGGAAGCACATTGGTCTTGACGGTACTTCACAGATTTCAGAAATACGTATTCATCCTAAAAACCCAGACCTGGTTTATGTCGCTGCGCAAGGCAGCCCTTATGCGCCTACTGATGAAAGAGGTATCTACCGCTCTAAAGATGGCGGTACCACCTGGGAAAAAGTGCACTTTGTAAATGCCACAAGTGGCGCCAACAACCTCTCCATGGATATGACCAACCCACGCATCATGTACGCTGCCTTCTGGGATCACCAAAGAAAGCCCTGGTTTGTAAGAAGTGGTGGTGAGCATAGCGGCATCTGGAAAACTACTGATGGTGGCGATACCTGGGAAAAGCTTTCTGAAGGACTTCCAAAAAGCACTATGGGTAAAATTGGCGTCTCTGTAAGCCGTGCAAACCCTAATAGAGTGTATGCAATCATTGAGTCCGAGGAAGGCGGCCTCTATCGTTCTGATGATGCAGGGAAAAAATGGACTTTAATCAACAGTCAGCGCGTGCTTCGCACTAGGTCGTGGTATTACATGCATGTATTTACTGATCCGAAAAATGAGAATGTTGTGTATGTACTCAATGCGCCTTTTATGAAATCTATTGATGGAGGTAAAACTTTTGCGCCAGTTGGTGTACCACATGGCGATAACCACGACTTGTGGATCAACCCTACTGATCCTGAAAACATGATCAACTCTAATGATGGTGGCGCCAATGTCAGTTTTAATGGAGGTAAAAGCTGGTCGACACAGCAAAATCAGCCAACAGCACAATTCTACAGAGTAAATGCGGACAACCGATTTCCATACTGGCTCTATGCCGGGCAGCAAGATAACAGTACTGTCGCTATACCAAGCAGAACGGACAATCTGACTATTGATTGGAAAGCCTGGGTGGCTGGTGTAGGTGGTGGTGAAGCTGCTCATATTGCCTTCAACCCTGATGATCCTAAGTATGTCTACTCTTCGAACATCACAGGCTTTATTGATGAGTATAATCAGGAAACTGGTAAAGCGAAGCCTATTAAACCTTATCCCGTTTTTGATTTAGGAGAGCCATCTGACGAGATGAAGTATAGGTATAACTGGAATCCTCCTGTTATCGTCTCTCACCACAACCCTAATGTAATTTATTACGGAAGTAACGTATTGCACAAGTCAAACAACCGTGGTGTAAACTGGACAGACATCTCACCTGACCTTACCAGAAATGATACCACAAAATTAGGTTTGATGGGTGGCCCGATCACTAATGAGGCCGCTGGTGGAGAAACCTATCATACGCTAATGTCCATTGCTGAATCGCCCCACGATGCCAATACTATTTATGCTGGGGCCGATGATGGCTTATTACACATCACGAGAGATGGAGGTAAAAACTGGAACAGGATCACTCCTGATGGGGAAGGCATAATTAATTCGATTGAAGTTTCACCGCACAACCCCGCTACAGTGTATGTGACCATAATGAAATATAAATTCAACGACTTTACACCTTACATCTATAAGAGCACAGACTATGGTGCCAGCTGGTCTTCTATTACAAATGGCATTGACAAACGAGCCTTTGTACGAGCAGTAAGGGAAGATCCCATGAGGCAAGGATTACTTTATGCCGGGACTGAATCAGGAATGTTTGTCAGTTTCGATGGTGGTGCCAACTGGTCTCCTTTTCAGCTCAACCTACCAGAAGTACCGATACTTGATATTATGGTACATAAAAATGACTTACTGGCGGCCACCTCTGGCAGGGCTTTCTGGATACTCGATGACCTTACACCGCTGCATCAGCTTAACGCAGAAATGAAGGAATCGGATGTTTTCCTTTATAAGCCAGCTGATGTAGTAAAAACCGGAGCCTTCTATATGGATATTCCGATAACCAATGCTGGTAAAAATCCCTACCCGGGAGCGTCTATTAAATATTATCTTAAGGCAGTTGATGAAAATGACAGCATACCACTCAAAGTACAGATTAGTGATGCATCGGGTACTTTACTAAGAACATTTGCTACAGATGCGGAGCAGCCTGCTGACAAGATTGAGCACAAAGAAGGAATGAACATCGTAAAGTGGAATCTTAGGAGAGAAAACTTAAAACCTGCAGAAGGTGTGTATGTGATGTCTTTTGACGGATCAACTTTGCAGGGCTACCAGGTGGGGCCGGGCAGTTATAAAGTAAAGCTTTCCTATGGCGACTTTTCTCAAGAAAGCAGCTTTGTAGTAAAACCAGACCCGCGTGATGAAGCAAATGCTGAAGAAATTGAAGCGCAACAAGACATGCTAAAAACTATTTATGAGGATGTTGATGCCCTACACAACTCCTTGAGAAAACTACAGCAAGTACGCACTCAGGTAAACACCATGATGGAGCGCGAAACAGGTGATGAAGAGATCAAAGATAGTGGTGAGAAAATCATTGAAAAAGTGGATGATGTGGAAGATAATCTGATTAGTCCGAAGCAAGAGACTTTTCAGGATGTGATCAATTTTAGAAATAAATTGGATGTACAGCTTTACCAACTCATGCAAACTATCGATGGCGGAGTGGCACCACTGACTGGTGGTGAAAAAGAGCTGTATGATGAGCTAAGGAAAGCATGGATGAAAGAGAAAAATGCAGTTGAGGGCATCCTTGAAAATGATGTGCCTGCTTTTAATAAAATGTTGAGAGAAAAAGGTGTAGAATATATCGCGCCAAAAAAAGAAGCCGAAGAGGATAAAGAGGTTGGGATGTAATTTTAGTCTGTGAAATAATTTAGTTTTACCACAGACTAAAACCGGCTATATTATCATGAGAAAACTACTCTTCCTGTTTGTGCTATTGCTTCCATTGCTGGGATACGCACAAGAAGTAAAGCTTTCATCCGAGGCATCCATTCATATTGTTACTGTAGGTCCATTTCAGCCAGAGCTATACTCTGCTTTCGGTCATAGTGGCATTCGTGTATATGATCCTAAAAAAGGGATAGATGATTTTTATAACTACGGTGTTTTTGACTTTAACCAACATAATTTCTATCTCAATTTTGCAAGGGGCTTCCTAAATTATCGCCTGGCAGTGATGGACTATCAGCGGGTAAAGAATTTCTATGCCTACCAAAACCGATATATCCATGAGCAGGTGCTAAATCTTGATTCAGCTCAGAAACAAAAGCTCTATGCTTTTCTGGAATGGAATGCCCAACCTGAGAACATGTATTACTACTACGATTATTTCTACGACAACTGTGCCACCCGAGTGCGTGATGCGGTGGAGCAAACTTTTGGTGAAGCTGTGAAATTTGATAATTCGTACATCACTACAGACTACACGATAAGAGACTTAACAGACATCTACTTACAAGAGCAGCCATGGGGTGATCTCGGTATCGATATTTGCCTGGGCTTACCAATGGATAAAAAGGCCACGCCTTATATGTACATGTTCCTGCCCGACTACATCGAGCAGGCCTTTGACCATGCAACTATAAAAGTTAATGGATCCACTCAACCACTGGTGAAGCGGACGACCATCACTTATGAATCTACACCTGAGTCATCAACAGCCAGCGCCATCACCCCGCTCTACTTATTCAGTTTTATTGCCATTGTTTTCTTACTGATTACCTGGAGAGGTTATAAAAACAACAAACACAAAAAATGGATTGATATAGTTTTCTTCACAATTATTGGCTTAGTCGGATGGTTGCTATTTATACTTTGGGTCGCTACCGATCATAATGCAGCGGCAACCAACTTCAACCTGTTGTGGGCTTTTCCATTACACTTTCCATTGGTTTTTTGGCTTTTCAGAAAGCAACTACCGCTATGGCTCAGTAAGTTTTACCTTTTCATTGGCCTGCTTTCAGCAGCCACTGTTTTACTTTGGGCCTTTTTACCGCAAGATTTACACAACTCACTTATTCCCATTACGTTGATTGTGATGATTAGAAGCTTGTATATACACTATTATTACAAACTACATGCGAGAACTCAGGACTGAAATTGAAATTAGTGCCCCAAAAGAAAACATATGGGAAGTGCTCATGGATTTCGACAAATACCCTGAGTGGAATCCTTTTATTATCAGTTTGTTGGGAAAGCCAAAGCTTCGTGATCGACTCAAAGTAACAATACAACCCGAGGGAAGTAAGCCTATGGTTTTTAAGCCACGTGTGACTATGCATGAGCGCTATAAGAAATTTGCATGGCTAGGCCAACTATGGATGACAGGTCTCTTTGATGGACATCATATGTTTGAAGTTGAAGAGCTTTCAGACAGTAAAAGCAAATTCATTCACCGTGAGCAGTTTAGTGGATTACTGGTTTCGCTGTTTTGGAAAAGTATCAATACCAAAACGCGAGCAGGTTTTGAAGCGATGAATCACAAGTTGAAAGAAATTGTAGAAGCATGAACCGGATAGATCGGTTATCGGCCATTTTGATTCAATTGCAGAGTAAAAAAGTTGTAAAAGCTCAGGAAATAGCTGACCGGTTTGAAATAAGCCTGCGTACCGTTTACAGAGACATTAGAGCCTTAGAAGAAGCTGGAGTGCCTATAGGTGCCGAAGCCGGCATCGGATATTTTTTGATGGAAGGCTATAATCTACCTCCAGTGAAGTTTTCAAAAGAAGAAGCCGGATCTATCCTCATGGCCACCAAATTGGCAGAAAAAAATACGGATCACTCCATCAGACACCATTTATCAGATGCGCTATTTAAAATAAAAGCCGCATTAAGAGTAGAAGAAAAAGATTACCTCGAAAGTATTGATCAAAACATTGAGGTCATCAATGTGCCTCAACAAGCTCAGCCTGATTTTCCCAATCATTTTTTATCTGACATTCAAAATGCTTTAGCATCAAAAAAAGTAATCAACTTTGATTATTACTCCAGCTATGCCGATGCATTTACCAATCGAGATGTGGAGCCTTTGAGCCTATGCTACTACGGCAACAACTGGCATCTTATAGGTTTTTGTCGGTTAAGACAGGGATTACGGGATTTTCGGGCCGATAGAATTATGAAATTGAAAAACACGGAGCAAAATTATGATCCTAAGGCTCATGTTAACTATAAATCATACCTCGAGAGCATTGTGCAAAATAATAACCTCGAAGAGGCGATTGTGAGGTTCACTCCCAGGATGGCAAGATTTGTCAATGAGCAAAAATATTTTCTGGGGTTTATAGAAAGTGAAACCATAGATGGTTGGGAGCAAATGAAATTTATGACGGGTAGTAATACTGGTCTGGCTTATTGGTTGCTGCAGTTTGTAGATCAGATTGAGATCGTCTCACCTGTTTCTTTAAAGGATCAACTCATAGCCCTAGTTGAAAAGGCCAAAGCGCATCACAAATCATATTAAAAAAAATATTTTTTTGTAAATACTACTGACATAGGGTTGTCACTAGTGCCTGTTTTCTTTGATAAAAAAAGATATGAAAGCACTCACAATTTTAACCCTATTAGTCATGACAAACATTGCAGTAAGCAAAGAACCGTATGTAATCGAACTTGTAGTTTACAAAGTAAAGTCAGAGTTCAGAGATGACTTCCATGACATATTGGAAGAAGCCCGTACCCATATTAAAGCATTCCCTGGCATTGTAGAATACAATACCTTCAAGTCAACGTCTAATGAACTTGTGTTTATAGACATTGCAAAATGGGAATCTTTAGATGAGGCCATTGAGGCAGCAAAAAAGGTGGAAAAAATGAAGCAATTAGTACCTTTTATGAATGCCTTTGAAGAAATAAAATTCATGGATCATTTTGAGCAATACACCACTTTTAATCAACAAGAGCACCTCTCGGTGGGCGAGTTGGCTAGTGATTATTACAAAGCAGAAGCTCAACCTGTAATGGTGGAGTTAGAAACTTACAATTACCTGATGATCAATGGTGTTTCTTCCCCGGAAGACGAGCGTTTCTTAAAAGCAATTGAAGCAATCTATGGTGTGGCTTATGGCATCAAAGCGCATTTTAAAACGAATCATAAAGATTTTGTGGTAGCACCTATGGAGGCTCAATGGTGGGTAGAAGGTCCGGAAGCTTTTGAAGACACACCTCGAGAAAATTGGCACTGGAATATTATGATCCCATTGCCAGAGTTTGTATCCAAAAAAGCGGTCGATAAATGTATTGAAAACATGCTCAAGACTAAAGAAGTACCCTATGTGAGTGAAGTAAGTTTAAAACCGCTCAATGAAGGCAAAGTCATTCAGGTAATGCACATTGGGAGTTACGATGAAGAGGCTCCGACTATAAAGAAAATTTTCGACCTGGCAGCAAGTAAAGAGCTAAGTATAAATGGGCACCATCATGAGATTTACATCTCTGACCCTATGACCACGCCTCAGGAAAAATTGAAAACGATAATAAGGTACCCTGTAAAGTAATATAAACCATCGGGCGGATTTAAGTCCGCCCGGTGGTATACATCAAGTCATTCCTTCTTACTTTCTACCTTCACATAATTTAAACCTGGACCATCACATGGTAAGCTTCCACCGAAAAGATTGCCATTTTCTATCCTCAGAAACTCATTTCCTCCACAGCTTTCTTTCAGCTTAGTATTTTCATCGTCATAAACGACCTCTATATATTTTCCATCAGATAGGTTTTGTATGGAATAAATGCCCGAAGCAGACGCACCGTTGCTTCTAAACTTTCTCATGGTGCTATCAGGTCTGAACTCGTAGAACTCTTCATAACCAAGCTCAGAAGCATCTGTGGTTTGATTAGTCCAGCCGCTTACAACTTCTTTGAGTTGCCATTGACCGACTACTTCACCTGATTGTTGTTCTGACTCTTCTTTATCACAGCCCATGCTGACTATTAGTAAAATTGATAATACTATATATCTCATATTTCTTCGTTTCGTTTAGGACACTCTTCAACGCCCTTTCGTTGTAATGATCAAAACAAAAATCCCAACCGCACATAAAATAAGGTTTCTTCTTCCGAATGTCCTACTTCCGCGCTAAGTGCTGCCATATTGAATGGTGTAAACCAAAGACCTCCACCAACTCCACGATGCCACTTGTCAGAACTTTCTCCATCAACCCAAACACGCCCTAAATCATGGAACCCTAAGATTCCGATGGATGCCGGAAACAAGTATGTTTTCAAGTTAAACAACTTCAACCGCATCTCCACATTATTGTAAAAACGTTGATCCCCGTAAAACCTCGTTTTCCTATATCCTCTGATTTGATACTTCCCTCCTAAGGTTTGGCCCATAAAGAAGGGGTAATCTCCAATATTGGCCCCGTAACCAACCCGCGAAGCAAGAGTAAATCTTGCAGGCAACCTAAAACTAAGGTAGAAAGAAAAAGAAGTATTAAACTGGTGAAAATCCTCGGAGTCTTTATTCAAACCATAATATGTGTTAATCTCGTTATCCCATAAAATACCAGCCGTGGGCACATTTTTATCTTTTCTGGTGTCAACTTCCAGGTGCAACGTTCCACCCATATAGTTAAATGACTCCTCGGTAATATCGGCACCCTGTTGTTCCAGAAAGTTTCTTACAAATCTTTGGTCATCTCCAAAGCTTTCCAGCTCCCAATCATAATAATTGGCCTGGAGGCCCACGCGCCCAAAAGGGCCTATTTCCCTAAAGGCCCCAATATTTACAGCTATTTCTTCAAACCGGAGTCGGTAATAATCAATAGAATTTTTTACACTAGTCGTATCGGCCACATTTTGGTTAAAGACAGATTCGTTACCTAAACCGAAATAGTTATTTGTAAAATCCGGGATTCTTAGCCTGAAGTCCGTCTGTATATCCCATTGGCCAAATACATCGGTATAAATGCCTTCGTATTCTAAATTGTAAGAAGCAGTATTAAAAGCGTAGCTGGCAAGCACACGATGCTTACTCTTAAAAGGGTCTTTCCTAAAACCATGGTTGGTGTACATAAATCCCCCACCTAAGAACACGCCATCGTCTGGATTAAAGTTGGCAGTAACTAATGGCATAAGCACATCGTACTTAAAAGCTTTTCTATCGTAGTAGTTTACTGCTTCATCATCTGATAAGCGATTTACGCTCTCTTTATTTAGCTTTAATTTATTGCCTTCAAGGTTGTCATAAAAAACAGTCATTTTAGAAACTCCACGTACCCTGGAGTCATCATCCAACGTGTCTTCACCCTGCCCACCAATTACTCTTACTTTAATACTCCTATTTACATCACCATCAATTTCAAAATTATCTTCACCACCTAATCCAAAAAGTCTTATCTCTTTCGTTTCTCCAAACTTGAAGAGTCGATCATAAATCACTTTTACCTTTTCACCGTCCTTTTTCATTTTGTGTATTACCACATGCACGTCACCATTGGGTAGTCGATCAACCTGAAAATATTCGTGTTTGTCACTACCCACCACATCCACTTCTTTGGCCAAAAATTGATAATGGTCTATGGCATATTTTACAAGATCCTCTCTTCGCGACTTCAACTTGGCTATGACTTCTTCACCTGTTAAATCATACACTGGTTTTGGCCATTTGGCAATGGCTTGTTCAATTTTCTCGTCAGTAAGGCTAGTCTGAATTTCCTTAGCCATTGCCACCCATTCTTCTTGAGAAGGCTCGGTTAGAAACGACCTATCGAAATACCTTGCATTGAACATCAACCCTGAAGGCCAATCAACTTTGTGATCAAAGCCCTCAAATTTTGGTAAAGCCCATTTGCGACTCCATATTTCAGGAAACAGTCCTTCATTTACAAAAAAGGCCTGATCACGATCACGTGGTATCGGTCTGTAAATTTTACCTTTGCCCTCTTTATCATTTTCAGCCCAACGCCACTGATCATCGTGTCGGTCCCAATCACCTATGAGCAAATCAAACAGCCTGGATTTAACGGCAAAGAGTTGATCTACTTCATTGTCATTGTCTTCTTTTAATTCTTCCAATACTTTGGTGGTGTTCTCAATATCAGGTGAGTTGCCAAAAAAATCAGCATTAGACCAATCTTTAGCTGGTCGCTCTTCAAAAAGCGCTAGTGTTGCAGCAAAATCTTCTTTATAGTCTCCAAAACGGACGTCCTCAGGGATGTATACTACTTTAGGGTTGGTGTGATAAATACCTGCCGCTTCTGCCAAATAAGGCACCACAGTTGCACCATATGGGTGTGCTGCAGAGATTTGATCTTGCACTAAATCTACCGCAAAAGTATTCCTTAATATTTCAGGAACAGCATTTTCAGGGTACTTCTCAATAGAACGCAGCACGTATTGCTTTCCATCTTTGGCTTGTAATCTGAGCGACTTAGTTTGCATACCTCCTCCTCGCTGCACTATTTCAAGGCCACCTTTTTCTGAGCCAATATCGAATACAGGTACCTCGATTGGCGTTTTCCATACATCTCTATAATTCGCTCCCAGTAGTTTTTTGTGTGTTTTTCCCGCATCGTACTGATAGCTTGCCTGTGTGGTAACTACGCTATCCTCGAAGTTATATTGAGCTACCTTTTCTGCTTGCGAAACTGGCTCTTCAAAAGGCCTTTTCATTAGCTCCTTTTCAAAAGTCACTGCTATATCTCCATTTTCCTTCGGCTTCCAATAAGTAACTTTTACTGTGCCATCATCATAGAAATCTAACCTGCCGTAGCCATGCGCTGATTCGGCATACTCAGCATACCCTTTTTGCCTTACAAATGAGGTCTTAGCAATCGACCCACTCACCATGTAGTGTACGCTATCTTTAAATGAATACTGCATGCTATGCTCATGACCCGCGACATGCATGGTGTTTGGGTACTTTTCAAAAATTGCAACCAACGCATCCCTCATTGCTTTATTCTTTGGATTTGTAATATCCTGTGGACTGCCAATATATTTTCTGTAAATCGGATGTATCGAGCCCAGTATTGGTGGTAAAAAGTGAGCCTTTGTTGGAAAAAACCCTCCATGAGATCCATAGGTATACATAGGGTGATGTGTAGCCACTACCACTTTTTTATGGGCATTTTTCCTTATGATACCTTCCAGTAATTGTAATACTTCTAAGGCATTGGCCGACTCGCAGCCACCCAATTCTTCATTGGGCTTACTCCAGTTGTGCAAAAACCACTGTGTATCAATAATTACAAGCGTAATCTCCTTATTGACATTTACCTCAACTGGTCCTGGACAACCTCCAGATGGTAAAAAAACATCCGCACTATCGAGGTGATTTTCAATGTATATCTCCTGATTGAGCAAATTATCCCAGCCGGTCTTTCTTCCTTGTGCCCAATCATGATTGCCAGGTATAAAAAATTTATCACCAGGAAAATCTTTAACCAGCTCAATATGGGCTTTTGCTACTTTTTCACTTTTCAGCCTATCTTCAGCCAATTCACCCGGCATACCTTGAGGATAAATGTTATCACCGAGGAAGATAACTCCACTTTTTTTCCCAGTCTCAGCCATTTGTTTTTGTAGCAAATCATACACACGCTCCTGGCCGGGTGCAAGCTTGCCAGCATCACCCACCAGGTAAAAAGTATAGATCCGCTGCTGAGCTTGACTTGTAAAAGCCAAAATGGTTAGTAATAAGACTAAACCGTATTTAAAGCCTGCTTTACTTTTCATATTGAATTATCATTATCTTTCCTTTACCACCATCTCCTTCGCTGGATATATACATGGTGCCATCTGGTGCAAAACATATTCCCTCAGCCTGATTATAAGTAATCGGATTAAGGCGTATCACTTCTTTCAATTGCTTATCCTTTGAAAAAACTGTAAGAACTTTATCTGCTGAAAGTAAATAAATATCATTAGTGATTGGGTGTAAAGCAATGGCCGAAGGGTCAAAGTCATTTACTTTATTAAAATACTTTCTCTTTGAGATAAACTCATTTAAACGCTCTTCATCAATGGATAAAAACTCGTTTTCATTAATTTTTCTTTTAAAAACACTGTAGAGATATATCGCCTTGCCATCTACCTTATTGTCATCAATATCACCTGACCCTTTAAGCGCAATCAGTAGGTCATTGCCCAGCCTTCCCAGACCTTCTGTATCATTGCTTGCCGATAGCTTTGTTTCTTCTTTATCCACATCCAAATCGTCATTTCCAGTAAGTCTGAAGTCGAAAATATCTCCATCGCTATCTAAGACAAACACATGGTTGTCGATAATTTCCACACCTTCATAGTCTCCTTTATCACCAAAGTCGATCTTTTTTGATATCTCCCCGGTTTTTGCATCTATTATATAGAGAATTCCATCTTCATCTTCTACTGCAGCTAATAAGCCATCTTTATAATACGAAAGGCCTGAAATTTCTTCTAAATCGTAATTCAAAAAGTGTTTTTTGACAGGTTTGAAGAGTTTATACCCCAGCTTCTGGTAATTATAATCCATGTAAACACTATCAGTACGCTCCGCAATAAATGTATCACAGTTGGTCGATAATGAGGCTACAAAAAGGAGGCTCGCTATTGTAATAATTACCCGCATTAATTTTTTTAACAAATTAGGCCATATCAAGTTGATAAAAAAACCACTTCCGTTCTAAAAAAGTCATTGTGGCAAGTATCTTTGCGTATGCTTTTGAAAAACGACCTTTTATTACGCACCATTAAGGGTGAAAAAACAGAAAGAACACCGGTTTGGCTTATGCGCCAGGCAGGTAGAATACTACCAGAATATCGCGCGGTTAGAAATAGCCTTAGTGGTTTCAAAGAGTTGGTAGAAACTCCTGAAAGAGCCGCTGAAGTTACAATTCAGCCGGTTGATATTTTAGGGGTTGATGCTGCTATTATCTTCTCTGATATTTTGGTGATCCCTGAAGCCATGGGGTTGTCGTATGAAATGGTCGAAAAGCGAGGCCCTCATTTTCCAAATACAATCAAATCGGCTGCTGATGTTGATAAACTAAAAGTGGCTGATGCTGAAGGTGTGCAGTATACTTTAGAGGCCATCAAACAAACCAAAAAAGAGTTAGACGGAAGGGTCCCGTTAATTGGCTTTGCCGGGGCACCATGGACGATTTTTGCCTATATGGTAGAAGGTGGCGGAAGCAAGACATTTTCAAAAGCACGAGCAATGCTTTATAAAGAGCCTGAACTTGCTCATCGTTTGCTAAACATGATTGCAGACAGTACCATCAATTATCTTAAAGGGCAAATTGCCGCTGGAGCTGATTTGGTTCAGATTTTTGACTCTTGGGCCGGAATTTTAGGACCTGAGCAATACGCTGAGTTCAGCCTCAAATACATTGAAAAAATCTGTGATGCAATTACAGAAGTACCAAAAACTGTGTTTGCAAAGGATGCCTATTTCGCTCGTCCGGCATTGGCCAAAGTCAAGTGTGAGACGGTAGGTTTAGACTGGTGTATGGATATCAAGGAATCACGAGCTATTCTGGGAAGCAATAAAGTGCTACAAGGGAATCTTGACCCATGTGCACTTTATGGCAGTGACGAGGCGATCGAAGAAGCCACCAAAGAAATGTTGAAAGCTTTCGGCCCATATAAACACATTGCCAATCTTGGACATGGTGTCTATCCGGACATCGACCCAATGAAAGTAAAACACTTTATAGATGTAGTAAAATCTGCCAGTGCCGATATGAGGTAATGTATTTTTCACTATTTTGGGTTATTAAACCAATAATAGCCATGAAAAATTACCTTAAAATCTCGTTTGCATTATTACTCCTGGCAAATTTCTCCTTTGCTCAGGACAAGGCGGTACATTACGAAACATTACAAAAACATTTACCTACTGAAATCAACGGTTATACGCTACAAGGCGAACCAGAAGGTAGCAACTTAGACATGAATGGTATGTCGTACAGTATGGCCTCGAAAGAATATAGCAATGGTGATTCGAAGCTGAAAATTGCCATAGTAGACTATAAAGGCGCTGCCGCAATGTTTCAAACATCTACAATGGCCTGGGCAAATAGTATGGCTTATGAAGATGCACACCAAAAAGCCAAAAGCGTAACAATTGATGGCATGAATGGCTGGTATAGTTATGATAAAGACAACAAAGAGATTCAATTACTAACAGCCAGTAAAGAGCGTTATTTAGTAACTATTAGCATCTCAAACACTACCAATGAAGAGTTGGCCGAAACTATTTTGAAAAAATTAAAAATTGATACGCTTCCCAATTAAGTTACTCGTCTTTCAATGAATTTACAGGATTGATTACAGCTGCTTTAATAGACTGGTAACTTACTGTAGACCAGGCAATAAATAGAGCAATGAATCCTGAAATTAAGAAAACATCTATACTCATTGTGGTTTGGTAGGCAAAACCAGTGAGCCATTCGCTCATAAAATACCATGATACTGGTACGGCTATAATCAAGGCTATAATTATAAGCTTTGTAAAATCTTTGGAGAGTAAAAGCACCACACTAAAAACAGAGGCCCCCATCACTTTACGTACACCAATTTCTTTCGTGCGCAACCCAGCCATATACGCGGCTAGTCCGAAAAGACCTACACACGCAATGACAATGGCAATAATGGCGAATACACCAAATATTTTCCCTGAGTTGGCCTCCGTTTTATATTGCTTGTATAACTCCTCATCGAGAAATTTGTATTTGAACGGTTCTTGAGGCACAAACTGAGTCCATTTACTCTCTACAGCCGTGATGCCCTGATTTACCGCTTCGTCTCTAAGTTTTACAGAAATAAACCCGTTAAACGAAATTGCTCCCTCGTTGCTCACTAAAATAAATGGACTGATTTTATCTTTAAGTGTCATGTAATGAAAGTCTTTTACCACCCCCACAATTTCATAAAATCTATAAACAGGTGTATCACCTGGTGTAGTGTGTCTTACTTTCATCCCAATCGGATTTTCCACATCAAGCAACTCCACGGTCTTTTGATTTACAACTATTGCTAATGAATCATTGAAGTCTTTTGAAAACCCACGCCCTTGTGCTATTTCAAGATTCATAGTTTCTATATAACTATCATCAATAGACATGGCATTAGCTGTTAAAGACTCAGTCGCACCTTGAGGCATAAATTGAATGCCAAAAAATTGATTGACCGGCAATGAACTTGAGGCACCTACCTCAACCACTTCTGGTATTGCACGAAGTTCCTCAATAAAAGCCTCTTGTTGTTCGTTCAAAACGCCCACTCTTTCAATCGCCATAACATTGGTTTTCTCGTAGCCCAGGTCTTTGTTCTTTATATAATTAAGCTGCTTCTGTACGATCAGCGTACCAGTGATCAACACAATAGATATTGCAAACTGTAAAACAACCAGACCATTTCTTAGCCACGAAGAGCTTTGATTACTCATCAATTTGCCTTTAAGCACTTTTACAGGGCTAAAACCAGACAAAACGAAGGCAGGATAGCTACCCGCAAGAAGTCCAACCACTACTGCAAATGCTAGTATAAATAATACTGACCAGGAGCTAAAATTGAGTATTAACTGCTTGTCAGCAATATTGTTGAAGTATGGCAGAGTTAAATAAACTAACCCTAACGCCACTATGGTTGCAATCAGTGTCAATATAACAGACTCAGTTAAAAACTGCCCAACCAAGTAAGACCGGGGTGATCCCAAAGTTTTTCTAATGCCAACCTCCTTAGCACGCTCAGTAGATCTCGCTGTAGACAAATTCATGAAATTAATACAGGCAATCATTAATATGAGAGCAGCTATCGATATGAAAACATAGACATCATTGATATCTCCACCAGCTTTAAACTCACCTTGATATTCTACCGGATATAAATGAAGGTCTTCTAAAGGAATCAGTGAGTAATTATAGCCATTACCTGCCGCAGTATACTCTGCGTATGAAGTATTGAGGTTCTGCTCTATTTGTGGAGCCGCATACCTTTCCACCATTTGAGGAAATTTAGCCTCCACAGACTTTGCTGTACTATTATCATTTAGTTCAACATATATATGAGTAGAAAAACTCACAAAATTTTCATTTTGAAATATAAACTGAATACCTCTTAAAGAACTTAAAAAGTCAAACTCAAAGTGAGAGTTTCTTGGAATATCTTCAACTACACCCGTTACGGTAAATTCTCCAAAATCGGTATTAAGCACCTTGCCTATTGGGTCGGCATTCCCAAAGTATTTAGTGGCTGTTGTAGATGTAACCACCATACCTTGTGGATCAGATAATGCTTTTTTGGGATCACCCTTAATTAACTTAAAACTAAACATATCAAAAAAGGTGGTGTCAGCTGATATAAACCTTGTTTCCTCAAATGCCTTTTCTTCACCAGCTTCATCAATATACCTAACCATTACAGGGTTATTTGGCCCTCCTCCAAAAATCCTGACTGCATTATTTATCTCAGGAAAATCAGAGGACAAGACATCTGAAAATGAATGGGGTGTAAAAGCATAATTGGTGACATGATCGGGGTATAATCGCTCCAAAACGAACTTATATATATTATCCCCATTTTTATGAAACTTGTCGTAAGACAACTCATCTTCAATGTGCATCATAATCATCAGGCAGCTGGCAATGCCAACAGAAAGACCAATGATGTTGATAGCGCTATAAATTTTGCTTTTTGTGAGATTTCTGAGCGAGATTTTGATGTAGTTGCGTAGCATGGTAATGATTGATTGGGTATCATAAGTTACTCTACAAAGTAGTAAAAGGTTACAGTTTATAGATGAATACCTAATTTGAACGTACAGACAACCAACAAAAAAGGCCTCAATTGAGGCCTTTTTTATTTCAACATCTTCAACAATGTTGTGAGTTTTGTCTTAAGATTTCTCCTATCAACGATAAAGTCTAAGAAGCCATGGTCACGTACAAACTCGGCACTTTGAAAACCCTTAGGTAAATCT
Source organism: Fulvivirga sp. (assembly GCA_965227525.1). Lineage (GTDB taxonomy): Bacteria > Bacteroidota > Bacteroidia > Cytophagales > Cyclobacteriaceae > Fulvivirga. The sequence continues at coordinate 1,312,973 of OZ245762.1, read as the reverse complement.
TTACCTATAGTTTCTCTAATTACACGAGGCCCGGCAAAACCAATCAATGCTCCTGGTTCAGCTATATTGAAATCACCCAGCATGGCATAAGATGCAGTGACTCCACCAGTTGTTGGGTCAGTCAGCAAAGATATATACGGGATCTTTGCTTCACTTAGCAGTGCAAGCTTTGCAGAAGTTTTGGCCATTTGCATAAGAGAAAGCCCAGCTTCCATCATACGTGCACCACCAGATTTCGAAATCATCAAGAATGGCTGCTTATTCTTCAACGCATGATCGATAGCACGTGCAATCTTCTCTCCTACAACAGATCCCATGGACCCACCAATAAAGCCAAAATCCATACATGCCACAGTGATAGAAATACCATTCATTTTACCATGAGCGGATCGTACTGCATCCTTCAACTCAGATTTAGCCTGAGAAGCTTTAATTCTATCAGGGTAGGCCTTGGTATCAACAAACTTCAATGGGTCTGCAGATTCCATATCAGTGTCTAGTTCTGTAAACTTATTATTATCAAATAATATTTCGAAATACTCTCTTGAGCCTATCCTTACATGATACCCGTCATCAGGACTAACATATGCATTACTTTTCAGCTCACGAGTATGTATTATCTTACCAGCGGGAGTTTTATACCAGAGACCATCAGGTGCCTCACGTTTTGCTTCCGTTGGTGTTTGTATTCCCTTATCTTTTCTTTTAAACCAGCTCATGCCTTTTACTTTATATGGAATATTAACAATCCATTTTTCTTGTAGTAGGCAAATATCTGCAGTAAACACCATCTTTCAAAAATTACCATAAAGAATGTGATCCACTTGAATGAATCATTATCTTTGCAAACACTTAAAAACAGTCACATTCGGGCTGAATTGCATTAACTTACTATAACAAAAACCAAGATATTTTATGTCAGGATCAGATTTTAAACCAGGTGTAATAACGGGAGATGAAGTTCAGAAGCTTTTCAAATTTGCAAAAGAAAAGCAGTTTGCACTCCCCGCAGTAAATGTGGTTGGCACAAATTCAGTAAATGCTGTTATGGAAACCGCCAGCAATTTAAATGCTCCGGTAATCATTCAATTCTCTAATGGAGGTGCTGTATTTTTTGCTGGTAAAGGTTTGAGCAATGACAATCAGCAAGCTGCTGTTGCCGGTGCTGTATCTGGTGCACATCACGTACATATGCTTGCTGAAAAATACGGTGCAAGAGTAATCTTGCATACTGACCATGCAGCTAAAAAGCTTCTGCCATGGATTGACGGGATGCTTGATGCTGGTGAAGAATTTTATAAAGTACATGGCAAGCCGCTATACAGCTCACACATGATCGACCTTTCTGAAGAGCCACTCGAAGAAAATATTGATATCTGTAAAAGATACCTGGAGCGCATGAGCAAAATTGATATGACACTAGAAATTGAGCTTGGAGTAACTGGTGGTGAAGAAGATGGTGTAGACAATACTGATATAGATAGTTCGAAACTTTATACCCAGCCTGAAGAAGTGGCTTACGCTTATGAAGAACTGAAAAAAGTAAGTGACCGATTTACGGTTGCTGCTGCCTTTGGAAATGTACATGGTGTCTACAAGCCAGGTAATGTTAAGCTTACACCAGTGATTCTTAAAAATTCACAAGATTATATTCAAGAAAAATTTAATACCGGAGAGAAGCCGGTTGATTTCGTTTTCCATGGTGGTTCCGGTTCTTCTACTGAAGAGATCAGAGAGGGAATATCTTACGGTGTGATCAAAATGAATATTGATACAGACCAACAATGGGCATTCTGGAATGGAGTGAAGAATTACTACCAGTCAAACGAAGGCTACTTACAAGAGCAAATTGGAAACCCAGAGGGTGACGATAAGCCTAATAAAAAGTATTATGACCCGCGTGCATGGTTAAGAAAAGCTGAAGAATCTTTTAACGCCAGATTAAAAATGGCATTTGAAGACCTGAATAATATCGACACACTTAAATAAGTACCGATATCATATAAAAAATCTCAAACTGGCATTGCCGGTTTGAGCTTTTTTATTGCCTGAAACGAGTATATAAAAAAAGGGAATGCATAGAGCATTCCCTTTTTGAATTTCATTTTCGTGCTTACTAGATTTTCTCCTTGATTCTAGCAGCCTTACCTTGTCTACCTCTTAAGTAGTACAATCTTGCTCTTCTTACTTTACCTTTTCTTACTACATCGATTTTGTCAATGCTTGGTGAAAGTAAAGGGAAAATTCTTTCGATGCCAATGCCGTTAGATACCTTTCTAACTGTAAAAGTCTCGCCATTGCTGTTAGGGTTCTTTCTTTGGATTACAGTACCCTGGAATTGCTGGATTCTTTCTTTATTTCCTTCAGTAATTCTCACGTGTACGTTAATTACATCACCAGCTGCAAATTCAGGGAAAGATGCTCTTCTTTCCTGACCCTCTGCTTCGATTGATTTGATAATGTCGTTCATGATTTCTTTATAGCTATTGTGTCTTTTTCTAAAATCGGACTGCAAATATAGAAATAATTTATTTCATGAACTAAACCTTAGAGTAAATATTAATTGTAGCCAATTAAATATTTTGTTTAATTATTTTACATTTTTGTTAAACAATAATTGAGGTGTGTGGTTTTTACTTTATCTGAAACAATTTTAAAAAAAATTAACACATGGGAATTTCAACAGAATCAAAACTACAACTACAACAATCCTTTAAAAATGCCGAAGTCTATACTGTAGATGGGCAGCCTACCGCTGTTGTTAAAGCTACTGGTAATTACATAACAATAGATGAGTTTAAAAATATATTTAATTTTATAGGCTCGGTGGTTGTAGACCATAGTATTACAAAATTAATATTTGATAAGACTGCTCTTAATGTATTTCACCAGCCATCTATGGAATGGTATTTTGTGGAGTGGAAAGAAAAGATGTTCGATTTAGGTCTCAAAACTCACAGAAAAATTTTGCCACAAGATGAAGTATTTAAGCAGAGTGTAAAGATTGGTAGAGATCAAATTAATAGCAAATATCCAGATGGCAAGTTCCATCAAATGGATATTCAATATTTTGACACAATTGATGAGGCTATTAAAAAATAAAAATGTCACCAAAAGAAGTAGAAGAACTACTATTAATTGCAGTAGAAAGATTAAAGCTATTAGAAACAAGTCATCTGGAAAAGGTAAAAACCTTAGAAGAACGAATTGATTATCTTGAGGAAATGCTTAGTTCGCAAAAAAATATGCTTGCAGATTCTATGCATTATATCAATGAACTTAAGTCAAATGTTAAAAATGAGAAGGTTTAAACCTTCTCATTTTTAAAGTTAGGTACTGTAAAAGTAACTGTGGTTCCCATACCTTCAGAACTAAATAAGTTAATCGTGCCTTTCATTGCCTCAACATTTTTCTTACAAAGATAAAGACCTAACCCAGACCCTTTAGATCTATTCGTTCCTCTGTAAAACATACCAAAAACATCATTTTGAATATGTTTTGGTATGCCCAGTCCATTATCAGAAACTGAAACTCTTAATCTCCTTTCGTGAGTTGATATTTTCAATTCAATTCTACCGCCAACTGACTTTCCAAAATGAATACTGTTTTTCAATAGATTATAAATGGTACTGGCGATTCTATAAAAATCTCCATAAAACTCTGTCCTAATCTGTTTTTTGATATATATTTTTACAGTTTCAACACCTTCTACAGACTGTATATCGGTCTTTACCTTTTGCCACAATTGATTAAAATCTACTAGGTCTTGTTTATCTTCATAAACAATGTTGTTACTGTACCGGACCATCATATCTAAAAGGTTTTTCATATCTCTGGTTGAAGACTTAGCCAGATCTAAGTAATACGAAATATCACCTTCTTGGTCTTTCTCAATAAGATGTAAGAGACCTTCTATAGAAGTAATGGGAGATTTTAAATCATGCGAGGCGCGGTAAACTATTTGATCAACTTCTTTATTACGGGTGTTCAGTTCACCGAGTGTTCTTTCTAAAAACTTGTTTTTTTCAACCAAAGCCTCTACTGCAGCAGTTAGCTCTTCATGCTGGGCTTCAAGTTCTTCATTTCGGTCTTCGAGTTCCTGTTCCCTTTCGGTTAGAAGCTTTTCAATATCTTTTTGTTTATCTGTCATCAGCATAGATAACAGATATTTAAGGACATGTTCTAATTTTTTGGATCATCTAGCAACCCAGGCCTACGTTTCTTAGTTCTCTTTACAGATTCATTAAAACGCCACTCTTCAATTTTTTCATTGTGCCCTGATAGCAAAATGTCAGGCACCTTCATACCTTCAAAGTCAGCTGGCCTTGTATAGACAGGTGGTGCGACCAGCCCATCTTGAAAAGAGTCGGTAAGTGCGGATGTTTCATCGGACAAAACACCAGGTAGCAGTCGGATTACAGCATCTGATACAACCGCTGCAGCCAACTCACCACCGGAAAGCACATAATCTCCAATGCTTATTTCTTTAGTAATAAAATTTTGCCGAACCCTCTCATCAACACCTTTATAGTGACCACACAATATAATTATGTTCTTCTTTAGGGATAACTCGTTGGCCATGGTCTGATTGAAGGACTCTCCATCGGGACTCATATAGATGATTTCATCATACTCTCTAGCTGATTGCAGGTCTCTAACACAAGCTGCGATGGGCTCAATCATCATAACCATACCTGCACCGCCACCATAGGCGTAATCATCAATTTTTTTATGTTTATCAGTCGAGTAAGGTCTCAAGTCATGTACAACCACCTCTACAAGACCTTTTTTCTGTGCCCTATTAAGTATAGAGTCTGAAAAAGGGCCCTCCAGCAGTTTGGGCAATATGGTGATGATATCAATTCTCATCAGTCAAGGTATATTTCTAGCAATCCTTCCGGTGCCTTTATTTCAATTAGCTTGTTTTCATGATCAACACGTGAGATGATTTGATCATTAATAGGGATTAATGCTTCCTTTTCATTTATTTCTACCTCGAAAAGATCTTGTTGAGGCCCGGTCAGCACAGATTTAATTGTACCCCGAATGCTGGAGCTGAGGTCTATAATTGCAAAACCTACCACCTGATGGAAATAAAATTGGCCTTCTTCCAAATCCGGTAATGAGCCTAAGGGAAGATAAATACTAAGTGATTTTAATCTTTCTGCATCCTCTACGGTATCGACCTCCTCAAATTTTATGTTAGCCTTTTGGCCTTTAATCGAAATTGCCTCAATAAAAAAAGGAACCAGCTTTTTGTTGATTTCAACAAAAACTGATTCCAATTCTGAGTATTCTTCGGGGAAGTCAACATCTAAAAAAATGGTGACTCCGCCATTCAAACCATGCTTCTTGATGACGTGACCAAGTTGGTAACATTCATCAATTTGCATGACTTTACTTTTTCTCTTCTTCTTTCGAGTCCTCTCCTTCAGCAGGAGTTTCTTCTTTAGCTTCTGCCTTAGGCTCTTCTTCCTTTGCTTCGGCTTTTGGCTCCTCTGCTTTCTCTTCAGTAGCAGGAGTTGCTTCTTGCGCTTCAGCAGTTGCTTCGTCACTAGTTTCTGTCTCGGCAGAGGCTTCACTAGATTCATCTGCGTTTGCAGCAGCTTCTGCAGCAGCAGCTTCATCAGCTCTTTTCTTCAATGCTTCAGCTCTGGCTTCTTTCACCTTTGTTTCAGCATCCTGTCTTTCTTTAGCAGACATCGCAGCTTCTTTAGCTAGCCTATCTCTTTTAGCTTCAATCTTAGCATCTTTCTCTTTCAACCAAGCATCAAATTTCTTGTCTGCATCTTCCTGAGAAATCGCCCCCTTATTAACACCAATCTGAAGGTGCTTCTTAAGCATGATACCTCTGTAAGAAAGCATAGCTCTTACCGTATCTGTAGGTTGTGCACCTTTCATAACCCAATCAAATGCTTTCTGCTCATCTAAATCAACAGTTGCAGGGTCAGTGTTAGGATTGTACCTACCAATTCTTTCAATGTACTTACCATCTCGTGGTGCTCTGGCGTCTGCTACGACTACATCGTACAATGCCAATCTTTTACGCCCTCTTCGGGCCAGTCTAATTTTTACTGCCATTTTTTGTTTTATGTTTTTACGACTCTGTGGATCACGTCCACCGTCTAAAAGACTGCAAAGATAATGGTTTTTTCTTTAATAGAAATAATTGCAATCAATATTTCATGATCAAACTAACAAATTCAGCTAAACCACTGACATATAATCATATTCGTTTAAACGAATTAACAGTTTTTTTATTCTACATATGTTAACTACATTTGTTTTCTCTTAAGACTAAAATAAGCAAATGGACCGTTATTCCTATATTTCAAATGCACATAGCCACTATTTGGATGAATTATACGAATCATTCAAAGCCGACCCTACTTCTGTAGATGATTCGTGGCAAAAGTTTTTCGAAGGCTTTGAGTTTTCTCTACAAAAATATGGAGAGGACGGCCCAGCTGTAGAAAGTGACCTTTCACCAAAAGAAACCAGGGTAAGAAATTTCATACACGCATATAGATCAAGAGGCCATCTGAAATCAGACACTAACCCAGTGCGTCAACGCAGAGACCATAATGTGAAATTGGCCATCGAAGATTTCGGTTTAGAAGAGACCGACCTAAAGGAAGAATTTGAAGTTGGTCAGGAAATTGGCATCGGTAAGGCTTCACTTAAAAAAATTAAAGAAACACTCGAAAGTATATATCTTGGCCCCATCGGCTACGAATATATGCACTTGCGAGATGGCGAAATCCTTGACTGGTTTAAGCAAAAGTGCGAAAAGGAAGCCATGGACATAAACCCCTCTTTAGATCAAAAGAGAAGAATTTTAGACAAGCTTAATGAAGCTGTTGTTTTTGAAAACTTCTTACACACCAAGTTTTTAGGGCAGAAAAGGTTCTCTCTTGAAGGTGGTGAGAATACCATCTCGGCTCTTGATACCATAATAAATAAAGCTGCAGAGTTTGATGTAAAAGAGGTGGTGATTGGTATGGCACACAGAGGTAGGCTTAATGTGCTGGCCAATATCATGGGCAAAACCTATGAGGAGATTTTCAACGAGTTTGAAGGAAATGCTGACCCTGACCTTACCATGGGAGATGGAGATGTTAAATACCACTTAGGTTATTCAAGCCGTATTAAAACGTCATCTGATAAAAACGTATATGTAAAGCTCGCACCAAATCCATCACACCTTGAGGCGGTAGACCCTGTAGTTTTAGGATATACCAGGGGACAAATTGATGATGAGTATGACGGTGATGTAAAAAAGGGCATGTCAGTGCTTATTCATGGTGATGCTGCTGTTGCAGGCCAAGGCATTGTTTACGAAATCGTGCAGATGTCTCAGCTAGATGGCTACAAAACCGGAGGCACCATACACTTTGTTATAAATAACCAGGTTGGTTTTACTACAGATTATGATGACGCGAGATCAAGTATTTATTGTACTGATATTGCAAAAATTATAGATGCCCCAGTATTACACATCAATGGAGATGATGCTGAAGCTGTTGCATTTGGAGCCAATCTAGCCGTAGAATACAACCAAAAATTTGGTAAAGATATTTTCATCGACTTGCTATGTTACAGAAGACATGGTCACAATGAAAGTGATGAGCCCAAGTTTACACAACCAAAGCTTTATAACCTGATAGCCAAGCACCCAAACCCAAGGGAAGTCTATGTAAAAAAGCTTATTGAACGTGGAGATGTAGATGAAGCAAGTGCCAAAAAACTTGATAAAGAGTTCAGAAGTATGCTTCAGGACCGCTTGAATGAGGTAAAGCAACAACCACTCCCTTATAAGCCTCAAAAAGTTGAAGAAGAATGGGAGCAACTTAGGAAAGCCAAAAAAGAGGACTTTGAAAAATCTCCTGATACGAGCATTAAGCAAGGTGTAGTTGACAAAGTAGCCAAAGCGCTTACCACACTTCCTGATGGCTTTAAGCCATTGAAGCAGATTGACAAGCTTATTAAAGAACGTAAAAACAACTTCTTTGATAAGAAAGAGCTCAACTGGGCCGATGCTGAGCTTCTTGCCTATGGCTCGTTGCTATCAGAAGGGAAAATAGTAAGAATGTCTGGACAGGATGTGAAAAGAGGTACTTTCTCACACAGGCATTCATATATTTTTGATGCTAATACAAATGAACCCTATTGCAACTTAGATCATATTGAAGGTAGCAACAGTAAATTCCACATTTACAATTCGCTTTTAAGTGAATTTGGGGTACTTGGGTTTGAGTATGGGTTTGCCATGGCTACACCCAATGCGTTGGTGATTTGGGAAGCTCAATTTGGAGACTTTGTCAATGGAGCCCAGGTAATGATCGATCAGTTCATAACGAGTGCAGAGTCTAAATGGCAGCGCATGAATGGGTTGGTTATGTTATTGCCACACGGTTATGAAGGGCAGGGTCCTGAGCATTCAAACGCACGGCCTGAAAGGTTCTTACAACTAGCTGCTGAGGAGAATATCATTGCATGTAACATTACCACACCAGCTAATTTTTTCCATATGCTACGTAGACAGCTCACTTGGGAGTTTAGAAAGCCATGTGTAGTATTTTCTCCAAAGTCACTACTAAGGCACCCCAAAGTTGTATCACCTGTAAAAGATGTTACTACGGGTAGTTTCCAGGAAGTAATTGGAGATAGCTATGTAACTAATAAGTCTGTAAAGAAAGTAGTATTGTGTACAGGGAAGGTGTATTATGACCTATTGGAGAAGCAGCAGGAGGATAAAATAAAAGATGTTGCATTAATAAGAGTTGAGCAACTCCATCCTTTCCCTTTCAAGCAGCTAGATAAAGAATTGAAAAAATTTAAGGATGCAAAGTTAGCCTGGGTACAAGAGGAGCCATCAAATATGGGTTACTGGACTTTTATCCTAAGAACGTTAACTGATAAGAATATTGAGCTTGTCTCTAGAAAAGCAAGTGCCTCTCCTGCCACAGGGTATGCCAAGGTGCATAAAGAAGAGCAGGCGAAAATCGTTGATCAAGCATTTAAGAAATAAGAAAATAAAGAAAACCTTAATATAATGAGCCAAGAAATCAAAGTTCCGGAAGTAGGTGAATCAATTACCGAAGTAACTATTGCCAGTTGGGTAAAATCTGATGGTGATTATGTGGAACAGGACGAAATCATTGCTGAATTAGAGTCAGATAAAGCTACGTTTGAGCTACCCGCAGAAGTTGCTGGCGTACTTAAAATCAAAGCTGAAGAAGGAGATACAATTGATGTTGGCAGTGTAATCTGTGAAATAGATACTGAAGCCAAAGGCTCATCATCAAGTAATGATGACAAACAAGAGAAAAGCGAAGATAAGGCTGATCAAAAAGAAAGTAGTACATCTAATGACTCTACAGGTGCCAAAAAAACCGGTGAAGTCAAAGAAATGAATGTAACCGAACTTGGTGAATCTATTACTGAGGTTACACTTTCAAACTGGTTTAAAGAAGATGGCGATTATGTGGAGCTTGATGAAACGATTGCCGAGATTGAATCAGATAAAGCCACATTTGAGTTACCTGCAGAGGCGAACGGTATCCTCAAAATAGAGGCTCAAGAAGGAGATACTTTAGAAATTGGCGCACTTATTTGCAAGATTGAAGTGATGGAGGGTAAGCCAGCAGATTCGGGAGACAGCTCTGACAAGAAATCCTCAGAGACAACCTCCTCTTCACAGTCTAATGATGATGAGACTTATGCCAGTGGACATGCATCACCAGCAGCAGCCAAAATCCTCAAAGAAAAGGGTATAGACCCTAAAGATGTAAAAGGAACTGGTCGTGATGGCCGCATTACTAAAGAAGATGCCGAAAAAGCAAGTAAGTCAGAGAAATCTGCACCTAAAACTCAAGAAACATCTGATGATACTCAGACATCAGCCCCTGCAAGTGGCACTCGCAATGAACGCAGAGAAAAGATGTCGAGCCTGCGTAAAACAATTTCTAAGCGTTTAGTTTCTGTTAAAAACGAGACCGCCATGCTTACTACATTTAATGAAGTAAACATGAAGCCAATCATGGACCTTAGAAAGAAATACAAGGAGCAGTTTAAAGAAAAACATGGTGTAGGCTTAGGGTTTATGTCATTCTTCACGAAGGCTTGCTGTCATGCTTTGCAAGAGTGGCCAGCAGTTAATGCCGCTATTGATGGGACAGAAATGGTTTACCACGATTACTGCGATATTTCCATTGCAGTTTCTTCTCCTAAAGGATTGGTAGTACCAGTGATAAGAAATGCCGAAGATCTAGATTTCAAAGGAATAGAAAGCGAAGTTGTAAGGCTTGCCAAAAAGGCACGAGATGGAAAACTTAGCATTGATGAAATGTCAGGCGGTACATTCACAATTACTAATGGCGGTGTATTTGGCTCCATGTTATCTACTCCTATTATCAACGCACCACAGTCAGCAATTCTAGGAATGCACAATATTGTAGAAAGAGCCATTGTAGAGAATGGAGAAGTAGTTGTACGCCCTGTGATGTATGTTGCACTTTCTTATGATCATAGAATTATTGATGGACGAGAGTCTGTAAGCTTCCTGGTAAGAGTGAAAGAGTTGTTGGAAGACCCTACTCGATTGATGCTTGGTGTCTAACAATATCTAAAATCTAACTTCTTACCTCTAAAATCTAAATTGATATGAAATACGATGTTACTGTTATTGGCTCTGGACCAGGTGGATACGTTGCAGCTATAAGATGCGCTCAACTTGGATTGAAAACAGCCATAATCGAAAAATATGATACACTAGGTGGAACATGTCTCAATGTTGGATGTATCCCTTCAAAAGCGATGCTGGACTCAACTGAGCACTTCCACAATGCAGAACATACGTTCAAAGAGCATGGCATCGACATCAACAAGCCAAAAGCAAACCTAAAACAAATGATTGCTCGAAAGGCACAGGTGGTGAAAGACAATGTTAACGGCATTGATTATTTAATGAAAAAGAACAAGATTGATGTACATCATGGATTAGGTTCTTTTGTAAGTAAAAACAAAATCAAAGTCACCCCATCTAAAGGAGATGCAAAAGAGATCGAAACAGACAAGGTAATAATTGCCACCGGTTCAAAACCAGCTGATTTGCCTTTTGCTAAAATCGATAAAAAGAGAATTATATCAAGTACAGAGGCCCTTGAATTAAAAGAAATACCAAAACACATGATTGTAATTGGCGGTGGTGTTATTGGTATGGAGCTGGGCTCGGTTTATGCAAGAATTGGCTCAAAGGTGACCGTTGTAGAATACATGGACAAGATCATCCCTACTATGGATAGCACGATGGGCAAAGAACTTACGAAGGCTACTAAAAAGCTGGGTATTGATTTTAAGGTAAGTCATAAAGTTACTTCTGTAGAAAGCAAAGGAAAGGAAGTAATTGTTAAAGCTGAAGATAAGAAAGGAAATGAAATTGAGGTGAAAGGCGACTACTGCCTTGTCGCTATTGGAAGAAAACCGTACACTGAGGGCTTGGGCCTTGATAATATCGGTATATCAACCACCGATCGTGGTCAAATTGAAGTTGATGACCACTTAAAAACCAAGGTGGATAATGTTTACGCCATTGGAGACGTAGTTAGAGGTGCGATGTTGGCCCACAAAGCAGAGGAAGAAGGTGTAATGGTAGCTGAGCAACTTGTAGGCCAAAAGCCGCATATCAATTACAGATTGATTCCTGGAGTTGTCTACACTTGGCCTGAAGTAGCTAGCGTTGGCTATACCGAAGAAGAGCTTAAGGATCAGGGTACAGAGTATAAAACAGGTTCATTCCCATACAAAGCCCTGGGTAGAGCAAGGGCAAGTATGGATCTGGATGGTTTGGTTAAAATATTAGCCGATAAGAAAACCGATGAGATACTGGGTGTACACATCATTGGCGCAAGGGCTGCAGACATGATTGCCGCTGGAGTAACAGCTATGGAATACCGAGCTTCAGCTGAAGATGTAGCTCGCATGTCACATGCTCACCCAACTTATATGGAGGCATTTAAAGAAGCTTGTCTAGCAGCTACGGAAAATCGACCTATACACATGTAATTCTTAAGTTTCACAGAGGCCGTCTCAAAAAGGTCTGTCATCCTGAGTTTGCGAAGGATCTCACTAAGAAATAGTGTTTTCACTTAAACTAAGTAAGATTCTTCCGTTGTCAGAATGACAGAGAGAATTATTTTTGACCTTTTGAGACGGCCTCTTTTCATTTACATATCTTTACAGAATGAGTTTAACTACTATTCTGGTAATCATTACCTCTGCAATCAGTATATATGCCTGGCAAAATCAAGAGCTTACGAGCAAATGGATATTCAATCCTTACAGCGTAAACAAGTATAAGCAATACCATCGTTTTATTACCTCAGGGTTTCTTCACGGCAGCTGGATTCATCTCATTTTCAATATGCTCGTATTGTGGATGTTTGGTACTCAGGTAGAGAGTATATTTAGCGCTATCTATGGACCCACAATAGGTAAAGTCATATTTGGAGCTTTGTACATTCTTGGGATTGTAGTCTCTGATATCCCAACATTTTTCAAGCATAGACATGCCGCTTATTACAACGCACTAGGTGCGTCTGGAGGAGTCTCATCAGTACTATTCAGCTCCATTTTATTTAATCCTAATCAAGAACTCTGCTTGTACGCTTTAATTTGCCTCCCAGGTATTGTTTGGGGTATTGCCTACATCGTATACTCATACTATATGGGTAAACAACAATCCGACAATATAAACCATGATGCACATTTTTTTGGTGGACTTTTCGGCATTGGTTTTACCATTTTAGTTTTTCCGGATGTAATCCCAATTTTCATAGAACAGCTGGCTGAATTCAAACTGTTTTAAAGACATATTTTTAGTATATTACTCAACAAAAAGTGCGTAAAATACTAATCTTCCTAATGTTGATAATGCTAGCTGCATGCTCAAAAAAAGAATCACCAAACTTTGAAGAAAGACTCTACTCAAATGAGTTTTTAAAAAGTGTCATTAATGATCATAAGCACGAGGTTCAAATTATATATACAGATATAACTCGTGACTCACTAAATAGCCCAACTTTTACTACATATACGTTTCAACCTGATTCCAATAAGTATTTTTATCCCGCTAGTACGGTAAAAATGCCTGTTGCCATCCTCGCTTTAGAAAAGCTAAATGAGCTCAATATTGATGGCCTTGACAAGTACACTGCCATGTTAACTGATAGTGTATTTTCAGGTCAGTCAGCTGTCTCTGTAGACAGTACAAGTGAAAGTGGGCTTCCTTCGATCGCCCATTATATTAAAAAGCTTTTTATTGTTAGCGACAATGATGCCTACAACCGCCTATATGAATTTCTCGGACAGGACTATATTAATAATAAGCTTAGGGAGAAGGGTTATACAAAAACCAAAATCAGACATCGGCTTTCAATAGCACTTTCAAAAGAAGAAAACCTGGCCAATAACCCTATTCGATTTATACAAAATGACACCATGATATACTCAGAACCGCTCAGGCATGATAAAGGTGTATCATCAGGGAAGGACATTTTTAAGGGTCGGGGATTTATCAAAAACGATTCTCTCATAAATGAACCTTTTGATTTTAGCCAAAAGAATTTCTTCCCGCTTCATGAGCAACAGCGCATGTTAAAAGCTATATTCTTTCCTGAAACTTTACCCGAAGAATCACAATTTAATCTAACTGAAGATGATTATGAGTTTATAAAAAAATGTATGAGTAGATTACCTGGTGATTCGGATTATCCAAATTATGACCAGGAAGAGTACTACGATGCGTATGTCAAGTTTTTGATTTATGGTAATGACAAAGAACCGATTCCTGATCATATTAAAATCTATAATAAAATTGGTCAGGCCTATGGCTACATGACTGATAATGCTTACATCGTAAACAATAGAACGGGAAAAGAGGTGATGCTATCCGCTACCATTCATGTGAATGAAAATGAAATTTATAATGACGGTGTTTATGAGTATGATAGCATTGGTTATCGGTTTATGAAGGAGTTGGGTAGAGGACTTACTGAAATACAATAAAGCTCGAGCTCAGGCCATTTGATTAAATTTTTTAAATATAGCTAGCTGTTCGTTTCTCTTTTTTACTATTGGCGATTCGCTGTTTTGAATTACTCTTTCAATAAGTCTTGTATTCTCTAGATCAAATTCATACAATTCCCTTGAAGTAAAAGCATCCCTGTTACTATTAAATGGTTCATATTTATATTGCTCTAATACATCAGCTGCCACCCTATCAAACAAAATCAACTCATCGTTGGTAAGACTTTGAAGATACTTTTTTGAATTATCTTTCAATATTGGTTTTGTTAAATTTGACCACATCTCTCCCGCATCTGCAGTGTGCTTTGATTCTTCAGAATTATAATATTTCAAAAATTCCGGACTAAACGGAATGTTAAGTCGATCACTAATTAGTTTGACAACTCTCTCCGGATAATGAATTAAATCCTCGTACTTTATTGTCAGAAATCTATCGGGTGTTACTACACTTTTTATTTCAGTTATCTTTTGCTGATCAGCCTTCCAATTTTTTGCTAAGTGATATATGTGCTTAGGGCCAACGGGAGCATTTTTAAAAGAAAGCGCAACGTCTCGCCCATCACGGATTAGATGGATATAAAATGGATCAAACCCTTTCAACTCAAACTGTTCATAAAAATTTAGATTAAATGTGCTTTTACAACACCATATTTCAGCCTTTTCACTTTTCGCCTTTATAAGATATACTGCTCTAAAGACATCAAGCAGAGTATTTTTTGAGCAGTTTTTAGTTATATCTTCCAAGTTCAGATCAATCTCCCATGAAACAGGATTAAGGCGGATCCACTCAATAATATCTTCGATCAAAACTTTAAAGTTGTCATTGTTTTCAAGGTCTCGATAATGGTGCAGGTAAGGATCAAAATTTTTTAAAATATGTGGCGGATGTGGCGCTGAAATTTCAGGAAACTGGTTGAGAATAACCCTCAACAGATTTGTTCCCGAGCGCTGAGTTCCAATTACCTGAATAAATTTATAAGCCATCTTAAAAAAAGAAAAATCCCACAACCCCTGAAGCTATCACCAGGTAGATAAAGTTCACTTTATATTTTACAAGTAAAAATGCACCTAGAATAAAGATAGGTATCGCAACTTCGAGATAATCTATCTTGCTAAAGATAACCCATATTGAATACAGAATAAAACTAATTACCATGGGTTTTATACCATTCATTGCCTTATTCCATAATGTATTGGATTTAACTTTTTCGACTCGAGATGACAGCAAAACCATTAAGAGGGCTGAAGGAGCAAATATGAAAAGTGTAGCAATGAATGCCCCCATAATTCCATTTAACTTAAACCCAACGAAAGCAGCACTTATTAAAATTGGCCCTGGCGTAACCTGACCAATTGCAATAGCATCTACAAACTCTTGAGCTGAAAGCCAATGTAAGTTATCAACAAGGATTTCTTCTAAAATAGGTATCATCACATATCCCCCTCCAAAGAGAGTTAAACTTACCTTCCCGAACGTTTGAGCTAATTGACTGTTAATTCCACCTTCGTAGGCAATCCATGCAATAATTGGCATTAGTATAGCCATTATCAAAAATACTGGCTTTAATAAATTTCCCGAATGCTTATTTTGAATTGTACTATTATAGGTATCACCTTGTTTCTCTGTTTTCAAAAAAAACACACCAATTAACCCGCCAAGGATTAAGCAAAATAAGAAGGATAAGTAACCACTAATTAAAATCTGTATCACAATACCCAGTAAAAGCACCAGCCCATGCTTATACGTTTCAATATTATTTTTACCTAGTTTGTAACTAACTGATAATATAATGGCTAAAATAATAGGTGTTACTCCTTTTAAAAGACCAGTTATAGCAGGCAATTCTGCATATTTCAAGTAAAAAAAAGTCAGCCCCACAACAAACAAAAATGATGGGAAAATAACTGCTACAAACGAAACAATAGCTCCAAGCCATCCTCTCAGATAATACCCTATATATGCCACCGTATTTACAGCCACAGGCCCTGGGAGAAGTGAAGCTAAAGTAAAACCCTCAAGAATAACTGTGTCCTCTAAAAGTTTTTTTTTATCAACCAGCTTCTCTTTCACCATTGCTACCAGTGAAGAATAGCCCCCAAATGAAAATGATCCTATAATTAAAAAAGTATAAAGAAGATATATTAAAGATGGTTGTGAGTTATGTCTTCGAGTATTTGAATTTTGCATTCAGCTAAAAATTTTCTACATACTCAGCTCTGTAAAACTGCTCACTTGTTTTCGCCATCCATAAAATATTGCCGTCAGCGTCTGTAATAGCCAAATATTTATTCATAGGACTGCTAAATAAAAACCTGCCCTCTTCGTACTCGTAGACACTGCCTTGTTTTGATGAAAACAATGAATCTGGTAAAACAATAGAATTTGATTGTTCAAATATATCTCCTGATTTTCTAAAAAAGACAGCTCTTGAACTTGGCCTGTCTTTCTTATGTCCATTATCGAAGAATAGGTAGTCCCCGTCTATGCTGCGAGTAATTGTATGCTGCTTATAGAAATAATTTTGTTGGTCTTCAATATCATCATTGCCATATTTCCACATCAACTCACCTGTCTGACTGTTAATTTTCCATATTTCATCAAAGTCCCTCCAGGATATCATATAATTACCATCATCATCTTCATATAAAGCATTAGCGTGACCCCAGTCATGTTTTTTACTCAAAATTGTTGAATCACTAAGTGGGTCTAACACTTTGTCTAACGACCAATGCCAGAGCTTTTCTCCTTTCCTATTTAATTTAATTATACCATCAGTTACAATACTATCCTGACTCGTTCCCCCTAATTCTGTTAAATCAATTTTAATTTTTTCCTTAGTGAGTGCTACAATGTTATCTTCACTATCAACAATAACCTCATGGTGTAAGTATTTATCAAGGCCTTTTTCTCCATATTTAAGATTCCATAGGGTATCGCCTGAGTATGACAATTCGTGTATTTCATCGTTGTTAAATAAGGCTATATAACTATTCTCATACCCACTAAATGGTCTGAAAATTGCAGTATCACTTAACTGATACCAAACAATATCGGCTGAACTATTGATCATCACCTGTGCCCCAGGAGCTACTGTCTTTCTTAATAATATGAATCCTTCGAATAAATCCTTATTTTCAATGACCAATTCAAATTTTGGTAGAGTTTCAGGAATATCTGTCAACTTTTCTCTTTTGCCAGCACATGAGGCAATGAAAAGAAGTAATACTATTGCTAATTTATTCATTAATTTGAAGTTATAATCTAATGGTAAATGAATTTCAGCTCATTCAATAGAGTCTTTATTTTGTGCCTAATATCGGTATTTTTCAGCTTAACTTTAGCTCAATGTCAAGTTAAACAAACCCAAGCTGAATACACAGTAATTATTTCCTTAGGACCGGATTGTCCGATATCACAAAAATATATACATACAATAAAGGGTATTTATGAAGAATATAATAGTCAAGTCTACTTTATTGGCTTAGTGCCGCAAGTTTTTGATTCTAAAGCAATAGACAAATTCGTTAACGATTACAAAATACCATTTGAGGTTAAAACAGATATTGAAAACCAGCTTATAAACAAGTATAAATTAAGCGTAACACCAGAGGTGCTAGTGTTAAACACTAAAGATGAAATTTTATATCGAGGGGCTATAGACAATTGGTTTTATGCTTTGGGGAAAAATCGAAGAAGTGTAACCGAAACCTACCTAAAAGACACTTTGTCACAATTATTTAATGGCCTAGAACCTACAGTCAGATCAACCGAGCCAATAGGCTGCATCATAGAAAACTGAATAAATGAAAAAATTAATAAGCCTGTTATTCTGCTTTATGTTACTGTCTAAATTTACAATTGGTCAGGAAGTAGAATACTACAACGACATTGAGCCCATTATTATTAAAAACTGTGCTCCCTGTCATCAAAAGAATGGATATGGGCCTTTTAGTTTGACCACATTCGATGAGGTAAAAAGCAAAGCAAATTTTATTAAGCATGTAACTCAAACAAAATACATGCCCCCATGGAAAGCTGATCCTGAGTTCAGGTCATTTAAAAATGAAAGGGTACTTACAGATGAAGAAATTAAAAAAATTGCTCAATGGGTTGATGCAGGAATGAAAAAAGGTAAACGCAAAGACCTATCCCCGAGCATACCCAAACTCAACACTTTAGGAGAACCAGACATGGTGCTTACAATGAGTAGTACCTACGAATTGTCTGACGAAGCCATTGAAGACTTCAGGTTTTTCCACTTGCCCACCGACTTAGAAAATACCACGTATATCAAGGCTATTGAATTTGAACCCGGCAATAAGCGCTATGTACATCATAGTAGGATTATGGCCGATACAACAAATAAAATGAGTGGCATTGATGGGCTAGCCGAAACAGACCCAAAAGTATTAGCCTACCAAAAATATCCTTTAGCAGATGAATTCTTATATGGTTGGGTACCTGGCAACCTTCCCGTTTCATACCCCGATGGTACTGGTAAAAAATTATTTGCTGACACAGACTTAATTCTAAATATTCATTATTCACCCTCATCTCTTAATGTAAAGGATAACTCAAAGATTAAACTATACTTCGCGAAGGAAGAGATCAAAAATGAAATTAAAACCTTGGCAATTAGAGAAGGGGATATAAGCAATCAGCCCTTTTACATAAAGGCAAATACGGTACCTACATTTTATGTGAGCTACATTGTTCCTCAAAACCTCAATTTAGTTTCAATTTTACCTCATATGCACTATTTGGGCAAAAGTTTTAAAGCACTAGCCTTATCTCCAGAAGGTGAGGTCATTCCATTAATTAAAATAGACAATTGGGATTTTAACTGGCAAAGCTCCTATCTCTTTAAAGAACCACTGTATATACCTAAAGGATCTACAATTCTGATAACAGCAGAATACGACAATACACCTAATAACCCTGCCAATCCCAATTCTCCTCCAATTGATGTAGGCTATGGTTGGAACTCAACCAACGAAATGATGAATTTGGTGATGTATTATTATAATTCTTTGAGTAAATAAAAAAGGGTCGATTAAAACCGACCCTTTTAAATAATTAATTACAATGTTTACTCATTTTCAGTACACAAATCCAAAGTTATTGGACCCGGACTAGGAGAAGGACCTCCTGAAGCTATCTCATTACCTTTTTCAGTAGTTATACTAAAAGTGACTTCTGAATCCCAATCTCCCGAAACAAATTCAAAAGATAATGTTTGTGTTCCAGTTGGCACAGTAACAACAGTAGTGCCAGAAGAGCCACTCGCCAAGGTATAATCAGTAGCATTGCCGTCAACGATTACGCGTATCGCAGCATCATTCCAACCGTCACCATATGAGTCATTCATTACAATGGTATAATCTTGTGCTGGTTCAAGTATTACCTGACCACACTCCACTATCCAACTTAGTTGACAATTTGATCCCGGAAGTTCAGTACAAACACTAGGTGACCATGAGTCAAATAACCTACCATCGGTTGTGGTTATTTCCCATGATAACGTAAAACTATCACCATCTATAAATGGTTGAGAGTTCGTGTCTCTATTTGGTTTATCAGGATTATTAAATACTGAGATTTCATTTCCATCCTCATCGTAATCAAATGTAGCTGCTTGGAAAGCAGTATACAATTGACTTTGTGTGATAGTAAAAGTAAGGTCTTCTCTATTAGACGGAGGTGAATCTACAACAAGTACAGATTCTGTTCCATGATTTGCAACTGCTGGATCACCATCAGGGTTTAGATAACTTTCTTCCCAATTTACGAAAAATTCTATTTGTGAAGCCTCATTACCAGCATCAATAGAAATCCACCTAAAGGACATGTCGAGATCAACAGACAAGTCGCCTCTAATAAAGTTAGTGGCAGAACCATCCTGAAATTGACCAAAACCATTTACAGCTGTTTCCCAACCCGGGAAATTCTTTTCTTTTAATTCTTCATCCTCACATGATAATGTAATAAAACCTGCAAGAATTGTAAGAACTATATATTTATTAAATAATTTCATATGCTATATCATTTATTAGTTTACGTCCCAAAAAACACGATCAACATCATAAGTCACATTAGGCACATTGGCTGAATTCAAATTTGTTTCATCCAAAGTATATGGTACCCTTAATGGGAATCCTCTAACTGGCTGTAAAGCCACTTGTAAGTCATTAGGGTAACCAGTTCTTCTATAGCCATTATACATTTCAATTCCATTGCCAAAATTAGCAAACCACGCTTCTTTCAAAACAACATTTAATTTGTTCGTTGAATTATCATATCTCTGAAGAGCAAGGTTCACATAGTCGTCAATTTCTGTATCATCCATTTCAACAGCATCAGGGTCAAGTGACATACCGATTGACTCAACATAGTCCATATTCTCTCTGATTGCGTCTTCGAGCATGGCTCTTGGGTCACCTGAAGCTCCAGTGGTTAACATAGCTTCAATCATATGGAACTTAACCATAAAGCCAGTCAACATAGGAAACACACCTGCGCCATTACCGTTATTACCACCAGCTTTTTCAGCAACATCATCATAAAGGCCTCCGGCCGGATATACACCTAGGGCTGTTCTTAACGCTCCATCTAATGGGATACCTGAAGGATCACCATGATCTCTTCCGAAATAACCAGCAAGAACGTCAGTAGGTGGCGTATTGTTGTTTAGTAATGCATCAATATTAGGATTAAGCACTAGGTAACCATAAGTACAATCCGTTCTTTGAGAGCATGGGATTGTTTGCTTATCAGTTGGGTTATTTGGGTCCAAAGTTGCAGTTGTTTGCCTCTTAAGATAATAAGATATTCTTGGATCCAAATCTCTCAACATTTCCACCATGAATTGATGTCCTATGTAACTAAATGCGTTGTCATCACCACCATATGTGTCTACATACCAAGGATGCCTATCATCAGGTGCAATAGAAGAATTAAATTGGTAAACAAAATATTCATCATCCTCATCAATTAAATCACCAGTTGAAACCAGCGCATTAATTTGTGCATCTGCAGACGCATCTACTTCCTTAAGATTCAACAACATTTTTAGCTTTAATGAATTGCCAAAGGTAGTCCACTTCTCAGCATCACCTCCATAAATTGGATCGCCTTCAACTGCAACAGGTGTTGGCTTAGCTAACTCTGCAATGCCTGCATCAACCTGAGCAATTAAAGTATTATAAATATCCTGTGAGCTTTGAAAGCTAGCGCTTTTAATTTGTTCTTCAGCATCACCTTGAAATGCCTCATTGAAAGGAACATCACCCCACATATCTACCATTATACTAAAATAGTATGCTTCTAAAATTTGAGCGATTCCATTATAGTGAGGATTGCTTCCATCAGATGTAACATCTTTTAGGTCTCTTAAATCCTTCAAAGGTCCCGCGTATAGAAAGTTCCATGTTCCATTCCATGTATTTGCAGACATGTTGTATGTGTCAAACGAGGTAGTAATCCTCATCCATCCATGGGCAGCATTATTTAGCCCATCGGCATATGTAGACATTCCATCTGTGATGGCACTCGCTAAAATTAGATTAGGAGCAGCCTGCGTAGGATTGTTAGGGTCAGTATTAACGTCCAGCTCAAATAAATCACAAGCTGTAACAAAAATTCCCACTAACAAAACCCCAGTTATTTTATATAAATAATTGATTCTCATAATATTATTTCGTTAAGATTAGAATGTAAGACTGATGTTAACTCCATATCTCTTTGTAGTTGGTGTTGTACCATACTCAAAGCCTTGCTGGTTTGAATCAGCTCCATTTGTCGTAACTTCTGGGTCAAGATTTACTCCCTCCAATAAATTAGGAGCATTGAACCAGAGGTTTCTTCCGGTTATAGAAATAGAAGCAGAACCAAAAGGTGTCTTTTCTAATAAAGACTTAGGTAACTTATAACCTAGACTTACTTCTCTCAACCTTATAACAGTAGCGTCATAAATATTCACCTCATCCTGACCATAAGCTCCAAAACCATCAGAGAAATGATAATCGAAAGCAGTTATAGCAGTTGTATTCTGAACTTTGTTTCCATTTTCATCTAAAACAGGCTCATTTGTTTGTGGGTTTCCATAAACACCAGGAATAACCCTGATACCTTCTCTATCTTCTGATAACTCAAGTTGACCTCTTAACAATAAAGAAGCAGATGTAAATGAGTAAATGTCTCCACCTTGTTTCCAATCAAGTAAAGCAGATAAAGTAAAGTTCTTAAAAGTAAATGAGTTAGTCCAACCCAACACAAAATCTGGATTTGGATCACCAATAATCTCAGAAGATCCTTGATTGAATGGAAGTCCAGTGCTCTTATCAATTAAAAGATTACCTTCATCATCTTTAGCATTTACAGTTCCAAATATTTGGCCATAAGGAAACCCTTCTCTATGAATCGTGCCAAAAGTACTACCTGCACCGCCAATGAATATTTCACCATCAGGACCTGCATCGATAACCTCTGACTCGATTCGAGTAAAAGCAACATATGAGTTCCACTCAAATCCATTGCTTAGTCTTACAGGATATGCATTGATACCTATCTCCCATCCTTTATTCTGAAGTTCACCAAAGTTTACTACTTCAGACGAGAATCCAGTTGATCTGGCAACAGCTGCTTGAGCAATTTGATCTGTAGAAGTTCGGGTAAAATATGTTACATCCAATCCTAATCTTCCATCAAACATGCTTGTTTCCAATCCAAGTTCATACTCTGTTGTAAATTCTGGCTTCAAAGTAGGATTGCCAAGTCTGTTACTTAATGTTGCTTTATTAAATGTTCCTCCGCTGTTGGATGTGAAAGGAGTTGTAATTAAATAATTCGTTGCTGTAAGATAAGGATCAGCATCGTTACCTACCTTGGTAGCAGCTGCTCTAATTTTACCATTATCTAACCAAGATGTATTTAAGTTAAAGGCATCAGTAAACACTAAAGCTAAACTTACTCCAGGGTAGAAATAACTGTTATTATCCTGTGGCAAAGTTGAAGACCAGTCATTACGGCCGACTAACCCTAAGAATAAATAATCCTTGTATGAAACAAGTAAGTCCGCATAAACCCCATATAGTCTTCTTAATCTATCAAAATCGTAGTCTACAATCTGTGTTGATGTTGCATCTGTTCGGTACAAACCATTCAGACCATCAGAGATTATACCAGAACCTGTAACTTTTCTTCGACTTAATTCTCTCTGGTTAACATTCATACCAACAATTGCACGTAGATTAAAGTCCTCATTCAAATCTTTATTAATTGTAGTAATGAAGTCCATATTTGTCTCAGTGTTTGTTAAATCTTCTGTAAAGATTTCACCGGCAGGAACTGCGACACCACCACTTCTGATAATGCTTCTTCTATTCTCGCTATAAGTATTTACTCCACCTTTTGCTACAACATTTAACCAGTCAGTCAAATCATAAGATAAAGTCAAGTTACCAAATGCTCTATTTACCTCACTGTTATATAGATTGTATTTAGATATCCACCTAGGATTATCTAAAGCTCTGTAGAATACATTTGATCCATCAGCTGGATTCTCGAATGGGTAATCATTTAGATTGAAATTACGAGGTAAGTAAACCAAACGAGAAAATACAGATGAAGTACCACCACCATAATAATCCGTGAAAGCACTACCACCTGTTTGAGGTGTTTGCTGGTTAGTATTCACAAAATTAACACTACCTGACACGAAAAGTCCATTATCTAATTGGCCATTTCCTCCGAAATATAGTGAAGTTCTGTCTGCTTCTTGATTTGGCACGATACCTTCCTGATCCATTCTTGAAACTCCCGCATTTAAACTTGCCCTATCACTTCCAGATGAAATTGTAAAAGCATTCTCAACCATTCTACCTTTGTTGAAAAACCCTCCGAAGTTGTCATGAGGCTGAAGGTCAACCGGAACAGCTAAGTAAACTTGTTCTCCACCATTGGTCACTAATGAACCATCACTATTGGTAAGAGGTATAAGGTTTCCACCAGAATCTCTCAATAAAAGTTCAGGAAAAATTCCTTGTTTATCGTAGTTTCTTGAAATTCCTACCAACGGATGCGGAGCAGTACCTTCTGGGTAAAATTGTTGTAAGTGCGATGGCACAACAAATTTAGAATAATTTGTGCCAAATTGTGCATTTAATCTATCCACATGATTAGCAAAAGGAGCACCCCAGTTACCAATAAAACCACCGTTATATACCTGGTTAGAACCTTGCATATATACATTCTGATAGTCAGGAATTCCAGAAATCTCTTCAAAGTTTAACGAACCATTATAAGTGATTTCTAAACCTTTCTTTACTCCCTTTTTAGCTGACTTAGTTGTAATTACTACTACCCCATTTGTAGCCCTAGATCCATAAAGAGCACTTGCTGCAGCTCCTTTGAGTATAGAGATACTCTCTATATTATTAGGATCAATATCGAAAGCTCTATTTGAATAGTGCGAACCTTGAGCTGCACCGGTTGATGCGTTTACCGAATTATCAAAAGGTATTCCATCGACAATAAACAGTGGCTGTGTATTACCTGTAAGTGATGACATACCACGAATGTTAATCTTTGACGATGACCCAGGGGCTCCGTTTGATCCTGTAATCACTACACCAGGCATTTTTCCCTGCATAGCTCTCAAAGGATCCGGCTCTGATCTTTGCTGAACTTTCTCTGCATCTACGGTCGCAACTGAGTAGCCCAATCCTCTTTTTTCTCTCTCAATACCACCTGCTGTCACAATAACTTCAGATAGTTGTTGAACATCAGCGGACATTTGAAGGTCAATTACAGATCGCGATCCAATTTCAACTTCTTCAGTTGCCAGACCAATAAATGAGTACACTAAAGTTCCTCCTTCTGATGGAACAGTCAGTTTGTAGTTACCATCAATGTCGGTAACAGTACCAGTTGTTGTTCCCTTCAGAATAACGTTTACTCCTGGTAATGAACTACCGTCTTCAACGGACGTAACTTTACCAGATACGGTTCTTTCCTGTGCCATTGTAATACTTACAATAAAGGAGAACCCGAAAAACAGTAATAGTTTTTTCATAGGTTGTTTTGTTAGGTTAATAATAGATATATCCCCCTAATTGGAGGATTTAATAAGGCAAGATATAGCTTTCTGATTTAAAAGCAAATTTTATTGCATCTAACCCAACATAACCACTACTATATACTGCTATTTAAGTTTTATTAGAATATTATTTTGTATAAAATTTAGAGAAGGCTATCGCAAAAGGAAGTCAATTTTATTAAGTCGCGCTGATCAGAAAAATTAATTTTATTCGACTTTATAAAATCCTTTAAACTGTTTCTTTTATTGTCAAAAAGGCTATAAATGACACTTTTCTTATTTATTAAAATTACCTTATTTTGCACGTTCAAATAGAAATCTGTTTTTCTAAGGAGTTCATAATCCTTACTGCCCACGTCCAAAGCTTCATTGTAGTCAGGCTTTTTAACCGTTATATAGTGATAAGCATATAACGATACCTTCCCTTCATATAGCACTTTAAAGAAACCTGAAACCGGGTCACTTTTGTCTATAAAATTGTTTGTATTAATGTAGTGGCTACCACCCAAAATAAGTGAGTTGATTTTAACCCCATCAATAACAAATTCTTTGCCATCTCTTAGTATCTCAATATAATTAGCAAAGAGATGCAACCGTATTTTATCAGATTTGATGGCTTTTTCTTGGTAATCCAGCCTAATTTCTCCAGGTAAATATGATTCGAATAAATAAGGAGTCCCGATGATACTCCCTCCTGTAGGTGCTACACCATTAACAATATCACTTGATGACAAACCAGAGTGAATTCTATTTAATGCAGCTTGTTTTTGCAAACTGTTGGCTTCCTGACCATAAAGCTTTAGAATAACTAGTATTAATACGCTTGTGCCAATTACTTTTTTCATTTAGTAATTATTTACTTCAACATTTTTCTCAACAGTAAATATCTTGCCCGTACTGTCTTGCGCGTTTAAAACTACAGTATAGTTACCATTCGATGGAAAAATTATAGTGGGAGCAGGTAAATTAGAGGTTTTTTCCTGATTGTT
Source organism: Fulvivirga sp. (assembly GCA_965227525.1). Taxonomy (GTDB): domain Bacteria; phylum Bacteroidota; class Bacteroidia; order Cytophagales; family Cyclobacteriaceae; genus Fulvivirga. The sequence goes on along the minus strand of OZ245762.1, from coordinate 1,286,800 downwards.
CTCAAAAAAGCCAAATCTCCATTCGAAATTCTGTAAGCAAACTGAAGCATTATTAAACTTAACCATGCCTTCAAAATTTTGAGACACACGAAATGAATAATCAACTTCTACTTGTTTAATTGGCTCCGGTATAAAGTCATTTTGACAAGAAACAAGGGTGAATATGAGAGAAACCGTGAACAATCGTACCATAATTGAATATAGCACATTTTAACCATAAAGTCTAGAAAATAAAAAAACCCGCCACAAGGTGGCGGGTTTTTTTATGACTCCCTTTTTTTATTCACTTGAAATAGAAATTGATTTAGATGTGCTGTCATCATCTAAACCGGCTTCTGCATCCGTACTAGACACCGAATTCAACGTTATCGTAACCTGCTGATTAGCAGTAAATGCAGATTCAGCAACTGACAGTGCTATTACTTTTTGTGAAGTACCTTTGGTAAAAAGTAAAGTGCCTTTGACATCTGTTGGTGTCGCATCTTCAACTCCCATAGCTGCAGATACAGAATAACCAATTACGATATCCTCAGCCGCAGGATTAGTCAACTTTACATCAAATGTATACAGACCTACTTCATTAATACTAGTATCGGTTGTATCAATCCAAGCCACTTTAGAGTCATCCATAAATGAATATACGGTGGTTTGTAAAGTATCTGACTCAATATATTCATCCGCCATAACTGGATCTACAGTATTAATGGATAAAATTAAATCTTCATTAGAATCAACTTCTCCGTCTGAATATATTACAAGCTTCAATTCAGCATTATCATCTGAATTCAACGTTAGTGGACTTTCATAGCCAGCTACTACTTCATACTGACTTGATTCTATGGAGCCAGATATTGAATAATCAATAGTAACTTCACCATTAAGACCACCTCCTATCGATAATGGAATAGTTAGTGTGTCATTTGAAATTGTCTCAGTATAATCTAAAGAGTCACTAGAAAAACTTATGTCTCTCGAATTAATTTCAATAGGCATAATTCCACTAGCATCACCTTTTACTACACTCAAGTTGAACGCCCCAGGCATAGTGAAGTCCACCATTACATAGGCATCATTCCTTTGGTTTTCTGTAATAGTTGCTCCTGATTCTATTGACCAGTTATAGTCAGCATCTTTTAAGTTATTATTTAAGTAGTACGATTCTGAATCTCCTACATATGCTGAACCTGACCCGGAGATCATCAGTGCATTTCCTGGTGTATACTCTATGGCATTGCCATCTTCTTCCTGGCAAGAGCTCATAGAGAATAAGATTAAACCTCCCAAAGCAAAAGCTTTAAAAAGATATTTATTCATTAATAATTTCATATATGTATAAAATTTTTAGTCAAAATTTAATTAGCGTCCCACCACATATTGGTAGTCATATTATTAAAGCCTACTGCTTCCAGGTTTTCAGTATTAGCCTCTGCTTCAACTGTTGGGTATAATGCCCTCACTGGAATATCGCTTATTACAGCAGCATCAGGTAATGGCAAGAAACTGTCGTCAAAGCCTAGTCTTCTGCTCTCAGCCCATGCCTCTAAACCTTGTGTATAAAGTGCTACCCACTTTTCGTAAGCGATTGAAGACATACCACTGTATGGGTTTGCTGCCAAATAATCTGCAGCATCAGATGAAGATATGCCCCAATCCATCATTGAAGCTTCAACAGCATTATTATACGCTGTTGCTGCTCCTGAACCAGCAATATTTCTTGCAGCTGCTTCTGCTCTGAAAAACTCAACTTCTGCATAAGTCATCAATTTTGCAGGGGCAGTTGCCTCTCTGATGTCATCAGCTGGTCGAGACGAAATAGATTTTAGTTGGAATGAAGCTGCATCAGTCAAGCCGTAAGGTAATCCTACGATATCACCAAATTGGTTTGGCTTAGCATACTCCATCAATCTTGGGTCGCCATTGTTCTCCAAATTAGTAACCAAAATGTCTGAAATACAGAAGTCATCTCTTGTGATTGCGTCAACAAAGAAAGGATTCGCTATTCTCTGATCTGAATCGAAAGTGAATTCTGCACTTTCATCGTTTGATGATATTACACCTAAACTTGAATTTAATGCCTCAGATACAATAGTACTCGCAGCACCCGTGTTAGCATTAGACATTCTCATACCTAATTTGAGCTTGATTGAGTTAGCAAACTTGCCCCAAAGAGCCATGTCACCTCCATAGATGATGTCTCCTGAACCAAAGCCAGACTCTGCAGTATTAATTTGGCTTATAGCCATATCCAATTCTGCTACCAATCCATTATAAATTGACTCTTGCCCATCATAAGAAGGGTTTGGAAATTCTTCCGGATTGAAAGCCTCTGAATAAGGAACATCGCCCCATATGTCAGTAACTATTTGAAGCGCCCACACTCTCATAATGGCTATCTGAGCTAACCTGTTATTTCTAACCGCATCAGTCAAACCTTCATTATTCTCAGTAATAGTTTTAGCTTCTTCAAGGTCTATTAGACCACCAGCATAAAATGACTGCCATGAGGCATTGAAAGCACTTGGTTGTTGATTGTACCTTGAGTCTTCTGCATATTCATTTTGTGAAAAATGCTGAACCATCAGCATACCAAATTCGAAATTCATTGCTCTACCCCACATTCTATCTGAAAGTCCAAACTGGGCCTGCGTAAATAAATTTTCCGCAGGAACCGCAGTAGGCTGATTAGGGTCTGTATTTAGTTCTTCAAAATCATCTGTACAAGCTGTTACAATAAGCAACAACAAGAGAGATGAAATTATCTTATTTATATTTTTCATTCTTTACAGTTTTTAAAGTTTAAAGCTAAGGTTGAAACCGTATGATCTGGTTGTCGGTACCTGAGCATTCTCAAGTCCTTGAACGTTACCTGTACCTGTTACAGCCTGAGGATCTAAATAAGGCACCTCACTATATAACAAGCCTAAGTTTCTTCCTACAAATGCTACATTTACATCTCTGAAAGGCAAGTTGCCTAACATGCTTTGAGGCAATGTGTATCCTAATCTTACTTCTCTAAGCTTTATAAAGCTAGCATCATATACATTAGGCGCGGCAACACTCCATATCGATTGGTAGTATACTTGAGGATCTACTGCCACATCATTTGGAGTTGTTGTAGCATTTCCGTTTTCATCAGCTTTAACACCATTGATAATCATACCCTCTTCTCTGATATTGCCTTCAGCAGTTTTAGGTAACATACCTGAGTAGGCTGCCCACTGAAGTGAAGTAGAGTGAATTACACCTCCACTTTGGAAGTCGATTAATGCACTTGCTGTAATTCCTTTATAGCTAAATACGTTTCTAATACCACCAGTGAAGTCTGCAACTGCAGAACCTAAGTACTGTCTGTTAGCTTCAACTAAAGGAATACCATCTGATCCAACAATGATTTCTCCATTTTCATTTCTTTGGAAATCCTGACCAAATAATGCCATGTATGGTTGACCTTTTTCAAGTCTTACATCCGCTGCCCAAGTGCTACCCAGAATAATATTATTTACACCAGGTGCTAACTCAACAACCTCATTGTTATATGTTGCGAAATTAACATTTACATCCCAAGAAAAATCGCCAGATTGAATTGGAGTACCTCTTAGTGCTAATTCAATACCGCTATTCTTCATAGAACCTGCATTTACAATTCTTGATGTATAACCTGTAGTTGCAGATGAAGCTACTGCAAAAATTTGCTCTTCTGTAGTTCTATCGTAGTATGCTACTTCAAATCCTACTCTGTTTTGAAGGAAGTTCATTTCTAAACCAACTTCAAATTCTTTTGTCAACTCGTTAACCAAGTTTGGATTGTTTCTAGAGTTAGGCACGGCATATCTTGGGTTGCTCCCAAAGTTAGGTGCCTGAGGGGCGTAAACATTATACAACTGATAAGGATCTGCATCGTTACCAGCGTGTCCATAACCTAATCTTAATTTACCAAACGAAAGTATGTCACTGTTTTGAAGTGCACCCAATTCGGTAAATACAAAACTTGTAGTAACAGCTGGGTAAAAATATGAGTTTGACTCAGTCGGTAAAGTTGAAGACCAGTCATTTCTCATGGTAAAGTCAACAAAAACTGTAGAGTATAACCCAACTGATGCTGAAGCAAAAATACTATTGATTTCTTTTTCCTGCACATTGGTAGTAACTGTTGGATTACCAAGACCATTACCTATATTAAAGAAACCATCTAAAGCTAAACCTCCATTTGTACTGGCTGTTACTCTTTTTCTCTCCTGACTCATCAGGTTACCACCAACAATCGCATCTACAGAAATAAAGTCATTGATTTGCTTATTGTACATCAACTTTGCTTCGTAGTTAGTTTCTGTAAATGTTCTTGTTGTCTCAGAGTAGAAAGACTGATCAACACCTCCATTTGGAATACCTTCTCTTGACTGAAATGTAAAGCCATCAGTCATAGCTCTTGCAGAAACACTTAGTCCATCATTCAACTCATAGTTAGCCGCTATATTACCATAGAATCTATCTCTCGTATCTTCCTGTAAGAATTCATTTCTTACCCAGTAAGGGTTGTCAAAGAAATAAGGCGCAGGATCCCAAGATGAAAATTCTCCGTTTTCGTCTGTAGATAATCCTGTAGCATTCCAGGTATATTGAGTACCGTCCTCCCACTTATAATTCTGGAGTCTATCTACATCCAGCTGAGTCTGCCACCATTGTGTAAAACCTTGCATCGGATTGCTGTTAGAGTAACCTGTGGCATTTCTTCCGTTTGCAGAAGATTTCACTAAATTACCTGCACCTGATACAGTTAATTTGTCAGAAAGATTATACGAAGCATTAATACTGAAAGTATTTCTTCCTAGCTCAGAGTTAGGCATGGTACCAGACTGGTCCAGATTTGTATAGCCTATTCTAAACGTACCATTTTCATTTCCACCGCTAAATGCGATTGAATTCTGTAATGTAACTCCTGTTTCAAAGAACTCTGAGTAGTCATTTGCCGGAGCCACCCAAGGCCTTGTCTCTCCATAGTTTGGAGATTGCGGATCCCATGAATCCCAGTGCCTCACCATCATGTTTGGATCATATTTAGGTCCCCATGCACCATCTTTAGAATATACAGGAGCATACTGAGTTTCTCCATTAAATGTGAACTCATTGAAACCAGATGGCGTAGCCAAAGTGGCACCACCACCATATCTTTGCTGGTGCTCAATTAAGTTTTGAACTTTATCAAAAGTTACCCTTGAGTTAAATTCAATTCCTACACCTTTAGATTTTTTACCAGATTTGGTGGTAATAAGTATTACACCATTTGCACCTCTGGCACCATATAAAGCAGTTGCAGCTGCACCTTTAAGTACAGACATTGATGCAATGTCTTCTGGGTTAATATCAGAAGCAGCATTACCATAGTCATAAGATCCACCTCCAAAACCAGACAGCTGGCTTGAGTTTGCATAGTTATCATTGTTGATTGGCATTCCGTCTACTACGAAAAGCGGTTGATTCTCTCCTAAGAAAGAACTTGAACCCCTTACAGTGATTCTTGAAGAACCTCCAAGTGTACCACTAGTACCTTGGATCTGCACACCTGCCACCTGGCCTTGTAGTGCATTTACCACATTTGGCTCAGATGCTTGTGCTAGCTCCTCGGTATCTACTTCCTGTACTGAATATCCAATGGCTTTCTTTTCTCGAGAAACGCCTAATGCAGTTACAACAACTTCGTTTAGTTGCTGAATATCTGAAGACATTTGAAGATCTATTACAGACCTTGATCCGATCTCTACTTCAGTAGTTTCTAACCCTACAAAAGAAAAGACTAAAACACCTCCTGAAGAGGGTACGCTAAGCTTGTAATTACCATCTACATCCGTAACGGTTCCAGTAGAGGTACCTTTTAAAATTACGTTTACACCAGGCAAAGTAGACCTATCATCAGCTGATGTCACTTTACCTGAAACTGTTCTCTCCTGTGCCCACACAACTGCGGTCATTAGAAAGAAACTAGTTACTAGTAATAGTTTCCTCATAAGTTTTTTGGTTTTGTTAATTGATTAAAGTTTAAAAAATACCCCAAAATGGGGTATATATTGGCCTCGAAACTAAGAAGCAGTTAATGGCTTACCAAAAAAAATTAAGGTGTTATTAAGAGATGTGGTCTATCTCATTTTAATGGACTATTCCTTGTACAAACGGTAACAAAACCGTGACATATTAGTAGATTTATAAACAAAAAAAGCCTGAACTAACGTCCAGGCTTCCTTATTTTGTGTTGTTTTTTCTTATGCTTTAGCTGTATTTTCAACAGTTACATAAGATCTGTTTTTTCTTCCTTTTTTGAAGCTCACAACTCCGTCTGTAAGTGCAAACAATGTATGGTCTTTTCCCATGCCCACGTTTTCACCTGGGTGATGCTTTGTACCTCTTTGTCTTACAATGATGTTTCCAGCTATGGCTTCTTGTCCGCCAAATATTTTAATGCCAAGTCGTTTACTTTCCGACTCTCTTCCGTTCCGCGAACTACCTGCTCCTTTTTTGTGTGCCATGTTGTTCTAAATTATTTTTTAATACCTTCGATTAATACCTTTGTGAATTCCTGACGGTGACCATTCTTCACTTTGTAACCCTTTCTTCTCTTCTTTTTGAAGACCACTACTTTGTCACCTTTTACATGTCCCAGAATTTTACCTGAAACTTTAGCGCCCTTTACTAAAGGTGCACCTACTTCGACTTTACCATCGTTATCTACTAATAACACTTTGTCGAATTCTACGGAAGCGCCTTCTTCGCCCTCCATCTTAGGAGCGTAGACGAATTGGTCTTGCGTTACTTTGAACTGCTTACCGGCTATGTCAACTATTGCGTACATGTTTTACTTTATTTTGAAAAATGGACTGCAAAGATACCGTTAATTATAAAAACATCAAATAGTTGAGTCAAAATTTAACATCGCAATGTCGCGACCTTTTCTATGCGGAGAGAGTCTGCAAAGTTGAAGATCTGCTTGACTTGCTTGCTTCATACGCTTGACTTGCTTGATTATTTTTGCAATATTGTAAAAACAATAAAATTAATGTACTGAGTACATGAAAATAAATGTCCCGGAAAAATATGCTGACCTCTACATAAAGGCCTTGGCCGAGCGCAAAAAAATGCTTGAAGCCAAGATTGAGGACTTTAAAAATGAGATAGAGGAAATTGATAGCCACATGAGCGCTCTTACCAGTATGCCTATTTTTAGTGAAGGAGCTAGTGTATATACTGTAAAGTGGGAGACCAAAGGATATCGCAACGAATGGCCCTGGACAAAGAAAATCTCTTATTTTGAAGAGTTTAGAGGGAAGCTCATGACATCAACTGATGTTGTTGAGTTTATAATGGAAAAAGAAAAAGAGCTGGATAAATCAAAAGTCCGGAGTTCTGTATCTGCAGCTTTATCCAATCGGCTTAAAAATAAATCTTACACAAAGTTTATTGACCCTGTTTCGCAAACAACCTATTATGGCCCAACAGAATGGTTTGCAAATGATCAGGAACCTCACGTTGACTATCTACCTAATGAATTGAAGGAAAGGCTTTTAAAGTAAGAGTCAAAACGCATGTAAGATAATCGTAAGTTTTATCCACTAGAAACTCACATATTTTGCTTGGCTTTGTGGAAAACTTTTTATTTTTTTTCTGAACTGGCTTTTTGACATCATAGAGCCTAAGTGATAATTTGTAAAATTCACTTAATAGTCTGTTTTTCAGATATTTAACTCGTTTTTTAAATCAAGATTTGTATCATACCAGTGACTTTGATTTTAAGTCTGCTTTATTAATATTTGTATGACCTATTGGCTACAATTCTGTAGTCGATACTCCTGAAAGAACTCTTGTAACTTTTAGGTCAAAATTCAACAATAATTAAAAAAGGGCCTTGCTGCTTTATTTACTGCTTGCCCTTACGTGTTTCAAATATTAAAACCTGACGAAGATGAGTGATCAAGTAACCGTAGCAGATGAACCAATCTTAGAGGAAAACGAAAATCGTTTTGTGCTTTTCCCTATTAAGCATGATGATATTTGGGAATATTATAAAAAGGCAGAGGCGAGTTTTTGGACTGCAGAAGAAATAGATCTGGGTCAGGACCTCAAAGACTGGGAAAATTTAAATGACGGTGAACGTCACTTTATTTCTCATGTATTAGCATTTTTTGCTGCAAGCGATGGTATTGTTAATGAAAACCTGGCTGAGCATTTCGTTGCTGAAGTGCAATACACAGAGGCTAAATTCTTTTATGGCTTTCAGATTGCAATGGAAAACATTCATTCGGAGACCTACTCTTTGCTCATTGATACTTATGTAAAGGATCCTAAAGAAAAGGATAAACTTTTTAACGCTATCGAGACGATGGACTGTGTGAAGAAAAAAGCAGACTGGGCACTACGTTGGATTGATGAAGGCAACTTCCAGGAGAGGCTAATTGCTTTTGCCGCAGTTGAAGGAATCTTTTTCTCAGGAAGTTTTTGTTCTATCTTCTGGCTGAAGAAAAGAGGACTGATGCCTGGCCTTAGTTTCTCAAATGAGTTGATATCAAGAGATGAAGGTCTGCACTGTGACTTTGCATGCTTGCTCTATAACAACCATATAAATAACAAGCTTCCGGAAAATACAATTATTGAAATAATTAAAGATGCTGTTACCATAGAAAAAGAATTTGTAACAGATGCTTTACCTGTAAACCTAATAGGCATGAATGCTGACTTGATGTGTCAATACATCGAATTTGTAGCCGATAGATTGCTTAATGAGTTAGTAGGTAAAAAAATATATGGTGCTTCCAACCCTTTTGATTTCATGGAAATGATCTCTCTGCAAGGAAAAACCAACTTCTTCGAAAAACGAGTGGGTGATTATCAAAAAGCCGGTGTGATGAAGAACAGCGGTGATGAAGACTCTCCTAAATTTTCGTTAGACGAAGATTTTTAGACCATTTTTTAAACTTATTCCATAATAATCTCCAAAACCCCCATGTTATGCTAGTATTAAAAAGAGACGGAAGACGGGAGTCCGTCAAGTTCGACAAAGTAACTGCCCGAATAGAAAAATTATGTTATGGTCTTGATACCAACTACATCGAGCCAATAGACATCGCAAAAAAGGTAATTGATGGTATCTATGATGGTGTAACAACCGTTGAGTTGGATAACCTCGCTGCCGAAACAGCTGCTTCACTTACAACAAAACATCCTGACTTTGCCAAGTTAGCAGCCAGAATTGCTATTTCTAACTTACATAAGGTTACAAGTAAGTCTTTTACTAACACGATGAAGAGACTTTATACTTATGTTGATCCTAAAACAGGCGAGAACGCACCGCTCATTTCGAAAGAGGTATATGGGGTAATTAAGAAAAATGCGGCTCTTCTCGATTCATCAATCATATATGATCGAGATTTTAGTTACGATTATTTTGGGTTTAAGACGCTGGAGAGGTCTTATTTAATGAAGATTGATGGCAAAATTGCTGAGCGCCCTCAGCACATGCTTATGCGTGTAGCAGTAGGCATTCACCAGGATGACATGGAGGCTGCCATTCAAACCTATAATTTATTAAGTGAAAAGTGGTTTACACATGCAACACCAACATTGTTCAATGCAGGTACACCTAAGCCACAACTATCTTCATGCTTCTTGCTTACCATGCAAGACGATAGTATCGATGGCATTTATGATACATTAAAGCAGTGTGCGAAAATTTCTCAATCTGCCGGTGGTATCGGCCTTAGCATCCACAACATAAGAGCGACAGGTTCTTATATCAAAGGTACTGGGGGAGTTTCTAATGGTATTGTACCTATGTTGAGAAATTTCGACATGACAGCCCGATATGTTGATCAGGGTGGTGGTAAAAGAAAAGGAAGCTTCGCTATTTACTTAGAACCATGGCATGCCGATATTTTCGACTTCCTTGACCTAAAGAAAAACCATGGTAAAGAAGAACTAAGAGCAAGAGACTTATTCTATGCACTTTGGATATCTGATCTTTTTATGAAAAGAGTAGAGAATAATGAAACCTGGTCTTTATTCTGCCCAAATGAGTGCCCTGGATTAGCCGATGCTTATGGTGAAGATTTCGAACGTCTTTATTTGAAGTATGAAAAAGAAGAAAAGTATAGGAAGCAGGTAAAAGCACAGGATTTATGGTTTGAAGTACTGGAAGCTCAAATCGAAACTGGTACTCCATACATGCTTTATAAAGATGCTGCCAACAAGAAGTCTAACCAGAAAAACTTAGGTACCATTAAGTCAAGTAACTTGTGCACTGAGATTATGGAGTATACTTCACCAGATGAAGTTGCCGTATGTAATCTGGCTTCTATTGCACTTCCAATGTTTGTTACAGAAGATGGTGTCTTTGACCATAACAGGTTGTATGAAATCACCAAAGTGATAACTAAGAACCTTAATAAGGTAATTGACATCAACTATTATCCGGTAGAGGAAGCCAAAACGTCTAATATGCGACACCGACCGATAGGAATTGGTGTGCAAGGCCTGGCTGACACATTCTTAATGTTAAAAATGCCATTCGAGTCAGAAGAAGCTCGTGGGCTTAATAAGCACATCCATGAGACGATCTATTTCGCAGCTATGGAAGCTTCAATGGAGCTGGCTACTGTAGAAGGTCCTTATGAGACATTTAAAGGTTCTCCTGTGTCGAAAGGCATATTCCAGTTTGATATGTGGGGTGTGACGCCAGATTCTGGCAGATGGGATTGGGATAAGCTGAAAAAAGCAGTTAAGAAAAATGGTGTGAGAAACTCACTGCTAGTAGCTCCAATGCCAACGGCTTCAACGTCTCAAATACTTGGTAACAATGAGTGTTTTGAGCCATATACTTCTAATATATACACGAGAAGAACCTTGTCTGGAGAATTTATCATTGCCAATAAGCATTTGATGAAAGATCTGATAGACTTAGGTCTTTGGGATGCTAACATGAAAAACAGATTGATCGAGTCAAATGGCTCGGTGCAAAATATACCTGAGATTCCTCAACACATAAAAGATCTTTACAAAACAGTGTGGGAGATTTCTCAAAAAGCAATCATAGATATGGCTGCTGACAGAGGTGCTTATATCTGTCAAAGCCAGAGTATGAACGTACATATCCAGAATCCAAACTTTGGTAAACTTACTTCTATGCACTTTTATGCCTGGAAACGAGGTCTAAAGACGGGTATGTATTACTTAAGGTCAAAAGCTGCTACTTCTGCAATTCAATTCACAGTTGAAAAGTCTGCCAAAGCTCAACCAACTGGTGAAAAAGTAAGTGCTGAAGACCAGAATAGAGCAGATATGGCCTGTTCATTGGATAACCCTGACTCATGCGAAGCATGTGGCAGTTAAAATTAATGTCTAGTTGGTTTTAATGAAAAAGCCCCGAGTCTTAATAGGCCGGGGCTTTTTCATTTTTCAATTTTAAGCTATCTTGAGGTATGATAACTCTACTTAGTTTTTTGATACACCTAATATTTTCTGCACAGAGTGCCGAGGTTATGCAAGTTGTAGCTAAAGAGCAAAATCAGAGTTATTGGTTTGAAGTAACTATTAAAAGTCCTGATGAAGGTTGTGATCAATACGCTGATTGGTGGGAAATCATAGACGAACAAGAAAATATGCTTTACAGACGTATCCTCATGCACAGCCATGTCAGTGAGCAGCCATTTACGCGCTCAGGAGGTCCATTAAAACTAGCCCCTGATAAAGTAATTATCATCAGGGCTCATATGAACAACCTCGGCTATGGAGAAAATGTAATGAAAGGTTCAATAAAAAATGGATTCAAGTCAGCTTCAATTTCAGGCAACTTTGCTAAGCATTTAGCATCAACTGAGCCACTACCACCAGAATGTAGGTTTTAAAATTTAACGACTTTTGATAATTCTTTAAGAATCTCTTGCTTGTTTGACTCTATTAGAAACTGTGTAGGTGGTGCAATACGGTCAACACAATCGGTTAATGCACATCGCTCACACGTTGTGTTCACAACCTTTACTTTAATAGAAGGATCGTTAAGAAAGTTAATCCGCTTTCTTAAGCTATCATCGATATAACATCCAATTGTAACACTCATACTTTCTGCGGTATTGCTCACATTTGGAAATGCTATCGACAGGCAAAGGTATTCGTCATTCGTTCCATGGTATCGAGATATTTGAGCATCAGCCATTATTTCATTTTTGCGATTTATTTGGAGCTGACTTCGTAACTCCTTGATCAGGCCAATAGAAATCCATCGTCTACAATAATGCTCATTAAGTAAATTGGCATGCGGATTATGCACTCTAGATAAGTGAAGCTCCTTTGTAAGGTCAAAGGAGTTGAAGTCATCTGTTCCCAAAAATCTTAGAAAAAACAGGTTTTTTATACCCGAATATTTCGGTAAAATATTAGTCAACCGCTGCATGAGCATTTCAGGAGTCGCAAGGTATTTTTCCAAAAATTTCAATAGCCTTGACCCTTCCCATTTATCAAATTTTGCAAATTCTTTTACGTCTTTGACCACCTCTTCTTCGGGCAGCAATAAGGCTGCAGCAAAATATGATGCTTTATAATTGTTTAGCACTACCTCAAAGTTATATTCCTGCTGAGGTGGAGTCTCTAAGGGTCGGTGCTTTAGTTTTAAGTATGAGAAACCTATTTCCCTAGCAATAAGAAACCTCTCCTGCGCTTCTGTTAATCCTTTATTGATAAAAAACTTACCCTCCTCAAGCGACACAAGCGAACGTATATGTCTTAAGGTATTATTTTTACTGATCACACTCCTATCAATGCTTAGGCTACATACTGAGCTAAGTAGGTCAGTGAGCTTTTCTGTCGATATAATGGTCTCTTTCACCTTATATAAAGACCTAAAATCAAAGGTTGCTTTTTCAATGTCTCCGAAATAATTGTCATGCATCTCCTGGTAAGAACGTAAAGCAGCATAGTTAAAATGCTCCTGTTTCATTTCATATTGTTGCGAGATTACTTGAATGGCATTTATAAAAGAATTGATTTTCTCGGGTGCAATGGTGATGAGCTCCACTACTTTTTGAGGATCAAGGCCAAACGTATTTAAGGGGAATTCTTTAAAAAAATCAGATTGTAATAAATTAATAACCGGTTTGAGTTTCTTAGATACCTTGAGAGAAACCAGCTCATCATAGGTAACCTCTAAGGCACTAGCCAACTGCATAATCTTATCTCCCTTAGGATACTTCTTACCTTTTTCTATCTCACTGAGGTAAGAAATTGACAACCCGGTTTTTTCTGATAACTCCTGAAAAGAAAAGCGTTTTGATAACCTTAAATCCCTGATTTTGAGGCCAAAAATGTGCTTGATAGAAAAATTGTCATTGATCATATTGTCAAATATAATGATAATATGAGTAAAATTTCTTATAGCGTAATTTCGCTATTTGATTATTTTCACTATATTCAAGAAAATTTTAAAATTAAACCTGTAAACATGTCTCAGCAATCTGCTACCATCGCAAGTCCAAACACACTTAAAATAAGTGGTGCTTTGGACGAGTGCTATGAAGAAATCCTCACAGAAAAAGCCAGAGAATTCTTAACTCTTCTGCACGAAAAGTTTAATGATCAAAGACTTACTCTACTGGAGGCCCGTCAACAAAGACAGCAAGATTATGATCAGGGCGCTATGCCCACCTTCTTAAAAGAAACTAAGGAAATAAGAAATGGTGATTGGACCGTAGCCCCATTACCAGCGGATATTCTAGACAGGAGAGTAGAAATTACTGGCCCTGTAGGTCGCAAAATGGTGATTAACGCACTAAACTCAGGCGCCAATGTTTTTATGGCTGATTTTGAGGATAGCAATAGCCCAACATGGAGCAACTGTCTGGATGGACAAATAAATTTGAAAGATGCTGTCCGTAAGTCAATTTCTTTTACTCACCCCACAACTGGTAAAAAATATTCTCTCCATGATAATGTAGCCGTGCTATTTGTAAGACCAAGAGGTTGGCACCTCAACGAAAAGCATGTAAAGGTAAATGAACAGGAAATGAGTGCGAGCTTGTTTGATTTTGGGCTCTATTTTTTCCATAACGCCCAGGAACTTCTTAAAAGAGGAACCGCGCCCTACTTTTATTTACCAAAACTAGAGTCTCACAAAGAAGCGAAGCTTTGGAATGACATATTCGTCTTTGCTCAGAATTACCTGGGCATTTCTCAAGGTACAATAAAAGCAACCGTACTGATCGAAACTATAACTGCTGCCTTCGAATTAGACGAAATTTTATATGCCTTGAAAGATCACTCTGCTGGACTTAACTGTGGGCGTTGGGATTACATTTTTTCTTTCATTAAAAAGTTTAAAAATAACCCTGACTTTGTTTTACCAGATCGATCAAAAGTTACCATGCAAGTTCCTTTTATGAAGTCTTATGCACTTGCTGTAGTTAAAGCTTGTCATAAAAGAAATGTGCATGCCATTGGAGGTATGGCAGCGCAAATTCCTATCAAGGAAGACCCTCAGCAAAACGAAAAAGCATTACAGAAGGTGGTTAATGATAAAACTACAGAAGTGAGAAACGGTCATGATGGCACGTGGGTAGCACACCCAGCCTTAGTAGCACCTGTAAAAAAGATTTTTGATGAACACATGCCTACCAAAAATCAAATTTGTATTAAAAGACATGATGTAACCATTGATGAAGAAAACTTACTTGAAGTGCCATCAGGTGCCATTACTGAAGAAGGGGTGCGAACCAATATAAATGTGGGCATTTTGTATGTGGAAAGTTGGCTCAGAGGTGTTGGAGCAGCCGCATTGTATCATTTGATGGAAGATGCTGCGACTGCTGAAATCTCACGAACGCAACTTTGGCAATGGATACAACATGAAATTACACTTTCAGATGGACGCTTGATGACAGAAGAGCTTTATGATCAATTGAAGAAAGATGAGGTGGATAAAATAAAGTCCTTGTTAGGTGAAGATCGATTTACCAATGGCCGATTTGATGAAGCTATCACTCTTTTCGATGACCTCGTTAAGAATAATACATTTACTGAATTTTTAACATTGCCAGCATATAAACTAATAGACTAAACCTGTAAACTTATGAATGATTCAATAGGAAAACTCACCAACGATTGGACAACAAATCCGAGATGGAAAAATGTCGAAAGACCTTACTCAGCTGAGGAAGTGATTAAACTCAGAGGCTCTGTAAAAATAGAACATAGCCTCGCGAGACTCGGTGCTGAAAAATTATGGAAAAAGCTTAATAAGCAGCCTTTTGTAGCAGGGTTAGGAGCACTCACCGGCAACCAGGCCATACAAGAAGTAGCAGCCGGACTCGAGGCTATTTACCTAAGTGGATGGCAGGTAGCAGCAGATGCTAACCTGGCTGGAGAAATGTATCCAGACCAATCACTTTACCCGGCTGACTCTGTGCCGAAAGTTGTAAAGCGTATTAACAATGCGCTCCTAAGAAGAGACCAAATACAGAGCGTAACACAAGAAACTAACATCGACTGGTTAGTACCTATCGTTGCAGACGCAGAAGCAGGCTTTGGAGGCAACTTAAACGCTTTTGAATTGATGAAAGCCATGATTGAGGCCGGTGCTGCAGGAGTCCATTTTGAGGATCAGCTGTCTTCTGCAAAAAAATGTGGCCATTTGGGAGGGAAAGTTCTTGTGCCCACCCAAGAGGCAATCAACAAGCTTGTAGCCGCACGACTAGCGTCAGATGTAATGGACACGCCCACACTTTTAATTGCCCGTACAGATGCTGAAGCTGCCAACTTAATCACCTCTGATATCGATAGTCGAGATCACGATTTCATTATTGGTGAGAGAACCTCAGAAGGCTTTTATAAAGTAAATAATGGGCTAGAGCAAGGTATTGCTCGAGGACTAAGTTATGCGCCTTATGCTGATTTGGTTTGGATGGAAACATCAAACCCTGATTTAGGATTGGCCAGAGAGTTTGCGCAGGCTATGAAAGCAAAATATCCAGATCAGATGCTAGCTTATAACTGTTCTCCGTCATTTAATTGGGCAGCTAAGCTTAGTGTAAATCAAATGGAGACTTTCAGGGAGAAAATCGCAGACATGGGTTATAAATTTCAGTTTATAACTCTTGCTGGCTTCCATGCTTTAAACACTTCTATGTTTGAGCTTTCTAAAGCTTATAAAGAAAGAGGTATGGCTGGCTACTCTGAGTTACAGGAAAGAGAGTTTGCTTTACAATCAGCTGGCTTCTCAGCCATAAAACATCAAACTTTTGTTGGCACTCAATATTTTGATACAGTACAAAATGTGGTACAGCAAGGTCAGTCTTCAACGACAGCCATGAAGGGTAGTACAGAGGAAGATCAATTCAACAAAGTGGCTTGACTTTAAAACCTTCCAGGTTTTTGAAACCTGGAAGGTTCTTCTTTTATTACTTAGCGTTGTTCATTACTTCCTCGACCACTTCAGGGTTAAGTAATGTAGATGTATCGCCTAGACTATCCGTTTCCCCAGAGGCAATTTTTCTAAGTATCCTTCTCATAATTTTACCAGATCGTGTTTTTGGTAGCCCAGGCACAATCTGAATTTTATCCGGTTTGGCTATTGGTCCGATAATTTTCGTAACTGTTTGTCGAATTTCTTCAATGAGGTTTTCTTCGGATCTACCCTCCATATCACAAATCACATAGGCATAGATACCCTGACCTTTAATCTCATGAGGGTAGCCCACAACAGCAGACTCCACTACTTTAGGATGCTCGTTTATGGCATTTTCTACTTCTGCAGTACCCATTCTATGACCTGAAACATTAATCACATCATCTACACGGCCTAGTATTCTGTAATAACCATCTTCGTCTCTTTTCACTCCATCTCCACTGAAATAATAACCTTCGAAGCTCGAAAAATAGACTTGTTTACATCGATCATGGTCACCATAGGTGGTTCTGAGCATTCCCGGCCAAGGATATTTTATACACAGGTTACCTTCAACACTATTGCCTTTTAACTCATTACCATCATTATCTAAAATAGCCAGTTGGATTCCTGGTAGTGGTAGCGTTGCATATGATGGTTTGGTAGGTGTTACTCCTGCAATCGGTGAAATCATAATACCTCCTGTCTCAGTTTGCCACCACGTGTCTACAATCGGGCATTTTCCTTTACCTACATGGTCATGATACCAATGCCACGCCTCCTCATTGATCGGCTCACCAACTGTACCAATCACGCGCAGTGAATCTAATTTATACGGCTCTAATGGCTCGGTGCCATACGCCTGTAATGCTCTTATGGCCGTTGGTGCTGTATAGAACTGATTTACTTTATACTTATCACAAATTTGCCAAAACCTACCGGCATCCGGGAAGGTAGGTACTCCTTCATACATAATTGTAGTCGCTCCGCTCAATAATGGACCGTATACAATATAAGAATGGCCTGTGATCCATCCTACATCTGCTGTGCACCAATACACATCACCCTGGTTGTATTGAAATACATTTTGAAAGGTATAGGCACTATACACCATATAACCTCCACAAGTATGCACCACTCCTTTGGGTTTGCCTGTAGAACCAGATGTATATAAGATGAAGAGTAAATCTTCAGCATCCATAGGCTCAGCTTTATTTTCTTTAGAAACGCCTTCTATGGCTTCGTGCCACCAAAGATCTCTTCCCTCTTTCATGGTCACATCCTGACCTGTTCGCTTTAAAACAATTGTTTTTTCGATGGAGTTGGTAGCTTCCAAAGCTTCGTCTACAACTTCTTTAACGCCAATTTTCTTTCTACCTCTAAAGTTTCCGTCTGAAGTCAGTACCATTTTTGCTTTGCAGTCCTCAATCCGATCTGCTAAAGATTTTGAAGAAAACCCTGCAAATACAACAGAATGAACAGCCCCAACCCTGGCGCATGCTAACATTGCAATTGCAGCTTCAGGGATCATTGGCATATAAATAATTACCCTGTCACCTTTTTCTATGCCGTTAGCTTTCATTGCATTGGCAAACTGACATACTTGCTCATGGAGCTCTTTATAGGTAAGTGTGCGACCTTCTTCTTCAGGGTCGTTTGGCTCCCAAATAATCGCAGGTTTATCACCTAATAAAAAAAGATTTCTTTCGAGAATATTTTCAGTGATATTAAGTTTTGCGTTGACAAACCACTTCACATCAGGCCCTTCAAAATCCCAGTCAACAACTTTGTCCCATCGTTTTTGCCAATAGAAAGAATCTGCTATGCGCGACCAAAAGCCTTCAGGATCTTGTACACTTCTTTGGTATTCATTGATATATCCGCTTAGCGTTCTAATTTTATCACTCATAGTAGTTTTTCTATTTGGTACGTTAACTGAAAATATACCCTAAATGTTAATTAACAAAGGACAAAAATCCTAATAAATCGACTCACAGATGGATTATCACAATAAAAAATTCAGACCCATACGATCTTCAGGTAATAGTGCTTTGGACACTGATACAATCTTCAAATATCAGCAATCAGGAAAAGTACTTACCTGCGCTTACTCAGGAGGTGGTATTGAAATAGGTCATTTAATTGGTATCGTTGATGAGCAGGGAAAAATAGACATGAGATATCATCAAATATCTAAGGATGGTGAAATTATGACAGGAATATGTCTATCTACTCCGGAAATTCTAATCAATGGCAAAATAAGATTAAACGAAAGGTGGCAATGGACTTCTGGCGACCTATCTAAAGGATCTTCCATTTTAGAGGAAATTTAAACTAAGCTCGCGGATATCTTATATTATCTACAATCTCCTGCACATCTTTTGGTGGCTGAGGGGTAAATCGGCTCACTACAATGGCTGTAATGAAATTTAGTACCATTCCTAATGTGCCAAAACCTTCCGGGCTGATTCCAAACCACCAATCTTCTTGTGTTGTTGGTCCGCCAATCCAGCCTAGCTTATAGCGCATCATATAAAAAAGCGTAATTCCTAACCCAACAAGCATTCCGGCAATAGCTCCCTCTTTATTCATGCGTTTATAGAAAATTCCCAAAATAATAGCTGGAAAAAATGATGCGGCAGCTAGCCCAAAAGCCAGTGCAACTACTGCAGCTACAAAACCGGGAGGATTTATTCCAAAATACCCTGCAATCAATACAGCAAAAACCGCGGCTCCCCGAGCAATCCATAATTCAGATTTATCTGATAAATCTGGCATAAACTGCTTTTTTACCAAATCGTGAGAAACTGAAGTAGATATCACCAACAGTAGCCCCGCTGCCGTAGATAAAGCTGCTGCCAGACCACCAGCAGCCACAAGTGCAACCACCCAGTCTGGTAACTCGGCTATTTCAGGGTTAGCCAACACCATGATGTCTCTGTCAATTGTGAGTTCATTAACTTTCGGATCAGCTACATACTTTACTACTCCATCTTCATTTTTATCATCAAACTGTAGTAAACCTGTGGTCTCCCAGTTAGCAAACCAGTCTGGGAGTTGCTCATAAGATTTGTTGCTTACAGTTTCGATCAGGTTGGTTCTTGCAAAAGCCGCAACAGCTGGGGCTGTTGTATATAATATCGCTATAAATACCAGTGCATAGCCGGCTGATATCCGTGCATCTTTCACCCGAGGGACAGTAAAAAACCTCACAATTACGTGTGGTAAACCCGCTGTACCCACCATCAAGGCCAAAGTGATGAAGAATACATCAATCAATGATTTATTACCATCAGTATATTCGCTAAACCCTAACTCAGTATGAAGTCCATTTAATTTATCAAGCAAATAGGTGTTGCTCCCAGCTACTGTGTCGCCAAATCCCAATTGTGGGATGGGGTTATTTGTCAACTGAATGGATATAAAGATAGCTGGCAACATAAATGCAAAGATCAGTATGACATATTGGGCAACTTGTGTATAAGTGATGCCTTTCATCCCACCGAGAACTGCATATACAAAAACTATAAACATGCCTATGTACACACCCGTGTTAATGTCAACCTCCAGAAAACGACTAAATACGACTCCTACACCTCGCATTTGACCGGCTACGTATGTAAATGAAACAAATAGTGCACAAATAACAGCCACAGTACGTGCAGTATTAGAGTAATACCTATCTCCGATGAAATCTGGTACTGTAAATTTTCCAAATTTCCTTAGATATGGGGCGAGCAACAAGGCCAGTAATACATAGCCACCTGTCCAGCCCATGAGGTATACCGCGCCATCATACCCAGCAAATGATATAATACCCGCCATTGAAATAAATGAAGCCGCTGACATCCAATCAGCTGCTGTCGCCATGCCATTGGCCAACGGGTGAACACCACCCCCAGCCACATAAAAATCTTTAGTAGATCCGGCCCTTGACCAAATAGCTATGCCGATATATAATGCGAATGTAATACCTACAAGAAGGTAGGTCCAGGTTTGAACGTCCATGTTTATTCTGGTTTTTCGTCTACATCAAATTTTTTATCCAGCCTGTTCATAAGCCAGACATACACAAAAATTAATACAACAAAGACGTAAATGGATCCTTGTTGTGCAAACCAAAAGCCGAGAGGAAAGCCACCCATTTTGAAATGATTTAGCTGTTCAACAAAGAGAATACCACAGCCAAATGAAACCAGAAACCAAACGGTAAGAAGTACGGCAAGGTATAGAAGATTCTTTTGCCAATACTTATTCATTTTATTGTTCATTTTTTTAAAGTAATGAAAATCCCGTTGTTTTTAAAACAATCGGTAAAGGGGTATTTCATACTAATATTTTATAATTCCTTATTACTAATGTTTAAACAAACAATTTTTTATTAAAAATCATATATCAGATTATACTATTAATACTACTTTTGTCGATTATTAAAACTGTAAACTAAGAAATTATGAGAAAATTGATGACTTTAATGCTATCCATGATTGTAGTATTCATGGCTCATGGTCAAAACGAAGAAAAAATGAGTAGGGAAGGTGTTGTACCCGGGACTATCATTAAAAAAGGTAAAGAAACTAAGGGTTACATTAAGATTATGGGGTATACCTATCTGGATGATCAAAATTATGCAGCCCCTTGGCAGTTTCAAGGAAAGATTAGATTTATTGAAAAGAAAACATTTGAGACTAAAGAAAAAATAAAGAACAAAGACTATGATAAACTAGATGCAAAGGATATCGATGGGTATTTGTATAATGGTGACTCATTAGTTTATGAAAGCGTAAAATATGCGGACATGTCTGCTGTAGGTACAGGAATGATTCCCAAGACTAAGTTTATGAGAAAGCTTGTTGATGAAAAGATCTCGATATATCATCATTTTCAAACCCCTCCTCCTGTTGGTGAAGTTTCTGGTTTAAAAGAAATTTATGAAGAAAATAAAACCCCTGAAGCCGTTTATAAAATTGGTGAAAAAGGAAAGTTAAAGCTTGTAAATTCGCTAAATGTTGAAAAGGAGCTTTCAGATTGCCCTACTGTTGTGGAAAAGTACAAAAACAACGAGTATAAAGCTGTCGGTGATGAAGAAAGCAAATCAAAAATGAATAAATTCTTAAACAAGACTATATTCAGAGACGCTGTTAGAATTTTAGTAATCGATGATTACAACAATACTTGTGAGTAGTTTAAACAACGTAATTAAGGGCGCCCTCAGGCGCCTTTATTTTTTATTTCTTTTTCCTATTACCATAAAGATTGCCTTTTTCCAAAGACTCAGATAAGGCAATAGGGATTTCAGCTTCGGCCATTATTACTTTAGCATAAGCCTCTTGTACTCTGGCAGACATCTCTTGCTCTGAAGCTACAGCCATAGCCCGTCTTTCCTCAGCTTTTGCTTTTGCAATATTAAGATCTGCACCCGCCTGATCGATTTGCAATGCAGCGCCAATATTATCTCCTATATCAATATCAGCGATATCAATAGATAGTATTTCATAGGCTGTGCCACTGTCTAAGCCAGCTGCCAGTACCTGCTTGGAAATACTCTCTGGGTTTTCCAGCACTTCGAGGTAATTAGAAGCTGTACCAATTCTCGAGATTATACCCTGACCTACTCTTGCCTTTACGGTTTCTTCTCCGGCACCTCCCACTAATTGCTGCAAATTAGTACGGACAGTTACTCTGGCTTCTGCAATCAATTGAATGCCGTCAACCGATACACCTGTAATCGCAGGCACAATTACTACATAGGGTGTTACAGAAACCTGTACTGCCTCCAATACATTTCTCCCTGCAAGATCTATAGCTGTCGCTTGCTTAAACGTAAGGTTGAGATTGGCTTTATCAGCCACTATCAATGCTTTTATTACAGCCTCAAGGTTACCATGAGCCAGGTAATGCGTCTCCATCTGTTGAGTGGTAATGGTATCTAAACCTGCCTTAGTCGCAGTAATCATTGAGTTGGCAATGAGTTTAGGCGGCACTTTTCTAAAGCGCATAAATACCATCTCAAATAAGCCTATTCTAACTCCCGAAAATTGAGCCGTAATCCATAAGTTGATTGGGAAAATAAAAAGGAAGAGCCAAAAACCCGCTGCAATGGCCCCGATTAATATGATGGTCTGTAAGGCCATTGTATTGATTAGTTTAGAGTTATGTGAATGTAATAGAAGAAGTTGAGGTTTTTGTTAATGACACCCTATTTATTTCTCACATAAATGAGTTTAAACCTTCCGTTTTGCTGATCTCTCTGCTCTATCTCAAACTGGTTGAGTGATTTAAATAAAGGGGTCAGCTTTTCAAACCCAAAATTTCTGGAGTCAAAATTTGGCTGTTTTTTAAGTATTATAGAGCCCACATCGCCAAGAAAAGCCCATCCTTCCTCATCTGCGACATCAGATACGGAGTTTTTCAACAGTCTAATGACTTTAGGCGTAATCTTATCGACATTAGATTTCTTTGATTTACTCTTTCCATCTGTAAGCTCAGTATCGGTCTTAAGAATTTCCAGATAGATAAACTTATCACATGCTACAATGAAAGGATCAGGCGTTTTCTTCTCACCAATGCCATACACTTTCATTCCTGCCTCTCTTAATCGGGTTGCTAATTTCGTGAAGTCACTGTCAGATGACACCAGGCAAAACCCATCGACTTTCTCAGAGTAGAGTACATCCATCGCATCGATGATCATTGCTGAGTCAGTGGCATTTTTGCCAGTTGTGTAACTGTATTGCTGTATAGGATTGATGGCATGCTCTAAAAGTACATTCTTCCATTTTACGAGGTGCGGCTTAGTCCAATCACCATAAATACGTTTGATGGTGGGTGTTCCATATTTATTGATCTCCTCCATCATCTCTTTAATATAAGTTGATGGAATATTGTCTGCATCGATTAATACAGCAAGCTTGGTGTCTTTAGTCATTTACTAAAGGTAGTATTAATAATTGTTAATGACTTGTTAAAAAAACAACTGTGAGTATCTACACACGTAAATCGCATTAAACCAACCCTGTCCATTCTATGAAATACATTTTGATTGCCTCATTGATTATACTTTCAGCATGTAGTAATTCAACCAACGAAAACACAATTTCTAAATTAAGTAAATCAGACACGACTCAACTGACTAAGATTAAGAAAGAATTATGGCCTAAAGCTTATCACAAACATGATACGGCACTACTCAATCAGATTTTACACGACCAATTTGAGATGATCAGCAACTCAGGAGAATGGACTACTAAAAATGATGAAATGGAATGGGTTGCCAACAACAGTTCAAAACCAGACTCGTTCTTTTATGAAATCAAGCGATTAGATCTTTTTGCAAATGGTACCGCTGTTATTGCTGGTACAGGTTATGTTTTTAACGATTCCATTAAAACACAATACCAATCAAGCAATGTACTGATCAAAAAAAATCAAACCTGGAAAGCCATTTTATCTCATGTTTCAGGCATCGAACAACTCGACTAAATCCAGAACTCAGCAGCAACCGCAATAAATGCCCCAAGTAGTGCCACTCCTATTTTTCGAATATTAAAATCGTGATTTTCGCTACTTTCAAATACAATCGTAGTAGATATATGAAGGAAGTTGCCGCTAACCACTGCGAATAATGTAGTAAATGCCGCAGTGGAAAGCATATTATTTTCTACATAATAATCACCAATGATCATACCTAAAGGTGACCCCAAAGCGAAGATAATAAGGAATAGAATAGCAATCTTTTTAGAGGTATGGCACAATAAAATGGACATCAAAGCAAAAGCGGCAGGTGCTTTGTGCAGTACGATACCTGCCAGCAATGAGACAGACTCATGGTGCGCATGATTATCACTAGGGTGTGCTAATAGTGAGCCTTCAAGAAAAGAATGTATAAGCAAGGCAAACAAAAGCAATACTGCGGTACTCATCGAATGCTTATGCCCTTCTCCATGCGTATGGATATGGCCATGCTCGGCACCAGAGGTAAAATATTCTAAAAACTGTTGTAAAAAAAAGCCCGCCAATACATAAACACCAATCATTATTGGATCTGTAGCGGTGCTGTACAACTCAGGTAAAATATGTATGATAGTGATGGCGAATAGGTAAGACCCTGCAAACACCAAGGCCAATTTATATAATTTGCTATTGGTTTTTGGTACTATTAAAACCAATAGCCCAGCTAGCAAAGCCGACATAAAAAGCACAATAAAATAAATGGTCATGAAGTATCTTGGCCTAATGCAGGGCAAATATACAACAGTGTTGCATTTAACCTGAAGTCGAAGCTTATTTTTGCGTAACGAAGATCATTCTGGTAGATTCTTCCGGCTCATAAGGGTTAAGGTCATAGTCGCCAAATGTCTTTAGCACCCGTAGGTTGGCTTTTCTAAAATAGTCCAGAAACTCGATTCTCCTTATGGCCTTTACTCTTTCCTGAAAGTTAAAATCCTGACCTTTATCAGAAAAATGGATGTTTTTTACAATGTAACCATCGTCACTCAAAGAGCGGTTGATGTCAAACTCCACTCCTTCTACAGTTTTCTTCTCTTCAGACACCAGGTTATTAATTACCCTGTATGGATTCAAAAAATCAATAAGCAAAAACCCTCCTGGTTTTAATGATTCAGCCGCAGCGCATATTGCTTTTTCGTTTTCACTTTCATTTTCAAAATAGCCAAAGCTCGTAAACATATTCAGCACAAAGTCAAACTCTTCCTTGGCATACACCTCGCGCATATCATGTATATCAAACTTTAATCGCTCGTTTTCAAACTGTTTAGCATGTACAATATTTTGCTCTGAAAGATCAACCCCGGTTACATCAAAGCCTTTTTCGTTGAGGTAGATCGAATGTCTCCCTTTTCCACAAGCTAGATCCAATACCTTATGATTAGGTTTAATCTTGAAGAAACTAATAAGTGTATCCAAAAAGTCTTTGGCCTCATCATAGTCCCTGTGCTTATATAAAATATGGTAATAGGGAGAATCAAACCATTTATCAAACCATTCTGTTTGTTCGGGCATCAATCTATTGTTTTTATTTTTTCCGATATTCCTGCAGTGGCAAAGGTGCTTAGGTTACCATTCTCATCGCTAAATATGAGATATGCATCATACTCAGAATGTTCATTGAGAAATTTGATGGCCTCCTCATGTCCCATCACCATAAATGCTGTTGCCAAGGCATCAGCACGCATGCAATCATCAGCAACAACTGTTGCACTTAGTAGTGGGTGTTCAATTGGATAACCTGTGAAAGGTGAAATTGTGTGTGAGTATTTTACTCCTTCAATAACATGATAATTGAAGTAGTTACCCGAGGTTGCCATTGCCTTGTCTTCTAACTCTATAATTGCCATTGCATATTGATTCAGCTCATCAGAGTTTGGATTTAAAATACCTACCTGCCAGGGACCCTTTGCTTGTAAATTTATTCCAGCCACTCTCACTTCTCCACCAATTTCGACAAACACATTGTCAATACCCTGATCGATCAAATATTCAAGCACCACATCTACACCATAGCCTTTTGCGGAAGCGCTAAAATCAAGCGCAACCCTTAGATCATCTTTCCAGATACTGTCTCGATTGAAGCTTATTTTGTTCATGCCTACGATCTGCCTAAGTGAATCAATAACCGCACTGTCTTTTTTGATTCCTTCAGTATATCCAAAACCCCAGGTGTTAATGAGTGGACCTATACTGGGGTCAAATGCTCCATTAGTTTGTTCAAATATTTCATTACTCACAGCGACAGCCGGATAAAAATATGGCAGGTCAAACACAAAGGCATTTGCCTTATTGTATTGCGAAATTTCTGAGGTGGGTATGTACGTATTCAGCGAACTATTAAAAACCTGTAGCAATGAATCAACCTCAGGTTTAAAATCTCTTCCAGCTTCATCAAAATACTTAACTGAATACACAATTGGCCCCATGGTTTTACCGGTAAATGATAACATAGGTTCGCCTGAGCCAGACTGCCTCCACTTATACACCAAAAACATGGCGAGCAAGACAACTAATGTATAGATTGCATTTTTATAACGATTACTCATTGTTTAAAATTTGGGCAAAAATAATGAATTGCCTTGCGTAATGTTTAATTTAGGCCAGAATATTGGTGGTTTATTTGACCTCCTCCAATTACTTGATTTTAAGCATTTTCAACGTCTATGAGAGAAGACTATTTAAGCGGAGAAGAAGAGAATTTAAGTTCGGAAGAAAAGGAATTTGAAAAGGCACTGCGCCCCTTAAGCTTTGGTGATTTTACAGGCCAGGACAAAGTTGTAGAAAATGTTAAAATCTTTGTGCAAGCAGCTAAGAAACGTGCAGAGTCATTAGACCATGTTTTACTTCACGGCCCTCCAGGCTTGGGAAAAACCACGCTCTCGCACATCATAGCCAATGAGCTTCAAACTAACATTAAGGTTACGTCAGGCCCTATACTGGACAAGCCAGGTGATTTGGCAGGTTTGCTCACCAATCTTGAAGATAACGATGTCTTGTTTATCGATGAGATCCATAGACTCAACCCAATTGTTGAGGAGTATTTGTATTCTGCCATGGAAGATTACAAGATCGACATTATGCTTGACTCTGGCCCAAGTGCTCGATCTGTACAAATTACATTAAATCCTTTTACATTAATTGGTGCCACTACCCGTGCTGGGCTTTTAACTTCTCCATTAAGGGCAAGATTCGGCATATCGGCACGACTCGAGTATTACGATGCCAAATTACTTACTACGATTGTGCATCGCTCCTGCGAAATACTCAATACACCCATCCATGAAAATGCCGCTTATGAAATAGCTCGTAGAAGTAGAGGTACTCCTCGTATTGCTAATAATCTTTTACGCAGAACAAGAGACTTTGCAGAAATAAAAGGCGATGGCACCATCACTAAAGAAATAGCTGAAATGGCACTCAAGGCACTCGATGTAGATGAGCATGGCCTGGATGAAATGGACAACCGCATCCTATCTACCATTATAGAAAAATTTAAAGGTGGTCCGGTAGGTATCAGCACGATAGCCACTGCTTGTGGCGAAGAGGCCGAAACAATAGAAGAGGTATACGAGCCCTTTTTGATACAGGAAGGTTATTTAAAACGCACTTCCCGAGGCAGAGAAGCCACCGAGCTGGCATATAAACACTTAAAAATAGTTCCTCCAAGTCGAACCGGAGGCCTTTTTGATTAAGTTGATCTATTAAAAAAAACACCTCCCTAACCCTCCTTTTAGGAGGGAATTGGGACAGTAAAAATATAAAATGAAAAAGCGTATTTACTACAATCCAGAACTTAAAGAGAACGCTCGCTTTTTAAGAAACAATAGTACGCTTTCTGAGGTGCTTTTATGGAATTGCCTTAAGCGAGGGCAAATGATGGGATATGATTTTCATGACAAAAGCCAATTCTAAATTATATTGTAGACTTTTTTTGTTATGATTTAATGTTAGTTATTGAAATAGATGGCAGAAGTCATGACAATGCTCAAGCTGTACAATATGACAAAAAAAGACAACAAGAAATCGAAAAATTAGGAATATACTTTTTAAGGTTTGATGATCTGGAAGTAAAAAAGGACATTGGCAATGTCTTAAGAACTATTGAGTATTATATAGAAGACTATAGAGCTAATAATTAAACGCTCCAATCCTCCGTGAAGGAGGTAATTCCCCTCTATTAAGAGGGGTTAGGGGTGTGTGTAACATGCCAAACTCAACAAACCATACCCAACTACTTAAACAAAAAGCCAAAGACCTTGGCTTTATGCACTGCGGTGTGGCCAGGGCAGAGTTTTTAGAAGAGGATGCACACCAATTGGAACAATGGCTCAAACAAGGCATGCATGGAAAGATGGGCTACATGGAAAATCATTTTGACAAACGATTAGATCCTACAAAGTTAGTCCCCGGAGCCAAATCAGTAGTATCACTAGTTTACAATTACTATCCTGAAAATGACATCGCTGAAAATGGCTCCTATAAAATAGCCAAATACGCCTATGGCAAAGACTACCACTTTGTTGTAAAAGACAAACTCAAAGAACTGATGCAATATCTGCAAAACGAAATCGGAGATATTGAAGGCCGGGCTTTTGTAGACTCTGCACCAGTGATGGAGCGGAGTTGGGCCCAGCGAAGTGGAGTTGGGTGGATTGGAAAAAACAGCTTGCTCCTCAATAAAGGTACCGGTAGTTTTTTCTTCCTAGCCGAGTTAATTATTGACTTAGAGCTGGAGTATGATGGGCCCGTACAAGACTACTGCGGCACCTGCACGGCCTGCATTGATGCCTGCCCCACAGATGCCATACCTGAGCCCTATAAAGTAGATGCCAGTCGTTGTATTTCTTATTTCACAATAGAACTAAAAGATCAGATACCGGAAGATTTCAAAGGTCAGTTCAAAGACTGGATTTTTGGTTGTGATATTTGTCAGGATGTTTGCCCTTGGAATCGATTTAGTCAACCACACCAAGAGCCTGAATTTGGGCCACATCCTGAATTAAAGAATATGTCAAAGGGTGATTGGGAGGAAGTATCCAAAGAAGTGTTCAACGAGCTTTTCAGAAAATCGGCAGTAAAAAGAACCAAATACGAAGGCCTCAAGCGCAACATAAAATTTGTAAAAAAATAAAGCCTGACAACATTGTTTTATACAATGCTATCAGGCTTTCTAATATGTTAATTCACTTGCTAGCTAAAGCAACGCTCAAGCACCGGCTGATGCTTGCTAGCAAATTTTGCGTAACACCATTTACGAAGCTCTTCAATTTCAGCTTCGATCAAATTTTTCAGTGCTTTCCTCAATTCTTTTTCAAAAAGTTTGGCATCAAAACTCACCTTTGTGAGTATTGTTTTAACGTATTCTAACATTGTTAACTCGAAGTTTTGGTTAGAGATCGCAGGAACTTTTATCTTAACCTGCAACCTTTAATATACAAATTAGTTATGGCATATAAAAGTTTGATATATTTTTGTACGTTACTTAAAACGGATAAGTTGCGCTGAAAATTATGGGATTGATGAAGTTTAAGTTAAGAAACATCGCATTATTTGTTACCTCACTTCTTTTAGGTCTGGGAACCCTGCAAGCTCAGGACATTTCGATTGAGCTAGGGCCAGATGAAATAGGTGAAAACCAATCATGGACGATCACCTTGACGGTAAAAAATGAAAGACTCAAAAGCTATGGTGACTTTCCTGATATTGAAGGCTTTCAAAAAAGAGGAACATCCTCTTCGTCAAGCACTCAGATTATTAACGGACAGGTTTCTTCCTCTCAAAGCATAACCATGAATTATGCACCTTCAGGTCAGGGGACTTTTACATTACCTGCTTTCCGTATGAAGGTGAATGACAAAATGATTGGTTCCGAAGGCAAGCAAATTAGAGTTGGTGCGGCCGTACAGCGTCAGCAAAGAAGGGACCCATTTAGAAGTCTTTTTGATCACGACCCTTTTGGTGACAAAAGCGATGCCGACAATGAATTTGTAGATGTAAAAGAAGACGCCTTTTTTGCTTTGACTACAAATAAAAGTGAAGTCTATGTGGGAGAAGGTGTCACAGCTACACTCTCGTTTTATGTTTCTGACAACAACCGGGCACCCCTCCAATTTCATGAGTTGGGCAAACAGCTCTCAGATATACTCAAAGATGTGCGGCCAGAAAATTGCTGGGAAGAAAATTTCAACATCGAAAACATCAATGGTGAGTCAGTATCTATTGGAGGAAAGCGTTACACCCAATACAAAGTTTATCAGGGTGTTTTCTACCCTTTCAATACTGAAAACATCGAATTTCCGCAAGTCGGGTTAGAAATGATCAAGTACAAAGTGGCCAAAAACCCTTCCTTCTTTGGTAGAAATCGCCAGGAAGACTTTAAAACATTTTATTCGCAACCAAAAACTGTGGAAGTAAAACCCTTACCTCCACACCCTTTGAAAGATGTGGTGGCAGTAGGCGATTATTTGCTCGATGAAAGAGTAATTGCAGGGGAATTAGAAACCGGAAAAAGCTTTTCTTATGAATTTAATGTATACGGTGAGGGCAATATTTCTTCAGTAAACCCACCAGAAGTAGACGGAGGTGAAAATTTCGACTTCTATGACCCTAACGTCACACAAAACATCAACCGTAGAAATGGAAGAGTTACTGGCTCAAAGTCGTTTTCTTATTTTGGTATCCCTAAAGAGCCTGGTGAATACGACCTTGGTGATTATTTCCAGTGGATTTTCTTTAACCATAAAACCGAAAAATACGACACACTGAAATCTGATAAGCGCATTGCGATCACAGGTGAAAGCAAAAAGAATGAGGCCATTCAGTCAAACGACCTGGGCAGTTTTTATGATCGCATTGCTTTTGAAGACAATGAGCTCACCAGCACAGATCGATTTGAGTGGATCAAAATCTTTGCTAACATTCTAATATTGGGTATGTTAGGCACCTCAGTTTACATAATTCTCAAAAAATAATCCTACAGCATTGGGCAATTCATTCGGTACGCTTTTTAAAATCACCACGTTTGGTGAGTCACATGGTCCGGCAATAGGTGTCATTATCGATGGTTGTCCTGCGGGCTTGGATATTGATGAGGCATTTATTCAATCAGAGCTTAAAAGGAGAAAGCCTGGCCAGTCTAAAATAACTACTCAGCGCAAGGAAGCTGATGAAGTAGAGATACTTTCTGGTGTATTTGATGGCAAATCTACCGGTATGCCTATTTGCCTTATGATACGCAACACCAATGCTAAAAGTAAGGATTACTCACACATTGCAGATAAGTTTCGTCCATCTCATGCCGACTTTACCTATCAGAAAAAATACGGATTGAGAGATTATCGCGGTGGCGGTAGAAGCAGCGCCAGAGAAACAGCTGCTCGTGTGGCCGCTGGGGCAATAGCTAAAATACTACTATCCAAAGAGCAGATGACATTTTCTGCCTACGTGTCGAAAGTTGGTAAGCTGGAAGCACCACATTATACCAAACTCGACCTTACCAAAACAGAAGAAAACATTGTAAGGTGTCCTGATCCCGACATAGCCGATCAAATGATTGCGTTGATAGACAAAACACGAAAGAACCAAGATACAATTGGTGGTGTTGTAACCTGTGTTATCAAAAATACACCTGTCGGTCTTGGAGAGCCTGTTTTCGCAAAACTTCATGCAGAGTTAGGCAAAGCAATGTTGAGTATTAATGCAGTGAAGGGGTTTGAATATGGTAGTGGTTTCGAAGGTGTTTCTATGAATGGCTCAGAGCACAACGATGAGTTTTTCGAAGAGGATGGCAAAATAAAAACCAAGACGAATCACTCAGGAGGCATTCAAGGGGGTATTTCAAATGGAGAAGATATTTACTTTAATGTTGCTTTTAAGCCGGTGGCAACCATTATGCAGGATCAGGAAAGCGTAAATGAGCAAGGTGAAACCGTTACCGTTTCTGGTAAAGGACGACACGATCCGTGTGTGGTGCCAAGAGCAGTGCCCATTGTTGAAGCCATGGCAGCACTGGTACTTGCAGATTTTTATTTAATCAATCAAACGGCTAAATTGCGCGACTAATATTTTAAAAATTTATGAAGAAGTTACCTCTACACGTAAAGATAATTTTAGGACTTGTTGCCGGTATTGTTTGGGCATTTATTTCCAGTTATTTAGGATGGAATGAATTCACAATCAATTGGATAGATCCATTTGGCACTATCTTCATCAGGTTATTGAAATTTATCGCAGTGCCTTTGGTACTCTTCTCAATTATTAGTGGTGTATCGAGTCTTACAGATTTATCCAAACTTGGTCGCTTAAGTGCTAAAACCCTTGGCCTCTATCTCACAACCACAGTGATAGCTGTTGGTATTGGTTTACTTTTGGTAAATACAGTAAAGCCCGGTGCATTTTTAGATTACGATCAACGTGTAAAAAATAGAATTGCATACGAAAAATGGGTGGAAGATACACCCGGTGTGCCTCAACCTAAAGATGGTCGTAGCTTTATCAATGACCCACAGTATCAGTCGATAGTAGAAGACGCCATGACGGCTAAAGAAATGGCTGAAATACAAGCTAAACAAGCCGGTGTTGAAGATAAAATGGCAACTGCCCAAGAGACAAAGGAGTCTAGCCCATTGAGTTTCATTGTTGATATGGTACCGGAGAATATAGTGCTTGCTATATCTGACAATGGCCTCATGCTTCAGGTAATATTCTTTGCCATATTTTTTGGTATCACACTGGCGCTTATACCTGCCGATCAGTCGAAGCCAGTGGTGGATTTCATCAATAGTATCAATGCGGCATTCTTAAAAATGGTAGACATAGTAATGAAGGCCGCACCTTTCTTTGTATTTGCCTTGCTTGCTGGGGTAATTGCAAAAATGGCTGATACGCCAGCCGAGGTATTGGAAATATTCAAGGGACTTGGGTCATATTCCATTACCTTATTTGCAGGCCTGATGTTTATGATCTTTGTTTTCTATCCATTGATCGTAACCGCTTTTGTGAAAAAGCTCAGCTATAAGGAGTTTTTCAAAAACATAAGCCCGGCACAATTCTTAGCTTTTTCTACAAGCTCAAGTGCGGCCACCTTACCTGTAACTATGGAGTGTGTGGAAGACAACATGGGTGTTTCTAAAAACGTAAGTAGTTTTGTATTGCCTATCGGTGCCACAGTAAATATGGATGGTACCAGCCTTTACCAGGCAGTAGCAGTAATATTTATGGCCCAGATGCATTTGGTAGATCTTTCATTAGGTCAACAACTTACAATTGTACTTACGGCCACACTGGCTTCGATTGGAGCTGCAGCCACACCTAGTGCAGGCCTGGTAATGATGATAATTGTGCTACAATCTGTTGGGCTTAACCCAGCATGGATAGCCATTATTTTCCCTGTAGATAGAATTTTGGACATGTGCAGAACCGTGGTGAACGTAACCGGTGATGCAACTGTTTCTACTTTGATAGCAAAATCTGAAGGAGAATTGCCGAAATACTCCTAAAAAAAGGAACCTTTGCATATAATTAGTGTTTGACTGTATAAATCAGCAAAAAAATGGAGACGAAAGAGATCAATAACGATAGAGTAATCAACATATACATGGAGGCCAACCCCAACCCAAACTCATTGAAGTTTGTGGCCAATGTAATGCTTACTGAAGACGGTCAGAGTTTTGACTTCCCCGACAAGGAAAGTGCAAAAGAAGCGCCTTTAGCTCAGGAATTATTCGATTATCCTTATGTAGATCGAGTGTTTTATATGAGCAACTTCGTTACTGTGACGAAGAAGGATGATGTGATTTGGGAAGAGGTAAGAGATGAAGTAAAAGAGCACATCAAAAAATATCTGGAGTCTGGAAAGCCTATCCTTAATAAGGAAATAAAAGAAGAGCCTCTTTTTGACGAAAACGATTCTGAAACGGTAAAGAAGATAAAAGGTATACTTGACGAGTACGTTAAGCCAGCCGTAGAAGGTGATGGTGGAGCTATTTCGTTCCACTCTTACAATGAGGGTGTTGTAAAAGTATTATTACAAGGCTCGTGCAGCGGTTGCCCGTCTTCAACAGTGACCCTTAAAGCCGGTATAGAAAATCTATTAAAAAGAATGCTCCCTGAAATCAAAGCTGTTGAGGCAGAGGGAGTGTAAAGCAAAAAATTAGAACAAAATAAAGAAGCCAGTTTGACGTCTAGTCAGGCTGGCTTTTTTTTATTTTAAATATTTTTAAAAAATAATAGTCCATCTTGTAATAATCGATTGCTCTCAAACACAAACAATTAAAATTTATTAACTAACCGGCAAAGTAAGTGACAGAAAAGGATTTCATATCCAAAATAAATACTCACGAGGGCATAATTCAGAAACTTCTGTACCTGTATGTAACTGATCCGGATGATAAACAAGATCTTTACCAGGAGATAGTATTTCAGGCATGGAAATCAATCGGCCGCTTCAAAGGAGATTCCAAATTTTCTACATGGCTCTACAGGCTCAGCTTTAATACCATACTTACTTTTAACAGAAAGGCCAGTCGGCTGCCAAAAGGTAAGTATAATGAAGCCATGCCTGTACACGAGCCAATTGCTGAATCCTCAAGCAACTCACAGAGACTTCTACAGGTAATTAAGGCCCTCAATGATGTTGATAAATCCATCATTACGCTTCACCTGGAGGAATACAAAAATGAGGAAATAAGTGATATGCTCGGAATAACCAAGAGCCACCTGGCCGTAAAACTGCATCGAATAAAGGAACACATTAAAGCTAAACTCAACCCACATGGATAGTCTTAAAGAGGTTTGGAATCAGGCTAATGTATCGCAAACGCAGATTCACATTGGCAACAATGAGCTAAAAAATGCTCTTCACACAAAAAGTAATGGTGTGATTGAAAAACTCAACCAGCGGCTTACCTGGAAACTATGGTATATAATATCAAGCATCGGGGTTTTTCTAGCTATAATGATCTTAAGTACAAGTTTGTTGGCGCAGGTTTTATCTGCTTTTATTAACCTTATTTTTATAATAAGTGGCTATTTGCTGTATAGAGAGAAGCAGATAATAAAATCAGAAGTACAGATGGAAAGTGACCTGTTAAACACACTCAGTACTTATAAAACGAAGGTAGAGCGCATTCTAAAATTAGAAGAATACATTGGCCTGCTCACATATCCTTTTAATATCGTAACCGGCTACGTCATAGGTATCTCAATATCAAACAACCCATCAATGGTGCTGGACACTACTGACTACATCATACTGACCGTTTGTACTCTTGCGTTTTTTCCTTTAGCCCACTATATGACCAAATGGATGAACAAACTAGCTTTCGGTAAATACCTCGCTCAGTTAACAGAAAACATAGAAAATTTAAAAAATTAAAAAAATTTTGCGGCTACTGTAATAATTATTACGCACCTGGCACTAACCATTCAAAAATTTTAAAAAAACAGTATTATGAAAAATTCATTTAAAAATGCCGCACTACTATTTCTAGTACTTTGCGTATTAGGGTATGGAGTGTTTGCTCAGGAAAATTCATTGTTATACAAAGTTTCAGGTAATGGCTTACAGCAACCTTCATATATCTATGGTACCATACATATGATATGTCCAAAAGATATGCTAATGACAGAAGCCACCAAAAATGCCATAGATGAAACGTCACAACTTGTATTGGAGATGGACATGACTGACCCTGGTTTTCAAACTAAAGTAAGTCAGCTTTCACTTAATGAGGGTATGAAAAATTTCAGCACCGAACTCAGTAAGGAAGAATTGGCTTCGCTAAATTCATTCTTCACTGCTAAATTCAATGCTAGTATGACACAGTTAGGTGTGGTAAAGCCATTTGGCCTTATGTCAATGATGTACACAAAAGCGCTTACGTGTGATCAAATTGCTTCGTATGAAGCCTCATTTATCGAAATGAATGGTGATAAAGAGGTATTGGGCTTAGAAACCGTGGAAGAGCAATTATCAGTAGTGGCTGGTATACCTCAGGAAGAGCAAATTGACTGGCTGGTCGAGTATGCAGCTGATTTTGATAAAATGAAAAAGGAGTTTGATGAGATGATTGGGATTTACCTCAGTCAGGATGTCGAACATCTTCACGACTATATGGCCAAAAACTCAACATACTCAGCGTACAATGAATCTATGCTATATGGCAGAAACAAAAATTGGATTGAGCCGATTAAATCAATAATATCTGATAATCCTTCATTTATTGCAGTTGGAGCAGCACATTTGGGTTCTGAAAGAGGGATTATCGAACTTTTAAGGAAAGAAGGTTACAAAGTAGAACCTGTTAAAAATAAATAATCAAATGTGCAGTACTGTCTGGTTTTTCCACCAGACAGTACCTCATTATTCCAAACATCAATTGATCATCACCCTTCTACCACCCTGGTACCTCAGTCTGTAATAAGCGTCTTGCTTTAAATCGTTAATCAAAATACCTCCCGAAGTTGAACTGTGCACAAATTTCACATTGTAGTTTGTGACTTCTGTGACAATACCAACATGACCTATATTTTTGGATTTTATATTAGACCCCAGAAAGAAAACTAAATCTCCAATTTGGAGATCCTCCTCAAGTACTGCATCTCCGACCTGAGACTGGCCTTTTGAAGAAGCCGGCAAATAGACACCAAAATTTTTAAACACATGCCTTGTGAATCCAGAGCAATCAAAGCCCTCGGGACTTTTGCCTTTGAATTTATAGGGTGTGCCCATAAAACTAACCGCAAAAGCAACGAGCTTATCTATTTTGTTGTTTGTACGCTCTTGATTGAAAGAAGCAAAGCCTCCATAATAAGCCTCCAGTTTATCTATATTATACTTTCGGTTGTAGTCTAGCGCACCATTGACACCATAAATAAGCAGCCCAACGATCACTACTGTTGTAAAAAATTTCATGCCAGATATAAACGAACAAATCGCCTTGAAAGTATGTCGTGAGGGGTTGGGTAGTGAGGAAATATCAAAAAGCTATAACTCAGGAAGTCGCACCTGGTCAGAGTAAAATTTGATGCGAGAGTTGTTCTGCATAGAAAGCAACTCCACTTTCTCAATAAAATCTCGTTTGTGATTGTAGAATACCTCCACGTAATAGTTGTTAAGCAAATAGAGGTTAATCTTATACTTGTAATAGCGAATAGCCACAATAAATGTCCCTTCGAAATACAGGGTCTTTACCTTTTCTTTTAATGTAAGTGACCTAAAAACATCTCCGTCCATCACAAGTCATTTAATAATCTTATGCTGTTTGTATAACTTGGCTTCAGATAAATTTAACCATAATAAATTGATCGATATGAAAAGGGGCTTATTTATTTATATCTGCTTGGCAGTTAGTGGCTTTCAAACGTTTTCTCAAAATAGTCATTATGATGATTTCTTAAGCACTGCGTTTCATCAGGAAAGACGAAACAATTTGCGTGAGCTTATGCCTGAAAATTCGGTTGCTGTGTTTTTCTCAAACCCTATCCGAAATCGAGCCAATGATGTAGACTATATTTACCATCAGGATCCTAACTTTTATTACCTAACGGGTCATAAAGAGCCTCACTCTTTGTTGCTTATCTTCAAAGAACCGATTGATATAAACGGCTCAATAACAAATGAGGTAATATTTGTACGCCAACGCAATGCCCTGAAAGAACTTTATGATGGTGCCAGGCTAGGTACTACGGGCGCCAAAGACAAGCTTAATATTCAGGTGGCTTTTCAGGGTACTGAATTCAAAGATTTTAACCTCGACTTCTCTCAATTCGATAAAGTGTTGTTTTACGATTTCTTTGATGACTACCGCAATCATGAGGAAAAAGGAGACTTGTATGAGTTGGTTGAGCAGTTTAAACAAAAAGTACAGTATAGCACCAGCGACCTTACCATTGAACCCAAAAAGACCAATATAGACCTTGTAAGTCTCGATGGTATGATGGCCAAACTCAGAGGCATAAAAACAGAGGCCGAGTTAGACCTGCTCAGAAAGGCTGTAGATATTTCTACTTTGGCGCAGGCAGAAGTAATGAAAGCCATGAAACCGGGTATGTCTGAAACAGAAGTACAGGGCTTACATGAATTTATTTTTAAGAAATACAGAGCGGAATACGAAGGATACCCCAGCATAGTAGGTGCGGGTCACAACGGATGTGTACTGCATTATATAGAAAACTATAAGCCTAAAATAGAAGATGGCGAACTCATTTTAATGGATCTTGGCGCAGAGTATCATGGTTATACGGCTGATGTTACACGTACCATTCCTGTAAATGGAAAATTTACAGAAGAACAAAAAATCATTTACGATCTCGTGTATAAAGCGCAGGAAGCTGCCTGGGAAATTTGCAAAGAAGGCACCACTTTTGAAGCGCTCTATGAGGCTACGGCCAAAGTTGTAAACGAAGGACTAGTTGAGTTAGGTCTATACGAGAGTACCAAACCAAATGACATGATCAACCCCGAAACTGACCGCAACCGCTACTACCCACATGGTTGCTGCCACCACATCGGCCTCGATGTGCATGACAATGGCGAGTATATAAAGCTGGAAGAAAATATGGTGATCACCATCGAACCAGGTATTTACATACCGGAAGGCAGCCCAGCTGATGAGAAATGGTGGAACATACCCGTTAGGATAGAAGATGACTTTTTGATTAAAAAAGATGGCTGTGAGCTGCTATCGGACAAAGCACCGAGAAAGGCTGAAGAAATTGAAAAACTAATGGCTCAACCCAGTGCTTTTGATGCAATTGAATTGCCGGAATTGGAAGGAAGGGAGTAAAGGCAGTGATTTGACATTTTCATTGAGTCGTCCGAGACTGGGCCTTGATAAAATTGCGTCAAGAAATTTGAGATGAATTCCGTTAAAATTCAAATTGTATAAGGAGTGTTAGGGGCGAGTTTTTTGAATTTTAGGGATTTAGAACAAATTTTAGCTTATTTTATCACAGCCTTGACTTTTTTTGTTTTCCCGATAACCCTAGGGACAGGCTGTTTTTTGGGTCAAGCCAAAAAATGAAAACTAAAGCTATAGAACACCATTATAAGTAAATGCTCTTTTTAATATGAGTAAATATCAGTTTATATGTATAGAAGGTGACGGGCATGGCTTTGGTCATATCTTAGGCACCTACTCCGACCATAAGCAAGCCGTTGAGGCCATCAAAGCTTACTATGAAGCCCCTGTTGTCTTTCTAGATAGCGAACCTGCAGATTATGATGCTGTTGAAGTAGAGCTTAACAGACAAGATGGAGGAACATGTTTCTTAAGTGCCCGACCTGATGAAAACGCCAACGGTGTGATGATTTTTAAGATGAGAGTGAATAAGAATTATTTTTAGAATGGTTCCATACCGGTGTCTGGTAAAAAGACCAGACTCTCACCGGCTATAATTCTTTATAATTTCACACTTCACTAGGGCCTGGTTTGGCCAGTGCTCCGCATCGGTTATTTTGAGTAATTCGTAATCTGAGTTGTACTTATACACAGCATCCTGAAAGTACACCTCGATAACTTCATCAGTTGCATTTCCATCCTTTTTCAATATGTTCCTTTCAATATCGTTTTCAGGAATTAATCGTATTGATAAAATTCCCTTTGTTATCTCTTCAACTTGGTTTTTCATATTTCAATCTCAGTAAGAAACAAAAAAGCTCTGTCATTTCTAACAGAGCTTTATTTAAGGGTGGAAGATGGGACTCGAACCCACGACCTCCTGAACCACAATCAGGCGTTCTAACCAACTGAACTACAACCACCATGTATTGTTTGGCTGTTTGTGATTTGAACTCCGGTCTCACGACCTTCCCGATCAAAATCGGGACGTTCTAACCAACTGAACTACAACCACCATATTCCCCTCTTTTCAAGGGACTGCAAATTTAGATACAAGTACCGAATTTACAAACAATGTTTTGCAATAATTATTTTATATAACGATATCATCTTCCAGTCAGACAAAGCAGCCTCATTGCCGAAGGAGGAAAGGAGAAACCATACAGGTAAAGGTCGCTCCTACGGAGCTATTTTACTCTTTCATATCTATTTACAGCTAGCCCCTCTGAGGCTAAGCCAAAAATTAGATTAGATATCGCAGCATACATTGGAATTATGTTATTCTGAAAGGCTCCGTTAGGAGCATACTGTTAATAGCCTATAACATGGAAAATTTAGCTCCGTAGGAGCGACCTGTTAAAAATACGGTAAGCAATAATCACTACTGACAGCAATAAATTACTATCGGTCAAAAGTCAACCTTTCGCCTTTTTTGCTCTCGTCAAATTTGCCCTCAGCATAGGCCAAATGCCCAGAAACAAAAGTATGTGTCACAGTGCTACTAAAAGTATGTCCTTCAAAAGGCGACCAGCCGCATTGAGCAAAAATATTGTCTTTATTAACTTCCCAGGCAGCCTTTGGGTCAACTAATACTAAATCAGCAAAGTATCCCTCTCTCACATATCCGCGCTTATTTATCTCAAACATAATCGCAGGGCTATGGCACATCTTCTCTACTACTCGTTCGATCGTGATCTTACCTTGTTTCACAAAATCCATCATTGCGACAAGGCTATGCTGCACCAGTGGCCCACCCGAAGGAGCACTGAAGTACTTGTTCTGCTTTTCTTCAGTAGTATGTGGCGCATGGTCGGTAGCAATCACATCTATTTTATCATCTAACACTGCCTGAAAAATTGCATCTCTGTCTTTGGCAGTTTTTACAGCCGGGTTCCATTTTATCAAAGTGCCTTTCTTATCATACTGGCTGTCATCAAACCATAGGTGGTGTATACACGCTTCAGCAGTAATGCGTTTTTCTGCCAATGGTTTACTATTGTCAAATAAGCTAATCTCCTTGGCAGTAGAAATATGAAGTATATGCAACCTTGCATCATGTTTCTTAGCCAACTCCACGGCCATGGAAGATGATTTGTAACATGCCTCTTCACTTCTGATCTCAGGGTGACAACGAATAGGCACATCATCACCATATTTCTCTTTATAGGCTGCCGTGTTATTCCTAATGGTTTCTTCATCTTCACAATGCGTAGCGATAAGCATCGGTACTTTTGAGAAAATGCCTTCTAGTGTTTGTGCATTATCTACCAGCATATTTCCTGTGGAGGAGCCCATAAACACCTTCACACCACAAACTTTTTTAGGATCCGTCTTTAGCACCTCCTCAAGGTTGTCGTTAGAGGCTCCCATAAAAAAGGAATAATTGGCCAATGCATCTTTGGCAGCGATCTTGTATTTGTCCTCCAAAAGCTCTTGGGTAAGCGCATTGGGCACAGTATTGGGCATTTCCATAAATGAAGTAATCCCTCCTGCGACTGCTGCTTTAGCCTCCGTGTATATCGTTGCTTTATGTGTAAGTCCTGGTTCTCTAAAATGTACCTGATCATCAATCACACCTGGCAATAAAAGTTTTCCAGCGGCATCTATTACCTGATCTACGCCCTCTGTAGAAAGGTCTTTTCCTATCTTTTCGATAAACTGGCCTTTGATTAAGACGTCTCCATCAAATTGCTTACCCTCGTTTACTATCTTTGCGTTGGTGATTAATGTGGTGTTCATATAGATTTTAGATTCAAGACAACCATAATTTTCATATCTTCAAATTTCGTAGTTCCCAAAGCAAGGGACAAATATTGCTGATCATTTTATGGCAGATAAAATTACATCCTTTCAAGATTTTAAACTCAATAAGCAATTGCTCAATGCTATTGATGATCTTGGCTATCAAAAACCCTCGCTAATACAAGAAAAGGCTATACCGTGATTACCGCTGGGCATGATGTAATGGGCATTGCCCAAACCGGCACCGGTAAGACTGCAGCTTTTGTGCTGCCGATTCTTATGAAAGTCAAGTACGCACAGGGCAAAGACCCACGGGCACTCATTATTGCCCCTACTCGTGAGCTTATCCTGCAAATAGAGCAAAACGTAAAAGAACTGGCTAAATATACTGACTTAAGACACGTAGCTGTTTATGGCGGCATCGGACCTAAAACACAAATTGAGCAGATCGAAGCGGGCGTAGACTTACTTTTGGCAACGCCTGGTAGATTTATGGATATCTACCTCAAAGGTCATATTAATACCATACAGATTAAAACACTTGTCCTGGACGAGGCCGATAAAATGATGGATATGGGTTTTATGCCTCAGATTAGAAAAATTCTAGAGGTGATCCCAGTCAAAAAACAAAACTTGCTCTTTTCCGCTACAATGCCAGAGAAAGTAATCAAGTTATCTGAAGAATTCCTGGAGTTTCCTCAAGTGGCCGAAGTTACACCACAAGCCTCCACTGTTGATACCATCGATCAGGTATTGTATCAAGTGCCTAATGTTAAAACTAAAATTCGCTTTTTAGAACATTTGTTAGAAAATGACACTCTGTCTCGGGTGATGATCTTCACCAAAACGAAGGCTACTGCCGACAACGTGTTTAAGTATTTAGAGCGCAAATCTATTGGTCCTACCCGAGTCATTCATGGCAATAAAGGTCAGAATAGTCGGATAAATGCTATTAATCAGTTTAGAGAAGGTGATATAAGAATTTTGGTTTCTACCGATGTAACCGCCCGGGGTATCGACATCAGCATGGTCACGCATGTTATCAATTTTGATGTACCCATCATCTATGAAGATTATGTCCATCGCATAGGAAGAACCGGTCGGGCTGAAAATGAAGGCATTGCCATCACTTTTGCCAATAAGGCGGAGATGTATCATATCGGCAATATAGAAACGCTCATCAAACAATCTATACCTGAAAAAAAATTACCCGATGTTGTTGAAGTAGCGCCTACAAGCAGAAATGAGCAAAGAGATATAGACTTTGAGTTAGATCAAATCAAAAGGAAGAATGATCCTAACTTTAAAGGGGCTTTTCATGAAAAGAAGGTGAAATTCAGCAAAGAAAAAAAACCTCAAAACAGAAATAAGAAGCACAAAAAACATAAAAGAAGATAATTAAATGACACCTATAAAAACTGACCTTACTGATATGTTGGGTATCAAATATCCGATTATTATGGCACCCATGTTTTTGGTATCCAATACCGAAATGACGATCGAAGCAACTAAATCAGGAATCACAGGAGCCATACCTGCTTTAAACTATCGTACAGATGAAGCATTTCGCGAAGCATTACAAAAAATAAAAAACGAGGCGCAAGGGCCTTTTGGCATCAACCTCATTGCCAATAAATCCAACTTCAGATTAGACGAACAGTTAAAAACCTGTGTTGACATGAAGGTCGATTTTATCATTACCTCATTAGGCAGCCCTGAAAAAATTATACAAGAGTGCCATAAGGTGGGTATCAAGGTTTTTTGTGATGTAACGGATGTCAAATACGCTAAAAAAGTAGAGTCTTTGGGAGCCGATGCCGTGATTGCTGTAAACTCAGAAGCTGGTGGCCATGCCGGACCGATGAAGCCGGAGGAGCTTATACCGTTGTTGAAAGAAAATTGCAACATCCCGATTATTTCTGCCGGTGGAGTTGGTAACGGGCACCAATTAAAACATATGCTTGAGCTAGGTGCTTGTGGCATTTCGATGGGTTCGCCATTTATTGCAACGCACGAAGCCGGAGTATCTCAGGAGTATAAACAAGCTTGTGTGGATTATGGAGCAAAGGACATCGTAATGACCAGCAAACTTTCAGGGACACCTTGTACTGTAATTAATACACCCTACGTACAGGAGATAGGTACAAAGCAAAATTGGTTGGAACGAATACTCAACAAAAATAAAACGTTGAAGAAATACGTTAAAATGCTCACTTTCTATAAAGGCATGAAATCTTTAAAAAAAGCGGCCTTTGGAGCTACATACAAGACTTTATGGTGTGCTGGCCCTTCTATTGAGTATGTAAAAGATATACGACCAGTCAAAGAAATTGTAGAAACGCTCATTGAAGAATATGAACAAGCCGCCTTTCAAATTAGTGAAGACTGAAAAATGAAAAGGCTTAGAATTAGAAAAGGGAGCCAAAGGCTCCCTTTTCAGGTTTACAGGTTGCGCAATTCAGCGCATGATCAGCTCGTTTGCCGATCATTTTCTTCTACACCAACGGTGCAGACAACTTCTCCTTTTATATGTAGGTTTAGGTTGAAATTCATATTTTACAGGAGAAAACTTTAAAGTACTTAAACCCCTCATAATTCTTTAAGTACATCCTCTCATCAGCCACGCAAGTTGCAGAATTTTATTTTAAATAATAAATCAAAATAGCCTCTAAACTTACGTGTATTTTCAAAGTACAAGAATTAAATTCTGCTCATTACGCTACTTACCTTTGTCATAACGCTTGTATAAGCGGTATAAATCTTACATATACGGCACAAGAATATTTCGATTATCCCCTAAAATTGGGAGCTTGAATAAGTACTTTTTTTTGCTTAACTCTGTTATCTACCAAAATCTTAACCCTTGAGTACACTTAAATCTAAACTGCCACAGGTCGAAACTTCAATATTTGCTGTCATGTCAAAAATGGCTGCCGAGCACAATGCGATTAACTTGTCGCAAGGTTTTCCAGACTTTCCAGTCTCGACAGAGCTTATAGACCTGGTAAGTGAGCACCTGCACAAAGGACACAATCAATATGCGCCTATGCCAGGTCTGCCAAAGCTTAGAAGTGTGATTTCAAGTGTGATTAAAAAAACATATGATAGAGAAATAAATCCAGAGACTGAAATTACAATAACTTCAGGCGCTACTGAAGCCCTCTTTGCGAGTATCACAGCTTTAATTGAAGAAGGCGATGAGGCCATTATTTTTGATCCGGCTTACGACAGCTATGCACCTGCCATACATCTTGCAGGTGGTAAAACGGTACATATTAATTTAAATGCTCCCAACTATTCTATAGACTGGCATGAGGTGGAGCAAAAGGTGAGCAAAAAAACGAAGCTTATCATTGTTA
This sequence comes from Fulvivirga sp., assembly GCA_965227525.1. Taxonomy (GTDB): domain Bacteria; phylum Bacteroidota; class Bacteroidia; order Cytophagales; family Cyclobacteriaceae; genus Fulvivirga. Next base: position 1,241,942 of record OZ245762.1, on the reverse strand, counting down.
ACTCACCACATAACCCTACAGGTACAGTATTAAGTAAGGATGATATGCTTGCACTGCAAAAGATTGTTGTTGAGCATGGCCTTTACCTGATTAGCGATGAAGTGTATGAGCGTATTATTTTTGATAACAAAAAGCATGAAAGTGTATTACGATACCCGGAGCTATCAAAAAGAAGTGTAGCCATTTTTTCTTTTGGAAAGACTTTTCATGCTACCGGCTGGAAAACCGGCTACGCAGTAGCTCCTGAGTATATTTCTAAAGAAATCAGAAAAATACATCAATACCTCACTTTTAGCGTAAGTACACCCATGCAACATGCCATAGCGACATATATGGAAAATGAATCTAACTATATTGGTTTGGGAAATTTCTACCAACAGAAAAGAGATGCGTTCATAAAAAAGCTAAAATCATCACGATTTAAGGCTTTACCTTGCCATGGCACCTATTTTCAATTGCTTTCTTACGCAGCTATTGATGATCGAACCGAATTTGATATGGCTCAACATTTAACAACAGCGCATGGCGTTGCTTCCATTCCTACTTCTTCTTTTTATAAGGAAGACATAAACAACAAGGTATTGCGATTTTGCTTTGCCAAATCAGACGAAACACTCTCAAAAGCTGCCGAAATATTATGCAAGATCTAAAAGTAACACTCATACAAAGCCCACTGCATTGGCAAAATGTAGATGCCAATCTTGCCATGTTTGAAGAAAAAATTTGGCAAATAAATGAGCAAACTGACATCATTGTGCTGCCGGAAATGTTTACTACCGGCTTCAGCATGGAGTCCGAAAAATTGGCAGAGCCCATGAACTTCAAAGCCTTTAAGTGGATGAAGCAAATGGCTGCTCAAACAAAGTCAGTCATTGTTGGAAGTGTAATCATCAAAGAAGATGGTAAGCACTTTAACCGATTGATCTGGATGCAACCAGATGGAAATTTTAAAACCTATGATAAAAGACATCTATTTAGGATGGCCAACGAGCACGACCATTTCACTGGCGGTGATCAAAAGCTTATTGTAGAGTGGAAAGGTTGGAGAATTTGTCCGATGATATGCTACGACATTAGATTCCCTGTATGGAGTCGTAATACATACATCTCAGACCTACACAGAATGAACTACGACTTATTGCTCTTTGTAGCCAATTGGCCCGCTGCCAGAGTTACTGCTTGGGATGTTTTACTTAAAGGAAGAGCCGTTGAAAACCTCTGCTATACCATAGGGCTCAACAGAATTGGTACTGATGGAAATGACATTGAGTACAACGGCCACTCTGCTGCTATAGATTTTAAAGGCCAGGAGCTTTTACAACTCGATGACCAGGAAACCATAACCACAATCACACTTTCAGGTGCGGACTTATCCAGATATTGTAAAAAGTTTCCGGCACATCTCGATGCCGATAAGTTTAACCTTAGGTTGTAAAATATTCCTTAGCTTCCTGCTCCACCTCGCTATTAGTCATATTGCTTTGCCAGCGAGCTCCAAAAACCTTTGAGAGTTTATCAAGCATAGTATTATTACCTATGCAACAGATCTTACACTCAAGTGTCGATAACTTTTTTATGACCTTGAGCAATTGTCCGGGCTGTGATGAGTCATAATTTATATAAACAAATAATCGATCGGCCTCCGCTATGGCTTTTATTGCAGTATCTATAACCAACATATCAGACTGCTGATCAAGATCAAAATATTGAGTATTAGGTATGTTTTTTTTAGTCCAGGCGTGCCACTTGGAGTTAAATATTGGAATTTCTTCTGCTATTGTTAGGTGTAAAAAAAGTTTCATTTAATCAACCACTACAAATCGGACGCTTACATAGGCTACATTTATGATACCTACTACTGTATAAATACCCTCCTTTAGGCCAGTTGTTTCTAATTGAATGGTCTCACCCGCCTTCAACTCTATATTTTTATAAATGGTCTGACCCGATATAGAAACGATCGATACAAACGTGTTTTCTGAGGCCCCAATTGTGATTAACTCTCCACTTTTTACAGGATTTGGAAACACACCGATTTCTTTACTAAATCGTACCACTGGGTTAACGATAGCATCTTTGTGCTTTAGCACACTCAATCCTCCACCACCATTGCCTATGATAATTGCAGGCTTATCTGCACTAAATAAATCTGCCACTGTCGCAATCAGTCGACTTCCTAACCTTATGGCCAAACTATCCATCTCTTCTGTCCTAAACAGTTTAGTGATTCCTTCTAAAGGGTTATCAATATTTGATTTAAAATCAGGGTAAAGCGTAAGATTGCCTCCCGCATCTCCAATGAGCATGTCTTCAATACCATCACCGTCAAGATCGCTGATAGTAGCCGCAGGACTTTGTCTAAAGGCACTAAAATCTAAGTCATAAAAGCTATCATCAATCAATTCAAAATCAGGGTTTGCGTTGGAGCCTATATTTCTATGGTACTCAAGTTTTCCCGTTGACCGACCAATTAAAATATCATTCAAACCATCGCCATCAATATCATTGATCTCAAAGTTTTCATTATTTGGAAAGTTGTTTCCAATGTTAATAAGCACTTGTATTTCAGAGACTTTTATTGAAAGCCCTGTACTGACTTGATTTAAGTAATAATATACATTTGTACTCCCATTACTTAACTGCGTAGCGCTAAAAACCAAATCTACCCGACCATCATTATTGATATCCGAGAACTTTGGTTTTATGTTGATAAAGCCAAAAGCTGACAGGAAAAGATAGTCGTCATTTGATTTTCTAAATACAGGTTGTGCTACACCCCCAATGTTTTCATAAAAACTTAATGTAGATCGAAAACCAAAAGACTGCAGTCGTAAATAACTCCCTAAAATCATATCCAGATCCCCGTCACCATCTACATCAAAAAAAGCAGAAGCGGCATTCTCTCCTAAATCAATCATCTCGTCTTGCAAAAAGTCTCTTTGCTGAAGGGTATATTCCGGATTATTACTGCTTCCAGTATTTTTGAAGTACCAAGAAGAAGATTCAAAATTTACGGAACTACCCACATTAGAAGGCACATTGGGTGATACAACCAAATCTTTTAACCCATCAAAATCGACATCCTCGGTAAACGCGGCTGGAAATACGAATAATCGGGCCGGATTATTAGTATTCGGGAAGTTAGTGTCTACAGATGTTATAAGAGCATTATCAGCAGTTCCGTTATTACTAAGCGCGTATAATTGACTACATTGTTCTTCAGAAAGAAGTAGATCCTTTAGGTTGTCACCATCAAGATCTTGTAGTAATATTGTTTTTCCACCCTGGTGATTTACTCTGCCCCCGTTGCTTGGTGGGCAATCATCTCCATTAAATGCGAAAACACCGCATTCACATTCTTCAAACTCACCCCAGGTCTGAGTTACCCTTTCAAATTGCAGGCTATCGCAGTTTCCGTCACGCTCCATACTCAGGTTTTTATGAAACTCGATAGTAGAGGCTCCTGAAAACCGATAAGCTAGGATATCTAAATCTCCGTCATTATCAACATCGGAGATGGCCGGTATATCCGATCCATTGATTTGCAAATTAATTACAGATGTAAAGCCCTGTGTAAGTAAGTGCTTAAAATTCTGATCTGACCTAAAATTAAATATGCGCCAGGAAAGCTTTTCACCATTAGCAGTAGTGTTTACATATACAGCCACGCCTCTAGGGTCGCTCACAAACAAATCTTTTTTACCATCACAATTAAAATCTCTTAGTAGCACCCAGTTTCTCAAATCAGAGGGAAAATACTGCTCATACACTGGTGCATACAGATATTTACCGTTACGAGAAATAAATGTGCTTAGCTTAGATGTTGCTCGGTCATAGACTACCAGGTCATCCTCTCCCGTGTGGTCGAGATTCATCTTACTAAATTGGGGTGAATTAAGGCCTCCACCCCATGGCATCGAAAGTGTATCTCCATCAATAACAGTTATTGATTGGTCGATGTCATATACAAATTGTGAGAATGCCGGACTCGTGCAGCATAGAATAAAAATGATAAAAAGTCTTCGCATAAATTGTAAAGGCTATAAAAAAATCAAACGTTTGAGTCCGGATTGATTATATCAAATATAAATTTAAAATTTCACCTATTTTAGCAATTGGATAAATCAACATCATGATCGAAGCATTATATCAATACTTTCTCAAGTCACGAAAAGTCTCAACGGATACCCGAAAAATTGAACCTGACTCAATTTTCTTTGCTTTAAAAGGTCCTAACTTTAATGCTAACGAATTTGCGGCCGAAGCGTTAAAAAAAGGTGCTTCGTTAGCTGTAATAGATGAAGAGAAGTATAAAACTGACGATCGTTTCTTCTTGGTAGATGATGTGCTCTCATCGTTACAGGCACTTGCAAACCACCACCGCCAGCAACTAAATATCCCAATTATTGGTCTTACTGGATCGAATGGCAAGACGACCTCTAAGGAACTGGTAGCCAATGTACTCAGCAAAAAGTTTAAGATTTGCGCCACCAAAGGTAATCTCAATAATCACATAGGTGTTCCGCTAACTTTACTTTCAATAGCCGAGGATCATGATATTGCTATCGTAGAAATGGGCGCCAATCATGTGGGTGAAATTGCGGCTTTGTGTAAAATAGCTGAGCCTACACATGGTTTTATAACCAATATTGGTAAGGCGCATATCGAAGGATTTGGTGGTTTTGAGGGTATTATTAGAGGGAAAAGTGAATTATACCAACACCTAATTCTGACGAACGGTACCGTATGGATCAACTCGCAAAATGAAATATTGAGTAACATGGCCAAACGGTTTGAGAATCCATATTTCTACCCCGCCAGTAACGACTACTATCATTGTAAGTTTATTGATGCTTCGCCTTATGTGCGCATAGAAACAGAAAATCAACAAGTGCAAACCCAGCTAATTGGCAGCTACAATTTCGAAAACATCGCTGTAGCATTATGTATCGGTAAGTTTTTCGAGGTGCCTGCTCTGGAGGCCGAGCAGGCCGTTAAAGATTATAACCCTTCTAATAATAGATCTCAGATAATCAAAAAAGGTTCAATTACAATTATTTTAGACGCATACAACGCCAATCCAAGCTCTATGGAAAAGGCACTTGAAAATCTAGAGGCTATGAGTGTCGGTGAAAAAGCTGTGATCCTGGGTGACATGAAAGAACTAGGTGAAACAAGCACACAGGAGCATGAGCAAGTGGGAAAACTTCTGAGCCAGATGAGTCTGAGTAAAATTTTTCTATACGGCCCGGAAATAGAGCCGGCAAAAAGTCATATACCCAGTGCCTTCCATACAATAAACAAATCTGAGTTGTCAGAGATGATATCTAAACAATCCTTTGACAATACAACAATACTGATCAAAGGATCAAGAAGTATGGGATTAGAAACGTTGTTAGAGTACGTTTAGCACCTGCTCTTTAATTTTTTCGAGCTCCTCTTTCATCGTTACCACGTGTTTTTGAATATCAGCGTCATTTGCTTTGGAGCCTATCGTATTTATTTCACGACCAATTTCCTGAGAGATAAACCCAAGTTTCTTTCCTAAAGATTTATCTGCATTGAGCACTTCTGAGAAATGTTCTAAATGACTCGCTAGTCGTACTTTTTCTTCCGTAATGTCGAGCTTTTCTATGTAGTAAATGATTTCTTGCTCCAGACGATTTTTATCCAATCCTTCCTCATCTACATAATCGAGCAGATTGCCTTTTATTCTTGACTTCACACGCTCGACTCTTGCCGGATCAAGATCAGTCACTGCTTTCAGCCCATCTTTGATGGTGGCTATGTATCCTTTAAATTTCTCTTGAATTTCTGCGCCTTCTTTAGCCCTAAAGTCATCACAGTTTTGCAAAGCTTCTTCCAGTAGCTCGCTTATTTTCTTCCATTCAGTCTCATCGATTTTATCATCACCAGTATTTACAATTACGTCAGGTGATGCCATGGCAAGTCTAAAAACATCCTGATCAGAGGCCACAACGCTATCTGCGAGCCTTCTCAACTCTTCATAATATTTCTTGAATAGCTCCTTGTTGTAGGTCTGTTTTTGTGTGACTTCGTTTTCATTAGAAAAATCAATAGAAATAGAAACTTTGCCCCGCTCAAGCTTTTTAGAAACCATGTTGCGCACCTCAATTTCCTTTTCGTTAAATGACCTTGGAAGTCTCAAGTTCAGGTCTAAAAATTTAGAATTAAGGGTCTTTATCTCAATGTTGATACTAAGTCCTTCGTTAGAATAACTGGCCGAACCATAGCCCGTCATGGATTTGAGCATGTAAGAAAATGTTTGATTTTACAGTTGCAAATGTAATTGACTTAGAAGTCGTATCCTAGCGTAACAAACAGACGAGGGCTTTTTGTAGTAAAATCTTCTACCGGCCATGCTAGGTCAAATTTCATGTAATAACCTAGTAGCATTGTTCTTAACCCAGCACCGTAGCTGTACAACCATGGGTTTTGATAGGTCTTAATATCAATCACGAAAGCCCCTTGTCTAATACGCTCAGTGCTAATTGTGTTGTCTTCGCTAAATGGTGATTTGCCCGTCCAGGCAGAGCCGATGTCAAAGAACCCTGTAAACTGTAAGTTTCTAAAGAAATTAGATGAAATAGGGCCACTAGCCAGGTATCTGATGATTGGTACTCGCAGTTCCGCATTGAATAGTAATGTATTTTGCCCAACAAGAGTGGCATAATCAAAACCTCTGAGGTTTGTGGCATAGTCAACAAAGAGTAAGTCATTGTTGTTACCTTCACGCTCTCTATTCAACGGATTATTTTCACCGGATTCATTCTCCTTATTAAAAATCCAATTATCCATTCCACCTAATAAGAATTGCTTAGGATCTCTTCCAAAATAGGATCCGTAAAGTAGCCGGGCTGCAAAAACTATTTCGCGATGAATCTTCTGGTAATGTCTAAGGTCTACTTTTAATTTACTAAAGCTCAAATCTTTATCGCTTACGCCTTCATAGTGTGTAAAGGTCACTTTAGCCCTGGAGCCTTCAATGAGATTCATCCCATTTACCACTGAGTTGTCATAAACGATTTCTGCAGTAGATCCTATGTACTTTTCTGAGACACTTTCTTGAAACTGTGGTGCACTCCCTGTTCCATTTATTGGATTAAGGTTTTCATATTGTGTAAAGGTAAAAAATGGCTTCACACCTATTCTCGCCTTATTATTAATCGGTAAAGCAGCTCCAACTTGCAGTGTATTTTTACTGTATTTATTCAGATTGCCGCCTGTTTCGCGAAGTATAACGTTACGCTCAAACCTGGCATTGTAATCCAACCTACTTTTCAGGTAATGATACTCAGCAAATATATCTCCGCTTCTCAGGTCTGTTGTTGCCAATACACCGCCTTCAAATTTGTGGTTTTCCAGCATGTCGTACATTTCGGTTTCAAGAAAAATCCCGAAGCCTCTTAACGGATCTATTCTAAAAGAAGTCACAAGGTTTTTGGCACTAAAACGAGGTTCGTATGGAAATGGACCTGTAATACTATTTGTTTTTCTCAATTTCCGGTATTGAGCTAAAAATGAGTCGCGTGTATCTCTCGTTTCTTCTATTACGTCTGTTTCAAATTTATAGTCATCAGTGTTAATTATTTCATCATCACCTTCAACACTGGTGTCCTCAGTTGTAACTTCTTGACTATCTTCTTGTGCAAGGTTATCTATGGCCAGGCTATCAGCAACCAAGTCAATCGAATCAACAACGACTACAGTGTCTGTTTCAACTTGTCCGGTATCTAATTTTTCGGCTTTCAGGGCCTCTTCGCGTTCCTTTAAGCGCGACTCAACTATATCCTGAATAGTTAGCTTTTCCTTTACAGCCTCGCTTCTTCTAGCCTGAAATTCAATAGCTTGCTTTACCTGTTGCCTTGGAGACAGAGGTGTAAAAATTTGATTAGAAGGATCAAAATTCTCATTGTAATACACATAATCTAACCCTTCCTGACTCATTGAAAATGCCAAATCATTCGTTTCAAAATGGATGTCGAAGTCATTTACGCTACTCTCATAATTTGTCACCTGAGAGTATATCTGATCATTTCGATTGTATTTGAATATATTTCTAATCCCCTTCTGATCGCTCAAATAGTAAATTGTAGAGGCATCATAAGCTATTGGGTGAGTGTCTTTACTTATAGTATTCGTTACACGTTTTAGGATGTTTTTTGTAGTATCAAGATTGTAGAAAAACAGGTTATAGTTATCACCCACCGCTTCAAAACTTTTCTCATCAAGATTTAATGTATCTGAAGCCCTGTTAGAGCTAAAAACAACAGTATTGGTGTTGGGCACAAAAGATGCATCAATATCATCAAAGACATCAAAAGACAAGCGCTTGGTTCTATCTCTTCGAGTACTCAACAAGTAAAGATCATTTTGACCGTTAACCATAGCACTTACAATAAGCAGCCTTCCATTATCTGAAAAGCTCATACTCTGTACCTGCTCAAACTTAGTCAGTGGTCTGGGTAGTCGGCTGTTCGTGTTCAAATCATACAAATCAAACCAAAGTTTGCCTTTTTTGGCATGTATGATTCCTACCGTGGCACTATCAACCCAGTCAATAAGTGGTAGGTTATAATTCACCTCCTGATTGATTCGCTTAAAACCACCGCGTAAAGCCACTTGCTCGGCACCAGAGGCCAGGTCCTTGATCATTACTGTATAGTGACCTCTTTCATTTTCAGTATAGGCAACCTTAGTACCGGTAGTATTTATAGCAACATGTTCAAAGGTTTTACCTCTTCTATTCTTAGACTTAACAATTTTAAATTCACTCTCAGCCTCTTTATAGTCTGCACGCACGCGATCATCTATGTTTAGATAATAGGTTTTCCAGTTGTACATCACTTGTTCGAAAGGTACGCCAAGCGTAATGGCTATACTTTTTTCTTGATTTCTGATGATTCTGGTGTAATTAAGAATATTGGAAATATTGCTCCTTCCGTATTGTTGAGCAATGTAGTTCCATACAGACTGACCAGCCAAAGCGGCTTGTTTTCCTGTAAGTCGGTTAAGCCTTTCCGGTCTTTTGGTTTTTATATAATCTCTAATAAAATCGTCCATATCACCACTCCAGCCTTTTGCCACATACAGTGCTGCTCCGCTAATGAACCATTCCGGAAGGTTAAGTAATACTGAGCTTTGAAACATGTCTTTTAGGCTACCCCCAAACATCATTTCATTCACCATCAGTGAGGACACTTTGACAAGTAATTCCTCTTTTAAGCCACCTATACTTCCCGGGTGGGCCACTTCAATATATGGCCTTATAAATTGAGTTTCTCCTCCGGGACTAACTCCAGCCTGATCAATGCCTACATTGCTTTGCTGCAGGTCTGTTACAGAATTGTATAGAAAAACTTTCGTTTTGGAGTAAGGCGGGTATCCTATAAGGTCTGTTATTCTATCAAACTCTTGCTCAAGATATTCAACCACTTCTTTAGCAATAGACTCACCTCCCCGATAGAAATAAACATCGAAATTTTCTGAACTTAAAAACCGCCACTCAAATTCTTCATACTGCACACGATTTCTACCAAATTCTTCATCGGTATGCTGCGCAAAAAGCTGACCTGTTGCTGCTAATAAGACTAAAAAAAGTAAATAATATCTTTTCATTTAAATCGCGTGAGATTCCGAATATAACGAAAAATAGCGATCGATATTTACATCGTCACTAAGTTTCTCCTTGTGTTCTAAAAATTGCACCAAATGTTGTGCCCAAAATGGAGCAAGAGAAACACCTTTGGTTCCTAACCCATTAAAAACACCAATAGTTTCATACTTTGGGTGTATTCCTACAAATGGCCTCCTGTCTTTAGTTGCAGGCCTTATCCCAGCAATGTGATCTACAATTTCATAGCTTCCATTAAAGATCAACTCCAACTTATATAAAATCTGATTTTTAGCTTTATCAGTAGTATTTAGTGTTTGATCTTGATGGTCATAGTTAGACCCTACTTTATAAATACCATCACCTATAGGTAATACGAAAACCCCTCGGTTAAGGATATAATCCGGATTCAATTCTGTTTTGATGTAAAGAATCTCCCCCTTCACGGGTCTTAGCGGCAACCAGTCTAAATAAGGGTTATTTCTAATTCCTATCCCCTCACAAAATATGACCCTTTTAGCTTCATATGATTCGTAAGTAACTAAATCATCCCCTGAGATTAATCTGTCATATTTAAAATCTTCATTTACAATTGTATGATGTTCTGCTAAAAAGGCCATCATTCCTTCTATATATTGCGGTATATCCACATAACCCGCCAAATTAAGTAGCAAACCACCATATGGATCATTCACTTGATTTGTGGTTGGTTTGGTATAAACTGATTTAATGAACTCAGTGTATCCCGCTTCAGTGCTTTTGCCCATCCATTCGTTTTGTTCTTCGACATCTACAAACGGCCTGTATATTGCGTTTTGGTGTAGGAATTTTTTTGAAGAAAGCACTTCACACTGTCCATAATAATTTTCCAAATATGGAAATAGTTGGTCGGCCTTCCATGTCTTAACCATTTTCCTTCCAGTAACCGGATTATATAAGCCTGCAGCTACATAAGATGACACATTTTGCTGGGTGCCTGTATACATTAAAACATGCTTACCAGCATTATGTAAGTGAGTAGCGAGTGTGATGCCCGCTATGCCTGCTCCAACGATTATATAATCAAATTGCTGTTGTCCCATGCCTTCAGGTTAGTTGAATAGAATAATGTAATTTTGGGTTTTACAAATTTGTCAATAAACCACTATATAACGATATGATTCAGGTAAAGTCTTTTACGTTTAATCCATTTATGGAAAACACATTTATACTTTATGATGAAACCAAAGAATGTGTCGTAATTGACCCGGGTTGCTATGAGCAACATGAGAAAGGTGAACTCAAAAAGTTTATTGAAGACAATGATTTGAAAGTTGTGAAGCTTTTAAATACCCACTGCCACATCGATCATGTTTTAGGCAATCAGTATATAAAGAGTACTTTTGGTGTTGACTTGTATGTCCACTCAAAAGATGAGGAGACTCTAAAATCTGTTACAGCTTACGCCCCTTCTTATGGTTTTACCGGCTATGATGAAACTACAATAGACGGATATTTGGAAGAAGGCAAAGATGTAGTTTTCGGAAGTTCAAAACTAGAGGTCCTATTCGTTCCAGGGCATGCGCCAGGGCATGTGGCCTTTGTTGATCACGATACCAAAACAATCATAGGTGGCGATGTCTTGTTTCAGGGAAGCATTGGCCGTACAGACCTTCCGGGTGGTGATTTCGACACGCTCATTAAGAGTATACATGAAAAATTCTTCCCTTTGGGTGATGATTATATTGTGTATTGCGGTCACGGACCAAAAACATCTATAAAGCAAGAAAAAGCATCCAATCCATTTTGTGCCATTGCATAACATAACCTTTCTTATAAGTGAAAAAACATATTCCTAATTTTTTAACCTCATGCAACCTGGCAGCAGGTTGTGTTGCTATTGTATTGGCCTTTGAAGGTCAAAAAGAAATGGCGGTTTATTTAATTTGGCTTGCAATGATTTTCGATTTTTTTGATGGATTGGCTGCACGTGCACTTAATGTTAGCAGTCCGATTGGCAAAGAACTAGATTCACTGGCTGATATGGTCAGCTTTGGTTTGGTTCCAGCTGTTGTTCTCTATCAGTTAATGGGTGACGCTCAATTTGCTTTAATAGCATTCGTAGTAACCATTTTCTCAGCATTACGACTTGCCAAATTTAATACTGACAAAAACCAACAAACTGATTTTATTGGGCTACCCACACCAGCAAATGCACTATTTCTAACATCACTGGTATTTATACAACCTCAAGGGTATTTATCCTTCATGCTAAATGAGCATGTATTAGCACTTACAAGTGTTGTATGTGCTTTCCTTTTGGTGTCACCTATTAGGCTCTTCTCTTTAAAGTTTAAAAATCTCAGTTGGCGAGAGAATAAAATTAGATTTATTTTCCTTTCATTGGCTGGGGCTTCCATAATTGTTTTTGGGTTTATTGGTTTACCTTTTATCATATTAGCCTATATAGTACTTTCCGTACTATTTAACCTTACACGGTTAAAGGCTAATAATAAAAATTGAACTGAAACGTTTAGCCCATTTATATTGTTCTTTACTGGGTAAAATCCCTCGAATGAAGAAACTAATCACTATAGTTTGCTTAATACTAACATGTAGCACTGTATTATCTGCTCAAGATAACTCCGTGCTGGCTAACGGTGAATGGTACAAACTTTCTGTAACTCAGAATGGAGTTTACAAATTAGATCGCAATTTTCTCTCAAATATAGGTGTTGATGTCAATACCTTGGATCCTAGAAACGTAAGAATCTTTGGAAATGGCGGTGGTATGTTACCACAAGCGAATAATATAGAAAGACCATACGATTTAGAAGAAAATACAATTGAGGTTATTGGAGAAGATGATGGTTCCTTTGATCAGAATGATATTATTATTTTCTATGGAGAGGGATCCGACAAGTATGACTACAAAAGTGATAGTTTAGCCTACGAGTTTAATATTTATGATCGCGAAAATTTCTATTTTCTAAATGTGGGAAACACACGAGGAAAGCGCGTCAGCTCCTCTGGTCAAGGGGCTTTAACAGCTCCTGTTATAGATACATTTGATGACTTTATTTATCATGAATTAACTTCAACTAACTTACTTATTTCAGGACGAGATTGGTATGGAGAAAGATTCGACTTAACGACAGAGTATACGCTAAATTTTAACTTTGAAGGTATTGAAAGTAATGAACCTATCAAAGTCACCTCAAATGTTATGGCTCAGGCTTTCAGCCAGTCAAGTTTCGATCTTTTTTTAAACAACACAAATATTGGTGAGCAACTAGTAGAAAGTGTCCCCGATTTCAATCAAAAAGCATTCAGATACTCAATAAAAGGACGAGAATCCACAGATCGCTTTGTTATCACTGCTGGTGAAATAAGTAACCCTAACAGTATTGAGCTGAGAATAAGGTATAACAAAGGTGCCGGAAACCATTCAGTAGGTTTTCTTGACAATCTTCTGATTGAAGCAGTAAGAGATTTAAGGTGGTTTAATACTACAACGGTATTTCGATCTCTGGCAAGCACTCAAAATGTTGCCAGTACTTTTACAATAGCCAATGCCGACCCTGATATTAAGGTTTGGGATATAACTGAAAAGGGGAATATCACCGAACAACAATATTCATTGAGTAGTGGAACAGCGAGATTTCAAACAAACACAGAAAGTCTAAAGGAATTTGCCCTGTTCAAAACTACCAACATTCCAACTCCCAATTTTATTGAGCAAGTCCCTAACCAAAATATAAAGGCATTCTCTTCACCAGACTTGCTTATAGTTACCCACAGTTCTTTTGTCTCAGCTGCTCAAAAATTAGCTTCATTTAGAGAATCAAATGATAATTTAAGTGCTCAAGTTGTTACAACAGATCAGATTTTCAATGAGTTTTCAAGTGGTAAACAAGACATATCAGCCATCAGAGATTACGTAAAACATCTCTATGACAAATCAAATAAATTAAAATATTTATTGCTTATTGGAAGGGGCTCCTACGATTACCTGGACAATATTGCCAACAACACCAACTTTGTTCCAATCTACGAATCAAGAAATTCATTGCACCCATTAAAAACGTATGGTTCAGATGATTACATTGGGTTTTTAGAAGATGAGGAAGGTCAGTGGGATGAAAATCCTGCTGTTGCTCATTCATTAGACATAGGTATTGGAAGATTACCTGTCTCTAGTTTAGAAGAAGCAAATGAGGTTGTTGATAAAATAATCGGCTATTCAACCAATAAAAAGTCATTCGGAGACTGGAGAAATGTAGTGACGTTTGTGGCTGATGATGGTGATTTTAACTTGCATCAAAGACAAAGTGATCAGCTCACAAAATTAGTTGATACTTCCTATCAGGTATTCAATCCAGACAAACTCTATCTCGATGCATTCGAGCAAGAATCCAAGCCCAATGGTGAGGTATCACCTGCAGCCAGTGAAGCATTAGACAATGCTGTAAATAATGGTGCCTTAATTGTGAACTTTACTGGCCATGGCGGTGAGGCTGGCTGGATGCAAGAGCAAGTACTCGATTTGACTATGATCAGAAACTGGGAAAATCAAAACAACCTTCCACTTTTTGTGACTGCTACTTGTGAGTTTAGTCGCCACGATGACCCAAGACGCGTATCAGGAGGTGAGCTTGTTCTTACTAATCCGGATGGGGGAGGTATAGCTATTGTAAGCACTTGTCGGCCTGTGAGCTCCAGCTCCAACTTTGAGCTAAATAAGGCCTTTTACAACAATATCTTTAGGAAGGAAAATGATAACTACTTAAGACTGGGAGATGTATTTCGTTTAACTAAAAACAACCCAAATGTTAATGCTGTAGGCAATCGAAATTTTGCTCTCTTAGGCGATCCTTCACTTAAGCTTAATTATCCTTCAAGAAATATCAAGTTTAATTCAATTACTAAAGATGGTGTGGAAACGGATACGATTCACGCTTTATCTCTTGTAAAGATTACTGGAGAAATTCAGGATAACAGTAGCATTGCAACTGGTTTCAATGGAACATTACATGCTATTGTTTATGATAAAGAGGCATCTTTCACAACTCTCGGAAATGAAAACTCTCCATTTAATTATTACGCCAAAGAAAATGTGATTTTTAAAGGAAAAGCATCAGTAACAAATGGGCTCTTTGATTTTGAATTTGTTGTTCCTAAAAACATATCTTATCAAGTAGATCAAGGCAAAATTAGCCTATATGCTATAAATGATCAAAAAACTGCAGATGCAGGGGGTGCTCGGTATATCAACATTGGTGGTAGTAGTAACAACTCTTCGACAAGTCAAATTGGACCCGTTATTAATTTATTTCTGGGTGATACCATTAATCAAAGTTTGGGTGATATTCCATCAAACACAACACTTATTGTGAAACTACAAGACGAGGAAGGTATAAATTTATCAGGCTATGGAGTAGGCAATAATATAACTGCAATACTTGATGACAGTATTACTTACATTATGAACAAATATTATCAGGCCGAAACAGATACTTATAAAACTGGCTGGGTTAATTTTCCAATCAAAGGTCTAAAAAAAGGCACTCACTCAATTGTAGTTAAAGCCTGGGACACTTATAACAACTCTTCAGAAGAAACAATAAATTTTGCTGTTACTGATCCTAATAAATTAAATATTAGTTCTTTGCTCAACTATCCTAACCCATTTACTGAAAGTACTACATTTTCATTCAGACATAATCGTGCCGGTGAAGACCTCGAGATTTCATTGGATATAATTAATTCATCTGGAGAACGGGTTAGGCAATTTGTTGCAGAAGTAGAAAATAGTAATTCAAACGTAGTTTTAGTTAATTGGACAGGTGAAACGGAGTCTGGTGAAAAATTAATTAATGGGATATACCTATATAAACTATCAGTTCGTTCAAAAAAAGACGGTGCACTCCAACATCGCCAACACAAACTCATACTTATTAAATGAGTATATAATTGATTATATTTGGGGCTAATGTTTTTATTAATGAAAAATACGAAATTCACTTTTATTTCATTGTTTCTAATAGCAATGACCACTGTGGTTGGATTTGCCCAACAACAAGACTCTACCAATAACATTACCGGAACAACTGGGCGAAAAGTAATAACTACCGCAGTACCCTTCTTATCAATTACTCCTGACGCAAGAGCAGGTGGGATGGGCGATGTAGGGGCAGCCACAACTCCTGATGCGAACTCCACATATTGGAATCCCGCTAAAACAGTTTTCAGTGAGGAAGAACAAGCATTCAGCTTATCATATACGCCATGGTTAGGCAAAATAGTCAATGATATGTGGATATTTTATGGCTCTTATTATAGAAAAATATCAAAAGAACAGGCCATCTCCGGTTCATTCCGGTATTTCGATCTGGGAGAAATCTTTTTAACAGAGGACGGTGTAAATGGTAGAGATTTTAGACCAAAAGAATTGGCAATTACATTAAGTTATTCAAGGATGTTAAGTCAGAATTTAAGTATTGGATTAAATGGCAAGTACATACACTCTAATCTCATTGGAAATTTCACTTCATCCTCAGGTAACCTTGAGGCTAAGCCTGGAAACAGTGTCGCAGCAGATGTAGGTATTTATTATAATAAAGATATACTTAGAGGAAGCAACTCCAACTTAGCCTTAGCGGCTGTAATATCTAATATTGGTGCAAAAATTTCGTATTCAGATGAAAACAATAAAGATTTCATTCCAACTAATCTTAGGTTAGGGGCGGCTTTTACTACAAGTCTAGACCCTTACAACAAATTAACTTTTGGCCTAGATTTTAATAAGCTGATGGTACCTAGCCCTCAAGCAGACGGGTCAGAAAATGACAAGTCATTGTTGAGCGGTATGTTTGGTTCTTTTGGAGATGCGGAAGGCGGATTCAGCGAAGAATTACAAGAGGTTGCTGTTTCAGCCGGTGTTGAGTATTGGTATAACGATACTTTTGCAGGACGCATTGGTTACTTTTATGAAGCAGAAGAAAAAGGAAACAGAAAGTATTTAACTCTTGGTCTTGGCTTTAGATACCAAAGATTTGGTATTGACTTCGCTTATTTAGTACCTCAAGAACAAGAGCACCCACTTGCAGAAACACTACGTTTCTCTTTACTTTTTAACTTTGAGAAGAGTTCAGTTGTAGAGGAGTCTATTACAGACTAATTCAATGATACTTCCTTAAAATAGTATAATAGTTTTAATACTCAATTAATATTTACAGGAGTTTAACTTTAGCTTCTTTAAGGTTAAATGTTTATTTAGATATCTATTGTCACTGTAAACAAGAACATTTATTCATAATTGGAATAAGCTTTTATTATTTCACCTCACTGATTGTAGAGCTATTTAGTTCAATCATAGAAGAGAGGTTATTATGCTCATAATTACCTTTTTTCTATTTGTTAATGAACACGTACTATGGCACTGTATCTCGGTGAGATCGTACTCTAGTAAATTAATCAATTAATTTATGCTCTATATTATCGCTCTTCAAATGTCAAATATTAATGAAGTGTTAATTATTTAAATTTGGGTATAAAAAAAGCCCATATCGTATTGATATGGGCTTCATAATAAAGTCTGGCAACGACCTACTCTCCCACATTTTACTGCAGTACCATCGGCGCTGGTGGGCTTAACTTCTCTGTTCGGAATGGGAAGAGGTGGACCCCACCGCTATAGTCACCATAAAATTTGCTAAGCGAACATTTTCGCCTAGTCTAATATCTTTGACATGTGTAGTGAAAAAATTACGAGTGCCTTGCGGCACTAGGAAAGCTTACGGGTAATTAGTACTGCTCGGCTTTGACATCTCTGTCTTTACACCTACAGCCTATCAACGTCATCATCTATAACGTCCCTTATAAAGAAGTCTCATCTTGAGGTGGGTTTCGCGCTTAGATGCTTTCAGCGCTTATCCCTTCCCAACATAGCTACCCGGCGGTGCAGCTGGCACCACAACCGGTACACCAGAGGTTGGTCCATCCCGGTCCTCTCGTACTAAGGACAGATCCTCTCAAACTTCTTACGCCCACAACAGATAGGGACCGAACTGTCTCACGACGTTCTGAACCCAGCTCGCGTGCCACTTTAATGGGCGAACAGCCCAACCCTTGGGACCTTCTCCAGCCCCAGGATGTGACGAGCCGACATCGAGGTGCCAAACCTCCCCGTCGATGTGAGCTCTTGGGGGAGATCAGCCTGTTATCCCCAGAGTACCTTTTATCCTTTGAGCGATGGCCCTTCCATGCGGAACCACCGGATCACTATACCCGACTTTCGTCCCTGATCGACTTGTTGGTCTCACAGTCAAGCTCCCTTATGCTATTGCGCTCTGCGCACGATTACCAACCGTGCTGAGGGAACCTTTGGAAGCCTCCGTTACTCTTTTGGAGGCGACCACCCCAGTCAAACTACCCACCAAACACTGTCTCCATTACTGGATTAGGCATCACGTAAATAAAGGGTGGTATTTCAACAACGACTCCACAACCCCTGGCGAGGCTGCTTCAGTGTCTCCCACCTATCCTACACATTATTTACACAATGTCAATGTTAAGCTGTAGTAAAGGTTCATGGGGTCTTTCCGTCCCGTTGCGGGTACGCGGCATCTTCACCGCGACTACAATTTCACCGAGCTCGTGGCCGAGACAGTATCCAGATCGTTGCACCATTCGTGCAGGTCGGAACTTACCCGACAAGGAATTTCGCTACCTTAGGACCGTTATAGTTACGGCCGCCGTTTACTGGGGCTTCAGTTCAATGCTTCTCAACCTAAGTCGATAACATCCCCCCTTAACCTTCCAGCACCGGGCAGGTGTCAGGCCTTATACATCATCTTTCGATTTCGCAAAGCCATGTGTTTTTGCTAAACAGTCGCCTGGATCTTTTCACTGCGGCCTCCCACCCGAAGGTGGGGAGGCGCCCCTTCTCCCGAAGTTACAGGGCCATTTTGCCTAGTTCCTTAGCCACGAATCACTCGAGCACCTCAGGATTCTCTCCTTGACTACCTGTGTCGGTTTGCGGTACGGGTACCGTTAACATTACTTAGAAGTTTTTCTTGGAAGCCTGATTAGGGCCACTATCCGCGCTCCCGAAGGATTGCGGTACTATCAGGTTCAGCTAGGTCTGCGGATTTGCCTACAGTCCTAATACCTACACCCTTTAACGTGCTATTCCGTCAGCACGCGAGCCTTTCACTTCTCCGTCTCTCCATCGCTGTTAACGGTAGTATGGGAATATTAACCCATGGTCCATCGACTACCCCCTTCGGGTTCGCCTTAGGTCCCGACTAACCCTGATCCGATTAGCGTTGATCAGGAAACCTTAGTCTATCGGTGGGCGGGTTTCTCACCCGCCTTATCGTTACTTATGCCTACATTTGCTTTTCTAAAAGTTCCAGCATGGCTCACGCCACACCTTCAGCACTGTTAGAATGCTCCCCTACCCAGTATAAATACTGCCAAAGCTTCGGTGGTATACTTAATGCCCGATTATCATCGATGCTCTGTCGCTCGACCAGTGAGCTGTTACGCACTCTTTAAATGAGTGGCTGCTTCCAAGCCAACATCCTGGCTGTCTCGGCAACTGAACTACCTTAGTTCAACTTAGTATACACTTGGGGACCTTAGCTGTTGGTCCGGGTTCTTTCCCTCTCGGACATGGACCTTAGCACCCATGCCCTCACTGCAGAGTAAATCTGATAGCATTCGGAGTTCATCAGGATTTGGTAGGATGTGACTCCCCCTAGTCCTATTGGTAGCTCTACCTCTATCAGAATAACCTCCACGCTGCTCCTAAAAGCATTTCGGG